>NZ_JAPWKF010000003.1 GCF_028283685.1 Edaphobacter sp. | reverse complement strand
CTCACCCCGCCATAGCTCGCAGCAGTCCAGCCGCCATCGCATTCGCCGGCGTAGCGATCCCATGCTTCTTCCCCAGCCGGACCACCGCTCCATTGCGTGCGTCGATCTCCATCGGCCGCCCTGCCAGCCTGTCCGCCAGCAGCGAGTTCACCGAATCCGGCGAGGCCCTCCGCGACGATGCCAGCACCTGCTCCGCGATGTCCTCGTCCAGCGTGGCGCCCTCGGCCCGTCCCACCGCCGCGCACTCCCGCACCAGCTCCAGCGCCAGCTCGCCCATCTCCTCCTCGCGCAGAATCCCCGCAGGCTTCGCCACCAGCGCCGACAACACCCCCGCCGTATTCAGGCAAAGCTTCTTCCACGCCACCGTCGTCCAGTCAGCGCTCACCGCCGCATCCGCCTGCGACCCCGCAAACAGCGCGACAAACTCCTCGCCGAGCCCGCCTGCCGGAACCCGCAGGCTCATCGGCCCTCGCTGCGCCACGCGGTCCACACCCTTGCGCGCCTCCCTGCGCTCCGCCGGGCAGTCCACGATCACCGGCACAATCCTGTGCGCGGGAATATACGGCCGGAACCGCTCGCAGTGCTCCACGCCGTTCTGCAACACCGCCACCGGAGTCGTCTCGCCGCACAGCCACTCCAGCCAGCGCGCCGCTGCCTCCACGTCGTAGGCCTTCGTCGCCACCAGCACCCAGTCCACCGGCGACGCCTCCTCCGGCTGCGTCCAGATCGACGCCTTCACTGCCGTCTCCGGACGAATCTCCTCCTCCACCCGGCTGCTCATCCCCACTGCCGTCGTCTCCACCACCAGCCCCGCCAGCGGACGCCGCACACACAATGCCAGCTCATGCCCACCCGCCGCCTGCAGCAGCGAAGCCGCCACCGCGCCAATTGCCCCTGCACCCACAATCGCTATCCTTGCCATGCGCGTCATTCTAAAATGAACACGCATGACAAGGCATATCGGCATCGTCGCCTGCTCCGCCGAAGGAGCCGCCCTCTGCTACCGCACCATCTGCAGCGAGGCCGCCGCCCTCCTCGGCCCCCACGCCCACCCCGAGATCAGTCTCCACTCCCACTCCCTCGCCGACTACATGGACCCCATCCAGCGCGGCGACTGGGACACCGTCGGCGACATCATGCTCTCCTCCGCCAACAAGCTCCACGCCGCCGGCGCCGACTTCCTCATCTGTCCCGACAACACCATCCACCAGGCCATGCTCCACGTCACCCCGAGCTCCCCCCTGCCCTGGCTCCACATCGCCAAGGTCGTCGCCGACGAGGCCGCCCGACGAGGCTACCGCCGCATCGCCCTCACCGGAACCAAGTGGCTCGTCGAATCCGGCGTCTACCCCGAGCAGCTCACCGAGCGCCACATCGAGTACTCCCGCCCCAACGCCCAGGAGCGCGCCGAGATCAACCGCATCATCATGGACGAACTCGTCTACGGCGCAGACCCGCAAGGCGCCTTCAGGCCCGAATCCATCGCCTACCTCCAGCAGGTCATCACCCGCCTCCGCGACGAGTGCACCTGCGACGCCGTCCTCCTCGGCTGCACCGAGATCCCCCTCATCCTCAACGACACCAACTCCCCCCTGCCCACCCTCGATTCCACTCGCCTCCTCGCCCGAGCCGCCCTGAAACAAGCCGTCTCCTGAAGCCACACCATCGTTAAAACACTGTCCTTCCGACAGAAGACGCGCAGCGGAAAGTCAGGGTCCCCGGCCAGCTTCGGACTCCTCAACGGCTTTGACGTTCGGGTGAACCTTGCGGGCTGGGGCAGGAAGCGGAGGAATCGGCTTCCCTCCACCCAGCCACCAACACGGGGTGTCCCACATCTCTCCTCTAAGACGTGGGTTCACACTCTTCCACCACCCCAAAAGCTGTCATTTCGACCGAAGCGGCAAAGCCGCTCAGTGGAGAAACCCGCTTCTCCACCACAGATCCAACCCGGCCTTCACCACCATCGTGACCACCATCACCGCAGCCGACGCGCCGGATTCCCCGCCACCGTCGCCCCCGCCGCCACATCCTTCGTCACCACGCTTCCTGCGCCGATCAACGCGTCATCCCCCACCGTCACCCCCGGCAGAATGATCGCGCCGCCGCCGATCCACACATTCTTCCCAATCACCACCGGCCGGCCATTCTCCAGCCCCGCCCTTCGCAGCTCCGGGTCGCGCGGATGGTCCGCCGCATAGATCTGCACCGCCGGGCCAATCTGCGTCCCATCGCCGATCCGCACCTCCACCACATCCAGCACCACGCAGTTGAAGTTCAGAAACACCCCGCGGCCCATGTGGATGTTGTAGCCGTAGTCGCAGAAGAACGGCGGCCGCACAATCGTCTCCTCGCCCGCCGACCCCAGCAGCTCCCGCATCACCGCATCGCGATCCGCGCCCTCCGGCATCGCATTCATGCGCAGCATCAGCGCCTCCGAACGTGCCCTGTCCTGCATCAGCTCCGCATCGAACCCGCGATACAGCTCGCCTCGCAGCATCTTCTCCTTCTCCGTCATCGCCGCCTCCATCACACGCCGCACAAAAATATTTCGTGCACCATCGAACCGCTAAGATACCAGCAGCGTAAGCCCTTCAGCATGACCAAGACGCCAATCCGCGCGACCAGGACACCCCCTCCCATGACGACTACGATGCCCAGGCCCCGCGCCGCCGCGTTCCTTCTCCCTGCAGCCGCTCTCCTCCTCGCCGCCACGGCCGCCCTTGCAGCAGGCCCCGCCATCCGCCAGCTCGACGGCAAGAAGCTCCCCATCGGCGACGCCGACTCCCTCGCCCGCCGCATCCTCCGCGAGAACAACGTCACCGGCGCCCAGATCGCCATCCTCAACGACGGCCAGCTCGCCTGGATCGCCGCCTACGGCGAACGCGACACCCAGCTCCACCTCGCCATGCAGCCCGACACCACCACCTGGGCCGCCTCCATCACCAAGTCCGTCTTCGCCACCTACGTCATGCAGCTCGCCGCCCAGGGCGTCATCCCGCTCGACACCCCCATCGCGCAGCTCCTCCCCCAGCCCCTCGACCACTATCCCGCCTTCAAGGACACCGCCGCCGATCTCGTCCGCGACCCGCGCTACGCCACCATCACCCCGCGCATGCTCCTCTCCCATAGCTCCGGCCTCGCCAACTTCGCCGCGCTCGAGCCCGACAAGAAGATGCACCTCCACTTCGTCCCCGGCACCCGCTTCGCCTACTCCGGCGACGGCATCAACCTCCTGCAGCTCGTCGTCGAGCAGCGCATGAACCAGCCCCTCGAACAGCTCATGCAGAACGCCATCTTCACCCCGCTCCGCATGCAGCAGACCGCCCTCACCTGGAACCCCGCCTTCCAGTCCAACGTCGCCGACCGCTACGACCCCGACGGCAAGCTCCTCGGCCACACCCGCCGCGACCGCGCGCGTGCCGCCGGCTCCATGACCACCTCCGCGCAGGACCTCGTCAACTTCACCACCGCCCTGCTCGCGCGCGAAAAAGAAGGCAAGGGCATCAAGATCGCCCGCGGCCTCACCGGCATGCCGCTCAACGCAGCGGAAGACACCCAGACCTTCGCTCCGCTCCTCAAGCCCGATACCTTCAGGCAGATGCTCACGCCCGTCATCAACATCGACACCGCGCACCAGTTCCCCACCCTCGTAGACAAGAAATCTCCCGAAGGCCCAGCTGTGGGCCTTGCCTACGGCATCGGCTGGGGCCTGCTCACCAAAACAAAATACGGAGAAGCCTTCTTCAAAGAGGGCCACGGCGACGGCGCGCAGAACTACATGATCTGCTTCACTCGCCATCGCGACTGCATGATCATCCTCACCAACAGCGACAACGGCGAACTAGCCTTCAAAGCCCTCCTCGAAGGCATCCTCGGCGACACCGTAACCCCCTGGGAGTGGGAGGGCTACACCAAAGAACAAGTCATCGCCAATCGCTTGAATCAGTAGTGCGCACCTTGGCCACAAGTTGTGGCGGTCTTCTTGATGCGCACGTAACATGCGGTTCCAGCATTCCCTCGAACCCCTCGCTTGAGGACACAATCTCAGAACCCTACGCCAGAGGCATGTATGAGGACCTATCCGCATATTGCCGAGATCGATGAGTCGGAAGTCGACTCCCTCTTCTCGTTGTACTAACTGAAGGCCGGTCCAGCCTCTCCAGCTTCGAGATACTTCTTCAGGTGAAAGAGCAGAATGGCCCACAGGGTATTGCACTTGCGAAAGTTCTCCGTTGTATCGTGCCAACCGCTGTGGCTCAGCTCCACCAGCGTGCGCCCGCCGTCGCCGGGCGATAGCTTGAAGCGAGCGATCGTGCCGACGGAGTGGCCCGGTCCACCGATGCACTGCCACTCAATGCTCTGCCTGTCGGGTTCAAGAACCTTCCATTCAAAGCTGGGGCCGTCGTTGGGATGTGTTGTGAAGGTTTCGCCTTTGCCGTTCGTGCTGGCCGTATGCCACTTCGCCAGCTCGGATGCGTTCGTGAGCGCCTGGTAAATAGCCTCAGGCGCCGCGTTGATCTTGATCTCGTGATCGATGTCAGCCATTGTTCCCCCAGAGAAGCCCAGAGAAGCGGAATTATATATGGGCCGAAAAGGCCCGAAGGTGAAAGCCTCAAATCGTTTCTGGCTCCCGCCCTTTCCTCCATGCCTCGTCGCAGACGTTGTACACTGCTGCCCCGGCCCCCTTTCTAAATCCTTTGCTCTTAACTCTGTGACGAGGCATGCATGCGCGCATATCAGGATTTTCGGGAATTCCTCTCTGTACTCGAACAGCAAAAGCAGCTTTTGCGCATTACCGATCCAGTCAGCCTCGAACCTGACATGGCTGCGGCATCGGCGGCGGCGACGAAGCTGGGCAACCGCAGTCCAGCGCTTATGTTCAACAACGTGGCGGGTTATCAGAACACGCAGATCGTCACCAACGTCCATGGCTCATGGGCCAACCATGCCCTGGCATTAGGCATGGACCCGGACACGGGAGTGCGCGATCAGTTCCTTGAGTTTGTGCGCCGCTACCGTATGTTTCCCGGCCAGCTGGAGCGGGTAAGCTCTGCCCCCTGGCAGGAGGTCGTGATTGATAAGGACATCAATCTCTTCGAGATTCTTCCGCTGTTCCGCTGGAACCACGGCGACGGTGGCTTCTTCATCGACAAGCCGTGCGTCATCAGCCGCGATCCCGATGACTGGAACAACGACGACGTCGAGAACGTGGGCGTCTACCGGCTGCAGGTCAAGGATAAGAACCACCTCGGTATCCAGACCGTCCCGCAGCACGACATCGCGATCCAGCTTGCTCACGCCGAGGCGCGCGGCGAGGATCTGCCCATTGCGATTGCCCTGGGCAACGAGCCCGTGATCACCCTGATGGGTGCGACTCCGATGCTCTACACGCAGCTGGAATACAAGATGGCGGCCGTGATGCAGGGGCAGCCGTATCGCGTGGTGCAGAACGCGAAGGGGCTGGATATTCCCTATGGCTCGGAGATGGTGCTCGAAGGAAGAATCCTTGCGCGGAAGCGTCAGCCCGAGGGGCCGTTCGGCGAGTTCCCCGGCTACTACTCCGGGTGTCACCAGTACCCTCTCATCGAGATCGACCGGGTGCTGCACAGGAAGGACCCGATCTATGAGTCCGTCTATGTCGGCAGGCCGTGGACAGAGCTGGATTACCTGCAGGCGCTGACCACCAGCGCGCCGATCTTCGATCAGGTGAATGCGACGTTCCCCGAGGTGCTCGCGGTCAATGCGCTCTATACGCATGGACTGGTGCTGATCGTCTCCACCAGGGTGCGTTATGGCGGCTTTGCCAAGGCCGTCGGACTGCGAGTGCTCAGCACGCCGCATGGACTGGGCTACGCCAAGGTGATCATCGTCGTCGACGCCGACGTCGACCCCTTCGACCTGAACCAGGTGATGTGGGCGATGTCGGTGCGGGTAAACCCGGCGGGCGATGTGCTGATGCTGCCAAACCTGGCGGAGAATCTGCTCGATCCCGCCTGCCAGCCCAGCGGCATGGTGACGAAGATGATCATCGATGCGACGATGCCGGTTCCGCCCGATAATCGCGGCGACTACGGCGAGATTCTCGAGACCCCCATGGGAACCGACACATGGCTACAGAAGCTGGAAGCGTTGACCAAGGAGCTACAGAAATGAGCACGACGACAACACCGGCAGCTACCGTTCCAGTATGTCCGCGGTGCAGGTCCAACACGACGGAGGTTCGCAGTGTGTCCCCGGTTGCAGGCGTGTGGACCGTCTTCGGATGCGACACCTGCTTCTACACCTGGCGCAGCACCGAGGGAGAGCAGAACACGAACCCGGACAAGTATCCGGAGGTGTTTCGGCTGGAGCCGCAGAATCTGCCGAAGCTGCAGGTCGCTCCGAGTATTCCTCCGTTGCGGCAGACGAAGCCGTAGGGCTTATGCGAGCACGCAACAAATCAGTACGCTTCGCTGCCGGTTCTGCGTGCATTCGTACCATCGAGGCTTTTCGTGTCAGACATCTATTGTCAGGTCGCTATTCTTTGATAAACACATCATCGCCAACTCACTTATCGAGAACGGTCAGTCCCGCCAAGCCGCTCTATCGTGACTGAGCGAGGGGCCGGGCGCCCCATCCATGCAGCCTCATCGCATGTGTGGTCTTTGAGCGAAGCTCGAACCGCATCACTCAACCGCTATGTCACCACAGCGAAAGAGGAAGGTCATCCACCCACCCGCAATCGCTCCCGCAACCGCGCGTTCATCCTCTCCGAATACCCCACCGCCACGACCTCCCCCAAAACACCCGCGCCCACAATCACCGCCGCAAACATCCACCACACCGCGCCCATCGGCTTACCCGCCTTTACAAACCACGCAAACAAAGCCATCACCACAAAGATGTGCGTCAGATAAATCTCATAGCTCCGCCGACCCAGCATCAGCAGAGGAGTAAATATCCGTGGCGCTCTCCACTCCGTCTGCGCCGCCCACGCGATCACCAGCGCCGTACCCACACCAAGCACCGTCATGCTCAACCCACTGCGCACCAGTCCCCACGCATACGCCTTCAGCGAAAAGCAAAAACTGAACACCAGCAGCACTGCACCCGCCACACCGCTCGCATGCATCCACGTACGCGGCAGCTTTTTTCCTGCCAGCAGCAGCGCAACCGCGCACCCCATCGCAATCGCATCCATCCCGCCCAGGTACGAGTACTCCCGCCACACCGGGTTCGGATTCAGCGCCTTCATCCGCGCCAGCGGCCCCACCATCACCAACACCGCCAGCACGCCGTACAACATCCACGCGCGCCGGCACACCAGCATCACCAGAGGAAAGAACAGGTAGAACACCTCCTCCACCGACAACGACCACAAGATATCCCACGCCGCAGGCAGATAGCCGCGCGTCGCCTCCAGCCAGTTGATGTGAAACGTCAGCGCCGCCACCACCGCTCGTCCCAGCCCACCCGTCGCCCGCCGGACGACAAATCCCTCCACGCCCGCCGCATGCATCACGCACAGCACCGTCACCAGCGCCAGCAGCAGCGGAGCGATCCTCGCCACTCGCATCCCATAAAAATCACGCACGTGCACAGCGCCCGGCGAACCCCAACGCCGCAGGCTCATCGCCATAATCAGAAACCCCGACACCACAAAAAACATCTGCACGCCGAGCTGCCCGTTCCACACCAGCGACGTCACCATCTGCGCCGGAAGCCCCTTCGTGTACGGCACCTTCGCACCCAGCAGCCGCATGTTCACGTGGTTCATCAACACAAAAAAAATTGCCAGCCCGCGCAACAGATCGATCCCGTCGACGCGGCTCCATGCCTGCGGCTCTTGCTTCATCCCACGAGTATCGCTTCAGCAACTATCCGGCGGCGCACTCTCCTGCTGTGGGATCTCAAAGGGTAAACTTCATCCCTTCTTTGCGCCCGTGCAGCCGCACGCAGCAGACCGCCATGGCCCCTCGCCATGGACTCTCTGTCGAAACCCCACGCGTAGAATCCAATACATCATGCCCAAGCGCTCCGCAGGCCTGCTCATGTACCGCCGCCGCCAGCACCTCGAAGTCTTCCTCGTCCACCCCGGCGGCCCCATCTGGGCCAAAAAAGACCTCGCCGCATGGACCCTCCCCAAAGGGGAGTACCTCGACGACGAAGAGCCCCTCGCAGCTGCCATCCGCGAGTTCCGCGAAGAAACCGGCTTCACCCCCGGCGAGCCCTACCTCGACCTCGGCACCATCCAGCAGTCCAACGGCAAGCTCGTCCACGCCTGGGCCTTCGAAGGCGACTGCGACCCCGCCCAACTAATCTCCAACACCTGCGAGATCGACTGGCCCCCACGCACCGGCCGCAAGCTCACCATCCCCGAGGTCGACCGCGGCGCCTGGTTCACACTGGAGGCCGCACGCAACCACATCTTCAAAGGCCAGCAACCACTCCTCGAAGCTCTCCAACAGGAACTAGCTCTCTAGCTCTAGCTAAGAATCATGAGCCGATGCATTCCTCTGCATCACGCGTTTTTTTTGACACTGTCATTCCACAGCGGAAGGGTCCCCCGGTGAGCTTGCTCGCTGTGTGAAAGAGACCTGCTTCTCTACAACCGGAAAAAGAGGCCACAGCATCCGCCGTGGCCCCCTCTTCACAACAATCAACCAAACGAAAAACTAAGCCGCCGTAATATCCCGCATCGCCTTCACGCGATCATGCGACTCCAGAATATGCGTCTGCTGCTTCCGCAGAATCGACACCACATTCGGCGGAACATCCTTCATCTTCAGCACCTCGTCATATGCCTTCTTGGCCGCATCCTCGCCCTGCTCCGCCGTCTCCAGCAGCGTGTGATCGCTGCCGCCCATCTTCGCCTTCAGCTCGGCCCAGGCGCGATGAATCGTACCCGAGGCTGTGCCTCCCTCATCCACCGTCTCGCCCGTCGCTGAGCCCAGCGCGCTCTCCAGCTCCGTCGCATACCGCCCGCGCACCGTCGCTTCCTCAATGAAGTAGCGCTTCGCCTGCAGATCCTTCAGCTGCTCGCCCAGCGATTGAAATCCCTTCTCGCCGTCATGCAGCACTTCGATCACGGTACGAACTGCCTTATTTTCAAAAGCCATACGATTCACCTCATCTGCTTCTGCTGAAACGTGCGTTGCCGTTTGCGCCCCGTCGCTCTTCGCGCGTGTACCTTCAAACCCCGCGCTTCCCGGGACAACCATATTGCCGAGCGCCTTTGCCCCGCGCTCGCAAACTTTCTTCTCACGTGTTCGCGCTCATCGCACGCCTTCTCAAGATTGAGATCTTCTCAAATCAAAATGAGAACGGCGCCGCTACGCTTCTTCCGCGACGACGACTACCGCGACGCTCGCTTCGTCGGATGCGTGCCCACGCCCGCGGCCCTGCGCGCCGGCGCATCTTCATCGCTCTCATCCTCAGGCTCAGGCTCAAGATCGATCTCCACCTCTAAATCATCGACATCTCCCCCCGGAGCGGCGACGCTCTCCATCTCCATCACGTTCGAGCGAATCCCATCGCCACCCGAAGACGCCTCTTCCATCAGAGGACGCGCCTGCGCCAGCACCCTCTTGCCCGCCTCTTCCTCTTCATGCAGCGTCTCCGTCAGCAGCGCCACAATCTCGTCCTGCCCCAGCGACGTCGCAATGGCAATCGCCGCCGTGTAACCCGCAATCTCGTAGTGCTCCACACGCAGCGCTGCGCCTGCAATGGCAACATCCTTCGTCGCGCCTTCTTCATGATCGTTGTTCAGCTGCTGTTCGCCTTCCTTCACCAGGCCCTGCATCGCCTTGCAGGTCTCACCCGTCGGCTTCTCGCCCAGCACCTCGAACGCGTGCTTCAACCGATTCACATGGCCCTTCGTCTCCTCCAGGTGCTCGGTAAACAACTCCTGCAACTCCAGAGTCGAACTCCCCTTCGCCATCTTCGGCAGCGCCTTCACCAGCTGATTCTCCGCGCTGTACAGATCTCTCAACTCATCGATCAACACGTTCTCAAGACTCATCGCCATCACTCCTGCTTCATGCAGCTGTCCCCCTTCGTTCCCGGGTAGCCAGTAGGAAGCCATCCCCACACTCAAGGTTGCCGTCCCGCACAAAACAAAATCGAACGACAAGCAGAAAACCCGCGTCGTTCCTGCGCAAAACACTCGCCAGCAGGTTGACATGGAACACCTTACTGGCTACCTGCACACCTTAGTGGTCGTTTGATCTCACCCTCATCTTTTTCTCGTGGCCTCGTACATCGCCATTGCCATTCCGCAGCTTTGCATTGTCATGTCACACATCTCTTGCATAGCTATGCCTCGTATTGTCATTCCGCAGCGGAGAGACGTGGCGAGTTCTGAAGGTTAGCTTTCCGGATGACTATGCGTTTTATTCAAAGACACAGTTGTCATTCCGCAGCGGAGAAATCTGCTTCCCTTCCACCACCATCAAGGCCACCACCATCCACGCTGTCATCCCGACCGAAGCGCAGCGCAGCGGAGGGACCTGCTTCTCAATAACAGCGATCTCACCGCCCCACAAAAACAAACGACCCGCTCTCTTGAAGCCCGGAGAGCGGGTCGTTCCTGCTGCTGCGTTAATCCGGGCCCGCTCCCCGTTCCCCACGAAGAGCGGGTCATCCGCCTACTGCAACTGCGATGCTTCTACTTCAGCGAGCCACTGCCTTTTGGCCCGGACACCAGCTCGCATGCTGCACTCTTTTCTCTACTGCTTCTGCAACTGCAAAATACTTTTGCGATGATTCACAACACAGCGCGGAAAACTCACACGCCACACACCGAGAAGAATGTCAGCCCAGCTAACTCAACTGAGCCGCATCGACTACTGCACCTCATCGATGCTTCCTCTCGGTCACCACATCGAAGCGATTTGCCTCCCCAGGCCTGTCATGCGAGGTCTATGTGAAACAGAGTCCCTGGCACTCGCGCTGCGCCTGAGGAGGCCTAAACATTGGAGGGCGGACTGTGTCCGCTACCTCGACTGTTCGCAATTCTGTAGGAGGACTGACAGCCCCTCACCATAACCTCATGAAAGGCCGGGTTCATGGTTGGTGTATTCGCCATAGGCGATTCTCCTAACGTCGGCAAATGCTCTTCGTTCGTCTCTGCCCTTGCCGAGCGTTCTGGTTAAGACGCACTCCCCATCGAGAGGTTGTCCCTTTTTTTCATCTCACTTTCAATTTCCCGAACAAGCTCCCGCCACATCACGCGAAGCCAACAACATCAGCATCCTCACACTACCTTTCCTGCATTGTCATTCCGTGCGCAGCAAGCGAATATGCTTTCTCCCACCCATCCACCACTCTCAAAAAAGAAAACGCCCACCGTAGAGTGGCGGGCGTTTCTCTCGACGAATCCTTCGTCTGCGTTACTCGGTGGGATCAATCCCGTCAGTCCAGACGGACTATCTCTTCTCACTGGGAGCGGACTGTCCGACTCCCGAACCCTGACCAGGTGACTTATACCCGCCCTGCTGCCCCTTGTTGCCCTGCTGGGTCTGCTGGCCGGTCTGCCCCGTTTGGCCCTGTTTATTTCCCTGGTTCGGTTGATTTGGCTTTTGCTGACTTGGCTGATTCATTGCTGCTTCTCCTGCATCGGCCGGCAGGGCACTTCGTTCGCTTTCGCGGTGCCGGTTGATCTGTAGGACAGCACGGCGCAGGGGCAGGTTGCCCTGTCTTTCCACAGGGCATGACGCCAATCGGGCGTAGCTCGCGCATAAGTGCTGGCAGCACCTTCGCTTTGAGCCTGAGATTTTTTTTGCTTTACCGGGACAGAGTTGCTTTACCGGAGCAGATCCGTAAACGACTGAAGACGTTCTCAGGCGTTTCTCACGGAGATTCGTTCTGCGGGCAATCGAAAGGGGCACCGCCGGAAGGCGATGCCCCGTCCTTTTCTTTGAATTCGTAGACTAGTCGCGATAGCCTGCGCTGACAGCGATCTTGTGGCGGCCCTTGGCGCGGCGGCGGTTCAGAACGGCTGCACCGGACTTGGTCTTCATACGGCTCAGAAAGCCATGGGTCTTCGCGCGGTGGCGGCGGTTCGGTTGAAAGGTACGCTTCGGCATGAAACTGGCTCCTGGTGGGCAGGAGGCGTCAGCGATTTCGCATCACCAGTCCTGCCGGATCTCTTCGCTACAGCAGCATTTGCTAAACGCTATAGCAGCAAGTTCTGAGTATACCCCAGTAGACGCGTTTTTCACAGCCTTTCTTCACGCGAATTCCCTTGCCAGACTCCGCCAAACCCTTCTGCTGCAACAAAAACGGTGCAACCCCTTACCGGGCGACCTGCGTCGTCGCACTCGTCCGGGCATGGCAGCTCTCATCCGCGGACGGTTTCCAGACCTCACCCGAGGCGTAGGTGATTGAATCCACGCGCACATCGCTCACCGCGCCGAACCCCGTCAGCCACACCGTCCCGCTCTGCACCCCGGCTGCGTTCTTCGCCACGTTGACCGCCATGGTTCGCTCCAGCCACGGAGACTTCGCCGACACCCCGGCCGGCATCACCCCGCCCTGCTCCGTCATCCCGCGCACCACCAGCCGCGCCGAGACCACCGTCTTCTGCGGCGCCATCGCCATCCCGAAGGTCACATAGAGCGGCTTACGCGCCTCGCCCGGAACCCCGGGCTGCACCAGCCGCAGCGCCGCCGACGGAACGTACTTCGCCATCACCGCCACCGGGCACGCCGGCGAAGGCCCCTGCTCATGCGCTATCGCCTGGCCCGCCAGCGGCAGCGCCGACGCCACGCACGCTCCCAGCACGGCAGCACGACCTGTTCCTCGAAGGACAACCCATCCGCTTCCGCGCATAACACCCCTCCTTCGCAACAACGGCTTCTAAACCGGCGCTTCTAAAAAATCGAAGCCTGCCCTAAACACGAAAAGTTTACTCCTCGTCAGTACCAGCAGCACCAGCGACCGCAGCTTCACTCAAACGACACCACTTCCAGGAGTATCCATCCACTCCATGCGTCCCATCCCGCCCCACCTCTCCCGGCAGCTCGAACAGCTGGAGCGCAGCCTCCTCGAACCCTCCATCCGTTCCAGCGCGCAACACCTCCGCACGCTCCTCTCCGAAGACTTCCGCGAGATCGGTGCCTCCGGACAGGTCTTCAACCGCGAAGACATCATCCGCGAGCTCGCCGTCGAGACCTCCACCAACCGCATCACCATGGACGACTTCCTCGTCACCATCCTCACCATCGACGTCGACGGCAACGAGGTCGCCATGACCAGCTACGTCGCCACCTGCACCACAGCGCAGAGCAAGCTCATCCGCCGCGCACGCCGCACCTCCATCTGGCTCTGCTGCGACGGTCGCTGGCGCATGCACTTCCACCAGGGCACCATGCTCGAGCAGCCCGCCTGACCGCACGCCCTTCACCGCATCGCCACTCCACCTCGCCACTCATCCCAAATGCGTCATTCCAACGCACTCGTCTAGGGCACCCGGCAGCGCAACACACAACCGGTTGTGCGCTGTACTGCTTCGATACCTCGAACCTCTAAAAAAATCATCGCGCCAACGGCACAGCGCATCTGGTTCTTTGCAAGTTGCAGCCCGTGTTCCCTTACGCTTCGCTGGTTCGAAAAACAATTTCCAGGGAGACGTTTTCCTACCACAAAGGACACATTGCTGCAGCGAAACTACACTGTCTATAGTCCTTTTTCACCGCTCGTTGCACCACTTGGGAAGCGTCTTCACAACGAATGGTGCAATCAGTTTTTTTTACCCCTGAGCCCTTGAAATGCGTCCAGTTTTCCGTGCTACTATCAAACCCGTTCGCATGACGTTGTTCCGCAGTTTCCCGCAGCTCCGCAATCTGGTCTCATGCTGTAACACTGCTCTTCGTGAAACTTGTTGAACGAAATTCTCACGAAGAGAATTCTGGCTTACAGACCTCCTTTCCCACACCGCCCGACTGGCGCGGGATGGATGGCTGTTTGCTGGTGTTTGTTTTTTTCTCTGATGTTGTCACCGCGAACCTTGCGGGCCGCTGGGTGAAGTCAGGAACCATAAGAAGGAAGATCAAGAATGTCATTCGTTCCGACGGCGACCGCCGTCCTGAATTACTGGGTTCGCATCCTCGCTGCACTCGAGAAGAAGATCAATCGTCAGTCGTACGAGACATGGCTGAAGCCGACCAGATTCTCCCACCTCGAAGGCCGTAAGCTCTTCGTGCGGATTCCCTCCTCGGACTTCGAACATATCGGCGATCGCTACGCCGATCTCATTCAGGAAGCCATCGATAACCTCGCGCTCGACGTCGACACCGTCGTCTTCACCACGCCAGAGCAGGACCCGCGGATCCCTAAGCTGCGCGACGACGGCGGCTTCGCGCCCGTCCCCAGCCACAGCCAGAACGCGCCCACGCAGCGCCGCAACGGACAGGCCGCGCCCAACGCGCCTGCCCCCACTCCCGCGCCCGAGCAGTCACGCTTCGACTGGAACACCGCCTCGCAGCTCAACGCCAAGTACCTCTTCGACTCCTTCGTCGTCGGCTCCGGCAACCAGTTCGCCACCGCCGCCGCGCAGGCCGTCGCCGAGCGCCCCTCCAAGGCCTACAACCCGCTCTTCCTCTACGGCGGCGTCGGCATGGGCAAGACCCACCTGATGCATGCCATCGGCCACGACGTGAAGCGCCGTCAGCCCCACGCCGCCATCTGCTACGTCTCCGGTGAGAAGTTCACCAACGAGATGATCGACTGCGTGCGCTACCAGAAGATGACCAGCTTCCGCGACAAGTTCCGCAACGTCGACGTGCTGCTCATCGACGACATCCAGTTCCTCGCCGGCAAGGAGCGCACCCAGGAAGAGTTCTTCCATACCTTCAACACCCTGCACGAGTCGATGAAGCAGATCGTCATCGCCAGCGACCGGCCGCCCAAAGAGCTCGCCGACTTCGAAGACCGTCTGCGCTCGCGCTTCGAGTGGGGACTCATCGCCGACATCCAGCCGCCGGATCTCGAGACCAAGGTCGCCATCCTGCAGAAGAAGGCCGAGAACGAGCAGACGCACCTGCCCACGGACGTCGCCCTCTTCATCGCGTCGAACGTGCGCACCAACGTGCGCGAGCTCGAAGGCGCCCTCGTCCGCGTCATCGCGTGGAGCTCGATGCATGGCGTCGAGATCACCCTCGCCGTCGCGCAGACCTGCCTCAAGCAGTTCATCGACACCCAGGTCCGCAAGATCACCATCGAGACCATCCAGCGCACCGTGGCCGAGAACTTCGGCATGCGCATCGCCGAGCTGAAGCAGAAGAACAACTCGCGCCAGATCGTCGTCCCGCGCCAGATCGCGATGTACCTCGCCAAGCAGCTCACCGAGGCCTCGCTCCCGGAGATCGGCCGCCAGTTCGGAGGCAAGCACCACACCACCGTCATGCACTCCATCGGCAAGATCGACGAACAGCGCCGCGCCGACAAGGACCTCAATCGCACCATCAACAAGCTGATGGAGACACTCAGCTAAACAAAGCCTCAGCGGTGCCGCGCGAACATATCAATCGACACAAGAAAGGGGCCGAGCAATCGGCCCTTCTTCTTTGCACTCCTGACACCCTCCACGACTTTGTCATTCCGAGAGAGCGTAGCGAACCGAGGAACCCCCGCAGTTCGCACGCTGTGCCGCAGCATCATCGAGGATTGAACAAAGCCAAACAAGCGAGCCTCCCGCAAAGGGGAGGCTCGCTCTCACAACACCAACCAACTACCGCTTACCCTGCAGCGTAGCCGGAGCGCCAGCCTTACGCCGTGCCCGCTTCGCCGCAATCTCCCGCATCTCCCTGCCCAGCGATGTGCGATTCATCACCATCTGCTGCGCGATGCCGAAGAAGTTACCGACAGCCCAGTACAGTCCAAGACCCGAGCCGTAGTTCCAGATAAAGTAGCCCGACACCGCCGGCATCATGAACGCCATCATCTTCTGCTGCTGCGGGTCCACACCCGGCGACGGCGTGTAGTACTGCATCAGGAACTGGCTCACCACCATCACGATCGGAAGAATGTGATACGGGTCCGGCGCCGTCAGGTCATGCAACCAGCCCCACGACGCGTGCCGCAGCTCCACCACCCTCGGCAGCATCGAGAAGAACGCGAACAGCAGCGGCAACTGGATCAGCGTCGGCACACATCCGCCGAACATGTTCACCCCGTTGTCCTTCTGCAGCTTCATGATCTCCGTGTTCATCTCGTTGCGCTTCGGATCGTTGATCTTGTACTTCTTGTACCGCTCCTTGATCGCGTCCATCTGCGGCTGAATCCGCTGCATCTTCAAACCCGACTGCATCGTCTTCACGCGGAACGGCAGCAGCACCACGTTGATCAGCAGCGTCAGCAGGATGATCGCCCATCCCCAGTTCGACACGATGTGCTGGTGAATGAACTGCAGCCCGAGGAAGAGGTACTTCCCGATCGGTCCCCAGAACCCGAAGTCCAGCAGCGGCTCCAGCGAAGTCTTCTTGCCGTCCACCGCGGTCGAGTTGATGTTGCGCAACACGTTGACCGCCTTCGGTCCCGCGTAGATCCGCATCTGCGTATGGCCGCTCGTATCGCCCAGCGCCGCGCCCAGAATCGGCACATTGATCGCGCCCTTGGCCGGCGAGCCCGAACCGAAACCGGTCCGGTGAATCGTCTTCGCCACGTCCAGCTCGTCGTGCTGCAGAATCAGGCTCGCCGTCTCCGGCTGGTCCGGCAGAAAGATCGCCGCAAAGTAGCTGTCCGAGACACCCGCCCAGTCGAACGGCCCATTCAGCGTCTCGCCGCCCGAAACCTTCTTCGGCGCCACGTGCGACGCGTCCTGGCCCTTCGAGTAGTCCACCTGCGCGCCGTTATACGCCAGCGCATTGTCCTGGTCGCCAAAGCCGCCCGGCCACGAGATCAGCGCACGCACCGGCGCACCGTTCTTCGTCACCTGTGTGTCCGCATGAATCACATACGTCTCGTCGAACGAGAACGTCTTCGTCACCTCGACGCCGTCCGCTGCATACTTGAACGTCACCGAGCCCGGTGCCGCCACCTGGCCCGTCGCCGACGAGACATACAGCCCCTGTGCCAGCGCCGCATTCAGCCCCGCGTCATACGTGTACAGCGACAGCGGATAGCCGAACTTGTCCGCCGCCTGCGTGTGCACCAGGTTCAGCGGCTTGTTGTCCGAGTCCTTATATTGCTTCAGCACCCAGCTCTTCACCTGCGCGCCGCGGTTGGTGAACTCGATCCGGTACAGCTCGTTCTCCACCACCACGGTGGACTCGGCAGCCGCCTGCACCGCACCCGCACCCGGCGTCGAAGACGCACCGCCAGCCGCAGCCGCCTTGCTCCCCGTCACTGGCGCCGCGCTCGGAGCCGTGGGCGTACTCGCCGCCTGCTGGCTCTGCGTCACCGCCGCATTCGGCGAGACCGTCTGCGGATTCTTCTTCGAGCGGTAGTAGCTGAGACCGAAGAAGACGGCCAGCATCACGAACATCATGACGAAGAGCGACCGGCTGTCCTGCCCGCCGCCGCTGCCGCCCTGCTGATTTGGGTTCTTAAACTCTGCCAAGCGTGTTCCTGTTCTTTGCTGAAACAAAAGGCTAGCCCCGCCGGACGCCCGAAAGCGCACGGAGAGGTGCATCTTCTATGGTAAATCAGCGCTCCCCGCCCCTTCGCTCTTAGTTCTTTCTTCCGCTTTCACGCCTTTCCTGGATCTCTTGCACCTCTGCGCCTTGCATTCCCTGCGCCCTTGCGCTCTTCCGCCTTTCCAGCCTTGTCATTCCGGGCGCAGCAAGGAATCTGCTTTCTTTCACCCGCCATTCATCCAATAAAACTTCCAATAATTCTGCCCTTCCGAAAAACATGCCCCCAAACCAGTGCATAGGAGGCACCCCCCCTCGACATCTCGCGGTCGGGCTGCTAAGCATTGATAGAGCGTCACTAAACTAACTAAGGCCAGCACCGCGAGCCACCTGCACAACAGGGGGAATTCCGCGGTGCAATCAGCATGCAAGGGTTTTTTGCGATGAAACGATTTACCTGCGGCGACGTGATTCCCGGCTGCAAACACACCTTCAACGCCGACACCGAGCAGCAGATCCTTGATCAGGTCGCCGTCCACGCCCGCCACGATCACGGCATCGACGACGTCCCCCAGCACGTCGTCGATCAGGTCATCGCCGGCATCCAGGACGTTACCCCCTGAACCGGATGGATCTCCGTCACCTGCCTGGCCCCCTGACAGACCGCGGCGTCTCCCCCAGCAGCGCCGCCGAGCAGACCTTCGCCCGTCAGCTCACATCCCTCCTTGCGCTCGAAGTCAGCCCCCAGCTCCTCTTCCAGCCCATCGTCGACCTCCACCGCGGCACCATCGCCGGTTACGAGGCCCTCACCCGCCTTCCCAACACCGAAGGCCTCGCCACCGACACCTTCCTCCTCCGCGCCGCCCGCCACGGCAAGCGCCTCCCGCTCGAACACCTCGTCTGCAACCTCGCCCTCGCCAGCCGCCCCAGCCTTCCCCCTAACTGCTTCCTCACCATCAACGTCGGCCCCGAGTACCTCCTCTCCGACCTCTGGCTCCAGACCCTCGCCGCCACCGGCGACCTCTCCGGCATCGTCGTCGAGATCACCGAAGAGACCTCCATCACCAACTACGCCGCCGTCCGCGAACGCGAGGCCCAGGTTCGCGCCCACGGCGGCCTCGTCGCCGTCGACGACGCAGGCTCCGGCTACGCCTCCATGCAGCACATCATCGAGCTGCGGCCCGACTTCATCAAGCTCGACCGGCACTTCGTCCACAACTGCCACAACGACCGCACCAGGCTCACCATGATCGAGATGATCGGCGCCGCCGCCGACCGGCTCGACGCCTGGATCATCGCCGAAGGCGTCGAGGTCGTCGAAGAGCTCGACGAACTCATCCGCATCGACGTCCCCCTCGCCCAGGGCTACCTCCTCGGCCGCCCCTCCCCCACCATGGATAGCCTCAGCGAAGACGTCACCGCCCTGCTCAACCGCCGCTCCCTCGAGCACCGCTCCCACGCCATGGAGCCGCACATGTCCATCTGCGCCATCTGCCCCACCCTCAACGACGCCGAGGCCGCCCTGCAGCACTTCCCCGACTACCCCGCCGCCATCATCGTCGACACCTGTCGCCGCCCCACCCGCATCCTCGAGCGCCACCCCGTCCTCGGCCTCCGCCAGATCGACGTCTTCATGCGCACCCAGTCCTCCAGCGAACCCCGCCAGGTCCTCCACCGCATCCTGGCCCGCGAACCCAAACAACGCTTCGACCCAGTAGTCGTCATCAACCCCGAAGGCGAATGCACCGGCCTGGTAGAGATCCACCGCCTCGTCTCCATGATCCTCTCCCTAGACGAGCAATACAGCCTCTAAACCACCCGCACCGCCGGAAGAAGCCTCCCCCACAGAAGCCCACCACCCCATCTCAGAAGCCGTCATCCCAGCCGAACCACATCACCACCATCAGAAGTGTCATCCAGACCGGACAACATCACCACCAGAAGTCGTCATCTCGGTCGAACCACATCCCCACCACCAGAAATGTCATCTCGACCGAAGGCGCGCAGCGCCGCAGTGGAGAGACCTGCTTCTCTACCAACACTCCCTCCCAGCCCGTTGCCCGATGACCCGACGCCCGCACATGCACCCGGGTGGCTTTGCCAGATGTGGGATCATTCGCGCGCAGCGCGAACCATCCGTAAAATCACCCACGTGATCCGCCTCCTCCTCGCCACCCTGCTCCTGCTCCCGCTGCCCCTCGCCGCGCAGCAGCCCACCATGCAGCAGCTCCTCCCCGCCATCGCCCCGCGCCCGCGCCTCGACGAGCCCTGGTGGGCCGAGCGCCACCAGCACATCCTCGACCAGCTCGCCCGCCGCCCCGACATCCGCCTCCTGCTCATCGGCGACTCCATCACCCAGAACTACGAAAAATCCAACCCGCCCGACGAGAACTTCCTCCCCACCTGGAACCAGTTCTACGCCCCCCGCCACGCCCTCAACCTCGGCTTCTCCGGCGACTCCACCGCCAACGTCCTCTGGCGACTCACCCACGGCGAGATCGACAACATCAAACCCTCCGTCGCCATCCTCCTCATCGGAACCAACAACACCGGCCACGAGCATCAGACCGCCGAACAGACCATCGCCGGCATCGACAACATCATCGGCACCCTCGCTCAGCGCCTCCCCCAGACCCGCATCCTCCTCCTGGGCATCCTCCCCAGTGACGTCTCCCCCGAAAAAACTGCCGCCGACAAAGCCATCAACGCCTACCTGGCCAAACGCTACGGCCACACCCCCTCCGCCACAACCTCCACCACCGCAGAGTTGTCATCTCGACCGAAGGCGCACAGCGCCGCAGTGGAGAGACCTGCTTCTCCACCACCCAACACTCCCAGCCAACAACCCACCCCATCACCTCACGATCAAGCCGAAAGCCGCATCACCTACCTCGACCTGACCCCCACCTTCCTCAAGCCTGACGGCGCCCTCGACACGGCCATCTTCTACGACCCGCGCCTCCCCCACCCCGGCAAGGCCCTCCACCCTGACACCAACGCGCAACACAAGATGGCCGAGGCCATCGAACCCACCCTCTCCAACCTGCTCAACGACACCCCACGCACCAGGCCGCACTAAAAGACAGCAGACGGCTTCAACCGTGCGAGACCTACGCCAGGCCTGCCCCACATCGCCAGCACAATGCCGTTCAGCGAAGCAGTGCAGGAAGTCCGCTCCCCTTAAAAACAAAAAGCGGCCCGCAAGCCGCCATAAAGCCACTTACAAATTTAGGACTCGCGCAGCTCGCACTCCATCTTGTCCAGAACAAGATCTATCTGCGCCACATATTCGCGTACCTTGTCCGGGCGCCCCGCGTCATGCCGCACTAAAAACGCCAGGCACCGCAGCGCCTCCAGGTGGTCCGCCTGCGCATCGAGCTTCGGATCGTAGCCTTCCATCCTCCCCAATCTGCAAAGGTGCGGACGCTCGTCCTTTGCTGCGGCCTCCATCGCCTGCCGCGTCTCCCGCCTGCCCACGCGCACCATGCGCACAGGCTCCGTGACGCCAACCGCCACGGCGCCCATCATATCCTTCACGCCGTGGTTCTTCACCTTTCGGATCCTGACCTTGTTCATCGCTGTCCCCCATCCAACCGCCAGCAGCTACAAGTAAAGGCCCGCCACGCAGAAGACCGCGCACGCCGTCCATCAAATCCGTCAGCCCGCCGAAAGATCCTCTCCCGGCAGCAGATCCTCCACCGGCACCTCCGTCAGCGAACACGGGTGCCCCGTCAGCGTGACCAGTTCGACCATGCGCTCGTCGCCGCTCAACGACTTCACCACGAGCCTCTCCTCGTGGCCATCCAAACGAACCAGCTGTCCAATCTCCGGTGTGGGCATCTCGTCCTCCTCCTGCGTTGTGTCTGACTCCCGAGCCGCGCCTGATCAAACCCGAAACCTGCGTCTGACCAAACCTGAACACGCCCCAAAAACGAGCCGCCCACAGCTTGCAAGGGAAGATGCCCCCGCCGCAGACCGAGATGCCTCCACCCAAAGCAAATCCCCAGGCGAACCCACAACGGTTCATCACGCTGTGCGCTTCCCAAAACCAGCACATCTCTCGTCATTTTTCCTGTGACCAAACAGCAGTGTCAGCGTGCGACAGCATGTGTCAGCGTGCGCGGATCCAACCTGAATCCAAACTGCCGCCGGGTCGCGCTTTGCCTGCGCCGACCGGATCGCACCGCATCGGAATCGGCGAGAGTCACCGCCGCATCCGTAGTCGCCGTCGCCATCAAGCGGTGGCCGTCCCAGCCGGGCATCCAACGAGCCGAAGACAAAGAGGAAGATCGAGCACAACGATTCATTCGCTCATCGCTTCACAGTCATTAAAGAATGCCGAACCATCCTCTGCAGGAAAGACGGCGCAGCAGGCAAAACGTTCCCACCCTACACCCGCAGCCGCCCGACCTCATGCGTCTCGCAGCCTCACCCTCGCACAATCGCAACCATTACAGTTACAAATGGACATGAGACCTTGACTCCACACCAGCACACAAAAAAGAAATGCCTCGACCTCCGCATAAATAAAGCATTGCGAATGATCGAGGCGGCCTTAAATATGTAACCTATATAGCTACAAATTAATTACCCTGAGATCCAAGCATCTCCAGCAGGGCATCGAAATCCTCCAACCCCGAGTATTCGATGATCACGCGGCCCTTGCCTTTTTTGTCTTCGATCTTCACCTTCAATCCCAGCGTCCGCCGCAGCTTGTCCTCCGCCTCGCGCACATTCGGGTCCACCGTCTGCTCCGGCAGCCCCTTCTCCTTCTTCTCGCGCAGCTCAGGATTGATCAGGCCCTGCACATAGCTCTCCGTCTGCCGCACCGAAAGCGACAACGCCAGCACCTTCTGCGCCGCGCCCGCAATCGCCTCCGGCTCCTCCAGCGCCAGCAACGCCTTCGCATGGCCGAAGCTCAGGATCCCCGTCTCCACCTTCTCCTGCACCGACTCCGGCAGCTTCATCAACCGCATGAAGTTCGCCACCGTCGCTCGCTCCTTACCCGTCCGGATCGCCACCTGCTCCTGCGTCAGCCGGAACTCGTTCGACATCCGCCAGAACGCCCGCGCCTGCTCCATCGGGTTAAGGTCCGCGCGCTGCAGGTTTTCGACGATCGTCATCTCCAGCACCTGCGAATCGTTCACCGTCCGAACGATCGCCGGCACCGTTGCCTTGCCCGCGCGTCGCGACGCCAGCCAGCGCCGCTCACCCGTTATCAATTGGTAACGAGGTCCATCCTCACCCGCTCCCGGCAGCAGCCGCACCACAATCGGCTGCACCACGCCCGACGCCCGGATCGAATCCGCCAGCTCCTTCAGCGCCAGCTCATCGAAGTGAGCACGCGTCTGCCAGGGGTTCCGCTCGATATGATCCAGCTCAATCTCAAGCGGCTTGCCGACGATCTCAGGAGCCGCCGCCGCAGCGGCCGCAATCTCCACCTTCTCCGTCTTCGCACCCTCAGCCGCAGCCGGCTTCGCCGCACCCGCCGCCGGCCGTGAAGGCAGCAATGATTCCAATCCCTTACCCAACGCTCGCCGCTTGTTATCCGTAGCCGTCGCCATAAATACGTACCGTCCTAACTCAAAATCACTACCGCAAAATCTGATCGCGAAGGGAACAGCCCCAGATCAAAACCATATCGGGGTCACTCCAAATCTTCGGGCATCGTCGTTCCAAAGCTTTTTTGCATTGTCATTCTGCAGCACAGCGAAGAAATCTGCTTCCATGCAGCCCAACGCAAACTCCACAGAACAAACTCCACAAAACGAACTCACAGACCAGTCAAAATTGGTGTCATCGCAACCGAAGCGCAGCGAAGTGGAGAGACCCGCTGTTCGACCAGGAATATGACCCGGCCACGCGAGCAACCCTTCACAGCCAAACCCGACGCCCAGTCCTCAAACCACAAACACCAACGCAGCAACAGCCGAACCCAACCGTTCCACTATTAATAGTGGAACCAGAAAAATTACTTCCCCCAGAACCGTTTCTTCTTCTCCGGCTGCTGAAAGCTCTTCAGCGAACTCGCCGCGGCTGCCGCAGCCGCCTTGCGCCGCTTCACCTCCGGCGACTCCATCCCATTGCGCTGCAACAGCTCCAGCGCCAGGTCGCGATAAGCCTCCGCGCCCTTCGACTTCGCGTCATACAGCGCCACCGGCTTGCCATGGCTCGGCGCCTCGGCCAGGCGCACATTGCGCGGAATCGTCGTCTTCAGCAGCTTGTCGGCGAAGAAGTTCTTCAGGTTCTCCGTCACCTGCATCGCCAGGTTCGTGCGATCGTCATACATCGTCATCAGCACGCCCTCCAACGCCAGCTTCGGGTTGAACGCCGACGCGACCTTCTCCATCGTCGACACCAGCTCCGAGATACCCTCCAGCGCAAAGTACTCCGCCTGCATCGGCACCAACAGACCGTCGCTCGCAACCAAAGAATTCAGTGTCAGCAGATCCAGCGCCGGCGGGCAGTCCAGCAGCACAAACTTGAAGTCTCCCAGCACCGGCTCCAGCGCCTTCTTCAGCCGGAACTCGCGCTCTTCTTTTTCGATCAGCTCAATCGTCGCGCCAATCAGGTTCTTCGAGCTGGGCACCAGCTTCAGGTGCTCCATCTCCGTCGGCATCATCACCTCGGAGATCGTGGCCTCACCTATTAATAGATCGTAGGTGCTCAGCCTCGGCTCCTCGCCCTCCGCCTGTCGCGTCACGCCCAGGCCGCCCGACGAGTTCGCCTGCGGATCGCAATCGATCAAGAGTGTTGGAACTCCCTCCAGCGCCAGCGCCGCCGCCAGGTTGATCGCCGTGGTCGTCTTGCCCACGCCGCCCTTCTGATTCACGATCGAAAGCACCTTGGCCTGCGCCTTCGTGCCCGCGTTGGACTTCGTGTCCTTCTTCTGCTCCGTGGCCTGGTCCGTCATCCTGTTTTCGGCGTCCTTCTCCACAGCCATCTCTCCATCGAAGCTCGTCTCCGACAGCCTGCCGTGTGGGTTAATTCGTGGTCATGGCGACTCTCAGAAGACTAAAGAGACGCTCCCTCCACAGGCAATGCCTCACAGCCTGTGTATAACTCCCAAAACCTGTGCAGAACTCTCGGACCCCGCTCCCTGAGCGGATTTCCGACATGCACCAAACCCCTTGCAATGTGGAAATCTTTGTTCCACGTGGAACAAAGAAGCCCCTCAAAGCCTCCCTGAATCACCCCGCTCGCAACATCTCTCCCATCCAAACTTACCCTTTTGCCACCAGGCCCAGCGCAGCCAGGAATCGATCCCGCGTAAGCCGCCGTCAGACCCTCGCAGCCACGCGAAATAATCCCTCCAACCCCTGTCACCCCGACCAAAGGCGGAAAGCACCCACAATGGAGGGAACCTGCTTTCCGACCAACCCTCTTCATTCCCACGCGAAACAAGTACCCACAACCTCGAAGCGAAGCGCGGTAAAGAAACCCGCTTTACCTCAAAGCCAAGCCTCGTTAAAGAGCACGGCTTCAACCGTGCCGCCCCAAACACACGGAAAAGGCGGCTTTAGCCGCTGAGGGCATTTCCTCCGCAGCTAAATAATGTTCCACGTGGAACATTCGCCGCATGAATCGCCCAGGTTTTCCTTAAATTCCACGGACGCCACTGGAAAACCAGCCCTAATTGTTCCACGTGGAACATTCTCTACCGCACAGCTCGCAGCAGAACCCCGTTCACGCTCTCCGGCAGAGCCAGAGTCTCCGCAACCTTCCATCCAGCAGGAAGTTCCGGGGCCTCTGTCGCCAAAAGGACCATCTGGTTCGAAGCCAGAGGGTCGGCAGCAGCCAGTGCTACGACCATATCGTCCACGGCCCGGAGCGTCACGGTGTGAAAGCTGCGGGAGAGCAGCTCCGCGCGCCCAGCCCAGACCTCGACATTGTCCATCTGTAGCGTCCGGACCGCTTCGCGCAGGAAGGAAGCCTTCTTTCCCTGCGACTCCGCCAGGGTCACGGCAATCTCAGGCCGCGACAGGGCAATAGGAAGCCCGGGAAAGCCTGCACCGGAGCCGAGATCGAGCAGCGTCTCCGGGGTTCCGACATGCTGAGCCGCGAAAAGACTCTCTCCGAAGTGCCGCCGCACCATCTCCTCGGGTTCGCGGATTGCCGTAAGGTTGGTCCGCCCGTTCCAGCGCACCAGGAGGTCAAGATAAATCGAAAGCCGGGGAAGAATCCCCTGCGGGACAGCAAGATACGGGGCCAGAAGCTCGGCGATACGCGATTCAGAGAGGACGGGCATGCGATTGTCAGTATCGCAGATGTTCCACGTGGAACATTTGCTTGTGAGCGGTTGGGCGATTGTTCCACGTGGAACAATCTGGCTACGGTCAACTGATTCAGGTCTAGGAAGTGAACAGCGGAGTCTTCCGCTTTGCTGCGGAATGACAACACAAGGGCCGTCCGCCCTGGTGCGAGGGGTGAAATTGTTCCACGTGGAACAATTTGAGCCTTATGGAACCCTCCCCATGCCGGAACGGCGCAAATATCCCTCGAAACGCTAAGCCCGCTTCCGCACTTCTTGCTTTGTTATTCCGAAACGACCGGGTTTCCGGATCAGCTTGCGGCTTTATCTCAAATCGCCCATAGCCGGGGGGGCCGGTGCGGGAAGGCAATTGTTCCACGTGGAACAATTGCGGTTGTCCTAGAGGAACGGCACGGATGAAGCCGTGCCATTAGGGGCCTACTAATGATTTCAGGGCCTTTCCTTGGATAAAAGGCGCGTAAAACATCCTTTTGAGCGTGGAACAGCGCTCATTGTTCCACGTGGAACAATCCTCGACGGGAAGGCATTTACCGGCTTACGGGCATTTGTTGGCTCAAGGGAATTGCGGATGACCTTGGGGAAAAAGCACTTCACGGTCTGCTCAGCGAGCAACCTGACCGTGCCCCGTCCGCGTTGCGTACAGAAAGGAGCGCTTCCATATCGGGGTGCATTGTTCCACGTGGAACAATCTGGCGGTGCTAGTGGGAGTTACAGGGGATCTCGCCGCGGTGGAGGATGATGGGTCCGCGGAAGGCGTCCTGGTGGGCGGTGCCTTCGAGGTGATCACCGATGCGTTGCACGTCAATGGTTAGCGGATGACCGGTTCCGGTGCTGGAGACCAGGATGGTCAGGCGACGGCCATCCCAGGAGCCGGAGTCGATCTGGATGACGGCATCGCCCTGGCAGGGGTTGCGCAGGGTCCCGGAGACCTCGGTGGAGCGGGATGGGCCGGAGTTTGCCGGTAAGGGTGCCGAACCCGGAAGGGTGCCTGGAAGTAATGCGGGGAGGCTGGCGGCGGGCGATTCCTCGGTGAGGAGATGGAAGATCAGCGGCTGGGTGGTTCCGGATGGGATGCCGGACCAGTAGTCGGAGAGGAGGAAGCCGGCGACGACGCGGCGGGGTGGAGCGTCAGGCGGGGTGCCGTTACGGCTATGGAAGGCGTTGAAGAGGGCGACGCCGGCGGTGAGGATGGCGGCGGCGGCTCCGAGGGTGGCGGTCATGCCGATGCGATCGATGAAAGCACCGATGGGACCGGGACTGTTGCTGGCGGCGGCGCCGTCTTCAGAAGAGCGATTCGGGCCAGAGAAGCGATTCGGGCGCGAACTGCTGGGGTTGAGAGAGTTGTCCTGGTCTGCGTACTGGCCGGGAGCGTTGCCGAGATCTGTGTGGCGACTATGGGTATTGGCGGAATCGTTAACGAGAAGGTAATCTTCGCGATCTTCGAGGTCGCGCGGGTCGTTGTCCTCGGGCTCCTCCGGACGACGGGGGGTCATGCGAGACGCTTCTCCATCACGTAGTCGTCCATGACGTAGCCGTTGCCGATGTCGAAGACAGCCTCTTCGCGAACGGTGAAGCCGGACTTGTTATAGACGGCGATGGAGGCGGCGTTATGTTTGTTGACGGTGAGCCAGAGGACGGGGCGGTCGAACTGCAGGGCTTGCTGCTGGATGTGGTGGAGCATGAGACGGCCGAGGCCCTGTCCGTGGTGGGTGGGGAGGAGATAGAGCTGCTCGAGTTTGAGCTCGTCGGCGGCGGGGCCGAGGGAGTAGCTGCAGTAGCCGACGGTCTCGTTCTCCAGCTCCAGGAGGAGGAGCCACTTGTCGGTGGCGTCGAGGTAGCGGGAGAGATAGTCGGTGGTGAAGCGCTGCGCGGTCATGTAGTCGACCTGGGCCTGGCCGATGATAGGGACATAGTGCTCCTGCCAGATGCGGCGGCCGATGGAGATGAGGGTGGGCAGGTCGGCAGCGGTCATGGGGCGAAGCAGAGCATTGGCAGGCGGTAGCGGCACTTGGATCCTCTTGGTGTTGGTGGTGTTTACGTTAGCAGAGTGGTTGGGATTGTGGCTGGGTGGTTTGCTTCGCCTGTCTGGGTGGGCGGAAGTGGTAGAGAAGCAGGTTTCTCCACTGCGCATCCACTGCGCATCGCGTTGCGATGCTTCGGGTCGAAATGACAGGGTTTTGGGTTGGGTAAAGAAAGCAGATTCCTCTGCTGCGCTACGGAATGACAAGCTAACTGGCTGAGGAAACACAAGCCAAAGGGTTGCAGAATGACAAACAACGGTGATGGATGGGATTGATCGAAGAGATTGGGCGGAGAAGAATGGATATATGGATGAATGTTAGAACTTCATGTTAACTATTTAGTTAATAAGGTGAGGAGAGGTTGTGGCGATGGCGGCGGTTCGGATTGGGATTGTTGGGGATTTCGACGCGGGGAACAAGACGCATCGGTTTACGGATGATGCGTTGCAGCATGCGGCGGCGGCGCTGGGGATCGAGGTGCATGGCGAGTGGCTGGCGACGGAGGCGGTGCATGATCTGGCGGCGTTCGATGGGTTGTGGTGTGCGCCGGGGAGTCCTTACCGAAGCATGGAGGGCGCGCTGGAGGCGATTCGGTATGCGCGGGAGAGCGGGGTTCCGATGCTGGGGACGTGTGGCGGCTTTCAGCACATGGTGATCGAGGTGGCGCGAAACGTGGCGGGGATCGAGGACGCTGCGCATGCGGAGACAGATCCTTATGCTTCGCGGCTGGTGGTACAGCGGCTGGAGTGCTCGCTGGTGGGTAAGACGATGGAGGTCGAGCTAAAGCCGGGGTCGCGGGCGGAGGAGGCTTATGGTGCTCTGCGGACGGAGGAGGAGTTCTACTGCAACTTTGGTTTGAACAAGATGTATGTGCCGCAGCTGGAGATGGCGGGATTGCGGATCTCGGGGTTCGACCAGGAGGGTGAGGCGCGGGTGGCGGAGATGGAGATGCATCCGTTTTTTGTAGGGACGCTGTTTGTGCCGCAGGCACGGTCGCGAGAGGGCGCGCCGCATCCGTTGGTGGTGGAGTTTTGCCGGGTCGCGGGGGAGCGCTGCGGTCGGGATGGCGGGGAGACGAACGCACAACTGGACTGAGACAGTTGGCTTCAGCGGGACAGCGTTGCTGATGCGGCTTCTGCGGCGGTGTCGATGAAGGCTGCGGGGAATGAGGTTGCGGCGGTGTTGGATGCGATGCGGGCAAGGAGGAGGCGGGCGAGGTCGTTGGCCTGCTCGCGGATCTCGGGCATGGCGATGGATTCGAAGAGATTGCCGAGGCGGGCGGGGCCGAGGGTGAAGAGGTTGGTGGCAGCGTGGCCTTCGGTGTCGATGAGTGCGCCGTCGTTGCTGGTGTTGATGGCGGCTCCGAGGGGGCCGGGGGTGGCGAGGCCCTGCGCGAAGAGGCTGTGCAGGATGGGGGAGTCGACGCGACGGTAGCTGGCGCTGGGGCCGGTGCAGTTGATGACGCGTGTGGCGGTTACGGCTGCGAGGCCTTCGGCGGTGCGGACGTTGATGCGTGCGTTGTTGCCGGTGTCGGGCGTGAGTCCGGCGAAGCTGCCTTCGATGACGCGGAGAGTACCTGCGGCGAGTTCGGCTTCGATGACGTCGGCGATGGCTGGGGCCATGCGGTGACGTACGACGAGCCAGCGGCGGTTGAGATGACGAAGGAAGCGGCTCTGTTCGTCGAGGGGGAGTGCGAGCCAGAGCTGGTTGGTGATGGAGCGCAGGCTGTCGACGGCGGCTCGCCAGGGGATGCCGGCGCCGATGGCGTTGCGCAGCGCGCGAAGATAGGCGAGTGCGGTGGGTGGGGTATCGCGCGGGATGACGGGCGCGGGAGTGGGTGCGGTTTCGATGTGGCGCTGCGAGAAGACGCCGTGGCGGGAGACGCAGGTGATGGGGCCGTGGTGGCCTAGCTCGCGGAGGCGGAGCACGACATCGACGGCGGTGAGGCCGGTGCCGATGAGGGCGATGGGTGCGGCGGGATCGAGGTCGTCGAAGGTGTCGTGTGCCCAGGCGTTGTTGCGGTAGAGGCCGCGCTCGAGGGCGGCGGGTGAGATGTTGGGGAGCGGTTGCGGATCGAAGTTGCCGGTGGCGAGGACGACGTGGTCGACGGTGACTGTTGTGTTGCCGCTGCGAGCGGCTTCGTCGCTGAGGGTGATGAGGAGGGTGTTGTCGGCACGGCGGACGAGGCTTGTGGCCGTGGCGGGGATGTGTTCGATGCGAGAGGCGACTTCGGCGTGGAGGGAGCGAAGGTAGCGGCCGAAGATGGCGCGCGGCATGAAGGAGAAGGGCTGCACGGTGGGATCGTAGTGGGCACGGACCCAGCGGAGAAAGTGGTCGGGGTCGGAGGGGATGGCGGAGATCTTCGCGGTGGGGACGTTGAGGAGATGGCGCAGGCTGGGGGTGGAGTAGGCGAGTCCGAGGCCGAGCTGCGGACGGGGGTCGATGAGGAGGACGCGCAGAGGAAGGCGGTTGCGCTCGGCCTGGCTAATGAGGTGGTAGGCGGTGAGGGTGCCGGATGCGCCGGCTCCGATGATGGCGATGGTCTTCGCGTTGGTGAGCATGTGTGCCTCCTTGCTGTGTTGATTAGAGCGGTGGAGGTGGGGGTGAGGGAATTTGGAAATTCTTATGCGGTATAAGTGCGTCGGAGCGGCGTTGTGAGATTGCGGCGGCGGGCTGCGTCTAAACTAGGCACTCGTTATGACGACGCGAATGAATCTCGATCTGGATACGTTAAGAACATTTTCGGCGGCGCACGATCTTGGTGGGCTGGCGCAGGCGGCGGAGCGTCTTGGGCGGACGCCTTCGGCGATCAGTCTGCAGATGAAGCGTCTGCAGGACGATGTTGGCGTAGCGTTATTTCGCAAGCGTGGACGCGGCCTGGCGTTGACGGAGGCGGGTGAGGTTGCGCTGCAGTATGCGCGACGGATTCTTGCGTTGAACGATGAACTGCTGGAGACGATGCAGGGCGCGAGCGTTGCGGGGCACATTCGTATCGGCTGCACGATGGATCTTTCGTCGATGCTGCCTGCGGTGCTGTCGCGGTTTACGGCGCTGTATCCGCAGATGCAGGTGGAGCTTCGTATTGAAGGCAATGCCGCGCTGGCGGAGGCGACGGAGCGTTCGCAGATCGATCTGTCGGTAGTGCTGGGGCATGAAGAGCGGGCGGCGGCGACGAAGGTTGGCGAAGTGGAGCTGGTCTGGATTTCGGCGGAAAATTATGTTCCGCAGACAGGGCAGGCGCTGCCGCTGGCGGCTCTGGGGCCGCGATGCATCTTTCGCAGGCGCGCGATCGAGCAGCTGGATGAGAAAGCGATGGCGTATCGCATTGCGGCGAACAGTCCGAGCCTGGATGGGTTGTGGCTCGCGCTGCTTGGCGGGCTTGGCGTAACGGCGAGGACGGCGCTCAATCTGCCGCAGGGACTGGTGTGGGGAAGATCGCTGCACGATCTTCCGGCGCTGGGTACGTTGCCGGTCACGCTGCATCGCAGTGCGGCTTCAAGTGGCGTGGCGATGGATCGGATGGCGTCGCTGCTTGCGGACGGACTGGTGGGGTTGTTGTCTTCTGCAAAGACAGAGGTAATGAAGAATGCATCGATGAAGACGGTGGCGAAGAGCGCGGCAAAGACGCGGCACCTGATGTATGACGCGACCAATGAATCGACGCTGCAGCAGCGCATGCATTCGTGAGTGTCGATCACTTGTGTGGTGAGAACTATCAAATTGTGCTGCGGGTGTGGCGTCGCTAGATTGGCGACATGACCAGGTGGATGATTCTTCTCGCTCTTCTTTTTGTGCCGTCGGTGGCGATGCATGTGCAAACGGATTCGATCGCGGGTACGTGGCTGCTTACGGGCGCGGACAAGATTCTGCCGGACGGCACGAGGATTGCCGACTACGGCATGAATCCGCATGGGCTGGTGGTGTTCACGAAGGATGGTCATTACATGGTGGAGATCTATCGCGCGGATCGTGCGAGGTTTTCTTCGGACGATAAGACGAAGGTGACGGCGGACGAATACAAGCAGGCAGCGTTGGGGATGAGTGTGCACTTCGGAACGTACATGCTGGATTCGGCGAAGGGCACGATCAGCTTTCATGTCGATCGCGCATCGAACCCGAACTGGGACGATACGACGCAGGTGCGGGCGTATACCCTGCGCGGCGATGAACTGGAGTGGAAGGTGGCGGCGCGTCCCGATGGATCGATTCCGGTGACGGTGTTGCGGAGAGCGCAGAAGGCCGAGTGAACGCAGTAGTGGCTGAAGCGGGATGTGGGCTAAGGTAGTGGTGATCCTTACCCCATGCTGGCTACGACGAAGACACGATTTCACGAGATACGGTTGCGGCTGGAGCGGCATGTTGCGCGCAGCCGTTGGAACGCCTTCTGGTGGGAGTTCTTTCTCTTCGGCTTCAAGCAGGGATGGGCGTGTTTGTTTGGCGGGCTGATCCTGCTGCTGGTGTTGGCGACGAAGCTGTGGTGGCCTCCGCATGCATGGCTGGCGCGGTATGACTTTCTGTTTCTCGCGGCGCTGACGATGCAGCTGCTGTTGCTGGCGCTGCGCATGGAGACGCTGCGTGAGGCGAAGGTGATCCTGATGTTTCACGTGATCGGGACCGTGATGGAGCTGTTCAAGACGAGCGTGGGATCGTGGAGCTACCCGGAGGCGAACGTGTTTCGCGTGGGGCATGTGCCGCTGTTCTCGGGCTTTATGTATGCGTCGGTGGGAAGCTACCTGGCGCGCGCGTCGCGGATTCTCGACATGCGGTACACGCACTATCCGCGGCGGGAATGGACGCTGATGCTGGCGGCGGCGATCTATGCGAACTTCTTCACACATCACTTTCTTCCGGACATCCGCTGGGTGTTGTTTGCGCTGGTGGCGGTGATGTATGGCAGCACGTGGGTGTACTACAAGCCGTATCGTGTGTATCGACGGATGCCGCTGCTGCTCGGGTTTGCGCTGGTGGCGCTGTTTATCTGGGGTGCGGAGAACGTTGGGACGTTCGGCGCGATCTGGGTGTATCCCGACCAGAGGAATGCGTGGCGGCTGGTGCATGCGTCGAAGTACGGTGCGTGGTTTCTGCTGATGATCATCAGCTTTATCCTGGTGACGCTGGCGCATCGGCCGGAGAGGCCGCCGGTGGACGAGGCGGGTTGAGTGCTGGTGGTCGAACAGCGGGTCCAAACTGGGGTCTGCATCTTCTTTCATGATGCGTCTCGTTCAACGTCGCTAGACTTGAAGCAGGAGTGCATATGCTGGCGTTGCTGGTGGCAGCTCTGCCTTCAAGACTCCCCTATCGCCTGATCTCAAGAAGGACAAGTTCGTTCATGCTGACCGTCGCTCGAAGGTTCCCGGGGTTTGCTGCGCTATTGTTGAGTTTGATCGGTACGCCGCTGAACGCGCAGCAGGCGACATCGGCTGAACAGCACATGCATCTCGACACGGCTACGCTGCTGATTGTGATGATGCTAAGCGCGAGCATCTTTGGGGGATTGTTTTTATTCCACTGGATGCGACGGCCTACCGAGACGGTCTTTCCGTTGTGGGGCTTTGCGAATCTGAGTTGCGGGTGCGGGTGCCTTTTATTTGGTTTGTTTGCGATGCAGGGGCCGAACTTCATTACGGCGATCGCGAACGGATTGGCGATCGCGTTCTTCAGCCTGATGTGGGCCGGGCTGCGGCGCTTCGATGGAAGGGCTGTGATCTGGACGGTGGTATGGCTGCCGCCGGTGCTGATCACGCTGCTGTTCAGTCTACCGATTTCAACGGTCGATAATCTGACATGGCATATCTACGTGTACTCGCTGGTGAGCGCGTGTTTCTGCGTCGCGTGCTTCGTCGAATGCTGGATGGGGCAACGCGAAGAGCCGCTGGACATGCGTCGCCTGGCGATGACTGCGTTTGCGCTTGCCTTTGTAACGACGGTGTTGCGGGTGATGCATTTTGCGTGGACGAGTAGAGACAACCTGGACATGGAGTGGCTGGCTCCTGCGTTCGCGGTGATGTTCCTGGGAATCTTCCTGGTGTGGAGCCAGGCGATTCTGCTGATGTTGAATGAGCGCTATGCGAATCAACTGTTGAACGTAGCCCGGCACGATGGGCTGACAGGCGCGCTGAATCGCGCGGGGTTTCGCGAGCTGGCGCAGCCGGAGATCGAGCGCTGCAGGCAGAGTCTTGAGCCGGTGTGGCTGCTGCTGTTCGATCTGGATCACTTCAAGAAGGTGAACGATACGTACGGCCATGAGGCGGGTGACCTGCTGCTGCACGCGTTCGTTGCGACCGCACGCCAGACGACTCGGGCGGAGGATCTGCTGAGCCGTTATGGCGGCGAGGAGTTCTGCATGCTGCTTCCTGACTGTTCGAAGAAGGAGGCGCTGTCGATTGCGGAGCGACTGAGGCAGGCGTTCGAGGTGATCCGCGTGACGGTGGCAGGACAGACGGTCGGTACGACGGTGAGCATCGGCGCGGCGGAGGTAGGCCCGGGCAAGGACCCGCTGCGGGCGGCGTTGCGACGCGCAGACCGGGCGCTTTACGCGGCGAAGGAGCAGGGGCGGAACCGGTTAGTCTTCGCAGACGGGAGGGCGGAGGCTGGTGTAGTTCTGTCACAGTAGGCGCCGCCCGGGTTGGGTTGAAGAGAGGCAGCGAAGAAACTACCGCGGTGGAGAAGCGGGTTTCTCCACTGCGAAGCATTCCGCTGCTTCGGTGAAAGGACAAGGCTTCTTCCGGCGAGCTTTCGGTGGATGAGGTGTGGTCGGCTTCGGTGGACGAGGCGGATGCATCGCAGCTCTGCTGCATGAGCGGCGCCAGTAGGTTTTGCGATGGATAGCGACTGGCAGGCTGCCGGATCGAGGAGAATTTCGTGTGATTAATTTAGATTTTGTATACCATCTATTTTAAAGCTGGGTTCCACTGGAGAATTGGTTCAGCGACCGGAGGTTGGGATGAGGAAGTCTCGCGAGGAGACGGCGGAGACGCGGAAGAGGATTGTGGCTTCGTCATCGCGTGCGTTTCGGGAGAACGGCATCGACGGCACGGGGCTGAGCGAGCTGATGCAGGCCGCGGGGCTGGAGACGCAGGGAGGCTTCTATAAGCACTTCGCGTCGAAGGGGCAGCTGGTGACGGAGGCAATGCAGGCGAGCCTGGATGAGCTGATCGCGGGTGTTGAGCGGCGGACGGCAGAGGCAGAGCCGGGTGCAGCGATCGATGTGCTGGTGAAGGGCTATCTTTCGAAGCGACATCGCGAGCAGGTGGCGGACGGATGCCCGCTGGCCGCGCTGGGGACGGAGCTGCGCCGTGCGGATGAGGAGACATCGCAGGTGGCGACGGATGGTTTGAAGAGGCTGGTGCGTGCGGTCGCGAAGCAGGTCGATGCGAAGCGTGTGGATGCGGGCTCGCGGCGCGAGGCGCAGAAGAGGGCGATCGGCGTGGTGTCGGCGATGGTGGGAGGCCTGATGCTTTCGCGGATTGCAAATGATGCTTCGCTGGCCGACGCATTTCTGCGGGAGACGAGGGAGTTCATTCTGCAGCACCACAGATGATGCATCAGTAGATCCCAAACAACGAGGAGGCTTCATGATTCGCGCACGTCTTTTGTTGATTGCAACATCGCTTTGTATTTCGGGAACGTTGCACGCGCAGGTCCCGCAGGCTGTGGCGGCGATGCCATCGGTACCTACGACGAAAATTCTGGCAATCGGTTCGCTGACGGGACCGATGACGGCGGAGCAGCGGGCGACGATTATGCCGCACGAGGTTCCGCAGACGGTGCAGCTGTATCTGAATGGAAAGATCGATCAGTGGTGGTTTCGCGAGGACGGCAAGGGCGTGGTGTTCCTGATGAATGTGACGTCGGTGGATGAGGCGCGTGCGCTGCTGGAGCAGCTTCCGCTGGGTAAGGCGAAGCTGATGGAGTTTGAGTACATGCCGCTGGGGCCGCTGGCTCCGCTGCGTGTGTTGCTGAAGGGCGAAGCGAAGTAGGCTTCGAAGGTTGCCCCGCGTTCGCCAGGCGAGCGTGGGGCATTTTTTGCGTTGGTGCGAAATGGCAAAGAGGGAGTGTCTTTGATCAAGGCGGTTCGAGCTGCGCTCGAATGCCCACACATGCGATGAAACTGCATGTATGGGGCACCCGCGGTTGTGCCGTGGTTTGAATGAGGATGCCGCGCCCAGAGCTTGACGTGGGCTTCTGTCTTGATGGCTGGGCGAGGAGAGCAGATTGCTTCGCTGCTTGCCACGGCCGCAAGCTGGCTGGAGACGCCGTCCCGCTGCGGAATGACATGCAAGGCTTGGAATTTGGTGGTTGAGAAGCGGGTCTCTCCACTGCGCTTCGCTTCGGTCGAGATGACACTTCTTTACTTCGTGTGCTGATGAGGCTGTGCGCGGGCTGCGTTAGCTGCATTGCTGCACTGCATTGGCAGCGATGCTGTCGTTGACTGCGGCGCTGCCGGTTGAGCGTGGATTCCTTCGCTGCGCTGGGGAATGGCTGGGACGTATCGCGGATGCGGTGCAAGAATTGTTGGTGTGATGAGGGCTTGCGGTATGGGGATCTTCCGGGGTGTTGCGGTTTGTTTGCTGGTGGCGAGTGGGGTGGCGTGGGGTGAGACGTCGCGGCATGGCACGGCGATCCTGTGGATCAACGATGCGCAAGAGATCGTGATCGCCGCGGACAGTAAGGTGATTCCTTCGACGAGCGTGGTGCGTGGGGACGGCACGGTGGTTCCGATTGCGCGGGCGGCGACGTATGACGCCTGCAAGCTGCGTGCGATGGGCAGGACGGTGGTGGGGGTTGCAGGGACGGTGGGCGTGAGCGGGATAACGAGCGTTCTCGATCTCGACATGAAAGAGATTGCGCGGGCGCAGAGCCGTGAGGAGCTGGTGGCGGGGATTGCGGCGTGGCTGAAGCGGGTGGAGAAGCCTTATGAGCAGGCGATTGAGGATGATCCGAAGGGGTTTGCGGAGAGCAATCAGCGGAACAGGAACGGGGTGTTTCTGCAGGCGACGTTTGTGTTGTTCGACTGGAAGGGCGAGCTGCTGCATTACACGTCGGAGGCCTCATATGCGCCGGGGGTGGGGATTCGCGTGCACACGAATGCGGTGGAGGGCGAGGGGTTTGGCGGCGTGGGGGAGATGAAGCCGCTGCAGACGGGCTCGGACGGCAGGGTTAAGACGGAGATCAATACGCTGCTGCTCTCGGCGAAGACGACGGAGGAGAGGACGGCGGCGCTGAAGAAGACGATTGGGTCGATTGCAGCGGGGAGCGAAGCCGTGGGCGGGCACGTGGATGTGGTGCAGGTGACGAAGGATGGGATTGTGCCGGTGGATGTGAAGGCCGGGTGTGCGCGGTATTTTGTGGGGCGGTGATGGTGGGGGCTGGGGTGATCGTGCAAGGGTGGGTTGTGGCTGGGGTGGAAGCTGGGGTCAGACAGCGGGTTTCTACAACTCCAGCGAGCAGGCTCGCCGGGGACCCCGGTTTCTCCACGGCGCATCGCGTTGCGATCCTTCGATAGAAATGACAGCGTTGTGGGTGGGGGGCCTGTTGGTAGAGTGCAGATGCGGACGGAATGCGGGGATTCCCCGGCTTCGCTGCGCTCGCTCGGAATGACACTTCCGGGTTGAACCGGCGCTCTCGACTTGAGTGGTGCTGAGGGCTTGAATGGCGCTTCCGTTTGATTCGCGGTGGCAACGGATAGACTGGATGGATTATGAGACGCCTGTTCTGGATGCTGTTTGGCTTCAGCATCGCTCTACTGTTGATCGGTTTCTATGAGGCTGTCTTCGTTGCTCCGGTGGAAGCGACGATGGGCTCGATCTATCGGATCTTCTATTGGCATGTGCCGATCAACATCTCGGCGGAGATCTTTCCGTATGTGAATATGCTGGCGTCGATCGCGTTTCTTTGTGTGCGCGGGAAGCGGCCGGTGCTGGCAGCGAAGCTGGATGCTCTGGCGGTGGCGACGGCCGAGGTGACGGTGCTGTATGTGGGGCTGGGCCTGATTACGGGGATGCTGTGGGGTCGGCCGGTGTGGGGCATCTGGTGGACGTGGGATGCGCGGCTGACGAGCTTCCTGATGCTGTTTCTACTGTATGTGAGCTACCTGCTGGTGCGCCGGTTCTCGTCGCAACAGTCGCCGGTGATTGCGGCGGTGCTGAGTGTGTTCGCGGGTATCGATGTGCCGATTGTGTTTATGAGCATTCGATGGTGGCGAACGCAGCATCCTGCGCCTGTGCTGACGGGGGATGGTTCGCTGGACCGGTCGATGTGGCCGGCGTTGTTGTGGAATATGGCAGCGTGGTTCTTCTGGGGATGCACGCTGATCTGGGCGCGGTATGCGATTGCAGTACGTGAGGAAGAGGCTGCGGAGTCGGCGGCCATGAATGCGCTGGAGGCCTGAGCATGGAAGCGACGGGAAACACTATGCATTTTTTGTGGGCCGCTTATGTGGTGGTGGTGGTGGCGAATGTGGGGTTCGCAGTGTGGCTTTGGGGGCGGTGGGCGGCTCTGGAGCGGGAGAAGCGTAAGGGCTGATCTCGGTGCGGCTTTTTGTGGATGGCTGATGGTGGCAAATCCACGTCTCAGAATCGAGACGTGGGCGCTCGTATTTGTGGCGCGGTTGCGGGTGGGTTTGCGGGTGGTGGTCGAACAGCGGGTTTCTCCACTGCGCGGCTTTGCCGCTCCGGTCGAAATGACAGCTTGGTGACTGGGTGGGGTTTTTTGGTGAGGCTGGTGGGTGGGTGAGGCCGGGTGGGGTTTACGCGTTCGTGCGGAGCCACGCGCGTATTGGTTTGTCGTAGGCAACCATGACGACGTAGGCGACGGCGAGCATGAGGAGGGTTCCGCAGGCGACGGTGGGGCCTAAGCCTGTGATGGCGTGGCCCTGGGTGGCGAGGTGGTGTTTCTGGGCGAGGTCGCCCCAGATCCAGATGACGGAGTAGTGCGTCATGTAGAGCGGGTAGGAGAGTTCTCCGGAGAACTTTGCGAGGCGGTGCATGCGGGGGGAGATGGTGGCTCCTGCGCCGAGGGCTACGAGGAGCGGGAAGTAGAGGATGATGATGGCGGCCTCGCGGACCCAGGCGCCGCGGACGTAGGGCGAGATGAGGGCGAGGACGAGCAGGAGGCTGAGCGCGAGGAAGCCGAGGCGTGTGCGCGGGCGCCAGTTCATGCGGTAGACGAGGAGGCCGGCGAGGAAGGAGAAGGCGACGCGGGCACCGCCATCCCAGAAGTTGCTGGAGCTCCAGCCACCGGAGAGATTGCCGGAGAGGTGGCCGGCGTAGCAGAGCAGGATGGCGGCGAGGAAGGTGAGGACGGCGAGGGTGTTGCGGCGAAGGCGATAGAGGACGAGGCTGAAGACGATGTTGGCGATGTACTCCCAGAAGAGGGACCAGGCGGGCGCGTTGAGGGTGAAGAGATTTCTGCTGCGCTCGGGCATGGCTCCCCAGGGGAGGAGGAGGATGGAGGCGAGGAAGATCATCGCGACTTTGCCGGGGCCGTATCCGGGGATGATGCCATAGGGGTTGGCGTAGAAGGCGATGAGGCCGAGGACGGAGCCAAGGATGACGAGCGGGTGCAGGCGGATGAGGCGCGACTTGAAGAAGCGTCCCAGGCCCATGGTGGCGATACGGTCGTCGTAGGCATAGCCGAGGACGAAGCCGGAGAGGCAGAAGAAGAAGTCGACGGCGAGGTAGCCGTGGCCGATCCAGAGCTTGCTGTAGTCCCAGATGGCCATCTCCATGAAGTGGAAGATGACGACGAAGAGAGCGGCGACGCCGCGCAGGCCGTCGAGGACGACGAAGTGGGGTTTTGTGGTGAGCGCGGAGTTCGCGTTTGCTGCCGGTTGGTCCTGCACCTGGGTGTTGCTCTCCTTGGGCGATGGGCCTTGTGGATAGGGTCTCACGCAGGAGCGGCTGCATGAGGGCTTCTTTCCCGTCCGGCGGAGATGAGACGAGGGGCCATGAGGATGCTGCACAGAGGATGCCCGGCTGCTTGAAGATCGATTGCGATCAAGGCGTCTGCTGGTTAGTTTGCAATGAGCGCGGCGAGGAGGAGGAGTGCGTCAGACGCTCCCAGTTGCCGTGAGCGAACAGTTCTTTCTGCTCGATCGAGAGGGCAGCGTCGGTGAGGAAGGAACGTGCTCCGCCGCCGGGCCGGTACTGGTAGGGATAGTCGGTGGAAAACAGAATGCGCTCCGGCCCGACGAGCTCGAGTGTGCGTTGCAGGTAGGACTGGCTCCACATCCCGCTTGGAGTGACGTAGAGATTCTGGCGGACGTAATCGGAGACGGGCCGTTGCAGTTCTGCGACGCGGGCGAGTGAGTTCAGGCGCTCGAGATAGAAGAGGACGACCTCGCCCCAATGGCCGAGGACGATCTGGAGATCGGGATACTGATCGAAGACGCCGGCGAGCATCAGGCGCACGAACTGGATGCCGGCCTCGTAGTGCCATCCGAGGGCGAAGGTCGCGAATGCGGTGTCGGTCAACTCGCCGAACCCGGAGTAGTAAACATCCCTGACGGCGCGCTGCGGAATTTGAGGATGCACGAAGAGGGGAACACCGAGCTTTGCAGCGGTTGCGAAGAGAGGACGGAGATCAGGGTGATCGAGGTTTTTTTCGCGGGTGCGGCCACAGAGCATTGCACCGGCGAATCCGAGGCGCTGCACGCATCGCTCAAGCTCGAGCGCAGCATCGGCTGGTGCGGCAGTGGGCAATGTGGCGAAGCCCTGGAAGCGAGTGGGATGGTTCGCGATGGTGGCGGCGACGAGATCGTTGGTGCGCCGCGCGAGGGTGACGCTCTCTTCCGGTTCGAGGTTGTGCAGAGCCGGCGTGGTCACGGAGAGGACCTGCACGTCGACGCCGCCTTCGTCCATGAGCGCGATTCGACCTTGTCCGAGATCGTTGAGGCGCTCCTCGATGTCACCGCGATCGAAGCCTGCGACGCCCTCCTGTCCGATGGAGGATGCTGCCCACGCTGCGCGAATTTCAGTGGTTACGAAGTGCTCTTCGATAGCGATCAGTTTCATCTGCGTGATCTCTTTTCTTCTGCCGCGGGATGGGCCCGGCAGCGCAACACTCTTGTTCTGATGAGTAGTATGACGAGAAGTAATTATCAGTACCATAGCCATAGATGAATAAGGCTCATGCAAGAAATGGATAATCTGGAGCTCGATAAGATTGACTTCCGCTCCCTGCGTCTGCTGAACGTGTTGCTGGAGACGGCGAGCGTGACGAAGGCAGGAGAGGCGCTGGCGATCAGCCAACCCGCTGCGAGCCGCGTGCTTGCACAGTTGCGGCTTGCCTTGGGAGATCCGTTGCTGGTGCGGGGACGGCGCGGCAACACGCTGACGCCAAGAGCGGAGGCGTTGCGTCCGCTGGTGGCGGAAGCACTCGATGCCGTCTCCACGCTGTTTGTGAAGGATGCGTTCGAACCAAAGAGCGCGAAGCTGCGGCTGAGGGTTGCGACGACCGATTATGGAGCCGCAACGGTACTTGCACCGTTGGCGCGGCAGCTGGCCGTGTCGGCTCCGGCTGTCACCATCGAGATTGCGCCGTGGAGTGCGCAGACGCTGACCGCCCTGGAGAGTGGCCGATTGGACCTGGCGTTGTACGCGGAGAGCAAGCTTCCGGAGAACTTTCATTCTCGCGCGCTGTTTCGAGACAAGTACGCCTGCCTGGTTCGTCGCGGCCATCCCGTGCTGAGCAAACTACGGCGCGACGGCAGTATGAATCCAAGGGCCGCTGCGCTTTACCCGCAGATCGTGCTGCTGTACCCGGACGGCGACCAGTTAGTTGGCGAGGATGTTCTTACGCAGCTGGGTCATCCTCCGGAGCGGATTGCGATGAGGACACCGTACTTCACATCGGCACCTCTTCTGCTGTCGAACACGGACAACATGATTCTGCTGCCTTCGCTGCTGGCGCGGACGCTGACGAAGTCGGCGCCGGTGGTACAGGTCGCGCTTCATGCCGATACGGAGTTTGGCTATCGATTGATCTGGCACGAACGCACGCAGAAGGATCGAGGGATTCGCTGGATACGCACGCAGATCTACAAGCTGTTTTCGCGCGCGGAGACGGGAGCGGAGGATCGTGTTCGGGAACGGGATGCCTGACCGTGGACAATTCTGTGAGGTCGCGCACAAGGTGGGTGATCGGCCACCAAAGCCGGCCCAGCGTATCTTATGACGCCCATCCGCCCCGGCAAATTGAGGGGATGGGCATCAACATGCGGGCTCAGCGTGTCGCCAGACCGCGAACGCCGTAACGCTCGGCTGAATATTTGTGAGACAGGTTCGGAGCCAATGCGATTCGTGCCGCGTTGAACTTATCCCAGTCCGCGACCTCCGGCAATGCCGGAATGGTCACCAGCTCACCGCGATCGAATGCAACGAGAGAAGCATCCACCATCTCCTCCGAACTCATGACAATCTCGGACGGAAGGTTCTGATGGCCGCCAATGCCAGCGCGATCCCAGAACTCCGATGCCGTTGCTCCAGGCAAAACCGCTTGAAGCTGGATGCCCTTGTCTGACACTTCTTTGTGAAGCGACTGGGTAAGGTTGAGCACAAAAGCCTTGGTGCCGCTATAGACGCCATTCAATAACTCTGGATTCAGTGCAACGATCGATGCGATGTTGATGATGGCACCGTTCCTGCGTTCCAGAAGACCGGGAAGCACAGCCTTGGTCAAGCGAAGGAGCGCCGTGATGTTTAGTTCGATCATGTTCTCCATCTGGTCCACATCGGAATCGAGCAGCGTCGAGACCCCGCCGAAACCGGCGTTATTGATGAGAGTCGTGATGGATGCATCCGTCTTCAGGCGCTCCTCAATCCTGCGAAGGTCAGCCTTATTCGTAAGATCGGCAGGGAGCGCTTCGACCTTGCGCCCGGTAGCAACGGAAAGTGAGGTCGCGAGTTCGGTCAGCAGTTTGCCGTTGCGTGCGATCAGGATCAGATCGTAGCCGCGCTTCGCGAGACGGTCTGCGTAGACGGCACCGATGCCGGTGGATGCTCCCGTGATAAGGGCTGTGCCTTTTGAGGAAGTGCTTGAGTTCGACATTTGGATCTCCTTGGAACTGAAATGAGGCGGACCGATTTGGCGGTTCAGGAATAAGAGTAGACCGGTTGGTTAGTAGATTCAAAAACCTTCTCCTTTTTTTGATCCTGAACTCTACTTTTTAAGCAGAACGTCAAAGATGAAATGAAGAAAGTTCTTCAGCGGGCTGCTGTTCTGCTCGGCTTTCATCCGAACCAGTGCGCCTTCATAGCTATTGAGAATGAACTCCGCAAGCGGCCCGGGTTTTGTCGACTTCGGGAGATCTCCCTGCCTGATCGCCTGGCGAAGCACATCTGCGATTCCGTCTTGCCAGCCGGTATACATCGATTGAAGTTGAGCCTGTAGCCTCGGGATATGGTCCGCAATCTCCAGACTCATCGCGCCGATGAGACATCCTGCGCTCTCACCCGGCTGTCCATACACTGAGATCAACTCCTCAAAATATGTTCGCAACCGTTTAAGCGGAGGGACAAAGGTGTCTCCCAAAAGCCTCTGCGCCCGCTCTCCTTCTTCCCTGGCATAGCGCTCAAAGAGCTCGCCTACAAATGACTCTTTGCTTGGGAAGTAATGATAGAAGGAGCCCTTCGGCACCTGAGCGAGATCAAGGACCTCCTTCACTCCAGTTGCCGTATAACCAGTGGCGCGGAGTTGCCTTAGACCAACTTCGAGGAGATGCTCGCGGGTTGTGGACGTCGTGGCCATGGCTCTAATAATAGACTGGTCGTCTACCTGATTGTACACACGACATGGCAATACAACTCATGTCATCGTCACGATTGATGCCCGGCTATGTCCACGAGATCGGACCCTCGACCACAGCTCTTCAAAATTCCATCTGCGACAGATACCGACAAACACGCTTCTGTTTACCACCCGGCCCGACACGCCCGACGATTCGGGTTCTCGGGAAGGATTCGTATCGATGCCTAGTGACGCGTTTGCGCCGTGTGGCGGTCTATTGGGTGGGGGAGACGGCGTCGAGAATGGTTAGTTTTTCGCCGGTGGTTTGTGTGCCTACGCTGGACATGGTGACGAGGACGGTGGTGCCGGGTTTGAGTTCGGCGTGGACGTCGTCGTAGAACTGGCGCGGCATGCGAACGCGGTTGAGGATGGCTTCGTCGACTGCGCGGCCCTTGTCCTCGTCGTGGCCGGGGAGGCCGATGTAGATCCAGCGGAGCTTGCCGTCGGCGCCTTTGGAGAGGGTGATGACGTGGGAGCCTTCGTCGTTGTCGTTGACCTGGGCGACGGAGCGGCCGATCTCGATGCCATTGCGAAGGACGACGATGCGCTGGTCCTTCTTGGAGATGATGATGGTGAGCGGGCCGGTGGGGGCGAGCTCGGGCTGCCAGCGGAACTGGGCGTTGTCGAGGTGCTCGAAGGTGACCTGCTGGCCTTTGGCGTCCATGGGTGCGAGGAGGCTGGCGTCGGTGGTGGTGATGTGGTTGACGGCGTTGCCTTCGACGACGACGGTAGCGCCGAGGGTGGTGATGGTGAAGAGCTGCTGGGAGAAGGTGTAGGGCAGGTGGATGCAGCCGTGGCTTTCGGGGTAGCCGGGCAGGCCGCCGGCATGGAGCGCGACACCGCCCCAGGTGAGGCGCTGCTGATAGTACATGGGCGCGTTGTTGTAGAGGTTGGAGTGGTGGTTCTTATCCTTCTGCAGGATGGTGAAGACGCCGATGGGGGTCTCGTGTCCTTCTTTACCGGAGGAGATGGTGGAGACGGCGATGCGGATGCCGTTGCGGTAGACGGTGGCGCGCTGGCGGGAGAGGTCGACGTAGATGAGGACGGGGCCGGAGGGTGCGACGCTGCGAGGCCCAGACCCATTCGCCGGGCTTGAGGCCGTCGGCGATGCGGGCGAGCTCGACGGGGGAGGAGACCCTGGCTCCCTGTGCGACAGCGGCGATGGGGGTGAGGACTACGGCGAAGAAGAGGAGGATGCGGGGGACCATTCTTGCTCGAACTCCGGTGTGGTGGGGTTGGGGAGATTGTCGCATGGAGTGGAGTTGCGCCGGTCAGGAGGCCTGCTGCCTTCCTGCGCAGGTGCAGGGGGTTATTCGATTGGAAGCCGAATCAGTCTACTGACGACGAGTTGTCTTTGGGGCGGAGCTCCATGTCGGCGGTTGGGGTGAAGCCGAGGGAGCGGTAGAGGGACGCTCCGTCTTTGGAGGCGGTGAGGGTGATGCGGTCGAGTCTTTCAGCTTTGGCCCAGGAGAGGATCTCGGAGATGAGTGCGCGAGCGAGGCCTCGGCCACGGTGTTCGGGGGCGGTGTAGACGTTGGCGATGTGGCCCCAGCGGCCGGTGCGGAGGCATGCGGGGAGCGGGCCTTGTTCGCGGAGGTGGATGCCTCCGCTGGAGACGACGATCTCGTTGTGCGGAGCTTCGTCGTGCAGGGTGAGCCAGCCGATGTATTCGCGGTCGACGAGGAGGCGCTCGAACCAGGGTGTGCTGGAGTGGAGGAGCTGGTCGAAGGTGTGCTGATCGAGCGCGGCTTCGGTGAGGGCGTTCATGTCGCGGAACATGAGGGCGCGATGGAGTGCGAGGACGGAGGCGTCACCGGGTTGGGCGAGCCGGATGGTATAGCCGGGCGTGGCGATGGTCCGTTTCATGACGGGGATCTCCTCGGATGGAAGTGGATCAGGGGATAGATCGATCGGGTGAGTGGGTTCAGCGTTCCATCGGGCGAGGGGTTTGTCAATGAATTGCTTGCGCAGGGAATTGCTTGCGCAGGGAGAGGCTTGCGGTGTGCAAATGCTCGTGACGCGGTTACATATTCGCCGGACACGAGGCGTGGGATTGAAAGACGTTCGACGCGTGGGGCTTAGAGGGCTTTGTTGACGAGCTGCCAGATGCGGGCGAGGTGGTGGTCGTCGTGTTCGGCGACGAAGTAGAGGTGGTCGACGAGGCGCATGGGGGTTTTGAGGCGCGGGTGGGGGATGGTGCGGGTGTAGGGCGTGTCGTCGAGGGCGGCGAGGCGGTTGAGGAGTGCGATGCGATGGGTGCGGAAGTCGAAGAGGATGTCTTCGAGGGGGCGGGCGTTGTGGTGGGCGTCGTCGGTGCGGCGGTTCTGGAGGTCGGTGAGGGTGAGGATGTCGGTGCCGGCGACGAAGTCGTTGACACGGGCGAGCCAGAGAGGCTCGAGGTCGAGGAGGTGGCCGGCGTGCTCCTGCGGAGACCAGCCGGGGCGCGTGTCGCCGGAGGGCTGCGCGGTGATGGTGGCGTGGGGGCGGTTGCGGAGTGCCTCGTCGAGGCGTGCGGGGGTGCCGCGGAGGCGGGCAAGCAGGTTGGGCAGGAGTTCAGCGGGAAAGGTGAAGTCGAAGCGGCGTTCGAACCAGGCTGGGATCCGGGTCATGGGGCTAATGATAGAGAGCCGTGGGCGGGTTGGGAAGGGTTGTCGTGCCCTGGGGAGCCGGTAGCGGTCAACCGGTAGCGGTCGAGAAGCAGGGTCCTGCTTTAGTGGTTATCGATGAAGCGGAGGGTGCGGGTGAGGGTTTCGTCGCCGGAGGGGGTGAAGAGGTTGAACTGGAAGTCGTGGTGGAGGTGGTTGCCGGAGGGGTAGAAGAGGGTGTCGGCGAGAACGCCCTGGCGGGTGAGTTCGCGGGCGAGGTCAGCGGACTGCGAGGCGAGGGGATCGGCGTCGCCTGCCACGATGAAGGTGGGCGGGTAGCTGGGGGTGAGGTGGTGAAGGACGGAGGCGCGGGCGAAGAGGGGCGTCTTCGCGAAGTTCCGGTTGCCGGTGTAGGAGCGCAGGGCGTTGCGGACGAAGTAGCCGTGGATGCCGTGGAGATCGAGGGCGTTGAAGTCGTAGACGCCGCCGAAGAGCAGGACGCCTTTGAGCTGGTCGGCGTGGAGGGCGGGGCGGATGCGGAGGGCATCGGCCTCGTGGACGGAGGTGACGATGTTGGCCATCTGCGCGGCGATCTGCGCGCCTGAGGAGTTGCCGGCGAGGAAGATGTGCGAGGCGTCGATGTGGAGACGGTCGGCGTTGGCCAGCATGTAGTTGAGCGCGGTGTTGAGGCCGAGCAGAGGCGCGGGGTAAAGGTTGGCGGGCGCCAGAGGATAGTTGACCGTGACGACGGTCATGCCGTGCGAGGCGACGATGCGGGCGTAGTTGGCGATGTCGTTTTTATCGCCGGAGATCCAGCCGCCGCCGTGGAGCCAGATGAGAGTGGGGGCGGGGTGGGGTGCGCCGTCGTAACGGGCGGTGGAGTAGACGTCGAGGTAGGCGTCGGGGTCGGAGGCATCGTAGTGCTGATCGCGCTGATCGTAGAGATTGGTGGGGATGCGGTTTTCGAGCCGGTGGTAGGAGCCGCGCGCGCTGCGGACGAGGAAGATGCGGGCGACGAGGGCTCCGGGCCAGGGGCTGACGCGGTCGGCGGCCCAGAGAAGGATGCCGAGGGTGAGCAGCGAGGCGATGGCGAAGAGAAACAGATGGGCGAGTTGCTGACGCAGCGGGCGTGCACTTCTTCCGACGGATTGATTTGTGACGACGTGCATGCAGACTCCGAAACGAGCTGGAGGGAGGGGGGCCCTTGATTGTCGGGGAAGTGTTGTCAGAATACTCCAAATAAGACCTGTGGAGTGTTATATTTCGCGCGTTCGGGATATGCCGGGTTACGGCGAGGTGAGCGATGCGACGGGGATGGATTGCGGGGTTAGCGGCAGTGGTTGCAGCGGTTCTGATTGCGTGCAGCGGGTTACGGGGGCAGGTTCCGGCGCAGCCTGCGACGGCGGATCATCCGGCTCGTCCGGAGATGCCGGTGCGCGATCCTCATGCATCGGGGATGGTGGAGGCGAAGGAGTTGCCGGACGGCGTGGTGCCTTCTCCGCGCGAGGATGGGAACTTCATCCTGGGACCGACGCATGATGCGGCGAAGGAAGCGACGGTGTCGGGCGACGTGCCGCACGGCAGGGTGGAGCACTTCACGATGAACTCAGCGGACAGCCACTTTTACCCGGGGATTGCGCGGACGCCGGGGACGTATGGCGCGCCGGACCCGAATCATGCGGAGCGGATGATGGTGCCGTCGAGCCACAGGGCTGCTTACACGCGGACGGTGACGGTGTATGTGCCGCAGCAGTATGTGAAGGGCACGGCGGCTCCGTTGATCGTGGGCGCGGACGGACCGGATGCTCTGCTGTTCACGGTGCTGGACAACCTGATTGCGGCGAAGAAGGTTCCGGCGATGATTGCGATCTCGATCGGCAATGGCAGTGGCGATGCGCAGGGGTCGGAGCGCGGGCTGGAGTACGACACGATGTCGGGAAAGTATGCGGAGTTTGTGGAGGCGGAGGTGCTGCCGGAGGTGGAGCGCCGGTATGGCGTGACGCTGACGAAGGACCCGGAGGGACGAGCAGTGACGGGCAACAGCTCGGGCGGGTCGGCGGCGCTGGCGATGGCGTGGTATCACCCGGAGCTGTATCACCGGGTGCTGACGTACTCGGGTACATATGTGAACCAGCAATGGCCGTGGAGTGCGGCGACACCACATGGGGCGTGGGGATTTCACGAGACGCTGATTCCGAACTCGCCGAAGAAGCCGCTGCGGATCTGGATGGAGGTGGGAGATATGGACCTGCTGAACCCGAATGCGATGCGCGACAACATGCATGACTGGGTGGAGGCGAATGAGCGCATGGCGAAGGTGCTGGAGGCGAAGGGGTATCCCTACCAGTTTGTGTTTGCGAGGAATGCGGCGCATGTGGCGAGGGCAGTGCGGGCGCAGACGCTGGGTGAGGCGCTGGAGTATGTGTGGGCCGGGTATGGTGGCCATTGAGGTAGCAGCGGGGTCGAACAGCGGGTTTCTCCACTGCGCTGCGCTTCGGTCGAAATGACAGTTTTGAGTGGGCGGTGGTGGTGGTGAAGCCACGTCTTAGAGGTGAGACGTAGAGCGCCCGGCGGTTGTGGCTGGCCCACTCATGTCGCTTTGCGCCATGAATGGGGCACCCGGCCGAGATGACGGTTTTGGTGGTGATGGTAGCGAACGTCTCAGAGTGAGTTTCAGCGGAGGTTGAGGGTCACCATTGCGGTGAGGTCTTCTTCTTCGAAGAGGAGGTCTGCCGTACGGCGGGAGTGCTGGTTGGAGAGAGCGTGGATGAGGGTTGCGGCAGCGGCGAGGCCCAGCAGCAGCAGCGTGGTGTTGGAGGGGTGGGTGAGGGTGCGGCCCTCGTAGCCTGCGGCGTCGCGGATCCACTCGATGGAGGCGAAGAGGGCGATCCAGAAGGCGAAGTGGAGGTTGGCCTTGCCGGGGAGGTAGGAGCAGGCGAAGGCGATCTTGCGAAAGGTGAAGAGGCATAGCTCGACGAGGAGCGCGCCGAAGAGGGCCATGATGGCGAGGTGTTCGGCGACGGCGAGGATGGTGCCGCGGCCGCGAAGCAGCCCGGCGCCGAGCAGAAGAAGCACGGCGGGCGCGGTGGCAAGCGTGAAGAAGGAGAGGCGCGTGGCGTGGTGGTATCGCCAGGCGGGGCGCACCTGGGTGGCGCGGAAGATCCAGTTGGCGCGGAGGGTGATGGGGATGCCGACGACGATGCGCAGGGCGAGGGCCGTGAGCGCGATGGTGAGGATGCTGGAGAGCAGGTAGGTGAGGCTGAGCGGGAGGGGCTGGGTGTGCCCTTCGGCGAAGCGGAGGCCGGTGTTGGCGAAGCGGGTGTGCAGGAAGCCGAAGATGATGGTGAGTCCGATGCCGAGGTAGACGCTGAGGATCATGCGGTGCAGCCGGCTGCGGGTGAGGGTGCGCAGACTGAAGAGCGTGACGACGGAGGCGAGCGAGTTGCCGAGGGGGAGCGAGCGGCTGCGCATGGCGGGGACGATCTCTGGCTGCTCGACGATGCGGGGCAGCATACGGAGGTAGGAGAGCAGGAGCGCGGCGACGGCTCCTGCGGCGGCGATGCCGAGGGCGGCCCAGGCCCGGTGGGCGAGGGGGACGAGCTCGGGTTGCAGCGAACCGTTGAGCTGGTTGAAGAGGCCGAGGAACCAGTAGCCGGGGAGCAGGTGCAGGGTGTGCTGGTTCGCGGGCGCGAGGAGCGCGGCGGGAGAGTTGAAGGAAGGCCCGAGGAAGTAGTTGGTCATCAGCAGGCAGAGCAGGCCGGCCTGCAGGAAGGCGGAGAGGCGCAGAAAGATCTGACGTGGGAGAAGGTTGGCGGCGAGTCCCTGGATGGCGAGGAGGCAGAGGACGGGGAAGGCGGCGGCGAGCGCGATGGTGAGCCAGTAGACGGGAAGGGTGCGGAGGAGGCTGAAGCTGCTGCCGACTCCCACGGCGAAGACGAGCGGCCAGCTGAAGCCGGTGAAGAGATTGAAGGAGGCAGCCGGCGAGGAGGGGTCCGGCGAAGAGGGCGGCTATCTTGGCGGTGAAGAGGGTGCTGGAGCGGACGGGAAGCGGGCCGAGGACGAGCATGTCGCGGCGGTCGGGGAAGGCGGAGTCCCAGCCGAGGACGGCGATGATGCCCGCGATGGTCATGGAGGTCTCGATGAGGAAGTGCTCGAACATGTAGGCGAGCGGATGCGGGATGGCGGTGCGGCCGACGAGGAAGATGGGCACGGGGAAGCTGCAGAAGAAGCTGATGGTGACGAAGACGGCGGCGAACTGTCCCATGAGGCGCGAGGGGTCGCCGTCGGCGGAGAGGAGTTCGAGGTCGATGACGCGGAGGAGGAAGACGCGGTAGAGGACACGGAGGGGATGCCAGCGGTTGGTGAGGGTCGGGTTCATGGGCGACTCCGGTCTTTGGGGTGGTGGTCGGGGTGATTCGGAAGTTGAGAAGCGGGTCTCTCTTCGCTTCGCTTCGGTCGAGATGACTGCGGTTTCTTTAAAGTTTGTGACTGCGCTTTCGTTTGGCTTCGGTCGAGGTGACTGCGCTTCTTGAGAGTTTGTGGGTGGACCTGCTCATGTGGTTTTCTTCAGCGTTTTGTGGCGGGCCCACTCATGTCGCTTCCGCGCCATGAATGGGGCACCCTGGATCGCGGCGCTCGGAATGACAAACGACGAAGAGCGAGGGGATTGATGGTGTGGTGCGTGCGCTTCCCTTCTCAGGTGTGGATGAGGTTGACGATCTCGCGGGAGACGGCGAGGTAGTCCTGCTCGATGGCCAGCTGGGCGAAGATGTCTTCGAGCGAGGGGAGCTGCATGAGATTGCGGAGGTTGTCGATGGAGTCGTCGGCGACGACCTTGCCGCGGTGGAGGATGACGACGTGCGCGCAGAGGCGTTCGACGGTCTCAAGCTCGTGGGAGCTGAAGAGGACGACCTTGTTGCAGCGGGCCAGCTCTTCGATGAGCGAGCGGAGGATGAGGGAAGATCCGATGTCGAGTCCGGAGAAGGGCTCGTCGAGAAGGATGAGCTCGGGGTCGTGCATGAGGGCGGCGGAGAGGAGGATCTTCTGGCGCATGCCCTTGGAGTAGCTGCTCATGGGGACGTCGCGGTCGGAGTAGAGGCCGAAGAGGCGCAGCAGGCCGCGGATGCGGGTGCTGGCGACGTTGCGGTCCATGTCGCGGAGCTGCGCGACCATGACGAGATACTCGATGCCGCTGAGGTGGGTGTAGAGGTAGGGCTCTTCGGGAACGTAGCCCATGACGCGGCGGAAGCCCATGAGGTCGTCGCGGATGGGTTGGCCGTTGAAGGAGACGTGTCCGCTGGAGGGCTCGATGAGGCCGGTGATCATCTTCATGGTGGTGGACTTGCCGGAGCCGTTGGGGCCGAGGTAGCCGGTGACCTCGCCGGGACGCGCGGTGAAGCGGATGCTGGAGGCGACGTGCAGGCCGGAGTAGGACTTGGTGAGGTTGACCAGCTCGAGCATGGATGAGCTCCTGAAATTGAGTAGGTGAGACGGCTTGGCGAAATGAGTTAGCCAGCTAATTTGTTGACTGCGTCCGTTCGTTCGCAGCGGGCAGCGTGGCGATGAAGGTGTCGATCTCGCTGAGGACCTGGGCTTCGTTGGAGCGGAAGACGTAGTGGTTGGCGTTGGGGATGCGGACGACGTGGGCGGAGGGGACCTGGCGCTCGAAGGCGAGGGCCTGATTCTCGGTGCTGCGCTTGTCGTTGGCTTCCATGGCGGCCTGTCCCTTGGGGTTGCCCTTAAACATCGAACTGAGGTCGTGCGGCGAGACGAAGATGACGAGTGCGGGAGAGCTGATGGTGTCGAAGCGCTGCTCGCCGTTCATGATGGCGGCGCCTACAGGCGGAGGTGGGTGACGCGGGCCGGGCGATGGCGGCGGCAGGTCTTCTACCGTGTGGCGCATGGAGGCCGCTTCCTTCTGCACCTGCTGGAGTGCGGCGATGAGATCGTCGAGCGCCTTCTTCTGATCCTGCGGCGGCGCTGCGCCGGGAACAACGGTGCTGAGCTGCTGGCGCAGGTCGCTGACGTCGAAGAAGAAAGCGCCGTTGAGCTGATCGTAGAGAGCGTAGGGGTAGCCGGCGTCGAGATAGATGAGGCCTGCGACTTTGTCTGCGTGCCGGGCGCCGATGTAGCTGAGCTCTTCGCCTGCGATGGAGTGTCCGGCGACGATGGGCTTGTCGAGATGCAGTGCCTCGATGACGGCGAGCACGTCGTCGCCGAGACGCGCCGCGCTGTAGTTGGCGGTGACCGGATCGGGCTTGCTGGAGTTGCCGAAGCCGCGGCGGGTAATGCCGTAGACGTGATACTTCGCGGCCAGCTTTGGAGCAAACTTGTCGAAGACGTGTGCATTGTCACCGAGGCCGGTGAGGAGGACGAGTGGACGGCCGGTGCCTCCCCAATCGAGGACTTCGAGCTTCACGTCTTTGTCGACGGCGATCATCTGCGAGCTGTGCGCGAGGGCATCGGTCTTCCAAACCGTGTTCGCGGTGGCGCGCTGGAAGACGAGCGGTTTGGGTTCGCCCTGCGTCATGGTGCCGGTGATGGTGTTGCCATCGGCGCTGAGCTTGCCTTCATACGAGGCGTGGAAGGTGTCGATGGAGAACTTCAATGTCCTGCTATCGAAGGTGATGGCGGTGACGGGCGCGGGGTCGGGCGTCTGATCGATGCTGTAGAGGGTGCCGTGGAGCGCGTCGCCGGCGCCTTTGTCGATGTTCAGAACGACGCGAAGCTTTTCGCCTGTGTCGCCTGTGCCCTGCCAGGTGCCTGTGATCTGCTGTGCATGCAGCGTCGTTGTCACGACGAGGAGGAATGATGCTGCGATGAACTTCTTCATGCTCTCTCCCTCCCTCTGCGCGCTGTGCGTGTCGTGGTCTATCGGTCTGCGTGATGAAGGTGGTGGTGCTGCTGATGGCTGCTGGTGAAGAAGAGATCGCTGATGGGAAGGACGACGCGCGGGGCGACCATGCTGAGGAAGAGGCCGATGCAGAGGATGCCGCAGATGATGACGAGCCAGGTCTGCGCGATGCGTTCGGAGGGGAGCGAGGAGTCGATCTCGATGTAGATGGGGCCGGCGGGCTCGGGCTGCTGGAAGTAGGGGCGGATGTTCTGCACGAGGATGGAGCGGAGGCCGTCGAAGAAGAGCGGAAGGGCGTGGCCGCTGCGTGCCTCTTCGTCGAAGATCCAGAGCATCTCGTTGCCGAACTCGGCGCGAAAGTCGATGGGGTGAAGACGAAGGATGGCGCGGTAGGCGAGGCGGAGTGATTGGCTCATGCTTTGCGCGGGCTCCTTCCGGTGAGGCGGAGGCGGGCTTCAAGGACGATGCTGTGCATGCGTTCGACCTCGGTGGAGAGCGCGGCCTTGCCGGCGGTGGTGAGGCGGTAGAAGCGGCGGTCGTCGTCTTTGGCGCGGGCGGAGCGGGGGGCGTCGATGACGAGCTTCTGGTCCATGAGCTTCTTGAGGTTGTCGTAGAGGGTGCCGGGGCCGATGCGGTAGTTGTCGTCGGACTCGCGGGCGATCTCCTGGATGATGCCGTAGCCGTGGAGGTCTTCGCGGGCCAGTGCGAGAAGGATGTAGAGAGCGGCGGTCGAGAGCGGGGCGTCGGGTTTCATGGTCGGAAACCGACTATATCGAATGGCGACTGGGTATGCAAGTTTTTTTGTGGAATGCTGGAAGGGGGTTTTGGGCTGTGGGGCTTCCGTGGTCGAAAGGCGGAGTCTCTCCACTGCAGCTTCGCCTTCGGTGGGGATGACGGTTCTTTTGTTTGGGCAGGGGTGGGGTGGGTTCATGGCTGGGTGGTAAGAAAAGCGGATTCCTCCGCTACGCTAAGGGATAACAAACGAAGGGGAATGACAAACGAGAGGGGTTGTCGAGGTGGCTGGGTGAAGTTGTTGCAATGAATGCGGTTGCTGATGAGGTGGGGCGCAGGGGCGGGAAATGCGGAGTGGGCAGGCATCGCCGGTGGCAATGAATGATGTCTTATGGGTTGGGGTTGTGCGTCATTACTTGCGGGCGGTTGGGTTGCTTGCGCTTGTTTCGTTGTTTCGCCTGGCAATTGCGGTTTGCTGTAATTGCGGTTTGCTGAAGGATGGGTGAGTTTCGATGCGCAATCTGTTTACTGGGCGTTTGTTGATGGTTTCGAGCGTGCCGATGGCTTCCGGCGTTGCCGGCAGGCGGGCGCGTGGGGTGATGTGCGTGCTGGCGCTGGGCTGCGTGATGGGCGGCATCGCGCAGGCGCAGGTTCCGGGCAGTCGGGTGGACAGCGACGGCGATGGGTTGAGCGATGCGCTGGAGCAGACGCTGCTGGACAAGTTTGTGCCCGAGGTGATGGTGAGTGGCCAGGACTGTTCGGCGATGCCGGGCGAGCTGCTGACGAATACGGCGACGCCGTATGTGCTGGCCGATAACGGCACGCTGTATGGACAGGCGACTCTGCTGGAGGAGAAGGGACGCGGCGCGCTGAAGGCGGCGGCGGTGTCTTCGGCCTCGTCGGCGGCTGCGTTTACGCCTTCAGCGGCAGCCTCATCGGCTACGGCGGGAGCGTCGTCGGTGGTGGCACTGGGTTCTCTGCGTGGCCGAAGGATCGAGCTGCACTACTACTTTCTGTGGCGCACGGACTGTGGGCGCCTGGGGCATGCGCTGGATGCGGAGCATGTGTCGGTGCTGCTGACGGGCGGCACGGGCGATTCGGCGGAGGGATGGCGCGCGGTGTACTGGTATGCGGCGGCGCATGAGGATACGGCATGCGATGCGAGCCAGCTGACGCGGGCCTCGGCGCTGGGCGCGGAGGATCATGGGGCGCGGGTGTGGCTGTCGTATGGGAAGCATGGATCGTTTCTGAACCATGAGCTGTGCCGGAAGGGTTGCGGCGGGGATCGGTGTGAGTCGATGAAGCGGATGGCGGTGCGTTCGGTGATCAATGTGGGCGAGCCGAATGCACTGATGAACGGCGCGATATGGGCGAAGTCGTCGCAGTGGCCGCTGCTGGAGAAGATGCAGCGCAGCGACTTTTCGGCGGCAAGGGTGGAGCGCCTGGAGGCGCTGCCGGAGAGCGATGTGGCGTGGGCGGAGCCTTCAAAGCGTCCGGTGCAGGCGGCGATCCGCGGGGGGAATGCAGGTGTCGACGGGACATTGGTTGGAGCGAATTCAACGGCGAATGCGCTGAGCCTGAGCGATCGCCAGACGAATACGGCGCTGGTGCTGGCGAACAACAAGACGGGTGCGGCGCTGGACACTGCAGCGCACAGTACGGGCAAGGCGCTGGGGAAGAGTGCAAACAGCGTTCGCGATGCCGCGGGGAGTGCGTGGCGGCATACGGGTGGGGCGCTGAAGAAGGATTCTTCGGAGACGGATTGAGTTTGTAACTTTGGTGGGGGATTTTTGGTGGGTGGGGATTAGTTGCCACACGCTGCTTTTGTGGGTGCATGGGCATCCTGCAAACCCACATCTGGCGTGACCAGATATGGGGCCCCGGCTGGGTGGAGTTTGGTGGTTGAGAAGCAGGTCTCTCCACTGCGCGGCTACGCCGCTTCGGTCGAGATGACAGTATTTAGTGGTTGTGCTTGGTGGGGTATTTAGTGGTTCTGCTTTGTGGGGTGGTTTGGGGTTGGAAATCAGGGTGTTGGGGGAGCGGGATTATTTGTAACTTTTATGGGAGCAAAAAGGGGGGAGCGGTTTGCGCCGCTCCCCCTTTTTTGTTTGCGCGAGTTTTCTGTTTGCGCTGCTTTGCTATTTCTTTGGCAGGGGGACGGCGTAGAGGTGGAAGGCGCCGGGGTCTTTGTCGGGGGTGTTGCGGTAGGCCAGTTTGCCTTCGGCGACCCAGGCCATGCCTTTGGTGGCGGTGACGGCGGGGGTCAGTTCCATGCCGTCCTTGAGGGTGGTGATCTCGGCGCTGGACTTGTCGGCGCCGATGGTGACGATGTCCATGTGGCCGTCGCCTTCGGCGAGGAGGAAGCGGTTCTTGCCGAGGGCGCGCATGCCGTCGGGCCTGGAGATGGCGCGGGAGAGCTTGAGGTCGGTGACCCTGGTTCCTTTGCCGTCGGGGCCGAGGTCGACGCGGAGGAGCTTGTTCTTGCGAACGCTGTTGACGTAGAGGGTGTGCTTGTCGCCGAAGCCGAGGCCGTCGATGCCTTCGAGGAGCGGGTCCTTGATGGCGACTTCGAGGGTGGTGGCGCCGGGGCGGAGCATCATGACGGTGGCGAGCGAGGTGTCAGCGATGTAGACGATGCCTTTGGGGCCGACGGCGAAGTCGTTGCAGAAGGAGGCTGGGCTGAGGGGGTAGCTGCCCTTGGCGGCGCCGGTCTTGAGGTCGAAGGACTTGGCGGCGACGTCGGGGGACTTGTCGCTCTTGTCGGAGCAGACCCAGAGGGTGTTGCTCTTCTCGTCGGCGTAGACACCGAAGACGGAGTTGAGGCCGTTGGTGCCGGCGGGGATGAAGACGGTGACGTCGGTGGAGTTGTGGGGGATGCGGCTGACGGTGCCTTTGCCGAGGGAGCCGATGAAGAGGGTTCCGTCTTTGAGCGAGGTGATGCTCTCGGTGTAGAGGTGGTCGCCGGGAAGGGTGATCTGGGTGAGTGGGTCGGCGGCGTGCAGAGCGGCAGGCGCGAGAGATGCGCCGAGGAGGAGCAGGGTCGAGCAGAGATGCCGTGTCATGGTGCGTCCATTATGAGCCTGCGGAGGGAGGGTTGGGGTATCGATTGTTTTGATGTTTGAGATAAGCGGGTGAACCCGGAGTGGAGGGTGGGGCTGGGTTGGCCGAACAGCAGGGGTCTCCACGGGGTTGAACGGCAGGTCTCTCCGCTGCGCTTCGGTCGAGATGACTGCTTTTCTTGAAGAGGATTCTTGAAGAGGATGTGGCTGGCCCACTCATGTCGCTTCGCGCCATGAATGGGGCACCCGGCTTCGGTCGAGATGACGACAGTGGGTGGTGGGCTTGTGTTGGGTGGGGTCAGGCGGTGAAGGTGCGTCCGAGGCCGAGGGCGGCGAGGCCGCGGCGGTAGGCGATGGAGCTGCGGTCGGCGGGAAAGTGGGCCTCGGCGTGGAGGTCGAGGGGGAGATCTTCGGGGTACTGCTGCTCGACGATGGCCTGGTCTTCGGCGAAGACGGTGTGGTTGAAGTCGAGGGTGTCCTGCAGCGGGCCGTCCTTGTCGAAGTTGCGGCAGATGGGGACGAAGAGGCGGGTCTTGCGGGCGGAGACGGGCGAGGCGGCGTTGAGGATGTGCAGCTCTCCGCCCTGGGGGAAGAAGACGGTGAGCTTGGCGGTGAACGGCAGGAAGGCCTCGAAGCGGCGGCGCCAGAGGAAGCCGGGCGGATTGAGGTGCTTGAAGTCGACGGAGTAGTTGCTGACGGTGGAGATGTAGTCGGCGACGAAGCCGTGGGGCGTGGGGGTGACGGGATAGTCGGGGACTTCGGGGTTCTGCGACTCGCCGAAGGTTTCGAGGTGGACGAAGGCGAAGTGACTGACGTCGAGGAAGCCTTCTATCTGGCGACCGGCGGCTGCTTCCATGGGGACGCTGTTGGGGAGGACCTGGAGGTAGTCGGGATCATTCCACTCGTCCATGACGGGCAGGGTGGTGGTGTCGTCTTCGACGAGCTGGACCCAGACGAGACCGAAGGCCTCGCGGGCGCGGAGCATGTGGAGGCGAAGGCGCGGGGAGATGGCTCCGTTGGGATGGGCGGGGATGCAGGTGCAGCGGCCGGTGGGGTCGTAGCGGAGGCCGTGGTATTTGCAGATGATCTCGTCGCCTTCGACGTGTCCCATGCTGAGGGGCGCGCCGCGGTGGTAGCAGATGTCTTTGGCGGCGGCGATGGTGTTGTCGGTGAGGCGGTAGAGGACGACGCGCTCGTCGAGGAGGCGCGCGGCGTAGGGCTGGCGGGTGATCTCGTGGGAGAAGGCGACGGGAAACCAGTGGGGTGCGAGGGCGCGCCAGTCGGACTCGGAGAAGCTGCAGTCGCGGGGCAGGGTGACGGGAGGCTTTGCCGGATCGGGCGACGAGACGATGTGGAGCGGGGACGCCATGGGACATTATGGCCTCTCCGGGGAGCGGCTTCAATACGTTGCGTGATCAGCGGCTGGGTTGTGTGTGCCTCAGCGGTCAGGAAGCGTCATCTATCTGAAAGCCTCAACGATTATCTGGAAGCCTCAGCGATTATCTGAAGCGTCAGCGGTCGGGGACGGGGTCGAGGCCGCCCTTGGCGAAGGGGTGGCAGCGGGCGAGGCGGCGCAGGGCGAGCCAGGTGCCGCGGACGGGGCCGAAGCGGGTGAGCGCGATGTAGGCATACTCAGAGCAGGTGGGGAGATAGAGGCACTGCGAGGGGCTGAGGGTGTGCAGCACGGGGGAGAGGACGTTCTTGTAGAAGCGGAAGATGGCGAGCGCGGCTGGGGAGGGTTCTTCGGGCATGGCGCTGAGTGGATGACTTCTATCGAGTGTATTTCTGCAGCCTGAAATGGGCGAATTCGATGCCAGCGACCTACTTTTTCGGCCGGGATTTTCGTTCCTGGCGACAAACGGTGGAATGGAAGCCTGAGGATTGAGCTTCCGTCCTCACTACACCTCCAACGACACCCTCCTCGAAAGCCTTCCGGCCAGCCCCGGTAGACTAAAAGCGATACCGTGAAACTTCATCCTGTCATCTGGTTCCGCAAAGCCGCGATTTGGATCATGGCGGTGCTCAAACCCTTCGGTATCTGGGGTCTGGGCGGCCTCTCCTTCATCGATTCCGGTATCTTTCCCATCCCGCCCGCCTTCGACCTCGTCCTCATCGGTTACGTGAACGGAAACCGCCCCCGGCTTGTCCTTTACGCGCTCGTGGCCGCATTCGGCTCTGCTCTCGGCAGCCTTATCCCTTACTACATCGCACGGGCCGGAGGAGAGATCTTCCTCCTCAAACGCATCAACCGCAAGCGATACGAGCAACTCCGCGACCGCTTCGCCCGGCAGGAGTTCTTCGTCATCGCCATTGCCGCGATGTTGCCCACACCCTTTCCGCTGAAGGTCTTCGAGTTCGCAGCCGGTGTCTTCGAGGTGAAGCCCCTTCCCTACGCTGCCGGTATCTTCTGCGGAAAATTCCTCCGCTTCCTGCTCGTCTCCATCATCGCCGTCGTCTACGGCGCAACCATCATCCACACTGTTCATCGGGAGTTCGATGAACACGCCGCCCTCTTCCTCACCTGCGCCGGCCTGCTGCTCGTCGTGCTTGCCGTGTCTATCACTCGCAGACTCTTCGGTCGCCGCCGCAAAACCAACGCTGACGGCGAAGAAGACACGTCGTCGGATGCCGACTTGGTTTAGGCACGACGGCTCCTGTCCAACACTCTCATCCAAGCTCATCGCTTTCACAAGCCGACATAAAGTGATTCCGCTGCCTTGAGACTGACTGTTGTCTGCGCAGGCGCGCGTTGAAATGACAAGGGGTAGTAAGTCGGATGGAGTTACCTGGTGGCGGTCTTCTGGATGGTGCGGAAGACCTGGGCGACCTCGCGGGTGAGGGCGGCGAAGTCGAGATCGATGACAGAGCGGCGGGGGTGCAGGATGACGTCGACCGGGGCGGTGAGTTCGGGGAGGTTTTTGCGCACGGCCTCGCGCATGCGGCGCTTGATGCGGTTGCGGTCGTGGGCCTTGCCCATAACCTTGCCGACGGTGAGGCCGATGCGGGGGCTGGGCTCGGTGAAGGTGCAGTCGGCCGGACGTGCGGCGACGAAGAAGCTCATCTGTTTGGAGAACTGCTTACGGCTGGCCTGGTAGACGCGCTGGTAGTCGGCGTGTTTGCGCAGGCGGAAGATGAGCGGGGTCATGCTTTGAGTTTAAACGCTTTGCCGGTGCGGGTGGGATACCGCAGGGGGGCTTGGTCGAAGAAAGCAGATTCCACCTCTACGCTGTGGAGTGACAGGACTCGCCTTCGCTGGAGGCTGCGTTTCGTATAGCCCATGTGTTCCATGTGCCTTTAAATGAGGCCTTCCAGTGGGAGGCTGACGGTTCCTAACCAGGATTGTTCTGCTTCGCTTCGGCGAGTTCAGCGATGAGCTGCTGCAGGCGGACGTGGCTGCGTGGGCTGAGTTCCGTGATCTCGACGCCGAGGCGGCCGCCGGGGTGATGGCTGCGCACGATGGCTCGCGCGCGGAAGGCCAGGCGATGGATCTCGAAGCGCAGATCGAGCGTGTCGCCGGGGATGCAGTCGGTGGCGTGCTGCGGTTCGATGAGGCAGCCCTGGAGGCAGAGGTTCAGGATGCGGCCGCGGCGGAGGTGCCAGTTCTCGATGCGGAATTCGACCGGGCCCTGGGCGCGGTGGCGCGGGGAGCGGCGGCGTTCTCGTGGGGTCGCAGGCATTGCTGCGGGATTTATCGGCTGAATGGTGAGGGTGGGTTAGTTTTGGGCGTGCCTTGCCTGGCTGCTCTCGCTTACCTGGTTGCTTCTGGCTTACCTAGCTGCTTTTGGAGTGGCTGGAGCGGCGATGGGTGTGGCGGGAGACGCGGTGGGCGTGGGGGGAGTAGGTCCACTGGCGGACGGGGCCTACGTCGACGTGGATGAACTGGCTGCGGGGGTAGTAGCCGACTCCGCCGGCGTCGAGGGAGAGAGCGGCGTCGCGCAGGGTGGGCGCGGAGACGCCGGGGACGCGGATGTCGAGCGCCTTGGCCTCAATGTGCTGGGAGTGCAGGGCGGCGTTGGTGCTGCCGCTCTCGCGCAGCGTGTCGTTCGTCTCCTGGGTGCGGTAGGCGGAGAGGATGTTGACGCTGCTGCCGGCCTTGCCGACCTTGGCGAGCATGGTGTGCAGGACGTCGAAGGTGCGCGGATCGAAGGAGGTGACCTCCTCGTTGTGGCTGTCGCGCAGGAACTGGTTGAGCTTGTCGAGGGCGTCGGGGATGTAGGTGTCGCCGATGCGGTAGACCACGTCGATGACCTCGCCGGTGTAGGCGCGGACGAGCTTGAGCTCATACTGCTGGCCGTCGGTGGGGAGATCATCTTCCTCGTCCGGGAGGAGCCCTGCGCCGGGGAGCGCCACGTTGACGAAGGCATGCGTCAGGCGGTGCAGTCCGGGGTGTCTGCGGGCGGAAGACTTGCGCGTGGCAGCCGAGGAGGGGAGCACTCCCATGAGGAGGACGGCGCACAGGACGGCGAGTCTGCGGGTGCAGACAAAGGAACGAAGAGATGAAGGCGTCAAGGCCAAAATTGACGGTCTCCTGGGGTGGATTCACGAACGGGTGATGCGGGGACGCGAATGGGATTCAACGATCGCCATTTACATTGAATGAATTGTAACCGACAGTACCCTGCTGGGTTAGTTACCTTTTTGGGGGATACGGACCGTTACGGGAATTTGTGCCGGGGTGCCCGGTCAGGCTATGGGGCGGTTCATCTCGGTGAGCCAGTCGGTGGGGCTGGGGCTGGTGTCGGGGCAGACGAGGTAGACCTCCCAGAGGTCGGCACGGAGCTTCTGGTGGGAGGAGTTTTTGTCGATCCAGTCGTGGAACTCGCCCCAGGCGCCGGGGAGGCTGGTGTAGTTGCCGGTATAGGTGGTGCGGAGGACTGTGGCGGCTTCGCGGGTGCCTGCTTCGACACGTCCGGTGGGCTGGACGGCGCGCGCGATGGGCATGGTGATGCGGACGTCGAAGGTCTCGCGGGGGCAGCGGAGATGCCAGGAGTACCAGGGGCCGGTGATGGCGATCTGCTGGTCGTGGAGGGTGTCGCGGAGCTCGTTGAGCGCGGCGGGGAGGGCGGTGGCGATCTCCTGGCCGGGGATGAGGAGGTGGATGTACGCGACTGTTTGTTCGGGGGAGGAGACGATTTCCGGGGTCGTGATCATGAGGGTTACTTATTGATTTTAATCTTCTTCCGGGGAGATTTTCCGGGATTGAGGGTCAGGGAGGAGTCCGAAGTTCGAAAAACCGTTTCTTTCAACCCCAACGCTTCGCTTCGGTCGGGATGACAGGATTTTGGGTTGGGTGGAAGAAAGCAGATTTCTTCGCTGCGCGGCGAAATGACAACAGGAAGTGCCGATTTATCGAAGGAAAAAGCGCGCCGTTTGGCGCGCCTTGAAATGTTGTTTACCGTCCTCCACGGAGGAATCAGATGCGCATGGGCATGAGGATGTAGCGGTAGCGGACCTCTTCGTTGCCGTCTTCGGGGCGCATCTGGCCGGCGGACTGGGCGTCCTTGAACTCGAGGCGGACCTCGCCGGTGTTGCCGATGGCCTTGAGGAAGTCGATGAGGTACTGGCTGTTGAAGCCGACGACGAGGGGGTCGTAGTTGTAGGGGGTCTCGATGGAGTCCTCGGACTCACCGGCGTCGGTGGAGGAGGAGCTGAGCTTGAGCTCGTTCTGCTCGAGGCGGATCTTGATGGCTCCGGAGCGCTCGTCGGCGAACTGGGCGACGCGCTGGATGGCGCTCATGAGGTCTTCGCTGCGGACGATGACGAACTTGTTGTTGTCGCGCGGAAGAACGGCCTCGTAGTTGGGGAACTGGCCGGTGAGCTTGCGGCTGGTGAGGACGCGGCCGCCGACCTTGAAGAAGAGGGTCTGGTCGTCGTCGGCAAAGTCGATGTCGGTGGACTCGGTGTTGTTGAGCAGGCCCTGCAGCTCGCCGAGCGCCTTGCGGGGGATGAGGGTCTTCTTTTCGCCCTGGATACCTTCTAGGTTCTCGCCGAGCTTTTCGATGTGGGCGAGGCGGTGTCCGTCGGTGGCGACCATGGCCATGGACTCGGCCTTGAGGACCAGCAGGGCGCCGTTGAGGGTGTAGCGCGACTCTTCGCTGGAGATGGAAAAGATGGTCTTCGAGACCATGTTCTTGAGGCTGGCGGTGGGCAGCTTGACGAAGCCGGCGGCGGGAAACTCGGGCACCTGGGGGTAGTTGGCGCGGGCCATGCCGACCATCTTGGTGTTGGAACGGCCGGCGCGGATCTGGACCCAGTGGTTGTCCATCAGCTTGATGGAGATGTCGCCTTCGGGCAGGAGCTTGATGTAGTCGTAAAGCTTGCGCGCGGGGATGGTGCAGGCACCGGGCTTCTTGACCTTGGCGGCGCAGGAGGTCTTGAGCGACTGGTCGAGGTCGGTGGCGGTGATGGTGAGGGTACCTTCCTCGGTGGCTTCGAAGAGGAAGTTGGAGAGGATGGGGATGGTGGTCTTGCGCTCGACGACGGACTGGGCTGCCGTGAGCTCGCGGAGGAGCTCGGCGCGGGAGACGGTGATCTCGAGGTTGCCGGTAGCGGCAGTGTTGGCGTTCATCTCGGAGTCCTGGGTTGCTGTCGTCACGTGATCCCCCATCGCAGGCTGTTGAAAAGCAGTACCTGCCCAAAATGTAACACCGAAACAGGCCGGGCAGAGCGCGGATCGGGTGGGCAGGAGTGTGTTTGATTGCCTTGCTGATTCTAGGGCGCGGGAAGGGTGCGCTGCGATGTGCAAAACGGAGGCCCAATGCGGAAACTGAGGAGATCCGCTCCTCTTATAAGGAAGGCGTTTGACGATGTGTGAAGGGCCGGGATGGGGTGCGGGGCGCGGCTGAGCGAAGCGGCGAGGAAAACGGAAGCGCAGCGCGAGGGAAGATTAAGAAGAAAAGACTTTAAAAGGGGATATAGAGATCGTCTCCGTAACCGTTGTCTGCTGAAAAGTGGATAACGTGCCAATGTCTTTTATTTAAAGCACTTAAGGTTCGTGTCCCGTTTTAGAAAACGTGGCCCCCCCGAAAGCATTAAGGGGAAAGTGGGAGGGAAACCCGGAAAAGCGTCCGAAATTATCCACGGTTTCCACAGGCGGTGCGGAAAACCGGTGCGGAAATCTACCCGCGCTTAATGAATTAAGCGGTCAAGCGGTTTTTCTAGAGGGATTTATATAAAGCTATTTTTCAACAGCGGCATGCGGAAACCGAGGATAACTCGTCCAATATCCGGTTACAGGTGAAAAGGGAGAGATCGCGTGCGTGTGACGATCCTGGGGGCTAACGGCGCGACCGGAGGCCTGTTGACGGAGCGGTCGCTGGCGGCCGGGTACGAGGTAACGGCCCTGGTTCGGCGTCCGGCGGAGCTTCGATTTAAAGAAAAAGTTCGTGTGGTGCAGGGCAGCGTGTTCGAGCCGGAGGATGTGGCGAGGGCGCTGGAGGGGTCGGAGGTGGTGCTGAGCGCGCTGGGGGCGCACTCTCCGCTGCGGAATGAGAATGTGCTGCCGAGGGCGATTCCGGTGCTGGTGGCGGTGATGCGGGAGAAGGGTCCAGGGCGGGTGATCGCGCTGGGCTCGGCGGGGGCGCGGGGGGATTCGCTGAAGTTGCAGCCGGCGTGGCGGCGGTGGCTGGTGGAGAGGGTGGTCTACCGGACGGCGCTGAAGTGGCCGGTGCATGAGCAGACGGTGCAGTATCTGCGGCTGTCGTCGAGCGGGCTGGACTGGACGATGGTGATGCCTCCGATGCTGACGAATGGGAGGGCGAAGGGGAGCTACCGGGTGGATGGGGAGGCGTTGCCGCGCAATGGAGGGTGGATCTCGCGGGAGGATGTGGCGGAGTTCATGATGCGGCAGGTGGAAGGACGGGAGTGGGTGCGGAAGGGTGTTTATCTGAGCTATTGAGAGAGGGGCTTTGCTTGAGGGGGTTGTGGCTGGCCCACTCATGTCGCTTTGCGCCATGAATGGGGCACCCGACACCCGGGCACCCGACACCCGGACACCGACACCCGGTGGTCGGTGTTTGGTTCGAGACGCGGATCTCTCCACGGCGCTTCCTGCCCCGAGCAAGCTCGCCGGGGATCCGGTTCGCTACGGAATGACAAGCCAAAAGAGCAAGCGTGAGGCCGAGTTAGATTTGGCTACTTCATGATGACTTTAGGGGTGTCGGGGGAGATGCCCTGGCAGTCGGCGCCCTGGTAGGCGGAGTCGATGAGCATGTCGACGATGATGGGCTGCGTCTGACGGGAGGTGACGGCCTCCATGTGCATGGTGCCGTGGACCTTTTCGGGGTTGAGGAAGGTCATCTCGAGATGGCCTTTGGCGTTGCCGGTGCCTCCGCTGCCGGACTGGCAGGTGATGTCGCCGGACATGCCATGGTCGTCCTGGTGCAGGTTGGCGACGGTACAGTTTTTGCGGTCCTGTGCGGCGGTGAACATCTCCTTCCACTTCTCGGGGGTGAGGCAGGACTGCGAGTTGATGGTTCTTGGCGCGGTGGGGTCGGGTCGGCCCATGGACTTGAGCTGATCGAGCACCGCGGGCGGCAGCTGCAGGCCGCTGATGGTGGTGACGGTGGTGGAGTTCCAGAGGCCCATCTTGACGGGCGGTGGTCCGGCGGGTTGTTGCGTGGCGGAGGATGGCGGCTGTTGTGCCGATGGTGATGTTTGTTGCGCAGAGATCAGCTGTGCGGAATGCTGTTGTGCGGATGCCTGCTTCGCCTGTGCGGCAGCTGCGGTGCTTAGGCAGAGAGCTGCGCAGAGGCAGAGCGTTGTGCGGAAGAAGAGTGAGGTGCAGAGGCAGAGAGTTGTGCGGAGGGAGATGGTCGCGCAGGGCGTTGCACATCGTGAGGAAGAGGCTAGGTGTTGAGGCACTGCGCGCATGGAGGGCATCATCCTTTGATCGTTACGTCTGTATGATGTGGGCACCGAAAACCGGGTTTACCGCGCAGCAGCAACGAGTATCCACCTGCGGCGTGCGGTGCCTCAGGACGAGCATGCGCACATGTTGCGTACGGCATCAGTTTTTGACGGGTAGCGGGTGAGGTCGACGATGTTGCGACGAAGTTTGATGCTTCTGTTGCTGGCTGCGTGCGCAGCTGGCGATGTTCGGGCGCAGGGTGCGGCTCCTGCTGCGAAGGAAGAGCTGCGCGGTGTGGTGATTGTGGCGCGGCATGGATTGAGGGCGCCGATCGAGAGCGAGATGCGAAGCGGCGTGTTCAACGCGCAGCCGTGGCCGAAGTGGCCGGTGCAGGCGGGGCTATTGACGCCGCATGGCATCGATGCGCTGAAGCAAATGGGTGAGTACTACAGGCAGCAGTATGGCGGGCTGATTACGAACTGCCATAGTGTGCTGGCGTATTCGACGAAATCACCGCGGGCGTTTGCATCGGCGGTAGTGGTGATTGGGGAGCTGTTCCACGAGATGCCGCAGTGCGATGCGCACAGTATTGAAATGTCTCTGACGACTGACCCTCCGGATCTGGATAAGGGCAAGCTGGGGGATGCGGTGAATGGCCGCATGGGCGACGATCCGTTGTGGTTCACGGGCACGTACGCGCGACCGCTGGAGACGATGCATGACGTGCTGACGCAGTGTGCGGGATGCAGGACGGTGCCGGACTTTCGCACGATGATGATCGAGGGAGAGGTGCCTGCGATGATGCATGGCGAGGCGGCGCGTGATGCTGCGGTGAAGGTGGTCGCTCGCGATGCGCGCAGAGAGAATGCGGTGGCGCCGGGTGCGGACTTCGCGGAGAACTTTCTGCTGCAGTACATCGAAGGGATGCCCATGAAGGATGTGGGCTGGGGGCGGGTGGATCGCGCGAAGCTGGATGAGCTGATGGAGATGAATACGCGCTATCACGACTTCATGTTGCGGACGCCGTACTGGTCGAAGGCTGCGGCGGGGCCGCTGGCGTTGAAGATTGCGCAGCTGCTGCAAGTGCAGGCGAAGGGCGATGGGAGTGCGAAGGTGGCATATCTTTCGGCGCATGATGCGAACCTGGGGTGGCTGGGCGGGTTGTTGCAGATGGACTGGAAGGTGAGCGACGAGACGCAGAATGCGACGCCTCCGGGGTCGGCGATGGTGTTTGAGCTGTGGCACGGCGCGAAGGGCGACGTGGTACGGGTGCGGTTTGTGGCGCAGACGCTGGATCAGATCCGTTCGCTTGCGGTGTTGACCGAGGGCGATGGGCCTTCGGTGTCGCCGGTGTATGTGCCGGGGTGCAGTGAAGGTGCGCCAGGGTATGGGTGTTCGGTGGAGGGGTTTGTGAAGGTGGTGCAGAAGCGGGTGGGGGATTTGTAACTGTTTCAGGAGCTTATTTTTTCGAGAGAGGGAGTGGTCGGGGTGCGGTGTCCTCGGCGGCTGAAACCGCTTTCTTTTGTGGTGAGTTTGTGGCACGGCTGAAGTCGTGCGCTTAAGCGGGACGGTTCGAGCTTCGCTCGAATGCCCACTCATGCCGCTGTCGCGTCATGAATGGGGCACCCGGCACCCGGCACCCGCACCCGGACCCGGTTGGTGTGTTGGTGCTGATGCGCTTCGCGTGGTGTCAGACTTTGGTGGCGAGGATGAGGGGTGAGGGGCCGGGGGCTTCCAGGGTGCGGGGTTTGGTGAAGCCTGCGGCGGTGAGCCACTGGCTGATCTCTTCGAAGCTGAAGGTGTCTCCGTCGTCGGTGTTGACGAGCATGTTGGCGGCGAAGATGAGTGAGCCCGGGGGGCCGGTGCGGTCCTGGTTGACGAGGAACTCGGCGATGGCGACGGTGCCGCCGGGGTTGAGTGCGGCGAAGGTTTTTTTGAGCAGCTCCCTGCTCTGGGCGGCGCCTTCGCTGTGCAGGATGTGGCCGAGGGTGACGACGTCGTAGTCCCCGCCAAAGGGCGTGATGTTGAGGTCGCCGGCGATGAACTCGAAGCGCGGGGAGAGGCCGAAGCGCTCGACCATGTTGACGGTGGCGGGGAGGACGCCCTCCCAGTCGAAGGCGGTGACGGTGACGTTGGGGGCCTGCTCGGCGAGGGCGATGCCCCAGACGCCGGAGCCGGCGGCGAGGTCGAGGGCGCGGATGCTTCCCTGCCTGTCGCCGAGCGCGAGGTGTTTCGCGAGGGTGGTGGCGGCGGGGTAGCTGAGGGGAAAGATGTCGTGGACGAAGCGCTGGAAGAAAGCGCTGCCGTCGCCTTCGGTGTTGACGGAACGCGCGGGGTGGCCGGTGGCGACGATCTCATTGAGCTTTAGCCACTTTGGCAGTAGCTGTTGCGAGGTGTGTTTGAAGAAGCCCCCCTGGAAGCCGGGTTTGGTGCTGACGAGGAAGGCGGCGCTCTCGGGGGTGAGGGCGTAGCGTGTGCCTTCGCGGGCGAGCAGGCCGAGGCCGGTGAGGAGGTTCATGATGGCGCGGAGGCCGCGCTCGGAGGCGCCGGTGGCGGCGGCGGTCTCAGCGAGGGTGCGTGGGGTGTCGTTGAGGACGTCGAAGACGCGGTGGTGGATGGCGGCTTCGATGGCGAGGGTGGGGGCGTATCCCCAGGCGAACTGCAGGATGCGTTCGGGGGAGACGTTGGTCCGGGGAGGTGTTGCTGTGGTGGCGCTCATATCGGGTGAACTCCTGTGGAGGTTCGGTGGTGCGCGGCCCGATGCGATGGATTCGCAGGTATGAGATGAGGGTGTGCCCGGGGGATGCTGCATTCTGTCACAAAGTGGTGATGGGTGTGAACCTACGTCTCAGAGGCGGGACGCGGGGCACCCGCGCATCCAGGAGGATGCTTGCAGGTGAAAAGCCGGTCAGCGGCGGGTGCGGCGTTTGTTGTCGATGCGCTGCCAGTAGGTGAATTCGGGGGTGTGGAGTTCGCCGGTGAGGTCTTCCAGGCGGAGGTGGAGGCGGGATTGTGCATCGGCGACGGCGCGGTTGTAGATGACGGAGCCGATCTCTTCGAGGAAGTAGTCGAGGAGGTGGCCTGCGGGCATCTCGCCGATGGGCTCGGGGAGGTTCTCTTCGAAGTAGCGCTGCAGGGAGTCGATGGCATCGGCGCGCTGCTCTTTGGTGAGTTCGATGGCGGGGTCGGTGTGCGGCATGGTGCGGCTCCTTCCATCAGGGTACATGGTGTGTGTGGGGGGCTTTGGTGGTTCAGAGCGGGTCTCTCCACAGCGCTTCCTGACCCAGCGAGCAAACTCGCCGGGGACCGGTTCGCTTCGGTCGAGATGACTACGATTTCCTGAGAGTTTGTCGCTGGTCTACTCATGTCGCTTCGCGCCATGAATGGGGCACCCAGGATTCCGGCCGGTGTTTTCGGTATTGAGGGCGCGGACGTTCGTCACAAAGTGTTGCCCGGTGAAACTTCGGTGGGGTGCGGTTGTCTAACGGCGGCATGAGATGGATATTGGCTCGCCGCGTGGTGGTGGTTTTGTTTTGTCTGTTGGTGCGGGTGCTGGCGATGGCGCAGTCTGCCGGGGTGGCGGAGCGGCTGGATCGCGAGGTGCCCCGGCTGCTCGCGGAGAACCATGTGCCGGGCGTCTCGATTGCTGTACTGCGGCATGGGCGGATTGTGATGGAGCGGGCGTATGGGATGCAGGATGCGACGACGAAGGCGACGCCGCGCACGCTGTACAACATCGCCTCGTTGACGAAGCCGATTACGGCGCAGGTGGCGATGCGGCTGCTCTCGCAGGGGGTGTTCACGCTGGATGAGCCGATGGCGCCGGTGTGGACGGACCCGGATATTGCGGACGATGCACGGAGGAATCTGCTGACGCCGCGAATGGCGCTGACGCATCAGACGGGGTTTGCGAACTGGCGTTCGATGACGGGCGGCAAATTGACGTTTCAGTTCGAGCCGGGGACGCGGTATGGCTACTCGGGCGAGGGCTTTGAGTACCTGGCGCGGTTTATGGAGAAGAAGACGGGCGTGCCGCTGGACAGGAATGCAAAGCGGCTGGTCTTCGATCCGCTGGGGATGAAGGAGACGGCGTTTACGCCGCAGCCGTTCTTTATCGGGAGGGTAGCGGTGCCTGCGGACGATAAGGGCGTGTGGATGATGCCGCGATTCGCGGACAAGCCCATCTCCGCCGATATGGTCTACACGACGGCGCATGACTATGCGTTGCTGCTGAAGGCGGTGATGGCGAACACGGGCATCACGCGGGAGGTCGCGGCGGAGCGGGACAGGATGCAGATCGATGTGCGGGAGGAGATGTGCTCGCGGCTGGCGGCGGGACTTTGTCCGGATGCTGCGGGCAGCGGACTGAGCTGGCAGCTGATGCGCTTTGGCGGAACGACGGTGATGATGCATGGGGGGCACGATCCCGGGGTGCATACGCTGGCGTACCTGGTGCGCGAGGACGGGAGCGGCGCGGTGATCCTGACGAACGGGGAGAACGGAAAGAAGCTGTATCCGCTGATTCTGGAGGCGATGGGCGCACCGGAGCGGTTTACCAGGACGATGGCGGCGTTGATGAAGTAGGTGGGGAGAGGAAGTTGATTCGATACAATCGGCTGCAACGCAATGGGAGGACGATGAACTCGCGTTGGGCTGCTGAACTCGGAGAGAGGGTGTGCGCTTTCGCGCTGGTGTTCCTGCTGGGTGGCGGGGTGGCGCTGGGTTCGCCGAAGGTGACGACGAAGGCGCAGGCTGGTGCCTCGGGTGGGGCGCAGCAGCCGAAGGTACCGATGGCTCCGGTGAATGTGCCGCCCAGTCAGCAGACGATTCCAACGGTTGCGGCTCCTCCGCTGCCTCCGGTGATGACGATGATGGGGCCGATGACCGGCACGAAGGAGGCCTGCGAGGGGCTGCGGTCGCTGAAGATTGAGGATACGGCGATTGAGGCGGCGGGTGTGGTGGACACGCCGCGGTTTAATGTGCCGAACTCGACGGCGGTGTATCGCAACCTGCCGCGTTTCTGTCGCGTGGTGGGTGTGACGCGGCCTGCGATCCGGTTTGAGGTGTGGCTGCCGATGGAGCATTGGTCGGGGCGGTACGAGGTGGTGGGGAACGGCGGCATGGCGGGCGTGGTCAACTACAGCTCGCTGGCGGGTGGGCTGCGGCGTGGCAATGCGACGGCTTCGACGAATACGGGTCATGCGAATCTGCCGGGCGAGGGATTCGATGCGAGCTGGTCGATGGACAAGCCGGAGCTGGTGGAGGACTTCGGGCATCGCGCGCTGCACCTGACGACGGTGAATGGGAAACGACTGACGCGGGAGTTCTATGGGCGTCCGGCGAAGCACTCGATTTATGTGGGCTGCTCGAAGGGCGGCGGCCAGGGGCTGATGGAGGCGGAGCGCTACCCGAACGACTTTGACGGGATTGTGGCGGGAGACCCGGCTTACAACTGGACGCATCTTTATGCGGGCGCGCACCTGTACTACTCGCAGGCAGTGCTGAAGGACCCGGAGAGCTATATTCAGCCGGCGAAGGTAAAGATTCTGGCCGATGCGGTGAACCGCGCGTGCGATGGCAAGGATGGGTTTGCGGATGGCGTGGTGAACGATCCGTTCTCGTGCAAGGTGGATCTGAGCCAGATCGCGTGCAAGGAGGGCGAGGACGTTGGCGGCTGCTTTACGCCGAAGCAGATTGAGGTGGTGAAGAAGATCTGGGCGGGCTCGAAGGAGGAGAACGGGAAACAGTTCTTTCCGGGGCTGCTGCCGGGCGGCGAGGGTGGAGCGAATGGATGGCAGGCGTGGGTGACGGGCTCGGCTCCGTACCATGGCACGCACTGGAGAGCGGCGGACAGCTTCTTTCGCTACATGGTGATGGGCGATGAGAGTTATGACGCCCTGGACTTCGATTACAACCGCGAGCACGACAGGAAGATGCTGGACAGGCTGGCGCCGATGCTGAACGCGGATGATGCGGATCTGCGGCCGTTTATGAAGCGTGGCGGAAAGCTGATTCTGTATCACGGGCTGAGCGACCCGGATATTTCGGCGGTGAACACGATCAACTTCTACCAGCGGGTGACGGAGATTGTGGGGCCGCAGACGCCGGGGTTCGCTCGCCTGTTTCTGGCGCCGGGGATGCAGCACTGCGGCGGCGGCCCCGGGCCGGATGCATTCGACGCAGTGGCGGCGATTCAACGCTGGGTGGATGAGGGAACGGCACCGGAGAAGATTGTGGCGTCGCACTATACGGAGGGCGTGCTGGACCGGTCGCGGCCGCTGTGCCCGTATCCGCAGATGGCGGTGTACTCGGGTAAAGGAAATGCGGTGGAGGCTTCGAGCTGGGTCTGCAAGGTGAGCGGCGGATTGGCGAAGAAGTAGGGTTGAGCGAGTGGACGAAGCCGCGCCCTTAAGCGAGTTCGCGGTTTTGCGCGAAGGCTCATGCCTGCGGCATGAGGTTTGGTTGTGGCGGGGATGGTCTGCGGTGGAGAAGCGGGTCTCTCCACTGCGCATCGCGAGCGATGCTTCGGTCGAGATGACGCGATTTGGGGCTGAAGGAAAGCAGATTCCGCTTCCTGCCACAGCGGCTATGGTTGCGACGACTGTGGTGATGGCTGCTGCCAGATGGATCTGAGGATCCAGAGGTCGCCTTTGACGGTGGGTTTGGCTGTGGCTTCCGGTGCTGGTTTGGCGGCGTTGGTTGAGGTTGCCGGAGTTGTTGGTTCGGTGGTGGTGAAGAAGACGATGCGGCTCTTCTTTTCGGTGGGGAAGATGAGGTCGGTCATGGCGATGGTGCCTTGCTGGGCGAAGGACTCGACGGAGATGCGGTCGACGATGAGGCGGAGGTCGTGGGCGCGGTTGGGGGCGAGGGGCGCGGTGGTGCGTGCGGGGAAGCCGGGTGCGACGTCGGCGCCGGAGCGGGTGCGGTCGGTGTAGAACACGTGGCTGGTGTTGTCGTAGGCGATCTCGGTGTAGTGGGTGTCGTCGGTGTAGAGGCGGAGGCCGGTGGTACCGGGGGCCTTCTCGTCGAAGGTCAATGACAGCTCGAAGGGTGGGAGGCGGTTGAGGTCGCGTGCGGAGGAGATGGTGCTGCGCGCGCCGCGGAGGGGCTCGGTGATGGGCTGCTGACGGAGGGCGATGCCGTCCTCGTCGCTGATGTAGGAGAGGCGGCGGGGAAGGCTCATCTGGCCGCGCCAGGGTGCGGTGGGGAGCTTGGACGCGTATTGCAGGTTGCTCATCCAGCCGAGGAGGATGGGGCGCGGTTCCTTGTCGGGCGGCAGGTGGTTGAAGCTGATGGCGCAGTAGTCGTCCTTGCCGTAGTTGGTCCAGCCGTGGGCGCCGGGGAGGGTGGAGGGGGTGAAGCGCGTGCCGTCGAAGGTGCCGAGGAAGTACTGCTCGCCGGAGCCGCCGTGGGGGGTGTTGGATCCAAGGCCGACTTTGAGGGCCCACATGGTGGCCTCGCTGCGTTCGGCGGGAACGCGGACGAGGTCGGGACACTCCCACGCGCCGCCGGTGGTATCGGTTGGGCCGAAGTCGCTGAGGGGGGTCCACTGCTTGAGGTCGGCGGAGGCGTAGAGGCGGACCTTGTGCTCGAGGGAGAGGGCGACGGCCATGACCCAGCGGTTGCGTTCTTCGTCGCGGAAGACGGAGGGATCGCGGAAGTCGGAGAGGTGGAGGTCGAGGACGGGATTGCCGGAGTAGCGCTGCCAGGTGCGGCCGTCGTCGTTGGAGACGGCGAGGTTCTGGTTCTGGAGGGTGGTCTTGTCTGCGGGGTTGGGCGAGAGATGGTGCCCGGTGTAGACGGCAACCATGCAGGGCTTGTTGCCGGTGCAGAGGCCGCTGGTGTTGTGCTCGTCGACGACGATGCTGCCGGTGAAGGCCATCTCGGTGCCTTGCGGGGTTTTGAGCTCGGGGATGGCGACGGGGAGCTCTTTCCAGTGGAGGAGATCGCGGCTGACGGCGTGGCCCCAGCTCATGTGTCCCCACTGGTCGCCGAAGGGGTTGTACTGGAAGAAGAGGTGGTACTCGCCGTGGAAGTAGACGAGGCCGTTGGGGTCGTTGGTCCAGTTGTGTTGTGGGGAGAAGTGGACCTGCGGGCGAAGGGGCTGCTCGTAGCCGGAGGTTTGTGCGTGGGTGGGAAGGGCGGCGGCGAGGAGGATGGCGACGAGGAGAGGCAGCACACGCATGGTGGGCCATGATCGCGCATTGGGGTGGTGGGTATCAAATGTGGCGGAGTGTGGTGCTTGGCTTGATGACGCCTTAGGTCGAGAAGCGGGTTTCTCCACTGCGCGGCTTTGCCGCTTCGGTCGAAATGAAATGGTTGGAACGCTGCGCGAATTTTTTGTGCGCGTTTGTGATTTGCACAACAGCGCGATGCGAGTGCTGTAGTAGTCTGTGCTGGCTCTCGCTCCCTTCTTCGCAATTTCAAATCATGAAAACTGTTGCTGCACCTATCAGGCTGCATGGCCTGGATACCCTGCGCGCGTTCGCGGTGATGGCGGTGATGCTGTATCACCTGACGATCTTTGGCGAGCTGCCGATGCGTTGGCTGCCGGTGACGTACCACGGATGGATGGGCGTCGATCTTTTCTTTGTGCTGAGCGGATTTTTGATCGGCCAGCAGGTGTTGAAGCCGTATCTGCGCGGCGAGCGGCACTCGATTGCGGAGTTTTATCGGAGACGAGCGTATCGCATTCTTCCGGCGTATCTCGTCGTGCTGGCGCTGTATGTGTTTGTGCCGGTGTGGAGGGAGGCTCCGCGGCTGGCGCCGCTTTGGAAGTTTCTGACGTTCACGATGAACTTCGGGTTCAACTTCGATCGGCGGGCGTTCTCGCATGCGTGGTCGCTGTGCGTGGAGGAGCACTTCTATCTTGTGCTGCCGCTGCTGGTGACGTGGCTGATGCGTCGGCCTTCGGCGAAGAAGACGGCAGCGATGTTTGCGGCGGTGGTGGTGCTGGGCGTGGCGCTGCGCGCGTGGCTGATCTGGAGGTTTCCGGATGAGGTGTATGCGCAGGTCTATTACACGAGCTATACGCGGCTGGATGGTCTGACGGTGGGCGTGGCGCTGGCGGTGGTGCGTGTGTTTCGTCCGCTGTGGTGGGAGCGGCTGATGCAGCGCGGCCATGGGTTGATGGTCGCGGGCGTGGTGTGTGTCGGCGCGGTGGCATGGATGTTTCGCGGGCTGGATGTGGGCAGCAGCGAGGGTCCGGCGAAGTGGGGGATGATCTTCGGGCTGCCGGTGTTGTCGCTGGGGCTGGGGATGGTGGTGGCTTCGAGTGTGAGCCGCGATGGTGTGCTGTCGCGGGTGCGGGTGCCGGGCGCGGAGATGATGGCGTCGCTGGCGTTCGCGCTGTATCTGACGCATAAGTCGGTGGGGCATTTCGTCATGCAGCGGTTTTCGCGGGTGACGACGGCGCATGGGCCTGCGTCGTGGGCGCTGTATGCGGTGACTTGTTTTGCTGCGGCGTGGGTGTTGCATGTGGGGGTGGAGCGGCCGTTTCTTTGGCTGCGGGATCACAGGGAGAGGAAGCGGCTGGAGGTGGAGATGCTGCGGGAGCCTGCTTTATAGGTGTGGCTGGGTGGTTCGCGCTTCGCGCGAATGGACCCACTCATGCCGCTGTCGCGTCATGAATGGGGCACCCGGTTTGTGGCACGTGGCTTCGCGCGGCTGGGAGAGGGCTTCGGTCGAGAAGCGGGTCTCTCCGCTGCGCTTCGCTTCGGTCGAGATGACAGTTTTTGGGGGTGGATCACTGCCGCAGTTCGACTTCGGTGGCTCCCTGGCCGCCGAGGTTTGGCGGGGGTTCGGTGATGTTGGCTACGTGCGGGTGGGAGCGGAGGTAGTCGCGCAGGGTGCGGCGCAGGATGCCCATGCCGGTTCCGTGGACGATGCGGATGCGGGGTAGTCCGGCGAGGAAGGCGCGGTCGAGGAAGCGGGCGACCTGCTCGTGGGCCTCGTCGGCGGTGCGGCCGATGACGTTGATCTCGGAGCTGATGGTGTCGGGGTCTTCGTTGGTGGAGACGGTGATGCCGCCCTTTTTGCGTGCGGCTTCGAGCGGGGTGACGACCTTGACCTTTTCGACGTCGGCGATGTCTTCGGCGGCGATCTTCATCTTCATCGCGCCCATGGAGACTTCAAGCGTTTTGGCTGCGCCGGTGGGAGTGCGGTCGAGGATGCGTTCGACGCGGGCCTGGCGGCCGAGGGATTTGAGTTTGACGAGATCGCCGACCTCGGCTCCTTTGACGATGTGGGGCTGGGCGTTGGGGTCGTTCTTGTCGGCGCCGGTCATGTGGGCGACGACGGTGGACTTGAACTGTTCGCCGAACTCGCGGCGGGCGCGGGCCATGGTGGTGGCGGAGTCGCGCTGGATCTTTTTTGCGACGGCCTTGTCGCCGATGGCTTTGACGGACTCGCGAAGCTGGTAGTCGAAGTCGTTGAGCAGGGAGTCGAGCTTCTTTTCGAGATCGCGGGTGCGCTGCTTGATCTCGGCGCGGCCTTCGAGGTCGAGGAGGATCTTGTCTTTGCGTAGCTGCTCTTCTTTTTCGCGTAGCGAGGCACGCTCTTCGGTGACGGCTTCGAGTTGTTGATGGAGGCGGTCGAGGAAGGCGGCGATGTCGGCGGTCTGTGTCGACAGCTGCGCGCGGGCGGCGGCGATGATGTCGGGTGAGAGGCCGAGGCGTGCGGCGATGTTGAGTCCGGCGGAGGCTCCGGGGACGCCGAGACGGAGCTGGTAGGTGGGAGTGAGGGTCTCCTGATCGAAGCCGACGGCGGCGTTGAGCACGCCGGGGCGGTTGGCTGCGTAGATCTTGAGCGAGGTGAGGTGGGTGGTGATGCAGGACCAGACGCGTGCGTCGAGGAAGTGCTGGGAGACGGCGACGGCGAGGGCGGCGCCCTCTTCGGGATCGGTGGCGGAGCCCAGCTCGTCGAGCAGGACGAGCGAGGAGGAGGTGGCCTCGCGGGAGATGCGGTCGAGGTTGACGACGTGGGCGGAGAAGCTGGAGAGGTTGCGCTCGATGGACTGGGCGTCGCCGATGTCGGCGTAGATGGCGGTGAAGAGGGGGAGGACGGCCTCGTCGGCGGGGACGGGGACGCCTGCCTGGGCCATCAACGACAGCAGGCCGATGGTCTTGAGGGAGACGGTCTTGCCGCCGGTGTTGGGGCCGCTGATGATGAGCTGGCGCGCGTCGTCGGCGAGGGCGACGGTGAGGGGTGTGGGGGCCTTGGGCTCGGTGCCTGCGGCGCGGGCTTCGGCGATCATGCGGAGTTCGAGGAGCGGGTGGCGGGCGGCGGTGAGGGAGAGGTGGGATTGTTGGCTGTGGGCTTCGCTTGGCTGGGAGAGGGTGGAGGTAGAGAAGCGGGTCTCTCCACTGCGGCGCTGCGCGCCTTCGGTCGAGATGACTGGATTTTTGGGTGGGTAAGAAGGAAAAGCGGATTCCTCGGCTGCGCCTTGAAATGATGCTGCACCTTGGAATGACAGCGAAGGAACGTCGGGTGATGACGCTGTGTTGCGGGATGACAACCAGGGTGTTTTGGATGACGACGCAGAGGCTGCAGGTGGGAACGTAGAGGCTGCGGTGGTGAAGTGTGGGCGGGAGCAGTTGAGGTCGTTGGCGAAGCGTGCGCGGGCGGCGTGGGACTCGATCTCGGCGAGGATGCGCGCGCCGGCGAGGATGGTGGGGGCGTCGGCGGCGAGGGCTCGGGTCATGGCGACGAGGATGCGGTGGATCTCGGACTGCTCTTCGTCGAGGAGGCGGACGAGTTCGTTGTTCTGCTCGATGGTTTCGAGGGGTTCGACGAAGACGGTCTGACCGGAGGAGGAGGAGCCGTGGACGACGCCGGGGATGCGGCGCTTGAACTCGGCGCGGACGGGGATGACGAAGCGCTCGCCGCGGATGGTGATGACGGCGTCCTGCGTGGCGCCTTCGGCGGCGAGGCGGTTCAGCGAGCGGCGGAGGCTCTCCTCGATGGCGCGGTGCTGCTGCTCCATGGCGCGGCGGATGCGGCGGAGCTCGGGAGAGGCGTCGTCGGAGAGGGAGCCGTCGGGCTCGATCTTGCCGGAGAGATTGCGGAGGAGGGGTTCGAGGGAGGCGTCGCGGATGGGGGTGGAGAGGATGGCGATGCCGTTGGTGTTGGAGTGGGTGTAACTTGCTTCGCGTGGCGCGGGAACATTCGCAGTAGAGAGGCGGGTCTCTCCACTGCGCTTCGCTTCGGTCGAGATGACAGGCGATTGGGGTGACGGTGTGTTGAGGAAGGCGTTTTCGCCGGGGGTCGTGATCAGCTTGCGCCAGGCGGCGATGCGTTCGACGACGGTGACGAGGGCGAGGATCTCGAGGGCTTCGAGGGCGGAGCCTTCGATGCGTGCCTTTTCGAGGAGGCTGGTGGGGTCGAAGAGGCCGTGGAAGTCGAAGCTGCCGCCGGAGGTGTAGAGGGCGCGCATCTCGTGGGTGCGCTGGTGCTGGGCCTCGATCCAGGGGAGGTTGGCGGAGGGCTCGAGGGCGAGGGTCCAGGCGCGGCCGAGGGGGCTGAAGGTGCGGGCGGCGATGGCCTCGCGGAGGCGCGGCCACTCGAGCGCGGTGGAGGAGGATTCGGCGAGCGGCGCGGGGATGTGCGCGGTGAGTTCTTGTGGGGGCACGGGTTCAGTTTAAACCTGCGGGGGTGTTGGCGGTGGAGGGCAACGGGTTTCTATCGCCCCAGTGAGTGTTCTCGCCGAGGAGTCGGTCTCTCCGCTGCGCGGCTTTCGTTGAAATGGCGGTTTTGGAGGGAGGCATGGAACCTTGGTGGACGTGTGTGCGTAAGGAAGAGTGTGCGGCAACAGGGCCCCTGAGACGGTTGGAGGTGCGAGATGGTTTGTCAGGCATGCGGCGGTCCGGTAACTCCCGAGGTGAGGTTCTGCTCACTGTGCGGGGCGCAGGTGATTGCTGTGCCTCCGACGGCTGCCCCTCCGCAGCAGTATGCGGCGTACCCGATGTATGCGCCGCCGATGAGCTATACCCCTCCGGTGAGGGTGCAGCGGCATCTGCAGACGCTGGGCACGTTGTGGTGTGTGCTGGCGGTGTGGCGCGTGATTGAAGGGCTGCTGGGGATGTTCTTCGTGAAGGTGTTCGTCTTCCGGCACTGGCACGGCGACTGGCCGGATCGGATGGGATTTATGCCGCCGTGGATGCACCTGCTGCCGGTGATCATGGGCTTTGCCGTGGCGGCTGCACTGTTTACGGCGTTCGTGGGCTGGAGCCTGCTGACGCGGCGGTCGTATGGGCGTGTGCTGGCGATTGTGGCCGCGGTGCTGATGCTGTTCAAGATGCCGCTGGGGACGGCGGTGGGGATCTATACGCTGTGGGTGCTGCTGCCGGCGGCTTCGGCGCTGGAGTACGACGCGATGGCGGAGCCGGGGTAAGGGGTGTGACGGGTTGGGTGGCTCGGGCATTCGTGGTCGAAAGCAGATTCCTTCCGCTGCGTGCAGGGCGTGACGTTCTCGGCCGATTCGATTTGGGATTGAGTTTGTCTGCCGCCGGCTCGACCTGTCTGGGGGGACAGGGAGCATGGCGGCAGGCAGCCGGCTTTCAGCGTCCCGGGAGGACGTCCAATACCGGTGGTCGTTGTTACTTAGCCTGACGATGTTTCTGCCCTGCCAGACTACGTGTGCTGCCAAGAGTCTTTGGGGGGCGGACGACTTCTGCCTGATGGACGACACTGAGCGATGGTTGTAGCGGAGGGCATTGATTTGTGTGTCGACTTCGCGTGTCCGCTTCAGCGTATCTGTTTGTGTGTTTTGACTTTAATCGGGCGTCCAGTTTGTGTGTACGGTTTGTGGGTCCGATGAGCGTGTCCATGTTGCATGTCCATGTTGCGTACACTTAAGACATGAACTTTCCTGCTGTAAGAATGCGCCGGTTACGCCGCACGGCCGCCATGCGTACGCTGGTGCGCGAGACGTCGCTGGCTCCTTCGCAACTGATCTATCCGCTGTTTATCTGCCCGGGTGAGGGCGTGCGTAAGCCGATCGGCTCGATGCCGGGTGTCTTCAATCTCTCGATCGACGAGGCGCTGAAGGAAGCCGAAGAGTGCGCGAAGCTGGGCCTTGGCGGCCTGTTGCTGTTCGGTCTTCCGGAGGAGAAGGATGAGCAGGGGACGGGCGCGTGGGCGGAGGACGGCATCGTGCAGCAGTCGCTGCGTGCGATGAAGAGCAACCGCGCGCTGGATGGTCTGGTGCAGATTGCGGACGTCTGCCTGTGCGAGTACACGTCGCATGGCCACTGCGGAATTGTGACGCGCGATGGCGATCATGCGCATGTGGAGAATGATTCGTCGCTGGAGCTGCTGGCGAAGACGGCGGCGTCGCTGGCGAAGGCGGGCGCGGACATTGTCGCTCCCAGCGACATGATGGATGGCCGCGTGGCGGCGATGCGCGAGGCGATGGATGCGGCGGGCATGCAGGAGACACCGATCATGAGCTACGCGGCGAAGTTTTCCAGCGCGTTCTATGGGCCGTTCCGCGAGGCGGCGGACTCGGCGCCGCAGTTTGGCGACAGGCGCAGCTACCAGATGGATGGAGCGAATCGTCGCGAGGCGATGCGGGAGATCGAGCTGGACCTGGCCGAGGGTGCGGACATGCTGCTGATGAAGCCTGCGATGCCGTACATGGACATCATCCGCGAGGCGCGGGAGCGGTTTGAGCTGCCGATGGGCGCGTACCAGGTGTCGGGCGAGTACTCGATGCTGCATGCAGCGTTTGAGCGCGGCTGGCTGGAGCCGGAGCGGACGATGATGGAGTCGCTGCTGGGGCTGCGCAGGGCTGGCGCGGACTTTATCGTGACGTACTTTGCCAAGGATGCGGCGCGGGTGCTGGGGTAAATTTCTTGGTTGGATTGGAGAGGCACGGCCTTTGGCTGTGCCTCTTTTGTTTTGGGTGGGGTTCGCGCTTTCGCGCGAATGAGCCCACTCATGTCGCTTTGCGCCATGAATGGGGCACCCGGCTTCGTTGCGGTGCGGCTTATCATGTTGAGAGTGGGGTTTGAACGAAGATGAGTCCGCGAATTGCCATCCCGGTGCCGACGAGCACGAATGTTGAGTACAACGCGAAGTCCTGGCCGCAGTATGCGGAGGCGGTGCGGGAGGCGGGCGGGGAGCCGGTGGAGATCCGGCTGGATCTTTCGCCGCGCGAGATCGCGGACCTGATCAATACGTGCCAGGGGGTTCTGCTGCCGGGGTCGCCGGCGGATGTGAATCCGCAGAAGTTCGGGCACGAGGCGGCGCCTGAGACCTCGCCTGCGGACCCGGCGCGGGAGAATGTGGACGAGCTGCTGATCCAGGATGCGCACAATCTTTACAAGCCGCTGCTGGGGATCTGCTTCGGGACGCAGTCGCTGAATGTGTGGCGGGGCGGGACGCTGGTGCAGCATCTGGCGCCGATGCCGGTGAATCATCCGGCGGGCAAGACGGTGGCGGTGGCGCATAACGCGCTGGTGGCTCCGCAGTCGACGCTGGGCGAGATTGTGGCGGATGCCAAGGCGGCGGATGGCGCGCCGGAGGCGGTGGAGGCGGATGCGTTTCTGTCGCTGCCGATCAACTCGTCGCATCATCAGGCGATCGGGATTCCGGGGGACGGTCTGCGGGTGGTGGCGCGGTGTCCGCAGGATGGCGTGATTGAGGCGGTGGAGGGCGGGCAGGACCCGCATCGGCCGGAGTCGCACTTTGTGCTGGGGGTGCAGTGGCATCCGGAGCGCAGCCGGGGTATCTCGGCGGCGAGCCGTGCGATCTTTACGCGGCTGGTGCAAGAGGCGGCGGGGTGGAAGCCGCGCGAGATTAAGACGTCCGTGGTGGAGTAGGGCTGCTGCTGCTTTGTTCGCTGGGATGGCTGCGAGGCCTCTGAGCGAGGTGAAGCCGGCGTGGGAGAGCGGCCAGAGCGAACGGCTGGCGCTTACGGTTTGATGTCCAGCTTTAGACCCACATGCTGCGGGATTACCTGCGCTTGCGGCCTTTGAGCTGCTGGTCGACGAGGCGTTCGATCTCGGCGAGGTCGTCGGTTTGTTTGGCGATGGCCTGGATGGTGTCGAGGTCGTCTGGCTTGAACTCGTAGCGATAGCTGGCGGGCCTGGCTGCTTTGCCGATGGGCTTTGCGGGTGTATTGACGGAGTCGAGTGCGGCGCGGGAGACGCGGAACTTTACGGCGGTCTTGGACTTGATCTTGATGGCTTCGCCGGTTTGAGGGTTGCGGCCCATGCGGGCCTTCTGCTCGGCTTTGACCAGCTTGCCGATGCCGGGGATGGTGAACTCGCCGGTCGTCTTTGTCTCTTTGACCGCGGTGGTGGCGAGCAGGTCGAGGAGAGCTGAGGTCTGGGGCGCGGTGAGGTCGAGTTTTTCGGCCATGGCGCGGCTGAGCTCGGCCTTGTTTGCGCCGGAGATGCCATCGGCGAGCTGGTTGTTGTCGATGACGGTCTGGGACCAGCGCGGGCCGCCGAGGAAGACGCCGGTGTAGAGGATGCGGGCCTTGGTGGCGGAGACGCCGGAGGTGAGCATGGCCTCGTAGAACATGCGATGGACGCGCTGCCAGGGGCGGGTGCGGCGGTCGCAGAACCAGTCGTGGATGATGGAGGCGTTGCGGTAGCGGCCTTCGAAGGGGCCGCCGATGAGGGTCCAGAGGGCGCGGGGGATGGAGGCGCCGTCGACCTGGGCGAGGGCCGGGACATCCCAGCGCTGGTCGAAGCAGTCGATGTAGGCGTAGGCCTCGAGCAGGCGTGCGATGCGGCCGTCGTCGAGCAGCTCGAGCGCGGCGCGGCCTTCGTAACGGCCCTTCACATTTTGTGCCATGCCGACAACGTATGGTTGTGCGGGCAGAGGTGGCAAGAAGAATTTTCTATGGTCGGGCAGTGATCGGGTTTAAGAGCCGTCTGCTAATCTGCGGTTCGCGAATGTTGATTTTGCAGCGTGTCTGAAGGAGAGGTCTGTTATGCCGTGTGCGCCGGAAGAGTTGAAGCATATTCCACTGTTTGAGCTGTTGGATGACGAGGAGCTGGCGGTGCTGGCGGGGCAGGTGGAGATCCGCCGGTTTGCGGCGCGGCAGAGGATCTTCAAGATCGGCGATCCGGGGAACAAGGCGTTTGTGATGCTGTCGGGCGTGGTGCGGGTGACGACGGTGGACGAGGACCAGCAGGAGGTGCTGATCGAGGAGCCGGGGCATGGCGGGTTCTTCGGCTTCGCGTCGATGCTGGACGAGACGCCGCACCAGTCGAATGCGATGGCGGTGGAGGCGAGCGAGTGCCTGGAGCTGGATCGCCATGACATTACGGAGCTGCTGAAGCGGAAGCCGATGGCCGGGCTGGATATGCTGACGATGCTGGGGCGGCAGTTTCATGCGTCGCAGCGGCTGATCCAGCTGCGGGCGTCGCGCAATGCGAACGAGATGATCGACGATGCGGAGACGTTTGGGGAGAGGATCGCGGATGGGGTGGCGCGGTTCGGGGGATCGTGGAACTTCATCATCACGTTTCTCGTGGTGCTGGTGGTGTACACGTGCATCAACATCTTTCTGAAGCAGAGGATGTGGGACCCGTACCCGTTTATTCTGCTGAACCTGTTCCTGTCGATGCTGGCGGCGATCCAGGCCCCGGTGATCATGATGAGTCAGAACCGGCAGGATACGAAGGATCGTCTGCGGAGTGAGCTGGACTTCGATGTGAACCGCAGGGCGGAGGCGGAGATCCAGGCGCTGAGCCGGAAGCTGAACCTGATTACGGACAAGATCGGCGATGTGGAGGATCAGCTGCGGGAGATGAGGGGGTAGGTCGCGGTGGTGGCGGAGATGTTTGGAGATCCCACGTCCCAGGGTGAGGCGTGGGATCTCCTGTTTGTAGCTGAGTTGCGCTACTGGACCCCGATGGTGACGGTGTAGGGGCTGGTGGGTTTGCGGAGCATCTCGTTGCGATAGCGGTAGACGTGGACGATGTAGTTGCCGTTGGCGGGCAGGCGGAGGGTGGCGTGGTTGCGGGTGGGTGCGGAGTCGGAGGTATAGATGGCCGCGTCGGCGTCTCCGGGAGCGTAGACGTCGAAGTAGGCCCAGGTGCTGCCTTTGAGGGTGACGGTGAGGGTCTGGCCGGTGTGTGCGCCGACGAGATAGCTGACGTCGTTACTGCCGCGGAGCGTGCCCTTCATCATGACGGAGCTCTGGCCTCCGCCGAAGCCGGCTCCCCTGTCGTAGACGACGGAGGTGGCGGTGGTGGAGTGTGTTGGGACTGAGAACGCCGTGGTGCTTGAGCTCAGCGTTGCGGCTGAGAGCGATGTGGCGGCTGATAGCGCTGTGGTGGCGAGGGTTGCTAGAGAGAGGCCGAGGAGTTTGGAACGCATGGCAGATCTCCTTTAAGTGGGCCCTGTGTTGAGTGCAAGATACTACATCGTTCGTTGTATTGCGGGGAATAAATTGGCGTGAACCATGCTGGAGGCGCGGTTTTGGGGGGCTCGGTGGCTGAGCCCTGGGTGGACGGAAGGAGTGCTGGCGGCGAGGGGCTGTGCGGCTATGGATTGGAGCGGCGGCTGGTGAGCCAGCGGTAGAGGCTGATGAAGAGGTAGATGTTCATGGCCATGGCAAAGACGACCAGCGTGGTGGTGTAGGCGGTGCCGTGGTAGTGGAGCAGGCGCATGGCGAGGCTCCAGGGCAGGGCGAGGATGAGGCCGGGGACGCCGCCGTGGGGATGGCGGAGGATGCCGAACCGGTCTTCGCGGGTGGGGGGAACCAGGAACAGAACCAGGGCGCAGGCGATGGCGTAGAGCCAGATGAGTGCAGAGACGATCTTGTTGGTCACCGTGTACTTCCTCGTTGCCAGAAAGCGTACACCTGTCGCCTGCTGCTTGAGCAGTGATGACTGATGGTCGGGATGGCTAGACCCATCCTCCATCGACAACATAGCTCTGGTTTGTGATGACCAGAGTCTGGGCGAGGTTAGACCCAACCTCCGTCGATGACGTGGCTCTGATTGGTAATCGCGGAGGAGTCGTCGGCGGCGAGGAAGAGGACGAGGCGGGCGACATCTTCGGGGTCGAGGTGGCGTTTGAGGGCCTGGCGGGCGAGGATCTCGCGCTTGTAGTCGTCGGTGAGCCAGAGGCGCTGCTGCTTTTCGGTGAGGATGGCTCCGGGGAGGACGGCGTTGACGCGGATGTTGTGCGGGCCGAGCTCGTGGGCGAGGGTGCGGGTGAGGCCGACGATGGCGGCTTTGGCGGCGATGTAAACGGGGAGTCCGGTGCTGGGGATGATCCAGCTGATGGAGCTCATGTTGATGATGGAGCCGCGGTTTGCGGCCTTCATGACGGGCGCGACGGCCTGGACGGCGAAGAGCTGGTGGCGGAGATTGACAGCGATGCCCTGGTCGAAGGCCTCGGGGGTGAGGTCTTCGAGGGTGTGGCGCTGATCGTTGGCGGCGTTGTTGACGAGGACGTCGAGGCCGCCGAGGCGCTGTTCGGCGGTGGCGATGGCGGCGCGGAGGGCGTCGATGTCGGTGAGGTCGCAGGCGAGGAAGAGGGGCTGGGGAAGGTTGGCAGTGGCGAGGCGTTCGACGAGGGCGATGCCGGCGTCCTGGTCGATGTCGAGGAAGGCGACACGGGCGTGCTGCTGGGCGAAGGCTTCGACCAGCGCGGCGCCGATGCCGGTGGCGCCGCCGGTGATGAGGACGATACGGTCGCGGAGGGAGGGATAGGTGGCGAAGCTCATGGGTTGTTGGATGACAGGGTAGTGCATGTGGGGTGGAGTTGGGGAGTGCTGGTGGCGGCGGAACGACAATGCCTGTTGCGCCGAATTAGGATGGCAGCGTGATGTTGTCTGCTTTTCTTTGTGGTGAAAGGGGTTGTTCGATGGGGTTTGGTCTTCGTGGCATGGTGGTGTTGCTTGCGGGTGTGGTGGGCGTTGTTGCTGCGAGGGGTGAGGAGGCGAAGGTCTTTCGCCTGGATGGCGGCGATGTGACGTATGTGTTTGGCGTGAACGATCACAAGGGAGCTGCAGGCGATGTACTGGGGGCATCGTCTGCCTGCGTCGCAGGAGTTTGCCGCGCCGAAGCAGGGCAAGGAGGTCGCGTCGTTCGACGGGCCCGTGACGGTGACGCCGCATGAGTACATCGGTTGGGGCGGTGTGCTGTATGTCGAGCCGGATCTGAAGGTGACGTTTCCCGACGGCAATCGCGACCTGGTGTTGCAGTACGTGTCGAGCGAGGCGAAGGCGAACGAGATCAGCGTGCGGATGAAGGACATCGAGCGCGCAGTGTTTGTGACGCTGGTGTATCGCATGGATGCGGCGACGGGCGTGCTGGCGCGCGAGGCGGTGGTGGAGAACGAGACGAAGGGGCCGATCCGGCTGGAGCAGGTGCAGGCGGCGACGTGGAATCTGCCGCGCGGCGATCACTATCGTCTGCACTATGTGACGGGCCGCTGGGCGGGTGAGGACAGCCTGAAGGTGCAGCCGGTGCAGGGCGGCAAGACGGTGCTGGAGAGCAGGAGAGGAACGACGGGGGCGCAGAACAATCCGTGGTTCATGATCGACGACGGCACAAGCGAGGACCAGGATGCGGGCGAGGTTTGGTTCGGCGCGCTGGGGTGGAGCGGGTCGTGGCAGATTGCGATCGAGCAGAACGTTGTGAAGGATGTCCGCGTGACGGGCGGGTCGAATGCATTCGATTTCGGCTACCAGTTGAAGGCGGGAGAGACGTTCGAGACGCCGTGGTTCTATGGCGGCTACTCGCATGCTGGTGTTGGTGGAGCTTCGCGGTTGTTGCATCGGTTTGAGGTGGACAACATTCTGCCGAATCATCCGCACGAGAAGATCAGGCCGGTGCTCTACAACTCGTGGGAGGCGACGACGTTTGCGGTGACGGCCGAGGGCCAGATGGCGCTGGCGGAGAAGGCCGCGAAGATGGGCGTGGAGCGGTTTGTCATCGATGATGGATGGTTCGGTCAGCGCAAGGACGATCACGCCGGGCTGGGCGACTGGTATGTAAACAAGGAGAAGTTTCCGCAGGGGCTGAAGCCGCTGATCGACAAGGTGCATGGACTGGGCATGGACTTCGGCATCTGGGTGGAGCCGGAGATGGTGAACCCGGACAGCGATCTCTACCGGAAGCATCCTGACTGGGTGTTGAACTTTACCGGCCGTCCACGCACGGAGGGACGCAACCAGCTGGTGCTGAACCTGGCGCGCAAGGATGTACACGACTACACGCTGGAGTGGCTGGACAAGCTGCTGACGGAGAACAGGATTGCGTTTCTGAAGTGGGACTACAACCGCAACTGGGCGGAGCCGGGATGGCCTGCGGTCTCGCCTGAGGAGCAGAAGAATGTGTATGTGGACTTCATCCGCAACTACTACGACATCCTGGAGCAGCTGCGAAAGCGGCATCCCGGGGTAGAGATCGAGAGCTGCTCGGGCGGCGGCGGGCGCGTGGATCTTGGCGTGATGAAGCTGACGGACGAGGTGTGGACGTCGGACAACACGGACGCGTACGACCGGCTGACGATTCAGAACGGCTTCACGTATGCGTACACGCCGGCGGCGATGATGGCGTGGGTGACGGATTCGCCGACGTGGGTGAACAATCGCACGCTGAGCCTGGAGTACAGGTTCCTGTCGTCGATGCAGGGTTCGCTGGGCGTGGGGGCGAACCTGAACCACTGGAAGGATGAGGACTTTGCGACGGCCTCGAAGATGATTGCGGCGTACAAGGAGATTCGTGAGACGGTGCAGCGCGGAGAGCTGTACCGGCTGATGGAGCCGGAGACGGGCGAGCAATCTGTAACCGAATCGGTTGCAAGAGATGGAAAGCAGGCGGTGCTGTTCGCGTTTCTGCACTCGAGCACGAAGAACTATCCGTTTCCGCGGGTGAAGCTGCGCGGGCTGGAGGAGGATGCGGTGTATTCGCTGAAGCCGATTGCGGGGAAGGCGAGCGAGGAGACGCCGGTGAAGGCGACGGGCGGGTACTGGATGCATCATGGCGTGGATGTGATGTTGAAAGGGGATTTTCAGGCTGCGGCGTTTGTGCTGACGCGGGAGTAGAGCGGGGTGTGGTGTGGTGGTGGGAGATTGACCGGGGACCTTGGCTCTCGGCTTTTGAACGCGCCGGAGCTGCCGGTGCATCGTCTGCCTGGGCGGATGCGTTCGACGATGTGCAGAAAGGACCTTGTGTGGGGCTGGATCAATGAGCCTGGTCCGCTCTCACGTGGATGGCGCGGTATGTCGCGTTAATCTTCTTGCGCCATCCGGCGTGCGAGATGGAAAATCCTTGGCATGAAAAGCACCGGACCGCTGGCCGCATGCCAACTCATCGCTTTTGCCACGATCGTGGATGTGGAGCGGGCAAAACGTTTCTACCGCGACACGTTAGGCCTGACGCTGGTGAACGAAGAGCCGCCCTTCGCGCTGGTCTTCGACGCAAACGGCACGATGGTGCGCCTGGGGATGGCGAAGAAGCTGCCCGAGGCCCATGGAACCGTGCTCGGCTGGCAGGTTCCTCAAATCAAGGTGGTGGTGGAGGAGCTGCAGAAGGCGGGAGTTTCGTTGGAACGCTTCGATGGGCTCGTCCAGGACGAACAGGGGATCTGGTCTTCCCCTACCGGGGCAAAGGTCGCATGGTTCCGCGATCCCGATGGGAATATTCTCAGCATCTCCGAACACCCGGCGTTCGAAACGTTGAAGAGTTCTTCTGCATAAGGAGCGGGAGGTTGGCTTGTGGGTGCGATCGTCGATGACGCGAGAGGCGTTTCACAGGACTCATGTTGCCCAGTCTGCTCAACCCGTCGCTTCATGGGGGTATTGGCCTGTTTTGCGTCAACCAAGAAGCTCGCCATGACGGATTGCTGGCGCATGACCGGCCTGGCATCAGGTTTCTGCCGACGCGGTGGTCACTCGACCTAAACGCAGAAAAGCCGAATTGCGATCTTACGATTTCGGTTCAACGAACAACATGGAAAGTGCGTTTCCACCGAGTGTCTGGGAAGAAATGCATCAGAACGTGGCCAATCCACACGAGTTCGCGACCCAGTCCTATTTGTTCAATTTGCCCATCTGTAGCATTGAACGACCAATAGTTAAATAGAGGACGGCCAATTATGTTGGCACGCGGTACGAAGCCCCAGAAACGCGAGTCCAGGCTGTTGTGCCGGTTGTCGCCCATCATGAAGTACATGCCGGGCGGAACCACCAGATCGCCGCCCTGGGCGCTATTCGAGAAGCTCACGGCCCACGACTCAGTTGTCCCAGGCACCCCGGTTGGAGGCACTGCGGGGAAATCATCGAGGAACTTGTTGAAATTATCCGGCGTCGTAGGCTGCGCGGATCCTACAGGCTGTGCGACACCGTTGATCGTCACAATGCCGTTGCGCAAATGAATATGATCACCCGGTACACCAATCAATCTCTTGACTAGGGTCGTATATTGAGGTGTCCCATCCGCATTGGGCTGATCAATTCCAGGCTGATAAACAGGCTTGTAGAACACCACTATATCGCCGCGCTTCGGCTCGCGATACCTAGGTAGCGGCATCCACGAAGCGGGTGACATGAGCGTGATCCGGTCGACCACCAGATGATCACCAATAAGCAAAGTGTTCTTCATCGAGCCCGACGGAATGAGGTAGTTCTGGGCTAAGAAGGTCAGAATGAACAGGCCCACCACCAAGACTGTGCAGGTGCTGGACAACGACTCTAAAGGAGTCTCCTCCCGATTGATGTTGGCGGAAGCCGCGGATTTCGTTGAATCAGGAGAGATCTTCGTCGTTGGACTCATCCAAAGGCTCCTCAGGAATGCCCTATGCGAGCTCCCAGGGAGTTCACACAGGGCATTCTAAAGCCTGATGATTTCATGCCCGGTGTTCTGGGGGTGGTCACCCGCCCGGAAGTTACTGCCTTGTAAAGAGACTCCGTTAACGAGCGCGTTATCGCCAAGTCACGCATCGAGCCGGATTGGTAACGATAAGTCGGCTTCCCAGACGGTATGCCGGCTTCCCCAGCCACTAAACCCCAATCCCCATCATCCGCACAATCGCCAGCGCATTCGAGCTCTGATTTACCCCTGGCTTCAGCCGGTAATCAAACGCCAGCGGATCGCTCGCGTCCGCACTCGCCATATGCACGTTCACTGCACGCAGCTCGGCAAACTCTCCCATCTCCGTCAGCGTCAGGTCATGTGTCGACAGAGCGCCCACCGCGCCGTGACCCACCAGCGCCCGCGTCACCGCCTCCGCCGCAACCTTACGGTCCAGCGAGTTCGTTCCGCTGAAGATCTCGTCGATCAGAAACAGCACCCGCACCTCGCCCGCGCTGCGAGCGGCCTCGAGGATCGCATGCAGACGCTCCACCTCTGCAAGAAACTTGCTCCTGCCCTCCGCCAGCGAATCGCTCAGCGCAATCGACGCTCCAATCACCAGCGGCGACATCCTCGCCCGTGTCGCGCGAATCGGCGCGCCCGTCGCAGCCAGCACCGCATTCGCTCCCACCGACCGCAGCAGCGTCGACTTGCCCGCCATGTTCGATCCGCTGATCAGATACACCCTCGTCTCCGCGTTCAACGCCACATCGTTCGCCACCGCGTTCGCAGGCAATAGAGGATGCGCCAGCGTCGTCGCCTCGAAGACCGCCGTGCCTTCGTCGAGAATCTCCGGATACGTGTTCTCCGGATGCTCATACGCATACGTCGCCAGCGCGCTCAGCGCCTCGAACTCCGCCCACGCCGTCAGCCACAACATCATCGCCGCCGCGTTTCTCCGCTTCCACATCGCAATCGAGATGGCCGCATGCGTCCCCGCGCACAGCAGCAGCGAAGGAATCAGGAACCACTCCTTCGTCCTCTGCTCCACGATCACGAACTGCTGCTGAATCTTCTTCAGCAGCCGCACCGCATCGCCCGGCGTCGCCATCACCTGCTTCAGCTCGCGCAGACGCTGCGACGTGAAGTTCTCGCCCTGCACCAGCTCCAGTCCATCGCGAAACAGCTGCATCTGCGCCGAGATACTCTTCGACGACTCCAGCAGCGGCAGCACCCTCTTGCGCAGCGTCAGCGCAATCGTCGCCTGGATCGCCAGCGCGCAGACAATATTCGGCCGCGCCACATCCCACGGCAGCACATGCGCCAGCCCCAGGATCGTCAGCAGCGCCACCACCGTCGTCGTCGCCACCATGCCCACACGGCCTGCCCGATGAAACACCGGCGCAGGCTCATCCAGCCACTTGTCGAAGAACGCCGCCGGCACCTGCTGAAATCGCGACGGCCCAAGCATCGCAATCCGCTCGCGCAGATCGTTCCTCCCCGTCAGCTCCTCGATCGCCGCCCGCCGCGCCAGAATCGCATCCCGAATGTCGCCCGCATCACGAGCACCACCCGCCCCGCGCGCCTTCCCCGCATCGCGATACAGCAGCAGCTTCGCCAGCCCCCGCTGCCCCACGCCCGTCCTCACCGTATCCAGCATGCCAAACAACGAGTCCGCGCCCAGCACATTCAGATCGCGCTCATACAGGTGGCCCTCCACGCGAAACTCCTCGCCTGTATTGCCCGACTGCGTCTTCGTCCCGTCGATGCGCCCCACCGCCAGCTCATAGTGCACAAACAGCCGCAGCGTGCGATCGCGCAGACGCATCATGTGCAGGTACAGCGGAATCACCGCCACCGTCGCCGCCAGCACCACCAGCAGTGGCGTTCCCGTCACCACGCCGCGCAGCAACAGGTACAGCAACACGCCCGCCAGCACAAAGCCCGCGATCATCGCCTTCTGCAGAGCGTCCGTCCGCGAGAAGTAACGCTTGTACGCCGCATCCAGAACCGCAAGCCGCGCAGGATAAAACGTCACTGCCGGTTCAACATCCGCCATCATGTTCATCGCCCTTCATCCTACCGCCGCCACTACCCGGGTGCCCCATTCATGACATGAGTGGGCCCGCCACTACCTCTAAAAAGTCATCTCGACCGAAGGCGCAAAGCGCCGCGCAGCGGAGAGACCGCTGGTCCCCAGCGAGCTTTGCTCATTGGGGTGGAAGAGACCCGCTTCTCCACCAAAAAGGCCAGCCCCACCACAGCCTCCCTGCCCACAGACCCCGCCCCAAACGCCAATCTCCATGTTTTGGCAAAATAAGAGAGCTATGTCCAAGCAACAATTCCAGACCGAAGTCTCCCAGCTGCTCCAGCTGATCGTCCATTCCCTTTACTCGCACCCCGAGATCTTCCTGCGCGAGCTGATCTCCAACTCCTCCGATGCGCTCGACAAGCTGCGCCACCTCACCCTCACCGACGACACCTACAAGGCGCTCCTCGGCTCCACCATCGCCTCCCCGCGCATCGACCTCGACCTCAACGAGGAGGCCAAGGCCCTCACCATCTCCGACACCGGCATCGGCATGAACGAGGAAGACCTCATCGCTCACCTCGGCACCATCGCCCGCTCCGGCACCAAGAACTTCCTCTCCCAGCTCTCCGGCGACGCCAAGAAGGACTCCAACCTCATCGGACAGTTCGGTGTCGGCTTCTACTCCGTCTTCATGGTCGCCGACAAGGTCGAAGTCTTCTCTCGCAAGGCCGGTGAAGACAAGACGTATCGCTGGACCTCCGACGGCAAGACCGGCTTCGAGATCGAAGAGGCCACCGGCTCCAACGCCCGCGCCACCGCCGGTACCACCGTCCTCATCCACTTCAACGAAGAGGGCGCGCCCTACGCCAACTCCTGGCGCCTGCAGGAGATCGTCAAGAAGTACTCCAACCACATCGCCTTCCCCATCTTCCTCACCTACGACAAGAGCGACTGGGACGCCGAGAAGAAGGAGTCCACCAAGTCCCGCGTCACCGAGCAGGTCAACGCCGCCTCCGCCATGTGGCAGCGCTCCAAGTCCGAGCTCACCGACGACGACTACAAGGAGTTCTACAAGTCCATCACCGGCGACTGGGAAGACCCCCTCTTCTGGTTCCACACCCGCGCCGAAGGCACCCTCGAATACACCACCCTCTTCTACATCCCGGCCAAGGCCCCCATGGACCTCTACCAGGCCGAGTACAAGGGCGGCATCAAGCTCTACGTCAAGCGCGTCTTCATCATGGACGACTCCAAGGAGCTCCTCCCGCAGTACCTCCGCTTCGTCCGCGGCATCATCGACTCCGAAGACCTTCCGCTCAACGTCTCCCGCGAGATCCTGCAGCAGAACAAGGTCCTCAACACCATCAAGACCGCCAGCGTCAAAAAGATTCTCTCCGAGCTGAAGAACATCGCGGCCAACGACAAGGACAAGTACGCGCAGTTCATCGCCGAGTACAACCGCCCCCTCAAGGAAGGCGTCTACGGCGACTTCGCCAACCGCGAGACGCTCCTCGACCTCGTGCGCTTCAAGTCCTCCAGTGTCGAAGGCCTCACCTCGCTCGCCGAGGCCCGGGAGCGCATGCAGCCCGAACAGAAGGCGCTCTACTACATCACCGGCGGCAACGAGAGCCTGCTCCGCAACTCGCCCCTCCTCGAGGTCTATAAGAAGAAGGGCATCGAAGTCCTCATCCTCGACGACGACATCGACGAGATCGTCTTCTCCAGCGTCCCCAAGTACGGCGACATCGACCTCAAGGCCGTCAACAAGTCCACCACCTCCGACGACCTCAAGGACGACTCCACACCCGAGCAGGCCGCCGAAAAGGCCGAGGCCCTCAAGCCCCTGCTCGAAAAGATCAAGGCCACCCTCGGCGACAGCGTCAAGGAGGTCCGCGCCTCCTCCCGCCTCGCCGACAGCCCCTCGGTCATCGTGTCGGACGAAGACGAACCCTCCGCCCGCATGCGCCAGATGATGCAGGCCATGGGACAGAAGAACCTGCCCGACCTGCAACCCACCCTCGAGATCAACCCCGACCACGAGATCATCCGCAAGCTACTAGCCAACCCCGAAGAGACCAAGGTAGCCGACGCCGCCTGGCTCCTCTTCGACCAGGCGCTGCTACTAGAAGGCGTGCCGCTAAAAGACCCCACCACCTTCGTCCAACGCCTC
>NZ_JAPWKF010000010.1 GCF_028283685.1 Edaphobacter sp. | reverse complement strand
GCGTGGAGTGAAGAGGTTGAAGAAGGCCTCGGGGTGCGGGGTGAGGCAGGCTTGCGCGTTTGGCTTGCCTTCCGTGGGCAGTGTCATGCCTTTGTCGTCGACCTCGAGATGCAGCGGTGTCATGGGGCAGGTGGCGGGGTCGATAGCGTAGGCTGTGGCGACGGCATCGTAGAGCGTGGGCGCTGGCTGCCTGGAGTTGTACTTCCACTCGGCGGCGAGGAGTTGGAGGGCGTCGGTAAGCGGTGTGCTGATGGTGGTGAAGGCGGCCATGCGGTCGGCGTCGAAGGGCAGCTGTGTGGAGTCCAGTGGGAGCACGTAGAGGGGAACGCCGGAGGTGAAGAGCTTCTGCGCGGATTTCGGATCGCGGGCGATGTTGTACTCGGGCTCGGGTTTTGTGTTGGTGGTGGGGCCGTAGCCACGGTAGATGCTGCCGCCCATGAGGACGACGCGCTTGAGCTGGCGGAAGGTGGCGGGGTCGCGGTCGATGGCGGCGCCGATGTTGGTGAGCGGGCCGAGGGCGATGAGCGTGATCTGGTGCGGGTGGGCCTTGATCTGTTCGAGCAGGAAGGCGACGCCGTCGGTGTGTGGGTGCTCGATGCCGGCGAGCGCCCAGGTCTTCTGCGTGAAGACGGTGTCGGTCCTGGTAGGCACGCCGGCGTGGACAGGGATGGCGGTGCGGCCGGTCTCGCAGAGGAGGCGGTCGATCATGCGGGCGCGGAGGGCGGTATCGCCCCAGGCGGAGGTGACGCCGAGGATTTGAAGGTCGGGGCTGGAGAGCGCTAGCGAGAGAGCGAAGACGTCGTCGATGTCGTCGCCGATGTCGGTGTCGATGATGACAGGGTTCTGGGCGCGAAGCAGGGTAGCGGTGACGAGGACGATCGTGAGGGCCAGGGCGCGGAGTCGCATGTGCTGACCACTATAGAACGTGTGGGTTTGGTTTGTGGCGGGACGGAGGGTCGGGGTTGAGAAGCAGGTTCCTCCACTGCGCGCTACGCTCTTCGGTCGGGATGACACGTATCTCTTCGTGAGTGCGAGTGGGTGGGGTGCGAAGGTCTGTTTTGCGGACGATGAGAGTACTTGTGAGTGGGTACGCTGGATTTTGTGGGTGGCGGTTGGCATCCTGCGCTTCCGCCAAGGTGACTTATCGATACGGATCTGTATCGATGGACTATTTTGAAGGCCACGTTGTATTGGGCTCACCAGTCTTTACCGTATATGCGATGACAAACCGCATCGGCTCAGTCGCGCTTCCATTGCGGCTCACGCGATGAAAGCTGGCTTTGTCCTGAAAGCCCTGACCCGCGACGATGATCTCTTCGGCATCCTCATCGAATGCCGAGACCATCGTGCCTTGCAGAACATACCCAATGCCCGGAACAGGATGCGAATGGCCGCTGCCATCCGCACCCGCCGGATAGGTGATGAGAAACAGGCGCGTCTCCCAGCCCGGCATGTTTTCGACAGCAGCTGTTTGTAAGAGTTCACGGGTTATCGCAAGGCTCATCTTGATATTTTGCACTCCAGGCAGGTTCAGGAGTCGGGACTTGTTATTGGCATTCGTTCCGGATGAAAAGTGATGCGCGTCAGGCGGTGTGGCGGCTGCGTTTGGCGATGAGGTAGAGCGGGACTCCTAAGACGGCGATGCCCAGGGCGAACACGGCGGCTGGCACTCCGGCTACGTGCTCGTCGCGCGCGGCGTAGATAGCGTAGACGGTGAGGGCTGTGGGTGCGGCTGCCAGAAGAATAGGAACCCAGTTGGGGCCGGGGATGCGGAAGGGGCGGTGAAGGTTCGGCTCCTTGTGGCGGAGGACGACGAGGGCGATGTACTCGAGGATGATGGAGAGTCCCCAGAGCACGAGGTCGATGGTGATGAGACGCTCGAAGGTGAACCCCAGTGCCAGGGCCCAGCAGATGCCGCAGGCGATAACCGCGACCCAGGGCGCGCCGTTCTTCAGGCGCTTCGTAAAGACGCGGGGCAGCAGGCCGTCTTCAGCGAGGGCGTGCGGCAGTCTCGTATAGGAGAGCGTCAGGTTGGAGAAGGTGCCGAAGTCGTCCAGCGAACCGGCGAGGACGACGGTGAAGGCGAGCGCGGCACCGCCGAGCAGGCCTGCGGCGTCGACCCAGGCGCCGGTGGTAAAGCGCGAGGACGGAATGCCTGCCCATGCCACCGCAGCGACGGGGATGAGGTACGTGAGCATCACCATGACGGCGGCGAGGAGGATGACGCGCGGGTAGTCGCGCTGCGGATTGTCGACCTCGTTGGCGATGGTGGTGGCGTTGTCCCAGCCCATGTAGTTCCACATGGCGACGAGGATGGCGGTGGAGAAGGGCAGATTGGCGGGACGGGCAAGCGAGGCGTGTCCCGTGCCGAAGACGCCGCCAATGCTGTGGCCGCCGCCGTGCGTCACACGCAGGCCGATGTAGACCGCGATGCCGACCAGCGCGACGTAGGGCGAGATGGCGAAGAACCAGAGCTTCAGCGAGCCTTCGCCGACGGCTGCGGCTCCGCGCAGGTTCCAGAAGACGGCAGCGGCAACCACGAGAAGCTCGAGCGCGATGGCGCGGTGTCCCACCGTCAGCGAGGGCGCGATGCGCTGCAGGTAGAGGACGAAGGTCGTGGGGTAGATCGCCATGTCGAAGACGGAGGAGGAGAGCGAGAGCCACGCCTCCTGAAAGCCCCAGAAGGGGCCGAGCGCGCGGCGAACCCAGGCATAGAAGCCGCCCTCGTCGGGGATGGCGGCGGCAAGCTCGCCGAGCATGAGCGCAGTGGGGAAGCTCCAGAAGAAGGGCAGCACGGTGAGGATCAGCAGCGCGTAGCCGTATCCGGCGTAGCCGATGACGTCTTCAAGATCGTAGGGGCCGCCCGACACCATGAAGTAGGTGGCGGCCAGCAGCGGCAGTAAACGCAGCTTGCGCATGCCGCTTCCGTTGCGTTGGGGCATGAGGGAACTTTATCGCGAATGCGGGCGGAAGGTAGAGCAGGATGCGATACCATTGCGCTCACCACAAGACTTCATGAACAAAGAAAGCTGAGAGAGAGTCAGATGACCGAGGGCATTTCTAACGGACAGAACGGAGTTTCCTCGGAGATTCGCATCGGTCAACTCGCGCTTCGATTTCTCATCGACGGTCCTGTTGCCGGAGCCTCGCTGACGATGTTTGAGATGGCGGTTCCTTCTGGCGCCAAGGTTCCTGCGGCTCACAGCCACGACGCCTTCGACGAGACCATCCTTGGCCTTGAAGGCGTTCTGACGATGACGCTTGAGGGCGCGCGGGTCGAAGTCGGGCCGGGAGAAGCTCTTTTTATTCCTCGCGGAGCGGTTCACCGCTTCGACAATCCCCTGCCTGCAACGGCGAAGGTGCTGGCTGTCATCACGCCTGGCATACTCGGTTCGGAATACTTTCGCGAGATTGCAGCTATCGCCAGTGCCGCTGCCGGAGGACCACCCGATGGTGCGGCCATCGCTGCCGTCATGCTGCGGCACGGTCTCACTCCGGAAGAGAGATAAGAGGACCCCTGATGACGATCAAGAGATTGGATCACGTCAGCGTCGTTGTCGACGATCTTGCATCCGCTGTCGATTTCTTCACCGCGCTTGGCATGACGAAAGAAGGCGAGGCGCCGATTGAGGGATCGTGGGTGGACCGCGTCAACGGCATCGCAAGTGTACAAGTTGACATCGTTATGATGAGGACTCCCGATAGCCACGGGCGGCTGGAGCTAACGAAGTTTCGCAATCCAAAGCTGGTCAAAATCGAACCGGAAGTCGTACCGCCAAACGCGCTTGGGCTCAGGAGCGTCATGTTTACAGTTGAAAGCGTCGACGACACGGTCGCTCGCCTGCGCGACAACGGTGGCGAACTGATCGGCGAAGTTGCCCAGTACGAAGACAAGTACAGACTCTGTTACATGCGAGGCCCTGCAGGCATCATCGTCGCCCTGGCGGAAGAACTCTTCTAAAGCGCTCGCTGTCCTGGGAGAGTAGGGCCGCCGCATCAGAGGATTCGATTTCTCTGGCTCGCAACCATCTTATAGCTGACTTTGCAGGCCGACTCCGCAGGTCCCAGTCAACCCTTCCCATTCTTAGTTTACAAGGTGCGCATGGGCTTGCGGCAATACCCGTGTCCTGCGTCATCATCGTCATTCGACGTGAGGGACTCGCGTCGCCAGCGACGTGCGGATTCTGCAGTTTGACTTGCGGAAACTACTTTGAGCAACAAAGGTCCTGAGCCGGGTTCCACGTCTTTTATCTCTGTGAGGAAGAAGAACGATGCCAGTAGCGGATAGCAAATTTCGTCGACAATTTTTTCATGGCACGCGCGCGAATCTTCAGCACGGCGATCTAATCGTAGTTGGCTACAGCTCCAACTACGGCGAGAGAAAATCGTTGTCCTGGGTGTATTGCACGGGCACGCTCGACGCCGCAATATGGGGCGCTGAACTGGCCGTTGGGAGTGGGCCGGAGAGGATTTATCTCGTCGAGGCGACTGGGCCGGTCGAGGATGACCCCAACCTGACGGACAAGAAATTTCCTGGCAATCCAACGCTGTCCTACCGCTCGCGCGATCCGCTTCGTGTGGTGGGAGAGATCACAAAGTGGCAGGGACACTCACCCGACCAACTTCAACAAATGAGGTCAGGCCTGGAGCGTTCGAAGACGGGAAGCGCCGAAATTATTGACTAAGCGAATTGGATTCGAGGCATCGCTGCGGAAGGCCATGCGTGGGTTGCCGGTCAGGATCGATGCGCGAATGCGGCAGACGGGGCGGCGGTTGTATCGGCATCATCCCCGAGGTCCATCGCTGCAATGAGGCCGCTGTTTAAGGTGAACACATGAAGCACTTCGCTGTCCGACAGGACATCCCCTTGAAGGCTCCTGACGAGCTGGTGCACCCTGACGCGGATTTTGCCTCCGTCTTCTTCGGTCATTGCGAGCGGTTCGACATGGGGATCGAACTCACTCCATTGCCGCGTCCAATAGGCGCGGATCTCTTCTTTTCCGACGACCTTGCCGCCCTCGGAGGCCCTGGGCCAGCTCACGTCCTGCGTCATCCGCGCTAAGGCGCCGTCGATGTCCCGCTTGTTGAATGCGGTGTACGCCTGCTCGATGGTGGTCTTCGTGTCTGCCATTCATCCTCCTGATGCTTGCAGTGCAATCGATCTTATTATGCTGCGAGCCGCATTGCTCCGGTGCTTCAGGCGAACGAGGCTCCGCCATTCACGGCGATGGTCTGGCCGGTGATGTAGTTGTTGGAGACAACGAACATGACGGCCTGCGCGATCTCGTCTGCTGTACCGGCGCGCCGGGCGGGAATGCGGGTGGAGGTGCTGCCTGCGGCGATGAGCGACGCGGTCATCTCGGTGTCGATCAGGCCGGGCGCGACAGCGTTGACGGTTACGCCCTCCGGCGCAAGCTGCAGGGCATAGCTTCGCGTCAAGCCCTCGAGACCGGCCTTGGACGCGCCATAGGCGACGCTGCGCGAGCCCGCACGCGCGCCCATCGCCGAGATATTGACGATCCTTCCCCAGCGTCGCGCACGCATGCCCGGCAGGACGGACTGCGTACAGAGGAAGGCCGATTTCAGATTGATGGCGATGGTGCGGTCGAAGTCCTCTTCGGTGATTTCGGTTTCGTGTGCGGCGACGCCGGCGTTGTTGATCAGGATGTCGATTGGCCCGAGACGCTGTTGCACGGAGTGGATCATCTCCTGTACGGCGGTGCCCTGGGAGACGTCCGCGCTGAAGGCTTCGGCGCGGCCACCTCGCTCTCGTATGGTCTCCGCGACAGCGTCTGCTTCGTTGCCGCGCGCGCGATAGTTGATGGCAACGGATGCGCCTGCTTCGGCCAATGCCAGGGCGATGGCCCTGCCGATTCCGCGCGAGCCGCCGGTGACGAGTGCGACACGGCTCTTCAACGGAGACGGGCTGAGACTTTCCGATGCAGTTGTCATGGGCTCCTCAAATTTTAAGATGCTGCATCCAGAGATGAAGCTATCCAGAGTGATTCGATGGAGGGATCGCGTGCGACGGCGACGTTGAATCGGAGCAGCTCCGCTTTCATGGTGGCCCATCTTCGCTTTTAGAGCTATCAAAGATGGCGGAGAGTCGGTCAACGCCCAGAGATGGCGTTATCATTTAATTGTTATGCCGTTTCCGATCAAGGTGTGTGCTGTCTGTGGCGATGAGTTCGAACTGAAGCCCGGGAAACCCGGTTTTGCGAACCGATGCCCATCCTGTAGTGAAGAAGAAGAGAGTGAGAAGGACAATCGTCTCGACTCGGGGAATGCGGAGCAGAATGCTCACCGGCGGGCGGCGATCAAAGACCTTCTTTATCGCAAGGAAAGCTAAAGTTGGCCGCTGCCGGGAGAGATCTGCCGGGTGAAGGTTAGTGCCGGAGATATGGGGATTTTCGCTTGGCGAGGGATGCCACTTTCAGATAGTGACGAACTCTTCTCGAGAGGGAATTAATAATACTTTTTAATGGTTACCCCGGTTACTAAAGGGACCAGTTAGTGTTACGCTTTAGCTTAAGCAGAGCCTTTTCGATCTGCATCAAAGTCTTCTAGTTAGGGTGCAGTCTTCTAGTCAGGGTGCATGGTATACAGCTGCATTTGCCTGGGTGCACAGCCGTAATTTTATTTCCATACATGGGAGTATCCACTTGTACTGCACAAAATTGTCTAGGACGTCTGGGATCAGAGGGCTGGGTCGTTTGAGAACCGGTTTTTTCCAAGTTGCGATCATCGCTCTCTTGACCCTTGCTGGTAAGAGCGTAAAGGCGCAGGCCGTAGCTGCTGCCTCGGGAGCCCGATTAGGGGTTTACGGTACAGCCAACGCCACGGATCTCGGCGTCAAGAGTGATCGTGGTATTGGCTTTTCAGTCGGCGGATACCTGCAATCCTCCCACATATTTGGCTTGGAAGTTCGCGGAACCATGACGAAGTGGTACGTAAACTATCCGCAATACACTGCAGTGGCTGGAGTGCGTGCCGCATTCCACCAGGGCAGGTTGACCGAGTATGGCTTTGTCGGAGGCGGCGCAGGGCGCGCCCGCTATGTGGTCTATCCATACGCCACTTCATCGACGGGCGGAGCCATACAGCTTGCAGGTGGCGCGGACTTCAACATCAAAGACAGCAGGTTTGCATGGAGAATTGTTGACTTCAGCTACTCCCGATTCTTCGTCGGGCCGGGTCTGAATTCGTTTTCCGGCAGCACGGGTTTGGTCTACCACTTCTAGTCCCGGTTGATTCAGAAGAGAACAACGGCTGTAGGTGGGACTGGTCTCCCGCTCGTCGAGCAGAAGTATTCACATAAGGCTCTTTGAGCGGACTCTCATCCCCGGCCGGCGGTTCCACCATCGCAAGTACAAGTTTGTTCGTTCAAAAAATCATGCCGATCTTCGTTTGTCCTTCTCGGACGAAGATCGGCATGATTTGGTTTTGTCTGTTCGCCCCTGATTCGTTATGTGTGGATTTCAGAGGCCAGGAGGGGAAGGCCGTATGGGTAAACGCTATACGACGTTTTCCTTTTTTTCGATGGTCTCTTCCGCTAAACGTGTCCTCTTCCAGACGACTAGCGGGGCGGAAGCCTTTTTCTTCATTGCCGAAAGAGACTTTTCACGTAAACGCATCTTGAAGAGCGACTCGTCGAACTCCTTGGCATGACGCTGAATCATGTTTGGATGGAACGTCCCTTCGATGGTCTCAAAGTGAAGAATAGCTTCCATCACAGACTCCACTGTCTGCTCTTTGAAGAACACACCCGTGGTTCCTTCTATTACTGTTTCCAGCAGGCCGCCGTGTCCGTAGCCGATGACAGGGCGCCCATACGACTGCGCCTCCACGGGAACGATCCCAAAATCCTCGTCTGCCGCGAAGAGAAAAGCGCGGCAGCGCGCATAGAGCTCCGCTAACTGTTCGTCGGTGACATAACCTTCGAAATGCACAGTCTCGCCTGCCAGGCTTTGAAGCTTTCGCCGCTCTCTTCCTGAGCCGACGATGATGAGACGTTTCTTTAGCCGATTGCAGGCTTCAATGAGGAGATCAACCCGTTTAGGAGTGGTGAGCCTGCCCACTGTAAGGAAGTAGTCGCCTGGTTCGGGATGGATGTAACCCTTTTGCGCCTGCACCGGGGGATAGATGACCTCGGAAGGGGCGTGATAATAGGTGCTGATGCGATGGGCGACGTTCTTGGAATTGGCGATCAACAAGTCGACGCGCTGCGCGGCAATGAAGTCCCACATTCGCAAATAGTGGCTTGTAAAGCCGAAGATGGATCGAACGACCGGCGGTAAGTCTTCGAGATACTCTCGATACTGATCGTAGAGGCATCGCATTGGACTATGGCAATAGCAGATGTGCGTTGCGTCCTGGTCCGTAATGATGCCTTTGGCGAGGCAGGAGTCGCTCGAAACGATCAGATCGTAACCGCGAAGGTCGAGGGACTCGAAGAAATAGGGATAGATGGGGAGAAGGTGCCGGTAAAGCGTGTAACGCCAAGGTATGCGATTCAGGGACGACGTAATGAACTTACGATCGCGAAGGTTCGCAGGTAGCGTCTTCTTATCGCAATACAGCGTGAAGATATCTGCGGTCGGGAAGATGTCAGCTAGTGCGCTGACGGTCTGCTCTGCGCCGCCGAAGGCAAGAAACCAGGGATGAACAATTGCTACGCGCATGCATTCGTGAGGGGGGAGATGCGATCAAAAAGCAGCAAGGGCATCCTCTTAGGATTGTACTGAGCCTGGTGTTGAGGGCCGCCCTAACTCATCATGGATAAGAGTTTAGCGATTGTCCCAAGTTTCGTTGGTTTGATATAGCCTACATCAGATGCTTGGGTGAGTGAATAGCATTGTTGCTCCGTGCGTCCTCTTCCCAACTCACTTAATTGGCTCGTTCGCCTTTATTTTGTGGAATTTGTGGAAGAAGAGTGCCTGGACGAAGACTTTCCTCGTCTATCACGACTACGATCCGTACTTCCCGATCCTCCGTTACTACCCGATCCTCCGTTACTTTCCGATCCACCCTTACTACCCGATCCTCCAAAGTTGAAGCCAAAGGCATCGGTGCCGGAACTGGGGGGAGGCGTGGAAGACTTACCCAAGGAGAGTCCGCTGCCCATGCCTTTCTCCAGACGACTTCCTGAGGATGGAGAGCGCAGAGTCCCAACCTTTGGAGTGATCGGCAAAGGTTGGAACGAGCTTCTTCCTGTTGTGCTGGGGAGGCTCGACGTGGAGCGAGAGCTACGTGAGCTCATGGAGCTCCGACCAGCTTGGGCGCCACTAGTTGTCCGGGAGACGACCGAACTAACGGAGCTCGTGGAAAGCGAAAGCATCCTTCGAGAGATTATCGAAGATTGTGTTGAAGCCGAGCTTGTACTTAGGGCTTTGTGAGAACCCCCGCCTCCACCACCGCTGCCTCCCGCTGCAGAGATGCCGGCATCAGCCGAAGGCGTAAAGCCCAGGTCCGGCGATGCAATCGTTGCGGCCGCTCCTCCGTAGGAAAGATTCGCTGAAGTCTGAGAATATCCGTTGCCAGCGAACCCGGCACTCAGCAGAACAGCTGCAGCCAGGAATAAGCACGATTTTTGGCAAAATACCGCCATATTTTCAGACTGCCTCCCCCCTTTGAAGGCTAATTGATGAGGGAATAAACGACCGCACTTGTGACTGAATTGGTGGCCGCTGGCAACGCAGTCGCGGCAAAGGTCTTAAAGCCACTTCGCGGCAATACGAGTACGTCCCCAGCCTGCATGGCGAGATCGGGAGCCTCGTTCTTCATGACTTTATCCAGGTTGAAATGGATCGTCGTTGCGGTTCCGTCTGGCTCTGGTCGAATGATCGCGGCCCGGCCCATGGCGGCAGTTCGATTCGCCCCCTGAGCAAGCGAGAGCAGGTTCAGTATGGTCAGCGTGGTGCCGCCCTGGATGAAAAATGCACCAGAACGAGCCACATCGCCAACGATATAAACAAGAGGAGCCCGGTTCACAACAACGGTGTCACCAGGAAGTACGATGGTGGCTTTCTGCTCGGGGGAGTAGTTCGGAGTGGTGACATTGACCACAACCGGGTGGCTGGCGTCGTTGGCGTGGGTCACCGTAATGGTGGAACCCTCACTTGTCGTAGCTCCGCCTGCTGCGGCTAAGGCGTCATAGAGAGAGCGTGGTCCCAGAAGCGTATAGACACCCGGACTCTTCACTTCGCCGAGCACGGTGACGCCTTCCGTGGAGTATTCAACGATATCGACGGTAACGGAAGGATTCAGCATAAGCTTTTCCGCTACCAGGTGTTTTTGAATAATACTCGCAGTTTGGGCTGGCAGAAGGCCGCTTACTTTGACGGTGCCTCCAACCGGCAGGGTGATGAAACCCTCCTGGTCGACCCGAAACTTACCAGAAAGCTCCGGGGTCGAAAAGACCTCTACATCCAGCAAGTCACCAGACGAGATAGGGATGTTTTCTAGTGGGCCTCGGTCAGAAGCAACGGGTGTAGCCTGCGAAGCCGCAGATTGCCCGGACGAAGGTGTGGCCTGCGCGTTCCCGACTCCGGAGAAGAGGGAAAATGCGATCAGGAAGCATGCCGCGTTATTCGTAATAGCCATAGCTGTTCTTCCCGTAGTATCCAGTGTCTTGTCCAATGGTGGAATCGTTGAGAACCACACCAACGATTCGGGCGTGCGCACGTAGCAGAATCGATTTGACTCGTTTCACGGCTGACTCTGGAGTGAAGCCGGCTCTTACCACCAGCACGGTGGCATCCGCAATTCTGGCGAGCGGAAGGCTGTCGCTGACGACCAGAAGGGGAGCGGAATCAATCAAAACGTTATCATATTCCCCCTTCCACTGCTCCAGAAGCATTTGAAACTTCTGAGATGCGAGTGCCTCTCCGGGGAAGGCGGTGCTGGGGCCTGAGGGAATGAAGTGGAGATTCGGAAGGTCTTCGATGGGAGAGATAACGCTTGTCGAATCTGCGCGATCGATCAACCAGTCGCTAATGCCATTGACATTGGAGACATTGAAGTCGACGTGCAGGCGAGGTCTGCGAAGATCCGCATCAAGAACCAGAACCCGAGCGCCCTTCTGAGCAAGTACGACAGCATAGTTGATGGAGGTCGATGACTTTCCTTCACGCGGCAGCGAGCTCGAGATCAGCACAATGCGAGGAGGATTATCGATTGAGCTGAGCAGGACCGAGTTGCGAAGTGTCCGGTAGGCCTCGGCATATCGTGAGCGAGGATCCGAGATGGTTACCAGACGTTTTGTCTGTCCGGTAGCAGGGGCAGTTTGTGACTTCCTGTCAGAGACATCCATGTGCGGCACAATCGCAAGACTGGCGAGGCCGGTACTGGATTCGAGTTGGGCAAGGGTTTGAATCTCACCGCCCATTGCTTCTTTCAGGAGGGCAGCACCAACACCGGCAGCCAGACCAAGGATCAGTGCAGAGACGAGAATCAGACCCTTCTTCGGCAGGATCGGGACGGTTGGAGTGCGGGCGCGGTCTACGATCATGGTGTTGATCGCATTCAGGCCAGCATTGACGGTTGCCTGCTGCAGCTTGTACTCAAGGGTGTTGTAGAGGTCGCGGCTGGATCCTCCTTCGGCGACGAGCACGGCATAATCTGCTTGTTTCCGATTCAAGGCGTAAGCCTGGGTCAGGGCCTTCTCATAAGCCTGACGCAACATGTCCTCAGTATTCTTTGAGGCGCTGAGGTCCTGTTGCAGGCGAGAGGTAATGATGCTGATGTTGTTCTTGATCTCCAGGCGAACCTTGGCAAGCTGCGAACGAGTCTCGATCAGCGGAGGATAGTTTTCGCCGAACTTTGCTTCGAGCTGAACCGCCTGCGTGTAGAGGGCTGCTTCCGTGGCCTGAAGGGCCGTCAGATTAGGATCGGTCGTCATTGACGCGAGAACAGCCGGATCCCCGGTTTGGGCAGCCCGCACGAGGGCTTCTTTCACAATTCGATCGCCCTCTGCCTTTGTCACATCGCTATTGAGATCCCGGAGCCGATCCATTTCGGTGTTATTGGTGGGATCGGTTCCCACAAGATTGTTGCTTTCCTGAAACTGAACAAGCTTGCTTTGAGCGTCTGCCGCACGGTTCCTCAAATCCTGCATCTTCGCGGAGAGCCAATTTTGTACCTGAGCGACCGAACTGTATCTGCTTTCAAAGTCCTTCCGCATAAAAGCGTCTACAGCATGATTGGCAAGCACCGCTGCAAGCTTTGGATTAGGACCCCGGAATGAGATGGTAACCAGCTGGGTGCCTGCAACCTGCGATGCCTTCACGGAGCCTTTAAACCGATCGACGGCTCCTGCCTGCCGAGGAGTCAATGGCACCGGCCGCTGTTGTGCGTCCTCCTCCGAGAAGCTCATCTCGCTCTTTGGGAATCCGGCAAACTGCTGAAACTCTTCCGGTGTGAGCATCTCCAACGCGGCGAGAGCGACCTGGTCGCTTCCGAGCATGCCGATTTCAGTGGGGATAACGTCTGAATCTCCTCCCATCAATGCATCCGTCAGCCCAAGCGATCCGGATCGAGACGGGTCGATGCGCACCGTTCCCGCAGCCTCATAGATGGGAGTGGTTGTGGAGGTATAGATGATGGAAGCGACCACGCAAATAACAGTGCATATAAGGATGAACCACTTACCCTTCGCAATGGCGCGGAAAAGATCGGCAAAAGAAGTACCCTCTGCTTCAGGGATGTCGTGGCCGGACGGGGGGAGGGGCTGCACGGGCTGTAACTGGGGCATGGTTGCTCTCATTCTATCTGACGTCGGACGGCTAAATGCTAAAGGTCTAGCGTGTGAACCGAACGATTGTTGTATCGATTGTGCTAACCATTTTTTCTACGGAATAGTCGTCTACAGCACATTGCCGACCCGCTGTGACGAGCTGCTGCAGAAGGCCTTTATTTGTCTGTAGTTGTGTGATGGCTTGGCGAAGGGCTGCTGCATCCCCTGGAGTAACAAGTAGTCCTGTCTTATTGTCCTGGAGAATCTCGAGTGCACCTCCCGCCCGGGTTGCAATGACAGGGCGTTGTGCCAGCATACCCTCTACAATCACGCGGCCAAATGGCTCCGGTGCGATTGCGGTATGGGCAATCACATCGACGGAACGCATGAGCTGAGGGACATCGCGTCGGAAACCAAGGAAGTGGACGCGATCCTGTAACTTGTACTGCTGAACCAGGGCGTGCATGGAATCGACATACTCCTGCTCGCCAAAGAGTGCGTCGCCTACGATGGCAACATGAACGTCTGGTAATTCCTTGATGGCTTCCAGGAGAACATGTTGTCCCTTCCATGGAGACAAACGGCCAAAGGCGCCCACGACGAACTTGCCTTGCCAGCCGAACTCAGTTCGCAGATCGTCGACCATTTGGTTGGTGATGGCGTCGAATGGGGCTGGACTGATGCCGTTGTAGATGACGATCGACTTTTCGCGGTCGCCGCCTGACGCGACGAGCGAGTCCAGGGTGGCCTGTGAGTTGGCAACGATCAGATCTGCCGCATGATTGCCGGCGAAGACGGCGACAAGCCGTACGAGGGAGCTGAAGTGTTCTGCCTGCAGCATGTCCCGCAGGTGCCAGATCAGGGGTTGTCCCGGCCTCCTTGCAAGAGCGCTTACGATGAAAGCCTTCTGCGAGTTGGCGTAGATGACGTCGAAGTCTTTGGCGATCTCGGCGAGTTTGTTTCTCAACTTGAGAAAAGAGGGGATGGCCGAGAGCAGAGCCGATATACCTGCCTCTCGACGCACATCGGCGGCGTTTCCAGCGGAGAGCAGATGGACAGGTACGGGAATCTCTTCCAAAAGCTTGCGAAAGGGCCCGTCCGAAAAGAGCACGACTTCGGCTGTATGCGATGTCCCTTTGACGATGTCAAGCAGACTGAGTTCGCCGCCGCCGAGCTGGCCGGTCTGGTCAACGAATAATACTTTCACGCAAGGAGCTCCTCATAGACGCGGGGGATGGTTTATCGCGTTTGCCGGGTCATGCTTTGGGACGTGCCGGCAGTTCGGGGCTGTTGACGGCCGCAATGCTTCGCTCGCGGCGATCAAAGAGCAGATTGCGAATACGGTCTGTGTTGGCTTCGAAGACGGAATAGAAGCCAAAGGTGATCAGTACGATAAGGGAGAAGAAGCCGACCATCTCTGCAACATTGAGTGGAGTCTTGGTGCGCATGTGCCATGGGCGAAGCAGCAGCGCGGCCAGGAAAGTACCCAGCGGCATATGCAGCACATATAGCGAATAGGAAATCTTCGAGAAGAAGCCAGCCACAGATCTGTACCATCCGGGACGAGAGGTTTCCTTGTAATGCAATAGCAGGTACAGCAGGCCTGAAAACAGGATACCGATAATGTATTGCGATTTATGAACTCCGATATCAAACTTGCGCAGCAGCAACGTGCCCGCCACGAGCAACAACAGCATCATGCCGGTTGTGACACCGCGGAATCGATCCGGAACGCGCAACGGTGCAAGCGCTACCAGGGCTCCCATGATCCAGATCGGAAACAGGATCGGGATATGCTTCAACGAAGCGGGATCGCTGCGTGCTGAAACGAACGCCAGAAAAGCTACAACGAACCCTACGGAGGCGATCTTCACCATCGCGGAGCGCTTCAGCACGAACGGAACGACAAGCATCGGGAACAGGATGTAGTACCAGAACTCGTTGCTCAAACTCCACAGAGCACCGTTGCTTCCCGGGGTTGAGACGAAGATTCCCTGCAGAAAGAAGATATTGCCGAGGATGGTCGTGAGGCGGAAGTCCTGCGCCACATGCGGGTAGACGAAGCCAATGTGCGCAACGTAAATTTGCCCCGGTGCACCCAGCAGGCGATAGCCGATATTGTCCAGTAACAGGCCGAACAGCAGTGCGGGGAGCAGCACAACCCAGAGACGCGTCAGGCGCTTGATCAGATAAGTCTTCGCTGACCAGGTTTGCCGCTTGAGACTCTTGATAACACTTCCACCGACTAAGTAACCGCTCAGCACGAAGAAGATCATGACAGGGGTGTTTCCCATGTCGGCGCGGCGGTGAAAGACAGGCGGAGGAGCCGGGGTCGCAGTCGAACTGTTTAGAACAGGTGCCTGTACATCCGCCGTCGAGTCGCTCAGGGACGAAAAGAAGAAGCTCTTATCGTGAAACATCATTACAGCCAGAGCAGCCAACCCACGCACTGCGTCAAGATGCACGGAGCTCCAGGTCGATGTCTTTTCCTGATGAACGGTTGGCATAAGCGTACTCTACCAGACGCTTCAGAGCGTCTCGGGGTGATGGGTTATGTGAGGGCTTCCTCGTAGACGTGCCGCGTCTTCGCTGCGATGACGGGCCAGTCGAAGTTCTTAACTGCATAAGCGCGGCAGGCGTCACTGGAGGGTAAGGCCTGGGCGCCAGTGAGGAAGCTTGTGAGGGTTTCTGTGATGGAGTCAGTAGAGGTATCGGCGAGAACGCAGTCTGGTGCGAAGGGACGAATCACCTCGGGCAGGCCGCCGACGGGTGTGACCAGTACGGGGGTTCCGGAGGCGAGAGATTCGAGGGTGATCATGCCGAAGCCTTCGAGCGCCTGGGTGGGGACGATCGAAACGTCGGCGGCGCGGTAGGCCAGCGGCAGGTCAGCGTCTTCGACGCGACCGAGCTGGCGAATATTGTCTTCGAGCCCGGCAGCGGCGATGCGTTCGCGAAGCTCTCCGAGGATCGGTCCCGAGCCAGCCAGCATGATCATGATCTCAGGTACACGCTTGCGGACCTCGATGGTTGCGTCGATCAGATTTTCCAGGCCCATGCGGCGTACCTGGCGGCGAACGGCGAGAACGGTGGGTCGATCGACGGGCCAGCCCAGGCGCTCGCGAGCCTCGGCGCGGGACAGGTGGTCGTTAAAGCGGTCTGAATCAATGCCGCCCGGTACGATTCGCACCAGGTCTTCGGGAATACGATATCTGCGAATCAGCTCGCGCTTGAATGCTTCGGAGAGGACGATGAGGCGGCGACCGCGACGGTAGACCGCGTGCTCGATAGCTGCCTGCACGCGTGAGCCAAGAGAGGACTGCCCTTCAACGCCTGCCTCCGCGGCCCAGGGGCCATGGAAGTGAATCACCGTTGGAGTGCGGGAGAGCTTATCGACGATGGGCACGGTGTACAGGGCAAAGTGGGAGGCAATCAGGTCGAAGCGTCCTGTACGCAGCTCCTGGATTTCTGCCTTGCGGGCGGCCAGCAAGCGCTGCGGCAGGGGCGCTTTGGCGGGTGCAAAGCCGGTGACGACGCCACCCGTCGAGACTGCAACATTGGGAGTTCCGGCGACAAGGCCGCGAACCTCCACACCGGCTTCCGGAAGAAAGCGGAGCAGTTCGCTATAGACCCGATTGAGGCCACCCTGGCGTTCGCCGAACCAGTCGTTGCCGATCTGCAGAGTACGGAGCGTCTGTACAGCCATGTGGTCTTTCGGTCCTCCTGTTTTGGTGTCGATCCTGCCGAGGCGGTTAGCGATGGCTGGTTCCGTGTGGGCGGTGCAGCTGCTCCGCCTCAAGAACTTCGTGGAGGAACCGGGTGACCCGGCTCACCTGTGAGATGCGTTCGAAGAGAGGTGCATCGGTGGTGACCCGGCGCTTTGCGAGTACCTCCGGGATGGTAAGCCTGTCCATGAGGCCGACCAGGGCCTCCAGAAAGACCGGGTCCCAGGGAGACTGTCCGGCCAGTCTCCAAAGCATGCTTTGATCCAGATCGTAAGACATCGGTATCTGGTTGGTGATAAAGGGAAGACCGGTCGCCATGTATTCACTCAATTTTGTTGTGTACCGGAAGCTGCCTACGCCATCCACGCTTTGAGGGATGGAACCGACATCGATTGCAGCGAGCCAGTCGGGCACCTCTTCCCGCGGTACGCGGCCGGGAAGATGAACTGTGCGGTCGAGCGCGTCGCCTGCGATCTCACGAAGCTTCTGCAGGCCGGACCCATCGCCGACCACTACTGCCGCGACTCGTCCCTGCGATCGACGAATGGCCCGGATCAGCTCCGCGCCGTAACAATATTGATAGCGGGTGGACCAGGTGAGCGATCCAACGATGCCGAAGACGACGGTGCTGTCGTCGAGACCGAGACGCTCGCGAATGGTGCGCCGTCCCTCGGCGAGCTGCTGCGGGGTGCGTTCGAAGGGAGCCCATCCGGGGATCGTGATGCCGCGTGTGGCTCCCATGGTGAGGGCGCGTCCGACGAGGTAGGGTGTCCAGCCGATGAATCCGCTGGAGTTGGCGTAGAGCATCTGCTCGTAGCGGCGGAAGAGAGGTTCTGCTGCGGGGTGGCGGGCTGCCAGAAACGGAGCCACGGCGTCGCCGCTGCTGACGACATACGGCATGCCGTACATGCGTCGACCGAGAATCGCGGCCATGCCACCGGCGATTCCCGTTCCCTCCAGCACCAGAAGATTGAATTGGCGGCTTTTCAGCTGGGCAAGAAGTTTTCTGGCGCTGCCTCGTTTGTCGCGCTTGGAGAAGTCCGCGAGGGTGTAACGAAAGCCGGAGACCAGCTCGCGCAGACGAGCCTCGTCGTCGCCACCGTTCCCCTGTGTGGCGCAGGCCAGGAGGTTCGGATCGGTAGAGAGCCCGATTGCGGTCGGCGGATTCACTAAGTGGACTTCCTGCCGGTGAGGGCGCCGGAGATGACTTCATCGAGCCGCGCGGAGAGCTGCGCCACGGAGAAGCTGCGGCCACGAGTGTATGCGGCTTCGCTCATGGTGCGGAGCTGCTCCGGGGAGGTGAGCATGCGCTCGATGGCGGCGGCAAGTGCAGCGGCGTCTCCCGGCGGGACGAGCAACCCGTTGATCTCGTTCTGAATGATCTCGGCGGGGCCTGCCTGGTTGCTTGCGATGACGACGCGTCCCATTCCCATGGCTTCAACGACAGCCATGCCGAAGGGCTCCGGTCCAGTGGCGGGATGCACGATGAGGTTGGCGGCAGCGAGCCATTGCGGGACCTCGGCGGAAGGAATCTGACCGAGCAGGCGGAGACGCTGACCAAGATTGGTTTTATCGGCGAGCTGCCGAAGCTCGGCGGCGTACCCGGGATCGCGTGGGTGTTCGCCGCCTGCCACAAAGAAGGTGACGTCTGAGAGTGTCTCGGCGCTGCGCTGGATGGCTTCGAGAAAGACGTGGACACCCTTCCATCGCTCCCAGCGGGCGACCATGCCGACGACGCGCGCCTCGGGAGAGATGCCAAGACGTGCGCGGGCTTCTTCGCGGGACGGCGTGACCGCAGGGAAGGGAACTCCGGGATAGCAGACGATGGTCTGGTCGACGGGGGAGAGTCGTCTCTGTGCCACCTGGCTTGTCTTCGAGCAGCAGAGGACACCATCGGTGGGCAGGCGGGAGATGATGCGATTGAGCTTATCGGGGGAGGGAATGCCGTGCTGGAACCAGAGCAGCGGCACGTCCGTGCCGAGGCTTGCCGGGGCGACGTAGAGGTGGGCCTTGGGCATCCACGAGAAGACCAGCGCAAGCTTCTCGTTTTTTATCCAGCGGCGCAGTCCGAGGACGGTTTTGAGATAGTTACCGGCGTTCGTCAGGCGGGTTGCCGGGATGACTTCAACCCGCAGCCCGAGGTTGCGAGCGAAGTCGACCATGGGCCCGTCCTGCAGAAACGCGCAGACCAGCGTGTATCGTTCGCTGCCCTGCTCCAGCCAGTGCAGCAATAGGTTTTCTGCGCCGCCCTGCTGGTAACCCAGCGGCATAACGACTCCGATGCGCGGACGTTCCACAAATCCTCCAGACGACATGCGTTCAGGATCTTCCATGTGAGGCTGCGGTTTTTGCAGCGATCCGGCCACTCTGTGCCGCCCGATAGAGATCGATACCAAGTGAGTTGCCGCGAGCCCGGGAGAGAATCATGCGGAGCCATCCCGGGCGGTTTGCTGTTCCCAACATCTTCTCCCATGTAAGGGCGGCCCACTGTCGAGGACCGGCGGGCAGGTAGCGAAGAATCGCCCAGTAGTAGTTGTAGGAGGTGTTCTCAACGGCTTCGAGGTGAACCTTGCCCCGCTGATCGTTGCCGTACCGCTTGGCGGGAAAGTGATCGACCAGAACCGCGGGGTCATATTTGAGGCGCCAGCCGGAGGTGGCGATCGCAAGACTGAAGGCGAGCTCAAAGTACACCTGTGCTCCTTTGCCGCGGAGGCCCTCGTCGAAGCGCAGGTCGCCGATGGCCTTTCGTCGCCAGCTCATATTGACGCCCTTCAGGTGCTCGACGACGCGCGCCGGACCCATTCCCAGGTGATGGTTGCCGATCATGCGTCCGTAGGGATAGAGCCGGCCAACCTCGGTGGTGGTGGGTTGCAGGAACTGGCCGTTGTCCAGGATGGCGTCGCGGCCTCCGAGACCGCCTAGTTGCGGGTCGCCGGCAAAGTGCTGCTCAATGCGGAGCAGCCAGTCGGGGTGCGGAGCCGAATCGTCGTCGGTGATGGTGACGATGTCTCCGGTGCAGCGCTCCAGCCCCTGATTCAGGGCATGCACGACGCCCGGCAGGCTCACGGTGACGACCTGCAGTGGAAGCCGATGGAGCCAGGGTTCCAGCGCGGGCCGTGTCAGCGTATCTTCATCGCGGACCGTGATCGTAATCTCATCGGCGAGGCGTTGCTGGCGGCTCAAGGCCTCCAGGCAGCGAGTCAAGTCTTCTGGTCGTTGATAGGTTGGGATCAGGACGGAAAGACGCATACGGAATGAGATTTGTTGCCGGCTCCTCTAGCTCGAGTGTAACGGTCAGTGTTTTGCAGACAGCAGGAACAGTGAGTTTGTTCTCTACGCCGATCGTGGCCGCAGACGTTGATAGGTATGGAGATAAGCCTCTACGGTCGCCGGCCAGCCGACATTTTGGGTGAGCGAGAGAGCGGATTCCGCCAGGGCAGATCTTCGTCCGGGGGAGTCCAGCAGATCGCGAACGACGTTGGCGAGAGCTTCGGCGTTCTCGGGGTCGTCCACGACGGTGAGACTGTGGCCAAAGCTCTGCGCCGCACCTACATTGCGCGACACCACGACGGGAAGGCCGGTGGCCATGGCCTCGACCGCGACCAGGCCGAAGGGTTCATACAGTGAAGGAAAGCAGAACAGGTCGACTGAACGCATGAGAGCGGGCACACGGGGTGTTTTGCCCAGGAAGTGTACGCGGTCGGCGATGCCGAGGCTGCGGGCCTGCTCCGGCGCGGGGCTTCCGTCTACCGCACCTGCCACGGTGAGATGTACGCCGGGCAGATGGACCAGTGCGCGCAGAACTGTGCCGAGGTTCTTGCGAGGCGTGCGAATGTCTCCGACGAAGACCAGCATGGGGACGCCTTCCGGCAGATTGAAGGAGGCGCGTTCGGATGGTCCGGGGTGAAACTCGTCGGTATCGACGCCGTTCAGGATGACCTCGATGCGATCCCGCGGCACGCCGAGGGCGGCAACCTCGTCCGCGACGATCTCGGAGACCGCAATAACCTGTCGCGCAGAGCGATAAGCCTGCTTTTCCCAACGGGCATTCAGCAGGGAAAAGGTCCGTTGATAGAGCTGGTAGGGCTTGAGGCCATGATAGGGATAGAAGCGGTTGGCCATCCACGAGGTGTGGATGAAGTGAGCCGCGACGATGTCGCAGGGCTCCCAGGTGATGAAACCGTTTGCCTGAATGAGATCGAACTCGCCCCGATGTTTGCGCAGCCATGCGGCACTGTCGAGGGCAAAACCGATGTTCCTTCCCAGCTGGGTCGGCCAGCTCTCGCGACCGATCTTCACTACGGTTGCGCAGGGATGGTTTGCGATCTCCTCCGCACAGTGCGCGGTGACGAGGGTCAGCTTTACGCCGCGGCTTAGTGCAGCCAGGGCGACCTCATAGTTCACGCGGCCCTGTCCGTCGTTCTTCTGGAAGCGATGGGCGATAATGGCCAGCCGCAGCGTCGATAGATCGGCCAGAGCTGAGGCGTCAGCTTTTAGAGGCATTGCGGATATCGTCAAAGCGAAAGAACCTTCTGAGTTCGGGCCGCCCTGGAGGTACAGCGGACCGTACTGGGGAAACAGGGAGTTGAGTGGATGCGACTCTTTGGCAATGGGTGCCTTCAGTGTACCCAACCTCGTGACGATTCCGATGACAAAAGGTCTATGTCATCCGGCGAGCCAGGGCGATCAGTAAAACACTGTCACCGTCCAGCCGCAGTTCGAGCGTGCCGGTGGAGTCGCCGTCACCCATCACGGGCATGCCCCAGGCATAGCGGGGCAGGTCGCCGGTCCAGTGGCTGGAGCCTGCCGGCTTGAGCTTCGCGGCGGCTGCGATTCGGGGAGCGGCCTGTGCCGCTTCAGCGGCAGAGCTAAAGCGGGCGGCCCACACGGCATTGCCGTAAGCGCGGCGATGCAGGCCGGTTGCGTACTGATAGAGCGAGGCGATCTGCCCGGCGCTGTCCCACTGGCCTTTCTCGTAGTACTTGGCCTGCCAGATGGAGAGCGGCATGACTCCGCCGTCAGCCAGGGCGCCGCGATATTCGTCTTCGGCGACCTGGGTAAGCGCAATACGCCGCAGCGAGCCGATGGTCTCGGGCAGGATGGCGGGCGCTACGAAGCCGGGTGCGAGGGGATCGCGATCGAGAAGGGTAGGCTCGGTTCGCTTCCATCCCGGAGCGGCGACGAGACCGTTGACCAGACCTTGCTTCAGGAAGGCATCGACGGCAAGGCCAACTCCAGCGCGGTCAGTGCCTGTCAGGCTCACCCACTCGCACTCATAGGGCGACTTGATGATGGCTGCGGCGTGCAGGAATGGGTTCCGGTCCGACTCGAGGTAGCCGATCGGGCCTTGCAGGTGCCCGAAGCCGAAGGCATAGATCGAACGGGACGCCGGCTGGATGGCGGCTTCGCGCTGCCATGCCTGGACGAGCAAGGGATCGTCCGGCAGGGCCACGAGAAGGACGTGGTTGTAAGCCAGCTGCTGCGGGGTCGGCGACTGTATCTGGAGTATCTGGCGCCCACCGGCAAGAATGCCAAGCAGGGGATGCTGCTGACTTGCTGCTTCGATGTTGCGGCGATACGCCTGTGCTTCTGCGCCCAGCCTTGGGTCGACATAGAGGAGCAGCCCGCGATTCTCGGGGTTGGTGTTGGCTGCCTGCGGCTGCCCCTGCCACCAGGCAGCAGAAGCTGAGGGGAGGTTTGCGACCGCAGCGGCGACGGTGGTGATCTCCAGAAATCTTCGGCGATTCATGTGGGTCATCAGGCCTCCCGTACCGCCAGCAGAGCTGCGTCCCCGGAGCGCATGGGGACGGTGATCTTCCAGAATTCGCCGTCGCTGGTCAACGTGAGTGTGCTGTGATCGTTGAGGTTGGATGCGGAGGCGTGTTGGGCTCCTGCTGATTTGCGAAGCCGGACCGTTGCGGCCCGTGCCTGTTCGAGCCAGTCTTCCAGCACGATCATGCTGAGATCCTGACAGCGGAAGCCGTAACCCGCGAAGCCCGTCGAGAACGTGAGCGGGAGTTCGAGCGCTGGGATGAGCCGGGATGCCAGCTCGAGCGCCTGCGGGTGCGTCAGGCCGGTCGGCGCGGCTTCCAGCAGGAGCGAGCCCGGGCGTTTAAAGAGAGAAGCAGCGTCCGAAGAGAGAGAGCTGCGAGAGGCAAAGGCTGCGATGCGTACACCGCGTTGCTGCAGATGACTGAGAGCGTCGATCTCTGCCGCACTGAAATCCTGCAGGTTCAATACGATGAGCGATGCGCCCGGCGTCGGTTTCCAGGAACTCAGCGTGGAGGCATTCGTGGTGAAGGGGAGACTGACGCCTGCTTCCACGAGCGACCGGAAGGCATCCATGAGCATCCGCACCTCAGGGAGTGCCGTGGGATCAATGCCGTTCCAGCGAGTCGATGCTGGATCGGCATTCTTCTGCGAACTGATCACGAGCCCGGCGCCAAGAGGAGACTCGGGTTGCAGCAGATTACCGCGTTGCTGCAGGTTCCACCATTGCTGGTACTCCTCTGTCGTCATGTTGAAGGGCGTGCCTACATTGTTGCCGAAGCCGTAGGTATGCGCTCCTCCATAGGAGCCATCCGCCCAGACGACAGCACGCCAGAGGTTGTTGCAATGCAGGCGACGACTTGGCTCGGTTGTGCCTATCGGATTGTGCCACTGCCAGTTGTTGAACAAGGGAGAGACAAAACCCCATGGCATCAGTGCATTGAGCTGCCATACCGGATTGAAGGCAAGGCAGGCCAGCGTGCGTCCTGTGGTCAGGCTTGGGCTGTTGTCCTGCATGCTCCAGGTAGTGTCGTCGTTCATGCCGCGGATGGTTTTGGCCAGCTCCCGGCCTGCCTCCCCTGCAATGACCGGGCAGCCTTGTCCATAGATCACGACATCTTTGCCCTCGGCCTTAAAGGCCGCCCGTATGGAGCGAACTGCATCCACGTAGCGCTCCAGTTGCCAGGCCTGCCACTGGTTCTCGTGCTCGGCGTGGATCGCGGTTTCCACCTCGGGGTGCGTGCGTCCGTTGATGCCCTTGCCGGTCTTGCTGCGGAGATAGCTGTCAAAGGCTACGTACTCCTGCCAGCTATTGCAGTTGCTTAATTCGGGACCGATCCCCCAACCGTCCGCGAAGGTCAGCACGACGGTGGGCGCGGCAGCCCATCGAGGCTGAGTCTTCAGTTGCTGAATCAACGAGGGGATGGCGGTTTGAAAGAAGGGCTCGCCATTACCGAACTCATGCCACGGATTGGTGTAGTGGCGCATGTCGGTCTCCGTGGCGTACAGGCGGTTGGCTGCCGTTTTGGCCTTGGGGGGAATGGCCTTGAACTGCCGGCTGTAGGCCCAGATCAGATCGTCCGAGTGCCCCCATCCGCCACCGGGTTCGGATGTCCCGGTTGCTAGTGGAAAGAACAGAGTGAAACCCCTGGAGACAAGAAGGCCGGTCCCAAAGGCCGCGTAACTCGCAATGGTGCTCATTGGCGTCAGTGTTTTGCGCGAAGCGATAGCGAGCAGAGGAGCCGCTGCGGTCGCGGGACCGCTTTCGTTATCAGGGTGAAAGACAGCTTCCAGGCGAAAGATACCGGGGGAGGTGGAGTGAGGAAGCGTGGCTGTCACGTGCTCGGAGAATACCTGGCCTGCACCCAGCGTTATGGACTTTGCGAGGACGGGAGTGCGCTCTCCACGGAGCACATCGACGAGCACCACGGTGAGTTTGCCGCTTTGGGATGCCAGTGCGGGTTCCGATGCTCGCCTGCCTTCGATGGCGATCTCTGCCAGACACGGCTCCGCGCGGTTCTGATTGATCCACTTGGGAACCCACGGCAGCCGCACCGTCAGCGTGGAGCCGGAAGCCCCCTGGGGGAGCTGGATTCGCACCTGTCCATTCCCCTGATTGAGAGCCGCGTCCAGATCATCCATCATTGCTGCCGGACGGCCGTCCAGTTCGATGGCAACCCGTCCGGGGTTATGCTGCACATCCAGAACGGCGCCTCCGCCGCTGGCCACAAGCGTGACGGCCGAGATGTGCGCTGGCTCGGGCAGGGTGAGCCGCAGGACGTTTTCTACATCGCGCTTCCCGACCCAGGTTCCATACCCCTGGATATGATCGCCGGGTGTGCGGCGCAATCCGGCTCCGCGGTCATTCAAAGCGATAACGGAGGCATTCCCGGGCTGGGTGAGGTCCTCTATTGTTGCGGTCGGCGCGAGATTGGAGGTTTGCAGGGCAATGGTCACGGTGCCTTGCACGGAAGATCCGGGCGGATAAGCGTACGTCGCCACGGGGAGGCCCATGCGGCCCTGAAAACCAAACAGAGAGTCCGTTCCCGGCCCGGGATAGGGAACAGGCCTGGAGTAAACATTTTCCATTGCCACTTCTATTGATAAAGGGGGCGGAGGAGATGCGGCGCGCTGTTCGGCGAGCAGAGAAGAACCGTCGCCGGAGAGTAAGCCTGCCCGTACCTGAAAGCTGGTCTCGGACGCGTAGGTCTCCAGCCCTGGCAATGCCGGAGCAGGGAGTGGCAGATTGAGTACGGTGGAGCGGCCCGGAGGCAGGGAGAGCGGCTTCAGCAGCTCTCCGGCTGCATCGCCCAGCATGGCTCCGTTGCGATCAAGCGCTCGCATGACAAGCTGTACGGGAAGGGTCGTCTTCGAAGGATTCCCGATGGTTAAGCGAACTGATCCTGAGGAAGGAAAGCTCATGGCGAGGGTTGGCTTGACGCCTGCGACAGGGGGGGACGCAGGCTCCGGTTCGCTGAGCCACCGAACCACGGCACGCCAGAAATCTTTTGCGGCAGGCGATTCGCCGAGCGCGGAGGAAGATGTGGAGAGCATGGCGACCCGGCCGGCTCCGTAGCGCCCCGTCACCAGTAGCGGAAGCCGGGCGATATCGTCGTAGCAGATGCGGACCGTCCAGTCGCGATTGAGCAGTGGTCTCGACCAGAGATCGCTGTGGGGTGGGATGTCGAAGCCCACGAACGGATGCTGTATCTGATAGCGCTCATAGCGGGCCTGTCCACGCTCGACTGCCGAGACGGGCCGAATGTCCACCCCGAGGGGAGCGGCAAAGCCTTCAAGGTCTGCACCATGGAAGAAGTCGGGATCGGCCGCGACTAGCGGTACCGGACCCTTGGGACCGTATACGGGTGACCTTTGCTGCGAAGTCCATCCGGTACTGGGAAGCGCACGGCTGAGCCAGAACACCGATTGACCGGGATAGGCACCGAAGGTGAAGAGCAGCCGCTGCCCTTTACGCAAATTTTCGAGCAGCGCGGCGGAGCTCTGTGCATTCAGTGAGTTGCCGGCGGGTTGGCCTGCCTCAAACAGCATGAGGGGGGTAGCGGTGGATGCTAAGAACGTTCCTGACCGTGGTTGGTGATTCAACTCCCGACATGCGGCTAACAGAGCCTGGGACGGTTGCGGGATGTTCGAAATGTAATCGGGCAAAAGTTCTTTCGCTCCAATTCGTTCAGGCCTGAGGGTGAACCTGCGTCTACCGATGAGACGATTGCCAGCTGCGTGGGTTTGCTTGCGTGTGGGTAGTTATCCTCGCGAAGGTACATCGGCGACAGCGGTTTTCCGCCTGATGCTGTAAAACAAGAGCATATCTCTCATGGGCCAGGCCATCTTGAACGCTACCAGTGAAACGACGAAGCAGCGCACTGCCTACTTTTTCCTGGGCCGTACGCCGGACGGTCGTTTTCTCGGCTATCCGCACCAGGCGATTCTGTTCGCCGAAGGGCTGAGGGCGTTGGGCTGGCGTATTGTCTCCGATGTAGAGACCTGGCGTCCTCAGCCGGATGCGCCATTCCTGTTTCCGGGGGATGTGGATGCTCCGCGGCCTGCTGACTGCGATCTTCTGGTCGTTGCGGAAGATTACTTCATGCTGCAGGGATCGCCCGCGCTGCCGGTGGCGATCACCAGCTGTTCCGTGCCAGCGGTCTTTCTGGACCGCAGAGATCTGGGTGACAACCTTCGCGATCTGTACAGCAAGCCGTATGAGCGCTTTGCGGCGATCTTTCGGACCCACGGCAATCGACGCTTCCGCTACCCGGCAAATCTTCGCCAGATGGTCTTCGGTATCTCCGACCGCATCGCGGAAGCGAGCGTGGTGGCTGCCTCAGAGGTTGTGAACGAGCCGCGCGAGGGCCTGATCTGGAACTTTCGCCATAAGCAGTTTCCTCATACGGTGCGGGTCTGGGCGGAGAAGGAGGTCAGGCCGGTGCTCGAATCCGGCGTCCCCTTTCGCTCAGAGGTCGACCCGGAGGTGGAGAACAACCTTTACGACAACCTGATGTTGCGACAGACGGAGGGCCGACACTTCCCTGCGTACTATCGCCGTATGGCTTCGTCCACCATGGCTGCATGTTTCGGCGGCTGGTTTCTTCTGCCTGTGCCCCAGCAGGAGGCAGGCCCGGCCTGCATGTGGGGACGCCGCGTGATGAAGTCGCTGGGCAGAACCAGCACGATGATCGCGCAGTGGGACAGCTGGAGAATGTGGGAGGCCTTTGCCGCGGGAACGGCTGTGCTGCATCTTGATATGGAGCGCAACGGCTTTCTCTTCGACGGACCGCAGCCCGAGCCCATGAAGCACTACATCGCCGTCAGCCTGGATCGTCCGGCGGAGAGCCTGCGCCCGCTGCTCGATCATCCCGACGAGGTGCGCCGTATCGGCGAGGCGGGACGCATCTGGGCGCTGGAGCACTACACTTCGCGGCCCATCGCAGCGCGGATGCTGAAGGAAATTGGCCTTGGCTAGGACCGCTCATTCCATACCTGTAGATAAGGTTCCTGCGGTGCAGCCTCGTCGCGGAGAGCTGACTGCGCATCGCGCATCGCTGCCGGCACTGACCGGTATACGTTTTTTTGCCGCCTTTTACGTGGTTTTCTACCACTCACATCTGCCGGTGGCTCTGGAGGAGAAGCATCTCTGGGCTGCAGCTCAATTCATTCGCAACGGCCTGCTGGCAGTACCGCTGTTCTTTATTCTGTCGGGACTGATCCTCAGCTACACCTACGAGGGGCAGATTGAACGTCCGGGTGGCTACCGGCGATTCTGGGAGGCGCGGTTCGCGCGCGTCTGGCCGCTTTACACCGTCTCTCTTCTGCTCAGCAGCATCTTCGATCACACGACGCCGCATTCCATCTCTGCTGCCGTGGCCACGTTGTTCATGGTGCAGTCATGGAACCCCTTCAATATGGGTATGGCTGCCAGCTGGAACTTTGTCTGCTGGACACTTTCAACGGAAGCATTCTTTTACCTTTTGTTTCCGCCGATGCAGCAATGGTTGGAGCGCCGCCGGACCTGGGTGCTATGGATGACGTTCGCGCTCGCGGTAACGCTTGCCGTTGCGGGAAAGACCGGCGGAATCAACTACACCGACACGCGAGGATTGCACTACGTTCCGCTTGCTCTGGTGCATGTGCCGGAGTTCGTGATTGGTGTGTGCGTGGGGAACCTCTTCCTGCGTATGCGCTCGGCGCGGCCCACGGCTTCGCTGCTGCCAGGACGCGGCGTGCTTACGATGCTCGCTACGGTGGCCTGCCTGTGGCTGCTATCCCAGCCATTGCTCGGCGCTGCCGCGTGGACGGCTCTGGGTTTCGCGGTGCTACTGTTTTGCCTGGCCGCCGAAAAGTCTCCACTGCAGTGGTTGCTGTCGACGCGCCTGCTCATCATTGGCGGCCAGATCAGCTTTGGAATCTATCTCCTGCAATGGCCATGCAAGACGGCAGTCAATCATCTGTGCGACATGCTTCAAATGAGTTCTGTGCCGGGCCGGTTTGCCGTCGATTGCGTGGCGCTGATGCTGCTTTCAGCGGCAGGTTTTTATGGTGTTGAGGAACCTGCGCGCCGCCTGCTCCGCCGGTTGTTTGCCCGCAGGGAACAGAGGTATCAGGGAGTCGTCAGGGGACGCGCCTAGCTTGAGCAGGTGCCCTCTTCGCTGTTGTTGTCAGTACTGATTTGGCCGGTTCGTTCGTCATCGAGCAAGGTAAGGGCTTATAAATTGAGTAGCTATCTCATGCGAGCATTTTTGCGCCACAAGACGCCGACATATTGTTTGATCCTCAGATATCCGCGATTTTACGGAAGCAGGGCATGACCACTCCCCCAAAGCGTATTGCCTGGATTGACGTTGCTCGCGGCATTGGCATTGTGCTGGTGGTGTACGGCCATGTGCTGCGTGGCCTGCAGGCGGCTCACATGCTTTCGACCGCGAATCCCATCTGGGCTTCCGACTACACGATCTACACCTTTCACATGCCGCTGTTCTTCATCCTTGCCGGTATGCAGGTAGATCGGTCGCTCTCAAAGGGGCGATGGCCGTTCCTGAAGAGCAAGTTGATGACGATTGCGTATCCGTATTTGCTGTGGTCCTGGTTCCAGCTATCTCTGAAACTGCTGGCGCCTAAGGGCACAATGAACACGGTTCATTCGCCGATCACACTACTCACAATTCTTTGGGCTCCTGTAGAGCAGTTCTGGTTTCTATTCGTTCTATTTTTCTGCCATCTTCTTGCCTTTGTTACGGGAGCGCGTCGCGGGTTATTGACAGCTTTGATGGCTGCAGGAGTGGGGGGAGCAGTTTTGATCGCGCAGGGCAGGCTCTCACCGTATGGCCTGACGGGAACGCTCTGTCCATCGCTGGCTTTTTATCTGGCCGGTATTTTCATCGGCAAGAGGTTGATGCGCTGGCAGCCAAACCGGATCGTGGCGTTGGCATGGGCGACGTGCTCATTTGTAACGTTGCTTGCGCTGTCGCATGTGTGTCGCGGTCTATCGCACGGTCGGCCTGAGCTTATCTGGTCCTGGCCTGTGACGGCAGCCGGCGTTGTGCTGATGGTTAGTCTGAGCCATCTGGTTGTGGAGGGCTCCTCTGCTTTTGCCGACTGGTTTGGCATTCTCGGGCGAGCGTCTATGACGATCTACATCTTTCATGTGCTGGTGGCGGCAGCAGTGCGTGCGGCATTGGAGCGTGCCCATGTCGTTGCCTGGGCTCCCCAGTTGATTGCAGGCACTATAGCCGGGGTCGTGCTGCCGCTTGCGCTGCATATGATTTTGGAGCGATTTGATTTGCTGGCGGCGCTTGGGCTTGGAGCGAAGCGCCGTACCCTGCAACCCCAACCTGCACCACTGCCAATGACGCCGGGCCTGGAATAGCGGCAGCATATACTTAACTAGGTAAACGGGATCGCATCATGCAGATTATGTCGGGCATTACAGCAGAAAGATCTGACGGGCGGTTTGGGTCCTTTGCGATTCCGCGGTCGGTAAAGATTCTTTTGGGAACCATGGCGGCGGTCTTCGCCGGGTTGTGGCTGATATTTCATGGGCGCTACAACCTGGTGGCAGGGATTATTTACCTCTCCCTGTTCTTTCTTATCGTCTACTGGAACAAGCCGCTCAGTCTGGTGGTGGTGCCGGCGTTTGCATTTCTTTTGGGTGATTTGCGACGCATCATGGATTTCACGGGCGAGATCCCCACGTTCGATCCGTTGTTGCTGGTGTCGCCCATATTCAGTTTGATCATGGTGGCTCCCATCCTGATGGATTTGAAGCTGCGAGATCCTGTCCAGAAGGCCATGCTGGGGTTGATGGTGATCATGACCCTGGAGATCTTCAATCCGATCCAGGGACCGTTGATCGTTGGCTTTGGCGGCGCCATGACCTATCTGATCCCGATCTGCTGGTTTTGGCTCGGCTGGAGGTATGGATCGCTGCAGTTGTTGCGTCGCCTGATTGCGCTGCTGGTTGCGCTTGGTGTTATTGCAGCGATGATGGGTATCATTCAGACGTACATCGGATACTTGCCTTGGCAGCAGGCGTGGCTAGATAAAGTGGGTTCTCATATCCATTCGATGTATCTGGGCGCAGGAGTTCTTCGTGCTGTTGGCTTCTCCGTCAATGGTGTGGAGTTTATGGGACTTCTTTCGATGTCCCTGGTGGCCTCCATGGCATTGTTTATCGCGGGGAAACGTCCTTATCTGCTGCTTGTTCCCCTGATCGCTTTCGGTCTCTTTCTATCATCGTCGCGCACATCGATTCTGCTTTCCGTCTTCGGCATGGCTATTGCTTGGACTGTCAGTAGCCGCAATTCCAGGGTCTGGGTTCCTCGGCTGATATTCGCTCTGGTGATTGGTCTCGGGGCGCTCATTTTTTCTGTTACTCATGCGGCGAGTTCTGAAGACACGGGTGGAGACAGCAAAGACAACACAGCCGCAGGACTGTCTACTCAACACCAGGTGCAGGGGCTTGCCCATCCCTTCGATTCAAAGCACTCTACAGCGAACTTACATGGCCAGATGCTCCTGGGGGGACTCCTGGATGGATTTCGCAACCCAATTGGGAGGGGCTTGGGATCAACCTTCGCAACCGCTAAATTGGGCGGAGATTCGTCATCGGCGGGTAGCTCCGAGATTGATATAAGCGACATGTTCCTGACAACGGGACTGATCGGCGGATTGTTGTACATCTTTATTATCGTTGTCGTGGCAAAGCGAGCTTCGTACCTGATCCAAAACGTTCCGCAAAATATTGCGTTACCGATCGCCGGTATTCTTGCCTGCACTCTTGGTGGTTGGCTTATGGCAGGAAAGTATGGAGAAAACACATGGCTGTGGCTGGTGATTGGAATCGTCTGCCGTTTTGGAAGCGTTACGGTTCCGATGAAGAGCGCGACTCCATCACAGGCCATCTAGACTCGAAGAACCGCGTTACAACAGAATTCTTTCTCGAGCCGGCTTGCTTGGTATAGAGACTTTTACTACAACCAATTCAAGGTGATTGCGCGTTGACGATGTCACATGTTTCTAGCCTGGCAATCTGTATCTGTACGCGGCACCGTGCGCAGGATCTGCGGAAGGCTCTGCAGTCGATTGCGGATTCTCCACGACGTCCTGATCAGGTCATCGTCAGCGACGATGGCCAGGATGGACGAACATCGGAGGCTGTCGTCGCTGAGTTTCCTTTTGCAGCCTATCAGCGTGGTCCCCGAATCGGCCTGGGTGCAAATCGCAATGCCTGCCTGGCATCGGTTCGGACCGCCTTTGTGTGTTTTATCGACGACGATGTCGTGCTGCCTCCGTCGTTCGTGCCGCTTGCCTATCGTCTCTGCGAGGTCAATGCGGAGAAGCTGCCGCAGCCTCTTGTCTCCGGCATCGAGTTCAAGCATGTTTCCAGCTCTGAATGTTTTCGCGTGGAGCCGCACAATGCCGACTTCTGGGGCTATCAGCGTGTGAAGCCCGCTGGAGAGCTCAAAGCGATGGTGATCAACGCGGGTATCTTTCCGATGGAGTTATTTCGGAAGGCTCAGTTCGATCCGCTGCTTCGCTATGGCTCCGAAGAGATCGACATGATTCGACATGCAGCTTCGCTGGGATACCGCGTTGAGTTTGAGCCGGAGCTTTGGGTGGATCATTATCCATCGCCGGTGAATCGGGAGGAGTACGCGAGTGTAGTCGATGCCTCCCGGATGTACACCACGGCGAAGGACTATCTGCGGTATCAGAAGAACGTTGGGCGCTTCCTATTGTTTTCCATGCTTGCTCCGCCGAAGCTGGCGTTGGCGCTCACCCGTCGATACGGTTTCAAGGGATTGCTCGCTGCTACTAAAGCATGCGTGCTTACGGTTCAATACGGTATACGTTCAAGTCTATGAACGACGCCTGTATGCAGATGACTTCATTCTGCAAATGGTATGTGGCTATTGCGCAATTACCCTTCTGATATTTGCTCTGCGTTTTTTGGAATAACCCGTTCCGCGTGTGACTTCGCCTTTGCTCTTCCCCAGGCTATCAATGGAGATTCATAAAACCGGAAGGACAATGCTGCGAGAACGAAACACACAGGAAAATCCAAGAGGAATACCGCATGCACGGATTTTCCAGTCCATCGCTGCATGCTTTCAATAATCAGTACCTGATAAAGATAAAGCCCGTAGCTAATCAGTCCTATATAAGCAATCGGGCGCCATGAAAGTACACGAGAGACGAAGGAATGCTGGTGGGTAAGCACGTAGCTGATCCCTGCCGCACATGCTAGCGCTACGAGTGAATAGCAGAAAGCGTTATACGCCGGTGTTGGATTATTTCTCGTAAAGCCATGTCCAAGGATGACGCGCAGAGCCAGCCATGCCAAAACAAAGGCGATTGTTGCCGATGAACTCATCCGGCGAATTCTCTCAATCGCGATATTGGATTCGAACAGCAGAGCGAGCAAGCATCCAAGAGCTAAACCATCAAGCCTGAATGGGGTCAAAAAGTAGACAATCTGCCAATCTTGCGTGAAGAGGCTCATGATCGCGCGCGCAAGAGGATCGAGCAGTATTAATGCGAGGCATATCCGCTTCAGTGTCTTCGCGTCGAGATGGTATACAGCGAGCGGCCACAGCAGGTAAAAATGCTCTTCAACTGCAAGTGACCATAGTGGTCGTAGCGACTCGACATGGGGACGAAGTATGGCAAACAGGTCACCTGCGCTTGCGAGATAAAGGAACGCTTGCGACAAGCTCAGAGAGACACCTAGTACTGCAGCGGCTGCCAACAGCAGGAGTAGAGGTGGAAAAATTCTTGTGGCGCGCTTGATCCAATAACTTGACCAGTAATGACGAGCCATTCTTTCTTTACGGAGAATTGTCGTAATGAGATAGCCAGACAAAACAAAGAAGAGATCGACACCCAGCCAACCAAAATTCAGCAAATTATGATGGTAAAAGAGGACCAATAGAACGGCGATACCGCGGATTCCATCTAAACTAGCGTTACGCATTCTCTTCCTTGTATCAAGAGTATTGGCCATCTAGGTTGCTTAGACTGCGCCGGCAGATCGATTAGCGGTAAATGCTCTAACTGTTAGAGATCTGAATGTTTGGGGTCGAGAAGTTCGCCGCGAGTATCGATCTCATCGGTTAATATTTATAAAGTCGAAAGCTAACTTTGCTTGCAGAAAAAGGCAACGATCGATGCTATGGCGGCTTATGGTGCACCCACTTAATGCGTCAGCTTCACTTGGCATTGCGTAACAGCGTGACAGGAGACTTTGCTCAGATTTGGGGATAATCGTAAGCCTATAAGCTGCTCAAAAAACCGATTTGCGATCTGAATCGTATTTTCAATGATCTTAGCAGATCCCGTAATGCGATTCGCTTGGTGAATGGTGAACTCCTGCCGCATTGCTTACGTCTGTTTGCAACGTGATCTTTAAATACAACTTGTGGGTCATGCAACATTCAATCTGTGTGGATCCATAAAGCCTGCTTCAGCGGTGAACGCTTATTTCAGAGACGCTTGCATGGAGAGTGACTATACGAAACCGAGATTTCGTATAGCAAAGTTACCTATATTTGGAACCACTGAGGCCATGTTGGCGGTGGGTATGCCGAACCAGTTCGCCAAAGTCGCGGTGTATTGCGATGCGGAGATGGTTGGAATCCATCGCCCGTCATTGGTGGAGTCATCTGGTCCACCGAGCAACATTGTTGGCATGGAGCCGTACATGCGGCCCCCTTTCACGGCACCGCCCAACACGAATTGGTGGCCTCCCCACGCATGATCGGTTCCTCCTGCGCTGTTGGGGACCATGGCACGGCTGAAGTCTGACATGCTGAAGGCGGTCACCTGTTCGCTGAGATTCAACTCTTCCATCGCTTGTTGAAAGGCTGCGATTGCGCTATCCAACTGCCCGAGGAGTTTGGTCTGCGCCTGCAGCTGCCCTGTGTGTGTATCGAAGCTGCCAAAGCTCGCAAAAAATATCTGACGATTTGCTCCAATGGATGATCGAACGGACATGATCTTAGCAATCTGATATAGCTGTGTTGCCAATGGGTTAGCGGGGAAGATGGTCTTCAGCGAGGGAGCTGCTTTCATCGCGTATGAAAGATCGCTGAAGTACCCATAAGCATTGGATGCGATCGTGTTGTCCGCCTGAATGAGCATTGCTCCGCTATCCAGCGAAAGAAGTTGTTGTGCGGCATCTATTCGCGCTGCGCACGCATTTGAGGGCATGCCGCACTCCGGAGCGAAACTTGTTGTTGTCGAAAGCACGGACAGGCCGGTTGTTTTCTGGCCGTACATGAAGACGGGGTTTCCCCCAACAGAGATGACGCTGGGCAACGATCCGCCAGCGTTCTGACCTAATTGATCTGCAGCCAATCCCGCCCAGCCCAAGCCGGTCTCCGTCGCCGGATTCGCGCTCTGCCAGCCGATCTGCTGGTCACGATGCGAGAATAGAGCGAATGGAACTGGCATGGAGCCCGATAAATATTGAGCGCGTGTCATGTTCTGGACAAGAGGCCCAACGTTGGTCACCAGAGCGGCCGTTCCTGCCTGGTACATATTTTGCAGATTCGGCATGGCTGCATTCAGCATGACGGAAGCGTTGCTCCCCAGGCTGAGCAGGTTTTCCTGGGGCAGTGCAAGTGCGCCGCGGATGGTTTGATAGGCCTGGAAAGATGATGGGTCAGCAGGAATGAGGAGGTTGTTTGAGTCATTGCCTCCCACGAGAAAGATGCAGACGAGCGCTTTGTAGTCGTTTGCAGATACTGTCTGTGCCATAGCTGGAAGTGCACCCAGAGAGTGCAGTCCCAATGCCTGGCTTCCTGTTGCCAGTGCGGCGAGTTTGAGCATATTGCGACGTGAGAGTTGAGTCATGGATAGTCTCCGGCAGTTTCTTATCGAATAATCTTGAATGCAGACGAAGTGATGACGAGGTAAACGGCGGTTCTTGCCTTCAGTGATGGGTCAGAAGTAGATTCCATCGCTGCTTCGATGGTTTGCCTCATGTCGGAGGTCATTGTTCCGTGGAGGAATACCGTGTTGAGGTAAGCCAGCAACTGGTCGGGGCCGGCTTGCACCAGAGTGCCGAGAGTGCCCGTCGGCGAATAATCAATGGAAAGACTGCCTGCCTGGCCGGGAGTTACGACCCAGTCTGCAACCAGCAGCCGCTGTACTGTGGTTGCTGTGTTCTCGATGCCGAATTCGGGTGCAAGAAGGGTAGAGTTCGGCAATTGATTCGAAGGCGAGAAGAAGTTGAAGACGCTAGGGGCATTGAAGGGCGTCTCGTTCATTGTGATGGCCCAGTATTCCAGCACCTGGTAAGCGTTTGCGCCGTCCACTAATTTGGTAGGCTGAAGACCTCTTGTAACAGCCGTGGCCCAAAGGATTGGCTCCTGCAAATGGCCGAACTCTGGCTGCGACGCGTTCGGATCGTCCAATAGCCGCGCCTCGGGATCGAGCAGGATGGCACGAACAACGGCGCTCATATCGCCGCGTACGCCATTCCCGTTGTCCACAAAAACCTGCGCGATTCGCTTGATGTAATCGGGGCTCGGATTGCTGGTGACAAGGTGCTGAATCAACTGCTTGCAGACGAAGGGCGGCAGTGAAGGATGTTGGAAGATAGCGTCCAGCGCTCCATCAAGATCCTGCTCTGCTGTCTGGCCCGCGGGCAGGACCACGCCACTGATGATTGCCTTCGATCCGGTATCGTGTTGCGAATCGTAGGGGCTCATGAAACCGGATAGAGAGACTGTCTGCGGTTGAGTCCAGCTTCTTGCCGGGCCGCCTCCAGGGACGGGGTAGGTCCACCCGGTATAAGCCCGCGCAAAGGCCTGTATCTGTGCAGGCGTGTAATTGGGGATGGGATTGCCGGAGGCATCCAGGTCCAGCGAGCCATCCATGTTCATCTGGTAGATACCCAGAGAAAACAACTGCATGAACTCGCGCGCGTAGTTTTCGTTGGCGATGTCGCTGGCGGTTGGCTTGGCACTTTGGAACATATTCAGATAGCCGCCCATCGCAAGTGAGAGCGTTACGTCGTGCATGAGCTGGCGCCAGTTGCCAAGGGAGTTATCGGACAGAGCGTTGAGGTAGGTCGGCATCGTATCCGCTCTTTGACCGGCAACCACGAACATGTCTGTGAGAGCGAATGCAATACGCTGGCGCAGCTGATCGGGCGATTCCATCGCATGCTGCCACCAGCTGTACCAGATGCAATAGTTGATGTTGTTATCGCAATAGGCTGGCACTGCAACCGTGATGTCGAGAGGAGCGAACTCCGTTGGTGTTGCCTTGATCTGCTCATCCAGATAGGCGTCCAAACCCTCGGATTGCACCTGCCGGATCAGCGGCATGGTCGCACCGAAGGTGCTTTGCGCCAGCAGGCGGCCTGCTGCACGTGCCGACGCCATTTGAAGCTGCAGGGGAACGGAGGTGGTCCCGGATGTTTGTTCGCCTGGCCCGGAGTTTTCGATTGCGATCTGGATTGGCCCTTTGCCAAACGCAGAGGCCGAAAGCATCGCCGTCAGAATCGTTCCTGTGCTCTGAGAGGACATCGGTGATCCCTGAAGCAGCAACGCTGGAGCATTGTTGAACGACGATCCGTTGACGGTAAGCAATGCCGTCGCGCCGCCATCGGTGGAGACGAGGGAGGCCGAAGAGATCGTCGGAACAGGTTGCATGACGGTGACGCCAAGCTTTCCATTTGCTGCACCAATCGCGGCAGAGATGGTGATGATGTTTGGCGATGGAACGATTGAAGGTGGGGTGTAAATACCGCTGCTGGTAATTGATCCAACAGTCGACGAACCGCCGGCGACTCCGTTCACTTGCCACTGCACGGCCGAGGTGCTGTTGGCCACCGTCGCTTTGAACTGCTGTGGCGCGCCTGCAATTACTGAGGTGGGACCTGCGACTGCGATGGTCGTCGGCTTTGATGAGGAACCAACGGGGGAGCTGCTCGCTGACGTGGAAGAGGGGGCTGATGGGTTGCCACCTCCGCAGCCTGAAAAGGGCGTGATGAAGGCGAGAGTGGTTATGGCAGTGAGCCAGGAATGAGTCGTGTTCCGTCGCACACAAGTACTCCTTGCGCCGGTTCACGAGTCTCTGTCAAAGCAGTCCACGGAATGCGAACACGCTGCGCTTGTAGACCCATCGGCGCAGCGGAATGACTCTTGAAAAACAAGGATTCTGTCTGGAATAAGACCAGTTTTGATACAGGTGTAAGAGGGCACATTGCGGAGATCGATGGAAGCGTGAGTTCACGTCGCTGCAATGACGGAGCGAAACAATTCCCTCCCCGTAAAGTGGTATTTACCCACGCGATATCAATCGCATAATAAGATGAGATGCTCTCGCAGATGATCCAGTAAGGGCTGCAGGAGTGGCAGTGAACCTGGCTGCGCGAGCGAGGTTATGAGTCGCTGTGCAGCTCACGTATGCACCCAATAACGCTCAGTGTGCGTATTGCTGAATCTGATTGAATTCAAGAGCGCCTGACCGGGCGACCAAAAATAATCAGATGAGACGCTGACTGCGCTACACTGAGATCGACCCAGTAAAATCCGGCGAGCTAGAGGCACAGATTGTCAGGCGCCATTCTTCAGGTAGACCGTTCGAGGGTGCCTTCACAGGGCAACAAAGCCCTGTATGCGGAAAACTGGTTATCCATTGCAGGGCTCGCAATACTGTTCTTCGGTAGCCGTGGAATTGCAATGCGGTATGGCTTTCACTATCTAGTCACACAGCATCCTGCGTCGTGGCAGCTGCTCGATCTCGATATCCTGCGTCATCACCTTTGGCGAGGGCTCGTTCATCTTCACGGACAGCCACCGCTCTTCAATGCTCTGGTGGGCATGTGTTTAAAGTTTGGTGGTTCGCGATATGGCTCCCTGTTGCTTGCCATCCAGTTTGTGCTCAGCTTTCTTTCCTTCGTCTCTGTTTTCATCATTCTTGTTAAGCTGCGCGTCCGTTTAGGCATCGCCTATCTCGTAAGTGCAGCATTGCTCCTCAATCCAACGGTTATCGCTTTTGACTTCGATGGATTGTATACAGCGCTTGTTTCAAGTCTGCATTGTCTGATCGCGCTTGCCATTGTTTCCTATGTGCAGCGTCGCTCTTCTGTTTCCATTGCCTGTATCTGCTTCCTAATGGGCTGCCTCACCCTGCTTCGGTCCAGTTATCAATGGCCGTGGGTGATCCTGCTGTTTGGAATCTTGTTCTTTTACATTCCTTCCAATCGACGGCAGATCGTGACAGCGGGGGCCATCTGTGTAGGGATATCTCTTCTGTGGCCGGCAAAGAACTATCTTCTATTCCGCCATTTTGCGTCTTCCACGTGGGGGCCCTACAGTCTGGCGAAGCACTGGAATGCGGAGAGAGACAGAGCCATCATCGATGGCTTCGTTGCTCAGGGCCAGATTCAGACATTTCGTAATGACGGTTCTGATCTGCCGACGGAGCTGAGACGTCACTGGCCTGCTGCACCAACGGGTTTTCCTGAGCTCGATGCTGTGACGAAATCGGTTGGTGGCGATCCCAATTGGAACTCCCTGTCCATGCTGCGTATGCATGATGCAGAGCTCAAAGACGATGTCTTTCTCTTCAAACATGCGCCCAAAGTGTATGCAGTGGCCGTGATGCACGGGATTGTGCAATATTTTGAGCCTGCCTCAGATTATCTGATGTTTCGTGGTGGAGAGAGCGAGTCGCAGTATAAGAAGCTGGCAGGAGTCGACGTGTGGGCTAATCGATTCTGCTGCAATGTTTTTGCTCCTAAGAACCACTCTGATAGCGCGTCAAATGTGGAAGGCGGGCACTCAGGTTCCGATCTTCTCGCCAAACTTTGTATCGGCGCGGTTCTAGGAGAGCTCGTCATTCTTGCGTTTCTGTTGACTCTGCAGAAGGAATCATTCTGGCGGAAGGATCAGGATCGAAAACTCCTGTGCTTGTTGCTCTCCTCCACGGTGAACTATGCATTTTTTCTAGTGGCACTGGTAGAGGTAAACGAGAACATGCGCTACCGGTTTGAAACGCAAAGCCTGGTTGCTGTGATCGCTGTTGTGTTTCTCCAGCAACTTTGGGACGGCCGCAAAGCGAAGCCCATGATTGAGAATGTGGCCTGAGCTTCAGAGCGGAAGCCAATGAAGTAACAGGAGAAAAATACTTCCAGGCGCCATCTATGCAGGCCGGGACTTGACGACCTCAAAACGCTCTTTGAGACGCAGGAAGGGCAATTCCCAATAGCGGTAAGAGAGCGATGCAAACAGGATTGTTAGCGGCAAGGACAGGGTGTATACGAGCCAGGCAGGATGCTCTCGAAAGTACGGAAGGCGGTGCGACAGGACATGTGTGATTAAGAGCGCCGAGCCATGAAAAACGTAGAGCCCGTAGGAGATCTTGCCTAGACTTTGCAGTGGTCCTTCCGCTGCCATGGGGAAGCCGAGAAACGCGAGAAAGATGAGTAAGGCGCCGATCCCGGCGGTGGGAAAGACAAAATAAGGTCCAGCAATGGATCCTGCGGCAACGAGTACAAAGAATCCTGCGATGCCCATAAGGATGCGAGCCACAATCGGCAGCGCTCGTGGCCGATAGGCGCTCATCATGATGCCCAGCCCGAAGTACTGAAAGTGCGGGAAGGACGAATACCATTGGGCATTGTAGTAAGGGACGTGGTGATAAATCATGGCTGCGGTGATGATCTGCGAAATAACCCAGATCGTTGCACCGGCGAGTACCACTCGCTCGCGAGTGAGGATACGTGCCAGAAATGGCCAGAGCAGGTAAAACTGTTCTTCTACGCTGATACTCCAGAGCATTGAAGCAAGGCCCATATTGTAGCCAGCGGCCTGCATGAAATTGCCCGCCATGAGGATTGCGCCAAGTAGTGTGATCGGGGCGAAGTGCAACTCAGGCCGGTGAATCAGCTGGCCAAGCGCGAAGGCAGAAAAAAGAAAACCAAAGTAGAGCGGCCAGATGCGAAGAATGCGGCGGACGTAAAAACGCCGTAGTGAGATCGTTCCTGATTTCGCTTTCTCACGGAGAAGCAGCTCTGTGATCAAGTAGGCGCTCAGCAGGAAGAAGATAGGAACCCCGAACGAACCCGCGTCCTTGAGTAACCCCAATAAAAAGGGCAGATGCGCCGTCGGTGAAATCGCGTGATACATGAAAACAAGGAGGAACGCGAAGAAGCGCAGGACATCCAGTTCAGGACGATAAAATCGCTGGCTGCTCTCAGTGCGCATCCGGGAATGTTCCAGAACGGCTCCGGTCATGCATGTACCTACTTAAAGGGGAGTTGCTTTCTTCTGTCAGTTTCTCACGGCTGGTGAATATCTCTAGCAAGATGAGCGATGCACTATCTCGTCTGGCGAACGTAACCCGCATTTAAATGAAGATTATGCAGAATATTCATTTATCTCAAAATGTTCTGATCGCACTGGTTTGCTGCGGCAAAAACGAGCGGCTGCACACTGCTCAATCTATAGCCGTTTATCAAGACGAAGGGGTGCTTTGAAGTGGGGCGCTACGGATCCTGAACAGGCTCGTCGTGAAACAAATAGCTTTTCAGGACTGATCCATAGGCGCATCAGTTGTGCTGCGCTGCAGACTGAATTGCCTATGTATGATGCGCTCCTGCCACATTATTAACGATGTTGGTCACCATATTATGGTCGGCCGGCTCTTTCGGAAGCCGGCTCGTGAGGCGCCAAAATCCGGTTAGACTGATATCAGCCCATGAGCCTAAAACGAAATACCCTTTACAACCTTCTTGGTTCCATCCTCCCCATGTTTATCGGTATGGTGACCGTTCCAATCTACCTGCGTACGATTGGGGATGCGCGGTACGGCGTTCTGGCTCTGGTCTGGCTTTTCCTGGGATACTTTGGCCTCTTCGATCCCGGCATCAGCCGCGCTGCAACGTACCACATTGCGCGGCTTCATAAGCCGGAGCAGACGAAGGAACGCGAGAGCGTTTTCTGGACGGCACTGCTGGTGAATCTGGGATTCGGTCTGGTTGGCGGGATCGCGGTTTATCTTGCTGCACGGCCGGTCTTCATGACGACGTTCAAGATGCCGGAGAACATGCGGGCAGAGGTGATGGCCAGCCTGCCCTGGCTTGCCTCCTCGGTGCCGATCTCCATCGTAACCGGAATGATCGGCGGCGCCGTGCAGGCGCGCGAGCGCTTCGCTTCCTACAACATTGTGGGTGTCGTGGGCGCCATACTTTCGCAGATCGTGCCGCTGGCGGTGGCCAAGTTCCACGGGCCTAACCTGGAATGGCTGATTGCAGCAGTACTGATCACACGCATCGTGTCTGCCGCTCCTTATTGCTTTACCTTGTGGACGGCGATGCCGCTTTTCAAGGGCGGTGGGTACGACCGCAGGCTGGTCAAGCCACTGTTCTCTTACGGCGGCTGGATTACTGTCACCAATCTTCTGAATCCGATTCTGACAACTGCCGATCGCATGCTGGTGGGCAGCGTGCTGAACGCACAAGCTGTTGCCTTTTACTCCGTGCCGTTCAACCTCGTCAGTCGCGCATCGGTTATTCCAGGGTCATTGCAGACCAGCCTGTTCCCGAGGCTGAGCCAGGCGAGCACTCCAGAAGAGAGCGGCAAGCTGGCTTACAGCGCGGTGGCAGCACTGGCGGCGGTCATGACGCCGATCTGTGTGATTGGCATCGCCTCCATGCCTATCTTCATGCGGCTGTGGGTCGGAAGCAGCTTTGCGGATCATTCCTGGGGAGTCGGCGTCGTACTGCTGATTGGAATATGGCTCAACGCCCTCGGTTACATTCCGTACGGCCAGCTGCAGGCGATGGAGAAGCCCGATGTGGTGGCGAAGTTTCATGCCATTGAACTGGTTCCCTTTCTCGGTGTGTTGTGGCTGGGACTGCATTTTTTCGGTCTGATTGGAGCGGCATGGGCGTGGACCTTCCGCATGGCGATTGACTCCGCCCTGCTGTTCGCCGTCGGCAGCAAGATCAACGGATGGACGCGCGTGCTGACTGGCCTTGGCCTGGTGTTGCTGGCAGCCGTCTTCCCGCCGCAAAAGATTCTTTCGGTGCGCACACTCATCGAGCTTGCGATCATTGCGGTCTCGATTGTTTGGTCCCTCAGGATTAGCCCCGCAGTCGGCAAATTGCTGCGGTTGAAGTTTGGTTCAAAGGGCCCCTCACAAGAGGTGGTTGCATGACCTCTTCCGCGGACGCGGGCGCTTATTCATCCAAGGCAGTCGCGGAGCGAAGTATCTCTATCTGCATGGCTACCTACAATGGCGCGCGCTTTCTTCGGGATCAACTCGATAGCCTGGCGCGTCAAACGCGTCTGCCGATGGAGATCGTCATCACAGACGACCAATCCAGCGACGAGACGGCAGAGGTCGTCGCTGCATTTGCCCGCACCGCCCCCTTTGCGGTTCGTTTTCATCGCAATGAGACGCGGCTTGGGTACGGCGACAACTTCATCAAGGCAGTCGAGCTTTGCAGGGGCGATCTCATCTCCTTCTGCGATCAGGACGACGTGTGGATGGAGAACAAGCTGGAGATCTGTGCGGAGACCTTCCGCGACCCCGGCGTGAAGCTGTGTGTCCATTCCGGAGAACTCTGGGAAGGGGGCGAGGAGCGCAGCGGCCGCCGCATCCCCGACTATCCACGACGCGAGGCATTTGAGCCATGCGCCCTTCATCCGCTGCAGGGGTCGTATGGCTATGCCATGGTCTTTCGACGCGAGCTGTTGCAGGTAGCGAACAATCACGATCGCTTCTGCTCGCTTCCGGGAGAAGAACCGATGTCCCACGATCGCTGGATCTGGTTTCTTGGAACGATCTTCGGTGGTGTCGTGTTGCTTCCGGATGCGCTGGCACTGTACCGGCAGCACGGCAACAACGTGATGGGAGGCATCGCAACCGGGCTGGGTGATTCGCTTGCTGGTGCATCCAGGCCACGCAACGACCTCCAGCGGGCAATGATCGAGGAGCACGCTGTCGAATATCTTGATGGTCTTGCAGCCCATCCCCTTGCGGAAGGAACTGCTCCTCTGGCGCACAAGGCAGCACGCATTCTCGAGCGCGGCGCAAAGTCCAACCGCGTGCGCGCACGGATCTTTGACACGGATGCCGGCCTTCCGGCTCGCCTGGGTGCGTTTCTCAAGCTCACTGCATCGGGTGGATATGCCGTTCCTGCATTACGTTCCGGCCGCACCGGGCAGTATCCTCGCCGCTCACCGATGCGCGGCATGGCGCGTGATTTTGCATTTGGAGTCTTTCGCTCCGGTTCACTGCTGAAGCGGTGAGTGGCTAAATACGACCTTCTTTATCGAAGGATTCAATGGTGGTGAATTTCCTGGTATGAACAGAAGAATTGTCGAGCTCGACGGTCTCCGCGCTATCGCTATCTTCCTGGTCTTCGGCGTTCATTATGCGGGCTTCTCGCATATGCTCTGGAAATTGCCCACCTATGGATGGGTTGGCGTCGACATTTTCTTTGCTCTGTCCGGGTATCTGATCACGAAGATCCTTCTTGGTCTGCGTGGCAAGCAGCAAGCGTACAAGACGTTTTATTCGCGCCGCATGATCCGCATTGCGCCACCGTATCTTGTTGCGACCGCGGCCGTATTGTTGTTGGGGCTTATCGCAAAACACGCTATTCATCCGGGAGAGTTTCTGCTGCATCAGCTGTTGTTCCTGCAGGCGATCTCTCCTAAAGACCTTGAGTTCTTCCGCGGCCTGTTGACTCACCTCGGCTATTACCTGACGCATATTCCTACGCTTTTCCCGCATCTGACGGTGGCGGAGGTCGGCCTGGATCCCAAGCTATCCGCCGCGACGACAATCTACTGGTCACTTTCGGTGGAGGAGTACTTCTACCTGCTTTGGGCCCCGGTGGTTCTTCATTTCAATAGGAATGTCGCAATCGGCGTTGGGATTGCGGTTTGCCTTGTGTCGGCCTGGCTTCGCATGCAGTACGGCGAGCAAGCCGCATACTTCTGTATTTTTACGCGGCTCGACGCTCTACTTTATGGGGCGTTCCTCGCAATGCTCTTCGACATGTTCGATATACGCGAGATGTACGGCAAGCTTCGGATGACACGCGGTCTGCAGATTGTCGCTCTGGTTTCCGTATGCCTTCTGGCGCTTATCGTCATCGTCCTGCGGCCTGCGCCGGGAGCCGACCTCCGGCAATCGCCGCTGTTTCTCAGCATCGGGCTGGGCCTGATCTCTATTGCGGCGACCAGCCTGGTGGGATTGCTTGTCATGCGCGCAAATACAGAGTGGTGGGTCTGCCGACTACTACGTACGAGGCCGTTCCAATTTATCGGAACCATCAGCTATGCGATGTATCTGTTTCATATGATCGTCGCGTTCCTGGTCAATCGAGTCTTCATGGCAGCCCTCAAGCGGCCTTATGAGATTCCGCAGGCACTGCTGTCAGTGGTGTTGACGATTCTCTCCGCATGGCTTTCGTGGCACTTTATTGAGAAGCCAATGCTTCGATGGAAAGACCGTCACTTCCCCGCAGTGCAGGTCAGCGAGCCGACGCTGAATTAGTAGCGAGTGAGCCCTGTCAGGGCTCTTCGGCAGGGCAAGTATCTGCCAGTTTTCGGCGGCTGGCGCGTAGTGACGAGGGAGTCCGGCTGCTAAGCTAGCTGCAATGGTCCATCTCATTTGCCCCAGCGAGCACCATGAACTCCACCACTAAACCTCTGAAACCATTCGTCTCAGTCGTCATGCCCTGCTATAACTCGCGTGGCACGATTGGGGACACTCTGGAAAGCGTGGAGGCGCAAAGCTATCCTCGCGAGCGCTTCGAAGTCATCGTGGCCGACAACGGCTCGACGGACGGTAGCTGGGAGTGGATTGCGGAACGCTTCCCGCAGGTAAAGCTGGTTCGCGCCCTTGAAAAGGGGTCCGGCAACGCGCGCAATGCGGGATTTGCTGCTGCCAAGGGTCAGTGGGTTCTCAGCATTGACAGTGACTGCGTGGCCGATCCGCAGTGGATGGCCCGGCTGATCGATGCCATGGAGGAAGCTCCGGAAAACACAGGGGCTCTTGGAGGCTATGTAAGGCCTTATCGGCTGAGGACGCTGGTGGAGCGGCACCAGCCAGCCTGGGTGGCGCAGCCCGATCTGTCAGATCCTGGAAATAAGGTTCGCTATACCGCTACGCCGAACGCGATCTTCAATCGAGCGGCGGTAGAGGAGATCGGTGGCTTCGATGCGAGCGCAGGACACGATGACACGGATCTGGGGCTCAGGCTCTCCGCCGCGGGGTATCGATTCGGCTTCGTTCCCGAAGCCGTTGTGGTGCATCGTAACCCCGTGACTCTGGCAGAGCTGTATGAGCATCGCCTGAAGTATGGTGAGCGGAACTTTATTCTGGCGCAAAAGCATGGCTCGATCTTCGGCGACCCTACGGGAGACAGGAAGCGGAGACAGCTTCTGCGCGTGACCCTGCTTCGTATTGCCAAAGACGCCATCAAGCTGCCGCTATCTGTGTTCTATCGCCCCAAGGGGGCTCCGATTGGCTGGCCGCTGGTCGATGCGGTGATGGCCTGGGGCAACTACCGGGGTTTTGCCAATATTTCGGTGAAGACAGGCGAAAGGCCGGCATAGTCTCCGGGTGACCTCGTTGGTTCAGCTCTGGAAGCGGAGCGCGCTGCGGGCCCTGAGGCGTGCGGCCTCTTCTTCGCGGTTTCTTGGTGCGGCGTTGGTTTCGAGGGCGGCGAGGAGCTTGGCGGAGGTCTGGGCGATCTCGTCGATGGCCTGCTGGAAGGCCTCTTCGTTTGCCTTCGAGGGCTTGTTGAAGCCGCTGATCTTGCGGACGAACTGCAGGGCGGCGGCGTGGATCTCGTCGTCGGTGACGGGCGGGTCGAAGTTAAAGAGCATTCTGATGTTGCGGCACATGGGTGTGTCCTCCCCCTCTTCGCCAACACTTTATCGTGTTCGGGCGGTTCACAGCAGAATGGCGTGCCGAATGAGGTGGCTGAGGGGACATATCAAGGCGAGATCGTCTACCTGAAGACGTGGATGGCGGCTCGCGTGGGGTATATGGACGCGACGTACGGCAACTAACTGACAGAACGACCGATACCCGCCGGGGATGGCCTCTCCGTGCGGGTATCGGTCGTTTAAGCCCTTGACAGCTTCGGTACTCTAAAATGTCAGGGGTATACAGAAGGAGAGAGTGCTTTGGCAGATACGATCTTTGACGTTGTGGTTCTTGGCGGCGGCCCGGCGGGTTATACCTGCGGCATCCGCGCGGCGCAGTACGGTTTGAAGGTAGCGTTGGTCGATGCAAATGACAGACTCGGCGGCACTTGCCTGCTTTGGGGCTGCATTCCTACCAAGGCGCTGCTGTTTACGGCGGAGATCTGGGACCATCTGAAGCATGGCGAGACCTACGGTATCGACGGCGTCTCGGCGCCGAAGCTGAACTGGAAGAACGTGATGGCCCGCAAGGACGACGTGATCACGCGTCACACCAAGGGGCTCGACTTCCTGATGAAGAAGAACAAGATCACGACCTTCAAGGGATTCGGCACGCTGACCGGTTCGGCGAAGGACGGCGTTCACACCATCAGCGTGAAGTTGGCCGACGGCAAGACTGACACCATCAAGGCGAAGAAGGTTGTGCTGGCCACGGGGTCGGATGCGCGCGTTCTGCCGGGCTACAAGCCGGATGACACGATCCTGACCAACTACGAGATTCTGAAGATCGCCGAGGCGCCGAAGTCGCTGATCGTGATCGGCTCGGGTGCGGTGGGTGTTGAGTTTGCGTCGATCTTCAAGAGCTTTGGCGCGGAGGTAACGATCCTCGAAGTGCTGCCGCGGCTGGTTCCGGTGGAGGATGAGGACGTGTCGAAGGAGCTGCTGCGCCAGTTCAAGAAGCGCGGCATCGACGTGAACCTGTCGATCAAGGACACCAAGATCGAGAAGACCAAGGGCGGCGTGAAGGTCACCTGGACGGACTCGAACGGTAAGCCGCAGGTGAAGGAAGCCGAGAAGGTGCTGATGGCCGTTGGCCGCTCGCCGCGCACGGAGGGCATTGGCCTGGAGAAGACGTCGATCAAGCCAGAGCGCGGCTTTGTGATGACCAATGAGTGGATGGAGACGACGGAGCCGGGCGTGTATGCGATCGGCGATATCGTCGGCGGCATGCCGCAGCTGGCGCACGTGGGTGCGATGGCGGGTCTGGTGGTGGCGGCGAAGATTGCCGGGCAGTATGCAAAGCCGATCAACCGGCTGCGTATCCCGGGCTGCACGTACACGGAGCCGCAGATCGGCAGCGTCGGCCTCACCGAAGCGCAGGCGAAGGAGAAGGGCTACCAGGTCAAGATCGGCAAGTTCCCGTTCGTCGGCAACTCGAAGGCGACGATTCTCGATGCACATGACGGCTTCGTGAAGGTGGTCGCGGATGCGAAGTACGGCGAGATTCTCGGCGTACACATCATCGGACCGTATGCGACGGAGATCATCGCAGAGGCCGTGACGGCGATGCAGCTGGAGGCGACGGTGGAGGAGATGATGTTCACCATCCACGCTCACCCGACGGTTGCGGAGGCACTGCTGGATGCGTTCTCGAGCGTTGAGGGTAAGGCGATCAACGTTTAGTGGCATAGACTGATGCATAAAGAGGCGGCCTTCGGGCCGCCTTTTCTTTTGCAGGTGCATGCGAGATGGTTGATATCCTGGCCTCCAACCTTGTCTTATGGCCTCCTTTTACTTTTCTACTGCGGCGCAGTTCTTATCGGAATCGTTTGATACGTTGCTGGCGAGATTGTCGACGGCATACGCGCACGAAGGCTTCACTGCCCAGTTTGTGGATCAGACACTGACCTGGGAGCGCGATCTTCGATCGTTGCGACAAACCCTCGGGGAATGCATGCAGCAGTCCGCGACGGCTACCGGGTGGGGAGTGGTGCTGGAGTTTGACGTGCCGCGGAAGGCGCGACGAATTGATGTCGTTGTGCTGGTTCGGGACACGATCGTGATCGTCGAAGCGAAGACGAGTGAGGCGGGCGCAGGCGCAAAGCAACAGGCAGAGACGTATGCACTTTTGTTGCACTACTTTCACAAGGCCTCCGACAAGCGGAAGATTGTACCGGTGCTCGTATTAGCTGGGGCATCGGCGCCTGATTACCTGGCCCTAAATCAGCAGGAGTTTTATCCTCAGACGTCCTCGTACTGGATTGCTCCTGTGACGAGCTGTTCGTGGGAGCATCTGCCGGCACTCCTGTTGAACATCGAGCGGCATGCAACGGGACAGATTGCGGTGTCGGAATGGGAGAGCAGTCCGTACTTTCCTGTGCCGAGTATCATCGACGCCGCGCTTGCACTGCGGAACGGCCTATCCATCGGAGCGATTGCCAAGTCAGAGGCCTCGGAACACGAGATTGAAGCCGTCCGGGAGACAATTCAGGACTACATGAACATAGCGCGAGAGCAGCAGCGACACGGTATCTGTTTTCTTACCGGCGTGCCGGGTTCGGGAAAGACACTGGTGGGCCTGGGGCTCGCTCACGCGAGCGAGAACAAAGAGAACCCTATTCACTTCATGAGTGGAAATGGTCCGCTGGTAAAGGTGTTACAGCATCTCTTCGCGCAGGAGAGTCAACGCCAGGGGACTCGAGCGCATGAGGCCAAGGAACATGCGCGGACGTTGATCGAAAACGTTCATGTGTTTGCAAAGAACTATACCGACAGAGATCAAGGTGCTCCATCGAATCACGCCATCGTTTTTGATGAAGCGCAAAGGGCATGGAATCGTGCGCAAAACATGAAGAAATTTCAGCGCGATTACTCCGAACCGGAGATGCTGCTCCGCATTATGGAACGACATGAGGACTGGTCTTTTGTTGTGGCACTGGTGGGTGGCGGCCAGGAGATCAACGATGGTGAAGCGGGGCTCGAGGAGTGGGGGCGCGCTCTGCGTAGCAGCAGGAAGAAGTGGACTATTTATGCATCGCCAGAAGTGCTTCAAGGAGGGCCTTCGACCGCTGGCCACAAGTTGTTTGAAGACGCAGCGAGCGACTGTACTGTTATCACGAATCCACACCTTCATCTGCGCACTTCAAACCGCAGTTTGCGAGCGGAGAAGCTGGCGAGTTGGGTGAACTGCGTCCTTGATGGAGATGCTGATGGAGCCGCAGCGATTGGTGTCACGCAGCGTTTCCCAATCTTTCTTACCCGCAGCCTCGATACGCTCCGGAGGAAGCTGCATGCACAACGACGTGGTGACAATCGATACTGTTTAGTTGGGTCATCGGGTGCAGCCAGGTTGCGTGCGGAGGGCTTGGAGCCAAGCTCATCGTTTCACGCGGAATACGCGTGGGAGCATTGGTATCTTGCCGGCCCGAATGATGTTCGCTCGAGCTATTGCTGTGAAGTCTTTGCTACGGAGTTTGAGATTCAGGGACTGGAGCTGGACTGGATTGGACTCTGCTGGGGTGGCGATATGGTGTGGATAGCAAAGCAGTGGCAGCTACGTGCGCTGCGCCATGGTGCTCCAAGCAAATGGAACATCATGAAGAATGAAGAGAAGAGGAGCTACCGTAAGAACGCTTACCGCGTGCTGCTGACACGCGCGCGGCAAGGGATGGTCATCTTTGTGCCGCGCGGATCGACAGATGATCCAACAAATGCGCCGGAGGAGTTCGACGCGACTGCCCGCTTTCTTCTTCGTAGTGGCGTATTGCCGCTTGATGCAGACATGGGGACAAAGAGCGATGACCAACAAATCGAAACGGGCTTGTTCGCATAACGCGTTGTTTCGTCATCAACTTTGCCTTAGGCGGATAATAGAAGCGTGAGCGAAGGGTACATCCATCTTCTGGAGCTGGGGCGTGTTTCGTATGCCGAGGGGCTGGAGGCGCAGCGCCGCGTGGTGGAGGCGCGGAAGGCCGGGCTGATCGGCGACACGTTGTTGTTGCTGGAGCATCCTCCGGTGCTGACGCTGGGGCGGAACTCGCATCGGGAGAATCTGCTGGTGAGCGAGGAGCTGCTGGCGGCGCGTGGCGTGGAGCTGCATGAGATCAATCGTGGCGGGGATGTGACGTATCACGGGCCGGGGCAGCTGGTGGGATATCCCATCGTGGATCTGCGCGGCGATCTGCCGGGCAAGAAGGGGCCGCACCTGGGGCCGGTGGACTTCATGCGCATGCTGGAAGAGGTGATGATCCGGGTGTGTTACGACTTCGGCGTGCCGGGGCAGCGGATTGCGGGGCGCACGGGGGTCTGGACCATTGCCAGCGGGTCGACGCCAAATCCTGCGAACGAGAAGAAGCTTTGCGCGATGGGGATTCATGTCTCACAGGGGGTGACGTCGCATGGCTTCGCGCTGAATGTGACGACGGACCTGCGCGACTTCGATCTGATTGTGCCGTGCGGAATCACGGACCGTGCGGTGACCTCGCTGGAGCTGGAGGCGCAGGCGACAGATGATGCGGCTCGGCAGCCGACGATGCGCAATGCGATCAATGCGACGGCGCGAAACTTCGGAAGGATCTTCGAGCGGCAGATGTTGGCGTGCGATTCGGTGGATGAGCTGTTGGCTTCTGCAGCGCAGGCTTGATCGCGGCTGGCGTGTGAGTCGCTTCAGCCGTTTCTTCAGGTGGCACGGTTGGTGCTTTGCGATGGGGCTGAGATGCACCTGTGGTCGGAAAGCAGGTTTCCCCACTGTGTGGCTGCGGCGTTTCGGTCGAAGGACAGTTCTTTCGGCGATCAGTGAATAAGAATCGATCGGTGAATCTGCGCCCGCTTTGCGGCTGCCTTATTGACTGGTGATTTGCGTTTGAAGGAGTTTGTGACGAACGGCATTTACATATTCCTTTATCGGCATATATAAATCTTCGGTATGGCAAGGGCTGCAACAACCTCTGATGTCTTCAACGCTGTGGCGGAGCCGCGGCGGCGGGAGATTCTTTTGTTTCTGCTGGACCGGGAGCGTCCGGTGACGGATGTGGTCGATGAGCTGCAGCTGGATCAGCCTTCGGTCTCGAAGCATCTGCGAGTGCTGCGGGATGTGGGGCTGGTGAGGGTGCGGCGGGATGGCCGGCACAAGTATTACCGGACGCGTGCGGAGGGGATTCGGCCGCTGCACGACTGGGCCTCGACGTTTGAACGCTACTGGAGCCATCAGCTGCTGCGTGTGAAGGAGCGCGCGGAGGGAATGGCGCGTGCAGCGGAGCGGGATGCGAAGAAGAAGTAGTGGACTGACAACGAATAGATAGGGATGAGGAGGAACACATGCTGGCAATGGCAAACGGTATCGAAGACCTGACGTTGACGCTGACGCAGGAGATCTACGTGGAGGCGCCGCTGGAGACGACGTTCGAGGCGCTGCTGGAACAGTTGGGCGAGGCAAATGTGAAGCCGGACGGCACACCGATGCCGTTGGTACTGGAGCCGTGGCCGGGCGGCCGGTGGTATCGCGACCTGGGCGAGGAGAACGGCCACTGGTGGGGCAACGTGCAGGCGATCAACCGTCCAGTGCTGCTGGAGATGGCGGGGCCGCTGTTTATGTCGTATGCGGCGGCGAACAATGTGCAGTACCGGCTGAGCGAAGTGGAGGGAGGGACGATGATCAAGTTCCGCCACTCGGGCATCGGGCTGTTTGAGGCGGAGCACAAGAAGGGCGTGCATACCGGCTGGAGCTACATCCACGACAAGGTGAAGCGGAAGGCGGAGGCGGCGAAGTAGACGTTTGGGTGTGGCGGCAGCGATTCAGTTTGCAACAGCAGATTCCCCCGCTTCCTGCACCAGTCAGCAAGCTGATCCGTTTGCTGCGAAATGACAAATGCAATTGCTCGGGAATGGAAAACAAACGCGGTATGGCAATGGAACGTAAGACATCGTTACGTGAAGGAGATGGTGTATGTCGATAGCAACTTCGTTGTTGTATGAGTTTGAAGCACAGGCAGCGGTGACGCGGCGATTTCTGGAGCGTTTGCCGGAGGAGCGGCTGACGTGGAGGCCGCATGAGCGGTCGATGACGGCGGGACAGCTGGCGCTGCATCTGGCGACGGTGCCGGGGCGGGTGGTGCATGCCATCGAGAAGGATGAGCAGCAGGTGCCGGACTTCGGAGAGTTTGCGCAGCCGACGAGTTGTGACGAGGTGATGCGGGCGCTGGAGGCGAGCGTGGCGACCGTGAAGGAGCTGCTGCCGCGGTTCAGCGATGCAGCGATGAATGCTCCGTGGCGTCTGCTGGCGGGCGAGAAGGAGGTTCTGCGTCAGCCGAGACAGCAGTTTCTGCGCGACGTGATGCTGAGCCACTGCTATCAGCATCGCGGTCAGTTCAGCGTGTACCTGCGGCTGATGAATCTTCCTGTGCCTGCAAGCTGGGGGCCGAGCGCGGATGAGCCGCCACTGTTTGTGCAGGCCGAGGCGTTGGCGCGGCCGCGCGAGGCTGTGGCGGTGTAACGAGGCCCTGTGCGTTTGCTGCGCGCCGGTGAGTGGCTACTTGCGGGCGCGCGGCGAGTGCAGCGGCAGGTCGACGGTGATGGGGGAGTGGTCGGAGATCTGCTGGGCAGGTGCGTTGTTGAGCGTGACCATGGTGCGGGGAAAGACGGGCGCGAGGGTGCCGGTGTCGGTGCGGCCTCTGTAGAGGGGTTTGACGAAGAACCAATCGAGCTTGAAGCGTCCATAAAACCCCTTGAAGTCGCGGGGCAGGGCGAAGGTGTAGACGAAGCCTTTGCGGGCGCGCTGGTTGCTGTTGGCGAGGCGCCTGGAGGTGTCGTTGACGGTGAATTTGCGGTCGCCGCGGAAGTCGAACCTGCCATGGTCGGTGAAGCGGAACTTCTGGGTGGTGGAGAAGAGGGCGGCTTCCTTGTTGTTGGCGAGAATCTTGATGTCGAAGGCGGTGGGGTCGCTGAAGTTCTTGAAGTAGTTGAGGGCGAAGAGCGACGGGAGGGGAGTTCCCATGCGGACGGCCTGTCCGGCCCAGAAGCGATAGTCGGTGGCCTTGGATTTGAGGATGTAGCCGAGGGAGAGCTTGGCGGCGTCGGATCCCGTAGTGTTGAGGTCGCCGGAGAAGATGACGGGGTATGGGGTCTGCTTGATGGCGTCGAAGATGGAGCGCATCTGGCGCAGGCGGCAGGCGGGCGGGCACTTGTTTTCAAGATGCGCGTTGACGATGGTGACCTTGCCGCCGGGGACATCGGGGATGGAGAGGTCGGCGATGATGGCGATGCGGCCGCCGCGACGGATCTCGCGCTCGATCTTTTCGAGGAAGATTTTGTCGGAGGCGAAGCGCTTGCCCTGCTCGATTTTGGAGACGCTGTCGATCTCTTTGCCGAACCAGTCGTAGCAGACGGGCAGGCGAACGACGTGGACGTTCGAGATGGGATAGCGGCTGAGGATGGCGGAGCCGTGGAGGCCCTTGTAGCGGGCGGGGTCTGCCTTGAGCTGGGTTTCGAGGTCGGTGCGAAGCTGCTCGTCGCCGCCGGTGTCGGAGGAGGTGAGCTGCTCGGTGCCGAGCTTGAGGGGATCGACCTCGACGAACTCGGGGGCGTAGACGAAGTTCATCTGAAGCTGGGACGCAAGCTCGCGGGCGACGTCGCGATAACCGCTGCGGAGCATGCCGAGGTCGACCTCGTTGAGGATGAGGATGGAGGCCTGGCTAAGCTGGGCCTCCTCCTGGGTGGCCTTGTCGAGGTCGTCGGCGCTGAGGGCGGGATTGTCTTTGGCGAGGCGGGAGCGAAAGGTCTTGTCTCCCTTGAGGGCGAGAACGACCCAGTCGAAGTTTTCGCCGCGCTCGATGTTCCACTCGGCGGCGCGGATGGCAGGCCCGAGCGTGGGGAGCTGGAGAGGCGTTGCGGTGCGGGAGGCGGAGTTGTCGAGCACGACGGAGTGGAGGACGTTGCCGAGCCTGGCGTCGAGGTCTTCAGGCAGTGGTGCGGAGCTGGAGAGGGTGACGAGCTCGGAGAAGGTGAAGGTGGGAAAGGCGCCGGGCTTGTATGTTGCGGTCTGCGCGTGGAGGGCGGCAGCGAGTGCGAGCAGGATAAGGGGCGCGGTGCGTGTCAGGTGATGCATTGCTTCCGTGAGTGATGGTACACGATGGCCGGTGGCTGGAGCCTGTCACCAACCCATCTGGGCCATGCGTCTGAGGATGATGTTGCTGTAGCTGTTCATGCGTTCGGGGCGGCGGCGCAGTGGTGCGGGCAGGATGGCGGCGAGGCGGGCGGCCTGCGGGCGGCTGATGCGGCGGGCGGGGACGCGGTCGTAGTACTGGCAGGCGGCTTCGGCTCCGTAGACGCCGGGGCCCCACTCGACGACGTTGAGGTAGAGCTCGAGGATGCGGCGCTTACCGAGCACCAGTTCGGCGACGGGGACGAGCGAGGCTTCGGCTGCCTTGCGCAACACGGAGCGGCCGGTGCCGAAGAAGAGGTTCTTGACCAGCTGCTGCGTCAGGGTGGAGGCGCCGCGGATGCGCTCGCCTTCGCGGTCTTCTTCGGCGGCGATCCTGATCTGTTGCCAGTCGAAGCCGTGGTGCTGGTAGAAGCGTCCGTCTTCGGCGGCGACGACGGCGTGCTGGAGGTCGGGCGAGATCTGCGTGAGCGGGACGAAGCGGTAGCGCAGATCGTATGGCCTGGGGCTGAACCAGGACTGCACGCGTCGCTGGACGTGGACGGCGGTGGAGGGAGGGTCGATCCAGCGCAGGCCGACGAGGGTGAGCGCGGCAAGCAGCCACATGGCGGCGAGTGCGAAGCCGAACGCGAGCGCCAAGGTCAGCGCCTTCTCTTTCTTACTCTTCTGGCGCCAGATGGGGAGCCAGATGGCCGGGTATGCGGAGAGCGCTGTCGTCACAGTCCAAACTATAGCGGGCCGATGCGATTGGTCCGGGTGCCATCCTGCATGACGCGCGTTTCTGCCGCCGTTGGTCTTGATGTTATCCGCGTTATCTCGCTTGTCCCGGTTGGGAGTCACAGGGGGACGGCGGCGATGGTTGTGGGATGGAGACCGGCATTTGCACCGCGGGTGGTGCGGCGTTAACCGCCTTGTCATCAACGACGGTGCGATCTGCGCGCTAAAAGGACATTGCGGTCGCTAACCGCACCGGATACGCGCCAGGGCTGTTGAAATCCTCGTATAATCCGATTCGTATGCCCGGCTTTTGCCGGGCAGGACGGAGTGTTGCTTAAGCCCCGCCCGTAATCGTTTCAGGGAGATACGCATGCCGACAGACGTACTGATGCCGCAGATGGGTGAGTCCATCACCGAGGGAACGATCACCAAGTGGCTGAAGAAGCCGGGTGAATCGGTGGAGCGCGATGAGCCGCTGTTTGAGATCTCGACCGACAAGGTGGACGCCGAGATTCCTTCGCCCGAGGCCGGTGTGCTGAAGGAGATCAAGATTGCGGAGGGTGCGACGGTTGGCGTGAACACCGTGGTGGCCGTGATTGATGGTGCGAACGGCGCTTCGGCTGCTGCTCCTGCTAAGGCGGAGACGGCTGCCGCTCCTGCGGCGGATTCGGTGGCTCCTGCTGCCGAGGCAGCTGCCGCGCCGACGGCTTCGGCGGGCGCGAGCACCGAGGTGCTGATGCCGCAGATGGGTGAGTCGATCACCGAGGGCACGATTACGAAGTGGCTGAAGAAGGTTGGCGACAGCGTTCAGCGCGATGAGCCGATCTTCGAGATTTCGACCGACAAGGTAGATGCGGAGATTCCTTCGCCTGCTGCCGGTACGCTGCTCGAGATCAAGGTGCAGGAGGGTGCGACGGTTGGCGTGAACTCGATCGTCGCGGTGATCGGTACGGCTGGGTCGGCTTCCGCGGCGGCGCCTGCTGCTTCCGCGGCGCCTGCTGCTGCTGCGCCGGCTGAGGCTGCCGGTGCGGGCACCGAGGTGCTGATGCCGCAGATGGGCGAGTCGATCACCGAGGGCACGATCACGAAGTGGTTGAAGAAGGTTGGCGACAGCGTTCAGCGCGATGAGCCGATCTTCGAGATCAGCACGGACAAGGTAGATGCGGAGATTCCTTCGCCTGCTGCCGGTACGCTGACCGAGATCAAGGTGGAAGAGGGCAAGACCGTGGGCATCAACACGGTGGTTGCGGTGATCGGCGGAGGCGCGGGCAAGGCTGCCGCGGCTGCACCGGCGAAGGCTGCACCTGTTGCTGCTGCTGCACCTGCTGCCGCCCCGGCTGTTGCTGCGTCGGCTTCGGCGGGCGATCGCGGACGGACGTCGCCGCTGGTCCGCAAGATTGCCAGCGAGAACAATGTCGACCTGTCGCAGGTTGCGGGAACCGGTTCTGCCGGACGCATCACGAAGGACGACATCATGGGCCACATGGCGGGCGGCGCAAAGCCTGCTCCCGTTGCTGCTGCACCTTCTGCTCCGGCGGCTGCACCTGCTGCTGCTGCACCGAAGGCCGCTGCACCTGCTGCCGCAGCACCGCTGCCGGGCGAGCTGGTACCGATGACGAAGATGCGTTCGATCATTGCGCAGCGCATGGTGGAGTCGAAGCGCACCTCGCCGCATGTGCATACGGTGTTCAAGGTCGATATGACCCGCATCGTGAAGCTGCGCGAGAAGGAAAAGAACAAGTACGAGCAGCGCAACGGCGTGAAGCTGACCTACATGCCGTTCATCACGCGTGCTGCGGTCGTCGCGCTGCGCAAGCACCCCATCGTCAACTCGGCGGTGAAGGGCGACGCGATCCAGTACAACAAGAACATCAACGTCGGTATTGCCGTCGCGCTGGACTGGGGCCTGATCGTTCCGGTGATCAAGCAGTGCGAGGAGAAGAACTTCCTCGGCATCGCGCGCGGCATCGTGGATATTGCGGAGCGCGCCCGCGGCAAGAAGCTTGCTCCCGATGAGATCTCGGGTGGCACGTTTACGCTGACCAACTCGGGTATCTTCGGCGAGCAGTTCGGCACGCCGATCATCAACCAGCCGCAGGTCGCCATCCTGGGCATCGGCGGCATGAACAAAGAGCCGCTGGTCCTGACGGACAAGGAAGGCAACGAGTCGATTGCGATCCGCACGATCCAGCGGTTTACGCTGGGCTTCGATCATCGCGTCGTCGACGGCGCGGACGCGGGCAAGTTCATGACCGACTTCAAGAGCTATCTGGAGAACTGGTCCGAAGACATCGGCTAGGCTTCGCGCTCCTTCGCGGAGGGCGATAAGCGCCTTCTTCGACGCAAGCATAACAAGATTGGCGGTGGTCTCTTTCCGGGGCCGCCGCTTTTGTTTGCCGTTTTATGAGGAGCTCACTTCCTTATAAGCCGACCTAATCGGGAGTCATGGAAGGTCAAGGAGTGTTTTCTATAAAACCGGAAGCATATCCGGCAGCCATCGCTCTTCCTGGACCTGGTAGCCACCATCATTGCGATGAACGCGGATGAAGCCGGGAAAGTTCAAATGCATGCCACCAACGAGAATACGGTTATCCGTTACCTGCTGGAGGAGAAGCTTACGCGTCTGTACCATCTGGGCTGGGTTGAAATCGAACGTCAGTGTCACATCTGGGCGGGGAATCTGGATATCAGGCCAGTGAACAATATCCCCCCATATCAGTGCACGATGCTCTCCTGATTCGATCCAATAACCGCTATGCCCGGGCGTATGTCCCGGGAGATGCTGCAGGGCAATACCAGGGCGCACCTCGCCATCTGTCGCCGTCCGAATCGAGGTCTGATAGGCGTCAAACACCTTGCAGGCCAGGGATCGTACCTCGTTCAGATGAGGAGCTCCGACGAAATTTTGCGCGTCTTGCCAAAACCGTAGTTCGTCGATGTGCAGAATCAGCTCTGCGTTTGGGAAGAGTCGCGAACCAGTTAGATCGACCAAGCCACCTACGTGATCGGGATGAGCGTGAGTCAGAAGCACAGCATCGATGTCAGAAGCTTCCACCTGTGCGGCGGCAAGGGCTTCCTGCAATCGTCCCCCTGACCCCATGCAGTTCGCATCACCTGTATCGATGAGGATGGTCTGCGCTTCGCTCTGTAGCAGATACGCGTTGACCGGCATGCTTGGCGTTGGAGGAAGATTCGCAGCAACCAGTAAACCTCGCGCGTCTTCCGTGCTGATGCTCTGGCTAAATATGTCAAAAGAGAAGGTCTCTGATCCGTCGACAAGGGTTGTAAGGATGACATCCCCGATTTGCTTGCGATAAATGCCGGGTGCCTGTTGCCGTGGAACCTCTCTGCTCATCGCATACAGATGGTTGCCATGACGATACAGATTCACTTCGGCAAATAATTTCTCGCAAAGTTACACGCCAGTCCTGATAAACGCGTTTGCCGGAAGTTGAGACGTTGTTACTGAGGCGTCGACCTTTTGAAGACGGAAGAAGGGGAGTGAAGAACGGTCTTCTAGTTCGGACTTCAGACGGTCAGCGACTTGAGATACGGCACGCTGGGTGGCATCAGGGCGGGGTCTTCTTCGAGTTCGACGAAGTAGTTCTTCACGCCGCCGGTCTTCGCGGCGGTGAAGACGGCCTTCCAGTCGACGAGGCCTTTGCCCAGAGGGACCTGGCGGAAGCCTGTTTTGGTAGACGGGTCTTTGACCCAGTCCTGGCAGTGCATGGAGAGGAAGCGGCCGGGATACTTCTGGAAGTACGTCACCGGGTCGTAGCCCAGCTGCAGGGTGGAGACCTGAAACTGCAGGCGCGTGGTGTCGGGGTTCAGCTCGGCGATCATCATGTCGTAGACGGGCTTGCCGTCGATGTGCGCGGAGACGAAGCCTTCGTTGTGCAACAAGGCGGTGATGCCGGCGGCATGGGCTTTTTCGGCGAAGGCGTTGAAGGGCTCGACGTAACGCTTCACGTCGTCGACGGTCTCGGCGCCCGTGGGCTGGAAGGGGCCAAGCGCGGCGACGGCCATCTGCGTCATGCCGAATTCCTTTGCGTAGGCGATGCTTGCATCGGCCTTTTCAAACAGCTCGGTGGGCGCCCAGTGCGCGGAGATGCAGCCGATGCCCCAGTCGTTGAGCATGCGGCGCAGCTGTTGCGGCTTGTATTGCTGCAGGCTGGAGAAGTCGGTGTAGCCGAAGGGCGAGCAGAGCTCGATCTGGGTGAAGCCGGCGGCGTGGAGGCCTTTCATTGTTCCGGCAAAGTCGGTGTTGATGGTCTTGCGCACGGGATAGGTCTGGCAGCCGATGGGAAGTCCGAGGGGGTCGGCGGGCAGATAGCGTGAACCGGCGAGGAGAGCCGAGGCGGCTGCACCGCCTGTGAGAAACGTTCTGCGATCCATGGTGTCTGAACCTTTCTGGATAATCGAGAAGACTATAGCAGTTGCAGGAGCCGGGCATCGCCGTTGCGTAAAACGAAGCAGAACTTTTCTGCGACTGCGTGTGTTGTCCGATCATCCCATAGATGCCGAAAAACGCGGAGCCGGATCGGTAAGCCCGGCTCGCTGCGGATGCAATGTCCGCAGTCATGTCAGTTCCATTGAAGGAAGGATGGAAAAGGGACCCACGGCGATAGCAGCAGTGCTGCGGCACTGCGACCTGTCGCGCTGGTTCTCGGTTCGGCCTAGCAGCCACGCGACAGAACTTTCTTTATTGAAGGAGATCGCGCATGGCAACGCTTAATCACACCAACCTTACAACCTACGATGTTCCGGGTCTCACCGAGTTCTTTCGCTCCGTCTTTGGCTTCGCCGTTTTGGAAGAGCGGGCCGGGAAGATGGCCGTCATGCGCAACACGGACGGCTTTGTGCTGACGCTGATGCATGACAAGAGGATGACGCCGGAGCACGGCTATCCGGGGATGTTTCACGTGGGCTTTCTGCAGCCGACGTCTTCCGAGGTGGACGAGGTTCACGTCAGCCTGTCGGAGAGGAGATACGAGGCTCCACAGCCGTCCAAGCTGCAGCGCGGAGGCCCGCCAACGTATGGCTTCTACTGCAACGCGCCGGGAGGAGTTGTGGTTGAGGTCAGCACGATGAATGTGAGCTCGATGTAATGGCGAAGTCCAGGCCGATGGGCTGGCCCTCTTCGGGATGGGTTGGTGTCGCGCGATTTGCGATGCCAGCCCTTTTCGTTTCAGGCGGGATCGAGGTGCATGCCTTTGGGGGAGGCGAGGGTGGCGTAGCTGAGGGCGCCGAGGAGGGTGATGGCGCTGCAGAGGCCCAGGGCGAGGGTGAAGGAGTGGGTGCGGTCGAGCAGCCAGCCGGTAAGGACCGGGGCGATGGAGGCGATCATGAAGCTGAAGAAGTTCTGCAGCGCGCCCAGGGAGGCGACGTAACGCAGCGGGCTGATGGCCTGCACGTATCCCCAGCCGGAGGTTCCGGCGAAGTGGATGAAGAAGAGTGCGGCGCTGGTTCCGGCGACGGCCTGGGCGGTGGTGGCGGAGTGCGCGACGAAGAAGGTTCCGGCGGCGGAGGCGATCATGCCGAGGACGAGGTTGCGGCGGTGGATGGTGGTGAGCTGCTGACCGCGGGCGGCGAGGGCGTCGGAGACGAAGCCGCTGGAGAGCATGCCGCAGGCTCCGGCGAGGTAGGGCAGGGCGGCGACCCAGCCGGAGGTGGCGAGGGGGAGGTGGCGCTGCTCCTCCAGGTAGGCGGGCAGCCAGGCGAGGTAGAGCCAGACGGTGTAGTTGACGCCTCCCCAGCCGAACATCATGCCCCAGACGGCGGGCTGGCGGAGGAGGACGCGCCAGGCTGGTTCGTGGGGGGCGTTTTGCTTCGCGTGGCTTAGGGGCGATTGTGGTCGGAAAGCAGGTCCCTCCGCTTCGGCTGCGCCTTCGGCCGGGATGACGGTTCGTTCCTGGTGGGACGGGGAGGGATTCGTAGCTTCTTCTGTTGCTTCGGCGTAGGGGGTGTCCTGGCGGGCGCGGTGGAGGACGATCCAGAGGGCGGCGACGAGGAGGCCGGAGGCTCCGAGGACGACGAACATGGCTCGCCAGCCGAGGGCGAGCATGAGAGCTGTGAGGACCGGTGGGGCGAAGGAGAGGCCGATGGTCTGGGAGGAGCTCATGACGGCGGTGGCTCGTCCGCGGGTGGATTGGGAGAACCACTCTCGGGTGGAGCGGATGCCGGAGGGGTAGAAGGGAGCTTCGCCGATGCCGAGCAGGACGCGGAGGGTGAGGAAGATGGGCAGGGTGCGGACGAGGCCGGTGAGCATCTGGGCGGCGGACCAGAGGGTGAGCCCGACGCCGAGGACCCAGCGGGTGCCGACGCGGTCGAGCAGGCCGATGAGGGGGAGCTGGGCGAAGCCGTAGGCAAAGGAGAAGGCGGAGAGGAGCCAGCCCATCTGGGTGGCGGAGAGGTGCATCTCCTGGCGGACGGTGGTGTTGGCGATGGAGAGCGAGGAGCGGTCGAGGAAGTTGACGATGCCCGCGAGAAAGAGCAGCGAGAGGGTGATGGCCTGATGGCCACGCAGACTGCGGGGGTGAGGGTCTTCCGGTATGGGCCTGATGGCCTGGTGACGGCGCAGGCTGTGGGGCGGGGTGGGTTCTGGCATGGGCACCGTTTAGGGCAAGTGAGTGATGGCGATCATTTTAGCGAAGTGTGTGGGCGGATGGCGCTGAGCGCAGGGGGACTATCCCCTGATAGTGGGATTGGGTTTGTAACCGGAAGGCGGCTATAACGGTAGTTCAGCACGAAAAAGATCCAAGAGAGTTACAGACGATCGCTGTACTGGACCCGAACGGACAAGCAGAGACGTGAGTCAGACGGGAAGAGGCCGCCAGGACCGTTCCAGGGAAGAGCGATGAAGGCATACCGAGCAAAGCCTGTTGAGTGGATGCGTTGACGATGAACCTGGGTGTGGAACGGACTCCTGATCGTAACGGAGCGCGATGCGCTCTGTATCTTTGCGGATATTGGCGTTGTAGTTGCAATCACCAGTGTTCGGGGTATGTCCCAACGACGTGACGAAAACCAAGACCATTGACGTGTTGATCGACAGCGGATTTCTCCCGCAGGCTGACGGCGGTCCGGAGTTTCCCGGGCAGCTGGAGAGGGTGCTTTCCGGTGATCTTGTCCCGGAGATCTACTTCCAGCCGATCGTCGATCTGCGCCGCGGCCTGGTGACGGGCTACGAGGCGCTGACGCGCTTTCCTAAAGAATTGAATACCGCACCGGATGTGTTCTTTCAGCGCGCGGGACGTGTAGGCCGCCGCATGGAGCTGGAGCACATGGTGTGCAAGCTGGTGCTGCAGCAGCGTTCGCGCCTGCCGCAGGGCAGCTTCCTGACGATGAACCTGGGGCCGGACTACCTGCTGAGCGATCTGTGGGAGCAGCTGGTGGCGAACGAACGCGACCTGGCGGGCATGGTGATCGAGATTACGGAAGAGACCTCGATCTCGAGCTACGAGGCGATCCGGGAGCGGTCGGCGCAGGTGCGGTCGATGGGCGGGCTGGTGGCGGTGGACGATGCGGGCGCGGGATATGCGAGTCTGCAGCACATCCTGGAGCTGCGGCCGGACTTTATCAAGCTGAACCGGCACTTTGTGAAGAACTGCCATCTGGACCGCGCGAAGTCGACGATGATCGAGATGATGGTGGCGGCGGCGGATCGTCTGGATGCCTGGGTGATCGCCGAGGGCGTGGAGATTGTGCAGGAGCTGGAAGAGCTGATCCGCACGGGCGTGCCGCTGGCGCAGGGGTTTCTGCTGGCGCGGCCGGAGCTGGAGCTGCTGGGGTTGAGCGCGCAGGTGGCCGGGGAACTTTCGCGGCACAGCCGGATGAACCGCGAGAAGACGCTGGAGCCGCACCTGATGTCGTGCGGTCTGTGCCTGAGCGTGAAGGCGGCGGACGACCTGCTGCGCTACGAGACAGAGCATACGGTGGCGGTAGTGCTGGACCGGTTCAAGCGTCCGCAGCGCATGCTGGAGCGGCATCCTCTGCTGGGGGTGCGGCTGGTGGAGAGCTTTATGAAGTCGCAGGTGGCGAGCTCGCCGCGGCAGGTGCTGTATCGCGCGCTGGGGCGGCCCTCGCCGCAGCGGTTCGACCCGATTGTGGTGGTGGGCAACGACGGCGAGTGCATGGGCGTAGTGTCGGTGGATCGCCTGATGTCGTCGGTGCTGACGCTGGATGCGCAGCCGCTGGGAGCTTAGCGGGCTGGCCTGCGCTGATTTTTCAGTGCTGTGCTCTCCGGTGCGGCTTTCTTCTTTTTCTTCGAAAAAAACAATGAGTGCGACGGGTGCGTTCGAGCTGCCTGGAAGCAGCGACGCGAGGCTTTGGTAGACTCGACTCCTCCAACTCTCTTTGCGGGGTGTGCGTTGATGCGTGGTGTGGCCGCGTTGCTGCTGGTGTTGTGTCTTGGCGTTGGAACGTCGGCGGGACAGCCGGGAGCGAAGCTGGCTCCGGGCGCGAAGCCAAGGGTGCGGGCGATCACGGCGTTTGTACGGCTGGATCGTGAGCACTACGAGAAGCAGGTGGCCGACGCCCTGGCTGTCGTGCGCAAGGCGAAGGCGGAGTTCGAGGCCGCGGGATATGAGGTCGAGACGGTCCGCATGACCACGCAACCGCTGGCGGAGCTGGTGCAGGGCATGAGCGAGGACGAGGCGCTGAAGTTTCTGGGCGCGTTCGATGCTCTGGCGGGAAAGGAACACTTTGCGCCGAACATCGGTCCCGCGATGATGCATGATTCGGACGACATGAAGACGATGCACCTGCTGGAGCGGGTGCTGTCGACGCTGCCGCGCCTGCGGGCGAGCGCGATCATCGCGGATGAGAAGGAAGGGATTCACTGGAAGACGATTCGCCGCTCGGCGGAGCTGGTGAAGTATGTGTCCGAGCACAGCCAGCGCAGCGAAGGGACGCTGAACTTTGCCGGTGCGGCGATGGTGAAGCCGATGGGGCCGTTCTTTCCGGCGTCGTATCACACGGGCGCGGGCGGGCAGTTCGGCATCGGGTATGAGAGCGCGAACGTGGCGCAGGACGTGCTGGCGAAGGATAAGGGCAACGTCGATCTCGCGATCAAAGATCTGACGGCTGCGCTGACGACGCATGCGCTGGTGGCGGAGAGGATCGGCAACGAGGTGGCGAAGGCGACGGGATGGAGTTACGTGGGCCTGGATGCGACACCGGCGCCGATGGGCGATGTGTCGATTGCGGCGGCGATGGAGTCGTTTACCGGGGCGAAGTTCGGTTCGAGGGGAACGATGACGGCGGCGCGGGTGATTACGACGGCGGTGAAGGCGATTCCGGTGAAGCAGACGGGCTATGCGGGACTGATGCTGCCGGTGATGGAAGACAACGTGATGTCCGAACGGTGGGATGAGGGCACGTACACGGTGGATGCGCTGCTGGCGTACTCGTCGGTCTGCGCGACGGGGCTGGACACGGTGCCGCTGCCGGGGGATGTGACGGTGGAACAGATGGAGTGGATGTTCCGCGATGTGGCGACGCTGGCCTACAAGTGGAACAAGCCGCTGGCGGTGCGGTTGGATCCGGTGGCAGGGAAGAAGGCGGGGGAGCGTACTGAGTTTGAGGATTCTACGTTGAAGAATGTGGTGATTCGGGCCTTGCCGTGAGGGATGGGGATTGGTCGAACAGCAGGTTTTTCCACTGCGCGGCTGCGCCGCTTCGGTCGAAATGACATGCTGGTGATGATGTGAGGAGAGCGATGACACAGACACGGCGAGGGTTTGTTGGTGGAATGGCGGCGGCGCTTGGCGGAGTTGTAGCGACGGCTGGAGCGCAGGGGACGGCGAAGAGCGATGTCTCGTCCGAGGCGATTCTGGCGTTGTTCAAAGGGCTGCCCGGCGAGGTCGGCATCAAGATTCATGCGCCCGCGGCGGATGGCAGGCCGGAGTTTGTGGTGGAGCAGAACGCGGCGAAGAGGATGTTCGTCGGCAGCGCGTTCAAGACGTTTGTGCTGTGCGAGACGCTGCGTCAGGTGGATGGGCCGGATGCGAGCGCGAAGATCGCTGCACGGCAGCTGGACCTGGATGCGAGCGTGTGGTCGCTGGACAGCGCGACGTTCAATCCGCCGAACCTGATCGGCAAGGTCTCGCAGCGGACGGCGCTGGAGGCGATGATTCTGCACAGCGACAACACGGGTACGGACATGTGTCTGAAGGCAGCGGGGCCGGACAAGGTGCGCTCGTTCATCTCGTCGATCGGGCTGAAGAATACGCTGATCCCGGACAGCACGCGGGTGTTCTTCGGCTACCTGCTGGGCGCGAAGAACTACGAGACGTTTACGTGGGACGACATTATGGCGGCGGCGAATGCGCCGATGGTGAACTCGCCGATGAACACGGTGCAGACGCTGGCGGCTTCGGCGGATGACCTGGTGAGCTACTACTCGCGCGCGCTGGCGGGCAAGTTCTTCGAACACAAGGAGACGCTGCTGCAGTTCAGGCAGATCCTGTCGATGGGCGATGCGATCTGGAAGCTGCCGATGCCGTTGGGTGGCAGCTGCTTTGTGAAAGGCGGAAGCATCGATGTTTCGGGCTTCCACGCGGTGTGCCTGCCGGGCGGGATGCTGGTCGGCGATCGCTGGGTGTACTTCTGCATCACGATCAACTGGGATGCGAAGGCGGAGCAGGACCCGGCGACGGTGAAGGCGTTTGTCGCTGCCGGCGCGAAGGCGATGGAGCTGGTGAAGGAGAGGCTTACGGCGTAACCGCCGATCGCTGCAGATGCTTGCAGGTGGTCCCCCTTCTTCGCGGTGCGAGGGAGGGGGATTTGTTTTGTGGTGCGGCTAGACGATTGCGGGCTGCGCGTGCAGGCGCTGCGCGTCGCGGCCGGGGGAGTCGCCGAAGAGGCGGCGGTACTCGCGGCTGAACTGCGAGGGGCTGTCGTAGCCTACGGCAAATCCAATGGCCGCGATGTCGCGCGGGTCGGCTAGAAGGCGGGTGCGTGCCTCCTGCAGGCGGATCTGCTTCTGGTACTCGAGCGGCGTCATGGCGGTGACGGTGCGGAAGTTGCGGTGGAAGGTGGAGACGCTCATGCCGGAGAGCTGGGCGAGGTCTTCGGTGCGGAAGGACTTGTTGTAGTTGTGGCGAATCCAGCTGACGGAGCGGCTGATCTGGGAGAGGCGGCTGTCGGCGAGGCCGATCTGGCGGATGAGCGCGCCCTGGGGACCGGTGAGCAGGCGCCAGAGAATCTCGCGTTCGATCATGGGAGCGAGGATGGGGATGTCGGACGGGCGGTCGATGAGCTGGACGAGGCGCAGGACGGCGTCGAGCAGATCGGGCCCGGCATCGCTGACGGCGACGCCGGAGGAGGCTTGGCCGGACTCCGGGCTTGAGGCGCTGCTGGATACGATCTTGGAATTCGGTGGCGTGGCGGGCATCTCCAGCAGGAGCGAGGCGATGTGGGCAGCGCGCAGGCGCATGCCGAAGCTGAGCAGGGGCTGCTGCGGCGAGGCGTCGACCGCGGTGGCGGTGATGGGGAGCTCGAGCGAGAGGACAAGGTATTGCCCGGCGGAGTAACGATAACTGGACGGCCCGACGACGGTTCGTTTGGCCCCCTGGAGCACAACGGCGAAGGCGGGACCTTCGACGGCGCAGACCGGGTCGCCTGCGGAGGGGGTGGTGGTGAAACGGATGCCGGGAAGCGTGTCGGAGGTGAAGGCAGCGGGAGTAAAACCTTCGCGGGTGCCGTAGCGGGAGGCGAGAGAGCATAGCGCATGCAGCGGGTGCGGCTCATGGAAAGAGCGGGGCTCGCTGATGGTGTTGGACGAGCGTGGGGCGCCGGGGGTATCCATGATGACACTGTGGCAGCGGAGAGGAAGGAAGGCAAGCGGCCGGGTGCCGGATCGGCGCACGAATGGCAGGATTGTGCAAGAGATTGAAACGATCCTGTCATGCGCTGGAGAGCGCTGGGGTATCTGATAGATGTTGGTTGGAAACGGAGACGAACGATGAATCTTTCAGGAAACACGATCTTTATTACGGGCGGCGGATCGGGCATTGGCAGGGCATTGGCCGAGGCGCTGCATGCGAAGGGCAACAAGGTGATCATCTCGGGCCGGCGCACGCATGTGCTGGAAGAGGTGACGAAGGCGAACCCCGGGATGGAGTTCGTGGAGCTGAACATCGAAGACCCGAAGAGCGTTGCGCTGGTCGGCGAGGAGCTGGTGAAGAAGTATCCGTCGCTGAATGTACTGATCAACAATGCCGGCATTATGAAGCCGGATGGATTGCAGGGTGTGGTGGACGATGCGGTGATCGTGTCGACGGTAACGACGAACCTGCTGGGCCCGGTGCGGATGACCTCGGCGCTGATCGAGCACCTGAAGCAGCAGCCGCAGGCGTACGTGATCAACGTGACGTCGGGGCTGGCGTTTACGCCGCTGGCGCTGACGGCGGTGTACTCGGCGACGAAGGCGGCGCTGCACTCGCTGTCGCTGTCGCAGCGCTACCTGCTGAAGGGGACGAGCGTGAAGGTGCTGGAGATCGCTCCACCGTATGTGCAGACGGAGCTGATGGGAGCGCAGCAGGCGGCCGATCCGCGGGCGATGCCGCTGAAGGAGTTCATCGCGGAGACGGTCGAGGTGCTGGGCACGGATGTGAACGAGGTGCTGACCGGCAGGGTCGGGCCGCTGCGCAATGGTGTGGGGCCGAACGACTATGAGGCTGCGGTAAAGCTGAACGACTTCCTGAGCGGACACTGAGGTGGGAGGGCGGCTTGCGAGCCGCCCTTGATTCTTTCAGTGGTCGGAGACCGGGTGATTTCGGCGATGCGATATTTCTGCTTGAGCGCTGCGCAATGTCGTCTTGTCCCAAGGCAAGTTGTGTCGTGCTGACAGTGAGGATGAAGAGAGAAACTGGTCGAAAAAACTTCCGACTTGCAAGCGAACATTAACGGTTCAGCACTGTTGAGGTCTTCTGGTCATTGGGGCGGGGAAAGTGCGCGAAATCGCAAAGAGTCTTGGGATTCGTATGTCGAGAAGTGATCTATTCAGATCAATCAGGATTTGAGTCGAGACTGTAGATCTTCTGAACCTGCTTCTGAGTAACGCTTTCCGGCGTGACTTTCAGCGCGATATTGCGGAGAGCGCGGAGGACCGGATTGTGGAGATGGCAAATTTTCCCGATGGACCACGATGTGGCTACCGTCCAATCCACCTTCTCTCGTCGGAGTTGTTCAAAGCGTTGCCATGTCATTTCATGGAGGCCAATTTTCACGCAAGTGTCTGCGAGAGTCAGAGCATCTTCAACGGCCATTGCTCCGCCTTGTCCGAGGTTTGGAGTGGTCGCGTGAGCTGCATCGCCAATCAGCCCAATACGTCCTGAAGACCACTGCGTGAGAGGTTTTAAATCGCTGATGTCGGTCCTCAAAATGTCTTTTGCCCCAGTACTTTGCAGCAAACCCACCCACTGCGGAAAGTACGTGCCGAACAAGGTCTCCGCATGGCTTCGCATTTCGGACGCCGACGAAACCCCTCCGGCTGGAGCATCGAAGGTCATATACCAGTAGTAGTCGTCGGCATTAATCATCGAGAATCCGACGCGACACCCCTTAGCCCAAATCTCATAAGCCTCATGCTTCGCATCGTCGGGCAAAACACGAGCCCCACGAGCTATGGCACGATACGAAGATGACCCCGAGTATCTCTTCTCACCGCCAAGCTCAGCCATCCGGCGAACCTGGGAGTTGAATCCATCTGCCCCTACAACAAGTGCAGCAGTGCAGGAAGAGCCATCGGATAGTTTCACGTAGACCTGATCACCATTTTGAGTAAACTCCCTGATCTCGCAATCGAAGCGAACAGTGTCTTCATCGATCTGTTCGAAGAGCAGTTTTTGTAAGACGCCTCGATGAAGCGCGATGGTCTCAAAGCCATACTTCGTTGCGATCTGTGACATATTTGTCGTTTGAATATCACCTGATCTTGAGTCTTGAAGGCGCAGCAGTCTTACAGCCCATCCCGCTTCGATCACCTTCTCCGCGATGCCCAGGCGAGCAAATACCTGCATGGGATTTGCTGCCATCCAGATACCAGCGCCTATCTCTGCGAGTCTGGATGCCCGTTCGACAATCTGAATCTTGTAGCCCCGCTGCTGCAGAGCAATGGCTAACGTCAACCCTCCGATGCCTGCTCCCTGAATAAGGACATCAAAATGCCGGACGGTTTTCTCTGGGCCACTCGCTGCGCTCATGCTTCAATTGTATGAAAAATAGCGAATATTAACTCGCCTTTGCTACTCGCTTTCAGATCGCTTAATGAGGACGCATGAAGAAGACAATAAAACCAAGAAAGACGCCACAGCAGGCACGTTCCAGGCAAACGCGAGAAGACATACTGAGTGCAACTACTCACCTTTTGAATCGAAAGCCGTTCGGCGAAGTGTCAACGAATCACATCGCGAAGAAGACAGGGATCAGTATTGGAACACTGTACAAGTACTACCCGAACAAGGATGCGATCCTGGCCGACCTATCGCTGGTGTTCATGCGGCACGATACCGAACTGTTCGGGAAGATTTTCGAAGGTTCACGTCTTAAACGTCAGAAGAAAGCAGCGCTTGTTGACGAACTCGTGGAGGCCCTGATGGCGCTTCATCGAGAGGACTCACAAGTACGGGGCGTGGTCTATCAAAACCTTGAGCGGCTGAATCTCTTGAGCCCGGCACAGAGCGCCACGCAGAAGATTCAAGCGAAGGGCACAGAGTCCGTACCGGGACTTGACCCGATACGGACATGGATTACTGTCTCAACTATTAATGCCGCAGTTCACTCAATGTCTCAGGTTTCGAAAGATTTGCAGCAATGGGATTTTGTGAGGCTCGTCGTGAAAGGGACTTTGGCAACTCTCCTGAACTTTTAGAGATGGGCAGGCTTCTTGTAACGTCCAAGGAGCTCGATCAGACATTGATGATCGTTTTGCTTTGAGTCCAGATAAACGATCTTGCTGGTCGTCGACCCTGGCGCCGAAGTAGGTGGAGCCGGGGTCGGCGACGATCTTGCGCGGGTCCTTCTTCGCGGCGAGGGCGCGCTGCACGAACTCGGCGATGGTGAGTTTTTCCGGGCCTGCGACCTCGACGATACCGTTGACGGGAGCGGCTTCGGCGATGCGGGCGAGTTCGGCCGAGACGTCTGCTGCCGCGAGCGGCTGCATGTGGACCGGCGGGAGGTGGACGACGCCGTCGACGGTGGAGAAGTCGCCGATGGCGGGGAGGAACTCGTAGAACTGCGTGGCGCGGAGGATGGTGTAGGGGATGCCGGAGCCGGCGATGATCTTCTCCTGCGCGATCTTCGCCTTCATATAGCCGGAGTCCATGCGGTTGGTGCCGACGACAGAGAGGGCGACGTGGTGTTTGACGCCTGCGGCCTTCTCGGCGGCGGCGACGTTGTTGGCCGAGGTCGAGAAGAACGCCATTACTTCGTCGGGGGCGAAGGATGGGGAGTTGGAGACGTCGACGACGACGTCGGCCCCGGTGAATGCCGCGGCGAGGCCTTCGCCGGTGAGGGTGTTGACGCCGGAGGAGGGCGAGGCGGGGATGGCTTCGTGTCCTGCGGCGGAGAGGATGCTGGTGAGCTTCTTGCCGATGAGGCCGGTGCCGCCGATGATGACGATCTTCATGGTGTGCTTCCTTTCGTTGCTTCTCGGTGAGTGGTGTTGGTGGTTAGTTGACGGGGATCAGGGCTTCGGCTCCCTTGTTCTTGAGCAGGAAGACGATGAACTTCGCGGGCCTGGTGGTGCTGGCGTTGCGACCGATGGTGTGGATGTCGTTGGGGCCTTCGTAGAAGGTGTCGCCGGGGTGGAGGGTGACGGGCTTGCCGCCCTTGACGCCCATGACGATGGTGCCCTCGACGACGTAGAGGAAGGCATGGGCGTCGTGGCGGTGGATGGGGTCGGCGCCGCCGGGAGGGTACTCGACGGAGAGCATGAGGACCTCCTTGCCGGGGAGGTCGGGGAGTTCACGGGTGCCGAGCGGGGTGACCCTGGTGGGCGGCTGCGCGATGAGCGGGGCTGCCAGCAGGAGGGTCAGCAGAATCTTCTTCATGGAGCTACTCCTTGACTCGCGTTTGTTACCAGCAAAGACAGGATGGTGGGTTGATTTGTGACAGAGGGGAGGGATTTTTTATCCGTGCCGTGGGATGTGGGGAGGGAAAGGGGCTTTAGCCCCGGAGGCCTGGTGGCTGGGATGATTTTGCTTCGCGAGGCTGGCGAGGCTGGCTGTGGTCGAGAAGCAGGTCCCTCCACTGCGCATCGCGGAGCGATGCTTCGGTCGGGATGACAATATCGGTGGCTGGATGGCGATATCTTCAGAAGCTGAAGCTGCGGATCTCATGCTGGGAGTTTGCGGTGGGGCTGAAGCCGTGGCGTAAGCGAGGGGGTTGAGCTGTGCTCGAAGGAACCCACTCATGTCGCTTTGCGCCATGAATGGGGCACCCGGTTCGGTGGCTGGGATGATTTTGCTTCGCGTGGCGGGAAGGTAAAGCTAAGGGCTATTTGGTGGGGGTGATCGATGTGAGTTTGGCGGGGTTCATGACCCAGAGCATCTGCGAGATGCCATGCTCGCCTGTCTGGATGTCGACGACGGCGAAGGGCTGGCCTTCGCTGGTGATCAGCATGGAGGGCCGTCCGTTGGCCACGATGGTGGAGAAGGTGACGTCGCGCCAGAGCTTGGCGGCGATGGCGGCGAGCGCCCTGGCGACGCGTTCGCGCCCGAAGAGCGGGACGCGGGCGGCGGTGACGATGCCTCCGCTATCGGCGATGGAGACAACGTCGGCGGCGAAGAGAGATTCGAGCGCGGCCTGGTCGCCTGTCTGCGCGGCGTGGATGAAGGCGGCGAGCAGGCGCTGGTGGGCTGCATCGCCGATAGCGGCGTTGGTGCGGCGCGAGTCGGCGATGTGTTTGCGGGCGCGGCTGACGAGCTGGCGAGTGTTGGCCTCGGTGAGAGAGAGGATCTCGGCGATGCGGTTGTAGGCGTAGTCGAAGGCCTCGCGCAGGACGTAGGCGGCGCGCTCGGTGGGGGTGAGTTTTTCGAGCAGAAGGAGGATGGCGAGCGAGAGGGCTTCGTTGCGTTCGGCGCCGAGGGAGGGGTCGGCGGAGAGGTCGATGGGCTCGGGGAGCCAGGGGCCGATGTAGCTCTCGCGGCGGGTGCGCGCGGAGTTGAGGGCGTTGATGGCGAGGTGTACGGCGGTGGTGGCGAGGAAGGCGGGCGGATCAAGGACGACGGTGCGGTCGGTGGCCTGCCAGCGGAGCCAGACCTCCTGCACCAGGTCTTCGGCCTCGGCGGCGGAGCCGAGCATGCGATAGGCGATGCCGAAGAGGCGCGGTCGCACGGCGAGGAAGATCTCGGCGGCGCGGTCGAGGTCGGCTGCGGGGAGCGCGGCGACGTGGCCGCTGGCTGCGATGGGTTGCGGCTCCGGCATGAGGTTGATTGTACGGAGGCGGGAGCGGTGTGGGCAGACCCGATGGTGGGGTTGCGGGGAAGGCAGCGACAAAGCTGATGGGTACGGGGAAACTTGACGTCGCCGTCGAGCGAAGATCTCGTGCGGAGAGACGTGACGAAGCGCGACTGCGTATTGCGGGGTGCGACGTGGCTTGTTGCGCGGCTTCGATCGATGCGATCTGCTGGTTCGGCAGACGCTGCGGGGTGTGTGCGGCTTCCCTTATGATGGGCAGCGGTCTTGTAAGCCTTTGGTAGGGCGTGCCTTGATGCGCGCGTTGGGAGGAGTGGCGATGCTGGGACGGATTGGCTTGGTGGCGGTGGGTCTTGTGCTGGGGGTGGGGACGCTGGCGGCGCAGGCACAGCAGGATTGGGTGATCGGGCCGTGGGTGCGGGCTTCGGATGGGCCGGTGATTGCTCCGAAGAAGGATTCGGTCTTCCACGACCCGGTGAGCGGAGCGCCGGTTCACTGGGAGGCGCTGCACACGTTCAATCCGGCGGCGGTGGTGCGGGGAGGGAAGATTTACGTGCTGTATCGCGCGGAGGATGATTCGGGCGCGATGCAGATCGGGATGCATGTCTCGCGGCTGGGGCTGGCGGTGAGCGGAGATGGGGTGCACTTCGAGCGGAGGCCGGAGCCGGTCTTTTACCCGGACAAGGATGCGCAGGCGGAGCGCGAGCAGCCGGGCGGGGTAGAGGACCCTCGCGTGGTGGAGACGGAGGACGGCACGTATGTGTTGACGTACACGCAGTGGTCGCGCAAGCGGCAGGCGTACACGGTGGGGATCGCGACGTCGAAGGATCTCGAACACTGGACCAAGCATGGTCCTGCGTTTGCCGGGGCAAAGGGTGGGAAGTACGACGCGCTGAAGTACAAGTCAGCGGGGATCGTGACGCGGCGCGTAGGAAAGAAGATCGTCGCGGCGAAGATCGACGGCAGGTACTGGATGTACTGGGGCGAGATTCATGTCGGCGTGGCGACGTCGGAGGATCTGATTCACTGGACGCCGGTGGAGGATGGTGACGGCAAGCCGGTGGTATTGCTGGAGGCGCGGGCGGGTAAGTCGGATAGCGGGTTTCCCGAGACCGGGCCGCCGGCGGTGCTGACGGAGCGAGGCGTGGTGCTGCTGTACAACGCGAAGAACGCGGACAGCGAGACACGCGATACGTCACTGGCTGCCGGGGCGTACAGCGTGCAGGAGGCTCTGTTCGATGCGAAGAATCCGGCGAAGCTGGTGGATCGTACGAGCGAGCCGGTGTTCAGGCCGGAGCGGCCCTTTGAGCAGAGCGGGCAGTATGCGGCGGGAACGACGTTTGCCGAGGGGCTGGTGCTGTTCCAGGGGAAGTGGTGGATGTACTACGGATGCGCGGACTCGTTTGTGGGGGTTGCGTCGGCTCCGGTGCGGTAGTTTGTGGGGTGCTTTCTGTAGCACTGGCACGGCAGGGGCCGAAAAGCAGGTCTCTCCACTGCGGCTTCGCCTTCGGTCGGGATGACAACCAAGGGAGGGCCTCATGGGTGCGGAATGGCAACAAGAAGAGCTTTGTTGAGTTGCGGAATGACGATGCAGAGATTGGTGGTTGGTATCAGCGTTGGCTTCAGGGCTTGGCGCCACGCAGGATGAGGTCGAGGCCTTCCTTGTAGCGGCGGTCGAAGCGGTCGAAGAGGATGGCTCCGGCCTGGCGGAGGAGGGGGAACTCGTCGGCCGGGAGATGGGCGTTGCGCTGGGCGATGTCGTACTGCGGCGAGCGTTCGCCGGGGCGCGGGAAGACGGCCTGTTCTTCTTCGACGAAGCTGACGGTGTAGTTGTAGATGGTGCTGAGCAGCACGATGGCCTGGCGCACGGTGAAGCCCTCTTCGACGAAGCGGGCGGCGATGCGTTCGCTGGTCTTCATGTAGACGGTGTTGGTGAGCCGCGTGCCTGAGACCATGCGCGCGCCGTCGCGGCAGGCCAGCAATGCCGAGCGCAGGCCATTGCCGAAGTGCTGCGCCCAGGCGGTCCATGCGGCGGAGGCCCGCGCCGGGACGAGGTGCGGCGCGGCTTCGGCCAGGAGGAGGGTGGCCATCTCGTCCAGCAGCTCCTGCTTGCTCTTGAAGTGCCAGTAGATGGTGGCGGCCTGTACGTCGAGCTCCTTGCCGAGCTGACGGAGAGTGAGCTGCTCGAGACCTGCGTCGTTGAGCAGGCTGAGGCCGGCGCGGGCCACCATGTCGCGATTGACCTTCATGCGTTTAGCGTAGCAGGGTTGACGGAAAAAATCGAACGGTGTTCAATAAATCTAACGATGTTCAATTTTAAAACCAGGATGCAGGAGGGACGGCGATGAAGGCAGCGGTGATCAGGAAGGCGGGCGGAAGGCCGGAGTATGCGGAGTTCAGCGAGCCGGTGGCGAGCGAGGGCATGGAGGTCGTGACGGTGAGCGCTTCGGCGTTGAGCACGTTCAGTAAGTCGCGGTCATCGGGGGCGCACTACAGCGCGGACGGCGTATTTCCTTCGGTGGCGGGATCGGATGGCGTGGGACGCACGGCGGATGGTCGGCGCGTGTACTTCGCCCTGCCTCAGGCGCCGTACGGTGCTCTGGGAGAGCGGTCGCTGGTGCGTTCGCGGCAGTGCGTGGCGGTGCCGGAGGAGCTGGACGATGTGACGGCGGCGGCGATCGCGAATCCCGGGATGTCGGCGTGGGCTGCGCTGGTGGAGCGGGCGCGGCTGGTGAAGGGCGAGACGGTGCTGGTGAACGGTGCGACGGGCTCGGCGGGACGGATTGCGGTGCAGCTGGCGAAGTATCTGGGCGCGGGCAAGGTGATTGCAACCGGCCGCAACGCGAGGGAGCTGGAAGACCTGCGGCGGCTGGGAGCCGATGCGGTGGTGCCGTTTGCGCTCGCGGACAGTGAGGGCGTGAAGCAGTTCGAGCAGGCGTTGATCGCGGAGTTCGCCGCGGGAGTGGACGTGGTGGTGGACTACCTGTGGGGCACGAGCGCGAAGACGATCATGGTAGCGATCGCGAAGGGGGTGGAGGATGCTCACCCGGTGCGGTTTGTCCATGTTGGCGGAGCGGCGGGCGAGGAGAGCATCGAGCTGCCGGGAGCAGCGCTGCGGTCGTCGGCGATCCAGTTGATGGGCAGCGGTGTGAAGAGCGTGCCGTTTGCGAAGCTGCTGGAGGCGATTGAGAGCGTGTTCGCGGCGGTGGTTCCGGCGAAGCTGGAGGTTGCGACGCGGGTGATGCCGCTGGCGGAGATCGCGGAGGCGTGGGATGCGCCGGGCAAGCCGCGCGTGGTGGTGAAGATCCCATAGCCGGGCTGGAGTGGCAGCGCGCGGAAGACTAAAATAGAGGGAGACAGCGGCCAGCCTGAAGACCGGCTGGCCATGCCTTTCATTTGCAGTCCGGACGAGATGCGCCGTACCCGGTTAGGACAAGACGACGCGACCGGGGTGCATTGTGTCTTCCAGTTGGATTCTTCTCATCATTGCGGGCCTGCTTGAGGTTTGCTGGTCGGTTGGGCTGAAGTATACGGACGGCTTTACGAAGCTGAAGCCTACGATCTTTACGCTGACGACGCTGTGCGCGAGCATGTATCTGCTGGCGCGGGCGAGTGCGACGCTGCCGATTGGAACGGCGTACGGCGTGTGGGTGGGTATCGGAGCGATGGGTGCCGCTGTGCTGGGGATGGTGCTGTTCGATGAGCCGGCGTCGGCTGCGCGGATTGCGTTTCTGGTGCTGATGCTGATCTCGATTGTGGGGTTGAAGGTGACCAGCCACTGAGTGATGGAAGGTGCGGGATGAGGTACAGACTCATCCCGCATCGTGGTTAGCGGCCTACGAGTTTTTCGAGGTGCTCGGGGTAGCGGTTGCCTTGTGCGGTGATCTTCGACGCGGCTTCGTTGATGGTGCCGAGGTCGGCCGGGGTGAGGGTGATGTTGGTCGCGCCGAGATTCTCTTCGAGGCGCGAGAGTTTGGTGGTGCCGGGGATGGGCGCGATCCAGGGCTTCTGCGCGAGCAGCCAGGCGAGGGCGATCTGGGCCGGGGTGGCGTTCTTTTCGGCTGCGATGGATTTCAGCAGGTCGACGAAGGCGAGGTTGGCCTGCATGGCTTCGGGGGTGAAGCGCGGGAGCTGGCTGCGGAAGTCGCCTGTGCCGAGCTTGGTGTCGGCGGATATGGCCCCGGTGAGGAAGCCTTTGCCGAGCGGGCTGTAGGGAACGAGGCCGATGCCGAGCTCTTCGAGCGTGGGGATGATCTCTTCTTCGGGCTTGCGCCACCAGAGGGAGTACTCGCTTTGCAGGGCGGCGACGGGCTGGACGGCGTGGGCGCGGCGAATGGTCTGGGCTCCGGCCTCGGAGAGTCCGAAGTGCTTCACCTTGCCCTCGGCGATGAGCTCTTTGACGGCACCGGCGACATCTTCGATTGGCACGTCGGGATCGACGCGGTGCTGGTAGAAGAGGTCGATGGTGTCGATCTGGAGGCGCTTGAGCGAGGCCTCGGCGACCTGCTTGATGTGCTCGGGGCGGCTGTTGAGGCCCTGCCAGCCGGGGGTGCCGTCGGTGTTGACGTTGAAGCCGAACTTGGTGGCGATGACGACCTTGTCGCGGATGGGCGAGAGGGCTTTGCCGACGAGGATCTCGTTGGTGAAGGGGCCGTAGACCTCTGCGGTGTCGAAGAAGGTGACGCCGAGATCGACGGCCTTGTGGATGAGGGCGATCATCTCGTTTTCGTCGTGCGTGGTGCCGTAGCCAAAGCTCATGCCCATGCAGCCGAGGCCGAGGGCGGAGACTTCGAGGGTGCTGTTACCTAGTTTGCGGGTTTGCATTTGGGGTGCTCCTTTGGGGTGGTTGGCGATGGCGTTTGTGGCCGGGGGATGGTGGTGGTTGAGAAGCAGGTCTCTCCACTGCGGCTCGCCTTCGGTCGGGGATGACAGTTGGTGGGCACCTTGTTTGTGGTGCTCCGAATCTTTGGTGGTGGGCCCATTGTTGTGGCGCGGAGGAGAAAGGAAATTTCTCCGCTACGCTGCGGAATGACACACCAAAAGAGCGGAAGTACGAACGAAATTTACAAACCAAAAGCTGAGGGCCTGATGGTTATTGCAGAGGAACGGCGCGGTTGGTTTCGCGCCAGACGCCTGGGGGTACGCCCTCCCAGGTGCGGAAGGCGCGGACGAAGGAGTTGGAGTCTTCGTAGCCGAGCAGGTAGGCGGCTTCGTTGAGTTCGAGGACGGAGTTGCCGAGATAGTAGCGGGCCATCTGGTGGCGGGCGGTGTCGAGGATCTGCTGGTAGGTGCGGCCGGACTCCTGCAGGCGGCGCTGCAGGGTGCGTGCGCTCATGTGCAGGTCGCGGGCGATGTCGTCGATGCCGGGGCGGCGGCCGGTGAGGCGCTGCTGAATGGCGGCGTGAACGCGTTCGAGGAAGTTTTCGGAGCCGGTGCTGCGGCTCAGCTCGAGGTCGAACTGGGGGGCGAGCATGTCGAGCAGCTCGGCGTTACGGGTCTGGAAGGGATGCTGGCCGTCGGCGGTGCGGAAGACGATGGCGTTGGTGGAGATGCCGGTGGAGATGACGGGGCAGTTGAAGTGCTGCTCGATGGCGCGGGTGTGCGTGCGGGGGTGGATGAGTTCGATGCGGATGGGGGAGATGGGCAGACCGCTGCCTTTGCGGGCGATGGACTGCATCCAGGCGAAGCAGTAGTCGACGAGTGGTTGGGGCTCGGAGTCGACGGCGAGGAGCCAGCGGAAGCGGATGGTCCACTCGCCGTCGGCGGTGTGCTGCACCATCTCCTCGGGGCAGGTGAGCTGCTTGTAGCGGGCCATGTGGTCGACGGCGGCGCGGAAGTTTTCGGTGGAGAGGGAGGCGAGCCCGCTGGGGTGGAACCACTCGGTGCGGTCTTCGGTGCCGAGTTTGATGCCGATGGCGGGGTCGCTGCTGACCTCGCCGATGGCGCGCCAGAGGGCGAAGAGCTGCGGCGTGGTGACGAGGACGCGGGTCTGGAGGAAGAGGTCGGAGGGCAGGTTGGCGCGGCGCAGGACGTCGGAGACGGGCACGCCGCACTCCTCAAGCTTGAGAGCCACGCGGCCGGCTACGCGAAAGTGTTTGTTCATCGCCTTTTGTCCTCTCTTCAGGTCACTGCGGGGAAGGGCGCTTTTTGGGGCTGGATGCTGCCCGCCCGGGTGACTGGCTCTACGTTAGATGACGGCGAGCGTGAGAGTTATGCAGGATACGCCAATGTCCATGCCAACTGCGCCAAGGTTTTATGGCGCGTGTCGGGTGGCGCTGTCTGCTGCCGCGAGGTGTCAGCAGAGGCGGACGTGCGCGGGAGCGTAGCGGGAGTGCCTTCATCCAACAGGAAGTAATGGACTTATAAGGAGATGATCTATGGCGGAGATGACAGAGGTACGCGGCGCGGCGTGGGATGTTTACCAGGAGGCCTGGTCGGATATGCCGGAGGCGAAGCGGCGGGAGCTGCTGGAGAAGGCACTCGCGGAGGGTTGCCGTTTTGCCAGCCCGGCAGGTGAGGGCGAGGGGATTGAGGCGCTGGTGACCCATATCGGCGAGTTCCAGGCGCAGTACCCGGGGGCTTACTTCAAGACGTTCAAGTTTCTCTTCCACCACGATCAGGCGCTGGCGCACTGGACGATGTTCGGCAAGGATGGCGCGGAGTTTCTGCAGGGGCACAGCGCCGTGCGGTTCAACGAGTCTGGCGAGTTGGTGAGTCTGGCTGGGTTCTGGGAGCTGTAACGTGGAGGGCCACGCTGCGCAGGCGTGGTCCGGTCATCCTGAAAATTTTGCGTGGGCGGATGGAAACGATGGAGTCAGCCGCAATGGCCATGCTAGACTTCGTGCCTGTTGTGAGGACTCTACACGGTTCGTGCCCGGCTTCACCTGCACGGCAGGTCAGCTGAGCTCCAAAAGTCGTCATCCGAACACGCAGGGTCGTAAGGATGTTGGTATGCACGAATTGCATCATCTGCCCTTGGTCACGTCTCGTGTCGAACGTGCTGTCGGAGAGTCCCGGCATGGCTACGACACGAAGATCGATGTCGTCAACGAGCTGAAGACTCTTCGATGGATCCACCTGCGACGGGGAGGCGAGCTGCTGCTTCGGATCGCGTGGTATGTCCTGAATCCTCGAAACTGGTTACGCGACCGGTAAGGGGAGTCCTGCGTTCGGCTGCATGAGCCATGGCCAGCCGTGGCGTGGGGATGCGTTCGCCCTGGAGCGGCAGCGTGATCTGGCGGGATAGGGCATCAGCCTGTCCGTTGGACAGGCTGATGCGCCGGAAGGATGATCCTGCTGCTGTGAGGCTTAGTGCTTGACGGCGATGGCCTGGATCTCGATCTTGGCGTCGCCGATGAGGCCGGCGACCTTGACGGTGGCGCGGGCCGGCTTGGGATCGGGCATCTCCTTGATGTAGACCTTGTTCATCGCGGGAACGTCGGCCAGGTCGGTGACGTAGACGGTGACGGAGACGAGGTCGCTCATCTTGAAGCCGGCCTTTTCGACGACGCTCTGGACGGCGGCGATGGCGCTGTGGGTCTGGAAGGAGATGTCGGTTCCGGTGACCTTGCCGTTGGCGTCGGGCCCCTGCTGTCCGGCGACGTAGAGGGTGTTGCCGGCCACGAAGCCGTTGCTGAAGGGCATGCCGGGCTTGAAGTCGATGGCCTTGTTCTGCGCAAAGGCGGCGCCGGTGGCGGCAAGGGTGAGGGCTCCGGCGAGGACGAGGCTACGCTTTGGCAGCAACGAGTACAGCTTCTTCATCTTGATGTCTCCTGTGTGACAGTCGTTGAGCAATTTTCGCAGATTCGCATGGAGCCGGGCTGAAACCCCGGTTGGGGCGGTGCGGGCCTGAGGCCTGTGCTTCCTCTGCGAGAGGGGTTAGAAGGTGAGCGCGCGTTGTCGGGCGGGCTGCTCCAGTTCGAGGAGGCGGGCCTTGGCCTCGAGGCCTCCGGCGAAGCCGGTGAGCCTGCCCGAGGAACCGATGACGCGGTGGCAGGGCACGACGATGGAGATGGGGTTGCGCCCGTTGGCGGCGCCGACGGCGCGGGTGGCGGCGGAGTTGCCGAGCTGGGTGGCGAGCGCGAGGTAGCTGCGTGTCTCGCCGTAGGGGATGGTGGTGAGGGCGCGCCAGACAGACTGCTGGAAGGATGTCCCGCGCAGGTCGAGCGGGAGATCGAAGGCGGTGCGCTGGCGGGTGAAGTACTCGTCGAGCTGGCGCGTGGTGTCCTTGAGGATAGGGTGGCCCGGCTCGTGCGTGGTCTCGCCGAGGGGCACGCGGCGCGGGCTGTCGTCCGGCCAGAGGATGGCGACGAGGCCGTGGTCGCTGGCAACGAGCGTGAGTTCGCCTACGGGAGACGAGGTTGTCTTACGGAAGAGATGGTGTGCGCTGCTCATGCCTGGATTAGATGAGCCTGACGAATGGAGGAAACGTCAAAAGCAGGCTGGCGAGCAGGAGAAGGATCGCAAGGGATGTGGCGATGCCGACTGCGGGAGGGTTCGTGCTCCAGCGGCGGGAGAGGATCGCCCAGCTCAGGAGCCAGACGAGTGTACCGAGGACGAGAACTCCGCTGAGTGCGCCTGAGGGGACGTAGAAGCTGAGGAGCTTGTTGAGAGCTTTGCTCTTGTCTCCGAGCAGGTAGAGCAGGCCGAAGGTGAAGCAGCCGAAAGAGGATGCAACGAGCGCGGCGGAGGCCGATGCGATGGAGTTGGGGTGCTGGCTCATCGTGCCTCCGTTGTGGTGGCGAAGCTGCTCTCGACGGGAGCGTACTTGTTGAGGAAGGCTCCGGTGAGGCCAGCGATGCCGGTGGCGATGAGGGCCACGGCAGCGAAGATGAGGACGCCGCGACGCAATGCCGGCTCTTGTCGAAGGGCGGGGCGATAACGTGTCCAAAGGAAGGCGGCAGCGGTGAAGGCGAGCGGAGCGAGCAGGGCGACATGCTCCTTCCACTCCATACCGAGCGAGTGCAGGGGCGCGGTCTGCGAATGCGCGAGAAGAAGAGCGCGTGGGTGCAGGCGGATGTCGTCGCCTGCAGCGAGTGGGGCCCGGTACCACGGGTAGACGATAAAGGTGCCGGTGACGACGGCGAGCCATCCGCATGTCGACGCGGCAGCGAGGTAGAGGCGCTCCCATGTGGGCATGTGCTCGGGCAGGGGTTGGTGCCGGTAATAGCGGATGCACTCGAGTACGAGTGTCCATGCGGCGAGCAGAAAGAAGGCGCCGAAGAGAAGGCCGTGGACCTCGGTCCACAGTGCGCGGCTGGTCATGCGTGGAGTGCTCCTGTGTAGACCAAATGTAGCGAAGGAGGGCTTAAGGCGGTATGAATATCTACGCCTTGTGCTGTAGTGGTGCGGTTCGAGCTTCGCTCGGAATGCCCACTCATGCGATGAGGCCGCATGAATGGGGCACCCGCTTTTGTAGCGCTTCTTACAGATGATGCATGGGTGAAAGCTCAGCGACGCGGAGGTGGAAGGCGAACGCAGGTCCTTCGACTTCGCTTCTCTGCGGTCGCTGCGCTCAGGATGACACGTTTATGGCGGCAGCGGAGGAATGCATGGCCGCAGCGGGAGGGATGGCCGTAGCAGAGCAATGTCCGAAGCGGAGCAATGTTGCCGCGTGACGATCACTGCTGATCGAAGCTGCGGAGGAAGATGTCTTTGACGGAGATCTTGCAGGGCTGGCTTTCGATCTCGAAGCCGATGAGGCCGGGCTGGGTGTTGATGGAGTTCTTGTTGTCGTCGATGAAGACGGCCATGAGCTGGCCGTTCATGATGTGCATCATGACGGGGCCGCGGGCGATGATCTCGTAGTCGTTCCACTCGTTGACCTTCACGTAGCCGCCGAGGGCCTGCTTGTCGCCGATGGTGGCGACGAGACGGTTGGGTTCGCCGGGCAGCGACTGGGTGACCTGGCCGCGGTAGGCGAGGATGCCCTGCATGGTGTTCTCGGAGTACCACTGGCCGGTGTGGTTGGCGCTGGTGGCGGTGACGGGGAACCAGAAGTCGGCCTGCGGGCCGGTCATCATGAACTTGAGGTCGTAGGCGGGCAGGCCCTTGGGTTCGGAGCGAGTCCAGGGGACGCCGGTGGCGCTGCGGTACTGGATGCCTCCGCCGCCGCCTTTTTCGATCTTCATCTTCAGCTTCAGGTCGAAGTCGCGGGGGCGGTCGGCCTTGTAGACGATGTAGTTGTTGCCCCTGGGATGGCCTTCGAGGGTCTCGCCGATCATCAATCCGTCTTCGACGCGCCAGATGGAGGGGTCGGCGTCCCATCCGGTGAAGTCCTTGCCGTCGAAGATCTGCTTGTAGCCGGGGTGGTCGTCGATGGAGTAGGGCGCGGGGTCGTGGAACCTGGGCATGCCGGGGAGCATCTGCCCGTTGGGGCCTGCGACGGGCGGCCGCGCGGCCGGGGATTCGAGCTGCGGCGGGACGGTGGGGGTCTGGGCGGCGAGCGCGGGAGCGAGCAGGAGGGCGGCGAGGAGGACGCGAGAGGTGGACATTGGGATTTGCAGGGAAGTGTAGTGGGTCGCAGGTGGTGTTGTGAACCTCTGTCTCAGAGGCGGGACGCGGGGTACCCGATTGGTGCTTGATGGGCTGAGCGTCTGGGTGGCACAGACGATGAAGGCGTCGCCGGTGCTTCGCCGATCATCTCCCGGTAGATCGGTGGGCACACCGGCGACCTTCGCAGGGCGAAGAGAAGGAAGCGGTTGTTCGAGGCTTGAGTTTCTTCTGCGAAATGGGGTTGAGATACCTCCCATCTGGGAGATAATTCGGCCACACAGGGCCTGGAATCTTTTCGGTTACGGTTCGGAGAGTTGCTGTGTTCAACAATCCAGAGGAGCTGTTCGGGGGGACGCGGTCGATGCTCGCGCTGATCGACCTGATCTATGCGGCGGCGGAGAATGCGTCGCTGTGGCCGGTGGTGCTGGACCGGATCTCGGAGCTGGCGGGCGGACGCGAGATGTTTCTGGCGTCGAGCTTTACTGTCGAGGGCGCGAACATCGTGAACATCGCGCGAATGGACCAGGTGGCGCTCAAGCCGTACATCGACTATTACGCCGGCGTGAATATTCTTTCAAAGCGCTGCGACGAGCTGTATGCGGATGGTCAGGCGCGCTACAGCCATCGCGCAGTGCCGGATGAGGAGTTCGAGCGGACGGAGTTCTGCGTGGACTACTTCCATCCGCACGACATGCACTTCAGCATCGGCGCGAAGATTCCGCTGGGTGCGGAGGGCTCGGCGTACATGGCGTGTATGCGGCCGAAGTCGCAGGTGGCGTTCGACGACCGCAAGGGATTGCTGCTGGAGGCGCTGGTGCCGCACATGCAGCGGGCGATGCGGATGCATCTGCGGCTGGCGCAGCTGACGGCACACGAGGCGGGGCTGAAGCAGAGCCTGGATGCGTTTGGGCATGCGGTCTTCGGCGTGGATGGGCGTCGCCGGGTGGTCTTTATGAACCGCCTGGCGGAGGAGATGCTGGTCGCGGGCGATGGGCTGTCCCTGGTGGAGGGAAGGCTGCAGGCGGTGGGCGTGGCGGACGATGTGGCGCTGCAGCGTCTGCTGGCCGGTGCTGTGAGCAGCTTTGCGGAGTCGCTGGCGGCGGCGGTGCTGGTGCAGCGGAGGTCCGGTGTGGCGGCGCTGACGGTGACGGCGATGCCGTTTACGGGCGTGGGCCAGAGGATGGAGCCGCTGGCGGCGCTGGTCTTCTGCGCGGACCCGGAGCGCAGGCAGGCGACGCGGCAGACGCTGCTCCGCGCTCTGTATGCGCTGAGCCCGGTGGAGAGCCGCATGGTCGATCTGCTGGTGGACGGGTTCGACACGAATGGCGCGGCGGTGCGGCTGGGCATGACGCAGGAGACGGCACGGTTTTATGTGAAGCGGGTGCTGGCGAAGGTGGGGGTGAAGAGGCAGTCGGAGCTGGTGAAGAGGGTGTTGCAGCTGCCAGGGTTGGGGTGATGGCAGAGGAAAGCAGATTCGTTGCTGCGCTCGAATGACAAAGCCACAGCGGAGAGACGGGCCGCAGGCGAGCGACAAGTTCGCGCTCGGGGTGACGTCTGCTGAGCGCTGAGTGTTCGGTTGTGGACGGCTGGTTTGGAAAGCGGACGTTCTGCTGTGCGGAGGCGTGCGGGTAAGAGGCTTGTTTTCATTTTGTTGGCTGTGGTCTGGAGTGGCATGGCGCTTGCACGTGTGAATCGCGGACTCTTACAGAGGAAGCGCTGGAGGTTGGCGATGTCATCGATGGGATCGATTGCCGAGGATGTGCGGTATGGGATGAGGCGGCTGCGGCGTTCGCCTGGGTTTGCGGCGACGGCGCTGGCGACTCTGGCGCTGGGCATCGGTGCGACGACGGCGATCTTTACGCTGACCTACCAGGTGCTGATGCGGTCGATGCCGGTGGAGCATCCGGAGCAGTTGTACAAGGTGGGCAGGGAGATCGAGTGCTGCGTGGATGGCGGGCTGCAGGGCGACTGGAGGATCTTCTCCTACGACCTGTACAAGACGCTGCGCGACCACACGCCGTACACGGCTGGGATAGCAGCAGTGGAGGCGGGCGGCATGGGCGTGTCGGCGCATCGCGCGAACGACACGGCGTCGCAGCCGTTGGATATACGCATGGTCTCGGGAAACTACTTCGACGTGCTGGGCGTGAAGCCGTTTATGGGACGGCTGCTTAAGCCGGAGGACGATCGCGTGGGAGCGCCGACGGTGGCGGTGATCAGCTATCCGATTTGGCAGATGAAGTTTCACGGCGACCCGAGCCTGGTGGGAGGCACGGTGGTGATGACGGGGCATCCGGTGACGATCGTGGGCGTCACGGCTCCAAATTTTCTTGGCGACAGGAACACGGCCGATCCCATCGGTGTATGGATACCGCTGGCGCAGGATCCGGTCTTTGACACGCGCAAGTTGTACGAGCAGACGAATGCGCACTGGCTCGACATGCTGGTGCGCGTGCCCGATGCAAGCAAGGTGCCGCAGGTGGAGAGCGCAATACGCGTGGCGCTGGTGCAATGGCTGGTCGCCAACAAAAATCCGCAGTCAAACGACACCGACGCGGAGATTCACAAGCAGACGACAGAGCTGGCGGAGGCGAAGGGCGGCATCAACAACCTGCGCGATGACTACGAGAAGAGTCTGATGATGCTGCAGATGATTGCCGCGTTTGTGCTGCTGATTGCGTGTGCGAACCTTGCGAACCTGATGCTGGTGCGCGGTGTGGCGCGGCAGCAGGAGCTGAGCGTGCGGTCGGCGCTGGGCGCGAGCCGTGCGCGGCTGGTGCGCGAGATGCTGGTGGAGTCGGTGATGCTGGCCGTGCTGGGCGGTGCGCTGGGTCTGTTGGTGTCGTACCTCAGCGTGAAGGGTATCCTGGCGCTCGCGATGAGTGGAGTCGAGGTGATGCCGGTCTCGTCATCGCCTTCGCTGCCGGTGCTGTTGTTTGCGCTGGCGGTCTCGACGCTGACGGGTGTGCTGTTTGGAATTGCGCCAGCACTGATTGCCTCGCGCGCGAACCCGGTGGAGGCGCTGCGTGGAGCGAATCGCTCGACAGGCCATACGAGCAAGCTGCAGCGCGGGCTGGTGGTGGTGCAGGCGGCGTTGTCGGTGGCGCTGCTGAGCACGGCGGGATTGCTGATCACGAGCCTGAACAAGCTTGAGAGCCAGGACTTCCGCTTCGAGACGCACGGACGGTTGATCGCGTTTCTGGATCTGCAGGCGGCGGGATACAAGTACGAGCAGCTGCCGGGGTTCTACAAGCAGATCGACGACACGTTTGCGGCGATGCCGGGACTGCATGATGTTGCCTATGCAACGTATGGACCGATGGCGTTCAACAACTGGGGCTCGGGGGTTGCGATTCAGGGCGGCAGCCCGGATGCAAAGCTGAACGCGAGTTACACGTCGGTGAGCCCGAAGTTTTTCGATGCGGTGGGCACGCGGCTGCTCCAGGGCAGGGTGTTTAGCGAGCATGATTCGGCGACGAGCATGCATGTTGCAGTGGTGAACCAGCAGTTTGTGAAGAAGAATCTGAACGGCAAGCCGGCGCTGGGTATGCACTTTGGACCCGACCGCAGCATGGCGAGCGAGTATGAGATTGTGGGGGTGGTGGACGACTCGAAGTATGGCGATCCTTCGCGGCCGACGCGGGCGATGTTCTTTACACCGATGGCGCAGACGACGCTGTATGACGGTATGAATGCTCCGCCAAACATCATCGAGCAGGCGAACAAGGCCGAGCAGTTTAAGCACTATGCTTCAAACCTGATCATTCGCTACGACGGCGATGCGGGCGCGGCGACGGCGGCGGTGCGGCGTGCGATGAGCCAGATCAATCCTGATATTTCAATCCGTTCGCTGACGACGTATGACGACCAGGTGGGGCAGTACTTCACGCGGCAGAAGCTGGTGGTGCGGTTGACGGCGATCTTCGGCGTGCTGGCGCTGGTGCTGGCTTCGATTGGGCTGTATGGCGTGACGGCGTATGGCGTGGCGCGGAGGATTCCTGAGATCGGCGTGCGCATGGCGCTGGGTGCGGATCGCGCGAGCGTGGTGCGCCTGGTGCTGCGCGGCGCGGCGATGCAGGTGGGCCTCGGGATTGTGGCGGGAATTCCGCTGGCGATACTGGCGGGACAACTGCTGAAGTCGCAGCTGTTCGAGGTGAAGGGCGTGAATGGAATGACGCTGATAGGCGCCTGCGCGGTGCTGGTTTTGAGCGCGCTGGTGGCGAGCGCGGTTCCGGCAAGAAGGGCTTCGCTGGTGGAGCCGATGGTGGCGCTGCGGTCGGAGTAAGGGGTTACGCGGCTGGTGGCTGGGTGGAAAGGAGCGTGGTGCGTCGTATGGCGAGCGCGATTCTTTCCGCGCCCTTCGATTCTTTCCGCACCACGCGATTAATTCCGAACCAATTGAAGGGGCTCTGCGTAGAGAAGAAGACACGGTTCATGGACGATGGGCGGACGGTGGGCGAAGCTTACGTTTTGTCTGCTGCGCGGAGGCACTATGCGGGGATTGCTTCAGGATCTGCGACTGGCGTTGCGGCAGCTGCGCAACGCTCCGGGATTTGCGGTGGCGGCGGTGCTGACGCTGGCGGTGGGTATCGGCGCGACGACGGCGATCTTCACGCTGGTCTACGACGTGATGCTGCGGCCTCTGCCGTATGCGCATGCGGAGCGGATGGTGGTGATGGAGGAGGTCATCAAGGAGTTTCACGACCTGTATCCCACGCTGCCGCTGAATGCGAACAACTTCCTGATGTGGCAGAAGAATAACCGCTCGTTCGCGGCGATGACGGCGATGGACGAGAACACCGTGCCGCTGGGAGTGGGCGATCATCCGCTGGAGGTGAAGGCGCTGACGGTGACGCCCGGCTTCTGGGAGGTTGTCGGTGCGACGCCTGCGATGGGCCGTGCCTTTGGCGATGCGGAGGCGCAGGCAGGCCGCGATCATGTCGTTGTGCTGATGAACAGCACCTGGCGTGACCAGTTTCAAAGCGATCCAAATGTCATAGGCCGTACCGCAACGTTGAACGGCTTTCCCTACACGGTGATCGGAGTGATGCCGGAGTCGTTTCACCTGCCTCCGGTACAGGCGATGTCGCAACTGGGAGCGGGGAACGATCATCCGATCGCGGCGATTGTTCCGCGAGTGTTTTCAAAGGAAGAGGCGCAGCAGGTGGTGGGCGACTTCAACTATATCGGCCTCGGTCTGCTGAAGCCGGGAGTGTCGGTGGCGCAGGCGAGCGATGAGATCAATGGATTTCAGCGGACGATCACGGCAGGGCTTTCGGGGGATGCGAAGGTGACGCTCTCGGCGGTGATGATGCCGTTTCAACAGAAGCTGGTGGGAACGAATCGCAAGTCGCTGCTGATTCTGCTGGGAGCGGTTGTGGCTCTGCTGCTGGTGGGATGCGTGAACATCACGAACCTGCTGCTGGCACGGGCGACGAGCCGCAGACAGCAGATGGCCGTCGCCTCGGCGCTGGGTGCGCGGCGCAGCGAGCTGATTCGGCTGGCAATGCGCGAGACGATCGTGCTGTCGGTCGCAGGAGGTGCGCTGGGGATTCTGTTGGCCGCTGCGCTGGTGCCTTTTATGCAGCAGTATCTTCCGCCGGTGCTGAACTTCCGCGGACCGCTGCATCTGGACTGGGCGGGTGCGGCCTGCGCTGTGCTGCTGGCGGGTATGGCTGCCTTGCTTTCGGGAGCTGTACCGGCGTGGATGGGATCGCGGACGCAGCCTGCGGAGGTGCTGCACAGTGAGTCGCGGCTGGCGTCGGAGTCGCGTTCGAGCAAGCGGGTACGGCGGGTGCTGGTCGCGGCCGAAGTTGCCGTCAGCGTGGTGCTGGTGCTGATGACGGGGCTGCTGACGCTCAGCCTGACGCGGATGATGCACGTCGATCACGGCTTTGAGACGCAGCGCACCATGACGGCGGAGGTGGCGCTTCCGCGAAGCGTATATACGAACACACAGCAGCGGCAGGCGTTCTTCGAGAAGGCGCTGGATCGCCTGCGGCAGCTTCCGGGCGTGGTCGATGCAGGGTCGGTGAGCAAGCTGCCGCTGGCAGGAGATGGATGGATCGACATGATTCGCGTGGTGGGCGATGGCCGTCCGGCGATGCAGCTTCCGACGCAGCACTTCCGGGAGGTAAGCCCGGGATACTTTCAGGCGATTCATCTGCCCCTGGTCGCCGGGCGGCAGCTGAACGATGGCGACAAGGGGAAGCGCTACGCCCTGGTCTCGGAGATGACGGCGAAGGCGGCGTGGCCGGGTAAAGATGCGGTGGGGCAGACGTTCACGCGGGGAGGCGTGTCGGACGACAGCTTTACGGTGATCGGCGTGGTGAAGGATGCGCGGACGATCTCGCTGGCGAAGCCCGATCCGATGATGGTGTATGTGCCGTACTGGTTCCGCGCGGATAACTCGGGCGGTCTGGTGCTGAGCACGCGGCAGGACCCTTCGGCGATGGCGGATGCGATTCGCCGGGCGGTGTGGAGTGTCGACCCGGCGGTGGCTGTGCCAACGGTGCGGGCGCTGGGCGGCATCGTCGAGGACTCGGTGGCGAACCGCCGGTTCGAGATGGACCTGCTGCTGCTGTTTGCGGTGAGCGCGCTGCTGCTGGCGGGGCTGGGGATCTACGGCGTGGTGACATATTCCGTTGTGCAGCGCGAGCGGGAGATCGGTCTGCGCATGGCGCTGGGCGCGCAGGCGGGGAACATCTACCGGCTGGTGATGCGCGAGGGGATGGCCCCGGTGCTGGCTGGTGCCGTGGTGGGGATTGCGGGATCGCTGGCGCTGGCGCGGGTGTTTCGCAGCATGCTGTTCGAGGTGAGCCCGTATCAGCCGGGGATCGTTGGGGTCTCGTTGGGGGTGCTGGTGGGGATTGGGGTGATGGCTTGCCTGCTGCCGGCGAGGAGGGCGGCGCGGGTGGAGCCGATGGCGGCGCTGCGGGCGGAGTGACGGGATTCGGTGGCTGGTTTCGTGGCTGCGATGGATTCGGTGGTCGAGAAGCGGGTCTCTCCACTCATCGAATTCTCGCTGGCCGCCGGTCCCTCCAATGCGCATCGGCCCTCCACAAAAAGATCACAAGCAGCAGATCGCCGAGGCCATGCAAACCACATAGGTTGACCGTAAAGTTTCCCTTTGGAGCTACGACATAAGCCTCTATCAGCATGTAGCGATCGTCTGCGAACGTTCAAACACTGAATTTACCGTAAGCTCGCTCCTCCGAAGACTCGACCCTTCTTAGCCCGCTGGTGGTGTGCGCCCGATTATTGACGACCATCGATGGTATGTAGACCTTGGTGCGCAAGTTGCTCGAGTGGTAAGCATCCTTTTTAAGTTACGTTCAGAGAAATACCTTCAACTCCTTTACTTTAACGGAGACACAAGTGACCCGGAGAATTGACAATACATTTAGACATTCTTGTTTTGTTTGCCTGCTGTTAATGGCGATTTTTTCCAACGTCGTCTTAGCAAGTGCTTCAACGCCTGCTGCTAACACGGAATTCATTACCTCGGAAGGTGTTTTCTTCTTCAATGGCCAGCGCCAAGCCTGCCAGATCACTTTCAATAAAGCAGTTTTATCGGGTCAAGTTCTGTCACCTATCAATCTTCGCTACTATCCTTCCCTGCGCGATTTCGGAATAGACTCCACTGGTATTTGCAATAGCCCATCAACGATGCCTGCCGGAGAATTTCTACTGGCCAATGGAACGGTCTACTTTTCAAATGGCTCTGGCCAATCATGTCAGTACGTGAACGTCCCGTCTTGGATCAACGTTGCCAATCTGGCAATCTACCCTTCATTCCCGTCAGATCTGATTGCTAAGGGCGGAGTGTGTGCCGGATGGGATGGACCGAATCAGTACCCCGCGACTTCACCTCCTGAGGCCAACTCAGTGTTTATCACTGACGGAGGGATGTTCTTCAACAATGGAACCGGCCATGCGTGTCAGATCACCTACAGTATGGCCATTCGGGACCACAGAAACCTGAGTCAAATTGGGTTCGCGTATTTTCCCTCGCTCGGCCAGGCGGGGATCGTCAATGATGGGCTGTGCGGGGCCGGAGCGCAGCAGATGGGTGAAGGGCCATTCCTAACCGCAAATGGATCAATCTATTACTCAAACGGACTTGGACATGCGTGTAGTTACAGTTTCGGTGGAGGTGTTGATACCACCGGTCTCACGATGTACCCTTCCTTTCCGTCTGATCTTCTAGTTGACGACGGTGTTTGCGCTCAATCACCGTTCGTGGACGCAAGTGGCGGTGAACTCGGATTGAATCAGCAGGATGCGGAAAACAACGCCTCCAGGTTGAGCGAGTTCTTAGCAACGAATTCGCCCGCGTCTATTTATTTTCGTAACGGCATTTATCCATTCAAGGGGACTGATCCAGCCAACCCGAATGACCCACAGCCTCCTGCATTCACTTTAGGCAGCAACGTCACGCTCGCGGGCGAAGGAACGTTGGCGAGCGATAGTAACTCCACGCGTCAGAAAGTTGCTATCGTGGGCACACTCGGAGATGACTCGCGAGTTGTCAATAGCCCAATAGTAAAAGGGACGACAACCGTGTTCCTCACGAATGACGATGGAACTGGTACTCCATTCATTAAGTCAGATGATGTGGTGCGTCTGAACAACTATCCAACTGGCCCTGGAGACGAAGGATCCTGTGATGAAGCAACATGTATTTATACAGGACCGCCTAATCTAAGACAGAACAGACGACGCGAGCTGCTGCGCGTAGCAACCTCGAACTTGAACTCCGTTACTTTTGAAATAGGTGTTCTCTATGACTATCCGAGTGGCAGCGGTCCAGTTTTCCTTCGAAAAATCAATTCAGTCGATAACGTATCGATACTGGGCTTAACTTTAGATGGTCTTTCTTTCAACTTCTCGTATGCTCGTAATCTTTCTTTCAAGGGCGTGGCAGCAAAACGGACCAATCTGGCGGCATCGGGTTGCTTCCAATGCTATGTCGACTTTAGTGATTTTGATGGACAAGGTGAGGATCTACGTGTGGATTTTTTTGAGGGGAGTTTCGACACGAAAATCTCAGGTAAGTTCCGCGGAGGCAGTACCACATCCGACAACGGAGTTGTGAAATTGAATCAGGTGCGCAAAGCTGAAATAAATGCGATCTTTAACGGTCACGATCCGAGTGGCGCGCCCGATCATGGGATCTTCATCGATACAGACTATTACGAAGCTCCCAGTGGGTTTCCAAACAACCCTGTCGACGACATCAAAATTAATGCGACCTACATTCTTGATCCTCAGTATGTAGTTCCGCCCGACATCAATCTGTCTGGTGAACCTTGGATTGGCTCGCCAATCTCCAATGTTTCGATCACGAGCAATGGAATGAGCCTCCGATTTGCAGGCGCACAACAGATAACCACTACTGCTTCAGGATCCAGCCAACTATCAATCTCGACGTCTAACCGGGTAAGCGTGACGGGTGGCAATTTCGAAAATGCTAAGGTTGACGGAGCTTATGAACTCGGAACGTTGCCAAGTGAGGACATAAGTTTGAGTGGCGTAACGCTGAGACTATCGCCTACAGCGCCGCAGATATACGACGCTAAACGAATCACGTTATCGAATGTTCGTGTCGATACGACGCCAGCGTCCCCGGGCACTGATATTCCGATCATCCATCTCAAGCATGTCAGCGGTATAACTATTGATCAGTTGAGCGTCTCGTGTAACGCGGGCCAAAGCGGTCTAAAGATATGGGCCGAAACCGATGTTAACAACGCGGTCCTAGTTGGGGGGGCTGGCAGTTTGCCTGTTCCCTTCGAACCATTTGCCCATGCATGGGAAACACAAAATATTGCCTGCCCGCATCCGTAGGGTTTTTAAAATCAATAAACTTCTACGAATTAAAACGCTTGGCTCGTTGATATTTACGTGCGTTGAGCAACCACATAAAATTGTGGCTGTACTGATGACCTGAACCGACTTCCGTTTTCCGAGTGGGGAGCGGTTGATGCCTCGATGCGCAATAAGTTCACTACATCATTGGTCGGTGCCTAGGCATTTGTTTTCCTATCCTCTCTGCGTCCAGAGGAGATCAGATGTTGGGGCAGGAGCCGCCGATGTAGCGTCGTTCGATGACGACGGTCTGTTCTCCGGCGGAGGCGAGATGCCATGCGAGGTACTTGCCGCCCTCGCCGCTGCCGATGACGACGTTGCGATAGTGCTGTGCGCTCATGCGAAACACTGTATCGCAGCGAGGTGACGCGGGGATCACTCGGAAGAGTGATCGCAGACGAGGATGGTGAGGTCGTCGTTCTGAATGGCGGCGAAGTGCTGCACGGCGTGGATGATGCGGTCGGCCGCCTCGGCGGGCGGAAGGTGGACGGTGTCGCGCAGCTGGGCGTGCAGGCGGTCGCGGCCGAACTCCTCGCCTGCGGCGTCGGCGGCTTCGAGCAGGCCGTCGGTGTAGAGGACGAGCCGGTCGTCGGGGTGCAGCGGCAGGGTGCGGGTGGTGTAGGTGGCGAAGTCGAAGGCGGCGAGCATGAGGCCGTTCTCTTCGATCTCGATGACGTTGTCGCCGCGCAGCAGGAGCATGGGCGGATGCGCGGCGGCGGCGTAGCGCAGCTCGTTGGTCGCGGCGTTGAGGTAGACGTAGCCCGCGGTGACGAACTGGCTCTGGGTATTGCCGCAGAGGGCGCGGTTCATGCCTTCGAGAAGGCGTGCGGGATGGGCGATGTGGTCACGCTCGGCGGCGGCGGCAAGCTTGACCATGGAGGCGATGAGGGCGGCGGGGATGCCGTGTCCGGAGACGTCGGCGATGAGCAGGCCGGTCTCGTGGGGGGCCGAGGCGAGTACATCGTAGAAGTCGCCGGCGACGGTGGTCATGGGCAGGTAGCGGGCGGCGACACGGAAGCTTCCGCTGGAGGGGAGCTGCGTGGGAAGGATGGAGAGCTGGATGCGCTGGGCGATCTCGAGCTCCTTCTGGATGACGGAGAGCTGCTGCTCGCGGGCGAGGGTGCGGCGGCCGGCGACGATGCCGAGGGCAGCGAGGACGAAGAGGAAGGCGAAGGGCTCAACGTTGTAGACGGAGCCGAAGATGCCGAGGATGTTTTCGTAGAGCGCGGAGGCGATGAAGACGAAGAGTCCGCGATGGATGAGGCGGACGTCGGTAGATGCGTCGCGGTTGCGGATGAGATTGACGATGAAGACGATCAGCAGTGCGGTGACGATGGTGTTGTTGATGTTGGAGATGAGGTGGCGCAGCCCGATGACGAGCGTGATCAGCGAGAGCAGGCCGAGGGCGGGCGCGACGATGTCGATGAGGATGCGGCCCACGCGGTTGACGAGGTTGAGCGCGCGGAAGAAGTAAAAAGCAGGGATGGGGACGAGGTATCCGAGGGCGGTGGCGATGCGTTCGAAGTCGGAGGGTGCGGGACCCATGCGCCAGACGATCTGGTGATAAAGGATGAGGCGTGTGCCGTAGAGAACGGCGAAGAGCGAGAACCAGAGCAGCAGAGCGTCGAAGCGGCGGCGCAGGGTGGCGAAGGCGGCGGCGAGGATGCCGATGGTCGTGATGGCGGCTCCGAGCAGGAGATAGATCTGGGATGCACGGAACATGTGCAGGACCTGGTCGCGGGAGAAGATCTGCTCGGGTGTGGTCACGGTGGTTCCATCGTAATGGATAGGTGTCTGTGGGGCGGGATAAGGCAATGCCAGGCTGGGAGGCGGTAGTGGTCGAATAGAGGATCTCTCCACTTCGGTCCGCTTCGGTCGAGATGACGATGATCGTGGCTGGGATGGTGACGGTGAACTACGCGTCTCAGGGCGAGTCGGCGGTATTTTGCGGGAGAGATGGAGAAAGCATATTTCTTCGCTTCGCTGCGGAATGGCAAAACAAAGGGGGTTTGGGGGGCGATGCAAAAACAAGCGTTGCGGGGTGCTACTTTCCGTCCTGTTTCAGGCGTTCGAGGAGGCGGGAGAGGACTTCGCGTTCTTCTTCGGAGGGCTGGAACTGCAGCGGCTTGCGGCGGACGTAGCGCAGGTTGAGGTTGGCGATGTCGGAGGCCATGACGATAAAGAGGTTTCCGGGGATGTTGAACCAGAACTCGTCTGGGACGGTGGAGAGGTCGGCGGATTTGGCCTTGCGGAAGTCGTCGCGCTCGAAGCGGCGCGGGTTGGCGAGGGTGATGCTGACGAGTGAGCCATCGTTCGAGAGCATGCGGTCGGTGATGGTGCCCTGGTAGAGGCCGCCGCTTTTGGTGAGCACGTCAGCCATGATGCGGAAGGTGCCTTCGGGCAGCAGCATGTCGGAGAAGAGCAGGTCCCACTCGGAGATGCGCGGAACGATGGTGGCGAGCAGCGTGCGCATCCATCGCGTGTGCAGCCTGCGCCAGATGCGGTTGTAGTTGAAGACGATGAAGACGCGCACGCCGCAGGCGATGAAGACGAGGAAGTAGAGACGCCAGAGGATGGCGTAGTTCATCCAGAAGAAGGCGTAGAGGCTGGTGAAGAACTGCTGGTGGTGCGACTGGAAGAAGTTGTCGCTTTGCAGGGAGGAGAAGACGGTTTCGACGTCGGTTTGCGTGCCTGAGGCCCAGAGCGCGCCGGTGGAGCGGGCCCAGGCGACGGCGAGCGCGAGCGGAATGGCGGCGGCGAGGATGGAGCGGGCGACCTCTTCGGCGTGCGACTCAACGCGGCTCTTGCGGAAGACGACGAGGTCGGCGGCCCAGCGCGCGATGAGGTTGGGGCCAAGCAGGTAGACGGCGATGAGAAAGCTGACGAGGAGCGCCAGCATGGGTCGGCTCTCCTACGGAATCAGGCGATGGCTTCGTGCAGGTCGGCGAGGTTCAGCGTGATCTCGCCGAAGGAGGTCGGGATGACGGCCGACTCGTGCGCGCGGAACTGGTCGAGCACCGCGTCCTCATGCCGCTGAATGAAGGCGATGATCTCGGCGCGGAGCCGCTTCTGGCTGGTGCCGATGTTGTCGGCACGCAGGGAAAGCACGTACTCAAGCTCGGAGCTGCTCATCGTTCCAATACCTCAAAGTGCGCTGCACGGGTGGCCGGTGCAGTTCAAGGAGAAGATAGCATGGCGGGAGTGGGTTTCGCGCTCGAGGAGCATCTCTCTGGTGACCGGCATCCCGTCGTGAAGCACTTTTGCGATGAACAGCGCAGTCCGCTTTTTGCGATAAAGGGCTGCGCTAGCAGGAGCTGATGGGGCTGACAGCGGGCTTCAACCCTGGGCCAGCGCCTTGATGTCGGGGATCTCAAGCGTGGTCTTCGGATATCCGCGCTGCACGCTGTGAATCATCGCCTGCCCGACCTGGCGGATGGTGCAGGTCAGCCTGGGGGCGAGCGCAGCAATCAGCGGGTAGAAGACCAGCAGGGCGCGGTAGAGTCCGGGCACGTTCTTCTGACCGCTTGAGGGCTCCATCATGCCAGGGCGGAAGTTGTAGGCCTGGGTGAAGCCCACGCGGGTCAGCGCGTTTTCGGTACGGCCCTTCACGCGCGCCCACATCGTCTTGCCCTGCTCGGTGGAGTCGGTGTGCGCCCCGGTCACGTAGCAGAAGGTCATCCGCGGATTGAGACCGTGCAGCACCTCGGCGAAGTGCAGCGTGGTGTCGTAGGTGATGCGTGTGTAGGCGGCCTCGTCCTTGCCGAGGGAGGAGACTCCGGCGCAGAAGAAGCAGGCGTCGTATCCGCGCAGCTCCTCCGCGGGAGCGAGGGTGAGGAAGTCGGGTGCGATCAGTTCGGTGAGCTTCGCGTGCCTGATCGGCGAAGGCTTGCGGTTGACCATCAGCACACGTTCGACGGCGGGATTCTGCAGGCACTCCAGCAGGACGCCTTCGCCGACCATGCCGGTCGAACCGGTAACGATGACACTGATTCCGCTCATACGCTGCTCCTTCGTTTACGCTCGTTCGCTCGTTCTCGATTGGACGCTATGCGTTATGACGGTGATTCAGAAGTTGGAGGGAGTATGGCTGATCGTAGCGTGCGAACATCTATGTCTTCACCGTCGCCTTCGGAAACGACGTGATGCGCAGCTTGGTGGAGGCGTAGGGCACAAGCTCCACTGCTGCTGCGGCGCCGGTGTTCTTCGCGAGGTCGGTCGGTGGTGCATCCGCCGTGCCGTCCTCGGCGTGCCAGTCGGCGAGGCGCGCGCCGGTGGCGGCAATGGTGATGCCGGGCGTTGCCTTCGCGAAGGGCACGACGCCGATGGGCGTCTCCTTCGCCATGAGCGCTGCCTCCTGCACGAGGCCATAGTTCCACGGCGATTCGCCGAAGATCTGCCAGTCGGCGGTGAGACCGCGATCGCGGATCTTCGTCCACTGCTCTTCGATAGGCATGGAGAAGACCAGAGGTCCGCGCATGACCGAGACCGTGCCCATCGCGCCCTCGACGATGCGCGGCTTCATCGCAAAACTGACGCGCAGCACGTCGTTCGGCTGCCAGCTGCGTTCGATGCGAGCGAAGCCTTTGTTGACCGCTGGAGTGACGGCCTGCCCGTTGATGGTGAAGATCGGCTGCTCGCCCTCGGGAACGCGCAGGTGCAGCGGCATGGCGATGGTCTGTGCGGCACTGACGCGAATCTCGACCGTGTTGCGGAAGGGATAGTCGGTGGCGACCTCCATCGTGACCGGCGTGTTGCGCACAAGGGTGGAGACGATGCACGGCGCGTAGACCATCACGGCGAGGCCCTTATCCTGCGAGGCCATCACCAGCGAACTGGTGAGCTTGGGCCAGCCCTGGTGGAAGTTGGCGGTGCAGCAGCCGAAGTTCGGCTCCAGTCCGAACAGGTTCGATTCTGTGCCGTTGGTGGACCAGGGCTTGGAGTGAAAGCCGCACTCGATCTGGTTGGGCTGCTGGTCGTACTGGTGCGTCCACATATCGTCGGAGAGTGTGCCGGGCAGCGCGTTGTAGGCGATCTTCTCCAGGCGATCGCCCAGCGCGGCCTGGCCGGAGATGGCCATCGCCTGCTCGATGGAGAACATGGCCTCGACGACGGCGCACAGCTCGATGCCCTGCGAGGGGTTGTTGCCGGCGAAGTGTTCGTCGGCGGAGAACATGCCGTTAGCGAGGCCGTGGTAGCGATCGAGCGTCTCCCACTGCGTGGTGAGATAGTTGCGATCCTCGTCGCTGTGCGAGACCAGTGACCATAGCGGCACGGCCTTCAACGCCATCGCGTTGTTGACGCCGTGCGAGGGATGGTTGCCCTCCTTCGTGTGCTCCTCGCGGGCGAAGTCTTCGCGCGTGACCTTGCGGGTGAAGGGGAAGTTCGCATACATCGCCTTCCAGTCGTAGCCCTGCTGCTTGAGAAGCTTTGCGAGCTCGAGCAGCTGCGGATCGCCGTTGCGGTTGTAGAGCCACAGCACGGTGAGCACGTTGTCCTGCCAGCGTGCACGCGCCCAGCTGGAGAGTGGATTGCCGGGAAGGTTCTTGCGCTGGTTGGCGAAGTAGGCCTCCATCAGCGGGATCACGCGCTGATCGCCGGAGACCTCGTAGTACTGGGTGAGCGCCTTGAGCATCACCATGCGCGGCCACCAGTCTTCCTGCTGATGCACGGGGCCGAAGAGGCCGTCGGGCCGTCGGCTGTTCAGTGTCCACTCGATGTAGCGCAGCGATTTCTCTTTGAGGCGGCGGTCTTCGAGCAGATACGCCATGGGCAGAAGCCCGTCGAGAAAGTATGGTCCACGCTCCCACGATTCGCCGGTGCCGCCGAGCCATCCGCTGTTGGGGCCGACGTCGGGCCAGGTCTCGTCGAGGTGGCCGCTCAAGCCCTGCGCCTGCACCTCAAGCTGGCGGCGCAGCCAGCCGGTGGGACGGATGGCGCCGAGGGGAAGCAGAAGGAACTCCGGCTGCGCAAGGCCCTTGCCGTAGGCGACGGGCGCCAGCATGGCCGGTGTTGAGGCAGCGGCGTCGGCTTTGACGCTGTTGAGCATGGTGAGGCCCGCGGCCCCGGCTAGTCCGACGAACTTCCTGCGGCTGAGACTCTGAAAAAACATAGGCACTATTGATACCTGAGCCTGCTGCTTCTGTTCAAATGCGCTTCGCTTTGGAAGCTGGGGCGCCGCCAGCGTGCATGCTATCCTGTCCCTATCGATGTCGATCTCCTCGACAATTCGCCTGAGCGCCTACCGTCCATCATGAGACGGCGGTCCCTGTTGACCCGCTAGCGTTCTCCTTCTCTAAGCATTGCAATAGCAACGTGGCAGGCTCATTCCGTGAGTCGTCCCTCATCTCTGCATCGCGGCAGCTGCCTGCGAGGCACTGGAGGCTCTCCCGCTCATGAACACTTCTCTGCACACCTCTCTCTCCGCTTCCGAGGTTAAGACCAATCTGCTGTCGGGTCTTACCGTAGCGCTGGCTCTCGTACCCGAGGCGATCGCCTTTGCGCTGGTCGCGCACGTCAACCCGCTGGTTGGTCTCTATGCCGCCTTCATCATGTGCTTTCTTACGGCGGCCTTCGGCGGCAGGCCGGGCATGATCTCCGGGGCTACTGGTTCTACCGCAGTCGTCATGGTGGCGCTGGTGCTGCAGCACGGCGTGCAGTATCTCTTCGCCGCCGTGGTGCTGATGGGCGTGCTGCAGGTGATCTTCGGCCTGCTGCGGCTGGGCAAGTTCATCCGCATGGTGCCGCACCCGGTGATGCTGGGCTTTGTGAACGGCCTCGCCATCGTGATCTTCCTCGCGCAGTTCGGGCACTTCAAGGTGAAGGACGCGGCGGGCGTCGAGCACTGGATGGCGCAGCCGCAGATGATGGTGATGCTGGGACTGATCGCGGTGACGATGGCGATCATCTACCTGCTGCCGAAGCTGACCACGGCGGTGCCCTCATCGCTGGTGGCGATCATCGTGGTGGCGAGCATCGTCATCTTCTCCGGGCTGCACACGCGCACGGTGGGCGACATGGCATCCATCCGCGGCGGCTTTCCGCCGTTCCACGTGCCCGCCGTGCCGTGGAACCTGGCGACGCTGCGCATCGTGCTGCCGTATGCGTTCATCCTCGCTGGCGTGGGGTTGATCGAGACGCTGCTGACGCTGAACCTCGTTGATGAGATCACGCAGACGCGCGGCCGTCCCAACCGCGAGTGCCTGGCGCAGGGCGCGGGCAACATAGTCTCCGGCTTCCTGGGCGCGATGGGGGGCTGCGCCATGATCGGCCAGACGATGATCAACATCAGCTCCGGAGCGAGGCGCAGGCTCTCGGGCATCACGGCTGGCCTGTGCCTGCTGAGCTTCATCCTCTTCGGTTCGTCGCTCATTGAGAGGATTCCGATTGCGGCGCTGGTGGGCGTGATGTTCGTCGTCTCGGAGAAGACGTTTGAGTGGGGCACGTTCCGCGTCTTCGGCAAGGTGCCGCGGCACGATGCGCTGGTGATCATCGCGGTGACGGTGGTGACGGTCTTTACCGATCTTGCGACGGCGGTGATCCTCGGCATCCTGATCTCTGCGCTGGTCTTTGCGTGGGAGCATGCGAAGCGGATCGGCGCGAAGACGCGCACCGACGAGATGGGCCGCAAGATCTACGAGCTGAACGGCACGCTCTTCTTCGCCTCGGCGGCGAGCTTCGGTGAGCTGTTCACGCCTGCGGACGATCCCGACGATGTGATCGTCGAGTTCCGCTCAGCGCGTGTCGCGGACCACTCGGCTCTGGAGGCGATCGACCGGCTGGCGGAACGCTATCAGCAGATGGGCAAGACGCTGCACCTGCGGCACCTGAGCGCGGACTGCCAGGAGCTGCTGCAGCGCGCCCGGCCACTGATCGAGGTGAATCTGCTGGAAGACCCGCAGTACCACGTGGCGGACGACCGGCTGGGGTAAGGGCTGCGCCGTTTGGCTGTTATCCCGTCAAACCGCTGCATTCGCTGCTTCACACGCGCTACTCGTAGCGCAGCGCGTCAATCGGGTTCAGATTCGCAGCCTTCCACGCCGGGTAGATGCCGAAGATCAGCCCGATGGAGCACGAGCACAGGAACGCCGCAGCGACCCACACCAGCGAGACGGACGATGACAGGATGTAGCTCAGACCGAAGGCGAGGATCGACCCCAGCAGAATGCCGATCAGGCCGCCGAGGGCGCACAGCGTCACCGCCTCCAGCGTGAACTGCGCGAGGATGATGCGCTTGGTTGCGCCAATGGCCTTGCGCACGCCGATCTCGCGCGTGCGTTCGGTGACGGAGACCAGCATGATGTTCATCACGCCCACGCCGCCTACCATCAGGCCCACGGCGGAGAGTCCGAACATCAACAGAAAGAGCGAGCCGGTGATCTGCGTCCACAGGCGCGTGATGGCGTCGGAGCCGAAGATGGCGAAGTTGTCGTCGGCCTCGTTCTTCACCTTGCGGCGGCGACGCAGCAGGTCGGTGATGGAGTCGATGACGGCGGCCTTGTTCTTCTGGTCGTCGAACTTCACGCTGATCCAGTAGTCGAGGATCTCGGGGTGTAGCTTGTGAAACGTGGTGATGGGGAAGTAGGCGAAGTTGTCCTCGGGGTTTTTGCCGCCGCCGAAGGCGGCCTTCTGCTTCTGCAGCGTGCCGACGACGGTGAAGGTGAGGCCCTCGATCTGCACCTCTTTGCCCAGGGGATCCTCTTCCCCGAAGAGATCTTCGGCGGTGTCGTGGCCAAGCACGGTGACGTTGGCCGTACGCTCCTCATCCTGCTCGGTGAAGTAGCGGCCCTGCTTGATGTCCCAGTCGTAGACGTCCTTCGACGAGGTGGTATCGCCCTCAAGCGAGACGCTCTGCACCTTGCGGCTGCCATACTTGGCGGTCACCGAGCCGGCGTTGAAGTCGAAGTTCTGATAGCGCAGTGAGGGCGAGACGGCTGCTACGTGCGGCAGCAGCGCCATGGCGTCCGCATCTTCTTTCGTCAGCTGCTTGCGGGTGAGCATCTCGGTGGTGGGGCGCACGCCGATGACGGGGAAGCGGAAGACCCAGATCACGTTGGTGCCCATCGCCTCCACCATGCCCGAGACCTGAGAGTTGAGGCCGTTGATCACCGACGAGATCGCGATCACCGTCACCACGCCGATGACGATGCCGAGGATGGTCAGGCCGGAGCGCAGCTTGTTGGCGCGCAGCTGGTCGAAGGCCATCCTGACTGCTTCTTTTTGATCGGCGAGTTTCATGTAGCTCCTATGCGTTACATCTCCGACCGCAGCGCGACGATCGGATCAAGATCGGCTGCCTTGCGTGCGGGGTAGACGCCGAAGAAGATGCCGACGCTGCCTGCGACGAGAAGACCGGCGAGGATGCTCCAGAGAGCGATCGAGGAGGGAAATCCGAGCAGCACGGTGACGATCTGCGCGACGCCCATGCCGCCGATGACGCCGATAGCTCCTCCCGCCAGCGCCATGGTGGCGCTCTCGATGAGGAACTGCAGCAGGATATCGCCGCGCTTGGCGCCCAGCGCCTTGCGCACGCCGATCTCTCGCGTGCGTTCGGTGACGGAGACCAGCATGATGTTCATGATGACGATGCCGCCGACCACCAGAGAGATGCCGGCGATGGCCACGGCGACGGCCTCGAAGCTGGAGCTGATGCTCTTCCACAGGCCCACAAACGTATCGCTGGTCTCGAGCGTGAAGCTGTCCGGCGCGCCGGGCGGGTCGTGGCGCTGCGAGCGCAGCAGCTGGCGTGCCTCGTCGCTGGCCAGCTCCAGTGAGTCAGCGGTCGCCGCGCCCGCCTTGGCATAGACGGTGAGCGTCTTCTGCGTGCCGTAGGTCTTCTGGTAGGCGGAGAGCGGGACGGAGACCCAGTTGTCCTGGCTCTGGCCGAGGGTCTTGCCCTGCTTCTCGCCGAGGCCCACGATCAGGTACGGCACGCCGTCGACGCGGATCTCTTTGCCGATAGGGTCGTCGCCCTTGAGCAGGTTCTCCTGAATGTCGGAGCCGATGAGGGCGACGTGCGCGCCGTGATCGTCGTCGGTGGGCGTGAAGCCGCGGCCCTGCACGATGTTGAGGTTCTGCATCTCGGGCATGGCCCAGGTCTGGCCGCGGATGACGGTATCGGTGGAGGACTGGGTGCCGAAGACGATCTTGCCGGTGGTGGTCTGCTGCGCGCCGATCTGCTCGCAGTGGCGGCAGTGCTCGGAGAGGAAGAGGTAGTCGTCGAACAGGATGTTCTTCCGCTTCTGGAAGGCGGTGTACTGCTCGTAGCTGGTGATGATCTGCGGCTGCTTGCTCAGCGTGAAGGTGTCGGCGCCGTACTTGTTGATCTTGCTGGCGACATAGACGTTGGCGCCGTTGACCAGCGTCACGACGGCGATGACGCTGGCCACGCCGATCACGACGCCAAGCAGCGTGAGGATGGAGCGCAGCTTGTTGGCCCAAAGCGATTGCAGGGCGATCTTGATGGCTTCCTTGAATTCCATAGCAGTCTGCGGCCGTAATCCGTGATTTCTCTGTGAATAGCGAGGGTATCAGCTACCCACAGGCAAAGCGAGGTTGCTCCTCCCAGGCGATTGCGTTATTTGTAGGGGAGGGTCCGCCAGGTATTGGCAATGAGGTGGAGCTTTTGCTCCCGGAACGCCCGACACCTTTTGTCAGGGCGCCGCATCCAACGCAGGCCGGCAGGTCGCGCCGCAGCAGGCGGCCGCTTCGATCGAGCCCGGACAACCACCAAACGAAGAGCGATAGGAGAATGTCATGCCGTTTATCAAGACCAACGACAACACGGATATCTATTACAAGGACTGGGGTACGGGGCAGCCGATCGTCTTCCATCACGGCTGGCCGCTCAGCTCCGATGACTGGGATGCGCAGATGCTGTTCTTTCTGCAGCACGGCTATCGCGTCATCGCCCACGACCGGAGAGGCCACGGGCGTTCGACGCAGACCGCGACCGGCCACGAGATGGACACCTATGCCGCTGACGTGGCCGCGCTGACGACGGCGCTGGATCTGAAGGACGCCATCCACATCGGCCACTCGACCGGCGGCGGCGAAGTGGCCCGTTACGTGGCCCGTCACGGCAAGGGCAGGGTCGCCAAGGCCGTGCTGGTGAGCTCGGTGCCACCCATCATGGTGAAGAGCGAGAAGAATCCTGGCGGCCTTCCGATCGAGGTCTTCGATGGCTTCCGCGCACAACTCGCCGCCAATCGTGCGGAGTTCTATCGCCAGGTTCCCCTCCCGTTCTACGGCTTCAACCGTCCGGGCGTGAAGACGCTCGAAGGCGTGGTGGGTAACTGGTGGCGCCAGGGGATGATTGGAGCTGCCCACGCTCAATACGAGTGCATCAAGGCGTTCTCGGAGACGGACTTCAGCGACGACCTGGCCGCGATCGATGTGCCGACCCTGGTCCTGCATGGCGATGACGACCAGATTGTGCCCTACCAGGACGCTGGCGTGCTCTCGGCGAAGATCCTCAAGAACGCGAAGCTGAAGATCTACCCCGGCTATCCGCACGGCATGCTGACGGTTCACGCAGACGTCCTCAACCCGGACCTGCTGGAGTTTATCCGCAGCTAGTCTTTGGATCTGGCAGCAGTCTGGATCTATTGGATCGCTTCACCAAAAAGAGCGGCGCGGCTCCTGTCGGGGGCGCGCCGCTTCTGCGTCAGGGACTGGCCCGAGGTGTCCGGGCATGAACAGGCAATACCATCCCTGAACAGGGCACCTTTTCTCTCTCATCCCCAAGCCATTGAAAATAAAGAAGATTTATTTGGAAGGGCATTTGCACTGGAAATGGCAGAACTTTGGACCGAGGCGGTACATCAATGACAAGCCTGATGCAGGACATAACCTTCGCGCTGCGCCAGTTGCGCAAGGCGCCGGGATTCACCCTGACGGTGTTGCTGACGCTGGCGCTGGGCATCGGCGCCAACGCGGCCATCTTCACGCTGGTCCACACTATCCTGCTGCGTGACCTGCCCGTGGCTGACCCGGCTACGTTGATCCGCATCGGCGACGGTACGGGCTGCTGCTACCTGGGCGGGCCGCGCGATAACGGCCTCTACTCCATCGTCTCGACCGACACGTATCACTATCTGCGGGCCAATCTGCCGGAGTTCGAAGACATCGCCGCCATGCAGGCGGGCATCGGCCACAGCAGGCAGACCATCCGTCCCGACGCACCCAACGAGCTGGCACGCGCGGCCATCATGGAGGGCGTCAGCGGCAACTACTTTCGCACCTTCGGTCTGAAGCCCGCCGCCGGACGTATGTTGACCGACGCCGACGATATGCCGGGCGCGCCCATCGTCGCCGTGCTCAGCTACGCCGCCTGGCAGAACACCTTCCACCTCAACCCGGCCGCCATCGGCAGCACGCTGTGGGTGAACACCAAACCCGTCACCATCGTCGGCGTCGCTCCACGCGGCTACTTTGGCGACCGTCTGGCCAGCACCCCGGCCGAGGTCTACGTCCCCATCGAATCGCTGACGGTTCTGACCAACGCGAGCTTCGTTCACACCCAGCCGACGCAGTGGTTGACGGTCATCGGCCGCGCCAGGCCCGGCGTCACCATCACGCCTCAGCTGCAGCAGAAGGTCAACGGCCTGCTGAAGCAGGTGCTCGGTACCTACGGCGCCTACAAGGGCTCTGACGGAGCGATGCTGCTGGCCAAGGCACAGGCTCCGCTGGTCCCCGGCGGCGCGGGCATTCAGTTCATGAAGGATCGGTATGCCGACAACCTGCGCCTGCTGATGGCCGCCGCCGGACTGGTGCTGCTGATCGCCTGCGCCAATATCGCCAACCTGCTGCTGGTGCGCGGCATGGAGCGCCGCACCGAGATGAGCGTGCGCACCGCGCTGGGCGCGCGCAGGATAAGGCTCGTCCGCCAGATGCTCACCGAGAGCCTGGTGCTCTCGGCGCTGGGTGGCGCGGCCAGCCTGGCCATCGCTTACCTGGGCACGAGGATGCTGATCGCACTCGCCTTCCCCGGAGAGCAGAGCATCACGCTCGACGCCACCCCGTCGCTGCCGGTGGTGGGCTTCGCCTTTCTGCTGGCGATGGTCACCGGCGTCTTCTTCGGCGTGGCGCCTGCGCTGATGGCCGCAAGAGCCCAGCCCGCCGACGCGCTACGCTCCGGTTCGCGCAGCACGACCGGCGGAGCCAGCAGGCTGCAGAGCTCGCTGGTGGTGCTGCAGACCGCCCTCTCGCTGGTGCTGCTGATTGTTGCCGGACTCTTTACGCAGAGCCTGGGCAAGCTGCAGTCCGCCGAGACCCACCTGGACCCCACCAACCGCTATGTCGTCCACTTCAATCCGCAGGCAGCAGGTTACAAGACGACCGAGCTGGAGGCGCTCTATCGCAACGTGGAGGATCGCTTCCACCAGATCCCTGGCGTGGTTAAGGTTGGCATCTCCAGCTATACGCCCATGGAGGACAACAGCTGGGACGGCTATGTGCAGATGCAGGGCGAGCCCTCGCGGCATAAGCTGGCGGCCTACGACAAGGTCACCCCCGAGTACTTCGACTCGATCGGCACCCATGTGCTGGCCGGACGCAGCATCAACCCGCAGGACACCCTGAACGCGCCGACGGTGGCGGTCGTCAACCAGCTCTTCGTCAAGGAGTTTCTGCACGGCGCCAACCCCATCGGGAAACGCTTCGGCTCGCCCGAGACGCAGGGCAATGATGCCACCATCGTCGGCGTCGTGGAAGACTCCTCCTACGCCAGCGCCCGCTGGAAGAACCGCAGCATGTTCTTCCTCTCCATGACGCAGCGGCAGGGCGGCGACCCCAGGCCGGTGGAGGAGGACGGCAGCTTCTACGCCGGAACGATGGTGCTGCAGACCAGCCATCCGATGAGCGATCTTGAGTCGCTTACCCGCCGGACCCTCTCTTCCATCAACCCCAACCTCACGGTGACCAAATACGAGACCTTCACCGAGCAGATCGCCGACCGGTTTACCAACGACCGCATGGTGGCTCGCCTGACCACGCTCTTTGGCGGGCTGGCCCTGCTGCTGGCCGCGCTCGGCCTCTACGGCGTCACGGCCTACGGGGTCGTCCGCCGCACCAACGAGATCGGCATCCGCATGGCGCTGGGCGCCGAGCGTTCGAGTGTCGTGGGTCTCATCCTGCGCGGAGCTGCGATGCAGCTGCTGCTCGGGCTGGCCATCGGCGTGCCGGTGGCGCTGCTGTCGGTGCGCTTCATCAAGTCGCAGCTCTACGAGATCACCGGCGCGGGCGTCGGTGTGATGATCTTCGCCGTGACGATCCTGGCCGTGGCCGCGTTCGTCGCCGGCTTCATTCCTGCACGCCGTGCCGCCTCCATCGATCCGATGCAGGCGTTACGAACGGAGTAGGTGTCTCCTCAACGCCTGCCGCGGCGTGCTCATGCGGTGCGGCAGGCGCTTTTTTCTGAGGGGAGATCTCCGTGCATATGGACAACCCGCTGCGTGCATCGCGCCTCAGAGCTTAAAGTACGACGCACGCAGATCGAGGCCGCGACGCCTCACTTCGGGAGTGTTCCCACATGAAAATCTTTCATAAGCTTGTCTGTTACACCCTGCTGGCGGGTGCGACAACGCTTCTTCCTGCCATCGCTCATGCAGCCGCAGCGCCCTCTGACGCCGATAAGGAGTTCCTTGCCAAGGCGGCGCAGTCCGACGTGAACGAGTACAAGCTGAGCCAGCTCGCCGTGCAGAAGACCTCCAATCCTGACGTAAAGGCCTTTGCGGAGAAGATGGTCGATGAGCACATGAAGATGACGCTCTCGATGAAGCCCTTCGTCATGGCGTGGGGACTGACGGCCCCGGTGGATCTCGACGAGGACCACAAGACGGAGTACATGAAGCTGAACGGCCTCAGCGGCGCGGCCTTCGACAAGGAGTACATGGACGTGATGGTCACCGACCACACCAAGGGGCTCGACCTGTTCACCGACGAGGCGAAGGATACCAAGGATGCGAAGTTCAAGGCTGCAGTGGTGAAGGGCAAGACCATCGTCGCCGCGCATAAGAACATGGCCTACGACCTCCAGAAGAAGCTCTGACGAAGAAGCTCCAGCCGAAGAGGCAATCGACGACGAAGTGAAGATGGCCGCGCAGAGAGAGTCTCTGCGCGGCCATCATTGTCTACAGCCGAATGACGGGCTTCGGCCTCACTCGCGGAACGCATCCTGCTTGCCCGAACAGTGACTGGCACAAAACGGGCAGGCAGCAGACGCGCATTCCAAACAGAACTTACTTCTTCGGGACTGAGATGGTGATGTTGCGGTAGAGGATGACACCGTGGTGATCGCCCTGCAGATAGAACGGTCCCGGCTCGGACTCATTGCTGTCGAGTGCGCCGCCGGTCGGGCCGGGAAGCTCGACGTTGTCGTGGTACATCTTGCCGTCGCGCAGCACCGTCACATGTCTGCCGACCAGGGTGACGTCGAAGGTTGTCCACTTTCCGAGGTTGTTCTCCGCACCCGCAGGCGGCGGATACCAGCTGTAGATCGCTCCCATCTCATGGGACGGGAGCTTGCCGCCTTCGGTGCCCACCTGCAGCTCATAGCGGCCGCGCAGATAGATGCCGCTGTTCCCGCCTTCCGGGCAGTTCACTTCGATATGCAGCTTGAAGTCCTGGAACTTTTCCGTGGTCATGATGTTGGCAGCCCCGTGCCCTCTTTGACCGGGCACCTCGGGATTGTCATTCACCAGCTCGCCATTGCGCGCCACCCACTTGTTGTTGTCGACGTTTCCGATCGGCTCCCAGCCTTTAAGGTCTTTGCCGTCGAAGATCGGTCTGGGCTTGGTCCACTTCTTGGGCATAGGCCGATCGAGCAAAGGCGCCTTCACGCCGGCAAGCGTTGGGCCGCTGGCATCACCCTGCTTTTCGATGCCGGTCAGTTTGCCGGCGCTGGGGGAGGTGAGCTCCCAGCTGATCTCTGAACCGGGGTGCGCTTCCCCCACATCCACGATCAGCTTGCCCGACTCGATGCGGGCGCCGGTAATCGGGTGCCATGCGCCGCCCCTGGGCTGGATGCGACCTTCAATTTTTCCGCCGCTCTCCGTAAGCTCTATCCATTGCGGATAAGGTTTTCCGGTGGCAGGGGTCACGGTCATGTCCCAGCGACCGAGAAACGCTTTGGTGTCTTGCGCGGCGACGGTCGAGGCTAACGCGGTCGCCAGGATGGAGACAAACAGGCTCTTCATTTTCACGCGTTTGAGTGTAACGGTTTTCTCCCCATGCCTGTCACCTGCTCTCTCGAGAGCCTTGAAAAGGGAGGGAGTTCCTTCTGTCTGCGCTGACTCTATCAAGCCATGCGTGGATCGGCCCTCGCTGGCGATCGCTGCTTTTTATCGCGGTGAGGCGGCCGGGAGCGGAACGGTTTCGGCGGCGGCGGCGTGGTGGGGCCGGGGAACGGCACGCAGGCTGAAGCTCGCGATGGCAGCGGGGCTGGAGTCAGGCCGCACCTGCAGGGTGCCGAGGACCTCGTTCGCCTCCGGGGTCTGGTCGCGGAGCCGGAAGACGAGGACGCCGGGCTGGATCTCTTTGGCCGAGAGCAGGTTGAAGCCGCCGGTCTGCTGCCGAAGCTCAATCTGTGCCGCCGCCGCAGAGGCGAGCGCGACGTTGGGCAGAGCGTCGCCCAGCGCGGGGTAGCTGGACTTGTTGAAGGCGGCGAGCCAGTTGTAGAGCAGCTGACCGGCGGGGGTATTGGGGATCAGGCCCACCTGGTCGCCGAAGCGGGGCAGGCGCACGAGGATGGTGGCGTGGACCGGGCTGACGTGGTCCCCCTTGCGGGCGGGGACGGGCGCGTCGGCGGGATCGCCGAGATAGATGGTGTCGACCTGGTTGGGATCGTCCTTGTCGTCATCGGGAGAGGTCTTGTTGGCCGCATCGGCGGAGCGGGTAGAGCCGGGCTTGTCGGGGGTAAAAGGCATATGTCCGTTATGACCCAGGGCATAGAGGACCGAGGAGAGTGCAGCGACGGCAGCCACGATCGCAAGCAGGATGGCCGCGGGGCGAAGCGGCTGGCGGCCGCTGAGATAGAAGCTGGGGGCGGCGAGCGGAGGCATCTGGCTGGAAAGGGGCTGCTCCATCACGGGATGGTCCTCGACTGGATGGTCCATGACTGGGTTCCGCGGAGCCGGCTCAAAGCCTATCCGGCTCGATTCTGGCCGACACCAGTAGTGTAGACGGCTGCCGGAGACGGTCGCCATCTCCCCCGGATTTTCCGGAGAGTGCCCTTCTTTCGGGCCGGGAGCTTCGTAACGGTCTCGAAGATAAGGGCGTCGGGCGATGGTTGCGCAGGCTCAAACGCTCCTGCTGCGCAACTTCGCCGGGGTAAGCGGTTGCAAAACCTGCACGTGCCTGTGTAGCCTTCGGTGCAGGGAAGAGAAGAAACCTTCCCATAACGCCAGCACAGGAAAATCGGATTTATGACTCGGAGCGTTCGTCTCCAGTACGGGAAAGCAGTACCGTTTGCAGCTATGGTCCTGGCGCTTGCGCCGCTGGCCGGCTGTCGCCAGGACATGCATGACCAACCGAAGTTCTTCCCGCAGCGCGGCACCACGATGTTCGCCGACGGTCGCTCGGTGCGGCCGCAGGTCGTCAATACCGTGGCGCGTTCGCAGGCAGAGTCTCCCAGCTACTTCACGACCGGTCTGGTCGAGGGCGGCGCTGAGGGCGACGGAATGCCTTATAAGGTCACGCCTGCCGTGCTCGAGCGCGGCCAGGAGCGCTACAACGTCTATTGCACGCCCTGCCACTCGCGTGTGGGCAACGGCAAGGGCATGGTGGTGGAGCGCGGCTACTATGCGGCGACCAGCTTCCACAGCTACCGCCTGCGCAGCGCCCCGCTGGGCCACTTCTTTAATGTCATGAGCAACGGCTACGGCGCGATGCCGGACTATGCCGCGCAGATCACCCCGGTCGATCGCTGGGCGATCGCGGCCTACATCCGCGTGCTGCAGCTGAGCCAGAATGCCACCCAGTCCGATGTGCCCTCGGGCGCGCACGTGATGCCGATTGCGGCGGTGGAAGAGAACGCAGGCTTCTCGAAGAACTTCCTCGCCGCCTGGCTGGAGAAGCCGCACGCCAACTACGTGGTGCCCGCGATGGCGACCCCATCCGCCACCACGACGCCTGCTCCGGTGACGACGCCAACGACGGTCTCGCCGCTGGCTGCAGCCTCTGCCGGAGCCAAGGCCCCGGTCGTCGGCGGTTCAGCCGCCGGTAAGGCGACGCAGATGGCCGCGTTGAAGACCCCGGCTGCTCCTGGTGCTCCTTCCGGTCATCAGGATGCTGCACCGGCTCCGGCCAAGGCAGCAGGCGGCGCGGGCAACGCAGAGCACGGCAAGGCGCTGTACTCGGCCAACTGCTCGATGTGCCATCAGCCGAACCGCGCGGGCATGCCGCCGGTCTTCCCGTCGCTGGTCGGCGTGGTGGATCGCGTGGGCGAGAAGCGCGTCCGCACCGTGGCCAAGGAAGGCATTCCCGAGGGCAAGCCGCCGATGCCTCCGCATCCCAACCTGACCGACGACGATATCACGGACCTGCTCGCGTTCCTGAAGACCAAGCCGTAAGCGAATCGTGACGTTAAGAAGAGCCCCGGGCCGTTTGGCCTGGGGCTTTTTCTGTCTGGATGTGCTGCGGGGATGGCAAACAAGAAGGGAATGGCAAACAAAAGCTGTCTGTTGGGGCCTGGTGCCCTATCGCCGCGCGGGACCGGGCTTCGCGATGGCCCGCAGCGCCAGCTCGACACGCTGCGCAATGGACTCGTCGGTGAGCATTCTTGTGACACCCTCCTGCAGCAGCTGCGGTCCCTGGTCGGGCTCGCGCTCCTGCGAGGCGGCGACGACGATGGGCGTCTTCACCGTGCCCATGCAGAAGCCGATGATCTGCTGCACGGCCAGCGTGTCGTCGACGTAGCCGTCGCGCTGGCACTCCTCGATCAGAGGCGTCAATTCGGTCGTCTGCAGCAGGACCCTGTCTAACAGATGTTCGGTGACGTCGGGGTCCTGGTTGAGGAAGTCGCGGTACATGGCCAGCGCCAGGCGGCGGTGGTCGCGGTAGGAGTGACTCATCGTGAGCAGAAAGCAGCGCAGCCGCTCAATGGAGGGAGCCGAGGCCGGCAGTGGAATCGCGTTGTCGACGCGGGACTCCTCGGCCAGCGCCTCCAGCACCTTGCGGATGAAGTTCGACTTCGAGCCGAAGTAGTAGCTGAACATGCCGAGGTTGACCCCGGCCTCGTCCGCGATGCGCTTCAGGCTCATGCCGCTCGCACCGACCTCGGGGTACAGCCGCTTGGCGGTCTCGATCAGCAGCTGGTCCTGATTGCGTGAGGGGCGGCTCATCGCAGCCCCTCCTCCACGATCTCCTCGTCGGTGATGGCGACCTTCAGCTCTTCTTCGTCGGTGAGGCGCTTCTTCTTCCAGCCTCCAGCGGCAAAGCAGATGCCGGAGATCAGCGCGCCCGCGATGTTGCTGACCGGGAACGACCACCACATGCCGTCAGCGTGCAGCGACGTGTGCTTCGACAGGATGTAGAGCGTGGGAAACTGCACCAGCCACTGCGAGACCAGCGCGATCGTCATCGCCATGACGGTGTTGCCGCAGGCGCGGAAGACGGCGATGAAGCAGAACTGCACGCCGATCAGCCCCCAGGCCAGCGAGATGATGCGGACAAAGTGCGCACTCTGGGCGATCACCTCGGCGTCGTGCGGCACAAAGAAGCCGACGATGTGCGGCGCGAAGACCCAGGCCAGCACGCCGACCACGGTGAGTCCCAAAAAGCTCGCCACCGCTCCCAGCACGGCGACGCGCGAGGCGCGTTCCGTCTTACCCGCGCCGATGTTCTGACCCACCAGCGTCGAGACCGCGATGGAGATGCCCATCGCCGGAATGATGACCACCTGCAGGATGCTGGAGCCGACGCCGTAGGCCGCCGTGGTCAGCGTGCCGAAGCCGGCGGCGAAGAATGACAGCACCACCATGCTCAGGCCGCGCGTCGACAGCTCCACCGAACCCGGAAGCCCCAGCGCAAAGGCGCGGCGGATATAGGTTGGGTCGGGCCGCAGCTCGTTCCAGTGCAGGTGAATACCATGCTTGCCGCGAGCGAAGATGACGATACCGATAACGACGGCGAGCCCCTGCGTGATGGCGGTCGCCATCGCAGCGCCCATTACGCCATGCCCTGCAATCGGTCCCCATCCGAAGATGAACAGCGGGTCGAGGGCGAAGTTCATCAGCACCGTGCCCAGTACGATCAGCAGCGGAATGCGCGTCTCGCCCACGCCGCGCATCAGCGCCTGGAACATGGCATAGCCGAAGACGAAGACGATCGACACGAAGGAGACGCGCAGAAAGCCGAGCGCGTCGTGATAGACGTCGGGTGCGACCGCCATCTTGTGCAGCAGGAACGGCGCAACGGCAAAACCCGCGCCGCCCAGCACTGTCGAGGTGACGGCGACCATCAGCATGGTCTGCCCGGCAACGTGGTCCACCATCTTCTGATTGCCCGCGCCCATGTACTGCGCCGACAGCGTGGCTCCGGCGATGGCCAGGCCCGATCCCAGGGCGATGATGAGAAAGGTGACCGGAAAGCTGACCGCCACGGCGGCCACGGCGGAGGCTCCAAGACGGCCCACCCAGAAGGCATCGGTCAGCTGGTAGCCGGTCTGCAGGATCTGTCCCAGGGTGATCGGCAGCGCCAGTTTGAACAGCGCGCGGCCGATGGGCCCTTCGATCAGCATCGCTCTTCGTTCGGCGGTGAGGGCGTTCATGGTTGCGGCCATTGGCGATCTCCTTGGGTGATTATTATATGGATGTATAGTTATCGCGGCCGATGCAATATTTCCCAGTAGGTTCGCTCGGAAAAACCTCTCCACAGTAACGCCGACCGGCAGAATTTTGAAGGCGCAATGCGGCATCGCCTCGCGGTAGAATGAAGACAGCAGGCGGCTGGATGATCGCTGCCGGGCCTCGCGCAAGCGGGTTCCGGGGGAGGAAAGTCCGAACTCCGCAGGGCAGTGTGCCGGATAACGTCCGGGACGGATGGTTCAAGCCATTCGGACGGCCAGTGCAACAGAGAATATACCGCCTTCGCAAGCGCAAGCGAGCGGGGGTAAGGGTGAAAAGGTGCGGTAAGAGCGCACCGCGCAACCAGTAATGGTGGCGGCATGGTAAACCCCACACGGAGCAAGACCAAATAGGCAGGGATATCGCCGCTTCTCTTCAGGCGGCGATGGCGTATCGGCCCGGTGCGCCAAGGCGGAGAGACCTCGCAAGAGGAGCCGAAACCCGCGGGTAGGTTGCTAAAGCGCCGTAGTAATACGTCGCGTAGAGGAATGATCGTCTAGAACAGAATTCGGCTTACGGGCCGTCTGCTAACACCGAATGGCCCCGCGGACCGCAAAACGGTCCCGGGGCCATCAACGATTGAGAGCTACGTCAGTCGCCTCTCGTTTCAGGAAGCCTTGGGTGTTTTTGCTTCGTCCAGATTTGTAGAGAGTCGCCCGAAGCTCACTTGCCCTTGGCCTCGATCAACTTGTCGCTGCACCCAGCCGGAGCATTCACCGGATTGCACCGCGCTGCTAACCCACCGGGAAGCGCCACGGTGTAGCCGGTCCACGGTGCGGGTTCGCTGGCGGGGAAGTCGGTGCTGACCATCTGTGCTCCGCTCTTCAGCGTCTCGTCCTTGCGGGTGGTGTCGTTGGTGCGGCCCTGGTCGGTGTTGTAGTCGGCGCGGGTGCGGACGAGGTAGCCCTTCTTCACCAGTGCGGCGATCTCGGCTGCGGTGCCCTTGTCCTGTTCGACGAAGCCTGCCTCCGGCTCGCCGGGGCGGCCGTTCACGAAGAGCAGGCGGCCCTTCATCATCGCGTGGCCTGCAAGATAGGCCGGGGCCGACTTGCGGTTGTAGAGCAGGAAGACCACCTTGCCGCGTGCCTGCTTCAGCGTCGGCCATTTGCCTGCGAGCACGGCCGCTTCGAGCGTGGCATCCCTGCCGCGCACATCGTCCGGCGTGATGATCTCGCCGGGTTTGAAGACGGAGCGGATCTCGGCGTCCATCGCGTCCCATGTGGCTGCGGTCCAGGGCTCGGCGGTGACGGCGTCCGGCAGCGTGCTGATCTTTCCCTGCTTGTCTTCGATCAGGATGAAGATCGGTACGTGGCGAGGGTGGGCCTTCGACCAGTTGCGGATGTCGCGCAGACACTGCGTGAAAAGCGTGCATGCGGAGCGCTGGTTGATGTCGCCCAGGTGGATGGTCTTGAAGCCGGGCTTCAGGAAGTCGTGGTTGGGGTCGAAGTCCGGGTCGGCGGGCAGGCCGGCGTCCTTCGTCAGTTCGACGATCTTCGGATGCGCGAAGCGTCCCCCGGCGGGGTCCTGCACGATGTCGAGCTCCAGCTGGCGAACGCCTCCGTCCAGCTGCTGGGGCAGGGTCTGGTGGTGGTATTCGACCCCATGAAAGGTCTTTGGGTCGTGCTCTGCGACGTACTTCGCCTCGCTGGGAGCGAAGCCCATGTTGTAGCTGTTGTGCGTGCCGATCACCTGAATCTGGTTGATGCGGACCTGCTTGTCCTGCTCTTTGCTGCTCCCGCTTTTGTCTTGGGCCAGGGCAATCGCCGGGACACACATCGTCAATACTGCTGCAACGAAACCACGCACCACGTCGTAATACCCTTCAGAGGAGAATCGGTCTCTCCACCATATCCCAGGCTGGCCACGGACGAGGCCGGGGAGGGCGCTGTGTATGATTCTCTGGCGGCCCACTCGTCCCCAACTCTTTACCGGTATCTCTTTCAGGAGCCTTGTGCATGAGCCGGATTCTTGTGATCGGGACCTTTGACAGTGTCAGCTGTGCCATCGGCGAGCGGCTGACCGCGGCTGGTGTGGCGATGGAGTATGCCGCGGGCAATGCGGATGCACTGCAGCGGCTGAGGCTGAGGTCGTTTGGCGTGGTCATCACCTGCCCGGAGACGCCCGTAGACGACGATCTGGCTCTCCTGGAAGAGATGCGGCTGATCCGGCCGGGCGTGAAGTGCATCGTGCTGACCCCGCGCTCGACACCCGAGGAGATCATCGCGGCGTTGCGCGCCAGGGTCTTTGCCTGCTTCAGCGAGCCGTATTCCGTGGAGGCGATCGCCGACCTGGCGCAAAGCGCGGCCTCGTCCAGCGACTGGAGAGACGAGATCTACGTGGTCTCGGCACGGGCGGGCTGGGTCACCGTTCGGGTCAACTGCCAGATGCTCACCGCCGACCGCCTGCTGACCTTCGCCCGCGAACTGAACGCCCGCCTGCCCTCCGACGAGCTGCAGGATATGATCCGCGCGCTGCGCGAGATTCTGCTGAATGCGATGGAGCACGGCACTGCCTTCAACCCAGACCAGACCGTGGAGATGACGGCGGTGCGGACGGCGCGCAGCCTCGTCTTCCATATCCGTGACCCCGGGCCGGGGTTTCGCCGCGGGCAGCTGGCGGAGGGCGGCATCGCCAACCCGCTGGAGGACCCGCTGGAGCACATTCGCCGCCGCGAGGAGGCAGGCATCCGGCCCGGCGGCTATGGCGTTCTGCTGGCGGGCAACATCGTCGATGAGCTGATCTACAACGAGAGCGGGAACGAGGTCGTGCTGATCAAGTATCTTGACAGGGGATAGGCTCTGGCGACGTGGATTTTGGTGATCGTCACAGCAACAGATAGTCAGATAGTCGCCCGGTCACGCTAAAAACAACGTTTGTTGAACAGTGAACAAGTCGTGGGAACGACGCGGATACCCGTCCCCATTTGGGGGATGGCGGCGACGCGAGTCGCATATATGATCGAGATTCGACAGTCCGATTCCCATGACCTCCCAGAGCCCCTTCCCCGCTCGTACCTTATTGATTGCAATGATTTTGGCTGCTGGGTCGCTGTTCGCGCAGCCCGCAGACAAGGCGCCCGTCTATACTCCCACCGAGCAGGTCATCGTCGATGGCATCAAAAGCCTCCGCGACACGCCGGACACCGAGCGCGGCGCCAAGACGACGACGCTGGCGCTGGAGATTCGCACCCTGCCCATCGCACCCAACAAGTTGCGCCTGGCCGTCGGGCTGACGCACCTCTCCACCGAGGGCGACTTCGGCCACCAGGCCCTGCAGACGGTGGCCGACACGCTGACCCAGACACTGATCGAACAGCCGCAGCCGGCCGCCAAGGAGGGCGACCCCGCACCTCCGTACATCGACCTGGCCAAGCTGGTGCGCTACGAGCATGTGACGACGACGCTGGAAACACCGCAGTACATCAAGGCCGTGGCTGCGCTGGCGGCCAACGAGGTATCCATCGAGAAGGCCGACTTCACGCTGAAGGATCTGCAGGGCAAGGAGTGGACGCTCTCGGCGCTGCGCGGCAAGGTCGTCCTGGTGAACTTCTGGGCGACGTGGTGCCCACCCTGCCGCAAGGAGATGCCGGACCTCGACACCATCGCCAGGAAGTACGCCGACCAGAGCGTCGTGGTGCTGTCGATCTCCGACGAGGACGCGGCCAAGGTGAACGCCTACGTTGTACAGCACAACCTCACCTATCCCATCCTGCTGGACCCGGAGCGCAAGACCAACGTGGCGTTCCACATCGAAGGCATTCCGCAGAGCTTCGTCTTCAACCGCGAGGGCAAGCTGGTGGCGCAGTCGATCGACATGCGCACGATGGGACAGTTCCAGCAGATGCTGGCGGCAGCGGACGTGAAGTAGTCGCGGCGATCTTCCTGCTTGCAGCAGGAGGTGTCTTACAGCCGCGAGCCTCCATCGACAGGAATGCTTGCGCCGGTGATCCAGCGCGCGGCATCCGAGGCTAAGAAAGCAATCACGTCTGCGACATCTTCCGGCTTACCGATTCGCTTGAGTGCCTGCATCGCGAGAGCGGTCTCGCGTCCGGCCTCCGTCTTGGTGAAGTTCGACATATCGGTATCGATGATGCCTGGAGCGACAGCGTTGACGCGTATTCCCTGCGGTCCCAGCATGGCGGCCCAGTTCTTCGTCAGCGTCTCCAACGCCCCTTTCGTGGAGGCGTAGGCCAGGACGGAAGGATTGTCGACGCCCGGCTTCCCGACGACCATACGTGCGACGGCCGAGGTCACCGCAATGATGCTCGCCCCCTCCTTCATGAGCGGGACGATCTGCTGCACCAGCAGGAAGGGGCCACGCACATTCGTGGCGAACAACGTATCCAGGTCTGCGGCGGTATATGCCGCCAGTGCTGCTGCTTTACTGACGCCGGCGTTCAGCACCAGAATGTCCAGACCTTCTCCGGCCAGGTTTTTCACCTGATCGGCCAGTGCGGGGGCACCTTCGGGGATCGACAGATCAGCCGCCAGTGCATCAGCCTTCCCGCCGCCCTCCCGGATCGCAGCGACGACTCCCTCGGCCTCGTGGGCCGAACGAGCATAGTGGACGAGTACGCGCGCTCCTGCTGCGGCAAGAGCAAGCGCCGTCGCTCGGCCGATGCCACGCGACGCTCCTGTAACGAGTGCTGTTTTGTTGCTAAGGTCGAGCATTTCTTTTTCCTCGTGTGAGTGCTTCACCAGAAGCTGCTCTTTATAGGAGTGGGGCCCTGAACAGGACCCCCACTTGTTCAGGCGTTGGTTCCGCCATCCACCGTAAGGTTGGTGCCGGTGATGTACGCTGCCTCCGGACTTGCGACGAATGCCACCAGGGCGGCGACTTCATCGACGTGTCCATAGCGATTCAGCGCGGTGTTGGCCAGCTGTGGCGCGGCCCAGTCGCCGGATGCCGGATTCAGATCGGTATCGATTGGCCCCGGCTGGACATTGTTCACCGTGATGCCGCGACCGCCGACCTCCCGCGATAGCCCCTGCGTAAACATCTTCACAGCGCCCTTCGTCGCGGCGTATGCCGTCAGCCCTGGCGTCATGGTGCGCTCGCCAACGCAGGAGCCGATCGAGATGATCCGGCCTCCATGAGGCATGTGCTTCAACGCGGCCTGCGTTGTGACAAGAACGCCGCGCACATTGATGGCGATGATGCGGTCGATCTCTTCGAGCGTGGCCTCTTCAAAAGGTTTCGGAATCGCGGTGCCCGCGTTGTTGACGAGCACATCGACACGGCCGAATTGCTTCACGACCTGCTCGACCGCGGCAGATGCCGCGCTGCTATCCGCTGCGTCTGCCTGAATGGCGATTGCTTTTCGGCCGATAGCTTCAATCGCCGACACGACGGCCTCTGCTGCTTTGACGTCCTTCGCATACGTGATCGCAACGTCTGCTCCATCGGCAGCCAGACGCTTCGCGATCGCAGCACCGATTCCTCTGGATGCTCCCGTAACCAATGCCACTTTGTTCTCTAGCTTTGACATGATCTCTCCTCTTCCTTGAGCCGGCCGATTGCAGGATCTGCCCGATCCTGTCTGCAAGCTAGACATCTGATGTGAGACAAACTCGCGCGGTGGCGCTCTTTCAGGAATAGGTTCTATTCCAAAAAGCGCATCAATCCGAGACCGCAATCAGGGCTGTACGTCCACCCTTTCGGGTTCCTGCTTATGGGGCAGAGGCCGATAAAATGCTGGTTCAGGAGATTAGGAGGAGCAGATGGATCGGTTTGGCGCGATGGAGATCTTCGTTCGAGTTGTGGAGACCGGCAGCTTCTCCGCGGTGGCAAAAGAACGGGCCATCGGCCAGCCTGCGGTCAGTAAGCAGGTTTCGGCTCTGGAAGCGGAGCTGGGCACCGAACTGCTGCGACGCAACACGCGTTCCATCTCGCTGACGGAGGCCGGGGGCGAGTTCTATCAATCGGCGCAACGCATCCTGGAGGACTTCGAGAGCGCTGCATCGCGCATCGGCAGAGGGCAGGTTGCGCCGAAAGGGCTTGTGCGTGTCGCCGCACCTCCATCGTTTGCACGTCTGCACATGGTCACCAAGCTGGCAGCGTTCTTTGAGCGCTATCCCGAGATCGCAGTGGAGTTCGGCGTCTGCGATAACCCTGCGAAGCTGATTGAAGAGGGCTACGACCTCTCCATTCATTCGGGAGACCTGCCGGACTCCGGTCTGATCGCGCGACGCTTTGCGCAGACTCTCATCATTCTTGTCGCGACGCCGCAATTTGTAACGCGTCACGGCCTGCCGCAGACCGTTGCCGACCTCCGTCCTCTCCCCGCAATTCCGTGGATCGAAGGCGGCACCGTGCATCCGTGGGAGTTCGGAGCAGGAGAACAGGTGCAGCGACTCATGCCCTCAGGGGCATTTCGCACCACGGACCTTGAACAGCTCCGGATGGGAGTGCTTGAACACCTGGGCGTGGCGCAGGCCCCGGCATGGCTCTTTGCGGCGGAGCTGCGGGAGGGAACGGTGCTTCGGCTCATGACTCCTTACGAGAAAACCGTGCCGATCTCTGCCGTGCGTCCCGCGGGCCGCCGCGTTCCGGCACGCGTCCGTGTCTTGATCGAGTACCTCGAGGAGAGCTTTGCACTCTGCACGCAGTTCAATCCGCGTCCGGCGTAATGGGAGCTTTACCGCAGCTGGGGCTTCCTGTCGCCGTTTCCGTTGATGCTCGCGGCCAACGGCAGAGGATAAACTGGCGGCCATGCGAAACCGCCTCGTTTATCTCACGTTTCTGCTGGCCATAGCGATCAGCTCTCACGCCCAATCGAAACCTGTCTTCGCAGTGGATGACGAGCAGACCCAAACCCCGGAGCAGACTGCCAGGACCCTCAATATCCTCCCGGTCCTGAACCGCCTGCGATCGCTGAACAATACTTCCGATCCCGGCCAGGCATTGCAGCAGATCAGGTTGAACCAGCGGTTGCTTCTGGATGTCACGACGGCATCGCTCCAGGTGGATGCGACCATGGGGGAGATCGATGCCGAGATCGCAGAGACGAAGGAGCTGCAAAACTATCTTGCCGCAAGGCGTCAGAGAACGATTGATCTGCTCAATCTTGCGAGCCTTGGCATCGGTGGCAGCGTAGGCACGGCAAGCGCCGCCCTGGGCCTGACGGCGCACACACGCGCCTCCGGCGTCCTTGGTGTCATCGCAGGATCGTCAACGACAACGCTGTCGGTCATCGGTTTGATCGTCCATTCCCGTGGCAGCGGAACCCTGGAGGTGCCAAGCAATATGCTGGCGCGCATCTTCGACCTGCCCGGCGATCCGAACAACATCTATCCACCGGTGGTGGCACGATTCATGAACTCTGCCGCTCCCAACGACCCGGACAAGCTGCCACGGCAACAGCGCCTTATCGCCACCTGGACGAAGCTCGGTCGGATTCCACCGCAGGGCTCACCCCAGGCACACGCAAAGATACAAAGAGTTGCCAGCCGGCCTGGAGACAACATCAAGCTTTCGATCGGCGATCTGGATGATCGTCAGGCGATGCTCTATGACTTTCGGGCGCGGCTGTCGTTTATGAAGAGAGACCTGGCGGCGCTGTTGGAGGGACTTCCTCAGGATCCAATGCCGTCGGAAGACGGGTCGCTCTAGATCGCGGGTGCAGACCAGATTGCAATCGGAGGAGTTAGATTTGCAGACCGCGGCACAACGGGTCGGGACAACAGGCCAGGCTGCCGGAAGCAATCATTCCTGCAACCTGGCTGTGCTGCGATGGATTACTTCGCCGGTGGCGCCGGATGAGATTCGGTGCTGCCGTCCGTCATACCCAGCGACCACTTGATCGCCTCGAAGTACATGGTGCGGATGTCGGGATCGTCCCAGCTCTCTCGCGTGTGGCCCAGCGTGGAGTAGAAGACGCGGCCCTTGCCGTACATCTTCGCCCACGCTACGGCGAAGTCGTGGTCGTCGCGATGCACGCGCGGATTGTTGTAGTCGAGCTTCGAGGGATCGAGGCTCAGCAGTACGTTCACGTCGCTGCGCGACCAGTCCTTGGCCTGGTAGATCTCGTCGAACTTGTGGAACGAGGCAGGGAAGTGGCGTGTCGCGGGAAAGTCCGGCGCCTCGTTGCGGATAGGCGCGTTGAACGTCATCCAGGGATGCTCGTTGAACCATCCGCCGGTCATCTTGCCGTACTCGGGCCACTTGTAGTTGGTGTCCAGCGCGGCGTGGATGCCGACGTAGCCCTTGCCCTCTTCGTGCACGAAGCTCAGCAGCGCCGCCTTCTGCTCGTCGTCGAGCGAAAGCTCGCCGGTGGTGCTGGCGAAGACGATGGCATCGAAGTAGTCGAGGTTCTTGGCGTTACGGCCGAGGTTCTTCTTGGTGATCAGCTCGGTGTCGGTGCGGATCACCGTCTCCCACAGCCCGCTGGACTTGCCCATGTTGTAGACGGCGGCCATGGCGTCGGGTACCGAGTCATGCTCAAAGCCCTTGGTCTCGCCGATCACCAGCACGTGGCGCGGAATCTTGCCTGCGGGCGCAGGCTTGGGCGCTGGAGCAGGAGCGGCTTGCGCGTGCGCGGTGAAGGTGGAGAGGGCGAAGAGCAGAACGGCAGCAGTCGAGTGGCGAAGAACATGTAGGCAGCGCATCAGGTGGGTCATCTCCGGGAGGGGGCTGATTCGTTTACGCATCCACACTAACCGCATTGGCCTCAAGCGCGCCACCCGTCGGTGTTGTCCGCAGCGGATTTGTTAGTCTTGCTTCCCCGGCAACGAGCAGCATCTGCGCGTTGCGAAGATCACCACAATACGGTCAGGAGTCTTCTGTGACGATGAACCGCCGCACGCTGCTTTCCTCAGCCATTTCCGCAGGTCTCGCATCCACCTTGCTGCCGGAAGCTTCGGCGCAGACCACGAGCGACAAGCTTGCCAGCTCGCTGGCCATGCGCTCGAATCCCGACACGCCTCCCGCGCTGATCGGTCCCGCAGCCGAGGCCGACTACTTCACCGAGGCCGCGCTGCACGCGGCTGTGGGTACAGAAGATCTGAGCAGGCCGAACGACGTCACCACTGTGGCGTTCAACTTTCCCTCGTGGCACCCCTCACCCTTCATGGAGCAGCACTACGGTAAGGGCTGGACCGAGTTCGACACGCTGCGCAACGCGAAGCCGCTGTTTCCCGGCCACACCATGCCGCACTATCCGCTGTGGGGCTACTACGACGAGGCCGATCCCGCATGGGCGGCGCGCGAGATCGACCTCGCGCATACGTATGGCGTCGACGCCTGGATGATCGACTGGTACTGGCACGACGGTGTGCAGTTTTACCAGGAGCAGCTGGAGCAGGGCATGATGAAGGCTCCCAACCGCGACAAGCTGAAGTTCGCCATCATGTGGGCCAATCACGACTGGAAGAGTGTCTACCCGGCGCGCTCGCCCGGACAGGCGGCGATCCTCTCGCCGCAGACGCACTCGCTGGCCGACTTTGAGCGCGTCGCCGACTACTGCTGCGAGCACTACTTCGGCCAGTCGAATTATCTCGGCATCGACGGCGCGCCCGTCTTCGGCATCTTCGATCTCGGCAAGGTCGTCGAGCAGATGGGCGAGGCCGGCACGCCGCGCGCGCTGGAAGCCTTCCGCAAACGCGCGCAGCGGCACGGCGTCAACCACCTCCACATACAGGTCTGCAACGGCTACACGAAGTACGCCTCGCGGCTGAAGGAGATGGGCTTCGACTCCGCCGTGATCTATGGCACCTTCGGATGGACGTATGGTGGAAGGCCGCCGGGCTCGCGCATCCCGTACGGCAGTGGCGTGAAGGAGGCCATCGCGTCGTGGCCGAAGCTGCGCTCGGAGACCGGCGTGCCATTCCATCCCACCTGCTCGGTCGGCTGGGACGACAGCCCGCGCTTCGGCGAGTTCTCCTGCGTCGCCATCAACCGTTCACCCGACCAGTTCGAGCGGCTGGTGCAGGCCGCGCGCCACTTCACCGCAACCGCGCCGCACCAGAAGATGATCTACCTGAATGCGTGGAACGAGTGGACCGAGGATGGCGTGCTGCTGCCCGACACCATCTGGGGCTACAGCTACCTGGAGTCGCTGCGTCGCGCATTGAAGGGTTAGCTGAAGGTTAAGAAGCGATCGGCTCACTGTAGACGACGAAGCCGCCGTCGGAGGTGACAGCGCTCACGTAGCAGGAGCGGATCTGGCGGTCCTCGCTGAGGAAGGGCACCTCCAGCTGCTTGTGCTCCTCGACGACGACATCGCGCCAGCCGTGCGACTCCAACAGTGTGATGATGGCGGTCTCCACATCGCAGGCGTTGCAGTGGATCATGGCGAGGATGACGTGGCGCTCGCCTGCAGGATAGCGGCCCGGCAGCTCGCCGGCCCGCGCCGTGCACAGCCCGGCCTGCACCGTCGGTGCCTTCCGTCCCAGCCGAACCATGATCTCCCGCAGCGTCATTCGTTCGACCATATTAATCGCTCGCGCCCCCGTCCTTGCAGGGGATCAGGTTGTCGAACGAGGATCGTGCCATGCCGTGGCGCTTCGCCGTGAGCGGCAGTGGAGGCCGCGCCCCGCCATGTTATTGAGGCATAGAGAGTTGTTATATCGTTCGAGCGACCGCGCTCCGCGCACTAAACTGGAGCTATACCACGAAGTTGAAATAAAGACAGGAAGGTTCTCAATGAGCGAGACCTCTTTCACAGCGACGATGCCTGCCGCCGACATGATCAACTCGCAGGATCTCAATGCTGTACCTACCGCCCCGTCGAGCCAGCCCTCGCGCACACTGCTGCGCGTACTGGCGGCAATCAGCTTCTGTCATCTGCTGAACGACATGGTGCAGTCGCTGCTGCCGTCGATCTATCCCATTCTGAAGACGAAGTTCCATCTCGACTTTACGCAGCTGGGCCTGCTGACGCTTACCTACCAGATCGTCGCCTCGATGCTGCAGCCTCTCGTCGGTCAGTTCACCGATCGCCGCCCGATGCCCTTCGCTCTTCCCGTGGGCATGACGTTCACGCTCATCGGCCTGCTGTTGCTGGCGGTGGCGCCGTCGTTCGGGTGGCTGGTCTTTGCCTCGTGCCTTGTTGGCGTGGGCTCGTCGATCTTTCATCCGGAGAGCTCCCGCATCGCCCGCATGGCCTCGGGTGGCAAGCACGGCTTCGCGCAGTCCTTCTTCCAGGTGGGCGGCAACTCCGGTTCGGCCATTGGACCTCTGCTGGCCGCATTCATCGTGCTGCCGCAGGGGCAGAAGGGCATGGCCTGGTTCGCGCTTCCCGCAATCCTCGGCATCGTCGTGCTCTATCGCATCGGCCGCTGGTATCGCGCGCGACAGGCGGAGGTCGCTGCCGGAAAGAAGCACGAGGAGCATCATCCAGCGGTGCAGCTCTCACGCGGACGCGTCGCCGGTGCGCTCGCCGTCCTTGTCGCGCTCGTCTTCTCGAAGTACTTCTACCTCGCCAGCCTCACCAGCTACTACACCTTCTATCTCATTCAGCGCTTCCAGGTGTCGGTGCGTACCTCGCAGATCATGCTCTTTCTCTTCCTGGGAGCAGTCGCGGCAGGCACGCTGATCGGCGGCTCGGCGGGCGACCGCTACGGCCGCAAGCTCGTCATCTGGATCTCGATCCTCGGCGTGCTGCCCTTCACGCTGGTGCTGCCCTATGCCTCGCTCTTCTGGACGGGCGTGCTCTCGGTCGTCATCGGCTTCATCATCGCCTCGGCGTTCTCTGCGATCCTGGTCTACGCGCAGGAGTTGATGCCCGGCCGCGTGGGCATGATCTCGGGCCTCTTCTTCGGCGTCGCCTTCGGCATGGGAGGCATCGGCGCGGGTGTGCTGGGCAAGCTGGCCGACGCAACCAGCATCATCAACGTCTACCACCTCTGCGCGTACCTTCCCGCCATCGGCCTGCTGACGGGCTTCCTGCCCGACATCGAAGGCAAGAAGAAGAAGCTGATCGCGGCATAGCTTTCAGTTGCATCCGTATAGCTTCAGCGCATGGAAGACGCGTCCGCTGTCCTAGGACCGCGGACGCGTCTCCGTTTTGCCGGGTGATCAGAGAGCGGCGATGCCGTTGAAGCCCGACGACTTCGGAAGCTCGCCTGCCTGCCCAAGGCTGGTCAGCGTGCCGTCATGTTCGATGCGAAACGCGCCCAGATCGCCGGTCCCGGAGTTGATGGTGTAGAGATACTGCCCATCCGCTGTGACGGCGATATCCAGGTTGGTGCTGCCGGGAGGGTTGTTGCCGACCACGGTCGAGCCGATTGGCGTCAGCGTGCCATCGTCGCCGATGTTGAAGCCTGAGATCGAGGCGCTGGCGGCGTTCGACGTGTAGACATGTTTGCCGTCCGGCGTGATCGCATTCCAGCAGTTGGCATCGCCAAACGCTGGCACGCTCTGGCTCACGGCCACCAGCGCACCGCTGGCCGTCACGCTGTACGACGAGATGGTCGAGGCGTGTGAAGCTCCCGCAGGGCCGGTCTCAGAGACGATGGCCTTGCCGTCCGGTGCAAACTGCAGCGAGAAAGCACCCGGCGCGGAACTCGGATTCACGACGATGGCGCCCAGCGTGCCATCAGGATGAATGCGAAATGCGTCGATGGTGTTGGCGATCCTCTCCGAGACCAGCACGAATTGACCGTCCGGGCTGATCGAGAGCGATGCTCCGCCGGTGGCGTTGGCGCTTAGAAACACTGTGGCATCCTTGATCGGTTGCAGGCGGCCTGCGAACCCCGTGCGAAAGCCAACCACGCTGCCCGCTCCGCCCGAGTTCAGCACATAGACCAGGCCATGACGCTCCGCGACGGCGACCGGCTGACTGCCGCCCGAAGCCTGTCGATCGACCAGAAGCAGGTTGCGCCCGGCGACCCGAAAGACCGAGATGTCGCCGCTGCCGGCATTGGCGGCAAACAGCACCGAGTGATCCTGGCTGAGGGTCAGCGAGCCCTGAGATTCCAGCGGATCGGTGACGCCGCCGCTGCCTCGTCCACCCGTCGCGAAGCGGCCCGACTGGTTCAGCTGACCGTTGCTGCTGCGGGCAAAGGCGACAATCTCATTGCGATCGGCGTCGTTGGTCATCACAAAGACAGCGCCCGCGCCTGGAGCCGGCTTGCCGAAGGAAAGGTTAGACACCTGCGCTGCTGCCTGCAGCGAGGCGATGGCACTGATAGCGACGATGGCAGTTGCGAACATCCTGTAGCGTTTCGTTTGGTTCATACTGTCTGCTCCTTGGGGAGATGAAATGCGCGCAAAGGGGCGGCCGTGCCCAGAGGGCCGGTTGGTGATCGTTCGACGGTCATCGAGTTGCGCGACCGTTTGAGCGGGCAGCAGTGAGAGAAGTAACAACAAAAAAAATTTAAGCGCACGTCCCGCATCTCGTGCCGTGGGGACACTTGCCGTCGCCACCTCTGTTACCATCCTCGCGATCGACGAACACGAGGAGTTTCATGTCTTTAGATCTGAACCGTCGCAGTTTTCTTGTCGCCAGCGGGCTGACCGCACTGGCTTCTACACGTGCCTTTGGAGCAAACGAGAGGCTGCGCGTCGGTGTCATCGGCGCCGGTGGCCGCATGCGCGCTGTCCTCGGCTCAGCCGATGCCTCCGGCGTTCCCTTCGACATCGTCTCGGTCTGCGACGTCTATGCACCGCAGCGGACGCTGATCAAATCGCGCGCCAACGCGGCCACGGCGACCGAGCACGTCGACTACCGCGAAGTCACCGACGACAAGACCCTCGATGCCGTCTTTATCGCCACGCCCGACCACTGGCACGTACGCTGCGCCACCGCCGCGCTGGCAGCAGGCAAGGATGTCTACCTGGAAAAGCCTGTGACCCACACGCTCGAAGAGGGTGCGGTACTGACGCACGCCGTGCGCTCCGGCAAGCAGATCCTGCAGTGCGGCATGCAGCAGCGCAGCTGGTCGCACTTTCGCAACGCAGTCGATCTGATCCAGGGCGGCACGCTGGGCAAGGTGCCGCAGGTGCGCACCTACTGGTGGCAGAACTATGGCTTCAGCTGGGTGCCCAGGCCCATCGACCAGTCGCAGCTCGACTGGAAGCAGTGGCTCGGCGGCGCGCCCGATCAGCCCTTCACGCTGGAGAAGTTCTTCCGCTGGCGCTGGTTCTGGAACTTCGGTGGCGGCGCGATGACCGACCTCTTCGCCCACTGGATCGACGTTGTGCATTGGGCGATGAAGGCCGATGAACCATCGACCGCCTTCATGCTTGGCGACAAACGTATCTACCAGGACTGGGAGTGCCCGGACACCATCCAGGCGGCCTTTCGCTATCGCGACTTCGACGTGGTGTACGAGGGCATGATGGCCTCGTCGATCGACGACGGCGGTCTGGAGTTCCGCGGCACCGAGGCTACGCTCAAGCTCACCCGCAGCGGCATGACCATCTGGCGCGAAGGCGTGAAGAGCGATCGCAACCCCGTGCTGAAAGAAGACAGCTTCGAGGACGGCACCATCGCGCACACCAAAAACTTCTTCGACTGCATCAAGAGCCGCAAAGAGCCGAATGCGCCGGTCGAAACAGGCGTGTCGGCGGCGCGGGCCGGGCACATTGGCAACTATGCCTATCACCACGGTGGCAAGGTGAACTGGCCGCTAAAGACGACCTAGCGGGTTGTGCCACTGTTCGCCGTCCCCACAGCCATTGCTTGTGATCTCTTCGCGGCGGAAGGACAAACAAAATAAATGCGCCGTGCAGCTCTGAGAATCACAACAAAACAAAACGGCGAAGCAGCATCGCTGCTTCGCCGCTATCCTTAAAGCTTCGCGCTACTTCTCCCAGGAGAACTTGTAGCTCGGATCGAAGTTCAGATCGCGGATCCAGATGTTGCGGAAGCTGATCGGCTCGCTCTTGTCGCCGTGGGCCTGCAGCTTGATCGGCGCCTTGTCATAGGCCTTGTAGAACGGCTTGCCGACGTACAGCGTCTGGCCCTTCAGCTCGAAGTGGTTCTGTACGATCACGCCGTTGAAGATCACCGTGACATAGGCCGGCGACTTCAGCGAGCCGTCTGTGTTGAAGCGCGGCGCGGTCCAGATCACGTCGTACGTCTGCCACTCGCCCGGCTTGCGCGACGGCGTCGCCAGCGGAATCGCCTGCTTGTAGATCGAGCCCGCCTGGCCGTTCACATAGGTCTTGTTGTTGTAGTTGTCGAGCACCTGCAGCTCGTAGCCCGCATCGCCGGGTCCGGTCGATGCAAGGAAGACGCCGCTGTTGCCACGGCCCTGGTCCGATCCCTCGATGGTTGTGGGAATCTTCCACTCGATATGCAGCTGGTAGTCCTTGAAGCTCTTCTTCGTCTCGATATTGCCGACGCCGTGTTCCTTGCTCACCTTCAGCGTGCCGTCGCTGACGGTCCACTTGGCGGGCGTGTGGTCCTGCGCGGAGACCCACTCGTCCTGGTTCTTGCCGTCGAAGAGAATGATGGCGTCCGACGGCGGATCGGCATCGGTCTTGCCCGGCGTGATGATCGGAGGAGCCGGTTCATACACCTCTGTGTCCTGGTGCTTCATCTGCGAGGCGGCATCCTGCGCCAGCATTGGCGCGGCGGCGGTCATTACGAGGGCGAGAGCGAGAGACGTCGGAAAGGTTCGCATAGTCACAGATGAAGATACCCATCTGGCCCGGACCCGGCAAGTCGCAGATGTCCTATACCGGCGTGGATATTCTCGAAAATCCCACGGCCGTCGCCGGACTACTCGGTACGCAGCGCCTCCAGGGGCTCAATCGCCGAGGCTTTGCGCGCGGGCAGAAAGCTTGCCACGGCAGCGGCCAGCAGCATGGCCGCGCATGCTGCGGCGACCGAGGCTGTCGTGCCCGGCATATTGCTTCCTTTCACGCCCACGCCCGCCGTCCATATGTTGTCGCTCATCAGGGCGCGCACAAGACGGGGCAGCAGCAGGCTCGTCGCCGAGCCCACGGCCAGGCCAGCCAGCGTCAGCAGAACGCCGCGTCGCATGATGAAGCTCACGATCTGCCCACGGCTCGCGCCCAGCGCCATGCGCACGCCGATCTCCCGCGTGCGTTCGGTGACCTGGTAGCTCAACAGGCCGAAGAGGCCGATCACGGTGAGAACCAGCGCGAAGACCGCAAACGCCATCACCAGTGTCGAAAGAAATCTTGGCCGCGCCAGCGAGTTGTCGATCATCGCCTGCATGGTGGTGTAGCGCGAGACGGGAATGCCGGGATCGGCCTCGTGGATGGCCTGCTGCACCGCGGCGGCGAGGTCAGTGTCCGCCGCGCTGCGGATGGCGAAGCTGGTGCGGAACCAACCGTTCATCGTCTTTGTGGTCTTATCGGTCTGCTGCGTGAAGGGCACGTAGAGCAGAAGCGCCGGGTCTTCCGCCAGGGAGTGGGTGCGGGCGTCGGCAACTACGCCGATCACCGTTGTGGGGGTCGTCTTGTCTGAGCCCCAGATGCCGCGTGGCTGCTGGCCGACCGGGTTCGATCCAAGCTCAAGCTTTTTGACCAGCGCCTCGCTCATCACGGCCACGATTGGGGCACCCTCGTTGTCGCTGTCGGTGAAGTCGCGCCCGGCGAGCATAGGGATGCCCATGGTACGGAAGTAGTCGGGCGTGACGAAGCGCGCCTCCACGATGAACGATTTCTTATCCTTTCCCGCGGGCTCCATCATCACGTTCAGGCCGCGATCCAGAGGAAAGCCGTTGATCGCTGCGGCATAGCGCACGCCGGGATATTCCCTGAGCCGCGCCAGCACCTTGTCGACGAACTGCATGGTCGCCGCCGTGGAGCTGTAGTCCTGCCCCTTCAGGTTCACCTGCGCCACCGTCAGATGCTGCGGCTGCACGCCCAGTGGTGTGGCTCGCAGGCGAAGAAAGACGCCCAGCAGCAGCGATGCCGCGGAGAGCAGCAACACCGTTACAGCCGTCTGCATCACCAGCAGCGCCTTGCCCAGCCGCACATCGGTCGAGGAGGCGCCGACGGTGTGGCCCACCTGGAGGCTTGAGGAGCTGTTGCGGCGCAGCATCAGCCACGAGGGCAGCAGGCCGCAGAGCAGCGTAACGGCCAGGGCCAGCGGCAGTGCGAGACCGATCTGCAATAAGAGGCTCGATGTGGATGTGTGGGGCAGGATGATCGGCGAACTCTTCAGCAGCAGCGGCTGCATAACCCGGGCGCACAGGACTCCCAGCGCGGCTCCGGTGAGCGCGAGCAGAAGGCTTTCGGAGATCAGCAGCCGCAGAACATTGGCACGTGAAGCGCCCAGCGCCGTGCGCAGGGAGATCTCGCGCTGACGCCTGCTGGCGCGCGCCGCCATCAGGCCGGCGAGGTTGAGGCAGGCGACCAGCAGCACAGCGCATACCGCCGAGGTCAGTGTGAGCAGACTGGTACGCACGTTGCTGACCATAACGGTCTGCAGTGGCCAGACACGCAGCTCCGGCATGTGCTGCGCGACGGTGATCCACAGCTTGAGATAGGGGAAGAGCTTGTACAGCTGCTGGTTGAAGGACTCCATCTCCTGCCCTGCCTGCACCAGCGTGACGCCGTCGCGCAGCCTCGCGATCATGTTGTAGTTGGTGCCCGCGTAGCCGGGGTCGGACTTGTCGAGCTTCAGCGGCTGCCAGGCGTCGGCCGCGGGGGAGAGCGAGCGCGGGTCGTCGGTGCCGAAGTTGAGGCCCTGGGGCATCACGCCGGCGATCGTGACGCTCTCGCCGTTCAGCTGAATCACACGGTCGAGCACGTCGGGGCTGCTGTTGAACATGCGCTGCCAGACGCCGTAGCTCAGCAGAATTGCCTTTGGCCCCGTACGCCGGTCTTCGTCGGCGGAGAAGTTGCGGCCAAGCACGGGCTGTACGCCGAGCGTGGGGAAGAAGTTGCGGTCGACCGATTGCACGGCCACCTGCACGGCGCCGTCTCCTGCGCGGCTGCCCGTTGCGAGGTTTGCGCCGGAGGTGCCGGAGCTGTAGATCGCCGTCGACTGAAAGGATCTGGCGTTCTGCAGGAGGAACTGCGCGGTGCCGCCGGTCTGTTCGTTGTTGGGCGACTGCGTTCCGGCGGTGAAGGAGACGCCGACCAGACGGTCAGGCTCGGGATAGGCCAGCGGCTCCCGCAGCACGGAGTTGGCGAGGCTCATCATGGTGATGGCCGCGCCGATGGAGAGCGTCAGCGTGGCGAGCGCCGTGACGGTGAAGACGGGCGAGCGTCGGAGCTGGCGGAACGCGAATCGCGCGTCGGCGAGGATCTCGTCCCACAGGCGCACGCCGCGGCCGTCGCGCACCTGCTGCTGCACCTGGGTTGCGCCGCCGAGGGCGATGCGGGCCTGGCGCAGTGCTTCTTCCGGCGAGAGGCCGGAGCGCTTCAGCTTCTCGGCCTCATGTTCCACATGGAACATTAACTCTTCGTCCAGCTCGCGCTCGACGCGCTGGCGGCGGAACAGCACCCGCAGACGATACAGCAGATCGTTATCCATGCGTTTGCTCCTTTGGCGGTGTGATCAGGCCATGCCGAGGATCTCGCCGACGGCTGCGGCGAGGCGGTTCCAGTCGCTGGCTTCGACGGCCAGCTGCTTGCGGCCCTTCGCGGTCAACTCGTAGTACTTGGCGCGGCGGCTGTTTTCGCTGATCGCCCAGTTAGCCTTGATCCAGCCGCGCCGCTCCAGGCGATGCAGCGCCGGGTAGAGTGAACCCTGCTGCACCTGAATGACGTCGCGGGAGATCTGCTGCAGCCGCTCGGAGATGGCCCAGCCGTGCATCGGCTCCAGCTCGATGGCCTTCAGGATGAGCAGGTCGAGTGTGCCCTGCGGCAGCTCCAGCTTCTTTTCGGCCATGGCGCGCTTCTCCCCTTTTGCTTCGACAAGGGGAACGGTAGCAGGCTTGTTGTCGAAGTGCAAGGGGAGGGTGACGAGCTGAAATTTATTTTGTAGCTGGTTGAATTCGCGGGTCGAAAGCGGGTTTCTCCACTGCGTGCTTCCGCGCTCCGGCCGGAATGACAACTCACGGGGAATGGTGGATCACGGGCTTCTCTTTCTCCGGTCCGTCTTTTCTTTCGCGCTGCTACTTCTTTTGCTAGGCTGCTTTCTTCCGTCGCGTTGCTGTCTTCTTCGCCTTGGCGCTCTTCTTCGGCTTTTCGGCTCCGAGGCTCTGGCGCAGGGCGTCCATGATGCTGACGACTTTTTCGCGTTTGGGGGCAGGGGCTTCGACCTCGATCTTTTTGCCCTTGCGCTTGGCGTCGACCAGCTTCTTCACGGCGGCGATATAGTCGTTTTTGTACTTCGACAGGTCGAACTTCGAGGTGCTGCCTTCGATGAGGCGTTTGGCCAGTAAGAGTTCTTCGGCGTCGACCGATGAGTCCTTTGCGTCGGGCATGACGCCTTTTGTATCGCGCAGCTCCTCTTCGTAGCGCAGCGTGTAGAGCATCAGGCCTTTTTGTTTGGGGTCGATGGGAGCGGCGATGGCGACGAGGTGCTCGCGTCCGCTGAAGGCGATCTCGCCGATGCCGCAGCTTGCGGTTTGGGTAAGGGCTTTGCGCATGATGTTGAGTGCTTTGGACTGGGCCTCGTCTTTGGGAGCGACGAAGTAGGGGCGTTCGAAGAGTGTGGGCGAGACCTCGTCCATCTTGACAAACTGTTTGATCTGCATGGTGGTGGCGGTGGGCAGGCGCAGGGCCTTCAGCTCGTCGGGTTCGATGGCGACGTAGCGGTTCTTGGCGTACTCAAACCCCTTCACGATGTCGGTGGCTTCGACGGTATCGCCTTCGGTGACGTTCTGATGATGGACGCGCTTGCCGGTCTCGCGATCGATCTGGTGAAACTCCACCTGTCTGCCCGGGTTGGTTGCGGGAAAGATCTTTACTGCGATCGAGACGAGCGATATCTGGATGGAGCCGGACCACGTTGGCCTTGCCATCGTTCCTCCTGGGCTACTGCTGCGTATAGTCCTCTGCTGGGTACGATGCGCGTGGCGGCTGTGCGGTTCACTCTCGATGATGCGTGCGGCTAAGATGGTGCGGCAGGAGATTTCCAGGAGAGGACGAATCGAACATGGAGAAGCAGACGCGACGCAGCCTGCTGAAGAATGCAGCGGCAGGAGGCGCCTTCGCCGCAGTACCCGCACTGGCGCAAAGCGCATCACCGGCCGGGAAGGACGTGACGTCCACCAAGAGGGACGCGACCGGCAAGTCGCAGACCCAGTTTCCGTTTACGACTGTTGTTGGCTTTGGCAACCTGCTGTTCGTCTCCGGCATTGGCTGCCGCGTGCCGGGCACGATTGAAGAGAATACCAAGTGGGTGCTGGATGAGCTGGAGAAGAATCTTGTGGCGGCAGGCTCGTCGCTGGAGAAGATTCTCAAGATCAATCTCTTTATGGAAGACATCAAGCAGTTCGACCGCATGAACGCCGTGTACAAGACGCGCAAGTGGGGAGCGGTGTTTCCGGCGCGCAACACGGTGCAGCCTGCGGCGCTGCCCGCGGGCGATTATGGTCTGGCGATCGACTGTGTGGCTTACGTTTAGGAAGTGAGTAAACGCGTCTGATCGCAATGCAGATATTTAGCCTCGAAATTAATCCTGCTGCAGCATCTTTTTGACACGATGGAGCCCATGATGCCTTCACTGCGCCATTCTGCTTTCACGCTCGCCTCGCTGGTCCTCGCCTCTGCCTCGTCTCTGCTCGCGCAGGCCAGGCCCGCACCGCTGGTCATCATCTCGCTGGACGGCATGCGGCCTGATTACGTGACGCATGCCGACGAACACGGCATCAAGGCGCCGACGCTACGCAGCTTTCTTAGCGATGGAACCTACGCCGAGGGAGTGCAGGGCGTGATTCCGACGGTGACGTATCCCAGCCATACGACGATTGTGACCGGTGTGTGGCCGGCGGAGCACGGTATCTATGACAACCTTACGTTCGATCCGTTGAACCAGCATCCGGGCGAGTGGTACTGGTACTTCAACGCCATCAAGGTGGAGACGCTGTACCAGGCAGCGGACAAGGCGGGGATCAAGACGGGGGCGGTGAGCTGGCCGGTGACGGTGGGCGCGCCGATCGACTACAACATCGCCGAGTATGCGCAGTCGGAGGAGACGGACACGCCGAACGGCTCGCCGTATAACCCGCGCGATATTCTTGCGGAGCTCGGGATCAAGGTCGATCCGAAGGAAGACCACGATGTGCTGCGCACGCGCGAGTCCATCGCGATTCTGAAGAAGTTTCATCCGGGGCTGATGCTGGTGCATCTTGCGGATCTCGACCATCAGGAGCATGAGCATGCCCCGTTCAGCCCGGAGGCAAATGCGGCGGTGGAGGTGCTGGATGGGCAGGTGGCGGAGATCATCCAGGCTGCGCTTTCGATTGATCCGGCGACGCGGGTCGCGATTGTCTCCGATCATGGCTTTTTGCGCGTCGATCACCATATGCATCTGAATGCTCTGCTGGTGGAGAACGGCTTTATCACAACGGATGCTTCCGCGTCGTCGAAGCAACCAAGTGTGACGGCGTGGACGGCGCAGGCGTGGGGAGCGGGTGGTGTTGCGGCCATCGTACTGAAGGACCCGAAGGACAAGGCGACGCTGGCAAAGATGAAGGCGCTGCTGGAAAAGGCAAAGGCGAATCCGGAGTACGGCATCGCGACGGTGCTGGATGCGGAGGAGCTGCACAAGCGCGGCGGCTTTCCGACGGCGTCGTTCCTGGTCGACTTCAAGGAGGGCTATTCCGGAGGCGGCAACCTGAGCGGCCCCCTGGTGACGGATGCTCCGGCAACGGGCACGCATGGGTATCTGCCATCGCGGCCTGACCTGCGCTCGACCTTCATGATCAAGGGTGTGGGTATCGCCAAGGGACGCGATCTGCGCGTGATCGACATGCGGCAGCTTGCGCCGACGTTTGCGAAGATGCTGGACGTCACACTGCCGGCGGCAAAGCTGGCTCCGGTGAATGTGAAGCCTTAAGCATCTATACGTGTAACAAATCTGTAGGGTGTTGGCTTTGTAAAGCTGCAGAGCCAGGCCGGTTGCGCATGAGGCAGCCGGCCGTTTGTTTTGACGGGGAAGACATTCATTTTCATAGCTCAGATGGAACGCCCAGTGCAATGACACCTTTGCGGAAGGATTTCGCGGTTGTGAAGTTCCGGGATCACCGTATGATGGCTTTACCCCCTTCGGAGGATTCTGTGACCAATCATGTGCCCGCTCGCGCGGAACGCAGAGCGACTCTCAGTCTCCTCGTCTTGTTGCTGGCGTTTGTGGCCTACAACATGGCGACCTCGACGCGGTTTCCTCTGCCGTGGCAGGACGAGGACATGTTTACGGACGTGGCCGCGAACTTTGCGATGGGCAACGGCTTTACGTCATCGGTCTGGACCTGCGGCGACCATATGACGACGAGTTTCTTCGCCTGCAACGCTCCGCTGTATCCGTTTGTCAGCGGGCTCTGGATCAAGGCGTTCGGGTTTACGATCTCCGCGGTGCGTTCGCTGAATTACCTGCTGATTGCGGCGAGCTGTTACGTGCTGTGGCTTGCGATCAAGCGGCTGGGGCTGATTGCGAATCCGTGGCAACGGTTGTCGTTCGTTCCACTGCTGCTGATGGGATATGGCATCGGCATCAACTTTCGCAGCGGTCGTTATGACTGCCTGGGCATCCTGCTGTGCTCGTCGATCCTGCTGGCTGCGACGATTCCGTCGCGCAGATTGCGGCTGGGGTTGATCGGGGGCGGTGGATTCCTGCTGCCGTTCTGCGGCCTGCACATGGTGCCCTTCGCATTTATTCTCAGCTGCTGCCTGCTGCTGGTGTGCGGAACGTCGGTGTTGGGTGAGTGCGCGGTGCTATGCTCGGCGGCGGCGGTTGGCGTCGCCGCGCTGCTGGGCGTCTACCATCACTTCGGTGTGCTGCAGAACTTCTTCGACTCGCTGCATACGGAGAGCCCGGGCTCATTCAAAGACCGGTTTTTGAACGATGTGGAACGCACGAAGAGGCTGCCGAAGGACCCCAGCCTGTTTCTGCTTTACGGCGCGGTTCTGCTGATCGCTGCCGAGTGCTGGCGGAAGAAGCAGCTGCAGGTGCGATCGGTGCTGGGCTTTGGGATCATCGCGGCGACGCTGGTACCGCTGGGAATGATCCTGGTGAGCAAGCTGACGACGTACTACTCGTGGATGGCCTACATCCCGCTGGCGCTGGCGCTGGCGGCTTCGTTTAGGTGGTTCAGCCTGAGGCGGCGTCCGTTTGTTACGGCGGCGGCGGCGACGATGGTTATGGCCGCGTGCCTGCTGGGGCTGCCGCTGCAGGCGGCTTCGGCGCTGTACTACTGGGATGATCGTGATATGGAGCAGGTGAATGCGCTGGCGGCGCGGGACATCGGACCAGACGACTGGGTTTACACAGACTTTGCGGCGTACTTCGCGGTGCGCAGGCAGACCTCGCACGTCTTCATCCCGTTTACCGTGCCGGACCAGTACCACGACCTCGTGAACGTGATGATTCTGGGGCCGGGCGAGTTTGAGCGCTATGGCAAGTCGATCATCGGAGGCGACTGGTATGACACCGGCCATTCGCTTACTTCGGGCGGACACGACGTGGTGAAGCGCAGCTTCGCGATCCTGTTGCAGCGCCGCAACGATCTGCGCGTGTATCGCCGTCGCGCAACGACGACCGGTCACCCGGCGGTTGCAGCGAGCGAGTCATCCGGTGGCCAGTGAGAGCTACGCTGTAGCGGCGTGACCTTATGCCAGGTGTTTTGCGGCGATACCGTCGAGATAGCGTCGATAGGCGCGAAAGGTCTCCGGCACAACGCGGTAGTAGACATTCTGACCCTCCTTGCGGAAGGTGATCAGTCCTAATTCCGTCAGCACCTTGAGGTGATGCGAGAGCGTCGCCAGCGAGATGGCGTTTCTTGCGTGCATCTCGCCACAGTACAGTTCGCTTGTGCTGCGCGATCTGCGTGTAGAGCGCAAGGCGATTGGGATCGCCGAGCGCCTTGCTGATCTGTGCGGCCCGGGTATCGCTAAGTGTTTCCATCGTGCTGCACCTGTCTGTTGATTCGACTCTGCCGACGTCTGTTGGATTCATCTGCGATCAATCGCGCCAAAGATCAGCGAGATGCGCCAAAAGCGCGAAACCGTGAATCTTTATATTTCGACGCACATCAAAGTATCCGCAGTACAAAAAAACCGTACAGAAAAACGCCTCGTTTGGAGCCGCTGTTATGTGGATAGTCCGTCTTGCCTTAAATCGTCCCTACACCTTCATCGTTGCGTCGATTTTAATTCTTGTTCTTGGCTTTTCGTCGATTGCGACGACGCCGACGGACATCTTTCCGGACATCAATATTCCACAGATTACGGTCATCTGGTCGTATTCAGGATTGCCTGCGAAGGAGATGGAGCAGCGCGTCACGACGTTCAGCGAGTTTGTCATGGCCGTGGTCAACGACGTGAAAGCGATCGACTCGCAGACCACCAGTGGCGCCTCCGTCATCAAGATTTCATTCCAGCCGCAGGTACGTATCGACGCGGCGATGTCACAGGTCGGCGCAGCAGTTAATTCGATTCGCTTCCGTATGCCGCAGGGCGTGAATCCACCGTGGATTCTGCGTTTCAGCGCATCGACGGTACCTATTATTCAGCTCTCGCTATCGAGCGACACGCTCTCGGAGTCGGAGATCTACGACTATGGCCTGTTCCGTGTGCGCCAACAGTTGACCAAGGTTCCCGGCACGCTGCTGCCTACGCCGTATGGTGGCGTGGCGCGGCAGATCATGGTCGATCTCGATCAGAATGCGCTGCTGGCGAAGGGGCTTACGCCGGTGGATGTGACAGCTGCGATCAACGCGCAGAACGTGACGCTTCCATCGGGAACGGCGAAGGTGGACAACACCGAGTACACGGTCAGTACGAACTCGAGCCCGGTGGACGCGCTGATGCTCAACGACGTGCCCATCAAGCAGGTGAACGGCTCGATGGTCTACATGCGTGACATTGCCCATGTGCGCGATGGGTGGTCGGTGCAGCAGAACGTGGCGCGTGCGAACGGTAAGCCTGCGGCGCTGCTGACGATTATGAAGACCGGCTCGGTTTCGACGCTGGAGATCGTGAAACAGATCAAGGATGACGTGCTGCCCGCTTCGCGCGAGGCCGCCCCCAAGGGCCTGAAGATTACGGAGCTGTTCGACCAGTCGATCTTCGTGAAGGCGGCCATTGTTGGCGTGCTGCGTGAAGGTCTGATCGCTGCCGCACTGACGGCGCTGATGATCCTGCTGTTCCTTGGCAGCTGGCGCAGCACGCTGATTATTGCCATCTCGATTCCACTGTCGATTCTGAGCTCGATCATTGTGCTGAGCGCGATGGGCGAGACGATGAATACGATGACGTTGGGCGGACTGGCTCTGGCCATCGGCATCCTGGTCGACGATGCGACGGTGACGATTGAGAATATTCATCGACACATGGACGGGCAGCCGCTGCGTGAGGCGGTGCTGATTGGCGCCTCGGAGATTGCGACGCCGACGCTGGTCTCGACGCTGACGATCTGCATTGTGTTTGTGTCGGTGGTCTTCCTTACGGGCCCGGCGAAGTTCCTGTTTACGCCGATGGCTCTGGCCGTGGTCTTCGCGATGCTTGCGTCGTATGTGCTTTCGCGCACGCTGGTGCCGGTGCTGGTGAACTACCTGCTTGGCGCGGAGCATAGCTTCGAGGGCGAGACGACGCACGAGGTGATCGCGGAGGGCTCGAAGTCGATCTTCCGCCGCATCAATGAGAGCTTCAATCGCGGCTATTCCGCGGTGCAGGCACGCTATACGAGCGCGCTGGAGAGCTTCTTAGCGCATCGCCGCACAGCGCTGTTCGCTTCGCTGGCGGTCATGTCGACGGCGTTCCTGCTGCTGCCGTTCATTGGCCGCGACTTCTTCCCGGCGGTCGATGCGGGACAGATCAAGCTGCATGTGCGGGCGCGCCCCGGCACTCGCATTGAAGCGACGAAGGTGATCTTCAGCCAGGTGGAGGACGAGATTCGCAAGACGATTCCGGCGAAAGAGACCGAACTGGTGCTGGACAACATCGGTCTCACGCCGGAGACGTTCAACTATGCGTTCGGCGACGGCTCGACGATCAGCAGCGCAGACGGAGAGATCCTGATCGCGCTGAACGAGAAGCATCATCCGACGGAGCGCTATGTGCGCGAGCTGCGCGCCGAGCTGCCAAAGAAGTTTCCGGGGCTGACCTTCTTCTTCCAGCCTGCGGACATGGTGACGCAGATTCTCAACTTCGGCCTGCCTGCGCCGATCGACATTCAGGTACAGGGCTACGACCCGGCCAATTATGAGATTGCGCGGCACCTGCGCGAGCGGCTGGCGGAGGTTCCGGGCGCGGTCGACGTGCACATGCACCAGGTGGTGGATGCGCCGGATCTTCATCTCGACATCGACCGCGTGCGTGCGGCGCAGTTCGGGCTGACGCAGCAGGATGTGGCGAACAGCCTGTACATCTCGCTGAGCTCGAGCGCGGCGGTGCAGCCGAACTTCTGGCTCGACCCGAAGATGGGCATCACGTATACGGTGGCCGCGCAGACGCCGCAGTACCAGATCGATTCGATCAATGCGCTGAAGAACACGCCGATCCCGATGCACACCATCAGCGATCGCAACGAGATTCTTGGCAACATGGCGACGCTGCGGCCTTCGATTATGCCGGTTGTAGTGAACCATCACAACGGCGCGCCGGTGTTCGATATCTTCGCCAACACGCAGGACAGCGACCTCGGTTCGGTGGCGGCGAAGGTGGAGCGCATCGTGAAGGAAGAGAGTAAGAGCCTTCCCCCGGGCACGCGGATTGTAGTGCGCGGGCAGGTGGAGAGCATGAACGAGGCGTTCACGCGGCTCGGCATCGGTCTCGCGTTTGCTGCGCTGCTGGTGTATCTGCTGATGGTGGTGAACTACCAGAGCTGGCTTGATCCGTTCATCATCATCTGCGCCCTGCCAGGCGCATTTACCGGCATCGTATGGGCTCTGTTCCTCACGCAGACGACGTTCAATGTGCCTTCACTGATGGGTGCGATTATGTCGGTCGGCGTGGCGACGGCGAACTCGATTCTGCTGGTGACGTTTGCCAATGAGCTAAGAGCCAGCGGCGAAGATCCGCTGCGCGCCGCGATTACCGCAGGCTTCACGCGCCTGCGCCCCATCATCATGACCGCCTGCGCCATGATCATCGGCATGCTGCCGATGGCCCTGGGCATGGGCGAGGGCGGCGAGCAGAATGCTCCGCTGGCCCGCGCCGTCATCGGCGGTCTCAGTATGGCGACCTTCGCCACCCTGTTCTTCGTTCCTTTGATGTTCACCCTGATTCACGGAAGAAATTCCGCCGAGGAGGCCGCATGATCAGCACCCAGGAAAATCGCACCAGCGACCGCACCCAGAAGCAGTCCGGCAGCCGCGTCAAGCTGTACGGCATCGGAGGCGTCGCTCTGCTCGCGCTCATCGCGATTGGAGCGGTGCCGCGCATCAACAGCCATCGCGAGGCGCTGGCCGCCAGCCGAGAGTCCCCGGTGACGCATCCGGTGGTTACGGTCATCCATGCCACCAAGGGCGAGCCAACCTCGCAGCTGGTGCTGCCGGGCAACGTGGAGCCGCTGTACACGGCGAGTCTTTACGCCCGCGTGGACGGTTATCTTGACCGGCGCAACGTCGACATCGGCGCGAAGGTAAAGGCGGGGCAGGTGCTCGCCGTGATCTCGTCGCCGGAGCTCGATCAGCAGCTGGGGCAGGCGAAGGCGACGCTGGCGCAGTCGGAGGCCGCACTGGCACAGGCGCGGGCTGCACTGGAGCAAGCGAAGGCGAATGCAGAGCTGACGCGGCTGACGAAGGATCGCGATCTTCCGCTGGGTGAGCAGCATGCCATCTCGCAACAGATCGTCGATGCAGCGGTGCAGAGTCACAATGCGCGTTTGGCCGATGTGGATGCGGCGAATGCGAATATCACCGCGGCGCAGGCCAGCGTCGTTGCTTACAAGGCGAATGTTGCGAGGCTGGAACAGATGCAGGGGTTCGAGCGCATTGTCGCTCCGTTTGACGGCGTGATTACGGAGCGCAACGTCGAGCGCGGCGATCTGGTGAGTGCTGCGGCCGCCGCCGGCACGAGGCCGCTGTTCGCCATCGCGCAGGGCAGCACGCTGCGCATCCAGGTGGACGTGCCGCAGTCGGAGGCAGTCAACATTCATGACGGCGAGAAGGCCGAAGTGGATGTAACGGAGCGGCTGGGGCGCAACTATACGGGCACGGTGACCCGCAATGCAGGCGCGTTGAACGATGCGGCTCGCACGATGCGCACCGAGGTGCAGGTCGACAACCGCGATGGTTCGCTGTTGCCCGGCATGTACGCGCAGGTGCACTTCACGCTGGCCGAGCAGCACAGCTCGCTGATCATTCCGACGAGCTCGCTGGTGATCGACCATGCGGGTATGCACGTGGTGACAGTGGATGCGAATCACACGCTGCGCTTTGTGCCGGTGACGATCGGCAAGGACATGGGCAAGGAGATCGAGGTGGTTGCGGGATTGAACGGCAGCGAATCGCTGGTGGCGAGTCCGAGCGACCTGCTCAACGAGGGCGAACATGTTGAACTTCAGTGAATCGCAGACAACTCGTGACCGTATTCTGCGCGGAGCCGGGCTGGCGCTTGTCTCCGGCCTGCTGGCGCTGATGGTGCTGGGCTGCAACGTCGGTCCCAACTATGCGCGGCCGACGACGGCGGCGCCGCAGAGCTATCGCGGCGCGCTGGCACCGGATCTTCCGGCGACGGCGGACCCGGCGAAGAAGGCGGACGCAACGGCTCCCGCAGCGACGCTGGGTGAAGAGAACTGGCAGAGTGTCTTCACCGATCCCACGTTGCAGCAGCTGATCACGGAGGCGTTGGCCAACAACCTTGACCTCACCATTGCGGCCAAGCGTGTGCTGGAGGCGCGAGCGCAGGTCGGCATCGTGCGCTCGCAACAGCTGCCCACGCTGGGCGCGGGTGGAAGCTTTACGGCGCTGCAGCTGCCGCAGGGGCTGGCGAATACGAACAGCGACGGCACGAAGAACGACTTTATTCGCGGCGGTGGCTTCAGTGCTTCGGCGGCGTGGAACCTCGACTTCTGGGGACTGTATCGTCGTCAGACCGAGGCTGCGCGTGCGGAGCTGTTGCAGTCGGAGTGGGCGCAGCGTGCGACTCGCGCTTCGCTGATCGAAGATCTTGCTTCGGCGTACTTCCAGTTGCGCAGCCTCGACGCACAGCTGGCGATTACGCAGAACACGATCAAGGCGCGTGAGGATTCGTTGAAGCTGACGCAGCAGCTGGAGTCCTACGGTGCGGGCTCGCGTGCGGATACGCGGCAGGCCGAAGAGCTGTTGTTCACAGCGAAGGCGGACCTGCCTGAGATTCGTCGCCAGGTGGCTGTGCAGGAGAACACAATCAGCATTCTGCTGGGGCATGCTCCGTCAAACATCGAACGTGGTGTGGAGATTGCCGATCAACCGCATCCTTCGGCGGTGCCGACAGGACTGCCGTCGGAGCTGCTGGAGCGGCGGCCGGATATCCGGCAGGCCGAGGCGACGCTGATGGCGGCCAATGCGCGCGTGGGTGTGGCGAAGGCGCAGTTCTTCCCGCAGATCTCGCTGACGAGCATGGGCGGCTCGGCGAGCAACCAGCTGAACAACATCTTCGCCGGGCAGAATGCGTACTGGTACGCTGCGGGATCTCTCTCGCAGCCGATCTTCGCGGGCGGACGCATTCGCAGCACCTACAAATACTCGCAGGCGCAGCAGGAGGAGATGGTGGCAACGTATCGCAAGGCGGTGCTGAATGCGCTGAAGGACGTCTCCAACTCGCTGACGGCCTATGGCGAGACACGTACGCGGCGCGAGGAGCAGACGCGTGCCGTGACTTCGGCCACGGATGCGGTGCGTCTGGCGCGGCTGCGGTATGCGGGCGGCAACACCAGCTACATCGAGGTGCTGGCGACCGACACCGATCTGTACGACGCACAGCTGAAGCTGGCCCAGGCGCAGCAGCAGGAGGCGACCTCGCTGGTGCAGCTCTATGCGGCGCTGGGAGGCGGCTGGCAGTAAGCAGCGGAACTTTTCTCTGCAGCAGATATGGCCCGATCCTCCGTGCGGATCGGGCCATATCTGTTTCTGCGCCGGGTATCCCCGGAGGCTGGCGCTGCGACAAAACTCTGACAGTTCGTGTGATCGCCGTCACATCCCCGGCGCGGTGGTGTGTCCGATGCTGGTGATCGAGGGAGCCACACGATGTCGCTCAACGTCCTGCAAAAGAAGCCCTGCACCGGCAGCTGCACCAACTGCCCGCGTACTGCACGCCGCACCTCCACCTGCGATGCTCGCGCCGCCTGCCCCGGTTACGGCACCAGCGCCAACTGTCCGCCGCTGATCGTGTTGGCCGTGCATGAGTGTCTGAATGCCGCGCTGAATCTTGCCCAGCCCAACCTGGCTCCCGCCTTCCCCGTAAGAAGGGCCGCACACGCATGAGCTCTGCCGCTATCTCCCGACCTGCCGTCGCCGCACCTGCGCGGCCAGAAGAGACGAATTACCTGAATGTGTCGCATGGCCTGAAGAGCTGGCTGCTGACGGTCGATCACAAGCGCATTGCGATTCTGTACCTGATCGGCATCACGATCTTCTTCGGCGCGGGAGGCATCCTGGCGTTTCTGCTGCGGCTGGAGCTGCTGACGCCGCAGGCCGACCTGATGGCGCTGGATACGTACAACAAGGTCTTCACCATGCACGGCATTGTGATGGTCTTCTTCGTGCTGATTCCAGCGGTGCCTGCGGTACTCGGCAACTTCTTGATACCGCTGATGGTGGGTGCGCGCGACCTGGCCTTTCCCAAGCTCAACCTGTTGAGCTGGTACTGCTACATGGCTGCGGGCCTGCTGCTGCTGTACACGGTGATCAACGGCGGCGTGGATACGGGCTGGACCTTTACGACGCCGCTCTCGACGCGCTTCGTGAACACGAATGTCATCACGGCGGGGCTGGCGGCGTTTGTCTCCGGGTTCTCGTCGATCTTTACCGGGCTGAACTTTATCGTCACCATCCATCGCATGCGCGCGCCGGGGATGACGTGGTTCCGCATGCCGCTGTTCTGCTGGGCGCACTATGCGGCGTCGATCATGATGGTGCTGGCGACGCCGGTGGTGGCGATTACGATTGTGCTGGTCGCGCTTGAGAGGATCGTCGGCATCGGCATCTTCGATCCTACGATCGGCGGCGATCCGCTGCTGTTCCAGCACCTGTTCTGGTTCTACTCGCATCCGGCGGTGTACATCATGCTGCTGCCGTCGATGGGTGTGATCTCGGAGGTGATGGCATGCTTCAGCCGCAAGCGCATATTCGGCTATACGGCGGTGGCGTTCTCGTCGGTGTCGATTGCGATCTTCGGCTTCTTTGTGTGGGCGCACCATATGTTCATCATGGGCATCTCGAACTACTCGGCGCTGGTGTTTTCGCTGCTGACGATGCTGGTGGCGGTGCCTTCGGCGATCAAGGTCTTCAACTGGACCTCGACGCTGTACAAGGGCACGATCACCTTCTCGGCGCCGATGGTCTATGCGCTGTGCTTCATCGGCCTGTTCGTGATCGGCGGATGCACGGGCGTCTTTCTGGGAACGCTGGGCATGGACGTTCACCTGACGGAGACGTATTTCATCGTCGCGCACTTCCACTTCGTGATGGTGGGGTCGGTGATCATGGGGTACCTCGGCGGCCTGCACTTCTGGTGGCCGAAGATGACGGGCCGCATGTATCCGGAGGGTCTGGCCAAGATCGCAGCGGTGACGATCTTTATCGGATTCTTCTTCACCTTCGGGCCGCAGTTCATCCTCGGCTACCTGGGCATGCCGCGGCGGTATGCGATGTACCCGCCGGAGTGGCAGGTGCTGAACGTGATGTCGACAGCGGGCGCGAGCATCATGGGCCTGGGCTACCTGCTGACGATCCTGTATCTCACGTGGTCGATCTACTTCGGTGAGAAGGCGGAGGCGAATCCGTGGAACGCCTTTGGCCTGGAGTGGCAGACGAACTCGCCGCCGATCACGGAGAACTTTGTGCAGGTGCCGATCGTGACGCACGAAGCCTACGACTACGAGTCGATGGATCACCCTGAGCGGCATAGCGAGTTCGCGGCTTAGAACAAAGTTCCGGGCGCCTGCGCTTCGTGTCTCCACAGAGCGAGGCGCGGGTTCTACCACCCCCCCCCCGATAGCCCGGGTCACACCACCCTTCGCGCTGGATGCGGAGGGTGGTTTTTTGTTTGTAAGCTTCGGGAGTTATTGTGCCGCGTGCAGATCCTGCCATGCGGACATGCCGCCATCGAGCATGCTGACGTCGGCGTATCCCGCGGCGGCGAGCAGGCTGGCCGCGATGCTGGCGCGGTAGCCGCTGGCGCAGATGGTGACGATCTTCGCCTCGCGCGGAATTTCATCGAGGTGTTGGGTGAGATCGCCGAGCACCGTGGGATGCGCTCCCGCGATGATGCCGCTGCTGCGTTCGCCCTGGTTGCGCACGTCGAGCAGGTAGAGCGAAGGAAGTTCGCGCTGTACGTCGGCTGCGTTGCGGAGCTTCATGGCGGTGAGCGCATAGCCTGCGTCGCGCCACTCGGCGATGGTGGCGACGCCGAGGATGTCGTCGAGACCGACGCGCAGCAGGCCGCGCAGGGATTCTTCGACCTCGTCGCCGCGACGCTCGACGATGAGCACGATCTTTTTTGCGGCATCGAGCAGCCAGCCTGCCCAGAGTGAGAGGCTGGGGCCGCGGCCGATGTTGATGGAGCCTGCGATGTGGCCGGCGGCAAAGGCAGCGGTTCCGCGCAGGTCGATCAAGACGGTGGCATCGTCGTCCTTGATGGAGGCGACCTCGGAGGGACTGAGCCACTGCGGCGTGAGCCTGTCGCCGATGACAGGAGCGCCGTCGGCGTTGAGCTGCTTCATGCGCGGGTAGTAGGCGGGCATCTCGGGGACGGAGGCGAGGATCTTCTCGAGGAACTCCTGCCTGGGGTAGCGGAGGTAGGGATCGTGTTCGCGTTCGAAGCCGAGCGTGGTCTCGGCGCGTTCGCTCATGCCGGAGCCGCAGAGGGAACCAGCTCCATGACCGGGGTAGATGGCGAGCGTGTCGGGCAGGTCGGCGATGCGCTCGGTGGCGCTGCGGTAGAGCTCGCGGGCGAGCCCGAGCTTGGCTTCTTCGCCGAGGAGGTCGGGGCGGCCGAGGGAGCCGGCGAAGAGGAAGTCGCCGGAGAAGATCGCCGAGGGTTGTGTTGCTGCGTCGTCTTCGTAAAGCAGAAACGAGAGGTGCTCCGGCGTATGTCCCGGTGTGTGACGAGCGACCAGCCTGGCCTGAGCTACAGGGATGGAGTCGCCGTCGAAGAGCTGGCGGTGTGGCATGGCGTAGACGAAGCGCTCGCCAGCGTCGTAGGCGCTGAGGGCAAGCTTTGCGCCGGTGGCGGCGGCGAGTTCGACCGAGCCCGTGGCGAAGTCGGCGTGGATGTGGGTCTCGAGGATGGAGGTCAACCGCAGGCTGTGTGCGGCGAGATAGTCGGTGTAGCGGTCGATGTCGCGGATGGGGTCGATGACGACGGCCTCGCCTGCATCGGAGACGATGTAGGAGTACTGCGCGAGTCCCGCAATCTCAAACCGTTCGATCTTCATCGCTTCACCTTCGTTCTTCCGTTCAGTGCTTCGAACGCCGCCTTGCTTCTCTTCGTTTCGCTGCGGCACACCAGATCGCAGAGGCGAAAGACCATCGGGTCGTTGATGCCGTAGATCATCGCGTTGCCCTCGCGGCGTCGTCCCACGAGTCCAGCATCGTAGAGGATGCCCAGGTGCTTGGAGATGTTGGGCTGGCCGGCGTCCAGCGCGTCGACCAGCTCGCCTACGGTCTTTTCGCCTGCTTCGAGCTGCTGCAGAATGCGCAGGCGCAGCGGTTCGCCCAGCGTGCGGAACCTCCGCGCCACCAGCTCCATCATCTTGTCGCTCATCGTGGCTGGTGGTGTCATTACCGTTAAACTATATCACCATATAGTGATGTAGTCGTTCCGCAGAAGGAGATGTCTGGAGACAAGGTCGCTGGTTTTTGTGGGAACGGTGATATCTGCATGAGGGCGGCGCTGCAGGGGCGAATGCCGTGGAACCGCCAGCAGGGCTAATGGTACGAGCTCAGCTATAAAGCCGTTCCAACTCGGCAGGCCGGGTCAGCGTCATCGTCTCGCCGTCCTGCGTCAGCAGGCCTTCCTTGCGAAACTTGGTGAGGGCGCGGGTGACGGTCTCGCGGGAGAGCGCGGCCATGCTGCCCAGCTCCTCGTGGGTGAGCGGCATGCGAAAGGACATCGGCTGGCCGTTGATAGGGCCGTCCATCTTCGCCCAATCCAGCAGTACGTTGGCCAGCTTGCTGGGCGCCGAACCCGAGAGCGCCAGCCGCCGCGCACTGAGGATCGCGCCCTCGTACTCCAGGGCCATCGTCATCGCGGTGTTGCGGCTCACGTCGCGATAGCGGTCCATCAGGTTGAGGAACTGGGTTCGCGCGATGGCCTTCACCTCGCACGGCTCCAGGGCCTCGGCGGTGACCTTGTGCGTAGTGCCTTTGAGCACGGCAGACAGCCCCAGGACGTCACCCGGCCCGGCGATGCGTACGATCAGCAGCCTGCCCTCGGGCGAGGAGGCCGTCAGCTTGATGCGGCCGTGGCATATCACGTACACGCGGTCGGCCTTGAAGCCCTCGTTCAGCACGCGGTCGCCAGCCTCAAAGCGCTGAAAGCCGCCGATGGTCTGCAGGTCGGCCAGCGCCTCGCGGGGAAGGCTGCAGAAGCAATCCTCACCCTTCACGGCGCATGTCATGCAATCCCGGCCGACTGGCATCATCTACGGCTCTCCTTGACTCTCATCGTACTCTGCCGCTCCTAGAGCCCTCTTCGCAGGCTGCCGGACTTACCCATTTACAATCAACCCAGCATGATCGCCCACCTGCGCGGACGCCTCCTCTCGAAGACACCCAACCAAGCCATCATCGACTGCTCCGGCGTCGGCTATGACGTGGCCATCTCGGTGTCGACCTTCTCCGAGCTTCCCGCCGAGAACGCTGAGGCTGCGCTCTTCATCCACACTCATGTCCGCGAGGACCAGATTGCGCTGTTCGGCTTTGCGTCTACGCAGGAGAAGCGGCTGTTCGAAAAGCTGCTGACGATCTCGGGCATCGGCCCCAAGCTGGCGATCACGGTGCTCAGCGGCATCTCGTCGGACCGGCTGGTTGCGGCCATCCGCGGCGGCGACCATGCCACGCTGACCAAGGTCCCCGGCATCGGCAAGAAGACGGCGGAGCGCGTCGTGCTGGAGCTGAAGGACAAGCTCGACGATCTCGCCGTGCCCGATCTGGCGGGAGCCACCGGTGGAGTCCACCGCGGACCCGTCGCCGACGATGCGCTTTCGGCGCTGGTGAACCTGGGCTACCCGCGGCCGGTCGCGCAGAAGGCGATCGAAAGTGCCATGGAGAAGAATCCGGGATCGCCTCCGACTTCGAGACGCTCTTCCGGGCGGCGATGGCGGCGATCCGCTAAGACGAGATGCTTTCCATATAGATACTTACCGTGGCAGCCGAGATCCGTGTCCGGGTCGCACGGCGGTGGTCAGGCAGTGCCGAGGCGTGGGAGATCCCCTTTAGGGAGATCGCTCGCTCGCGTCGTGCGAAATAACTTACCCAAACCAAACCGCCGATGGTACTTATTAAAACGCGCTCAAGAGGGCCTCGTTCCGATCTTCGAACGGAGCATCTCCTGCCGATCCGGCGGAAGAGGAGCCGTAGAGTCAGCGGCAGCTCCAGCAACGCCGGTTCTGATTCACAAGACGCTACAAGATTTGATCCGCCGTATATACGGTGGACGAGCGGGCTGCATTGAACGGTCCGCCATAAGACATGAATGCAATTATCTTCTGATCGAAAGATCGTGATGACCTGATCTTGCAGGTCCCCGGGAGAACCATCCGATGACGGCCATTACGGCCATCTTTACTGCCCTGATGCACCTGCTTACTGCGATGTGGACGACGCTTCTGCCGTCCGCCGGAGAGCAGGGCTTCGGCAGCCTCAGCCAGGGAATGCGCGACCGGGCGCATCTCTACCACGCGCGCTTGCTTGGCGCCGGCTCGGGCTACTGGCACACCAGGGGCAACCTCATTCTCGATCAGAAGGGAAGGGCCGTCCGCATCCAGGGCATCAACTGGTATGGATTCGAGACCGTGCGTAAGGTTCCCGGCGGACTGACGGTGCAGGACTACCGCACGATCCTGCAGACCGTTAAGGCAGACGGCTTCAACACCATCCGCCTTCCTCTTTCGAACGACATGGTGGAGCACCCGGAGGTGCCTTCGGCGATTGCTTTTACCTCGCCGGATGGAACCGTGATCAACCGGCCGCTGCGCGGCCTGAACTCGCTCCAGATTCTCGACCGTATTGTGGCGTACGCGGACCGCGTAGGGCTGAAAGTTATTTTGGATAACCATCGCTCGGAGGCGGGAGATTCGGCGCAGAGCAGCGGCCTCTGGTACACCCCGGCCTATCCCGAATCGACGTGGATCGCCGACTGGCAGACGCTGGCGCGCCGCTACAACGGCGACTCGACGGTCATCGGCGTGGACCTGCGCAATGAACCGCACAACGCCGCCACGACCGGGGCTTGCTGGTCGGGATGCGATGCCGCGCACGACTGGCACCTGGCCGCAGAACGCGCCGGCAACAGCGTGCTGGCCATCAATCCGCGGCTGATCGTCTTTGTCGAGGGTACGGATGCGGTCAACAACAACTTCTACTGGTGGGGCGGTAACCTGCTGGGCGTGAAGAACGCGCCGGTGGTGCTGAAGACGCCGAACCAGCTGGTCTACTCGGCGCACCTCTACGGGCCGAGCGAGTACCGGCAGCAGTGGTTCAACGCAAGCACGACGGATGCTTCGCTCGAGGCCAACTGGAATCGCTACTGGGGCTATATCAGCCAGCAGAACATCGCGCCGGTGTGGGTGGGCGAGTTCGGGACCTCCAACCGCAACGACGATATTCGTTCGACCACGCCGGGCTCCGAGGGACAGTGGTTCGAGGCGATGGTGAACTACTTCGGTCGCAACCGCGAGATTGGCTGGTCGCTGTGGGCGCTGAACGGGGAGGACCCCTACGGCCTGCTCACGCCGGACTATAAGGCGCCGGTGAATCCGCTGAAGCTCGCCGAACTGGCCCGCATCATGACCAGCAGCGATCAGTCCGTGATGACGGTGCAGAAGATGGTGGATGTACGTGCCACCGCCGGGCAGACATCTTCCGGGTTGCCGTCCGATGCGCGAGCGATCCGGCCATATCGGCCGCATCTTCCTGCCTCGGTGCTAAGGGGCAACGTGGAAGATGCCGACGTTTCTCCGCAGACGCGGCCTGAGACGTCGACTCCGGACGACGCTGACGACCATTAGGTTGTCCGGCCATCCGCGGTCTTCGCGGCGACGACGTTCCAGCCTGATTCATAAGTCGCTATTCAGGAGTTGTTGCTGCTGCGAGGCTAGCTGGTCTCGATCCAGTTCTGGGACTGCACCATGAGGATGCGTGCCTTTTCGCCGACGCGGTACTCGATGCTTCGCTTGAGCTCGTTGGCCATGATGGCGAGGTTCGGCCGGTCGCCGAGGGTGGAGGCGCGATACATGGCGTGCGCGATGTCCGAGGCGCTGGTGCCGGGCCGTTTGATCCTCTCCCAGAAGCGAGAGCTCATGAATCTGTCGAGCACGAGGTAGCTCTCGTCTTTCGGCTTGCCTTCAAATTCAATCTTTACCAGCAGCTGAGCCATGGGACTCTTCCTCATCGTAAAAAGTCGCGCCGACGCGCTCTCATCAAGGTCCTTGGACTTGAGGGATTCGCTTCAAATGTAGGGGTGCTGGTCGATCAAGAGCGGTGTCGTGTAGCCCGGAGGCCATGCCCGCTCGTAGCATGAGGATGCCACAAAAGGTGCAGATTTTCCATGCAGGCGTGATCCTCTGCGGGTTCTCCCTTGAGGGTCTGTGAGGGTGCGTTCCGATCAGAAAACAGCCAAAAACAGGTCTTTTAAGGGTCCAATTCCATAAAAACCGGGAAAAACCAGAAAAAACCTGTGGAAACCGCAGAAATCGAGTTGACAAAGCTTTCGAAAAGGCTGAAGGTGAATTGCGGTACGGTTCTTCCGGACCCGCATGAACACTGACGATTCGCATGTTTTCTGAACGGCGGACGGGCAGCTTTCAGGGCGGGCGAGGCGGGCGACCCATCATATTCTGTTTTACGAAGGAGCAACACAATGGCAAAGGGACTCACCAAGACAGCACTCATCCGCGCACTCGCGGAGAAGCTCGAGCTGACCAACAAGCAGACCGGCGCCTTCCTCGACCTGCTGGCCGAGACCGCCGTCAAGGAGACCAAGAAGAACGGCGAGTTCACGATCCCTGGCATCGGCAAGCTCGTGAAGGCTGAGCGCAAGGCCCGTCTCGGCCGCAACCCCCAGACCGGTGAGACCATCAAGATCAAGGCGAAGACCGTGGTTAAGTTCCGCGTCGCCAAGGTCGCCAAGGACACCATCGCTCCCCCGAAGAAGTAGTCGTCACTGCCTGAGCCACGCCCGCGCGCATGCGCCCGCAGCTCTACGGCAGTCCCCGCTTCTGAAAAGAGAACGCTCCCCGTTGTGGGAGCGTTCTCTTTTTTGCAGTTGGAGCTGGTTTCGGATCGGAAGATTTTCAGTTCGAAGCGGGCGCCCTAGTAGGTGCGGACGGCGCGGCGGATCTTACCTGCGACGGTGGCCCAGGTGTAGCGCAGCAGCACGCGCTCGCGGCCTTTGTCACCCATGGCGGGCAGCTTCTCCGGATTGCGCAGCAGCGTGGTGATCTTCTCGGTGAGATCGTCGACCGAGCCCTTTTCGACCAGTTCGCCGTTTTCGCCGGGCGTGACGAACTCGCGCAGCGCCCAGGCGCCGGTAAGCACGGCGGGCAGGCGGTAGAGCATGGCCTCGAGCGGTGCGATGCCGAAGGGCTCGTAGAGCGAGGGCAGCACGAAGAGGCTGGCTGCGCGGAAGAGCGCTTCGAGCTTCGCGGCCTGTGCCGGGTCGGCTTTTGAGAGATGACCGTGCAGCGTGGCGCCTGCGGGGAGACCCTCGATGTGTGTGGGGCCGACGATCTCAAGCGTGGCGTTGGGGATGCGTTCGCGGACGGCGGCGAACGCCTTGAGCAGCTGCGGTCCGCCCTTGCGGGCGAAGTCGGTGCCGATGAAGAGGAGGCGCGGCTCGGCGTAGCTCTTGTGCTCGTCGACCTCGGGCAGCGCGGGCAGATTGATGCCGCCGCCGATGTTGAGCACGCGGTCTTCGGCGACGCCGTAGTTGCGGAGGAAGGACTGCCGCAGGTACTCGGAGAAGGTGAAGATGGTGTGCATGCGCTGCGCGGTGTCGCGCTCGTAGGCCATGGCCTGGTCGATGCGCTTGGCGGCGACGCCTTCGAGGCCGTAGCCGCTGGCGACCAGCTCGGCGAGATTGCCGTCGTGATAGCTGACGCAGGGGTACTCGGGGAAGGCGACAGGCAGCGAGAACATGTGGCCGATCTGCATCAGCACGGGGCTTCCGACGCTCACGCGCTTCGCCGCTCGTGTGAGCGCGTGGCGGTAGGCGGGGTCGAAGTAGAAGTGCTTGCGCCAGACGCCGCGGTTGCGGTTGAAGTTCTTGGCGAGCAGGCCGTAGTTCACCAGCATGGGCACGCGGATGCCGACGGCGCTGTCGAGGATCTCGGCGTTCTTCATCGCCTGCATCAGGTACGCCGAGGAGCCCGACCATGTCCGGGGAGAGTAAGGATCGACTCCCACGGAGCCGCCGACGAAGACTGTTACTTCACGCATCGGCCTCAGGCTAGCACAGAGGGATTCCTTGATGCGCTGTGCATGGGGCCGCGTGATAATGGTCCCAATGATCACACGCAGAGAGTTTCTCCGTGCCGGTGCCGTTCTTGCCGCGAGCCTTCGCGGTCCCTCGTTGTTTGCTGCCGATGAGAGCTTCAGCGCGTGGAAGCCGGGGCTGCTGGACATTCATCACATCTCGACCGGGCGCGGGAACTCGACGCTGATGATTCTGCCGGACGGGACGACGATGATGGTCGATGCCGGAGCGCTGCAGCGCAACACGCCTTACCTTGTCGACGAGAAGCCGGATGCCTCGCGGCGGCCGGGGGAGTGGCTGGGCCGGTATGCAAAGCGGCAGCTGGAGGCAGCGGGGCTCTCCGGGATCGATGTCTTCATGAACACGCATCTGCACGACGATCACCTGGGCGAGTTTGCGCCGGACCTGCCCGAGGCTCCGGGCGGCGGTTACAGGCTGACAGGGATCACGGATGTGGCGAACATCGTGCCGGTGAAGCGGTTCGTCGATCGCGCGTGGCCGGACTACAGCTATCCCGCGCCGGCCAGTGCGCCGTTTGCGCCGTTCATCAAGAACTACAGGGCGTTTCTTGCGGCGCAGGTGAAGCAGGGCAGCACGGTGGAGCGGTTTCAGCCGGGCGTGAATACGCAGTTCCGGTTGCTGAAGAAGCCTGCGGCGTATGGCAGCTTCGAGATTCGCAACCTGATCGCCAATGGCGAGATCTGGACCGGGCAGGGCAGCGCGACGAAGAAGCTGTTCCCGGACCTCACCGGCATGAAGCCGGAGGACTTTCCCAGCGAGAACTGCTGCTCGTGCGCCATCCGTCTGAAGTACGGGCGGTTTGCGTATTACACGGGTGGCGATCTGCCGTCTGCGACCAACTACGGCAAGGACCCGTGGCGCGATGTGGAGACGCCCGCGGCGGAGGTCTGCGGCCCGGTGGCGGTGGCGGTGTTCAACCATCACGGCTACTACGACGCGGAGGGGCCGGGGTATGTACGCGCGCTGCGGCCGCGGGTCTTCGTGGAGCTGGCGTGGGACTCGGCGCATCCGACGGTCAACTCGCTGGCGAATGTCTACAGCAAGAGCCTATATTCCGGGGAGCGCGATGTCTTTGCCACGGCGCTGAAGCCGGAGCTGAAGATCACCAACAAACGCACGTCCGATTTCAAGAGCAGTAACGGCCATGTCGTCGTGCGCGTCGCCGAGGGAGGCGAGAGCTTTCGCATCTTCATCCTGACCAACGCCGACGAGTCCAACCGCATCACAGCAACGTTTGGACCTTATCCGCTGCGGTCCAGCTAGCTTCAGGCATCGACCTCGAGGGAGGGAGGAAACGTATGAACGCTTCCGGTCCCAGCATCGAACAGATCAAAGAGAATATGCGCGCCACCTGGATGGCGGGCGACTTCGGCGTCGTCGCGAAGACGATTGCGGGTGCGGCGGAGGAGTTTGTGGCGCGGCTGGCGTTGCCAAAGGGGGCACATGTGCTCGACGTGGCCACCGGAACGGGCAATGTGGCGATTCCGCTGGCGCGGGCGGGCTGCGTGGTCACCGGCCTGGACATCGCCACCAACCTGCTGGAGCAGGCGCAGGCACGCGCGGCAGCGGAGAAGCTGTCCGTCGAGTTCGACGAGGGCGATGCCGAACGCATGCCTTATGCGGATGCCAGCTTCGATGCGGTCGTCTCCATGTTCGGGGCCATGTTTGCTCCGCGCCCGGAGCTGGTCGCCAGCGAGTTTGCCCGCGTGCTGAAGCCTGGCGGCAGGCTGGCCATGGCCAACTGGAATCCGGCCAGCTTTACCGGCGCGATGTTCAAACTGAGCGCGAAGCATGTGCCGCATGCGCCGGGGGTGGTGCCTCCGGTGCTGTGGGGTGACGAGGCAACTGTCAACGAGCGGCTCTCGCCCTGCTTCAAGGACATAACGACGCAGCTGATCCCGGTCCTGTTCGATCTCCCCCTGCCGCCTGCCGGCGCGGTGGAGTTCTTCCGCACCTACTTCGGGCCGACCAGGGTAGCCTTCTCGCGTCTCGACGATGCAGGGCAGAAGGTTTTCGCGCGGGAGATGGAGAAGCTGTGGACGTCGGCGAACACGGCCAGCGATCCGAAGAGTCAGACGCTGGTGAAGAACGAGTATCTCGAGGTGCAGGCCGTCAGGCGCTAGCCATCACGCGATGGCCGCCGCGAATGCGGCCACGGCGTAGAGGATTCTCTTATCTATGCGCAGGAGAGCGGAAGAGGGGGCGTTGAGCGAGTGTGAGGCGAAGGCTACTTCAGCGTCTCGACGGAGACGCCTTCGGGGATCTTCAGCTCGAACTGATCGTCGTCGAGGTTCTCGTTGAGGGTGAGCTTGGCGATGTTGATGGTCAGCGAGTAGTGGTCGCTGGGCCGCTCGATGATGATCTTCGACGGGAAGGGCGTGTGTCCGTACCAATGGTAGTCGGAGTAGTAGGCCTTGGTGATGACCTTGCCGTCAGCGTCGTAGATGTCCTGCTGGTAGGGCAGAAGATCGGTGGAGTTGATGTGGATCACGCGGATAGTCTTGACCTCGCGCGTGTCGGATCCCTCGGATTTGTTGAGGATCTGCACGGCGTAGGCCGGCTCCTCGATCAGGTCCTTCTTCTTCTTGCCGCTCTCGATGACGCGGGTGTCGGTGGTCATCGAGATGATCTGGTTCTCGTCCGGCCCCTGGATAAACATGGAGTCGAAGATGACCTCGGGCCGCAGGTTCTCAAGGCCGTTCTTGGACTTGGTGGTCAGCTTGTTGGATCCGACGATGGCGCGCTTGCGCGGCGGGATGTAGAGCTTGAAGTTCTGGCCGTCGGAGACCATGTCCAGCGCCTGTGTACGGACGACGGGAAGCAGCAGCAGTACGCGGAGGAACTCCGGCTTACGCATGAGGATGTAGCCGGAGAAGGCGAGAGACTGGGTCTCCTTGCCCTGAAGGCCGCCGCCGGTGGTGGCGGAGATCTCGACCGAGGCGTTGAAGGTCTTGATGGAGTCGTAGCGGGAGTTGATCTGCTTGGCCATCGCCTCGAGCGAGGTGCTGATGATGACATCCGCCATGCGTGTCTTTGGAACGATCCGGGTGTGGCTCAGGCACCCGGTGAGCGCGGGAGCCACGGCCAGGGCTCCAAGCGCGAAAGCTTTGCGTATCTTCATTTGCACGAAGGTTCCAGACACCGTTCTGAAGGGATGCGTAAAGGCCACTACAAGTTATAGATGATACTGGCCGCCAAGGGGTTCACAGAAAACGGACCGGTTTTCGAACGCCCTGTAATAAATGCGATACCCGTGCTCGGCGGTACTTTCTAATGCTGCTGCGCCTTGCGGTAGGTGTTGACGTTGGCGTTGTGCTCCTTCAGGGAGGCGGCGAAGCGGCTGTGGCCGGCGGCGTCGGAGACGAAGTAGAGATAGTCGGTCTTTGCCGGGTTCAGGGCGGCGCGGAAGGAGGCAATGCCCGCGTTGCAGATGGGGCCGGGGGGCAGGCCGGCGTGCACATAGGTGTTGTAGGGCGAAGGGTTCCGGAGGTCCGAGGCGTAGATGGTGCCCCGCCAGCGTTTGTCGAGCAGGGCGGCGTAGATCACGGTGGGGTCGGTGGCGAGGGGGATGTTCTTTGCCAGCCGGTTCTCAAAGACGCCGGCGACCAGGGGGCGCTCGCCGGGCACGGCGACCTCTTTTTCGATCAGCGAGGCCAGAATGACGGTGCGATTTGCCTCAGGCCCGGCGAGATTCAGCTGCTGCGAGGCCTGGCGGAAGCGCCGAACCATGGCGGTGAGGATGGTCGTGGGCGGGATGTGCCGGGCGAAGTGGTAGGTGTCGGGGAAGAGGAAGCCCTCCAGCGAGGCGGGAGGGTTGGCCGGGTCTGTCCACTCGGCGATCAGCTCGGTGTGGCTGCGGGCGGCGGCCAGGAAGTCGTCGCGTTTTCCAAGTCCTTCGGATTCAATGACCTGAGCGATGTCGAAGATGTTGTAGCCCTCGGGGATGGTGATGGCGACGGTGTAGACGTCGCCCCGGGCGATCTTGCGATAGACCTCGGTCATGGGGACGGGCTGATCGAAGCGATACTCGCCTGCCTTGAGGGTTCCCTTCTTGAAGAGGCGCAGCAGCTCGAAGCCGTAGCGGCTGCGGATGACGCCGGAGCTCTCGAGCGTGATGGCCAGCGTCTCGGTGCCGGTGTGTGGGGCAATCTGGACGAAGGTCTCCTTCGAGGGCCCAAAGGGTGCGGTAACGAGCCAGTACGCGCAACCGGCGGCGATCAGGGCGAGCAGGAGCAGTGTGAGCAGAAACTTCAAAGCTGGAAGAGCCTCCTGGGCTTGGGTCTTATTTTAGGACGAGGCTTACACTCAATAAGATGCCGTCCGATCAGAACCCCGAAGAGCTATCCACCGAACCCGGTCAGATCGAGCGCGTCTTTGGCTTTGACGTGGGCGACCGGCGGATCGGGATCGCCATCTCGGACCCGCTGGGGTACACGGCGCAGCCGCTGATGACGCTGCACCGGGCGCGGCTGAAGGACGATCTGAAGTCGGTGGGCCGCCTCTTACGGCGGCATGGCGTTCGTGTGGCGGTGGTGGGGAATCCGCTGTACATGTCGGGCGACGTGAGCCCGCAGGCGTTGAAGGCACAGGCTTTCGCCGCGGATCTGGAGCGGGAGTTCGGCCTGACGATCCACCTGTGGGACGAGCGGCTGACAACGACCGAGGCGCATCGTCACCTGGACGACCTGGGGCACTCGTCTGCCCGTGCAGACCGGAAGCAGATCATCGACCAGGTAGCGGCAGTGTTGATTCTTCAGGGCTTTCTGGATCTACGAGGCCGTGGACACGAGGCGGAATAGGGCGCGCGGGGTGGTCCCCGTTGCGTAGCGGCGTATAATCAACTTTTCGTTCCCTTAGTGTGAATTCGGGCGCGGGAAGAGACTCGCCCGCGGATGGTCGGCTTTGCCGCGTTCCGAGCGATAGCCCAGTACAGGAAGTCACCATGCCAGAACACATCATGAAACGGCTCCAGGAGGAGATCAAGCAGCTGGAATATGAGCTGACGACGGAACTGCCTGCAGAGATTAAGAAGGCCGTTGCCCTGGGCGACCTGAGCGAGAACGCTGAGTATCACTCGGCGAAGCAGCGGCAGGAGTTTGTGAACGCCCGCCTGGGCCAGCTGAAGAAGCGCATGGGCGAGCTGGCGCTGGTGAATCTGTCGAACATTCCGCACGATAAGGTGGGCTTCGGCGCGACCGTCACGGTCTTCGACAGCTCGAAGGACGAGGAGATCGTGTACAAGCTGGTGACGAGCGAGGAGTCGGATGTCTCGAAGGGACTCATCTCGACGACATCGCCGATCGGCCGTTCGCTGCTGGGCAAGAAGGAGGGCGACACCACCACGGTGGTCACCCCCAACGGCAACCGCGAGCTGGAGATTCTGAAGCTGGTGACGATTCACGACGCCGCACCGGACGCAGCTCCGGCAGAGTAACCTGAACGAAGACAGCGGCGTGGATGAGGCCCGCCGCCTGAGCAGCAAGAGGGCAAGAGTGACCTGGACAAGCGCATTCGGTAAAGGCAGTGGCTGGCTGCTGCAGAAGATCGTCAGAGGGCTGGCGCTCTCCCGCATCTCGCCGAATACCCTCACCTTCATTGGCCTCATCATCAACATCGTTGCCGCGCTGTTCTTCGGCTTCGCCCGGGGGCCGCATTCCAACAAGATGTTCCTGTACGCCGGGCTGACGATCATCGGCGCGGGCGTCTTCGACATGGTGGATGGCCGCGTGGCCCGTGCAACCAACCAGGTCTCAGTCTTTGGAGCGTTCTTCGATTCGGTGATCGACCGCTACTCGGATGTGGCGATCTTCTTCGGCCTGCTGGTGTACTACGCCCGGGGCAACAGACTCTTCTACGTCGGGCTGGTGGCATTTGTAATGACCGCCTGCCTGATGGTGAGCTACACGCGAGCCCGCGCCGAAGCCCTGATCGGCAGCTGCAAGGTGGGCTTCATGGAGCGGCCGGAGCGCATCGTCTGCGTCATCCTCGGCGCCTTAGGCAACAAGTGGGGCGTGATGGGAGCTGCGCTGTGGGTGCTGGCTATCATGTCGACCATCACGGTCATTCATCGTATTCGCTATACGTATCTTGAGACGGAGCGGCGCAAGCTGATCTCTGCCCGGTCTTAGGGTCGGAGAGGGCGGGTCCGCCCGGGGCCGCCGTCGGCATACGGGCATGGCCTAGCTCTTTTGTTTCAGCGGTATGACCTTACGGTGGTATGGTGTCTTCCGCAGGATTCCGTCAATCTTGAAAGCAGTAAGAAGATGAGGCGGCCATGCCAGGCCCCCATGCATTTAGCCGTACGACTTCTCCCAGGTCTCTGTGTTATCTCCTCGAGAAGGGTTGTCCGTATGTTTTCGGCCACGTTCGATTTCTCCAGCGATCTGATCATGTCGCGCATGATGGCTGACCTGCGTGTGACGCGGAACGCCTCTGCCATCCTGGCTATGCAGCCCGCGCTGACGGAGTTGGGGCGGCGCGTAGGGCAGGCCGGTGCGGTCGACGATCTAAGATATTTCCTTTCGTGGCTGGAGCTGCGCGGCAAGAAGCCGTGCCTGGTAACGCTGGGCCGCGACTCGAGCTTTGCCGAAGACGGTTCGTTCAACCACCTGGAGGCCGCGGTCCTGCTGTACGAGCATTGCGTCTCCGGCTTCGGGCTGGGGATCTACGCCTCCTGCGACGGCATCGGCCGGCGCGCTCTGGTGCCGCCTGCAATCGACAGCTCCCGTTTTGCGCTGGAGGTCTGCGGCGTGCTGCTGGACCAGGGCGCGCGCGGCATCCTGCTCTCGTTTCGCCATGAAGAGGCGTTCTTCGATCCCTCGCAGATGCCGATCCTGTGTGGCGGCATGAAGATCCGCTGGGCCAGCCGTGAGCGGACGACGCCGAGCTACCTGCTGCTGCGCCGCACCGTCAATGAGACGCTTGAGCAGATGGGAGCGCGCACGCGCAAGCATCTGCGCTACTATCGTCGCCGCGCGGAGAGCCAGCTGGGCTGTGAGTTTGTGGCCGAGGCCACGATCGAACGCGGCGAGTTCCTCGAGCTGAACCGCAACTCCTCCTATCCCTGCGACAGCGAGACGGCGGCATGGCAGTACGATGCCATCCACATGGCGAGCGATCCCGTCTTTTGCGGATTGCGCGACCGCGATGGGCGCTGGCTCAGCGTGGCCTGCGGTCTGCGCTCGAACCGTAACATGGAGGTCTTCTGGCAGACCAACCGCAACGACATGAAGCCGTATTCACTGGCCACGGTGATGCGGGCGTTCCTGATCGAGCATGAGATCAAGAAGGGAACGCGGCGCCTGTTCTTCCAGGGCGGCACTAGCCACTCCATGAGCCATTCCTTCGTGGAGGAGCGCTGCACCGACCTGATGGTGATGCGCGACAGCTTCATCGGCCGCGCCATCCCTTCGCTCTTCGAGCGCTATATTCCGAGGGAGAACCCGATCAACGAGTTTCTCGTCGAGCCGGGCCTCGCCTGGAATATGCTGCGCTAACGGTTACGACAGGATCCGCTGCAGCAGGTTGGTCTTCGCGAGGTCGATGACCTCGGTTCCGCGCCCGCTCATGACAGTTTTGGCAGCCCACAGCGAGAAGCCCTTGGCCTGGGCGAAGGTGATGGTTGGCGGCATGGAGAGCTCCTGCCGGTTGACCAGCACCTCCACCAGCGCCGGGCCGGGAGTGGCAAAGGCCTCGCGCAGCGCGCCCTCCAGCTGGTTGGGCTCGGTGACGCGGATGCCGTGCAGGCCGACGGCGCGGGCCACGGCGGAAAAGTCGGGGTTGTCGAGCACGGTGCCGTAGTTGACGAAGCCGGCGGCCTTCATCTCCAGCTCCACGAAGGCCAGCGAGCCGTTGTTGAAGACCACGATCTTGACCGGCAGCTTCATCTGCCGCAGGGTGATCAGGTCGCCCAGCATCATCGCGAGTCCGCCATCGCCTGCCAGCGCCACGACCTGACGGCCGGGGTGCGAGGCCTGCGCCCCGATGCTGTGCGCGACCGCTGACGCCATCGAACCGTGAACCAGTGAGCCGATCAGCCTGCGCTGGCCGTTCATCGCGAGATAGCGTGCCGCCCAGACCGTGGGCGTGCCGACGTCGCAGGTGAAGACGGTGTCGGCGTCGGCGAGCTGGTCGACCATGCGCGCCACGTACTGCGGGTGGATCGGCGTCTTGTTCTCATCGGGCTGGGCGAGGTCTTCGAGACCCTCGCGCACCTTGGCGTAATCCTTAACGTGGGCATCGAGGCGTTTCTGCGCCGCGCCATCTGTCTTCGGAGTCAGCAGGGGCAGCAATGCGGGCAGGGTGTCGGCGATGCGCCCTACCAGGCCGAGGTCGACCTTGGTGCGGCGGCCGATCTGCTCGCCGCGTGCGTCGATCTGGATGACCTTCGCCTTGGCGGGGAAGAACTGCGTGTAAGGAAAGTCGGTGCCCAGCATCAGCAGCGTGTCGCAGTTCTCCATGGCGTGATAGCCGGAGCTGAAGCCGATGAGGCCGGTGAGACCGACGTCGTACGGGTTGTCGTACTCGAGGTACTCCTTGCCGCGCAGCGCATGCACGATGGGGGCCTTGAGCGCACCGGCGACGGCCATCAGCTGGTCGTGCGCACCCTTGCAGCCCGCGCCGGCGAGGATGGTGATCCTGCTGCCTGCGTTCAGTAGCACGGCGGCCTGCTGCAGCTCATCGTCGCCGGGGCGCACGACGGTTTTGGGTGTTTCGATGGGGCTGAGGGCGGCCGTCTCCGCATCGTGCAGAAAGATCTCGCCGGGGATGACGAGGACGGCGACGCAGCTCTGCGTGATGGCGGTGCGCATGGCGATCTCGAGCAGTCGCGGCAGTTGCTCGGGGATGGAAACCATCTCGCAATAGCTGCTGCACTCCTTGAAGAGGATCTCGGGATGCGTCTCCTGGAAGTAGCCGGTGCCGATCTCCTGACCGGGGATGTGGGCGGCGATGGCGAGCACGGGGACGCGGCTACGATGACAGTCGAAGAGACCGTTGATGAGGTGCAGGTTGCCGGGGCCGCAACTTCCGGCGCAGACGGCGAGCGAATCGGTGAGGTGGGCTTCGGCGCCGGCGGCAAAGGCGGCGGCCTCTTCGTGGCGCACGTGCGCCCACTCCATCTCGCCGTCGCGGCGAATGGAGTCGGTGAAGCCGTTGAGCGAGTCGCCGGGGAGGCCGTACACGCGTTTGACGCCCGAGTTCTTCAAGCTCTCAACGATGATGTCTGCGATCGTCTTTGCCATGTTTTTCCAACTCCAATTCCTGTTCTGGTTTCTGGACAAGGTGAATGACCTGCGAGGGCCGCAGAAGCTCGTACCGAGGATGCTGCGCCTTGAAGGTTTGATTCAGATACGTTCCCTTCGATGGCGCTGAACGAAACGCCATGTACTCCTGCCGAGAGACGTCGTGGTACCGGTATGCACCCGGCTTGCGGCGATAGAGGATCGTCAGCGTCTGCCGCTTCTCGTCGTAGGACATCGTCGCGATCACGCTTGAGGGCATATCCGCCTCCTCCCGCTTCATCATCCGTTGTGCGATCCACGTACACTCTAAGATGCAATGGAGCGCAAACCAGTTTTACTTATTCATGGCGGCGCGTGGGCGATGCCCGATGATGTCATCGGCGAGAATCGCGAGGGTATCGCGGCTGCACTGGCGGCAGGCTATCAGCACCTTGAGCGCGGTGGCACGGCGCTCGACGCTGTGGAAGCCGCAGTCGCCGCCATGGAGGACCACGAGGCCTTCGACGCCGGGCGCGGCAGCTTTCTGACCAACGATGGCCGGGTGCAGCTGGACGCCCTGCTGATGAACGGCGAAGACCTGCGCGCCGGAGGCGTGGCCTGCGTGGAGCGGCTGCGCAACCCGGTCCGCGCCGCGCGTCTGGTGTTGGAGAAGAGCCCTCATGTTTACTTTGTCGGTGTCGGTGCGGAACGTTTCGCGCGCCAGCACGGGATGCCGCTGATCGACAACACCGAGCTGATCATTCCGCGCGAGCGCGAGCGGCTGATGGCCTTTCAACAGGCCGAGCTGCTGGGGGCAAAGGACACGACCTTCTCCGGGCCGCTGCATCTGGACAAGGAGCCGGAGGACGAGACCCCTGCCCATCCTCCGTCAGCAGGCCGAAGTGATGCTACAGACGGGAGTGATCGGAACGACCCGACAAAGCACTCGCACGATACCGTCGGCGCGGTCGCGCTGGATATTCATGGCCACATCGCTGCGGCGACCAGCACGGGGGGCACCCTGTCGAAGGCTCCGGGGCGCGTGGGCGATTCGTCGCTGATCGGCTGCGGGTGCTATGCGGACGACCACTCCGCGGCGGTCTCGCTGACAGGCTGGGGCGAGCCGATCATGAAGCTGGTGCTGGGCAAGTGGGCTGCGGACCGCGTGGCGCAGGGGATGGCACCCGGTGAGGCGGCCGACGCTGCGATCGGTTATCTGTACTCGCGTCTGGGCGGTCACGGCGGCATCATCCTGCTGGATCGCCAGGGGCGCATCGGCCTCGCGCACAATACGCCGCGCATGGCCTGGGGGCTGCAGACGTCTGAGGGTGTCGAGATCGGCGTCACGCGCAACGGATAGACGGCCAGTGTCTTCTGCGATGCGTTCCAGTCCGAGGCAGATTTGAACGCTGCGACCGTGAGGCTCACGAGGTGAAGCTCACCAGACGAACGGTCGGAACGCCTGTGTTGACCAGTCTTGTCCCGTGGAAAACTTCATCGGGGCGGTGCTTGTGGCGGGCGTAGTCTGGCGTCGGCGGTGATCGACTTCATCTCCTCTTCCGCAACTCCATAAAGAACGTATCTGGCGGGGATTCTGTCCTGCTCAGAACGATCAGGTCCCCTATGTGCTTCTTGCGTAAAGTATGCGTCCCAATCCTTTTTGTATGTGCCGTGATGACAGGGCATCATGCTCTGCTTGCGCAGCAAACCGTGTGGCAGCCGTCGGCTGGGCATACGCAGATCCCGCTTTGGCCGGGAGCTGTTCCGGATGCGCGAGCGGCCAAGGGGCCGGAGCATATGGAGGCGGTCACGGACCCGAAGGATTTCGTCGCCGGGAAGCCATGGGTCGTCGTCAAAGATGTCTCGCGGCCAACGCTGACGCTCTATTCGCCCAAAGGGAAAAATACCGGGGCGGCGGTGGTGGTCTTTCCGGGCGGCGGCTATATGGAGCTGGCCATCGATCTTGAGGGAAGCGAGGTCTGCGACTGGCTGACGGAGAAGGGGATCAGCTGCGTGTTGCTGAAGTACAGGGTGCCGGAGCCTCGTTCCAGACCCTACTGGGGCGCGTATCCTGAGTCGCCCATGCCGCTTGAAGATGCGCAGAGGACGATGGGGCTCGTCCGGCTGCATGCGAAGGAATGGCACATCGACCCGCACAAGGTGGGGGTGCTGGGGTTCTCGGCGGGCGGCCACCTGGTTGCGGCCATGAGCGTTCATTTCGATAAGCGGGTCTACACGCCGATTGATGCCGCAGACAGGGAGAGCTGCCGCCCCGACTTCGCGGTTGCCCTGTACCCCGGTCACCTGTCGTTCAGGGGAGGGACGCTCGATCTCAACCCGGACATCGCGAAGCGCATCAGCGCGCAGACGCCGCCGACGTTCCTGCTGCAGAACGAGAACGACAATGTGGACAGCGTGTGGGACGCACTGAGTTATGAAGCGGCCCTGGTGAAGGCGAAGGTCCCGGTAGAGTTTCATTCCTATGCGGAGGGCGGACATGCGTTCGGGCTTCGCCGGACCAGGTATCCCGCGACCGGATGGCCGCATTTGGTGGAGGTCTGGCTGCACACGATCGGGATGATTGAGGACTGACAGCGTGGTGCTGCTGTTGCCTGAAATTCAATAGAATTAAGAATGATGTCGAACGAGCCCGAGCTTTTTCCCACTACAGGCGAGGATGGCCAGCACTTCCGCCGCCCCCTCACGCCCGAGGAGGCGGACAGGCTGCCGCATGTGCAGCGGCTGCTGCTGGGCTACTTCGGCGAGCCGCCGAAGCGCGAGCCCTGGGATCCGCTCTCGCAGTTCATCTACTCGCTGCTTTCGTCGCGCACCAGGACCGAGATGACGTACGCGGTGGTGCGGAATCTGCGCCAGCGCTTCGGCACCTGGGAGAACCTGCGCGATGCTCCGGTCGCGGAGATTGAAGAGGCTATCCGCGAGATCACCTTTCCGGAACAGAAGGCGCTGCATCTGAAGGTTGCGCTCGAACAGATCACCGAGCGCTACGGCTCGCTGACGCTGGACTTTCTTCATCGCTATCGCACGGACAAGATTCGCGCGTGGCTGGCGCAGTTTCCCGGCATGGGTCCACAGACGACGGCGGCGGTGGTAAATTTTTCGACGCTCAGGCGCAAAGCCATCTCGGTGGATGCGCACCATCTGCGGGTCTCGCAGCGACTGGGGCTGACGCCGCGCGCCGATGCGGCGACGACGGAAGAGCGGCTGATGCGGCTGGTGCCGGAGACGTGGACGGCGGAGATGCTGGATGACCATCACCAGCTGGTCAAGAAGCTGGGCCAGACGATCTGCACCTTCGAGAAGCCGGAGTGCCGCCAGTGCCCGCTGCTTGCGATCTGTCCTTACGGGCAGCGCGAGGTCGTGGCTACGGAGCCGACCAGCCCGCTGGGCTGAAGAGACAGGTTCGAGCCTTCCGTCAGACACAGCTCCGTTCTGGAAACGTTAAACTTCGGCGCGTTAGGAACCGCGGAACCTGAAACGACAGGATCTGCCTCCGCGATGTAGGCTGGACGGCGCAGGAAAGCGTCTACTACGGCGTGGAGAGTTCTCCGATGAAGCTCGCTTTCGTGCGGCGAATCGCTGGATGGTGCGTGCTGGCGCTTCTGGCGGGCATCGTGGTTGTGAAGCCGGGCGCCGGGCAGCAGCCTGTTGCACAGGTAGTGCAGGCCGCGGACCAGACGCGGTTCGCGTGGAGCGGGCCGACCCTTGAGAATCACCATCTCGCCTCGATCTCGGTATTCCGGCTGGGGATGCGTCATATCGCAGAGGGCACGGATCACCTGCTCTTCCTGCTGGTTCTTCTGCTGCCTGCACCTCTGCTGTCGGCGGCGGGCCGATGGAGCGGACAGGCAACGGTGCGTCGCAGCCTACTGCGGATTCTGCGTATCGTGACGGCCTTCACGCTGGGCCATTCGTTGACGCTTGCGCTCTCGGCCTTTGGTTTGGTGCGGCTTCCCAGCCGTCCGGTGGAGGTGCTGATCGCGGTCTCCATCCTGGTCTCGGCGATTCACGCAATGCGTCCGCTCTTTCCCGGGCGGGAGGCCTTCATCGCAGGCTTCTTCGGGCTGATTCACGGCATGGCCTTCGCCTCGGCCATCAGCGAGCTTGGAGTGACCGGCTGGTATCGGGGTGTCAGCATCGCAGGCTTCAACCTGGGAATCGAGGCCATGCAGCTGATGGTCGTCGCGTTGACGCTCCCGTCGCTTCTGCTGCTGAGCCGTACCCCGCTCTACGCGGTGTTTCGCCTCGGGGGATCGCTGTTCGCCGCCGTGGCCTCGATTGCATGGATCGCGGAGCGAGGGTTCCGGACATCCAACGTCGTCGATCCGCTGGTGGAGGCGGTTGCACACCACGCCGCCTGGGCCGCCCTGGCGCTGCTGGTGTTCAGTCTCCTGGCGTGGCTGCTGGAAAGTGAAGGCGAAGGGGATGGGCGGCAGAGCGTGAAGGTTCTCTCCGGCAGTTAGTCCGGCTCGGTCGGGTTCGCTGGAATAGGGACCGCCGGAGAGCGTTTGTTTCCCCGCTATCCGCGCTCCTGGCGTCCCCCGGAAGGGCTGGCGAATCTTTCTGGCGGGCCTTTGATCTTCTGTTCGCCCCACTGAGCCACCTGCGCGGTAGATTCAACCAAGTCATTCCAAATAAACAGCTTGCGGAAATAATGCGGGTGAAATCCCTGTTCGGATAACGCTCGGCGTCCAACTCCGTTGGGCCATTCGCGTCTTAACTGGTAGATGGAGACGTTGTCCCACGTCCGGCGTAGCTTGCTGTGCCTGCTGGCCATCGTTACGCTGGCTTGCACGACGGCTGCACGCGCCGATGTCGCCTTTCTGATGGAAGATCCCTACGGTGGATTCGGCAACGTGAACCCAACCGGCCATGGGGCGCTGTACTTCAATCACATCTGTGCGGCGTCGCCGACGGAGCTGCGTCCCTGCCGCCCGGACGAGCTGGGCGTGGTGATCAGCCGATATCACAAGGTGGGCGGTTATGACTGGCTGGCCATCCCGGTGGTTCCGTACCTGTATGCGGTCGACAACATCGAGGACGCTCCGCTGCTGGCGGATGCGGGGATGCGCGACCGCATGCGCGACGCCTACCGCCGCGAGCACCTGCGCGAGATCGTCCCCGACGCCGTGGACGCGGACGGCAACGAGGTGAGGCCCAGGGGCGACTGGTATCAGCTCGTCGGCTCCTCCTACGACCGGCGCATCTACGGCTTCCAGATCGAGACCAGCTTCAAGGAAGACGAACGCTTTATCGCGCACTATAACGACCGCAAGAACATCAGCCACTTCAACCTGTTCTTCCACAACTGCGCGGACTTCTCGCGAGTGGTGCTGAACAGCTACTTTCCCCACGCGGTCCATCGCAACTATGTTGCGGACTTCGGACTGACAACGCCCAAGCAGGTGGCCCGCTCGCTGCAGGGATATGCGAAGAAGCACCCGGAACGCGCCTTTACGGTCTTCAGCATTCCGCAGGTGCAGGGCACAATTCCACGCAGCCATCCGATTCATGGTGTGGCGGAGTCGCTGGTGAAGTCGAAGAAGTACATTGTGCCGCTGGCGTTCCTGTTCCCGCATACGACGGCTGCGATCGGCGTCACCTACCTGGCGGAGGGCCGCTTCTCGCCGCCGAAGGACGCGGAGCACATTCGCCTGCCCGGCGAAGACGCGCGCACGATCGTGGCGCGGCGCGAAGAGCTGAAGGAGGCCGGTGCGGTCGCCTCGGCAACGAATGACGAGCCCGCATTGACTGCGCCGCACGGAGTGCATGGCACGGAGTGAATCCGCGGCTCAGCGCACGCTCAACACGGTATCAACATCCAGCACCAGCAGCTCTTTTTCGACGATCATCGAGTGAATCTTGAGGTTGTTCAGCGTGATGGCATAGCCCGTCGTCTCGTTGGACTTCGAGAGCAGCTGGCGCATCAGCTCGGCGGCGTTGACCTTCATCTGCTGCGGTAGCTGGTGTTCGAGGAAGGGTTCCAGTAGAAAGTTCAGCTCGCGCGAGTTGGAGAGCTTGTCGATGTGCGCGTCGCGGAAGCCGATGGTCTCGCCCTCCGCGTCAGGCAGCACGGAGACCTCCACGTCGCGGGTGAGGCCGACGCCGACGCAGTTGCCATAGACCGAGGTGCCGAGCTTTGCCTTGGTGTGAATGCTGACCACGACGCGATCGTCCCGGAAGGTGACGTGCGGGTTTTCGGCGTAGACATAGCAGGCGGCTTTGGCGTCGCCGCGCAGGTAGTAGCGGCCGTCGGGGGTGTTGAAGAGCTGTGTCTTCAACGTGCGCTCCAGCGCCTGGGCGGAGATGCCGACCTCGGTGGCGCGGGCTGTGGTGGGCAGAGCGGTCAGCAGGGAAACAAACAGGGCCAGGGCGACGAGGAGACGACGCATACCCCCAGCATAATCGACGCGACACCGCGTCGAGGGCTCGATCCGGTTGGACTGGATAACTCTGATAACGGGTGCCGCGCCGTCGGGGGCACGCTTAAATAAGCCAATTCGCCGATTCTTCCTCGGGATGCACCCAGAACGCATTCCCGAACGCACCCAGGAAGGATGCAACTTTTGTGTAGTCCGGGGAGGGATGTGCCTCTTGATGTGGCCGTCTCGCAGGTGTACACCTGTTTCTCAAAAGGTTTCTGCAAGGGGGCCCATGAACCGTTGGCAGACGTGGAGATACACTGTTGCGTTTGCCGTTCTGTATGTCCTGCTGAATGTCTGGCTGGTCCGGCATGCGGGGATGCATCGCCTTGCTGTCACGTATATCTTCCAGCTCACTGCTCCGTGGCTGGCGTTTGTTGCATGCTGCAAAGTTGTCAGGCGCAGCTCCGCGCGGGTACGACTCTACTGGAGCATGTTTGCTCTGGCTCTGTTCTTTTGGTGCAGCGGTATTTCATTTGCGGCCTGGGATGATCTGACGCAGGTCAATACCAACGGGAGGGTCGCAAGCTACGCCGATCTGGCGTACTACTTTTATGGTCTTCCCATTCTGCTGGTGATCGCCTCGCCCACACGGGCAGAGCGCCGGTCGCTCTTCATCTGGCTGGACGGCTTTCAGGCCCTGATGACGGGTGTGCTGGTTTACGTGACCTTTTTCAGCGTGCTTCCCTTCATGCACCAGCATGAACCGGCGTCCATCACGCTGGTGACGCGCGCCTACGATATAGAAAACCTCTTCCTCGCCTGCGGGGTTTCGCTGCGGCTGCTGGCGCTCAACGAGCACGGAGGGACGCGGCGGTTCTTTGGTGTCATGGCTGCTTTCCTTTGGGTCTATGCGATCTTTGCCAGCATCTACAACCATCTCTACATCGTGCTGCAGGATGGGATGGGAGCCTACAACTCGCTGAGCGCGATCCCGTTTCTTGCACTCTGCGTGATGCTTGCGCTATCCCTGCGTGAACGTGAAGAAGAAACAGTGGCTGCCATGGACCTGCTTGATCGTCCGGTGGCGCTATTTATCGAGAACGCGAGTCCGGTCTTTTACACCGTTGCACTGTTTGTGCTGGCGATCGTGCAGATTCCGCAGCACTATCCGCTTGGTGTCACCATGCTGGCGCTGGCGCTGGTGATCTACGGGATTCGTGTGATTACGCTGCAGGGACGCCACATGCGTTCGGAGCGCGAACTGCGCGAGACGCGCAACTGGCTGGAGGCGATGACGCTGCAGGACGGCCTGACCGGTATCGCCAACCGCCGCCACTTCGACAATACGCTGCAGGGCGAGTGGAACCGCGGCATCCGCACACGGCAGCCGCTCTCCCTGCTGCTGATCGACATCGACTACTTCAAGAAGTTGAACGATACCTACGGACATCTCGCGGGCGACCGCTGCCTGGTGGAGCTTGCAGCCGCGTTGCGCGAGATGGTGCCACGCAGCGGCGATCTTCTTGCCCGTTATGGCGGAGAGGAGTTTGCCGTCATCCTGACCTCGACCGACAGCGCCGGGGCCCAGCTGCTGGCTGGACGCATCTGCTCCGTCATCAGCGGGCTCAACGTCGCGGAGCCGGGCGCGTTGCCCTGGACCATCACCCTGAGCATCGGTGTCGCGACGGTACTGTGGCCTACCGTGAAGGAGGCCCCGCATGAGCTGATCGACGAGGCCGACCGAGCCCTGTACGACGCCAAGCGCAATGGCCGCAACCGCGTCGAGATCTTTCAGCAGACGTCAGACCGGATGATGCGCGAGACCGGATGATGCGCGGCTAGTTTTGGCGGTTGCGGGGCGCGCTCAGGAACGCGCTGCGGCCTCGAGCCACTGCTCCATCTGCTGATGCCCAACCAGGCCTGCCTGCTGTGAGACCAGCTTGCCGCCGTGAAAGACGGCGAAGTTGGGGATGCCGCGCACGTTGTAGCGGGCGGAAAGCTCCTGATTGCGCTCGGTATCGACCTTGACGACAATTGCTTTGCCACGGGTGTTGGCGGCGGTCTGCGCGACCTCCGGGGCAGCCATGCGACAGGGGCCGCACCACTCGGCCCAGAAGTCGACCAGCACGGGTACTTTAGCGTTCTGCACGATCTCGTCGAAGAGGGCGACGTCTGCGGGAATGGGTTCGGCGACCGGCGAAAGATCCTTCTTGCAGGCGCCGCAGCGGCCGGTGTCGGCGAGATGGCTTGCGGGGATGCGGTTCTTCTGGCCGCAGTGGGTACAGGTTCGGATCAGGGGCATCGTTCGTTCACGCTCCGATCTGTTTAGATGCTCGGTGCGCAGGCAACGGTGCGCGGCTAGAGCGTTCCAGGGACGCCTCCCCATTCGCGCGGGTCGACGTCGGCGACGGACTGGGAGAAGGTCCAGGTGCGGCCGATCATGTCGGCGGCAGTGTACTGGCGTTCGCCGTAGGGGTAGGTGACGGGCGGGCGCATGATGCGCGCTCCCTGCGCGACGGCGTTCTGGTAGTGCGTTTCGACGTCGGGCACGCGCACCATCAGCGAGTGGGCGATGGGGGTGACGGCCCCTGCGCGGGGGTGCTCGACGATGATGATGGCTCCGCCGTCGAACGTCATCTGGGCGCGGTGGTCGCCGATGCGGATGCGCAGGGTGAAGCCGAAGACGCTGGACATCCAATCGATGGCCTCGTCGAGATCGGGATACGCCAGCTCGGGGATGATGGCTGCCGAGGGCATGGAACGGTTGGAGAGCATCCGGGCCTCCTCTTCGCCGTGCTCGCTGCGTGGAGCGCGGCCAGATCAAAGATATTACTGCTGAACGGTCCATCTGTGGAGTGGGATTCCGAATCGAGGCCGTACGGCCATGCACGCGACGGAAGCCCGGGGCGGATTTGTGACGAATGGCAGGACCGGGGACGTGACATAAGCAGGTCGAAAGTATACGGTGTAGACAAAGACGAGGTATACAGCGTAGACCTATGACGATGACCACCACGCAGAAGATTGCCGCCGCCGCCCGGAGGCTGTTGGACAAGGAAGGCGTAGAGGGTGTCACGATGCGCCGTGTAGCGACGGCCATTGGCATGACGCCGATGGCGCTCTACCGCCACTACTCCAACCGCGACGCGATCCTCAACGCGCTGGCCGACGAAGGTTTCTCCGAGCTGGCTGCGCGGCTGGAGGCGATCAGGCTGCGTGGTGCTTACGATCGCCAGATGCGGAAGATCCTCGATGTCTTTCTCGACTACGCCTTCGAGCGGCCGCGGCTGTTCGAGCTGATGTTTCTGGCAAAGCGCGAAGGCGCGCGACAGTACCCGGACGACTTTCGCGCCCGCCGCTCGCCGACGGCGAATGTCTCAGCTGATGTGATTGCGCGGGGGATGGAAGAGGGTTTCTTCGCCAAGGACGATGTGTGGGAGATCGTCTTCCAGACCGGCGCGCTGATGCAGGGGTTGGTCATGTTGTACCTGGGGGGCCGTGTGGCGATGACGCCCACGGAGTTCCGTTCGTTCTGTCATCGTTCCTTTGCGAGGTATCTCTATGGCATCCGTTAACAGGATTCGCACCATCGTGGAAGGCGTTATCGCAACGGCGATCACGGCTCTGATGATCTACTTCGGCAATGGGCTGGAGCCCTGGTGGCCGCTGATGTGGCTAGCTCCACTGCCGGTGCTGGTCTTCGCGCTGCGCAGCGGAGGGGCGGCAGCGGCGTTCGCGGCGTTTTCCGCGATGCTGCTGGGCTATCTGAACATGTGGAGCTACTTCACGCACACGATCGGGATGCCGGTGTCGTTGTGGTTCTGCATCTTCGCACTGGCGGCTGCGATGTTTGCTGTGGGGGTGCTGCTGTTTCGTGTGTTGGTACTGCGTGGCGCGGTATGGAGCGGCGTGATGGCGCTGCCCGCGATGCTGGTCGCGGTCGAGTATCTGCGCAATCTGCTAACACCGCATGGCTCGGCGGGGAGCCTGGCTTACTCGCAACTTCGCTTTCTGCCGTTTCTGCAGCTGGCCTCGATCACGGGGCCGTGGGGAATGACGTTTGTGCTGCTGCTGTTTTCGTCGTCGCTGGCGGCTGCGTGGCACCTGCGTGCGGTGTCGGCGAAGAGGGCCGTGCAGGTCGCAGCCGTGGGAGTTGGAACAGTGGCGCTGGTGCTGGCGTTCGGTGCGGTTCGCCTTGCTCTGCCCGCAGGCGCGACGGCTCGGGTCGGGCTGATGGTCTCGGACGCGAAGCAGCATGGCGGCGGCACGGTGGTGGATCCCTTCGCGCCGACAGACAAGCTGTTCGCCGAGTATGCGAGCGCTTCGCAGGCGCTGGTGCAGAAGGGAGCGCAGGCGATTGTGATTCCGGAGAAGATCGCGGTCACCATCGAAGGCCGCTCGGCGGCGAGCGATGCGATTCTGCAGGCGCTCGCCGATAAGAGCGAAACGACCGTCGTCGCGGGCGTTGTGTATGTGGACGGAGAGAAAAAGTACAACGAGGCACGCGTCTATCAACCGCAGGGGGCGATGGAACGGTACGACAAGGAGCACATGCTGCCGCCGTTCGAGTCGCCGCTGACACCGGGCACGACGCTGGTGACGTTGCCGCGCAAGGGCCAGCTATGGGGCGTGGCAATCTGCAAGGACATGGACTTCGCCGATCCGGCGCGGAGTTATGGAAGAGAGGGAGCAGGACTGATGCTGGTTCCGGCGTGGGACTTTACGGTGGATCGCAGCTGGCATGGGCACATCGCCGTGATGCGCGGAGTGGAGGACGGCTTCAGCATCGCGCGTTCCGCGAAAAAAGGCTATCTCACGGTCAGCGACTGGCGTGGGCGCATCGTCGCGGAGAGGCCCAGCGGGGAGGGTGAGTTTTCGACGCTGCTGGTCGATGTGCCGGCGGAGCATCATCGCACGGTGTATCAGGCGATGGGCGACTGGTTCGCATGGGTGGCGATTGCGTTACTGGTGATCGCGCTTTTACGGCTGGCGCAGACGAGACGGCGTGTCCTATAGTGTGTGCGCAATGAGGAGGCTCTATGGCGAAGGTGGCTCACTCCACCCCGATGCTGCATGTTGCCTCGATCGAGCGCACGATTGCGTTCTACGAGAAGTTAGGATTTCGCCTGATCGACGATGACGGCTGCCGACCTGTCGGCTGGGCGCGGATGCACTGCGCCAGCGGGGAGATCATGTTTCTGCGTGCTGAACATAAGATCGAGGCGACGAAACAGGGCTTCTTCTTCTATCTGTACACGCCGGAGCTCGAGGTTCTGCGCGAGGAGCTGTTCATGCAGGGGATCACGGCTTCGGAGATCCGGCATCCGCCTTATATGCCCAGCGGGGCGATGAGTCTTATCGATCCGGACGGCTATCGTATCGAGGTGGGGCAGTGGGGCGAGATCGAGCAGGCGAAGTGGGAGCAGCATCTCGTCAACCGGGCGACTGTACTCAAGATGGCGCTCAGGCCCGGCGGCGGTACTTGATGGCGAACTCGTAGCCGGGGTTGGGCGGGAAGAGCTTGGCGATGAGCTTCAGCCGGTCGGCCAGCGGTTGCGGCGCCAGCAGCGGGTACTCGCGCTCGCGCAGCTCGGTGTAGTCGAAGTCGATGGCCAGCGAGAGCAGGTAGATGGCGACGGCGTCGGAGAAGGCGCTGGAGATGAAGTTGGTCTTGGCGCGTTCGTCGACGATGGGCTTGCCCTGGCTGCGGTCACCTGCGAGCGACTGCTGGCGTGCCTCCCAGGCATCGTGCGAGGTCTCGCCGCGAACGTCGGAGAGGGCATGCGACCAGGCGAGCTGCTCGAAGATCTCCGGCACACCGGCGATGTCGACAAAGGCGTGGCCGACGTTGATAAAGAATTCGAAGGCCAGCGCGAAGCGGTCGCCCAGCAGGCGGGTGGAGATAAAGACGCCGTCGGCGTTATCGAGCGCGACGTTGCGGTGACAAATGGCCTGATCGCCCAGTTCGGTGGTGTAGGCGGCGGCGACGAGGGTGGCGTCGCTGGACTCGCCGGCGCGGCGCTCTGTGATCGCGAGCGGCACAAAGTAGTACGCCTTGCGCGAGAGCGCGGCCGCGATAGCCGTGGGGACGGCCTGGACCATCCGCTCCAGATCGTTGTCCGATAAGGAGTTATCGCCAAATGCCGCGTATGCGACGCCATTGGGAGCGCGGCGCACCACCGTCTCCTGCGCTACCTGCGCGGCCTTCATCAGTCCGTTTTGCACGCCTTCTGCCATGAAGCACTATTCTACGTCGCGCGCCAGGAAGGCGTATCCTAGATTCAACCGGGATTTGGCTGGTTTCTTGAAGGAGTAAGGACGAGATGGCTGAGTTGACGCACGCCGATGAACAGATTGCCGGGACGCCGCGCCGCACAGCCACCTTCTTCGGAGCCCCGATCGGCGACTTCGGTTTCTTCACCAGCCTGCTTATTGGCGGGGCGATCGGCGTCGGTGCATTCTTCGTGACGACGTTTTTGGGAATCGTATCGATCTCGATCTATAACTCGTCGGCTCACGGCAAGGTTGACCTGGCGGACTCCTACCTGCGCGCCGGTTTGCCGGTGGGCATATTGGTGGTTTTGATGGCGTGGGGCTATCTGGGCAAGCTCTGGGTGTCGCGCATTACAGCCAAGGAGTAATCGCGCGAGGGTGATATGTTCGCCCATCAAGCATTTGAAAAAGCAGCGTTGAGGGGTGCCTGCAGCGGCATGAGCGTCTAGGTCTTCAGGCCTATGACAGCTTTTCCTGCAAGCTGCACAATGAAAGCACCCCTTCGTTGGGGTACGATTTCCTTTGAAATTCACCTGCATTTTCATCTCTGAACACAGTGCTGTGTCCGCAGTCAGCCATTTGCCGTTTCGAGGCTGGAGCGATACGAAAGGAGGCGTAATGGAGCTCAACTCTCGTCGTGGGTTCTTTGCAAAGGCTGTCTCGATGACGGCGGTAGCACTGGGAGCCCCAAAGCTTCTTGGCCTGCAGACTCCTGCTGCCCCTGTGATGACCCCTGTGCCGCGCCGCTTCGGCAACCGCATCCACAATGGAATCTATTACTTCTCAGGAACGGGATCGAACGACGGTTACCCGAAGGAAGATCACGTCCTGGTCACCGACCCGTTTGAGAAGCATGTCACCCGGTCGATGGACGCTTTGAAGAAGTCGCTGGAGCGGTCTGGATCGAACATGGACAGCATCCTGAATATGCAGGTCTTTATCTGCCTGCCGCATGCTGATTCCATCCCCATGCCAACCGGCAGCGCAAAGTTTACGGCGTACAAAGAGCATTACGAGGCGCTGAACAAGATCTACGGAACGTACTTCTCGCCAGGCAAGGCGCCTTCGCGCGCTTTCATGGCGGTGGAGTGGATCCCCGGTGATTCGCTGGTGGAGCTGGTTGGCAGTGCCTTGGTCGTAAATCCGCAGCCGGAGACCCCGGCCGCACCTGCAGCGCCCAAAGGGCCTGCCGGAGTCTAACGTTTAGGAAGCTACTGAAAGGGATATCTGGTTATGAGTTTTAAGTCTGGTTTGAATCGACGGTCGTTCCTTTCCACCCTTGGTGCTGCAACGGGCAGCATGTTCGCTCCCAAGGCTGCACTCGCTGAGAAGATGTCGAAGGACGAGAAGCCGGGCGTCGACGGCCATGCGATTGTCCCCATCAAGAAGGGCCTGGGTTCGACCGGCAATGTGTATGCCGAGCTGGGCGTACAGCCGCTGGTCAACATCGTCGGCACCGTGACCGTCATCGGCGGTTCGGTGATGAAGCCCGAGGTGATGGAGGTTATGCGCCAGGGCAACGAGCACTTCGTGATGATCAACGATCTCGAAGCTGCCGCGGGCAAGTTCATCGAGCGCGTCTGCAAGAGCCCCGAGGGCTACACCGGACTGGTGACGGGCGGCGTCGCTGCCGGCATCGTCTGCGCATATGCCGGCATGCTGACCGAGGATCTCGAGCCGCGCCTGCTCACGGTTCCCGACCTGACGGGCTTCCCCAAGACCGAGGTCATCATCCAGAAGGGCCATCGCAACGCGTTCGATCACCAGGTTCGCCAGACAGGCGTGAAGCTGATCGAGGTCGAGACCAAGGAAGAGATGATCGCGGCCATCAACGAGAAGACCCTGGCGATCCACTTCATCAACATCCAGTCGGACCGCGGCCAGGTCTCCGGCCCGGAGTGCATCGAGATCGCCAAGGCGCACAACATCTACACCTTCAACGACGCTTCGGCCGACGTTCCGCCGAAGGAGCGCCTGTGGGAGTACCCGGCGCAGGGTTGGGACTTCGTGGCCTTCTCGGCCGGCAAGGACATCTGCGGACCGCAGGCCGCGGGCTTCCTGATCGGCAAGAAGCAGCTGATTCACTGGGCGCAGATGAACATGAGCCCGCAGGAAGACCGTATCGGCCGCGCCTGCAAGGTGGGCAAGGAGACGCTGGTCGCCGCTCTCAAGGCACTGGAGATCTTTGTCGATCAGGACTTCGACGCCGTCATCAAGAGCTACGACGAGCGCGCCATGACAATCACCAAGGCGGTTGAGAAGTTCGGCGTCACCGCGCTTCCGCGCCAGTTCAACCCGCAGGCGCTGGGCAACGTCACCCCGTACTACAGCTGGCAGATCGATCCTTCGAAGCTGAACATCACGGCGCAGGAGGTCATGCACAAGCTGGCCGAGACCCAGCCCGTAGGCATCGGCAGCCTGAACGCGGATGCCGGCGGCATGCGCGGCCGCAACCCGAATCCTCCCAAGGATCAGCCGGAGCACCATCGTCACCCGCAGGACGCGACGAAGTTCGGCTTCGTGGTGTGGCAGCTGAAGCAGGGTGAGGACAAGTACATCGCCGATCGTTTGGTGGAGATCTTCTCTGCCGCCAAGAAGGTCTAGTTCGGCCGAATCAGCATCAAATATTTCTTACAAGCTGGGTACCCCGTGGGTCACACGGGACCCGGCTTTTTTTTCCGATGTTCTGCATAAGTTTTTCGTATCACGACTCGAAGGCCTTGCTTTCAGAGGCTTTGAGAGGGTGCCGTCTCGTGGCGCGCCGTCGGCTTCAACAAAGCTGAAACAAAAATCCGGAATCGCGAGTCTATCTCTGTACGGTTGATTCAAACGCCTGTTTGAAATCCGGGAGTGAATGACAGCGAGTCCTGGAGTCGGGCGGATGTCACGAGGAAAGACTTTGTCAAATCAGCAACTAGGTGCGTCTCACATCGGTCCCGATCATCAGCTCCCGGAACATGCGGGTGGTGATTCTTCAGAGCGGCGCGGCCGCAAGCGCTACATCTACCTGATCGGCATTGCACTGCTCCTGGTCATTGGCGTGGTGCTGCTGCAGCATCGCAAGCCGACGGCTGCGGCTCCCGCCTCGGGGCGGAGAGGCGGCGGCGGTCCCGTAACGATTACGACGGCGACGGCGACCAACGGCAACATCGGCGTGTACCTGAACGCAATCGGCACGGTGACGCCGGTGTACACGGCCTCATTGTTGGCGCAGGCCAGCGGGGTTGTGGTGGCGGTGCACTACCGCGAAGGCCAGATGGTGCATAAGGGCGATCCGCTGATCGACATCGACCCGCGCATCTACCAGGCGACGCTGCTGCAGGCGCAGGGAACGCTGGAGAAAGACCAGAGCGTGCTCGCGCAGGCCGCCATGGATCGCGACCGCTATCGCGAGGCATGGAAGCGCAATGCGATCCCGAAACAGACGCTCGACGACCAGGAAAAGCTGGTGCTGCAGGAGCAGGGCACGGTCAAGAACGACGAAGGCACGGTGCAGTACGACCAGGTTGAGCTGGGCTACACGCACATCGTGTCGCCGTTCACGGGCCGCGTCGGTCTGCGCCTTGTCGATCCCGGCAATGTGGTGACGGCGGGCGGTACGACGACGCTGGCGGTGGTCACCCAGGTACAGCCGATCACGGTAATCTTCACCCTGCCCGAGGATCAGCTGGCGCAGGTGACCCGGTATTCGAAGCATGGCGAGAAGCTGACGGTGCTGGCATATGACCGCACGGCCAAGACTAAGGTGGCCAGCGGCACGCTGCTGACGCTGGACAACCAGATCGACACCACGACCGGCACGGTGAAGGCGCGCGCCATGTTCGACAACAAGGACATGGCGCTTTATCCCAACGAGTTTCTGAATACACGCCTTTTGGTGCAGACGCTGGATAACGTCACGCTGGTGCCGTCTTCGGCGGTGCAGCACAACGGCAGCAAGGCGTTTGTGTATGTCGTCCATGACACCGCCGTGGCGATGACCCCGGTGAAGGAGGGCGTGACCGAGTCCGGCCATACCCAGGTGACCGGACTGAACGCGGGCGCAGTGGTGGCGAACAGCAGCTTCGACAAGCTGCAGGACAAGAGCAAGATCGTCATCTCGCACCAGCCACCTCCTACCGAGACGCCGGAGAGCAGCCAGCTGTGAGTCCTTCCCGCCCATTTATTCTTCGTCCCATCGCGACCTGTCTGCTGATGGCTGCGATTCTGCTGGTGGGTATCGTCGGCTACACCCAGCTGCCGGTCTCCGCGCTGCCCGAGGTCGACTACCCGACCATCCAGGTGCTGACGTTCTATCCCGGCGCCAGCCCGGACGTGGTGGCGACGACGGTGACCGCCCCGCTGGAGCGCCAGTTCGGCGAGCTGCAGGGCCTGAGCCAGATGACGTCGAGCAGCTCCGGCGGCAACTCGATCATCGTGCTGCGGTTCAACCTCAGCCTGAATATCGACATCGCGGAAGAAGAGGTGCAGTCTGCAATCAACGCGGCGCAGACGTATCTTCCGGCGAACCTGCCTGCTCCCCCGATCTACAGCAAGACGAACCCGGCCGATGCCGCGGTGCTGACGCTGGCCGTGACGTCGAAGACGATGCCGCTCTCCAAGGTGGAAGACCTGGTGGACACGCGACTGGCGCCGAAGATCTCGCAGCTTTCCGGCGTAGGTCTTGTGGCCATCTCGGGTGGACAGAAGCCTGCGGTGCGCATCCAGGTGAACCCGACGGCGCTGGCGGCGAAGGGGCTGAATCTCGAAGACCTGCGTGCGGCGGTGTCGCAGTCCAGTGTGAACGCGGCGAAGGGTAACTTCGACGGCGGACGGCAGGACTACCAGATCGACGCCAACGACCAGCTGCAGACCAGCCAGGACTATAAGAAGGTTGTCGTCGCCTATCGCAACGGTGCGCCGGTGATGCTGACCGACGTGGCGACGATCAACGACGGCGTGGAAGACAACACGCAGCAGGCGTGGATGAACGAGACGCCCGCCATCGTGCTGAATGTGCATCGTCAGCCCGGCGGTAACACCATCAACGTGGTGAAGAGCATCAAGGCCCTGCTGCCGCAGCTGGAGACGAATCTTCCGCAGGGCATCGAGGTCAGGACGCTGACCGACCTGACGACGCCGATTCAGGCCTCGGTCAGTGACGTGAAGTTCGAGCTGGTGCTGACCATCGGACTCGTCATCCTGGTCATCTTCCTCTTCCTGCGTAATCTCTACGCAACCATCATTCCGTCGGTAGCGGTGCCGTTGTCGCTGGTGGGCACCTTCGCCGCGATGTACCTGCTGGGCTACTCGCTCGACAACCTCTCGCTGATGGCGCTGACGATCTCGACCGGCTTCGTCGTCGATGATGCCATCGTGATGGTCGAGAACATCTCGCGCTATCTCGAAGAGGGTGATCCACCGATGCAGGCGGCGCTCAAGGGCGCGGAGCAGATCGGCTTCACCATTCTGTCGTTGACCGTCTCGCTGATCGCTGTGCTGATTCCGCTGCTGTTCATGGGCGACGTCGTTGGCCGTCTCTTCCGTGAGTTTGCAGTCACGCTGGCGGTGACGATTCTTGTCTCTGCCGTGGTCTCGCTGACGCTGACGCCGATGATGGCGTCGCGCATCCTGAAGCACAACCCCAAGGCGACCGAAGGCCGCTTCTACAAGGCTTCCGAGCGCGTCTTTGAGGCGATGATCGACTTCTACAGCCGCACGCTGCGCGTGGTGCTGCGTCACCAGACGCTGACGCTGCTGGTGGCCCTGGCGACGCTGGTGCTGACGATCTATCTCTACATCATCATCCCCAAGGGCTTCTTCCCAACGCAGGATACGGGCGTCATCCAGGGCATCACGCAGGCGCCGCCGGATATCGGCGTGAAGGAGATGGCGCAGCGCCAGCAGGCGGTTACGAAGGTCGTGCTGCAGGACCCGGCAGTCGAGAGCGTCTCGTCGTTCATCGGCGCGGACGGCACCAACACCACCATCAACAGCGGTCGCATGTCGATCAACCTGAAGCCGCTGGAGGATCGCGATCTGAATGCGTCGGACGTGATCCGTCGTATGCAGAAGTCGCTGGCGAAGGTCGATGGGATTCAGCTGTTCATGCAGCCGGTGCAGAACATCACGGTCGATGACCGTGTGAGCCGCACGCAGTATCAGTACACGCTTGAGGACTCCGACCAGGCCGAGCTGAACAAGTGGGCCGGCGAGTTTATTGAGCGCCTGAAGGAGCTGCCGCAGCTCGAAGATATCGCTACCGACCAGCAGAACGGCGGTGCGGCGATTGCGCTGAACATCGATCGCGTGACGGCCTCGCGTCTCGGCATTGCGCCGACCAATCTGGACAACACGCTGTACGACGCCTTCGGCCAGCGCCAGATCAACACGATGTACACGCAGCTGAACCAGTATCACGTGATCCTGGAGGCGCAGCCGCAGTTCCAGATCGATCCGCAGATGCTCGATCACCTGTACATCCAGTCGAATGCGACGTCGAGCACGAGCACCAGTTCGTCGGCAAGTTCGAGCTCTTCGGGATCGACCTCGGCGGGCTCCAACACCCTGGCCAGCTCGGCGTCCTACGCTGTGACATCGAACGTGATGACGGCACCGGCCAATGCGCTGACCCGCAGCACGACGACAAGCGCCACGGCCACCAGCTCTGCAATCAGCTCGCGTGTTCCGCTCAGCGCGTTCACGCAGATGACGCGGACCAACGAGCCGCTGACCATCACGCACCAGGGACAGTTTCCGGCGATCACGGTCTCCTTCAACCTTGCCCCCGGCGCCTCGCTGGGCGATGCCATCGACGCAGTCGACAAGGTGCAGAAGGACATGAAGATGCCGGCCAGCATCCAGGCCGACTTCCAGGGCACCGCGGCCTCATTCCGCAACTCGCTGTCGAACGAGCCGCTGCTGATTCTTGCTGCACTGGTCACGGTGTACATCGTGCTCGGCGTGCTGTATGAGAGCTTCATTCACCCGATCACGATTCTCTCGACGCTGCCCTCGGCAGGAGTGGGAGCGTTCCTCTCGCTGCTCATCTTCAAGCAGGATCTTTCGGTGGTGGCGATCATCGGCATCGTGCTGCTGATCGGCATCGTGAAGAAGAACGGCATCATGATGGTGGACTTCGCGCTGGAGGCCGAGCGTGAGCACGGTAAGAACTCCACCGACGCCATCTTCGAGGCCTGCCAGCTGCGCTTCCGTCCCATCATGATGACGACGATGGCCGCGCTGCTGGGCGGTATTCCGTTGGCCTTCGGCACCGGTATCGGTTCGGAGCTGCGTCGTCCGCTGGGTATCTCCATGGTGGGCGGCCTGCTGGTCAGCCAGGTGCTGACGCTCTACACCACGCCGGTCATCTACATCTTCTTCGACAACCTTGCGAAGCGCTTCTCGAGGGAGAAGGTGAACGAGCCTTCGGGACACGATCCAGACTCAGGAGCGGAGCCAAACTCTCCGGCGACTGTATGAACATCTCTGCTCCATTTATCCGGCGGCGGGTCGCGACGACACTCATCACGATCGCAATTGCGATTGCAGGCTCCATCGCCTTCAACGTGCTGCCTGTCTCTCCATTGCCGCAGGTAGATTTTCCCACCATCTCGATTGCGGCGACGCTGCCCGGCGCCAGCGCCGACATCATGGCGTCTTCGGTTGCGACACCGCTGGAGCGGCAGCTGGGCCACATCGCTGGTGTAACCGAGATGACTTCGACCAGCAGCCTTGGTTCGACGTCGATTACGATCCAGTTCGACCTGAGCCGCGATATCGACGGCGCGGCGCGCGACGTGGAAGCGGCGATCAACGCGGCTCGCACCTACCTGCCGACGAATCTTCCGTCGAACCCGACGTATCGCAAGGTGAACCCGGCCGATGCCCCGATTCTTATCATGGGCCTGACGTCGGATAAGTACGACGCAGCAAAGCTGTTCGATGTGGCGTCAACGATCATCGAGCAGAAGATCTCGCAGATCCAGGGCGTGGGCCAGGTGAGTCCGGGTGGCGGAGCTTTGCCGTCCGTGCGAGTCGAAGTCGATCCGGACAAGCTGGCGAGCTTTGGCCTGACGATGTCGAGCCTGCAGACGGTGCTGGGGCAGCAGAACTCGAACCTTGCGCGCGGACAGATCACCGATGGCGACAAGCGCGCGGATATTGTTGTCAACGGACAGATCTCGAAGGCCGAGCAGTACAGGCCGATCGTCGTGGGTTACAGCAAGGGTTCGGCGGTTCGGCTCGACCAGGTTGCGAACGTCGTCGATTCGACACAGAGCATCCGCACGGCGGGCTATCTGAACGGCAAGCGTGCTGTGATGCTGATCATCTTCCGCCAGCCAGGCGCCAACATTATCGATACAGTGGATCGCATCACGGCGGCGATGCCCTCCATCAAGGCGTCGATCCCCAACGGCATCGATGTGAATATCGTTCGCGATCGTACGACGACGATCCGCGCATCGGTAAAGGATGTTGAGAGCACGCTGGCCATCTCGATCGTGCTGGTCATCATCGTCGTCTTCGTCTTCCTGCGCAACGGAAGGGCCACGTTCATCCCGGCGATTGCGGTGCCGATCTCGCTGATTGGCACCTTCGCGGTGATGTACATGTTCGGCTTCAGCCTGGACAACCTGTCGCTGATGGCGCTGACCATCTCGACCGGATTCGTGGTGGACGATGCCATCGTGGTGATGGAGAACATCGCGCGTCACATTGAAGACGGTATGGCTCCGTACGAGGCCAGCATGCTGGGCGCGAGCGAGATCGGCTTCACGGTGCTCTCGATCAGCATCTCGCTGGTGGCGGTCTTTATTCCCCTGCTGATGATGAGCGGTATCGTGGGCCGCCTCTTCCGCGAGTTCGCGGTGACCCTGTCGGCGGCGATCTTCGTGTCGATGCTGATCTCGCTGACGACGACGCCGATGATGTGCGCGTACCTGCTGAAGCACACGCCGAACGAGAAGCACGGCCGCCTGTACATGATGACGGAGCGTTTCTTCGACTGGCTGAACAATGCGTATCGCCGTACGCTGGCCTGGACACTGGAGAATCCCGGATTGACGCTCGCAGTTCTGGGCATCACCATCGGACTGAATATTTATGTGATCGCCATGATCCCGAAGGGCTTCTTCCCGCAACAGGACACGGGTGCGCTGGCCGGGAGCCTGCAGGGGCCGCAGGATTCGTCGTTCCCGGCGATGGATAACTCGATCAAGCGCGTGCAGAAGGTGATCAAGGACGACCCGGCGGTAGAGAGCGTGATCGGCTTTACCGGCGGTCAGGGCGCGACCAACACGGGCAGAATGTTCGTAACGTTGAAGGATCTCGATGTACGCAAGATCGACGCGGCTGCGGTGATCAACCGCATCCGGCCCAAGCTGAACAAGCTCCCGGTGGCGTCGGCGTTTCTGCAGGCAGCGCAGGATCTGCGCATCGGCGGGCGCAGTAGCAACGCGCTCTACCAGTACACGATTGAGGCGGATAGCACGGCGGATCTGCAGACCTGGGGCCCCAGGCTGTACGAGGGCATGAAGCATCTGAACGGGCTTCAGGATGTGAACAGCGACCAGCAGAACGGCGGACTGGACGAGAAGCTGACCTATGACCGCGTGACGGCGTCCAAGCTGGGGCAGACGGTGCAGGGGATGGATACGGCGCTGTACGATGCCTTCGGCGAGAGCCTGGCATCGGTGATCTACTCGCAGCTGAACCAGTACTACGTCGTACTCGAGGTCGATCCGAAGTTCTCGCAGTCGCCAGAGGGTCTGGATCACATCTACCTGCATCCGACGGGCAGCAGCAGTGTAACGGCGGCGGGTAACGTGCCGCTGGCAGCACTGGTGACGAACCATCCCGGAACAACACCGCTGGCCGTGAACCACACGGGCCTCTTCCCCTCGGTGACGGTCTCGTTCAACCTGGCGCCGGGCGTCTCGCTGAGCGAGGCGACGCAGGAGATTCTCGACCTGAAGGACAAGCTCGGCGCGCCGACGACCGTGCATGGCGCCTTCGCCGGAACACTGCAGGCCTTCCAGGCCTCGCTGGGCAGCGAGCCGTACCTGATTCTGACGGCGGTGCTGGCTGTCTACATCGTGCTCGGCATTCTGTACGAGAGCCTGGTGCATCCGTTGACGATTCTCTCGACGCTGCCTTCGGCCAGCGTGGGTGCGATGCTGGCGCTGCTGCTCTTCAAGGAAGACCTGAACGTCATCTCGATCATCGGCATTATTTTGCTGATCGGTATTGTGAAGAAGAACGCGATCATGATGATCGACTTTGCGCTGCAGTGCGAACGCGAGGAGCAACTCTCGACGCGCGATGCGATCTTCAAGGCCTGCCTGCTGCGCTTCCGTCCCATCATGATGACGACGGCGGCGGCGTTGTTCGGCGCACTGCCGCTGGCCTTCGGCACCGGCATGGGCTCGGAGCTGCGCCGTCCTCTCGGCATCACGATTGTCGGCGGCCTGATCGTCAGCCAGATGCTGACGCTCTACACCACGCCGGTTGTTTATCTCACGCTGGACCGGATGCGCCTGCGCATCCAGGGCAAGCAGCACGATGACTATATCCCGAATGCGAACCAGCCGATGGCTGGAAGCTCGCACTCCTGAGGCACTCTCGACCATGACTTCGACCCGTCGTCAAACACTCTCGTTGATCGTCCTCGCAGCAGCCGCCACGATGGCAGGTTGCCGTGTCGGTCCCCGGTACACGCGCCCCGTCGCTACGGCCACGCCGCCCCCGCCTGCATATAAAGAAGTCCCCGCCGCGGAGCAGACCGACCCGAACGGCGGCAACTGGAAGGCTGCGGCTCCCAGCGATGCGATGCTGCGCGGCAAGTGGTGGGAGATCTTCAACAATCCTGAGCTGAACGATCTTGAAGACAAGCTGAACATCGACAACCAGAACATCCGCGTCTCGTTCGAGAACTTCATGTCGGCGCGTACGCTGATTGCGCAGGCGCGCGCCCAGCTTTATCCGACGGTGGCGGTCGGTCCGGCGTGGACCCGTTCGCGCCAGTCCAACAACCTCAGCAATACGACCAGCACGGCTTCGGCGATCTCGGGGGGCAGTGGAACCGTCACCTCGGTGGGACGGCAGAGCAGCGTGGCGCAGCTTCCGGTGGAGGTCACCTGGGCGCCTGATCTGTGGGGCAAGATCCGCAACACCATCCGCGCCGATCAGTACAACGCGCAGTTGAGCGCCGCCGACCTCGAAAACGAGAAGCTGATCGAGCAGGCGAGCCTCGCCACCTACTACTTCGAGCTGCGCGGACAGGATGCGCTGGAGCAGATCTACGAGCAGAACATCGAGGCGTATCAGAAGTCGCTGGACTACAACAAGGCGCAGTACGATCTCGGCATCGGCGACCGCATCTCGGTGGTGGAGGCAGAGAACACGCTGCAGGGAGCTAAGGCGACGGCCACCAATCTGAAGGTGGCGCGTGCTCAGTATGAGCATGCGATTGCCATGTTGATTGGCGTCTCGGCCTCGGCCTTCTCGCTGCCGTCCAAACCTTTGCTGGTGTCGGCTCCGGCGATTCCCGTTGGCGTGCCTTCGCAGCTGCTGGAGCGCCGTCCCGACATCGCAGCGGCGGAACGTACGATGGCTGCGGCCAATGCGCAGATCGGCGTCGCAACGGCCGCCTACTATCCGACGCTGGATCTTTCGATGACGGGCGGCCTGGAGAGTTCGGACTTCAAGCACCTCTTCGATATCTCGAGCCGCTACTGGTCGATCGGACCGACGGCATCGGAGACGGTCTTCGATGCAGGCCTCCGCCGCGCCACGGTTCGCCAGTACATCTACACGTATAACGCCGATGTTGCGAGCTATCGGCAGATCGTGCTGACGGCCTTCCAGCAGGTGGAGGATTATCTCGCGTCGGTGAAATATCTGGCCGATCAGATTCGGCAGCAGGAGCAGGCGCAGACGTCGGCGCAGGAGTACGTCACGCTGCAGATCTCGCGTTATCAGACCGGCATCGATCCGTACGTGAATGTGGTGACAGCGCAGACAACGCTGCTGAGCGACCAGCAGGAGCTGGCCACGCTGCATGTGCAGCAGATGACGGCCGCCGTGCAGCTGATCGAAGCGCTGGGCGGAGGCTGGGATGCAACGCAGCTGCCGACGGAGAAACAGGTTTCTGCAAAGCTGACGAACGTGAAGAAGGTGCAGTAGGCGAACGACCGGGCTTCGGTGTCGTCAATTGCGGGATCTGGTAATTTGAGCGGACCCTGAAGGTCCATCAGGAATTGTTCCATGGCTCTGGGGCGTGCGCTTGTCTCCGGTACGTTCCGCATTTTTCCGAGGAGGGTAAGCCCTGTGATACACAAAGACCACAACGAGACAGCTCAAAAGCTGCTGGTGGCCGCAGGCGAGGTGTTTGCAACATCCGGGTATGAGGCTGCAACGATTCGGCAGATTACCGATCGTGCCCACGTCAACCTGGCGGCTGTGAATTACTACTACGGCGACAAATCAAATCTGTATCGCGAGGTGCTGCGCTGGGTCTTCCAGCGGCGCTTTGAGAATCTGCGTGTCCGCTGCGGCACGGGCCCGGCGGACCATCGGCTGCGGTGCTACATCGAGGCCATGCTGCTTCCGCACGGTGTCGATGACTGGCCGTGGCAGCGCGCCATCACGATCCGCGCGCTGGCTAACGAGGTGCTGCCTCCGTTTCGTACGGAGATCTCCAACATGGTTCGTCCCATCCATGAACTGCTGCGCGAGATCGTGAACGACATGACCCACGGAGCGCTGGATGAGCTTCAGCTGGAGCTGGCCACACACAACGTGCAGAACATGTGCCTGCGCTGGAGAAATCGTGCACGACTGATCGAGGCCCTCTCGCCGCAACTGCAGACGCTCGATGAGCAGGCGATCGTCGAAGCTATCTTCCAGATGGCCTCCGGCGGGCTGCAGCAGCTCTATCGCCCGCGCGGCACATCTGCGCGCCGCAGGCCCAGGCAGCAGGAGCGCAACGCCCGCATCGCGTGATCTTTGCTAGGCTGTTGCGAGAGAAGCCTTGTTGTTGCGGGACTCTCACGCACATCCATTGTTTCTGTATCGTAATTTTGCGAAGAGGCGTCTTGATGATGAAGCTGTTGCTGCGAGGTCTTCTGCCTGCTGTCCTTCCGTGTTCTCTGCTGCTGGCCCAGAACGCTCCTCCTCCTCCTTCTTCTACCGGCAGCACGTTGCATCCGGAGAATGAGTTGGTGATGCGTGTCCTCCACCGTGAGCCGTTCAAGATCGTGCTGACGGGCGATTCGACGGTGGCGACCGAGGGTGGATGGGGGCCCGGCTTCTGCGCCACGCTGACGTCCAACGTCACCTGTGTCGATCTTGCGCTGAACGGCCGCAGCACCAAGAGCTTTATCGACGAGGGAGCATGGCAGAAGGCGCTCGACGAAAAAGGCCAGTACTACTTCATCCAGTTCGGCCACAACGACCAGAAACCCAAACCCACGGTGCACGCCGACGTGAACACCACCTTCCAGGACAACCTGCGCCGCATGGTGCGCGATGTGCGTGCGCAGGGCGGCATTCCGATCCTCGTTACCTCGCTGTCGCGCAGAAACTACGTTGACGGCCAGCCCGATCCGAACGATGGCCTCGGTGACTATGCCGCAGCGACGACGAAGGTTGCGACGGAGGAGCATGTCGCGCTCGTCGACCTCTACCACCTCTCGCGTGCCTATCTGATCACGATGACGCAGGAGAAGGCTGACCGCTTCGACATGGTGGGGCATCCCGATGCGAAGGCCGAGAACAAGAGCGCGGCGAAGCCCGACCGTACGCATCTCGACCAGGAGGGCAAGGAGGTCTTCGGTCACATGGTGGCCAAAGATGTCATCCTGCGTCGGCCGGAGCTGAAGCCGAACGTGAACGTCACCTCGTCGCTGCCGAAGCAGGCTGGCGACCACTGAGGCAGGCAGGTTTAGCGGGCCGAGGTCTGCCGTGTGTAGATCAGCTTTTCCGTATCGAAGCCTAGCTGACGCGCCTGATCCAACAGGCGGTCGAGGATCGTGGCATCGAGTTGGGGCATGCGGCTGAGCACCCAGAGGCTTTTGAGGTTCGGCGTTCCCACCAAAGCCCAGCAGTAGTCGCTGTCGAGCGAGAGAATCCAGTAGTCGCCCTTGAAGGGCCAGAAGAAGCTGACCTTCAGCTTCGCGTTGGAGCCATCCCTGGTGGCCACTTCCGCCGTGCCGGTGGAGGCGGTCTCACTGCCATCCTTCTTCAGGCATTGATTCAGCACCGTAACCTTGCCATCGGGACGAAGCGTGTAGGTGGCGGTCACGTTGGCGTCACACTTGTTCTCCCAGTAAAGCGGCAGACGCGCAATCTCGTACCAGGTGCCCTGGTAGCGCTTGAGATCGACGTGAGCCACCGTCGGAAGAGGCTCACCCGCGTAAGTTGAGCGATTGAGCAGGACGGCTGTGCCGGCGACGGCAAGCGCGCCAGCAAGCGGAAGCAGCTTTTTCAGTGCGGACGGATTCTCTCGTTCCATGGAGTGACCTACTATGCCACATCGAAGCAGGCGCTTGCCTGCATGTGCTTTTGACGTAGGAGTGCCGGAACGAGCGAATGGTTGGATAACAGTAGCTCTGTACGCCGTTAACGGCATGCAGAGCTGCTATGGTTGCGACCTTACTTGAGATGTTTGCGCGCGTCTCGGACCTTGGGATTCTGCGACGGATCGATCTTGCTCATGACGCTCTCCTTGTCTTGCCTCGAAGAGAGGTCTCCAACGAGAGGTGTGTTGCAACCAGGTTTGCAAGGGAGAGGTTGCAGCGCTGTATCAGCACCGAGGATCGACGCCAAATGAAATGCCGCCTGCATCGATGTGCAAACGGCGTTTCGTTACGGAACCTGCGCAGGTGCGGCATGGATGCGACTCCGGCATTGAGCGTGAGCGCAGCCAAAACCGTGATGATGCTTAGGTCGCCTTACGCTGGAAGTTGGTCTTCTTGTGGCCGGATGATGTTTTTGTCTTGGCGGAGGCGTCGGTGGAAGCGAAGTTCTTATCGCCACCCTGCTTAGCCATCTTCTCGCGCAGGGCCTGCAGCTTCTGCGCCTTGGGGCCGAGGCCGCTGACCTTTACGCCTGCGGGCTTCTGGGGGATGAAGTCACTCATAGATAGATTTTCTCATGCCTGACAGCCCTCGCGGTGCCCATTCTGCCGAGCGGCGATGGCTTGGGACCGGTGCGGCTTCGCCTTGTTGATGTGGCTTAGCCTGTTTGTCATTCCTCCACTGCGTTTGCGGAGAAAGTCGTCCCGCGCCGTTTTGCTATCCTTCCTTATCCGAAAGCCCATCCTTTTGCGGAGGCCCACCCCATGCCATTTGTACGCACTCTTGTGCGCTGGAGCTGCTTTACTGCTGCTGCGGCGACCCTTGCCATCCCCTCTATTGCCGCTGACAAAAAGGCCGCACCGAAAGAGCCTGTCGCCGCGATGCCCTCGTACTACGGTCCGCAACCTGCGACCGAGAGCCTCGACCTTTCCATGTATGCGCGCATCCGCGAGGAGGGCTTCAGGCACTCGCATGTGATGGAGTTCGCCGATGCGCTGACCAACGGCATCGGCCCACGGCTGACCGGGTCGCCCAACATGAAGAAGGCGAACGAGTGGACGCGCGACACGCTGACCAAGGTGGGGCTTGAGAATGCGCACCTCGAGGACTGGGGCGAGTTCGGCATGGGCTGGCAGCAGATCAATACCTGGGGCCGCATCGTCACACCCGACTCCGAACCTCTCTGGTTGCAGGCTGCACCGTGGTCGCCCGCGACCAACGGCCCGGTGACCGGCGAGGCTGTTTACATCAACATTTCGGACGTGAAGGATCTGGACAAGTACAAGGGCAAGCTGAAGGGCAGGATCGTGCTCTTCGGCGCCATTCGCACCACGCCCGATCTCGATGGACCCCTCTTCCATCGCTACACCGAAGAGGAGCTGAAGGAGATGGAGACGTATCCCGAGCCGCGTGCGGGCGCGCCGAATGTGCAGCAGCTGATGGCGGACCGCATGCGCATGCGGCAGGTGCGCACCGAGGCGCTGAAGATGATGACCGACGAAGGCGTCGCCGCGATCATCACGCCGACGCGTGACGGCGGCAAGGGCGGCGGTACCGGCATCATCTTCGACGACAACGGAGCGAACCTCGTCACCGGCGCGCAGAAGAAGGAGGTTGCCGTCACCATTCCCAATGCCGTCATGATGATCGAGCACTACAACCGCATCGCGCGCCTGCTGGAGCACAACGTACCGGTCACGCTCGAGGTGAACATCGAGACGAAGTTTACCGGCGATCACGAGCATGGCTTCAACACCGTCGCCGAGATTCCCGGCAACGATCCGAAGTTGAAGGACCAGGTGGTGATGGTCGGCGGCCATCTCGACAGCTGGATCTCGGGCACCGGCGCGACCGACAACGGCGCGGGTTCGGTGGTGGCAATGGAGGCGGTCCGCATCCTGAAGTCGCTGGGCGTGAAGCCGAAGCGGACGATTCGCATCGCGTTGTGGTCGGGCGAAGAGCAGGGGCTGTTCGGCTCGCAGGGCTACGTGAAGCAGCACTTCGGCACCTTCGCTGAGCCGGAGCATCCCGATGCGCCAAGCGTGCCTGCGTTCATGCGCACGAAGGGCAAGCTGACGACGACAAAGGAGTGGGAGACGCTGGACGCCTACTACAACCTCGACAACGGCACGGGAAGAATCCGCGGCGTCTACACGCAGGAGAACTATGCGATTGCGCCGATCTTTGCGCAGTGGCTGGCTCCGCTGAAGGACCTGGGCGCGACAACGATCAGCTACCGCAACACCGGAGGGACCGATCATCTCTCCTATGACGCGGTGGGCCTGCCGGGCTTCCAGTACATCCAGGACCCGATGGACTACGAGACGCGGACGCATCACTCCGACATGGACACCTTCGATCGCCTGCACGCGACGGATCTGGAACAGGCGGCGGTGATTGAGGCGATCTTCCTCTACAACACCAGCGAGCGCGAGGCGATGATGCCGCGTAAGCCCTTCCCGCACCCGGAGTTGGACAAACAGCGCTCAGCACCGCTGGAGGGCATCTACCCCAACGCGGCAGAGACGAAGTAAAGAGAAACACCGAAACGAAGTAAACTAAAGCTGTTAGGAGATCGGCGGCGAGGGCAATAAGCCTCTCGCCGTCTTTCCTTTGCAGGGAGACTTTTTGCGTTGAGGCTGTGATTCGGATCCGGATTTTGCGGACACAGCCCAAAGATGCAGAAAACACGGGTCGTTTCGGCTTCTGCCGAATCCAATAGGAGAGCGGAGTTCCGCGCGCAGTCTAACCACTGCCATAGGTTCTTCGTCTGTTTGTGTAGAGGGCTTGGATTGTTTTCACGACGTCGATTCATTCAGCGTGGCGGGGCACTCGCTACGGGACTAACTCTGGGAAGGAAATCCTGGGCGCGAGGGTTTGCCGGTGAGCCGGCACAGCTGATTGACGCGACGAAGCTTGCTCCGTTCGTCGACCCGCTGCCGATTCTCCCCTTCGTTCGCAGCGGGCCCACACGGCCCGATCCCAATGACTCCTCGCGGCGCATCCCGTACTACCACGTCAGCATGGACGAGGTGGAAGTCCAGCTGCATCGCGATCTGAAGACGACGCGGATCTGGGGCTTCAACGGCAGCTCGCCCGGCCCTGTCTTTGAGGTGCAGAGCGGCAGGCCGGTTGTGGTGGAGTGGAGCAATCATCTGCCGAAGAAGCACCTGTTCCCCATCGACTACTCGCTGCATGGAGCGGAGCACGACAAGCCTGACTGTCGCTCGGTGATTCACCTTCATGGCGGCCGCACGCCTTCCGAGAGCGATGGCTACCCGGAGAACTGGATGGCCTCGGGCAAGTCGCAGTCCTGCTACTACCCCAATCGTCAGGATGCGGCGGCGCTCTACTATCACGATCACGCCATGGGCATCAGCCGACTTAACGTGTACGCCGGTCTGCATGGGCTTTACCTGGTGCGTGACGAGTCCGAGGCTTCGCTGAAGCTGCCCAGAGGCAAGTACGAGGTGCCGCTGGTGCTGTGCGATCGCATGGTGGGCACGGGCGGTCAGCTGCTGTACCCGGTCTCGAACGACGCCGAGCATCCGTGGGTGCCGGAGGTGCGCGGCAACGTCATCCTCGCCAACGGCAAGATCAAGCCGTACCTCGAGGTCGAACCGATCCGCTATCGCCTGCGCGTCGTCAACGGATCGAACGGACAGACCTTCAATCTCGCTCTCAGCGGCGGTATCGGCACCATGTACATCATCGGCAGCGACCAGGGGCTTCTGCCGAAGCCGGTCGCGGCGAAGAGCGTCCTGCTGGCGCCGGCGGAGCGCGCCGATGTCATCATCGACTTCACCGAGTTCTCCGGTCAGAAGGTTATTCTCCAGAACGATGGAGCACCGGTGATGCAGTTTCGCGTCAAGGCCTCTGATGGTCGCGACGACAGCTACCTGCCGCCATCGTTGCAGCCGATGCATCGGCTCGTCGAGGCAGACAAGACGCGGCGCCTGACCATCGACGCCACCGGCCTGGCCGAACATGCCTCGCTTAATCGCAGCACCTGGGCGACGCCTGTGACCGAGAAGCCTGTGCAGGGCTCGACGGAGATATGGGAGATCGTCAACCTCACGGACAGGACGCATCCCGTGCACCTGCACATGGTGCGATTCCAGGTGCTCGATCGCCGCGGCTTCGATGTGGCGCTCTTCAAGCAGTCCGGCGAGCTGCGGTACATTGCGCCGCCGAACCATGTGGCTGCGGAAGAGGCTGGATGGAAGGACACCGTACGCTGCGAGCGCGGACAGGTGACGCGCATCATCGTGCCCTTTACGCCTTACTCCGGGCGCTACGTGTGGCACAGCCATCTGCTGGAGCAGGAAGACCGCGGCATGATGCGGCCGTATGAGATCGTTCCGTCTTAATGCGGATGACGGAGAAGACGACGGCGAGGGCAGAGGCTCTCGCCGTCATTGTTTTCACCAGCTGTAGTGCACGGTATAGGTGATGGTTGTCTCGCCCTTCGCAGGCACGTTGACTGCGAAGTCGGCCGTATTGCTGTCGCGCTTGATGTAGTCGGCGGACTTGGCCGTGATCTTCCAGTTCTGCGCGCGATGCAGATGCTCGACGGCGTGGATAACGACGGGTTGCGGCTTCTGGTTGGAGAGCTTGATCTCGAAGCTTTCGTCGATGGTGTGAGCGTTGGTGTCGGTGTGGAAGTCAGTCTGCCTGCGCTCGCCGGTCAGGTCGAAGGCGTTGCCGCTGGTGATCTTTACCGGCTGCTCGGCTGGCGTGTGCTGCACCATGTTCTCTCCGATGAACTGCATCTGTCCGCCGGAGTCGCGGCGGTAGAGGCGCAGGCGTCCCGCGGGCAGCGGCATGCCGAGGTGGTTCGCCTCGGAGTTTTTGATCTCCTGCTGGATCGTGACGCGCTTGTTGTTCGTTAAGCCGTAGCTCGGCTGGACGTTGAAAAAGCCGGCGTAGACAGGCTGCTGGTAGCCATTGGTGTACACGTAGGTGCGCTCGACGGCGACGCCGGAGGACTCGAGGAATTGCACCTGCTTGGTCTCGCTGTTGCGCAGCGCGACGGTGCGGTGCAGATCGTAGAGGTGGAAGTCGTCAAAGTCTTTCTGCGTCACGGCGATCTGGTCCGCCATCACAGAGGAGCCCATGCCTGCAACGCCTGCCATCATCGCGCGTGGACGAAACTCCTGCACCTTGGCCACGTCGCCTGCCATCAGCTGTATCGTCGCCTGCGGAAAGTCGGTGCCGGATTCATTTCGGATGGTGACCCAGCCGAGCACGTCTGCCATCTCGCTGCTCGCAGTGGAGGAGCTCTCCGGCAGCACGACGTTGTAGGTCGCCTGCCAGCTGATGCCGTGCGTAATGTAGGCCAGCTCCGCCGGAAAGCTTGCCGCCTTCGGTGCCGTGATCTGCCAGCGCAGCGTAGGCTTCAGCAGCAGGCCGTCGGTCGAGGCGGGGAAGAGTGGTGTGCCGGGCAGCTGAAACTGCATGCGGCCGTTGACCTCGATCAGTGGATTGTTGCCGGCGCGAATGACGCGCCCCTGAATCACTCTTGGCGCGACATGCGTCTCGCTCGTGCCCTCTTTGTCGATAACGGAAGGGCCAACCTGAAAGTCGAGCATCTTGCCCTCATACTTCTCGAGCAGCCACTCCTGCGTGACGACACCTGCGTCGTAGTTCTGCTCGGCGATGGTGAAGGCGTTGTGGCCGGTGGGATCGCGCAGTACAACGGAGTCCGGCTCAAGCTGGCTGGTGACATTTGCGGTCAGCACCTGATTGTCTCCCGCGATAAGGCTCAGCGGCACAGTCGTGCGGGCGACCGCGAAGTCCTGGTTGTAGATTGTGAGTGCCGTCGGCGTCACAGCAGGCTGCTGCGCGAAAGCGGGCGATAGAACAAAGGCAACAATGGCGAGAGGCGAAAGAGAAGCGAGAGGCGGAAGAGAGCAAGAGGGACGGTGCATCCGTAGGGATTCCTTTCCAAGTGCGCGGCGTTGCCGCCGACAAGGTATCGACGGCACCAAGGCACGCGAGCTGCTGGTTAACAGACCCCCGCTTTGCAGAAAATGTTCCCGGTTTGTTCATCTTTTATTTGAAGCGATGCTCTGCCTCTGAAACTGCGCGATTGCATAGACTGTTGGTAGATATGCAAGAAGCACGACCATCCCGCACAGCGCTTCGCGTGGCCATGCGCCGCGCCGCGCATCAGATCTTCGACGCACAGCCACTGGTGTTTGATGACCCCATCGCTGTGCCGATCCTCGGCAAGGAGTATCTGCCCGAGGTCGAGCGCACGCGCTTCAAGCTGGCCAAGCCGCACTCTGTCGCGCTGCGTGCCTTTCTCGTGGCGCGCAGCCGTTATGCGGAAGAGTTGCTGGCCTCGGCTGTCGCGCGCGGCGTGACGCAGTATGTGTTGCTGGGTGCGGGACTCGATACCTTCGCGCATCGCAATTCGTTTTCCGGGCTGCATGTCTTCGAGGTCGATCATCCGGCGACGCAGCAATGGAAGCGTGATCTTCTCGCGGCCAATAATATCGCGATCCCTGAAAGCCTGACGTACGTGCCGGTCGACTTCGAGCATCAACTCCTCGCCACACAGTTGGCGGAAGCGGGGTTGGATGCATCGAAGCCCGCCTTCTTCGCGTGGCTGGGTGTCGTGCCGTACCTCACGATAGAGGCCTTCCGCTCCACGCTTGCGTATATCGCCGACCATCCCGCGGGCTCCGGTGTCGTGATGGACTACGGGCAGCCACGCGAGGCGCTGCCTCTGCTGGAGCGGATGGCGCGTGACTCGATGTCGTCGCGTGTGGCCAGCGCGGGCGAGCCCTTTCAGCTCTTCTTCACACCTAACGATATGGCGTCGGAGCTGCGCGGCTTTCATGACATCGAAGACCTCGGCACCGCCGAGTTGAATGAGCGCTATTTCTCCAACCGCAGCGACAACCTGCGCATGATGGGCGCTGGCGGACGCATCGTGAGCGCATGGCTTTAGTGCGGCGTGGCGTGCGATTGATGTAGCATCGCTCGCATGAATCTGCCGGTGCCTCCGCCTGTGCTGCCCATGCTCGCCAAGCGTGTCGATGATGTGCCCGAGCAGGGCGCGTGGATCTTCGAGCCGAAGTGGGACGGCTTTCGTGCGCTGATCTTTCGCGCCGGCGATGAGTTGATGATCCAGAGCCGCGACCAGAAGCCCCTCGACCGCTACTTCCCGGAGCTTGCAGAGCCGCTGAAGACGCAGTTGCCGGAGCGCTGCGTGCTCGACGGTGAGATCGTCATCGCCGCTGCGACGGGATTGGACTTCGACGCGCTGCAGCTGCGGATTCATCCCGCGGCCTCGCGTATCAAGTTGCTCGCGCAGCAGATTCCGGCGTCGGTCGTCTTCTTCGATGTGCTCGCAGTCGGCGATCGCGATCTGCGTACGACGCCGTTCGCCGAGCGCCGCAGAGAGCTCGAGGCGCTGCTGAAAGACGCAAAGCCTCCACTGCACATCACACCCGCTACGCGCGAGACGGCGATGGCACGCGACTGGTTCAAGCGCTTCGAGGGCGCGGGCCTTGATGGTGTGATGGCGAAGCCCGTCGATGGAATCTATCAGCCGAATAAGCGCGTGATGCTCAAGATCAAACATGAGCGCGACTGCGACTGCGTGGTGGCGGGTTTTCGCTGGCACAAGGATGCGGAGAACGAGGCGATCGGCTCACTGCTGCTTGGGCTTTATGACGATGCGGGCATGCTGCAGCACGTCGGCGTATGCGCCAGCTTTACGCAGGTGAAGCGTCGCGAGCTGGTCGAGTTTCTCGCACCGTATCGTGAGCATGCGCTCGAGAATCATCCGTGGCGTGGCTGGGCCGAATCGAGTGGTGAAGGCCGCATGCCCGGCGGCCAGTCGCGCTGGAGTCAGGGCAAAGACCTCTCGTGGCAGCCGCTGCGGCCGGAGCTCGTCGTCGAGGTCGCCTATGAGCACATGCAAAGCACGCGCTTCCGCCACATGGCGCAGTTTCGTCGCTGGCGCACGGACAAATCGCCAGCGCAATGCACCTATGAGCAGCTTGAAGTCGTCGCGCCGCACGAGCTAGCCGACATCTTCTCCGTTGGTCGCTGAGGGTTTCTTCTTCCGCGTGCGCTTTGGCGCTGCTTCGGAACCGCCCTCGCGCCAGGCCCGCGTCGGGTCATCGTCAGGATCGGGCGTCTGCTGCTGCGGCCGCTGCTCTTCAGGAACGTGGCGCAGGTTCACGCGAATGCGATACCAGACGTACGACGCGCCGCGCATGCGATCGACGAGCACGTCGTCCACGGCGAGCAGGGCCGCCGCCTCGGGGTGGGCTTGCTTCCACCGCTCCAGTCCCGCCTCGGCAGCGGCCTTGTCGGGCGACTGGGCGACGATAATCAGCGGCTGCGAAGAGACACGTGTGCGACGCGGCTTCTGCTCGGCCTTTGCCGCGGGATCGGTCTCGGTGCCGCTCTCTTCTTCGAGCTTCTTCGAACGGCCGCGAAAACGATGCTCGCCGAAGCCTTCATCCATCTGGCTGGCAAACGACTTTTCTTTCTTCCTCTTTGCTCGCGAAGGTGCTACACGCGCACCCTCGCCCTCCATCTTGCGGAAGTGCGGCGGCCAGGGCGCGTCGCCCAGCCCCGAGGCCTCATCGCGTGCCGCAAGATCGAGCAGGGCATCCAACGAGCCGGGCTCGCTGTCCATCGCGTCGAGCAGATTGCCCTTTGCGGTGAAGCGATCCGGCACGGTGAAGATGGTGAAGTCGGCGGCATCGCACGTCATCACCTCATCCCACGCGAGCGGTGTCGACACGCGCGCATCCGGCAGCGGTCGCACCGAGTAGGCCGAGCAGGTGGTGCGATCCTTCGCGTTCTGGTTGTAGTCGAGGAAGACGCCGTGCCGCTCCTCCTTCCACCACTTCGAGCTGGCTAGTTGCGGCACGCGGCGTTCGACTGCGCGTGAGAGCGCAAGCGCGGCGCGGCGTACCTCGGTGAAGGTCCAGCGGGGCGCAATGCGCACGTTGATGTGGATGCCGCGCGAACCGGAGGTCTTGGGCCAGCCGCGCAGGCCGACCTCTTCGAGCTGCGTCTTTACCTCCATCGCGACGCGGCGCACGTCATCCCAGCCAACGCCGGGCTGCGGATCAAGATCGACGCGCAACTCGTCGGGGTGGTCGAGATCGCCGGTCCGAACGGGGTGCGGATGCAGCTCCATGCAGCCGAGGTTGACGATCCACGCGAGTCCGGCGGCATCGTCGACGACGATCTCCTCGGCGGTGCGACCCGAAGGAAAGGACAGCGTGACGCTGCGCATCCATGCAGGCTTATCGCTCGGCGCACGCTTCTGGTAGAACGGTTCGGCCTCGGCGCCGTTGACGAAGCGCTTGAGCACGATGGGACGATCGCGTATGCCCTGCAGCGCACCGGGCGCGACCGCAAGATAGTAGCGCACGAGGTCGAGCTTGGTGACGCGCACCTGCTGCGAGAAGTAGAGCTTCTCCGGATGCGATACCCGCACCTGGTGGCCGTCGATCGAAAGCAGTTCCGACTCGTCTGCACTCACCGGGACAGGGTAGCGATTGCAGGCGAATTTGTCGAAGGGCGCATCGCCGGATATTGCTTCATGCGATGCCAGCGGCTATGTTGAACGCTATGCTCAACTGGCTGCTGGTCTTTGTACCCCTTACGATTGCGCTCGAGTTTCTTCATCCGGAAGCGCATACGTGGATCTTTCTTTCTGCGTGCCTCTCGGTGATTCCGCTGGCGGGCATCCTCGGTCATGCGACCGAGCAGATCGCCTCGCGGCTGGGTGAGGGAATCGGCGGCCTGCTGAATGCGACCTTCGGCAACGCGGCTGAGCTGATCATCGCCATCGCGGCGCTGCAGCGTGGGCTCTACGACGTGGTGAAGGCCTCGCTGACGGGATCGATCATAGGGAATGTGCTGCTGGTCTTCGGACTCTCGGCCTTCTGCGGCGGCATGAAGTTCAAAAAGCAGAAGTTCAACCAGACTGCCGCGAGCGCGCAGGCCGTTCTGCTGACGCTGGCTTCCGTCGGGCTCATCGTGCCGGCGGCCTTTCATCATCTGCAGAACTACGGTGCGCACGACCGCGAGAACCGTCTTGGTCTCGACATCGCCGTCGTGCTGCTGCTGACGTATGTGGCTCATCTCGTCTTCTCGCTCTACACGCATAAGACACTGTTCGCGGGGAACGGGGAGGCAGAGGCAGAGCACGGCGAAAAGCCGGCCAACCTGGTGCGTGCCGTCATCACGCTGGCGCTGGCAACGGCTGCCATCGCGTGGATCAGCGAGATCCTCGTCGGCTCGGTGCAGGAGGCAGCGAAGTCCTTCGGCATGACGGAGGTCTTCGTCGGTGTCATCGTCGTCGCCATCATCGGCAATGCGGCGGAACACAGCACGGCGGTGATGGCCGCGATGAAGAACAGGATGGAGCTGTCGTTTGGCGTCGCAGTGGGTTCGAGCATACAGATCGCGCTGCTGGTCGCTCCGCTGCTGGTGATCCTGAGCCACTTCATCGGGCCGCGTCCGATGGACCTGGCCTTCTCTCCGGCTGAGGTGCTGGCGATCTTCCTCGCCATCCTCATCACCGGGCAGGTGGCGCAGGATGGCGAGACCAACTGGCTGGAGGGCGCGCAACTGCTCGCCGTCTACGTCATCCTCGCTATCGTCTTCTACTTCCTGCCCGAGGTGGCGAAGGCGTAGCTCGGTCTTTGAACGAATAATTATTGTGTTGAATCCGAACGGAGATGCGATATCTTTCCGCATCAGAAAAAAATCTGACCGGGCCTCACTTCTCGAAGGGAGATTTTCTATGGCCACTGGTGCAGATCTAGTAAAACTCGCTATCCCCCACATTGGAGAGACATATGTCTTCGGAGCAAATGTTCCGAAGAACAATGCAGGCTGGACCGGTCCATGGGACTGTGCAGAGTTCGTTTCATGGATGGTCTATCAGGCGGCAGGCATTCTTTACGGTTGTGCCTCCGATGACTCTGACCCTGCAACTGCGGATGCATTTACTGGCTACTGGGCGAGAGATGCGCAAAAGATGGGACAGAAGGTGACAGTCGCTGTCGCAGCTCGAACGCCAGGTGCCGCGATAATGCGGCTGGCAGTTCCAAATGGTCTTGGTGGTCACATCGTCATCTCCGACGGCACAGGAAGGACAATCGAGGCTCACTCTTCTGCCGACGGAGTGATCCGGGGAAGCTTGGCCAACCGAAGATGGGACTATGGCATTCTCGTTCCAGGCATAGCTTATACACAGACTGAAGCCGCAGTACCTCAGCTTGCGCTCAAGCAAATGGTTCTTCGTCAGACGAAGACCCGCACCGCTCTTCCGAAGATCAAGGCAATTCAGAACGCCCTGATGAAGAAAGGCTTCAATACCGGGGGAACCTGGGGAGTGTTCGATGCACATACGACGGCCGCTGTTCAGGCATTTCAGGTAAGCAAGGGGCTCGTCCCTGACGGCGAGGTCGGAGCGAAGACTGCTAGGGCACTCGGAATAAAGCTTTAGTATTCGGCTCGAACGATACGTGCCTCTTCAGCCCTTGATCAGCGCGAGAATTTTGTCTCGTGTCGTGTGATCATCGTCGAAGCCACCGTGCGTTGTGCTGTTGCTGCAGGAGCCGGGAGCGTCGTAGAAGCTGATGTTCTTCAGCCCCATGGAGCCGATCTGGCTGTTGAAGTACTTCTCCATGCCGAGGATCGGCGTCTCTTCGCCCTTCTCGAACGAGCGCGAGACGAGGTAGAGCAGCGATCGGTTGTAACCGAGGATCGGCTGACAGGTCGGGTCCTTCAACTCGGTCTCGTCTGTCAGCTGAAACTGGTTGTACTGCTTCACGCGGCCGCTCAGGATCTCCGGGACGACGTTCGCCTTGAAGACGTCGGCGCGCACAGCGGGAGCCATAAAGTTCACCGTCTCGAAGTTCCACTTCAGCCGGTTGACGATGTAGCTATGCACAATCGCTCCGGCCGAGTGGCCGATCAGGTGCAGCCGTATCTTCGATTTGTCCTTGAAGTACGGCGACCGCGTGCTGGCCTTGTACAGCTTCAGGCCGCCGGAGTCCTGCGCCGACGAGATCGCATCGGCATTCTGTTTCATCTCGCCCCACACCTTCGATCCCGGCACGGTCAGCAGCTTCTCCAGGCGATCGTCCCACCATGTCCGCATCTTGTCGAAGGGGCCGCCGGTGGTGCGCTGCTGTTGCTGCTTCGCGTCGATATCGGCATAGATGTTCTTCAGCGTCGACCACAGGTCCGTCTCCCACATCAAAAAATGGGGTAGATCTGCTTCTCGTACATCGCAGGAATCCAGCTGGCCGCTGTTGCGGCCGCGCCGTTCTCCGACGTCAGCCCGCCGTGAGCGTAGATGGCGATGTCCATCGGCGCGCCTTCAGGCAGCTTCCAGTCGTCGCGTACGCGTTTGATCTGCTCGTTCAACAGCCAGTCCACATCGCTGTCCTGCGTGCGGAAGTCGCCTGTATTGCTGAGGCGGCCGTTGTTCTCCATGTCGATGATGTAGGGTGCGATCTCGCGGTTGCGCAGCGTCTCATCGCTGGCCAGCTGCACCTGGCCGGCGGCGTCGGTGCGCAGGGTCTTGGCCTCGGCGATCTCCTGGTGCAGGTGCGTGGGCACGCCCAGCTGCGCCACCCAGCAGTCCATCGCGTTGTCGGTCCAGTCCTGGTAGGTGAGCACGGCGCGCCCCCCCGTTCCCCAGTCCATGTCCCACGAGTTGTGGACGATGAAGCCGTCGCGGTTGTAGCCCACGATGGCGAAGGCGTGCGCGCCGTCGCCGGGCAGGCGTTTGCGCTGCGGAATGATCCAGAACGGCACCTTGGGATCGCGGTGCGGCCTCACGCCTTCCATCCAGCCGGAGTGGACGACGGCGCTCGCGTACAGCACGCCGATCTCGTTCAGAGCCACCTGCATGTCGGTCACGCTGCGTGTGTCCACGCGGTAGTAGGCGCCCAGCGGGCGCTTGACCGCATCCTGCCACCAGTCTTTGGCAGGATTCTTGACCGGCGCGGGCATATCCTCGTCCTGCCACAGCGGCGCAGCGCAGGCGCCGTACTTGAACCAGCCCTTCATGGCGCCACGCAGACTCGAACCGGTGTCCTTGGTCGGGTCCCCGGGAAACTCGTCGTACCGCCGCGCCATGGAGTACAGCATGAACGGCGAGACCGCCTGCTGCCTCTTGTCGCGTTTGGCCTTGTGCTGCAGGTGAAAGATGACGCTGGAGAGCGCGAAGCCGGTGCAGGCGCTGGTCTCCTGCTGGTTTAGGACAGGGATCTTCAGCCTGGGCAGCAGCATCTGCGCCGGAATCAGCATCACCGACGGCATATACGGCCGATCGCGCAGGTCGATGGCGTCCGGGACAACGTTGGTCTTCGGCAGGGGACGGTCAGCGGCCGGTTTCGCCGTGGGCTTCTTTGCTCTGGCCGTAAGTCTCTTTGTTTTCGATACGATCCTGCCGGCCTTCACCGCGGGCTTCCTTGCGGCAGGGGAGGTCTTCTTCGTCGCCATGACGAGCTCCTGAAAGAGAGATCAAAACTGCGTGGCCCGGGGGATTGGTTCGTCCACGATACCGCAGATGAGCTTCACGCATTGATAATCCGAGGCACAAAGCGCTTCAGCGCCACCAAAACCCGGCCGAACACCTCGTAGGGCGGTCGAGGTCTCAGAGGCCCAGGGCGATGCAGGGGGCGGCTGGAATAAAATAGCCTTATGTCCATCGATCAGAACGCCCCGCTTGCGATTGCTGACCCCGAGATCGCCGCTCAAGTTGAAAACGAGGTCCTCCGTCAGCACGAGGGACTGGAGATGATCGCCTCGGAGAACTTCGTCTCCCGCGCCGTGCTCGAGGCCGCAGGCACCGTCTTCACCAACAAGTACGCCGAGGGCTATCCCGGCAAGCGCTACTACGGCGGCTGCGAGTTCGCCGACATCGTCGAGAACCTGGCCCGCGACCGCGCCAAGAAGCTCTTCGGCGCCGAGCACGCCAACGTGCAGCCCTCGTCCGGCTCGCAGGCCAACGCCGCGGCCTACATGTCGATCATCAATCCGGGCGACACCGTCCTCGGTCTCGACCTCGCGCACGGCGGCCACCTGACCCACGGCCACAAGCTCAACTTCTCCGGCAAGCTCTACCGCATCGTCGGCTACCAGGTCCGCAAGGACACCGAGACCATCGACTACGACGAGCTCGAGGCCAAGGCCGTCGCCGAGAAGCCCAAGGTCATCGTCGGCGGAGGCTCTGCCTACCCGCGCTTCTGGGACTTCGCCCGCATGCGCGCCATCGCCGACAAGGTCGGTGCCTACCTCTTCATCGACATGGCTCACTTTGCCGGTCTCGTCGCCGGTGGAGCGCACCCCTCGCCCGTGCCGCACGCGCAGATCGTCACCACGACCACGCACAAGACCCTCCGCGGACCCCGCGCCGGTCTGATCCTCTGCCAGCAGGATCTCGCCGCCTCGGTCGACCGCTCCGTCTTCCCCGGACAGCAGGGCGGACCGCTGATGCACATCGTCGCCGCCAAGGCCGTGGCCTTCAAGGAGGCGCTCGATCCCTCCTTCTCGACCTACGCGCATCAGGTGGTCAAGAACGCGAAGGTGCTGGCCGAGGCGCTCGCCGCCGAGGGCTTCCGCATCGTCTCCGGCGGCACCGATAACCACCTCATGCTGGTCGATGTCTTCCAGAAGGGCATGTTCGGCTCCGAGGCGGAGAACGCCCTGGGCGCGGCCGGTATCACGGTCAACAAGAACGCCATTCCATATGACACCAACCCGCCGATGAAGCCCTCGGGCATCCGCATCGGCACCCCGGCGCTCACCACGCGCGGCATGAAGGAAGGCGAGATGAAGCAGGTCGCCGTCTGGATCGCCCGTGCGCTCGAGAACCGCAACGACGAGGGTGCGCTCAAGAAGATCCACGGCGAGGTCACCGAACTGGCCGACCGCTTCCCTCTGTACGAGTTCCTGCGCCAGCCCCAGCCTGTCGCCTAACCAACCCATCCGGCTTCATGCACAACGCCGCCGCGAGATGCCCTCTCGCGGCGGCTCTGCTTTTAAGCTCCGAAATTGACGCCATCGCTGCGTATAGATATAGTCGGATTCCGACCACGAATCCATCCCCGTCATCGCAGGGAAGGTGAGGCAGGTATGAGACGGTTCCGGTGCAGGCTTCCGCTTGGTGTGATCCTCGCAGTCGTCATGTTGGCTCCTCCAGCCCATCCGCAGATGACGACCGCCCAATACGACAACGCGCGTACCGGTGCTTACGTCCATGAGACGAAGCTGACGCCGCGTAACGTCAACTCCCGCCAGTTCGGAAAGCTCTTCACCCTGAAGGTCGACGGAGATATCTACGCCCAGCCGCTGTTTCTCTCCGGCGTGACGATCCCCGGCAAGGGAAAACACGACGTCGTCTTCATCGTCACCGAGCATGACAGCGTCTATGCCTTCGACGCATACGGAAAGCCGTCCACGCCACTCTGGCACGTGAGCTTTGTGCATGGGGATGTTGATACGGTTCCCGCCAGCGATGTCATGTGCCCCTTCACGCAGCCGGAGGTGGGAATCACGTCGACGCCGGTGATCGATGCGAAATCCGGCATCCTCTACGTGCTGGCCCGCACAAAGGATCCGAGCCTCCCGGCAAAGGTGCAGTACCAGCAGAAGATTCATGCCCTGTCCGTAACGTCCGGCGCGGAGAAGCTGGGCGGCCCGGTCGAGATAAAGGCATCGGCGCAGGGAACCGGGGCAGGCAGTCAGGTTACTCGCGTGGCCTTCGATCCGCTGCGGGAGAATCCTCGAGCAGGCCTCCTGCTCTCGAACGGCCTGGTCTATCTCACCTGGGGCTCGTCCTGCGACGTTGGACCGTACCACGGTTGGATCATGGCCTACGACGCTGCGACGCTGAAGCAGAAGGGGGTCTTCAACACCTCGCCCGATGCCGATGACAGCGGAATCTGGGCCAGCGACACCTCGCCCGCAGCGGACAAGGAAGGAAATGTCTTTGTCGCGACGGGTAACGGTCAGTTCGACGTCTCCTCGGGAGGCAGAGACTACGGAGACACCCTCCTCAAGCTGCGCGCCGATGGTCAAAGTTGAAGCCGGTCGACTATTTCACGCCGTTCAACGCAGACGAACTCAATGCGAAGGATCACGATCTTGGATCGGGCGGCCCGATGCTCCTGCCCGACCAGCCCGGCCCGCACGCGCACCTCGCCGTCGTTGGAGGCAAGGGGCCCATGATCTACGTAGTCGATCGCGACCGCCTGGGGCATTTTCAAAAAGGAAGCAACAGCCATGCCGTCCAGACGATTCCGACATCGCGCGGAATCTACGGGTCGATGGCGTATTGGAACCGGAATGTCTTCGTCCTCAGCGACTACGATTCGCTTCGCGATTTCGAGGTAAAGGACGGCAAGCTTGTCTTCAAAGCAGCCAGCAGCTTCAAGCTGGAGGATCACGCCGCAACCCCAATGGTCTCTGCGAATGGCGAGAAGGACGGCATCGTCTGGGTGCTGAGTTCCAAGGGCTGGTCATCGCCCGACCGGCTGGCCGTTCTGTACGCCGCGGACGCCGCAGACATCTCGCACCTGCTGTATACGAGCAGTCAGAACGCGGCGCGCGACAACGCCGGCTATGCCCTTCGCTTCAACATTCCGACCGTCGTGAACGGGCATGTGTATGTTGGCGCTAAGGGAGAAGTCGACGTCTACGGTCTGCTTTCGCAAAAACAGTAAAGAATGCCAGTAAGTAGCCGCAGACCGCAGATCCTCTGCAAGGCTGCGGGAGTGCGTCCGCTGAGTCCTAATGGTCCTATTCTTCGTCCACATCATCAGCGGCCTCGTAAAAGGGATTAGCATCCGTAGCACCGGGCCTCGTAGATTTCCGGATGGAGGAGTTGGTTTCGATGACCATGGAGGTGATGACCTGGCTGATTGCGATCCCGCTGCTCGGTTTCATCACCGGGATGCGGACCATGACGCCGATGGCGGTCCTCTGCTGGTTTGCATGGCTCAAGCTGCTTCCCGTTGGCGGCTCCTGGGCCTGGTGGTGCGCCAGCCTGCCCGTCGTCATCGCCTTTACCGTGCTCGCCATCGCTGAATATGCGGCGGATAAGCTGGGGATGAGCCCCCGCCCGACCCGGCCGGTCGTCCTGCTGATTCGCTTTTTCTTTGGTGGCCTTGTGGGAGCCATTCTCGCCTCGGGGCTGGACGCCTCGGGCGTCGAAGGGGCGACGCTGGCAATCCTGGGAGCACTGGTCGGGGCCTTCGCCGCCTACCAGCTGCGGCACCAGCTGACCCGCCGCATCGGCTGTAAAGCCTGGCAGGTCACCCTCACCGAAGACGTCTTCGCCGTCTCCTTTGCCATTCTCTGCATGGGCATCGTCACCGGGTGAGCGCCCCACACCGCCCTCGGCCAGCTACAATAGCTGAGTCACATTTCAAAAGGCACAACGGCACATGAGCTGGTTCAAACGCGAAGAAAATGAGATCGTCAACGACCCGGAGCGGACTGTCCGGACCGAGGGTCTCTGGGTCCGCTGCCCGAGCTGCAACCAGGTCATCTTCAAGGCCGACCTCGCGGCGAACCTGAACGTCTGCCCCAAGTGCGACTATCACTTCCGCATCGGCGCCCGCGAGCGCATCGAGAGCCTGCTGGAGCCCGGCTACGAGCTGGTCGACCTCGACCTGCGCTCGACCGATCCGCTGGAGTTCACCGACCTGAAGCGCTACAAAAAGCGCCTCGCCGACGCCCAGGCCAAGACCGGCCTCAACGACGCTATCGTCAACGCCATCGGCAGCATCGGCGAGCAGCCCGTCGTCATCTCGGCGATGGAGTACGCCTTCATCGGCGGCTCGATGGGCTCGGTGGTCGGCGAGACCATCGCCCGCGCCGTGGACCGTTCGCTGGCGACACGGCACCCGCTCATCATCATCTCCGCCTCCGGAGGCGCCCGCATGATGGAGGGCATCGCCTCGCTGATGCAGCTGGCCAAGATCTCCACCGGGCTGGGCAGGCTCGACGATGAAGGCATCCCCTACATCTCGATCATGACCGACCCGACCACCGGTGGCGTCACCGCCAGCTTCGCCATGCTGGGCGATCTGAATATCGCCGAGCCCGGCGCGCTGATCGGCTTCGCCGGACCCCGCGTGATCGAGCAGACCATCCGCCAGAAGCTCCCTGAGGGCTTCCAGCGCTCGGAGTTCCTGCTGGAGCACGGCTTCCTTGACGCCATCGTCGGCCGCAAAGAGATGAAGCAGTACCTCAGCCAGGCCCTGGCCTGGGCTACCGCCAAGTCTGGCCCTCCAACCCTGTCGGTTCCTTAGGCCATGCGCTGAAAGGCGCGTAGCGGCTGCGGTTTGACGCGCGTGGCGTGGATAAATCCCTTCTCGCCGCGGGTCGCTGCCTGCGCTCCCCAGCCCGTGGGGACGACCTCCGGCTCCTTCGGCCGCACCGGCCCGGCCCACGATTCGGCTTCGATCATCTCTACCGTATCCCGGTCGTAGCCCATGCGCTCCAGGATCGGCATATCGTCGCGGTCCAGCGCCGACTCCACCAGCGCCGGAGCCTTGGCCGAGGCTGCCGGCATGCCTGCCGGAGCAGCATTTGCCATCGCCTCGGTGGCTTCCTTCGCCGCCGCCCTGCCTGCATGCTGTCCGGCGACGATCGCCGCGGTGAAGTTGTCCATCAGGTGCTGCACGCACTTCTGGCCGCACAGGTGGCGTGCGCCGCGCCGCGACTTCTTCGACGCATCCCAGCCGCGCAGACGGATCTCTCCGCCGATTTCATCGGCTACAAACCAGAAGCTGGTCGATTCCAGCCTCTCCGCTCCACAGATATCGCAATTGATCGCCTGCCGAATCATCCTCGTCTCCTCGCGCGTGCTCCAAAATCGGTGCTTCAGATTGGCACAGTGCTCTCATCGGCAGAGCGGCTGCCGAGTTGAGGAGGAGTTGCAGAGAAAATTTCGAGCAGGGAAGGGCGAGCGCCGTTAGAAGACGCTCACACCCTCTTCCGTCACCAGCTGGTCGACGCGGATGTTGATGGCCTCGCCCAGCGCACGGTAGTCTTCGCTCCACTCCGGCGTCCAGTAGCTGCGCTCCGTGCGCCGCAGCAGGTCGTTCCAGATGTTCTGTGCCTGCCACAGGTTCACCTCGAAGGGCACCTTGCGGAAGGTCTCTGCCATGGCCAGCGCCTGCGCCAGGGCGCCGCTGTTGACCGAAGGATCGCCCGCCGCCTCCGCCTCCAGCCGCACCATCGCATTCTTCATCCGCTGCCCGGCGATGAAGCCCAGCTGCTGGTTGTTGAGCGTGATGCGCTCCGAACCTGCGCGATCGACCAGGGAGAGCACATACTCCGGGTCGAAGTTCTCCGCGTCGATCGCCCGCCGCAGCGACGCGTTGATGGCGAAGTTCGCCGCCACCTCCAGTGCCGGGGGCGGTGTAATGCCCGTGTCGGTCAAAAAGTCCAGCAGCGAGGCGTGATCGTTGTAGATCTTGCGCAGCGAATCTTCCATCTCCGCGACCGTCTGGTTCAGGATGACCTGCACGATGCGGTGCTGCTCGTCGGCGAAGAGCGAGGTCAGCGAGTAGCTGGTCGGCGCCGGTGCGCTCTCCGCGTCGTGCGCGCCCTCCGGGGTGTTGAAGTAGTGGTCGATGAGCCGGATGACCTCGGGCAGATTGGCCCGTCGCATCGCCTGCGCGATCTCCTTCGAAAGATGATGGAACGACTCGACCTGCTCTGCGTCGTTGGGATCGTAGCGACGGATGGCGGCGGAGATGTTCTGATCGCCCAGGTGCAGCACGGCGTAACAGATCTCCTCGGTGTCCTCGGTGATGCGCGAGAAGATGCGCGCCCCTCCGACTGCGATGCGGCCCCGGCCCGAGCTGTAGACCTCGTGGCTCACCCGATGGACGTTGTAGCAGAAGATCTCGCCATCCTCCGGATAAGGCCGGAAGATCGAGCTGATAGCGTAGTGCGCGCCCACTTGTTCGAGACCGATCTTCATGCCGGTGACATAACGGCGATAGACCTCGGCGCCGTTGCCCAGGTCGGGGATGTTGCTCTCCGCGCCTTCGAGCATCTCCAGAAACTTTGCTTCGAGCGCGGCTCCCGGCTCTCCGAAGAGCTTGGCCGCCAGCTGCAGGACGCGGCCCGCATAGGCGATCACCTGCACCGTCTCGATGCCCGAGATCTCGTCGAAGAACCAGCCGCACGAGGTGTACATCAGCTGGGTATGTCGCTGCAGCTCCATCAGCTCCAGCGCCTGGATGCGTTCCGTCTCGGAGAGGGGGTGCGACTGATGCTCGGCGAGGAACTTTTCGCTGTTCGACTGCCGGTCGAGGATCACCTTGATGTACTCGTTGCGCGCACACCACAGATCCTTGAAGAGTCCCGCCGACAACTGCTCCGAGAGAGGCGCCGTGGCATCGCGCAGCATATCCAGCGCGTCCCGCAGAGGCGCGCGCCACAGCTGGTTCCACCCCGGTCGGCCGCTGTTGCAGCCGCAGTTGGAGCGCCAGCGCTCCACGCCGTGCGCGCAGCTCCACGCCGTGTCGTCCACCACCTCGGCCTCCCATCGCGGGGGAAACTTCGCCAGAAACTCGGCGTAGTTGGTCAGCTTGGCCAGATTGTTGTTCTGCAGCCAGAACATCGCGTAGGAGAGCGCCATCTCGCCGTGGCGGTGGTGATGGCCGTAGCTCTCGCCGTCGGTGGCGACGTGCGACAGCAGCGCCTCGTCGCCGGCCTCGGCCTCGGCTCCGAAGCCCTTCAGCAGGCGTTCGCCGAAGACCTCGCCGCTGTTCAGCAGACCTTCAAACGCAATGGCGCGCGAGGCCGGACCGTCGTAAAAGAAGATGGCAATCGAGCGGCCCTCATCGAGCTGGACGAGGTAAGGCCGCCTCGTGTCCACCGAGCTGTCCGCCGTCTCCATCCAGTTGAGCGAAGTGTCTTCCTCCAGCCTCTCCGCCGGCGTCAGCGTACGGAAGGCATTCATACGCCGCACGCGGGCGCACTGGTGCGGCGCAAGGATGGTGAACTTGATGCCTTCCCTGGCCATCATGTCGAGCACGTTCCGGTTGACCGCCGTCTCGGCCAGCCACATGCCCTCCGGCTTGCGGCCGAAGCGGAACTCGAAGTCCGTGATGCCCCAGCGAATCTGCGTCAGCGCGTCGCGCTCGTTGGCCAGCGGCATGATGATGTGGTTGTAGACCTGCGCGATCGCCGAGCCGTGCCCGGAGTGCCGCTCCGCCGAGGTCCTGTCGGCGTCCAGAATCATCCGGTAGGTGCGCGGCGCAAAGTCGCACAGCCAGCTCAGCAGCGTGGGGCCGAAGTTGAAGCTGATTCGCGCATAGTTGTTCAGAATGCGGATGATCTTGTTCTCGCGGTCGGTGATGCGCGAGGCCCCGTTCGGCGCATAGCACTCGGCGGTGATGCGGTCGTTCCAGTCGTGGTACGGCGCGGCAGAGTCCTGCACCTCCACCGTCTCCAGCCAGGGATTCTCCCGCGGCGGCTGGTAAAAGTGGCCATGAATACAGATATAGCGCTCCGGCGCGGCGGGTGGGGCAGGAGCGACAGCTGGCTTGGATGGTTGTTTTGACTTTGCCATGTTCTCCCTTAGAGGCTACAGTGCCCCGCCGGGTTGGTGGCAAAAACCCCGGCCCCGCCGGACCGGGGTTACGCGCCCATTAGAATCCCGCCAGCACGATCTTGCCGTGCGACTTGCCGCTCTCCAGCAGTTCGTGCGCCTTTCGCAGGTTGGCGGCGTTAATCGTCCCGAAACTATGGGCGACCGTCGTGCGCAGGATGCCCTCGTCCACCAGATCGGCCACCTCGTTCAAAATCCTGTGCTGCGCCGCCATATCGTGTGTCTGGTAGAACGAGCGGGTGAACATCAGCTCCCAGTGCAGCGCGGCGGCCTTTTGCTTCAGAGGTTTGGCGTCGAGCGTCGCTGGATCGTCGATGACCCCAAGATGCCCCTGCGGCGCCAGCACTTCGATCAGCGCAGGGTAGTGCTGGTCGGTGGCCGTCAGCGAGACGATGTACTCCGCCTCGGGGATGCCGATCGCCTTCATCTGCGCCGCCAGCGGCTGGCTGTGGTCGATCACATGATGCGCTCCCAGCTCCAGGCACCACTTCTGCGTCTCCGGCCGCGATGCCGTGGCAATCACGGCCATCCCGGTCAGCCGCCGCGCCAGCTGGATCATCATGGAACCCACGCCGCCCGATCCACCGATAATCAGCAGGCTTCCTGCATCTGCGGGCTTGCCGGGCTTTACACCCAGGCGGTCGAACAGCAGCTCCCACGCCGTCAGGCTGGTCAGAGGCAGGGCCGCCGCCTGCGCGAAGTCCAGCGACTTCGGCTTGTGGCCCACGATGCGTTCATCGACCAGGTGAAGCTCGGCGTTCGCACCCTGCCGCACCCGCGAACCGGCATAAAACACCTCATCACCCGGCTTGAACAGCGTCACCTCTTCGCCCACCGCTTTAACAACTCCCGTCGCATCCCAGCCCACCACGCGGTATTCGTCGCCCTCCAGCGGTCCCGAGCTGCCACGCACCTTGTAGTCGACCGGGTTCACCGAGATCGCCTTCACCTCGACCAGCAGGTCGCGGCCCTTCGCCACCGGGTCCGGCAGCGTAATGTCCAGCAGGGAATCGGCATCGGTCACCGGCAGCGGCTTCTTGTATCCAACAGCTTTCATCGTCGTGTTCTCTCCTCAGGCACGATCATGGCAAAATCGAGCAGATCGCGTAAGTACGCACATTTTCGCGGCGTAGTATCCCTTTGGATACCGTGGGCACGGAGGCGGTGGCATGAAAAGGAATAAAGACTACACCTGCGCACTGGGCTGCCCGGTCGAAGCGACACTCGACCTGATCGACGGCAAGTGGAAGGGCGTCATCCTCTACCACCTGCTCAACGACGGCATGCTCCGCTTCAACGAGCTGCGCCGCCGGCTCACCGGCATCACCCAGCGCACGCTCACCAAGCAGCTACGGGAGCTGGAGGAGTGCGGCCTGATCACACGCACCGTCTACGCCGAGGTGCCGCCGCGCGTCGAGTACCGCCTCTCCAGCCGCGGTCACTCGCTTGAGCCGGTCGTCCGCTCGCTGCAGCTCTGGGGCGAAAATTATCTCGTGGAGCGGTCGCAGAAGCAGGTCGCATAGCCTTCTTGCGGATGCATAAAAGCAGAATCAGGCCCGCTTCCACAGTTTCGTCAGCGCGCCGTCCACCCCGCTCACCGGATCAGTTGCGGGAAACGGAAGGCCGCGCATCCGTTCCGTCATCGCAGCGGTCGGCGCCGTCCGGCAGATGTCCCAATCCTGCCCCACCGGATACGCGCCCACCACAAGAAAATCCGAGCTGGCCTCGATGCGGCAGTGTCCCGTGCCGGTGGGCAGAACCACAACATCGCCGCCCTTCACGCGCACCTCGCGGCCATTCGGTCCTCCCAGCATGATGCGCGCGTCTCCCGCCGCAAAGCCCAGCACCTCGTGTGCGGTCGAGTGATAGTGATGAAAGTCGTACACGCCGTTGCGCCACTGCGCCGGCCACCCGTTCTTCTGAAAGATGCGCTCAAATGCCGCCGCCATCTCCGACGACGACCCCTTGCCCGCCCCGTGATAGTGCAGCACCGGCAGGGAACTGTTGTTTGGCATCCAGTCATTGCGGCTCAGCGTGAATGACTCCGGCTGCGCGGGCGCCGCCAGCGCAGTCGGTCCAGCCAGCGAGCCTGCGCCCGCCAGTCCCAGCAGGGAGATCATCCGGTTGAACTCGCGGCGGTCCATCGCTGACATCGGTCGGCCCTCCCGTCTCCTTCAGCCTTTGACGCCTTTGACGCAGTAAGAGCAGCCAGCCGTTCCGGCGATTGCCGTCGCGACTACGCCTTTGCCCCCGGCAACACCATCTTGCCGCTGGCCAGGTCGCAGGCGCGCCACAGGTACCAGCTTGCGATGGAGCGCCAGGGCCCCCACTTCTTCGCCCGTCGGTGCATCGTCTCCGCATTGGGCAGGTCGGAAGGCTCGACCTTCTTCTCCGGCTTCAGCCCCTGAAAGGTCAGCGCGAATCCCTTGCGCACGCCGTAGTCGGTGACCGGGAAGACGTCCGGACGCCCCAGGCGGAACATGAGCAGCATCTCGACCGTCCAGCGGCCGATGCCGCGCACCTGCGTCAGGTGGTCGATGACGTCCTCATCCGCCATCCTCCGGATGCGTTCCAGAGTGGGAACGGTGCCGTCGATCGTCTTGGCGGCGAGGTCGCGCAACGCCAGCATCTTGTTCTTCGAGAGCCCGGCGGCGCGCAGCTGCTCGTTCGGGCAGTCCAGCAGATGTTGCGCCGTGGGATGGACACCCGGCCCCAGCAGCTCCTCAAAGCTGTCGAGCAGGCGCCGGTGAATCGTCGCCGCCGCCTTGCCGTGCAGCTGCTGGTAGATGATCGACTCCACCAGAGCCTCAAATGGCGACAAGCCGCTGGAGACGCGCAGCGTAAACGGTCCGGCACGTTCGATCAGGCGTCCCAGCTTGGGGTCTGCGGCAGTGAGATGGGCGATGGCCGCCGCGGCATCGTAACGCGGCGCGCGCGGTGTGGCGCTGGGGCGAGGCATGTCGATGACGGTATCAGAAGAAGGAACCTCAGTATGAAGAACGATGGCATCGCGGTGATCGGTGTCACAGAAGATCTGTCCGGCGATCGTCCAGTCTCGCGTAAGGTGAACAGCCCCTGCGGGTTGCACTAAAAATGCTGCAACAGGGGCAACTCCAAAATCGGACTCTTTTGGTGCGGATTTACAAGGGGGATACCTTTCGGGCAGGGTAGATATTGTGGTGCGCAGAGTCTGTCGTGCGGCGACGCACGAGATGTTGTGCAGGCTCGAAAAACGGGCGGCTCCGGTGGGTTCGATAATCGGATGTTGCAGGTGAAAAATCAGTTGCGAGTATCGGTCAGTGCACGAGGAATGACTTTTTCCACTGCTATACTCAAGACCTCAGAGAGTTAAAAATCAGGCTGAAGTGTGAAATTGGATGCCTGAAAGGCCGATTGGGACATTGATCGGCTCGACAAAGTTTAGAACGAAACCCTTGAATCCCTTCTCGACCTGTTAGACGGAAGCCAGGCGAACCAGAGAGGAAGCAGGAAAGCACTCATGGCGCAAGTTTTTGACCGCAGTTCGAACGCGCTGGCTCGGATGAGCCTGGTTTTGACGGGCCTTATCGTCATCGCGCTCGGCGTAGCCCTCGACCAGCTTCAGCGATCTCCCTGGGTCACCAAGCAGGGCCAGCGGCCGGACCAGCCGATTCCATTCAGCCACAAGCACCACGTTGAGGGTGTTGGCCTGCAGTGCCAGTACTGTCACGTGCAGGTGGAGAAGGCGGCCTATGCCGGCATTCCGCCGACCAAGACCTGCATCAACTGCCACGCGCAGATCTGGACCAATGCCGATTATCTCGAGCCGGTTCGCCAGAGCTGGGCGACGGGCGCGTCGATCCAGTGGATCCGCGTTCACGACCTTCCGGACTTATGTCTACTTCAATCACGACATCCACGTAAACAAAGGCATCGGCTGCGCAAGCTGTCATGGCCGTGTCGACGAGATGCCGCTGATGTACCAGGAAAACACGCTGCAGATGGAGTGGTGCCTGAACTGCCACCGTAATCCTGCCGCGAACCTCCGTCCGACCTCCGAGATCTACAACATGGCCTGGGCAGGGCCGACCAGCACCAAGCCGGTCGTCTGCACCAGCTCCACCAAGGGTGGACCCACGGCACAGAACGTCAGCTGCGAGGTTACGACCGAAGAGGCTGCCGTACCGGCTGGATACACCAGGTTCACCAGTCAGATCGAGCTGGGTAAGTACCTCACGGCGCAGTATCACATTCGCACCCCGAATGAGCTCGCCAGCTGCGAGACGTGCCACCGATGAAGCGGAACGGCATAACAACGAGTGGGATAGGAACAGAAGACACGATGGCAGAGACAAATTCACTGGCGGCAGGTATGGCGCAGGCTGAGGCGGGTGCAAGAAGAAGTTGACCCTGGCCGAGGTTCAGGCCAGGCTCGATGGCAAGACCGGGCGACGCTTCTGGAAGAACCTCGACGAGCTGGCAGCGACGCCGGAGTTCCACGACCTGATGCAGGAAGAGTTCCCGCGTCAGCATGGTGCGGGTGAGTGGGTTGACCCGGTCTCGCGCCGCGGCTTCCTCAAGGTCATGGGCGCTTCGTTCGCTCTGGCCGGTCTCGCCGGTTGCACCAAGCAGCCCGACGAGCCCATCTACCCTTACGTCAAGCAGCCTGAAGATCTGGTTCTGGGCAAGGCGATGTACTTCGCCTCGGCCTATCCGTTCTCCACCGGCGCGATCCCGGTTCTGGTCAAGTCCGAGTCCTTCCGCCCCATCAAGGTGAACGGTAATCCCGAGCACCCTGCTTCCGGCGGCGCGGCGGACACCTTTACCCAGTCCACCCTGCTCGACCTGTACGATCCGGACCGCTCGCAGCATGTTCTCTTCCGCGGCCAGACCTCCAGCTTCTCGCAGTTCCAGGACGCCTTCCTTGAGGCGGTCACGGCGCTGCCCGGCGGCCAGGGTCTCTACTTCCTCAGCGAGACGGTGACCTCTCCGACGCTGGCGGCACAGTGGAAGCAGGTACAGGCCAAGTATCCGCAGGCCAAGTTCGTGCAGTGGGAGCCGGTCAATCAGGACAGCTCGCGCGCGGCCTCCAAGGCTGCCTTCGGCACCTACACCGACGCACGCTACAAGCTTGAGGATGCCGACATCATCCTCGCTCTCGATGCGGACTTCCTCGGCGGCATCAATCAGCCCGGCTTCCTGCCGCTGACCGCTGCCTGGGGCGAGCGCCACATGTACGAAGAGGGCAAGAAGATGAACCGCCTCTACGCGGTGGAGTCGATGCCCACGACGACCGGCATGCGCGCCGAGCATCGCCTCGGCCTGCGTCCCAGCCAGATCGAAGGCTTCGCCGATGCGCTGGTCTACGGCATCGCACCTTCGTGGCTCAACGAGGATCAGAAGAAGTTCTTCAACGTCATGCTGGCCGATCTCAAGAAGAACTCCGGCCGCTGCGTTGTCATTCCCGGCGAGCAGTCGCCCGCTTCGGTTCACGCCGCCGCCTACGCGCTCAACACGCTGCTGGGCGCGGTCGGCAAGACGGTCGTCTACACCGAGACGGTCAACCCCATGCCCACCGAGCAGACGCCCGAGTTCAAGGCGCTGATCGGGGACATGAAGGCTGGCAAGGTGCAGTGGCTGGTTGTACTGGGCGCCAACCCCGTGTACAGCGCCCCTGTCGACCTCGGCTTCGCCGAGGCCTTCAATAAGATTCCGGTCACGGTCCACCTCGGATCGCACGTCGATGAGACGGGCTCGATCTCGACCTGGCACCTCAACCGCGCGCACTATCTGGAGAGCTGGTCGGATGCCCGTGCTTATGACGGCACCCTCTCGATCGTCCAGCCGATGATCGATCCGCTCTACGGCGGCAAGAGTTCGCACGAGGTACTGCAGACCCTGCTGGCGGACCCCAAGGCCTCGTCTTACGACGTGGTCGTCGCCAGCGCCAAGACCTACATGAAGGGCGACTTCGCCACCAGCTGGCGCAAGGCGCTGCACGATGGCTGGGTGGCCGATACGGCCTTCGCGCCGAAGGCCGGCGTTCCGGCCCGCGTGACCGCCTTCCCGGCGGGCAAGCCCTCGACCTCCGGTATTGAGATCGCCTTCCGGCCTGACCCGACACTTTACGACGGTCGCTTCGCCAACATCGGCTGGCTGCAGGAGCTTCCCAAGCCGATCACCAATCTGAGCTGGGATAACGCCGCTCTGATGAGCATCAACACGATGGCTCAGCTCAAGGCGGAGGAGACCAACTTCATCGAGATCGAGCTGAACGGCCGCAAGGTCAAGGCTCCGGTCCTGATGGCTCCCGGTCACCCCGATGGCGTCATCACCATCCACCTCGGCTTCGGCCGCGGCGTGGAGGCGGGTCGCGTCGCTGCGGATGTGGGCTTCAATGCCTACTCCATCCGCACGTCGGACGCGCTTTCGGTCGCCTCCGGCGGTTCGGCCAAGGTCATCGACGGCAGCTACTACGATCTCTGCGTCACCAAGGTGCACAATACGGAGCACCGCGGCGCCTTCGCGCAGCACGATCTCGAGAAGCCTGAGTACGACACGCAGGGCACGTTCTCCATGGCTGGCCACGAGGCGATGGAGCGCTCCATCATCCGTTACGCCACGGTTGAAGAGGCAGAGAAGAATCCGAAGTTTGCCGAAGAGGGTGCCAGCGGCACGCTCGTCAACAAGGTCGGATATGGCCCGCAGGGTGAGGACCCCCGCCACGGCGATCCCGGCTGGGACTCGAAGAAGGAAGTGGACCTCAGCTTCTTCCCCGAGGCATGGAAGTACGACAAGGTCGATCCTTCGAGCCTGAAGCTGCAGAACGCATGGGGTATGTCGATCGACATGAACTCCTGCTTCGGCTGCAACGCCTGCGTCATCAGCTGCTACGCCGAGAACAATATCCCGGTTGTAGGCCGCGAGCAGGTCAAGGTCGGCCGCAACATGCAGTGGCTGCGTATCGACACCTACTTCGAGGGCGACCTCAACGCGCCCAAGGCGCACTTCCAGCCGATGGCCTGCCAGCACTGCGAGAACGCAGGCTGCGAGCAGGTCTGCCCGGTTGGAGCCACGGTCCACTCTCCGGAAGGCCTGAACCTGATGGTCTACAACCGCTGCGTGGGTACAAGGTACTGCTCCAACAACTGCCCGTACAAGGTGCGCCGGTTCAACTTCCTGCTGTACTCGGACTACGACACCGAGAGCCTCAAGTTCATGCGTAACCCCGACGTCAGCGTCCGTTCGCGCGGCGTCATGGAGAAGTGCACGTACTGTGTGCAGCGCATCATGTCGGCGAAGATCACCGCCGACAAGGAGAACCGCGAGATCCGCGACGGCGAGATCGTGACGGCCTGCCAGGAGGCATGCCCGACCGGTTCCATCTCGTTCGGCAACATCAACGACAAGAACAGCAAAGTTGCCAAGCGTAAGGCCGCGGAGCGTGACTACTCGGTGCTGGGCGACCTCAATTACCGCCCACGCACAACCTACACGGCTGGCGTCATCAACCCGAACCCGGAGCTGGCATAAATGGCGACCAAACAACCCATCAATGACCCGATGATCGATCCGCGGACCGGCGAGTACGCGGTCATCGCCCCGGGCCACAACTTCAAGTCGGTGACGCAGAAGATCGCGGGCCTGGTGCTGACCGGAAACACGCCGCTGGCCTGGTTTGGCGGCCTGGTCTTCGCCGGAGGCATCGCCTCCCTGGTTGTGGTCGCACTTACCTGGCTGGTGCTCAAGGGCGTCGGCATCTGGGGTGTCACCATGCCGGGTGCATGGGGCTTCGCCATCATCAACTTCGTCTGGTGGATCGGTATCGGTCACGCCGGCACGCTGATCTCCGCCATTCTGCTGCTCTTCAAGCAGACGTGGCGTAACTCGATCAACCGCTTCGCCGAGGCGATGACGATCTTCGCCGTGGTCTGCGCCGGTATGTTCCCGCTGATCCACGTCGGCCGTCCATGGCTGGGTTACTGGCTCTTCCCGTACCCCAACACCATGAACGTCTGGCCGCAGTGGCGTTCGCCGCTGGCCTGGGACGTCTTCGCCGTGTCCACCTACGCGACCATCTCGATCGTCTTCTGGTACATCGGCATGATCCCGGACTTCGGCACCCTGCGCGATCGCGCGACCCTGCCGCTGGCCCGCTACTTCTATGGCATGCTGTCGCTCGGCTGGCGCGGTTCCACCCGCCACTGGATTCGCTACGAGACAGCCTCGTTGCTTCTTGCCGGTCTTTCGACGCCGCTGGTGCTCTCGGTGCACACCGTCATCAGCTTCGACTTCGCGGTCGCGGCTCTGGCTGGATGGCACACGACGATCTTCCCGCCGTACTTCGTTGCAGGCGCCGTGTACTCCGGCTTCGCGATGGTGCTCACCCTGGCCATCCCGATCCGCAAGTGGTACCACATGGAAGATCTGGTCACCGAGCGTCACCTCGACAACATGGCGAAGGTCATGCTGGCGACGGGTTCGATCGTGGCCTACGGTTACGGCATGGAGGTCTTCATGAGCTGGTATTCGGCCAGCCATTGGGAGTTCTTCATGATGTGGAACCGCATGTTCGGTCCGCTGGGCTGGGGCTACTGGATGCTCATCCTGACCAACATCGCGATCCCGCTGACCACGCTGTGGAGCCGCAAGCTCCGGGTGAACGTGACCTGGCTGTTCATCCTGTCCATCATCGTGAACATCGGTATGTGGTTCGAGCGCTTCGTCATCGTCGTCACCTCGCTCTACCGCGACTACCTGCCGTCGAGCTGGGGTACGTACCGTGCCACCAAGTGGGACTACATGTTGTTCATCGGAACCTGGGGCCTGTTCACCTGCCTGTTCCTGTTGTTCGTCCGCTTCCTCCCGATCATTCCGATGTCGGAGATCAGGATGATGCTGCCGCAGACCAAGATCACGCGTGGCGGTCCTACCGCTGAAACCGTAAGCGAGGAGATGAGCTAATATGCCGCGCAAGGAAGGAATCTACGGCCTGATTGCGGAGTTCAACACTCCAAGCGAGCTGGTGCAGGCGACCGAAGAGGCCCGCACTGCAGGCTACCGTCGCATGGAGGCCTACACGCCTTATCCGGTGGAGGAGGTAGCCGAAGCGCTGCACTTCCACAAGAACCGTGTGCCTCTGCTCTGCCTGCTGGGCGGTCTCATGGGACTCACCACGGCTTACCTCATGGAGACCTGGATCGCGGTCTATGCCTATCCGCTGAATATTGCGGGCCGCCCGCTCTTCAGCTGGCCGGCGTTCATCATCCCGGCCTATGAGTGGACCATTCTCTTTGCCGGTCTTTCGGCCGGCTTCGGCATGATCGCGCTGAACGGACTTCCGCAGCTCTATCATCCGCTCTTCAATGCTCCAAACTTCCGGAACGGAGCGACCACGGACAAGTTCTTCCTTTGTCTCGAGTCCACCGATCCGAAGTTTTCGCTCACCGAGACCCGGGCGTTCCTCGAGCGGTTTCACGCGGTCTCCGTGGTGGAGGTGGATTATTAATACGCGACGTCCCAACGCGAGGCTGACCGTTGCCGCACTGGCGACGATCACGCTGGCCGCGACGCTTGGCTGCCGTCAGGATATGCATGACCAGCCCAAGTTCTTCCCGCAGCGCGGAACGACCCTGTTCGCCGACGGCCGCTCCGTCCGCCCGCAGGTGGAGAACACGGTAGCCCGTAACCAGGCTCACCCGGATTCGTACTTCGCGACCGGCCTGGTCGACGGCAAGGAAGGCGACGGCCTGCCGTTTGCCGCAACTCCGGCCGTCCTCGAGCGCGGCCAGGAACGCTATAACGTCTATTGCACCCCCTGCCACTCGCGCGTCGGTAACGGCGAAGGCATGGTGGTTCTCCGCGGCTACGCCAAGGCCGGCGACTTCCATACCGCCCGCCTGCGCCAGGCCCCGCTGGGACACTTCTTTCACGTGATCAGCAACGGCTACGGTGCCATGCCCGACTACGCGGCACAGGTGACCCCCGCTGATCGCTGGGCCATCGTGGCCTACATCCGCGCCCTGCAGCTGAGCCAGAATGCCCAGACTGCGGACGTCCCTGCCGGCCAGCATGTGCAGCCGCTCAAGGCGATCGCCGAGAGCGAGGGTCTGCCGGAGTCGTATGCCGCAGCGCCGACGCTGCCTGGCACCTCGGTAACCGGAACGCCCGACGGAAAACTCTTTGTCCTTCCTAATCCGGGAGGATCTTCGGCCCCGGCTGCAGTCAAGCCGCAAACAACTGGAGCAGCAACACAGCAGTAGACTCGGAAGCTTCCGAACGAAGGCCTGAAAAAGCATGTCACACGGACACGAACATCACGGAGAAGGACACGGACACGGGCCGAAGGTCCTTCCTGCATCGCTCGCCGCACCCGAAGAGCCGATCAAGGCCCTGGCAGGATGCGTCTGCTGATCGTCGGTGCACTCGCTGCCATCGTCTCGATCCTCGCCTTCGCGTGGAGCGACGAGGGACGCAACCACCTCATGCGCGCCTACCTGATGGGCTTTATGGTCGCCTTCGGCTTCGCCGGCGGTGGCTACTGCATGCTGATGCTGCAGTATGTCTCCGGCGGCAAGTGGGGACTGCTCCTCCGCCGTCCTCTGGAGGCGATGAGCCGCACCTTCAAGCTGGTGGCTATCCTCTTCATCCCCATCGTCTTCTTCGCCAAGCACCTGTACCAGTGGTTCGCCTTCCCCAACGCCCAGGCGACGATGCAGGCGTACAAGAACGGCCTGATGACCCAGGAACAGATGATGACGGCCAATGCCAAGCACACGATGCTGAATCCGACCGCCATGGTCGTTCAGGCCATCATCGTCTTCGGCATCATCGGCTTCACCGCCTTCCTGCTCAACCGCTGGTCGCTGCAGCGTGACGCCGACCCGGATGCAGGATACGCAGTCGAGCTTCGACTCCTGGCGCGTGAAGTTCGAGAACCTCTCCGGTATCAGCATCCTGATCTACGTCATCCTGCTCACCGATGCCTCGATCGTCTGGATCAAGTCGCTGGACGTGACCTGGTACTCCTCGATCTACGGCATTCAGTTCCTCGTCGGCCAGGGCTACCAGGTTCTGGCGCTCGGCATCCTTTCGGTCGTCCTGCTGTCGCGCTTCGAGCCGATGAAGACCCTGCTCCGCGGTACGGAACAGCACGATCTCGGCAAGCTGGCCTTCGCGTTCACGATGCTGAACATCTACTTCTGCTTCGCCGAGTTCCTGATCATCTGGTCGGGTAACGTACCGGACGAGCTGCCCTGGTACCTGGCGCGCATTCACGGCGGATGGTGGGTGATCTGCTCACTCGACTTTATCTGCCACTGGCTGATCCCGTTTGTTCTTCTGCTGTCGCGCGATCTGAAGCGCAACAAGTCGAAGATGATCGCTCTGACCTGCTGGATGATCTTTGCCCGCTGCCTCGACATGTTCTGGCTCATCGAGCCGAACTTCAAGGATGCCGCCGGCAATCTGCACCTGGCTGGAAACACTGGAATTCTCGCGTACATCACGGTTCCGGTTGCAGTTCTCTCGGTCTGGGGAGCTTTCTACCTGACCGAGCTGATGAAGCGGCCGCTGATGAACGTGAACGACCCGCACCTGGAAGAGATGCTGGAGCCCGAACATGCCCACTAACGATCACGAGCACAAATCCCATTACACCCCCGGTCACTCGGCGGATGATCCGGGCTACGAGATCTCTGACGTCAACGCTAATGGCGTGCTCGTCTTCATTTCCGGCTTGGTGGTCTTCCTGGTCGTCTTCTTTGCCTTCTGCTTCGTCATGGGTAAGGTGATCAACGGAGCCCTCATCAAGGCCGACGGCCCGGTGACCAAGTGGAACGAGATGGCGGGCGTAAAGACGACTCGTGAGCGCGAGAACCTGGCCAGCAACCCGGAGATGCAGCAGAAGGTTCTCCAGAAGCTGACCGACTCTTTCCCCACGCCCCGCATGGAGACCGATGACGGTCTGCAGCAGACCGCAGACCTGCACGCACGCGAAGACCTTATGCTCGAGCACTACTCCAGCGTGTCTGGCGAGGATGGCGTCCGTATCCCGATCGAGCGCGCGATGGAGCTGATCGCTCAGCGCGGCCTCCCGGTTCATGCCGAGGCGCCGAGCACCGAGAAGCTGATGGCCGGCGAGGCGGTTCCGGTCGTGACCGCACCGCTGACCGATGGCTTTGCGCGCACCGGCTACGAGCAGGATCAGATCGAAGAGCGTAAGCAGAAGATGGACTTCAGCAGGGCTGAGAACGCCGAGCACGCAGCACTTGCTCCGGTAAACAAGTAAGCCGCACGTAGAGCAACAGGCCGTACCGGTACAACAGGCGATTCAGGAAGCGAAGGCAGACGATGAGCGATTGGATGACAGCACGGAAGGTGGGACGGGTGGCAGTAGCCGCTCTGGCCTGCGCGTTCCTGTCGGCTCCGCTCACGGCGCAGGTTGCCAGCTACGCCGACAAGGCTTCGGGCGAGAACTCGGGAGATCAGCTGCCGCAGGTGCTGCAGAAGGTCGGCGTGACGCAGAAGCTGAATCAGCAGCTGCCTCTCGACGCGCAGTTTGTCGACGATACCGGCAAGACGGTTAAGCTTGGCGATTACTTCGGCAAGCACCCCGCCATCGTCACGCTGGTGTACTACAACTGCCCGATGCTCTGCTCGGAGGAGATGGACGGCCTGACCAGTGCGCTGGAGATGGTGCACCTTACGCCGGGCAAGGACTTCAACATCGTGGTGATCTCCATCGACCCGGCGGAGACGCCGGAGATGGCCGCCAAGAAGAAGGCCTTCTACCTGAAGCGCTACGGCCAACCTGAGACTGCCAACGGATGGCACTTTCTCACCGGCCAGCGCCAGGCCATCGACAAGGTGACCGACGCGGTTGGCTTTGGCTACGTCCGCGTCCCCGGTCCCGACGGCAGGCTGACGCAGTTCGCGCACGCCAGCTCGATCGAGGTGGTTACAAGCGAGGGCAAGCTGGCGCAGTACTACCTCGGCGTGGAGTACTCGCCGAAGGATATTTTGCTGGGGCTGATCGAGGCCTCGGACAACAAGATTGGGTCACCGGTCGCCAACATTCTCACCTACTGCTATCACTACGATCCGCAGACCAACAAGCATTCCCTGGTGATCGCGCGCGTGGTCCAGCTTGGGGGCATGGTGACGGTGGCAGGGCTGGGAGGCTTCATGTTTCTGATGTTCCGCAAGGACGCGAAGCTCGGACGTGACCACGATTTGACGAAGAAAGAGAATGGATAAAGGGTAACGATGCATATCAGTCCCGTACTGTGGCAATTTCTGGTGAAGTGGCTCAACGCTTCGGCGCTGTTCCCGCGCGAGGCGTCGACGATCGCTCCGTACACCGACGCGCTCTACTTCTTCCTGCTGCTGATCACCATCGTCGGCCTGACGCTGGTGGGTGCGCTGGTCTTTGGGTTCGCCATCCGCTACCGCAAGGAGCGCAGCCCCATCGCCACGCAGGTTGAGGGCTCGACGCTGCTCGAAGCGACCTGGACCATTATCCCGCTGGCGCTGTTCCTCATCTGCTTCGTCTGGGGCGCGCTGCTCTATTTCCGCATCTTCAATCCTCCGGCCAATGCGATGAACATCTACGTCGTCGGCAAGCAGTGGATGTGGAAGGCGGAGCACCAGGGCGGCCAGCACGAGATCAACTCGCTGCATGTTCCCACCGGCCAGCCCATCCAGCTGACGATGATCTCGCAGGACGTCTTCCACAGCTTCTCGATCCCCGACTTCCGCGTGAAGCGTGAAGTCATCCCGGGCCGCTATTCAACCGTCTGGTTCGAGGCGACGACACCCGGCACCTACCATATCTTCTGCACCCAGTACTGCGGCACCAAGCACTCCGGCATGATCGGCGAAGTCACCGTACTGACCCCGGATGATTACAAGAAGTGGACCGAGGAGTCGACCAGCGGCATGTCGCTGGCGCAGAACGGCGAGCGTCTCTTCGCCAGCATGGGCTGCAACTCCTGCCACTCCGGTTCGGCGACCTCCCGCGGTCCCAACCTGGCCAACGTCTACGGAAGTAAACTGAAGCTGGCCAACGGCAGCGAGGTTCTGGTCAACGAGGCCTTCCTCCGCGATACGATCCTCAACCCGTCGCAGCACGTTCCTGTGGGCTACGCGCCCATCATGCCCACCTACCAGGGGCAGATCAGCGAAGAGGGACTGATCGATCTGGTGGAATTCATTAAGTCCCTCAAGACGAACTATCGTGTGCAGCAGACGCTGACCACGTCGGAGTCCAACCAGGTGACTCCGCAAGATACCACGGGGGTGGTGAAGCCATGAGCGCAGCAACCATTGTGAATCTGCCGGATCAAAAGACGGCCGTAATCCCGAAGAAGAACTATATCAACGCTGAGGACGGCATCCTGAGCTGGCTGTTTACTGCCGACCACAAGCGGATCGCAATCCTGTACCTGATTTCGATCACCTTTTTCTTCCTCGTTGGCGGCACCTTTGCCGGCCTCATCCGCCTGGAGCTGCTGACGCCCCAGCCGGACCTGGTCGCCTCCGATACCTATAACAAGCTCTTCACGATGCATGGCATCGTCATGATCTTTCTGTTTCTGGTGCCTTCGATCCCCGCGACCCTCGGCAACTTCCTGATCCCGATCATGATCGGAACCAGAGATCTTGCGTTCCCCAAGATCAACTTGCTGAGCTGGTACCTGTACATGTTCGGCGCGATCTTCCTGTCGGCGGCCATCGTCCTCGGCGGTGTCGATACCGGCTGGACGTTCACCACGCCGCTCTCGACTCACTACCTGAACACGCACGTGGTCACGGCTGGGCTTGGGGTCTTCATCGTCGGATTCTCGTCGATCTTTACCGGCCTGAACTTTATCGTCACCATCCATCGCATGCGCGCCCCGGGAATGACCTGGTTCCGCCTGCCCCTGTTTGTCTGGTCGAACTATGCGGCTTCGGTCCTGATGGTTCTGGGCACTCCGGTTCTGGCGATCACCCTGGTGCTGGTGGTTCTTGAGCGCACGATCGGCATCGGCGTCTTCGATCCGACCAAGGGCGGCGATCCGCTGCTGTTCCAGCATCTGTTCTGGTTCTACTCGCACCCTGCCGTGTACATCATGATTCTGCCGGGGTTCGGCGTCATCTCCGAGGTCATGTCGACGTTTAGCCGCAAGCGCGTCTTCGGCTATTCGGCGGTCGCGTTCTCCTCCGTGGCGATCGCGCTGTTCGGCTTCTTTGTCTGGGCGCACCACATGTTCATCATGGGTGTCTCGAACTACTCGGCGCTCGTCTTCTCCCTGCTGACCATGCTTGTAGCTGTTCCGTCAGCGATCAAAGTCTTCAATTGGTCCTTCACGATGCAAAAGGGCTCGATCACCTTTGAGACCCCGATGCTCTATGCCCTGGCCTTCATCGGACTGTTCACCATCGGCGGTCTGACCGGCGTCTTCCTCGGTTCGCTCGGCATGGACATCCATCTCACCGAGACCTACTTCATCGTCGCGCACTTCCACTACGTGATGGTGGGCGGCATGCTGATGGCCTTCCTGGCAGGTCTGCACTTCTGGTGGCCGAAGTTGACGGGCCGGATGTACCCGGAGTCGATCTCGCAGCTTTCCGCGGTGACCAGCTTTATCGGGTTCAACCTGACCTTCATGCCGCAGTTTATGTTGGGCTATCTCGGCATGCCTCGTCGTTATCATTCCTATCCGCCGGAGTTCCAGGTGCTCAACGTCCTTTCGACGGCTGGCGCCACGGTTCTCGGATTTGGCTTCCTGATGCCGGTTCTGTACCTGCTCTGGTCGCTGAAATACGGCAAGATCGCGGGTAATAATCCCTGGCAGGCGACTGGCCTGGAATGGCAGATCCAGTCCCCGCCGCTGACCGAGAACTTCATCGAGATGCCCGTGATGGATCACGAGGCCTATGACTACGAGTGGCTTGCCCACAAGACGGAACAAGAGGTGACGACCGTTGGATAACGCGATCGTAGCGACACACGATACTCACGTAGAGGAGCACCACGTCGAACTGCCGCAGCTCCGTCATCACTTCGAGACGGAGGAGCAGCAGCGCGAAGCGGGTACCTTCGGCATGTGGCTGTTCCTGCTGACCGAAATCATGTTCTTCGGCGGTCTGTTCTTCGCCTACCTGCTCTACCGCAACTGGTACAACCCGGCCTTCGTCGCCGCGTCGAACCAGCTCAGCATTCCCCTGGGAACGGTAAACACGGCGGTGCTGATCAGCTCAGGCTTCTTCATGGCGCTGGGCGTCTGGGCAGCAGAGGTTCGCAAGAAGAGCCTGCTTGTCCTCTTCCTGATCCTCACCAACATCGCGGGTCTCGCCTTCCTTGGTGTCAAGGCCGTCGAGTACAAGGAGAAGTGGGATAAGCATCACATCCCCGGAGCCCACTTCGATATCACGGAGTTCGTCAATCCTCCGCTGAACCCCAAGACCGGCAAGCCTGTTGAAGAGCCGCTCTCGCCAGACATGGCGCAGAAGACCCAGCTCTTCTTCGTTCTGTACTTCGCCATGACCGGAATGCATGCGCTGCACATGGTCATCGGTATCGTGCTGCTGTTCTGGCTGACCTACAGGGCGAATCGAGGGGAGTTCACCGAAGGGTACGTCGCACCGATAGAAAACTTTGGCCTGTACTGGCACTTTGTCGATATTGTGTGGATCTTCCTCTTCCCGCTGCTCTATCTCATCAATCGACACCCCGGCACGTAGCCGCATTTATAGGAGAAGATCATGTCGTCTCAATACCATGACCCGGCAAACGTGACCAATCCGGAGCACTCTGAGCATCACATCATCGGCCCGGGCACCTATATCCTGGTCTACGTCTCGCTGCTCATCCTCACTGGTCTTACGGTGGCCGCGGCGTTTGTCGACCTCGGCATCCTCAACCCGGTTCTCGCCGTTGGCATCGCCTGCGTCAAGGGCACGGTCGTGATCCTGTTCTTCATGCACGTCTTCTATCAGTCCAAACTGATCAAGCTGACCGTCACCGCCGGCTTCTTCACCTTCCTGGTCCTGATCACCATGACGCTGAGCGACTACATGAGCCGCGCGTGGGGACTCTGGTAAACGAGCAAAAGCAGCCCTGTTCCAAATAAATGCGGCCCCTTCGAGGGCCGCATTTATCTGGCTGCGAAACAGCCCCGGAGATCGGCGGCGCACCGGGAGAGACGCTGCTGCAGCAAAGGTCCGAGCTTGCCCCATGGATAGCTTGCCCCATGGACAGATGCGAATGCCGTTTCGTCTCAGGTAGAAGCCCTGCCTCATGCTTCGCCTATTTCTGCACGCAAGCGCCACCCGTGCCCTGCATCACGGTGCTTTATCGTAGAGTGTGACTGGTTCCTTCATGAGCGATCTCGTTCAGCTCAACTCGCAGACTCCCGGTCCGGCCGCCGAACTCATCTTCGGCGACTGGTATCCCGCACTGCGTTCGCGTGAGCTGCGGGTCGGCAAGATGACCACCGCTCTGCTGCTCGGCGTGCCGCTCGTGCTGGGCCGCAAGAAGGACGGCAAGCTCTTCGCCATGCGCGATCTCTGCCCGCACCGCGGCATTCCGCTCTCTGCCGGCTGGTTTGATGGCGAGCACGTGCAGTGCAAGTATCACGGCTGGAAGTTCGAACCCTGCAGCGGCCAGTGCGCCGAGATTCCCTCGCTCACCAGCCACGACGGCCTCGAACCCGGCAAGATCTACGCCGGGGCTTATCCCTGCGAGGAGCGCGACGGCTACGCCTGGGTCTACGTGCCCGAGGCCGGTGCCGGACGCTCTCTCGGTGCCCTGCCGCCCGTGCCCGAACTGCCTAAGTTCTCCGGGAAGTATCGCTCCGCGCACCTCGTCGCCGACCTGCCCTGCAACGTCGACCACGGCATCATCGGCCTCATGGACCCCGCGCACGGCCCCTTCGTCCACCAGGCATGGTGGTGGCGCTCCGCCGCCAGCATCCACGAGAAGACCAAGCACTTCGAGCCCATCGAAGACCCCTCGCACAACGGCCGCAACGCGGGCTTCCGCATGTCCTCGCACGCGCCCAGCAAAAACTCCGCGCCCTACAAGCTGCTCGGTGTCTATGGCGAAGACGTCACCACGACCATCGATTTCGTCCTTCCCAACCGCCGCTACGAGACCATCCGCGCCGGAGAAAAGTGGTTCGCCAGCCTGACCACCGTCACGCCCATCACGCCCTCCACCTGCCGCATCGACGTGCTGGCGGCGTGGAACATCTTCTATCACGTGCCGCTGGTCAAACCCATCGCAACCTACTTTGGCGCGAAGTTCGTGCGGCAGGACCAGCAGACCATGATCGAGCAGGCGCAGGGCCTGCGCTACCACCCCAGCCTCATGCTGATCGACGACGCCGACAAGCCCGCCAAGTGGTACTTCGCACTCAAGCAGGCAAGGCTGAAGGGAACCGGCGAGCATCCGCTGCCCGGCCCGGTCACGCTGCACTGGCGCAGCTAGGCTATTTCCTGCCGAAGATCGTCCGCCCGAAGTACAGCATCGTCAGCACTGCCACCAGCACAAACCATCCGCGAAAGACGATCTCCTGCGCGTACTGAAACGACGCGAAGCACTCCGCCTTGCCGAAGAGCCGGAAGAGGAAGACATCCTCGATAAAGAGCCATGCGGGCGGCACCAGCACCCATGCGCCCAGCAGCCATCCCTTCGCTGCATGCCGGTCAGGCGGAGTATGGCCGATGCGGTCGGCCAACACCTCTTCCCGCAGCCACGCCAACCCCTTCGCCAGAGAGAAGACGGCAACCACAAGGCCGCAGATCGTAATGGCGAGAGGAATCCCTCCCTTGGAGTGAAAGGTGCCTGCCATGCATGCCTGCGGAAGCGCGTCGGCGAGAAGAAACATCATGGGGGAGATTGTAGCGGGAGCCTCGTGCATGATGCGCGAACGCAGAGCCTCCCGCCACAGAACAGCAAGACTACGAGATCGGCTCGACCAGCACCTGGATCTCGATGCGCCGCGTCGTGCCGATGATGTCGAGCGAGCCGATAGTCAGCGGCTTGCCCAGCATCGGCGCAGCGCTGCCCTCAAAGACAGACTGACGCAGAATTGGGTCCTGCATCGCTGCAGCTACGGTTCGATCCTCAACCACGCTCGACTGCGAGACCTTGGTCTTCAGACGAAGCGTATCTGCGGAGTCGTCGAGAGTAACGTCGAAATCCATGCCTACATCGAGATAGGTGACCTGGTTTTCCTGCATATTCGGCTCTCCCTTCAGGTAGCTCCCAGTGATGATGGGCACCTTGTTGCCCTGTTTCAAGCTGACGTGCTGCCCTGGAACGGCCACCGTGCTGTAGTGCTGATCCCCCACCCGCTTCATTCCATCGAAGTCGATCAGCGTATAAGTCAGTCGATAGGTTTTGCGCGGCCTGTCGAGTGCTTCGATGATCGACTGAGCTAGCGCGACCTGGTCATCTGTTCCACCCGCCACGATTGCGTTCTGCGCCGGAGAGAGAAAAAGTCTCGTGGTTGGATCGACAATATTGCGAAGCCCGGTCAGAATCTCGTTCTGCTCCTGCTGGCTGGTCGCGTTTTTGAGATAAAAAGTATGCACTGACGCTACCGTCATGCGGCGGCTCGGATCGTGCGGGCCAACAGTCGTTGCCGGTGCAGCCGTAACGGCAGGCTTCTGCGGCTCAGGCGTCTGTGCCGTGGCGGTCAGCGTGATGGCCGAGAGAAAGGCAGCACCTGCAAGCAGGCGAAGCGGAGTACGTAGGGTTGTCATTTACTCTCCAATCTTGATGGGGGGTGGTGGTTTGAAGAACGCCTGGAACGCCGTCTTCTCCTGCTCGTCCTCGGCGGCTCTGCGTTCGTTGCTGATCTGGGCAAGATCGTCGGTGTGGCCGCCGCGCGCATAACGCAGCAGCAGCCGCTCCTGCGCCGTGACGGGGATTGGTGGCGCGGGATGGCTGACCGCAACGCTCGCATCTTTCATCTGTTCGGCAGCCGCCTGCACTTGCGCCGCATCGGCCTTCACCGCAGGCATGCGACGACGCGGCGCGGATACCGCCGCCGGTAGAGCGGCAGTGGTCTGCGGAGCGATCACGCTGCCTGAACGCGGAGTGGCTGCAGCTGATCGGTGAGTCGTCGTCGCTGATGTCTGATCGTCGCGATGAGCACTGCGGTTGACGACGACAGCCACAGCCAGCACCGCAAGCGCGGCGACAGGAACCCAGCGCAGTCGCGCCAGCAGCGACGGCCGTTGCTCATGCTCGCGATAACCATCGCGGCTGCGGGTGTCGAGCGTTTGAAGAATGCGGGCTTCCATACCTGCAGAAGGCTCGGCATCGCGCATAGCGCCCAGAATTTTATCGACGGGATTCATGTTGTTCTCAGGATTCATCGGTAGCCTGCTTTCTCCAGCCGTTCGCGCAGCCGCGTGCGTGCGCGAAACAGCAGGGAACGGACGGCGGAGTCGCTGCGTCCGATGACGGTCGCGATCTCCGCTGTGTCCAGGTCTTCGAGTGAGGTGAGGAGAAGCACATGCCGCTCCTGCGCGGGCAGGCGTTCAATCTCGCGCAGCGCGGCATGCATACGGCGTGATTCGTCGAGCGCCCTGTCGGCCGGTGTGCCCGGTGCGATCAGCGTATCGACAAACTCCGCATCCGACGGCCTCGTCTTGCGCCGCCGGATGCGGTCCAGCGAAAGGTTCCAGGCGATGCGCGCCAGCCACAGGCGCGGCTCGCGCACGCCGGACATGGCATACGGATGCTCCAGCACGCGGAGGAAGGTATCCTGCACCACGTCCTCGGCCTCGCTGCGCGACCGCAGCAGCGAGTGAGCGACGCGAAACAGCAGCCGGGAGTGCATCTCCACCAGCGCGGCGACGTCGATCTGCGACTCGTCGCTTCTGGTGGACGACAGCAATGCCAGGCTTTCCTCAAACGATGCCATAGGGGTCTTCTACTGTGGCAGACGCACGAACGCGCTTTGCGCTCGGACTTTTTTTGCTGCCGCAGCCAATCCCGTTGTCGCGCGTTCCGCGTCAGGCCGTCGTTGCGATCATCGCCGCCAGCAGCGCCGTCCGCGGAACCAGGTGTTCGACCACGAAGTGCTCATGACTGGCGTGCGCCCCCGCGCCCACGGCTCCCATGCCGTCCAGCGTCGGCACGCCCAACGCGGCGGTGAAGTTGCCATCCGAGCCGCCGCCCGTCGCTGCCTCGTCGACCTCAAATCCCAGCTGCGCGGCCAGCTTCTTCGCCTGCCTGAACAGCGCAATCGTTCCTGCCTTGCGCTCCATCGGCGGACGGTTGATGCCTCCGGTCACGGTCAGCTTGCAGGCCTTGTCGAAGGGCTTCAGCCCGGCAAAGAAGCGGTCCACCTTCTTCGCGTCCGATGCGCGCGCGATGCGCACATCTACCTCCACCGCCGCCTCCGCCGCGATCACGTTCGAGCGCGTGCCGCCGCTGATCACGCCGCAGTTCACCGTGCGTCCGCTGGGCAGGTCGGTAAAGGCCGAGATGCGTTCGATCTGCCGCGCCAGCTCCAGCACCGCCGAGTGGCCGCGCTCGAAGTCGACACCCGAGTGCGACGCCACGCCCGCGACGTGGACCTGGTAGTTGCCGATGCCCTTGCGCGCCGTCTTCAGAGCCAGCACCTGCGCCGGCTCCAGCACAAAGACCGCCGACGATTCGAGCGCCACCTTCTCCGTGATGGGCCGCGAGACCGGCGAGCCCACCTCCTCGTCCGGGTTCAGCAGCAGCGTCACCGGCGCATTCACCGATAGCTCCTTGAGGATCGCGATCGCCGCCAGCGCCATCATCACGCCGACCTTCATATCCAGCGTTCCCGGGCCGTAGATCTTGCCGTCCTTCTCCTGCCACGGCATCGTCTTCAGCGTGCCGTGCGCCCACACCGTGTCCAGATGACCCAGCAGCAGCACCGGTCTCCGGCGTGAAGAACGCGGCCCAAAGCGTAGTTCGTACACATCGCCGAAGCCTTTTTGCCTGTGGCGCTTCACTTTTCCGCCAAGCTCTTCCGCCCACCCGGCCACCATCTCCATGGCCCGGTTAACTGCGGCAGGATCTTCACTTGGACTCTCCAGCTCCACCAGCTCGCGCAGCCGGGAAAGTAGCCAGGGGGTCTTCAACTCGGTACGGGGGATCAGATCGTCGATGTTCATGCTAAGTGTAGGTACCTGTTTGATTTATTGGTGTTTACCTATCGAATAAGAAACGAAACTGTGTCTGATTTGCAACATCGACACAACAGCAATCGTCTGTAATCTTGTAGAGGATTTTAGAGCAGTTCCGTATTTCAGTAGACTCTGCCACGCCGAAAAGGGCAAAGCAGCATCACTGCCGGGGCCCTCTAACGGGGATAGATCTTCGTGGCAGCACAGCCTCACTTTGAGCGCACAATCCGGTCGGCGGTCGAGTTCAGCGGAGTTGGTCTGCACAGCGGTGCTCCTGTCTCCATGCGGCTGGTTCCCGCGCCAGCGGGCTCCGGCATCGTCTTCCGCCGCACCGACCTCGACAACTTCGAGATCACCGCCACCGGCCGCAACGTCGCCAAGGTCAGCTACGCCACCAGCCTCATGCGCGGCTCGGTGCTCATCTCCACCACCGAACATCTGCTCTCCGCGCTTATCGGCTACGGCGTCGATAACGTGATCGTCGAGATCAACAATCTTGAAGTCCCCATCCTCGACGGCAGCTCCCTGCCTTACATCCGCGCCTTCGACGAGACCGGCCTGAAGCAGCAGCGCCGCAAGCGCGAGTACATGCGCATCCTCAAAGAGGTCGAGGTCCGCGACGGCTCCAAGTTCATCGGCGTCTATCCCGGCAAGGGCTACGCCATCGACTACACCATCGACTTCCCCGAGCCCATCGGCTATGAGACCTTCCGTGGCGATCTCGCCACCGGCGATTACTCCAGGCTCATCGCTCCGGCGCGCACCTTCGGCTTCAAGGAAGACGAGGCCATGCTGCGCAACATGGGCCTGATCCGCGGCGTCTCCGACGACAGCGCCATCATCCTCTCGCGCAAGGGCGTCGAAAACGGCCCGCTGCGCTTCTCCGACGAGTTCGTCCGCCACAAGGTGCTCGATCTTATCGGCGACCTTGCCCTGGCTGGTCGTCGCATCGAAGGCCGCGTCGTCGCCGAGCGTGCAGGCCACGCCATGCACACAGCCCTGGTGCAGCGCCTGCTGCGCGACCGCAGTCTGTGGGAGATGGCGCATGGCTACGACGAGATCTCGGAGCCCGAGCCCGTCAGGGCCACCGCGCGTCTGCATCCCGTCACAGTTTAAAGGGACACCTCGGCAACGTGAGACATACGGCAGCAATTGCTCTGGGGTCGAACCTCGCATCTGTTTACAGTGACCGCAACACTGGCGGTGATCGAGAGGCTGACCGCGAGGCCAACCTGCGTGAGGCCATCCGCCGTCTCGGCGACCTGGGCGACGTCACCGCCGTCTCTTCCTTCTACGACACCGAGCCGGTCGGCTACATCGATCAGCCACGCTTCCTGAACGCCGCCGCCCTGCTTCAGACCTCGATCGATCCGCTCGATCTACTGCGTGCCCTGCTGGCCATCGAGCATGCCATGGGCCGCGAGCGCCTCATCGACAAGGGGCCGCGCGTCATCGATCTCGACCTTCTGCTCTACGACAATCGCATAATGAGCACCGTCGAGCTGACCCTGCCTCACCCCGAGATGCACACCCGTCGCTTCGTCCTGGAGCCGCTGGCCGAGATTGCAGGCGACTGGACGCACCCTGCACTTCATAAGACCGTCGCCGATCTGCTGCGCGGTCTGTAGCTCTACGCACAAAGTAGCCCCACGCACAAAGTAGCCCCACGCACAACGAGTCGCTTAAAAGAAACTGCCCGGCTCGCTTCGTCAGCGGTCCGGGCAGTCTGCGTTTGCGTCCGGTCTTGCCGACCGGGTGCGGGTTAGAAGTGGAAGCGGGCCGACAGCTGCGCCACGCGCGCGTCAGGAGTCTCGGCTGCTGTGCCGGAACCTCCGAAGCGCGTGCTGGTGATCTGCCCAAAGCCGCTGCCGATGGTTGCGTTCGGCTGTCCGTAGGCCGGCGTGTTCAGGGCGTTGAACAGGTCGGCGCGGATGTCGAGCGCGGTGTCGCGGTAGAGGGTGAACTTCTTGAACAACGAGAGGTCCACGCGGTTATAGCCCGGTCCATACACCATCGAGCGTCCATACCCGCCGTAGGCCGCGATGTCGTTCGGGCCGGTGGCGACGGGAGGATTGGTGAAGGCGCAGGGGTTGAACCAGGTGTTCACGGTCTTCACCTGCGTCGCGCAGGTTACGCCCGTCCCCGGGTTCGTCAGGTTGGTCGAGTTCACGTCGCCCACGCGGATACCCTGCGCCTGCGCCGAGCCGTTGGTCGGATCGTTGTTCGGCTGCACCACCTGCGGCTGGCCCGACTGCACACGGAACAGCGTCGTCACACCCCAGCCGCCCAGCAGGGCGTCCGCGACGTGCGACTTGTTCATGTACTTGCGGCCGATGCCGAACGGCAGGTCATACTGCACGTTGATGACGGCGCGATGACGGGTATCGGCGAATGAAGCGCCGTAGTCATAGCCGTATCCCAGCTGACGCCAGTTGCGATAGCCCGAGCCGGACTGGCCGCTGGCGCCCAGCGGAAGGAACGCATCGTCCAGGTTCTTCGAGAACGTGTACGTCGCCAGGAAGTAGAGACCGTTCGAGGTACGGTGCTCCAGCGTCGCCTGTCCGCCGTTGTAGTTGCTCACGGCCGAGTACGACTCCAGGCTGCTGCCTCCAAACTGGTTGAACGGACGCGCCGCCTGCACATTGGCGCCCGGCGTCAACAGCGTCGGAATCTGGTTGGCCTTCGGGTTCGAGGTCAGGTGACGGCCCAGCGAACCGACATACGAGAGCGTCATCGTCGTGTTGTTGTTGATCTGACGCTGCACCGAAAGGTTGTAGATCTCCGTGTACGGCGTCTGAATGTTCTTGGGATACATGCGGAAGTCAGGCGTCTGCACGTAGTTCGAGAGTCCCTGCGCGATCGCGTCCGAGAAGCCGTTCTCCAGCGTCACGCCGCTCGTCGGGCAGTTACCGGCCGAGCACGATCCGCTCGTGATGTTCGACGTATAGAGGAACGGTGCGTTCGCGCCCAGGTTCGGGTAGAAGCCCACCGCCTCGATGCCGCCGAAGAACAGGCCGAAGCCTCCGCGGACGACCGTCTTGTCGTTCACCGCGTACGAGAAGCCGAACCGCGGCGAGAAGTTCATCTTCTGCGCGTTGGCCAGCGAGTTGTTGCTCGTGTACACCACCGGAACGTTATTGGTCGCCAGCGAGTTCAGCAGCGACGTCGGCAGTGTGTACTGCTTCGCCGCGTTCGGCAGCAGGAACTGCGCCGTGTTGGTGTTGTAGTCGACCAGGAAGTTCGCCTGCCGCCCATTCAGCTCCTCGACCGGCTGGAAGTACTCCCAGCGCATGCCGAGATTCAGCGTCAGCTTCGGCATCGCCTGCCAGTCGTCCTGGAAGTAGGCTGACCGATACCAGCGCTGGTTGCGCACCGTCGAGCTGTTCGAGATCGAGGCGCTCTCCATCTGGTCGGCCAGCATGTCGGCCGCGCCAAAGCCGGTCGTCGACGACTCGCCCGGAACCTGCGTGTACTTGCCGGTGAAGTTGAACGTGCCGCGCGGCGTCGTCGGCTGCAGCGTCTGCACGCGGATGCGCTGGAAGTTCACGCCCATCTTCAGCGTGTGGCGATGGATCACCTTCGAGACGTTGTCGAGCAGCTGCGCGACGTTTTCATACTCATCGGTCGGCACATACTCCGGCGAGCCGAACGAGGTCATGCCCGTCAGGTTGAAGTGCGGTGTACCGCCGTTGCCGTCCGAGAACGGAATGCCGCCCAGCCCGAGCTGCGACGAGACGTCCGTACCCGAATACGCCTGCGTGTACCGTGCGTTGATCCAGTTGTAGCCGAAGCGGAACTCGTTGGAGAGGGTCGGCGAGAAGAAGTGATTCTCACTCACCGTGAAGTTACGCGCCTTGTCCTGGATGGTGCCGCCGGAGCCAAAGCCGCTGCCGTCGAGGATGCCGAAGGGGCTGGGGAAGCCCTGCGACTGGTTGAAGACGCTGTAGCGGGTGAACGCCTGGTCCTTGGCGCTGGCGTTCCAGTCGATACGGCCCTCGTACTGCACCGTGTTGTCGCTGGCCGAGCTCTGGAAGCGGTAGTTGTTATAGGTCTGTCCGTCCACGCCCAGGTTCGGGGCGGGCAGGGCATTCGCCACCTTCTGCGCGGTGGGGCTGATCTGGCTGGCGCAAAGGACATTCTGCTGCCCGTTGCACTGCTGCAGCGTCGCGCCGCCCGAACCCGGTGTGTACAGCGTGCGCACGTTGTTGTTGGTCAGGCTCGGGCTCAGCAGTTCGCTGAAGTCGCCGCCGCGCATCTTCAGCGTCGGCACCGAGTTGATCGACGTCTGTCCGAAGATGATGCGGTTGGCCTCGGCGTCGCCGAAGAAGAACAGCTTGTCCTTGATGATCGGTCCGCCCAGTGTGCCGCCGAACTGGTTCTGCCGGTACTTCGGCTTCGTCGACTGGAAGAAGTCACGCGCATTCAGCATGTCGTTGCGCCAGTACTCCCACAGCGAGCCGTGCAGGCCGTTGGAGCCGGATTTGATCGACATGTTCACCACCGCACCGGCGGCGCGTCCCAGCTCGGCGTTGTAGTTGCTGGTCTGCACCTTGAACTCCGCCAGCGCATCCGGCACCGGCTTAAACACGTACGAGGCGCCGTTGGGGATGTCGACCAGCACGGCGTTGTTATCCACGCCGTCCAGGATGTAGTTGTTCTGCTGCGAACGCTGGCCGTTGGCCGAGAAGTCGCCCTTGTTGGCGCCGCGCGATCCCTGCTCCGCCGGAACCACGCCCGGCGTCAGCTGTGCCACAAAGATCGGGTTGCGGTTGAGCAGCGGCGTCTTCACGATCGCCTCAGCCGAGACGGTCGCTCCCGTCGAGGCCTCTGCCGTCTGCAGCAGTGGAGCCTCTGCGCTCACCTCAATGCTCTGGTCCGCCGACACCACACCCAGCGTCAGCGTCACGTCAGCTCGCGAGCCCGCCGTCACATTCACCCCGCGCTGCTCAAAGCTGCGGAAGTTATCCGCCGATGCCGTCAGCGTATAGACGCCGATCTTCAGCGGGGTAAAGACATACGCTCCGCCGCCGTCCGCGGTGCGCTCCAGGGTGAAGCCATTCTGCTCGTTAACAAGTTTTACTTTCGCGTTGGGGATGGTCGCTCCTGTGGAGTCGATGACGGTGCCTGCAATAGCACCTTGGTCCATCTGCGCACTGGCGAAGGGGAGGGTTAATACCAGCATAGCCAGAAGTCCTAAGATCTTCAGGGCCATGCTCTCGGGGAGGAGAGCAATCTTTTTCATGTACCTTTTACCTGCCTGTGAGCGTGTGTGATGCTTCTTCGTTAGGTCAGGGAAGCCTAAACTAATCAACATATGTTGTGCAAACGGCCTTTTAATTGACCAACCGTCACTTACAGCCATTTATCTGGGACGAATGGGGCTTTTCGACACATAGTTAGAGGGAGTGATTCGGGGGGAATCAGGTCAGGATTGTCGCCGGGAGGGCAGGGTGGGGCTCAAAAGAAGCAGACCCTGTCGCGGCCGTTGGCCTTGGCGCGATACAGGGCGATATCGGCCTCATTCAGGAGTGCGGCCGCGGTAACTCCACGGCGGCCACGGAGACTGGTGGCGCCGAAGCTGGCCGTCACCCGGATGTCGATCGAAGGCAGCAGCGAGGTCTCCTCGCGCAGGATCTCGCACAGTCTCTCCAGCACGGGGCCGGACTGGTCAAGATCGGCGTTGGGAAACAGCAGCACGAACTCCTCGCCGCCGAAGCGCCCGATCACGTCGGTACCCCGCAGCTGGGCCGCGATCAGCTGCGCCACGCTCATCAGAATGGTGTCTCCCACGGCGTGGCCGTACTGGTCGTTGAGGTTCTTGAAGTGGTCCAGGTCGAGCATGGCGACGGTCAGCTCATCGCCAAACCGATGATTCCGCGCCAGTTCGCGATCCAGCGTCTGCTCCAGGCCGCGGCGGTTCAGCACCCCGGTCAGCGGATCGATCATGCTCTGCTGCACCAGCTCCCACTCCTGCCGTGCCTGAATCATCCACACATACGCCAGCGGCAGCAGCGAGACGTTGACGATATAGGTGACCACCGAGACGATCGCCAGCCGTGAGCCCGCCGCGTCCGGGTCGACGTGCCGGACAAAGACCACCCACACCCGCGCCAGCTCGACTGCCACAAAGAACGCGAGGAACAGTCCCATCAGCAGCCGTGGCGCCCGCGTGGACTTTTCCCTGCTGTTGAACAGCAGCTCCGCCGTCACCATGCACACCAGCGCGATCAGCAGGTCGGCCAGGGTGTTGCTGGGAATGCGGTTCGGCGAGCTGCTCCAGGCGAGAAAGAAGGGTAGTCCCGCCGCCAGAATCAGTACCGAGATCCAGATCGGCCTCCGGCTGCGGCGGTTGAAGTACACCAGCGAGACGTTCAGCAGAGCGTACGACAGGGGAATCATCTCCTCGTTGATTCCATTACCGAACCACGCAGGCATGTGGTGGCCCAGAATATCCAGGGTCGCTCCCATCGTATTGGCCAGGAAGCTGTACCAGAGCCACCGGCGTACACGATCGCTCCACCGCTGCATCGCCAGAACGCCAAAGACGATGGTGAAGCACAGTAGCTGAATATCTTGGATAAGAAGTGTTGCGTCGAGGAGCATCTGCTGCTCCCATCATTAGGGACGAACCGTCATTGCGCAATACATCCTCGGGGGTAGCTTTCGCAACGTCTGGGCAATTGTCCGGTTATGGGAAAGCTCCCGAATCTTTGGTAAGCGCTCTGCCGGACGTCTATCCTTAGGCATCCGCGCCGTCCGCCGGATCAAGGAGTCGCAATGGGTTGTCGCTGGCTGCGCCGGTCGTTCTGGGTGGGTGCTTTTACGTTGTGGGTGGCAACCGGTGCCGCCACCGGGGCGCAGCAGCAGAAGACGATGCTCTGCCACATGCCGGAGATGACCGGCGTCATCGACGACCCGGCAAAGCTGGCTCCGCCGTTGAAGATGCAGGGCATCGGCAACGGCTCCATCGCCATCACCGCGGCCAATGACGATGCGAAGATGTGGTTCAACCAGGGACTCAACCTGCTGCACGACTTCTGGGACTACGAGGCTACCCGCGCCTTCGAGCAGGCCGTGCGCTCCGACCCAAAGTGCGCCATGTGCTACTGGGGCCTCTATCAGTCGGCCGCCTTTCGCGGCAATGGCGTAGCGTGGGGAGCCGATGCGCTGAAGAAGGCGCAGAAGCTCTCCAAACACGCCAGCAAGGCGGAGAAGCTCTACATCAAGGCCTCCGTCGTGGCGGCGGAGGAAGAGGCGAAGAGCGCCGGACACCCCTCAAAAAATGGCAAGGATCAGGCGTACCGCGATTCGAAGGAGACGAAGATTCTCCGCGAGCTGGTCAGGCTGCAGCCGGACGATGTGCAGGCGAAGATCTTCCTGTCCGGTTCCATGCGGGATGGCTTCGACAAGAAGGGCGAGCCGAAGGCGGGAACGGAGCAGAGCCAGCAGCTGCTGGTCGCTATCCTCAAGGAGCATCCCGACGACACCGCAGCCAACCACTACTGGATTCACGCCGTCGAGCCGGGCAATCATCCCGAGCTGGCGCTTGAGAGCGCACGCAAGCTGGGAGGCCTGACGCCCTCCTCCGGCCACATGGTGCACATGCCCGGCCACATCTTCTACCGCACCGGCGACTACGAGACCGCGCGGCAGTCGTTTGAGGCCTCCATGCACGTCGACGAGGCGTACATGAAGGCGCAGAACGTCACCGTCGCCAACGACTGGAACTACGTCCACAACCTCATGTACCTCATCGCCGATCTCACCGAGGCGGGACGGTTGAGCGAGGCGACCGAGATCTCGGCTAAGCTCACCCACGCTCGCGGCGAGGCCGGAGCCACACTCTACCGGCAGACGCCGCGCGATGGCCTGACGCGCCTCAACGTGCAGCTTCCCGTGATGCTGCGCGCCGGCGACTGGAAGGACGCGACCAACGCACTGCAGGCGAGCACGCCCGATCCCGAGCTGAAGAACCTCGTCGCACTGCGCAGCGCGATGCTGAACTACACCGAGGGCATGCTGGCGCTCGAGCACGGCGGCGTGAAGGCTGCGCGGCAGTCGGCCGACGCGCTGGATGCCTACATCAAGACGAAGCCGCAGACCCCGGCAGAATCCATGCCGCAGGGCATGATGGCGTTCATGGCGAAGGATGCGATGGCCGCGCCGATCCACAGCTTCATGGACGTGGCCTCGATGGAGCTCACCGCGAGTGTGCTGCTGGCCGAAGGCCGTGGCGTCGAGTCGGACACGATGTTCAACAAGGCCGCCGACGCCGAGCGCGACCTGGGCTATCGCGAGCCGCCCATGTATATCCGTCCCGTCGGCGAGACGCGCGGCGACGCCCTGTTGCGTGCCGGTCGCCCCGACGAGGCGAAGGGAGCCTACGAGGCTGCGCTGAAGGATCGCCCCAACTCCGGCTATCCGCTGTTCGGGATCGCGCAGGCCGATGCCGCGGCCAGGCGCCACAGCCAGGCCACCTCCGACTACGCAAAGCTGCTGCACGTCTGGGCCAGCGCCGACGCCGACCTGCCGCAGATGCGTGTGGCTCGCGCGTGGATCAACGGACAGACCACAACCGGCGAGTGACCCACTCTGTAATCTGAGGGTAACGATTGTGTAAGATCGTGAGGTTTATGACCTCAAAGATCGTCTACGGTGTTTTGGCATGCGCTTGCGCTGCCGGAACGATGAACGCACAGGATGCCAGCGTGAACCCTTACCTGCAGCTGATGGAGAAGGCCGGAGCGCATGCCGCACAGCACGGCGCGGTGCAGCCCGTGCTCTCGCCCGTAGATGCCACCGTGCTCAACGGCGAAGTGCCGGTGAAGGAGCTGCAGGCCAGGGGCTTCAAGGTGGTGCCGTGGACGACGAACGATCCCGACAAGATGCGTGCCATCATCCGCACCGGCGTCGACGGCCTCATCAGCGATCGCCCCGACCTGCTGCAGCAGGTGGTCAGGGAAGAGAAGCTCACGCACTTCGACGTCACCGCGCATCGCGGCGGACGAGGCCTGCGGCCCGAGAATACGCTGCCATCTTTTGAGAGCGGACTCGACCAGCTGGTCTCGACGCTTGAGACCGACACCGGTGTCACCACCGACGGCGTCTCGCTCATCTGGCACGACCAGTTCCTTAACCCGGAGAGCTGCCGCAAGGCCGATGGCTCACCCTACACGCTGGAGAACCGCGTCTTCACCAAAGACATCTCCAGCACCGAAGCGCAGAAGACCTTCATCTGCGACAAGGTGCACTTCGGCGATGCGCAGAAGAACGATCTCGCCCTCTCGCCTGTGGCTGTCGCCTTCGCAAAGAAGGAAGGGCTGATCAGCCCCTATGTGCCCACCTACGCCGCGCAGCTCTTCCGCTTCGTAAAGTTTTACGTCGAGTACTACAGCACCGGCGAGGGCAAAGCCACGCCGCATGCGAAGGAGCGCGCGGAGAATGCCGCGAAGGCTCGCTTCAACATCGAGACCAAGATCATGCCCGACGGCATCGCCACCGACGAGGCGCACCGCAATCACACCGTCGGCCCGCAGGCCTTCGTCGATGCACTCTGCGGAGCCATCGTGAAGAACGATATGGTGTCGCGCGCCGAGGTGCAGAGCTTCGACTTCCGCACTCTGCTGCTGGTCGCCGAGCAGTTCCCGCGCATCCCCACCTACTACCTCACAGGCCCGACAAAAATGCTGACAACGCCGCTGGTGCCGGAGTCGCTGCGCCCCGCGGCCCGCTAACACACGCATGGTTCACCACCGTCGCCCGTCGCACCACCCCCGACAGGCGACGGTTTTCTATTGATGCCGTTGTAACGTTTCTGTAATCGCGTCGATACAAAATCTGCCTACTTTCAAATGCATGCGTAAAAAGCTCTCCCTGCTTGCAGTGGCGCTCGTGTGCCTTCTGATCTCCTCAGGCCGTGCGTTTGCCCAGTTTGAAAACGGCAGCATCGTCGGTACGGTGCACGATTCCTCGGGTGCTGTTCTCCCCGGCGTCACCATCAAGGTGACAAATAGTGCGACCGGCATCGTCAGCACGCGCCAGACCAACGACAGCGGCGACTACGAAGTTCCCGCGCTGCGCGTTGGCCAGTACAACGTCGAGGCCACCAAGCAGGGCTTTGCCGCAAGCCATGCCACCGACATCACGCTCTCGATCGGTGCCCGCCAGCGCATCGACCTCACGCTCAACATCTCCGGCACCAGCGAGACCGTCGAGGTCTCCGGCGTCTCGCTCAGTGTTGAGACCGAGACCAGCCAGCGCAGCCAGATCGTCACCCAGTACCAGACCGCGGCGCTTCCGCTCGTCAGCCGCAACTACTCCGACCTCATCGGCCTTGCCACGGGCGTCCGCCAGAACCTCAGCGGCATGTCGTCCACCTCCAACACCGGCCTGGTTCGCGAGGGATCGTTCAACGTCAACGGCCAGCGCTCCATCTTCAATAACTTTCTGCTCGACGGCATGGACAACAACGCCTACGGCGAATCCAACCAGGGCTTCTCGAACCAGATCATCCAGCCTGCGCCCGACTCCATCGCGCAGTTCCAGGTGGTGACCAACAACGAGACCGCCGAGTACGGCCGTGCCTCCGGCGCCGTGGTCAACGTGGCCTTCGCGCAGGGCGGCAACAAGTTCCACGGCCGCGTCTACGAGTTCCTGCGTAACACCGACCTCAACGCCGTCGGCTTCTTCCGCCCGCCGGGAGGCCAGAAGCCCTCCTACAACCGCAACCAGTTCGGCGGCAACATCAACGGCCCCATCGTCAAAGATCATCTCTTCTTCTTCCTCGACTACGAGGGCTTCCGCCAGGTGCGCAAGCAGGTCTCGACCGCGACCGTGCCCACCGTCGCGCAGTCTAACGGCATCTTCTCGAAGACGGTTTACGACCCCTACACCGGCACACCGTACGCCGCCGGCACCTCGATTCTGAACTCGCCCAACATCTCGTCCTCGGCACGCACGATGGCCGGCCTGATCGGCGGCCTGGGCCAGAGCAACGCCACCACCAGCAACTTCACCACCTTCCAGCGCTCCAACAACTACACCGACAAGGGCGACCTGCGACTCGACTACACCATCGATTCGAAGAACTCCGTCTTCGTCCGCGCCTCGCACCTTAAGACCAATGCGACCGACTTCCCCATCTTCGGTCTGCCGCTGGACGGCGGCTCCAACGGAAAGCAGCGCATCCTGGACCAGCAGATCGCCGGCGGCTATACCCGCGTCGTCAGCCCAACCCAGCTGCTGGACGTACGCTTTGGCTTCTCGCGCACCCGCGCCGGAAAATACTCCCTCTCGATCGGCACCGACCCCGGATTCACCTTTCCCGGCCTGCCCACCGATCCCACCGTCGCGGGAGGCATTCCGTCCATCGGCATTACGGGCTTCAACTCGCTCGGCCGCCTGGCGACCAACCCGCAGTTCCAGAATCCTTCGCTGCTCAACCCCAAGGTCAACTACACCTGGGTGGTCAAAAACCACTCCCTGAAGGCGGGCTACGAGTACCAGCAGATCTGGATGGACGTGCAGGATACCAATCCGCTCTACGGCGGCTTCACCTATGCCGGCGGCTTCAGCCGCAACTACGTCGGCGGCAAGACCACCGAGACCTCCACCAGCGACAACACCTTCGCCGACTTCCTCTGGGGAGCCACCAGCCAGTACAACCTCTCCAGCTACTTCGTTGCGCAGCTCCGCAACCGGTCCAACTTCGCCTACGTGCAGGACGATTGGAAGGTGACGCCCAGGCTCACCGTCAATATGGGCGTGCGCTACGAATACACCACGCCCTATTGGGAGGCGCAGAACCGCCAATCCAACTTCGATCCCTCGCTTGCCGCCTCAAACCCCGCCGGCGCGATGGTGCCCGTCAGCTCCACCGGCAACAAGTACGGCTATAAGCCCGACCGCGACGACTTTGCCCCGCGATTCGGATTTGCGTACTCGGCCGACGACAACACCGTCATCCGCGGCGGCTACGGCATCAGCTTCTCGCACTACGATCGCGCAGGCTCGGGCAACATCCTCGCCATCAATCCTCCCGAGGCGCTCTTCGTAACGGTCTCCCAGACCGCGCCGCAGGCGGGAGGCTCCAACGCAAACTACGTCCGCATGGACCAGGGCTTTCCCTCCTCCACGCTGACCTTCAATCCGCTCACGGCCAACGTCACCTACATCGACAGCAACCGCTACCGCGACAGCTACGTGCATAACTATTACGTCGAGGTGCAGCGCAGCCTGGCCAAGAACATCCTCTTCGACGTGGCCTACGTAGGCAACCACGGCCTGAAGCTGCTGCAGCTGGCCAACCTCAATCAGAAGGACCCGGCCAGCAACTACGCCCGTCCGTACCCCACCTACGGCGACATCACGGTTGCCCTGCACTCCGCTTACTCGCACTACGACGCTCTGCAGGTGCGCTACGAGCAGCGCATGGTGTCCGGCCTTACGCTGTTGAACTCCTTCACCTGGTCGCACGCGCTCGACAACGCCGGTGCCTCGCTCGAAGCCAACACGCCCTCGCCGCAGGACATCCGTAACCTCGCCGCCGACTACAGCCAGTCGGAGTACAACCAGCCGGTGGTCAACACCACCTCGCTGGTCTACGAGCTGCCCTTCGGCCGCGGCCGCCGCTGGCTCAACACCGGCGGCATCGTCAACCAGGTGCTCGGCCAGTGGCAGGTCTCGGCCGTCAACCAGGTGATGAGCGGCTTCCCCTACCAGATCACCTACACGCCGTCCGGCCGCCTTCCAGGTCTCGGGCATCTCGGCCAGCTACCGCGGTTCGAACCTCTATCGCCCCAATCGTGTCGTGGGCCAATCGCTCAACGCGCTCGATAAGTCGAAGTCCAACGGCACCTCGCTGCAGTACATCAACCTGGCCGCCATCCAGCTCCCCACCAGCGTCGCCGGGGCCACCTCGCCCTTCGGCAACATCTCCCGCGATCCCGGCCGCAGCCCCATCTTCACCACGCTGAACCTCGCCATCAACAAGCGTTTCGCCACACCCGTGGAGTCGCTCAAGGTCGAGTTCCGCGGCGAGCTCTACAACGCCTTCAACCACACCAACTTCACCCAGCCCGGAGGCTCCATCGGAACCTCCACCTCGGGCCTCACCGGTGGAACCATCACCAGCACGTTTGATCCGCGCATCATCCAGTTTGGACTGAAGGCGTTGTTCTAAAGACCCGTCATCGATGTCCTCCTCAACCGGCCACGCGTGTGGCCGGTCTTCTTTTGTGCGCGAGTTCAGCCGGTCAAGCGCGGGCCGATACAATCGTAGGAATGGCTTTATCGTTTGAGATCCAGGCAACAGCGGCCGCAGGAGGCCGCCGCGGCGCACTCACGCTGCCGCACGGCATCGTTCAGACCCCCGTCTTCATGCCGGTAGGGACAGCAGCCTCCGTCAAGACCGTCGAACAGGGTGTGCTCGAGCACATCGGACCCCCGAAGCCCGACGGCACGCCGCGCGGCGCCGAGATCATCCTCGCCAACACCTATCACCTCTACCTGCGCCCCGGCCACGAGCTCATCGCCCGCCTCGGCGGTGTGCACAAGTTCATGAGCTGGGACCGCCCCATGCTCACCGACTCCGGCGGCTTCCAGGTCTTCAGCCTCTCCAGCCTGCGCAAGGTCACGCCCGACGGCGTCGAGTTCCGCTCCCACCTCGACGGCTCCAAACACTTCTTCTCGCCCGAGCACTCCATCGACGTGCAGATCGCGCTCGGCGCCGACATCGTCATGGTCTTCGACGAGTGCGTCGAAACCCCCGCCAGCTGGGAGCGTACGAAGGAGTCGATGGGCCTCACCCATTCCTGGGCGCAGCGCTCGAAGGATCACTTCGAAGCCAATCAGCACAAGGTGCCGTGGTTCGGCGAGCGCAACGGCGCCACCCAGAGCCTCTTCGGCATCGTGCAGGGCGGCATGTACGTCGACCTGCGCAAAGAATCGGCGGAGCATCTCGTCGCGATGGATCTGCCCGGCTATGCCATCGGCGGCCTCGCCGTCGGCGAGCCCCGCGAGGTCACCCGCGAGATGATCGCCCGCACCCTCGAATGGCTGCCCAAAGACAAGCCGCGTTACGTCATGGGCGTCGGCTATCCCGACGAGATCGAGGAGTACGCAAAGATGGGCGTCGACATGATGGACTGCGTCCTGCCCACCCGCGCCGGCCGCCACGGCCTCGTCTTCCGCCGCAACGAGGACGGTGCCATCGAGCGCATGAACATCAAGCGCAAGGAGTATGCCGAGGACCAGGACCCCATCGACACCTCCTGCCGCTGCATGGTCTGCGCCCGCTACACCCGCGCCTACCTGCGGCACCTCTTTGTCGCAGGCGAACCGCTGGGCCTCATGCTGAATTCGATCCACAATCTGCACTTCTATCTCGCGACGATGGATCGCGTGCGCGCGGAGCTGGCGCAGGGCTGACGCATCAACACCCACAAGCCTGCCCACCGCCGCACTCCGTGAACCTGCCCTCTCGCCCGCCACGCCACTACACCCGACAAGCTGTCATCTCGACTCGCGAGCACAGGCCACTTATCAACAAAACTGTCATCTCGACCGAAGGCGCAAAGCGCCGCAGTGGAGAGACCCGCTTCTCTGCCGCCAACCTCGCCCGGCCACGCAAAGGCATCTCTCGCGCCCCGGGCCTTTGATCCACGCGCCGCGAAGATGAGATAGTGTTGCGCATGAACCGAAGGGAACTTCTGCGCGGCACGGCCGCACTTGCGGGCATCAGCCATCTCTCTCCTCTTGCTTCCATCGCGCAGTCGCAGGCCACGGCCTCTGCCGTCACCAAGCCATCGGACCATTTCCTCGCAACCACTTTTTCCGAACAGCTGCTGCGCTCCCATCTTGTCCCCATCGGCCAGTGGAGTCCCTATCCGAAGGTCACGGATCGCGACGCATGGCTCAAGGTCCCCGCCGACCTGCGCGCGCTGATGGTGAAGAACGCCGGGCAATGGGTGGGCAAGCCCTGGCCGCAGCTCGAGGCCGTCACCGCCCTCGACTTCAAGCGCAACGGCAACCGCACCCGCTTTGAGGAGCTCAGCTTCGGCCGCCGCGTTCGCCTCGTCGATCTCGTCCTCGGTGAATGCGCAGAAGGCAAAGGCCGCTTCCTCGATGAGATCGCCAACGGCATCTGGCTCATCTGCGAGGAGACCTTCTGGGGCGTACCCGCGCACCTCGGCGCGCAGAAGGCCGGCGTCGGCCTGCCCGACGTCACCGAGCCCATCGTCGATCTCTTCGCCGCCGAGACCTCCGCCTCGCTCTCCTGGACGCACTACCTGTTAGCCGATCAGCTCGCACAAGTCTCCCCACTCGTGCCGCAGCGCATCCGCGTCGAGACGCGCCGCCGCATCCTCGATCCTCTGCTCCATCGCAACGACTTCTCGTGGATGGGCCTGCAGGACGATCCCGTCCACTCCGACAAATGGATCGACTTCGGCGCCAAGGTCGTCTATCCCAAACGCGTTCCGCTCAACAACTGGAACACGTGGATCAACTCCAACTGGCTCGTCACCATCATGCTGCTCGAAGACGACGCCGACCGCCGCATGCAGTCGCTCATGAAGAGCTGCCGCAGCCTCGACCAGTACCTGCACGACTACTCGCCCGATGGCGGCTGCGAGGAAGGCCCCGTCTACTGGCAGAAGTCGCCCGGCGCGTACTTCGACTGCTGCCGCACCCTCTCCTCCGCCGTCAGCGGCGCGGCCGATGTGATGACGAACCCTTTCATGCAGCGCATGGGCCAGTACATCGCCGACGTTCACATCGCGGACAATGCCTACGTCAACTACGGCGATGCGCACATGGAAGACGTCGCTCCCGCAGAGCTGATCTACCGTTACGGCGTCGCCGCAAACGTTCCGTCGCTGATGGCCTTCGGCGCGTATAACTCCTCGAAGCACGGCCTCGGTGCCACCGGCGACGAGAAGGCTATGGAAGAAGTCCTGGGCCCGCGTCGCCTGCCCAGCCTCGCCCGCTCCTTGCCCGACGTGCTCTTCACCAACAAGATCCGCGCCGCGAAGAAAGAAGATGCGCTCGGTCGCGATGCCTGGTATCCGCATCTGCACCTGATGACGGCGCGCCTCAAACAGGGAAGCGTCGACGGCTGTTATCTCGCCGTGCAGGCCGCCAGCAACGGCCGCAGCCACGGGCACAACGACTCCGGCAGCTTCATCGTCTTTCACGACGGCGAGCCCGCCATCATCGACCCCGGCGTCGAGGCTTACACCGCGAAGACCTTCAGCCCGCAGCGCTACACCATCTGGACCATGCAGTCGGCATATCACAACCTGCCCACCATCGGCGGCGTCATGCAGCACGAGGGCAGGCCCTACGCCGCCAGCGACATCACCTACTCCACCGGCGACGATGCTGCGCGCATCGCCATGAACCTCGCCACCGCCTATCCGCCCGAGGCCGGAGCCACGCGCTGGATGCGCGAGATCGTGCTCGATCGCAAGGCCAACGCCGTGCGCCTGCACGAGCAGTTCAAGCTGGCCAAACCCACTTCCATCGCGCTCTCCTTCATGACGCCGCGCACGCCATCGGAGAGCAACGGCGCCGTCACCCTGCACTCCGCAAAGCCCGGAGTAAAAGACGTCGCCATCCGCTTCGACGCCAAAGCACTCGCCTTCAAATCCGAGAGGATCGAGCTGGAAGACGCCAGCCTCCGCCGCTCCTGGGGCCCGGCGCTCTATCGCGTGCTGCTGACCTCGACCGCTCCGGTCGCAGAAGGCGACTGGAGGTTCGAGATCGGTTGAAGCGGCTCTTGGCTCTCATCCGAAGCGGGGCTCATAGCAGCCGGCCGAAATTTTTCGTCTTGTCATTCCATAGCGAACGCAGTGAGTGAAGGAATCTGCTTCACCACACCCCACAACCTTGTCATTGATTGAAGGAACCTGCTTCTCCTTCACCAAACCCACAGACTTGTCATTGAGTGAAGGAGCCTGCTTCTCCTTCACCAACCCCCATAAACTTGTCATCTCGACCGAAGCGACGAAGTCGCGCAGTGGAGAGACCCGCTTCTCTACCGCCAACCTCACCCGGCCACGCGAAGCACAACTCTCACCCCATCCACCTCTTCTCAACCCTCAAAAGAGTGTCATCTCGACCGAAGGCGAAGCCGCAGTGGAGAGACCTGCTTCTCAACCAGCAAATCTCACCCGGCCGCGCGAAGCAGATCTCCCACAGCCAAGCAGATCTCCCACAGCCCGACTAAGGCAGCACACCGGTCGACTTGAAGTACTGGTAGTCGTCCCACTGGTTGGCCTTCTTCAGAAACTCTTCCACCTGCGCGGGCGTGTCGTGCGGTGCAATGCGTTGTGCGGAGTCTGCGATCGCATACGCCGTCGCAGCCGTCGTCGCCACGCCCTGGTTCAGGTCGGCCTGGTTGACCGAATCGAACGAGTCCGAAGCCTTGTGATGCAGCTTGAAGTACTTGTCCGTGTCGTTCCACAGCACCAGCGTCGGCACACCCTGCACGTCGAAGCCGATGTGATCGGTCTCGTACAAAAACTCCACCGAGGTCGTCGTCTGGTTCGATCCAAGTCCCGCCAGCAGCGGCTCGACATTGCTCAGCGCGGGCGTCTCATCCTCGCGGCCCATCACGTACCAGCCCTTCGCGGGCTGCGCGCCGGTATCGGAGATCAGAACGCAATCGATCGACGGCATCTCCGCGGCATGCGCCTTGGCGTAAGCTACCGAGCCGATCAGGCCCTGCTCTTCTCCTCCGAAGAGAACGAAACGCACCGTGCGGCGCGGAGCCTTGCCGCTGGCCTTGATGGCGCGTGCCACATCGAGAGCCGTGGCCACGCCGGTGCCGTTGTCCTGCGCTCCCGTCGCCGGATGCCACGAGTCGAGATGCGCGCCCACGATCACCACCTCGTTCGGCAGCTCGCTGCCCGGAATCTCGGCGACCACGTTGTTCACCTCAACGTCCTTGCGGATGCGGTTCTTGAACGAGAACTCCACCGACACCGGGCCGTGCTCCAGCATGCGCTTCATCAGCTGAACATCTTCATAGCCCACCTGCGCAATCGGCACCGGCGCGATGCTTCCGTCGAAGCTCAGCGCCGAGGCGCTCTCCGTGCCGTTTGCTCCGCCCACGATCATCACCGCGCGCGGCCCCAGCCTGCCCAGCTTGTCCAGCGAGCGCAGCAGCTGTGTCAGCTCCAGATCGGCCATGCTCTTGTTGTCGAGCAGCACGACGTTGCCGCCGATCTTGTCCTTCTGCGCGTCCAGGCCCTCCGGCGTCAGGTGCTGCAGGTAAACCACATCACCCTTCACGCCAGATCCCGGCGTCGAAGGGCTCCATCCCATCGAGTAGATGTGCAGCGTCTGCTCGCGCGGCGTAATGATGCGCCCGGTCGCGGCGGTCTCGGGCTCCCACGTCGCCTTCATCTTCCACGCCTCGGTGTGAACGTTGCTCAGACCCAGCTGTTTGAACTGGTCCTGCGCCCACGCCACGGCATGAACATAGTTGGAGGAGCCGGTCAGCCGCGGTCCGACGGTATCGGCAAGCTGACGGTCGTACTCATAGGCCTGCCCGTTCACCATCACATCGCCGACGATGCGGCTGACGGTGGCGCGCGTCTCGCTGGAGACCGGCATCTGGGCATAGCTGAAGGGAGAGAGGGTTGCTGCAAGAAGTGCAATCGCAAAGCGGTACATTCAGGGACGGTATCACAACGAAGCCGCGACGTTCATGGAGTGAGACAGGGCCCGAACGGTTCACTTCGGCGACGTGGGTAGCGCCCACCAGCGTCGCTACTCCGCGTCTCACCTCGACGCCATGGAAGCACTCCCGCAATCCATCGTCATCCCGGCCAAAGCTCGGTACAAGCGCTCCAAAATTTTGTCATCTCGACCGAAGGCGAAGCCGCAGTGGAGAGACCCGCTTCTCCACCGCCACCTCTACCCAGCCACGCGAAGCAGAATCCTCGCTTACGGCAGCTTCAACTCTTCCGGATCGCGGCCCAGCGTCAGGCACAGCGCCTCCACGCACAGGTTGTGATCCTGCCGCTGCGGCAGGCCCGACACCGTCAGTGCGCCTACAATCCCCGTTCCCGCGACATGAATCGGAAAGCTCCCGCCATGGCACGCATAGTCTTCGTCCGGCAGAGAGTACTTCTCCGCGAAGCCGATGTTGCTCTTCGCCAGGAACAGCCCCAGCTGGTAGCTGCTGCGATGAAAGCGCGCCACCACATTCGACTTGCGCTGCACCCAGCGTGCATTGTCCGGCGTCGTGCCCGGCAGCGCGCAGAAGAAGAGCTGCTGCGACGGATGGCCGAAGCGGCGAATATCGATCACCATCGTGTGGCCGCGCTCCACCGCCAGCTCGCGCACCAGCGTGCCCAGCCTCCAGGCGTCGTTGTTGTCAAAGTGCGTCAGGCGCAGCTCGGCCTCTTGGTGAATAACGCGGGCCAGGTCGTCCTGCGGGGGAATGCTCATGCTCGTTGAACCTCGTTTCTTCAAGAAAAGCCTATACGATGTGACAGGCGGATCTCGCCCCGGCGACGCTGCATTTCTACAATTGTTTACAGCGCCCCGCAAAGATATTGAGCTTACATAGGAGGACCTCCCCTTGGCCAAGGATCGCAACGTACTGGCGAAAGCTGTCATCATGGGTTGCATGATGGCTGTTACCGCGACCGCTCCGCTCTCCGCACAAACGCTCTCGGCGCAGGACCCGCTGCACGCATGGACCGCGGGCGCCGATCCCGCCTCGCTCGAGAGCTGGGTCAACGCCCGCCTCGCCGCCGCGCAGGCCGAGATCGACAAGGTCACCGCCGTCTCCGGCGCGCACACCGTCGAGAACACCGTCCGCCCCTACGACGAGGCGCTCAATCAGCTCTCCATCGCAGGCAACGAGAGCTACCTGATGTACTCCGTCGGCGACGCCGCTCCGCTGCGCGACAAGGGCCAGGCGCTGGTCGCGAAGATCTCCTCCATCTCCACCGATCTGAATCTGAACCAGAAGGTCTACAAGGCGCTGGCCGCCGTGCCGCTCACCGGCGTGGACGCAGCGACGAAGCACTACGTCGAACGCACCCTGCTGGAGTACCGTCTCGCCGGTGTCGACAAGGACGATGCCACCCGCAAGAAGCTCCGCGAGCTGCAGGACCGCATCACCCAGCAGTCGCTCGTCTTTGGCCGCAACGTCGCCGACGGTAAGAAGGAGATCACCGCCACCAAAGCTGAGCTCGACGGCCTGCCCGACGACTACATCGCCCGCCACAAGCCCAACGCCGACGGCACCTACACCCTCACCACCGACTCGCCCGACATGACGCCGGTGTCCAACTTCGCCAAGAGCGCCGACCTCCGCAAGCGCATGTTCATCGCCTACAACACCCGCGCGTATCCCAAGAACACCGAGGTGCTGCGCAATATCCTCGAGGCGCGGCAGGAGCTGGCGACCATCCTCGGTTACAAGACCTGGGCCGACCTCGCCACCGCCGACCAGATGATGGGCTCGGCCACCAAACTGCGCTCCTTCCTCGACGAGGTCTCGCAGGCCTCACGCCCCATCGCCGACAAGGAGTACGCCGACCTCTTCGCCTTCGCGCAGTCGCAGGAGCCCGGGCTCAAGTCCATCTCCGCCGCCGACGGCCGCTTCTGGGCCGAACAGTACCGCCGCGCCAGGTACGACTTCGACGCCCAGTCCGCCCGTCCCTACTTCCCCTACACGCAGGTGCAGGAGGGCATCCTCGCCACCGCTTCGAAGCTCTTCCACGTCGAGTTCAAGACCGTCACCGACGCAAAGCCGTGGGATGCCTCCGTCTCCGTCTATGACGTCTACGACGCCGCAGGCAGCGATCACCACAAGCTCGGTCGCATCTACCTCGACATGCATCCGCGCGAGGGCAAGGACAAGTGGTTCTCCGCCGCGCCCGTCGTCCCCGGCATCAAGGGCAAGCAGCTGCCCGAGGGCGCGCTCATATGCAACTTCTCCGGCGGCACCGCAGGCGATCCCGGCCTCATGGAGTACGGCGAAGTCGTCACCTTCTTCCACGAGTTCGGCCACCTCATGCACCACATCCTCGGCGGCCAGGGACAGTGGTCCAACGCCGGCGGCTTCAACGTCGAAGGCGACTTCGTCGAAGCCCCCTCGCAGATGCTCGAAGAGATGTTCCGCGACTACGACATCCTCGCCGCCTTCGGCAAGGACTACAAGACCGGAGCCGTCATCCCCCGCACCCTCGTCGACAAGATGAACGCCGCCGACGCCTTCGGCCGCGGACGCTGGGTGCAGGCCCAGCTCCTCTACTCCACCTACTCCTTCCAGGTGCATAACCAGCCGCCCGCTTCCATCGACTTCGACAAGCTCTGGCGCGAAGACTACGAACACTTCTCGCCCCTCACCTTCCTCGACGGCGACCACTTCTACACGAGCTTCACCCACCTCACCGGCTACTCGTCCAACTACTACACCTACATGCTCGACAAGGTGATCGCGGTCGACTTCTTCGCGCAGTTCGACAAGACCAACCTCCTCGGAGGCCCCGCCGCCATGCGCTACCGCAAAACCGTCCTCGAACCCGGAGCCACCAAACCCGCCGCCCAGCTCGTCCACGACTTCTTAGGCCGTCCCGAAAGCCTCGACGCCCTCAAGACCTGGATGAACGAACAGTTCGAGACAAAAGGGATGAAGGCAGCGAAGTAATCGACAAAGCAGTTTGTAGTAGTCGACGAAGTAGTTTTTGTACTCCGCAAAATCAGCCAGGGTTCACGGGCCTCCACGCCCGTGAACCGCTTACAAGCACCTGAAGACCATCACTCGCCCTCTGTAAAACGTGTCTCGAAAAAGGGTGTCATTCCGAGCGCAGCGAGGAACCCCCGCATTTTGCCTGCGGCTGCACAACACCACGCGCAGCCACCCTCACTACACGCAGCCAGCCTCCACACCTTCCCAACAAAGTGTCATCCCGACCGAAGGCGCAAAGCGCCGCAGTGGAGGGACCTGCGTTTGGACGGGTGCTGGCGCCCCACATCAAACAAACCAGCCACCAATGCGGGTGCCCCATTCATGGCGCAGTTTCATCGCGACATGAGTGGGCATTCGAGCGAAGCTCGAACCGCTTTAATCCTGTCAAGCTATCAAAACCCGCCATCCCAGCCTAACCACCACAAACCAGGCCACTTCCACCACAAGCCACAAGTGGCCAAACACCCCACTCACTTCACTACAATTAAGAAAGCAGCAGAAGAATAAGAAAAGCAGCGAACTAAGGAAAGCAGCAGATTAAGGAAAGCAGCAGAGAAAACGTCTGGCCACCAACGTGCGCTCGAAGTCCAGACTTAACTCCTGTCGTTGGAAGATTTTGCAGGAAAATGGGGGGGAGGGGGTCCCACCTCTCCACTACACTAAGACCCGATGCAACTCCGCACCATCCGAGCCACGCAGTACGTCACCGCTCTCCGCGAGGGCGGCAGCCTGCCCGCCATCGTCGCAGCCGACGACTTCGGCATGTACGTCGTCAAGTTTCGCGGCGCCGGACAAGGCCCCCTGGCGCTCGTCGCTGAACTCGTCGCCGGTGAGATCGGCCGTGCCCTCGGCCTCAACGTCCCCGAGCTGGTCTTCGTCGAGGTCGACGCTGCCCTCGGCCGCAACGAGCCCGATCAGGAGATCCGCGAGCTGCTCAAGGCCAGCATCGGCCTCAACCTCGCGCTCGACTACCTCCCCGGCTCCACCATGTTCGACCACGCCGCCGGCGACAAGGCCGACGCGAAGACCGCTTCGCTCGCCGTCTGGTTCGACGCTTTTGTCATGAACGTCGACCGAACCCCGCGCAACGCCAACCTGCTCGTCTGGCACAGGGAGCTCTACTTCATCGACCACGGCGCCGCCATCTACGTGCATCACGACTGGGAGTCGATGCCGCAGCGCGCCGAATCGCCCTTCCGCGAATCGAAGAATCACGTCCTTCTGCCATGGGCCACGCAGCTCGAAGAGGCCGATGCGACGGCGCGCAGGCTCATCACGGCGGACAAGCTGGCCGAAATCCTCGAAGCCGTCCCCGGCCAGTGGCTCACGCGCGATAACGACGGCATCAGCGCCGCCGAAAAGCGCGCCGTTTACCTCGACTTCTTCACCCGCCGTCTCGCCGCCTCCGCCATCTTCGTCAAGGAGGCCGCCGATGCCCGTCACCAGCTCGTTTGATTACGCCGTCGTCCGCGTCGTGCCCCGCGTCGAGCGCGGCGAGTTCATCAATGCAGGCGTCATCGTCTTCTGCCTCGAACACAAGTTCCTCGAAGCCCGCGTCATCGTCGACGAGCCACGCCTGAAGGCGCTCTGGCCCGCAATCGATCTCGCCCTGGTGCGCCGACATCTCGAAGCCATCCCTCGCGTCGCCGCTGGCGATCCCGCTGCCGGACCCATCGCGCGCCTCTCGCAGCGCGAGCGTTTCCACTGGCTCGTCTCGCCGCGCTCCACCATCATCCAGGTCTCGCCGGTGCATACCGGCCTGTGCGAGGGCGCTCCGCACGACGTCATCGACGGACTTTCGCAGCGCCTGCTCTGTCAGCCCGAGTAGCTTTCTCTGGTAGTTCTTCTACGAGATCTTCGCCAGCTGCGTCACCATGTACACGCCAAGTGCCACCAGCACTACCGCCAGTGCCACCGCAGGCTTTGACAGCCTTCCCGGCACCCAGCTTCCCTCGCGCAGCTGCCGCACCCTGATCGCATAGTGCGCCGTCGAGAGCACGATGCTCAGCACCCCGATCGCCATCAGCGTCGCGCCCGTAAACGCAGACCCCAGCCGCGCCACCGCCGGTGCACCGGAGACCGCCTGCAGCTGCCGCAGGTACAGCCCGAAGCGTGCAATCGCAAAGCCGAAGCCCATCAGCGCCACACCGGTGCGCGTCCACGCCAGCTGCGTGCGCTCTGCGGCGAAGTAGATGCGCGGATCGCGCTCTGCGGCTGACGGTTCTTCCGTGGGACTGGACATGCGCGGATTATAGTTCGCGGAAAAGGGCGCAAGAATCCTTCGTCGCTCGCGCTACCGTATCGCCCATCCCGCAAGCTTCTTCTGCGCTGTACCCACATCGCCCAGCTGATACATGCTCAGGCTCGCTGGGCGAAAGGCGATCGGCTGGAACGGCTCGGCCTTCAGCTTCGCGGCGAACTCCGGCGTCGTCAGCCCCAGCGTAATGTGCGGCTCATAGTGCTCGCCCGAGTGCGCCGGGATAAACTCCTCCACCCACTGCACGGTCTGCGCACTGATGCTGCCGCCTGGTGGGCGGACGAAAGCCTCCGCTGTGCCGCCACTCGCGGCATAAGGCTGTATGGCGCGGTCGATGGCGCTCTCCAGCCGCCGCAGCTCCGGAGTCAGCTCCACCTTGTAGAGCACGATGGCCGTGCCGCTCCAGCCGCCGACGATGTATCCCGTAACATCCAGCTTCATTGCGGCGAGGTTCTGCTCAGCGAAGACCCGCGCAACGGCGCCCCTGGCCTCGTCCATCCGCGACGCGGGAACGAACCGCTGCACCAGAGTGATGTGCGGCGTGTGCGCGGCATCCAGACCATAGCCCTGCGGATACGCGGTACGCAGGCGCGTATTCGTCTCCTTTGCCCTGGCTGCGATGTTGGCGTCGACCTCCAGCAGCACATCAACCGCGACCAGCGGCCCCTGCGCCGCCGTCTGAGCTTTTGCCGGTGTGCTGAGAAGCAGGGCAGCAAGCAGTGCGAAGAGCAGGCTGACTCCACTCCGTTTTGCAGGGCGGAAGGTGGAATCTAAGAGCGGCAGCGATCGGGGCGCGTTCACCTCAGGTACGTTCACCTCAGAAGTATAGAGAGCGACACTCCGCAGAAGGCTACCGCGGCGCGGCATCGATCCCCTGTTGCCGTGGCCAGCACAGCAGCAGCGACAGCGGCGCCAGCACATTCATGAAGGCGAACGAGATCCAGTGCGACGCCTCGCCGTAGTTGCGAATCCCCGAGCTGCCGTAGAAGCGGAAGATCATGAAGACTGCCAGCAGCGCCAGCCCGATCTGCGTGCGCTGGCTCTCCGGCGCGATGAAGCGAACCGCCTCCGGTGTAATCTTCGCCAGAAAGTGCCACACCGCCACGCAGAACGGCAAGCCCATCACCATCGCGATCCACCACGGTGAGATGTTCAGTCCTTTTGCCACCGTCGCCATGTCCGCATGCGTCGTAAAGGTTCGGCAGGGAACATAGGCGATAAAGTTGCCGACGTTCATCAGGCACAAAAGAAAGAAAAACAACGTCAGCCAGCGTCTTCCCTGCGCCAGAAACCGGCCATACAGCCGCCGCGACAGAAGGTAGCAGAGGCCGTTGCCGAACAGCACTCCGGCCACGGCAATCAGCGCGGCGTGCGCTCCCTTGCCTGCGGCAAAGATCGGAGCATAGTCGACGTTCTCGTCAATCTCGGCCTGAATCAGCAGGTTGACCGCGTCCAGATGCCCGTAGTCCAGGGCCAGGGGGTTCGCCTTATGTCCCAGTACCCACGCCACCACCGTATGCGCATACTCGTGGACAAGGTATCCCATGGCGTGCGCCAGCCACAGCTGTGCCACAAGGATCAGCCCAAAGCGCAGCGAGGGCACGACGGTTCTGGTTTGCATAAACGCATTCTAAACACAGCAGTTCCGGCTGCCGGAGGAAGATCGCTTCCGCACGGAGGCTCTTCCCGTGACGATCTGAAACCACATCGCCGGGCCGAAAGCCGGAATTCCGCGGAGGGGAGGTACGACAAACCGGCATTTTCTTGACATTGTCCTGCGCCAACAGCGATGCTTAGAGGCTAGGCACATCTTTGGGCCCTCAAGCGGAGTCGCGCCTCTTCGCGCTTTGCCGGGGCACTTATGGCCTGTCACCAAGGGGATGAAGCATTGATGTTTGCGATTTGGTTGCAGAGTGCGTCCGGCGGCCTGGGTAGTCTGGGCGGGCTGGCTCTGCCGGTATTGTTCTTTATCGTGCTGTACGTTCTGATGATCCTCCCCAACCAGCGGAAGCAGAAAAAGTGGCAGGAGATGCTGGGGCAGATCAAGTCGGGCGACCGCGTCACCACCAACGGCGGCATTCGCGGCACCGTGCTCACCGTCAAGGACGACTCCGTTATCCTTCGCGTGCAGCCCGACGGCGTGAAGCTCGAGTTCGTCAAGAGCGCCATCGCAGCCGTCACCACCGAAGACCAGGCGCCGGCATAGGAGCAGTAAAGCTCCACAGAAAAGATATCCAGAACGATATTCAAGGAATTTGAGGACGATCAGGGATCGCGGCGGCAGCAACAAGGCTTGCCGGACCTTGTGAAAAGAGATCATGGGAAAGAATCTGGCCGCTAAAACGGCGTTCATCATCGGTGTGCTGCTGGTCTTTGTCTACGGCATCGTAGGCATCCCCAAGGGTGGTTTCAAGCAGGCCATCACCAACCGCATCCATCTCGGCCTTGATCTTAAGGGCGGTGTTCACCTGGTGCTGCAGGTTCACGTTGAGGAAGCAGTCGCCTCTGCGGTCGATCGCGACGCCGTACGCCTGGCCAGCGATCTGCAGTCTGCCGGTATCGCTGGCGCTGGCGCAGCCCGCTCCGACGCCTCCAGGCCGACCACGATCGTCGTCACCGGCATTCCGATCGATAAGGTCGGCGATGCGCGCACCGTCTTCGGCAACGTCAATTACAGCAGCTACGACGCCACCACCAATGCCGACGGCAGCACCACGCTGACCATGAAGCAGCAAGCTGCGCGTGACATGTCCGACCGTACGGTCGAGACCTCCATCGAGACCATCCGCGAGCGCGTCGACAAGCTCGGCGTCAGCGAGCCCGTTATCCAGAAGTACGGCCTCGGCGAAAATCAGATCCTCGTTGAGCTGCCCGGCCTCGATAACCCGGCCCGCGTCGAGGAGATCATCCAGTCCACCGCCAAGCTCGAGATCCACGCCGTCACCGGCGGCCCCTTCGAGAACGAGCAGGCCGCCATGCAGGCCAACGGCGGCATAATTCCGGCCGACTCCATCCTGCTGAAGGGCGCATCGCAGGCCAATGCCCCCGAGCAGTTCTGGCTCCTCAAGCGCGCCAGCGAGGTTGAGGGCGTCGACTTCCGCGATGCTCAGCCCTCGACCGACCAGAACGGCCGCCCCAACATTACCTTCACGCTGACCACCGAGGCCGGCGACCGTTTCTACAAGTACACCTCCGAGCACTCGGCCACCGGCGCCACCCCCGGCTCCATGGCCATCGTGCTGGATAACAAGGTCCGCGAGGTCGCAGGCATCCAGTCCGCCATCCGCGATCGCGGCGAGATCACCGGAGCCTTCACCAAGGAGCAGGCAGCCGACCTCTCGCTGATGCTTCGCACCGGCGCTCTGCCCGCGTCGATCTCCTTCATCGAGACCCACACCGTCGGACCCTCGCTCGGTGCCGCCTCCATTCACCAGGGCATTGTCGCCGCCCTTGCCGGCATGATCGCCGTCATGGTCTTTCTGCTCATCTATTACAAGGGATCGGGCATCAACGCTATCCTCGCGCTGATCCTCAACCTGGTCATCCTGCTTGGCTTCATGGGCTTTACCGGATCGGTGCTGACCTTGCCCGGAATTGCGGGCGTCATTCTGACCATCGGTATGGGCGTCGACTCCAACGTGCTGATCTTCGAGCGTATCCGCGAAGAACTGCGCAACGGCAAGAGCGCCGCCATGGCCGTGCAGGAGGGCTTCGCGCACGCCTGGATCACCATCATGGACACCCACGTGACCACCATCGTCTCGGCACTGATCCTGTTCGTCTTCGGAACCGGACCGGTCCGCGGCTTCGCCGTCACGCTGGCCTTCGGTCTTCTGGCCAACCTGTTTACGGCCGTCTACGTCTCGCGCGTCATCTTCGACTCGCACCTGAAGGGCAAGGAGCGCGGAGCCGCTCTGTCGATTTAGTGGAATTTTAGAGAGCGCGGTGGCCAGAAGGGCCGCCGCCTGAGGATTGGGATCGTGGAACTATTTCGGAATACCAACATCGACTGGCTGGGGAAGAAGTGGTACTTCCTCGGCTTTTCGCTGATCTTTTCAATCGCGGGCCTCATCAGCCTGCTGTTCATCAATCACATTCCGCTCGGCGTGGACTTCAAGGGCGGCACCCAGGTGAAGGTCTCCTTCCCCTCGACGCCCAATGAAGACCATCTCCGCTCGGCCATGGACTCCTCCGGGGTCAAGGACTTCACCATTCAGCGCCTCACGGGCGCCGGCAATCAGGTCGTCGTCACCCTGCCTGAGACCCATACCGACGCCGGCAACGACGCGCCCCGCCAGGCGGTGATCAATGCGCTCACCAACAACTACAAGGACTCTTCCTTCAAGATCGAAGACTCCTACACTGTTGGGCCGACCGCCGGAAAGCAGCTGCGTAACCAGGCCGTGCTCGCGACCCTCTACTCGCTGCTCGGTATGCTGATCTTCCTCTGGTTCCGCTTCGAGTTGATCTATGGTCTGGCTGCCGTGGTCGCCGTCTTCCACGACACGCTGATCACCATTGGAGCCTTCAGCCTGGCCAACAAGGAGATCACCCTCACCGTGATCGCCGCGCTGCTGACACTCATCGGCTATTCGATGAACGACACCATCGTCGTCTTCGACCGTATCCGCGAGAATCTGGTCACCAGCCGCCGCGAGACGTTGGCCCAGGTGGTCAACAGGTCCATCAACCAGACTCTGAGCCGAACCGTGCTCAGCTCCGGCCTGACCTTCCTCACCGTCCTTTGCCTGTACCTGTTCGGCGGCGAGGTGCTCCACGGCTTCTCCTTCGCCCTGGTCGTCGGCATCCTCATCGGCACCTACTCGTCGATCGCCGTCGCCGCCCCCATGCTGGTGGCTTATCAGGAGTGGCGCTCGAAGAACGGCAAGTCGGCGCAGCTGCCTGCCAGCCGCAAGGCTCGCGCGTAGTCCTTAAGCTGCAAAAGGTTAGAGAGGCGCTCCCACAGTCGGGGGCGCCTTTTCCACATTCGGTGGAAATCTTTTTAGGGAACAGACTCCAAACCGGGAACAAAGTAAAAAGTCGCGGTGTCTAACTCAAAATAGCTCTTCTTTACCGAGGCTGGATATGTTTGAAGATTCGTTGATGGAGTCCGGCGGCAAGCTCAAGACCAAGTCCAAGTACTGGATGATCGGCACCTTTGTTTTTAACGGTGCCATCCTGGGGACGATGATCCTGATCCCGCTGCTTTATCCCGAGGCGCTGCCAAAGACGGCGATGACTGCCATGCTTTCGGCCCCGCCTCCGCCGCCACCCCCACCGCCACCTCCACCCCCGGCGCAGATTGTTAAGCCGATCAAGATGGTGTCTGAGATCGATCAGGGCCTCCATGCCCCGACCAAGATCCCCAAGGACATCAAGATGTTGAAGGAAGATGCCGCACCTCCGCCGCAGGTAGCCGGCGTAGCCGGTATGTCGGGCATGGGCTCCGGTTCTGGCGTCCCCGGTGGTGTCATGGGCGGCATGGGCAATGCTCCCGCTCCGGTCGTCAAGGCCGTTGAAAAGCCCAAGGGGCCGGTTCGCGTATCGAGCGGTGTCGTCGCTGGTAACGCGATCTCGCAGCCACACCCGGTCTATCCGCCGATCGCCCGTGCAGCGCACGTCTCGGGTGCCGTCGTCCTGCACGCCGTCATCAACAAGCAGGGCACCATCGAGCAGCTGTCGGTGATCAGCGGTCCTGAAATGCTTCGCGCCAGCGCCCTTGACGCGGTGCGCAACTGGAGATACAAGCCCTACGTCCTGAACGGCGACCCCACTGAGGTGGAGACGACGATCACGGTCAACTTCAACTTCGGCAGCTAACTCGATCCGAGGTTCCACCATCTTTCCTAGGGGAAGATGGTGCGACCCCAGACCGAACCCTGCGCATGAATCCATGACCCGCGAGCGTGACGCTTTCGGGGAGTATCGGCTAAGACATTCGTAAGTTTAGAGTTCCTAATCAGGAGGAAATTCTGTGATTCTCGCTCACCTCGCATCAACCGCTCATGTTCCCGCAACGCTGGCTCTCTTCTTCCAGGAGGGCGGCCAGGTCGGCTTCAGCCCTCTCCAGCTCTGGGGCAACATGGGCAATCTGGCCCGCGCCGTCGTCATCATCCTGTTCATTATGTCGATCTGGTCGCTGGCCGTGATCATCGATCGCGCGCTCTACTTCTCGGCTGCCCGCAAGCAGTCGCGTGAGTTCGCTCCCAAGGTTGCCGGCGCTCTGAAGGACGGCCGTCTGGACGAGGCGATCAAGGTTGCCGACCGCTCCAAGAAGTCGCACCTTGCTGAGGTTGTTACCGCTGGTCTGCAGGAGTTCCGCAGCTTCGGTTCCGGTGGCGCCATCACCGAAGCTCAGATCGAAAGCTCCAAGCGCGCCCTTGAGCGTTCCGAGGCCATCGTTCACGCCAAGCTGAAGCGCGGCCTGGGCGGTCTCGCCACCATCGGTTCGACGGCTCCGTTCATCGGCCTCTTCGGTACCGTGGTCGGTATTCTCAACGCCTTCCAGCAGATCGCTACCCAGAAGACCTCCGGTATCGGCGCAGTCGCCGGCGGTATCTCTGAGGCTCTCGTAACGACCGCCTTCGGTCTGCTCGTCGCCATCCCGGCCGTTATGACCTTCAACTACTTCACCAACAAGGTTGAGTCGTTCGACGTCGAGATGGACAACAGCTCCTCCGAGCTGCTGGACTACTTCATCAAGCAGAGCCACCGGTAAGATCCACCCCGGCAACCTCCGGGTGTCTTATCAGAAACGCATTCGCGGGAATGACAGCCTGAACGTCCCGGGTGCCAGTCAGCTGGCATCCGGGACCGAAGGAATCGGACCTGAGAGGGCGGATCGCCTCAAGACCGATACGCTGGATGGAGTAAAGACACATGGCAATGGCAAATAGGAACGAGGGTAAAAAGGTAAACTCCAACATCAACGTGACGCCGATGGTGGACGTCATGCTGGTGCTGCTGATTATCTTTATGGTTATTACCCCGATGCTGAACAACAAGGTGAACGTCGATCTTCCGAAGACGGATTCGGCAGTCGTCATGGAAGACGCTAACAAGGAAGATGCGGTAACGGTTGCCGTGACCCGCGATGGCAGGACCTTTCTGGGTGGCGACCAGGTGACGCTCGATGACCTGGGTCCGAAGATCGCATCGAAGCTTGAGAACAAGACCAACAAAGAGGTCTTCCTGCGCGCCGATGCCCGGGCCAACTACGGCAAGGTGATGGATGCGGTCGACGGCGTTCGCGCCGCCGGCGTCAGCCAGCTCGGCCTTCTGACCGAGAAGCGCGAGACCGAAGAACCACCAGTGAAGAAGTAAAGACTCGCCGACAAGGCGGAGTCGTACAGGGATTGAGGAGAATTAGCTATGGGAATGGGCGGTGGAGGAACAGGCGGAGCGGTCTCTGAGATCAACGTGACGCCGCTGATCGACGTTTTGCTGGTATTGCTGATCATCTTCATGGTCATCGTGCCGGTCACCCCGAAGGGCTTGGATACGCTGGTCCCCCAGCCTCCGAAGAACAAGACGCAGGATACGCCGAACGATCGGACGATCGTGGTTCAGGTCCTGTCGAACGGCGCTGGCGCGCCCTCGTACAAGATCAACGACAACGCCTTCAACAAGCAGGACCTCGAGCCGAAGCTGGCTGAGATCTTCGCTGCACGTTCGGAGAAGGTCATGTTCGTCAAGGGCGACAAGGATCTTGACTTCAGCAAGGTTGCTGAAGTCATCGACTATGGCCACCAGGCCGGCGTCGACAATATCGGCCTGATCACACCCCGCGTCGAAGCCGGCCAGTAGTCGGTGTTCGTTGCAACATGTCATCTCGGGCGGTCGGCTATCAACGGCCGCCCGATTACTTTGCTGCACAGGGGAAGGTCCTCTTGATACGCATGGGTTTGGCATGACGTATACAAAGACGATCCAATGAATTTTCTGTGCGGTTCATAATTTCTGAAGAGCATTTGCTGTTCTGCTCTGGCGAACAGGGGTTGTATACCGTTACAATCAACCCGAAAGCCCACATTCTGGCTTTATTGTTTTATTATTCCCGTCTGTAGATACGCGCCCATTTGAAGGAGATATCACGTCCCATGAAATTGACCGCACGGATTCCGGTTACGGCAGCTCTGCTGGCGCTTATGCTTGGTTCTGTCACCGGATGCAGCCGCCTGAAGGCGCGTGACCAGCTCACCAAGGGCGTGCAGGCATTCAAGAACGCACGCTACGAGGAAGCGGTCGATCACTTCGAGACCGCCATTAAGCTGGACCCGGACTATGAGACGGCCAAGCTGTACCTTGCGACGTCGTACTCCTACCAGGTGGTTCCGAATCTCGACACGCCAGAGAACATGAAGATCGCGCAGAAGGCGCTCGATGGCTTCCAGGGGATTCTTGCCAAGGATCCGAACGATCTCGCGGCGTTGAAGCAGATCGCGTCGATCTACTTCAACACCAAGAAGCTCTCCGAGGCGAAGGACTATCAGAAGAAGGTCATCTCGCTCGATCCCAAGGACTCTGAGGCCTACTACACTGTCGGTGTCGTCGACTGGATGCAGGCCTATCAGAATGCCCGCACCATCCTCGCCGCCGAGGGCGTCACCGATGACGGCAACGGCAACGTGAAGAAGAGTAAGGCTGCCTGCCAGAAGCTGCAGGAGCAGAATGGTCCGCTGATCAGCGAAGGCCTCGAGTTCCTCAACAAGGCCGTCGAGATCAACCCCAACTATGACGATGCGATGTCGTACCTGAACCTCACCTGGCGCCGCAAGGCCGATCTCGAGTGCACTGACGATAACGCCCGTAAGGACGATCTCGCCAAGGCTGACGATTGGGTCCAGAAGTCGATGGGCGCCCGCAAGGAAAACGAGAAGAAGAAGGAAGAGAAGAACTCTGGCGGCGTAACCATGCAGTAGCCGCGGATCTCCTCCGTATCGCGCAGTACAAAGGGCCTCCCGCAAGGGAGGCCCTTCTTTTTGTCGCTACGATGTAGCGCAGGTCTCAGTCTTCCGCCCGACCCGGCGAAGCCGCCGATCCGGCCAGCAGTCCACCGTCGATATTGAACTCGCTGCCGGTCATAAAGCTCGCCTCGTCCGAGGCCAGAAGGACAGCGACCGCGGCCACCTCCTCCACCGTACCGAAGCGATGCAGCGGGGTGTCCTTCACCATCTCCTTCATCCTCGCCTCGCGGTCTTCGCCGCTGCCCAGCATCGCCTCCCACATCGGCGTCAGGATCGCCGCCGGATGAATCGAGTTGCAGCGCACCGTCCAGCCCTGTTGTGCCGCATACAGGGCAACGGTCTTCGTGTGATTGCGGATGGCTGCCTTGCTCGCAGCGTACGCAGCCGCTCCGGGAATACCTACCAGTCCTGAGCGCGAGGACAGGTTGATGATCGACCCCGCGGTCTGCGTCCGCATCGCCCGCAGGGCATACTTGCAGCCCAGGAAGGTTCCATCCAGATTCACCGCCATGACGGCGTGCCAATCCGCCAGTGCCGTATGCTCCGGGTCGTGCGAGGCCGCGTTGCCTTCGAAGCCGGTGATGCCTGCGTTGTTCACCACAATGTCGAGCCGCCCATGCTGTGCGAGGATCTGCTCCGTCACCGCAGCCCACTCCGCCTCCTGACGCACATCGAGGTGCAGGTAGCTCGCGCTGTCGCCCAGCGACGCAGCCAGCCGCACACCGCGCTCGTCATCCACGTCCGTCAGCCATACCCTGGCGCCCTCGGCCACAAACGCCCGTGCAATGCCTTCGCCGATCCCGGCAGCCGCTCCGGTAATCAAGGCGACCTTGTTCAGCAGTCGTTTCATCCCATCATTGTTTCACCGTCGACCCTGCATACCAGCAGCGGCCGTATTGCTGCGCGGCGACCGGGCCGGTAAGATTGCGTCGGTTATGAAAAAAGTTCTGATCGCCAATCGCGGCGAGATCGCTCTGCGTATCATCCGTGCCTGCCGCGAGATGGGCCTCGCCACTGTGGCCGTCTACTCCGACGTCGATCGCATGGCGCCGCACGTCCTTGCTGCCGACGAGGCCGTCCGCCTCGGCCCCGCGCCTGCCGCAGAGAGCTACCTTCGCGGCGATCGCATCATCGCTGCCGCACGCATCCTTGAGGCCGATGCGATTCACCCAGGCTATGGGTTCCTCTCCGAGAACGCCGCCTTCGCAGACGCCTGCCTCGCTGCGGAGCTCAACTTTATTGGGCCTCCCGGCTCCGCGATGCGCGCTCTCGGTTCAAAGACGCTGGCCCGTCAGGCCGCCGACAAGGCGCAGATGCCCCGCGTCCCCGGAACCGTCACCGGCCTCGCCTCCGTTGAGGAGGCGCTTCACGTCGCAGAGGAGATCGGCTATCCCGTCATGCTCAAGGCCGCGGCAGGCGGCGGAGGCAAGGGCATGCGCGCCGTCACCTCTGCCACCGACCTCCCTTCAGCCTTCGCTGCTGCCTCCAGCGAGGCCGAGCGCAGCTTCGGCTCCAGCGAGGTCTACCTCGAAAAGCTCATCGAACAGCCGCGTCACATCGAGATCCAGATCATCGCCGACCAGCACGGCAACTGCATCTACCTGGGCGAGCGCGAGTGCTCCGTGCAGCGCCGCCACCAGAAGGTTATCGAGGAGGCGCCCTCAGCCATCGTCGATGAGGATCTGCGCCGTCGCATGGGCGAGGCCGCTGTGCGCCTCGCGCTCTCCGCCGGATACGTCAACGCGGGCACCGTCGAGTTCCTCGTCGACGCGCAGCGCAACTTCTACTTCCTCGAGATGAATACGCGTCTCCAGGTCGAGCATCCCGTCACCGAGATGGTCACCGGCCTCGACCTCGTCCATCTGCAGATGAGCGTCGCGATGGGCCAGCCCCTCGGCCTTACGCAGAGCGACGTCGCCCTGCGCGGCCACGCCATCGAGTGCCGTATCTACGCTGAAGATCCCGACAACAACTTCTTCCCCTCGCCCGGCCTCATCACGCGACTCCTGGAGCCATCCGGCCCCGGCATCCGCCTCGACTCCGGCGTCTACGCCGGCTTCACCGTGCCGCTCGACTACGACCCCATGCTGGCCAAGCTGGTCGCCTACGCCCCCACACGCGCGGCCGCCATCGACCGCATGCTGCGCGCCCTGGACGAATACACCATCGGCGGTATCCGCACCAACATCGCACTCTTCCGCCGCATCCTGCTCGACGAAGGCTTCCGCACCGCCGCCATCGACACCGGCTACCTCGAGCGCCTGCTCGTTCAGCAGCAGGCATCAGAGTCAGTGTCCCCGCCGCCGGAGATCGTCGCCTTAGCCGCTGCCATCCTCTCCAGCGCAAGCGTCACTGCATCGGTGCCTGCGGCGACACCTGCCACCCGCTGGACCTCCACGGCACGGCGAGAAGGGCTGCGCGCATGACCGTCTGGGTTGAGATCGCCGGAGCGAAGCATCGTGTAGAGCTGCCCGCTGAACTTTCTGTAGGCGGCGAGCATGAGTGCCTCGTCGACGGCAACAATATTCTCGCGGACGCGAAGCTCATCGCGCCCGGCGTCCTCTCGCTCCTCGTCAGCGGCTGCCAGTATCTCTGCACGCTCGACGGCGAAACCCTGCGCATTGGCCAGCGAACCTATCCCTTCACCATTGACGATCCCCGCTCCCTGCGCGGAAGAAGCAGCCAGGCAGACGCCGCCTCCGGCCCTCGCGCGGTCAAGGCTCCCATGCCAGGTCGCGTCGTGCGCATCCTCGTCGCTGAAGGCGAGCAGGTCGAAGAGCATCAGGGCGTCATCGTCATCGAGGCCATGAAGATGCAGAACGAGCTGAAGGCCCCCAGGGCAGGCCGCATCTCCCGTATCGCCGTGGCAGCAGAAGACGCCGTCGGTACCGGACATATCCTCGTCGTCATCGAATAAAACTCTCCCCTTGACAATCGACAGGAAAAGCATGCACTCTTGTCGATCATCAAGGGGAGTCGCCGACGCATGCCGCCATCATCCGATCTATTACAGGGAACTCTCGATCTGCTCGTTCTGCGCACGCTCTCCTCCGGCGAGGCGCACGGCTGGGGCATCGCGCAGCGCATCCAGCAGGTCTCCCGCGAGGTGTTGCAGGTAGGGCAGGGCTCGCTCTACCCCGCGTTGCACCGTCTCGAATATAAGGGCTGGATCAAGGCGGAATGGGGCGACTCCGAAAATAATCGCAAGGCGAAGTTCTACTCGCTCACAAAGAAGGGTGAGAAGCAGCTCGCCGCTGAGCTCGAAAACTGGGAGCGCCTCTCCGTCGCCGTCGCCCTCGTCCTCAAGGAGGCCTGAAGCCGATGGACACGCTGCGAGAGACGTTGCGACTGTGGACCACCCGCCTGCGCATGATCTTTCGCCGCAGCGACACGGACTTCGACGACGAGCTGGCCTTCCACATCGAGCAGGAGACCGCGCAGCACATCGCCCGCGGCATGTCACCCGACGAGGCACGCCGCCAGGCCATGATCGCCTTCGGCAGCCTCTCCCGCACACGCCAGCACTCCCGCGAAGTCAGTCCCATGCACTGGCTCGAGATCTTTCTTCAGGACGTCCGCTATGCCTTGCGCGGCTTCTCTCGCAGTCGGAGCTTCACGATTACTACCATCGTGATCCTGGCTCTTGGAATAGGAGCGACTACGGCAGTCTTGAGCGTTGTGGATCGAATCTTGTTTCGTACTCTGCCTTACACGCATGCGGACCGGTTGGTTTCAGTGGGACTGGTGCATTCGATGGAGACGGAAGAATTTATGCTCGGCGGCTTTTACTACGATTGGCGGAGGAATCAGCAACCCTTCGAGGCAATGACATCGGAGGGAGCTGTTACAAGAGAGTGCGATCTGACGGAGGGCAATCCCGCACAGTTGAGCTGCCCCACTATCGAGGTCAATTATCTTCCGACCTTTGGAGTTTCTCCTGTGTTGGGCCGTAATTTCCTTCCGGAAGAGGGGCGCCCGGGAGGACCGAATGTCGCACTGATCTCCTATGGCTTATGGTTGCGGCATTACAACCGCGACCCCAGTGTGTTGAACCGAACTATCGAGATCGATGGGAAGCCCGTCCGCGTGATCGGCGTCCTGCCACGCGACTTCGAGATGCCGCGGTTGCAAGAGGCCGACGTAATCTTTCCCATGACCATGGATGAGGCGGCGGACCGTAAATCCAACGAAGGGATTGGATCTCCAAAGCGCGTCTTTGCACGGCTGAAGCCGGGAGTCACAGTGGAGCAGGCATACGCCCAGCTGGGGCCGCTCTTCGAGCAGACGCAAAAGTGGATTCCAGCAGAGATCCGCGCTGATTTTCACCTGAGAATTCGATCGCTTCGCGATCGTCAGATGCAGAACGTGCATTCAACGGCCTGGGTACTTCTGGGAACGGTGTTTGCGGTGCTGCTTATCGCCTGTGCGAATGTGGCGAGCCTATTGATGGCGCGAGGAGCTGTAAGACAACGTGAGCTTGCGGTACGCTCCGCGCTTGGTGCAAGCAGAGCTCGATTAATACGTCAGGCGCTGACCGAGGCCTTGCTTCTCTCCGCTGCCGGTGCCATTGCCGGCACTCTCCTGGCACAGGGCCTGTTGCGAGTGTTCATTGCCCTCTCGCCTGCGAGTATTCCTTATATTCACAAGGCTCAGCTCGATCTGCGAATCATCTCGTTCACCGTTGTTCTTTCGTTGATCTCCGGCCTGGTCTTCGGATTGATCCCGGCGCTGCAGCGACCACGCGAAGATGTCCTCACTGGCCGCTCCGTTACATCGACGTCACATGCTGCGATTCGTCAGTGGCTCGTTGTTATACAGCTTGCGATGAGCGTCGTGCTGCTGACAGGAGCAGCGTTGCTGTTGCGCAGTTTTTGGAGTCTCCAGAGCCAGCAGCTTGGAATGCGTGAAGACAACACGGTCACAGCCAGCATCACGCTGGGCGCGCGCAACTACTCCACCCCTGTAAGCAAGATGAACTTCTTCCAGTTGCTGGCAACGCGACTGCGCTTTGGCCCAGGAATCAGTGTCGTCTCCGTAAGCGATAGTCTGCCTCCTGCGGATGGGCATGACGGCGTGCGTTATGGGGAGATCTTTGTCTCGGGTAGACCTCGAACGATCGGTGGAGAAGATGTTGTTGTGAAATATCGCCTGATTTCACCGGATTATTTCCGTGCTCTGGATATCTCGATGGTGCAGGGCGAAGGCTTCCACGAAGAGGATCTGAATTCCAACGATCGTTTCGTCGTCCTCAGTCAGCGTCTGGCGGAGATGTTGTTTCCATCTCATGATGCGATTGGGAAGAGATTGAACTTCAATCACGTTAACAATCCTAATGCGCCTTGGTACACCGTTATCGGTGTAGCCGCCAACGTGAAAAATGGTGGGCTCTCGGGCGAGCAGATGCCGGAGTACTACCATCTGCGACGGAACCGCGAAGAGGACTGGGCCGGTCATGGAGTCTGGGGCCCGACTTCATTGATTGTTGTCCGAAGCTCGCTGACTACCGATGAGACCGCAAAGTGGATTCGCGCACAGGTTTCAGCTCTCGATCCTACGATTCCTGTAGATATTGCAACTCTCAAGCAGAGAGTGAGCAAGCTCGCCGACCAGCCTCGCTTCGCGACTGTGCTGGTCGGCTTCTTCGCAGCCACTGGACTGCTGATGGCCGTCATTGGCCTCTACGGCGTCATCGCCTATCTCGTCACGCAGCGCGAGCGCGAGATCGGGGTGCGCATGGCGCTCGGTGCCAGCCGTGAGAGTATCCTGCGCATGATCCTCGGCCGCAGCCTGCGTCTCATCGTATGCGGAGCTGCCGTTGGACTCTGTGCCGCGCTCGGCCTCTCGCACCTGTTGCGCAGCATGCTCTATGATGTCGGCCCGCACGATCCCTTCAGCTACACCATCGTGCTCCTCCTGCTCGCCGCAACAGGGATGATGGCATCGCTCCTTCCCGCGCGCTCGGCCACACAAGTCGATCCCGCCACTGTGCTGCGCAGCGAGTAGTCATATTCTTTTCGTCCCCGCAGGAAGGAGGGTCTACAATCCTCGCAAAGTAAAAAATCTGTCGTTACGATCAGCGCGAGGCGGAGGCTCTCATGAGCGAAGACGTGGCCGTTAGCACTACGAAAGGCTTAAGCGAAGTGGAGCGCGTCGTCGATGTCTTCATCGCTCCCTCGAAGACGTTCACCGACATCCTGCGCAGCGCGAAGTGGTTGCTGCCTTTTTTGTTGATGGTCGTCATGACGCTGGCCAATAGCTTCGTCATCGAAAAGCAGGTCGGCTGGCCGCGTGTCGTCGAAAACCAGATCCACCAGAGTCCGCAACAGGAAGAGAAGCTGAGCCAGTTGACACCAGAGCAGCGCGCCGCGCAGCTTCGCGGTATGGCGGGTGGATATCGCTACACCAGCTACGCCTCACCCGTCATCATCCTCATCTTCGTTGCCATCACGGCGCTTCTCTATTGGGTCTCGTTCAACTTCGGTCTTGGCGCGCGCACCACCTACATGCAGATGTTTGCCATCTGCGTGTACGCCTCGCTGCCCAGGCTCATCGCAGGCCTGCTCTCCATCTTGTCGCTCGTCTTTGGCGCGGACCCCGACGGCTTCGATCTGCGCAACCCCGTCGGCACGAACCCCGCCTACTACCTGCCCGACGCTGGAGCGGCGGTGAGAGCAGCGCTTGGCTTCTTCGATGTCATCGGCATCTGGGTGCTCGTGCTGCTGATCCTCGGAACGTCCATCGTGGCCAAGGTCTCACGCGGCAAGGCCGCCGCCGTCATCATCGGATGGTGGGTCTTCGGCCTTCTGCTTAGTGTCGGTATGGCCACAGCCTTCAGCTAATCGCTACGGTACGGGGAACGAGGTGAATGTGCTCGCCGGAAGCCCCGCGCCGTTGTAAAGATTCGCAGTCGAGTAGCTCTCCCATGCGTAGCGCACGAACTTCGGCTGCGCCACCTGCGGGCTGCTGACCACCACCGTGTCGCCCTCGATCTTCGCCGTCGCTGCAACGAAGTTGCCGTCTGTGCCTGCCAGCTCAAAGCCCGTTAGCGCGCCGCCCTTCGCATTCAGCCCCTTGGCCTCGTCGAACCACACGTGCATCTGGTCGCCCACGGGATACGCCAGCCGATACAGCGGTCCGCTCGCCACCAGCTTCTCGCCATAGGAGACGCTGCGTGCGGCCAATGCCAGCCGCTTGCCCACCGTCTCCTTGTCCGGCGGATGAATATTCTTCTCTTCGCCGATATCCAGCGTCACGGCCATGCCCGTCTGCGTGAGGCCCAGCGTGCGGCGCTGCGCATCGCGCACCAGTCCCCAGCCGGAGTCACCGGGGATGCTGTACGACGACAGCTGCACGAACAGGAAAGGGAAGTCGCCCTGCCTCCACTGTCGTCTCCAGTCCTGGATCATCGCCGGAAACAGGCGGCTGTACGTCTCCGCGTAACCAGCCTCGCGGTTGGCCTCCCCCTGGTACCAGATGGCGCCGCGAATCGGCATTGGGGTTAAGGGTGCAATCATCGCGTTGTACAGTCCCGCGGGCTCCCACGACGTCGGATCGGGTTTCCATCCACGCGGCGCAGGCGCTGGCCTGCCTGCTGCCACCGCCGCCTTGGCAATCTCGCCGTAGCGGCGTTCCGAGGCCTCACGATTCATATGGGCCGCTCGTCCCGCGAAGACCTGCATCAGCCCCGCATCCGACGACAGCGTCTCCAGGCTCGTCCACGCCTCCGCCGGCGTGCCACCCCATGTCGTGTCGATCAGCCCGATCGGCACCTTCTCCCGCTGCTGAATCTCCAGGCCGAAGAAGTAAGCCGCCGCTGAGAATGTCTTCGCCGTCTCCGGCGTGCACTGCGACCAGCCGCCCTTCACCGCCTTCGCATCGTCCAGCGGGTACTCTGACGAGTCCTTCTCCACAAACAGCAGCCGGATCTCCGGACGGGTCGCTGCCGCGATCACCTTTTCGCTGTCCTTGATCGGAGCGCCGTTGAAGCCCATCAGCGGCATCTCCATATTCGATTGCCCGGAGGCGATCCACACATCGCCCAACAGAATGTCGTCGAGCGTGATGGTGTTGGTGCCCTTCACCGTCAGCGTGTACGGACCTCCGCCCGCAGGCTCGGCAGGCAGGTAGACGCTCCAGCGCCCATCCGGCCCCGCCTTCGCCGTCCCGGTACTCGCGTGAAAGGTCACCGTCACGCTCTCATCCGGCGCGGCTGTGCCCCATACATGGATCGGCATATTGCGCTGCACCACCATGTGGCTCGAGAGGATCTTCGGCAGCGTAACCTCGGCGTGAGCAGCGGCGAGGCAGCAGGTGGCGGCGGCAAGCATCAGAAAGCATCGAGGCATCAGGGCGGAACGCAGCATCATCGGCACATGTCTCCAACGCCAACCTTTATACCCTGAAAAGCCCGAAGCAGCGTCACCCGTAGACAGGGCAGGGAAGAATACCTCGTCTTCGAGTCCTTTATTAAAGTCGTTTCGTAGACAGGATGAGCTATTAGTTCTACATTGAAGTAGTAATGGGTCACATAAAACGCCTGCGCACGGAGTAGACGATGCCCCTTCACAACGCACTCATCACGCGATCCGCTCTCAGCCTCATCCTGCTCACTCTTGCGCCTGCTGCGTATGGGGCAGTCATCGAACGCCACATCGACGCTGCAAGCCTGCGCGGCAGCACCATCGGCACGCCCACGGAGCGCCGGGTCGCCATCTATCTGCCTCCTGGCTATGAAGGATCGGCGCAGCACTATCCCGTCATTTACATGCTGCCAAATCCCATAGGCAGCTTTCGCGGCGACTTCGACCAGCACCATGCCGATACTGTCTTCGACGAAGCTATCGCCTCCGGTGCGCTGCCCGCCTGCATCGTCGTCGCTCCCGATCTCAACACGCCCATCGGTCCCTCCTGGTACGCGAACTCGCCTGTCACCGGCAACTGGGATGACTACGTCGTCAAGGAACTTGTGCCTTACATCGACGCCAACTTCCGCACCCTGCCCACGAGCGCATCCCGCGGCATCACCGGCAACTACATCGGTGCCTACGGCGCGCTACGCCTGGGAATGCTGCACCCCGACGTCTTCGGCTCCGTCTACGGCATGCACCCTGTCGGTACCGGCTCCGGTGTCCAGGCCATGACCTCGCGACCGGACTGGGATCTCCTCGGTCACGCCACCTCCATCGACCAGGTGCGCAACGCAGGCTTTTCCGCGCTCTTCCTCTCCATCTTTCAGGCCTTCCTGCCCGATGCCTCGAGACCTCCTCTCTTCGTCGATCTTCCCGCTGCAAAGAGTGGCGACACGCTCACCATCGACGCCGCGCAGACGCGCCGCCTCCGCGCGAACTTCTTCATCGCCGAGCTGGTCCCGGCCAATGCCGAGAAGATCCGCACCCTCCGCGGCCTCAAGTTCGACTGGTCGCGCAACGACTCCATCTACGACCACATCTACTCCAACCATGCCCTCACCCACCTGCTCAACGAGTACGGCATCCCGCATGAAGCGGAAGAGTACAACGGCACCGGCGACTCCTACTGGAGCACCGACGGACGCATCCGCAACGAGGTGCTGCCCTTCTTCCGGCAGCACCTCGCCGCTCACTAGGCAGCGGCAAAAAGGATTGCCGTCATCGGCGGAATCACGTTACACTGAACGCGGACTTATTTAGTCCTATTTGCAAGTTATGACTCAGATTCTGCGGCTGTCTTTTGGCGAAGCGCTGCGCCTCTGAGGAGATCCTCCTGAGGAGTTTCCGGCGCTCTAAGTATCGTGCGCCCGGCAGAGACCTGACGCCCTCGTCTCCATAAAACCCTCAGATTCAACCCCCTGCGCCGTCGCCGCACGTCCGGCCGATGAGCGCATGCCTTCGTGCGGCCATCCCGGTCGCGCCGGCAGAAATGAAAGGAACGCATGCGCTCAACTCGCCTCCTCTTCCTGGCTCTCGCCGCCTCCCTCTTCACCACGGCGGCTATCGCAGTCCCCGTGCGGGCCGATGACGGCAAACTCCCGGGCGCGGCCGAGAGCTCCGAGGGCACCGCTGGTGCTGAGGGGGCGCCGGTCTCCTGCAGCACCTCCACAGGACCGCAGCGGAAGCTCACCGGCGTTGTCACAGACCCCTCCGGTGCGGCCATCCCCAACGCGCATCTCACGCTCACCTGCGGCGACAGCTTCCACGCTGAGGCCACCAGCTCTGCCACCGGCGCCTACACCTTCATCGTGCCCGCAGGCGCCTACCTGCTCGGCATCGAAGCGCCCAACTTCGGCAGCACCACGCAGCAGCTTCGCATCGCCAACACCGACACTGCCACCGAGTTGAATGCTGTCCTGCGCGTCGGCCAGGTCTCGAGCGCCGTCACCGTCTCCGCTGGCAATGCCTACGCCGTCACCGAGTCCAGCGGCGGCACCAAGACCGATCTCCCGCTCAACGAGGTGCCGCAGGCCATCAGCATCGTCAACCGCGACCTGATGAACTCGCAGAACGTGGTCAAGCTCGACGATGCCCTCAAAAACGTCGCCGGCGTCATGCCCGGCGGCTACTACGACGGCTGGGACTACTACCGCATCCGCGGCTTCGACGCCTCCTTCAACACCTACATCGATGGCCTGCGCGGCGGCAACGGCATGATGGAAGAGACCTGGGGCCTCGAGTCCGTCGAGGTGCTCAAAGGCCCATCGTCCGCGCTCTACGGACAGAGCGTGCTGGGCGGTATCGTCAATATCGTCACCCGCAAGCCCGTGCCCGACCGCTTCATCCACGCGCAGCTCAACGCAGGCTCGTTCAACTTCGTCGATCCTGCCATCGACATGGGCGGCTCGCTGAACTCCTCGCACACCCTTTACGGTCGACTCGCGGCGCTCTATCACTCGTCCGACTCCTACGTGAACTACGCCTACCGTCACCGCTACTACTTCGCGCCGTCGCTCACCTGGAAGCCCCGTGCCGGCACCACGCTCACGCTCATCGGCCGCATCCAGCGCGACAACGGACGCAACGGCATGCCGCTGCCCGCGCTTGGTACCGCGCTGCCCAACATCAATGGCCCCATCGCCATCAGCACCTACGACGGCGAACTGGAGGCCAACGCCAACAAGCTTGCGCAGGCTAACCGTCAGTTCGGTGTGCAGCTGAACCACAGCCTCAGCGAGCACTTCACCCTGCGCGAGAACGCCCGCTTCGCCTGGTACACGCAGGACTGGAACCGCATCTACTACCCGTCTTATCTCGACGCGGACCAGCGCACGCTTTACCGCTATCCCCTCAGCTGGCATGGCCCCTGGCAGACGCATGAGGCCGACACCAGCGTGGAGGCGCGCGGCAGCTTCCTGCACATGGACCACAGCGCGTTGCTGGGTGTCGACTTCTACCGCAACCCCACCACCGCGCGCGGCTACTCCATCGACTTCAGCAATCCCGTCTACGAGGGCATCGATCTTTACAACCCCGTCTACGGAGCCAACCCCATCCAGGCGCTCTCGCTCTACACCTCCAGCGATACCGTCACCCAGTACACCGGCATCTATCTGCAGGACCACATCCGCCTGCCGAAGAGCATCACCGTCACAGCCGGAGGCCGCATGGACCTGGCAAAGAACGAAAGCAAGGGCACGGCCAACCAGAACGACACCGGCCTCACCCCGCGCATCGGCGTCACCTGGCAGGCCATCCCGTCCACCACCGTCTACGCCAGCTTCAGCAAGTCCTTTCTTCCCCAGTCCGGCATGGTCTACGACGGCACCACCACCGGCCACTTCATCGCGCCTGAGCGCGGCCAGCAGTGGGAGGGCGGCATCAAGAGCGCCTTCCTCGGCAACCGCCTCATGACCACCGTGGCCATCTTCCAGCTCAATCGCGGCAACGTTTCTACCAGCGATCCCGGCCACCCCAACTTCTACCTCGTCACCGGCCAGCAGCGCAGCCGAGGCGTCGAGCTGGAGGCCACTGTTCACCCACTCGCCGGATGGAACATTACCTCTGCCTATTCCTACATCAATGCCATCGTCACCGATGACACCTCGCTGGCCTATGGCACCCCCACGCTTAACGCGCCGAAGAACATCTTCAGTGTCTGGTCCACCTACGAGGTCCCGCGCGGCCCCGTGCGCGGCCTGGGCTTCGGCATCGGCGGACGCCACTACACCACCCAGGGAGGCGATCTCGCCGACTCCTTCCAGCTGCCCGGCTACGGTGTCGTCGATGCGTCGATGACCTACCGCCGCGGCCCAACGCAGTGGCAGGTCAACGCCAACAACCTCGGCAACAAGCGCTACTGGGCAGGCTCCTACAGCGACGTCTACGTGAAGCCGGGCGAACCCCGCGTCATCCGTGGCACGGTCTCCTGGAACTTCTAAGCACCGTCAGCGGTAGCACCGTCAGCAGCAAAACGAAGAGGCCCGGCATTTTGCCGGGCCTCTTCTCCTTCGTACACATTGTCATTCCGCAGCAGCAGAGCGGAGGAATCTGCGCTTCCCTCCGCAGCCCGTCGCCACCGCTTTTAAAACGCAAACTGCAGCGAAGTTGAGATCGTCCGCGGCGCCCCCAGGTGTGCCGTGTTCGCGCTCGCATTCGTGCCCGTAATATCTCCCGCTGCAATCGTCGAGTAGTACCGTACATTGCCGATGTTGTTCGACGTAAACCGCAGCGTCGCCATCTTCTTCCAGATGCGGTGGTCGTAGCGGAAGCCGAGGTTCACTGTCTGGAAGCCCTCAGTCGTATGCAGGTTCTCGTCATCGTCCGTCCTGCGCCCCGTAAACTGCCAGTCGCCCGTGATCGAAAGATTCGCGACCCACGGCATGCGGTACTCGCCGTACAGGTTGGAGTGGTATCCCGGAATGCCGACAAACCGCTTGCCGTTCGTCGCCGCCACGCCCGTGTCGTTCAGCCGCGCGTTGAGAGCCGTGAAGCCTCCATTCAGCAGCAGGCGATGCATGATCATCGTCTGCCCGGAGATCTCCGCGCCGTAGTTCACCTGCTGGCCCACAATCTGAAAGATCGTCTGCGACGTGCCGTTATACGACACCGTATTCGCAAACGGACGCTCCAGCCGGAACAGCGCCGTCGTCAGCGTCACACCCGGGAGCGCCGTCTTGTAGCCGACCTCCCACTCCTTGCTGCGATATGGCGCCAGCGCCTGCCCCGCGTTCACCGTGCCGCCCGGAGCGATATCGCCCTGCTGCAGGCTGCTCGCATACGTGGCATACGCCGTCATCGATTCGGTGGGCTTGTACATCACGCTCACCGATGGGCTGATGCCGTTCTTGTTCGATCCGCCCGACCGCTTCGTCACCGAGCTGTAGTTGTCCACGCCGATCCAGTCCTGGCTCGCGCCCAGACGCACCGCAAACCGCTTCGGCAGCATGATCATGTCGGCTACGCTGATGCCCTGTTGGTGCACCACCGCCGATTGATACAGCCCCTTGTTCTGCGGCAGTCCCGCCGCCGGAGGAGCAAAGATCTTCGGCGCGTTCACGTTCGCCGTGCCCAGCAGCACCGAGGCGGCCGACGGCGTCTGGTAGCTGTACTGGTTGAAGCGATAGCCCTCGCTTGCAATCACCACATCCTGCCGGATGCCCCAGCGGTTTACCGTGCCGGTGATGTAGCCCAGGTCGCTCTCCACGCCGAAGCGTGGCGCAAATCCCGTCGCCAGCGACGAACTGTAATCGCCGTTGTTCGAGGTGATCTTGTTCACCGGCGTGTCGATAAAGCGGTCGAGCCGCTGCGCCAGGCCGCCCATCATGGCGTGCCAGTTGGGATTGAACTCATGCAGCAGCCGCGCGCTCGTCGTCTGCGTCGTCAGGTTCACACCGGCATACGCCTGCCCAAAGCCCACTACCGTCGGGTCCGGCGCCTTCGGCAGGACGAACGATGGAGCCGGGTTCTGCGTCGTGCCGCCCGCCGCCGTGTTCTGCCCATAACTGAACCACCCCGGATAGCCGCGCTGCACCAGATCGTACGCGCTGTAGTGTGCGTCCACCGTTGTGCGGTCCGTTATCCGCGCATCGAAGGCGAACATCGCCAACCTGCGCCGCAGGCGGCTCTGGTCCACCCACATCGTGCCGTCGCCAAATAAAAGATTCGTGCGGTAGCCAAACCATTTGCGTGCGCCCATCCGTCCGCCCGCATCCAGCCACAACGTGCCCACCGAGCGGCTGTCCTGTTCGAGATACACGTTCGTCGTGCGCTCCGGTGTCGGCCGCTTCAGCACAAAGTCGAACATGCCCGAAGGATTTGCCGGGCCGTACATCGCCGCGCCCAGGCCGTTCTCCACCTGCAGCTTCTGGTACTGCTCCATCGGATTGCCGCCGGTGATCGCCATCGCCATGCCGTCCATGCGGATGTTCTGCGCAATCGAGCCCTGGAACCCGCGGGTCGCAGGACGCAGCACCTCCGGACCCTGCTGCTCCGTGTAGGAGACCAGCGGCATATATGCCATCGCGTCCTTGAAGCTCTTCACCTGCGTGTTCACCATCATCTGCGTCGGCAATGTGGTCAGGGTAAACGGCTGATTCACCACCGGCTGCGTCCCCATCACGCCCGGGTCCACCGCCTGCGTCGCATAGGCTGCGTCGGCCGAGCCGTCCGCCTGCGCCGTCACCGTCACCGAGCTCTTCACCTGGATCGGCTGCTGCTTCTCTGTTGCACTCTGCGCGGAGCCGTAGCGCCCGCAGGCCGCAACAAGTACTCCTCCGGCCAGCGCAAACCCGCGCCGGCCCCACTTCGATGTGATGGTCATCCCGTCTCCAATAAGTTGTGCAATTACTTCTGGGCGCTTGGCGGCCCATTCGTCAGATCTCCGCCTCACTGCATCGCTCTCATGGGGAGACGAGGTCGGAGTATCCCTTGCTACGATTTTCGACGATTATGGATCGATAGATCTATACGATGTGCGAAAAACGCACAGTCTGCGGCGAACCATGCATTCCGCAGCCCACGCCCAGTCGCTCTGCTCCAGGCCAAAAAGTGCCTTAAAAGCAGCAGGGGCACGGATAATTCCGCGCCCCTGCTGGTATGTAACGGTATTGGTGGCTTATTCCATCCAGCGCTTGAAGACCAGCGAGCCGTTGGTTCCGCCGAAGCCGAAGCTGTTCGACAGCGCGTAGTCGATCTTCGCTGCCTGCGGCTTGTTCGGCACGTAGTTCAACCGGCACTGCGGGTCCAGCTCGACGATATTCATCGTCGGAGGCGCCGTCTGGTTAAGCATCGCCATAATGGTGATGCCTGCCTCAAGTCCGCCCGCGCCGCCCAGGAGGTGGCCGGTCATCGACTTGGTGGAGCGTCACCAGCAGCGTGCCGTTCCTGGCGCGCTCGCCGAAGACGTTCTCGATCGCCTGCGACTCCAGCGCGTCGCCCAAAGGCGTCGACGTGGCATGCGCATTCACGTAGTCGATCTGGTCCGGTGAGATTCCCGCGACCTTGATCGCGGCCGACATCGCGCGGAAGCAGCCTTCGCCCTCGGGTGCCATGCCGGTCATGTGATAGGCGTCGGCGGACATGCCGTAGCCGATCACCTCGGCGAGAATCTTCGCGCCGCGAGCCTTGGCGAACTCCAGCTCTTCCATGATCAGGATTCCCGCGCCCTCGCCGACCACGAACCCGTCACGGTCCTTGTCGAAGGGGCGGCAGGCGTGCAGGGGATCATCGTTGCGCGTCGAGAGTGCCTTCATCGCAGCGAATCCGCCGACTCCCATGGGAGTGATGGCGGCCTCGGTGCCTCCGGCGATCATCGCGTCGGCATCGCCGCGCTGGATGATGCGGAAGGCGTCGCCGATGGAGTGCGCGCTCGAGGTGCAGGCCGTCGCCGTGGCCTCGTTCGGCCCCTTCGCGTTGTAGCGAATGGAGACGTGACCGGCGGCGAGGTTCACGATCGAACCGGGAATGAAGAACGGCGAGATCTTGCGCGGTCCCCCTGCGAGCATCGCAGAGTGCTCCCGCTCGATGACGTCGAATCCACCGATACCGGAGCCGATGTGCACACCGAAGCGATCGGCGATCTCGTTGGTCACCTCAAGCCCGGAGCTTTTCATCGCTTCCGCCGATGCCGCCAGCGCAAAGTGGATGAAGCGCCCCATCTTGCGGGACTCCTTCTTCTCGACGAACTGCAGCGGATCGAAGTTCTTCACTTCGGCTGCGAACCGCACCGGATGACCGGTCAGGTCGAAGGCTGTAATCTCCGCCATACCGCTCTTGCCAGCTAACAGTCCGTCCCAAACCTCAGACGCAGTATTACCGACCCCGCAGATAAGGCCGAGGCCGGTTACAACGACACGACGTTCAAGCATGGGTTACTTCGCCTTCTGGTTCTTCTCGATGTAGTCGATGGCGTCTTTAACAGTCTTGATCTTCTCCGCATCCTCATCGGGAATCTGGATGTCGAAGGCCTCTTCGAACTGCATGACAAGCTCTACAACGTCGAGAGAGTCAGCTCCAAGATCTTCCTGGAAGGAGGCGCCGGGGGTGACCTCGGCCTCATCCACCTGAAGCTGCTCGACGATAATCTGTTTCACCTTTTCATCAACTGCTGCCATCACGTTCTCCTATGTACCTTTTGGGTCAAAACTGTCGCGTTTTGGCCCGGGGGCCTTTCCGCTGAACCAATCTAAAGCATACTGACGGTCTACCAGCGTGTAAAGCTACGCCCCGCCCATGAATTCATGGCAAAAAGCCATTTGTCAATCCTCGTCATTCGATGCAGCAAGAAACGTTGTGATGCCTGCCGCCTGGTCAAAATCGATCGGCATCGCGCCGGGCAGCGACTTGTCCGTCTCGCCCACCTCGCGCAGCGTCCGGTTGATTGCCCGGGTCCGCACGCCCAGCTTCTGAATCGTGTTCTGTACCGTGCCCACCTGCGCCTCCATCTTGCCCATCAGCTGCTCGAAGTTGCCGAACTCTTTCTTCGTCCCCTCAAGCACCTTCCACACCTCGTCGCCCTTCTCCTGGATCGCCAGCATGTGGAAGCCCATCTGGAAGCTGGTGAGGATCGCCGACAGCGTGCTCGGCCCGGCGATCGTCACCCTGCACTTCGACTGGATCTCCGCCTGCAGCGCGTCGCGCCGCATCACCTCGGCGTAAAGGCCCTCGGTGGGTAGAAACATGATCGCGTGAGGCGTCGTCTTCGGCGGGTTGATGTACTTCGACGAGATGCGGTCACCCTCGGTGCGGATGGCCTGCTCGAACGCCTTGCCCGCGGCAGTAATCTCATCGGTTTTTCCGCTCTCATACGCCGACTCCAGCCGCTCCCAGTCCTCGCGCGGGAACTTCGCGTCGATCGGCAGCAGCGTCTCGCCCGCATGGCTGGGGAAGCGCACCGCGAACTCCACCACCTCCAGCGAGCCGTCCTTCACCTTGGCGTTGCGCAGAAACTGGCTCGGAGCCAGCATCTGCTCCAGCAGCATCCCCAGCTGTACCTCGGCAAAGCCGCCGCGTGATTTCACGTTGGTGAAGATGCGGCTGAGATCGTTCACGCCATCCGACAGCTTCGTCATCTCGCCCAGCCCGGTGTGCACCTTGTTCAGCTGGTCGGTCACCTGGCCGAAGCTCTCGGTCAGCCGCGTCTGCAGGGTCGAGTTCAGCTTCTCGTCCACCGTCTGCCGCATCTTTTCGAGTTCCTTACTGTTGTCCTCGTTCAGCTTGTTCAGCCGCCCCTCGACCGCCGTCCGCAGCTGCTCCTGCAGCAGCGTATTGCTCGCCATCAGCTCCTTCAGCCGCGCGTTCAGCGCCTCGCGCAGCTCCTGCTGCTGCTGATTCATCTCTGTCGTAAACGCCATGATCCGCCGCGCGATCGCGTCCATCTGGTCCAGCACGGCCTTGCGCAGCATGTCGTCCGAGGTTTTATTGTCGGCGCGGAAGCCACCCAGCCCCTCCTGCAGCGTCCTGCCCAGAGCGGCGATGTTCTCGGTCACCTCGCCGCGCAGACTGCCGAAGTCCTTCGCATTTGCTTCGCGCGTCCGCTGTGCCTCGACCGCCATCTCGCCGCGCATCTGCCCCTGCGACTCGCGCAGGCCGCGGTCCAGCGTCTCGAAGCTGCGCTGCAACGCCTCGCTGCGTGCGTCCATCCGCGTCAGCTGGTCCGGTACCTGCGCCAGCCGCGGATCGACCGCCGGAGCCGCAGGCTTACGCAGCAAAAGCACAACAACGGCAAGAAGCGTCACGATCTGGCAGGCAATGAGGATGATGAACATTCGTCTTTCCTTCGCCAAAGAATAGCACCGACCCGTTAGCCAGCCGCTATCCGCCATGTGGAAAGCGAAGCATCGCGTTATTTCATGAGCCAGAACGTCAGCCTAAATATTTTCGAACATGTTCAAAAATATCTGCAACCCGGGCTGGAAAGCTGGTATCTATTGAGATAGGTTATTTTCGAACGCGTTCAAAAATAGAGAAGGAGTACAGCTATGAATGTTGCAGCCTGCTATTTCGTCTACCTCGCCATCAGCGTTGCACTTACTGTTTGGGTCGCGCGCACGCTGCATGAAAACGGCCGTGTCTTCCTGGTCGACGCCTTCCACGGCAACGCCGAACTGGCCGACTCCGTGAACCACCTGCTCGTCGTCGGCTTCTACCTCATCAACATTGGCTACATTGCCCTGGCCCTCACCACGCATGCGCCATTGGCGACTCTCCGCGAGGCCATCGAGCTGGAGAGCACCAAGATCGGCGTCGTCCTGCTCATCCTCGGCGGCATGCATTTCTTCAACATCATCATCTTCGCCAAGATGCGCCACCGCTCCACGCAGCCGGAAGTCATCCCGCCGCCCCGCATCGCCTGAATAACAAATGCCGGTTCAAGAAAGCAGAAGGGAGAACCATCATGAGAATCAGTCTCGAAGCCTATTACTGGACCTACCCGATTCTTCTGTTTGTCGTGACAGCGTTCCTGGCACGCATGCTGTATCTGGCAAGTGAGCCTGCCGGCAAGCCCTCGTCAGGCGATCGGCCATCCGTGGAAGCCTGGGTCGGCAGGCTGCTGATCGCCGGACTGGTAATCGTCAGTGCGGGCTATCTCGGCGTCACGCTGCTGACGCAGGACTATCTCAGTTCGCGCACGCAGCTGGTGGATATGGTGCTAATAAAGTTGGGCTTTGGCCTGATGCTGCTCGGCGTCCTCTTCTCCTTCGACCTGCTGGTCCTGGCAACGTTGAAGAAAGGGAGCAGGATGAGGCACGCCAGATCGTTAGAGCCGCGGTACGCCAGGTCGTCAGAGCTAAGATGAACCCTGAAGCATGAAGACCAGAAAATCAGAAGAGACACGAACCCGCATCCTCGATGCCGCGCTGAACATCTTCCGTGAGCGCGGCTTCGAGCGTGCCACCATGCGCGAGATCGCAGCCGCCGCCGGTGTCGCCGCTGGCGCCGCCTACTACTACTTCGAGTCCAAGGAGGCCATCGTGATGGCCTTCTACGAGCGCTCCCAGGCAGAGATGCTGTCACTCATCGCGGAACAGATGGGCAAGAACAAGCTGCTCGAACCGCTGCTCCGCGCCATCATCTCCACCAAGTTCGAGGTCTTTGCGCCTAACCGCAAGCTTCTCGGCGCCCTCTCCGCACACGCCGATCCTGAGCATCCTCTCTCGCCTTTCAGCAAGGAAACCGCGGCGATCCGCGAGCAGGACATCGCCTTCTTCGAAAAGGCAGTTACGCAGGCCGGCATCAAACTGCCCTCCAACCTCACCCCCTACCTTCCCCGCCTCCTCTGGATGTACCAGATGGGCCTGATCCTCTTCTGGGTCTACGACCGCAGCGCCGGGCAAAGGCGCACTATGGTGCTCTATGACAAGACGCTGAAGATGGTCATGACCGGCATCAAGCTCGCGGGAAATCCCTTCCTTCGCCCTCTACACAAGCTCGCCGCCGAGCTGCTTGAAGTCATCTACGGCGACGAGGCAGCACTCGATAGGCAATCAAAGTCCTAGCGGCATCGTCCCTTCGATCCGCAGCACATAAGGCTCGTCCGCTGCCGCAGTGCGGGCAGGGCAGAGGGCATACCAGCCCGTCGACCGTCTGCCGAAACTTCACCGTTATGGGTTTCTTGCCGATCAGTGAGACGCGCTCGATCTTCGCGTTGCCGGAGGCAAAGCTCTTCAGCGTTGCCTCACCCGTGGGGTACTTGTAGCCGATGGCGTAGAGCTTGCTGTCCTTGGTGGTGAAGCGGAAGTCGGCCTCCGTATATGGCTTTTGCTTCTCCGCTTCGACTCGCGGCCAGTCGAGGATGGCCGTCGAGCGGCCCTTCCAGTCGCCATTCGGAGCTGCAGTCACTCCCGTCCCTTCCCCCGGCCTGATCCAGGCGCGTGAGCCGTAGATTGCCTCGCCGTTCTCTGCCAGCCAGTCGCCCAGCGTACGCAGCGACGCCTGCTGGTCTTCCGGGATGGAACCGTCCCCCCTGGGCGAGACGTTGAGCAGAAGATTGCCGCCGCAGCTGGCTACCGCCATGAACTGGTGAATCAGCGAGAGGCCGCTCGCAACCTTCAGGCCTTCGATGTAGCCCCATGAGTTGCCGATAGGGCTGTCGCACTGCCACGCCCCGGCGTACGGCCACTTCGGAGCATGGTGCGTCCCTTCGAAGTCCTGCACCGTGCCATAAAGAAATGCGTCATCCTTGGTCGCCAGCGTCGTCTCGTACCCGCGCTCGCTGGCGCGGTTGTACAGATACGCCGCTGCACGCAGCTTTACCTCGTCGTAGGCGCGCGAGTTCACGCCGTTGTCGAAGTACAGCAGCTGCGGTGAGAACTTATCCACCAGCTCCTGCACCCTTGCCAGCCAGTCCATCTGAAAGATCTTCGAGTTGTTGCCGGAGTTAAACTCCTGGTCGATCGGCGGCCCGTAGAAGCCCGCATACTTCGGGTCGAACTGGTCGTTCTTCAGGCCCTTCGCGGGATAGGCGAAGTAGGCATGCTCCATGCGGTGCGACGAGAGGCCGAAGATCATGTTCTGCTTTCGTGCCGCGGCCTCCAGTTCGCCCGTCAGGTCACGCTTCGGCCCCATCTTTCCCGCGCACCACGGCGTCAGCCTGGAGTCGTACATCGGGAAGCCGTCATGGTGCTCCGCTACGGGAACGACATAGTTTGCACCGGCGCGTTTGAAGAGCGAGATCCACTCCTCGGCGTGATATTTGTCCGGCTTGAAGAGGGGGATGAACTCCTTGTATCCGAACTTGTCCTGCGGACCATAGGTCTTGGCGTGCCACGCGATGCCGTCCGCATCCTTATACATATGGCGCTCGTACCATTCGCTCCCGTGCGCCGGAATCGAGTAAAGCCCCCAGTGAATGAAGATGCCGAACTTCGCCTGGTTGAACCACGAGGGCACGTGCCAGCTCTCGCGCAGCGACTCCCACGTCGGCTGCACCGGCCCTGCAAGATCGGGCAGCGGCGTGGCGTAGGCATCGGGGGAACCGGCAGGTGCGCCTTGCTGAAAAGCATGCATCGTGCGGGGCATCAGGGAATAGCCAGAGGCGAGAGCCGTGTTTGCGATCAACTGTCTGCGAGTGAAAGGCATGCCAGCCACTCTATTCGATCTGCGTGCTGCGATCCATCACGCATCATTGATCTGGGATCTGGCTCAGCCGCGACGCAGGATGCTGTCCGCGATCGCCGCCGCCTCTGCTGCCGCCTGCACGTCATGCACGCGCACGATATGCGCCCCTGCGAGAATCGCTGCCACATCTGCCGCAACGGTCGCATGCAGGCGGTCAGCAGGCGCGGGCAGTTCTTTGTAAATCTGGCCAAGCCCCGGTGCTGTCGCCAGCGTCTGTGCCAGAAAGCCTTTGCGCGACAGGCCGATCAGCAGCGGCAGATCGAAGTGCCTCATCTCGTCGAGCCGTGCCAGCACCGTGTAGTTCTCATCGCCGCGCTTGCCGAAGCCAAGGCCCGGATCAAGCACGATCGCCTCACGCGCAATCCCTGCGGCGGAGGCCTTCGCAAGGCACTCTTCCAGGCCATGCGTAATCGTCGGCATAATCTCCGCTTTGTCGAGAGCAGGCAGTGTGCTCCACTGCTGTGGCGTTCCGCGTGCGTGCATCAGCACCACGCCACAGCGCAGCTCAGCACAGATTGCCGCCATCGCATCGTCCCACATCAGGCCGCTGACGTCGTTGACGATCTCGGCTCCTGCTGCCACTGCGGCGCGTGCCGTCTCCGCATGAAAGGTGTCGATCGAGATGACGGTGCGCGGCCTCTCGCGCAGGACGGCTTCGATCACCGGCAGCACGCGCTGCTGCTCCTCTGTCGTCGAGACCGGCGTCGCGTTCGGACGTGTCGACTCGCCGCCTGTATCCAGCAGGTCCGCGCCGTGGTCGAGCATGTGGATCGCGTGGTCCAGCGCGCGTTCGGGGGCCGAGGCCGCGTCATAGAAGTGCCCGCCGTCGGAGAAGGAATCCGGCGTCACGTTCAGAATCCCCATCACCAGCGTGCGTGCGCCAAGCTCCAGCGAGCGCGAGCGCAGCTTCCACACGAACGAGGATCGAGGAGCAAAAGGCATTAACAGAAGTCTATGCCCGTTGCATCTTCGATTTCGTTCCTTCTAAATCCCGTTGCCATTTCGCAGAGCAGTTGAGGCGTCTGCTTTTCTTCACAGCACGCCACCCAAAAACTGTCATTCCGACCGAAGCGCGCAGAGCGCAGTGGAGGAACCTGCTTTTCGGCCGCAATGCCTCCCAGCCCTAAATGCACTCTGCTAGCCACAGCTCCCAAAGCATCCGCCATCCACAACCACGCCGCCACAAGATGCTAGACTGCGCGGATATGAACAAAGTGCTGGTGGTGGCGGCTTTGGCGGCGGCGGTGTGTCCTCTGATGGCGCAGACAGCCGACGTGGGATGCGATGGTGCGGTAGCGGCGAAGGCGGGACGCAGCGGCCCGTGCACGCCACTGGCGAAGCAGATCGACGAGGTGCTCTCCGCGCCCGCAGTCGCTCGCGCACACTGGGGCATCGACGTCACGGCGATGGACGGTACACCGATCTATTCGCTGAACGATGGCCAGCTCTTTCAGCCCGCCAGCAACACCAAGATGTTCACCACGGCTACCGCGCTCGCCCTGCTCGGCTCGCAGGCGACGTTTGAGACCAGGGTGGTTGCGCGTGGCAGCTTCAACACGCCCGCGAACCTTGCAGGCGATGTCGTGCTGGTAGGTGGCGGCGACGCCAACCTCTCCGGACGCACCATCCCGTACGTTCCGCCTGCACTTCGTCCCAAGCCCACACCGGGCGGCCCTGCGCTGCCTGAGCCCGACGCTCTGCGCTACCTGAAGCAGATGGCCGACGATGTTGCGAAGACCGGCCTGAAGGTGGTCAACGGCGACATCGTCGGCGACGACACGCTCTATCCGTGGGAACCCTATCCCGAGGAATGGTCGATCGACGATTCGCTGTGGGGCTATGGCGCGCCCGTCTCCGCGCTCACCATCACCGACAATCAGCTCGTGCTCAAGGTCGCTCCCGGAGCGGCTCCGGGCCAGCCTGCCGTCATCACGCTCGATCCCATCGCGCCCTACTACACCGTCGATGCGACGGCGCTGATCACCGGTCCAGCAAAAAGTGGAAGCCATGTGCAGATCGACCGTGCGATGGGTTCGAAGGCTCTGCGGCTCTACGGCTCCATTGCAGTTGACGCGCAGCCGGACGATGAGGAGATCGCCATCCACGATCCCGCCGAGTACGCCGCGATGGTCTTCAAATCGCTGCTGGAGCAGCGCGGCATCCTCGTCACCGGCGTGGCGAAGGCGAAGCACCGTCTCCCGACAGACTCCCGCGGCTACTATGCTGCCTCGCACGAGACCGTGACGCTCGAAGACCGCAGCTACGCCATCGCCAAGGGCACGCCCACCGCATGCGTCAGCAACTGCGCTGCGCCTGCGCCGGAGACCGTGCTGGCTACGCACACCTCGCCCGCCCTGATCGAGGACATGACCGTAACCAACAAGGTCAGCCAGAATCTGCATGCCGAGATGTTTCTGCACAACGTCGGCGCTGCCGTGCTGGGTGATGGCTCGACGGCGAACGGAGCCCGCGTGGTCCGCGCCTTCCTTACGACGCGCGTCGGCATCGACCCCGACGACTTCGTCTTCTTCGATGGCTCGGGCCTCAGCGGCCACGATCTGCTGGCCCCACGGGCGACGGTGAAGCTGCTGCACTATGCGACGACGCAGCCCTGGTTCGCCGACTGGAAGAAGACGTTGCCGATCGGCGGCGAAGACGGCTCGCTGGTCGCGCGCTTCGGCAGGACAGCGCTCAAGGATCACGTCTTCGCCAAGACCGGTACGCTGGGAGAGGCACGTGCCCTGGGCGGCTTCATCGAGTGCGCCAGCGGAAAGACGGTGATCTTCTCCATCATGGACTCGACCCACTCGCCGCACTCGAGTGAGGACATGAAGGCGATGGATAAGATCGTCGGGCTGATCGCCGCAGCGAACTAGATGGCATAAATCCGGCACGAAATCAGAGAAATTTGTCCTTCTAAATCATTGCGTATAAAAGGTTTATGATGGTCCGGCATCCTTTAGAATAGAAGCATGCGGAAGGTCTTCCAGTAGTGATCGCGAGTGTCGTGAGCGGCGTCGCGCTGGAGGTGGTGGGCGTGGTGTTCTTTGCCACATTCATCCGCTCCGCCTTTGGGTTTGGCGAGGCGCTGGTTGCCGTCCCCCTGCTTGCGCTTTATATCCCGATTACTGTGGCAGCACCCTTAGCGGTCCTTGTCTCCATTACCATCGCTGCCGTGGTGGTGGTGCAGGACTGGCGCAAGATCCACGTGCGTAGTGCGGGGTGGTTGTTCGCCTCCACCCTGTTAGGCATTCCGGCAGGCCTCCTGCTGCTGACCAGCAGCCACCAACGCGCAGTCAAGGTCTGCCTGGCAATCTTTATTTTGGCGTTCTCCTTCTACTCGCTCCTCGGCCGCCGGCCGCCGGAGCTGAAGGAAGAGCATCGAGGCCTGCTGTTCGGCTGCGGATTCTTCGCCGGTGTACTCGGCGGAGCCTGGGGGATGAATGGACCGCCCCTGGTGATCTACGGCGCCATGCGACGCTGGACGGCGCAGCAGTTTCGCGCGACGCTCCAGGGATATTTTCTCCCCGCAAGCATCGTCGGCATGGTGGGCTACTGGCTGGCTGGCCTGTGGGTGCCGGCGGTCACCCGCTATTACCTGTTGTGCCTGCCGGTGCTCTGGCCGGCGATCTGGCTCGGCCGAGCCGTGAATCACCGCATGCACGGAGATCACTTTCTTCGCTATGTCTATGCCGGCCTTATCGGCATCGCGGCATTGCTGCTTGCTCAGGCGGCGCGCGGATAAGTGAGAGAATAACGATATGCGTCGTTTGTGTTTGCTGTTGATGATGACCTGTGGCCTTGCGGGATGTAAGCCTTCCGGGCCTCAGCCCAAGCCTCTGAACCAGCTGACCGCCCATGAGAAGAGCGGCTACAACGTCTTTCAGCAGCACTGCGTCATCTGCCATGCGGACCGCAACGACAGCAATATCGTTGGGCCTCCGCTGATGGGCGTGTACAAGAAGCAGTACCTGCCGAGCGGCGCAGCAGCCACCGATGAGCGCGTCACGGCCACGATTCTTCACGGAAGGGGTATGATGCCGGCGCAGGCCAACGTCCTTGGCGACGAGGACCTGAGCGACCTGCTGGCATACCTGCACACGCTATGAACGACGAGAACCAGATCGATTCGAAGGACGCCGCCGAGATCCGTCGGCTGGAGGCCCGCGCCGGCGGCATGCTGCCCGGTATCGCCGGTATCTGCATGTTCATGATCTTCATGACCATCCTCAACGTCTTCGCCGCGCTGCGCGGCACCTTTGGCATGGGCACGGCCAAGTACAGCGTGCTGGGCGTCTGCACCATTCTGGGCGTGGGCATCTTCGGACTGCTGACGCTGAGGAAGTGGGGATGGGCGATCGTCACGGCGGGCTGCCTGCTGCTGAGCTCCGGCGACTTCTACTTCTTCGAGAGGACGAAGGTGGCCTTCTTCCTGATCCGCGCCCTGCTGGTGCTGGTCTTCTTCCTCTACCTGGTGCGCGGTTCGGTGAGGGACCGGTTGCGGTAGCGACGACTATTCCACTGGTCTTGAGCCGAGGATGAGGATATCGACCAGCCGCTTCGCGCTCACCGGCCAGTCCGGGTTGGAGGCCGTGTTGGAGACGCCGAAGAGCGCGCGCAGCAGGTCCATCCCGTCGATGTCGCCGCGTATGTCTCCGCTGGCGACGGCTCGGCTTAACAGTCCGGTGATGGATCCCTGGATCAGCGAGAGGCTGCAGTCGAAGACGTTCGACCCGCGAGAGACCAGGGCATCGAGCGCCGAGTGGATGATCTGCTTGGCAGCGATGTAGTCGACGAAGAGCTTCATCCACGCACGCAGCGCCTCGACCGGCGGCAGGGTCGCGGCGAACTCCTTTTCGGCGACGGCCAGCTTCTGCAGCTCGGTGATGTAGACGGCCTCGAGCAGAGCATCGCGGTTGGGGAAGTGACGGTAGAGGGTTCCGGGGCCGACTCCTGCCAGTTTTGCAATCTCGTCCATGCTGGCATCGCCGCCGGAGCGGGTGAAGGCCTGACGGGCTATCTCCAGCAAATGGGAGCGGTTACGCTGCGCATCTGCGCGCGGCTTCCGAGGGGTGGCGGTCTGTTTCTGATCTTTTAACACGGGGCAGCTTGCAAGCGGAGACTGTCTCCGCTTATTATCCACCTTGCGGAGACGCTCTCCGTTTCTACCGCTTTTGCGGCTGCCGGTCAAGGTGGCAGTTTGCAGGCAGGCAGCCGAGAGCGACCGCAAAGGAGCAGAAGATGGCAAAGGAATTCGGTGCAAAGACGACGACGGACGAGGTTCTGGAGGGCGTGAACCTCAAGGGCAAGCGCATCCTGGTGACCGGTGTTTCGGCTGGCCTGGGTGTGGAGACGGCGCGTGCGCTCGCCGCGCACGGCGCGGATGTGGTGGGCACGGCACGCGACCTGAAGAAGGCTGAAGGCGCGACGGCGGAGGTGCGCAAGGCTGCGGCGGAGAATGGCGGCAGCTTTGCCGTGGTCGAGATGGACCTGGCCAACCTGGCGAGCGTGCGCAAGTGCGCCGACGCCCTGAACGCCAAGGGCGACACCTTCGACGTGGTGATCGCGAACGCCGGTGTCATGGCGACTCCCAAGGGCTTCACCAGTGACGGCTTCGAGACGCAGTTTGGCACCAACCACCTGGGCCACTTCGTCTTCGTGAACCGCATTGCGGGGCTGATCAAGGACGGCGGGCGGTTGGTGAACCTGTCGTCGGCAGGACATCGCTTCTCCGATGTGAACCTGGATGACATCAACTTCGAGAAGAGCGAGTACGTCCCGTTTCTGGCATATGGGCGTTCGAAGACGGCGAACATCCAGTTCGCGGTAGGCTTCGATGCCCGTCACAAGGCGCGCGGCGTGCGTGCGACCGCGGTGCATCCCGGCGGTATTCAGACGGAGCTTGGGCGGCACATGTCGCAGGCGGACTTCGACGGCTTTCTGGAGAACATGAGAAAGCAGCGTGAGGCCGCGGGGCTTCCGCCGTTCGAGTTCAAGACGATTCCACAAGGCTCGGCGACGAGCGTGTGGGCCGCGGTTGTGGCGGATGCCGATGCCGTCGGCGCACACTACTGCGAGGACTGCCATGTGGCGAAGCTGGTCTCGCCCAGCGAGGATCTGATGTCGGGCGGCGTCTACTCGTATGCGCTGGATGCGGCGAAGGCTGAGGCTCTTTGGAAGAAGAGCGAGGAGCTGGTCGGCGAGACCTTCTAAGCGTCTTCTTTGATGATGTGGTGGCAGGGCGATCTCTGATTGAGGTCGCCCTGCTTTTGTCTGGAGGACGTCGGCGCGAACAGCAGGTTCCACTTCGCGCTTCGGTTGGAAGGATCGGCCGAAGAGGTTACTTCTTCGGCTGATGCTCCGGGTTCCAGAGGGGCTGGCCTGCGACGATGTGATCGACCTTCACGCCGGGGAATAGCACGCGGAGTTCTTCGGCGCACTGTTCCATGCCGGGCTCTTCCGAGACCTCGTGGCCGAGCAGGATCATCGCCTTGGGACGGCCCTGGGCGACGGCGTCACGGACGTATTCGACCGTCTCCCACTCGCTGGCTTCACCGGCGAGCAGCACATCGACCTGCGGCTGGTTGAGCGCCATCACCTGCTTCGACAGGCCCGATGCTCCCGGCAGGACGGCGGCGTGCGCGATGGGCAGGTCAGGATTGCCTTCGACGCGCATGGTCTGAATGTGCAGCTGCTGACGCAGGGTCTCGGCGAGCTGGCCCAGCGTGGTGGGCGGGATGGTAACGAAGTAGGCGCCGAAGGGGCCAGCAGGGTGCGGGTAGCTCTGCCAGCCGAGCGCTTTGTAGAGGCCCAGCAGGATGTGGTCGCCGGAGGGCGAGAAGTGGATCTCGTCGTGCAGCCGGTAGACCACCATGTGGTGCTGCTGGATGAAGGCCAGCTTTTCCTTGTAGACGGGGTCGTTCGTGAAGTCTTTGGTGTCGTCGCGGTGGTTGTAGAAGGTGGGCTCGTGGCTGATGATGAGGTTTTCGTTGCGGCTGGCGGCCTCGCGGAGAACGTCCATGGTGTCGAGAAAGGTGGTGGCGATGCCGGTGACGGGCGTCGACGGATCGCCTGCCTTGAGCGTGTCGACGGTGTCGGGCGGCGGGGCGGGGGCATAGCTGTGCTGGATCTTCAGCCACGCCTCACCGGCGGTCATGGTCTGCGCGTTTGCTGCCTGTGGCAGCGCGGCTGCGCCCATAAGCAGGAAGAGAAGAGACGTGCGGCGGCGGAGACCAACGGAAGGAAAGAGAGAACGCATCGTCAATACCAGCATCGTCAACATCGGCATCGTGTCATGGTAAATGGCTGAGACGTGGCAGCGGAGCAGCGTGGCTTCGTCTGCCTCAGCCTGCGGTCAGCGCCGCCAGCATGGGTGCGTTTTCGAGGAAGACCTGCAGGCCGATCACCTTTCCTCCGCGCACCTCCCACAGGTGGAGCAGCGGAACGTCGAAGGGCTTACCTGTGTCTTTGGTGGTGCCCTGCGTGCGGCCGATGCCGATGACGTAGTCGCCCGAGTCGATGAAGCGCTCGAGCGTCACCTCGGGCGTGAGGTGCGCGCTGACCTTGCCGAAGAAGGTCTTGGCCTGCATGAGGCCGACGTAGGTTCCACCCCACGGCAGCTCGTCGGTCTGCCACACGCGAATGTCGGGCGAGAGCTTGGTGAACAGGCTGAGGATGTTGCCAGCCTTCATTGCGGTGTAGACGCTTTTGACGAGTTCCACATTACCGGTCGACAAGATCATTCTCCCTGAGTGGTTTGTAGCATGGTCGAGGTCGCGGCTCAAAGGAGAGGCGCTCCTCCATGCTGCTGCCCGAGGCAGACGAGGCGCGCTCTGAAGCTTCGAACGGCTCGTCTGTCTCGGGCGTGTGCGGAAAGGTTAGAAGGTGATGCTGATCTTCTGCGGTGTGGAGTGCGCGGGGAACTCGACCAGCAGCATGTTGTCGTCGTAGCTCGAGGCATCGGCTGCGAAGGGGCTGCCGTTGACGTTGACGACACCGGGCTTCCGAGGCAACAGCACGCGAACCGAGGCGCGGTCGTGGTCGTCGCGTCCGTCGATCGAGGAGACGGAAAACGCGATGCTGTGCGCCGTGACCGCCAGATCGCTCACCCTTCCACTCGACGCCAGAACGCGCGGCTTCGCGGTGGGATAGAACTTCGTGTCCATCAGAAGCATGCGGCTGCCGGGCTTCACCTCGGGGTTGTGCTCGACGTTGAGGTGCGCGTCGAAGAGGTTGATGAAGCTGCCCTTGAGCGCAAGCGGCTTGGCGTCGCTGCGGTCGAGACCTGCGGCGACGACGAAGGGGCCGCGACGCAGGACGAAGGTGTCGGACTCCTTCCACGGCAGATGGATGGCGTCGGCTGCCTGCTTCGCCAGTGTGCGAATGCTGTCGGCGCCGGTCTGCTCGTGGGTGAGCGCGGCGGGCGACTTGGCCACGTACAGAACGACACCCTTGCCGACGCGGTGCAGGCCCTCGGCCTTGGCGTCGATACCCAGGGAGTGGAAGAGGTCTTCGCGCGGCGTGGCGAGGTGCATGTTGCCTGAGTTCCACCAGTCGCTGGCGCGGTTGTAGGGGTCCTTGTCGTCGTCGACGACGACGAGAGCGCCGCCCTTGCTGACCCACGCCGCCAGCGCCTCATGAAAGGCAGGTGAGGGCGGCTTCTGTCCCTCGTAGGTCAGCAGCAGGAGCTTGTAGTTATCCAGGAATCCGGTCGCGCCTTCACCTTTGTAGGTGCTCTCAATCTGCACGGGCTCAACGGGGATGCCGCGCATGAGCAGAGGCAGCGCGAGGCCGTAGAAGCTGCCGAGGTCGGCGTCAGAGGGGTTGGGCTGCGCGCGCTGGAACATCATGGTGTCGCTGGCGAGCACGCCGATGCCCTCGGTGCCTGCGGTCTGCCAGCGCGTGCCGGGCTGGTTCATCTCGCCGAGAGCGTGGAAGACCGTCTGCAGCTCGGCCTCATAGTCGGGCGAGATGGGCGCACGCTGCGGCGTGGGATTTTCAGCAGTGGGTTCGGTGGTGGGGTAGAGACCGCGGGCGCTGAAGATGCGGTCGGGCCAGGGGAGGATCTCGTAGCTGGAGACGTGCGGCTGTAGGAGCGAGGCGACGAGGGTGGACTCCCAGTTGGAGCGGTAGTCGGTCCAGGAGTGGTTCGGATTGTCCTCAATCGGATCGTTGAGGTACCAGATGCGCTTGCCGGAGGAGCGGGCGATGTTCTGCAGCGCGCCATATTCAAGGAAGGCGGTCTCGAAGGTGCGCTCCTTGCGGACGCCCTCGTAGTAGTTGGGCTGGCGCGAGGTGCCGGTCCAGACCTGCGCGATGTATCCGTCGGCTCCGACGGAGAGCAGCGACGACTCAGGCGAGACGATCTCCCACTGCGCGTAGTTGATGAGCGAGTGCGTGGCCACGTAGCAGGGGATAGCCTTGCCGTGGGCTGCGCTCCACTGCTTCACGAAGTCGAAGACCTGCGCGAGTGCGCGGCGATAGAGAAAATACTTCAGCTTGGAGGCGCGGTACTGCGCGTCGGGCGAGCTGTCGGGAGCCTGCCAGGGCTCGTGATAATAGGCCTGCCATTCGGCCTTGAAGGCGTCGGACCAGCCCGCACGGGCCCAGAACTCAGGCTCTTCGAGATAGATGGCGGTGGCTCCGGCGTCGAGTGCGCGTTCGACGCCCTTGCTGAGGTACTTGCCGTAGCTCTCGGTGGGCGAGATGTAGGGCACCTCGCGGCCGGTGTGCAGGATGAGCTTGCCGGACTTCTCCTGCTGGGTCTCGTTCCAGTGCTCCTTGCCGTCGAAGTCGCCGCGCAGGTAGTCGGCGTAGCGTCCCCAGGCGACGCCGGTCATGACGGCGACGTTGTAGCCATGGTCACGCCAGCTCTTGATGCGGTCGGGCAGCGTGGGGTCGATGCCGTAGACCATGACGGTCTGCGCCTCGACGTTGACGCGGGGCGACCAGCCCTTATCGGTCTGAAAGATGAGGTCGGAGGCTGGGCTCTGCGCGATGGCGACAGTGGGGGCGAAGGCGGAGGAGAGCAGCGTGGTGGCGGCGAGCAGAGCCGCCACGGATTTCAAAGTCATGCTCTCGATGATAGGAGAGGTGGGCTAGGGCATGAGGCCTAGGCGCGCTGGCGCTCGCGGAAGGCCTCGACCTTGTGACGGTTGCCGCAGACCTGCATGCTGCACCAGCGGCGGCGATGGCTCTTGGTACGGTCGTAGAACCAGAGGATGCAGTCCTTGCCCTCGCAGGGGCGGACGAGGTCGAAGTCCGCGGTGGCGAGGAACTCGGCCGCGGCCTCGGCGACAGGGGCGAGAACATCTTCGGCGGCCTGCGCGGGGCGGTGGCGTTCGAGACGCAGGCTCGCGCCTGCACCGGCAAGCTGCGGATAGCTCGCGGCGTTGCGGAGGATCGTGTTCAGTGGGCCGAGGTCGAGGCGCTTGCCTGCCTTGCGTCGCTCCACGAGAGCGCGGATAATGCTGCGCAGTTCATGCGCGGCCTGCACGAGTGCGCCTCGGGGAAGCGCGGGAGTCTGCGAAGGGGCCATGCCTGCCTCCTCCAGCCAATAGAGGACGTCCGCGTCGCTCTGGAGTGCGTCGACCGCGGTGGCCTCGGGGATGAAGACGGTGTTCAACAGATCGAGCACCGGATGATCAGCGAGAAATACAGGCGGATTTTCAGGGAGATACGGCATCGTGGGCCCTTCTGCTGCCGGGGTCTTGATCTTAAAGTTCTGTGACCTCGAAATACCCGGCTCCAGCAACAATTTTATTGTAACCCCTGAAAACAACTTTAAAAGTTACATCTTTTCCCGGGCTTATTGCATCTGTAACTGCGTAAAAGAAATTTAATGGTTACATAAAAATTGCCTGAAAGATCGCCTGAAGGAGTTTCATCATGTCCACACCTGCCGTAAGCCCCGTCTCCGCTCCTCTCGTCTCTCTCCGCACCGTCAGCGCCGACGGTGTCAACGTCTTCTACCGCGAGGCGGGCGACGCGGCCGCGCCTGCGATCCTTCTGCTGCATGGCTATCCGACGTCGTCGACGATGTTCCGCGAGCTGATTCCGCGTTTGGCGAAGAAGTATCGCGTAATCGCGCCCGACCTGCCGGGCTTCGGCTTTACCGAGGTGCCTGCGGAGCGCGGCTACCGGTACAGCTTCGACGCGATTGCGAAGACGATCAACGCCTTCGTCGAGGCGATCAAACTGGAGCGCTATGCGATCTATATCTTCGACTACGGCGCGCCGACCGGGCTACGTCTGGCGCTGGCGCACCCGGAGCGGGTGACGGCGATCGTCTCGCAGAACGGCAATGCGTATCTTGAGGGGCTGGGCGATGCCTGGGACCCGATCAAGGCGTACTGGAAGGAGCCGACCGAGGAGCATCGCGAGACGTTGCGCGCCTTCCTGGGCGTTGAGGCTACCCGGTGGCAGTACACGCACGGTGCGCCTGCGGACAGGCCGGTCGATCCGGCAACCTGGACTCTCGATGTGGCGCTGATGCAGCGGCCGGGCAATGCGGATATCCAGCTCGACCTTATGCTGAACTACGCCTCGAACCTTGCGCTGTACCCGGCGTTCCAGGAGTACTTCCGCACGCACCAGCCGCCGACGCTGGCGATCTGGGGGCGGAACGATCCGTTCTTCATTCCTCCGGGCGCCGAGGCTTTCAGGAAGGACAATCCAAACGCCACCGTAACAATGCTGGACACAGGACACTTCGCGCTGGAGACGCACGTGGAGGAGATCGCGGCGGCGATCGATGTGTTGCTGCAAAAGGCGAATGGCTGATGGAAGCAGGCTGCTGATGAGAGCCGGGTGCTTGCGGACAGGTAGAATCGACCGCATGCGCCCGGCTAATTTTTTGTGAGCCGCCGCGATCCGCAAAAGAGGGAAGCGCTGCCACCAATGAAGGACTCTGCTGTTCTGCTGATTACCTGCCCGGACCAGAAGGGTCTGGTGGCTGCTGTGTCGAACGAGCTGTATCGCTTTGGCGCGAACATCATTCACGCCGATCAGCACCGCGATCACGATGAGGGCCTGTTCTTCATGCGGGTGGAGTGGTCGCTGGGCGCACAGGAGCAGGCGTTCGATCTGCAGGCCTTCTCTGAGGCGTTTGCTCCGCTGGCGCGGCAGTACAACATGGATTCGCAGCTGCATGTGAGCGAGATCCGGCCGAGGGTGGCGTTGTTCGTCTCGCAGCATCTGCACTGCCTGGCGGACCTGCTGCATCGTCACCAGATGGGCGAGCTGGAGTGCGAGATTCCGCTCATCATCAGCAATCACGCCGACGGCGAGCCGCTGGCGAAGTTCTATGGCATCCCGTTCCATCATGTCCCGCTGACCGCTGCGAATAAGGCGGAGGGCGAGGCCAAACAGTTTGCGTTGCTGGAGACCGCGGACGTGGAGCTGGTGGTGCTGGCGCGTTACATGCAGATTCTTTCGCCGGAGTTTGTGCGGCGTTATCCCGGCGGAGTGATCAATGTGCACCACTCGTTTCTTCCGGCGTTTATCGGTGCGCGGCCGTATCACGCGGCGTACAAACGCGGCGTGAAGCTGATCGGCGCGACCAGCCACTATGTGACGGAAGAGCTGGATGACGGCCCGATCATCGAGCAGGATGTGGCGCGCATCTCGCACCGCGACCAGGTGGAGGATCTGATCGCGAAAGGCCGCGACCTGGAGCGCGTGGTCTTGTCGCGCGCGGTGCGGTGGCATCTGGACCGGCGGATTCTGCGCTATGGGAACAAGACGGTGATCTTCGATTAGAGTGTTGTCGTCGGAAGAGGAGGCGCATGCTCAGTCGTAGAGAATTTGCCGGAGTGTTGGCCGCATCGGCGTTGTTGACGCGTGTAGGGATGGCGCAGGGATCGTCGCTGGTAAATCGTCTTTCCGTGATGATCTGGGTGCTGCGCAAGCGCGGTAGCTTCGAACAGAACCTTGAGACGGTGGCGAAGGCAGGCTACCGGCACATCGAGCTGATCGGCGAGTTCTGGCAGTGGAGCGATGCCGACCGTGAGCGCTACATGGCGAAGATGGCGGCGCTGGGCATCACGGTCGATGCAACGACGGGGATGAAGCTGGGCTTTGCTGATCCGGCAACAGGCGATGCGTATATCGCGGAGCTGAAGAAGCTGATCGTGGCGGCGAAGCAGGTGAGGTGCTCGCGGCTGATTCTGATGTCGGGCAAGGTGCTGCCGGTTGGAGATGCGGCGCAGCGGGCAGCGTCGGTGGCGACGTTGAAGCGTGCGGCCGAGGTGCTGGAGGCAGAGGGCATGTCTGCATTGCTGGAGCCGATCGATCATCTCGAAAATCCAACGTACTGGATGGATGGCGTGGAGGAGGCGGCGACAATCACGCGCGCTGTGGGCAGCCCGCGGGTGCGGGTGCTTTACGACCTGTATCACGAGCAGCGCACGCGAGGAAATCTGCTGGAGAAGCTGGAGAAGGTGATCGACCAGGTGGACCTTGTGCATGTGGCCGATGTGCCGCGGCGCAGCGATCCCGGAACAGGCGAGATGGCGTGGCCGGTGATCTACCGCAGGCTGAAGGCGCTGAACTATAAGGGCATGGTGGCGATGGAGTTCTACCCTGATGGCGATCCGGTGGAGGGATTGCGGAAGGCGCGTCTGGAAGCGGAGCGGGAGCTGGGGTAGGCTCGTCCCCGAAGTCCGATAAACGCCCTTTGTTGACCGGCCAGCTACAATAAAAGACGACATGGCGCCCGTATCCGAGCTGATCCAGATCGACCTTTCGCCCAGGAAGCCCTCGCCGAAGCCGGTGTGGCTGAAGGCGAAGGCGCCGATGGGCGAGACCTTCCACTCGTTGAAGAAGATGGCGCGCGATCTGAACCTGCACACGGTGTGCGAGTCGGCGCAGTGCCCCAACATCGGCGAGTGCTGGAACCAGAAGGCCGCGACGTTCATGATGCTCGGCAACCTGTGCACGCGGCGCTGCGGCTTCTGCGCGGTGCCCAAGGGCAGGCCGGAGCCGATCGACCAGGATGAGCCGCGCCGCGTGGCCTATGCGGTCGCGCAGCTGGGACTGAATCACGCCGTAATCACCAGCGTGAACCGCGACGATGACAACATCGGCGCAGCGCAGGCGTTTGTGAGAGTGGTGGAAGAGATTCGCGCACAGGCTCCGGGATGCCGCGTGGAGATCCTGACGCCGGACTTCCAGGGCAACGAGGAGTCGCTGCGCAAGGTCGTCGCCGTGCGGCCGGAGATTCTGAACCACAACATCGAGACGGTGCCGCGGCTGTATCGCGTGGCCAAGTCGGGTGGACGCTACGAGAAGTCGCTGCACTTCCTGAAGCACGCCAAAGAGATTGCGGCGGAGATGTTCAACGACCGCGAGGGCGACCAGATCGTCACCAAGACCGGCATCATCGTCGGTCTGGGCGAGGAGATGCACGAGCTGCTGGCGGTCTTCCGCGATCTCGCCGACCGCAAGGTAGATATCCTGACGATCGGGCAGTATCTGCGGCCTTCGCGCGATCACCTGCCGATGGCCCGCTACTACACGCCGGAGGAGTTCGCCTTCCTGAAGCATGAGGCGATGGCGATGGGCTTCAAGCATGTGGAGTCGGGACCGCTGGTGCGATCGAGCTACCACGCGCAGGAGCAGGCGGAGTCGACCGGGCTGGCGTAGAGCATCAGCGCTCGCTCTCCCATCATGCCGAAAGAAAGATCATGCGAAGTACGGATTGAAATTCGTCGAGTGTGAGCGACCCGAGCTGGCCGCGCGACGAGTACGACAGTTATATCGGCCACATAGAAGACAATGCTTGAAGATGACAAGGGCGACCCCGTTGGGTCGCCCTTGCGTGTTGCCTATGGCCTGTCGAGGAACTTAGCTGGCCTTGCTCTTGGAGCGCTTGCTGTAGGCCTCGATGCCAAATTTGTAGTCCAGTGCCGTACCGGCATAGGGGGAGGGGATCTCTTCCTGTGCTGCTGCGATGACGGGGGGCTCGGGGACGGCTTCCGCATGGATGGGCGTGCCTTCCTCTTCGACGGTTTCCTCCGGCCGAAGCGACTTGGGTCGCTCGACGGCGTTGAACTCAATGCCCTCATCGATCATCTGCTGCGCCTTGCGAATGAGCAGGCTGCGCTTGGAGTTCAGCTTGTCGATCGCCGTCGTCTTGTCATCCTCCGACGCGAATGTCCCGAAGTTTTGTTCATGCGCCAGCTTTCGGTCGAGGAGTGAAATCTCCTCGTGAAGCGTCCTGAGCTGGTACTTACCTGAAGGGATGATGGGCATCGGTGTGTTCCTTTACTAAGTTAGATGCGAACTGGGCGGCGGTGCCCGGAAGAAATCACCGAAGAACGAAAAAGGGCGGCTCGATAGCCGCCCTTTTCTTACTGCAATTTCAGGAGATTAGAGAACCTGAACGTTCTCAGCCTGCCAGCCCTTGGGTCCCTTGACCACGTTGAACTGAACGGCCTGGCCTTCCTGGAGCGAACGGAAGCCGTTCGTCTGGATTGCGGAGTAGTGAACGAATACATCCTCACCACCGTTGCGGCTCAGAAAGCCAAAACCCTTAGCGTCGTTGAACCACTTAACTGTTCCCTGTTCCATGTTGATTATTCCTTTGCTGCTGAATTAATGTACCGCTGAACTCATGTGGTGTTGTTTGCGAGTAGAGCGGTGCAGCCAGAACTAGCAAGAACCACGTCAGTATCCGACGATCAATAACAGTATATACTCCTGTTCGGATTTTTCTAGAAGATTTTCTGGACGATCAGCCGAGCCTGTTGGCGCTATTGGTTTTGCTGTGGTTGCAGGAGGCGAACGTTGCCATTTCTTCGTATCTCCATGATAACGCTGGTTTTTTCCTGCGGCTTGGCGGCGCAGCAGCCGCAGGCGGTGACCCATGCCCCGGACGGCGGCGTGCGCAGGATGCTGGAGAGCCTGACGGTGCCCGCCACGCCGAACGCTCCATTCTCGGCCACCGTGACCACGGAGTGGACGACGATCCTGGTGGATGGAAGCAAGCAGACCAGCTGGAATCATCGGCTGATCGCCCGCGACAGCTCGGGGCGGGTCTTTCAGGAGCGGCGCTACTTTATGCCGGACGGCGATAAGGTGACGACGCCGCTGAACGAGGTCGATTACGTCGACCCGAACCGGCATGAGATCGAGGTCTGCCGTCCTCAGCCGAAGGTCTGTTACGAGCGCTCGTATCGGGAGCCCCCCGCGACGAAGCCGATGGCCTCGGGGGCGTTGCCCGGCGGCCGGGGATCGGTGAAAGAGGAGAGCCTGGGCCACCGGTCGATCGATGGAGTGGACGCGGAGGGCTCACGCGAGATCACGACGTTGAACGCGGGCGTGGATGGGCTGGAGCGCGAGGAGCCGGTGGTGAAGGAGTTCTGGTACTCGGAGCGGCTGGGGCTGAACGTGGTGACGAAGCGGTTCGATCCGCGCAGCGGCGCGCAGAACATCATCCTGAGCGGCATCAGCCAAAGCGAGCCGGACCCGAAGCTGTTCGTGGTGCCGGAGGGCTATCGCATCGTAAAGATGGAGCCGTAGGCAAAGCTCAGGCGTGATTCACGAAAGCCACTTCAGCAGGCGAATGATGCCCATCTCGGCGGGCCTGGAGTGGGCGGAGACGTCCTTGCGGGAGTGGATGGCCTGGCGCTGGGTGGAGTAGTAGCGGTAGGCCTCGACCATCATCTGTTGATTGGTGACGGTGGGGAGCCAGTTGAGCCGCTCGCGGATGCGGGTCGTGTCGAAGATGAAGTCCTCGGCGATCATGCGGTAGTGATATGGCCCCAGCGGGGAGACGCCGAGCTTGTGCGCAAGCTTCATCGCCGCGATGGTCGGCGCTTTAGGCAGCTGGGCGACGCGGGCTTTGGTGCCGGCCGACTGGATGACTGCCTCGTAGACCTCGCGCAGCGAGCAGACGTTCTCCGAGCCGATGTGGAAGAGGTCTGACTGTGGGTAGTCCATGGCCTGAATGCAGGCGGTGGCGAGGTCCTGCGCGTAGATGAACTGATAGCGGTTGCCGCCGGAGCCGACGACCCAGACCTTTTTCCCATCGTCGATGAACTCGAAGAGGATGGCGAGCAGGCCGAGGCGGCCGCTGTCGATGATGGTGGGGCAGCGGATGGTAATGATATTGAGATCGGCCTGGAACTGCTGCAGGGCCTGCTCTCCGGCCAGCTTGGAGCGGCCGTAGAGTTCGACCGGCGCGGGAATCTCATCTTCGCGGACCTCGTGGCCGAGGTTGGATGCCCACAGGCAGTTGGTGGAGGTGAAGACGAGCTGGCGAACGCCGTGGGTGCGGCAGGCCTCGGCGATGTTGCGGGTTCCGTCGACGTTGGAGCTCCAGAGCTCCTGGTCGCTGATGGTGTCGTGCGCCAGCATGGCGGCGCAGTGCTGGACGGCGTCGAAGCGGCCCTTGGCGAAGAGGGAGTCGAGCAGCGCGGCGTCACGAATGTCGCCCTGGATGCTGGTGAGGGCGGGGTGGGTGTCGGTGTCGGCCACGAGGTCGATGTTGGTGACGGTGTGGCCTTCGGCGAGGAGACGGCGCTTGAGGACGCCGCCGAAGAAGCCGGAGCCGCCGGTGACGAGGATGTTTTTCTGCTTCTGCATTAGCGTGCGAGAGCTCCGGTGGCTTCGTGCGACGGGGACTGTTTCTTTGACGATGTTGCCGATTGGAAGAGGAAGACGATCAGCACCGTCATGATGGGCTCGATGGGATGGCGAAAGCGCGCCTGCACCGTGACGATGTAATAGGGCGCGGGCAGGATGAGGAAGATGGCGGTGAAGAGGCCGGAGGCCGGAACGCGCTGGCGCAGGGAGAGGGCGAGTCCCATCAATGCTGCCGTGCAGATGAAGCAATAGTTCAGGCGGCGGGTGGCCTCGACGAGGATGCCGTGGTCTTCCGGCTTGGGAACGCCGAACCAGAAGAAGTAGACCCGCTTGATGGCGTAGCGGACGAAGCGGCCGTGGTTGGCGGCGATGAGAGCGTTCGCTTCGACGTTGCGTTCGCGGACGTAGGCCAGTTCGCCCATCTGCCGGTAGCGCTTGTACTCAGGGGCATCGACCTCGGCGGGGATGGTGGTGCCCCAGGAGAAGGCCTCGTTGGAGGGCAGCATCGACTGGTACATCTCCGCGCCAAGGTTGCCGCGGGTGGGGATGAACGCGTGGAAGACGACCCAGTTGCGATAGACCCAGGGGGTGACGCAGGCGAGGAAGAGCACTCCGGCCAGCGCGGCGCGACCCAGGCCCTGGGTCAGCTGCGAGCCGCTGCGCGAGCCCATCAGTATCCAGATAGCCGTGACGGGCAGTACCAGGATGACGGAGGGGTTGGCGAGGAAGATGGCCGCCCAGAGGAGACCGAAGACGCTCCAGAGAAGGAGGTCGTTGTGGCGTTGTGATTCGTCGTCCTCGCCGATGCGGCGCAGGCGCAGCGCGATGACGATGATCCAGGTGAAGGCGCAGGTGGTCAGCGACATCTCCCAGAACCAGCGCACAGCGTATTGCATGGCGGCGGGGTAGAGAGTCCAGATCCAGCCGGACCAGAGGGCGACGCGGCGTCCGAGCCCGCGGGAGTCGTAGCAGCGATGGGCGATCTCGTAGATGGCCGGGGCCATGGCGGCGGAGAGGACGCTGTTGATCGCCAGCAGGACGAAGGCGGAGAGCGCGGTATAGACGCCGAAGACCTTGAAGACGGCGGCCATCAGCAGCGGATAGAGCGGCGCCAGCCAGGCGGTCGGGCCGGAGTGGCCGGTGAAGGGGTCGGCGTAGCCGTAACCAGTGACCAGGGCGCGGGCGATGCGCCCGGCCTCCCAGCCGAACTGGAAGTGATCGTTGAGCGGGCGGACGTGGTAGGGCCGTACGACCAGGATATAGAGGATGCGGATGGCGAGGCCGACCCAGAACAGACGCCAGCGCAGGCGGCGGGAGCCTTCCTCGGAGTCGTCCCCGGCCTTCATCCAGGCCCACAGTCGTTCGAGCTTCACACTTTTGATTCTACCGGGGCGCATAGGCGGTCTCTGACATGATGGAAGAGGTTTCTTTTGAGAAGAGGAGTAAAGATTTTGAGCGACGTACGAATTGGCGTGAAGAGGCTGGTGGCGGAGGCGAAGCTGCCGCGCTATGCCCATACAGACGAGTATGGTGACCTGGCAGCCGACATGTATGCCTCCGAAGGCATGATTCTGGAGCCGGGAACGACAGTACCCGTGCCGACGGGCGTTGCGATGGAGTTTCCGTCGACCCACGGGGCGCTGGTAGAAGACCGTTCGGGGCTGGCGGTGAAGGGGATTACGACGCTCGCGGGGGTGATCGACCCCGGCTATCGCGGCGAGATCCGTATTGTGGTGACGAACCTGAGCGCACAGGCGATGGAGATCAAGCAGGGCGACCGCATCGCGCAGCTCAGGATCGTGCGGCGGATCGAGGCGGAGTTCGTCGAGGTGGACGAGATCGGCGAAGCCACGCGCGGCGTTGGAGGGTTCGGCAGCACAGGACTGCGGTAGAGAGCGACGAAGAAAAACCGGGGATGGGAGCGGGGTTTGGCGTGCACCGGGGGCAGGGCATTTGTCCTTGCCAACTCACGTACAATGAAGGTAAGCGATCATGGCAAATCTTCAGGCAGAACAGCCCAAGACGGTACCGACTCCAGCGACCATCACCCCGGAGCTGTTGAAGCAGCACAGCATTACCCCGGACGAATACAAACGGATTGAAGAGGCCCTTGGCCGAGTACCCAGCCTTACGGAGCTGGGTATTTTTTCGGTCATGTGGTCCGAGCACTGCTCGTACAAGTCCTCGCGCGTTCATTTGAAACGGCTTCCCACCAGCGGCGAGCGTACGAGCGGACCGGGCAGCGTGGTGCAGGGGCCGGGCGAGAACGCCGGCATTATCGACGTGGGCGATGGCTGGGCCTGCGCCTTCAAGATCGAAAGCCACAACCACCCCAGCTACATCGAGCCCTACCAGGGCGCGGCGACGGGCGTGGGCGGCATTCTGCGCGACATCTTCACGATGAACGCACGCCCCCTGGCCGTCATGGATTCGCTGCGCTTCGGCCCGCTCGATGAGACGGAGACCGACCCGGTGCTCCGCGCCAAGAACCACCAGGTGGCGACGGGTGTGGTTCACGGTGTCGCAGGCTACGGCAACTGCTTCGGCGTGCCGAACCTCGGCGGCGAGACGCGCTTTGAGCCCTGTTACTCCGGCAATCCTCTGCTGAATGCGTTTGCGCTTGGGCTGGTGAAGACGGACGAGATCTTCTACGCCAAGGCCGTCGGTATCGGCAACCCCGTGATCTACGTCGGCGCCAAGACCGGCCGCGACGGTATCCACGGCGCGACGATGGCCAGCGAAGAGTTCACCGAAGGCTCTGAGCAGAAGCGCCCCAACGTGCAGATGGGCGATCCGTTTCTGGAGAAGCTGCTGCTCGAGGCCTGTATCGAGGCGATGGCCACAGGCGCCGTCCTCGGCATTCAGGACATGGGCGCGGCTGGCCTCACCTGCTCCACCTGCGAGATGGGCGCACGCGGCGGCCTCGGCCTTACCGTGGAGCTCGACCGTGTGCCGCAGCGCGAGACCGGCATGACCAGCTACGAGATCATGCTGTCGGAGTCGCAGGAGCGCATGCTGCTGGTGGCCGACAAGGACCGCGCCACCGAAGTGCTGGACGTCTTCTCGAAGTGGGGGCTTGATGCATCGATCGTCGGCCACGTCACGCAGACGCCGAACATGCACATCACGCAGGGCGGCGTTCTTGTAGCCGACATTCCGAACCAGTTCCTGACCGACGATGCTCCGGTGTATCACCGTCCTGTGGGCGAGTGGAAGGCTCCGGTGCCGCTCGATCCTCCGGCAGAGGTTCTGGCCGAGCTCGAGAAGCCGCGCGACTACACCGCCGACCTCAAGAAGCTGCTGGCCTCGGCCAACATCTGCGACAAGCGCTGGGTCTACGAGCAGTACGACAGCATGGTGCAGACCAACACGGTGCAGGGCCCCGGCGGCGAAGCCGGCGTCATGCGCATCAAGGGCACCGGCACCAAGGGCCACGAGCGCGGTCTCGCGATGGCTCTCGCAGGCAACGGTCGTTGGACGTACCTCGACCCGAAGCTTGGCGCGATGCATGCTGTAGCCGAGGCCGCTCGCAAGGTCGCCTGTACCGGCGCAACACCCGTCTCCGCGACGAACTGCCTCAACTTCGGCAATCCCGAAAAGCCGGAGATCATGGCGCAGCTCTCGAACGCCATCGACGGCATCGCGGAAGCCTGCACCGCTCTGGGCACACCCATTACCGGCGGCAACGTCTCGCTCTACAACGAGACCAAGGGCGTCGGCATTTATCCGACTCCGGTGCTCGGCATCGTTGGCATCATCGATGATGTGACAAAGGCTGTGCCGGCTGCATTCCAAAAGGCGGGAGACACGGTGCTGTTCCTCTCTGCGCTGACGGGCAAAGGCCGCAGCGCGAAGCAGGACCTGGGATCCACCGACTTCGCGAAGACGGTTCTGGGCGAGCTTTGGGGCGCTCCCCCCGCGTTCGACATTAGTGAAGAGGCCGCGCTGCACAAGGCGCTGGTGGCTCTGTCGAAGAAGGGGCTGCTCAACTCGGCGACGGATCTTTCCGATGGTGGCTGTGCGACGGCGTTTGCCAAGAGCTGCTTTACGCGCAACCTGGGCGTGAAGGTCGCGATGAAGATGGAGTCGGATGATCCATTCCTTCTGGTCGAACGCCTGTTCAGCGAGGTTGGCTCCTCGGTGATCGCAACGGCGGATCCGGCGAAGGTTGAGGAGATTCAGACAGCGCTGAAGGAAGTTGGAGGCGTCTGGGCCTTCGCCATCGGCGAAGTGACGGGTAGCGATTACACCGTCGAGGTGAACGGCAAGACACTGATTCATGCTCCGGTAAGCGAGCTGAAGTCGGTGTGGTCTGGGGCTCTGAATGCGCAGCTGGCAGAAGAAGTGGTGATGGCATGAGCGACGTTTTGAATCAGGACAAGCTTATGGCGTTGGGGCTGGAAGCAGATTCTGCTTCGCTACGGAATGACATGACCACGGTTGGTGTGACGGCGTGCAATCACAACGCGCTCTCTATCGACGCGCAGGACGAAGACGACTCCACCCCGTTCGACAAGCTCCGCGAAGAGTGCGGCGTGATGGCCATCTACAACCACGCCGATGCGGCGCGCATGACCTACTGGGGCCTCTACTCGCTGCAGCATCGCGGGCAGGAGTCGGCGGGCATTGCGACGGCCGATGGTCACAATGTGAACGACATGAAGGGCATGGGCCTGGTCTCGGAGATCTTTACCGATCCCGTGCTGGCCAAGCTGCCCGGGCATATTGCCATCGGCCACACGCGTTACTCGACGACCGGCGACTCGGCGCTGTTGAACGCGCAGCCCATCTCGGTGGAGTCGACCAAGGGCCTGATTGCGATTGCGCACAACGGCAACCTGGTGAACCTCGGCAACTCGCGTGAGCGGCTGGAGCGCGATGGCGCGGTCTTCCAGACGACCTCGGACTCGGAGATCATCATTCAGCTGATCGCGCACTCCAAGGCGACGACGCTGGTGGACTGCATCGCCGATTCGCTGTCGCAGGTGGAGGGTGCATTTTCGATCGTGATGATGACGCGCAACCGTCTGTTCGCGGCGCGCGACCCCCACGGTCTGCGACCGCTCTCGATGGGCCGCATCAAGGGTGAAAACGGCGAGCCGGATACGTTTGTGTTTGCGTCGGAGACCTGCGCGTTCGACCTGCTGCACGCCAAGTACGAGCGTGACGTGGAGCCGGGCGAGCTGGTGATGGTGTCGGAGGACGGCGTGACATCGCGTCACTTCGCCAAGTCGTCGACGCCTAAGGCCAGCTGCGTCTTCGAGCACGTGTACTTCGCGCGTCCCGACTCGCGCATCTTCGGCCGTTGGGTGCAGAAGAGCCGCGACGAGATGGGCCGACAGCTGGCACGTGAGTCGGGCGTACCTGCCGATCTCGTGGTTCCGGTGCCGGACTCCGGTGTGACGGCTGCTCTTGGGTACGCCGCTGAATCGGGCATCCCATTCAACTTCGGCCTCATCCGCAACCACTACGTTGGCCGTACGTTCATTCAGCCCGAGCAGCGCGTGCGCGACTTCGGCGTACGCATGAAGCTGAACCCGATGCGTTCGCTGCTCGAAGGCAAGCGCGTGATCCTGATCGACGACTCGATCATCCGCGGGACGACGTCGCGCAAGATCGTCCGCATGGTGCGGGCGGCCGGTGCGACCGAGGTGCACATGCGCATCTCGTGCCCGCCGACTATCTCGCCCTGCTTCTATGGCGTGGATACGCCTTCGAAGAAGGACCTGATCGCGGCGAACAAGTCGGTCGAAGAGATCCGCGAATTCATCGAAGCGGATTCGCTCGCGTACATCTCGCTGGTCGGATCTGACGCACGCCTGCACGACGGGCGAGCCTGTCGATGGCCTGTCGCCGGGCGACTTCTGCACGGCGTGTTACACGGGCGACTACCCGACGGACTGGGTGGATGTGCGTGAGATTCTGCCTGCGGTGACCACGGTTTAGTTGCAGGCTGTAAATCGAGAAGGGCCCGGCGGAGAATGTTCCCGCCGGGCCTTTCTGTTTGTGGTGTGCGTAAGACCGTTTAGCGCAGCTTCAATCCATTCAGGTAATCGAAGTCGATCTTCATGGCTTCGAAGGTGGGGAGCTTGGTCTCATCCTGATCGACGAAGGCGAGCTTGACGCCCTGCGCACGGGCCTGCGAGATGAGCGGCGCCCAGTCGATCGATCCTTTGCCCAGCTCGGTGATGTGCTGCTCGTCCTGCGGACGATAGTTGACGGGTGAGTCGGCGACGCGATCTTTCAGATGAATCATCACCAGGCGATTCCTGTACTTCTTCATCATCATGGCCGGGTCCTGGCCTGCCTGGATCAGCCAGTAGAGATCGAACTCCAGCTTCACCAGATCGTCGTCGGTGTTCTTCATCAGGACGTCGAAGCCGGTTTCGCCGTCGGGCAGGCGCTTGAACTCGTAGTTATGGTTGTGAAAGACGAGCTTCATGCCGGCGTTGCGTACCAGCTTGCCCCACTCGTTCAGGTTGTAGGCCGCGGCTTTGAAGTTGCCCGGTCCGCCCCAGTACTTCTCGGGCAGGATGCTGCAGACCATGTACTTGAGGCCGAGCTCCTTGGCATAGCCGATCCTCGCCGGGATGCTGTCGAAGTCGAAGTGCGCGGAGTCGTGGCCGAGACCGGCGTCTTCGACCATGGCCTTCAGCTCCGCGGCCTGGTGCGTGTAAGCGATGGGGTAAAGCTCGACTTGCGTGAAGCCTATCGCGCGAATCTTCTTCAGTACGCCGGCAAGATCCTTTGGAGCCTCCTTGCGCACCATGTACAGCTGCACACCGTAATCGATGCCGTCGTGGGCTCCGGCGGCGAAGGCGCTGGTGGCGCGAAGGGTGCAGCCGGCGGCTGCTGCTGCGGCGGAGAGACGAAGAAAATCACGGCGTGTGGTCATGGTCATTATGTTAGCGGGTCTCGGTGGCAGTGGGATGCGATGCAGTGTACTCGGAGCAGCAGGTCTTGCCCGAGGGAGTGAACTCCATGTACTCGATGCGGGTCAGGTCGGGATCGAAGAGGTTGAGCTGGACCTTGCCATCGCGGCCAAGGCGGCTGGCGGTGCAGTTGGTGCCGGTGCAGCCGTTGCGCTCGAGCGCGGCGATGGCGTCGGCCATATGCGCGACGCCGAGGGAGATGTGGTCGCTGGAGCCGAGCTGTTTGGGCGCAAGGGTGCGGGCCGTTGTTGAGCATGTACTCCAGCCAGTCGGAGCCGTCGGGCACCTGCTGGGCAACGTAGTCGGTGCTGGTGTCGTCGCGGCCGCCGTGCCAGTAGGGCCGAAAGCCGAGCAGCTCGCGGTAGAAGGCGTTCTCTTTTGCCTGGTCCTGCACGACGAAGCCGGCGTGGATCATGCGACGCGAGACGGCGGTTGCGGGGACGGGCGGAGGTACGGCAGCTTGCTTGACCTGCTGCACGAAGACGATGAGATTGCCTTCGGGGTCGAGCACGCTGAAGCGGCCGTCGTGAAGCTCGTCGACGATGGCGATGTGATGAGCCTTGAGATAGCGCTCGAGCGAGCGGGCATCGCGCGTCATGAAGCCGACTGCGGCCTGGCGCGAGACAGGGGCAGGCGAGGGCAGCGGCGCGACCTCGATCCACTGCAGATCGTTGACGGGGTAGCGCGTGATGTCGCCGGCCTTGCTGGAGCTGTAGCCGAGGGTCTTCGCGTAAAACTCGTCGGAGGCAGTGGCGTCGGCGGTGTAGAAGCGGACGAAGGCGACGCCGGTGATGGCGGGCCGCTTCTGCGCTACAGCGAGAGGAGCGCACGCAGCGAGAAGCGTGCAGAAGAAAAGAGTTTTCACGCGCAAACTTTAGCGGTGCTGATATGCGGGCGTCAACCGAGCCTAACTTCTGCGGTAGCTCGCAAATCTCGATGGTTCTGACGCCCTTCGATGTCGTTGTGGGCGTAGTGGTGACCTGGAGCTTAGCGTGTCGTTGATTGTCTGTCTGCCGCTGGCGCCTTCCGTAGATGGGTAGGCCAGCCGATGCGCACCAGCACGCCGTCAGGGTCGGAGAGTGCGAATTCGTACATGCCCCAGGTCTTGTCTTCGGGGCCTCCCGTGGAGCCGAGGATCTCGCCGACAAAGCTGGCAGCGAGCGCATCGACCTCTTCGCTGTAGAGATAGATGCCGAAGGGATTCTCTTCGGGGCGCACCCAGCCTTCGACGGCGGGGTTCAGATGCAGGTGGGCGCCTTTGCCGTCGGAGAGGATGCGGTATTCCGCATAGACGGCGCCATCGCCGCGGGTGAAGCCGAGGCGGTTGTAGAAGGCCTCCGAGGCATCAAGATCGTTGCAGGGCAGGATGGCGGTCAGGGTATGTGCGGCTGCGGCTTCCGCGTTCGAGGTTGTCTCCAGGGCGGTCCTCCCTTCGCTGGCTCAAATTATAGGGTGAGGTGCACGCGAATATCCGGCCAGACGAGCCAGTTGCGGCTGAGCGGAACGGCTCCGTGACGGCTGAGGAAGCGCACGATGTTCTCGTTGTCGGTGTCGCAGTTGATGCAGATGCGAAAGGCATCGTGCTCGGCGAACCACGCCGCGAGCTGATGAAAGAGCCGCGAGGCAATGCCGAGACCGCGATAGGGTGGCAGTACGCTGATCCATTGCAGCTCACCGTGGCAGTCGTAGCGGCGGCTGAGGTGCCCGGCGACCAGGCCGACCGGATCGTCATCACCCAGGGAGGCGGTATAGATAACGCGCGGCGCGAGGGCGTCGAGCGGATTGTAGAGGCCATCGAGGTAGGAGGCGAAACGCTGCGTCCAGAAATCGGTGGTGCCCCAGTCGGTGGCACGGATGGCGGCGAGGGCAGGGATATCGCTTCGGTCTGCCTGGCGTAGAACAACCGTGCTCAAAGCGGGATACCTCGGGAAGAGTCGTTCGCTACAGGGCCAGTGCGCGGTGGCCGATGTCGCGGCGATATTGCATCCCGTCAAACGAGATGTCTTGCATGCGCCGATAAATCCTGTCGAGCGCCTCCCTGAGATCGGGCGCGGCGGCGGAGACGGCAAGCACGCGGCCTCCGGCGGTGACAAGCTCCCTATTTTTGATGGCAGTTCCAGCATGGAAGACCATCACGCCGTCCTCTTTATTTTCGGCACCGTGGATGATTTTGCCCGAGGCGTACTTGCCGGGATATCCGCCGGAGGCGGCGATGACGGTCGCCGAGGCGCCGGGCTTGAGGCGGATGACGAGCGAGTCGGCGGTCTGGTCGATGGAGGCGTTGAAGAGATCGAGGATGTCGGTTTCGAGGCGAAGCACGATGGCTTCGGTCTCGGGATCGCCCCAGCGGGTGTTGAACTCGAGCACCATGGGGCCGCGTGGCGTCATCATCAGGCCGATGAAGAGGATGCCGCGGAAGGGGTTATTCTCCGCCGCCATGCCGTCTACGGTCTTCTGGGCGACGTGGGCGGTGATCCACTGGCGCATGGCCGGGGTGACCAGGCCGTCGGTGGAGTAGGCTCCCATGCCGCCGGTATTGGGGCCGGTGTCGCCTTCGCCCACGCGCTTGTGATCCTGTGCGGCGGCGATAGGCACGGCGCGCTTGCCGTCGCACAGCGCAAAGAAGCTGACCTCTTCGCCGGTCAAGAATTCTTCCAGCACGATCTCGGTCTCCTGCGCGCCGAGCAGGGCGCCGGAGAACATCTCGGCGCAGGTGCGCTCAGCCTCAAGCCGGGCGTTGCAGATGACGACGCCCTTGCCGGCGGCGAGGCCGGAGGCCTTTACGACGACGGGCAGGGTAAAGCGGTCGAGCTCGCGGTTGACCTCGTCCATGTTGGTGCAGAGGGCGTGGGCTGCGGTAGGGATGCCGTGGCGATCCATGAAGGCCTTCGCAAAGGCCTTGGAGGACTCCAGCTGGGCTGCGGCCTGCGTGGGGCCGAAGACGCGAAGTCCGCGCGACTGGAGCTGGTCGACGAGGCCAAGCGAAAGAGGGACCTCGGGTCCGACGACGGTGAGTTCGGGCTGCTCGAGGGCAACGAGGTTGACCATGGCTTCGACGTTGTTGACGTCGACGGGGGTGCAGCGGGCGATCTGGACGATGCCGCCGTTGCCGGGCGCGGCGACGATCTCGGTGACGGAGGGTGAGTTTGTGAGTGCCCAGATGAGAGCGTGTTCGCGTCCGCCGCCGCCGATAACCAGAACCTTCATGTCGCTGTCTGCTCCTTGCTTTATAGACCCCTCCCCCCGGTACTTTTTACGTAAATTATTGATTGTAAAAAGCTTGCGGAGGCAGTGTTTCGTAAAATCTTCCATCAAAAGGACTTGACGGGAAAATCTTGATTTCAGGGCACTTGCTGCCGAGCTGCTGTTTTTGAGCGAACGCCCTCTATTTGAGCAAATGCCCTCTATTCAGGTTAACAAAGTGAGGGGAGGGAATCGGCGCTTTGGCCGGGTTTTTATTGGGGCGGGAAGTCGTTGGTGGATCGGGGGTTGGGGATTGGGTGAGAGAGCCGGTGGGAGTTGACAGGATTTTGGGCCGGTTCGTCTTTCGCAAAATGAGGCAGGCCCGCTCCAAGGGAGACGGGCCTGCCGGGGATGCGGCTTCGGTTAGCGTCCGTGATGTTCGCCGCCACCGCCGCCGTGAGGCTGTCCACCCCCACCGCCACCGCGGGGCTGTCCGCCACCGGGCTGAGGCGAGGAGCGGGGAGCCTGCTGCGGTGCCGGACGATACTGCTGCTGGGGTGCAGAGCGTGGGGCCTGCTGTGGCTGGGAGCGATACTGCTGCTGCGGTGCGGAACGGTATTGTTGCTGGGGGGCAGGCCTGGTCTGCTGCTGCGGCGCAGAGCGGTACTGCTGCTGAGGCTGCGGCCTTGCCTGCTGCTGTTGTTGCGCCGGACGTGCCTGCTGCTGGGCGGGACGTGCCTGCTCCTGCTGCTGTGGACGTGCCTGCTCCTGCTGCTGTGGGCGTGCCTGTGTGTTGCTGCTGTGCGGGTCGAGCCTGCTGCTGACCGGGCTGACCCTCAGGCCGACCCTGCTGCTGACCCGACTGGCCACCCGGCCTATTCTGCTGCTGGCCCGGCTGACCACCAGGCCGACTCTGCTGCTGACCGGGCTGGCCCCCCGGCCGACCCTGCTGCTGCATGGCCGGCCTTGCCTGCGGCTGCTGGACGCCGCGATCGGCTGCTACCGGCCGTGCTGCGGCGGCCATGGATGGACGTCCCCGGTTGGAGTTGTAGAACTGGTTGCGGTTCTGCATGGCCTGCTGGCGGACTGCCATCTGGCTCTGCATCGGGGCGAGACGGGGCTGACGACCGGCTGCGATCTCCGACGGGCGCGGACGCACCTGGATGCCGCGCGGGCCGCCGTTGTAGGAGACACGGGTCACGTTATTGATCACGACCGTGCGGTTGTAGACGTTGGTGATCCGTACGTTGTTGATCCGCGTCACCGACCGGTTGTAGAAGAAGTTGTTGCCGTGCCAGTAGCCTCCGAAGAAGCCATAGCCGGTGTAGCCGAAGCCATACGGCACGCCGCCGTAGAAGCCGACGTAGCGTCCCCAGTAGCCGCGATGGAAGCGGTAGCGGCCACCGTAGAAGCCCCAGTAGCCGGGGGTCCAGAGGGCGCCGGTCCAGGGAGCGGCGACCCAGACGCCGGGAACCCAGTAGTAGCCGGCGGTGGCGTAGGACCAGTAGCCGGGTGTCCACATGTAGTTCGGGTCAGGTGCGGGTGGCTGGTCGTACTGCGGCAGTGCCGGGGGAGGCTGGTCGGCCTCAAGCTCGTCGTAGGCGGCGTTCTCGTCGGGCGTGACGGAATCATCGCCGTTGTCGTAGGCCTGCTGCTGGGACTGGTCGTCTGCCTGCTGTTGCGACTGATCCTGCTGCTGGGACTGGTCAGGAGCGCCAGCCTGCTGGCCGGTCTGCTGATATTCCTGTGCGCGCTGCTGGCTCTCGTTCGAGGTGCCGCTGGGGGCCTGGCGGACGATGGGAGCGGCCTGCTGCGTGGTGGTGGTCTGCTGCGTGGCTGCCTGCTGCTGGCTGGCGGCCTGTGTTGCGGCCTGATCGGCGGGGGCCATGTTGGCCAGCGCCGGGTCTGGGCCGGAGTCGTCTGCTGCCTGCTGCGCGGCAGAGACTGAAGGGTGGCATCCCGTGGTCAGCGCTACACCTGCAAAGACGAGTCCGAAGGTCAAAATCGCCAGGGAGACGATGCTGCGGGGCCGGGGGGAGGTGCCGGGCTGGTCGCCCGGTCGGTTGTGTTCCTTGGAAGTGTGCATCGTGCCTTTGAACTCCTCAGTATCCATTAACACAGGTACAAGGCATGAGATGCGCAATTTTCTCAGGGAGAGATCACAAAAGGGCTATTTGCGGGTCTTGAGGCATCCTTCAAGGGATTGTCATCGGCGGGCGTTTACTATGCTTGCACCTGGTTGCGTGGAGCGGGTGCGTGGAGAGGGATGGGATGAGCATGCAGATGGCGAAATTTCTGCTGGTCGGTTGCTGCTGTACTTTGCTGCGGGCGCAGCAGGCTTCTGTGCCGGCCTCTGTTTTGGAGACCCCTTCGGCGAACGAGTTCCACGTGGATGGCAGATGCCGGATCCACGAGATGGTGGCGACGCCGCAGGGATCGAGGGAACATGTCTACCGGGATGGAGGGATATGCTCTGTCGATGCGGTTCAAATGTCGAGCCGGACGGAGACGGACATCTCGGCGACGCAGCGAAAGCGCATCCACGTGAAGATTCAGGAGCACACCTTTACGCTGCATAATCCGACGACGGAGCGGGTGGTCTTTGTGCTGGAGCAGGCGGTGCCGAAGGGCTGGCAGATCGACTCGGACCCACAGCCGAATAAGGTGGAGGGAACGTTGGCGACTTTTATGGTGACGGCGGAGCCGCGCCAGACGGTGAGCATTCATGTCGGCGAGCGAAATCCTCCCGATTAAGGCCGGGCCGGGCAAGAGAAAGACAAATCCGCTTGAGGGGGCAAGAATTCTGGACGTAAAATGGAGGGCGATGGCAGCACGATGCACAATTCTCAAGCGCTTTCGTCACGGCCGGCCCGATCGCGGACGCTGATCCGGCGCTCTTCCTCTCTCGCACATCTCACTTGTTTCATGTCCGGCCCCCGAGCCTTCGAGGCTTTGGGCCTTCCCAACTCGCGCCCACAACGCGGCAGTTATTGGAGAAAAAGATGTCGACTTCTTTGAATAATCCTGATTCCTTCAAGAGCAAAGCGACCCTGACGTCGGGGTCCAAAAACTACACCATCTTCCGCCTGGACGCGTTGAAGTCCGAGGGCGTGGAGCTTTCGCGGCTGCCGTTTTCGCTGCGCATTCTGCTGGAAAACCTGCTGCGGCACGAGGATGGCTCGAGCGTGACGGCGGACGACATCAAGTTTCTCGTCAACTGGGACGCCAAGGCCGAGCCTTCGCGCGAGATCGCCTACATGCCTGCCCGCGTGCTGATGCAGGACTTCACGGGCGTTCCCGCGGTTGTGGATCTGGCGGCCATGCGCGATGCGATGAAGACGCTGGGGGGCAACCCGGAGCTGATCAATCCGCTGCAGCCGGCGGAGCTGGTGATCGATCACTCGGTGCAGGTGGATGAGTTCGGCTCGACGCGCGCGTATGACCTGAACGCCGCGCTGGAGTTTCAGCGTAACCGCGAGCGGTATGCGTTCCTGAAGTGGGGACAGACGGGCTTCCGCAACTTCTCGGCTGTGCCTCCGGGCATGGGCATCTGCCACCAGGTGAACCTGGAGTATCTCGCGCGCGTGGTCTTTACGACCGATGACGGCCTGGCGTATCCCGACACGCTGGTGGGCACGGACTCGCACACGACGATGATCAATGGCCTGGGCGTGCTGGGCTGGGGCGTCGGCGGCATTGAAGCGGAGGCCGCCATGCTGGGCCAGCCGGTTTCAATGCTGGTGCCGCAGGTCGTCGGCTTCAAGCTGACGGGCAAGCTGAAGCAGGGAACGACGGCAACCGATCTTGTTCTGACGGTGACGCAGATGCTGCGCAAGCTGGGCGTCGTCGGCAAGTTCGTGGAGTTCTACGGCTCGGGCATCTCGGAGCTTCCGCTGGCCGACCGCGCGACGATTGCCAACATGGCTCCTGAGTATGGCGCGACGTGCGGCATCTTCCCGGTCGACAAGGAGACGCTGAACTACCTGCGCCTGACGGGCCGTCCCGAGGAGCAGATCAAGCTGGTGGAGGAGTATTACAGGGCGCAGGGCATGTTCCACTCGGCCGACGCGACTGAGGCGGAGTACTCGGCGACGATTTCGCTGGATCTGGCTACGGTGCAGCCGAGCGTGGCCGGACCGAAGCGGCCGCAGGACAAGGTTCTGCTGTCGGAGGCCGGAGAGAGCTTCAAGCAGCAGCTGCCTTCGCTGCTGGGACCGAACGCGCAGAGTAACGGCGTGCGCCAGATGATGCGCTGGGAGGGTGAGGGCGGACACGCCTCGGCGACCGGCGATGTAACGGGAGCCAAGGGTTCGCCGTCTCCCGTGGTGGTCTCTCCGGGAGTTCCGGTAGCCACGCTGGAGTCCGACAGTGGCCGCATTCCGGTGCTGGAGGCTCCCGCAGTCTCGATTCGCAGCAGGTTCGGCGTCGATCCGGAGCCGTATCTCGATCACGGCTCCATCGTGATCGCGGCGATCACGAGCTGCACCAACACCTCGAACCCGTACGTGATGATTGCCGCGGGCCTGTTGGCGAAGAAGGCGGTTGAAAAGGGTCTGCGCACGCCTCCGTGGGTGAAGACCTCGCTGGCGCCGGGCTCGCGTGTCGTCACCGACTACTACGAGAAGGCAGGCCTGATGAAGTACCTCGATCAGCTGCGCTTCCAGACCGTCGGCTACGGCTGCACGACCTGCATCGGCAACTCCGGCCCGCTGCCCACCGACGTCTCGAAGGCGATCGAGGATCACGGCCTGGTGGCGGTCTCGGTGCTGTCGGGTAATCGCAACTTCGAGGGCCGCATCTCGCCGGAGGTTCGCGCGAACTACCTGATGAGCCCGCCGCTGGTGGTGGCGTACGCTCTGGCCGGCCACATCGGCCACAACTTCGACACCGATCCGCTGGGCAAGGACAAGGACGGCAACCCGGTGTTCCTGAAGGACATCTGGCCGACGCAGGAGGAGGTCGCCACAACGGTGGCCAACTCGATCGACTCGTCGATGTTCCACAAGGAGTACAGCACTGTCTCGCAGGGCGACCTGAACTGGCAGAACCTGAAGTTCCCCGCGGGGCAGACCTATGGATGGGAGACGAACTCGACCTACATCCGCAAGGCGCCTTACTTCGACGGCATGACGAAGGAGCCTTCGGCGGTGAAGGACATCTCCGGCGCTCGCGTTCTGGCGGTGCTGGGCGACTCGGTGACGACGGACCACATCTCTCCGGCAGGCTCGATCAAGCTGAACGGACCGGCGGGCAAGTACCTGACGGAGAACGGCGTCAAGCCCGCGGACTTCAACTCGTACGGCAGCCGTCGCGGCAACCACGAGGTGATGGTGCGCGGTACGTTTGCCAATGTCCGGCTGCGTAACAAGCTGGCTCCCGGAACCGAAGGCGGCGTGACGCGCCTGCTGCCCGAGGGCACGGGCATGTCGATCTACGACGCATCGGTCGAGTATGCGCGCCGCGGTACGCCGCTGGCGATCCTTGCCGGTAAGGAATACGGTTCGGGATCGTCGCGCGACTGGGCGGCGAAGGGACCGCGGCTGCTGGGCATCCGCTTCGTCATCGCGGAGAGCTACGAGCGTATTCACCGCTCCAACCTCGTCGGCATGGGTATCCTTCCGCTGCAGTTCCAGACGGGGCAGAACGTGGAAGAGCTTGGCCTGACGGGCGAGGAGATCTTCCGCGTGGGCGATGCGGGCGAGCTGAAGGCGATGCTGGACTCGAAGTTCGCCAATGGCAAGACCATCACGGTGTATGCGGAGAGCGACTCGGGCAAGACGACGGAGCTTTCTGCGACGGTACGCATCGACACCCCGCAGGAGATCCTTTACTACCAGAACGGCGGCATTCTGCAGTACGTGCTGCGTCAGCTGCTGGCGAAGGGATAAGGCTGTTTGTGTTGAGAAAGGCCCGCTCTGGCGGGCCTTTTTTTGTGGCGCGGGGATTCGGCTCACTCGATGACGACAACGGTGTTTACGAGACGAATGACGATCCCAGCGCGCACAAGCCCGGTCACTTCGTCTCTGTTCAATTCTGAACAGTTCTGTGCAGGATCGCACACCTGTATGCGTTCTCACTGTGTGCCGGATCGAACAAGCCTTATCTAATCAGCAGCTTATCTTTTGCGCCCAATGGCATGGTTCCTGCACCGGTTTAGGTTTAGTTCCTGTCGGTTCAGAGGCAAAATGAAAATTCATCGTGTGGTGTTCTTTGGTTCTGCTTTCTCCTGCCAGCTTGAGAGTAGGTTTGCTCTGACTCTTGCTCTTCTGTTTCTTCTGTTGGCAGCGCGTCCCTGCCGTTCCCAGAATTCTTCCGGCGTTGCTCCACCTGCCCAGCAGAATTTTGCTCTAACTGACACTGCCGCCCTTTCCGTTGTCGGCGGCAAAGCTGAACCTGTCGAATACCTTGGTCGAAGAGCCGTTCGCCTCACGACAGAGGCCAAGAGCGACATCTTTGCCTATGTCAACGGCTCTTCCATTCAAGACGGCGTAATCGAGGTCGATATCGCGGTCAAGATCACCACGCCTCCCGGCGTTCGCATGCCAGGTTTCACGGGCCTCGCCTTCCGTACACGCCCCGGCGGCTTGCAATATGACATGTTTTATCTTCGTCCCCGGAACGCCCAATCCGACGACCAGGCCATGCGCAATCACTCGGTCCAGTACGTGGCCAAGCCCGACTACGACTGGTATCCGCTTCGCCGCCAGTGGCCGTGGGTTTACGAATCCTGGGCCGACCTCAAACCTGAAACATGGACACATGTGAAGATCGAAATCCACGGACGGACCGCACAGTTATTCCTGAACGGGTCGAATTCTCCCAGCCTTGTCGTTAATGGGCTCAAAGGCGAGGACCTACGGGGCGGTGTTGCGTTATGGGGCTATCCCGGCGAGGAGTCCTACTTCTCGAATCTTCAAATCTCTCACTCGAATCCGCTCCCGATTAAGAACGGCGCCGAACCTGACGGGATATGGCACGCCGTGTTCGCAAGCGACTACGGGCGCTTCGAAGGCACGATGAAGCTGCATCGCGATGGCACGAAGATCGCTGGCACATGGAGTGGAGCGTTCGGAAAAGAACTGGCAGTCACCGGAACCTGGCGTGACGGCTATGTCGAACTTAGCTTCACGGGAGGCTGGCAGGAAGATGCAACGTCCACCCTGGTTCCTGTCGTGGCGAGGCTGGCTGGATGGATCGACGACGACAAGGCTGCCGGCCGTATGAAGGTGGAAGGCCGTGCGGATGGCCAATGGTCCGCCATCCGGGAGAAAGACTAGGAAACAGGAGGAAGTTGCATGTTCCAGCGTGCCTCTCCTGCTGCTCCCGCTTACTTGTCTTGCCACGTGGGCGTCTAGCCCAGATTGGTACCGATAAGCAGGCTTATCGCCAGTCGGCTTTGTTTGCTGGTGCCGTGAGGAACGGTGTTCCAGGAGACGGCGAAGCATCGAGCCTGCGATGGAGAGGTTGGAGGAGAAAAAGAGGCAGCAGCACGGTCTCAGCGGGTGCTGCTGCCTCCGGCGCCCGATAGCCTGTCGCGGAGGGTGGGGAACAGGGGCCGGGCGCCAGCTCGATGAGGCGGGAGGGTGTTGCGGGAGCTCGCGGAGGAGCATTCCGCGCCGTCGTGAGGCTGCCGCGCTGGGTCTGGCCGTAGAACCCGGGCCGCAGACCTGCACGACGTGCGGAATTTCGTGGATGCGCGTAAGGCGGCATCTATACTGAACACAGTCGTCAGCCTTTCAGGTTGCCGATCTCGGGTCCCTCGCGGTGCTTCGCCAAAAAGACAGCTGCGGGGGGCCTTCTCTTCTTTAAACGACAACGTTCAGTGCGTAACGGCCGAGGTGGTAATGGCCTGGGCGACGGTGCGCATCTGGTTGTCGAGCGAGAGCATGGCGAGGTGGCACATTCTGGCGACCTGCATGTAGGCGGTCATCTCCATCCGAACCGAGACGCCGCCGACGTGGAGGCTGACGGTGCCGCAGGGGCAGACGGTGATGCTGCCCAGTCCAGGGCAGGTGGCGAGGGTTTCGTGGACGGTCTGTTCATCGCACATGATGGCACTCCAACAGGGTGGGTTGTGCGTGGCGGTGTGTCTTCGACGGGGCAGCGGGGGAGACAATCCCGCCGCCCGTGAATGCCGTGGTGCTAGACGCCTCGCTGGGCGTAGTACTCGGCGATCTGACGAGGGTCGAAGGCAAAGGGAACGTGCTGAGAATCGGGCTGCATGCGGACGACGCCGTGGTCGGTCACGCCTTCGGTGGCGAACTGGAGGTAACCGGGCAGGGGCAGGCGCGGGTTCTGGCGCGAGTCGACGGTGGCCTGCATGGAGGAGGCGTACTCGGTGAGTCGAACGAAGTCGCCTACGCGCAGGACGGCTGAACCGATGGTCAGGATGCGGCCGTTGACCATGACGTGACCGTGCGAGACCAGCTGGCGCGCCGAGGCCATGGAGCGGGCGAAGCCCAGGCGGAAGACGACGTTGTCGAGGCGGCGTTCGAGCAGGCCGATCAGGCTCTCCACCCAGTTGATGGGCTGAATGCGGCGGGCGTCGCGGACGAAGCGGCGCAGCTGTTCCTCGCGGAGGCCGTAGTGGAAGAGGACTTTCTGTTTTTCCTTGAGCTGGGTGCCGTACTCGGAGAGCTTGCGGCGGACGGAGGCCTTGCCGTGCTGGCCGGGTGGGTAGTTGCGCTTCTCAAGCGCGCCGGGCTTGCCCAGGCCGGGCAGCTCGATACCGAGGGCGCGCTGCATCTTGAACTTCGTGCGGTTGCTCATGGTCCGTCATCCTTCACCGCCGCGACCATTGCATGATGGGGAAGTCGCGGCTGCCGATCTCGGACCCACACGACCAGCGCTTCGCCAAAAGACAGCCGGTCGGGGATCCCTGAATTATGAAGTAAGACTAACTTAGTCCGATATGGAGCGCAAGGGGAAAACAAGGTTTTTTGTTGAGAAGGAGAGTTCCTTCCGGGAGGGGGTTGGGCCGTGCCGTTGAGCCGGGGGGGATCGAGAAAAGCAGATTCGTCCTCTGCGCTACGGAATGGCAATCTCTGATTGTCGATGGGCGCTTTAGTTTTCATGAGTTGTGGAATGACAAAGTTGATAAACGGTGGAGGTTACTCCGTGCGGCACGCGGGCCGTGCTGCCGCCTATAATGAGCTATGGCACCCGCTCAACCGGCCTCTTCGCAGGCTGGTCCGCAGCACATGTCGAAGAACCAACCTGACGTTCAACCGGAGAGCCCTGTTTCGAGCACGGCTGGTGAGCCTGAGAAGGCTCCGGCTGTCGCGGCCTCTGCGGAGACGGCGGGTACGGAGAGCAGTGTGCCTGGGGCGATTATCGTGGCCAATGAATCCTCAGCCGCGCACCTGAGCGGCTATGCGCCGGAAGACGTCAAGGTCATCGACGAAAAGTTCCATAAGCTGCTGGAGACGGTGCACGAGAACCGTCCCGGGGACGACCTTGAGCTGATTCGCAAGGCGTGGGCGTTCTGCCTGCAGCAGCATGAGGGGCAGAAGCGAGCCTCGGGCGAGCCGTATGTGATCCATCCGCTTGAGGTGGGGCAGGTGCTGGCCGAGTTGAAGATGGATTCGACGGCGATCGCGGCGGGTCTGCTGCACGATGCGGTCGAAGACACGGACGTGACCTCGGCGGAGATTGCGCAGCGCTTCGGCGAGCAGGTGGCGCACATCGTCGAAGGCGTGACGAAGCTGGACAAGATCAAGTTCGCGAATCGCGAAGACCACCAGGCGGAGAATATCCGCAAGATGCTGCTGGCCATGGTGACGGACGTTCGCGTGGTGATCATCAAGCTGGCCGACCGGCTGCACAACATGCGCACGCTGGAGCACCTGAAGCCGGAGAAGCAGCAGAAGATCGCCAAGGAGACGCTGGACATCTATGCTCCGCTGGCGCACCGGCTGGGCATGGGTAAGCTGCGCGGCGAGCTGGAAGATCTGGCATTTCGTTACACCGATCCGTACGCGTACGAGCAGGTCTCGCATGAAGTGGACGCGCTGCGCGGCGCCGGGGAAGAGTTCCTGAAGGGCATCGTCGAAAAGCTGGAGGCGAAGCTGAAGGAGTTCCACATCGAGGGCCGCGTGGAGTGGCGCATCAAGCGGTTGTACTCGATTCAGCAGAAGCTGGAAGACCAGAAGATTCCGGTGGACCAGGTGTATGACCTGCTGGCGATCCGCGTGATCACGCACACGATGCAGGACTGTTATGCGCTGCTGGGCCTGCTGCATTCGATCTGGCGGCCGGTGCCGGGTCGCATCAAGGATTTCATCGCGATGCCGCGGCCGAATATGTACCAGTCGCTGCATACGACGCTGATCGCCGAAGGCGGACATCAGTTCGAGGTGCAGATTCGCACGGAGGACATGCACCGCGTCGCCGAGGAAGGCATCGCGGCGCACTGGAAGTACAAGGCCAGCGACAATGTCAGCGCCAAGGACGAGCAGAGGCTGGCGTGGGTAAGGCAGCTGGTGGAGTGGCAGCGCGAGATGACCGATCCCAACGAGTTCATGTCGACGCTGAAGATCGACCTGTACCCGGAGGAGGTCTATACCTTCACGCCGAAGGGCAAGGTCGTCGTTTTGCCGAAGGACGCGAGCCCGGTGGACTTCGCCTATGCGATCCACACCGAGGTGGGCAACACGACGACGGGCGCGAAGGTGAATGGCCGCATCGTTCCGCTGCGGACGAAGCTGAAGAACGGCGACATCGTCGAGATCTCGACGCAGACCGGCCACACGCCGAGCCGCGACTGGCTGAGCTTCACCAAGAGCTCGAAGGCGCGCAACAAGATCAAGCACTGGCTGAACGAACACCAGCGCCAGCGCGCGGTGGAGATCGGCAAGAAGCTGCTGGACCGCGAGGCGCGCAAGTACAAGCTTTCCATGGGCAAGTACACGACAGCGGACTACGACAAGCTGGCGCAGGAGTACGGCCTGACGAGCGAGGCTGAACTGCTGGCGGGGATCGGCTTCGGCAAGCTGTCGTCGCGGCAGGTGCTGAACAAGCTGGAGCCGGGATCGACGATGGCCGCCGAGCCTGCACCGGCTGAGCCTGGACTGGTCAGCAATACGCTGGGCCAGATGTCGGACGCGGTGAAGCGCGTCTTCTTCGGGCGCGGTTCGGAGTCGCTGCAGGTAGAGGGGCAGGACGACCTGCTGGTGTACCGCGCACGTTGTTGTAACCCGATTCGCGGTGAAGAGATCATCGGCTACGTCACGCGCGGCAAGGGCGTGGCGGTCCACGCAAGAAGCTGTCCTAACGTGCAGAACCTGTTGTATGAAGCAGACCGTCGCATCCAGGTGGAGTGGGCTCCGATGCCGTCGGAGGCTGGATCAGCGGCGAAGCAGCAGACCTATCCGGTGAAGGTGACGATCGTGTGCGACGACCGCTCCGGCATGCTGAAGGAGTTTACGGCGATCATCTCCGAAGACGGTACCAACATTCGCAGCATGGACTCTAAGGGCGAGGCCGACGGTTCGGCGATCGTCGATTTTGTGGTGGAGACGGTGGATGTGCGTCATCTGAACAAGATGGTGGAGCGTCTGCGGCGCGTGCCCGGGGTACGCGAGGTTCATCGCGTTCAGAAGATTTAGCGGGTTTTTCCGACTTAATATTTTCGTGGCGAAAGCGCCCGCTGGTCCTGCTCCTGGGCGTCGCGGCTGAGGCGCTCGCAGATGTGGGCTTGCCCTTCGACGTGGTGACGCCGGGGCGTGCATTGCCGAGCATGGTGTCGCGATACATTCCCATTCTGTAAAACCTCCATGGGAGGGATTTGTCTGCAGAGAACCTGGGCAGGCGGCAAATTGAAAGCCAAAGTTAAGGCAATCGGTTCTGAGAATCGCGAGGCCTACTGCACCGTCAGCGGACTAACGTATGTGGTCGTGTTCCGACGGTGCGGTCTGGTGCAGCTGCGCGGTTCAGGCTGGTGAACATCTGGGGAGGTTCTCCTGAAACGCACTCTTCGGAAATTGGATGCATTGGGTTGGTCTGCATCCGTGGTGCCGTGAAAAGAAAAATTCGGGGAGATCGAGAAAGAGTTGGCTGAGGGCAAAAAATATTTTCCCGGGGATAGTCGGTTTCCGACTAAGTGTGCGATGCTTCCCTTGTCCCATCTCGCGTTCGAAAGGCGGTTGGTATGCCGTTGCACGATGCGTTGGACCACGAAGACGTTTCCCTGGAAAGAGTTGCGCTTTGGCCGATGCTGGCAGGCGTCGGAGCTTCATGGCTGACGCTGGAGATGCTGGTGCCGTGGCTGCGGCGCGGATCGATGCCGCGCACTGGGCTGGTGCTCATCGCGTTGTCGCTGATGTTCGTCGCGGTGATGGTGAGCGGAGCCGTGGTGCGCGCGATCTACGCAAAGATTTACAAGATGCGGAGAGTGACGACGCCGGTGGTGCGCGCGGCGTGCGTGGCCGCGCTGTGGGTTCCGGCGTGGGTGCTGTTCGTGGAGACCTCTTCGCTGCTGATGATTGCAGCTGCAGCGATCTGCGTGGCCTGCCTGGGCGTCTTTCTGAAGCAGTGCGAGGTGGAGGCTGCCGAGAGTAGTGTGCAGTCGGCTCCGCACATCGCGGGGACGCCGTTTTTCTTCAAGGAGGGCCTGCTGGCTCGCGCGCTGTTGCCGTCGCTGGTGCTGGTATTGGTGCTGGACATCGTGTTTGCGTTGGTGGCGACGCGCTGGTTTATTGCGTCGTCGGTTGCGGCGGGAGTCTTTGCGGGGGTTCTGGGGTGGCGTGCGGCTCGTCCAAGCGTTGCGGGAGTGGAGACGCGGGCGATTCTTTCGACCGGGCGACAGAACATCCTCGCGGTGGCGGCGTTTATGGTGACGCTGGTTGCGCTGCTGCCGTATCTGAGGGTGTCGACGCGAGGCGGCTTCGCCAATCCGTTTTCCGGGATCGAGACGAAGAGTCCCGTTGCAGCGAAGAGCGCCGCGCCGAGCAGCGGATATACGGGCGTGATCCTGCTGCCGCTGACGGAGATGCAGAAGAAGATTATCGCCCCGCCGGTGAAGCGCGATCTGGAGCCGCACTTTGGCGTGAAGATCGCGGAGCCGATGGAGATTCCGTTCGACGGGCAGTACTGGTACTTCAAGTGGCCGGAGAAGAAGCCGCGGCCCACGGCGCGTGTGGTGCGGGGCAGTTCGACGAAGACGCAGGTGAGCTCGAGCGACCGCTACCCGCTGACGATGGAGGCGCACCAGAAGCTGGCGCAGCCGCTGGATCTTGGCTGCTGCAGCGCGATGGCGCTGGTGGTGGAGAACAACGATCAGCTGAGCGGGGCGATCTCGCTGGAGCTGTGGGTGAAGAAGCAGGCGGATGCGAAGACGGCGGCGAAGGCGCGGATCAACGCGGTGGCTCCTGAGGCCGCGCCGCATTACCTGGGGACGGTGGTGATTCCGTCGAGCGAGCTGCCGATCGCGCAGCGGCCGAATGCGTCGGGCAAGGTGCAGGAGGAGACGCTGCGTTTTCCTGTGCCGTCGGCGATGGACGGCACGCTGTTCGACGAGATTACGGTGGTGATGCGGACGGCGCCGGAGCGCGGGCGGATGGGCGCGAAGGTGGCGGTGAAGAAGTTTGTGCTGGAGCCGTAGAGGCTGGCTCCTCGCTCAGGCGCTGTGTTCGGCCATAGCCGGCTGACGGTGGGCGGCGAGGCAGGTGAGCACGCTCATCACGACGAGAGTAAGGGCTGCGATCTCCAGAAACGTCGGCAGGCGCCGCTCCCAGAGGAAGCCGTAGATCAGCGCGAAGACGGTCTCGAAGAGGATCATCTGGCCGACGAGCGTGAGCGGCAACAGGCGATTCATCCTGTTCCAGAGCGAGTTTCCGGTGATGGAGGCCAGGACGGCGACGCCGAGGGAGACGGCTGCGAATCGCGCCCAACCCTGCGAGCTGTGATGTGCCTTCTCGAGGACAAGCGCGAGAGGGATCAAGAGAAGGCTCTGCAGCCCGGTGACGATTCCGGTGAGGAGATTCCAGTCGTGCGCGGAGACCTGCTTCAGCTGGGCGAGGCAGCGGGAGTTGCCGACAGCGTAGGTGGTCCACGAGGCCAGGGCGCCGATGGCACAGAGCAGGCCGAGGATCTGCCGCCCGCCCGGCGCGGGGGAGGCGAGCGCCTGCCAGCCGATGCAGATGGTTCCCAAACCGCAGAGCAACAGAGAGAATCGCAGTCTGACGAGAGGGACTGCGCCTTCGTCGCGGCTGCCGACGATGGTGACGGCGACGGGCAGAAAGCCGATGACGAGCGAGGTCATCGCAATGCCGCCGGTCTGCACGGCCGCTGATAGAAGGATGTAGTAGAGGGTGTTGCCGGCGAGCGAGAGCCAGATCAGGTTCAGCCACTGACGTCGTGGGATGTGGACGAGCAGCGAGCGGAGACGCGGCGCGGCGAGCGCGGCGGCGATGAGTCCAAAGCAGAGGTAGCGTCCGATGCAGAGCAGCAGCGGGCTGAACTCTGCCGCCAGCTTTGGCGCGAGGAAGACGAGTCCCCATAGCGCGCCTGCTCCCATGCCGCAGGCAACTCCTGTCAGCGTGGCCTGCCGGGAGGAGGTGGAGGCGCTGCTGTGGGACGTGACGGATGTCATGATCGAAGGATATTCTCGACGATGCGGGCCATGCGTTCGATTTTTGGGAGTTATACGCAACAAATCATCGTTTATGCCTAGGAAATCAAACAATCTTGGCTCTGCGCTCGATCCACAGAATCGGGCCATCCTTCGGATCCTCCAGCGCGATAACAAGACGCCGCAGCGAGTGATTGCGGAGGAGGTGAACCTGTCGGCCGCCGCGGTGCAGCGCCGAGTCGCAGCGATGGAGGAGGCCGGGGTGATCGCAGGGAACGTCGCGATCGTCGATCCCGATGCGGTCTCGGCGACGATTACGGCGATCGTCGAGGTGCAGCTGTGGGACGAGCGGGCGGCGACGGTCGATGGCGCGAAGGCGCTGTTTCGCGGGACGGCCGAGGTGCAGCAGTGCTTCTATGTGACGGGCGGCGTCAGCTTCGTGCTGTTGATTCTTGCGCCGGACATGCGGAGCTACGAGGGGCTGACGCGGCGGCTGTTCTCGGAGAACGAGCTGGTGAAGAGCTTTCGGACGCTGATTGCGCTGGATCGCGTGAAGAGTGATACGGCGATTGTGATTCCGTGAGATGTTGAGCGAAGGTGGCGGGTCGTCGGGCGCGATGCTGGGCTGCGAGGGAGATGTGACCTCTTCGGAGGGAGACGGCTCGATTGAGCAAGCAGGTTGCAGTCAGCGGGGTGCGCATGTATGCTTGAGGGCAAGATGATCTCGAACTCCAGCCGCTTTATTAGCTTTATTGACCGCTACTGGTATCCGGTAGCGGCATCGGCGGAGTAGGGTCTTCTGACGGATTAGCTGAGCAGCACAAGCTGAAGTTCAGACAAGATTCAAAGTCCACACGAGCCGCGACCCGATAAGGTTGCGGCTTTTGTTTTGTGCGGTAGAAGGCGTTGTAAGGAGCGTGTATGAGCAGCACGACGGCAGCGATGGTGAGTCCGGGGGGATCTGTCAGCCCGGTGAGGTCGGCGGTGGGGCGGTTTGGGGTGTACGGCGGGCGGTATGTGCCGGAGACGCTGATGGCAGCGCTCGAAGAGCTTGAGGCTGCGTATAACGAGGCCAAGGACGATGCGTCGTTTCAGGCCGAACTGGCCGACCTGCTGCACAACTACTGCGGCCGGCCTACGCCGCTGTACTACGCGAAGCGGCTGAGCGATCAGCTGGGCGGCGCGAAGATTTATTTGAAGCGCGAAGACCTGTTGCATACGGGTGCGCACAAGATCAACAACGCGCTGGGGCAGGGGCTGCTGGCGAAGCGCATGGGCAAGCAGCGCGTTATCGCCGAGACGGGCGCGGGGCAGCATGGCGTGGCGACGGCGACGGTGTGCGCCCTGCTGGGCATGGACTGCGTGATCTACATGGGCGAAGAGGACATGCGGCGGCAGGAGCTGAATGTCTACCGCATGCGCCTGCTGGGCGCGGAGGTGCGCGGCGTGAGCGCGGGTTCGGCGACGCTGAAGGACGCGATCTCCGAGGCGATGCGCGACTGGGTGACGAATGTGCGGACGACGTTCTACATCCTGGGCTCGGCGCTGGGCTCGCATCCTTACCCGACGATGGTGCGGGACTTTCATCGCGTGATCAGCATCGAGGCGAAGCAGCAGATTCTGGAGCAGGAGGGCAAGCTGCCGACCGCTGTCGTGGCGTGTGTTGGCGGCGGATCGAACGCCATCGGCGCGTTCTACGAGTTCATCGACGATGCGGATGTGAAGCTGATTGGTGTTGAGGCTGGCGGGCGTGGCTCGGCGATTGGCGAGCATGCGGCGCGGTTTGCGAAGATCGGCGGCGGTGTTCCGGGTGTGCTGCAGGGGACGTACAGCTACGTGCTGCAGGACGATGCGGGGCAGATTGCGCTGACGCACTCGGTGAGCGCGGGGCTGGACTACGCGAGCGTGGGGCCGGAGCATGCGATGCTGCATGATTCGGGTCGCGCGACGTATACGTCGGCTACGGATGACGAGGCGTTGAAGGCTGTGGTGACGCTGGCGCGGACGGAGGGGATTCTTCCGGCGCTCGAGAGCGCGCATGCTGTGGCCGAGGCGATCAAGCTGGCTCCGACGATGAGCAAAGACGCCGTGCTGATGGTGAATCTTTCCGGGCGCGGCGATAAGGATATGGGGATCTTGTCAAAGGAGCTGGATGTGAAGGGTGCGAAGGCGGAGGTCAAGGCTTAGTTATGGCGATCAAGTTTGAGAAGAAGCCCGGCCTGGTTATTTATCTCACTGCCGGCGATCCTGATCTGGCGACTACGCGGGACATTGCTCTCGCGGCGATTGATAACGGCGCGGATGTGATTGAGCTGGGTGTGCCGTTCAGCGATCCGCTGGCCGATGGCCCGGTGATTCAGCGGGCGAGTGAGCGTGCGGTGGCGAAGGGGACGCGGCTTACCGATGTGCTGGGGATTGCGAAGGAGATTCGCGCGGCTCGGCCTGAGGCGGGGTTGATCCTGTTCAGCTATCTGAATCCTGTGATTCGCCTGGGGATGAAGGAGTTTGCGGCGAAGGCGGCGGAGGCGGGCGCGGATGGCGTGCTGCTGACGGACATGATCGTCGAAGAGGCCGGGGAGTATCTCGCGGAGATGAAGGCGAACTCGTTAGCGCCGGTGTTTCTGGCGGCGCCGACGTCGCCGGATGTGCGGCTGAAGGCGATTGCGGAGAACTCGAAGGGGTTTGTGTATGCGATCTCGCGGGTGGGGATTACGGGTACGCAGTCGAGTCTGACGAGCGATGCTTCGGAGATCGTTACGCGGTTGAAGAAGTTTACGACGCTGCCGATTGCGGTGGGCTTTGGCGTGTCGAACGCGGAGCATGTAAAGGCCGTGGGTGAGTTTGCCGATGCGGCGGTGATCGGTTCGGCGATTGTGCAGTTGATTGAAAAGACGGATGCGAAGGAGGCCGCGGCGGCAGTCGGAAGGTTCGTCGCGGGTCTGCGTGCATGAGACCTGAATTCAGTAGCTTATCGGAGCGGCAGAGAGTGGCCGTTTATCATGGGGCGTACACGAAAACTCAGCGGCGGGCGTTGCAGGGCGGTGCCTGGCTGCTTCAAGAGGACAAGCGATGGAGATCTCTGACTGGCGGAACAAGATCGACGTGCTCGATGAGCAGATCGTTCGCCTTATCAACGAGCGTGCCGCAGCGGCAAGGGCGATCGGAAAGCTCAAGCAGAACGCAGGTCTGCCGGTTTACGAACCGCATCGCGAGGAGACTGTGTTTGCGCGGGTGCGGAAGGTCAACGAGGGACCGCTCACCGACAGCGAGATCGTAAACATCTATGAGCGGATCATAGACGTGATGCGGACGCTGCAGAAGAAGGATCAGTAGACCGCGATTTGAGAAGGTTTTCAGTACCAGAGTGAAGAAAGCGAAGCGAAGACGATGATCGTAGCCATGTTGGGCGAAGCAAGCGAAGAGAATATTCAAACCGTAATCGAACGCATGGTGGAGCTTGGCTTCCACGTGCATCGCACCACCGGAGCTGCGCAGACGATTCTTGCCGGCGTCGGAACACCGGACCACTTCGACGTGGCCGAGTTCAAGGTGCTGACGGGTGTGCACGATGCATACCGCATCTCCTCGCCGTACAAACTCGCGGGTCGCAGCTTCCGCCCCGAGGGCACGAAGATCAAGTTCAAGAACGGTGTGGTCGTAGGTGGCGACGAGGTCGTCATCATGGCGGGGCCGTGCTCGGTGGAGTCGCGCGAACAGATTCTCCTTTCGGCCAGGCAGGTTGCCGCCTCTGGCGCACAGTTCCTGCGTGGCGGAGCGTACAAGCCGCGCAGCTCGCCGTACAGCTTCCAGGGCATGGGCGTGGAAGGCCTGAAGCTGCTGCGCGAGGTCGCTGACGAGACCGGCCTGCTGGTGATCACCGAGGTGATGGAGATCTCGCAGATTGAAGTGATGCTGCCGTACATCGACGTCTTCCAGATCGGCGCGCGCAACATGCAGAACTTCAACCTGCTGCGCGAGCTTGGCCATGTGCGCAAGCCCTGCCTGCTGAAGCGCGGTATCGCGGCCACCATCGAAGAGGTTCTGTTGAGCGCCGAGTACATTCTCTCGGGCGGCAACTACGACCTGATGCTGTGCGAGCGCGGCATCCGCACGTACGAGACGGCGACACGCAACACGATGGACATCTCGGCGATCCCGGTGCTGAAGAAGCTGACGCATCTTCCTGTGCTGGGCGATCCGTCGCATGGTGTGGGCATCCGCGATCTGGTTCCGCCCATGGCGTTGGCTGCGGTTGCTGCAGGGGCTGACGGTTTGTTGATGGAGATGCATCCAAACCCGGATAAGGCGATGAGCGATGGCGCACAGAGCATGTATCCGGAGCAGCTGGAGAAACTGATCAAGCAGCTGGGACAGCTTGCTCCGGTCGTTGGCCGTTCCGTGGCCGCGCCGGTGCCGGCTTAAGAAAGGACGCAGGTGATCGAGCGCGTACTCATCATCGGAACGGGGCTGATCGGAGCATCGGTCGGTCTCGCGCTGCGTGCCGCGGGCTTTGCTGGCCGCATCGATGGCTGGGACCAGAGCTCGCTGGAGCTGAATACGGCCACGGCGGTGGGCGCGCTGGACGGCGTGGCGGGCAACGAGTGGGGCGCGCTGGAGCTGGCGCGGCAGGCCGACGTGATCGTGCTGGCCGTGCCGGTGCTCGCCATCAAGGACTGGATGGAGAAGCTGGCGGGCGTCACCGGCGCCGGGCAGCTGATCACGGACGTCGGCTCGACGAAGCTCGAGATCACGGAGCTGGCGGAGAAGCTGTTTCCGATCGGCAGCAGCAACGAGCACGCTGTCTTTCTTGCAGGCCATCCGATGGCGGGCAAGGAGTCCGGCGGCGCGATGCTGGCGGAGTCGACGCTGTTTCAGAACGCGATGTGGCTGTTTACCCCGGCGAGCGAAGAGCCTACGCCGATGGAGAAGGAGTGGCGCATGTGGGTGGGCCTCTTCGGCACGCGCTCGCTCGACATGGAGCCGGGGCGTCACGATGAGATGTGCGCCTGGGTGAGCCACCTGCCGCAGATGCTTTCGACCGCACTGGCTGCGCTGCTGGAAGAACGCTTCGGCGATGCGCCGGAGATTGCGGCGATCGGCGGACGCGCGCTGCGTGAGACGACGCGACTCGGCGCAAGCCCTTACAGCATGTGGCGTGATGTGGCGATGACCAATACCAGTCCGATCGCCGATACGCTGCTGGCGCTGGAGCAGCGGCTGACGCATGTGCGCGAGAATCTGCGCACGCCGGAGCTGCGCGAGGAGTTCTCGCTGGCGAACAAGTTTCGTGTGCGGCGGCAGTAGGAAAAGCAGGTCCCTCCACTGCGCGGCTTCGCCGCTTCGGTCGGGATGACGCGGTTGTTGGTGGTTCAGCAGGTAGTGATTGTGAGGAGCGTATTTTGGGCGCGACGGAGTTGAAGAGCGAAGTGAGCATCAGCCTGGCAGACGTGTTGGCCGCGCGGGAGCGGCTCCGCGGCTCCATTTACCTTTCGCCGTGTGCGTACTCGCAGATGCTCTCCTCGATTACGGGCCAGCAGGTGTACCTGAAGCTCGAGAACCTGCAGATGACGGGTGCCTTCAAGGAGCGCGGCGCACTGAATCGTCTTGTGCTGCTGACGCCGGAACAGGCGAAGCGCGGCGTGGTGGCTGCGAGCGCGGGCAATCACGCGCAGGGCGTGGCGTATCACGCGACCAAGCGCGGCATTCGATCCATCATCGTGATGCCGATCCAGACTCCGCTGGTGAAGGTGACCTCCACGCGCAACTTCGGCGCCGAGGTGGTGCTGCACGGCGCCAACTACGATGAGGCTTACGAAGAGGCGCGCCGCATCTGCGCCGCCGAGGACATGACCTTCATCCATCCCTTCGATGATCCGGCGGTGATGGCGGGGCAGGGAACGATCGGCCTGGAGCTGCTGGAGCAGGTGGAGGGGCTGGAAGCCGTGGTGGTTCCTATCGGCGGCGGCGGCCTGATCGGCGGCATCGCCTGCGCGGTGAAGGAGACGAACCCGAAGATCAAGGTCGTGGGTGTGCAGACCTCGCGGCTGCCCTCGATGGCGCGCGCGGTGGAGGAGCATCATCCGGTGACGATTCCCGCAGCGACAACCATCGCGGATGGTATCGCGGTGCGACGCTCGGGCGAAGTGACGCTGCCGGTCGTCGAGCGCTACGTCGATGAGATCGTTACGGTGGATGAAGACGAGATCGCATCGGCGATTCTGACGCTGCTGGAACGCGAGAAGACTCTGGCCGAGGGCGCGGGCGCTGCTGGTCTTGCGGCTCTGCTGCAGAAGCGCACGTCGTTGCAGGGTGCGCGGACCGCAGTGGTGATTGGCGGCGGCAACATTGACGTCACGCTGCTGAGCCGCATCATCGAACGCGGCCTGGTGCAGGACGGCCGTATGATTCGCCTGCGCATCACGCTGCTGGACAAGCCCGGCGCCCTGGCGGAGCTTACCAGGCTGATCGCGGCGCATCGCGCCAACATCGTCGACACGCTCTACAACCGTGCCTATTACGGTGTGAACCTGGGCAACACGACGATCGACATCACGCTGGAGACTCGCGGGCGCGAGCAGGTGGAAGAGCTGTTGTCGGCGCTGAACGAGGGCGGCTTCGAGCACACGCGGGTGGTCTAGATTGCGGCCATGAAGTCAGCGGCCATGCACGGGTCGCAGGCAAGCGCGTTACGACCGATGCCGAAGCTCGTCCGTCAGCCCTTCTCGTAGTGGAAGTGCAGCTCCTGCTCGCTGGCGATGGGTTGTCCGTCGCGGTTGGCGGGGGTGTAGGTCCATTGGCGGACGGTGGCGATAACGAACTCATCGACAGGCCGGCCGATGCCGCGGACCAGCTTGAGGTCGGAGATCTTTCCGGTCTCGTCGATGGTGACGTCGAGCACGACGTCGCCCCTGGTGCCGTCAGGCAGGCTGGAGAGATCGGGCTTGGGACGAGGGAAGTACTTGCCCAGCGCGATGCTGATGTTGCCGGAGCCAAGGGCGTCGGCTCCGCTGGCGGCGTCGGGGTGATCGGACTCGGGCGAGGTGCGGTTAGGCGAGGTCTGAGTGGGCGCGATCTTGTCGGGCTCGTGCTTCAACGCGATCTTCGACTTGATCTCCAGCGGCTTCGCCTTGGGCGGTGGTGCGACGGCTGGCTTGGGCGCGCGGCCGGGAAGATAGCTCAGCACAAGATTGTGGCCGTTGGCGGTGCCCGGAAGGCGGACAGGCGCGATGAAGTGACGCGCCTGATGGATGATGATCGCAAAGACGGCGAGGTGGAGCACGGCAGAGATGGCGGTTCCGCGATAGCTCTTCTGCTGCGCGGATGTGGCGATGGATGGCATGATCCTCTCCCGGCGCTTCGTCTGGTGCCAGTTTAGACGGTGCGGGCGGCGATTGGTCGCTGCGTTTGTTGCGAGGACGATTGCTCTGGCTCCCGGAGCGGTGGCTGGGATGGGGTGCTTTGCGTGGCTGAGACGATTCTTCGGTAGAGAAGCAGGTCCCTCCACTGCGGCGCTAAAGCGCCTTCGGCCGGGATGACCACGGTTTTGGAGGTGGATCTGGTGGGCGGGAGGGGATTTGTGGGTGCCCCACGTCTCAGAGGCGAGACGTGGGGCACCGCATCCGTATCGAGGGAGGTACTAAGCGATGGCGGTTGTGACTGTCAGCTGCGACTGAAGCTGGTCTGCTGCTTCTCGCCGTGGCGTTCGCGCGCGAGTTCGATCAGGCGGTCGATCAGCTTCTTGTACGGCAGGCCGGTGGCGGCCCACAGCTTGGGGTACATGCTGATCGAGGTGAAGCCCGGCAGGGTGTTGATCTCGTTGAGGTAGATCTTCGCCTTCTTGGCGGGTTTGCCCTTCTTCGCCGGTTGCGCGGGCTCCATCAGGAAGTCGACGCGGGAGAGTCCGGCACAGTCGCAGGCCTTGAAGGCGGCGATGGCCATGCGGCGGATCTCGTTCGACTCGGCCTTTGAGAGCCGGGCCGGGATGATGGGGATGGAGGAGTCGGAGAGGTACTTGGCCTCGTAGTCGTAGAACTCGGCGCCGGGGACGATCTCGCCGACGACGGAGGCCTCGGGATTGTCGTTGCCGAGGACGGCGACCTCGAGCTCGCGGGGCTTGGCGCCGGGGCCGCCGACGCCCTGCTCGATGATGAGCTTGCGGTCGAAGCTGGCGGCGAGATCCATCGCGGGGGCCAGCTCCTTGCGGTCGTGCACCTTGCTGATGCCGACGGAGGAGCCGAGGTTCGCGGGCTTCACGAAGACCGGGTACCTGAGTTCGGCTTCAATCTTTTTTACGGCCTTCTTCGGGCTGTCGCGCCACTCGGAGCGCAGCATGGCGACGTAAGGCGTCTGCGGGATGCCTGCGGCGGCGAAGGCCTGCTTCATCGCGACCTTGTCCATGCCGACGGCGGAGCCGAGGACGCCGGAGCCGACATAAGCGATGTCGGCCAGCTCGAAGAGTCCCTGGATGGTGCCATCTTCGCCGAAGGTCCCGTGCAGGACGGGGAAGACGACGTCGAGCGAGAGTTCTGGCCTGACCGGTGTCATGGCGGCGGAGGCGGAGATCTCGAGTGGCTGCAGCGAGTCGGCGGGAACGGGCGGTACGATAACCGCCTCGCCGCGACGAATAACGGCTGCGGTAAGTGTGGTCTCGGGATTGCCCGCCAGCAGAGGGTTTTCTGGCGCAGAGTTGCCGGTGAGCAGCGCCTCGGCATCGCCGGAGGTGACCCAGCGGCCCTGCTTGGTGATGCCGATAGGGGTGACGTCGTACCGCTTGCGGTCGATTGCCCTGAGGATGGAGGCGGCGGAGAGCAATGAGACTTCGTGCTCACCCGAACGGCCGCCGAAGAGGATGCCAATGCGTAACTTTTTCTTCTTCATCTGCCTGTACTCAGTTTGGGGCAGACGGTGGAGGATTTGTACGTGCGGCTGCCGATGGAACCTTACCGGATACCCCTTGAGTCTCCCGCTTACAGCAGGAAGACGTTCCCGCTTACAGCAGGAAGACGTTGGGGATGAACTCCTCGCTGCAGTGCGGGCAGAGGACGTAGTCGAAACGCGGGCGGACCAGTTTGTCGGTCACGATCTTTTCTTCACAGGACGGACAATCCAGCGCGTCGGGCATCTCCAGAAAGAGCGCTGGGGCGGAGTATCGGATGGTCTGCGTGTCCAAAGAAAGTTCTCCGAACTGCACGATAGCCGATCGTAATCGTGCAGAGAAATGCGCACCAAAGTGCAATAGTTTTCCTTATAGACGTTACTATCCGGTCAATAGGTTTTCCGGAGAATGCGGAGAATCCAGATGATTACCATGTTGACAACAGGAATGCCCGTATTTTGAGGGTTAGAGGGTCTCGGGAGCTATGAATCTGCCTGTGGGCAGCGCCCCGAGATAGCCCTGGTAGACGCGGTTGAAGACCGCATCCCAGCTGCAGGAAAGTGCATAGGCGCGGGCGGAGGTGCGCATCGCGGCCAGTCGTGTACGGTCGCCTGCGAGGGTCGCGATCGCTCCGGCGAACCCCGCATCGTCGGCGACACAACCCGTCTCCGGCTCGCCGGGATTCCTCTGCCGGTCGCGCACGATGTACTTGGGACCGCCGCCGGGGGTAACGATGGCGGGCACGCCGCTGGAAAGCGCCTCGAGCACCACGTTGCCGAAGGTGTCGGTGTGCGAGGGGAAGAGGAAGAGATCCATGTCGGCGTAGGCGCGGGCGAGGTCGGCTCCGCGCAGCACTCCGGGGAAGCCGGCCTGCTTCAAGGAGGCGCGCAGCATGGGCTCCTCGTCGCCGTGGCCAACGATGAGGAAGCGGAAGTCGGTGATGCCGCGGGCCAGCAGTTCGCGCTCGACGGTGATAAGCAGAGCGACATTCTTTTCGACCGAGAGGCGGCCGACGTAGCCGAGGACCAGCGTGGGATCGTCAACGGGACGTGTGCGGTGCGCGGGGGAGAACTGTTCCGTCTCCACGCCGCGCTGCATCAGGTGGCAGGGGCGCCCCGTCGTGTGTTCGAGCATGCGGCAGAGCTCGTCGTTGGGCGCGTAGAGCACCTTGGCGAACGAGTAGAAGCGCGTGGTCGCCCACAGCGAGCCGTCTTCCACTTTTTGCGAGATCACCTCGCCGTATCGCGTGGCAAGTTTGTTGAGGATCGTGCCCATGCGCCGCGCGGCGTATTCGTGCACGTTGGTGTGCCAGGAGGCGGCGAGAGGAATGCCCATCTGCCAGGCGAACCATGCGCCGAGGATACCCAGCTCGCTGGGGCCGGTGACGTGGATGATGTCCGGGGCGAAGTGCTCCAGCTCGCGCTGGATGACGTTCGCATAGCGCCAGAAGAGCGGGTCGAAGTCGAGATCCTTCTCCATGCGGATGGAGAAGCGGGAGCGCCGCAGCTCGAGGGTGCGCATCTCGTTGTGCTGCTCGAACTGCTGATCGCGTGTGCCGGCGCGGATGCAGAGAAAGGGAAGCGCGTGGCGCTCTGCATAGGCGGCGAAGTTGCGCGAGGTATGTGCGACGCCGTTGACCTCGTGGAAGGAGTCCGGCATGTAGGCGACGCGTGGGATGCGCACGTGGCTAGGGTACACCGGAACGCGGAACTGCGATGTTACGGCACGGTTGCTGCCGTTTGGCCGCCGCTGGGCTCAATGCTGAACTGCTGCCAGGCTCAATGCAGAACGACCACCAGGCTGAATATAGAGCTACCACTGGGCTAAATACAGAGTTACCGCTGGGCTAAATATCGAACTACCACTGCACGCCGGGATAGAGACTCGGGATACGGTTGGCGCGATAGAGGTTGGTGCCGGTCGACTTCATCGTCCATACGGTCTGGATGCTGCCGCCGGAGTACTTCACCTCGTCTACCTCGGAGTTGTAGCCGTCCTGGGAGCAGAGGTCGAACTCGAGGTTGCCGTTAGCCAGTTGCGTGGAGCCGCCGCCCCAGGAGGAGTACTGGCTGGTCGGCAGCGTGTCGCGATAGACGATGGTCGCGGTCTTCGCGCTCTCATTGATCGAGAGGATGGGCACCGTGGTGTAGCAGTCCACATTGGTGCCGCAGTAGGTATTGGAGCTGACCTCGCGATGATAGCCGTTGTCCATCAGGGCGAGGGAGAAGACGCCTGACGTCGCGGTGCTGAAGAACGACGGCTGGTGCTGACCGTAGAACCAGTCGATGGGATCGGTGCCGTTGGTCAGCGTAAAGTCGCCGCCCTCGCCGAGCTTCCACACGATGCTGCCGTCCCCCGTGCCGTTGGCGTAGTTCACCTTGATGATCCAGCTCTGGTGGCGAATGGAGATGAGCAGGTCGCCATCGTCCCTGGAATAGAGCACGGCGTTGGTGTGCGTCCAGTCGGGAAAGTCGGTCGGCTGGCGCGAGACGTCGAGGTGATCGAACTCGTTCCACAACCACACCGGCTGCAGGTTGGTGTCGAGGTCGATGATGACATCGCCGACCACGTTGCCGTAGGGCGAGACGTTCTTGATGGTGTTGGCGATCAGCACCCAGTGGCCGTTGGGCAGCACCTCGACATCATGATGAATGTCGTAGATGGTCAGGTTGTAGCCGGCGCTGGCCAGGCGGGTGTTGAGCTGATCGGCGGTGATGTCGCGGACAGGATTTCCGGCGAGATCGATCTCGCGCACATCGACAAGCTCCCCTGAAGGTGGACCGTCGACGAGATCGGAAGAGTTATAGGACACGGTGACAAGGACGTTGCCGTTGGGCATTAGCTTGACCGGCTGCACGATGGTGTCGGCGCCGCGGTCGGGGTAGTTATAGCCCCAGATGATATTTCCGCTCAGATCGGTGGCGTAAGCCTGCAGGTAGGTCGAGGTCTTACCCAGCGAGACATCGACCAGCTCCACGCCTGGCTGCGGTGTGCCGTTGGTGGTCACCGCGAGCGTCGGCAACGTATTGGCGGGGAAGTTTGTTGTGGTGAAGGTGTGATCGGTATCGGTGATGACCGAGCCGTCGGCAAGTTTTACCGAGGCGCGCATGTGATAGGTCGTGTTGGCCCGCATACCCGCGACATAGATGCTGACGGTGCCACCGCCGGATGGCGTGGCGTGGGTGTTGGTCGAAAAGCCGTAGCTCGTCGTGGTGCCGAAGTCGATCCACATATCGCCCGGCGACGTTGGGTGGAAAGAGTAAAGAGCGACCAGTGGATTGTTGGTCGTTACCACCAGCGATTCGCCTTCATCCAGCACCACGCCGGTACCGGCGAGCGAGACCGCCTGGGTGGCGGGCAGATGCGTTCCGGTGAGATTCAGGTTCAGCGCGCCGGTCTGCGAGCCCGCAGTGGATGGGGCGAAGGTCAACACCATGGAGCAGGCCGAGCCCGCAGCGACGGTCGATCCACAGGAGCCGCTGCGTGAGATGGCGCTCTCGATGGCGCCGGAGACGCTGGGGCTGGTGGAGACATCCAGCGACGTGCTGTTGCTGATGGTGACCACGACGCGATGTACGCGCGTGTTGACTGCCGTCGAGCCGAAGTCGAAGGCAGTGGTGCTGACCGATACCTTTCCGCTGCTGCAGCTGGTGCACGCCATCAGGGCAAGCGAGAGAAGCAGGCCGATGGACAACGAGCGCGTCCTGCCTGCGCGGGAAGAGATCAAGTCGTTCATGGGTGCATATCTCCTGACAGACAGCACCGGGCCGCGCACACGGCAAGCTGATGCCATGCGCCTGGTCTCTGAGCATCGGTACTAGCTGCACCGACGCCGAATAATTTTCAGAAGTTCACGACGAACGATATTTTTATAACCGAAGAGTCATTTTTAATATTTCAGGGGAGGCAGGCATCAACGACGCTTCAGTGCCTCCAGCTCGTCAAGCGTGCGCGGCCAGTCGCCTTTGAGCAGTCGCGAGAGGCTGCGGTCGGCGAGCACCTTGCCCTCGGTCTGGCAGCGGGCGCAGTAGTTGGTCTCGTTATCGGCGTAGCGGATGCGTTGAATCGTCTCGCCGCAGATGGGGCAGGGCTGGTTGAAGCGGCCATGCACGGCCATGTCGGGGCGGAAGGCCGTGACCTTCTCCGGAAAGGCGTCGTCGGCTTCGGCTGTGAGGCGATCGATCCAGAGTTGCAGCGTCTCTCGCGTGGACTTGTAGAGGCGCTGCCATTGTTCCTGCGTCAGCTTGTGTGTCTGCGCGATGGGCGAGAGCTGCGCGCTGTGGAGAATCTCATCGGAGTAGGCGTTGCCGATGCCGCTGAGGATGCGCGGATCGGTAAGCGCGTGCTTGAGCGTGCGGTTCTCCTGCATGAGCGCGGCACGGAACCTGTCGAGCGAGATGGAGAACACATCGATGCCGCCGGGGTCGATGGTCAGCATGGCCTCTTCGTTGTCGAAGACGTAGAGCGCGGCACGGCGCTTGCTGCCTGCCTCGGTGAGCACGAGCGAGCCTTCGGCGAAGTCGAAAGCCGCGAGGTTGTTGCGGCCGCCGAGCTTCGCATCGGCCGGTCTCCAGTGCAGGCGTCCGGCGATCATCAGGTGCAGCACCAGCCACAGGCCGTTATCGAAGCCGAAGGCGATGCGTTTGCCGATGCGGCGCAGCGCAACAACGGTATGGCCTTCGACGGCGGAGATGGGAGGCGTTGCTGTCCGTAGAAGAGAGATGCCAGCGACGCGGAGATGCTGCAGGCGTTGCCCCATAACGCGTGGCTCGAGTGCGTGCAGATAGGCCGCGATGTCGGGCAGCTCGGGCATGGGAGTCCGATTTTATCGCCTTCATCAGTGTGAAATGTCCTGCCCTAGGAGACGTTGCCTTTGCAGAGACAATCTTTCGATAACATCTGCGATCAAAATATTGTGCGGTAAGCTGTTTCTCCACGAGTTCAAAGCGAGCTTTGGAGCATCTGACTATCTATGGAAACGACACTGGAATACCAGCCGATTGAAAACTACGGCGTGATCGGCAACATGCGTACGGTGGCTCTGGTGAGCGTAACCGGATCGATCGATTTTTTCTGCTTTCCCCGTTTCGATTCTCCGACTGTCTTCGCGGCACTGCTGGACCCGGACAAGGGCGGCTTCTTCTGTGTGCAGGCGGACCTTCGCAACAGCCACACCAAGCAGCTCTATCTGCCGGATACCAACGTGCTGGTGACGCGCTTTCTCTCTGACGATGGCATCGCCGAGATCACGGACTTCATGCCGGTGCTCGACCATCGTTCCATCAGCCAGGTCGTACGCAACGTGAAGGTGATCCAGGGGGAGATTCAGTTTCATGTGAAGTGCAGACCGCGCTTCGACTATGCCCGCAGCAGTCATACCGTCGAAAAGCATGCGGAATGCATCGTCTTCACGCCGACCACCGAAGGCCAGCCCACGCTGGTGCTGCAGAGCACCATACCGCTGACGGTCGAAGACGATGGCGACGTGGCGCACAGCTTTCGCATGAAGGCAGGCGAGACAGCGAGCTTCGTCTTCGGCGAAGACTGCGAGGATGCACGCTGCGCGCTCGATGAAGACGTGCTGAAGACCGTCTTCGAGGAGACGACCAATTACTGGCGCACGTGGATTGCGCGTTCGAACTACACAGGGCGTTGGCGCGAGATGGTCAACCGTTCTGCGTTGCTCCTGAAGCTGCTTACCGATCGCGAGTTTGGATCGATCGTCGCCGCTCCGACGTTTGGCCTTCCGGAGCACATCGGCGGCGAGCGCAACTGGGACTATCGCTATACGTGGCTGCGCGATTCGGCCTTCACGCTATACGCCATGATGCGTCTCGGCTTTGTCGAAGAGGTGACGCACTTTCAGCAGTGGCTGCATGGGCTGCTGGATTACAACTCCGAGCAGGGGCCGCTGCAGGTTTTATATCGCATGGACGGTGGCCATGAGACTCCGGAGATCGTGCTCGATCATCTGCGCGGCTACATGGACTCGCGGCCGGTGCGCATCGGCAACGCGGCTTATCACCAGCTGCAGCTCGATATCTATGGCGAACTCACGGACGCGCTCTACCTTGCGAACAAGTACGGCGACGCTTCGAGCCACGATGAGTGGGAGAGCTACAAGCGCACGCTGGAGTGGCTGTCAAAGAACTGGGAGCGCGAGGATGAGGGCATCTGGGAGGTGCGCGGCGGGCGCAAGGACTTCCTGCACTCGAGACTGATGTGCTGGGTGGCCTTCGATCGTGCCGTGCGGCTGGGCCACAAGCGTTCGTTCGCAGGGCCGTTCGGTTGGATGGAAGATACGCGCGACGCTATCTCGCGGGACATCCATGGGAACTTCTGGAACGAAGAGCTGCAGGCCTTCGTGCAGTACAAGGGCAGCGATACGCTCGATGCTTCAGTGTTGTTGATGCCGCTGGTGCGTTTCATCAGCCCAACCGATCCGCGCTGGCTCTCGACGCTTGCAGCGATTGAGAAGGATCTCACGGTCGATACGCTGGTCTACCGTTATCGCAACGAGGGATGCCTCGACGGCCTGACCGGCGACGAGGGATCGTTCACCGCGTGTTCGTTCTGGTTCATCGAGGCGCTGGCGCGATCCAACCAGATTGATAAGGCGCGGCTGCTGTTTGAGAAGATGCTCTCCTACGCCAACCATGTCGGGCTCTACTCCGAGGAGATCGGCCTCAACGGCACGCATCTCGGCAACTTCCCGCAGGCGCTGACGCACCTGGCGCTGATCAGCGCGGCCACCTATCTCGATCGCGCTCTTTCGGAGAAGAGGCGTACGCCCTGGGGATAATTTCAAACACCCGATGGCCGTCGCCTCGCGACTCGATGCCGGAGAGAACGCGGGATGCAGAGATTTCCATGTAGTCCTGCGCGCGTCGATCCCGTCTTTTACAGAGAAAGGTATTTCTGTGACCATCTGGGATCGATTCAGCAGGCGACGATTCGTCACCTCAGGCCTGGCATTCGCCTCAACGCTGGAGCTTCAACGCATGGCGCATGCACTGGGACTGGCTGGTACCGCCGAAGTGTGCAAACTGGTACCGGAGCAGGAGCAGGGCCCCTTCTACGTGGCCGGGGAGATGCTGCGTTCCAACATCCGCGAGGACAAGCCCGGCGTCTCGCTCACGATTCACCTGATAGTGCTCGACAGCCGCACGTGCATGCCTCTGCCGCACGCCGCGATCGACCTTTGGCACTGCGATGCGATGGGCCTTTATTCGGGCTACACGTCCAACAATCCGATGGGAGGCCCGGGTGGTGGTGGCCCCGGTGGTCCGGAAGGACATGAAGGCCCGGGCGGACCACCTCCGGACTTTGCCCGCGACAACTCCGGACCGCCTCCCGGATCTCCGCCGGACGGCTTTGGGCCGCCTCCGGGAGGTGCACCCAAGCCGACCGACAAGCTGACCTTCCTGCGCGGCATCCAGATCACCGACAGGAAAGGCGCGGTCCACTTCGAGACGATCGTGCCCGGCTTCTACATGGGTCGCACCAACCACGTTCACTTCAAGGTGCGCCTGGGCGGCCATCCGGACGACGGCAATGGACGGCAGACCTATGCTGCCGGTCACACCGCCCACATCGGGCAGATGTTCTTCCCCGAGGATCTGGTGACCGGCCTGATGAAGTACGAGCCCTACAGCCGTCATCAGATCCATCGCACAACGCAGGTGGAGGACGGCGTCTACAGCCGTCAGCATGGCAACGAGGTCATCGCAACCGTCACGTCCGACGAGCAATCGCACGTTCGTGGAGGTCTTTCCGCAAACCTCATCGTCGCGGTCGATCCGACGGCGACACCCTCCCCCGTCGGAGCCGGAGGCTTCAGGCCGAAGAAGTCGTAGCGTTATCTATGCTGTTGGCGTGCGATGCAGCGGGGAAAGCATGCCTTTGAAACCACATAGTTACTCGCATTTCGAGCAAGTGTGGCAACGGCCGTCGCAGGCTGGTTTTTCGATAAGAGCGGCGGCCTATTAGCATAGAGAGTAATGTCGTTCGCTCCGAGTACATCCGCTGCCGCTGCCGTCTTTGGTCTCTTCGTTGTTTTGATATGGCGTCTGCGCGAGGGGCGCCGGCCGGTAACGATTAAGACAATCGTTATTCCTCCCGTGGGGATGGCAACCGGATTCTCCATGTTCTTCGTTCCCGCGTTCCGGGTTCACTGGACATGGGCTCTGGCAGCATTCCTGGTGGGCTCGCTTCTGCTGGCGTACCCTCTGATCCGCACGTCGCGTTTGATTCTTGAGGGCGACACGGTCATGGTGCGTCGCTCGAAGGTGTTCTTCCTCGTCGTGCTGGTTCTGGCTGCTGTCCGGTATCTGGCACGCGATTACATCGGAACGATGATCTCGCTGGAGCAGACCGCCGGGCTGTTCTTCATCCTTGCCTTCGGCATGATCGTGACCTGGAGAACAAGCATGTACTTCGAGTACAAGAAATTGTTCCGGTCCCACGCCGGGTTAGCCGGCGCAGCTTCAGGGAGCCCAGCGATCTCGAAGTGACGAGAGGCGTCTTCCGGTAGACTGCGGCGTTCCGATTCTGCTATGCGTCCTGCTTGGTCAGTGCGGCGCGCATCTTGGCCGAGTCGTCCCAGGCGTAGCGCAGTGTGCCGGAGAGCGGAGCCTCGCCCATGAGTCGCACGCAGGCAAGAATCCCCTCGATCCATGAGGGCGGATGCTTGTCCCTGCCCTCTCCCGCCCACAGGTCGGAGAGCTTACGCATCTCGCCGTTGGCGTCGGGGTGATAGACGCGCTGGTCCCAGCGCTGCGCGCCCTCGGGGAAGTGCGGGTAGTTGCGGATGGCGTCGAGCGTCGACTGCAGGATGCGGTGCTTCCACGGCTCGGCGTACTGCGGCATGTAGAGCACGTGGCTCTGGCGCTCGCGGCGAACCTCATGCACGAACTCGGTGAAGCTGGCGGCGCGGGTGAGGTTGACGTTGGCGTTGGGCTCAATGCCATGGCGGTCGCCGCCGGAGATCACCAGCTGGTTCCACTTGCCGGCCAGCGTGGTCGCTTCGCGGTTCTCCTTCCAGTCGCGCAGGCCGTTCAGCTCCAGCGCGTGGACGAACTGTCCGTAGACGGCGAGGAATTCATTGACCAGCACCATGTGGCGCTCGCGTCCCACGCGGTAGAGATCCCAGATGGGGTGATTGAAGACGATCATCACCTGCGGAATCTCGTCCAGCTCGGCGAGGATCTCGCGCAGCAGCGTCGGCTTGCGTTCGGCGACCGGGATGGCGGTGAAGGCGCGCATGCGATCCATCCACGCCGGGCCATCGGCCGAGGGCAGGTTGTGGATGCCGATGTGGAAGGCGCTCTCGTAGAAGGGCACCGTCCACTCCACCGAGACCGGGATGTGGCGTGCCGAGCTGACCGAGCGCAGCAGCATCGGCGCGTTGATGTCGTCGTGATCGGTCAGCGAGACCAGCGCCGGCAGCTGCAGCTTATTCTCGATCTGCGTGCGTTCGAGGTCGAAGGCGATGCGCGGCGTCAGCGGCGGTGTCCAGTAGCTGCGCGCATAGTCGGGCATGATGCCGGAGGAGCGCTGCGAACGGCGCTCGGCCCAGCGCATGACCGGCTGCAGCAGGCCCCAGTCGCGCGACAGCTCGGCGATAAAGTCCAGCGTCTCCTGCGACTGGTTGGTGTGGCTGTGCAGGGAGACGCCGGTGGTAAATTCCCTGGCCGCCTCGGGCTCACGCCACAGATACGATACGGTGGACTGACTCATAGGCCCTCCGAGCTGTTCTGGCTCGCTCGGGGGCAGTATGCGAGGAAAATGTGAACGGAGAATGACTGCACTGCAAACGGGGCTTCAATATTGGCAAACCCCCGTTACTGAGCTGGTTACAGTACCGCCTTCAGCGTCTTTCCATTGCGGTTTCGCGCTGGAGATGCCTATTTTGTTTCGCTCTGCTGGAGACAACGATACGAAGCGATGTGGTTCCAGCGCTCTTCAGGCATGCAGTGCGACAGCTGCATCGGCCGGCTGGAAGCCGTTTTCACGGAACAGGCTCTGCGCCTCGCTGCCACGCAGCCACTGCACAAACGCATCGGCACTCTTCCTGTCGATGGCGTCTCCCAGCGCAGCGGCATAAAAGGCCAGCGGGTCCGGGTAGAAGGTGCGTTCGCCGAATGTGAGATGCAGGTCGGGATGCTCGGCGTGTAGATTCAGGCTGCTCAGGTTCACATCCGCAGGCAGGGTGATGAAGGGCAGGTGCGAGCTGATGGCGCTGATCCTGTACGAGGCGCCGGCATCCAGTTCACCGGTCTGCAGACGCGCCTGTCCGTTACCCACCTGTTGCGGATTGAGCGGATCGCCCAGTACCTTCTGCACCAGGTCGGGCTGACGGTACTTCTTCGCTGCAAGCATCATCATGAAAATAATGTTTCGTCCGCCGGGATCGGCGCGGGGGTCGGACCGTCCGATACGGACTCCGGGCTGCTGCAGAATCTCCCACCAGTTGGCCTGACCCCTGGCTGCAGCTTCGAACTGCGCGGCGAACCGGCTCTTCGGGCTATAGACGAGCACCATCTCCGTTCGCGCGATGGGCACAGCGGTCTCTGCCTTGCCTGCGCGCAGCACGGTCATCATCGGCGTGGCGGTGATCGGCAGAAAGACATCTGCCCGCAACGAGCCGTCTACGATCGACTGCGCCACGGCATCGGCTCCCTGCGCATGCGCACGCAGATCGAGACTCAGTGTCTTCGCTGCGGCCAGCTTCAATGGCCCCTCGGTCATCGCGCGCATCGATCCCGCGCAGGCCACCTCCAACGCATGCAGCTCCTGCGCCAGCAATGCAGCAGGCGAAGCGTCAAGCGTGGCGCCTATTGCAAGCAGGGTAGCCTGACGCAGCAGCCGCCGCCTGTCCAAAGCGTGAAAATCCATGCCGCAAACTCCTTCCAGGTGATCCATGTGCCTGTCCTCATGTTAGTTCCACCCTGTATAAAGAACACGTAGCATTGGATTCACGTTGCGGTGGGCGCGCAATTCCTGGCTACCGATCGGCCAAACGGGCTGTTCGTTCGTCATTAATGCAAAAGAAGAGATCAGTAAGCTCGCAATGGCCATCGGCATATGTCGCAACGCCATGACGCAAGAGAAATGTGAAATGAAGTTTTTGCTGACGCCGGACCAACAATACAGATCGAGGAAAACGAGATGAAACAGTTAGCGATCGCCGGGCTCTTCGTTGCCCTGGCGGCGACGCAGGCGAATGCCCAGATCAACGCGGGTGATGAGAAGCCCGAGGCGAGTGTGCCGTTCAACATGGTCCAGGTCACGACGCTCAAGTTGCCGTGGCGTATTGCCTTTCTGCCCGACGGGCGCATGCTGATCACCGAGAAGGTCGGCGGTCTCTGGCTGGTGACGCAGAAGGGCGAGAAGACGTCGGTCGCCAATCTTCCGGCCTCGCTCTATCGCGGCCAGGGCGGCATGCTGGGGGTCTTTACCTCGCCTCACTACGCCAAGGATCACAGCGTCTACCTCACCTACTCCGAGCCGGGCGAACCCGGTGGTTCAAGCCTCGCGCTGGCCAAGGCCAAGCTTAAGATCGGCGCGGACTCCGCGAGCCTCGAAGACCTCAAGGTCATCTGGCGCGATGGCGAGCGCGGCGATGGCGGACAGTTCGGCGCGCAGGTCGCCTTCTCTCCCGACGCCAAGTATCTCTACCTCACGGTCGGCGACCGGCAGCGCATGACGCCCGCGCAGGACCCCAACCAGCCGCTCGGCAAGATCCTGCGTCTGACGCTCGACGGCAAGCCCGCGAAGGGCAATCCCATGGCCGGTAAGGTTGGCGCAGCCAGCGTGCCCGTCATCGACCCGCCGGCGGATACCGAGGCGGCGAAGACCGCTCCCGTGGTCAGGACCTACACCTTCCCCGGCCCCAACCTGACTCCCGGCTGAGACCTGGACGACCGGCCACCGCACGCCCTACGGCCTGGCCTTCGCTCCCGATGGCCGCTTGTGGGAGCTGGAGCACGGCCCCAAGGGTGGTGACGAGCTGAACCTGATCGAGCCGGGCAAGAACTACGGCTGGCCGCTGGTCTCCTACGCCACCAATTACAACGGCGTGCCGATCCCCAGCCCCGACACCCGTTCCGACCTCACCAAGCCCGTCATCTACTGGACGCCGGTCATCGCGCCCGGCAATCTCGTCTTCTACAACGGCTCGATGTTTTCGCAGTGGAAGGGCTCTGCGCTGGCAGGCGGCCTCGCCAGCATGAGCATCACCCGCATCGTCTTCGACGGCAAGGGCGGAGCCAAGCCGGCTGAGCGCTGGGACGTCGGCCATCGTGTCCGCGACATCGAGGTCGCACCCGACGGTGCGCTCTGGATGCTCGAGGACTCGCGAACCGGCGGCGTCTTCCGGGTGACACCGAAGTAAGGCTGTTCTTCTTTGTCGTGATGAACGTGGAAGCCCACCATCCTCAACCGATGGTGGGCTTCAGCTTTTCCAGCGCGTCTTCGATTGCTACGGCGTCTTCTAGCGTGTTTTGGAGATGTCCGGGCCGAGGATATCCTGCGCCGTGGGCGCGGGATCGGGGGAGACGCTGGTGTCGGTGGCGCCGCGGCCAGCGCGCTCGTGTGCCGTGCGCTCGTAAGCCGACTCCAGGTGATTCTTCGTCAGGTCGGCCTTCAGAATCTCGAAGGCCTCCTCCGGCGTGTCCACGAAGCGGAAGAGGCTCAGGTCGCCATGCGCGATGGCGCCCTTCTCCGCGAGCACATCCAGGTTGATGACGCTCTTCCAGTACGAGCTTCCGTAGATGATCGTCGTGATCTTCTTGGCCAGCTTGTTGGTCTGGGCCAGCGTCAGCAGCTCGAACATCTCGTCGAGCGTGCCGAAGCCGCCGGGAAAGATCACCAGCGCCTTCGCCAGGTACGCGAACCAATACTTGCGCATGAAGAAGTAGTGGAAGTCGAAGTTCAGCGACGGTGTGATGTAAGGATTGGGCTGTTGCTCGAAGGGCAGCTTGATGTTCAGGCCGATCGTCTTGGCACCGGCCTCGTAGGCGCCGCGGTTGGCGGCCTCCATGATGCCCGGCCCACCGCCCGAGGTCACGACGAAGCGATGCCGCGGCCCGGGCAGGCCCTTGGCCCACGTTGCCAGCATGTTTGCCAGGATGCGCGCGTCCTCATAGTAGGCGGCCATCTCGATGGCGGCACCGGCCAGGCGCAGGCGCTGCCCGGTAGCCTGCCCATGTTCGACCTCCTGCAGGGTGGCGGGCTGCTCGGCGGCGCGCTCCTTCGATCCGGTATTGGCCAGCAGCTCAAAGTTGGCGGCTGCCACGTCGAGCGCGCGAAAGCGGGCGGAACCGAAGAAGACGACGGTGTCCTGGATGCGCTCGCGGCGGAAGCGCGAAAGTGGCTCCTGGTACTCGGCCATGATGCGCAGAATGCGGGCATCGGGCGAGTTGAGAAACGACCCGTTCTCATAGGCGAGCGGCGCACTCTCAAGAGGTTCGGGCTGTTCGGGAAGAGGAAGGGTCTGCGCGAGGTCGACGGTTTCGAGTGAATCGGGAGGAGTCTTGGGGGTGTCCATGATGTTCTCAGTGGTCCATTCTCAGCGATCAGTGCTGTTGTCTGCAGCATTGTTTATGCGGCAACGAGCAACGGGGACCTGATCACTCACTTGTAGTCGCGATAATGTACAGCCTCGGAGACGCCAATCCAGACATCCAGCAGGCCCAGGCCGGAGATGATACCGCGCACCGCGCCGTTATGCAGCACCGAAGCCAGCCCCGGATGCGACTGGATAAACATGTTGTTGTCCCAGATGCGTGTCCACCACGGCAGGATCATCACCAGCACGCCAAGGTAGACGCAGAACAGCACCAGCACAAACAGCGACAGCCGCTGCAGCCATACCGGCGCAGCCGCCCGCCTGATCTCTGCGTTCGGAGCCGGTGGTGGCAGCACAGACGGTTCGTGTTCGGGAAATAGTTGTGACTGACCTGGCATCAAGCTCTCTCCTTGAGTCTATCGGAGGGGCTTTCCCCTTGTCTCTCTCGGAGATACAACAGACGAGCACCAGCCGTGGTGCATGGCGTCCATCCTTGTGGAGTAAAATTGCGCGGAAATGAAGCAGCTGGTGAAAGACGCTCTGTTTTCAGCAGGATTTCACGCCGGCCGGCACACCCGGCTGGAAGATCTTTGTGGATTGATGCGCGATCTTCGGCCTGTGGATTGCGGCCGGGAGCTGATCCGCATAGGCGGCGACGCCGACGGCGGCTACCTCGTCCCCAACGACCTCGACGGCATCGAGTACTGCTTCTCCCCCGGAGTCAGCACCATCGCCGACTTCGAAAACCAGCTCGCCGACCGCGGCATCCACTGCTTCATGGCCGACTACTCCGTCGAAGCGCCTCCGCTGATGCGTCCGGAGTTCACCTTCGACCGCAAGTTCTTAGGCATCGCCGAAGACGAGAAATTCCTCACCCTCGAAGGCTGGAAGCAGCACTATCTGCCCGGCTACACCGGCGAGATGATCCTGCAGATGGACATCGAGGGCTGCGAGTACGAGGTGCTGCTCGGCCTGCCCGATTCGCTGCTCGATCAGTTCCGCACCGTCATCATCGAGTTCCACAAGCTCGAGCTTCTCTTCGAGCCCTACGCCTTCCGCATGTACCGCATGTGCTTCGACAAGCTGCTGCGCCACTTCCATGTCGCGCACATCCATCCCAACAACTGGGACAAGGTCACCCGCTACGGCAGCATCGAGATTCCTCACATGATGGAGTTCACCTTCCACCATCGCCGCCGTGCCCAGCCGCTGGGGCCGGCCATCAACTTTCCGCACTCGCTGGACCGCGACAACGTGCCCGACAAGCCCCATGTCACGCTGCCCCGCTGCTGGTATATGAGCTGAGCGGCGGCCTTCTGCGCCGGAGATGCGAGAATAGAAGAGCATGCTCCAACTGATCTCGGCCGGCAAACGCTTCGGCCAAAAGCTCCTTTATGAAGACATCAACTGGCTGATTACCCCCAACGAGCGTACCGGCCTCGTAGGCGGTAACGGCACCGGCAAGTCCACGCTCCTGAAGTGCATCGGCGGCGTCGAGTCGCTGGACTACGGCGAGATCACGCGCGTCAAGGGCACCACCATCGGCTATCTGCCGCAGGACGGCCTCGCCATGCGCGGCAAGACCGTCTTCGACGAGTGTCTCTCGGTCTTCGAGCATCTGCACGCGATGGAACGCGAATCGGTCGAGCTGATGACCGTGATGAGCGAGAAGGACCCGAAGTCGAAGGAGTATGCGGCGGCTGCCGATCGCTACTCGGAGATCGCGGACCAGCTGCATGTGCATGACGTCTACACGCTGGACTCGCAGGTTGGCGCGGTGCTGGGCGGACTCGGCTTCAGCAAGGAAGACTGGGCGCGTAAGACGGAAGAGTTCTCCGGCGGCTGGCAGATGCGCATCGCGCTTGCCAAGCTGCTGTTGCAGAAGCCCTCGCTGCTGCTGCTCGACGAGCCGACCAACCATCTCGACATTGAGAGCCGCAACTGGCTGGAAGAGTACCTGCACGACTATCCCAACGCCTTCATCCTCATCTCGCACGACCGCTACTTCCTCGACGTCACCGTCAACAAGGTGATCGAGCTGTGGAACAAGCGGATGCATGTCTATCACGGCAACTACGAGAAGTACGTGACGCAGAAGGACGAGCGCCGCGCCACGCTGATGGCGGCGTACAAGAACCAGAAGGACCGCATCGAGGCGCTTGAGGCCTTCATCAACCGCTTCCGCTACCAGGCCACCAAGGCCAAGCAGGTGCAGTCGCGCATCAAGGAGCTGGAAAAGATCGAGCGCATCGAGGTGCCGGAGGATGAGGCGACGATCCACTTCACCATCCCGCAGCCAACGGCATCAGGCCGCACCGTCATCGAAGTGCAGAACCTGACGAAGGTCTACCCGATGCCCGACGGGGGCCAGAAGACGATCCTCGAGAACGTCAGCTTCAACATCGAGCGTGGCGACCGCATCGCTCTCGTCGGCGCAAACGGCGCAGGCAAATCGACGCTCATCCGCATGCTCAGCGAGCAGGAAGCCCCCACCAGCGGAGAGATCAGGCTGGGCCACAACGCGCTCGTCGACTTCTTCGCGCAGGACCAGTACAAGGTGCTCGACCACAATGCAGAGATGCTGGAAGACATCGCGGGCGCATCGCCCAAGGTCCCCGTTGTCGAGCTGCGCTCTCTGCTCGGCTGCTTCATGTTCTCGGGCGACGACGTCTTCAAGAAGCTCGGCGTGCTCTCCGGCGGCGAGCGCAACCGCTACGCCATGGCGAAGATGCTGGTCTCGCCCTCGAACATGCTGCTGCTCGACGAGCCGACGAACCATCTCGACCTGCGCGCCAAGGATGTGCTGCTCGATGCCATCCGCAACTTTACCGGCACGGTTCTCTTCGTCTCGCACGACCGCTACTTCATCGACGGCCTCGCCACCCGCGTCTTCGAGGTTGAGGACAAGCGCGTCCATATCTACCCCGGTAACTACGAGGACTACCTGTGGCGCAAGCAGGGCGGACCGGAGAAGGTGAAGGAGTCGCTGAAGGCTGAGATGAAGGCTCCTCCCGCACCCGTGCCGGTAGCCGCGCCCACTCCTGTCGTCGAAGCCCCGGCAACGTTCTCTGCCCCGGTCAAGAAGGTGAATCCCATCAAGCTCAAACAGATGGAAGATCGCCTGAAGTTCGCCGAAGAGCGGATTCCTCTCCTCGAAGAACAGATCGCCACGATGGAAGGGAAGCTGGGCAACTTCGTCTCTGCCGAACAATCCCAAAAGGACGCAGCCGATCTCGACCGTCTGCGCGGCGAAAAGACAACGCTCACGGCTGAATGGGAAGAGCTGGCCATGGCACTGGAAGAGCAGCAGGCCTGAGTTTCTCCGGCGGCTCCAGCCGTGAGAATCTGCCCCGGCGCGGATGACCGGCGAAGAGGCCCGGCTTTGTAACGCCGCCGTCGCTGGCACTGAGGTTGAGGTATAGTTGCTCCTGTTCTTTTACAGGAAGGGATCTATATCTCATGGTTCGGACCTCGCGACGGAGTTTTCTCACTCAGGCTGTGACAGTTGCACTTGCCTCATCCCTGCGTTCCACGGCCTGGGGCGCAGCGCCTCAATTCCCCATCGGGCTGGAACTCTATACCGTCGGCGAGTCCTTGACGAAAGATCCAGCCGGAACCCTGCACAAGGTCGCAGCGATCGGGTATCAGGAGGTGGAGGTCTCGGGATTCGGCAATCTCACTCCTGCCGCAATGCGTAAACTCATCGACGATGCTGGCCTCAAGTGCCCCGCGGCGCATCTGCAGTTCGGCTTCAAGGAGACTGCCGTGGTTCTGGAGCAGGCGAAGGAGCTGGGTGTGCCTTTTGCCGCGAGCTCGATCCTGCTGCCGCCAACCGACGCTCCCGCAGCGGGTGGCATGGGAGAAGTTCTGAGTAAGCTCAACGGCCTGACCGCCGATGACTTCAAGCGAATCGCCGAGCTTGCCAACAAGATTGGTGAAGAGACGAAGAAGGCGGGAGTGCAGTTCGGCTACCACAATCACACGCATGAGTTCCGCGATCTCGGCGACGGCAAGACCGGCTATGCCATTCTGCTGGCTGAGACCGACCCCGCGTTAGTTCAGTTTGAGGCGGATTGCGGATGGATGACCACTGCGGGCGTCGACCCTGTCCACTACTTCCGCACATATCCGAATCGTTATCGCATGATTCACGTCAAGGACTTTCCCGCCGGAACGAAGGTGACGACCACGATGGGCGGCGCCAGCTTTCCGCATCCTACGGAACTTGGACGCGGGCATATCGACTACAAGCCGATTCTCGCTGCCGCCAGACACGCGGGTGTCGAGCACTTTTTCGTAGAGCAGGACCCGCCGATGGTTGGGATGACGCCGCTTGAAGCCGCCGAGGTCGACTACACCTATCTGAAGTCGATCAGTGCCCAGGCCTAATGCGTCCTGGGATTCTTCGTCGGGCCATGCAGGTCGACGTACGTCGGCGCATTGCGATCGGCGCTTAGGGTGCCGCCCTCTTCGTGCAGCTCCGTCACCTGCATCACAGTGCGCTGCGCGGAGTGCGGCAGCTTCGGGTCGAGGTCCGGCCCCAGCAGGTGGGTGAAGTAGTAGAGGTACGCCCGCCCATCGTTGGAGAGCACGACATCCGGATGATGCCCCACGCTGCGGTCGGAAGGCTGCGTGCCCGGCTGTTCCAGCAGGTTGTCATGCTGCCTTTGCCAGTGCGTCGCGTCCTGCGACGAGTACACGCCGAGGCCATGCGTATACGTATCGGTCAGCAGCCAATACCGTCCATGCCACCAGAAGACCTTCGGCGCCTCGCTTCCACGGTCGGTCACCGCTACGCCCGCCGGCGTCCAGTCCGCTAGATCCTTGCTGTCGGCGAAGTGAATGTGGCTTCCATCCGCCTCGTCCTTGTACCAGAGACGCCATGTGCCGTTGGGAAGCTGAAAGACGGCCGGATCGATTACCTTTTCGCTGCTCAGGTGCAGCTTCTGCTGAAAGCTCCAGTGCTCAAGATCCGGGCTGGTCAGATGGATGATCTCGCGGGGATGCCCCCAGTCCGAGAACGTTCCCGGCACGATGGTCAGGTACATGTGATACATGCCCGCCGCGTCGATTATCTCCGGTGCCCATTGTGTGTAGTCCTCGGCGCCGTACTTGATATCGGCGACGCCCTTGTACTTCCAGCGCGCGCCATCCTTCGAGACGGCGATGCCGATCCGCGTGCCATGCACCCACGAGACATCCTTCGTCTCCGAGGCCATATCGGCCCTGCGGTTGGTGTAGAACATCCACCACTCCCTGCGGGCACGGTTCCAGATGATGGAAGGGTCGGCGGCACCGTCGTGCACCGGATCGCGAAAGATCGGCTTTGCGGCCAGTACGCCACGTTCTGCAGACTGCGCGGCGACGGGCTGAACGAAAGAAAGCGTCGGCGCAAACGCCAGCAGCAGAAGAAGTGGCCTGAAGAATTGCATGCACATCCTTTGTGACCCTTGAGCCTGAAGAGCCTGTTGATGAACTTCGCGCAGAGTGGGCGATGACTTCGCCATGCTATCGAAGCCTATGCCCTGCGAACAACCAGGCTGCGATACGATGACTCATCCTATGAGCCTGCGGGGTTGGAAGGCCCAACTTTTGATTGGCACTATCGCCCTGCTGAACGGCGCGGGCTTTCTACTGTGTGCCGCGGTCACGTGCACGCATGAGTTCCTCTTCCTGCGGAGGAGCGATGCGACATACGGTATCGTGCAGGCGAATGTGCTGCGTCACACCGAGATTGATGCTGAGGTCGGCGGAACCACCGTGGACCTCTATTGCCCGCAGTTCTTCTTCACGGACGACGACGGTGGATCGCGCACGTTCACAAGCTCAACCTGTGTCAACCCGCCGACGTACGCCGTTGGCCAGAGGATACGGATCCGTTACCTGCGTTCGCACCCGGAGAGCGCGCAGGCTGACTCCTTCGGAGCCATGTGGGGAATTTCGCTGGGCTTCGGGATCGCGGCCTTGTTGCTGTTGTCGGTGGGGGCGGTTCTTCTTTTGCGACTGCGCTCGCAGGGCCACCCGCTCGACCCGCGCATTCTGCTGGAACCAGGTAACGACAGCCGCGCCTAGCGGCCTTCGCGCAGCCTCGATGCCAGCTTCTCCGGCAAGCCGGCCATCAGGATCCGTCCCTGTGCCGCGGTCAGATCATACGGCACGCGATGAAAGACGATCTGCTGCGCCTCGGTATCGAAGATCGCGAACGCCGCGCGCCAGTCGTTGTCGCGAGGCTGGCCAATCGAGCCGGGATTGATCAGGTGATGCGTTCCTTCGGGAAGATCCAGCGTCCAGCTCTCCGCATCGTTCTTCGTCTCATAGCGCGGACGCAGCTCATGCCAGTCCTGGTCCTTCTGCAGAAAGCCGCCCTGCAGATGCGTGTGGCCGATAAAGGTCGTCGTAACACCCTCCTGCTGCAGCGGAGCCCACGCATCGCGCATGGTGATGATGTACTGGTCCTCGTTCAGCGGGGAGCCGTGCGCCAGCGAGATCGAGGGCATCCCCTCCGGCGTCAGCGGCCCCTTCGGCGTCGCGGCCAGCCACTCGCGGTTCTCGTCCGTCAGCTCCTCGCGAGTCCAGTCGGCTGCAGCGCGTGCAATCGGGTTGAAGCCCACCGCCGAGGCCAGGCCGCAGCACACACGGTCATGGTTGCCGCGCACGTTCATCTGCGCCTTCTCGCGCATGATGGCGACGACCTCGTTCGGGCTCGCGCCGTAGCCCACCACGTCGCCAAGATTCCACATTGCGTCGTACTCGCCTGCAGCCGCAAGCACAGCGTTCAACGCTTCAAGATTGCCGTGAATGTCAGAGAGTACAAGGGCTCGCATGGGATGAATAATCTGGCCTGGCGGCCCATCGCAGTAGTGTACCGGAAGACCGCGGAGTTTGAATCTCCGGAAGGCCCGATGAAGTGACTTGAGCCGTAGAGTAGCCCGCTAGGCCAGCGTCGCCAGCGGCTGGGTGCGGTCGGTTGTCATCGATGGCGCCGAGGCCAGCAGCTTCTTCGTGTACGGATGCGCCGGATGCAGAAACAGCTCCCGCGCCGCCGCCTCTTCCACGATGTGCCCTCGCTGCATCACCGCCACCCGCGACGCGATCTCCGACACCACGGCAAGATCGTGCGAGATAAACAGCATCGCCAGGTTGTGCTGCTCGCCCAGAGTGCGCAGCAGCTTCAGAATCTGCGCCTGCACCGTCACGTCCAGCGCCGTCGTCGGCTCGTCGGCGATCAGCAGCCGTGGCCGGTTCACAATTGCCATCGCAATCAGGATGCGCTGCCGCTGCCCGCCTGAAAACTGGTGCGGATAGTCGTCGTAACGCTTCTCCGGGCTTGGCAGAGCGACGCCGTGCATCGCCTCCACCACCCGCTCACGCACCTCGGCGCGGCTCAGCTCCGGATGATGTGCCTCCACCGCCTCGGCGATCTGCCTGCCGATGGGCATTACCGGATTCAACGCCGTCATCGGCTCCTGGAAGATCATCGCGATCTCACGCCCACGCCGCCGTCGCATGGCCTCTTCAGGCAGCGCCAGCAGGTCTTCTCCCGCAAAGCGAATGCTGCCCGAGATCTTCGCCGACGCAGGCAGCAGACGCAGCAGCGCCAGCGAGGTCAGCGACTTGCCCGAACCGGACTCGCCCACCAGCCCCAGCGTCTCGCCCTCGCCGATCGTCAGCGAGATGCCGTCCACGGCCGTCTTGTCGCCGAAGCAGATGGTCAGGTTGTCGATTGCGACCAGAGGAGAAGACATATCTTACGCATGGTAGCCAGCGAGACGCGCCAGAGATAGAGGTAGACGATCTACATGCTTGGGAGTAGATTGTCTACATCTACCCGTTGGGTGATGGGGAAGAGGACAGATTTGGCGAAGAAGAGCGACTACAAAAACCGCGTGGAGCTGGTGCAGGGCACGCTCGACATGCTCATCCTCAAGACATTGCAGTGGGGGCCGCAGCACGGCTACGGCATCGTGCAGGCGCTGCACACGCAGTCCGGCGAGGTGCTGCAGGTGGAGACCGGATCGCTTTATCCCGCGCTGCATCGGCTGGAGCGGCAGGGCTGGGTGCGCTCGGAGTGGAAGAAGACCGAGAGCAATCAGCGTGCGCGCTTCTACCAGACCACGGCCGCGGGCAAGAAGCAGCTCGTCGCCGACCACGACCGCTGGCAGCAGATGGTGGAAGCCATCTCGTCCATCATGCAGACCAACTCCGGAGAAGAGCGATGAAGCTGTGGCGCACGCGTGCCGACGACATCGACGAAGAGATGGCGACGCATCTCGCCATGGCCATACAGGACCGCATCGCCCGCGGCGAATCGCCCGAACAGGCGCGGCAGGCGGCGATGCGCGAGTTCGGTAATCCGCTGCTGGTGCGCGAGACCACGCGCGGCATGTGGGGCGGCGAGTGGATGGAGCGCATCGCGCAGGACATACGCTACGCCTGGCGGCAGATGATGCGTTCGCCCGGTTTCAGCGCTACTGTGATCTTTACCCTGGCGCTGGGCCTTGGCGCGACACTCGCGATGTTCACTGTTGTGGAGCGCGTGATGTTGCAGGCGCTTCCTTTTCATGAGGAACGAAGACTCGTTACGGTAACGGAAAGTGGGCGGAAGGGCGACCAGCCGTATATCCCATGGGCCGATATCCAGGAGTGGCGGCAGAGGTCGAAATCTTTTGCGGAGATTGGTTTCACGACGTCAGCGATGGGGCGCTCCTTTATCGAAGGAGACAACGGAGCGCAGCAGGTCATGCATTTGACCGTCAGCAGCAATCTGTTCCATCTGCTTGGGGTGGAAGCGGCGAGGGGCCGCGGCTTCGATGGAATTTCATCCGAGGAGTCTGCGGGCAATGCCAACGAGCAGACGGCGGTGTTGAGCGATGCTGTATGGCGCGATCTCTTCGGTGCGCGCGCTGACATCGTCGGCAGGGTCGTAAAGATCAGCGGCAACTCCTATACCGTGATGGGGGTGATGCCGCGTGGCTTTACCTTCCCCGTGCAGGATCATGCCATGGCGGTGTGGACGCCGATCGTTTTGAAGGATGTGGACAGGACGCGAGAAAACGCGGCGCAGCGATACAGCGTGATTGCACGATTGAGAAAGGGTGCCAGCGTGCAGGACGCCGGGGCAGAGATGAAGGTGGTCCAGGCTGGGGTGGCAAAGCTTTACACCGATGCTTACACGCGCGATCTTGTGACCACGGCGAGTGTGCAACGGTATCGTGATTCGTTGGTGCGACCGAACGTGAGACGCGTTCTGTTGTCACTCTTTGCCGCTGCCAGCCTGCTGTGGGTAATCGCCTGCGTCAATGTGACAGGTCTGCTGTTATCGCGGGCCAGTGTCCGGCAGCGTGAGATCGCGGTACGCGGTGCGCTTGGCGCAAGCCGGCGGCGCATTGTGCAGCAGTTATTGCTTGAAGGGATTTTGCTCAGCGCTGGAGGCTCGGTTCTGGGGTTGTTACTAGCCGTCGGGCTTCTGAAACTCTTTTCCCACGGCCTCTTGCTTCAGTTGAACATTAGCAATGTGATGCCGGACTTCCGTTCCGTCGCGGCACTGATGGGGATGACCGCAGTCAGCGCCATCAGTGCCGCGCTATGGCCCGCCCTCGCGAGTGCGAGAGCGCCTATCGAGCCTGCACTGCGCCAGAGCGCCGGACAGGCAGGTCCAAGCCGTACGCAGCACAAGGTGCGGTCTCTGCTGGTGGTCACGCAGATCGCTATGTCGCTGGTGCTGCTGGTCTCCTGCGGGCTTCTGCTCAGAACCATCTATGCCCTGCGTCAGGTGCCGCTGGGATTTCGTACCGATAACATCATCGTCGGCAGGATGGCCGTGCCGTCGTACCGCTTCGCCGATCAGGACATGAATCAGCGGCTCTACACTCCCTTGCTGGCGAGGGTGAGGTCGCTTCCCGGAGTCGAGAGCGCAACGCTGATGAGCGAGGTCCCTCTGGGGCATAACTTCAACATGGTTTTCAGCTTCTCCGCTGACGGGAACAGCGCCGATGCGGTCAAGCGTCGCGATCTGCGCGCGCAGTTCCGCACCGTCGGGCCCGATGCTCAAAAAGTCTTCGGCTTCAGGATGTGGAAGGGGCGGTATTTTAACGAGCACGATACGGCAGGTTCTCCGGCCGTGGTCGTGGTCAATCGTGCTTTCGTGCACGAGTACTCGGCGAGCAACGATCCCAACAAGGTCATCGGCCAGAGAATCATGAACTTCGAGAAGGATCGTCCTGCCACCGTGATCGGTGTGCTGGACGATACGCGGCAGGTGGGGGTCGCCGATCAGTCTGCGCCCGAGGTCGAGGTCTACCTTCCACAGCTCACGCCGCAAAACGGACTCTACAAGTCGGCTGAAGGTATCGCGATGTCGATCGCGATTCGCACCGGGCGAAGCTTCTCGTCGTTGATTCCAGAGTTGCGTCCGCTGATGACCGCCGCCAGTCCTGAGCTTGCTGAGACCAAGTTCACGACGATGACGGAGATTGTCGAAGACTCCTACGGCAGCCAGCAGCTGGTGGCCCGCCTGCTGATTCTCTTTGGCGGCTCGGCGCTGCTGCTGTGTCTCTCCGGCCTGTACGGCCTGCTTTCGCAGCTGGTCACCCAGCGCACGCGCGAGATCGGTGTCCGGGTCGCGCTGGGGGCGCGGCGGGGTCAGGTCGTCGGCCTGGTGCTGCGCCAGGCGGGGCGCATGCTCCTCTTCGGATCGTTGACAGGACTCGTGTTGGCCTGGTTTGCCGCTCGTCTGGTGAGCAGTTTCCTCTACGGCGTCACTGCACACGACGGCCTCACGATGGCTGCCACAGCTCTGCTCTTGGTCCTCAGCGGAGTCGCCGCCGCATGGGTCCCCGCAGCCCGTGCCGCGGGAATCGACCCCGTCGAAGCCCTTCGCGCTGAGTAGCAAGACTTTGCTCCGCGCTTAGCGTCTAATCTGATACTGACGATGCTGAGCCGAAGACTAACCACGATCGCGCGCCTCGGGGCCATGACGATGGCCACCACCGCCGTCTGTCTCGGCCAGATGCACAAGGTCGCCAAGCCCGAGCAGGTCGTCCGCGCGGTCGGCGTCTACGAGTGGACCGGCGACCTTACCAAGCCCACCGGCAGCCGATTCGTCCCGATCACCGTCTTCATCGACGGCGAGATTGAGGATGCCGGCATCTATCAGCCGCGCCCCGTGCCCTTCGCCCTGCTCACCGGCAACGTCTACGAGCTGGAGGATGCCGGACTCGACAGGGGGCTCGTCGTGCTGGAGCAGGCGATGAAGACCACCACCCCGGAAGGCGCTGTCGCACCCTCCTACATCGAAGGCTGGACCGCCTCCGGCAGCTACAAGCCGCCAACGCCGCCAAGGAAGACCACCCCGCTTCGCCCCTCGAAGAATACTCCCGTCATTCAGACCTCCGGCGACTCCGGCAAGCCGCACTTCGGCAGCAAGCCGTCCGATACCGATTCGAAGCCTGCCGATACCTCGAAGAGCACGGACACATCCAAGTCTTCAGACAGCTCGAAGTCCGGCACGCAGCAGGGAACAGGCAGCTCCACGCAGAAGACCACCACCGCGTCGAACGATGACGATTCGCGTCCCACCCTGCACCGCCGCGACGACTCCAACCCGGCCCCCAAGGTGGATGACGAGACCTCGCCGCCGCCGGACCCCAACGCCGCCAGCTCCATCCCCTCCAGCTCCGACGACGATGACCGCGCCGAGCGCCCCACGCTGCGTCGCCGCTCGACCGACGAGATCGCCAAGGACCAGAAGGAAAAGAAGAAGGCGAGGGACTCGGCTTCCGTCACGGCGGTGGGTTCGATGTCCGGGGATCCCGACCGCCCCCGCCTGAAGCGCAACACTCACTCGCAGGAAGACGAGGAGATGCCCAGGCTGATGGGCGTCCCCGCCGACATGAAGCAGATGGTCGCCGTCTCCGACGCCAGGAACCGCGCCGCGCACGTCTTCGCTCGTCCGTGGGAGAGCATGACCGAGCGCTCCGATGTCCTCGCAAAGATGCAGGCCTTCGCCCAGGCGAAGCTGTCGGCCTACGGCGCCGTCCCCGGCATCGATCCTCCGCAGGCGGCATCTGTCACGAATGCCTCGGCAGCTCCCACCGCCGCTCCACCGAAGCTGAAGCGCGGTATCCCCACCGACGACACCACGGAGAACGCTTCGGTGACCCCAACAACCTCGAAGGCGACAGCGAACCCCAACGATCCCGGCCCGCCCAAGCTGAAGCGCGGCATCCCGACCGACGACACCACCATCGATCGCGCCGCTCATCCTGCTTCCACAACCACCGCCGCCAAAACGACGACGGCTGCGAAGTCCACCTCGGCGGCCAGGACCACCACGACCAAGACCGCCCGCACCACCACCAGAGGCAAGCACCCTGTGCTTAAGACGCCTCCCACCGTCCAGGTGGCGGGTGAAGAGCTGAAGGGCTACACCCTCAGCTACGGCGGAGCGCCTACCTACGTCTACATGGCGCACACGGTCGAGCCCGGCAACGTCACCCGCTACGTCACGATCGTCGCCCAGGCCGACGCCATGGGCCAGCTCAAGGTCGCGCTTGCCTCCGCAACCGACGCCGCCCACCTCGACCGCACCCCCTGGATGCGCCTCGTCGATGTCGTCGACGTCGAAGCCAGCAACCGCGCCAGCCTGCTCTTCGAGATGCGCGGACAGAGCTCCCGCCAGTTCGCCCTCTACCGCGTCATCGCCACCAGGCCCGAGCAGATCTTCTCCACCTCGATGTAGCCGGCCTTCGCCGCTATACTCAGTCCGTGGCTGGTTCTTTGCTCATCCTTACCGGGGCATCTGGTGCGGGGAAGACCACCCTCGCCCATGCCATAGAGGCAGCCTCCCCCAGCTGTGTAGTCCTCTTCTTTGATTCCATCGGCGTTCCCTCCCCCGAGGGCATGGCCGCTTATACCAGCGGATACGGCAACGGCCCCGAAGGCTGGCAGAGGAGCATGACCTTTGAGTGGATGCGGCGGATCGCCCCGGTTCTCGAATCCGGACAGAGCGTTCTCTTCGAGGGACAGATGCGCATTGCCTTCCTCGATGAAGCCATGGCCGCGGCTGGCATCCGCCATGCTCGCATCGTCCTCGTCGACTGTGACGATCAAATTCGTTCCACAAGGTTGACTCAGGATCGCCAGCAGCCCGAACTCGCGCATGAAGGCATGATGAGCTGGGCCCGCTATCTGAGGGACGAGGCCAAACGCAGTGGTCACGAGATCCTCGATACAGGATCGGTCCCGTTCGCTGTCTGCGCTCAGCGGCTCATCGCCCATCTTGATTGATATACCGGATTTTCAGGACAAAACCGGGCCTCCATCGAAGGCCCGGTTTCGTCTTTGTCCGTCTTGCTTTACAGCTTGCCGAACTTGCCGCTCTTCAGGTCCGCGACCGCCTGCGAGATCTCCTCGCGCGTGTTCATCACGAAGGGACCATAGCTGGCCACCGGCTCGTCGATCGGCTCGCCGCTCAGCAGCAGCAGCTCGGAGTCGGCGGCTGCTGTCAGGGTGATGCTCTCGCCCTGCTGCGACAGCGCCGCGATCCGCGCCTCGCCGCTCAGCTTGGCCGTGCCGTTCACCGTCACGTCGCCCTTGCGCAGGACGACCGCGGTGTTGTGACCCTCGGGCACGGTCAGTTCGCCGGTTTCACCGGCCTTCAGCACGACGTCCCACAGGTTGATCGGGGTAAAGGTCGTCGCCGGTCCTTTCGTTGCGACAAAGCCTTCGCCCTTCGCCTCGCCTGCGATCACGCGAAGATGACCTCCGCCCGCAAGCTGCACCACCGGGATCTGCTCCTTCGTGATCCCCTGGTAGCCCGGCTTCGACATCTTGTCCTTCGCCGGCAGGTTTACCCATAGCTGGATCATCTCGAAGGTGCCGCCCGTCTTCGAGAACTCAGCCTCATGCAGCTCCTCGTGCAGTACGCCCGAGGCCGCCGTCATCCACTGCACGTCGCCGGGAGCGATCACGCCCGAGTTTCCCGCCGAGTCGCGATGCCCCACCGAACCCTGGTAGGCCAGCGTCACGGTCTCGAAGCCGCGGTGCGGATGCTCGCCCACGCCGCGGCGGTGCTGGCTTGGCGCAAAGTACTGCGGCCCGGCGTAGTCCAGCATCAGGAACGGCGAGACCTCCAGCTGCAGGCCGTTCGACGGAAAGAGGTTGCGGACGGGAAAGCCGTCGCCGACCCAGTGGCTCGATCCTGCCCCGTAGGTCCCCAGAACCTGCTTCTGCGTTGTGGTTGTTTTGGTGCTCATGGTGTTTGCTCCCTTCGGCGTCGCTCAGGGCGCCAGTTGTTCAACGTTTGTGTTGCGATGGTGCTTAGAAGTTCTTCTCCGCCGTGTGTCCCAGCTGCCGCAGCAGGGGCAAAAGCTCGGCGCGTTCCTGCTGGCTGAATCCCGAGACCGCGTTCTCCAGCGCCATCCGGTGTTCGGTGAAGGCCTCGGAGATCAGCTCGCGCCCCGCGTCGGTCAGGCTGATGATCCGCGCCCGCCGGTCCTTCGCGTCGTTCGACCGCACGACCAGTCCGCGCCTCTCCAGCCGGTCTACAGCCGTCGTCATCGAACCGCTGGTCAGCAGCACCTTCCCGCCCAGCTGCTTCACCGTCAGCGGACCCTTGTGCAGCAGAGCCTCCAGCACGCCAAAGTCGCTCGCCCCCATGTTGAATGGAGCGATGGAACGGTGCGCATGCTGCTCGACGGCGCGTGCCGCCTTCCAAAGCACCAGCCACAGGTGGATGGCGCTGAGATCCTCTTCGTCCTGGCGTTGAGTCGTCATATCTTCATATAAAGATGCTTGATATCAAGATAAAGATTCAGGCGGTTCCAGCATCAGGGGAGCCGGATCAACCGCCAAATCCGCTAAGTCCTTGAAATCTAAACCACAGACAGACCCAAAACCATGTCATCCCGGACGGAGCGCAGCGAGGGGGGAGGGAACCGCTTTTCGTCCGATACCGTCTGTCGAGCCACAAACCCATTAAACTCAGGCCTTTAAACCAGAAAGACGCTGCCAATGGCAGCGCTCTCTCGGAAAAGGTGGTGCAAAGGGGGTTAATGGGCTGTGAGGTGTGCCTCAACATGCTCCATGGAAATGCCATTGCCGATGGTGGCCAGAATCGGCATCACCAACTCGAGGATGGGCTGTACGATGATGCTCTGCGGAGCCCGGTCCGGTGTGTAGAACCACTGCTTCGACGCTCCATAGATCGCCCAGGCGGCGGCCGTGGCGACGATCTCCGGACTTAGCCCCTCTGGTACGGGCTTGCCCTCGACGCCTTTGAGGATCGTGCGGCGGATTGCAGCGACGATGCCGGCCTCCATCAGCGGTTCGAAAGCGCTGTTGCGCCCGCACTCCCCGTTGCTGTGCGAGGCTACCAGGTAATCGCAGGTCGCCAGAATAATGGCGTTGGCTGCCGACGGACAGGTGCCGTTGAACAGGATGTTCCGTTCTGCCAGCAGCTTATGGAAGCCACCGGCTACCATCGCGTCCAACAGACCGAACTTGTCGTTGTAGTGGTCGTAAAACGTTGCGCGATTCACATCTGCCAGGTCGGTGATGTCCTGCACAGAGATCTCTTCAATCGAGCGCTTCTGCATCAGCTCGCGCAGTGCACCCTGTAAAGCCTGCCGGGTGCGTCGGATGCGTGGGTCACGTACTTCGCAATCTGAGATTGGCATAGACGTCCTTGTCTTGGTCCGAGACTACACGTAACAGCCTATACCAGTTTAAAAAGAATCAGTCTTGCGACAAGAGTCGTCTATATTGGAGTATAAACGACACAAGTTGTTTAAGCTTCTGCCGTTGAAAATAAGGAGATCTCCGAATGCCGACACTGCTTCATATTGATTCCAGCCCCCTCGATAGTTCGATCAGCCGTGAATTGACCGCCACCTTTGTCGAAGCGTGGAAGGCCGCCAACCCCAGCGGCACGGTCGTCCGCCGCAATCTCTCGGAGAAGCCGGCGCCACCTATCGACCAGGCCTGGATCTACGCCGCCTATACCCCCGAGGAGCAGCAGACGTCGGAGCAGAAACAGCTGCTGGCCCTCTCCGAGGAGCTGATCGACGAGATCAAGGCCGCCGACGAGATCGTCATCGGCGTCGCGATGCACAACTTCGGCGTTCCCGCCGTGCTCAAGCTCTGGATCGACCAGATCGCCCGCCGCGGCAAGACCTTCGTCTACGACGCAAATGGCGCCAAGGGGCTGCTCACGGTGAAGAAGGCCACGGTGCTGATCTCGACCGGTGGCAACTACTCGCAGGCCCCGATGGCCGCGATGAACTTCGTCGAGCCCTACCTCGTCAGCGTGCTGGGCTTCCTCGGTATCACCGACGTGCGCGCGCTGACCGCCAGTGGCGCGTCGCAGGTGATGATGGGCACGGTCACGCGTGAGGCCTTCATCGAACCGCTCACGGCCCAGGTCAAGACACTGGTTGCCTAACCCATCCCCGTTCGAATCAAGGAGAGACGACCATGAAGCTTGTCGTAACGATTGCACGTGTCCTGCTGGGCCTGCTGTTCACTATCTTTGGGGCGAACGGGTTTCTGCACTTCATCCCGATGCCGCCCCCGCCCGGACTGGCTGGGCAATATATGGGTGCGTTGTTTGTCTCGCACTACCTTGTCATCGTCTTCCTGCTGGAACTGGTGGGCGGCCTTCTGCTGCTGGCCAACCGGTTTGTGCCGCTGGCGCTGTTGCTGCTGGGGCCGGTGATCGTCAACATCATCTGCTTCCACGCCTTTCTGGAGCCTGTTGGCGTGGCTCCCGCGGTGTTGGCGACGGTGCTGTGGCTGGTGGTCTTCGCCGGGGTACGCAAGGCCTTCAGCGGCGTCTTCGCAGCAAAGGTTGAGGTCTAACTCTGCACCCTTTGGGGGACAGTCGACTCACTCGAACGTAACGTATGATGGACGGGCGGCGGGCTGCCGCCCTCCTTCATTTAATACAGTTCGGACGAGTTGAGGTCTTCGCGTCGATGATTTGCCGTGCATCTGTCTTTGTTGTGCTGCGCCGTGTAGCGCCTGTCCTGCTGCTGTCCGCTGCGGCTTTCTGCGTGGCGCAGGTTAAGCCGCACACGTCCTTGCCTGTAGAGATAGAGGCGCCGAAGCCGGTGCCGAAGCCGCTCGATCCCATCCGCATCGTGCATAAGCCCGGCCACGAGCACGACGAGGCGGGCGAGGCTGAGCTGGTGCCCGCCACCGGCAAGCCGCGCAAGATCACGCCCAACGCCGTGGCGGCCTGGCGCGTACGCGGCGAGTACGGTGCGTTGGTGATCGCCGTCGTACCGGCGAAACACGAGCTGCCCAAGCGCTACATGTTGCGTTACTACGATCTCGACAGCGGCCGCCGCCGCATCCTGGGCACCGTCCCTTTCAGCGCCGCCACCCTCACCGAGACCAGGGCCGCAGACGAGAGCTGGGCCTTCGCCCTCAGCGGCACCGACGAGCAGGGCACGCCATGGATGGTCGTCGGCGACGAGCAGGCGATCCCCGGCCGCATCGCCAACGCAGCTTCCCCTGACTTTCACGAAAACGACCACACCGTTACCTACACGGTCGGCGGCGAGTCGCGCAAGGCGCAGCTCGGCGTCCTGCTTGGCACCGATCTGCATGAGATCTATACCCCGCCGCAGAACGCGCAGCTCTCCCCGAAGTATCTGCAGGTCTTCCCCAACGGGGATGCCCTGGTACAGCTCGAGAGCGGTCAGATCGTCAGAGGCCGCTGGTCCACCAACGGCGAGACGCTGGAGCTGACCGGGCTGCGCGTCGCCTACGCCGTCCCCATCACCGACCTCGTTCCCATCAAGGGCGTACCCGCCGGACAGCGTTTCGCCATCCGCCTCACCCAGGAGCTCTCATCGCGGTCCACGCACGAAGGCGACACGGTCAAGGCCGTCTCCATCACCCCCGTCGTCGTCGACGGCCAGATCTTTATCCCACAGGGCTCTGCCTTTGAGGGCACTGTCGTGCAGGCCAACAACGTCGGCTGGGGCTTTAAGCACGAGACCGCCTCGCTCACCCTCCACTGGACCAAAGCCATGACGCCGGACGGCCGCGAGCTGTCTATCGACGCCCGCGTCTTCGAGGTGGAGAACGCGCAGGAGAAGGTCACCGCCAAGGGCAAGATCCAGGGCATCCGCTCCACCGGCACCATCGGCCACTCGGCCGAAAACGGCGTGCTGTCGCTGGCGGGCATCGACCCCATCGCCTACATCTTTGCCTCAGCCTCCGGCTCCGCCGTGCTTGGCTTCGCGGAGCCGGAGATCCTCTACCCCGGCGGCACGGAGCTGGCCCTTGAGAACATGCGGCCGCTGATCAGTGCGACCGTCTATCCGCCCTCGGTGCTGCCGATGGAAGGTGACGACTCCGGTCGCCGCCAGCTGCAATCCTTCGTTAAGACGATCCCCTACCGCACACGCACCAAGGGCTCCAACAAGATCTCCGACATCACCAACCTCGTCTTCATCGGCGATGCCGCTGCTCTGCAGCGCGCCTTCACCGCCGCCGGATGGCTGCCCACCGACGATCTCTACGCCGGTTCCACCTTCCGCACCGTCAAGACGCTGACCGGCAACCAGACCTACACCCAGGCGCCGATGTCGGTGCTGCTGCTCGAAGAGCGTCCACCCATCTTCACCCTCAGCAAGACGACCAATACCTTCTCCTCCCGGCATCACCTGCGTGTCTTCCCCACGGAGGACCGGTACGAAGGGCAGGCCGTCATGACCTCCTCCTCCACGCAGGACATCGGCATCGCCTTCTCGCGCAAGCAGAAGACGTTCATCCATGTCATCGACCAGCACATCGACAACGAGCGCTCCAAGATCGTCAATGACCTGATGTACACCGGCTGCGTCGAAAGCCTCGACATGGTCGAGCGGCCCTGGGTGCCGCGCGATGCCTACAACTCCACCGGCGACCGACTGCTCACCGACGGTGAGGCCGCGGTGCTGCGCATCAACGCCTGCAACGACCCCAAGACAACCGCGCCGACAGCTGCGCCAGCGCCCGCACGTCCGCAGCGCATCGTGCGCGACACCTCGCTCACCATCCGCAACGACCTCTACCGCGGCAACCTTATCTACCAGGGCATTGCCGGTGTCTTTAAGGTGAAGGATTTCCTCAAATCCTCCAGCGAACTGCCGCCCGACGCCGGAGCCTGGCGCAAGACTGACGCCTCCGGCGCCAACTACAGAGGCTACGGCAGCAATCCCGGCCTGCAGCATCGCCAGCCCGGCGAGCCGGGAACAACTCCCTCGGCCGAGGATCTGGCGTTGATGAAGAAGGCCAAGGACGCCCACAAGTGGGACCCTCCCCGCTACGAGTTCGCCCTGCAGGGCGGCTATATGCACATGCGCGAGGACTATCTTTCGGCCGTGGGAGTGATCGAGCATTCCAGCGATCTCAACAAGGACGGGTACTTTATCTTCCTGGCCGATAACGTCGGCGATGGCTGGGCCGCCGGCGGCTCCGTCACCATTAACAGCTGGAGCCACTTCTCCAACGAGTTCTCCTACTTCCGCCAGCAGGTGAAGTACCAGCTCGGTACAATCAACGCGACGATTCCCGCGGGCACCGAACAGTTCTTCGACGACGATGACATCGATGCCATCCCCATTGGCCTTGTGACGCGCCAGTTTGAGTACAACCTGCTGATCCATGCCACGCGGCCCACCTCGCGCTGGCGTCCTTATGCGGCCATCGGACCGGTTCTGCAGCTGGTCGCGTTGAACGGCTCGCCACTGCAGAAGCCGGCCGGCCCGTTTACGCTGGGCCTCAAAAACATCGGCCTCTTCAAGGCGGCCTACGACTTCGGCAACACGCCTCCCCTCGACGGCGGCGGCATCTTCCACCTCGGCATACAGTATGGCGGCGGCGTGAAGTATCGCGTCACGCCACGCATGATGGTGCGCGCCGACTTCCGCGAGACCTGGACGAAGAACCCGGACATCATCGCGAACTCGTATGAAGACTTCGACTCCAACGAGCTGGACGATACATACTCCACCGAGATCATCCGCATCGGCCCGGAGAAGAAGTTTCTGCAGGACCGCTTCACCGTTGGTGTGGCCTTCACCTTCTAGCTAGACCGCGTTATCCCTAGCCACGCCACGTTATCCGGCAATTTTCCGGCGCCATAGCGCTACCAGCAACTCTTGGCACAACAGAAAGGGGCGCCTCCATAAAGAGGCGCCCTTTCTGTCGCAGCCTTGGGAGGGAACTTAGTCGGCGATACCGGGGTCCGGTGTATCGATGCCGAGCGCGGTCGCCAGGGAATTCAGGTGATCCTGTTCGTCGCGCAGAATCTCGCGCAGGTCTTCGCTCAACGCAAACTCGTTCAACTCATCGGCCTGCTTCACGCGGCGGCGATAGTTGCGGATCGTCTCCTTCTCATTTTCGAGGTCATAGCGCAGCATGTCCTTGGCCTTGTCGGAGGTCTTGACCTCTCTCGGCTTCACCGCCGGCATGCCGCCGTACATATCCACCCAGTAGCTGATCTTCAGCGCGTGGGCCAGCTCTTCGCCGGCATGGACCTGCAGCTCTGCGGCGACGTTCATGTACGCCGCTCCCTTGAGCACCTGAGAATAGTTCACATACGCGATGATGGCCTGATACTCGCGCTCAAGGTCCTGGTTCAGCAGCTCTGCTAACTTTTCGCGAGTGATTGTGCTTCCGGGCTTTGCAGTTTCGGGCATCTCTTCTTCTCTCCGTATCCGAGAGAGTGAGATGCAAAAATGCGGAGAGGCGTTTGGCCGTCTCCGCAATTTGTCATCAACCTGTCACACCGTTCAAAGACTTAGCGCGGGGTAATCGGTGTAGCCCTCGGGCGTGTGCGTGTAGAAGGTGTCCATCACCGGCGTGTTCAGCTCGCTCGAACGCTGGAACCGCTTCACCAGGTCGGGATTGGCGATGAAGAGCTTGCCGTACGCCACCGCATCGGCCTTGTCTTCATCCAGCAGCTGCTGTCCGGTCTGCTGATCCAATGCTTCATTGGCAACGAAGACGCCGCCGAACAGGTGCCGCAGGTCCGGGCCGATGGAGTCCTCGGCCACGCGCTCGCGCGCCGCAATAAATGCGATCCTGCGCCGTCCCAGCTCACGCGCCACGTAACTGAATGTCTCCGTGCGGTTGGAGTCCGAGATGCCGTGTGCTCCGCTGCGCGGCGCCAGGTGCATCGCCACGCGGTCCGCTCCCCACACCGAGATCGCCGCATCCGTCGCTTCCAGCATCAGGCGGGCGCGATTCTCAATCGGGCCGCCGTACTCGTCGGTGCGATGATTGGTGCCGTCCTGCAGAAACTGGTCCAGCAGATAGCCGTTCGCGCCGTGCAGCTCCACGCCGTCGAAGCCTGCGGCCTGCGCGTTCTCCGCGCCCTGGCGGAAGGCATCGACCACACCCTTGATCTCGCCGATCTCCAGCGCTCGCGGCGTCACAAACTCTTTCGGCGGACGCAGCACGTTCACCGTGCCGGGAGGCGTCACCGGCGAAGGCGCCACCGGGGTCTTTCCGCCCAGCAGGTCAGGGTGCGAGATGCGGCCAACATGCCAGATCTGCGCAAAGATGCGGCCACCGGCATCGTGCACGGCTTTGGTGATCGGCTTCCACGCCTCCACCTGCTCGGCGGACCAAAGCCCCGGAACATTGGGATAGCCGACACCCATGGGATCGATCGGAATGCCTTCGGAGATGATCAGCCCGGCAGAGGCGCGCTGCGCGTAATACTCACCGATGATTGGCGTAGGAACATGGTCCGACGTGCCGCGCAGGCGCGTCAAAGGCGCCATAAAGATGCGGTTCGGCAACGTAAGGTCGCCGACTTTGATGGGATCGAAAAGTGAAGGCATTGCAGATCTCCGTATGAATTCAGTGTACGGATATTTCGATGATCGCCGAAGTATTCTGGATTCGAAGAAGGGCTAAGCCGTGTCTTTGGTGCGGTTATGGCGGCGGCTTCATCGTGCACTCTGCGGCAGGGCGGTTCGAGCTTTGCTCGAATGCCCACTCATGCGGTGGAGCTGCATGAATGGGGCACCCGATTTATCGGCGAGTTACTCAGAACTACGCAGGAGCTGTGCGACCTGCCCGTGTTGGTGGAGGATGGCCGGGCTCTCCTGCAGCAGCGGCAGGTAGCGCGTACGGAATGCGTTGTCGGGCGTATCGCTCTCAAAGAGGCCGACGATCGACTGTGCCCCGGCGATCTTCTCGTCCGCAGTCACCTTCTCATCTTCTAGAAGCTCGTCAATGTTTGCGATGGCGGTCGAGAGCGGCGAGATCCAGCGAAACTCCGTTCCACCGATCAGCTGCTGCAGAAATGCGGCTGGCGAAAGGGCCCCGGCCTTCTTCTCATAGGCTGCACGCTCGTGATCGAGAATCGACTTATGCAGGTTCAGCAGAGGCTTGCGAACATCCGTAAGAAATTTGATGGCGCTCTGCTCGTCGAAGGTCTTCATCTCATACTCCTTTTGAATCGTTCGATACTTATTGGATTCTATGGAGATGAAAACGGTTCGAGCTGGGTTTGAATGTCCCACTCATGCGATGAAGCCGCATGCATGGGCACCCGGCTGTCGAGGCTATCCGTGTCCATAACAAAGCAGCGAAGGCAGACATTCATCAACACTGCCCGAGGCAAAAAGCAGGTCCCTCGGCTTCGCTCGGGATGGCAACTCATAAGAGTGCACTCCGGGAATGCCGAGGGACCTGTTTACTTAGCGGGAGTACCCAGACGCTTTTACAGCGGGAACTGCTTCAGCCAGCTGCGGAAGTCCGCGCCCAGCTTTTCGTTCTTCAATCCAAGCTCGACCGTTGCCTTCAGGAAGCCGAGCTTGTCGCCTGCGTCGAAGCGCTTGCCTTCGTAGGTGAAGCCGTAGACCTTCTCGTACTGCAGCAGGGCCTTGATGCCGTCGGTCAGCTGCAACTCGCCGCCTGCGCCCGGGGTGATCTTCTCCAACAGCTCGAAGATGCGGGGCGTCAGCAGGTAGCGGCCGATGATGGCGTTCTGCGACGGAGCCTCCTCGGGCTTGGGCTTCTCCACCATGTCCGAGATCTCCAACAGACGCGGGTCTCTGGGGTCCGGCGTCACGGCGAGACAACCGTAGTTCTGGATGGCAGCGCCCTCGACCACCTCTGAGGCGATGATCGACGAGCCTGTGGCCTCAAACGCCTCGACCATCTGCTTCATGCAGGCCTTCTTCGCGTCGACGATATCGTCCGGCAGGATGACGCAGAACGGCTCGTTGCCCACAAGCTCCTTGGCCTGCAGCACAGCGTGGCCAAGCCCGAGCGGCTCGCTCTGGCGCGTGACGGTAATCTTGGCCAGCTTCGCGACCGACTTCGCCACCTCCAGCAGGGCCGTCTTGTTCTTCGCGGCGAGGTTGGCCTCAAGCTCCGGGGAGCGATCGAAGTGGTCTTCCATGGAAGCCTTGCCGCGGCTCGAGATCAGAATGATCTCCGTGCAACCCGCAGCCACGGCCTCTTCGACGCCGTACTGGATCAGCGGCTTGTCGACCAAGCAAAGCATCTCCTTCGGAATGGATTTGGTCGCGGGGAGGAAGCGGGTGCCGAGGCCCGCAGCAGGAAAGACTGCCTTACGAATTTTCTGGGTCATGAATCCCTTCGATGCACGTTTGATGTAGGCCCGATGCACGCACTTGTGCAAAGCCAATGGTAGCAACTACAGATAGGAGAAGACATAACACGGTCGGGGAAGGCCCGACCGGAGCGGGGAGTCGCAAAGCGTTAACGAACTGGATCTAGGCGTCCAGTTTTTTTACAACCAATTCATTCAGCAGTGCCGGGTTTGCCTGTCCCTTCGACAGACGCATCACCTGGCCGACGAAGAAGGCCGAGACCGTCTTCTTGCCGCCCTTGTACTGCTCCACCTGTTTGGGATTCGCCGCGATCACTTCGTCGATCATCTTCTCGATCGCACCCGAATCGGAGATCTGTTGCGGCTTCTCGCGTTCATAGACGACAGGGAAGTCCTCGCTGTTCTCAAAGGCCGTGTCCAGCAGCTGCTTCAGCTGCTTGGAGCTGATGGTGCCGGCCTCCATCAGGTCGGCGGCCATCACCAGTCCATCCATCGTGACGGGCGAATCGGCCAGCTCCAGCTCCTTCAAACGCAGGCGCATCGTCAGCTCGGTGGTCAGCAGCGCGGCTACGCGGCGCGGCGACTTCGCCTTCTTCGCGGCAACTTCAAAGGTGTCGGCGAAGCTCTGCGTCGCGGTCAGCGTGGCGGCGTCCTGCTCGCTGATGTCGTAGGCGGCGATCATGCGGGCGCGGCGCGCCTCGGGAAGCTCCGGCATGCGGGCGAGAATCTCGGCCTGCCAGTCCGCTCCCACGACCAGCGGCGGAAGGTCCGGCTCCGGGAAGTAGCGGTAGTCGTGCGCCTGCTCCTTCGATCGCATCGAGTATGTCCGGCCCTCGCCCGAGTTCCACAGGCGCGACTCCTGCACTACGCGACCGCCGTCCTCGATCACGCCGATCTGGCGCTCGATCTCGTACTGCACCGCCGAGCGGATGTAGCGAAAACTATTAACGTTCTTGACCTCGGCCTTGGTGCCGTACTCCTTTGCGCCTTTCAACATCACGCTCACGTTGGCGTCGCAGCGCAGGGAGCCTTCTTCCATGTTGCAGTCGGAGACGCCGGTGTACAGCAGGATCTCCTTCAGCTTGGTCAGGTACTCGAAGACCTCGTCCGCCGTGCGGAGGTCCGGCTCCGAGACGATCTCAACGAGCGGCGTGCCGCAGCGGTTCAGGTCGATATAGGTGCGGTTGATCGAGTCGGCAAAGCCGTCGTGCAGGCTCTTGCCCGCATCCTCTTCCATGTGCAGGCGGGTCACGCCGATGCGCTTGGTGATCGGCGCTCCTGCGGCGTCGAACGCGGGAACTTCGAGCCAGCCGTTCTCGGCGACCGGCTTGTCGAACTGCGAGATCTGGTAGCCCTTGGGCGAGTCCGGGTAGAAGTAGTTCTTACGCGAAAAGATGCTGGTCTCGCGAATCTCGCAGTTGATCGCCCTGGCGGCCAGCACGGCAAACTCCACGGCCTGACGGTTCAGCACCGGCAGCGCGCCGGGCAGACCGAGGCAGGTGGGGCAGGTGTGCGTATTCGGTTCGCCGCCGTACTGGTTCACGCAGCCGCAGAAGGCCTTCGTCTTGGTCAGGAGCTGGACGTGGACCTCCAACCCGATGACGGGCTGGTACTTGGCAAGAATCTCGGGTGAGAGCGCGGTAGCGGTGGACATAATCAGCTTGATTTTATCAAGCGAAGCGCAACCCACTGAATTCAGGAGGTCAGCAGCGCAGCCTTTGCCTGTCAACGGCCGCCCCTGCCTCCCTCTCCAACACCGTCTTTTCGGCCAGAGCGCGCAGCGCGGAGTGGGGAAAGCTGCTTTCGGCCACGAAGGTTCGCATCCGCAAAACGCAGGCTATTACTGCCCCGCCGACTCCTTCCGCTGCAGGATCGCATTGACGTTATGGCTATCGACCAGGGCCACCCCTGTATCCACAAACGCCGGGAACGGCGAGAACGGATTCAGCCCATAGTCCGCTGCCAGCGGAGTTATCGGTGTTGTGTGCAGCCCGTGCAGCGCCTTCAGCCCCACAAACGCCATCGTGTACGGCTTCTGCGCGATGGTCGAGTCGATAATGCCGTCCTTGACCAGCTGCAGCGTCGCGAGGTCTGCGTCCATGGCGATCAGCAGCCTTCCCGGATCGCCCGCCTCGCGTGCCCGGCGCACCGCCTCCCCCACATCCTTGCCCGCCGAAGACTGCAGGCAGATCAGCGCGTCGATACGGTTCTTGTCCTTGCGCGCCAGGTACTGCTGCGCCTGGTCCATCGCCACGCCGGAGTCGCCCTTCATATCGAAGACTTCGACGATCTTGATCTTGGGAAAGTCCGCGAAGACGTCCTTATATCCCTTCAGCCGCTCTTCGAGGTTCGGCTGGCCGGGCATGGTGAAGAAGACGACGTTCCCCTGGCCGTTGAGCTGCGCCGCCGCCCGCTGACCGCCCAGGCGTCCGGCCTCCAGGTTGTTGGTGCCGATAAAGTACAGCCGCTTGCTCTCAGGCGCGTCGGAATCCATCGTGATGACGGGAATTCCCGCTGCGATTGCAGCATCGATCTCCGGCGTCAGCAGGGAGGAGTTCGTCACCGATACCAGGATGCCCGCCGGTTTTGAGGCGACGGCGGAGCGAAACTCAGCCACTTCGGCCTGCGGATCGAAGCTGTGCGGCCCGCGCAGATCGACGGTCACGCCGTACTCCTGCGCAGCCTTCTGGAAGCCCTCGAAGGCTGTCTTCCAGTACGGCAGCTCGACGTTGACGGTCACGAGGTAGTAGCGTTCGGTCCTGGGTTGAGGAGTACACCCTTCCAGCAGCGGGAGTACGGCGGTGAGTGCGATAGCAATAGCGATACGTTTGGCCCAGGCGCTCATAGATGACACCTCCGCATGAGGCATGCTGTCCGAGAACGTTCGCTCGACCCGAGTACGTCCGGGCAGCGCCGCCATGGGATTATCAGCGGCGGCGCGATAATACGCCTGCGTAGCCGGTTCTGGCTTCGGCACATCAACTAAAATCAGATCCAGCATGGTTTTGCCGTTTGTCCGCGAGCTGCTCGCGGAGTTGGAACACACCGAGTCCTTTGAGCGTGTACGGCGCCATCTGAGCGCCGGATCGGGGCGTCGTCGTGTCTCCGGCCTGACCTCCACCGCCCGTGCGCTCTACCTTCCATACTTTGTGCGTGCCCTGCAGGCGCCTGCGCTCATCGTCGTCTCCGATAACAAGGCCGCCGAGGCCCTGCATGCCGCCGTCATCGAGGCCTGCGAGCTGACGGGAGCGCTCGACGCCGCCGATGTCCTCCGCCTGCCCGCGCACGACGTTCTCCCCTTCGAGAATCTCTCGCCGCACTCCGAGATCCAGGAGACCCGCGCCGCCGCGCTCTGGAAGATCTGCACCGGCAATCGCAACCAGCCGCGCCTCATCATCGCGCCGGTCGAATCGGCCTGCATGCGTCTCTTCGACCGCGACTACTACGCCGCGCTCGCGCTCAACCTGCGGGTGGGCGAAGAGCACCTGCCCGACATGCTCGTCGAGCACCTGCTGTCTGTGGGGTATACGAAGGTGGACGTCGTCGAGATGCCCGGCCAGGTCACCATCCGCGGCGGCATCATCGACGTCTACTCGCCCGAGCAGGAGACGCCCGTCCGCATCGACTTCTTCGGCGACGAGATCGAATCCATCCGCCGCTTCGACCCCGACACCCAGCGTTCCAGCGGCAGCCTGAAGCACATTCTTCTGCTGCCCCTCACCGAGACGCCGGTCACCGAAAAACTCTTGGGCGCCATCAACGCCCGTCTCACCCGCGCTGGCGCCGCCGGTGCCGCGCTCGAAGGCGGCGAAGAGCCGGTGGAACTGCAGACGCACGTCGCCACCCGAACCGGAGAGGCCACCGTCTTCCCCGGCTGGGAGTTCTTCTCTCCCGTCGCCGGTGCAAAGAGCACGCTGCTCGACCTGCTCGGCTCCGCGGCCCGCGTCTTTGTCGAAGAGCCCGCGATGGTCAAAAATCAGGGCGAGCGCTGGTGGAACAAGGTTGAGCAGCGCCACGACCGCTCCGGCATCGGCTCGCTCATCCGGCCCGACGACATCTACCTTTCGCCGTGGGACCTTGAGGACCGCCTCCGTCGCGCCCCGGGCTGCGATCTCGACCAGCTTGGCGCCGTCGATGTGCTCGACGCCAACAACTCCGAGCTGTCGGAGATCGAGTTCGCCACACGTCCCACGCAGCGCTTTCATGGCGCCATCCCCGTCATGATCGAGACGCTGCAGTCGCTTATGCGGCAGGAGGCGCGCATCCTGCTCACCGCGCCCAACCAGGGCGAGGTCGAGCGCCTCGCGGGTCTCTTGCAGGAGTACAAGGTTCCCTACCGCCTCGGGTCACGCATCGAGCAGCACGGCTCCGAGACCGTCTACTCCGAATCCAGCTATCTCGCAGGCGACCTGCGTACGCCCGTCATCGTCAAGGCGTCCATCGCTGCCGGTGTGCAGATCCTCGATCTCGAAAAGACCACCGCCAGGCAGATCATCCTCTTCGGCGCGCAGGATCTCACCGATGAGGCCGATGTCACGGTGCGCCCGGCTCGGCGGTCGAAGTCCAAGGCCGCCGCCTTCATCTCAGACTTCCGCGATCTTACCGTCGGCGACTACGTCGTCCACGTCGAGCATGGCATCGCCCGCTACATGGGGCTGCGCGTCATCGAAGAGCCCAACCAGCCGCCGCTCGAGCTGATGATCCTCGAGTTCGCCGATGAAGCCAAGCTCTACGTCCCGCTCACGCGCCTCGACCTCATCCAGAAGTACCGCTCCACCGAGACCGGCCCCGCGCCCGTGCTCAACAAGCTCGGCTCGCAGAGCTGGCAGAAGACCAAGGCCCGCGTCAAAAAGGCGATGGCCGACATGGCCGCCGAGTTGCTCAAGCTCTACGCGCAGCGCGAGGCGACACAAGGCACGCCCTTCTCGCCCGACACCAACATGCAGCGCGAGTTCGAAGACGCCTTCGACTTCAACGAGACCGACGATCAGCTCAGCGCCATCGCCGACATCAAGGCCGACATGGAGTCGACGCAGCCCATGGATCGCCTGCTCTGCGGAGACGTTGGCTACGGTAAGACCGAGGTCGCCATGCGCGCCGCCTTCAAGGCCGTGCAGGACTCCAAGCAGGTGGCGGTGCTCACGCCCACCACCGTGCTCAGCTTCCAGCACTACGAGAGCTTCAAGCGCCGTATGGCGAACTTCCCCGTCACGGTCGAGATGATCTCGCGCTTCCGCACCGCGAAGGAGCAAAAGGAGATCCTCGAGAAAGCGGCCGACGGCAAGATCGATATCCTCATCGGTACGCATCGCATCCTCTCCAAAGACCTCAAGTTTCAGGACCTCGGCCTGCTCGTCGTCGACGAAGAACAGCGCTTCGGCGTGCGGCATAAAGAACGTCTCAAGCACATGCGCACCGCTATCGATGTGCTCAGCATGTCGGCCACGCCCATCCCGCGCACGCTGCACATGTCGCTGATCGGCCTGCGCGATATGTCTGTCATCGAGACGCCGCCGAAAGACCGCATGGCCATCCAGACCATCGTCGCCAAGTTCGACGAGAAGCTGGTGCGCACCGCCATCGAGGTGGAGATGGAGCGCGGCGGACAGGCCTACTTCGTGCACAATCGCGTCGAGACCATCTACGACATCGCCGCGAAGATCCGCGAGCTGGTGCCGTCCGCGCGCATCGTCGTGGGCCACGGCCAGCTGCCTGAGGCAGAGCTGGAGCGCGTGATGCTGGCCTTCATGAATCACGAGTACGACGTGCTGGTCGCCACGTCGATCATCGAAAACGGCCTCGACATCCCGCTCGCCAACACCATCGTCATCAATCGCGCCGATCGCCACGGCCTCAGCGAGCTCTATCAGCTGCGCGGCCGCGTTGGTCGCTCCAATCGCCGCGCTTATTCGTATCTGTTGATTCCGCCCGACACCGAGCTCACCGAGATCGCGCGTCGCCGTCTTGCTGCATTGAAGGAATTCTCCGACCTCGGCGCCGGCTTCAAGATTGCAGCACTCGATCTCGAGCTGCGCGGCGCAGGCAACATGCTGGGCGGTGAGCAGTCCGGCCACATCGAAGCCATCGGCTTTGAGATGTACACCTCGATGCTCGAAGAGGCCGTGCGCAAGATCAAGGGCGAAGAAGACAAGCCCGCACACGCCGATACCAGCGTCAACCTCGGCATCAGTGTGCGCATCGACGCCGAGTACATCCCCGAAGAGAATCAGCGCCTGCGCATGTACAAGAAGATCGCAGGCTCGGCCACGCTGCCTGAACTCGAAGAGGTCCGCGCCGAACTCAAAGACCGCTACGGCGAGCTGCCGGAGTCCGTCAGCAACCTGCTTACCGCCGGTGAGATTCGCCTCATGGCCAACCTGCTTGGCATCGCACAGGTCGACCGCAAGCGCACGCAGATCGAGCTCAACAAGCAGAAGACCTTCGTCGAGATGCTCAACATCAAGTTCGCCGATCGCGGTGGCGAGGCTGCCGCACTCAACGCCGTCGATCCCGGTGTACTCATGCGCATGGTCAGCCGCAATACCAAGCGCGGCGCGCAGTTTACGCCGCAGGGCGTTCTGCGCTGGCCGCTCACCAGCGCCAGGGCCGAAGATGTTCTGCGGGAGACGCGTGAGCTTCTTCAACAGCTCGATACGAACGGCAATTAGTCGTCGGCATCCGCCAAAAACCCATCTTTGTGTGACGAGCGGTGCCCTTCCACCACATGCGTCGTCTAACTGCAGAATGGCTCTTCTCCATGTCGTTCTATGTTGCAAAAAGTTGCTTCCATACCGGTCTCTCCGGCAGTATGATCACGTCTCGGCTCAGCCGAGGGGGTCCGGCGATGCATGAGACCATTCGTGTCGGTGAACTAACCGTTACCTTCCTCAAGACGCGTCACGAGACCGGCAATACGCTCGAGGTGTACGAGATGACGTTGCCGCCTACTACCGGTGCGCCTGTCCCGCACATCCACCGCGACTACGACGAGATCGTCTTCGTCATGAACGGCACCATCACCTGGACCATGAACAATGTGGTCACCATCCTGCACCCCGGCGACCGCATGGTCATCCCGCGCGGCACCGCACACTTCTTCGCCAACCTGGACGAGACCACGGCGCGCATCATCTGCCTGCAGACGCCCGGTGTCATGGGGCCGGAGTACTTCCGCGAGATCTCGCAGCACCTCGGAACCGACTCGCCCGATATGGCTGCGATCAGCGAGGTAATGAATCGCTACGGCATTACGCCCATCTGATGCGCTAACGTGGTTGCATCGGGAAGAGACATATCTTGCCGCTGAGGCCATCGCAATCCTCTCACTTCGTACGAGCCATCGCAGCCCCGCTGCTGTGTCTCAGTCTCTGCACCGTGCCTGTCCCGGCACAGCAACACAAGATCACGCCCATACAAGGAGCGACAATGACAACTCGTGCAAACGGTCCCTTCGATGTGAAGATGATTCCGCAGGAAGACAAGACCGACCCTGGCATCGCACGCCACCTCCTCGACAAGCAGTTCCACGGTGACCTCGACGCCACCAGCAAGGGCGAGATGCTGTCCTCGGGCGGCAGCAACGGCACCGGAGGCTACGTCGCCATCGAGGTCGTCACCGGCAACCTCGCCGGACGCGCCGGCAGCTTCGCGCTGCAGCACAGCGGCACCATGAAGCCCGGCTCCTTCACGCTCACCATCGTCGTCGTCCCCGGCTCGGGTACGGGGCAGCTTGCGGGCATCGACGGCAAGATGAACATCTCCATCGCACCCGGCGGCAAGCACAGCTACGACTTCGAATACTCCCTGCCGGCGCAGTAAATCATGCGCCGCCCCGGCGCTTGTCTTACACTTCAGTCAGATGACCATGAGCCTGCGTCTCCTCGTATCCTCGGCCGTTCTCGGGACCCTTATGCTGACACCTGCCGCACCCGCCCAGCGCGTATCCGCCGATGGCGGAAACCAGACCTTCCACTTCGTCTCCGAGCAGTACTTCAGCGACGTGCTCTTCCACTTCGCGCCCACCATGGGCACGCAGATGGGACTGCACCAGTACGATGACCTGCTGGAAGATTATTCCGCCGGCGGCGTCGAAAAACAGGTCGCCGCGCTTAAGGTCTACGAGAAGAAGATCGGCCAGATCGAGCCCTCTTCGATGGACGCGCCCATCGCCGCCGACCAGGCCATCCTGCTCAACAGCATCCGCTCGCAGCTGCTCTCGCTTGAGACCATCCGCAACTGGGAGAAGAATCCCGACAACTACTCCAGCGGCGTCACCAACTCCATCTTCGTTCTGATGGAGCGTCCCTTCGCGCCCGTCAACAACCGCCTGCACTCCGCCATCGAGCGCGAGAAGCAGATCCCGCAGGTCTTCGTCGAAGCGAAGAAGAACCTCAAGAATCCGCCGCGCATCTTCACCGAGATCGCACTCGAGCAGATCGACGGCCTCGTCAGCTTCTTTCAGAACGATGTTCCTGCAGCCTTCGCCGCGGCCGACGATGCCGACGCGAAGGCCGAGTTTCAGAAGACCAACGCCGCCGTCATCGCCGGGCTCAAGGACTACGGCGCATGGATGAAGTCCGATCTGCTGCCGCGCTCCAACGGCGACTATCGCCTCGGCGCCGATACCTTTGCGAAGAAGCTCAGCTACGACGAGATGGTCGATGTCCCGCTGCCGCACCTGCTTGAGATCGCCATGGCCGATCTGCATCGCAATCAGCAGGACTTCGCCCGCATCGCCAAAGAGGTCGACCCCAGCAAGACCCCGCAGCAGGTGCTGGCTGAGCTGGCCACCATCCACCCCGCGCCCGACAAGCTGCTCGACTCCTTCCACGGCACCTTCGACTCGCTGATCACCTACATTCGCGCGCACCACATCATCACCATCCCCAGCGATGTCCAGCCCACGCTCGAAGAGACGCCGCCCTTCATGCGCGCCACCACCTTCGCGTCGATGGACCCGCCCGGCCCCTTTGAGACACGTTCCACCAAGGCCTACTTCAACGTCACCCTGCCCGAAAAGGACTGGACGCCCGAGCACGTCGCCGAGCACATGGCCAGCTTCAACATCGGCACCATCATCTCCACCAGCGTGCACGAGGCCTACCCCGGCCACTACGTCCAGTTCCTCTTCCAGAACCAGTTCCCGTCGAAGGTGCGCAAGGTCATCATGGCCAACTCCAACGTCGAAGGCTGGGCGCACTACACCGAAGAGATGATGCTCGACGAGGGCTACGCCGCCGCTCCGCCTAACGCCACGCCCGAGCAGGTGCGCGAGGCGAAGCTCATCAAGCTCGGCCAGCTGCAGGACGCTCTTCTACGCGACGCCCGCTTCGTCAACTCCATCAAGCTGCACACCGGCCTCGGCGAACCCGGCGGCCAGTGGACCATCGACCAGGCGGTCGACTTCTTCGTCAAAGAGGGCTACCAGTCGCACTCTGTCGGTCTCGTCGAAACCAAGCGCGGCACCGCCGACGCAACCTACCTTTACTACACGCTCGGCAAACTCGAGATCATGAAGCTGCGCGAAGACCTGAAGAAGAAGCAGGGCGCCGCCTTCAACCTCGAGCAGTTCCACGACAACTTTGTGCGCCAGGGCTTCGCTCCGGTCAAGGTCATCCGCAAGGCCATGCTCCACGATGACTCTCCGGTGCTGTAACGCACAAGAAGTTCATTTGCTCCAAAGAAAAGAAGCCGTGCTCAAGGGCACGGCTTCTGCTTTGCTCTCGATTCCGGAATCAGTACTGCCCAGCTCTCCACTTCCTACACGTTGTCATTTCGACCGCAGCGCGAAGCGGAGAAACCCGCTTTTGACCATTGCCGCATAAGCACCCACAACCTTTTCTCTACTGCCACAACACGGCATAAGGTTTAATGGAGCCCATGCAGACAAGCGGCATTCGGCTGTGCGCGTGGAGCGCGATACTATCTTTGGCGCTGGTTGGGTGCAGGGGAGACGCAACATACGTGGTTCCTGAAAAACCGATGCCGCCAAATACCATCCTGCTCTCGGGCATGATGCGCGAACTCTCCGCCACGCCCGGCTTCACCGAGGCTCTGCTCTCGCAGCTCAACGGCGGCAAGCAGGGGCCGGCGCTCATGTCGCCTGCGCTCATCAAGACCCTGCGCCAGATGATCCTCGGCAAGGATTGGCAAGGGCTCGACCGCTTTCCCGGCTGGACCCTCTCCGCCATCAACCCCACGGTCAAGATCGCCGGCCGCATCGTCGCCAAAAAAGATGACGGCACCCAGGGCGAAGAAGGCGTCGACGAGTACGCTCCCATTGACGACCGCCCCCAGTCCACCGCCCGCATCCAGCCCTTCTTCGACCTCGGCCCCTACACGCTCGAGAAGGCCGAGACCGTCGACCTCGACACGCCCTCCACGCTTCCCGGCTTCACCTCTGACGGCATCGTCTTCCAGCTCGGCAACGGCATCGCCCGCGGCGACGGCCCCAACGCGAGCCTTGCCCCGCTGCACGCCGAAAGCCAGCGCCTCGCCGACGTGATGAACCGCCTCAGCGCCAACGCCCTCACCGGCGCGAAGACGGTCACGGCAACCATCGGCGGTCACAGCGCCACCACACCGCAGGAGTTGATGGCCGCGCTCGCCGCCAGCGGCCATACGGTCACCGTCTACGATGCGCGCTACTTCGCCAACTTCGGTCACTTCCATCTCAATGGGCAGGAGGTGATGATGCCCTTCTGGATGAACTCCCAGATCGTCATCCCCGGCACCAATCGCTCGCTGCTTGTCCCCGTCAGCCACGCCGAGTACGAATGGCAGATTCGCGCGCCCAAAGACAAGCCCGGCATCAACGCCAGCATCAGCTGGTACTTCGGCATCGACGGCAAGAGCCAGTTCCGCACCATGGACACGCAGGACCAGGCCTGGGTCCTCGGCCGCCACGCGCACACCTACACCGACAAAGACGCCATCGAAGTCACACGCCTCGTCGGCCGCATGATCGTCGCCTTCCTGCATCAGCACATCCGCCGCCCCGATCTGCCCTTCGGCGGCTACTATCCCCTCGGCGTCTGCCAGGACGGCGTCGCCGCCATCGAAAAGAAGATGACGGGGAAGGACACGCTCTTCCCCAACACTGCCGACATCGCCCTCTTCGACGACCCGCGCGATGCCGAGGTCAACACCATGATGGCCGCCATCCCCAAGGACCACGATGGCGGCGAGCCGGATCCCGAGCGCATCTTCGGTTCGCTGCCTACCGATGATTTCAACGCCATCACCATTCCCGGTCTCGCCGACGATCTCACCCTCGTAAAGACCGCATGGCAGGACGGCTCGCTCGAACGCACGCCATCGTGGATGCGCCGCACCATGATGCGTTTATTCGGCGCTGCAGCTATCGGATTGCTCGCGTGGATCGTCCTCTGGCGTCGCCGCCGTCATACACGCTGATCACTTTGTGGGATAAACGAGACAACTTCTCTCATGGGCATGCCTTCTGATTATCCGGGAGAATAGTTATGGCAACGAAAAAGGCAAATAAGAAGGCAGCAAAGAAAGCTGTAAAGAAAGTAGTCAGGAAGACCGCTAAAAAGGCGACAAAGAAGACCGTAAAGAAAGCCGCTAAGAAGACCGTGAAGAAGAGCGCGGCAAAGAAGGCCCCGGCAAAGAAGGCGGCGAAGAAGTCCGCGAAGAAAGCGACCAAGAAGGCAGCCCGCAGATACAGCCGATCCTCCGGCAAAGACGTTGAGCGTGAGATGAAGGCGATGAAGCAGGGCAAGCTGACCAGCGGCCGCAGCGGCAAAAAAGTCACCAGCCGCAAGCAGGCCATCGCCATCGGTCTCTCCGAGGCGCGTAAGGAAGGCAAGAGGGTTCCGCCTTCACCGAACAGATGATTCCGTATGCGGTGAAACAGGCGCGGCCCGGTTCAGGGCCGCGTCGCTTATTTCTTGTCTATTTCTTGTCTATTTCTTCTCTGGGGAAGAGGACGATGAGGAGGAGGGTGCCGTGGCCGGAGCCGATGCAGGTGTTGAAGACGTCGAAGGCGTAGAAGAGGTGGAGCTGTCCGACTTGGAGCTGGCGGCGTTGTTGCCGCTCGTATTTCCACCCGACTTCGAGCTTGAGTAGAGGTCGGCGTACCATCCACCGCCCTTGAACGAGACGGCAGGCGCCGAGAGCACGCGCTCCAGCTTGCCTCCGCAGAAGGGGCATTCGGTGATCTCGGGGTCAGAGAACTTCTGAATCTTTTCCGTGCGCTTATGGCAGTTGGTGCATTCGTATTCGTAAAGCGGCATGCGGGGTCTGGTTTCCTTGCGACGAATAAAAATCTGTCACTTATAGAGTATCGAAACTGCGCTTCGGCCCAAAACAAAAGCCCCGGCCTGATGACCGGGGCTCTGTTGTGTCTTCGTAAAGCATTGCAACTACAGCTTGCCAAGCTCCACCAGCCGTACACTGGCGATCGCCTCAACCTTGCGCAGCGCCTCGACTGCGGCATTCGCCGTCGCCACGTTCGGCACGTCGATCTGCACGACGGCCAGCGCCTGTCCCTGCGGCACTCGCTGCGACTTCACCTCGCGGGCCGGATCGTGCGCGCGGCCCAGGGCGAAGTTCGCAATGTTGACCGAGTTGTCGCCCAGGATCGTACCGATGCGTCCAATCACGCCCGGAACGTCATGGTTGCGGATCGCCACCAGCGTGCCCGTCAGCGGGGCCTCGATGTCGATGCCATCGTAGGTCAGCAGGCGCGGCGAGCTGCCATGCAGCACCGTCGCCGAGGCCGAGACATCGCCCTCCGACGAGTGCAGGGTCAGCTTCAGCACCGAACCCGCTCCGCCCGTCGTGAACTCCTTCTTGTCCTCCTGCACGCGAATGCCGCGCTCCTCCGCGACTGAAGCCGCGTTGATGCGGTTCGCCGCCGATCCGCCATCGGATCCGTCGAAGATGCCCGCCAGTGCGGCGTTGCGCACCAGGTCCGTCTTGCCTGCCGCCAGGCGGCCCGAGTAGTTGATCTGGACGTTCTCGAGGTTACCCGGCGTCGCATGCGACAGGAACTTGCCCAGGCGCTCCGCCATCTCGATGTACGGCGCGATCTCGGTGTACTCCTCATGCGTCAGCGAGGGCACGTTGACGGCATTCTGCACCACGCCCAGCTTCAGGTAGTCGCGCACCTGGCGAGCCAGCTGGATGCCGATCGCCTCCTGCGCCTCGTCCGTCGATCCCGCGATGTGCGGCGACAGCAGGACGTTCTCCATCTCGTAGAACGGCGAATCCTTCAGCGGCTCCTTGCGGAACACATCCAGCGCCGCTCCGCCCACGTGACCCGACTTCAGCGCTGCTGCCAGCGCCTCTTCGACGATCAGCTCGCCGCGCGCGCAGTTGATGATGCGGACGCCCTTCTTCATCACCGCCAGCGACGTGGCGTTGATCAGGCCCTCCGTCTGCGGCGTCAGACCGACGTGCAGCGTCAGGTAGTCCGAGCGGCGGAAGATCTCGTCGATCGGGCACAGCGTGACATCGTTCTCGCGTGCGATCACGGGCGCGATGAACGGGTCATAGCCGATCAGCTCCATGCCGAAGCTGCGGGCGCGCTTGGCCACCTCCAGGCCGATGCGGCCCAGGCCCACGATGCCCAGCGTCTTGCCGCGAAGCTCCTGCCCCTGCAGCGTCTTCTTGTCCCACTTGCCCGCGTGCATGGTGGCGTTGGCGCGCGGAATCGAGCGTGCCATCGAGATCATCTGGCCGATGGTCAGCTCGGCCACGGCGATGGCATTGGCGCCGGGCGTGTTCATCACCACGATGCCCTTGCGGGTGGCGGCATCGGTGTCGATGTTGTCGACGCCCACACCGGCGCGGCCGATCACGCGAAGCTTCGGCGCCGACTCCAGAAGGGCGGCGTCAGCCTGTACGGCCGAACGAACGACCAGCGCATCGGCGTCGGCCAGCTCTGCCGGCAGGCCGTTCTTGATCTGGTCAGCGGTAACGATCTGCCAGCCGGGCTCCTGTTGGAACACTGCGGCGGTGGCAGGGGATACTTTTTCAGCGAGAACGATCTTCATGGATTCCTTTACTCGGTTGAAACGCGTTGCTTCTATCTTCTCAAATCAGCGGCAAACGCGTCTTGGGACCCCCGCCCTACCGATAAACGGACCTGTCAGGAGGGGACAGGTAACCACCTGGAAGCCGACTTCACAGGATCAATCTGGGATTGGGATAAGTAAACTCAATGCTCTGTTTGCCCTTCGGGTGAAGCCGAGTGGCGTTCACCGCCCAGCCATACACCCTCGATGCCGTGCAAGGCGCGGATGTCAGATGTTGGGTCACCTTTGACCAGAAGGAGGTCTGCACGAAACCCTTCGGCGACTCTTCCGCGATCATGCAAGCCGAATTCGCGTGCTGGGGTGAACGTGGTAGCTGTGAGCGCTTCGGACGGCGATAGCCCCGATTCGACGAGAAGCTCTAACTCGCGATGCAGGCTGACACCGTGCGCAATACCTGGTACTGGAGAATCTGTGCCTGCGAGGATCGAAACGCCAGCTTCATGGAGACGAGCTACTGCTTGTTCCGCAAAAGCAAGATGAAGCCCCGCGGCTTTCGGAAGGCGTATTCCGAGCATATTACGCATCGTAGGCGTAAGCCGTGCGCTCAGGCCTTCCTCTTTCTGCCACCAGCGAGGCTCGGAGCCAGCGGTGAGCGACTCGAAAACAGTTAGCGTCGTAATGACGAATGCATGGTGTTCCGCAACGCGCCTACCGAAGTCAGCTGCCGGTTGTGAGTCTGCAAACACGTGAGCGAGTGCATCCACACCAGCCTCGATGCACTCCATGGCTTCTTTTTGGGAGCCTATGTGTGCGATCGCGAGCTTGTTCCTACGATGCGCAGCGACAACGATATTTTCGATCTGTGAAGTCGATAGTGTCGGAAGTTGATGCTCGTCGATGAGCTTGATGTAGTCGGAGCCCTCCAAAATACGTTTATCAACAAATGCCTGAACATCATCAGTCGGAGACAACGTTGGCTGTGGCGTGGCTGGCATCTCGGTCGGGTGACCACCGGGAACGGTAACAACCGTCCCAGCAGTCAAGAAGTTGGCACAGTCTCGACAGCTATCTCGACGAACCCGAAGACTTGCGGCCGAACCACCCATCTCCAGCTCTGTCGTGACGCCAAAATCCAAAGCGTCTCGCAGAAACTCTGGCACCAGCTTTTCTCCCAAGTGGGTATGCGAATCGATTAAGCCGGGTAGAAGTGTGTATCCGTCACCCTCGATGACCGTGCTTTGTGGCGGGATTGGCACGGAGGCACCCACATGCCGGATCATGCCGGCCTCGACGATGACGTTGACGTGGCGGTTCATCCTCGTTCCATCGAAGACATCTACATCATGGAATGCCAGAGTCGTTTGGCCTGAAGTCACCGTCTGCTGTGCTTGAGCAGACTGCAGTGAAACAATAGCAAAGCAAAGAACGGCTATAGCGCGCATGTTCATCTCCGGTGGGGCTGACGCCGAGTACGATAGCTCCTTCGCGAAAGTTCCACACCACCGCGTTGGATTTGCAGGATCGATAGGTCCTCGTAAACACGCTTGTGACGACGGAAGCAGGGACGTCTAGCCTCGTTTCCTTTGAACCCAGGTCGTCATGCAGCGGTAGTCTTGCACGATCGTGGTCTTCAGTGGGTCCACAAGGACGCTGTCCATCTCCTCCGTGAGTTCCATCAGCATCTCTTCATCGGCCAGGAACCACTCCGAACCGTCTCCTACCAGAAAACGACCGCCCCGTACTCGTTCGAACTCCATGCCAATCCTCGATCCCAGGCGGCAGAACAGCATTCCGCCGGGTCTTAGAACTCGCCACAGCTCCGCCAGCATCGCTCTGAAATGCTCCTCATCCCGAGCAAAGTGAAGTACCGAGTTACAGATCACCACATCGACAAAGGCATCCGGGAAGGGCATCTGCTCGATCGAAGCATTTTGAAAATTTTCTACCGGGAGTCCGGTCTCCAGCGAAGCGGAAAGTCGCCGTACGTGCTCTACGCCATTGCGGTCCAGATCGAGTGCAAATATCTCGCAGCCTTCGCGCAGTAAATGGACCAGATTGCGCCCATATCCACATCCGGCATCAAGAACACGCATCCCAGGTGCGATATTCCCTCGCAGAATTTGATCGAAAACATAGATGTCAATCTGTCCAAACTGCTCTTGAATATTCAATGCCATGCTTTCATCATCTCAGCTGCTGGTTGTTTGCCCTGACGGATGGAATCGGTCACTTCGCACAGGACAACTTGCCAGGGCTAACCTTCTTCGAGCTCGCATCGCCTCTGAAGCGACGTCAAACCGAGATCGGAGTGAAGCCTGCAGGCTAAGTGTTTTTGCCGAGCCGCCGATAGCGGCTTGCAGCAAGGCCAGCCAAACTTTGGCCCCACTTATTTCTTGTGGCTTGAGCCGATGCCCAGATCCTCGACCACATCCGGGTCGTAGTTCTTCAGCTCTGCCAGCAGACCCTCGTCGGAAAGATCCAGTATCTTCGAGTTCTCCCAGTCGTGCTCCAGGGTCTTTTTCACGCGGCCGATGATGTGATCGTCGTCCACCTCGATCGCCAGCTCCCTGCGGCTGTCGAAGCTCCCCGGAGCGATATTGATCGACCCCACAATGGCGCGCTTGTCATCCGCCAGCATCACCTTGCCATGCAGCTTGATGTGTTTCAGCTGGTGAATCGGCACGCCCAGATCGGCCAGGATGCGCAGACCGCTCACGCCTTCTACCAGCTTCTCCTTCTTCAGCTTGTGCGGAGGCCTCGCCATGATGTGAATCTTCACCCCGCGCGCATGCGCCCGCACCAGGTGCTCGATCACCACCGGGTCCTGGTAGCGCTCGTTCTGCAGCCACAGCGTATGCTTCGCACGGTCGATAAACTCGCACATCCGCTGCCGTCCGTTGCCGATACACCAGATCAGATGCGACTTCTCACCCGACGTGAACTCCGAGCGGTTCCAGTCCGCGTCGAAGCCCGCCATCACCTCGTCCACCTCGTGCTTGTGCTTCGTGACCACGGCATAGTCGCGCGTCTCCGTCAGGTTGCGCGGCTCCCAGTTCAACGACTCGATGTATGCCGTCTCGTCGTCTACCACCATCGACTTCTCATGCGTCACATCGAAGCGCGGATTGCTGTCCAGCACCGCCACACCCGCGGCCGACAGCCTCTCGCGGACCTCATCGTTCTCCTTTGATCCGTCGCGGCGTTCGGGATTCAGCATCACGCGAACATCCACGCCGCGCCCGTGCGCCGCAACGACGGCATCAATCAGCGAAGGGTCCGAGAAGACGAACATCTTGATGCGGAGCGACGACTTCGCCCCGGCAATTGCGTCGAGCAGCGGCCGGGCCGAATCGTCAGGCAGAACAATCAGGGTGCGGGACATGCGGAGATTCCTCTCTTGCCGTTCTCTTTGCTCTGGTGATCGGGAGACTCGAATATTCTACGAGACGGCAGCCTTTTCGCCCGTGTCGAATTGCGTGCGATACAGCTCCGCGTAGATGCCGCCCTTCTGCAGCAGCTCCGCATGCGATCCATCTTCCGCCACCACGCCGTCGGCGATCACGATAATCTGGTTTGCGTCGCGGATCGTCGTCAGCCGGTGCGCAATCGCGATCACCGTACGTCCCTTCATCAACGTCTCCAGCGCCTCGATCACCAGCTTCTCCGACTCCGAATCCAGCGCCGCCGTCGGCTCGTCCAGCAGCAGGATCGGACTGTTGCGCACCATCACCCTTGCAATGCCGATGCGCTGCCGCTGTCCGCCTGAGAGCGTCGATCCCCGCTCGCCCACCGGCGTGTCATACCCCATCGGCATCTTCGCGATGAACTCGTCCGCATTGGCCAGCTTCGCCGCCGCGATGATCTCCTCGCGCGAGGCGTGCGGATTGCCGAAGGCGATGTTCTCCAGAATCGTGCCGTGAAACAGCACCGTGTCCTGCAGCACGTAGCCAATCTGGTCGCGCAGATTCTTCAGCTTGTAATCGCGCACGTCGACGCCATCCACCGTCACGATGCCCTTGTTCACATCGTAGAAGCGCGGAATCAGGCTCACGACCGTCGACTTGCCCGCGCCCGTCGGTCCCACGATGCCTACAAACTCTCCTGGCTTGATGCGGAAGCTCACGTCCGTCAGAATCGGCTCATCTGCCGCATAGCCGAAGGCGACATTTTCAAATGCGATCTCGCCCGTCAGCAGCGCCGGCTCCAGCGCATCCTCTTTCTCAGGAATCATCGCATCCGTGTCCAGAATCTCCCGGACCCGCTCCACGCCAACCGTCACCTGTGCAATCGCGTTGGTCGTCGTTGCCAGGTCTTTCACCGGCTTGAAGAAGCGGCTCAGGTACGCGAGATACACCGTCAGCGATCCCACCGTCATCGTGCCTGCAAGAATCAGCGCCGCTCCGCGCCACAGCACCACCGCCGTGCAGCCAGCGACGACGACCGTCACCACCGGCGACAGCAATGCCTTCACGCTGCGTGCCTTCAACGCCGCCGCCACCGTCGCCTGGCTCACAGCTGCCAGCATCTCCTCTTCGGCCTTCTCCTGCCCAAAGGCCTTTACCACCTGCATCGACTCCAGCCCCTGCTGCACCGTCGCCACAATCGCGCTCTGCTCCTTGCGCACCTCCTTCGTCGCCGCCTTCACCGACTTCTTGAAGCGCGACACGAACAGCAGCAGGAACGGCGTCACCGCCAGCGCAATCAGCGTAAAGTCCCAGTTCAGCCAGAACATCAGCACCAGCATGCTGACAATCGTCAGCATGTCCACCAGGATGTCCAGCGTTGAGCTCGATGCGAAGCTCTGGATCGTCGAGATGTCCGACGTCAGCGTCGACAGGATCGGCCCCGTCTGGTGCGTGCTGTAGTAGCCCAGCGAGAGCTGCTGCAGGTGGTTGTACACCCGCATCCGCAGGTCGTGCGCCACCCACTGCCCCGCGCTCTCCGTAAAGTAGTTGTCGATATACGAGGCCAGCGCGCCCAGCGCCGCGATCGCCACATACAGCCCCGCCGCTATCAGCGCCACATGCAGACGGTTGCCATGCTCCAGCATCGGCCGCAGCAGGTCATGCAGCCACGGCTGCATCTTCTTGTCGCCCACCACGTTGTCCAGGATGATCTTCAGCGGCCACGGCGCTGCAAGACTCATCAATGTTTCCACCAGCATGGCGGCAAAGATAATGATCAGCGTCCCACGATACGGACGGATCAGCCCGCCGATAAACCGCAGCATAACTTGCTCCTGTACTCGATTCAGGGGAGTGCAGAGATCCTAGCGAATCGCAGCGGCGGAAGAAAGCGGAATGTCTCTCAGCAGAAGTAATGCGGGACAAACGAGCTGAGATTGCCCGTAATCGGGCCGCCTGACTCGCGAATCCCCAGGCCGCAGCAGGTCTGGTCGATCATCCACAGGCCGCACACCGGATAACGCTTCGCCCCGCGCTTCAGGTTGTCGGGAAATACCGCCTCCGGTGCCAGCGCCTGCACAATCTGCGGCCCCGTGTACGGTCCTTCCGTGCTGGCGATCGTCTTGCCGTCGCGCACCATCGTGATGTTCGATCCCTCGCGCGAGTGCAGCGGCTTCTTCACGTAGCTCTTGAGCTTGTTCTTCCTGCCACCGTCGAAGTGCGACTCCAGCAGCAGCTCATGTCCGGGATACATCTCCCATAAAATCGGCAGCAGCCCCTTGTTCGAGAACAGCATCTTCCAGATGGGCTCGATCCAGCGCATATCCTTATATGTCTCAAGTGCAGCCGGTCCGAACTCCTCCGTCAGCATCATCTCCCACGGATAAAGCTTGAAGATGGTGAAGATCTGCCGCTCATCCATATCTACAAATGCTTTGCGGCTCTCATTCCATCCCAGGTCCTCGATCATGATCGGCACCGTCGGCAGCTCCGCCTGCTCGGCTGTATCGCGCAGGTAAGCCAGCGTCAGTTGATCCTCCGCATTGTCCAGCCCGGCGAAGTACACCGGCTTCGACACATACGGTGCGATGTCCTGCCACTTGGCGATCAGCCGCTCATGGATCGAGTTGAACTGGTCGCAGTTAGGATGTTGCTCCTCCAGCCACGCCCACTGGATTACCGCTGCCTCCAGCAGCGCCGTCGGTGTGTCCGCGTTGTACTCCAGCAGCTTCGGCGGATCGACGCCGTTGTACGAGATGTCGAAGCGCCCATACAGCGCCGGTGGTGACGTCACCCACGCCCACTCGATCGCTGGAATCGCCGCCGCGGGAATCCCCAGCTCGGCATAGCGCTTCTTGTCGACGACATGCTGTGCCGCCTCCAGGCACATATCCTGCAGCACGTTCGCCGCGGCCTCCAGCTTGTCGATCTCTTCCGCCTCGAACTGATACTCCGCCGACTCGTCCCAGTACGGGCGATCGGGAGACGCGCCTCCACCTTCGCCCTCAGGCGTGTGAAAGATGAGGCCCGCAGCCTCGACCTTTTGCTGCCAGTTGTCCCGGGGAATGGTAGCGATGCGCCGCATTACTCGCCTCCTCCGCCTGCGTGACCGCTGCTGCTGTGCGTTGAAAACCACCCGCCGAATCCGCCGCGTGCAGTCCCCGTCCGGAGACCGCGTGAGGTGGTATAGCTGTGGCCTTCGCCCGGAGACAGGCTCCCGCCTCCCGCGAGTGTTCCCGGAGTATATCCTCCCCATCCACCGTAATAGTAGCGATAAAGCGGGCGATACGGCACGTATCCATATCCTCCGCTATTCGGGTTCTGCGGACCCCCGCTGGCCGGCGGCAGATTCGCGCACAGGTTGTCGTCCACAACGTGATTGTTCTCATCCACGCAGCGCTGCATCTCCGTCGTCCTGCATCCGCTCGAAAGCATCGTCACCGCCGTTGCAGCCAGTAGAGGAGCAGCGACCTTTACGGAACGCCGCATCGCTACTCTCCTGCTCCAAAGATCACCGCCGCCCCCACCACGCCCGTCAACAGCAGCGCAGGAAGCGCCCCTCCAAATCCTTTACGTCTCGTCGCCCGTGTTGGCGTCTCGTATGTTTGTCCCGCCTGGGGAAATCGCGATCCACCCGTCGCAACTGTTCCCGCCTCATGCGTGCCTTCGCCACCGTAGTAGTAATGAAATGTCCCTGCCGGCGACGGCCTTCTTCCCAGGATGCGCTGTTCGCCGTTGGCGCTGCATAACTCATAGGCCACCACGACATCCTGCGCATCCACGCACCGGCGCATCCCCGCCCTCTGACAGCCGGAGAGCAACGCCACGGCGGACGCGGCAAGTAGTGGCGCAATAACCTGTGCAGAACGACGCATGACGATGTCAGCACAGACTATCAAGCACAACCGGTATACCAACTGCGTATGCAGCGTATTGGCGCTATTTTCGCGGCGAAATGCGAGTTGCAACAGGCAGTGCGATCTCGAAGATCGAAGGCCACTGCTTGCCCGTCACATACAGACGACGATGCTCCGCGTCATATGCAATGCCGTTCAGCACCGACTCGTCATCCACCTTCTCGCTGTCACGCAGCAGCCCCCTGCAATCGATCCATCCCAGCACCTTGCCATCCACCGGCGAGATGCGCGCAATCCGGTCCGAGTGCCACACGTTTGCATAGATCTGGCCGCCATCGCCCGCGTCGATATACTCCAGCTCGTTTAGCTGCTGTACGGTCTCTCGTCCATCGCGCACCGTGATCTGCCGCGTCTGGTCGAAGGTATCCGGATTGCGAAAGCGCAGAATCGCCGTGCCGTCGCTGGTGATCAGCTCCTTGTCCGTGCGCGTCATCCCCCAGCCTTCGCCCGTGTACTGAAACTGCCCCACCACGCGCAGGGAAGCCCGATCCAGGATGAAGCCCGTATGCGACTCCCACGTCCACTCGTACAGGCTGTCGTGCCAGTCCACGATGCCCTCGCCAAAGTACGGCCGCGGAATCTCATGCTCCTGCAGCAGCGTTCCCGTCGCTGCATCCAGCACCTGCACCGCCGACCGCCCCACCATGCCGGTGCCTTCATAAAACTTCCCATCGCGATAGAAGAACCCCTCGGTGTAGCTCGACGTAGAGTGCGGAATCTTCCGCACGACAGTACACGGAGCTACCGGCGCAGCAGAGCAGGGAAGCGCACAAACAACCGCAAGAAGAGCCGTAGAAAAATATCGAAGCATCAGGATCGATCTTATCGTCCCACGCGCCCAAACAGTGTCACTCCGAATGCAGTGAGGAACCCCCGCATCTGCATCCACGTCACAGAATCTCCAGCTTCAGTCAGAACCATCCATAGAGGCAAAAAAGCGCAAAACAAAAATGCCATCATGACCGAGCAAAAGTAAAAATGTCATCCCGGCCGAGTAAAACAAAACGTCATCCCGACCGAAGCGAAGCGCAGTGGAGGGACCTGCTTCTCTACCGCAGCCGTCTCCCAGCCCTTAAAAGCCCAGCCCTCAAAGCCCAACGCCACAAACGGTTGTCATTCCGCAGGCAGTTTCCACCCGAAAGCCACAAGCCGCCGCTAGTGCCGATGCTTCATCTCTACCTGCTCCGCGATTAACGAGCAGCGCAGCTCCGGTGTCTTCTTCACCGCCGAGCTCAGCTTCCCATCGAAGAAGTCGCACGCCAGCACATTGTCCCCGTTCGCATGCCGCCCCGAGAACAGATTCACATTCAGCATCACCGGACCCTTGATCCAGTCCAGCCGCCGCCCATCGACCTTCGTGCCGGTCACACGCACCAGCCCGGCCGCGCCGATCACCTCAACGTTCTCCACGCCAAGATCGATCGTGCCGATCTGGTTGGCGCGCCCCTCCGCATCCGGCTTCGGCGCACCCGTGTAATCCGCCGAGACCACAATGCTCTCGCGATGCGCCTTCAGCCACGCTGCCGCCTTCTGTGACAGCGTGATCGATACATCAAACGCGAAGACAAGCGGCTTCGCCTCCTCGATCTGCGCGTGCAACGGCGCGACAAAAAGTACTGCGAAGAAGAAGCCGGCCGTCAATGAGCGACGCATCATCTCGAAAGCCTCTCTGTACTTCTCCACATAAAGTAAATGCCCGCCCATGCAGATGCGATAGGCGGGCATTAATGATGATTCTTCCTGTTGCTTACTTCGCCGTCTCAGCAAATACCTTCTGAGCAGCCACCAGGCCCTTGCCGAACTCGAATCCCGGCAACGGTGTCTTCACCTTCGCGATCACCTGTTCCAGAGCGCCGATGATGGCGATCGTGTCCATGTAATCGAAGAAGCCGATGTGCGCGATGCGGAACAGCGAGCCCTTCATGTCGCCCTGTCCGTCCGTCACGATGGCGGCGAACTGCGACTTCAGACCCTTCACCAGCGTGCCCGAATCCGTGCCCTCGGGAGCCAGGATCGCCGTTGCGGCAGCGGCCTCGTAGCCCTCCGGAGCAAACAGCTTGAAGCCCAGCGCCTTGGCTGCAGCGCGTGTCATCGCGGCGCAGGTCTCGGCATTGTCGACCAGCTTCTTGCGGCCCTCTGCGAGATTGCCATCGGCCTGTCCGGCGATGTAATCCAGCGACGCGCCCAGAGCAGCGATCAGCGCCACGGGAGGCGTGTACGCGCTCTCGCCCTTCTGCGCATTCTTGCGTTCCTTGCGCAGGTCGAAGTAGTAGCGCGGATTGTAGGTCGACTCCATGCGATCCCACGCACGCTGGCTGATTGCGATGTAGCTCAGTCCCGGGGGAATCATCACGGCCTTCTGCGATCCGCCGATCAGAACGTCCACGCCCCACGCATCCATGTCGAGGTGCGTCGTGCCCAGACCCGTGATCGCGTCGACGATCAGCAGCGCCTCGGACTTCTCCGCCTTCAGCAGCTCGGCGATGCCCTTGATGTCGTGGCGCACGCCGGTCGAGCTCTCGGTGGCCTGCACGAACACAGCGCGCGTCTCGAGCTTCAGAGCGGCCTTCACTTCGTCGATGGTGAAGGTCTGTCCGTAGGGCTTCTCCACCACGTCCACGTGGCAGCCGAAGGCCTTCGTCAGTGCGCTCCAGCGCTCGCCGAACTTGCCGGCCGTAAGAACCAGTACGCGGTCGCCCGGCGAGGTCAGGTTCGAAACCGCGGCCTCCATGGCGCCGGTGCCGCCGCTCGAAAGCACAAGCACGTCGCTGGTGGTGCCGACGAACTCCTTCAGCTGCGAGAGCACACGGGTAAAGAGAGCGCGAAACTCGGGCGTGCGGTGATGAATATCCGCAGCCGCCATGGCAAACTGGGCGGCGGGAAGCAAGGGCGTTGGCCCGGGAGTGAAGAGGCGTGTCTTCCGTATCATGCCTTCTATTGTATCGAGCGTGCGATCATCGAACCGCGTTCTATGATGAAAGGTCAGTAACTTAGCGGAGTAAACAAGATGGCAATCCTCCAGAAACTCGACGCCGACATCATCGTCGCCATGAAGGCCCGGGAAGAGCTGCGGCTCACCACCCTGCGCATGGTCAAATCGGCACTCAAAAACAAGGCAATCGACAAGCGCGCGGAGCTCACTGAGGCCGAAGAGGCCCAGATCCTCTCCACCCTCCTCAAACAGCGCCGCGAATCCGTCGAAAGCTTCACCAAGGGCAACCGCCCCGAACTCGCCGCCAAAGAGCGCGAAGAGATCACCATCATCGAGGCTTACCTGCCCAAGGAGGCCGGCCCCGAGGAGATCCTCGCCGTCGTGCAGGCCGCCGTTGCTCAACTCGCCGAATCCGGTGCCAAGCCCGGTCCAAAGGACATGGGCGCGGCCATGAAGATCGTCCAGCAGCGCATTCTCGCCAATGGCCTCCGCGCCGACGGCAAGGTCGTCAGCGAGATGGTCAAGGCCGAGCTGTCGAAGTAAACCGGCACGCGTCAAAATGCTGTCAAGAGGCCGTGCGCCCACGCATACGCGATAAGCGCCTCAATCCAAAGCTGAAAAGCGCATTGCTGCAATGTGCGCATTTATTCTTTTCCGCTTGGTAGCCTTAAAGAGTTGAGCTAGATTTGTTGCATTGCAAAGGGAGAGGGCCCGTAAGTGGCTCTCTCCCTTTTTCTTTTCCGAGAGAGGACACCACCCATGCCGAACTTCCAATACAGCAGCAATGGTCTTGACTTGACCAAGCAGTTTGAAGGAATCCGCCTCAACGCCTACCAGGACTCGGTCGGCGTCTGGACCGTCGGCTACGGTCACACCGGCAGCGACGTCGTCCGCGGTCTCACCATCACCGCGCAGCAGGCCGACATCCTGCTCGCCGCCGACGTCGCCTGGGCCGTCACCGCCGTCAACAAGGCCGTCCAGACCGTCATCAACCAGAACCAGTTCGACGCCCTGGTCGACTTCACCTTCAACCTGGGAGCCGCCAGCTTCACCGGCTCCACCCTGCTGCGCCTGCTCAATGCAGGCAACTTCGCCGGAGCCTCTGCCGAGTTCATTCGCTGGAACAAGGCCAAGAAGAAAGTCCTCGCCGGCCTCACCCGCCGCCGCCAGGCCGAGACCGACCTCTTCAACACACCGCCGATCCTGCGCACCGGCGTAAGCCTCAAAGCCTTCGCCGCACCGGAGACTACAAAGAAGGCCACGAAGAAGAAGACGAAGAAGAAGTCAGCAAAGAAAGCCGTGAAGACAACGGTGAAGAAAGCCGCAAAGAAGAAAGCCGCGCCAAAGAAATCGAAGTAGCGCACCTCTCCGTCACACAAAAAAACTAAGGGCAGCATGACCACTCATGCTGCCCGCAAACCGCTCTTCTGGTCTTGTCATTCCTGGCTTTGTCATTCCGTAGCGACGCGGAGGAATCGGCTTTCCTCAAAGCTGCCCCCAACGCCCAGCCAACTCTCCAGGCTGTCATCCCGGCCGAAGGCGAAGCCGCAGTGGAGGGACCTGCTTTTCGACCACTGCCGATTCCCAGCCACCACCACCCAGCCGCCTAACGCCCCTTAGCCCAGCTGAACTCCGCTCCCGCCATCACCGTGCGCCCCTGCACCGGCACCCCCGGAACCTCCTCATACCGCGTATCCGTCAGGTTCAGCGCCCGCACATAAGGCCGCACCCGCCCCGCCGAACGCGACAGAGCCACATCCCACAGCGCATAGGGCGACTGCGTCGTCTTCTGCACTACCGCGAGCTGCGAACGTGCCGCAATCTGCCCTGCAAACGTGCCACTCCAGGCAATCAGCGCCGACTGCGCCGCATAGTTGAACGCATACTCCGAGATCAGCCCCTTCGGCGGAGCCGTCGCTTGTACCGCGGTATATCCCAGCTGCAGCTGCTGCGCTCTCGGCAGACGAAAACGCGCACTCGCCTCCGCGCCGTTGTACGCATAGTTGGCGACGTTATTCGCCTGCCACGGCTGCGACAGATCGTACTTCGAGTAGTCGATCCCATTCCGCTGATGCAGGCTGAATCCCGTCGCCGTCAGCGTCAGCGGCAGACGCGAAGGCGTCCAGTCCACCCCGCCCTCGTAGCTCCACGCCGACTCCGCCTTCAGATTCGGGTTCCCCACCGTCGTCGGGTCCGAGTAGTACAGGTCCAGATACGTCGGCTGCCGATACCCATGACCCACCGCGCCCCGCAGTCGCACCGTCGAGCTCAACGTGTACGCAGCCGCAACGTTCGGCGAAAACACCGCGCCACCCGCAGGCCCGGTAAACACCTGCTCCCTCGCACCCAGTGAAAGCGAAAACCGCTTCAGCGCGCGCAGCGACACATTCACATATCCCGCGCCCTGGTTCCTCGCATGCACGCCGAGGTTCGTGCTGTGGATCGAATCCCCGTTCGCCTCCAGCCCATAGGAGATCGTCGTGTTCGTGCCGATCGGATCGGCCCTCCGCAGCGCGCTCTGCCACGCCCCGGTCACATGGTTATTGCGATAGTAGTTCGGACGATCCAGCAGCAGCACAAACAGGTCCGTGTGCTTCCTGTATGCAAATGAGCCCGACATGCGCGATCCCATCTGCTGCTGAATCGACGCAAACCATCCCTTCGTCCGCTCCCACGAGTCATACGCTCCATAAAATTGGTTTGCGCCATATGGCCGGTCGCTCCCCGCCAGCAGAACATCCGTCGTGCCCAGCGGCAGCAGGTTCAGCCACGTCTCCGACGACAGCGCATTGCTCGAGTAGTTCCGGTCCGCCATGAAGCCGTTCGACGTATCGCGGCTGCCCGCAATCTCTTCCGCCACCCGCCGCGTCGAATAGTCCACTCGCAGGTGGTTCTCCAGCGACCCATAATTTCCCGCGCCCGACCGCGCAAACAGGCTCAGCCGCCGCGCATCGGTGGCAGGCGCCGCAGGCCGCTCCGTCAGCAGGTTCACCGCGCCGCCAATCGCATCCGATCCGTAAAACGTCGACCCCGATCCGTGCAGCACCTCCACCCGCGCCAGCGCATCCATCGGCACCGCGATGTCGAGATTCAGGTGCGCCGTCTCCGGATCGTTCACCCGCAGCCCGTTCACCAGCACCAGCGACTGCTCAAACGTCGTACCGCAGAATCGAAAGATCGGCCTGCACCCCGTTAGCCGCGCGCGACTGCAGGTTCAACGACGTATCCTGCCGCATGTAATCGGTCACGTTGTTGTACAGCAGCGGCTGCTCCCGCGTATCCATGGTCACAACGCTGCGATTCGACTCCGACAGCGGAATCGGCGGAATGGATGTCGTCACCGTCACCGCGTCGCTGGCCTTCAACGGCTGCGAAGGCGGGAGGTCTGCTCCTGCGCAACCGCAGGCAAGGTCATCAGGCTCAAGACGAATAAGGCTTTGTAGGGCACCAGCCAATCATCCAATAACCCGGTCTCGCCAAGGCAGTAGTTTTGTTCGTATCTAAGTAATTGAGGTTATCAACTAAAATCATCCGTGCCATGCGTATCCAGTCCTTCCTCGAACAGAGTCCCGTCTTCCAGGTCAGCCGCCTCGCCCGCCGCATGGAGGCCTCCCTCAACGCCGTCCTCCGCGAAGAAGGTCTTACCCTCTCCGAATCGCTCATGCTTGCCGCCATCTTCCTCGAAAAGAAGCGTGTCCGCCCCTCCGAGCTGGCTCGCACCTTCGACACCACGCGCGGCAACGTCAGCCACACCGTCTCCTCGCTCGAAGCCAAGCGCCTCGTCCGCCGCCGCATCGATCCCGAAGACGCCCGAGGCTTCCTCCTCGAACTCGAACCCGCAGGCAAACGCCGCGCCGCCCGCGTCGCCGCTATCCTCGACCGCCTGCAATCGCACCTGGAATCCGAACTCAGCCCTGCAAAGCTCGAGTCGCTGCTACGCCAGCTACGCGCCGTAGAAGCCGCCTGCAACGTCTGATCCTGGGGTTGCAGGTGCCCGGTTACGCCCAAGGCGATGCCCGACAAGAATGATGCCCGACAAGAATTACGTTGTCCTTCCAGCGGCGAGAAACACCCGTTGTCATCCGACCGTCATCCCGACCGGAGCGAAGCGCAGTGGAGGGACCTGCTTCTCTACCGCAGACGTCTCCCAGCCCTTACGAAGCCCAGCCCCTAAACGATTGTCATTCCGCAGCGCAGTGAAGAAATCTGCTTTTCAACTCCACCCAGATGCCAGTTACTCCGGCAGAATCTTCACAAACACGCCCTCCGGCAACGCCTTGCCGCCCAGCACGTGTACCACCCCATCCCGCACAAACCCACGCAGCATCACACCCGAGGCAGGAGTTGCCGCAGAGGAAGCCGCAGGCCGAGCATCCGGATCGGGCGGTGCCGACGACTTCGTCGGGTACGGCGTCGCCTTCAACGGAGCAGGCGCCGCCTGCCCCGGCGTATGCGGACGCTTCATCCCGCGGTCCATCGCCTGGTTGGCCAGCCGGTCCGCGTCCTTGTTCTTGTGCCGCAGGGCGTGCGAGATCTCAAAGGCGTCCAGACGCGCAATCCGCGTCTTCGCCTCCTGCCACAGCGGCTTCAGGTCCGGCGAGTTCACACGGTACTTGCCCTGGATCTGCTTGACCATCAGCTCCGAGTCCGAGACCACCTTCAGCCGCCGGTGGCCATGCTCCAGCGCATAGGCCAGAACCCCCAGCAGCCCCGAGTATTCGGCATAGTTGTTCGTCCGGATGCCCAGAAACTCGCTCAGCTCGGCCAGCGGCTCGCCATTCGGCCCGGCCAGCACCGCGCCAAAGCCCGAAGGTCCCGGGTTTCCCCGCGCTCCACCATCGCAATGGGCCGTCACCCACCCCCCGGAGGTCGAGGTCGAGCTGTCGGCAAAGAGGCTGGGGGATGCAGAGTTTTGCGGCATTGGTTGAGTTTACCGGAAAGACAACGTCCTCCCGCCGGATTCCCCAATCGTTCACAATCTTCTGCTCACCTTCCCGCACCCGCCCCGGTCTATTCCTCAGTACTTGATGTCCTGACTCCGGAGTCAGAAGCATGAATGAAGCGGTTGAAGTCAACGCCAGTGGAGAGGCCGTATCGCGGCTCCCCCTCGGCGCTCGTGCCTCTCGAGGCAATCTTGGCCCTAGTCCTTTTGCTTTAGGGCTGCGCGACAGCACTGTTTTACGTGCCGGGACGGTAGAATCTTTGCCAGTGGCAAAGGCAGCAACCCAACCCGGCGCTCGTGGAAAGCTGACCCCGGCCCAGTTAGAGGCAAGGGCCCAGCAGAGGATCGAAGACGACGAGCTGATCCGCGAAGCACAGAAGGGCCAGCGTGTGGCCTTCGACGCCCTGGTGCGCCGTTACGACCAGAGTGTCCTCCGCCTCGCCCTGCACATGCTGGGCAACGAGCAGGACGCCCAGGACGTGCATCAGGAGGCCTTCATCAAGGCCTACCGGCACCTCGGCAACTTCCGGTTCGAGTGCAGTTTCTATACCTGGCTCTACCGGATCGTTACCAACCTCTGCCTCGACCAGCTGCGTCGCCGCAAGAGCCGCCGCGAAGACCCATCGACCATGCTCGATGCCTCCGGCGACGAGATGGATCTTCTCGCCAATGTCTCCGACGACCGCGCCATGGCGAACCCGGCCCGCGAGCTCGAGCGCAAGGTGATGGGCGAACGCATCCGCGAGGCGCTCGACAAGCTCACCCCGCGTGAGCGCATGGTCTTTGAGTTGAAGCACTACCAGGGTCTCAAGCTGCGCACCATCGGCGAGATGCTGAGCACCACCGAGGAGACAGCGAAGAACACCCTGTTCCGCGCCACGCGCAAACTGCGCAGCAACCTGGCAGAGCTACGCGGAGCGTAGGCACCACGGCAGTAGAAGCGCACGAAAGGCAGTAGGAGCACGAAAGTCGCGAACGGCAGCAAGGCAGTACGGCACACAGCATCAGAGCAGCACCGCAGCATCGTTTTTCCCAAGGGCGTTAGACCCTGAGCAATACCGCAGTCGCAGTCTTTTTGAGGTCAGTTGAGGTAGGTAGAGAGATGAAGTGTGAGATGGCGAAAGACAACATAGTCCTCGCGTACTACGGTGAGCTCCCCGACGAGCTGGCAGGCTCCCTCGAGCATCACCTCATGACATGCGACGAGTGCCGTGTCGAGCTTGAGATGCTGCAGGCGATGGAGCCAAATCTGGCCTCGCTCCCCATGGTGGAACCCTCGCCCAACTTTCTGACACAGTCGCGCATGCGTCTCGACGACGCGCTCGACCTGATGCCTCCGCGCGGTGTTCTCACCCGCCTGCGCACCAACTTTTTCGTCTGGATGGGCCACCTTCGGAGCGCTCCCGCTCTGGCCACCCTGCTCATCGGGGTGGGTTTCATCGGGGGCAACTTCGTGAACCGCTATCAGATCGCCCATGCGCCGAAGCCCATCGCCGACAAGTTCTACAAAAACGATACGCAGGCCGTCATCGCCAACGTCACGGGCATCGACCGCACTCCCGACTCCGAGCTGGTGCAGGTTCACTACAACAAGATCGTCCCCGAGACCATCGAAGGCTCGCTCGATTCACCCGAGGTCCGCGAGCTTCTGCTCAAGGGCGCCAGCGCAACCACCGACGACGTCCGCTCCCTGTCCGTCAGCATGCTGGCCAACGAGTGCAAGCACGGCCACCAGTGCGCCGCCCGCGACGATGGCAAGGGTGTCCGCAATGCTCTCCTCGTAGCCCTGCGCTATGACAAGGACGCCGGAGTCCGCCTCAAGGCGCTCGAAGGCCTGCAGCCCTACATCGCCCAGGATCATAAGGTCCGCGACGCTGTCCTCGACTCGCTGGCCAACGACCCCGATGCGAAGGTGCGCATGACCACGGTAAGCCTGCTTGAGCCCGTCCAGCACGACTCCAGCGTGCGCCAGGTCCTCCGCCACGCCTCCACCGACGACGAGAACCCATACATCCGTACCGTCAGCTATCAGGCGCTGCAGGGATCGGACTCGATTCAGTAAGGGGACAGCACGGTGACGCACTTCAGATCGATCCCCCGTATCGCCTCCTGTCGCACCCTCGGAGCCGTCGCGTTCACAGCCGGCGTACTCTTCGCAGGCGGCTTTGCCCTCGCTGGAACGATGACCCGGGGCGTCGCTCACGCCTCCTCGTCCAAGAGCAACCAGGGCTACCTCGGCGTCGATATCCGCGATGTCAGCGACGATCAGGCCGCGCAGCTCAAAGCGCAGGGCCAGCAGCGTGGCGCCGAGGTCATCGGCATGGACCACGACGGCCCTGCCTGCAAGTCCGGCATGCTGGTCCACGACATCATCCTGCAGATGAACGGCCAGGCCGTCGAAGGCGGTGACCAGCTCCGCCGCATGCTGCGTGACGCCCCCGCGGGCAAGCAGGTCACCTTTCTGCTCAGCCGCGATGGCCAGCAGCGCACCATCTCGGCGCAGATGGCCAACCGCGAAGTCGTCGAGCGCGAGGCCTGGGAGAACCACTACACCGTGCCCGAGCCCGACAGCTCACCGGCCTTCGTGCCGCGTCGCGGCAACTCCTTCCTCCACGGCGACTCGTCCTCCTCCGGCAGCGGCATCTTCAAGGAGCACAGCTTCCTTGGCAGCAGCATGATCGTCAGCTCCGCCTACACCGGCGCCAAGCTTGAGGTTATGGGGCCGCAGCTCGCCGAGTTCTTCGGCACCCAGGGCAGCGCCGGTCTTCTTGTGCGCGAGGTCGCCGCCAACAGCCCCGCCGCCGACGCAGGCTTCAAGGCAGGCGACGTCGTCGTCCGCGTCAATCAGCAGCAGGTCGTCAACGGCAGCGACTGGTCCAAGACCATCCACGAGAATCGCGGCAAGCAGGTCAACGTCGTCATCCTGCGCGAGAAGAAGGAACAGACCCTCACCCTCATCCCCGACGCCAAGAAGCGTTCCAGCCTGGAGCACGGCAAAGGGAGCAAGGACCTGGAGAAGTTCTTCGGTAACTCCGACGAGGCGATGCAGACGCGCCTGACCCTCGCTGAGCTGGTACCCCTCTTCGACGCTATGACCGCGGGAATGCAGCAGCGCCTCGAAGAGGCCAGCTCCACTCCCCAGGCCGCGCAGATGCTCGCCAGACTTGAGATGTGGTCAGCCAACCCTGACTTCCGCCGCCAGATCGAGATCGCTCAGCAGCAGGTCCGCGCCGCCGCAGTCGCCGCACAAGGGCAGGCCAGCACACCTGAGCTGGAGGCCCGCGTCGATCGTCTGCGTCTCGAGATGCGCGGCATGATCCGCCTCGACTGATCTCCCGCCCCCGCTTACTCCCCGAACGATCGTCACCAGCTCATTGATATTTTCAGCACCCACCATTTTCAGCACCCAAAGATGAAGTGTCATTCAGGCCGAAGGTGAGCGGGCAGGAAGGCTTCAGCGCAGCTCACTAACTGAAGACCGGAGATCAACTATGCTGCCGCAGACCGCCGCAGCGTCGACCTTATTTGCCAGAATGCATTTGCGTGCGCGTCAGGCGACGCGCTGGGTTCCGGCGATAGAGACAGGCTGCTTTACTATGATCCGCTTGCAGATCGCGCAGCTCGCCTTGTGTTCCATGATGGCGGAGTGGAGATCGTTCGTCACCGTGGAGGTCTGCATCTCGTTATCGTTCATTCGTTGATATGCATCGACCAGTCGTCTGGTCAACATGTCCACCTGGGGACAGTCGGAGTAGGCCATGGGAGCACCTGCTTTCGCAGAAAGATAGTAACTAGGATGCAAACCCCGAGGCCCGTGGTTGGATTTTTTACCGTCTCTCGCCATCCCCTTGGATCTCCTCAGGTTATTCGCCAGGGGACTGGAGAAACCTTTTGAGTCGCCTGTCGCCGCGCGGCGTCCGATATACTGGTATCTGGTTATGTCCTCTGTTCCTACCCCTCCCGTCAAGCGCAACATGACCCTCCCGCGTCGTCTTAAAGCTGCGGGCCGACTGATGCGCGAAGTGGAGTCTATCGCCTCCGCCGTCTCCTCGACGGATCACCCTTACATGGCGCAGATCGTGCCCATGCGCCGCTGCAACCTCGCCTGCACCTATTGCAACGAGTACGACGATTTCTCGGACCCGGTGCCGGTCGACGAGATGCTGCGCCGCATCGACCACCTGGGAAGGCTGGGAACCAGCGTCATCACGATCTCCGGCGGCGAGCCTCTGCTGCACCCGGAGCTGGACCAGATCATCGCCCGCATCCGCCGCACGGGCGCCATCGCAGGCATGATCACCAACGGTTACCTGCTGATGCCCGATCGCATCGAGCGCCTGAACAAGGCCGGCCTCGATCACATGCAGATCTCGATCGACAACGTGATGCCCGATGCCGTCTCGAAGAAGAGCTTGAAGGTGCTGGACAAGAAGCTGCAGATGCTCGCCGAGCACGCGGACTTCCACGTAAACATCAACTCTGTGGTGGGCGGCGGCATCGCCAATCCCGACGATGCCCGCGTCGTCTCGGAGCGCGCCCTCTCGATGGGCTTCAGCACCACCATCGGCATCATCCACGACGGCACCGGCCAGCTGAAGCCGCTGGGCGACGCCGAGCGCAAGGTGTGGGACAAGGTCCGTTCCATGACGCGCCGCAGCTACACGCGCTTCAACCAGTTTCAGGAAGCTATCGCCAACGGCGAGACCAACGACTGGCGCTGCCGTGCCGGCGGACGCTACCTCTACATCTGCGAGAACGGCCTGGTGCACTACTGCAGCCAGCAGCGCGGCTTCCCCGGCGTGCCGCTCGCCGAGTACACCACCGAGGACGTGAAGCGCGAGTTCCTCACCGAAAAGGGCTGCGCCCCGGGCTGCACCATCAGCTGCGTCCACCAGGTCAGCTACATCGACCACTGGCGCGCACCGCAGCACAACGGCACCGTCACCCCCGGCGGCCACACGGTGCACGGTGAACTGGTGCAGATCCGCTAAGAATCCAGCATTCAAAATACAAGTGCAAACGCTCCTCATAAGATTGAGGAGCGTTTGCTTTTTACCCATGTTTTGCACCGTAATACAAATTGTTCCACGTGGAACAATTCGCTTGACGGCATTTGGCATCAGAGGTAAATGCTGCACTTCGACTGCATCCCGTGCTGGAGGAGACCTTGAGCGCGATCCTGCGACGATTCCTTATCTTTCTGATTCTGCCTGGCTTGACGCTGCCGATGCGAGCGCAGGCAGCTGCGACGGAGCCGCGTGCGACCAGCACGCCGTACACCGGCGACCTGGCCCGCTTCGATTATCCGGACAGGGACAAGAAGCTGCAGGTGGACCGCGTGATGGATACGCTGGGCATCACGGCGGGTAAGAATGTGGCGGACATCGGCGCGGGCTCCGGGTGGTTCACGGTGCGGGCGTCGAAGCGGGTGGGCGCGACCGGGGCGGTGCTGGCCGAGGACATCAATCCGCTGGCCATCGAGTACATCGGCAAGCGCATCAGCAAGGAGAACATCGTGAATGTACGCACGGTGCTGGGGCGGCCGGACGATCCCATGCTGCCGCCGGAGAGCGTGGACGCGGTCGTGCTGCTGAAGGTCTATCACGAGATTGCGCAGCCGGTTGCGTTCATGAAGAAGCTAAAGCCCGCGCTGCATGCGGGGGCGAAGGTGGGCATCATCGACAGGAACGGCGATGGGAGCAATCACGGGCTGGATCACGCGATCGTAGAGAAGGAGATGGACGAGGCCGGGTTCAAGCTGGCTGGGACGTACGACTTCACCAAGGCGGATGGCGAGGATTATTTTCTGGTGTTTGTGGCGAAGTGAGAGCGGTTTGTGGGGTGATGGTGTCTCTGTCGCTGGACAGGGGTGTCGGTTGAGAAGCGGGTTTCTCCACTGCGTGCTGCGCGCTCCGGTCGAAATGACAGTTTTTGGAGGGGGAGCTGATTTTGGTGGATTCTTGGCTGGGAGAGGAATGCAGATTCCTCGGCTGCGCCCCGGAATGACAAACAAAGAGTGCGAAGAGCGGAAAGACAAAGCGAAGAGCGGAATGACAAGTGAAGAGGGGGAATGACAAAGGCCCCGCCTGTGAGCGGGGCCTTTTACCTTGTCAGCTGTTACGGATTTTGATTGTTGTGGCGAATTACTTCTGGGTGCCGATTGCGTGCTTCAGCTTGGAGTTGGCGGCGGGGGTCCCGGGGGTGCTGGCGGCTACCTGCGACTGGACTGCGTCGATGGTGGCGTAGAGCTGGTTGATGTCGGTGACCTGGACCCACTCCTTCTGGCTGACGACCCAGATGGTGGGGGTCTGCGAGAGGCCGATGCGTTCGCCGAGGGTGTAGTCGGCCTGGACTTCAGCGGCGAAGAGGCCGGCAGGGTCCATCACGAAGGGCACGTTCAGCTTGTGCTGCTGGAAGAAGCGGCGGGTGAAGGCGCTGAGGTCGTCCTTGGAGGCGATGGAGGTCTGGGCGGCGAAGACGGCTCCGCGGAACTCCTCGGCGGTGGACGGGGAGACCTTGTCCTGAAGGTAGCGGGCGGTAATGGCGGCGTCGCGGCTCCAGATGTGCATCCGGAGGGGGAAGTCGTGGCGGACGATAGGGATATGGTAGCGGTCGGCCGCGGCGTGGACGATGGGATAGGCGTTGGCGCAGGCCGGGCACTCGAGGTCTTCGAACTTGAGGATGGCCACTTTGACGCCTGCGGGCGGCTTGATCAGGGAGACGTCCTTAAATGTATTGCCAGTATTGGGCGGCGCCGAGTACTGGGCGACGGCGGGCAGGCTGGCAACGAGCAAGGAGGCGGCGAGCAGGAGTCGTGTCATGTTGTTTGGACGCATGGCGTTGATAGTTGTATTTTAGACGACCGGGGTTCCTGAGCGATTTTAGGCCAGAGATTTCGCAACCCGGCGGCGGGGCCGGTAATCTAAATAGAAGATCTCAGCTGCCTTTAGTTTCCCTGATGATGAAAGTGGAGCCTTCTTTTTTCATGCGATTGACCTTTTTCCCGGCTGCGGCGGTGTGCCTTGCGATTGCCGGAAGTGCCTATGGGCAGCAGCCAAAGCCGGAGGATCTACCCCAGGCTCCCACACCGAACCCTGCCGTGTTGCAGCTTGCAGGGGGCGTGATGGTGGAGCGGGCGACACCGGGCGCGCTGCCTTTGAGCATCGACGAGGCCATTGACCGTGGCCTGAAGCAGAACCTCGGGATCAAGCTGAGCGTTGCCAACCAGAGGCTGGTGCATGGCGAGGTGCTGGCGGTGAAGAATAATCTTCTGCCCAGCATGACGGCCACGGCCACGACCGGGACGCAGCAGATGAATCTGGCGGCGATGGGCTTCAAGCCGAGCCTGTTCCAGAGCGTCTCCATTCCGGGCGTGGATCTCTCAAACCTGCAGACCATCGTGAAGGTGGACGTGACGCAGGCGCAGTTGAGCCTAAACCAGCAGCTGTTCAACGTTCCGGCGTACTACCTGTATCGTGCGGCGCAGAAGGCTGACCAGGTGGCATCGTGGGAGATGCTGAACGAGCGCGGTGCGGTGGCGCTGAATGTGGGCACGCAGTATCTGCGCTCGGTGGCAGACGCGTCGGAGATTGAGAACGCGCAGGCGCTGGTGAAGGCCGACGAGGTCGCGTTGAAGCAGGCCGAGGCCTCGCATGACGCCGGTGTGGGCACGAACCTCGATGTGCTGCGGTCGCGGGTACAGTTGCAGACCGAGCAGCAGACGCTGATCAACGACGAGAATGTATTTGCGAAGGACAAGATTGCGCTGAACCGCATGATCGGTCTGCCGGCGGAGCAGGAGCTGACGCTGACGGACAAGGCTCCGTACTCGGAGTTTGCGGCGCTGCCGCTGGACCAGGCGATGTCGCTGGCGTTTGAGCGCCGCAAGGATCTGCGCAGCCTGCAGGCGCAGGAAGAGCTGGCAGATCGCACGGCGAAGGCGGTGAAGTATGAGCGCCTGCCGTCGCTGTCGTTTGGCGGCTACTACGGCGTGCTGGGCGAGACGCATGGCCTGTATCACGGCGTGTTTTCGGCTGCGGGCAAGCTGAGCTTCCCGATCTTCCAGGAGGGCCAGCTGCGCGGCGAGCGCGAGGTGGCGCAGGCGCAGCTGCAGGGGGTGCATCAGCAGATTGTGAGCCTGAAGGTGACAATTGAGCAGCAGATCCGCTCGGCGATGCTGGATGTGGATGCGGCCAGCGACCTGGTGAAGGTGGCGCGGTCGAACGTGGATCTGGCGACGCAGCAGCTGCAGGACACGACGGATCGCTATGCGGCGGGCGTGGACGACAATCTGCCGGTGGTGCAGGCGCAGGCCACGCTGGCCGCGGCGCAGAGCCGCCTGGTAGAGACGCTGTATCAGTACAACCAGGCTAAGTTGACGCTGGCCCGCAATACCGGCGTGGTGGAGACGCAGTACAAGACGTATCTGGGCCGCTAGCGGCTGGATTTTCGAGCATAAGGCAGGCCCCCGGAGAAGGTTTCCGGGGGCCTGCTTCCGTTTAAAGCGCCTGACTCACAGTCGGCAGGCGGTGATGGTTGCGCGCACACCATCGAGATGCATCGTTCCTCTTCAGTCAGCAGAAAAATCAAACCTTCAGGCGGTGACGCCAGCGCCTGCCATCTCGAAGATGACGGCGACGCTGCACAAGATGTAGATTGTGACGCTGATCGCTGGCCCACATCGCTGCCTGCGGTGTGGGCCTTTTGCTTCTTGCCATTGTGTCTACAGAAGGTGTGGAGAGTGAGGCCGCAGGTGATGGAGCGCCGGGGAAGACAGAGCGCCGTAGCGGCGATGTTGATGACGGCGGTTCTGTTTGCGGCGGGCTGCGGCAAGAGGGAGGAGGCGCGGGCGAGTGCGTCGGCGGGGCCGGTGGCTCCGCCGATGAAGCCTGCTCCGGCGACGCCTATCCTGGCGAAGAAGGTGGAGCTGGGGGAGGAGACGCACTGGAATGTGGAGTGGGACAAGATTGTGGAGCTGGCGATTCCGCAGGAGATGGTGTCGCGGCAGGTGCCGAGGGATGTGAAGCGGTTCTGTCCGCGGTTTTACGAGATGGGTGAGGCGGACAAGCGGGCGTTCTGGGCGTACTTCTTCCAGGCGCTGGCTGGAGCAGAGGCGGGGTTGAAGCCGACGACGCGGGTGCGGCACACGGAGCCCGAGGTTGCGGTGACCGATACGGTGTCGGGACGAGCGGTGCGCAGCGAAGGGCTGTTGCAGCTGACGTATGAGGATCAGCGGCGCTATGGCTGCACGTTCGACTGGCAGCACGATAAGGAGCTTGCCGCGAACGATCCAGCGAAGACGATTCTGCTGCCGAAGAACAACCTGGAGTGCGGGGTCAGGATTCTGGACAACCAGATCATCGCGCAGCGAAGGCCGCTGCTTTCCGAGAAGAGCTACTGGTCGACGCTGCGGCCGGGGACGGTAAGCTATCGCGTCTTTGCGAAGCAGATGACGAATGTGCCGCTGGCCTGCCGGGTCTCCGGCAGACCGCAGGCGGCGAAGCGTTAGTCATCTGCGTTGATCTACGTGCGTTGCTTAGCGGACGTAGCTGAAGGTGCCGCAGAGGTTGGTGGAGTTCTGCAGCGCATCGATGGTAAAGACGGGCGGTTTGGCGTCGGAGAAGAAGGCGACCTTGAGGTTCTTGCCGTCGGAGTAGGTGGCTACCCACTGCGTCTCTTCGGTGCCGCAGAGCGTGTTCTTGTGCAGAAACTTGGTCTCGGGCGGGATGCTGATGCGATAGAGGCTTCCGGCACCTGCGGCGGCAGTCTCTGTTTCAAAGGCGGCTGCGACCTCATCGGACTTCAGGGGGCGGATGCGCGACATGGTGAAACGCGCGAAGTTGATGTAGAGCTTTTCGGGCGTAATGGCGATGTCGCCGGTAATGGATTTGGCGGTCTGGTTGGCGGCGCGCCAGTTGCCGTTCTCCTGTGCGAGAGCGGCGGTGCAGATCAGGAGAGCTGCGATGGAACTTAAGAGAGAAACACGCTTCATGGCTTAAGGATGACACCATCAAGCTTGTTTGCGGAAGGGCACCGGAGGACGGAAACACCGGTCCGTAGCGCGCGAATTGTCTGGAAGTGTTGTCGCTGCTTTTTTTAGCGAAATCTTGCGCTGGCCTAATGAGCGCCGGTACGATGTTCGTGTTCCCGTTTTCAGGTCTATTTTCTGGCCCCCCGCTTGCCGGTCGGGAACTGTTTCTTTTTCTTATTTTTCCGGGAGTTGATTATGACAGACAAGAAAATACCAGCGAATAAGTTTTTCCGTACAGTTTGTGCCGCTTGCTTTGCCGTTGGGACAGCCTTTGCCCAGGCACCGGCTCCAGCAGCGGCCCCAGCCGATGGCATCACCGTGGACATGATGCCGATTACGCAGGAGCAGCTGACGCTGTGCCGCCAACAGGCCTCCTCGCAGTTGAGCGACGAGCAGAAGACGCTGCACGATCGTGAGCACGGCCAGGATAAGGACAAGATGGCGCAGGGTGCAGTTACGGGCGCCACCGGCATTGCCACCAGCGCCATCTCACGTAAGAGCTGGGGCGGATGGTGGGGTGGTAACAACAACGGTGCCCAGACGGCAGGAGCCACTGGCGCGACACAGCGTACGGAGCGGAACAGCCAGGACGTAGCCAGCACGACGGCGACCAGCCAGCAGGTGGGCGTCGATGCCTATCAGCAGTGCGTGAACGGTATCAAGGGACCTGAATATGTGAAGTTCCGCCAGACGGGTCAACTGCCTGGCGCTGCGGCTCCGGCACCGGCTGTTGTGGCTGCAGCAGCACCGCCGCCGGCGGCGAAGAGCCCCGTACAGGATGAAGGCGACGGTAAACATTTTGTGCTGACGGCTCCGGGACAGACGGACGCGCGCGAGGTAACGTTGGTTCCTGGGTCGAAGAACTCGTACATCGAGGAGGCCTCGGGAGACAAGTACATCGTGATGCCGGATGGCGGCGTGACCCGCATTCCGCACATCAAGAAGGCCACTGCGAAGTAACGGCGGTCGGCTTCGTATGAAGAGAGCCCCTCACCTGTGGCAGGTGAGGGGCTCTTTATGTCTACGCCGGAAGATCCCGGAAGATCGATGAATGACGGTTGCTTAGTCGCGGCTGCGGCGGCCACCCATCAGCTGCAGGACGGCCATGAAGATGTTGATGCCGTCGAGATAGATCGACAGTGCCAGCATGGTGGCGGAGGCACCGTCGCCGCCTGCGCGGATGCGGGCGAAGTCACCGACCGTGAGCAGCGAGAAGACGCCCAGCGTCAGCCAGCTGTAGGTGTCCGGCGTGAGGAAGTGGAAGAACATGCTCGCGATACCGGCGATCACCAGCAGAATCAACGCGGCAAAGCCGATACCGGCGATGCGGCGGTAGTTGATGCTGAACAGGTACGAGATGCAGCCCATGACGGCCATGCCGCAGCCGGTGGTGGCGGCGGCGTTGAAGACCATGCCGGTACCGAAGGTGCGGATGTAGCGCTGGATGAGCGGGCCGATCTCCCAGCCCATGAAGTAGGCAAGGCCGAGGAAGAGGCCAAGAGCCAGCGCGGGATTCTTGCGGCGCGTGAAGTTGATGGCGAAGATCAGTCCGATGACGGCGATAAAGCCGATGAAGCTTCCCCCTGCAGGCGCGGTGACGACGCCGAAGGCGGTAACCAGGAAACCGAGCGCAGTGATACCAAGCACCTTGGCCAGCAGAGACGAGGTCTCGACGCGGGCGTCAATGATGGTGGGATAGCTGTTGTAGCTGTTCATGCGGTAGTCGTTCATCGGCATTTGTCTCTGCTCCAGTGGTGCAAGTGCTTCATAGCTATTGGACGCTTTTGCGGGCGATTTGTCATGTCAGCGCGTCATTGGCCTGGGCAGCGGCATGCGGGCACAAGACTACCGTTGCCCGTCGGGAGCGGGGCCGGGTGGCGGGCTTACTAATATGGCTTTGGTGCTTTAGCTGGGTTCTTCTGATTCGAGGAGGGCTCGTACCTGCTCGAGGGTGAGAAGGTTACCGTCGACGGTGAATTCGTACTCGCCGGCGTTCTCGGGGATATGGTGCACGTGCTCGACGGTGTGTCCGTTATCTCGCAGAGCCTTGGAGATGAGTTCGATGTCTACCATGTGGGGTAGTGTACCGCTGTCTATTCGGTTGCGGGCAGCTCGCGGATTTTGATGTTGCGGAAGGAGACGGGGAAGCCGTGGTCCTGCAGCAGCAGGTAGCCGTCGTGCTTCTCGCCGAAGCCGGGCCAGACGTGGTACTTGCTGTCGGCGACGAGCTTGCGGAACTGCGGGGTGAAGCGGTCGTACTCGACGACCTTGACGCCGTTGATCCAGTGCTCGCCGTGGGCTCCGCGGACGACGATGCGTGCGGTGTTCCACTGACCGATGGGGTGGACGGGCTTGTTCTTTGCCGCGGGGATCATGTCGTAGAGTGAGGCCATGGTGCGGTCGCCGGCGATGCCCTTCTTCGCGTCGGGGTGGTTGACGTCGTCGAGGATCTGGTACTCGAAGCCGATGGCGGAGCCGGGGCCTTTATTGAGGTCGGGGTCGACGAAGTACTTGATGCCGCTGTTGGCGCCGGTGGTGATGCGGAAGTCGACGAGCAGCTCGAAGTTGGCGTACTTGCGGGTGGTGATGATGTCGCCGGCGTTGCCGCCCTCTTCGCCGCCGTGCTCGGTGACGGAGATCATGCCGTCCCTGACCTCCCAGCCGGTGGTGGGGAAGGTGGGGCTGTGGTCGCCGCGCCAGCCGGTCGAGGTCTTGCCGTCGAAGAGGAGATGCCAGCCCTGGGCTTTTTCGGCGGGGGTGAGGGTGTTGGGTGTCTGCGCGATGGCGGGGAGGGTGGCGGCCAGGGTGAGGGCTAGGAGGAGGTGGGTGCGCATGAGCTGTTATGCTACGCCGGATAGGCGGCTTTGTTTGATTGATTATCGGATTTACGATCGGAAATAAGGTGGGACTTACGCGAGATGCCTAACGATACATGGACGCGCAAAGATGCTGATGGATTGAATTATCAGGAGAAACTCCGGGAGGAGTGGGATGTAAGAGAGGAATGGGCTTTTCGGAAGTTCCTGCCGCTATAACGGCCTATCTAGACCGCACATCAGCAGGCAATTTGGACTAGTCCCGAGATGGAAGGCATCTCATCAAACGTGCGTCCTAATAGCAACCTGCCTGTTTTGTGTTTTCTAACACCACCCCACTGTTTAAAAAAGAACGGGACATCGTGCGTTTCGCATTGTGACTGTATTGACTCCGCCCAAGATGCCATCATGGGACGTGCCTTAGGCCCGGACTCACCTCCAACGATGACCCAATGAATCCCGTTTAGTGGAATATTTTCCAGCGGTCCAAGCAGTGGTTCGCATGATAAGAAGCGCACTTTAGCAGGAACTTTCGCTAGGTCTTTGACGCGATCCGTTACCTGACTGTTTTCGACACTTACCCCCATCCAAACGTTTGATGGCCACTCGATCGATCTACCCAATTCCAGTAGCCGCTTGCTGCGTTTAGTCAACACTTGAAAGGTGTGCTGAGGGCAGTCTCGCATTGTCTCAAAGACACGAAGGATGAAGCTTGTCGGGATTTCTTCGTGGAAAAGATCGCTCATCGAGTTTACGAAGATTGTTCGTGGCTTCTTCCACGTCTTGGGGATGTCAAGCAAATCGAAATGAACTGTCGGTTTGAATCCGGATTTATAACGTGGAGCACCCATCGCTTGAAGACGAAGTGCCATACGATTTGCGTAGCAATTCTTACATCCCTGACTAATTTTTGTGCAGCCCGTTACGGGATTCCAAGTCATCTCGGTCCACTCGATAGATGATTTAGTTGCCATAAAGCCTCAACTCCTATTGATCCTTGAGAATGCTTTTAGCAATCCTTAAGGCGATCGGTGCACCCTTCTCATTTGATGCCGCAAAACAGAGGGCAAAGAGGGGACTGTTTTTTGAATTACGTAAGATCATGCTGGGTGCAACCGCCACGAAACAGGTTTTGAGGCGGTCGTGGATGTAATTTTGAATGTTCTCTACAGTGGCGTCTCTTTGGGTGACTTCGTAATCACCGAATAAACCAGGTTGAATTGTTTTCTTGTAGAAATGGCCAAACCACTCATCAGTCCCGAGGAGGTTAGTCAGCCTTTCTCTCCAGCCATCGTCGATATTGCCGTCTTGTTTCAATAACCTTGCTACAAACGGGAAAAGATACCAAAGATCAATTCCACCCGTACTGCCAAGCAATTCAACTGTTTCCCAGTTCACCTGCATGCCAAACGGGTCTAAAAATACTACGGCTCTATCTTTATTCCAGTTCCGTTCCTTTACCCAGGTTGTAAGTGCCGTATTGGCGTCGTCCCGGACAATAGTGCATCGAGATGTTAAATCTGGAAACTTCTCGGAAATAGCGGATTGCAGCGCGGTCGATTTCGTTTTTGATTTCTCGATGAAGAGATAATTGTCGAACGGACTATCCTGCCCGAGCGCAATCATCGCGCTACCGTCTCTGTAAGCGACAGCGTCCGGATCGCAATCAATGTCAGAATCTGGCTCGACATTCCATAATGGCCCTGTTGCTGCGTCTATTGAGCGAGACCCAGTTCCTGCGAATGCATCAACGTACCAGGTATTGAAGTATTGTGCGTTGGTGTTCTTTGAAAAGATTGAACGATAGCTTTCGAGATATGCATCAAGACAACTCAGTTTTAAGTCAGTCCAATCGCCGCCAAATTTTTGTTCGTGCATCGGAATCTCCGCTGTTGCCGATGCAATAACTGTATCGATGATGCTCTCGCTTGCGAGGGGGAAAGCTGAAGCAGAACCTTACGGATAAATCCTGTTCAGCGTCCTTGCGAACGGAATCGTCTCTCTCACGTGGTCCAGCCCGCAGATCCAGGCTACGGCTCGTTCGATTCCCATGCCGAAGCCGGCGTGGGGGACGCTGCCGTATTTGCGCAGGTCTAAGTACCACTGGAAGGCGGCTAGTGGGAGGTTGTGTTCTTCGATGCGCTGCTTGAGGAGGTCGTAGCTGTCGATGCGCTGGGAGCCGCCGATGATCTCGCCGTAGCCCTCGGGGGCGAGGACGTCGACGCAGAGGGCCTTGGTGGGGTCGAGCGGGTCGGGCTGCATGTAGAAGGCCTTGAAGGCGGCGGGGTAGCGGTGCACCATGACGGGCTTCGAGAACTGGGAGCTGATGTAGGTCTCGTCGGGGGAGCCGAAGTCGTCGCCGTAGGTGTGCGGGTTTTCGATCTTGCCCTCGGCGAAGGCCTTTTCGAGCATGGCGTGGGCTTCGTCGTAGGACAGGCGGGGGAAGCGGTTGGGGGCAGTTTTAACCGCAGGTCCTTCGACTTCGGCTGCGCCTTCGCTCAGGATGACACTTTCATTTTTAATGCTGGCGTCAGTTGGAGCGGCGACTTGAATGCCGGTGCCAGTTGGTGCGGCGATATTAATACCGGTGCCAGATGGTGCGATGACATTAATACCGGCGTCAGTTGGAGCGGCGATATTAGTGCCGGTGTCAGTTGCAGTGGCGACTTTACTGCTGGCGTCGGTTGGAAGGATGACGGCTTCGAGCTTCTCGACGTCGCGGCCGATGACCTTCAGGTCGGCGCGGTGCGATTCGAGCACGCGGGTGACGATGTGGGTGATGAAGGCCTCGGCGAGGTCCATGAGTCCGTTGAGTTCGAGGTGCGCGACCTCGGGTTCGATCATCCAGAACTCGGTGAGGTGGCGGCGGGTCTTGGACTTTTCGGCGCGGAAGGTGGGGCCGAAGCTGTAGACCTTGCCGAGGGCGAGCGCGGTGGCTTCGATGTAGAGCTGGCCGGACTGGGTGAGGTAGGCCTTGTCGTCGTCGAAGTAGTCCATCTCGAAGAGCTCGCTGGTGCCTTCGCAGGCGTTGGGCGTGAGGATCGGCGGATCGGTGCGGATGAAGCCGTTGGTGTCGAAGTACTCGGCCGCAGCGCGCATGATGGTGGCGCGGACGCGGAGGATGGCCGACTGGCGCGGCGTGCGCAGCCAGAGGTGGCGGTGCTCCATGAGGAAGTCGACGCCGTGCTCTTTGAGGGTGATGGGGAAGGGCTCGTCGGCGGAGACGGCGGAGATGATGTGGATGCTCTCGACGTCGAGCTCATAGCCGGAGGGCGCGCGGGAGTCGGCGCGGACCTTGCCGGTGACGGTGAGGCTGGATTCGAGTTGGAGGTTCTTGAGGGTCTCGAAGACCTCTTCAGGCACGGCGGCCCTGGGGACGATGCCCTGGATGGTGCCGGTGCCGTCGCGGAAGGTGGGGAAGAGCAGCTTGCCCGAGGAGCGGATGTTGTAGAGCCAGCCGCGCAGGGTGACGGTCTGGCCTTCGTGCGCGGAGAGAGAGGCGATGGTGACGGTGAGGGAGGATGTTTCGCTCATGGCTTAATGAGTTTACTCGTGCCACCCATCTTCTCGAAGAAGCTCTCGTTGCGGACTTAACGGATGAGCGTAGCGGTGAGTAACACTCCGCACTGTCTGAAGAGAGGGTATTTTCGCTGGCCCTTTTCCTTGTGAATGATTTCAGCCACGGAGGGAGAGTTCTTGCGGGTGCCGAGCCAGGGCCGCTCTACGACGCGTCGTGCCTTGTGTGATCTGTGGGGCTGCCTGTGTCTGGGAAGCAGCGCCGGCTGCAGCGAGCATACAGAGATCTCTTGAAGAGCAGCTACTTCCTGCATTTTGCGGGCAGGCAGTTTGAGATGCCGCTTGTGGATGGGGTTTAGCCCGGTTCTGGCTGGCTGCAAAATCTAAAAGGTGAGCAGGTGGCGAATGCGGGGCTAATGAAAATTACGGGTTCTGCGCCAGTCGTTTCTCATAATCCGTGAAGCGTTCGGTCTTCTCCCGAAGGCTTTCGGCGGTCTCGTTGAGGTCGTGTGCGATCTCGAGGATGCCGGGGGTGTCGGCGGGGAGGGTGCGGCAGTGTTTGTAGACGTTGGCGAAGTCGATCTCGCCGGAGCCGGGCCAGAGGTGTTCGTCGCGCATGCCGTGGTTGTCGTGCAGGTTGAGCTGGTGGATGCGTGGGCGCAGCAGCTCGAAGGCGTGGTCGATGCCGGTGTTCGGTGTCTCTGAGTAGGCGAGGTGAGCGTGGCCAACGTCGAGGGTGATGCCGACGTTGTTGAAGTGGCCGATTCGGATGATCTCGAGCAGGTGTTCGGGTGTGGTGACCTCGTTCTGCAGGTTCTCGAGCAGCACCTTGACGCCGAGCGGATGGGCGAAGGCCTTGAGGTGCTCGATGGCGGTGAGGGAGTTCTCGATGGCGCGGGTGTCCCAGGCGTCGTCCTTGAGGCCGAGGTGGAGGGTGACGGCGGAGATAGGGATGATCTCGGCGGACTCGAGGGCTCGCTTGACCTCGTCCATGGCGTCGATGCGGTGGGTCTTCTCGGGCGCGATGAGGTTGAGGGTGGCGGAGACGTGGCGGGACCAGTTCTCGGCCTGCTCGCGGGTGTGGATGGGCTGGTGCAGGGTGGCGTTGATGCCGTTATCGCGGAACCAGGCGGCGATCTCGCGCAGCTGCGAGCGGTCGGTGTAGTCGAAGTGATGGCGAGCGGCGTATAGCTCGATGGTGCGGGCACCGGAGTTTTTGAGGGCGTCGAGCAGGCCGGGATGGAGGCGCTGCGAGAGGAAGACGTGCGTCGAAAGACCGGGCTGCATGGTGAATCAAAGGGTACATCATTGGCGAGGTGTGGAATGCTGCCGCGGATTGTTATGCTGGCTTGCGTGATTTTGCGGCTGTTCTGGTTGAGTGGCCGTGAAAGCTGCCGGGGTCGGAAAGCAGGTCCCTCCACTGCGCTTCGCTTCGGTCGGGATGACAGTGTTGGTGCAGGGCGGAGATTTTGTGGCTGTGTGGGCGGCGGCTGTTTGGCGGTTGCGGTCGAGAAGCAGGTCCCTCCACTGCGCTTCGCTTCGGTCGGGATGACAGTGTATTTGTAACGGTGGAAGAATCTTTCGGCGGGCTGAAGAGTCGCGTGATGGCAGAAGAAACCTTTGTGGTGGCAGAAGAAATTTTGTAGTGGTGGAGGAGATTGCGAATGGCCTGGAGCAGAACGGCTTTGTTGGGATGGATGGTGTGTGGGAGCATGGGGCTATTGGCGCAGACGCCATCTGTACCTTCGGCGTCGCAGGCTCCAGCCACTCCGGCGGTGTCACAGACGTCTGTGACGCCAGCGGCACCTCTTACGCAGGCACAGATTGAGGCGATGCAGAAGAAGCTGAATGACTGGGCGCAACTGGATCGTTATCGCGCAGCGAATGCGGCGCTGGCGGCTCCTGCGGCGGGCGAGAGGCGCGTGGTGTTTTATGGCGACTCGATTACGGACGCGTGGGCGCAGCATACGGATGAGTTTTTCCCCGGCAAGGGGTATATCGGGCGCGGCATCAGCGGGCAGACGACGCCGCAGATGCTGGTGCGGTTTGAGCAGGACGTGGTGCATCTGAAGCCGGCGGTGGTGGTGATTCTGGCGGGCACGAACGACATTGCGGGGAACACGGGGCCTTCGTCGCCGGAGATGATTGAGGACAACTTCGTGTCGATGGCGGCGATTGCAAAGGCGAACAACATCAGGATGGTCATTGCGTCGGTCCTTCCGGCAGACCACTACAGTTGGAGGCCGGGCGTGAAGCCTGCGGGGACGATCCGCGAGATGAACATGCGGCTGAAGCTGCTGTGCGCGCGCGAGGATCTGGTGTACCTGGACTACTACACGACGATGGTGAACAAGGACGGCGGACTCGATCCGGACCTGGCGAAGGATGGAGTGCATCCGACGGCGAAGGGGTATGCGATCATGTCGCCGATGGCGGAGAAGGCGATCGCTGAAGCGCTGTCGAAGAAGTAGAGACGGGGCTGGCGAAGCAGTTCTGTGCGTGGTGATCGCCTAGCTGTTGGCGAAGAGTTAAAGGAGCATGACGATGACACAGGGAGTGATTGCACCGCCGTTTACTCGCGAGAGCGCGATCAGGAAGGTTCGCATGGCCGAGGATGCGTGGAATACGCGCGACCCGGAGCGGGTGTCGCTGGCGTACACGGTGGACAGCCGGTGGCGGAACCGTTCGGTGTTCGTGAACGGCCGCGAGGAGATTGTCAGGTTTCTGCGGGACAAGTGGGAGCGCGAGCTGGACTATCGGCTGATCAAGGAGCTTTGGACCTTCGGCTCGAATCGCATCGCGGTGCGGTTTGCGTATGAGTGCCACGATGCTGCTGGCCAGTGGTGGCGGAGCTACGGCAACGAGAACTGGGAGTTCGACGAGCATGGCCTGATGCGGCAGAGACATGCGAGCATCAACGATCTGGCGATCGGCGAGACGGACAGGCTGTTTCACTGGCCGTCGGGGCGCAGGCCGGACGAGCATCCGGGGCTGAGTGAGCTGGGGCTTTGAGAGAGAAGGGTTCGAGGCAAAAGAGAGAGGCCGTGGCGATTGCCACGGCCTCTGCTCTTTGTTGCTTTGTCATGCTGCGCTGCTGCGTGATGGTTACTGAACGGCGTCGACGAGGTTGTGCAGCGCGTCGATGACCGTGAAGCGCAGCATCATCTCAGGTTTGCGTGCGGCTTCGAGATCGGCCAGCGCCTTCTGCTTCCATCCGGCGGGGGCCTTCTTGCCGTTGAGGTAGGTGAGGGCGTCGAGTCCGATGTGACCAAGCGAGGCGAAGGCGGTGAGGCGGGGCCGCGCCTGGGCGAGCAGGGGCGACTGGTCCATCTGCGCGGAGACGATGGGAGCGGCATCGATCCAGCTCTGGAAGGTGCGGGTGAGCTGGGCGCGTGCGGCGCTGTTGCCCTTGGGGGACTTCAGCAGATCTGCGACGAGCAGGATGGAGTTGTGCCGCGAGGGCGGATCGGGGCGGACAGCGTCGACCAGCAGATCGAGCGATGTGATCTGCGAGGTGTGCTGGAAGTGGTAGCGCTCGCCGAAGGAGACGGGCTGCAGGATGGAAGAGAAGGTGCGGAGCGCATCGATGTCTTCGGTTCCGGCGAGCTCGCGGAGGGCGGCGCCTTCGTGGGTGAGGTGGGTGGTGTGGGCATCGGCCTCGATGCGGAGGGATTCGACCGAGAGGCGGCGGTACATGTCGTCGACGTTGCGTTGATCGGCGGAGGACCAGAAGCGCTCGGCGACAGCGGCGGCGCGGGGCCAGATGCGGGAGTCGATGGAGAGCTCGTTGAGCTGCTCACCCCACATGCAGACCTCGCCACCGAGTACGAACTTCTGCTGCGCGGGGGTGAGGGTGGTGTCGGCGGGGATGGGATCGGCGAGGTAGTTGTCTTCGGCGGACTTCATGCCGTCGAGGTAGTAGGGCGCGGAGAGGATGCCCTGATAGCCGCGGGTGGCGGCGACGGAGAGCGACTTGACGCCGCGCCAGGACTGGATGATGGCGTCGGTGGGCAGGTTGGGGGTGAGGATCTCATCCCAACCGACGAGGTGCTTGCCGTGCTTCTTGGCCAGCTCGAGGACGCGCTGCGAGAAGTAGGTCTGCAGCTCCTCGGTGTTCTTGAAGTTGTGCGCCTTCATGTAGGCGGTGACGTGGGCGTTCTTCTTCCACTGGGTTCCGGGGGTTTCGTCGCCGCCGAGGTGCAGGTAGGGATCGGGGAAGATGGTGGCCATCTCGCCGAGGAAGGCGTCGATGAACTTGTAGGTGGACTCCTTGGTGGGGTCCATGGCGTCGTCGTCGACACCGAACTCACGCCGGATGGAGTAGGGGCCGGGGTCGCTGGAGAGCTCGGGGTAACCGACGAGCCACGCCTTGGTGTGGCCGGGCATGTCGAACTCGGGGATGACGCGGATGCCGCGCTCGGCGGCGTAGGCGACGATCTCCTTGGCCTGCTCCTGCGTATAGAAGAGTCCGTCGGAGCCCATGCCGGTGAGCTTGGGATAGATCTTGCTCTCGATGCGGAAGCCCTGGTCTTCGGAGAGGTGCCAGTGGAAGACGTTGAGCTTAACGGCGGCCATGGCGTCGAGGTTGCGCTTGATGACCTCGACGGGCTCGAAGTGGCGGCCGGTGTCGATCATGAGGCCGCGCCAGCGGAAGCGGGGCGTGTCCTGGATGTCGACGGCGGGCAGGATGAAGCCGTTGCCGCTGGCCTGGACGAGCTGCTCGAGCGTGGTGAGGCCGCGCATGGCTCCGACGACGGTGGCGGCGTGGAGCTTGATGCCGGAGGCAGAGACGGAGAGGGTGTAGGACTCATCCTCGTCGATGGACTGGATGGCGTCGCCGGGGCCGTCGACGTCGATGACGAGGCTGGAGGCGGCGGTGGTGGTGACGGTGCGCTGGCGGGGGACGCCGGTGGCGCGCTCGAGGCGCAGCAGCGAGCGCTGGATGGCGTCGTCGAGCCGCTGGTTACGGAAGTGGGTGACGCCGATGGTGACGGAGGGGGTCCAGGAGAAGGCGCCGGCGCCGGTGGTGAGGTGCGCGGGCACGGGCATCAGGGTGAGGGCAGAGGCGGAAGAGGTCTGGGCTGTGGCAGCGTGAAGTGCTGCAAATGGCACAGTGGCTACGGCCAGGACGGCGGCGAGGGAAGGCTTCACCCGGTTCTCCTTGGTACGTTGGTTAACAATCTAAAGAAACTATACAGAGTGGTAGCGCGGGGCCGTTTTGACCGGAGTCAGACCTGGTGAGAGCAGGATCGTATGTCGATCAGGATTGCCGGGGTTGCACGGCTTGAAGGAGAAGGCTGGTCAACGCTTCGACATCCTGCTCGACGGTGTTGGAGTCGCAGTCGGCGAAGACGCGGCGTTCGTTGGCGCCACGGATGGCGTCCATGGTCATCCAGGCGGCGGCGAGGAAGTCCTGCGGCGGAATCTCGCGTGCTGCTGCGCCTTCTTCCATGACACGAACGAGATAGCTGACGGCTTCGCGTTGCCAGCCGATGCTTTTTTTGCGGTACTGCGGGGCTCGGCCCATGCTGAGGATGACGCGGTAGAGCAGGTGGTGATCCTGCCAGAAGGCGATGCGGACGCGGATGAAGGCGGAGAAGCGGGCGGCGAAGGTCGGTGAGGCATCGACGTGCTGCTGGGTGAGGGCGTCGACCTGGGCGAGGGCGTGGCGGACGACGGCCTGGTAGATGTCGTCCTTGGACTTGAAGTAGAGGTAGAGGGTGCCCTTGGCGAGGCCGGCCGCGCGTGCGATCTCGTCCATCAATGTGTCGTCGAAGCCCTTGTTTCCAAAGACCTTGGTCGCGGCGGTGAGGATCTCGGCGCGACGGAGTTCGGTGACGACCTTCTGCTTGGCGGTGGCGGAGGAACGAGGCATGGGCTCAGCGGTTTATCATAAACTTGCAACGAAATGACCGATGGGTCATCTAGTAATACTGTCGAGTCATTATGTCAGTTCCTATCGAAGAATCCGAATTCTCCCAAGCGGAGGCGTCTCTTGCTGAGTCGGCTCCTGACCAGTTCGATAATGAGCACCTTCCGCAGGCCAGGATCTTCAATCCCTGGATTGTGGCGCTGGTCGTGACGATCGGCACGTTTATGGAGGTGCTGGACACCTCGATTGCGAACGTGGCGCTTCCGCATATCGCGGGCAGCCTGTCGGCCTCGCAGGACGAGGGTGCGTGGGTTCTGACGAGCTACCTGGTGGCAAATGCCATTGTGTTGCCGATCAGCGGATGGCTGTCGTCGATTCTGGGGCGAAAGAATTTTTACCTGCTGTCGGTGTTTTTCTTCACGGTGTTTTCGGCGGCGTGCGGACTGGCTCCGTCGCTGGCCATGCTGATCCTGTTCCGCGTACTGCAGGGGCTTGCAGGCGGAGGATTGCAGCCTTCGGTGCAGGCGATTCTGGCAGATACCTTCCCTGGCAATAAGCGGGGCATGGCGATGGCACTGTATACGATTGCGATCCTGGTGGCTCCGGTGCTGGGGCCGACGCTGGGCGGCTGGATCACGGATAACTACTCGTGGCGCTGGATCTTCTATATCAATATTCCGGTCGGTATGCTGTGCGTGTTTTTGACGCGCATCGTGCTGGAGGACCCTCCTTACATGAAGGAGGCGAAGGCGAAGGCTCGCAAGGTTGCGGTGGACTGGGGCGGGCTGGGCTTTATCTCGATTGGCCTGGCGACGCTGGAGATTGTGCTGGATAAGGGGCAGGAGCTGGACTGGTTCGGCTCGCCGTTTATCGTGCTGTTTGCCAGCATCTCGGTGATCGCGCTGGTGGCGGCGGTCCTCTGGGAGCTGAACACGAAGAACCCGGTGGTGAATCTGCGGCTGTTGAAGGAGCGGAACTTCCTGTTCTGCTGCCTGATCATCCTGGGTCTGTACATGGTGCTGTATGCGACGACCTACCTGCTGCCGACGTTTATGCAGCAGATGATGAACTACGACGCGACGACGGCGGGTATTGCGCTGTCACCGGCTGGCCTGTTCACGATGCTGGAGGTGCCGCTGGTCGGCTATGTGCTGACGAAGGGGTACGATCCGCGCAAGATGGTCTTCTGCGGCATGTTGATTATTGCGAGCGCGTGCTGGTGGATGGGCTCGATGAATCTCGATGTGGCGGAGAGGGACTTCATCATTCCGCGCATTGTGCAGGTGCTGGGGCTGGGCCTGATCACGGTGCCGGTGAGCACGATCGTCTTCCGGTTTATTCCGAAGACGGAGAGCTCGCAGGGAGCGGGTCTGTATGCACTGGTGCGAAACGAGGGCGGCAGTATCGGCATTGCGCTGGTGAGCACGATGCTGCAACGGCGGTCGCAGGTGTTTCAGACGGTGCTGGGCCAGCATCTGAGCGCGTCGGATGCTCCGGTGCAGGATGCGGTGGCGCAGATGTCGGCTGTGGCGGGCAATCATGCGGACGTACATTACATGGCGCTGGCGCAGCTCTACCAGAGGCTGCAGCAGCAGGCGCAGTTGCAGGCCTATATGGATCAGTTCAAGATGCTGTGCGGCATTATGCTGCTGATGATTCCGCTGGTGTTCTTCCTGAAGCGGCCGCCGGCGCAGAAGCATATGGAGCTGGACGCGCACTAATTCTTGTGGAAACGGTTCGAGCTTCGCTCGAATGGCCCACTCATGCAATGAAGCCGCATGAATGGGGCACCCGGCATTCGCTACAGCATCTGGACCTTGCCGGTGGCCAGTTCGTAGACGCCGCCGACGATCTTGAGCTTGCCTGCTTTGACGGCGGGGGCCACGATGGGTTCGAGGTCGTCGAGACGGTCGGCGCCGCGTTTGACGTTGGCGCGGATGGCGTTTTCGAGCTTGTCGCCGGGCTGATCTTCGGAGGCGAGCACGGCGGGCTTGATGGCGTTGACGAGGTCGTTGATGGCTCCGGGGAGTGCGTCGTTGTCGTGGATGTGCTCGATGGCGGCTTTGACGGCTCCGCACTGCGAGTGGCCGAGGATCATGACGAGAGATACACCCAACTCTGCGATGGCGTACTCGACGGTGCCTTTGACGGCGGCTCCTGCACCGTCGACGTAGTTGCCGGCGACGCGGACGACGAAGAGCTCGCCGATGCCGAGATCGAAGAGGATCTCGGGGGTGACGCGGGAGTCGGAGCAGGTGACGATACAGGCGATGGGGCTTTGCCCGGCGGCGAGGGGCTTGAAGTCCGATGGCGTGCGGCGGGGGTGGGTGGATTTGCCGGAGGCGAAGCGCTGATTGCCTTCGAGCATCAGCTTGAGGACTTGATCGGGTGACGGCGCGGGGGTGGCGCGTGGTGCAGCGAAGGCTTTGACGGGCGTGATGGCGCCGGCGATGAGAATGCCGGTGTTGCGCAGGAACGTGCGGCGTGAATCAGTGCTCTGCATTGGGGAAGCCTCCATGCATGGTGTTGGGGCCGTGCAGAACAGTATGCACGCAAACGTGTTTCAGATGGGTGAGTGTTGGGGAGCATGGGGATTGCCTGGCCCGCCGGGCGGAGAAGAGCAGACTCCTCCGCTGTGCCAGGAATGGGAGTGACAAGAAGAAGGATGGAACGATAACGCAAGGATGGATGGGGCGGATGGAACGACAACGCAGGAGGGCGGAACGAGGTGGAGGCGCGGGAGCATGGGGTTGCTGTGCTCCCGCGCTGTTGCGGTGATTGAGAGGCCTAGTAGCCGGCGGCTTTGCCGAAGTCGCGGCGGTTGTCGTGTCCGCCGAGGAGTTCGTGGGTTTTGGGGTCGATGGCGATGAGTTCGCTGTCGCCCCACAGGCCGGGGCTCTTGTCGTCGGCCATCTGGTTGAGGTTGGTGTCGTAACCCATGGCCTTCATCTGCTCGACGACATCGCGGGGGAACTTCTTTCTCGAAGTCGAGGCGGTCGGGCAGGTACTGGTGGTGGAAGCGTGGGGCGTCGGCGACGGCCTGGATGTTGAGGTGGTTGTCGATGGAGCTGATGACGTCGTTGGCGACGGTGGTGATGATGGTGGAGCCGCCGGGCGAGCCCATGACGTAGGCCAGCTTCTTACGGCGCAGGAAGCCGCCGTGGGTGGTGATGATGGTGGGGGTCATGGCGGAGAGGGGCCGCTTGCCGGGCTCGATGGAGTTGGCCGAGGACTGGATGAGGCCGAACATGTTGGGCACGCCGACCTTGGAGGTGAAGTCGTCCATCTCGTTGTTCATGAGGAAGCCGAGGCCTTCGACGGTGATGCCGTTGCCGAAGCCGCCGTTGAGGGTGGTGGTGCTGGCGACGGCGTTGCCGTCTTTATCGACGATGGAAAAGTGCGTGGTGTCGGTCGGCTCCTTGCCTTTGTGCTGCGGCGGTGGCGGAGGCACGAAGCCTGCGGGGCGGACGAGCGACTTTGAGGGTGTTGGCTTGCCTGCAACGATTGAGGCACGCCATGCGGCGGCGTACTTCGTATTGGCGAGTTCTTTGAGCGGCAGGACGTTGTAGTCGGGGTCGCCGAGGTAGTCGGAGCGGTCCATGTAGGCGCGGCGGAAGGCTTCGGTGATGATCTGCACCTGCGCGGCGCTGCGGTCGGTTCCTATCTTCGTGAGGTCGAAGCCTTCGAGGATGTTCAGAATCTCCGCCAGCACGATGCCGCCGGAGGATGGCGGCGGGGCGGTGTAGATGTCGTAGCCGCGGTAACGGCTGTGGATGGGCTCACGTTCCTTGACGACGTAGTGGGCGAGGTCGTCCGCGGTGATGATGCCGCCGTTGGCTTTTTCGAAGGCCGCGATCTTCTGTGCGATAGCTCCCTTGTAGAAGGTGGAGGGGTCCTTGGAGATGGCGGTGAGGGTGGCGGCGAGCTCAGGCTGTTTGAAGACCTCATCGGGTTTATAGAAGTCGCCGTTGCGATGGTAGATGGCCCTGGAGGCGGGGTACTGCGAGAGCTTTTTGGTGCCCTGGATCATCTTCGCCTCGGATGCCATGAGGGGGAAGCCTTCGGTGGCGAGGCGGATGGCGGGGGCCATGTCTTCGGCGAGGGTGAGCTTGCCGTAGTGGGACTGCGCGTAGACCATGCCGGCGACGGAGCCGGGGACGCCGGAGGATTTGTAGCCGGTGATGGAGGCTCCGGGGATGATCTTGCCTTCGGCGTCGAGGTACATGTCGCGCGAGGCGGCGCCGGGGGCCATCTCGCGGTAGTCGAGGAAGTGGGCCTTGCCGTTCTTCTCACGGATGAGCATGAAGCCGCCGCCGCCGAGGTTTCCGGCGAAGGGATAGACGACGGCGAGGGCGAAGTGGACGGCCACGGCGGCATCGACGGCGTTACCGCCTTTTTTTAGGATCTCGAGGCCGGCGTCGGTGGCGTTGTGCTCGACGGTGGTGACCATGGCGTGACGGGCGCGGGCGGGCTGTTCGTCCGGCGCCTGGGCGAGAAGGTTCGTGGCGGCGAGGGAGAGGGCGGCGACGGAGGCAGTAAGGCGAAGAACGTTCACGTGCGGGATTGCTCCTGTGCCGGACGAACGGGGGCCGGTGTTTCGGTGGGATGCCCCAAGCATAGCGTGAAGGCTGCATGTGTTGTCGAGAGGACGGCCTTACTGCCGGGTGGCAGCGGGATGCGTCGGGACGGTCAAGGGCCGATGGCGCAAAGAAAAGTGAACGGTTTTGCGGGCGGCACGGTCTTAGGGGATAGCAGTCCAGATTTCAGGGGCAACGAGCGTGGCGGAGGAAGTGCCTTGCATGACACGGTGCTGTTCGGCGATGGCGAGAGGCTGATGGCGCAGGACGGTGCCGCGGGGCGCGATGCGGAGTTTGCCGCGCTGGTGGAGCGTCAGTCGCGCATGATGTTTCGCGTGGCGTACAGCCTGCTGCGCAACACGCACGATGCGGAGGATTCGGTGCAGGAGGCGCTGCTGAAGCTGTACCGCAGCGAGAGTTGGCTGCGCATGGAGAATGAGCGCGCGTTTCTGGCGAAGACGGTGTGGCGGGTGGCGCTGGACCGGGCGATGGCGGCGAAGGCATTTGAGGATGTGGATGCGATGGGGCTGGCGACGCGGGAGGGCTCGCCGGAGCTGCTGGCGGCGGGCATGGATGAACGGATGCTGCTGCGGGAGATGATCGACCGTCTGCCGGAGGATCTGCGGAGGCCGCTGGTGCTGAGCGCGATCGAGGAGATGACCTCGGGCGAGGTGGCGGTCATTCTGGGCATCCCGGAGGGTACGGTGCGGACGCGGGTGATGCGGGCGAAGGCGGAGTTGAAGAAGAGGTTCGAGGCGATGAAGGAGGTGCAGCGATGACGGACGATATGCAGTTCGACCGGCTGTTGGACGCAGTGCTGCACGAGGCCGCCAATGTTGCTCCCGGCGACGGGCTGGAACTCAGGATGCTGGCAGCGGTGCAGGAGCAGGGGAGCGCGCCGATGGCGGATGTGCTGGTGTTTGCGGGAGGGTTGTCGAGCGAGGGAGTGTTTGGCTCGTTGTGGCGGGGGATGCGGGATCTGCTGTCTGCGCGCAGGATGCCTCCGCTGCTGTTGGAGTCGGAGCCGGTGCCGGTGGTCGACCCGATGGCTGTGGACGATGGGTATTCCTCGATGGCATACGCGGTGGCGGTGCATGCGATGGCGGTGCTGGTGATCGGCTTCGTGGTGCGGGCGCAGATACGGGACGTGACGCCGCCACGGGAGGTGACGGCACAGCTGGTGGTGCCGGTGCTGCCTATTGAGGCGAGAGCTTCGCAGCGCACGGGCGGCGGTGGTGGGCAGCGCGGTGAGACGCCGGTGAGCAAGGGGCATCTGCCGAAGATGGTGGAGCAGCAGATTGTGGCGCCGTCGCAGCCACCATTGATTCAGCCGAAGATCGCGATGGAGCCGACGATCGAGATGCAGCAGGTGAGGATGGCTGATAACGTGATGCCGAATGTGGGGCTGTCGCAGGCGGCGATTGCGGGGATCTCGCTGGGCAATGGGCGTGGGACGGGGCTGGGCGCGGGTGATGGCGCGGGATCAGGGGAGGGTTCGGGCGGCAGCAATGGGGGCGGACTGAGGCACGTGGGCGGCTCGGTGAGTAAGCCGGAGGTGCTGTTCTGGGTGGAGCCGGAGTTCTCGGAGGAGGCGCGGAAGGCGAAGGCCTCAGGAGATGTGACGGTTGACCTTTGGGTGGATGAGCAGGGCAGGCCGACCCATGTTCGCGTGGTTCGCGGCATGGGGATGGGGCTGGACGAGAAGGCCCTGGAGGCGGTGAAGCAGTATCGCTTCAAGCCTGCGATGGAGAACGGGCGTCCGGTGGTGGTGGAGATGAACGTCAGCGTGAGCTTTCACATCTATTAGATACGGCTGGCGTGGTGGCTGTGCCGGAGCGGGTGGCGCAGCGCAGCAGACCGTATGAGCAGGATCGACAGCAGCATGTGAAGAGCGATGGGATAGCGCCGCGCCTCGTGAAAGGGGTGGCGAAGGATCGAGCGCATCATCATGGCGAAGCAGCCGGAGGTTCTGTTCTCGCGCATGAGGATGGCGGCCTCTCCCTGGAGGCGGCTTTTGACGCGGTTGAGGGTGGTGATGCGGTGGGTGAGGGTCATCTGCGGCCGGAGGTTCTGATCGAGGACGCTGAAGCTGGTGGTGAGCATCTTCAGGGCGTTGCGGCTGGCGTTGGCCTGGTGGACGCGGTAGCGGACGAGCGGCTGGGGGCAGTGGGCGAAGCGTATGCCATGGGCGCTGAGGCGGAGCCAGAGGTCCCAGTCCTCCACGCCATTGTGGCGGCTGTCGAATCCGCCGACGGCGAGGAAGGCCTGCCGGTGGACCAGGGCGGAGCATGGCGTGAAGGGACAGCGGTCCAGCAGGTGCCGGGGGAGCTGCCGGGGCGAAGGCATGGACTGTGGCTCTGAGAGGGTGATGCCCGCGGCGTGGTGATACAGGACGCGGCGGTCGGTGTAGAGGAAGGCTGCGTCCGGGGTGTCGAGGAGGACTTCTGTGGCATGGGCCAGAAAGTCGGGCTCCCAGCAGTCGTCGTGGTCGAGGAAGGCGAGCCAGGGAGCGGTGGTGATGGAGGCGCCGAAGTTGCGTGCGGCGCTGACACCGCCGTTGGGCCGGGAGATGACCCGGATTCGGGGTTCGTAGGCCTGGGCTATGCGGAGGCTGGCATCGGTTGAGCCATCGTCGATGACGACGATCTCGGCGGGCGGCAGTGTCTGGGAGAGGACGCTCTCGATGGATTCACGGAGGTAGAGCTCTCCGTTATAGGCAGGAATAATGACGGCTACGGAGCAGCTATCGCAAAGGGTTCCCATGAGGGATCTCCTGAAAAGTAGATTTGCAGAGAGAAGGAGCCCGGGCCTGTTTTTGAATGCAGAGATATTGCCACAATTTAGAATGGAAGTCTCATGCAAACCGTCGTTCGTTCGTATTCGAAGATCAATCTGGGGTTGGCGATCGGCCCGAATCGGCCGGATGGGTTCCACGGGCTGACGACCCTGTACCAGACGCTGGAGCTGCATGACCTGGTGACGGTCTCGGCGGTACGGTCGCAGGCGACGGAGATTTCGATCACCAGCAACGACGAACGTGTGCCTCTGGACAGCCGGAATACCTGCTGGAAGATGGTGGAGCGGGCGCTGGCGCGGATGGGGCTGGCGGCTGAGGTGGCGATCCATATTGAGAAGCGTCTGCCGGTGCAGGGCGGGATGGGCGCGGGAAGCGCGAATGCGGCGGCGGCGCTGATTGGGCTGGAGAAGGAGCTGGGCACGGCGCTGGCCGGCGGCGAGCGGCTGAAGCTGGCCGGTGAGGTGGGGTCGGATGTGCCGCTTTTTCTGCTGGGTGGTTCTGTTCTGGGACTTGGGCGCGGCGAGCAGGTGGTGCCGTTGCCGGATATGTCTCCTGTTTTCTGCGTGATCGCGGTGCCGGAGGTGGGGGTGTCGACGCCGCAGGCGTTTCGGGACTGGGATGCTCGGATGGAGCGTCAGGCATTGACGGAATCCCAGGAACTCGATAGACTAAGTGAGTTGAGTCTCGCTTTTGCTGCACTTTATGCAGAGCCAGGCACATCCGGTATCATCCGTGGTTCGAGCCCCGACCCTCACAACGAGGTAAGCAAGCGGGGAGGCTTTGAGCAAGCTCAAGGCGGCCATGAGGGTGATCTGGCGGAGAATACCCTTCTCTCGCTTGTCCGCACCGGGGTTGAAAACGACTTTGAACAGGTCGTCTTTCCTGCTTATCCCTCCTTGCGTGAAATCAAGCGTCAACTTGTGGGTAGCTCCGGCCGTGAATCCGGCGAGGCGCTGTATGCTGCGCTTTCAGGCTCGGGTTCGGCTCTGTTCGGACTTTACCGGTCCGAGGCGGATGCGGCGAAGGCTCAACAGCGCGTCCTGGATGCTGGAAACGACGCGGGCACCAAGGTTCTGATTACGAAGACCTTGCCCCGTAGCCAGTACTGGACGAGAATGTTCGCAGAGTGACCCGGCCGGTTACATAACGGATTACCGGCCGCTTACTGGGCGATCGACTAACGGTAGGTCAAGTGCCTTTGACGCACTCAGTCCAGGTTCGAATCCTGGTCGCCCAACCACAAAGTCGTTCGCCAGCGAAGAGTTGAAGGTTAGGGTTTTTGCGGTGCATGGCGCCGCGAGAAGTAAATTGAATTCGAACTCCCGCGGCCGGCGGAAACAAAACAAGATGCGGCCGTTGATGGGAGACAGAGCAGTTTTAGAAGAACGGTCTTAGGAATTGGTTTCAGGGATTCGCAACAAGGATTTTTGAGCAGTACGGGGTCGCAACAAGGCCTCGGTAAGACAAACGCAGCAGGAACTATTCAAGGTCAACCAGCCTGGAGGTTTCACGACGTGACCGAACAAGACACGACTGCAGTTCTTTCCCCTATTCAGGGTCAGGTTGAGGAAGCAGAAAACGGCTCCCAACCTGGCGCTACGCTCTCCGCTCAAAGCAACGGACAGCCAAAGTCTTCGGAGAAAAAGCGCGCTTCGAAGCAGAACGAGAATAAGCGCATGAAGATCTTCTGCGGGTCCTCCAACCGTGCGTTGGCCGAGGAGGTCTGCAGATTCATCGGAGTCCCGCTGGGCGAGAGCCGTTTGCAGCGTTTCTCCGATGGAGAGGTTCACTTTCAGCTGCTCGAGAACGTTCGCGGTACGGACGTCTTTCTCGTGCAGCCGACGTGTTTCCCGGTGGATCAGCACCTGGTTGAGCTGCTGATCATGATCGACGCGCTGAAGCGCGCATCGGCCGGGCGTATTACGGTGGTGATTCCGTACTACGGCTATGCGAGGCAGGACCGCAAGGACCGGCCGCGTGTGGCGATTACGTCGAAGCTGGTTGCCGATCTGCTGACGACTGCCGGTGCGAACCGCGCGTTGCTGGTGGATCTGCATGCGGCGCAGATTCAAGGGTTTTTCAATATTCCGGTGGATCACCTGTTTGCGAGCCCGGTGCTCGTGAGCCACTTCCGGGATATGAACCTGCCGGACCTGACGGTGGTGTCACCGGATGCCGGCGGTGTGGAGAGGGCGAGATTCTTCGCCAAGAAGCTGGATGTTCCGCTGGCGATCGTGGATAAGCGTCGCACGGACATGAATGTCACTGAGGTGATGAACGTCATCGGCGATGTGAAGGGCCGGACGTGTTTGATCCTCGACGACATTATCGACACGGCGGGAACGCTGGTGAAGACGGCGGATGCGCTGCTGGATGAGGGCGCGAAAGAGGTTTATGCGTGTGCGTCGCATGCCGTGCTCTCGGGCCCGGCGATCGATCGCATCCGCGAGTCGCGGTTGAAGGAAGTGGTCGTGACGAACACCATCCCTCTGCGGGAAGAGGCGCAGAAGGTGGAGAAGATCAAGGTGCTTTCGGTAGCCGGGCTTCTGGGCCGCGCGATTGAGAGTATCCACATGGAGACGAGTGTCAGCACTCTCTTCAACTAGTTTTTCTCCCGCGGTTTTGGGAGCGATGTAGAAGCACAAATCAAGCGGCACAGCCGCAAAGGGAGCGAGCCAGAAGTCTCGTGCCCGAAAGGATGAAGTGAGATGGCAATCGATACAGCAGTAGTCGCAACTCCCCGTGAGGGCAAGTTCAATAAGAATGCGGCACGCCGCGTTCGTGTGGCCGGCAAGATTCCCGCGGTCGTTTACGGCGCAGGCAAGGACGCAGTTGCGGTGACGGTCGATCCGAAGGCGATCATCAAGATCCTGCACTCGGAGTCGGGCCACAACACCATCTTCGACCTGACGGTCGAGGGTGCGGGTGTGACGAAGGCCATGATCGTCGACTGGCAGAACGAGCCCATCAAGGGCAAGCTGCTGCACATCGACCTGAAGCGCATTGCGATGGACAAGACGATGCGCGTATCGGTTCCGGTTCAGCTGACGGGTATCCCGGTTGGCGTGAAGACGCAGGGTGGAATCCTCGAGCACGTTATGCGTGAGGTCGAGATCGAGTGCCTTCCCGGCGACATTCCGAGCCACATCGATCTCGATGTTTCGGGCCTGGAGCTGCATGGCGTGATCCACATCTCCGATCTGCCGCACTCCGGTTCGATCAAGTTCATCGGCGAGGAGACGGCTACGGTTGCGCACGTCACGATCATCAAGGAAGAGGCAGCTGCTGAAGTGGCCGCTGTGACGGAGCCTGAGGTCGCCAAGAAGGGTAAGACGGATGCTCCGGCTGCACCCGCTGCGGACGCGAAGAAGAAGTAACTGGCTGGCAGTCCTGACAGGTGTTGGGGCTGCCGCTTGCTTGTAGGGAAGGAATTGCTCGCGTGAAGCTGATCGTCGGACTTGGGAATCCTGGGGTCGAATATCAGTTCACACCGCATAACGCCGGGTTTCTTGCCATCGATCGCATCGCGGATGACTGCGGCGTGGTGGTGAACAACCGGCGGGGCAGGGCGCTGACGGCGAAGGCGAGGGTGGCAGGCGAAGAAGTTCTGCTGGCTAAGCCGGAGACGTTCATGAATCTGAGCGGGCTTTCGGTAGCTGCGCTGATTCAGGAGCTGGGCCTCGAGGACGTGAAGCGGGACGTGATCGTTCTGTACGACGAGCTGGCGTTTCCGCTGGGACAGTTTCGCATTGCGGAACGTGGTTCGGCGAACGGGCACAACGGGGTGAAGTCGATCTCCGGGGTGCTGGGAACGCCGGACTGGATGCGCGTCCGTATCGGGGTCGGCAAGCCGGCGCTGGCGGATGGCAGAGAGATTAAGGCGGGAGGCAGGGATTATCTGCTGACGCCGTTCCGCAAGCTGGAGCTTGCGGTGCTGGATGAGGTACTCGACCGGGTGAAGGTTGCGGTCGAGGTGGTGCTGACGAAGGGTGTCGGCGCTGCGATGAATGAGTTCAACCGGAGGCCGGAGCCGGAAGACGGTTCGGCTGAAGGGAAGTAAGGCAGTAGAGCAGAGTTCACGGTAGTAGACGCATAACGCAGTAGATTCCATACCGACCCGGAGAAGGCAAGCCCTGGCGGTGCGAAGTGGAACTTCGCAGAAAGAAGTGAAGAATATGAGCCGTAGTTATGAAGTGATGTACATCGTCCGTCCGGACGCGGAAGAGGCAGACCTCGACAAGCTGATCGAAGGCTTCGAGAAGAACGTGACCGATGGTGGCGGTGAGGTGAAGTCGACCGAGAAGATGGGTCGTCGTCGTCTGGCTTACACGGTTCGCAAGTTCAACGACGGCTTCTACGTGCTGATGACGATCCTGGCCGAGGGCTCGCTGGTGAGCGAGATCGAGCGCCGTCTTCGCGTGACGGAGCAGGTGATCAAGTTCATCACCGTGCGCATCGACGAGGAAGAGAAGCGCCTGGCGAAGGTCAAGAAGCTTCGTGACTCGAAGGTGAAGCGCAGTGCGCTGCCTGCGGTCGAGGCTTCCGAGGTTTCCGCGGCTCCGGTTGTTCCCGTGGTTCCCGCTGCACCGGCGACTCCCGCGGCTGAGCCCGCGGCGGTCTAAGGCCAGACCGTTCTGAAGATTCTGCGGCGGACGTCGGAGACGCCACCGCATGATGCAGTACCCATAGCCTGATCCGCTTCCGTGCTTCCGTTGATACGGAGCATGTCCAGAGACTCCACGGCGTGTCTGGAGCGGATGACGGCACCAACGAAGGAAAGAGGACATTACGATGGCTGACGAGACCACCACCAGCACACAATCTACCGAGCAGCAGCCGCAGCAGGCCGCAGCTCCTTCATCCCCCCGTCCCGCAGGCCCTGGCGGCCCACGCGGTCCGCGCCCCGGCGGCCCTGGCGGCCCCGGCGGCCGCAAGTTCTTCCGCCGCAAGAAGGTCTGCAAGTTCTGCACGGAGAAGATCGATGCGATCTCCTACCGCGACGTTCGCCTGCTGCAGGGCTTTGTGGCTGAGCGCGGCAAGATCGTTCCGCGCCGCCTGACGGGTGTTTGCACGCGCCACCAGCGCCGCCTTTCGCTGGCGATCAAGCAGTCGCGCAACATCGCCCTGCTTGCCTTTGCGACGCGCTACTAAATTTATTGCGCTGCTTGCATGGCGAGCGGCATGAACGGATTGGAGAGTTCCATGGAAGTCATTCTGAAGGAAGACGTCAATAAGCTCGGACACCGTGGCGATGTGGTTAAGGTCGCTGACGGTTACGGGCGCAACTACCTGCTGCCGCAGAAGCTCGCGATCGAGGCGACGGCAAACAACAAGGCTGTAATCGAGCAGATGAAGGCTTCGGCCGCTCGCAAGTCGGCCAAGGAGAAGGTCACGGCTGAGGATCTGGCGACGACGCTGAACGCGGTCGAGCTGGTCTTCGAGCGTAAGGTCGGCGAGAACGATCACCTGTTCGGTTCGGTGACGTCGGGCGACATCGCGCACGAGCTGGAGGCGAAGGGCTTCACCATCGACCGTCGCAAGATCTCGCTGGATGAGCCGCTGAAGTCTCTGGGCGAGTACCACGTTCCCGTGAAGCTGCACCGCGAGGTGACCAGCCACGTGAAGGTGACGGTCAAGAGCGATGCTCCCGAAGTGGAAGCTGCTCCGGCTGTTGCTGCTGTGGCCGAGTAAGCTTACTCGACGTAAGACATATACCCGCTGCGAGGATTCTTCCTCGTGGCGGGTTTTTCGTTTAAACGGGATGATCACGTTTCATGATTTCGATGTGACCTCAAGACAAGCATGGCGCGAGGCAATCTATAGTGGTGCCGTTACCGGATGCGTGATCTTTCGCCACTTCGGAGATGAAACGCATGATCCTTCGTTGGATGATGTTCGTGTTTGCCACTGCTGCGCTATCCGCTTGTGCGCAGACGGGAGTGTATCGAGCCGGCAGCCGCAATCTTTATATCCACTGCGAAGGGGTGCGCCATGGAGCCGCAGTGGTGCTTGAGGCGGGCGCCTGGAGGGATTCGACGGACTGGAGCAAGGTGCAGCCTGAGGTCGCGAGATTTACCCAGGTGTGCAGCTACGATCGCGAGGGGCTGGGGAAGAGCAAGGTCGACGGCGTCAGCAACCCGGATGCTGTGGGGCTGGACGAAGGAGTCGAAGAGCTGCACCTTTTGTTGCTGTCGGCTGGCGTGAAGCCGCCTTACATTCTGATGGGGCATTCGGCCGGTGGAATCAAGGTAAGGCGGTATGCGCGGGACCATCCCGCAGAGGTGGTGGGGATGGTGCTGGTGGATTCGGCGCATGAGGAGCAGGAGTGGCGCTTTAAGGCGATCGATCCGTCATCGGTGCAGATTCCTGAGCAGGTGAGGGAGAACGCGCGGCGCGCGGGTCTGCCCACGGAGCCGGGAGAGCGGCTGGTATGGCACGATGACATTCCGCTGATCGTGCTGGAGCACGGCATCCCGTTTCATTTTGAGGGAAACATGGCGAAGCATGCGGCGGAGTTTGAGGCGACCATGCATGAGATGCAGCTGGATCTTGCGAGCCGCTCGTCTAAGGGCGAGTTGCGCACGGCGAAGAAGAGCGGACACGACATCATGCTCGACGAGCCGGAGTTTGTGACAACTGCGATTCGCGATGTCTGGAATGCTGCGCGATGAACTTCGTCAGAGCCAGTGCAGGCAGGCGAGGAAGACGGCGAGGGCGGTGATGGCTCCGAGGATGACGTCGAGCGCGAAGTGGTAGCGGCCGATGACGGCTCCCAGCGAGATCATGATGGCGACGATGAGGAAGGCGAGTCCTACCAGCGGAGCGTAATGGAGGAAGACGAACGCGATGGCGAAGGCCGAGGCGACGTGTGCGCTGGGGAAGGAGATAGCGTGGATGCTGCCGTGCTTGAGGATGAAGAGGTTGAAGAGGCGGGTCTTGCCGACGGGGGTGGTTGCATCGGCTGGGGCCGTGATGAGTGAGCGCGGCGGGAAGGCCGGGACCAGCGGCGTGGTGGCGTAGCAGAAGTAGGTAGCCAGCATCAGGACGAGCCAGAAGCCGGGGGCCTTGTCGCGCAGGCCGAAGACGTAGACGGCGAGGAGGCCGACGGGCACGAGCGGATAGCAGGAGAGATAGGCCATCTCGAGGAGAAGGCCGATGGGATTGCGGGAGGTGCCGGAGGTGGTGGAGGCGCGGGGGAGCAGGCGCTGGTCGATGGCGAGGAGTCTGGATTGCAGCTTTTCGTTGGGGCCGAGGAAGAACTGGCCGGTCTGCCAGTAGGGCACGAGGAAGAGGCAGGCGGTGAGGATGTCGAGCATGACGGAGTAGCTGTCGGCGGCGAGGTGCGGCTTGATGGCGTGGGCGGCGGCGATCACGATGGCGGCGACGGCGGCGAGTGTGGTGACGATCCAGCGGCGGCGCACAGGTAGAGGGCGTGGCCCGAGGACGGTGGCCCAGGCAGCGATGGCGAAGAAGGCGGCAATGCCAAGCTGTATCCACTCGGTGGGACGCATCGGCGAGGGGCTCCTTGCGTGTGGGGATGGCGAATCGCTTCGAGGCCATTATCGCGTGAAAGCAGGCTGCGGATTTTATAGGTGCGGCGTGCGATAGAGTCGGAGAGATGTGTGGGCGTTACTACAGGCGGTCAGATAAGAAGGCGATAGCGGAGGCGTTTGGGTTGAAGGGACTGGCGGCGGACTTTGTGCTGCCGCCGTGGGACTTCAACGTGGCTCCGACGACGTTTCAGCCGGTGATCCGCAATGCACGCGATACGGGCGAGCCGGAGCTGGTGCTGATGCGCTGGGGGCTGGTGCCGTATGCGGCGAAGTCGCTGGCGGAGTACAAGGGCATCTCGACGATCAATGCGAAGGCGGAGACGCTGATGGAGCGGGCGATGTGGCGCGTGCCGTTTGAGCGGCGGCGGTGCCTGATTCCTGCCGATGGGTTTTATGAGTGGAAGGCGGTTCACGGCGAGGAGGCCGGTGAGACTAAGACAAAGGGAAAGGCGTCGAAGCAGCCTTATGGGTTTTCGCTGAAGAGCGACCAGTTGTTTGCGTTTGGCGGCGTGTGGGATGCGTGGAAGGACCCGGCGACGGGGGAGTGGCTGCAGAGCTTTGCCATCATCACGGTGGAGCCGAATGTGCTGACGGCCACGGTGCATGACAGGATGCCGCTGATCATCGCTCCTGAGGATTATGCGCGGTGGCTGGATCGCGGGAGTGCGGAGCCGCCGTTGGATCTGCTGCGGTCATACCCGGCGGAGGAGATGCGGGCGCGCAAGGTGAAGAAAGATGTGGGGAGTACGAAGAACAATTCGCCGGATCTGGCGGATGGGGAAGGCTGAGGTGCTGCGGGCGAGGGTGGTCGAAAAGCAGGTCCCTCCACTGCGGCGCTGCGCGCCTTCGGTCGGGATGACATAGTTATGGCTTGCCTTGGTCGTTTGGCTTGCTTAGGGGGAGGGGGAAGTTATGGCTGGGTGGATTCCTCCGCTGCCTAGCCCAACCAGCAAGCTGGCCGGGGACCCGTCCGCTGCGGAATGACAATGCCGGAAAGCGGACGACAGTGCGAAAGGGAATCGCATGGGCAATACTTTAGCTTTTAGCCAGGAGCTAAAAGCTAAAGTATTGCGATGATTGTGCGGGCTTGTGCTTACTCATACTTGAGGGTCTGGACGGGGTCGAGGCGGGCGGCGCGGTTGGCCGGGAGGGTTCCGAAGAGGACGCCGACGAGGACCGAGGTGCCGAGCGCGATGACGGCGGACCAGGCGGAGACGGGGATCGAGAAGGGGGTCAGCAGGCCGACGGAGAGCGGGATGGCGAGGCCGATGATGGTGCCGATGAGGCCTCCGCTGAGGGAGAGGAAGACGGCTTCGGTGAGGAACTGGAGGCGGATCTCGTGGCCGGTGGCGCCGAGGGCCTTGCGGATGCCGATCTCCTTGAGGCGCGACTGCACGTTGGCGAGCATGGAGTTCATGATGCCGACGCCGGAGACGATCAGCGTGATGGCAGCGGCCAGTGTGAGCACGATGGTGAGCATGCTGGCGATGCGGCCCATGACGCTGAGGACCTGGGTGAGATTGAAGGCGGTGTAGACCGAGGTTGGCCGGTGGCGGCTCTTGATGATTCTGAGGATCTCGTCAGAGGCCGGGATGACGAGGGAGGAATCCTTCATGGTGAAGAAGATCTGCTTCACGGTGTTGCTGCCGGTGAAGTAGCGCGCGACCTCGTAGGGCACGAGGATGGTCTGGTCGCTGACCTCGGACATGCCGAAGGTCTCGATGCTCTCCTTGAAGACGCCGATGATGGTGAAGGGGATTCCCTTGATGCTGATGGCGTGGCCGATGGCGGCGCGGGCATTGCCGAAGAGAGCCCGCGCGAAGGGTTCGACGATGACGGCGACCTTGGTGTGGGATCGGGCGTCCTGGTCATCGAAGAAGCGGCCGGCGAGTACGGTGAGGTTACGGACCTCTTTGTACTGCGGTGAGACGCCGAGGATCATGGAATCCTTGACGATGCCGCCTCCCATGGAGACGCGGTCGTGTTCTTCGAGCATGGGAGAGGAGGCGATGATGCCGGGAACCTGGTCCATGACGGCCCGCATGTCGTCGCGGGTCATGAAGTCGGGGGTGGAGGTATTGTCGGGCCCGATGACGCTGCCGCCGTTGTACTGCATCTCGACCATGTTGGGACCGATGGAGGAGATGAGGTTGAGGGCGTAGTCCTTGCCGGTGAGGCCGAGGGTGTAGACGAGGATGATAGACGCCGAGCCGATGATCATGCCGAGCATGGTGAGCAGGAAGCGCACCTTGCTGGTCTTGAAGCTGTCGACGGCGAGGCGGACGATCTCCGAGAACATCATGGTGGAGCGCGCACTGGCGAGGGTCTTCTCGAAAGAAGACTTTCGGGACCGAGGTGCGACTGCGGGTTTGGTGATCGCTGTGGCCATGATGCTGGTTCCCGGTTGGAGACTGGGACAAATATTAGACGTTACCAGTATCTCAGCGATGCACGGAGTTGCGCTATTGGCGGTGTGGGGTCCGGGGAAGGGGCTTTGTTTTTGGTGAGTTACGGGTGGGGTGGTTGTGGTGGGTTGGGGGATGGTGGTCGAAAAGCGGTCCCTCCGCTGCGGCGCTGCGCGCCTTCGGTCGGGATGACACGTTTTTGGCGAGGCTGTAAGAGGGTTATTGAGGGCGCAGGAGGACGTGGTCGCTGAGTGGGGTGATCTCGCTGCGGTCGATGGCGTAGCCGGCCTGCTGGGCGAGGGGGAGGAAGCCTTCGAGGCCCCGGGGGTAGAGGGCGAAGTGCATGGCGCGAATCTGCTCACGGCGCAGGGGAAGGTTGGCCGTGATGGAGCCGACGACGAACTTTGCGTGGTCGTGCAGAACGCGGAGGTTGGCGACGATGGCCTCGTCGGTGCCGTACTCGAAGAGTGCGCCCTCGGAGGAGGCGGCGATGATGGCGCTGGTGCCGTTGGGAGATGTTTGGATGGATGTGAGCAGCGATTCGAGTGCGGCGGTCTCGTTCCAGTTGTAGGGGATGCGTTCGAAGGTCATGGTGAGCCCGGCGAGGGGTGCACCGGGGGCGGTGAGTGCGGCGATGGCGCTGGAGGCGAAGGCCGGTCCCTTGGTGTCGAGGTCGCAGACGTGGATATGGATGGGGCGGTTGAGCAGCTGCGGCTGACGCTTGTGGAGCAGGAGCAGGGAGTTGATGCTGTCCATTGCGGGGCCGCCGCCGATGTTGATGAGGTGCAGCACGGCGCTGGGGGAGGCTGAGAGGAGCGGTTCGAGTCCGTCGGCGAGCATGGTGGCGCAGTGCTGCAGACGCAGGCGGACGAAGCGGGCGTGGGGCGATCCGGCGATGCGTATGTCGAGTGGTGTGTCGTAGCCGTCGGGCAGGTTGTCGGCGCCGAGCTTCATCATGTACGTGGTGAGGCCGCCGAGGAAGGAGCCGGAGGGTTCGATGAGGGCGCGGAGAAGCTGGGAGCGGCGCGCGCCGAGTTTCATGAAGATGCGGCGGAGGAAGACGGGGCCCTTGGCGTCTTTGACGGTGGCCACGTTGTACTGGTCGGTGAGCGCGGCGCGCGAGGCAGGGTCGTCGGGGATGGCGAAAGCCGGATGGGTCAGATCGATGACGGGGAGTTCGAGGCCGTCGGAGGTGGTGGTGTAGATGATGCCCGGCTTGTGAACCATGACGCTCCCTGGCCGCGACCTGTGAGAGATGCGGACTTGAGGATAATACAGCCTCAAGTCCGCTGATTCTCTGATTGGGATCAGTTGCCGGTCACGTTTTGTGAGACGTTGTAGGTCTCGCCTGCGGTGGGTTGGAAGGCGATGGCGTGGCCGAGTGTGGTGGTGGCGACGGTCTTGCCGGACTTTGTCTTCACGATGAGAGACGACAAGGCTGCGCCGACCTTGCTGCTGATGTTGACGGTGATGGGCGTCGCGCTTGCTGGCAGCGTGAGCTTCGCGGTGGAGGTTGTCGCCACGGGATAGATGCAGAGGTAGAGCTTGCCCTGCTGCTGTTCAAGCGTGACGCCGGAGCCACCGATGAAGAGAGGCGTCTTGTCGGTGGGCAGAGCGAAAGACTTGAGAGTCTGTTTGCCGGGGTAGATCTTGCCGGTGTCGAAGTCCATCCAGTTGCCGGCGGGCAGATAGATGTCGCGTGCGTTGGAGGTGTCGTAGTCGTTGCCGTAGAGCGGCGTGGCGAGCATGCTGTCGCCGATGAGCCACTCGTAGCCGCGGGTGGTGGCGTTCTCGCGGCCGTAGACGCTGGCGTCGTCGGGGAAGGCGATGGGGAGCGGCGTCATGGTCCAGGGGTAGCCGTCGTTGAAGAAGCGGCGGGCGTTGGAGAAGAGATAGGGCGCGATGCGCTCGTGCAGCTTCGCTGCCTTGAGCATGACGGCGGCAGTGGATGCGGAGAAGGACCACGGCGGCTCTCCCATACCCATGCTGGAGTGCATGGCGGCCCACATGGCGTTGCGCTGCATGTAGGTCTCCATCTTTGCGGTGCGGCCGGTGGAGAAGCGGCTCTCGCCGAAGGTGCCGCCGACGATGTCGGGGTAGACGAGCGGAAAACCGGAGTAGGCGAGGGCGAGTGAGTTGACCGGCCCGCGATCCTGGTTCTGGTTGTAGTTGAAGTCGTTGATGCGGTGCAGGTCGCCGTTGGAGGAGAGGTAGCCGTTGCGCTCGATGATGAGCTGATGCTGCGCCATCAGTCGGTCGTTGGTGGGATCAATCTTGTCGTCGCGCAGATCGTATTTGCCGTAGCCGTAGAGATCTTCTTTCCAGCCGGAGACGCCGTAGTCCTGCCACTTTTTGACGAGCGACATATACCAGCTGAGAGCGGCCGGGTTGTGTGCGTCGAGCAGGTAGATGGGCGAATGAGGAAAGCCGATCTTGTAGACCAGCGGCTTGCCGTCGTTGTCCTTGAGGAAATAGCCGTGGGCGAGGCCTGCGGCGGAGTAGGGGCCGTCGGTGATGAAGGCGATGCGAAGGCCGAGCATGACGGTGAGATCTTCGCTCTTGAAGTGCGCGATCATGCCCTTCGGATCGGGATACTTGTCGTGATCCCAGAGGCCGAAGCTGGTGGTGGCATGCATGGAGTCGGGCTTGTCGGGCCAGAAGCCGGAGCCAATGACGATCCACTTGAGGGGATAGCCGAGCTTGAGGTAGCGGTCGATGGAGTCGGTGTCGGTCTTCTGGTTGGTCTCCCAGCCGAGGGCGCCGAAGGCCTCCCAGCCGACGCCGAAGGCCTCGTACTTGGGCATCAGAACTTTGTAGCCTGCGGAGTTGCGCGCGTCGAGATACTGCTTGTAGATCTCGTGCGGGTCACCGAAGAAGTAGTGAATGGTGACGCTTCCGTTGAGATTCTGTACGCCCTGCTGAATCTGCTGCGCGCTGGTGTGGACGATCTTGCGGTGCGGGTCGATGAGCAGCACGGCGAAGCGTTGTTGGGGATAGATGATGAAGTTGCTGACGAGGCGTGTGCCGCCCTGGCCGGAGAGGAAGGCGTCGTCGGCGAAGCCGGTGACGTCGGTGTTGAACTGCTTGTTGGCGAGGGTGGAGAGGTGAGCCTGTTCGACGGCATGATCGGAGAGGCCGTAGGCGGGCGCGGCGCCCGCGGTGGAGAAGCGGACGTCGCCGAGGACCTTTGCCGAGGAGAGCGTCAGCGTCGCATGATGAGCAGCCAGTGTGATGACGATGTGAAGCGGCGTGCCATCGGCCGCGGTTGCGTTGAGCGTGCAGGGGGACGCGGCGCAGTGCGGTGTGCCGGTGAGCGTGATGGGCTTGCCGCCGATGAGGATGCCGGCGGCTGCGTCAGCGGAGACGGCGGGCTTGTCGTCGACGGTGAAGCCGTAGCGAAAGGCGGAGTCCTGCGCATGGAACTGAATGTCCGAGGCGCGGAGGCTGAGGTCCTGCGCGGCGGCGCTGAGGGCGACGCTGCTGGAGAGAAGGAGAGCAGAGAAGAGGCCGGTGAACCTGGTCGAGATGTTCAAGAGTGAAATATCCTTTCGTCGCGGCGTCCGAGAGCGATGTTTGTAGCGATCATCAATTTCTGGACAAGTTTAGCGGTTAACATGTACTCTTTCGCTTGTTCGGTTGGCAAGTATTCATTCCACGAAAGCGATCCGCCGATGTTTTGCTGCGAAGGCATGGAAGATGATGGTGGCTGGACGGAGAGGCGAGGGCCACTGCGCGATGAGAGATAACGGGACCGAAGAGGGTGGTAGCCGAACTATTGTTCGCGAGCTTCGACAGGAGCGGATCGAGGCGGACCTGGTGGTTGCGGGAGGCGGACTCTCGGGAGTGTGCTGCGCGATTACGGCGGCGAGGCAGGGGCTGCGGGTTGTGCTGGCGCAGGATCGTCCGGTGCTCGGCGGCAATGCGTCGAGCGAGGTGCGGCTGTGGATACTGGGTGCGACCTCGCACATGGGCAACAACAATCGCTGGGCGCGCGAAGGCGGCGTGATCGATGAGCTGCTGGTCGAGAACACGTGGCGCAATCCGGAGGGCAATGCGATCATCCTCGACTCGATTGTGCTGGAGTTTGTGCGGCGCGAGGAGGGAATTCGTCTGCTGCTGAATACGGCGGTGGACGAGGTGGAGACGGGTGAGGATGGTGCGATCGTAGGCGCGCTGGCCTACTGCAGTCAGAACCAGATGCGCTATTTGCTGAAGGCTCCGTTGTTTGTCGATGCGACGGGCGATGGGTTGCTGGGATTTCTTTCGGGCGCGGCGTTTCGCATGGGCGCGGAGGCGAGGGAGGAGTTCGGTGAGCTGCTGGCTCCGGAGACGGAGCAGCATACGCTGCTGGGCCACTCGCTGTATTTCTATTCGCGCGATACGGGACGGCCGGTGACGTATGTGCCTCCTGCGTTCGCGTTGAAAGACATCGAGGAGATCCCGCGGTTTCGTGAGCTGCGAGTGACGGACTCGGGTTGCAGACTGTGGTGGCTGGAGTATGGCGGCGAGCGCGATACGGTGTATGAGACCGAAGAGATCAAGTGGGAGTTGTGGAAGGTCGCGTATGGCGTGTGGAACTACATCAAGAACTCGGGGGAGTTTCCTGAGGCCGAGACGCTGACGCTGGAGTGGATGGGGACGATTCCGGGCAAGCGCGAGAGCAGGCGCTTCGAGGGCGACCTGATGCTGACGCAGCAGGATGTGGTCGAGCAGAGGACGCATGCGGATGCGGTGAGTTTTGGGGGATGGGCGATCGACCTGCATCCTTCGGACGGTGTGTACAGCGCGCAGTCGGGATGCACGCAGTGGCATTCGAAGGGCGTGTACCAGATTCCGTATCGCACGATGTACAGCCGCAATGTGCCAAACCTGTTTCTGACGGGACGTTTGATTTCGGCCTCGCATATTGCGTTCGGCTCGACGCGGGTGATGGCGACGTGTGCGCACAATGGGCAGGCGGTGGGCATGGCTGCGGTGTTGTGCCATCGCGATGGTCTGAGGCCGCGTGACCTGATTGTGCCGGAGAAGCTGCATGAGCTGCAGCAACAACTGCTGCGCGCGGGTCAGCATATCCCGGGCGTGTATGCCGATGATGCTGCTGACAAGGCTCGTGCGGCGAAGGTGACGGCATCGAGTGAGCTGGAGCTGGCGGAGCTGAAGGCTTCGGGTGAGTGGACGCTGCTGGATAAGCCGATGTCCTTGTTGCTGCCAGTGGGCGAAGGGCATGTGCCTGCGGTGACGGTGTCGCTGCGCGCGCAGGTAGCGGTTATGGTGAAGGCGTCGCTGTGGGGGGCGGAGCACGAAGGCAATACGACGCCGGATAAGAAGCTGGGCGAGACGGAGTTTTTGCTGGCTGCGGGTGAGCAGATGGCGAGGCTGGACTTCGATGCTGTGCTGGATAAGCCGGAGCACCTCTTCTACATGCTGGAGCCTGTTGCGGGCGTTGAGATTGCGTTGAGCGATGAGCAGATTGCGGGCGTGCTGACGCTGGCGCAGAAGATGAACAAGGCGGTGGCGAAGAGCCTGGTGCAGACGCCGCCGGAGGGCTCGGGGATCGATACGTTTGCGTACTGGCTGCCGGATCGCAGGCCTATGGCGCGAAACGTTGCAGCGAGGATGGAGCCTGCGCTCAGGATGTTTGGTGCGGCGAACGTCGTCAACGGTGTGGCACGGCCGTGGCGCGGGGTGAATGCGTGGGTTCCGGCGCGGGAAGACAAGCGGCCGGTGCTTCGGTTAGAGTGGGCCGTGCCGCAGCGAGTGAGCGAGATAGAGATCAGCTTCGATACGGACTTCGATCATCCGATGGAGTCGGTGTTGATGGGGCATCCGGAGCGGGTGATGCCGGGATGCGTGACGGAGTTCGAGGTCTGTGCCGGAGCGAAGGGAAGCGTGGCGCACGTGGTGGAGAACCATCAGACGCGATGGAGCCTGAGGCTGGAGAAGCCGGTGGAGACGAGCGAGCTCTCTGTCGTGGTGCTTGGGCACGGTTCGGCGCTGCCGGCGATCTTTGAAGTGCGCTGTTACTAAGGGGCGAGATGAACGAGTGCGAGGGAAGGTTCTCCAGACAGCAGTGGGTGATTATTGCGCTGCTGTTTGTCGTCGCGCTGATTAATTACTTCGACCGGCAGAGCCTCTCGGTGGTTGCGCCCAGGGTTCAGGCGGAGCTGGGGCTGGGCGATGAGGGTTATGCGCACATCGTCAGCGTGTTTCTGTTCGCGTCGGCGGTGGCGTACGGCATCTCGGGGTTTGTCTCGGACTGGCTGGGAACGCGGCGCTCGATGGCGCTGTTTGTGGGGTGGTGGTCGCTGGCGGAGGCGGCGACGACGTTTGCGTCGTCGGTGTGGATGCTGGCGCTGGCACGGTTCTGCCTGGGGCTGGGCGAGCCGGGCTTGTGGGTTGCGGCTCCGAAGGCTGTGGGCGAGAGCTTCGACGAGAAGCAGCGCGGACTGGCGTGCGGCATCTACACGATGGGCGCGACGGTGGGAGCGATCATTGCGCTGCCGGTGATCGTCATGGTGACGACGCATCTGCCGTGGCGCTCGATCTTTCTGCTGGATGGCGTGGTGGGGCTGCTGTGGATTCCGCTGTGGCTGTGGTGCTATCGCAAGGATAAAAGCGAGGAAAAGTCTGCGGGAATGTCTGCGACGTCGAATACGCGCGAGGTGCTGCTGCGGTCGTCGACGTGGAAGCTGCTGGTGGCGCGCAGTCTCACCGATCCGGTGTGGTACTTCTTTTTGTTCTGGTTTCCGAAGTATCTCAGCAGCGCGAGGCATCTGCCGATGACGCAGCTGGCGAAGATCGGCTGGGTGGTCTATCTGGGAGCGGGGCTGGGGACGATTGCGGGCGGATTGTTGTCGCGCAGGCTGATTCGCGGGGGGATGTCGGTTGGGGTGGCGTATCGCTGGACGATGCTGGCGGCGGCTGTGCTGGTGCCGTTGAGTCCTCTGGCTGCGCTGGTGCCAAGCTATGCGGCCTCAGTGGCGATTGCTTCGATTATTGCGCTGGCACACATGGCGTGGCTGGTGACGCTGACGGCGACGGTGATTGAGCTGTATCCGCAGAACCAGGTGGGCAAGGCGGCGGGGCTGATTGCGATGGGAAGCGGATTTGGCGGCATGCTGTCGAGCGAGATCGTGGGGTACCTGGTGACGCATGGAGGGTACACGCCAGTGTTCTTCCTGATGGCGATGCTGCATCCGATTGCGCTTGCGCTGCTGTGGCCGGTGTACCGGCAGGGACGGTCGGTGGTGCGGGATATTGCGGCTGCTGCTTAGCTGATGTGCGTTTCGGCGGCATCTGCGAACCCATCGCAGCCGCTTCGCTGCGAAGGTGGAGCACCCGGTTTGTGGCGTCCTGTTGGAGTGGTGGCGCTGCGGGCGAAATGCGGGGGTTCCTCGGTTCGAGGCGCTCTCTCGGAATGACAAATTGGTGGTGAGCGAAAAGTAAAACAGGTTCCCCCCACTACAAGGAAACAGGTTCCCCCACTACGCTCTGCGTGCTCCGGTCGGAATGACAAAGTTTGGGAGATGGTAACGACAAAGCCCACTCGTGTTGAGTGGGCTGTCGTTTTCCTGATGTACCTGCTTGCGTCTTGCGGCAGTGTTCCACTGACAACCTGCAACCTGTATCTAACAACGTGCAACTGACGACCTTTTACGGGAGTTCGGTCTTGAAGAGCTCCTGAACTACGGTCCAGCTGTCGCGGTGTTCGCGGTCGAGGTTGACGACGCCCCAGGAGCGGATGCCGTTGGCGGGCGTTCCCTTGATGAGCGAGCGGTAGTCGGCCCAGGTCCAGAGAGAGCCGCCGATCATGTAGGGGCGCTCCTTCATGGCGTTGACGGCGGTGGTGATGTCCTTGATGCGTTCGGGGTCGTGGAGGCCGGGTTCGCCCATCTTGCCGAACTCGGTGACGAAGATGGGTTTGTTGGGCCAGAGCTGGTGGGCGCGGTCGAAGTGCTGTGCGTAGCCGCCGTAGGCGTTGATGGAGACGAAATCGGAGTACTGGCTGGCCTCGTCGGCTCCAGTCTTGACGGCGGGGTCGGAGGTATAGCGCGAGGCGAAGGTGATGAGGCGGGTGGGATCGAGCGAGAGCGTGTAGGCGCGCATGTCGCGGGTCCAGTCGCGGCCTTCCTTGGTGTAGGACTCGTACTCGTTGCCGACGCTCCATGCGATGACGGAGGGATGGTTCCAGTCCTGCTCCATCATCTCTTTCATCTGCTTCTGGAAGGTGGCGCGGAGGCCGGGATCGGCCATCTGCCAGGCGCTGAAGTTCCAGTTGCCGGCCTCGGGGATGAGGAGCATGCCGTGCTTGTCGGCGAAGTCGAGCAGGTTCTGCGGCTGCGGGTAGTGGGCGATGCGCATCATGCGCATGTTGTCGGCGAGCATGTCGGAGAGGTCGCGCTCGATGATGGCGTCGGATTCACGCAGGCCCTCTTTGGCGTCTTCGCCGACGCGGTTGGCGCCGTAGAGGTGGACGGTGTGGCCGTTGAGCTTGAGCTCTGTGCCTTCGACGCGAATGTCGCGGACGCCGACGCTGGCGGTGAGCTCATCGTTGGGGACGGCGAGCTTTGCGGTGTAGAGGAACGGATCGCGCGTGCTCCAGAGATGTGCGTTGGGCAGGGTGCCGGTCCAGGTGACCTCGGCGTCGGCGTTGGCGGCGATGCGTGTGGGTTTGAGGTGGACGGGAAGCGTGGCGATCTCGCCCTGCAGTGCGGTGGTGGCGGGCTTGTCTCCGCCGTTGTGCAGCCAGGCGTGGAGCTGGATGGTGGCGGTGCCGGTCTTGAGATCGGGTTTGGCGTCGATCTTCATGTTGCGGAGATAGACGGCGTCGGTGATGACGATGCTGGTGGGGCGTACGATGCCGCCGTAGGGCATCCAGCCGACGATGGTGATGCGGTTGGCGGTGCCGTAGGTGCCGGGATGGTCGTTGGAGGGAACGCCGGTGGCGAGCGCGGGGATGGAGGTCAGGGTGGGGGTGTTGTCGACGTCGATGGTGAGGTGGTTGGCGCCGGGCTTGAGGAGCCTGGTGATGTCGAACTCAAAGGGAGTGTAGCCGCCCTCGTGGGTGCCGAGGCGTACGCCGTTGAGCCAGACCTGCGCGACATCGTAGACGGCGTCAAAGTGGAGGCGGGCGATCTG
>NZ_JAPWKF010000009.1 GCF_028283685.1 Edaphobacter sp. | reverse complement strand
GCGAACCTATGACACGCTCAGCAGAGTTCTTTCCTGCTGTTCCTTTAGCAAATTATTGTGATTCTAAAGGAATGACATAATTGCATTCAGCGGCAAGTTCACGATTGTTTGCAAACTACGTCGAACATCATTCGCCTTATGCATGTCACCTGTAATCGCTGTAACGATTGGATCGATGATGAGCAAAAGAGACGCCACCAATATTAGCTACAGCTTCACATGTAACGATTCAATGTCGGTTGCTGGATCAAATGGAAGCTCCAAGTTATTTTCATCAACCGTTCCTGCAATCATTCCGTAACGCCGATCATTCGCACCTACGGCCATTAGTCTAGGCTTAATAATTTCCGCTGGATCGTCTTCCGAACTCCATATAAGTACGTTGCCAGCTTCTTTGAACCGTGTAACCATCTGGCCATAAGCCGCCATTGGTGATGGTGGCGGCTAGATGGAGAAAGCTATAGTCCGATTTGCCAGTGCCACCAGCACCATAAAACAGAGTCAATTTACCTTTGGGAAGATATCCTTCCCACAACCAATCAATAGATTCTTCCACGATGTTTGATCCTTGCAAGATGGTGACCAGTCTTCTGCCCTCTAGATAACGTTGACGGTGAGTGGCTAGAGTTCTTTTTCGTTAGTACTCTGCAATGCCTGTTTCGATCATCGGCATGATGTCGCTAAAATCTTCAGCTCTGCTGTACTCAATAGTGCTCGTGGCTTCAGGCGATACGGACTGATACCTGACGTGATGGTGTTCACAACTGCTGCCTGCCCATCCTTCGCAACATACCCCGTTGGCCGTGGATGCGCTCAGCGAACTGTCAGCCTAGCTATTTTCGGTCGATCCATCTGGCCATCATTTCAATCGCAAAAGCCGCATTATTCAGGCTGCGTTGCGTCCTGTTCCTTCGCTCACAGCCGCGAGCTTCGCCACTTCATCCGCAAGAGCTGCTTGTACGTATTCGCGCTCTCTGTCGCCCACCGAGAGCGCGGCAGAGCCATCAGTGAGCGCAGGAAGGGTTACGGCCTGCTTCTCCCGCAGGAAGGCCGCTAGCGCATCGGGAAGAAGCTGTATTGCGTCCCAGGAACCTTGCACTATCCGGTAGCCCCGGCCGTCAGGGTTGTCGCGCCGGGCGCGATGGTGTATCCCCCTTTGCCTCGCACGTCGATGCCATCAGGCAGCCAGGCGGAAGAGTTGCCGTAGGGCAACATCCAGTTCGAAAGTAGAAGTGGAATCCACCTGAAGGCGTTTCAACGACCAGCGTAGACGATGGATCGATCCCATGTTCTGCGCATAGAGCGGTGAAAGCATCTACGCCATCAGGACCACCGGCCTTTCTGTCTGCATCGATCACGACCAAGCCATGCGCGCCCACCGGCAAACCGAGGAGCAATTCTGGCGAAGCGTCCCACTTCACCGCAATATCAGAGAGACTCGCGCTAGCGGCTTGCTCCCGAGTGCGACTCTCGGTTTCTTATCTGATCCACATGGGAAGGTGTGGAGACCGAGACTCGCCAGCGCCAACGCTACATCTTTGTTGCTGGTGTTGATCGAACTCGAAATCAATGGATCGCCATGCCTTTCATCGAACCGATGGCAGCATCCAAAACAGCCGCGTCCCAATACTCTGCTACGAACCGTTTCAAGGCTACGTCGTCAAACCCTTCTCGTTTCTGAACCTCTTCGAGAGCTTGGGATAATCCTTCGGACGAGTCGAACTGCGCAGTCTGAATCCCTTCGCGTTCGACAACTGGCCACAGAGCATCGCCACGATAGATAGTCGAGACGTGATGGACGCCCTCACCATGATCTGTTACCAGCACCCAAAGCTTAGGAACGTGCTCCCATACACTTTTCAAGATTTCGTTAGGCAGTGGAACCTTAAGAAGGTTGAGGGCGGGATGCGTAACAGCGTTGATGCTGCTTGACGGCGTGTAATCGAACTCACCGCAATACGCTTCACGAATGAACACGTGTCACGTTGTAACCCGGAAATACGTTCGATCTGCTTCGTAGATTGACTTGTGCGGATGATTAGCCTTGCCGTCGATGCGTGACAGGTGAAGGCACAGTGCGCCAGGGCAAAGCATTTGAGACACCGCTTCAATCGACTGATGAAATTTGCGAGGATCGCCAGGAAGCCCCATAGTCAATTTCCCTTATCTGCTTGCTTGAGCTGCGATTCGGGGAGCGCTGTTGCCCAGGCGTCGAGCGAAGCCACGTCAACGAGCCGCCGTCTGCCAGCTTTGACCGAACGAATTGAACCATCCGCTAGGCGGTCGTAAAGAAAAGAGCGGCCAATATTGAACCCGTCCGAGCGCTTGCGGGATGCTGCAGAATTTCATTTCCATGTTGCCCTCTTTAATTCGTATATGCCAATTAACACTATTGGTCAATCTTAGATATTGTTCAGGTATGAGGTCTTATCGAAATGAGCGCAGAACAGAATTACGCAATTCGGAGCGATGAAAAACGGCAGTTGTGGTCAATGTAAATTGGCCCGAAGCTGCGCTATATAGCAGGAATCACAGCTCAGGCCGATGGCAAAACGCTATTCTATCTCATTACGTTGAAAGCCTGCTCGAAAAAAAGTTTCGCTACCATCACGATCACCGAAGCGGAACCTGATGAAGAAGATACCGGCAAAGACGCTTGCTGAACTAGCAGAAACTCTTTACAGCGGAACAGAGGCAAATAGATTTCTGACTTTGGTTCGCATGGCGCCATGGCTCGTCAGCGATGGTGAGAGCAAGCTCCTGCGAATTCTGAGGCATTCGGATTACTATGCACCGAAGGGATTCTTGCACAGTGGTCGGATACAGGAGAATTGGGAGACCTTGGCGGCTATTCGTGATGGCCAAGCAGATGTTGACATCCTTCCAATAGCACACCAGCCTAGAGGCCCGCTCGCTTTCGGCATGAAAGGCGACAAAGAAAAAGATTGCTCTGTACTAGGAAACGACCCTGCAAAATTTGAAACGCGAAGGTGAAGCCTATTTCAAAGCTATGAAAGATCAAAACAGATGAGCGAACCTACTCCCATCGAAACCAAACCGACACCAGAAGCAACCGAACTTGAAACGCTTCGTCGCGTGAATGGCGAACTCATCAATAAGAGCCAAACGCGCAAAACGAAAATTACCGAACTCGAATCGCAGATTGCAGAGCTTCAGGGCAAGTTGTCGGAGTCATTGACGACGATTCATGAACTGACGGTTGCCGCTCCACTGCAAGCAATGGCCTCCACCATCTCCGCTGACCCCGATTTTTTCATCGTCAGTTCTCGAAGAGCTACAAAGTTGAGTTGATCGAGGGCAAGTTGGCTCTGCAAACAACAGACGGAAAGTCCGTGACTACTAAGGACGGAGTACCTGTCCGTTTGAACAGAAGGCGTTGACCTGGTTGTTGACGGGGCGAATCAACGCAAGCTAAGGTGTACAAAAATATCCTGATCACCAAGCCGCGCTAGTGCCAGCGGTTCATCGGGCTGCACCAGGAGGCGAGCGCACACTCAACGAAGAAACCCAAGCCTAGCTTTGGGATAGGAATACGCTGATTTTAGTTCTCAAAAGATAAAGGACGCAGGCTCTAAGCTCGCGTCCTTTGGTCTATTTGGCGTGCAACCTGCCTCCTAACCGTTCGGTTTCCATGTGGGTGCTGTAGTAGGCTCTGCAGGAACGCTTCGTTTAGCTGTGGGTGCCTTGGTTGGGTACCAGGTGGGCAGCGCCAACGCTGCAGCTTCTCGGGTGTAGCCTCTGGTTCGGCTTTCGGAGCAGTCAGCCTAAGCTCTCGTGAAGCGTCGGCAGCAGCGTCCAGAACTAGCGCTTGTTGCTGAGCCGATACCTTGGCCGCCCACACTCGTCATCGGAAGCCGTGATCATGCACAACCATGACGTTTTGAACCTTCACGTCAACATTTACGTCTACGCTGCCCTTCTTCGGATCGCGCCACCCATGCAGAGAGTTGAGGATGCTCAGGGCGGCTAGGGTGTCACCTTTCGCAAGAGCCTTGTCGTACAGCATTTCGTGAAGACGCTGGCGTTGCGTATCCTTGCCAAGCTCCAAGGCGTCTTCCAGCAGCGGCGAAACGCTCGAACCAACTGCCCGAAGGGATTTACTCACACCCATTTTGTGACGCGATTCCGACCTGCGAGAAACCCCCGAGTTGCCAGGGTGCGAATGGTTCTCGGCTGCGTTATTCGGCGGATTCTTCCTAGGTGGCGGCATGGCTTCAACTCCAATGAAAAACGGGAGAGATTGGATCTGCTTACCCCAATCCCTCCCATGGCCCCCGTCAGCTCGGCGGGAAACTTATTTACTTGCTGATGAGGAAGCCGAGAGGAACGGCCTTGCGTCCACAGAGCGTGTCCAGGTTGCCGCTGTAGCAAGTTCGGCAATCGTGGGCGATTCACCAGCGACCGACGTACCTGCAAGGGACAATCCGAGCGGATGAAGAGCAACGTTCATACGGCTGTGAAGCACCGTCTGACCACCGCCGTTGCCAGCAGCGGGAATCCGTTCAATCTCGGTTCCATAGCCAACGCGAGGCGCTGAAGTGGCAAAACCAACGTGCTCCCTGCCCCATCAGAATCGTTGTATAGACCCCAGCAACCGGCGAAAGAGAGTCGTCGATGATTACAGCCATTCCTTTGTAGGTCGGTAGTTCAATCGAGTTCTCAGACAGTTTGAAGAAGGTAATCTCGTTCGCCTTCAACGCCTGCCCATAAATTGCAGAATGCATAGCAATAGCCTTCACATCCCCAAGGCGATCACCTAGCGTAAGAGCTGTGTCTACGACTGCGCTTCCATTGAAGGAAGCAGCATCGCCACTTGCCGCGCTGATATCAACGACCATATCCGAAGCGTTGTTCGCAACGTTCGAGTAGAGAACACCGCGAAGCGTTGCGATAAGACGCTTCTGCAACTGCTGATCCCAATATGCCTGAACGCGATCCTGAATCCGCACCAAGGCATCGGAACCGCTCAACTCGGAAGCAAGGCTCATCTCTCCCCAGCTGGCATGAAGAAACGACTTGCGAACGACCTGCTTGCCAGCGCCAATCTTCTGCGGAGTGCTGAGGATGGTTGGGTCATCGTTCGTCACATCTGCCTCAGCACCCGCAGCAGGATCTAGCCAGTACGCAACCGCGAACGACTCCGCTCCGGCCTGAAGCTGGGACTTCATCTCTCCATTCTCAACGGTAACGCCTGACTCAAACAGAGCTGTGGAGACGAGTGTGTTTTGGACTTGATAGTTGGTGAATACTTCGGGAACGATCACGTCAGCGATACGCGAAAACAGCCATTGGACTACCCTCGAATGAGATTGGTTTTTCTTCATCCGGGGTAATCCGACTGGATCACACCGCATCGCGACTGCGATTTGTGAACAGTAACGCATGTTCAAATACGAACACAAGCCTTTTAGAAACAAATACATGCATGGACAATGGCGGATGCCAAAGCATATTTGGCTTATGTAATGACCGCTAATAGCTTCAAGAAATCGAGATCCTCAATCTGCGCACGATACCCAACTAGGAGGAATCGTAACGCTCAGATATGGCGGCTTCCGATTTTAGGAACGCTTTAATCTGCTCAAATGTCGTAGGTGAATGAAGCATCGATGGAATTTTTTCAAGGGTATATGGGTCCTCAACCAAATCTTTCAGAAGATCCTTGAGATAAATCGTAGTCATCTTCTTGGACATACCTGAAAGAGACTTTTCATTAACGATCCCACACGCGATTTCAAACAAATTCATCAATTCGCAGAAATTCTTGTATCGGTTCTCCTCGTTCGACGAAAAAAACCTATCCCAAGTTTCGCGAAATGCTTCGTTGAGAGCCAGCACCGTTGCAACAGATGAATTCTTATTGCTTTGTCGAATTGCATGCCATGCTACCGCAAGCGCTATAAACGACACTAAAAACGATGCGACTGCAATCTTATCGGCAGTTTGCATGTCGTTACTCACCGTCGGATTGTGACTTTCCTGTATTCTGCGATTGCGCCTCGTTCGCAGAGGATTGATTGTCTCCGCCTTGAGTTGCTCCTTCGGTGCTCGACAATTCTCGCTTGACGTGGGCAACAGTAAGGGATCTTTGCTCCTCCAACCTTTTCTTCAGGTGGGTAACTGTTTGGCTATCGTACGCAGGCACTCGGTTGTTCTGATCCGACACGATCTTCTCCATAAATCTGGATTATGATGTAAATCGTTTGTCATTATAGCGAAGAACATTCAACACCCTACGACTTCCACCGTGTGAAGGTGGCACTCTACCGCTGAGTTATGCGCCCATGGCCCATGCACCGCGCATCATCTGCGCCATGCCGATAGAGCGGGGTCAACCTCACAAGAATAGCATTTCGGAAAGAGATCCGCCAGACCATTGATAAAAGGCGACTTGGGTATCATAAGTCGCTTAGCGGCGAACCGTTCTATTACCAGCTTTATCTCATTGGGTGTTTCCAGTCCCCCTCTCAGATGCCGGGGCGATACAATCAAGCGGAAGCATGGCTGAATCCTCTCACTCCAAACGCCCCAACCAGAATGCTCCTCCGGATACATCCGATCCGCCGGATTTTTCTGATTTGGCGCAACCCCCGGACCAGGACAGGGTTGTAGAGGATATGGCAACTCTGGCGATCAGCCCGCAGATCACGACCCGGTTACCGGAGATCCGGCATTCCAGCGCTGGTGACTTTAGGCAGATGGATGATGCCGCCATCATGTTGGAGTTGAAGGCCGGTAATATGGCGGGGTTTGATTACCTCGTTGAAAAATACCGCAAACCAATCATCCATTTCATGTATCGGATGGTGCATAACCAGGCGGTCTCGGAAGAGCTTGCTCAAGAAGTTTTTCTCCGTGTTTATCGCTCTCGTGAGACATACCGCGCTGAAGCACGTTTCAGCACCTGGCTCTACCGCATTGCGACCAATCTCGGCGTGAACCATGCTCGCGATACACGCAGGGAGCGCTCGGCGTCCACGATTCATCTCGATGAAGTGGATCCCGAGACCGGCACCACCCCGGACGTGGCTGATACGACCATCGGTGCAGAGACCAGCATGCTTCGCGATGAGCGCCTGCATGCGATTAAGCAGCATGTTCTTGCGCTGCCTGAGCGCCAGCGTATGGCCGTGCTGATGCATAAGTACGAAGGGTTGGATTATAAACAGATTGGCGATGTGCTGAAGCTGAGCGAATCCGCCACCAAGTCACTTTTGTTTCGCGCCTATCAGACGTTGCGCGAGCGATTGAAGGAGTTTGTGTAGAACTTGTCTCGCAAGAGACGTTTGGCGAGCAGATGTTTACTGCCGCTATCAAGCTTTATCAAGATGGAAAGGATTTCAATATGATCTGCCGCGACTGCAAATCCGTTCTTCCGGACCTTCTGCTCGATCCGGCCTCGCCATCCAATACCGCCGCACAGGCGCACGTCGACTCGTGCTCCGAATGCCGTGCTGAACTTAACGAGTTGCAGGCCACCTTTGCCCTCCTCGATGAGTGGACAGCCCCGGAACCGAGTGCATACTTCGACCAGAAGCTGGCGGTTCGTCTTCGCGAGGAGCAGACAGCATCGCCCGCCGGCTGGTTTGAGCGCCTTCGCTCCCGCCTGCTCTTCAATACAGGACGTCAGTTTCGACCTGCGTTTGCTGCAGCTCTGGCAGTTGTCCTGTTGATCGGCGGCGGCACCATTGCCGATCTGCATATGCATACCTCAGCCCCGGCGACCTCCGCGGCGATCACTGATCTTCAGGTCTTCGACAAGAATGATCAGGCACTGCAAACGATGGACCAGCTGGTTCAGGATGAAGGCTCATCCGACGACCCCGTGGTTGAACCAATCAGCTAGTAATTATCCTGTCTGTGCCTGCATAGATAAGATTCATTGAAAGGAGCATGGCACACTCTTCATCCAGGCAGGAGCTTTCTCCTGCCTGCACATGGAAAATCTGATTTTATGTTGCCTGTCCGCCCAGTTCGCCACTTCGCCGCGACATCTCTCGTGATGTTTGCCATGACGCTTGCGTCGACGAGATCTGTGGCACAGCCTGGCATGCAGGGATCAGCCGGACATTCTTCCGCTCCTTCAGGCCGTTTTCCCGGCGCAGGTCACCCAGGAAAGAATCAGGAACATCTGCTCCAGTGGATGGATCGCCATCAGGACATGTCGCCGGAGCAGCAGCAAAAGGCGCTGGAGAAGGAGCCAGGCTTTCTGAGCTTGCCTCCCGAGACACAGCAGAGGATGCGCGATCACCTGACGCAGCTCAATAATATGCCTCCGGAGCAGCGCAAACGCCTTCTCGAGCGCAACGAAGCGATGGCCAATCTCTCGGTGGGGCAGCGTCAGCAGATTCGTGGCGCCATGCAGCAATACAGCAGCCTTCCCCCGGAAAGAAGACGCCTGGTCTCCCGCGCATTCCGTGATCTGCGTGAGATGCCGGAGCCGCAAAGGCAGGCAATTCTCTCCTCCGACCGCTTCCGCAGCCAGTTCTCCGACCAGGAACGAGGAGCTATCTCCAGCCTTCTCGCCGTCGATCCCTATCTTCCGGTACGTCACCCCGACAAAAACTCTGATTTTGGCAGATAGCTCAAACCTGATAAGCAGTCGCCATGCACTAGGCCGGACCGTTTGCACGGAGGCTGTGGCAAATACAGCTTTTTTGAGGGCTTGAATCCTATCCGCCTTTCGCATACTCTAATTTTTGTATGATTACGTCTCACATCCTCTGTTGTTGCTGCCGCCGCCCCCGGTTGGCCTGCGCAGAGGCGTATTTCGCTTGCATCTAAGCGCTCTTCTGTAAATCCCCAAAATTACAACTGAGAATCGAGCACGTTATGAATCCCTTTTCTGGGAAGCTTTTCGCTGGCTTTGTGCTGCTTGCGTCTTCCATCGTGGCTTTTGGTGCAACGCCGTCTCCCATCGCGGGAACATGGGATGGAGCAGCGACCGTTCGCGGGCAACAGGTTCCCGTGCGCCTCCAGATCTCTGGACCGGAATCGAACCTGAAAGCAGTACTTATTAATGGTCCCGAGCAGGCCGTCGCCTCTTCGGCCTCCTTCGCTGACGGCACACTGCTCGTCAGCTTCAATTACTTTGCGCGTTCCCTGCAGGTGAAGCTGGACGGAGATCAACTCACCGGAACCTTTGGGCTGGTCTCGCCGGGAACACCTGCGCACCCGTCCGCCCCGCGTATTCCGGTATCGCTCCATCCCGCAAAGTCGGCTGATGCCGTGCAGGCAGGTCCCGACATACATGGAGACTGGGAGATTGCGGTAAAGAGCAATAAAGGCGAATCTGCCTGGCAGCTTCGCCTGGAGCCAAGCGGCAAATCGGCACTTCTTCATGCCGTCATTCAACGCATCGATGGAGACACCGGCTCGCTGTATGGTTCCTGGGACGGCCATCGGTATCTGGTGAGCCACTTTACCGCTGCGGGTCCGGCTCTTTATTCCATCGAGCCGCAGGGCAATGGAACGCTGCTCGTCTCGAACCTGATTGCTGCAGAATCGCAGAGGGCGCAGGCCCATGATCTCGTCGCTCGCCGACCGACCGAGGCGAGACGGGAGAATCTGGCGGCGCCTACCGATTCCACCCAACAGACGAGCGTGAAGGACACCTCAGTTCCCTTTCATTTCAGCTTTCCTGATCTCGCCGGAAAGGTCGTTTCCAACTCAGATCCTGAGTTTGCCAACAAAGTCGTGATCGTTGCCATCGGTGGCTCCTGGTGCCCGAACTGCCACGACGAAGCTCCATTCCTTGAAAGCCTCTACCGGAAGTATCACTCCAGGGGGCTTGAGATCGTGAATCTGAGCTTTGAAGAGGAGGATCAGCTTCAAAACCCGACTCGTCTGCGCGCCTTCGTCAAGCGGTATGGGCTGACCTATCCCGTCCTGATCGCTGGTACACCAGATGAGTTGAACGAGAAGATTCCTCAGGGCGAGCACCTTAACTGCTGGCCAACCTCCTTCATCCTCGGACGCGATGGCCGCGTCAAGGAGGTACATGCAGGCTTTGCGGGCCCGGCGAATCCTCCCGCCCATCAGGCGCTCGAGCGCGAGGTTACGGAGACCCTGGAGAGACTACTTGCTGAGCAGGCCCCCAAGCAGCGCGCAGCCAAATAATGCCTGCTGAAGCTGGCAGCAGCCTCGCATTGCAGGGGGCTGCTGCCTTCTCCTGCGCCATCGCATCTGACATTCGCTGACAACTTCCTGACAATCCACCGGCGCAGCTTGCTGAATATCTTCAGATTGAGAATCATGAAGATAGGTGAGGTATGTCGGTGCGCTCCAGAATTCTTATCGTTGAGGATGACCGCAAGCTCTCAGAGGCGCTTGTCTCCGGTCTCGAGAGCGCCGGCTATGACACCATGGCGGCCTCCTCCGGAGAAGAGGGGTTCTTCCTGGCCCACAGGAACCGTCCGGACCTCGTTCTCCTCGACCTCACGCTCCCGCAACGTAACGGGCTGGAGATCCTTCGCCAGCTCCGTCAGGATGGCGTCGATGTTCGCGTTCTCGTGCTGACCTCACACAATACGGTTGATGATCGTATCGAAGGCCTGCAGACTGGAGCGGACGATTACCTCGGGAAGCCCTTCTCCTTTCCCGAGTTGCTTGCACGTATCGATGCGCTGTTGCGGCGCATGCTCGTGGCTCCTGCGCCTGGCCCACTGCGCGTTGGAGACCTCACTCTCGACACCAAATCGCGAACCGCCCAACGCGGCAGTCACCAGATCGAGCTCACCCCCCGGGAGTTCGATCTTCTTCTCTATCTGGTACAGAACCGTGATCGCACCGTCTCACGTGAGATGCTTGCCAAGGATGTGTGGAGGGAAACCTCGCGCTTTACCCCAATCGACAATGTCATCGATGTTCAAATTGCTCGTCTTCGCAAAAAACTCGACGATCCATTTCCGGTTAAACTGCTTCAAACGATTCGTGGTTTAGGTTTCTGCCTGAGGGAGCCCTGACGTGCATTGGAGCAAACCAAGGACGCTACGCTCTCGACTGACACTTTGGTACACCAGCATTCTTGGCGCGCTGCTTCTTATCTATGCAGTCATCGTCTTCCTCTTTCAATACGCCTCGCTCACACGACAGATTCTTCATGACGAAGTTCAGGATGTCATTACGGTAGAAGGCCTGCTCTACTTCGACAGCTCCGATACCCTTCGCCTGCATCAGGACTACTTCTCGCGACCGCAATCACGGCTCCTGGTCGATCGCTACCTGGAGGTCAGGGACCTCCAAAACAACATTCTCTACAGCAGCCCAAATCTCGAGGGCATGCACCTTGGCGGAACGCTTCGCAAGAATGAGGGAGACCGTGGCTTCGACGAACGTGTGATCCGCCTCTCAAATGGCTCGCATATCTTTCTCGTCAGCCATATTCATGGAATGAATGGGCGCACGCTGATCCTTCGCCTCGGCTATAGCCTGGCAGAGTTTCGCAAGCGAATGCTCCAGTTTTTCCTCTTACTGCTTATCGCAATTCCTGCAGCCCTGGCGCTTGCGGCACTTGCAGGACAGATGATCGCCAGAAAGGCTTTGCGCCCCATCCAGGAGATGTCGGATCGTGCTGCTGGCATCACGGCCAACAATCTTCATGATCGCCTTGCCATCATGAACCCATATGACGAACTAGGTCGAATGGGGACGGTCTTCAATCTCCTTCTGGAGCGCCTCGAACAAGCCTTTCAGCAGCTGCATCGCTTCACGTCGGACGCGGCACATGAGCTGCGCACCCCATTAGCCTCTATGAGGACAATTGGCGAGGTAGCTCTCACTGAAGAATCAAATCAGGATAAGACCCAGCAGGCCTTAGCCGATATGCTGGAGGAAGCTTCGCGCCTGGGACAAACCATCGACAGCCTCCTCCTCCTCTCACAAGCAGAGACGGCAAGCGGTGCACAATTCCATCATGCCATTTCTCTCCAAGAGCTCATTTCAGAAGTGCTCGGGCTCCTCAGTCCGATCATGGAAGATTCCCGTGTAAAGATCGTTGAAGCCGGCCTTGATCAATCGAGTGTTTTCGTAAGAGCAGACCGTCATCTTCTTCGTACGGCATTCGTCAACGTACTTCACAATGCGTGGAAGTTTTCTCCCACGGACTCGACGATAACCGTGCGTTACGCAAGAACGGAACAAACCCCAGCGACCATTCAAGTCACGATCGAAGATCAGGGCCCGGGCATATCTCCTGAAGATCGAAGCGTGGTCTTTGAACGCTTTGTCACGCGAAGCCAGCATATGCCCTTTACAAAAGCAGGAACAGGGCTTGGTTTGTCCATCGCGAAGCTCGTCATCGAAAGAGCAGGCGGCCAAATTTATATAGGAAGCCGCGATGAAGGCGGAACGTCTTGTGTCATCATTCTTCCAATCGAAGAGCACGAATCACAATGAGCGTCGTCAGCTCTTCTTGTTATTTCCTGTGGTTTCAGGGGTGAGAACCGCTCACCCCTGAAGATCGAGAGCAATCTCTTTGGTCTCCTGATCGATCGCCGCGATCTTGAAGCTACGAAGCTGACCCACCTGAAGAGCCTCGCTCTTCGGTGAAGAGTTCGACTCGCCGCCCTTCCAGCGAGCATTCAGCATGGAAGTTAGAGCCGACAAGTCCAGGACCGGGGCTGTAACCGCAGCAACAGCGGATTCCGTATCTGTCACGTTCGAACTGACGGCCAGGACTCCTTCGCCCAGTTGAACCGTTGCCTTCCCGTCCTCCATTTTCACGACGCGTCCTGAGACGACATCTCCGATGGAATGTTCCGCGACAAACGAGTCGAGATCTGTTGGAATCAACTGCTTCATGCTCAGCTTAACCTGACGCTTCTCCGCATCCAGCGCCAGCACCTGGGCCTTAACAATCTGTCCTACATGCAGCATCTCTTGCGGATGATTGAGGCGCTTCTCTGTCGTAATCTCGCTGATATGGACGAGGCCCTCGACGCCATCGACCAACTTCACAAAGGCTCCGAACTTTGTGAGCCGGACAACCGGACCCTCCATGGTGGTTCCTGCAGGAAACTTTGCGGCCACGTCGGACCACGGATCACCCAGAGCCTGCTTCAACCCCAATGCCAGCCTTCGTTCTTCCGGCTGAATGGAAAGAATGACAGCCTCAACCGAATCCTCCAGCGTCAACACATCCGCAGGCTTTCTGATCTTATTGATCCATGACATCTCCGACACATGGATCAAGCCTTCTATACCCGGCTCGACTTCAACGAACGCACCGAAATCCGTCAGCCGCCTGACGATGCCGTTGATACGCTGCCCTACTTGATACCTCTCTGCAGCGGTCTGCCAGGGTTCAGGCTCCAACTGCTTCACTCCAAGCGAAATACGTTTATTTTCGGCATCAAGCTTAAGCACCTTCACCCGCACCTGCTGGCCTGCCGACAACAGCTCTTCTGGAGAGCCGATGCGCCTCCATGCCATGTCACTAACGTGGAGGAGTCCATCCATTCCACCAAGATCAATGAAGGCACCATAGCTGGTCAGGCTTCGCACATGACCGCTTAGGATATCTCCCTCTTTCACCTCTGAATACCGCTGATGCTCCACTGCACGCGCCTGCTCTTCCAGAACGACGCGACGATCAACAACGACATCTTCTTCGGTTGCATCCAGCTTGATGATCCTGCAGGAGATCTCTTCCCCAACCAGCTTCTCCAGATCGGCAGCATCGCGGCTTCCACTTCGTGACGCCGGCATGAAGGCGCGCACACCGATATCAACCGTGAGACCTCCCTTAACAACTCCCGTAACAGTCCCGACCACGGTCGCATGCTCTGCGAAAGCTTTTTCGAGAGCCTGCCAATCGACAGGCCGAATAACCTTCGCGAGCGAGAGCGCGTAGTAGCCCTCTTCGTTCCGCCCTTTGAGTGACACGCGCATCTTATCGCCAACAACAATCTTTTCGGCGTTATCGCTAAACGCTGCCCGTGGAAGCACGCCCTCAACCTTGAGACCAATATCAAGAAACACCGAATCGTCCGTTATGGAAACGACGGCGCCTTCCTTCTCTGGCGACATCGATCCCGATGAACCCGAGTGCTCTTTTTCAAACTGAGAGAGCATATCGCCGAAAGACTCGAACGAATTTTCTTCAGCGGAGGAGGTGGTGTCGGCGGCGTTGGAGAGGTCGATGTTTTCGTGATTTTCCATAACGTTCTCCATTCTAGTCCCGATCATGATTAAGGCCGTTCTGGCCACGCATGTTTCGGATAGCGACGCATCAGCTCTCTACGCACCTGCGGATACAACCTGTCCCAGAACCCGGCGAGATCCGTGGTGGTCTGTACAGCTCGTTGATTTGGCGCAAGTAGATGCATCACCACGGGAGTCTTGTTGATCCCGATTCGTGGCGTCTCACGCATACCAAAGAAATCCTGCAGCCGAGAAGCTACCCAAGGCGGCCTGTCTTTTTCGTAATGAATTTTGACTTGCCTACCGCTCTTCAGCTTCAAAGTCGTCGGTGCCGCATCACGCAGACGGTGAACATCCATCTGCTGCTCAAGTTGCGGAATAAAGTTTGCAGCAGCCTGCCTTAGTTCGGCAAAGCTGAAGAGACCATCGCATAGATCTCTCAGGGATTCTTCGATATCCGGCGGCTCCATTCCTGCGAACGCGATACGCGATAACAGAGATGCAAGAGAATCCGAATCCACAAAGCGTTCAATGCCAAATTCAATGGCTTTGCTCGCAAGAATCTTCGACGCGCTTTCTATATCAGGCTGGGTGTTGCGAAAGGCCTGAAGAACCAACTGATCGTACAACAGTTCGCTCACGGCTTCTACACGCTGTCCCCCTTCATTCCATTCAACGGCAGAACGCTCATAGACGCGGTCAGGAAATAGATCAAGGAGCCATTCCGGCTCGATGCGGGCAGTCATTCGGACCAATGGCAATGCCTTTTCTTTACGATCTTCGGCATCGACCACAACCATGAATTCGTAGACAGGGGGCATCCCCGACAATTCTGCCGAAATCCCATTCGCCAGCAGAATCTGATTACCCGCTCGCTTCTTCGCAACACGGTCAGGAAACCCTGTAAGCACCGATAGAAGCAGTGCATCATCATTCGTTCGAACCTGCTTCGAAGGCCGCGCGATCCTCTTCAGCTGTTCGATGTGTCGCAAGAGATTTCGGTCTGCAGGAACTTCGATCGCTTCAAGCAGGTCATTCTTTTCCACGCGAGCGCCAGAGGACAGGACAGCTGCCGCGATGCATGAGTCTTCCCCCACGCCGCGATCTGTAGCTGCGGTAAGAATGCGGGACAACCGCGGCGTAAGCGGATAGCGCGCCATCCGCCGCGCCATCCCGTCGACTGCTCCCAGGCGATCAAGCAATGCGTTTGCACCCTGAATTGCGATCTCTGGCGGCGTATCTAACCAATCCATCTCTTTCGCATCCTTGGAATTCATCGCACGGAGGGTCAGGCAGAGCTGGGAAAGATCGCTGCGCAGAATTTCAGGTGTGTCATGCTCCGGACGTCGCAGATAGTCTTCTTCCGAATAGAGACGCACGACAGTGCCCGGTGCCGTGCGTCCGGCGCGGCCAGCACGTTGCGTGGCTGATGCCTGGCTGACGCGCCCCACGTGTAACGTCGGCAACCCCGTCCACGGCGAGTAGCTTGCAAAGCGCGCCAAGCCGCTATCGACAACAGCAGTCACTCCTTCCAGCGTGACTGAGCTTTCGGCAATATTCGTTGCAAGAATCAGTTTTTTCCTGGATGACGGTGTGACAACAGCATCCTGCTCTACTGGCGAAAGATCTCCATGGAGAAGAACGATCATCAGATCATTACGGCGACTCAGAGGTTCGCACTCGCGCATGGATCGCCTGATCTCCGCAATCCCGGGCAGAAACACAAGGATGTCACCGCCATGATCCTGCTGGAGAAGAGTCTCGACCGCAGCATAAACCTGCCGCTCTAGCGGCTCGGCGGAATAGCGCGTGTAATGGATTGAGAGTGGATACATACGCCCAGGACAACGAACGACGGGGCAATCCGAGAGATATTTCGATATGGGCGAAGCATTCAGTGTCGCCGACATCACGACAAGAAGAAGATCCTTTCGCACCTGCTGAAGCACCTTGAGCAGAGCCAGCGCGAGGTCACTCTCCAGGTGACGCTCATGAAACTCATCGAGAACGACGGCATCGACTCCCTTCAATGCAGGATCGGAGAGGAGTTGCCGCAGAAATACTCCTTCGGTTACAAACCGCAGTCGCGTTCTGGGACCAACCACGTCTTCAAACCGCACCTGATACCCGACGGTCGTACCAACCTGCTCTCCCAGCTCAGAAGAAACCCTTCGCGCAGCCATCCTTGCGGCAATGCGCCGCGGCTCCAGGACCACAACCTCACCAGGAACAACACTGAGAAGATGTAACGGCACCCGGGTCGTCTTGCCTGCACCAGGTTCTGCCTCGACAATCAAGCTGCGTTGTTTCGCCAACGACTCCGCGATCTCACCGATAAAGTCGTCGATAGGAAGCTTTGGGCGGGGGTTCATTCTGCGTTCCAGAGGTGCATCGCGGTTACATTTGCATCTGCTGTCATAGGTTCTCGTCTAAGTTTAAATTGATAGTCGTCTCTGAACCGGCTAATCAGTGTGTCAGCAATTCCGCATATCAAGAAGATCACTGATTACGATGCCAGGATGCTCCAAGCCTCTTTAAGAAGACTAGCTTCCCGCCAACCGGCCTAGGCGAACCGACCTTTGCTCCCGCGCCTACCCGCGGCAACCAACGCGGTCTTCGCCGCAACCGGGAAACGTATCCGCACACGATCAGTCCACACCGATTTTGTTATCGGAGCTTGATGCCAACCAATGGCACTTCCTCGAGATACACATCAGGCAGACCCGATCAGTGCAGAAGACGCCTTCGAAGAACGCGACTCTAGTTCTTCGGGAGTTCCGCCGCATCCCATCCGCCGCCCAAAGCGACCTGCAAAGCCACACTTGCAACGATTCTGTCGGCAACGAGCCCAGCTGAGACTCTCTCGTTCGAGAGCTGAATTGTCTGGTTTGTCAGCACCTCAAGGTATGGAGCGAGTCCACGCTTGTAGCGCAGCACCGAAAGCTCGGTGGAACGCTCCGCGCTTAGTACCGCGCGTTGCTGGACGTCTGCCTCCTCAGCCAGTATTCGCAATGCCGAAAGCTGATCCTCGACATCGCGGAACGCGGAAAGAACCTGTTGGCGGTATAAGTCTGCCGCCTGCTCCCGCTGCGCAACCGCGGCCTTCACGTTTGCCTTTCTCTGTCCTGCATCGAAGAGAATTTCGCTGGCGCTCGGCCCAGCGTTCCATAGCGTGGAGTTGCTATCGATCAGCGTCGTAATATCGCTACTCTCAATGCCTCCAGCTGCACCCAAACTGATATTCGGATAATAAGCTGCCTTCTGAATACCAATCTGTGCGTTGGCTGAGGCAACACGCCGTTCCGCCATTGCAATATCGGGCCGGCGCTGCAACAACTGCGAGGGAACACCAGCAGGAATTGCCGGCGGATCACCCGCCAGTGGCAATTCAGAGAGCTTATAGGTCTGCGCTGGAACGCCAATCAACACAGCAATGGCGTGTTCGAGCTTGGCCCGCTGCACTCCAGCATCGATCGTCTGCGCGCGCGTCGACTCAAGCTGCGTCTTTGCCTGCTCCACGTCGCTCTCCGATGCCAGTCCGCCCTTGCGACGATCTTCGGTCAACGTCAGCGTCTGCTTGTAAGCGTCCACCGTCGAACGAAGCAGCTTTACCTGCAGGTCGATGCCACGCACTTGAAAGTAGCTGGCCGCAAGTGTTCCCTGCAGGCTCAGCCTTGTGTTGGCAAGGTCTGCAGCCGAGGCCTGTGCGCTCGCAGATGCCGAATCAATCTGGCTCCGCACACGCCCCCAGATATCCGGCTCCCAACTGACGCTTAGCGGGATAAGGAAGTCCCAGTAATAATTTGGAGCGGTCACCGGCCGCAGTGGTCGGTAAGAAGAAATTCGGTTCCGCGTTGCAGTCGCCCCCAGGGAGACTGTCGGAAAGAGCGCAGAGCGCACACTCATCACAAGCGCATGAGACTGTTCGTAGGCCTGCGACGCGGCAGCAATCGACAGGTTTGCGCTGGCGCACTGCTCCTCCAGACGATTCAGCTCCGCATCGTTATAAACCGTCCACCAGGCGCTTCGACTTTTGTCGTCGGCAGGAGCAGCAACGCTCCAGTTTCCGTTCGCCTTTTGCGGATTCCCATTCGCTCCGTTCTCCGAGTAAGCTGGCGGAGCAGGCATCGCCGGCGTCTTATACGCCGGACCAACCTTGCAGCCTTCCACCCCCACGATGGCAGCAAGTAAGCCAACCGCGACCGCATCACGTCTGCGCATCACTGATTGCCCTTCTGGTTCTGGTTTGGCTCCACAACGCGAACCGTATCGCCTTCGCTCAATGAGTCTGCCGGATTTGCGATAACCTTCTGATTCTCATTCAATCCGCTCAGAACCTCGACCGTCGTTCCAAAGTCGCGGCCGGTCGTTACGGGAATCATATGGGCCTTGTTCTGTGCATCCACGGTCGCCACGCGCAGGCCATCGGCATTGAGGATCAGAGCTGTAACCGGAATAATCAAAACCGGTATCTCGCCGTTGGACTTCAGATGAACTTCCGTGTAACTCCCAGGCAGCAGCTCTCCCGTTCGATTCTCTACATCCACCTCCACGAGCAGGGTTCGCGTTCCCGGATCAACCGCATTTGCGGTTCTTACCAGCTTTCCAGTAAAGCTCTTCCCTGGAAACTGCGGCAGCGTGAGGTCTGCCGTCATTCCAACCTTCGCCTCTGGCGTGTACATCTGCGGAACATTCACGAACACACGCAGCTTGTTGACATTGGAGAGATCAAACACCTGCCTGCTGGAAACATTCGTTCCGGCACCAGCAGTCACCGTGGCTCCAGTCGCAGTAATCAGCTGGCCTACGTCCAGGTTGCGTGCCGTGATCACTCCATCAAATGGAGCGGTAATGTGCTCAAAGCCCACCAACTCTTGAAGTCTTCGAACATTCGCCTCGGCCGCCTGTACCGCAGCATTGCGTGCCTGCGTCACGCTCACGGCGTTATCCGTGTCCTGCTGTGACACAGCGTTGCGCTGAACGAGATCCTGATAGCGATCCGACGTAACCTTGGCGATTCCGGCATTCGTCTTTGCTGTCTCCAGGTCTGCCTTCGCCTGAGCCAACTGTTGATCAAGCTCAGGCGTCTCGATCACAGCCAGCAGTTCGCCCTTATGCACATGGGAGCCGATATCATGCGTCCAAGAGCGAACATACCCCGTCGTTCTGGCATATATCGGAGCCAGGGTGAATGCCTGCATATTGCCCGGCAGAATGACCTCCTTGCCTGCGCCCTGTTGTTTCGGAGCGACAAGATCCACGGTAGGCGCCGCATTGGCTGCCGTATATTTCTCCAGGTCGCTGCGGTCTTTTCCGCGTGCCATCACGCCTGTAACAGCGCCGACGATCAGGAGTAACAACACAACGAACACAGCGATCACAACACCCCGGGCATTGCCCTTCTGCGGAACGGTTTCCGTATGGTTGTGCTCACCACCGACCTCATTTGGCTTTGATCCACTCATCATTCACTCTCGTCCGGCGTCACTATCAGTTCATTCGTCTTGTCGTTGCGGTGCATGTAGGAGAAGAACATTGGAACAAACGTCAACGTCCCAAGCGTCGCCAACAACAAACCGCCAATCACAGCGCGCCCAAGCGGTGCATTCTGCTCGCCACCATCACCGAGCCCAAGCGCCATCGGCACCATACCAATCATCATCGCAAGCGCCGTCATCAGCACCGGACGGAAGCGCGTATGCCCTGCCTGGAGCGCGGCATCATGCGCATTTTCTCCAGCATCCATCTGCTCTTTGGCGAAGCTCACCATCAGAATCGAGTTGGCTGTCGCAACTCCCATGCACATAATCGAACCCGTCAATGCAGGAACACTGATATGCGTATGCGTGAGAAACAGGAACCAGACGATTCCACAAATAGCTCCGGGAAGAGCCGAAATGATGATGAACGGATCCAGCCAGCTCTGAAAGTTAACAACGATCAGCGCATACACAAGCACGATGGAGAAGAGCAGGCCGAGAACCAGGCCTCGGAACGACTCCTTCATCGTCTGCACCTGACCGCGAATGAAGATCTGAGATCCTCGAGGCAATTCTTTTTGGTGCGAAGCAACAATCTGATCGATCCGCTTCGACACGCTCTCAAGATCAGTACCTTCTACCGCACCGTCGATATCAATCACCGGACGTGCGTTGTAATGGCTTACAGTTGCCTGCTCCGCGCCACGCTCAATCGAAGCAAGATTGCCCAGAATCTGAGGCGAACTGCCGCTGCCGTTCAGAGCAATAGGAAAGTTCTGCAGGTCCGAAAGATTCTGGACATCAGACTCCGGAGTCTGCACCGCGATGTTGTAGCTCACGTGGTTCTGAGGATTCAGATAGAACGTCGGTGCCGTTTGGAAGCTTCCGCTCAAACCGACCAGAACGTTCTGGACTACGTCCTTTTCGCTGTAACCAACCTGTTGCGCTCGCGTGCGGTCAACATTCACCTTCCAGGTTGGCAGGTTGAATGGCTGCTGAATCCGCAGATCAGTCGTGCCGGGAATCTCGCGAATCTCCCGCATCAGCATTTCGGCGAACGAACGGTTCTGCGCAACCTGCAAACCAACCACCTGAATATCAAGCTGTGCCGGCAAACCGAAGTTCAGAATCTGACTGACCATATCGGTCGGCAGATAGTAAAACTCCACCCCGGGGAATCGCTCCAACAGCTTTTCGCGCAGCCTCTTCGTGTAATCGGCCGTAGGGTGATGGTCTTCCGAGAGCGATACCTGGATGTCTGCATCTGCGGTACCGACAGGAGCCGAATTGGAATAGCTTAGGTTCAGACCCGAATACGGAAGGCCGATATTGTCGATCAAAGTTGTCAGCTCGGCCTTTGGAATCTCTTCCCGAATGACCTCCTCCACGTGGTCGCAGAGCGCTGCCGTATCTTCAATACGCATCCCGGTGTGAGCACGAACATGAAGCTTGAACTGGCCACCGTCGACGCTTGGGAAAAAGTCCTGGCCAAGAAATGGGTAGAGCAGGGCAATTGAAATGACCCAGAACGCCACCATGCCCAGCATCACGAGGCGACGATGGTCGAGGCAGACATGCAGCAGGTTCATATATCCGCTGCGAATCTTCTCAAATCCTTTCTCAAACATCTCGGAGAAGTGAGTGAAGAAGCCCCTCTTCTTATTCGACTCGTGCTCATGCCCCTTGAGCAGATACTTCGCCATGGTCGGAACAATGGTTCGCGACAGAAAATACGATGCAAGCATCGCGAAAACAACGGCTTCGGCTAACGGAACGAACAGGTAGCGTGCAACACCGCCGAGGAAGAACATCGGGACAAACACAATGCAAATGCACAGCGTGGAGACGAACGCAGGTACAGCGATCTGAGCCGCGCCATCCAAAATCGCCTGCTCGACCTCCTTGCCCTCCTCGATATTGCGATTGATGTTCTCAATCTCTACCGTGGCGTCGTCCACCAGGATGCCCACGGCAAGCGCAAGACCGCCCAGCGTCATGATATTAATCGTCTCGCCCAAAGCAGAAAGCATAATCAGCGAACAGATCACCGAAAGCGGAATGGAAACCGCGATGATGATCGTCGAACGCCAGCTGCCCAGGAAGACGAGAATCATGATGGCGGTCAGCGCGGCGGCAATCAGCGCCTCACGCACAACACCACCGATAGCGCCGCGCACAAAGACCGACTGATCCGCGATCGGCTTGATCTTCAGTTGTTGCGGCAGCTGCGCCGCAATCGCCGGCAACGCATTTCTTACGTTGGAGATAATGTCGAGTGTCGAGCTTTTGCCAATCTTCTGGATCGACATGAGCGTTGCGCGCTGCCCGTCCACCCGAACAACGTTCGTCTGCGGAGGAAAACCGTCCCTCACATTGCCGATGTCACGGATGTAAATCGTGGCGCCGTTCGACGTCTTGATGGGCATATTATTCAGCCCCTCAATCGTCGTCGGTGCGCTATTGGTCTCCACCTGATAGTCCAGGTGTCCCATCTTCACAGTACCCGCGGGCAGAATAATGCTCTGCAGACCCACCGTATTGACGACATCGGAAGCCGACACACCAAACGCCTGCATCTTGTGCGTATCCAGATCGACCTGGATCTGCCGTTGCTTGCCGCCATAGGGATACGGGATCTGCGCTCCCTGCACCGTGGCCAGCTGCGTACGAATGAAGTTCATGCCAAAGTCGTTCAGCTGCTGCTCGGTAAGCCCCTGCCCCGAAAGGCCCAGCTGCAGGACCGGCACACTCGATGCGCTGTACTGGATGACCAGCGGAGGCGTAGTTCCCTGCGGAAACTGGCGCAACGCCGTCTGTGCGACTGCCGTCACCTGTGCTACGGCCTGTGCAATGTTCACATTCGAGTGGAAAAAAATCTTCACAACCGAGATGCCATTTAAGGTCTGCGATTCGGTGTGATCAATATCGTTGGTGGTCGTCGTCAGGTTTCGCTCAAACGTGACCACGATACGATCGGCCAGCTGCTCCGGCGAAAATCCGGCATAGTTCCAGATGACCGAGACGACCGGGATATTGATATCTGGAAAGATATCGACCGGCGTCCGAAGCATCATCACGGGCCCAAGAATGAACAGCAGCAGGGAGAGTACTACAAAGGTGTAAGGTCTCCTAAGCGCAAGACGAACAATCCACATCGAAAATCCTCAATGACGAGTCTACGGTGCGAGCACACTGCGAGTTTCATCAAATCATGGGACTTGCATCGCAAGACTGCGATAGATATAGCAAAATGCTGCCCGCGACCAGCATTCCCCACGTTCAACGGCTAACGGAGCTTTTCGTCCTAGGATTTTCGTCCCGGATAATAACCACTTGTCTAAAGTTAGACACTCTTCGAATTATACGAGCTTGATGGAGCTCACTTTGGATTCTGACCGGTAATCGGTCCTCAACGTGGGCACCGCAATTTGCTGATCGTATCCCACGTGAGGATCACGTGCTCGCCTGCGCCGATCAACAGCAACGAGACTCCTTCAGACTCTCAATAAATGGGGGTTCGTTTCTCTAGTTCGGAGATCAGGTCTCGGGTCTGGTAAAAATAAAATCCCACATAAATAACTGAATCTAAATAATTTACACGGAATAATACTCTCCCTCTATATCCGGAGGAATCGAGCTTTTCGTCCGGTATGGCGGGATAGGGGTATAGATAGAGCACAGAGTGCTCCTCCTCGATCATCGACTTAGGACTCCGCCATGGCGACAATGGCATCGAAGCTGTGGCTTGCACCAGCTTCGGGTGTCCAAAGGGGCACTGTACGATGATGACGCCGTGACGGATGGGATGTTGATGGAGACCTGTATCAAGGGTATCGCCGGTATCGCTCACAACAGCTCCCGCTGCAACTGCACAAATCGCAACCTATAAATCCAGCATCAGATGCAAAATAGGGGGCATTCGCAGTTTGATCATCGAGACAAACGGACTGGCAGCCAGGCAACCGACATTAGGAATCAACGCAAAAGGCACTGTCTCGCTTCGACTGTGGCCGGAACAAAGGGCGAGTCACCACACGTACCGGTGCTCAACTCCATTTGGGCCCGAATGGAAATCAATAAACTTGCACTTTATCAGCGTCACCTCCTCGCTGATTCTGCGATTGGCATTTGATAGATCGGCCCTGAACCAGATGAAGTTTTCCTACCAGCAGGTTGGCGCACCTCACCCTGCAGCCGTCCCAAGCCTCCAGCTATCCGGGCTCTCTTCTAGAGCGATAGGATGAACTGCGAAATTGCTGATATGACTTATTCCAGGCATAGAGACGAGGAGCACAATGGAGTTTCACATTTCAAGACGTATCCGTGAACAGATTGATCTCGACGATCTGCTGTTCAGCTTCTCTGGCAACGTAATCTTTGCGAACGTGACCGCCAGCCGGAAGTTAGCGGAACAATTGAATGGTATCGACAAGAAAAGCGGCTCTCCTGGAACGGCAATTACCGGTCCAGCTCTCTTTGCCATGGGATTGATCGATGAGCTCAGTCATGCCCTCATTGCGAGCTACCGCAAGAAAACCGATCCCCTTGCTCTCACAGATGCACTGCAGTTTTTGTCTAAGGAAGTGGGATCGGAGCAGCGGGACAGGATCTTATTAGCCTTCACCGAGCAGTTCCCCAATGTTGATGTGTACCGCAAGCATCTGACAGCGCAGGAGTGGCTTACAGGGCAAACTGAGGGCGCACCCAATCAGGAGGTTGCCCTGGAAGAGCTCCTCCTCCTATGGTTTGCCAATTCAAATCCAGCCTTTGCTCCGTTTAGCGTCTTGTTTGACGACAAAGAGCTCAAGGACACGACCTCATACTCCGCCGCAACGACAATTCTGCGCGACTATTTCAAAACCCGCCCCACCGTTGAAGCGGGCATGGGAACTCTTTTAGAGGCCCTGGCCGCACCGATGCTGGCCTCTCCTGATTCGCTTACCGGTCAGTTGGATTACATTCGAGAGCACTGGTCACCGGTTCTTGGCAACGATCTGAAGCGTGTCTTGCTGGCCATCGATGTTCTGCGGGAAGAAGAGATTGCGATATGGATGCGGTTTCACCCTCCCGGTCCGGTATGGCATGGGCACAAGGATTCCGGGGGAACCTCCGAAGGCTTTGTTGGAAACGAGTTTGTAGGCTTTGATCAACAGGGCGCTCTGACCCAGGGCGCAAACGACTCTCCGCGGAGATATGCGAGGGATTACCAGGCCCCACTCCACGAATACGAAGCTTTCAGCGCAGATCAGGCCTGGATGCCAACGGTCGTACTGATTGCGAAGAACACCTATGTGTGGCTGGAGCAGCTATCCAAGAAATACGGACGTCATATCCATCGGTTAGATCAGATACCCGATAGCGAGCTGCAATTGCTGGCCGACAGGGGGATTACCGGCCTTTGGCTCATTGGCCTTTGGGAGCGCAGCCACGCCTCCATGACAATAAAACGGCTGCGTGGCAACAGTGATGCTGTCGCTTCAGCGTATTCCCTCAAGAACTACACCATCGCTCAGGATCTTGGTGGAGAGAACGCATACCAGCATCTCAAACACCACGCCGCCGCCGTCGGTCTGAGGTTGGCTAGCGACATGGTTCCGAATCATATGGGAATCGACTCCGATTGGGTCATCGAGCATCCTGATTGGTTTTTGTCGCGATGGGAGAGCCCATTCCCCGCGTATCGGTTTGATGGGCCCGACATATCGACAGATCCTCGCGTTGAGATCAAGATCGAGGATCACTACTACGACCATTCAGATGCTGCAGTTGTCTTCCGCCTGCGTCACTATGCAAACGGAACCACGCGGTATGTCTACCATGGCAATGATGGTACGGCATTTGCGTGGAATGATACGGCGCAACTTGATTATCTAAAATCAGAGGTAAGAGAACACGTAATCCAGGTGATTCTCGACGTGGCAAAGCGGTTCCCCATCATTCGCTTCGATGCCGCAATGGTTCTGGCGAAGCGCCATGTGCAGCGGCTTTGGTTTCCTCTGCCGGGAACAGGTGGATCGATTCCGTCTCGAGCAGAGAACGCGATGTCAGACGAAGCCTTTAATGCGCTCATGCCACATGAGTTCTGGCGCGAGGTCGTGGACCGGGTCGCAACCGAGGTGCCGGGAACGCTGCTGCTTGCCGAAGCGTTCTGGCTCCTCGAAGGGTATTTCGTCCGTACGCTGGGCATGCACCGTGTGTACAACAGCGCCTTCATGAACATGCTGCGCGATGAAGAGAACGCTAAATACCGTTCCTATCTCAAAAAGACCGTGGAGTTCGATCCGGATATCCTCAAACGCTATGTCAACTTTATGAGCAATCCGGACGAGCGGACTGCCATCGATCAATTCGGGACAGGGGACAAGTACTTCGGAGTCTCCATGCTCCTCGCAACTTTGCCTGGACTACCGATGTTCGGCCATGGACAGATCGAAGGCCTGACAGAACGCTACGGAATGGACTTCAAGCAGGCACGCCTTGATGAATTCCCGAACGACGATCTCATCGCCAGACATCAACACCTGATCGCGCCATTGTTGAAGTCTCGGTACCTGTTTGCAGAGAGCGAACACTTCCTGCTTTACGACTTCTGGAACGATCATGGAATCGTCGATGAAAACGTATTTGCCTATTCCAATCGTCATGGCAATGAGCGCGCAGTCATTCTTTATAACAATAGCTACCAATCGACCCATGGAACGATCCACCTCTCGGTAGGATTTCTCGATAAAGCCAGCGGTGCCATTCAGCAGAAAAGTTTATCGCACGGGCTCAACTTGCCAAATGACGATTCCATGCTGATCGCATACAGAGACAACGTCGCAGGCTTGGAGTTTTTACGCTACGCGGGCGATCTACGCGATAACGGCCTGCCTCTAGCGCTTCGCGGTTATCAGCACGTCGCGTTACTGAATTGGCGTGAGCTTCGGCCTACCGCAGCACAACCGTGGGATCGTTTATGTAATGCTCTTCACGGCTCTGGAGTGTACAGCCTGGAAGAGGCCCTGTCGAAACTCCAGATCCGTCCGCTCCTCGAAACTCTGCGAAAGGCGGTATCCACGGAGAGCATTGAAACCTTCGCCGCACTGTCCAGTCAGCCTGGTACTGATAAAGGCAGTCCATTGCAGATTGCGCCTGACAGCTCTCCCATCGCAGCTACTGCCAAATTAGAGACACAAGATATAAATCTGCCCAGCACTGCAGAGTTCGTCAAATACGCACACCATTTCAAAGATCAAGTGCATGAACTCTTGGTCATCGATTCCGGTACTGCTGTCACCGGCAGCCTCTCTGATACGGACAGCGACGCCTCGCGACGAAAAGAGTTTGAGGATTGGATAAAGGCTTCTCTCAAACTTCCGACCACGATCTCAGCTCTTCCTGCTGAGCTACGGCCCGTGGCCATCGCGGTCTTCCCCTCCCTGGATGCAACATCCTCATCCATGAAAACGTGGGGCCCAGTCTTAACTTGGCTCGTGTTTCAGACTCTTTCGCCGGAAGTTACGCCGTTCGAGGTCTTCGACAAGTTCAATCTTCGTTGGGCGCTGGCAGAAACCTTCTCGTCTATAGGCCTCGAAGGGGAAGCTGCCTGGAAAGCCGCAGCCCAGATTCGCGTTTTATTGAAGTTCTCAACCAATGCCGAAAAAGCTTTCCGCACGGAAGAATTTTGGACAGAACCGGACGTTCGTTGGCTGATTGGCGTGAATAATGCGGGGGGAACGGAATTCATCAATCAGGAGCGACTCGAAGAGCTGCTGTTTTGGATTCAGTTGCCACAGCTTTTGCAATTGGCTTCGTCACCGAAATCTCTTGCAAGTCCCGCCACGGTGGCAAAACAAGTCACAGATTACGTAGGACTGCTTCAACGAGCCGGCTTCAAATATGCGGAATTTATTAGCTCGGTAGGCGATGAGGCACCGCTTCCTGACAGGCTCTAAATCGCGGCCTGATGGAAAATCGTCCGCAGATCGACACTCTCCGCGATGATGGGCCACCCGAAAAGGGTGGCCTGTTTACTGGCTCAAACCGCCAACAGTGAAGAAGCAGGAAATAAACGCGTAGCTGTGGACCTTCGTGAATTCGTTATCCTCGACGTGCATGTCGACACGATGTAGACACATCAAGAACTCGAAACGTATCATGGCTCCGTCAAATGTGACGGAAAGGTAATCGAACTCTCCATGAAAGAGATTGCAACGATCTATCTGGTAGCTAGCGGAGACCTTCGCCTCGACGCCAACCAAGTCTGCTGGCCGGCACAAGCAGCCATGGAAGCGGCTTTGGCTGAATCTGTAGAACGTCTCGGCGGAAAAATTGTGCGGGCTCACTCCTATGTGCCAGAGAAGAGGCATGGATTTCTTGACTCGCAGCGTTATGGAATGGACGTCTTCAAGTCCATCCCCGAAGACGCTCCACTCATCGTGGCAGAGGCCGTCTGGCAGTACAGCCATCATGTCCTTCCCGGCCTGACCACTCACAAAGGTCCCGTCCTTACCGTCGCCAACTGGAACGGCCAGTGGCCGGGCCTCGTCGGCCTGCTCAACCTCAACGGTTCGCTCACCAAAGCCGGTGTTCCATATTCCTCCTTGTGGAGCGCCGACTTCACCGACGAGTTCTTTCTCAAAGGGCTCCGGGAATGGATGAGTACCGGAACTGTTACGCACGATCGTTCCCACGTCCATACTTTCTCTGGAGCCAGTGGACGTGCAACGCAGATAGGTGTCGCCGAGGCCTCGCGCCTAAAGAAAGAGAAGGCCATCATTGGCGTCTTTGACGAAGGCTGTATGGGAATGTTCAACGCCATTGTGCCGGACCATCTCCTTCACCAAACTGGCATTTTTAAGGAACGCCTCAGCCAGAGCTCACTCGCCTACGCCACCACCCAGGTAACCGACGCCGAAGGTGAGGCTGCTTTGCAATGGCTCCAGCAGCGTGGCATGCAATTCGCTTTGGGCACGGACGAAGCAACCGAGCTAACGAGCGCGCAGGTACTACTCCAGCTGAAGATGTACATCGCAGCGGTACGTATCGCCGACAACTTTGGCTGCGCGGCCATAGGCATTCAGTATCAGCAGGGACTCAGGGATATGCTTCCTGCCTCTGATCTCGCCGAAGGCCTGCTCAACAATACAGAGAGACCTCCCGTCTTTTCCGCCGATGGGCAACGTGAACTCTTCGCCGGTAGCGCATTGCCTCATTTCAACGAAGTTGACGAATGCGCGGCCATCGACGCTCTCATCACTCACAGAATATGGAACGCTCTCAGCCTTCCTCCAGAAAACACGCTGCACGACCTTCGATTTGGAGAAGACTACGACGGCAGCTTCGTCTGGGTGCTTGAGATCTCAGGAGCCGTCCCTCCTGCCCATTTCGCCAACGGATACGCCGATGCCTCCAGTGAACGCCAGCCTCCAATGTACTTCCGGCTGGGAGGAGGCACAATCAAAGGAAATAGCCGTCCCGGCGAGATCGTCTGGAGCCGCGTCTACGTCGAAGATAACAAGTTGAAAGCCGATCTCGGTCGAGCCACCGTGGTTGCGTTGCCGCAAGAGGAGACCGAGCGTCGCTGGTCTATTACGACTCGCCAATGGCCGATGATGAGTGCAGTGCTCCACGGCGTCTCGCGCGACCAGATGATGGCGCAGCACAAGGCCAATCACATCCATGTGGCCTACGCCAACGACGCACCCACAGCCGATGAGGCCATGATGGCAAAGGCAGAATGCTTCCGCGCAATGGGCATGGACGTCTCGCTCTGCGGAGTCACGACCACCTAGGACAAACATGCCGAATATCTACGAGAGCGTTCGCTTGTACCACCCCATGAACCATCCACGAAGCTCAGCCACTTCAGCCTCGCGCTCCGGACTCAGCGGAAGCGGATAGCTCTCGCGCGTAAAGTGACGCACTGCCGACGCCACCTTCAGCCCCCACGGCGTCGGCAGCGGCCCCAGATGATCGATGAACTCCTGCAGCTGACCGGTCTTTCTCGCAAAGGCATCGCCATGTCCGCCCGTCGCAAACAGAGAAGCCATCAACTCCGGCAGCGCACATGCCACTCCTGACACCACGCCATCGCAAACACCTTCCACCAAAGCCTCTGGCAGAGCAGAGTCGTTGCCGATCATTCGTACATGCGGCAGCCCTGCCTTCGTCATCGCGCGCACAATGTCCAACGAACCCGATGAATCTTTGATGCCTATGATGTTGGAGTGCTTCGCAAACAGAGAGAGTATCGTATCCACAGACAAGCCCGACGTGAACTGCGGCAGGTTGTAGAGCAGGATCGGCAACTCGACTGACGATGCCACCGCGGAGATATATGCAGTCAGATCATCCTCACGGTAGGGAAAGAAGCTCGGCATCGGGAGCAGCACGCCATGCGCCCCGGCAAGCTGGGCAATGCCCGCACGTCTCACCGTCAGGCGCAGATCACCAGCACCTATACCGCATAGTATCTCCGCCTGCGGAGCCTCCTGCCGAGCCGTACGTACAAGTACGTCGATATCCTCGTCGGAGGAGATCGTAAACTCGCCCGTCGCACCGTTGATCGCATATCCGCGAAGGCTGAACCTGTTCAGCTCAATGACCTGTTGCTGGAACGAGGTCGCGTCCAGTTCACCGTCACTGGCTCGCGGAGAGAGCAGAGCTGCGTACACACCACGAAAAGAGGTCAAAGGTTTCACCATACAAAGCAGCAAAGACGGCCGAATCTGATAGTCATCCAGCTGAAAATTTCGTTACAGCGCCTTTCGGCCCTGCAATTTGAAAGCAACTATACATAAAAATAAATCATTATGTCGACAATACGAATACATATTTCTTGAAAGTTCTACCTCGAACCATCACCCATTAAACATCCCAATAACATGAAGACTACAAATGATTTGCGCCAAAACAAAAATCCGGCGCTCAAAACCAATAAATGCTTTTTCTATCCTTATCGCGATGAAAGCATCGCAAAATGTCGACAGATAACCCTTTGATCCTCTATAACGATGGAGCTTGCTTCGAACTGCCAGGCCGATATGCCGGAAGCAGCGGCTCAGTCACAGGAGAATAGGTGCCAAGATCAACGTTGGCCAATACGCGCACGAAGTGGATCACCATCGGCCTGCTGTGGTTTGTCTTCCTGTTCAACTACGCCGACCGGCAGGCTATTTTCTCCCTCTTCCCACTCATTAAGACCGAGATGCACCTCTCCGATGTCGAACTCGGCATCCTCGGTTCCTGCTTCATGTGGATGTATGCTCTGTGCGGCCCCTTCACCGGATGGCTCACCGACCGCCTCTCACGCAAATGGCTGATACTTGGCAGCCTGCTTTTTTGGTCGGCCGTTACAGGAGCAACCGCCATCGCCCACACCTACCAGGCAATGGTCTGGTGTCGTGCCCTCGGCGGCCTCGGCGAGGCATTCTACTTCCCTGCTGCAATGTCCATGATCAGCGATTACCACGATGGGTCCACGCGTTCACGCGCAATGTCGTTGCATCAGACCGCTGTCTACGCCGGCAGCATCGCTGGCGGGTCCATCTCCGCATTGGTCGGCCAGCATAGCGGATGGCGCTCAAGCTTCCTCTTCTTTGGCGGCTGCGGAATCGCACTCGGCATCCTTCTCATCTTCTTTTTGCGTGAGCCCACTCGCGGCCAGTCCGAAGCCGCAACCGGTCTTCAACCGCTAAAAACATCCACGTCGCTGGCCCTGCGCGAGATCCTCGGCAACCGCATCGTTCTGCTGCTCATCGGCATCTTCATGGGAGCGAACTTCGTGGCGGTCGTCTTCCTCACCTGGCTGCCCACCTTCCTCTACAAGAAGTTCCACATGAGCCTCTCGATGGCGGGCCTCAACGCCAGCCTCTATCTGCAGGCCGCATCCTTTCTCGGTGTCTTGTGTGGCGGTTATCTCGCCGACCGCTTCTCCCGCCAGCGCGGTGGGGGGAGGCAACTCACCCAGGCCGTTGGACTGCTCTTCGGAGCTCCATTTCTCTTCCTTACCGGATGGACACTCTCAATCCCGCTGCTGGTGCTCGCCATGATCGGATTCGGGTACTTCAAAGGCCTCTACGACGCCAACATCATCGCTGGCCTCTACGATGTTGTCTCCGTCCAGAATCGCGGCACCGCTGCCGGTATCGCCAATTCACTCGGCTGGCTAGGGGGCGGACTCGCACCTGTCATCATCGCCATCGGATCGGCAAGGTTTGGCATGAGCGCATGCATCAGCGCGACCGGTGCAATTTACCTCGTCATCGGCCTGCTCATGCTGCTCGCCTCCCAATGGGTCCGTAGAGAGAGCCAGGCTGCAGAAGCTGCAACGCCCCTACTGCCTGCAGCCAATACCTCAGAGATTTAGGTCTGAATAGCTTCGTTCGATCGTGCTCGCTCGACGATTGCGATCGAACTCATCCAGCCTCTCCTGCCGCGAGATCTGAATATGCTCCGCAAGGCGGTGAACCGCAAGCTCAGGATCCTGGCTCACAATCGCTGCAAGAATGGCCGCATGCTGCGCGTGGATCTTGCGCAGCTTCTCCGCTCCATATCCAAGGCGCCGCATCGCAAAGATGCGAATCAGCAACCTCGTCTCGTCCACAATCTTTCGAATGCGCGGATTGAACGAAAACGCCATCAGCAACGCATGAAATCCGCGATCTGCTGCCACGAAACGCTGCATCTGCTCCGCATTGAGATAAGGCTCACCCGTGGTCGCAAGCTCATCCACCAGCGATAGGATTCCGTCCGAGAGCTGTTCCAGCCGCTTAATGTCCTCTGCCGGAAGCTGCTCGCGCGTAACCTTCGCGATGACGTAAACCTCCAGCGCCTCACGCAGCTCATACAGATCAACGATGTCTTCACGCGTCAGGCGCACCACCACCGTGCCTCGGTTCGGCGTCTGCTCCAGCAAGCCTTCAGAGACAAGCTGGCTGATCGCCTCGCGCACCGGCGTGCGACTGCTCCCAAGCTCCTTCGCCAACAAAAGTTCCGAGATAGCTCCGCCCGAAGGCAGGTCTCCCGAGGCAATGCGGCTCTGGATGTATTGATACGCCTTCTCGCGAATCGTGAAATTCGACTTGCTGACTTTCGCCTTTGCCTTCGTCTTCATGTGGTTTCAGAATACCGACTTCTGTACACGAGGAGCATACATAGAAAACTCCGCCGCCTCTTTTGCATTCAAAACGTGATGGAAAATCGCGATTATGTCGACACAATAATCGACAGAAATTCTTGAAGAATCACTCCAGAGTCATGCTGGAAACTTCCTGATTAAATATATATAAATGAACATTTTATCAAAAATATTTCGCCATATTCCATCCCAAGCCACCTCTGACCCAACTGCCTGCTTCATGGATATACGCTACGTATTTAAATATTTTGTATCCGACATGTAGACATCAAATATGCCGCTGCGTATAGTTTCGTGCGAAATAAAATCCGTGCCCGCGCGGTCGGTGAATTTGTTCAACGCACATGAAGCCGCAGCGATGCCAAAGGAACGTCGATGAACAGCCTACGACTCGGTGCAACAACTCTTGATCAGGTCTTTCACGTACATGGTTTTAGCTGGCGGCACTACCGTAAAGCGGTATGCGCCCTGGTGCTCATCGTCTTGAGCACCCTCTTTGCCTCTGCGCAGGTCAATTCCACCGGCACCATCTCGGGCCGAATCACAGACTCGCAGGGCAATCTGGTCAGCGGCGCGGTCGTCTCCATCGTGGAGTTACAGACGAATGTCGAGTCGAAGTTGACGACAAACAGCTCCGGTTTCTACTCCGCCGGCTTCCTCAAGCCTGGTACCTACTCCGTCAGAATTAGTGCCACTGGCTTTGAGAGCTCACTCACCAGCGGCCTCACGCTGCAGGTCGGTCAGGTGCTCAACCAGGACTTCGCGCTCAAGGTGGGTCAGGTCACCGAAACCGTCAACGTCTCCACCGGCTCTCCCCTGCTCAACACAGAGTCCGGCGAACTCGGCAATGTCATCTCGCACGAACCCGTCGTGCAGTTGCCGCTCAACGGACGCAACTTTTCGCAGCTTGCCCTTCTGGTACCCGGCGTCAACTCCGGTTCTGTAGGAGGCGTCCGCGCCTCCGGTGGAGGCAACGAGACACAGCGCGCCGGAACCTCTATCACCGCCAACGGTGCACGCGGCAGCTTCAATCTCTACATGATCAACGGCATCCAGGACGTCGACCAGTCCGTCGGCACTGCCAAGGTCTTTCCCAACCTCGAAGACATCCAGGAGTTCAAGGTCCAGATCGGCAACTCCGATGCGCAGTTCGCCGCTGGCGGCGCTGTTGTTAATGTCGTCACGCGCAGTGGCTCCAACCAGTTCCACGGATCGGCATTCGAGTTCTTCCGCAACTCCGCACTCGATGCGCGCGGCTACTTCGATTCCTCCAAGCCGATCTTCCAGCAAAACCAGTTTGGAGGCTCAATCGGCGGCCCCATCATCAAAGACAGGCTCTTTTTCTTCGCCGACTATCAGGGACTCATCACCCACACCGCACCCACCGCCATCACCAGCGTACCGACCGCTGCCATGCGCGCAGGCAACTTTCAAGGCTTTGCCAATATTTACGATCCCAATAGCTACAACCCCGCAACGGGTACACGGACACCGTTCGCGAACAACCAGATCAATCCCTCGCGCTTTGATCCTGTCGCCGTCAATCTGCTACAGGTCATCCCACAGCCCAACCTTCCTGGCAACGCGAACAACTTCCGCTATAACAATCTTCAGGTCAACGTGCAGCACCAGTACGACGCCCGCGTGGACTACGTCATGAGTTCGAAGGACAGCATGTTCTTCCAGTACACCAACGGCCGCGCCGACATCAGCTTTCCCGACACCCCGGTCAAGATCGGCAACACCTTCAACCCACTCGCCTTCGCCGGGGCAAACCGCAACAACCATGCGCCCAGCCTGCAGGCCACACTGCAGGAGACACATATCTTCAGCTCGTCGCTCGTCAACGAGCTTGCTCTCGGCTACACCCGATTCATACTCCGGGTCACCCCCCTGGACAGCGGCTACAACACCTCTACGGCTCTTGGTCTTCTCGGCGCCAATACCGCGTCCAACACCGACGGCTCCGGTCTTGCCTCGCTCACCATCACCGGCTTCAGTGGCTACAGTGCCAGCTTCCAGCCCGAGATCGTGCCGCAGAACACCATCCAGATCTCCGACAACCTTATCCTCAACCACGGCGCACACGTTATGCGCTTCGGCTTCAGCGGCGTCCACAATAATTTTGGATTTAATCAGCTCAGCGCTCCCTCTGGCGCCCTCAGCTACTCCGGCACGTACACCAACAGCGGCACCTCTGCTGGAGGCTCCGGCTTTGCCGACTTTCTGCTCGGTCTTCCTGTGAGCGCCAGCAAGTCCCTCCTCCCCAGCGGCATGCCTTACATTAGCTACTCCGACATTGGAAGCTATGCGCAGGACACATGGCGCATCACACCACGACTCACCGCCGTCTTCGGTATCCGTTACGATCTCTTCACCGCGCTCGTCGATCGTAAAAACCGCCAGGCCGATTTCGTGCCCTCCGGTGGCAGCATCTCGCCGGTCGCCGGCAGCACCGGCACCGTTGTCGTCGCCGGGCAAGGCGGCTACAGCCGCGGTATTGTCCAGACGCAAAAGTTCAACTTCACACCGCGTATCAGCCTCGCCTACAAACTCGGCGATAAGACGGTTCTCCGCTCGGCGTACGGTGCTTACTTCTTCAACGAGCAGGGCACCGGCTCTTCCGCCCGACTCTTCCTCAACTATCCTTTTGCGCAGACCTTTACCCAGACCTGCTCCTCGACCGCTCCCTGCCTGAGCACTGCGGGCGGCATTCCACTTGCACCTTCAGCCAGTAACGTACCCGTCGTCGTCTACTTCCCTCTGCGCAACCCGACACCATATGTCAATCAGTGGAACCTGACGCTCGAGCATCAAGTCAACAGTTCGCTTGTTGTGCGCAGCTCCTATGTTGGCTCCAAGGGAACACACCTCGGCATCGCTCTCAATGAAAACGTGGCGATACCCGGCCCGGGAAGTGTGACGGCACGCTCGCCCTACCCTGCATACTCCACCATCCAGGCATGGGAAAACCGCGGAGTCTCCAGCTACAACGCTCTGCAGCTCTCTGCGGAACAGCGCGCATGGCATGGTCTGCAATATCTCGCCTCTTATACCTGGAGCCACAGCATCGACGAAGGCTCAGGCGGCAACTCCTCCTCCTCTGAGTCGCGCGTCAATATTCAGAACCCCCGTAATCTCTCGGCCGATTACGGACTCTCCGACTTCGATCACCGCCACGTCTTCACCTTCAGCCCCGTCTACGAGCTTCCTTTCGGTCGTGGGCGCCAGTATGCATCGAGCATCAATCCGCTGCTTAATCAGGTCATCGGCGGCTGGGATCTCACCAGCATTCTCACCTGGCAGAGCGGCGCACCATTCTCCGTTTCGATGTCATCCAACTCCTCTCTCAACACGGGTACCTTCCTGCGTCCTAACCGCATCTGCAATGGGAACCTTCCCAGCGGCCAACGGACCCTGGCGGCGTACTACAACACCAGTTGCTTCGTGAATCCTGCGCAATACACCTTCGGCAATACCGGCAGAAACATCCTCATCGGACCGATGTACCAGACCATCGACGTTGGTCTGCACAAGGACTTTCACATCTACGAAAGTCTCGGCATGCAGTTCCGCGCTGAGGCCTTCAACATCATGAACACAGCTAACTTCTCCTTCCCCGGCAACAGCATCGGCTCAGCAGCTGCAGGTAAAATCTCTGCGCTCGCCGTCGGCGCCACCGCACGGCAGATGCAGTTCGCCGCCCGCTTCCACTGGTAATCCTTCAAGGAGAAAGAACGATGAAGAGAAGATCCTTCCTACAGGGAACCGTAGCCGCTGCGGCCGTCTCCGGCATTGGGAGCAGCCGCCTGCTGCATGCACTCGACGCAGGGCTTACAGAGCTGAACAGTGTCTCTGTCGTCCTGCAACCTTCGCCCTCCAGACGCGAACGCGTAGCCGCCGAGATGTTAACCGAAGAGATCATGAAGCGATGCGGCGTCGAGTGGAACATCGGCACTGAAGGCGCGGTAAAGATCTACCTCGGCACACGAGCGACCTGGCATTCACTCGGCGACAAGGTCTCCTCTGTCGCTGCGCAGGCCGGCAAGCTACCCCCCGAGTCTTATGCCATCGCCAGTGGCAGTGGCTGGATCGCGGTCTGCGGCAGCGATGAACGCGGACTTATATTTGGCACCGGCAAACTGCTCCGCCTGTGCAGGCTCGATCGGCGCTCCGTCTCCGCCAATCTCAAAACGCTCAACCTCACCAGCTCACCGCATTACGCCGTCCGCGGCCATCAGCTCGGCTATCGCCCCAAGACCAATGCCTACGATGCCTGGACCGTCGAGATGTGGGATCAGTACATCCGCGAACTCGCTATCTTCGGCACCAACACGGTCGAATTGCTTCCCCCCATCTCCGACGATCTGCCCGACAGCCCGCACTTTCCCATTCCTCCGCAGAAGATGATGATCGAGATGTCACGCATCTGCGATAAATACGGCCTTGACGTCTCTGTCTGGTATCCCGCGATGGCCAAAGACTATGGCGATCCCAAGACCGTGGAGTCCGAGATCTCCGACTGGGCCGCAGTCCTTCACGATCTTCCGCGCGTCGACGCTGTCTTCGTTCCCGGCGGCGATCCCGGCCACACCGAGCCAAAGTACATGATGGCTCTGCTCGAAAAAGAGAAGGCCAACCTTCGCAAGACACATCCGCAGCTGCAGATGTGGATGTCCCCGCAATCATTCAACGCAGCATGGATGGAAGAGTTCTACCAGATCGTCAAGGACCCGCACACCCTCACCTGGCTCGATGGCATCGTCTATGGACCGCAAAACCGCAGCTCCATCGACGATCTGCGAAAATCGCTGCCAGCCAGACTACCCATTCGTTTTTATCCCGACATCACACACAGTATTCAGTCGCAGTACTCCATCAATAACTGGGACATCGCATTCGCCATCACCGAAGGCCGCGAGATCATCAACCCGCGGCCACTTGCGGAAGCCGCCATCCTTCGCTCCGAGCTGCGCCACACCGTCGGCTTCGTCAGCTACTCGGAAGGCTGCAACGACGACGTCAACAAATTTCTCTGGAGTCTGCTGGCCTGGGACCCGGTCACATCCATCTCCACGGCCTTGCGCGACTTCGGCCGCTTCATCATCGGCGCAAGCGATGGCTCTGCTTACGCGCAGGGCCTGCTCGATCTCGAACAGAACTGGATCGGTCCGCTGGCCGCCAATGAACTGGTGGATGTCACGATGTCCAAGTTCTTCTCCATCGAGAGGACCGCCTCTCCCTTTGTGCTCGAGAACTGGCGCTGGCAGCAGGCCATGTTCCGTGCATGCTGTGATGCCTATGTTCGGCAACGCCTTCTGCATGAGAGCGGAGAGCTTGCTCGTGCGCAAGGTATCCTCGGTCGGATCGAAGACTTTGGCTTCGCCACCGTCCCCTGGGGCATCGGCAACAAGCCCGCTCAAGAGCCGGCCAACGGAATCGATCCGCAAAACCTCATAGACGAGGCGCAGGAGATCCTACGAAAATGCGCCGTCACCCAGGTCGCGCCTGCGCTCCGTACCCGTATCGCCGAGCTTGGCTACGCCTTGCTGCAGAGCATCCATCAGCAGCTGGCCGTCGAACGATTTCAGGGCGAGGCCGTCGATCGCGGTGCGCCTCTCGACACCATTGATCATCCCGTCACCGACGGCCCATACTTTCAGAAGCAGCTCAGCAACATCAGCAGGATCGAAGTCCAGGAGACCAAGATCGACGCTCTCCGCACGCTTCTCAACAGGACTGACCCCGGTCCCGGTGGATTCTACGACGAGCTGGGCAATATCACGAACCGTCCTCATCTCGTCATCGAAGACGCCGACAGTGACTTCGACTTCCGCCGTTCGCCGCACGTCGGCACCAGCTACCCCGATCACTACGGCGCAAACGCGCCCATGGCCTGGAAGCACTGGGCCGAGAGTCTCTACGAGGCGCCATTAAAGATGCGTTATACAGGCCTCGATCCTGACGTTGAATACAGCCTTGTTGTCGTCATCTCCGGTGACTCCCGCGGCGTCAAGACGCGTCTCGTCGCAAACGATGACATAGAGATTCACCCGCTGCAGCTGCGCCCATGGCCACCCGAACCGCAGACCTTCGCCGTGCCTCGCGCCGCCACGGCCAATGGCGATCTACTGCTCACATGGACTCGCGAGTCCGGTCTCGGAGGAAACGGGCGCGGCTGCCAGCTCGCCGAGGTTATGCTGAAGCCCGTCGTAAAGAAAGGAGCATAACTCATGGGCAACGATTACCGTGCAGACCTGCATCCCGTCTCGACCGATACATGGAGTGTCGTTCGCGAGCGTCTCAAGGCGGGCGACTACGTTATCGGCATGACGGTGAGCTCCAACAACGTCGAAACCGCTGCCTACGCTGCCACACTCGGCTTTCACTTTCTCTGGGTCGAGATGGAGCACTCCTCCTTCTCCCTGGAATCACTGCGCACCCTTGTGCTTGCGACTCGTGGCCTTACTGTTCCTGCCTTCGCGCGCGTTCCGTGGGCAGAGTTGTGGCTCTCTAAACGTGTGCTCGATCAAGGAGTACAGGGCGTTATCTTCCCTTTCATCTCCAGCGTTGAGCGCGCCCGCATTGCGGCACAGGGCTGCCACTATCCTCCTTTCGGCCGCCGTGGTTCCGGCGCAGGGCTTGCGGCGACAACCTGGCCCGCGCCCGGCAATTACTACGATTCCGCCGACGCGAATGTCCTCGTTGTCTGTGTAATCGAAGAGGCCTGCGGCGTAGAGCAGATCGAAGAGATCGCAGCCACTCCGGGTATCGATGTGCTCTTCATCGGTGTCAGCGACCTCTCTTTCTCACTCGGTCTACGCGGCCGTCAGCAAGAGCCGTTGCTCGATGAAGCCATCGCGAAGATCGTCGCCTCTGCCAAACGTCATGGCAAGTGGCTGGGTCGCCCTGCCGGTAGCGCAGAAGAGGTCAAGCGCTTCCACTCGCAGGGCTTCCAGTTCTTTCAGTCTGTCACCGAGCTCGGCCTCATGAAGATGGGCGCCAAAGCGCTGCTCGAGCCACTTGGCATCAAAGACAAGCCCCGCGAACAAAGTACTTTTTACTAATCGGCTATCTGCTCCACATCTCATCATCTATGATCCGCATCCTCTATGGATCCGCACATAGAAAGATCTAGCTGTCCCCTCTTCCCTTTATAGACCGCATCGCCATTGAGATCAGACTGGACATTGCTTCCCGCGTCCTCGCAAAAGTCTAACCGGGCCTTGACTGGAAAACCTACTAAGGCTTACTCTCCTATTCTCAATAGGAGAGCGTCGACATGGGCCGTAAAGTGGATCTATTGCAAGGCACGCTTGAGGTGCTGATCCTCAAATCCGTCTCGCTTGGCAAACTGCACGGTTACGGCATCCTGCTGCGCATCCAGCAGATTGCAGGCGGCAAGCTCGAAATCCCGCAGGGCTCCTTCTATATCGCGCTCTATCGCATGGAGCATAAAGGCCTGATTGCATCCGAATGGGGCTCATCGGAGAACAATCGCCGGGCCAAGTTTTATCAACTGACCGCCGCCGGCCGGAAGCAGCTCAGGCTCGAAACCGAGAAGTGGGCCCAGATGACCGATGTTGTCGGCACTGTGCTGAGCGCCACACCGGAGACGCTATGAGCCTGCGCTCCCGTATCCGCTCCTGGTGGCAGGCCCTCGCACACCGTTCGCAGATCGACCGCGAAGTTCAGCAAGAGCTTGAGTTTCACCTCAACGCCCATGCCGACCACCTCATCGAAAACGGAGTCGAGCCTTCTGAAGCTATGCGCCAGGCAAAGATCGCCTTCGGCCGCGCCGATGTGCAGAAGGAAAAATACCGCGCGGCGATCGGCCTGCGGCCGCTGTACGAGATCGGCAGCGACATTCGCTACGGTTTTCGCTCTCTCTATCGTCATCCGATGATCTCGTTTGCCGCCGTCATCTCGCTCGCGCTTGGGATCGGTGCCACCACCGCGATCTTCAATCTCATCGACTCCGCACTGCTTCATCCCTTCCCCTATGTCGACGCCGAGCGTATCGTCAACCCGTCACTCATCGATCTGAAGCAGCCGCTGGTGCCGACATGGTTCGCGCTTGAGCCTGCACAGTATGAGAGCTTCCTCAAAGCAAAGTCCGTCGACAGCGTACTGGGCTTCATGCTCGGCGCTCAGCCTGAAACCGGCGGTGCTTTTCCCGAAGACGTGGGCACCGCCTACGTCACGCCCAACATGAATGACTTCCTGGGCGTCAACGCTCTACTCGGCCGTGGACTGCGGCCGTCCGACGGCTCCGGCAACGTCATCGTCCTCGGCTACAAATACTGGCAGCGCCGATTTGGAGGCGACCCGTCTGTCATTGGACACACGTTACAGCTCAGTCATACCGACCTCACCATCATCGGCGTCATGCCTGCCCGCTTCGCCTTTACCGAGACCGTCGGCAACGTCGACGCCTACGTTCCGTGGAGCGCATCACGCGCCCCCGCGTTGTTCCCACTCATCAAGCTGCGTCGCGGCGTCACGCCAGCAACAGCCGGCGAAGAGTTCCAGGCCTACGTCAAACATTTCAAGCAGCAGACGCCACTGCACTTCCCTGACGACTTCCATGTCAACGTCGAGCCCATCGCAGCACCCTACATGCATCGCACCGGTCAGGCCGTGAAGCTCCTCTTCGCCTCCGTTGTCTTTCTCCTGCTCATAGGCTGCGCCAACTGCTCCGTCCTTCTGCTCGCTCGCGGCGAAGCACGCCAGCACGAGCTTTCCATCCGAGCCGCGATCGGCGCCAGTCGCCTGAGACTCATGCGCCAGCTGCTCATCGAGTCCCTCGCCATCGCCTTCATCGGTGCCGCGCTCGGCACGGCGCTCTCTTTCTGGCTCGCAAACCTTCCACTCAAGCTCATGCCCGGCATCTTTCCGCAGGAAGCCGCCATCGGCATGAACTGGCGCATCCTCGCTTTCTCCATCGCGCTCGCGCTCATCACCGGCATCCTCTTCGGTCTTGCCCCTGCTCTGCGGTTTTCGCGTCCCGACGTCTCGCAGATGATCCAGTCCCGCTCGCGAACACTCAGCTCCAGCGGCGGCCATTCACTCAACATGCTCATCGGCGCCCAGGTTGCGCTTACGCTGCTGCTGCTCGGCGTCGCAGGAGCCGCCGTCACCGGATTCATGCGGCTGACTTCGATGAAGCTCGGTTACGATCCGCACAACGTCGGGTTCGTCTCCGTGCCGCTCAAATGGGATCCCAACAAGAACCAGCCTGCCTACACAAGCTACATCGAGCAGTTGCGCAACGCAGTCGCCGCCGTTCCCGGCGTTCAGTCCGCCAGCATCCTCTCAAGCTTCATCCCTCCCTCGCAGCCCTTCGGTGGAATGGGCAAGCCGTACATCATCGAACTGCTCGGCCAGCAGACCAGGCCCGAGCAGTACCCTTCGCTCGTACACCTCATCAGCCCCGAATTCTTTGCAACCGTGAAGACCCCGCTCACGCGCGGCCGCCTTTGGACCGCCGACGAAAATCGTCGCGGCGACTTCGTGGCAATCGTCAACGAGAGCTTCGTTCAGCGCTATCTCGGCGGACGTGAACCCATCGGCCAGCAGATACGCACCGACGGCCTCAGGAACGACGGGCGCTCCAAGACCATCACCTCACCCAACAGTGGCGAATGGCGGCAGATCGTAGGCGTCGTCGCCGACGCGCGCAACGATGGCCTGGAGCGCCCCGTCTTTCCTGCCGTCTACGTCCCCTACTCCACCTTCATGTGGTACACCACACGCATCTTCTTCCGCGCCGAGACCGATCCACGCACCCTCGAACGGCCACTGCGCGCCGCGCTTCACAACGTCAATGCGTCACAGCGCATCTTCGGCAACGAGATCGGAACCCTCGACGAGGCCCTGACCGGGCAGACCGTCTGGGTGCAGCAGCATATGTTCTCCGTCCTGTTCACCTTCTTCGGCGTCCTCGCGCTCTCGCTATCGCTCTTTGGCATCGCCAGCACCGTGCTCTTTGCCGTGGGACGACGCCGCAATGAGCTTGGCATTCGCATGGCGCTCGGCGCTCAGCGCAGCCACATCATTTGGACCGTCGCCAGCACAATGTTCGCCACCATCGCCTGCGGCATCGTCGCCGGATTTGCGATCCACCTCGCAGCGCAACACCTGCTTGCCCACTGGATGCCCGCAGGCAATCACTCCCCGTGGGTCTTCGCGCCTGCTGCCGGACTTCTGCTCCTGGGCGCTGCCGCCGCATGCCTTCTACCCGCCATGCGCGCAGCTTATGCCAATCCGCTGGAGACGCTTCGTGCGGAGTAAACGTAGAAACGACCCATCGCCTCACAAACGAGGTCGCCGTCACAAAGCATCCCGTTTGCATCAGGAAAAGCAGTTTTCATCTCCGACGCCTCTTACTGAAGCATCTCCGACAGCAATGAAGGCGCATCGACCGCCGTCTCACTCCGCATACCTTCTTGCTCCAGCAGAAAATTGCTGAGCCCGACACCTACCAGGCGATAGAGTTGTTCACGAGGAAGCGTGACCCTCTCGCACAACGCCCATGCTGTCGCCGCTAAAACATCACAAGTGGGAATCGGTCTGCGTAACGTCAGGCTGCGCGTGAGCGATTGAAATTCCTTGGTCTTTAGCTTGAGCACCACCGTCTTAGCCTCACGCGCATTGTCTTTCGACGCGCCCCAAACCCTTTCTGCCAGGCGACGGATGTGTGCCTCGCATTCCGCCAGCGGAATATCGTCCGGAAACGTATCTTCGGCTGAGATTTGTTTACGCACGCGATTGGAGACGACGGGGTTGTGATCGATTCCGCGAGCCAGCTCATACAGCCGCCACGCATAGCTACCGAACTCACACTCGAGTGCCGCGAGATCCATCACGAAGATATCGCCTACAAGCTTGATGCCTGCTTTCTCCATGCGCGCTTCTGTGACCTTTCCAACGCCTGGGATGCGTCCAACCGGAAGGGTGAGCAGAAACTCCTGCACCTCATGGGGCTGAATCACGAACAACCCATTCGGCTTGTGCCAGTCGGAGGCGATCTTTGCCAGGAATTTGTTCGGCGCGACGCCCGCCGAAGCAGTCAGATTCAGTTCATCGCGAATCTGTTGACGGATGGTCTTTGCAACGCGAGTAGCCGTAGGCAGTCCCGTCTTATTCGTTGTGACATCGAGGTACGCCTCATCCAAAGACAAAGGCTCGATGACATCCGTGTGCCGCTGAAAAATTTCACGTACCGCCTGCGAGACAGCTTTGTAGCGGACAAAATCAGGAGGCACAAACACCGCGTCGGGGCAGAGTCGCTCCGCACTCACAGCCGGCATCGCCGAGCGCACACCGAACCGCCGCGCCTCATAAGAAGCCGCACACACGACAGAGCGTTTGCCCTTCCAGGCAACAACCACGGGGCGGCCACGAAGACCTGGATCGTCTCGCTGTTCCACCGACGCATAGAAGGCGTCCATGTCCACATGAACGATCTTGCGGGCACCAAGCACGCCGACTCGGCCGTCACTCATGACAAACCTTGTACGTTCCGTAGTGATCTGCGAATACGTCCCGCAAGAGCTCTCTTCCGATAACGAGCGGACGACCGTTTGCTTTCGGAAAGACAGATTTCCATGCTGTCCTAGGAGCTCGTGTCCGCATGTTCAAATCCTCATTAAAGATTGTCCCATATTCGCCTTACGTTCGCCCAGATGTCTCGCTTGCCAGCTCAAGCGCAGATCAAACGCATTCATCGCCTTCACGTTTTAGATAGCGAAGGGCGATGCACCGTTCTCATCCCACTGATAGGCGGCCTTCGTTATCTGACGACCCTGCTGACATGTCCAGTGCTGTGGAGCATTGCATAAAAGCATGTCGTCGGCAGCGCCGGCAGGGATTGCCGATGCCGTAGCGAAGGCTTCCCGCAGGCTCTCACGCTGCTCGGCATCGACCGCGCCGGGTTCGGCCGAGACAATCAGCGCGGTCCCGCTGCGTGCCACCGCGTCAAGCCACATACGCGTCTTCCGCCATGCAATGGCCTTGGTGATTGGCACGCAATCGGCATCCGCAATAAAAAAGGCGCGGTTCTGCGGTAGCCGAAAAGCGAGCGTATTGACACCCATGCGGCGGGTGCGCTCCCACGCTTTGCCGCTAACGTCATCGCCGGTTCGATTGGCCTCAAACAGACCAGCAGCGAGGTGCCCGATCGTGTTGCAGCCGACAATGACCGTCTGCTCGCCCGCAGCCTCACGCAAATCGCGATACAGGTTGAGCACGATCTCGGCGTTGGTAAGTGAGCGATCGTTAAAGTGCCAGCCGCTCGTTGTGATCGATGGCCCCATCTCGCTTCCCCACGCTCCGAAGAGTTCATAGGTCGAGAAGTCATGCTTCACCAGATCATTGCCCCAGCGTACGGCATCCCGCATAGTATTGACCGCGGCTTCGTTCGCCTCCGGAATCGTGGGGTCGAAGGCGAGGTCGTTGAAACGGTCCTCGCGCCGTCCATAGCGAGCATCGGGAAGAAGTAGTTTGCGATTGGTTCCCTCATGCGCCCGGAGTGGGCGAATCCAGAGTCCTGGCTGCGCCCCTTTCGAACGAATCTGCGTTGTAAGCTTTGCCATATCGGGGAACGCCTGCTTGTTTTGCCAGCCGTCGTCGACGATGGCGAAAGGCTTCGGACCGCCTGCAGGAGCAAGAGAGACGACCAGCTCAGCATCGCGGAGAATTCCTTCCGCGGTGTTTTTACCGTAGGCGTAGTACCAGTCGTTGGATCCATAGACGGTCGTCTTTGGCAGACGAGGCTTAGGGCACATGCTGCCACAGAAGGAAGACAGTGCCGCGTGAATCGACTCCCCGCGCTCGCCGCGACGAGCGATCAGTGTGGCCGCCTTAAGAATCCGTGCTCCGAGTAGAAGGCCGCTCCCTCCATTCCGCACGTCGAGCCAAAGCGTAACTCCCCCAGCATCAACCTGCCAGAAAGCCAGGCTGGCACCGCCCGTCTGAACTCCATAGCAGTGAGTTATCTCGTCTCGATGAATCGCTGCGTACCAGGGCAACGGACGTTCGGGAACCACATTGCGCCAGCCAAGATCCCCATAAGAGCGTTCCCAGGCATCACCCAGCACCGCGATATCTTCGGGGTGCTGAATGCTCCAGCGAAGCCGTAGGTGGGTAAGCTCCATCGACGGAGAGGCAAGCGATACGACAGTTCCCTTCTGTGCAATGTCCAGGGTGACGACTACATCACCGGAGCTCCATCCACTGCCGGAACGGGCCAATTCGCGCGCGTTGCCCTCCCCTGCATACGCGACTACAGATATTGGAGCCTCGCGAAGGTCAAGGAATGGCAGCGTCCCTTTTACGGATTGAGCTCGAATAGGCATCGCCGCAAGCGATGCAGCGGACGTGGCTCCCAGGATGAGATCGCGGCGGTTGAGAGGAGCGGTTGTTATTTTCATCACAGAGAATTATTCACCGGGACGGCCGCTCGCGTCTCAAAAAGCGCGAAACAGGCGATACGATAACTCTCTCGCGAAGACCTCGAGCAAGGATCGCTAAGCTTGCTATGCGTAGCCAGCAACCAGGACTACGCTCAATACTGAAAATCAGACAAAAGTCATTACTTGATTGGTGCCCGGAGGGGGACTTGAACCCCCACGACCGGTTAAGGTCTGCGGATTTTAAGTCCGCTGTGTCTGCCGATTTCACCATCCGGGCTAAGCTCCATCAAGAGCGCTTTACAACTCAATGTTAACGCATCGGAAGGAAACGCCGAGAAGCCACATACAGACATGTCAGCACGGAAGAAAAGAGGCTCTCTGAATCAACGGTGACACACTCAACTGGCGACGTCATGACATCGCCAGCCTTGTTCGTATCGAGGATGACGGCAACTCAGTGAGGACGGCGATAGCAGATAGCCTTTTCATTCAGGAAATACTCGGCAGAGCACGAGTCCGAACCGCAGATCATCGTCTCAAGCCCCGCACATTGTTGTCGGGTAATCAGCCCGAGAGAGCCACAGGACGGGCAGGCCAGCACAGCCCAATAGGGGTTCTCGCTGTGCCCAAGATCCCCCGCCTGCTCCAGGAGAAACAATGTGCCCGGCTGCATCTGTTCCGGAATCCATTCTTCGAGAAGGTTCAATTCTGCGATCATAGGCTCCCATCCGCAACATCGTTGAGGCTATTTCGAGCGCATGCCGCGTTTGTACTGGACACCAGTTTCGCGGGATCTGCACACCTTACCGGCCTTGTTGTGTCCAGCATCGCGAGATGCACAAGTTATGGTGCAAAGCATATCCGATTTTCGGCTGCTGTCAACCGCCACTTTTGGGGAGTACCGGAGCGAGTCCATGCTGAACTAAATATTCCGCGCATCAAATCTACGATCCGCAGGTCGATCCAACGGCAGATGCGAATCAATGTCCCGCATACACCTCGTGATAGATCTGCTGGTTGCGCAGAATGGCCTGCACGTACTCCCGCGTCTCGGTATATGGAATCGACTCTACGTACTCGGCGATATCCTTGTAATCGCTCGACCCCATCCACTGTCGAACCGGAACATCGCCGGCGTTGTAGGAAGCAAGCGCATATTCCAGCTGGCCGCTGTAACGGTCGATCACCAGGCGCATATTGTAGGTACCAAGTTGCAGGTTGATCGAGGGGTTGAGAAGCTGTGTTGTACCAATCCCTTTTAGCCCCTGCTTTTTCGCAAGCGACTTCCCTACCGAAGGCAGCAACTGCATCAGACCGTAAGCATTTGCATGACTGACGGCGCCTGCATTGAACTCTGACTCCTGGCGGATGAGAGAAGCAACAAGATAAGGATCAAGATTATTCTTCTGCGCATTGGCACTCAGTTCCGCCCAGTACGGACGGGGGAACAGAATCTTCCAATAGGCCATCGGAACCTTGCTGACCGGGAGGGAGAAGAACGAAATTCCACTGCGCTTCATGGACTGCAAAGCGCGGGTCGTCTCTCCAAACGAGTTGTAGATATCGGCCTGCGCAAAGACACCCCACTCTTCTGAACCAGCTCCCGCCTGAATCTCAGGGCCGATATATTCGTTAAGCGCCGCGTTTGCCAGGAGACGAGCCTTAATCAGATGTGGCTCGTTTTCCGGCAACTCTCCCGTAAGAGTCGGGATAATCAATGGACGGACCGACGCCAGCGCCTCGGCAGCAGGTACCGCTGGCGCGCTCGATGCCAGCATGGCGATGCGCTTCCGTGCGAGACCTGCGTAGTAGTAATTTGTATAGCTCTCTGAGAGAGAACGGTAGTAGTTCAGCGCCTGGCCGGAATTGTGCTCTTCATCCTCGTAGATGCGCCCACGCCAATAGAGCGCCGTTGGCGCCTCAATGCCTGCACCATAGCGCACAATCTGTTCATCCATCAGCCGGGCAGCTTCCGGGTAGTTGCGCAGACGATAGTTCATCCACGCAACCCGCCAATGTGCCGAAGGAGCGTACGAGCTCTTCGGGAAGAGATCCACAAGCATCTTGTAGTGATAGATCGCTTGCTGATAATCGTGCTTCAGCAGATACATATTCCCGCCGGAATAAAGCGCTTCTTCCAGCCATCGGCTCTTGGGAAACTGCTTAATCAGCGTGTTGAGCACTTCCGTGTGCTCTTCTTCCTTCTTCTCGCTGCGGGAGATCTCCGCAAGCATGTAGAGCTTCGCGGCTGCGGTATCATCCGCCGTCTGCGGCAGACGCTCTACATCGCGCCGTCCAATGCGCTTCAGCTTCATCTCGCACACTGCGGCATAGATAGCCAGCGAATCTTTATCCGACTGCGAGAGGCTTGTATCGTTACGCGCGATATCGTGATATTCCTGGCTCGCGTCGGTGTAGCGCTTTGCGTTGAACAGTGTGTCGGCGTGAATCTTGCGTTCGACTGCGGTCAACGGAACACCCATGGCGTCAAGCTGGGCCTTCGCCTGAGGTGCTTCCCCGCTTAGCGGGTATTTGACATAGACACTACGAAACATCGGCGCAGCGTGGCCGACATCACCGGCGAGCTGGTAGGCGCGACCAAGCGCGTAGCGGAAATCGCTATGTGCTCCCTGGGCAGTCTCCGCCAGCGGTTGAAGTGTAGCAATCGCCTTCTGCGGATTATTCTGCTGCAGATAAGCATTCGCAAGTAAGGTAGGAGCCGTCGCCACGAAGATGCTGTCCGGATGCCTCTCCGCAAAGCGATCGAGCAGGCTGTATGCAGCTGCACCCTGGTTAGCCGCCAGCGCAGCCTGTGCTCCAAGATAGTCCGCATAATCATCCAACGCTTTACCGCTCGTGCTGGCCTGGCGAAATGCGGACATCGCCTCCGGATACCGGCGGTCCAGCATATACGCATGTCCGATCGCCAGCCACGCCGTTGCGGCCGCTTCTCCGGGGTGGCCGTGGGCATACGATTCAACGCCAGAGTAAGCAGCAGCAGAACGAGCAGCTGCCAGCTGTTGCGCCATGGGACGAAGCTGCTCCGACGCATGGAATGCCGTCGTCAGACGAATTGTCTGTGCTGTCGGCTTCGATCTTCTCTTTTTCGAGGAGGCTCTGGACGAGGTCTTGGAGGAAGAGTGCGTCCCGGCTTTGGACTTTGACCCGGTTGCAGCTTTGGACTTTGAGGTCTTGGACGACGACTTCGCAGGAGCCTTCTTGCTGCTCGATGATTTGGTCTGCGACTTCGGCTTAGCCGAAGACTGGTATCCCTGCGCCGAAGGGCACACCAAACCGGCCAGCAGGCAACCAGGCAGAGCAAATATCAGAAACTTACTGCGAACCGTCAACATGACCTCTCAGAGCAACATTGCTACTCCTTCAATGTATGACGCGGCAGAGGGGATGCCGAAAGGACTCTACGAACCGGAATCTGCACAGATACATCGGGCTTATCCCGGCAGACGGCCCCCCTTATAGGCTTTGCCGGTTCTCCTGCAGGCATTTAGTATGAAAGCTGTCTTGATCGGCCCCCCAAATGGGGAGCAAACCTCTCGGTCAAGTAAGGAATAACGCACCTTTTGCTCATGCCCGCCATCCAATCCCCAGGAACGGAAGAGATCCATCCCGACGTCGCTCTGGTCGAGCGCGCCAAAAGTGGAGATACAGCTGCTTTCGAGCAGCTGGTCCGGCAGTACGAACGCCAGATCTTTCGTGTTGCGCAGCACATAACTCAGAATCGTGAAGACGCTGAAGACATCACGCAGGACGCTTTTCTCAAGGCTTACGAGAAGCTGGACCAGTTCCAGGGAAACTCTAAGTTCTCGACCTGGCTTGTCCGAATCGCCGTCAACGAGAGTCTCATGCGCCTGCGCAAGCGTAAGACCAGCAAGACAGTCTCAATGGACGAAGACGTTCAGACTGAAGAAGGCTCCATCCCTCGTGACTTTGCCGAGTGGCGCCCGAATCCTGAACAGATCTTCGATCAGAATGAGCTGGGAGACATCCTGCGCAAGACCATCCAGGGACTTCCTCCCGGATTTCGGACCGTCTTCACCCTCCGCGACATCGAAAATCTCTCTACCGAAGAGACTGCGGAGGCACTCGGCTTGAGCGTACCCGCTGTAAAATCGCGCCTCCTGCGGGCCCGCCTTCAACTTCGCGAGCGCCTCAGCAGGTATTTTGGGCATAAGGAAGGACAACCCGCATGAACTGCACCGACTTTCTCAGCCAGCTCACCGACTACTTCGACGGCCAGATTCCTCCTGAGCTTCTAGAAGAGGTTCGCGCCCATCTTGGCGAGTGCAGTCACTGTCGCGTCGTCCTCAACACCACACGGCAGACCATCGAGGTCTACCGCGGCAACGAGATCTACGATATCTCGGATGACCTGCGCGAACGCCTGCATTCAGCCATCATGACCAAGTGTTTGGCCAGCAAAACCTAAGCCATCAAGTTGCAGGCAAGACTTTTGAAGCCCCTTCCAAAAGGAAGGGGCTTCGGCTTTTTTGTCGAAATGACGCAAAACCGAAGCCCTTGCCGTTATTTAATCTGCAGCTAACTACTGCTGATGATGCGGTGTGATCTTGGTCAACTCACCAAGCAGACCACGCGCAGCAGCCGGTGCCTTAACCTTGCCGCCAAAGACGATGTCCTGGGCGCTAAGCTCGGAACCATAGAGCGACTTGTTCGCGCCATCATCGGAACGCAGCGTCGAACCTGCCAGCGAGATGCCGGCGAACAGACCCTGGGCACGGGACCAGGAGAGGAGCTCAGCCTTCAGGACGATATCGGTCTCTGCACTGGCGTTACGGCCAACCGGTCCCGCAGCAGCCGAAGCATCAGCACCGATCTTTACCTTGCTGGACATGACGGAGCGGGCTCCCTTATCGTTCATCACCAGCAGAACGAAGTCGGTAGCCTGACCACCGATCTGGAAACCGAAGCTTGCGCCTTCGAGGGCAAACATCGCAGGTGCGCTCCACGGCCCGGCATAATTCTTACCGGTACGGCAGGTGATCACGCCGCGGCCATAGCTGCCGCCAACAACAAAGGCTGCCTTCTTCACCGAAGGGAATACGATCACGCACGCCGACTTATCCAGAAGGTCGTGGGGAATGCCCTTATCCGGCATTTCGATAATGTCTTTGAGAACCAGGCCCGATTCTTTGATCCGGTCTTGTTCCTTCTGCTGCGCCATCATCGGCAGCGCTAGCATCATGCAGGCTGACAGAATCGTCAATCGCTTCATCTTTTTGTCTCCTCTTACTCTCTTCATAATTGCAACTAGGTGCCTTAGAGGCTATTGCACCGCTTTTGGCCTCACGCATACGACGGCACACCTTGCCTCGGCAGTTGCTTGTAGCTACAAGGAATTACCTGATCCACCCCGACAAGGCAAGTTAAGTTTCTTGGATGAAAAATACAAAATGAAAAAAATCATGGAGAGTGCGACCATGTAAAACTCGTCGCAGCCACATTTAGGCGTCACACGCTCAGGACGGGCCGCTTTACGGTACGCGCAGAGGACGGAATCCAGTGTTGATCGGGAAGAGGCCCCGCGGACCGCCTTCGGTACCGACCTGTGGCTTGAACATAAAGCGCACATAGAATCCACCCGTCACCAGGTTGTAGTTGCGGGTGTTGTTGGCGGTGAGAAATCCGCCGACATACCAGCGATCTCCGAAACGATACGCTCCCTGAGCATCGACGCCGTAGTTCAGGCCGGTATCGCTCGACTGCGAATAGTACGCGTTATTCGATGCTGTCTGCAACGGAAGGTCGAGCGGGTAGTACGGTGCTGAAGACTCCTGGAAGGTCTGGATGCCAGCGCTCCCGTTGACGGTGTAGTTGAAGTTCTTGCCGTACTTGCCTTCAAAGGTAAACGGAACCGACGCCAGGAAGTAGGCATTGGGGCTGAAGTAGCCGCCATTGCCGTAGCTCATTCCCTGCTCGTTATAGTCGTAGTGCATGCCGAACAGGTTCACGCCGATATTCAGCTTGCCGTACTCCGGCCAACGATGCGCAAGGAAGTACGCTCCCAGCGTACCGTCATAGCGACGATTTTCCAGAACGTGGTGTCCATCGATGACCGCTCCTCCACCTTGCGCGTACAGGCCTGCGCGCTCATCCCCTTTCTCGAAGCGGATACCTCCGCCAGTCGAGACCACACCGCCCCAGATGTTGCCGGAGTAGAGAGCCGAGATCGTTCCGGGATCGCGAAGTCCGGCATAGGACAGCTGCGTATCCTTCACGGAGTCGCGATCGCCGTAGAACGAGATCGGCCCTCCAAGGGGGCGCAGACGGAAATGGCCGATCACGTTCGAAACGAGAAAGTCATACGGTGTGTAGCCGATCGAGAGCCCGATGTTCTGTGACACAAGCTGCAACTCGCCACCAACACCCGAAGAAAACTGCTCGGCCGGAGCTATAAGAGCATTGCCGGGTAGCGTGCCCAGCACGGGAATCGTTCCGCCGCTCTGGCTCTGGAATTGGGCGACATCGATGACTCCCGAGCTAAGAAAGATCGCACGCGGGATGACCGAAACACGCACGGATTTTCCCATCACGACTGAAGCCTCCAGGGGAGCCTCCGTGTCGTTCAGCCGATCAAAACCCGCATTGCCGCTGCGATAACGTCCAATTGCAGCTCCCCCCACCCAGCCGGAGTAGGAGCTTTCAATGGCAGCAAGCTCCATTTCGGTCTTTTCGCGCGGCGACATCTGCCCCCCCGGAACGACACCGGAATCGCCATAAGATCCACGCAGCGGGGGCACCTGTCTGGCCATCAGCTGGGAGTCCGTCGGTGGTTGATCCTGCGACGGCATCGGGGTCAGCGTCGGATAGCCGGAGTCCGTCAGCGGACGAGCTACCGAGGGATATCCGAGCGACTCCTGCGTTGGTGCGGGAGCAGCCGCAGGGATCGCAGGCGCCGCCGGCTGAGCGGGGAGCTTGCGGCGAGGCGTCGAGCGGCGGGGCGCCAGTCCCGGCTGGGGATACTGCTGTCCATAGCTATCGCCGTTCTGGTTCCCTGCCTGTGCGCCAGGCGCATACTGCGCGTTGTGCGTCACCAGGTCATCCTGCGGAGGGCTGCTCTGCCCCACCATTGGCCGCCCCGAACGCGATGCACCCACATGAGCATTGGGGACGTACCGCGTCGTCGGCAGAACATCAGTCACATCTTTCTGCTGGGGCATTCCATGAGGAGTCGCATCTCCCAGCCGAACGGCAGTCGGAGACGGCGTGTATCCCCAGGCAGGATTGTTCAGCGCCTCAGCTGGTGCCGCAAGCGCCGACTGCGCAGCATTCGCTGACGGTACATACGGAACATACGGCCCGTAGACATCCTGCGAACGGCCAGCTCCAGAAGCCGACGGCGTAGCGTAACTCAACGCCTGATCGCGCTCGCGATCGTTGGCCGCCGTTGGTGCTCCGTAGGCGACGATATCTTCTGCCGGGGGCTGGCTGACACCGCTCGGGGACACCGGAGGCAGCGCCGATGCCGAGGTCGACGGTACATACTCGCCCGGCATACCCTCCGCGCTCCTCGGATGCCTCGCCGCCGGGTTCGACATATATTGCGGTACGACACTCGAATGTCCCGAGTAGGGCGTGTTGACCTGGACCGGTGCCTGCCCATAGTAGTTCGAATAACTCGGAAGGTAAGGTTTGGCCGGTTCCCGTGGCGATCCGTCGGTATCTCCGTCTTCTGGAACACCAAGAAGATCGGACAGATCTGCTGCATGCCCTGCGCTGGGCAGGCCGCGCACCGGGGCGGGCTGGCTCAACTCATTCGCAAGCTCTGCTCCCGGATCTCCCGGAGGCATGGCTGCCAGAGAGGCCTTGAAGTAATCCGCAGCACGGCCATTGTTCCCCCTCGCCTGCTCAAATCGCGCCGCAAGATTCAGCATCTCTGCGTCGCGCGGGTACTGATCGAGCCCATAGCGCAGCCAGATTTCGGCGTCTTTCTTGTCTCCCGCAGCCAATGCCGCTCCGACGGCCGACTTATAGTCAGTCGAAGACGCAGCCGTCATATCCTGCGCATGAAAGATTGCGATCGCCTGCTTGGGCTGCCCGGCACGGGCGTAACCCGTCGCAAGCGCACGCACCACCCCAGGGTTGTCCGGAAAGGCCTTCGCCGCGGCGTTGAGAATTGCCAGAGAGCGCTTGGTATTGCCAGTCGCCGCGGTCTGACTGGCACGGCGCACCGCCCAGTTCGACCAGATCGTCTGCACCGTCCGCCGCTGCTCGTCGGTGAGGTCCGGGCGTCCACCCAGCAGCATCAGCTGGCGATAAAGTCCCGCATCGTTGCCACCGTTGTAGAGCAGCCACGCATCCTGGATATCGATATCGGCTGGAGGAGCGGCATGCTGCGCAGCGTAGTGCTGCTGCACCCGCTGCATGTAAATCATCGCCTGCTGCGGCTGCCCCAGCCCGTTATAAACCCCGGCCACCGCCTGCAGATACTCCGGATCGCTCTCCAGCTGGGTGCGCGTCGTCTGCGGAATCTGTTGAATCTGTGCCAGTGCATCCTGATCACGCCCCGTGCCGTGAAGCACCGTGATCAGCCCCTTCCACGCATCGGTCCGCTGTGGGTCCGCCGTAAGAATCTTGCGATAGATGGGAAAAGCATGCTGCGCGTCGTTGCGGGCCATGTACATTCCCGCAAGCTGGAGCAGGACCGCCGTCGAAGGTTTCTGACCGGCCTTCATCTGTGCGGCGATGGATTTCTCAAGAATCTCCTGCGCGATATCGATCCGGTTCTGTGCCTGATAGATCGACGCCACCGTGGTCTGGAAGCCGGGGTCACGCATCGCCTCCTGGTAGACCGCGGGAGGCATGTTCTGCAGCGACTGAAGAGCTGCCGCATCCTGTTTCATACCATGCTGCGCTCTGATCAATCCCTGCCAGGCCTGAGCATTGCTCAGGTCGCTCCGCAGTGCCTGGTTGTAAAGTGCTGCCGCCTGCTCTGGACGATTCGCCTGCTGCAACAGGGCGCCGTACTGCAACTGGGTCTCAATCTTGAGACCGTTGCCTCCCGACGGATACGGCAGTTGCAGCGCGCTCTGCAACACACGCTGCGCATCCGCATCCCGGCCAACAGCCGAGTAATCCGATGCCAGAGAACGCAGGTAGTCCATATCTTTCATCAGCTGCAACCGGACCGCAGACGGAATCTTGCTCTCGGTAATCAAGGCTCCCGGAGCGTTCCCTCCATTCGACTGCGCAAGAAACAGACCCCGCCACGCCGCAATCGATGCCGGCTGCGCTTTGGTGAATCGCTCATACACCTGCGCTGCCGCGTCATTCTGCTGAGCCTTCAACAGCGTCCCGCCAAGTCCTTCCAGAGCCTCGGGGCTGTTGGGGCGAAGCGAGAGGGCCTGCTGATACTTTTGCTCCGCGGTCGTCAGATCGTTGTCAGCCAGCGCCATCTGGCCTTCGCCCATCACACTGTAGAAATGGGAGCTCTCCAGGGCCTCATCCAACCCGGAATCGCGCGCACCATACTGTTTCGCCTGCTCCAGAAAGCTGATGGCCCCACCGAAGTTCCCCTGCTGCATCCGGACATAACCCAGCCCCGCAAGCGCACGTGGATTCTGAGGCTCCTTTGCGAGGATCTCCTTGAACCGTGTACCCGCCTCTTCAAGATGTCTGGCGTTGAGAGCCGAGTAAGCCGCAGCTTCCTCCTGGTTGCGGGCACGAGCCATCTTCGTCTGGGCAATCTGCTGCGGCGTCTGCGGCAGCGCAGCAGGTCCGCCCTTCGGCTGACGCTTGAGAGCCTCCGCCAGTTGCGGGTCATCATGCTTCGACAAATACGCTCGAAGATCTGCCGCAGAAGCAGGATTCGACTGATCCCACACCAGAGACTGATGCAGCGCCTCGACCGCCTGCACGTCGTTGGGGTACTTCTCCAGAAACCGGCGCCCCTCCGACCGCGTCTGCGGGTTGTACGTCAGAATCCGCCCAAGCGCTACCTGGTAGCGCGAATCATCCGGGTACCGCTTCACCATGCCGCGCAGTCCCGTGATCGCATGGGCGCGATCCTCCGGGATAGCAGCTTCGGTCTCGTAATAGGCAAGCGCCCAATCCCCCGCAGGAGGATTCTCCCCAAACTCTTTGCGGTAGATCGTCATCGCCTGGCTGTATTGACCCGACTGCGCGTACTTCCCTGCCTGCTGCAGCTGCGCCGTCTGGCTGGCCTGCGAGTCCGTCGCCTGGATGCGCGCGATATTGGAATCTTTCGGATTGATCGCACGAAGCCGATCAAGATACGTTCCCGCAAGAGCGGAGTTTCCACTGACCTTCGCAGAGCGCGCCAGGCCAGCCAGCGCCTCAACGTTATTGGGCTCAGACAGCAGCACCTGCTGCCACGCCTGCGAGGCCATATCCAGGCGTCCCCTCGTCTCGAGGGCATGCGCCTTATCCAACAGGACCTGGGTCGCTGAGCCACCCGCCTGCGCATGCAGCAAGACCGGCAGGGTTCCTACACCCAGAAGCATGGCCGCCAGAAAGGCTCGTGTTGGACTGATCGGACTCATAAATTCTCGTCGTTCTTCCGGGCGCAAAGCCGAACGTGCGACGGCTGCCGACAGCTCTCGGATTTTACTGAAGCTTACCGCCTTTTTACCGTTTTTTGTCTGTTTTTTCTTGTATTTACTGGTTCGCCAATAACGAGGAATACCGCAATGTTTACCTCCATCTCACCCGCAGCATCCCGTTCCGATCCAGACGAAAACGCCCCTCCTCCCATCCCGTAGCGAAGAGGACAAGATTCTGATCGTAGTAATCCCCACTCTTTCCATAGAGACCCGTTACCGCATCGCGCATCGTGTCCAGCCGATCCCAGCTGCGCCTTGGCCTCTGCCTCGCGTCCCACCGCGCGAAGATAAGGCGCCGCTGCCGCGAAAAAGCCCGCCGGAGCATACTGATTCACAACCTTGCCCTGGGCATCCACCAGCTGCGGAGGAGCGCCGTGGATCGCAATATAGTCCGCCATGGCGGGAATATGCCCCAGCGCCGCCTTCACTCCACGCGTCTCCGGATCTGCGATGCCGAGCCATAGATAGACTCGTATGGCCTCAAAGCCACCGATGGGCATCGCACCTGCATCTCCTGCAGCCCGCTGCGCCGGCGTCGCCGAAGGGTGAATTCCCTGCCCTGCAACCACCCAATCCATCGCATAGCCTGCACCCGATCCCTGGGCAAGCATTGGTCCCAGAGAATCGAGAACGGCTCCCCAAGGCCCCGAGGGCGCTGCAGTTGAAAGGCGTGCCAGCACAAAGGGAGGTAGATAGCTCGGATTCAATACCCATGTCTGCTCATCCGGGTGAAAACCGTAGATGCCGGGCAGCAGCGTCGTTCCCAGTCCAGGAACCTGCGCCGTCTCCTGGCGTGCAACCTGTGCCGCCAAAGACAGGCCGAGTCGACTGTACCTCGGCTCATGCCAGAGACGCCCCGCCTCGATCAGAGAATACGCAATCCACAAGTCGGAGTCGGCGGCTGAGTTCCGGTCCAGCGCCTTCCACTGTCCATCCGGCCCCCTTCCCCAAAGCCACACCGGTAGATGCTGCGAAAGATCGCCCTGCGCCAGATTGATCTCCGTCCAATGCAGAATGCGATCGAAGCGATTTCTGTCATTGGCGACGAGAGAAAAGAACAGCCCATACGACTGGCCCTCACTGGTCGAATGGTCCTGCGCGCTATGGTCGATCACACGCCCCTGATCATCGATCATGGCGCGGCTATAACTCTCCCATAACGGCCAGGAGCTGATCTGTGCCAATAAACGAGATGGAGAGCATCCGGTCAGCATCAACCCGGCAAGTAAGCCGGAAGAGACTCGGTTCTTCCACCGCCATAACCCGGCCGACGCTGGCGCCGTTGACCTCATCGCTTAAGCATTACCCTGCAACCGCTTCTTCGCACGACGCCGCAGGCTCGCACGAACCACAGTCGCCATCAGGAATGCGATCAAGAACAGGCCAACCACCATCGCCCACTGATACTTCGAGAACAGCAGATTGATGTGAGTCCACCACGAAAGCGAACCGACGTAGTAGACATCGTTGCCGATCCGGTAAGAGGCAAAACGACGTCCATGCAGCACGCTGACAGACTGAGAGATATCCGAAGACTGCGACGTATTGAGAAACACCGAAAGAAAGTTCGGCACGACCGCATGATCCCGCAGCGCCACCAGCACCACGGAACGGCCGGAATTCGCTGGCCACTCCACACCCTCGATCAACGCGTCAGGAAGGCCTCCAGCAGTCTCCAGCTCTCCCGATTGCACGCGGTCAGAGCTGCGAACCTTCCACCACGCATGTTGCAGCGACGAAAAGAACCCCTGCGTATCCTGAATGTGAAGTCCGCTGCCGTCGACAACCACCGGCAGTGAAGGATTCAGGCGCGCCAGCGCCGGTGAGTCGTCAACCGTGCCAATCACAAGGTAATCCTTGCGCGAATCAGCCTTCATCCCATCGGAATCCGTCACCGTGACATTCGTGACCGGATAGCCGGTCTGGCTGCCGAAGTGCCCCATGAAGGTGAGGTACGTCTCAATCTCATCTCCTGTCGGCGTTCCGGGGAGCACCACGGCCGTATCCGAAAGGTCGGCGCGGCGCGTAAAGGGATAGCCTGCATTGGCAAAGATCTCCAGGTTCGGCAGAGCCGTCCAATGCGGAATGTCCTGGATCTCGAGGTACGAGTCCTTCATGATGGCTGCCTTCATGTTGTAAGGCGCCGTGTCCTGGCACTTCCCGTTCTTGGCCAGAAGGAAGATGAACTGCGTCATGAAGGTATTCGAAAAGGGACGCATATCGCCGATCGGAATGCCGATCGTCTGCTCCAGGCGCGCCGAAGCGCTCTGGGAGTGTGGCAACGGCGTCGAGCTGATGTAGGCATCGTTCATGTACACCTGCATCGAGCTCTGATTCGAAATAGGAATACCGTTGTACCGGTATCCCAGGTGGAACGTGAGATATTGCTTCTGGCCGTAGTAAAGATCCGGCGGCACGCGCATGTAAATGCGCATCGGAACCGAGCCGTCCCCCTGCAGATCGATGGTCTGTGCGATCTCGCCAATCGGTGTATCCCGGTCTGTCGACAGCCACCGCGGCGCATCGTCGGGCTGACGCTGCGCCGGCATCTTCAGTGACGCGATGCGCGTGGTATCCCCGGAGAGGAGATCGCGCTGCAAGGCAAGACCAAGCGCAGCCGTCAACAGGTCATCCGCGTTGTCTCCGGTCAGCACCAGTACCTTCGAATATGGATCGGAAGGATTGGCTCGCATGGCAACGCTCGGCCCCGGCACTCCGGGGCGCAGGCTCACCGGCAGATCCGCCGCATTCTCCGCAATCACAATGGCGTTGCCCGATGGAATCGATCCGATCGACACAGGAAAACGGACCGGCCGCGAATTGGTGATCACACCGAACCACGAGGTCACGATCCCCGCAGCCTGCATCGCCCGCGGCGAGGGCTGCCCCAGGAAAGCAACCGGAATCGAAGGATGCAGGTTGACCGCCGCATCGTAGAAGGGCTGGGGAAGCAGCCTGAGATCATCTTTCAGCGGAATCAACGCTCCCGAAAGCTCCAGCGTCGAAGTTGCATCCACATGACTCCACAGCGTTGTATGGGCCGGATCTTCGCACTCCATTGTGTAATGGCCGATGAACTCGAAGGTGAGCTGGTTCTCGCGCACCATCATCTCAGCCGGCAGCGTTAGAGTCGCCTCCAATAGAGCGTTGTTCTCGTGCCGGGGGCCCTGCTCCTCTCCCGGAGCAGGAGGCGTCGGAGTCACCGTCACCGGTAGCGTCGCAAATACCGTGCCGTTCAGCGAGACCTTGAGATGGCTCAATGCCGGGATCAGACCCGGAGAAAAGTGATACTGCAGGTGCAGCGTAGCCGCTTTGACGACCTGCGTCTGGGGCAACGAAAAGCTGATCGTGTGATAAGCATCCACACCCCGCAACACAATCGTGTCCGGCACGCCAAGATCGCTGAAGGTGAAGGTGGTATCGAAGTTCGCGGGTGAGGTCGTGGCAGCAGTCCTCTCCGGCGCAGGAGCCATCACGTCCGCCCCAGGAACAGCCGCTGATGTCCTCGAAGGGCGTTGCGCCTGCAGTCCCGACGACATCAGCAGGAACAGAAAGAGAATCAGCGGAGCACTGTTGACCGCCAGCTTCGTCTTGGACTTGCCCTTGGAATCGGACTTCTGAAGCATCTTCATCACGTTTCTTCCCGTCTCGGCCAGACCAATCAGAGAGAGCTTGAAGATCAGCGCCAGGCTCTTCATCGGACGATCGGACTCACGGTTCTCACCCCAGCCCAGCCATGTGTCTGCGCGGGAGTAGAGCACAATCGTCAGCGCCTCTTCCTCCAGAAGAGTGAGTGGATCGAACTGTGCTCGCAGAACGTTGCCCCGGAGCTCCATAATCGTCCCCGGAAAAGAGGCTGTGCCCTCAAGCACCGGCAGCGCCAGCCTGACAGGATCTCCCAGCTTGAGGTCGAAGCCCTGATCCATCGTCGCCATCAGGCCGCCGGTCGACATGTCGATCGTCGTTCCCTTGATGGAGCCTCCATCCGGCATCTTGACCTCGACCGGAATCGCCATCTCGATACGAACCGTCTGGCGCCGCTGCGCATTCTCCCAGGCCACCGCCGAGCACACCCCCAGAATCACCATGTTGAAGCACACCCAGATGAGGTTCATCACCACCGTGCCACCGTGGCCTGCGTCATACAGATCGCGAATCAGCGGAAGAGGAATATGGAAGAAGCGCGGAATTCCCATCAGCATGCCAACGATATTCAACCCCATCATGAACAGGAATGGCCGGGCGATGCGGGAGTCGAAGAAGCGCCGATTCACGACGCCGCCCTTCGCCGTCACATCGAAGCTTCCGAACTTCGGATTGACCAGGGCCAGCATCGTCGGCAAAAAGATGAACGGCGCCAGCACCGTCTCATAGATCTCGTTCCAGAAGGAGTGGCGGTGCTGCCCTTGAATACGCGAGTTGGTGATATTCGAAAGGAACAGATGCGGCAACGCATACGCCAGAATCGCTGCCCAGTACCCGGGAACATTGACCTGCCCCAGGATGAGATAGATCAGGGGAGCCGTCAGAAAGATCAGACGCGGCAGTGCATAGAGAAAGTGCGTCATCGCATTGAAGTAGCAGAGACGCTGTGCCGGCCGCAGTCCCTTCGCAAAGAGCGGATTATCCGTGCGCAGGATCTGAATCATGCCGCGCGCCCAGCGGATACGCTGCTTGACGTGGCCGCTCAGCCGCTCCGTCGCCAGGCCAGCTGCCTGCGGAATATTGATGTACGCGGTGTTCCAGCCATTCATCTGCATGCGCAGGGAGGTATGCGCATCTTCCGTGATGGTTTCCACCGCGATACCGCCGATCTCATCGAGAGCCGTACGGCGCAGCACCGCGCAGGAGCCGCAGAAGAACGTCGCATTCCAGAAGTCGTTGCCATCCTGAACGATGCCATAGAACAGCTCTCCCTCATTCGGAATGACGCGAAACGTATTGAGATTCCGCTCAAACGGATCAGGGGAGTAGAAGTGATGCGGCGTCTGCAGCATTGCCAGTTTGGTATCGCGCTGAAACCATCCGATCGTCATCTGCAGAAAGCTTCGCGTCGGAACGTGATCGCAGTCGAAGATTGCCACAAACGGCGAATCGAGCCTAGGCGAGAGCGCGGTTGATGTTTCCTGCCTTGGCATGCGCGTTATCGTTGCGCGTCATATATCCGATGCCGGCCTCTTCCGCAAACTTGCGGAACTCCTCGCGCTTGCCGTCGTCAAGGATGTAGACATTGAGCTTATCCACCGGCCAGTCGATATTCATCGCTGCCAGCGCCGTGTACTTCACCACGCTCAAAGGCTCGTTATAGGTCGGGATCAGCAGATCGACAGAAGGCCATGTCGAGGGATCTTCAGGCAGCGGCACCGGTGTTCTGCGCAATGGCCATGCCGTCTGCAGATAGCCGAGAAACAGAATGATGAACGCATACGCCTCGGCCAGAAGCAGCATGAAGATGAAGAACGCCTCTAGAAACGAGTACTTCGACCCCGGTTCCAGAAAGAAGCGTACGGTCGTCGACATGCGCCAGAACCCATAGCGAAAGGTCGAGTACATCGACGCAATCATCAACGTCAGCGTAACCAGGTACGTGCTCGAGCTGCGATCCATCCAGATGGCAACCAGCACCGTCAACAAACCCAGCACCAGCTGCTGAGGCCAGGTCAGCTCCAGAACGCTTGTCGAAAACAGAAAAACCAACCCTACGCCAATAATCAGAAAGCGCAGCAGTCGAACCAGAACATGATCACCGGATTCAAACTCCCGCCATAGCGGCGAGTCACTCATCGCTCGCTCCAGCGAACATTGCGAAATCCGGCAGCTGCAGGAGCCGCAACAGCACGCAACCAGTTGGCGACGTTCATGTAATCCCCTGAAACCGGCGACTCCGGAGCATAATCGACCACCGTCATGCCCTCCGCCAGCGCTTCACTCACCTCAGGTGCCCGATGAATAACAAATGGCATCAGACGGTCGCCAAGCTGGCGGCGTAAGACCTCCCGCACATCAAGATGCAGCGGCAGCGAAACATCGAACTGGTTGATGACGTAGTACGGCTGCAACGGCCGCCCATCGGCATCCACCATTCCCTGGAAGAACTTTTCAATCGACTGCAGGCTGATCACAGAGTTCATGTCCGGCGCCAGCGGCACCAGAATCTTCGGGCTCATCCGTGCAATATTGCGGATAATCCATGCCGAGTTAACCGAGAGATCCAGCAGAATACGATGCGTTCCCCGACTGCTCGCCAGAATCTCTTCAACCAGCTTCTCGCGATCGGCATCACTCTTCTCCTGGCCGACTTCATAGCTGACCAGATAGATCGGCGCATCCGTACTTCCGCTCGGAGGCGAGAAGGTACGTACCGCCCCCTGCCGCAGCTCGCTTGCTCCAAAATAAAACGGAAGCAGACCGTGCGAGGTCGTGTCGGTCAACAGCACCTTCTCTCCCAGCGAGGAGAGAGAGCGGCCCACCGTGGCGACCAGGCTCGTCTTGCCCACTCCTCCCGCAAGCGAGAGAACCGCCAAAATTGGCGTACGAACTTCCTTCTGACGTGCAGGAACCGCCTCGACCATCTCGCTGCCCGGCTGTTCAAAGACGCCTTTGAGCGCAAACCAGCGCGCCGCCACCCGCTCGCGCGAGTGCTGCAACGTCTCTGCGACCGAAGCTAATGGGGGAGGTGGAGCTACTGTCTTTCCCATCTCCGGAGTCGGCGGAGCATAAAACCATGCCGGTCCGGCAGGACTCTTTCCATGCGCCGCGCTACTGCCCGATTCGGTCAGCTCCGGTGAACCCGTTCCAGAAGGAACCGGCGAAAAAAACGAGCTATTCGATCCGGCCTGCGCCTCTGAAAAGCCCGTCACGCGCGGATTTTGGCTGTCGTCATGAGCCCGCCGCCCTCGCACCGGCTCATGCGAGGAAGAGAGCTGCGAGAACGGGGAGACCGGACGAGCCCCCAACACCGAGTCACCCAGGACGGACGGTACCTGTGAATTGGAGAAGAAGTCGGGGTTTGCAGAACCGGGTACAGGCTCTGTCGATCTGCTATGGTCCCCGAAAAGGCTATCGGCACGATCCTGCGAGGCTACCTTCTCCCAGAAGGGAGTCTCGGAAGGAGATTCAACCGGAGATGATGAGAACACCGGCCTGACCGCCTCAGCGGCCTCACGCGACTCTTCTCTGCGCTGCGAACCGGCTTGCGGAGGAAACACTCGTCGTCCTCCGCTCGAGGAGCCCGAACCTGTAGTGCCCGAGCCAGCTCCTGCTCCAGCTCCAGCAGAAGATCCATCTCCTTTGCCTGTGTCGCCGCCCCCTGCAGCCTGCACCTTAAGAAGAAGGTCGCCATCCCGGCGACGCATGCTGCTGTCCATGCGGGGATACACCGGCGATGCCGGGCGAACAATATCGGCAGAACGGCGATCGAACGCCGGAGCCTGGAATCCCTGCCCGCGGTAGCTCTTGCGGATACCCGACGGCTCATCCGGGTGATATCCCTGCCGGCGCCGATGCTGGCCGCTTACATCCTGAGCGGCAATCTTCTCAACCACCTGCACAGGAGCCGGAGTTCCACTCGCAGATGACGACGGTGCATGGGGAAGTGCAGCCGACGTCGCGACCGGCGTATACGGATCCGAGATTTCACCCGGAACAGACGTCTCGAACGCCTCCGAAGAACGTCCCCCAACGTCCGATGCTCGACGACGTCTTTCAACCCCAGCATATTGAGCGGCCTGTTGCCCTGCCAGGGCCTGGGCATCCGCGATCTCCCGCTCTTCGATACGAGCGGTGGCCTCTGCGGCTGCGGCTGCTTCGGCACGCCGTGCTGCCTCAATCCGTTCAGCGGCAGCGGTACGGGCTGCATCTTCCGCCTCACGAAAGCTCTGCTTCACGACAGCTTCCGAGGTCGACCCCTCCTGCGCACGAGCCATGGCAACGGCTTTAAGAGCAACCGTTTCAGCAGCTTCTGCAGCTGCCTCCGATTCCGCCTTCGCGTTCAGTGCCTGCTGGCGTACCTGTTCGGCGGCGCGATGCCGCAGCTGGGCCCGATACTCTCGCCGAGAAGCCGAAAAATCACGATATTTCGCTCCATGAACATTGGCCCACGAGTACAGTACGGCAACATCTTCCGGGGTCTCGGCAACGCCGAGATCTTCCACTTTATCCGTGCCAGGTTTTTCCATCGTCGCTTTCGTCCTGTCCTGGGCACTCAGGTCTGACGTGACGCGCCCGTGGCGGATCTGCTGCTGGCTGCAAGGCAACTACGGCAGCAGCGTGCAATAGGACGAGGTTAATGGCCGCCTACATGCAAGTCAATGAACCCGCCGTGGCACTTTTGTGTCACGATCATGGGCCCTGATCCTTGATGTTTCTGTATTTTGCAGACATTTTCCGTGCTTCCTCCCAATATGCCGCGAAGAGAGGAGACGCTCCCCTCCTCTCTTCGCCTGCAAAACCCATTTGCACGGGCTGATGTGCTAACTTGAAAGAGGTTAGAGAGCGTAGCTCAGTTGGTAGAGCATCGCCCTTTTAAGGCGCTGGTCCTGGGTTCGAGCCCCAGCGCTCTCACCACTCAAATCCTGAAACAATGGTCTAGCGACCAACAGCCCCGAAACCTAAAACAAAGGCAAAGCGCCGAAACTCAGCGCCCCAAAGCTTTCGTGGGAAGCAGGAGAGGCCACGAAAGCTCGCGGCCTTCGCCGCCGGCAATGAACCATCAGGACAAGAATGCGGCACACGCGGTCTGTTCGTCGGGATGGATGGTCGTGTACTTCGTTATACCCACCATGGTGAAGACCTTCTGAAAGTGAGGCTTCAGGCCGAACGACTGAATGTTCTGACCTGTTTTGCTGGCTGCAATCAGCATCTGGATGATCAGGGCAATACCGCTTGAGTTCAGATAGTCCACGCTTGAAAAGTCCAGCAGGATACGCTTCGTACTATCAGCAAGTCCTTGATAGGTTCCCAGAACGGCAGCCTGCGAGGCGCTCGTGATGTCACCCGCAAATCGCAGTACAGTGATGAGGACATCACCGCATCGGACTTCTTCCATCTTTACCTGCGTCACCTTCTCCTGCATATCTTTCTCCTAAGCTCTTATCTAACTGTTTGCAGGATGCAGACGAATGACCATGCGAGCATAACTTCCCGTGGGTGGCGAACTAACCCACTCCACTTCATCAACAAGGGACTCGATCAGAAACATTCCCATGCCGCGTGCCGCTTCCTCTTCGTGCATCTTTCGATCAATGTCGGGCCGAACGGTGTGCCCTTTCGGACCTTCACCGGTATCGAGAACTTTGACCTCCAGGGAATCTGCATTCATGGAGAGTATGATCCCCACCAACCGCGTCTCATCGAGCTTGTTGCCATGCTCCATGGCATTGATGCAAGCCTCCGATATCGCGGTCTTAAGATCCTCGATACGGTCGTCCGCAAAGCCCATCAGATGAGCGACGCTGGCAGCTGTATTCATGGCGACTTTTTCAAAACCAAGGCGCGATGGAAGCCTGAGTTCAATGCTGCTCCTATGTTCATCCATCAAGTGTGGTCTCCACTATCAGCCTCTGAACAACGTGAGCGCAGTCATATCATCGGATTGCTCTAATCCATCTGAGAATGTTTCCAGGGTTCGCCAAAGAGACTGTAGAGCCAGGTCGGCGGTCAGCTCATCGCAATGGAGAAATGCTTCCAGCAAGCGGTCTTCTCCGAACTCTTCGCTTCCACAGAAGACCTCTGTCATGCCGTCAGTGTAGACCAAAAGTCTTGCCCCGAAGTCCAACGATATTTCTTCCGTGACATAGCTCGAAGACGGCAGCATACCGATAGGTATGCCCGATGCTGAGAGCCTGCGCACGGTTCCGTCGCCTGCAATGAGGAATGCGGGATTATGTCCCGCATTCACAACTTCAAGTGTGTGCGCTGCCGGATCGAGTTCCATCAATAGGGCGGTCACATACCGGCGCTGCGCCTCAACGCCCTCACCAAAATGAAGCAGGTTCATGCGGGTGGCGATCTCGCAGAGATTCAGCCCAGAGTGCACCATCGCCCTGAGTGCAGAACGAAATGAAGTTCCAACAAGCGCCGAGGCCAGCCCCTTTCCCGCAACGTCCGCCACCACGATGACGATCTTCCCGGAAGACAACGATACGATGTCGAGATAATCCCCACCCACTTCGTAGCAGGTTACGGATTGGGCAGCTAGATGGTAGCCGGGGATGGACGGCATACGTTGCGGAATGAGACTCAACTGGACTCTGCGAGCCGCCTCAAGATCGCTCTCGACGCGCTGCCACTGCAGGGCGCGTTTGTGGAACTGCGCATTTTCGATAGCCACCGCAGCTTGAACGATCAGCGATTCCAGAAAATCCAATTCGTCGAAATCGAGAGTACGACGGGGAGGAATCAGTAGAACCAGTTCCGTGAACTGAGTTCCCGTTTTATCCCGGAGCGGAAGGCGCATCAACGGGCCACAAGAGAAGTCGACCTCCCACATCGTCGCATTGGACGCGACTAAATTCTGAAAAGCAGGCGGCACCGTGCCATAACTTAGGGGCCAGGTGGAAAAGAATGCGCCAGTAAGTTCAAGCTCGCGAACGACGATCTCAAGCGCGATGTGAAGAACTTCTTCCAGCTTAATAGTCGAGTGGAGTTGTCGACTGGCTTCCAGCAAAGCCTGCAGGCGAATGACTTGTTGTTGCGCTAAGAGAGTTTCACTGATCTCCATCATGCCTCTTCCTTAACTGGAAGGTGTGCACGAGTATAGTCCGAAAAACTCTGACCTCCGTGACGATATATCTCGCGCGACCGGCTAACATACGACGCCAGTTCTAATATGTATCGCGCCGATGACTTACTTCTCTGTCTAACTCTCTGAAGAACGTGCATCTCTCGCGATCAGTTTGAAGCTACAAATAAGACCGGGTAAGTGATCCGTTTACTAGCATGGCGAGCGTCTGCACAGTCTGACTACGAATAATGATCTCCAGTACGAATGCAATTTTTTGCATGACCATTCTTCGAAATCTACAAAAATAAGAGAAAGTAGTAGATTAATTTCGGCATGGTACGTGCATGCATGCCATCTGCTACCCCTTCCAAATCGGCCCCCTCGCTTGTGCACAGTATCGGTTCACAAAACTGGTTCTATTTAAGCCTGCACTCCAAGGAGATTCGAATGCGTATCACGCGTTATCTGCTTGCCATCTCTCTACTTTGCGGAGCCTTCCGGTTTGCGAAGGCGGATGACTTTCGCATGGTCGTCCTGGATCCGCCGCCTTCCAGTTTCCCCACCTATCCGATCTTCGACTCACCATTTACCTTCACCTTTGCGCCTTGCGCCGTCGGACAGCTGCCGACCGGCACAGCAGGGACATATGACGGGTGTTTCTCCGGCGTCAACCGAACGGGCGAGGACTGGACAAGCCTGATGCTGAATTTCGCCAATAACAGCGCTCTCTCCGATGCGGCCCCGGCGGTTTGCAGCCTGGACGGCGGAGGTCAGGACATCTTCGCAGCTCCTGGCCCTGGCAACTGCGATCTTCAGGATGACGAGCAATATGTCTTGATCTTCAGCGGCGGTCTTCTCAAGAACAACGAAAACTTCGTCATTGCTGAGCAGGGCGTGGATCCATCAGACTTTCCCGAAGTGACCGCGTCCTTTACGACCTCCGCCGCCACACCGGAGCCGGAATCGCTTTGGCTCCTGTCCACGGGACTTCTATATGCCGGCTCGCTCCTGAAGAAGCGTCGCGTCTCTTAGTCCCGCATACGACGGCTTTCACGTTTGGGGAGAAGCGGCGGATCCCGGCGGTCAACCGCTTGCTCTTCGTCTCAAAAAAATAAGGCTTCTGGCCGCACTGACAATCCGGGTCGGTGCGGTTCCTGAGCTTAAACATGCGGGCGGAACAGATATGGCGTACAGTGTTCAGCAATCGCATCGTGGCATCATCGAAAGCGGTTCTATGGCACGTCCCATTCGAATCCTGCTGCAGCCTTTCCTGCTTCTCGCACTCTCCTGTTCCCTCTTTGCTCAAGACGCAGCCAGAACGACCGCCCCGGACATGCCGCAGGCCGCCACGCCGCAGGCCGTTCAGATAAACCTCGGCGAATCGTCAGCCGAGCTCGCAGGGCCATGGAAATTTCAGATCGGCGATAATCCCGCCTGGTCGGAGACCAATTACGACGATTCCTCATGGGGCTTGATGGATCTATCTCCACCGCCCGGCTCCGCGGATACGAGCCTGGGGATCAGCGGATACATCCCCGGCTGGACAGTTCGCGGCTACCCGAATCACACAGGGTTCGCCTGGTACAGGCTGAAAGTAGAAGTCAACGGAGCGGACCGCAGGCTCGCGCTGAAGATGCCGGCAAGCGCCGACGATGCCTATCAGGTCTTCGTCAATGGGCAACAAATCGGAGAATTCGGAGAATTTACCGGCCATCGGGTAGCAGCCTTCAGCAGCCTGCCACAATCGTTTCGCCTGCAAAAAGAGATTCGTGACGGCATGGTCACGATCGCCATCCGCATGTGGATGGATAGTGCCACCCCGTTCAACAGCCCCGACGCAGGCGGCCTTCACGGCCCCCCCGTCCTGGGCTATGCCTCCGTCATTGGAGCCCTGGTTCGGCTCGACTACGACGACATAGCGCATGACCTCGGCGGTGGATTTCTCGAGACGCTGATCCTCATCATGGCGTTGGTCATGGCGCTTGCTCTGTATTGGCTCGATCGGCAGGAGAAGGCCTATTTCTGGCTGGCATTGGTTTGCCTCGCGACCTTACTCGGCAATTCCATCGTGCTCGCTGCCAATTTCGTCCCGCTCATCCCTCAGACGCCAGGAGTCATCCTGGCGGACGTGCTCCTGGCTCCCATCCGAATTGGTCTTTGGGTATTGTTCTGGGGCTATTGGTTTCGTATATGGAGAATGCCGCGCCTCCATCAGTTCGTGTGGTCGCTGGTCGCAATCTTGATGTTAGGAACAGCGATGCTGCGGCCCCCTGTTTATGGGCAGCTGGTTCCCGTTCACTACGCCAGTTGGATTCTTCCGTTGCTGCTGATAGTAAAGCTGGGGCTTGGCCTGTTGCTATGCGGAGTGGCCTATCGCGGGATCATGCGTCAGAGAACAGAAGGATGGATGGCAGCTCTTGCCGTGCTACTTGTCGTCATCTCAAACTACCAGCACGAACTCCGACTCATTCATATCAGAACGATCTTCCCCGTCATGGGCTTTAGCCTCTCGCTAGGCACCATCTCGACGATTCTCTCGCTTCTCATCATCACCGTGCTGTTGCTGAGAAGGTTTGTTCTCGCACAGCGGCTGAAGGAACAATGGAAGATCGAGATTCAACAGGCACGCCACATCCAGGAGCTGCTCATTCCCCGCAAGCTACCCAAAATCCGTGGTCTGCAAATCCAGAGCGAGTACCGCCCGATGCGCGAGGTGGGCGGCGACTTCTTTCAGGTGTTACCCGCGAGCATGCCCGACAGCGTACTCATCGTCGTTGGCGATGTCACAGGAAAGGGCCTGCAGGCCGGGATGCTGGTTTCGCTCATTGTTGGAGCGATCCAGTCCGTAGCACAGCGCAACTCCGAGCCGGCAGAGATTCTCAACGAGGTGAACAAGCAACTCTGCGACCACCAGGAAGCGAGCGCCACGTGTCTGATCATGCGGATCGACTCCAATGGAAAAGCGTCCCTTGCGAACGCTGGACATCTTCCGCCCTATCTCAATGGCGCAGAAATTCGCATTGAGGGATCTCTTCCAATCGGAATTGTTCCGGGTTCGGACGTGGCAACTGCCTCGTTTGAACTCAAGCAGAACGACTCCTTGATCGTCATGTCGGACGGTGTCGTCGAAGCCCAGGACGCTAAAGGAGTCCTCTTCGGCTTCCAACGAATCGACGAGCTGCTGCTTCAGCAGGCAACGCCTAAAGAAATCGCCGACAAAGCGCAGACCTTTGGGCAGGAGGACGATATCCTGATCCTCGAAGTCAGGCGGGATTTGAGCCAAATACTACAAGTCCAGGTGGAGCCTCAGCTCGCCGCCGGATAGACGATCTGCAAGAGCCCCTCTGCCCCAGCCTGCTCGTTCGCGTGTAAACCGGCATCTCATAGCGCATAACTGATAAAGTCTTCGAAGAGAACCAAACGAAAAGTTATGCTGGACGCCCTATCGATCACCGCGCTGCACGATCAGACCAACCAGGCATGGCATCAGATTGAAGCGAACCTTCCTCCTGGCACCGAAGTAGAACTTCGTCCCCTCATCGAGCAGCAGCACCGTGCCAACTTTGAACTGTGGCATGAAGAAGACAAGGCGCGTGAGCCGGAGGCGACCGACGCCGCCATTGCAACGGTCAAACACGCCATCGACCGCCTCAACCAGCGGCGCAATGACCTGGTGGAACAGATCGATGTTTTGTTGCTAAAGCAACTCCAGCCCATCTTCGATGCCGCGCCGTCGGCCTCCCTCCACTCTGAGACACCCGGCATGATGATCGATCGACTCTCCATCCTATCCCTGAAGATCTTCCACACCCGGGAAGAAGCCCAGCGCGAAACCGCGACCGAAGAGCATCGCGAAAAGAATCGTCGACGGCTGGCTCTTTTGCTGGAGCAGCGCGAAGATCTCGCCACCGCTCTGAACGCTCTTCACCAGGACATGAGCGCTGGCAAAAGACGCTTCAAGCTCTATCGTCAGATGAAGATGTATAACGATCCTGAGTTGAATCCGTTAATCTATAAACACCATTCTCATGCGCTATAACCCTACGACATACGCTGTACTGCAGGAGATGCTTTTGATCCTCCCCTGCAGGGTGGAGTTGACCTTCTGCCCAGGTCTGCGTATAAATCCGAGACTGAAGCAATTTAGAAATCGGCATGTTGGCACCCAAGCAACTTGCTCAGGAGTGCGCCTCCCCGAGGCGAGATGAATTTGACCATGGCACAGACAGCAAAGACTGCAACTGCTCCTAGACGCTCCCCCCGCACCTTGGCCGGTGCGGTCTCTCCGGCAGACGATCCGTCACGGGCCAACGTACTCTCCTCTTACGAGGCTGCAATCCGGCTCATGCAGGAGGGCAAGTTCGACAAGGCGCTTCCCGCCTTCGAGAAACTGCTCGCCGCCGACCCCGGCGATCTGGCCGACCGCATCCGCATGTACATCAGCGCCTGCGCCGCACAGACGTCCAAGGACAAAACCTCATTCGCCAGCGCAGAGGAGCAGTACGACTACGCCGTCTCCCTGCTCAACGACGGCCACTACGAAGATGCTCGCGAGCAGTTTGAGAGCATCCTCAAGCAGAACGGCGGTACGGACTATGCCTTCTATGGTCTCGCTGTCCTCTCGTCGATCACGGGCGACTCCGATAGCTGCCTCCAGCACCTGACCGAAGCGATCCGCCTCAACATGCGCAATCGCATCCAGGCCCGCTCCGACTCCGACTTCCAGGACATGACCGACGATCCGCGCTTCACCGAGCTGCTCTACCCCGAAGCCTAGGACTCCACCTCACGCAATCTGCGCTCGATCCAGTTACCATGGGTCGAGCGCAATTGTTTTGGTGAGGTCTCTTTGCCCTTCAGGAGTTCAGATTCGTCTGCGGACAGACCGCTGCGCGTCGTCGCCATCGGCGGCGGCACCGGCCTCTCGACGCTGCTCCGCGGACTGAAGCAATTTGTTCCTGTGCATGAGCGCCGCCGTTCCCAACGCGACAATACCTCGCAGCCCCGCCAGGCACCGCGCACGATCATCAGCGATCTCGCTGCCGTCGTCACCGTCACCGACGATGGTGGCTCCTCAGGCCGCCTGCGCGAAGATCTCAACATCCTTCCCCCCGGCGACATCCGCAACTGCATGGTCGCCCTCTCCGAAGACGAGCATCTCCTCTCACGCCTCTTCAAGTACCGCTTCGATCAGGGAGAGCTTCAGGGGCACAGCTTCGGCAACCTCTTTCTCGCCGCCATGTCCGGCATCACCGGCGACTTCGCGCAGGCCGTCCAGATGTCCTCGCAGATCCTCGCCGCCCGCGGCCGCATCTATCCCGCCACCACGGCCGACGTCACCCTCGCCGCCCGCATGGACGACGGCTCCCTGGTCAAAGGCGAAACCAGCATCACCCACAGCAAACGCACCATCGTCGAGCTGACCCTCGAGCCCTCCGGCGCCGACCCGCTTCCCGAGACGCTCCAGGCCATCGCCAACGCCGACCTCATCACCCTCGGCCCCGGCTCGCTCTACACCTCGCTGATCACCAATCTGCTGGTGCGCGGAATCCCCGAGGCGCTCGCTGCCTCCAGGGCCACGCGCGTCTTCATCTGCAACCTCATGACCCAGGCCAACGAGTCCCTCGGCCTCACAGCCTCACAGCACATCGAAAAGGCGCTGCGCCACGCCAACGGTCATCGCATCTTCGACTACGCGCTCATCAACGCCGCGCCCATCTCCCCCGAGATCCTCGACCAGTACGCCCGCGAGGGGCAGGAGCCGCTGGAGAACGACCTCGAGCGCGTGCGTCAGCTCGGCGTGGAGCCCATCCTCGGCAACTTCCTCCACGAGGGCGATGTGCTGCGCCACGACTACGACCGCGTCGCCCAGACCCTTATCTCCCTCTGCCTCACGCAGACCGCCTCGGTGCACTGATGACCCATCCGACGCTCCAGGGGACACACGTCCGCCTGCAGCCGCTCTTAGCCGAACATCTTCCCGCCCTCGAAAAGATCGCCTTCGACGACCGCATCTGGCGCTACATGCTCACCCGCGTCACGAACAGCGAAGACCTCGAGCGCTGGCTCGCTTCAGCTCTGAAATCGGCCGAGGCTGGAACCCAGCTTCCCTGGGTCACGGTGCGCACCAGCGATGGCCGCGTCATCGGCTCGACCCGCTTCATCGATCTCGATCTCCACAACAAGACCGTCGAGATCGGCCACACCTGGATCACACCCGAGCTGCATCAGGCAGGCATCAACCCCGAAGCCAAGCTGCTGCAGCTCCAGTACGCCTTCGACACCCTCGGCCTCAACCGCGTCGCCTTCAAGACCCACCACGAGAACCTGCAGTCCCAGGCAGCCATCAAAAAGCTCGGAGCCGTCTACGAAGGCACCTTCCGCAACCACTACGTCATGCCCGACGGCTCACTTCGCCACAGCGTCTGGTTCTCGATTACGAAGGAAGACTGGCCGCAGGTGCGATCTCGACTAGAGCAGCGGCTGGCGTCGCTCCCGGCGAATCCACCGTCCGCTTGAGCTGTCCGCACGCGGCGTAGATATCCCGCCCGCGCGGCCTGCGAATGTACGCCGGCATCCCGGCCTCAATCAGCATCTTCTGAAATGCCGCCACATCCTCCGGCTTCGGCTGCGTATAGTCGATCCCCGGCCCCGGATTCCAGACAATCAGGTTCACCTTCGACCGGATATCCTTCAGCAGCTCCAGCACCTCGCGCGCATGCTCCGGCTGATCGTTGATGCCGCCCAGCATCACGTACTCGAACGTCACCCACTCGCGCTTGCCCAGCGGCAGCGTCTTCACCGCATCCAGCAGTTGAGCGATCTTCCACTTGCGTGTAATCGGCATCACCTGCTCGCGAATCACGTCGTTGGAGGCGTTCAGGCTCAGCGCCAGCTTCGGCCGCACCGGCTCCTGCGCGAACCGCCGGATCGCCGGCTCAATACCCGACGTCGACACCGTCATCCGCGACTCCGGAATCCCGATATGCTTCGTCAGAATCTGCACCGACCGGATGAACTCGTCGTAGTTCAGAAACGGCTCGCCCATCCCCATAAACACCAGGTTGATGCGGTCCTTGCCGATCTTGACCCCATGACGGTTCAGCACCGCCGCCACCTGCCCTGCGATCTCTCCCCCCGTCAGATTGCGCCTGATGCCTAGCTTGGCCGTCAGGCAGAACTGGCAGTTCACCGCGCAGCCCACCTGGCTGGAGATGCAGATCGTCGCCCGTCTGTAACCGTTCTGCTCCAGTGCACCCACGTTCCGTAGATCGCGCTTTGGCGCGGCCTCAAGCGAGGCGGCGGCCTCAAACGGCGCCGCGGGCCCAAACTCCGAGGCATTCCCTTCCAGCCCCTCTTCGGCCTCTTCCTCCGCCGAAGCCTCGCTGCCGTCCCCACGCTCGCCACCGTCGCCATCCGGCATCCAGACCGTCTCAACCGTCTCGCCGTCAGCCAGCCGCACCAGGTACCGCTCCGTGCCGTCCACCGACTTCGCCGTCTGCACCAGCTCCGGCAGCCCAAGCGAATACCCATCGCCCGCCAGCGTCTCGCGCAGCGTAGAAGGCAGCACCGTCACCTCGTCCAGCGAGCTAACCCGCTGACGATACAGGGCCTCTTCGATCTGCTTGGCGCGATATCCCTTCTGGCCGTGGCTCTCCATCAGGGCCTTCAGCTCCTCCGGCAGCATGCCGAAGAGGGCCTTCGCCCGGGGTGCCTCCGCCCTCGCCGGAGCAAGCGATTCATCTTTTATTTTGTGCGACATACGTTGCTAAACTTCACCTTTGTCCTTGGCTTTCTATAGTTTACCCCCGTAGGTGGCCCTGTGAAACAATAGACACATGGCAGCAAGCACTCTGATCGAAGATATTCGCATTACCCCCCGTGTCTCCCGCAACATCTGCAAATCTGTTCTGGACAATGGCCTGATCGTTCTCACCGAGAGCATCCCCCATGTGCGCAGCGTCTCCATGGGTGCCTGGATCGGCTCCGGTTCCCGCGACGAAGAGGCCGCCGTCAACGGCATCTCGCACTTCGTCGAGCACATGGTCTTCAAGGGCACCACCTCGCGCTCTGCTCGCCAGATCGCCCGCGAGGTCGACACCATCGGTGGCAATCTCGACGCCTTCACCAGCAAAGAGACCGTCTGCTTCAACATCAAGTCCCTCGATGAGCACACCACCGAGGCTCTCGACGTCCTCTCCGACCTCGTCCTCCACCCCACCTTCGATCCCACCGAGCTCGCCCGCGAGAAGGGCGTCATCCTCGAGGAGATCAAGATGGACGAGGACAACCCCGACTACCTCGTCAACGAGATCTTCACCCAGAACTTCTGGAAGGGCGACGCCCTCGGCCGCCCCATCCTCGGCACCCAGAAAACCGTCTCCTCCTTCGACCAGGAGACCGTCTTCCGCTTCTACCGCGAGCAGTTCACCCCGCAGAACATCGTCTTCTCCGCCGCCGGCAATCTCGAGCACGAGAGCTTCGTCGCCGAGGTCGAGAGCAAGTTCGGCTCCCTCGCCCCCGGCTCCAGCACTCCCTTCCCTCACCGCGAGGCCCCGCAGGCTACCCCGCACATCACCCTCAAGCGCAAGAAGTCGCTCGAGCAGGTGCAGCTCTGCCTCGGCGTTCCCTCCTCGTCCGTCAGCCACCCCGACCGCTACGCCATCTACCTGCTCAACGCCATGCTCGGCGGAGGCATGAGCTCCCGCCTCTTCCAGACCATCCGCGAAGAGCGCGGCCTGGCCTATTCGATCTTCTCCGAGCTGAGCCCCTTCCGCGACACCGGCTCCATCTGCGTCTACGCCGGCGTCGCCGCCAGCAAGACCCTCGAGACCCTCGCGCTCACCATGGCCGAGCTCAGCCGTCTCAAGCAGGAGACAGTCGGCGACGCCGAGCTGAAACGTGCCAAAGATCAGCTGAAGAGCAACATCGTCCTCGGACTCGAAAGTTCCTCGAGCCGCATGGCCAACCTCGCTCGCCAGCAGATGTACTTCGGACGCTTCTTCGGCGTGGACGAGATCACCCGCGAGATCGAGGCCGTCACCCCGGACGACATCAAGCGCCTTGCCAACGAACTCTTCCGCCCCGAAGCCATGGCGCTCACGCTCCTCGGCAACCTCGGCGAGATGAACGTCGAGCGCAAAGACCTCGCCTGCTGATAAAGTCAGTTGTTGGGCAGCAGAGATTTAAGTCACGCGAGGATGAGGATGGATCAGCAAACGATGATGCAGGGTCTGAAGCAGGAGATGACACAGCGCGAAGAGGGCTTCACCCTCATCGAGCTGCTGATCGTAATGTCGGTCATGCTCATTCTTATGACGCTTGCGGTTCCGCAGATGCTCAAGCTCACCAAGCAGGCCCACGAGACCTCGGCCATCCAGTCGGTCCGCACCATCGTGCAGGCAGAGCTGCAGTACAACTCCATGTACCCGCAGAACGGCTTCTCCTGCGCGCTCGCGCAGCTCGGCGGCGATCCCAAGTCCGGAGCGCCCTCGGCCCAGGCCGCGCAGCTCCTCGCTCCTGATCTCGCCGGCGGCACCAAGGGCGGCTACGCCTTCGCCGTCACCAACTGCAACAAGGTCACGGTCAACAACCAGGACATGTACACCTCCTACGAGGTAACGGCGATCCCGCTCTCCGTCGGCAAGTCCGGTGACCGCGGCTTCTGCTCCGACGAAAACAATCGCATCACCTACGACCCGGCTGGCGGAACCAACTGCACCCAGCCCATCCAGTAAGTCGTGATCCGTCGCCTCACACTCGCCGCATTCGTCCTGCTGCTGGCTCCTGTGTCCCTCGTGGCGCAGGACGCCGACTCCCTGCTGCGTAAGGTCGACGACCACTACAATCACCTCTCCTCCCTGCGCACCCGTTACACCGAGCACTACGCCGGCATGGGCATGGACCGCACCGAGTCAGGCACTCTTCTGCTGAAGAAGCCCGGCCGCATGCGCTGGAACTACGATCAGCCCGAGGGCAAGGTCTTCCTCCTCGACGGCAAGTTCGCCTGGTTCTACACCCCCGGCGACGCCCAGGCCCAGCGCGTTCCCGCCAGGCAGCTCGACGACCTCCGCAGCCCCCTGCGCTTCCTCCTCGGTCACACCCAGCTCAAGAAGGAGCTCGGCGGCGTCACCGTCACCAACGACTCCCACGGCATCCACATCGCAGGCGTCCCCGTCGGCATGGAGCAGCGCATGAAGCTCCTCACCCTCGACGTCACGTCCGCCGGCGCCATCGAGCACATGAAGATCGAGGAGATCGACGGCTCCATCACGGAGTTCGTCTTCACCGGAATGGAAGAAAACGTTCCCGTCCGCGAGAGCGACTTCACCTTCACCCCTCCCGCCGGGGTTGCCGTCGTCGACGGTCTGCCACCGATCTAACCCCGCACTTCAAGGAACCCGACTCCGCTCTGCGTCAACGGCCGCTCTGCGTCAACGGCCGCTCTGCCCCCGTATCGCCGTTGATTCCATAGGATGTGCGCGCTTCCGATCATCCACAGAACGTCTGTTGGTAAAATATAAGCTGAACTCTGGACAAATCGACCGCGAGGCGGGTGAGCCCGCAGAAAAGTTGAGTCAGCCGTGAACAATGTTCTTAGTCTCAAGCCGCTAACGACCGACGAGTTTCACGCCTCGGTCCGCGAGCTATCTCCCGCAACCGCTGTCTTCGACTGCGACGGTACACTCTGGTCCGGCGATGCGGGGTCTTCGTTTATGAAGTGGACCGTCGACACCGGCCTGGTCTCCCGTGAGGCCGCCGACTGGATCGACGCCCGCTACCGCGCCTACAACCGCGGCGAGGTCTCCGAGATCGCCATCTGCGGCGAGATGGTCCAGATCTACCAGGGCCTCCGCGAAGACGAGCTCCGCCGCGCCGCACGCGCCTTCTTCGCCGATCGCATCGAGCGCAACATCTTTCCCGAGATGCTGCAGCTGGTCGACGAGCTCCGCTCCAAAGGCGTCGACATCTGGGCCGTCAGCTCCACCAACGACTGGGTCATCGAAGAGGGCGTCAAGCGCTTCGGCATCCCCGCCGATCGCGTCCTCTCTGCACGCGTCGAATCACGCGGCGGCATCGTCACCGACAACCTGCTCGACGTGCCGACCGACGAGGGCAAGGTCGCCTCGCTGGCTCGCTCCGGCATCTCCCACCCCGATGCCGTCTTCGGCAACTCCGTCCACGATGCCGCGATGCTCGCCATCGCCAGACGCGCCTATCCCGTCAATCCCACCGCGGGCCTGATCGATCATGCCGTCAGGGAAGGCTGGGCTGTTTACTATCCTGCCTCCGTCACACCCGCCTGATCGTCGCAGACGCTGTCTCTAGCGGTACGCTGGCAAGTAGACTGGAACTCGAGTGACTGAGTCGATTCGCAAACTGAAGCTTCCTCCTGGCGCCGTTCTGCCGCGCCCGGTACGGTTCGTGGTAGCCGCGCTGATCCTGCGTCAGGCCGCGGACACGACCGAGGTCCTCATCTGCCAGCGCCGCCCCGACCAGCCCATGAGCCTCAAGTGGGAGTTTCCCGGAGGAAAGATCGAAGAGGGTGAGACCTCCGAGGCCGCCCTCATGCGCGAACTCAACGAAGAACTCGGCATCTCCGCCACCCTCGGTAAGAGTGTCGCTCGCGTTCGCCACCGCTATCGCAACGGCGGCGTCATCGACCTCGAGTTTTTCACCGTCGTCGCCTTCTCCGGCGAGATCGAGAACCGCATCTTCAACGATGTTCGCTGGGCGCCGCTCTCCGCGCTGCCGACATACGACTTTCTCGCCGCCGATCATGGCCTGATCCAGGACCTGTCGGAAGGCAAGATCCTCTAGTCTCTTACATCCTCTGTCTTAGTTGCCGTGCAGGCTGTTCCACATCAGCACCAGCGACAGCACGATCACAATAACCGCCGTCAGCCATGCCACCACGTTGAACCAGCGTGAGTTCGTATACTCCCCCATCAGCTCGTGGCGATTGATCAGCCGCAGCATGAAGATCAGTACCACCGGCAGCAGGACGCCGTTCAGCACCTGCGACCCGATGATGACCTTGATCAGCGGGAAGTTCGGAATCAGCACCACCGCCGCCCCCACAGCGATCAGCAGCGTGTAGAACCAGTAGAAGAACTTGGCCTCGCCGAAGCTCTTGTCCAGCCCGCTCTCCAGCCCCAGCCCCTCGCACACCGTGTAAGCCGTCGAAAGCGGCAGAATGCACGCCGCAAACAGCGACGCGTTGAACAGGCCACCGGCAAACAGGATGAACGCATACTGCCCAGCCAGCGGCTTCATCGCCTCCGCCGCATCCGAGGCCTCGGTAATGTTGCGCACGCCATGCGTGTACAGCGTCGCCGCGCACGCCACGATGATGAACCACGCAACGATATCCGTGAACACCGAGCCGACGATCACATCCAGCCGCGAGTGCTTGTACTCCTTCGGCGTAATCCCCTTCTCCACAATCGACGACTGCAGGTAGAACTGCATCCACGGCGTAATCGTCGTGCCGATCACGCCAATCGTCATGTAGACGTAGTTGCGGTCGCTCCACACCCCGCGCCCCGGCACCTTGATCGTCTCCACCAGCGCCGCATGCCAGTCCGGCCCGCTCAGAACGCCGGTAAAGATATAGGCGATGTACACCACGCTGGCAAACAGGAAGACCTTTTCGACACTCTTGTAGTCCCCTTTCACGATCAGCAGCCACACGATAAACGCGCACACCGGCACGCTGATGTACTTACTCAGGTGAAACAGCTGCATCGACCCGGCGATACCGGAAAACTCGGCCATCACATTGCCGAAGTTCACGATCACCAGCAGGACCATCACCACGACCGTCATGCGCAGCCCGAACTCTTCGCGGATCAGGTCCGAGAGTCCCTTGCCGGTCACCGCCCCCATGCGTGCGCACATCTCCTGCACCACGATCAGCGCCAGCGTGATCGGAATCATCGTCCACAGCAGCTTGTAGCCGTACTGCGCGCCCGCCTGCGAATACGTCAGGATGCCGCCCGAGTCGTTATCCACGTTCGCCGTGATAAACCCGGGGCCAAGCACGGCGAAGAACAGCAGCAACCGCGTCCGCCATCTTCGCCACACTGTCATGCATTCCCTCGCCGTAGAAATAGAGGTGAGTATTATGACTGGCTCATCAAAAGCCCAGCCCTGGCTTGTGCGAGGGACCGGAGTCGTCAACCCTGCCGTGACTCCAGAATACCGCGAATCAACGATCCGTTTCGCAACCGCGTATCTCTTTGCTCAACCGGAGCCAAGGGCAATCGAGCGAGCTGCGAGGGCCGCAGCATACACAGCCGTCATTCCTCTCAATTGTCCCTTGAAGCCGCCTGCACCCGAAGCGCGTCCTGCTAAAGATTGGCCCGAAGCAGGGCGATCACCTGCTCCGCATGCACCACGCCCGCCATCATTCCATCCTTGTCCAGCACCGGCAGAGAGCGCAGGTTGTACTTGTCGAACAGCTCCGCCACCTTGCGTCCCGCCGCATCCGCCTTGCACGTCACCAGGTGGCCATGCGGCAGCTCCGCCAGCGGCGTCCCCGCATCGGCCAGCAGGATCCGCACAATCGGAACCAGTCCGCTCACAACATCCTCTTCGCTCGTCAGGTAGATATCCGTAATCAGCTCGATATCCCCCTCGAACTCCAGCAGCGCGGCATGAACATCCGCCACCGTCGACGTCACCGGCAACGCAATGTACTCCGTCGTCATGCGGCCCGCCGCAGAGTCCTGCGAAAACTCCAGCAGCTCCTCGACCTCCTGCCGCCCCTCCGGGTCCATCTCCTCCAGAATCGCCTCGGACTTTTCATCCGGCAGCTCCGCCAGAAGATCCGCCGCGGCTCCCGGGTCCATCTCATCCACGATGCCCGCGACATGCTCGGAATCCAGCGCCTGCACCAGCGACTTCTGCAGCTTCGGCTCGACCTCCTCCAGCGTCTCCGCCGCCGTCTCCTCGTCCAGGCTCTCGAACAAAGCCTGCCGCTCTGCCGGTGCCAGCTCTTCCAGAATGTCGGCGATATCCGAAGGATGCATCTGCGACAGCCTGTCCTGCCCCACCTTCAACCGCACCCGCCGCGAACGGTCGATCAGGTCGACAAACTCCCATGGAATCACGCTCGCCTTCGTCCGCGACGCGATGCTGTCCACCGTCGACGCCGGAAGCCCCTTCAGCAGCCTCCGCACGGCCCCGCGCATGCCCACCTCCACCTCGGCGATACGCAGGCTGAGGCGGCTCTCCGCATCAGGGTCTGGCTCCCAGGTCAGGTTCACATCGTTCACCCGAACCACCTTGCGCCCGTGGACGTCGATGATCTGCTGATCCAGCAGATCGCGCTCCAGCAGCACATGCGACTGGTCATCCGGCGCAGCCACCATCGAGGCTCCGGCAACCATCCTCAGGCCGCTCTCCGCCAGCTCGAGCGCATCCACCGGAACCATGCTCTCCGTTCCCTTACGCGCTTCACCGGCCAGCTTGAGAATCAGCCCCGAGACCAACGCCGAATCATGTCCCGTCTGCACCGCAAACTCGCGCACGCGCCCGATCAGCGTACCCGAGGCATCGCGTACCGGCGCCCCAACCAGCGCGGAGACAGTCGTCTTGTGACCATGCTTTGTCATCCCACTCGCCCGACCTTACCAGACTTTGCAGACCTTCGCCTTCACCATCGGCTGCCCTGCCTTGCAGCTGAACGCCGCCGCAAACTGCGGCAGGTTCGTCACAATGCCATTGATGCGCGCGAACGCCGGCGAATGCGGATCCGTCGCCGCCTGCAGCCTGCTGCTCGCCTCCCGCGTGTTCTCGCACGACCACTGCGCAAAGCCGATGAAGAACCTCTGGTCCGGCGTCAATCCATCCACCGGCATCAGCCTCTGGTTCTCCGTCGTCTTCTTCCACGCCAGGTAAGCCAGCAGCGTGCCGCCCAGGTCGGCGACATCCTCGCCGCTCGTCAGCTTCGAGTTGATGTGAATGTCATCCACCACCACGTAGCTCGCAAACTGGTCGCGCAGGCAGTTGATCCGCTCCTCAAAGCCCGCGGCATCTTCCTTGGTCCACCAGTCCTTCAGGTTGCCCTGCGCGTCGAACTGGCGCCCCTCGTCGTCGAAGCCATGCGTCAGCTCATGTCCGATCGTCGATCCCGTATCGCCGTAGTTCGGCGCAGCGTCCATCTTCGGGTCGTAGAGCGGCGGCTGCAGCACGCCCGCCGGAAAGTTCACATCGTTCATCTGCGGGTTGTAGTACGCATTCACCGTCGGCGGCGTCATGTCCCACTCATCCCGATCCACCGGCTTGCCCACCTTGGCCCAGTCCCGCGCCGCCTCAAAGTCCGCCGCGCGCACCGAGTTGCCAAAGTAATCTCCCGCCTTGACCTCCAGCTTCGAGTAGTCCCGCCACTTGTCCGGATAGCCGATCTTGTTCCTCACCGTATGCAGCTTGCGCACCGCCTCCTGCTTCGTCGCCGGGCTCATCCAGTCCAGATGCTCGATCTCCGACCGCATCTCGTCTTCGATCTCGTCCGTCATCTTCACCGTCTTCTGCTTGGTCTCCGGCGAGAACGTCCGCGCCACAAACTCCTGCCCCAGGGCCTCGCCCAGCGAGCGATCCACCTGCCGCACGCACGTCTTCCACCGCGGCGGCTTCTGCTGCGTCCCGCGCAGGTTATGGCTGTAGAACTCGAAGAACGCATCGTCATACGGCTTCGCCAGCGAGGTCGCCGCCGCCGAGATCGCATGGAAGCGCAGGTAAGCCTTCAGATCCTCCAGCGGCTCCGTCGTCAGGGCGTGATCGACCGCCTTCTGAAACGCCGGCTGCGCCACGTTCAGCGTCGTCACGTTGGGTACACCCTGTACCCGGAGGTACTCCGGCCAGTTGATCACCGCGCTGTCCGCCGTCAGCTGGGCCACCGTCATCTTGTGGTACTGCTTGTACGGATCGCGCCGCTCCACCCGCGTCAGCGATGCCTTCGCCAGCTCCGTCTCGATCCGCATGATGGCGGCGGCCTCACTCTGCGCCTTCGCCGCCGGCTCACCCGTCAGCGCAAGCATCTTCTCCACGTATGCCAGGTACGCCTTGCGCGTCTCCTCGCTCTTGGCGTCGGTCTTCAGGTAGTAGTCACGATCCGGCAGCCCAAGACCGCCCGCCGCAATCTCGGCGATCACCGCATTCGAATCGCCCGGGTCCTGCGTCGATCCCGAATCGAAGAAGAAGCTGCCGCGCGTCGATCGCTGCAACGTCGCCAGGTAGGCTATCAGCGACATTCTGTCCTTCAGGCCGTCGATGGCTTTCAGCGTCGGCAGAATCGGCTCGGAGCCTCGCCGGTCGATCGCCGCCGTATCCATGCAGGCCGCAAAGTAGTCGCCCACCTTCTGCTGCGTGGCGTTGCGATGGGCCGCCTTCGCGTCCTCCGCCAGAATGCCCCACAAAAACTGCAGGTTGTCGTTCGCCAGCTTCGAATACACGTCCCAGCGCGGCTGATCGGCCGGAATCGGATTGTTCTTCATCCATCCGCCGCACGCAAACTTGTAAAAATCGCTGCAGGGATCGACCGTCCGGTCCAGAGAGCTCTGGTCCAGCGAAGGCGAATACGGCATCGCCGCCAGCGGCTGTGCCGCCTGCTGTGCAAAGGCTCCCGCGGCAAAAAAGACAAAGGCGCTGACGCACGCCAGGGTAAGCTTCATCAGGAATTTCCCTCGTCATGAGATCCTAAATCACCAGAAAGCCGAAAATCGGATACAGCCCGGCTGCCACCCCTTCGCAGATCGCCCGCATCCAAGAGGGTTTGGCCGTCGTAACGGAGGGGAACCTTGACATTCCGACCGAGCACAAGCACACTGCCTTCATTGCTGTTGTCTGACGTGGACGACGGGCACTCAACGATTGCAAGGACCCCCTTGGCCGACTCAACGACAAGCCGCGTCAGCTTCACGCTCGACTCGACCCTGGACAGTGTCAACAAAATTGAGCAGACCGCTGAGCAATATGCCCAGCGCGCCGGCTTCGATGAGGACACCATTCCACATATCGCCATGGCGGTGCGCGAAGCAGCCGTCAACGCTGTTCTGCACGGCAACGCCTACGATGTGAACAAACACATCAATGCAGCGTTCGAGATGACAGCCGACTCGCTGGTCATCCGTATCGCCGACCAGGGGCCAGGGCTCAACCCAGACACACTTCCCGACCCGCTCGCGCCAGAAAATATCCTGCGAGGATCGGGACGGGGGATCTTCCTCATCCGCGCATTTATGGATGAGGTAAACTTTCGGCAGCTTCATCCAGGCACCGAGCTGACACTTATCAAGCACCGCACACCCGCGCAGTCGGGGACCTAAGGAGAATAGGCAATCATGAGCATGAAAGTTTCTACTCGCCAAGTGGACGGCGTCACCATCCTCGACCTCAGCGGCCGAATCACACTCGGCGAAGGCAGCGTCACCATCCGCGACGCCGTACGAGATCTGCTGGCCAAGGGTCAGAGCAAGATCCTGCTCAACCTGGCAGAGATCTCCTACATCGACAGCTCAGGCATCGGCGAGCTCGTCAGTGCCTTCACCACCGTCAAGAACGCCGGTGGCGAACTCAAGCTGCTGAACCTCACCAAGAAGGTTCAGGACCTCCTCCAGATCACCAAGCTCTACACCGTCTTCGACGTGAAGGACGACGAAGCCTCGGCCATCTCCTCCTTCTCCAAGTAACACCGCAGCTCAGGCCGGTCCTACAACCGGCACCAGAAAAAAGAAGGGCCGTCGCTGATCGCGACGGCCTTCTTCGTGCCAAGGTGCATTCGGCTTCTGCCTTATTTCGAGAAGTCGACCTTGGGCGCGACATTGTTCTCGGGGTTCCCCTTGAAGTACTCATCCCGATAGTGAAATCCAGCCATACCGGCCCAGATGCTGTTGGGGAACTGCCGAACGTAAACATTGTAGTCCTCGAGCACCTTGTTATACCGCTGGCGCTCGACCGCGATACGATTCTCCGTCCCCGCCAGCTCATCGTTCAAACGCATGAACTGCTCGTTGCTCTTCAGGTTGGGATACTGCTCCTGCAGCCGGAAGAACGGACCCAGCGCAACATCCAGCTTGCGGTTGGCCTCGATGTTCGCGCCATGATCGCCGCCCGCCGCCAGAACTCCGGCGCGCGCATTGGCGATATTGGTCAACACCGTTGATTCTTCCGCCACATATCCCTTCACCGAAGCCACAAGATTCGGTATCAGATCCAACCGGCGCTGCTGCACCACGTTGACCTGCGAGAAGGACTGGTTGATCGCCTCATTCTTCTCCACCAGCGTGTTCTTCGTGCTCACATAACTGCCGCCTACAAAGAGCAGCAGAATAATAATCAGGCCGACAGCGCCCAGCACAATCCATAAAGGTTTCATCGTCTTTCAAACGCCCCTTCTTCTAGAGTTACTCGTTATGCACGGGATGGTCTTATCCGCTGTACTGTACCACTCCAGCGTCACGATTCCTTCCCCTTCTCCATCCGACCTGCTTTACCTGGCCCTGAACCAATACCCTGCATTCGCTAAAAATCCGCGCCGCCGCCACCGGAACGGCCGCCGCCAAATCCTCCGAAGCCGCCATCATCTCCGCCGCCACGACCGCTGCCGCCGTAGTAGCCGCCCCTGCCTCCACCGCCGCCCATCAGGTTCCCCAGCAGGAAGAACAGGATCCCCAGGTTACCCGTCCGGGCCAGGAAGACCAGCAGAAGAAGAATCACTCCCCCGCCGATCAGCACCTGCGTCAACGACAGCTGAACCGGCTGCTGCTCCGCCACCCTCTGCCGCCGGTAGACGTGGCCGCCGTTCATGCCGATGGCCACCCCGGCATCGTCCGCGATCACCGTCGCAATCTGACGCACGCCCGTCGGGATCGCCGCGTTGTAGTCACCCTGGTTGGCCGCCGGCACCATCGACCGCCCGATGTCGCCCACCTTGGCGTCATTCAGAATTCCTTCGAGGCCATACCCCACCTCGATGCGCCCCTTCCGCGGCTTCATCACGAAGACCATCAGCACGCCGCGGTCGTCCTTATTCCCGACGCCCCACTTATCCTCAAGCTCCGTGGCAAACTCTTCGATCGACTGCCCATCATCCAGCGTGTTGATCGTCACCACCGCGATCTGCGCATGCGCCTGGCGATCCACCTGCGTGCACAGCGACTCCAGGTTGTCCTTGGTCGTCCCCGAGAGCACCCCGGCAAAGTCGTTGATATAGCCCGTAGGCGCAGGAAGGGACTTAACAGTTTCGGCGCCACACCAGGCAGCCGGAGCGAGCAGAAGCACAACGATGCTCAGCCAACGCGTTAGACGATTCATCTTCCAGCCATTCTACGCCCGCTACTCCAGCTGCCGCCGAGCCTGCCTACTGCGGAGGAGGTTGCTGCTTGCTCTCGTGCTTCGGCAGAGGAACCCCGTTCTGCTCCGCCAGCCTGCTCACCTCGCGCAGATGATCGTGCAGAATCTTCGCGCCCTGGTCCACCGTCTCTTTCAGCTCCGTATCCGTCGTCGACTGTGACTCGATCCGAAACTCCCGCAGGTCTTCGTGATGGTCCCGCACCATGCAGGTCAGATACTCCTTGTCGAAGGCCGGCCCGGAGAGTCCCTTCAGCCGGTCGTACGTCGCCTGGTCGGCCTTGTTCATCTTCTTCGGCAGCCTCACCCCAATCGAATCCGCCACCGAAGCCATCGACGTGTTCAGCTTGGCGTGATCCTCCGCCAGCTTCTGGCCAAGATCCTTCACCTCCTGCGATCCCCCGTTGCTCGAAGCCAGCTGCCCCATCTCCACCTGCGCCAGTCCCCCCTCCGCCGCCTTGCGCAGAAACATCTTGTCCTTCATCTCCTCCGGCGTCTCATTCGGAGCGCCCGCAGAATCCCGCATCGAAGCCGTCGGCGTCTGCGGGCGCCCCGGCTGGTTTGTCTGCATCTGCTGCGAGTTCGGATTCATCGGATCGACATTCTGCGCCATCAGCGCAGTCGAACAAAAAAGCGGCATGCTTGCCAGCAACAACGTTGTGCGGAGCTCTATCGTTCTCACGTTCGTTCTCCCTTTCAGGCCCTCAGGTAAACCCCTCGTCCCTTTGCTTTAATGTCCATCGCCGGGGGCGGGTTGCTTCACCCGAAACCGGAGCCCACGCACTGTATCCTGTCCTCTGGAGCTTTGACAATGACTGAAAGCACTCTGCTGCCTCCGGTTGCGCGACGCGAGCCGACTCCCACCACGCTGCACGGACACACGCTCGAAGACGACTATCGCTGGATGCGCGAAAAAGGCTCGCCCGAAGTCACCTCCTACCTCGAAGCCGAAAACGCCTACACCGCCGCCTCGATGAAGCCCACCGAGCAGCTGCAGGCCACGCTCTACGCCGAGATGCTCTCCCACATCAAGGAGACCGACGAGTCCGTTCCCTTCCGCTACGGCCCCTGGTTCTACTACACCCGCACCGTCGAAGGCAGCCAGTACGCCATCCACTGCCGCCGCCAGGCCGTCGACGGAGCCTACGACGCCGCCCAGCCCGAGCAGGTCATGCTCGACGTCAACCAGCTCGCCGTCGGACAGGCCTTCATGGCCGTCGGCGGCATGGTCGTCAGCCCCAGCGGCAGGCTCCTCGCCTACTCCACCGACAACACCGGCTTCCGCCAGTACACCCTCCACATCCGCGACCTCGAAACCGGCAACGACCTCTCCGACACCGCCGAGCGCGTCGGCTCCTTCGTCTGGGCCGCCGACTCCAGCACCCTCTTCTACACAACAGAAGATGAGGTCACCAAGCGCCAGGACAAGCTCTTCCGCCACCGGCTCGGAACCCCTGCCGCCGAAGACGCCCTCATCCTCGAAGAGAAGGACGAGCGCTTCAACATCGGCGTCGGCAGAACCCGCGACGGCAGGTACCTCATCCTCGAAGCAGGCAGCCACACCACCAGCGAGTCCAGCTACCTCCCCTCCGATACCCCCGGCGGCGTCTTCCTCGTCATCGCCCCTCGCGTCGACGAGCAGGAGTACACCGTCGACCACCGCGACGGCCTCTTCTACATCCGCGTCAACGACACCGGCAAGAACTTCCGCGTCGTCACCGTCCCCGTCGACGGAGGCGGACGCGAGGCATGGAAGGAGCTCGTCCCCGAAGACAAGGACATCCCGCTCGAGGACTTCGACGTCTTCGCCGGCTTCTGCGTCCTCTCCCGCCGCGAACTCGGCCTCACCACCCTCGCCGTCGCACGCTTCAACCCCGACAGCACCCTCGCCGCCCCTCACAGCATCAGCTTCCCCGAGCCCGCCTACACCGCCGCAGGAAACATCAACCGCGAGTTCGAGACCACCGTCTTCCGCTACAGCTACCAGTCCCTCGTCGCCCCCGCCTCCATCTACGACTACGACGTCGCCGGCGGAACCTCGACCCTCCTCAAGCAGCAGGAGGTCCCCGGAGGATTCGACTCCAGCCGCTATGCATCCGAACGCATCTGGGCCACCGCGCCCGATGGCGTCAGCATCCCCGTTTCGATCGTCTACCGCCGCGAAACCTTCAAGCAAAACTCGAGCAATCCACTCTATGTCTATGGATATGGGTCATATGGGTATCCTCTACCCATCGGATTCAGCGCCTCCCGCCTTTCCCTGCTCGACCGCGGTGTCGTCCTCGCCTACGCCCACATCCGCGGCGGCGGCGACCTCGGCGACAACTGGCACGACGCCGGAAAGATGATGGTCAAGCGCAACACCTTCACCGACTTCATCGCCATCACCGAGCATCTCGTCGCCCAGGGCTACGGAGCCAAAGATCGCGTCGCCATCGAGGGCGGCAGCGCCGGCGGACTCCTCATGGGGGCCGTCACCAACCTCCGCCCCGACCTCTTCCGCGTCGTTCTCTCCCACGTCCCCTTCGTCGACGTCATGAACACCATGCTCGATGCCTCGCTCCCCCTCACCGTGGCCGAGTACGAAGAGTGGGGCAATCCCAACGAGCCCGAGGCCTTCGCCTACATGAGCTCCTACTCCCCCTACGACAATCTCAAGCCCGGCGCCTACCCCGCCATGCTCGTCAAAACCAGCCTCAACGACTCGCAGGTCATGTACTGGGAGCCCGCCAAGTACGTCGCCCGGCTCCGCACCCTCAAGACCAACCAGCTCCCCCTGCTCCTTCACATCAACATGGACGCAGGCCACGGCGGAGCCTCCGGACGCTACGACTACCTCAAGGAGATCGCCTTCGACTACGCCTTCCTCCTTCGCGAGCTCGGAGCCGAAGGCTGATCTGGGAGCCGAAGGGCTGAGCCGGGGCAGAAGGGCTGAGTCCTCAGCCGAACGCTGTCAAGAGCCGGGTCCGGATAAACCGAACCATACAAAGGAAATACAACCTGCCGGTCAATTCAGCCGCAACCGCTAGAATTAAACCAGCAGTAGAAACACACAAAAGAAATCCCCGGCCAATCGCCGGGGATTTCTCTTTTAGAATCAATATTTTGCCGCTAAGTATCCTGTTTCGAAGATTTTGCGCTGCACCATCACGCCAAATCACTGATACCAAAGAATTTACAAAATATGGGGGGGGGGGGGAGGGTCTAGTTCCGGATGCCCTTCATCACCCGCTCCACCGCCTCGCGAGCGTCACCGCTCAACGGAAGCACCGGAAGCCGAGGACGTCCACCGAAATAACCCGTCAGCTCCGAGGCATAGCGGACGCCAGCCAGCCCAAACCGCTGCTCCACCACCTCGATCGCCGAAGCCAGCCGCGCCTGCTTCACATCTGCCAGCGCCTGGTCTCCGTCCTTCCACGCTGCATAGACCTCGTAGCTCGCCTGAGGAGCGCTCGCCGCGAACGCAGGCATCGCGCCCACCGCTCCGGCCCGCAGCCCGTCCAGCATGCCCGTCGAACTGGCAGTGATGATCTGAAAACCAACCGGCTTCGTGCGCGTCTTGATCGCCGGCTTCGGCGGTGCAGTAGCCACCGCCGCACCCGCGCCCAGCATCTCGGCCGAGACAAAGGTCGCCGCGCCCGCAGCCTCCTTCACCGCCAGCATGCGTCCGGTGACGGCAGCAAAGACCGTCGTCACCGTCACGTCATGACGGAGCGACACCGTCGCTGCCTGCAGCTGCGTGATCCGGTTGACCGCGCTGTCCTCATCCACCAACCCGATAATCCTCGGATGCGATGCCAACGCAGCGATCGCCTCCACCGGCATCGCCTCCAGCCGCGTCGAGTACAACACGATCGGCAGCGGTGAACGGTCTGCGATCGCCTGGAAGTAAGTCAACAGCTCCTGCGGCCGTTCGACCGAAGCGCCGGGGCGCTTGATCAGCACGGCATCGTAACCAACCGCCGCAGCATGCTCCACCAGCTCCAGCGTGGCAAAAACGCTCGCCCGCGAGACCCCCGCCAGCATCACCTTCGTATCCACGGCCAGCGAGATCGCAGAGGTCAGCGCCTCCCGCGTCTCCGCGTCCGTCAACATCTCCGGCTCGCCCACGTCACTCAGCACCGCCAGACCGGCGGCGGGTGTACGCGAGTAGCGGTCAACGTTGTGCTCAATCTTACGGAGGTTCAGCCGCCCATCCGGGTAAAACGGTGTTGCAATCGGAAGAAAAAGTCCTTCAAGAAGCATGCCCCTATTCTACCGTTCCGGCGCCAGCGAGTCGTTTCCACTCCTGTCGCAGGGCATGCCACAAAAGACGTAAACCTTCCCACCAGCTTTCGAGTACCCTTTCAGAGAGATGAACGGCTACCACGACATCACGCAGGGCAAGTCTGTCGGCGACCTCTGGCGCGAGGCCTTCTGGTTCCTCTTCCACTCCGCGCTGGCAGCCCTTTTCCTGGTCGCCGTCATCGTCGTGATGACCATGAATCATCCCGACCCCGACTCGATCAATCCCAAGCTTCTGGCAACCGCGCTCGCCTTCTTCGCCCCCATGATCGGCGGCTGGATCATCGCCCGCAGGACGCAGAACGATCTCTCCAGCTACGTCTGGATCTCCGGTCTCATCATCTTTTCCATCGTCTGCGTCTGGGTGCTCGACCTTCCCACCGGCAACGGCCTCTGCGAAAACTGCGGAGCCCTCGAAAAACTCTGGCGCACCTTCTTCGACATCGAGCACGGCAGCGGCCTGATGGCCGGCGACGGCCTCATGGCAGGAGCCTGGATTCCTCTCTCCATGTTCGGCTACGCCTTCGGAGCCCGCTTCGGCCTCAGCAAAAAATAAGCTCTCCCCACTGCCTCTCCCAGGGCAGAAAGAAAGCCCCGCCAAAGCGGGGCTTTCTTTTTGCTACTTGTTCAGGCTAGACCACCACTTCTCCTCGGCTGGCATGCAGAGCCTGCAGCGCCTGCACATTCAGCGTGCCACGCTGCAGCGCCGAGATGCCCTCAGCCGCAGCGCGAGCCGCAGCGATGGTCGTGATCGTAGGGATGCGTCCCTGCACCGCCGCTCGCCGGATCGCCTTCTCATCGAAGAACGTGTCCTGTCCGCGCGGCGTGTTGATGATGAGCTGAATGCGTTCGCCCTTGATAAAGTCAACCACGTTCGGACGGCCTTCCTTCACCTTGTACACGCGCTCCGGCTGCAGCCCGGCCTCTTCAAGCACCGCTGCCGTGCCGTGCGTCGCCACCAGGTGGAAGCCCATCTCGACAAACTGCCGCGCCAGGACCGCAACACCGGCCTTGTCGTGATCGTTGACGCTCAGGAAGACCGTTCCCTTGGTCGGCAGCACCTGTCCGGCAGCAATCTGCGCCTTGGCAAAGGCCTCGCCGAAGTTATCGGCCACACCCATCACCTCACCGGTGGAACGCATCTCCGGTCCCAGAACCGGATCGACGCCCTGGAACTTGCCCCACGGGAAGACCGGCGACTTCACGAAGAAGTGCGCGCCCGTATCCAGATCCTTGCCCGCGGCCACCTGGGCAGGAAGCAGCGTCCGCAGCTTCTGTCCCACCATGATGCGCGAGGCTATCTTCGCCAGCGGAATACCCGTCGCCTTCGAGACATACGGCACCGTACGCGAGGCGCGAGGATTTACTTCGATCACATACACCGTGCCGCGCTGAATCGCGAACTGGATGTTGACCAGGCCGCGCACGCTCAGCGAGATCGCCAGCTTGCGCGTGTAGTCGCGGATCGTCTCCAGCACCTCAGGGGTCAGATCGACGGCTGGCAGTACGCACGACGAGTCACCCGAGTGAATACCGGCCTCTTCGATATGCTGCATGATGCCCGCGATAACGACGTCGTCGCCGTCGCACAGAGCGTCCACGTCCACCTCGGTCGCGTCCTCCAGGAAGTGGTCGATCAGCACCGGCCGCTCCTGCGAGTACTCGATCGCCGTCGTCATGTAGCTCACCACCGAAGCATCGTCATACGCGATGACCATGGCGCGTCCACCCAGCACATACGAAGGTCGCACCAGCACCGGGTAACCCACGCGGTTCGCACCGGCGACCGCGTCATCGACGTTGGTCGCCATCGCGCCCTGCGGTTGAGGAATACCAAGATCCTCGATCAGCTTGCCGAAGCGCTTGCGGTCCTCTGCCAGGTCAATCGACTCCGGCGAAGTACCGATGATCGGCACGCCGGAGCTCTTCAGCGGAAGCGACAGGTTCAGCGGCGTCTGCCCGCCAAACTGCACAATCATGCCGATCTCCGCGCCCGCCGAAGCCTCATGCTCATAGACAGCGAGCACGTCTTCCAGCGTCAGCGGTTCGAAGTACAGGCGATCCGATGTGTCGTAGTCGGTCGAAACCGTCTCCGGATTACAGTTCACCATGATCGTCTCGTAGCCATCCTCGCGCAGCGCAAATGCCGCGTGGCAGCAGCAGTAGTCGAATTCGATGCCCTGCCCGATGCGGTTCGGCCCGCTGCCCAGGATGATGATCTTCTTCTTGTCCGTCGGCGCGGCCTCGTCCTCTTCGTCGTAGCAGCTGTAGAGGTACGGCGTGAAGCTCTCGAACTCCGCCGCGCAGGTATCGACCAGCTTGAAGACAGGCATCACGCCCAGCTTCTTGCGTAGCGCGCGAACCTTCGCGACGCCATCGGCTCCGGTCAGCCCCCACACAGCGGCCAGCCGCTCGTCGGAGATTCCCATACGCTTCGCCGTGCGCAGCTGCTCGGAAGTAACCTCGTGGATGCCTACGCCGCCGATGGCCTTGATCTCATCCGTAATCTGCTTGATCTGGTGGAGGAACCACGGGTCCATCGTCGTGATGCGGGCCACCTCGCGCACGGTCATGCCGCGTTCAAAGGCATAGCGGACATAAGCGAGACGCTCCGGATGCGGCGTCACCAGACGCTGCGTCAGGCGGCGCGGTTCGATGTCATCGGCCGTCGCCTTCTTACCCGTCTCCAGCGAACGCACCGCCTTCATCATCGCTTCCTTGAAGGTGCGTCCAATCGCCATTACCTCGCCCACCGACTTCATCTGCGGGCCCAGCGTCTCGTCTGCGCCGGGAAACTTCTCAAACTGCCACTTCGGAATCTTGACGACAACATAGTCGATCGTCGGCTCAAAGCAGGCCGGCGTCGCCTTGGTGATGTCGTTCTGAATCTCGTCCAGCGTGTAGCCCACGGCGAGACGCGCAGCGATCTTCGCAATAGGAAAGCCCGTCGCCTTCGAGGCCAGCGCCGAAGAACGCGAGACGCGCGGATTCATCTCGATCACCGTCATACGTCCCGTCAGCGGATTCACTGCGAACTGCACGTTCGATCCGCCGGTCTCAACACCGATCTCGCGGATCACGCGGATCGCCGCATCGCGCATCACCTGATATTCGCGATCGGTCAGCGTCTGCGCAGGAGCAACCGTAATCGAGTCGCCCGTATGAACGCCCATCGGGTCGAAGTTCTCAATCGAACAGATGATGATGACATTGTCATTCAGATCGCGGACGACCTCGAGCTCGTACTCCTTCCAGCCCAGCACGCTCTCTTCGATCAGGCACTCGTGCACAGGGCTCAGATCGAGACCGCGCGAGAGAATCTCCGTCATCTCCTCACGGTTGTAAGCGATGCCGCCGCCCGATCCGCCCAGCGTGAAGCTCGGACGAATGACCGCGGGGAAACCGATCTTCGCGGCGAACTCAAGTCCAGCGCTCACCGTCGTGACCAGCTGCGACTTCGGCATGTCGAGGCCGATCTTGTTCATCGCATCCTTGAACAGCAGACGATCTTCAGCCTTCTTGATCGCCTCCAGCTTCGCGCCGATCAGCTCGACGTTCTGCTTCTCAAGAAAACCCGAGTCAGCCAGATCCACCGCAAGGTTCAGTGCCGTTTGTCCACCAACGGTTGGCAGCACGGCAAACTTTCCGTCGCCTTCCTTCAACATCGCGGCTTCGACGCGGATGATCTCTTCGAGATACGCGACGCTCAGCGGCTCGATATAGGTGCGGTCGGCGACCTCGGGGTCCGTCATAATCGACGCCGGGTTCGAGTTGATAAGAACGACCTCGTAGCCCTCAGCCTTCAGCGCCTTGCAAGCCTGCGTGCCCGAGTAGTCGAACTCCGCCGACTGGCCAATCACGATCGGGCCGGAGCCGATCACAAGAATCTTCGTGATGTCATTTCTGCGTGGCATCTTTACATCTTTCTCGTTACGAAATCTGTGCGCTCACCTGCGAACTCTGCGCGCGTTTCAAAGGGCGCTTACTCCGCGCCCTTTGTTGAATCACTGAAATCAAAAGCTACTTCTTCCACTCTTCCATCATCTTGCGGAAGTCTTTGAAGAGATAGTGCGAGTCGTGCGGCCCGGGGCTGGCCTCGGGGTGGTACTGCACGCTGAACATCGGATCGGTCTTGTGCTTCAAACCCGCCAGCGTCTGGTCGTTCAGATTGGTGTGCGTCTTCTCAACATCCGCAGGCAGTGTGTCCGGATCGACGTTGAAGTTGTGGTTCTGCGCCGTAATCTCCACCTTGCCCGTCTGGTGGTTCATGATCGGATGATTGCCGCCGTGATGACCGAACTTCAGCTTGTAGGTCTTGCCGCCCAGCGCCAGGCCGAAGACCTGGTGGCCAAGACAGATGCCAAACAGCGGCGTCTTGCCCTTGAGCTTCTGCACATTCTCAATCGCGTAGTCGAGCGGCTCCGGGTCGCCGGGGCCGTTCGAGAAGAAGACCCCGTCGGGGTTCATCGCAAGAACGTCCTCTGCGGACGTCTTCGCCGGAACCACCGTGACATCGATATTCTCGCGAGCCAGCATGCGCAGGATGTTCTCCTTGATGCCGAAGTCGTAAGCGACCACATGCAGCGCATCGCCTTCAGCGGTCGGCTTCAGAAGAAAATCGCCGGTCTGGTTCTTCGGCTCCGTCGCGTCCCACTTGTAGGCTTCCTTCGTCGAGACGACGCTGGCCAGGTCCGTGCCTTCCATCTTCGGGATGGATCGAGCCTTGGCGACGAGAGCATCGGCGTCGAGGTTGTCGCCGCTCGCCATGACGCCACGCATCACGCCATTGGCGCGCAGGTGGCGCACAATAGCGCGCGTGTCGACCTCGGCGATCACCGGAACGCCATAGCGCTCAAGGTACTCATCCGCGACCTGCGTCGAACGCCAGTTGGAACTGACAGGAGAAAACTCTCGCGTCACCAGTCCCTCTATAAATGGCTTTCTCGACTCGGCGTCGGAAGGTGTCGTGCCGTAGTTGCCGATGTGAGGATTCGTCAGAACAACAATCTGACCCGCATAGGAAGGATCGGTAAAGATCTCCTGGTAACCGGTCAAAGATGTATTGAAAACGACTTCGCCGGCGCACTCCGTTGGTGCGCCAAAACTCTTGCCGCGAAAGATGCGCCCGTCTTCGAGCGCCAGAATTGCCTGCATTGCCTCACCGAGTGAGTGGATTTAATAGATTCTACCAGTTATGAGAGCCGGATTTGGCTTCGGGGACGTGAATTCGCGTATGGATTTGCCTCACAACTGAGAACATTGAATTTGAAATCCATTTCGCGCCGAAGATCGCACACAAAGCACGCTCTTATTCGATATCGACGAGAACGTCTTCGCCGTCCACGCGAACCGGAAATGCCTCCACGCGCTCATTCTTCGGATACTCGGCGACACCCGTCTTCGCATGAAACATCCACGAATGCCACGGACAGACCACCAGCTCTCCCTCAAGCCAGCCCTGTCCCAGCGGACCGCGGCGATGCGGGCACCAGTTATCCAGCGCCGAGAGCTCTCCATTGATATTCGCGAGACACAGCGCAATCCCTTCGGCCTCTGCCTCCGCAACGCCACCCGGCCTGGGAGCCTCCGTCAGCGCACACACCTTTACCCACTTCGCCAAAACATTCTCCTCCGTCTCCTCTCCATCTTAAACGTCGCCAAACAACAAACATCGTCCGTGGCCCAGGTGCTACTCTCGTAGAAGTAAGCGCGATGCCTCGTCCTGCCCCAAAACCAGCTGATGCCAACGCTCCCCCAGAGGTCGTCAGCGCTCGCTGGCTTCTGAAAGCCCTCGGTATCCTTATCTTCGCTGCGCTGATCTGCAGCTATATCAGCCTCGGGTTTCTCTACTCCCAGGGCCAGTGGCAGATCGTGCTGCATCCCGATCCGGCGGCCCGCAAACAGACGCCCCCCACTGGCCTGATCCACTTCGGCACCGATGAGTCCGGCCGACCCCAGCTCACCGGAGAATGGTTCGCCGCCGGCGAAGGCAGCCACTATGGCACGCTGACCATTCTTTTGCTTCCAGGTGGCGACGGCTCCCGGATGAACCTGCAGGAGACCGCTCACACCCTGCACGACCTCGGCTTCAACGTCTTCAGCTTCGACTACCGCGGTTACGGCCTGAGTGCCCCCATCCATCCCAGTCAGCAACATCTGGTCGAAGACTCGGAAACCGTCTGGCGCTATCTCACCACCTCGCGCGGTATCTCCCCCGGCAGCATCATCCCCTACGGCAGCGGAGTCGGCGCCTCGCTGGCCACGCGACTGGCAAATGACCACCACGAGATTCCAGCCGTCATCCTCGACCGGCCGCACACCGATCTGCTCGACTTCGCCAAAGCCGATCCCCGCTCCGGGCTCCTTCCCGCGGGAATGCTCTTTCACGAACGGTTCCCCATGGCGGAGACACTGTCCGCCCTACCAACGCCGAAGCTGTTGATTGGAGAGAGCGGGCAGACTCCGAAGGTCTTTTCGCAGGCTGCCACACCGAAGATGACCGTCGAGCTGCCACAGCCCTCCGGCCCCGTCTTCGCTGATGCCGTCAGGCGCTTCGTTGATCAATATCTCCCGCAGTCTAAGTAAGTTAGACTGGACCAAACACCCGAGGAATTGCCCCCATGACCCGATGGCTCGACAGCATGCAACCGCTCGGCGCACTCCTGCTGCGCCTCGCACTTGGCATCTCGATGGCGGTACACGGCTATGAGAAGGTCATCCCCAACGGGGCCCTGCATCACTTCGCGCACACCGTCGCAGGCCTGGGGCTGCCCTACTGGATGGGATATATCTCTGCATTCACAGAGCTTATCGGCGGAGTTCTCCTGATTCTGGGCCTGCTGACCCGCCTGAGCGCCGGGCTGATCGCCATCAACATGATGGTCGCCTTCTTCACCGTCGGCATTCATCAGGGGTTCGGAATCTACAACTACATTCTCGCCCTGGCAGCGGTCGCCTTCATGCTGCTCTTCTACGGCGGCGGAACCCTGGCGCTCGATAACAAGCTCGGCATCTCCTAGCCCCTTTACAGACCGTCTCCCCCGCCATCGCCCGTACAAAGCGACCGAGCCGAACTGTTTCTTGGGCAGTGGTGGCCTTAAGGAGAGAAGGCCCCCGGTTAGCTGGGGGCCCCGTATGTGGTGGGGAGTTGCGTTGCGGATAGAGGAAGCCGTGGTCGTGGGAACTTCTGACCTCAGCAATTGTTGTTACATCCAATATGACGCGCCCCGAAGAGAAAAGTTGTTCCATCTTTCCATTTTTTTGAATTATTGAGAAATCAGCCTTCAAAAAAACGTATTTCCCCGGAAAACCTTTTATCGCAGAAACTTGTCCTGTGGAAAAATTCCATTACAGGAAGTTTAAAAAGCCGTTTGGCCTCAGATCGGCCCCCGGAAAGACCGTATCCAGCCCTCTCGGGGCCATCGTCCGGTAGACCGCCTCACCCAGCACCGCCCGGAAGTCCGTGGTCACCGTCAGGTCCCGTCCCTCGTTGAGCTGCTCATTGGCCAGCCCCGGCCACCGGCCATAGACCTTCCCGCCCTTAACCTGGCTTCCCAGCACGAACATGACATTGGCATGGCCGTGATCGGTCCCCCCGGTCCCGTTCTGGCGGGCGGTACGACCGAACTCCGACATGGTGACCAGGGTGACATCCTCGGCGCCATCCCCCAGGTCCTGCCAGAAGGCGGCGATCGCATCCGAAAACTCGCGGAGACGGTTCGCCAGCTGCCCCTGGGAGTTTCCCTGGTCCTGATGCGTATCCCAGCCCCCAACCTCGGAGAAGGCGGCCTCCACCCCGAGATTGGCCTTCATCAGCTGCGCGATCTGCCGCAGGTTGTTACCGAATACCGTATTCGGGTAGACCACCCCCGCAGCCGGCTTGTACTTCGCCGGATCGGCCGCCTTCAGCATCTTCACCGCCTCGAAGGTCTCCTGCCCGGTCCCGTGCAGCACGGTGTCCGAGCTGGAATCGTACATCGCCTGAAAGGCGTCGCTCGTCGGGGACGTCCTGGGACCTCCTCCAGCCACCGAAAACTCCGCCAGATTGTTGACCGCGATGGCCGAGACGCTTCCCTGCAGCGTCCTGGGCACCTGCGGCCCCAGCGCGACCGCGCGAAACGCCGACGGCGTCGCGGAGAGTCTCTCTGCCTGCAGCGCACGGTTCAGCCAGCCGTCCTGCGTCATCTTTATTCCCGGCGTGCCACTCTCCATATAGTCCTGTGCGTCGAAGTGCGAGCGCGTGTTGTCCGGCGATCCCGCAGCATGCACGATCCCAAGATGTCCCTGCCGGTAGAGCGGCTGCAAGGATGCCATGGCGGGGTGCAATCCAAAGAAGCCGTCCAGATCCAGCACCTCGTTCTGCCGGATCGCGATCGTCGGACGCATCGCGTAGTAGTTCGACTCGCGGTAGGGGACGACCATGTTCAAGCCATCGACCGCTCCCCGCTGAAAGAGCACGACCAGCTTCTTGCTTCGCTGCGCCGCAGCCGTCATCTCCGCCATCACGCTACGCGACAGAAATGCCGGGATCGCCGATGTACCGACCAGCGCCAGGGCACCGTTCCTCATAAATCCGCGTCTTGTCGTCTTCCCTGCCATCATCTCTCCTCCACTCAACGACGCTGAAACTCCGGCGATCCCAACAGAAGGCCGCCCATCAGAGCAGCGTCGCGATCCACAGGCACCTGCGCCTGCGGCCTCCCGGTGTCAGGATTCAGCGCTCTCCCCATCGGATCGTTATCGTTCAGGCGAATAGGAAAGCGCTTCTCCGCCTCCATCTGTGCAGGCCGGTTGACGACCTGCGCCAGCACAGCCGAACGTGTCTGCGCCGGTGCCGCTCGTTCCAGTAACAGCAGCTCCAGGCGCGCCTCCTTCTTTTCGTCTTCCTCCGAGCTTAGAGCGGCCGTGCGAACGACGCCCTGCTCTTCGTTCAGCAGCGAAGGCCATCGGATCGTCGTGCCTGGAAGGCGATTGCCGCTCAACGCAACTGCAAAGTTCATACGATTGACCAGCGCGCCGGTGCTCACCCACGGTTCGGCCTGCCAGCTGTAACCGTTTGGCGTTTGCATGCCATACAGCGGCATCCCCAGCCGGTCGAGTGTCCGAACGAGTGGCAGCGGGTCTGTGACTTCCGCATTCGTCGCACGAATGGACGAGATAACAAATTCAAGCGGCGTCTTGACCTTGGCATATTCGTTTGTCTGCGACCAGAACTCCGGTGCGGAGAACATCGCCTTCAGCACCGCAGCAATATCGCCATCACTCTTCAGATACGCCTTCGTCATCCTGTCGACCAACGCAGGCGATGGCGTGTCGCTGACAAAACGCACCGCCAGCTTATTCGAAATAAACCTTGCCGTCGCGGGACTGGCGGCCAGCTGGTGCAAGACCTGAAGCCCTTCGTCTTCCCCACCCGCAGGAATGGTCTTGCCCATCACCGTCTTCGGCCCCGGTTCATGCCGCCGCGCATCGAAGCTGAACTCTCCCCCACGCTGCGGCTCGACCGTCCATCCCGTGAAGACCCTGGCCACCGCCGTCACATCGGCTTGCGTGTAGCCTCCATTCACTCCGAGCGTATGCAGCTCCATCAGCTCGCGCGCGTAGTTCTCATTCACGCCCTGCGGACGCGGTCTGTTCGGCCCCGCGCGTTGCCCGCGTGCATTACGCAACGCAACCGGGGAGTTCGGCCCGAGGCTCTGCGCATTATCCAGGTACTCCAGCATCGCCGGACTCTTCGCCGTCGCCACCAGCAGATCCTCGAATCGTCCCAGCGCATGCAGACGGATCGCATCCCGCTCATAGGCAGTCAGCAGCCAGGGCTCGTTCTGATTCTTCCGCGCATACACGTTGAAGTGGTTCAGCCAGAAGTCCGTCATCACCGCCTGCAGCTGACGGCTGCTGTAGGCATCGCGCAGCAGCCTCGTCTGCGTCACCTCATTGTCTATAAACTGCGGACCCTGCGTGATAGCGAGAACAACCTCGCGCTGCTCCGGAGCAAGCCCGTTGAGCATCGCATTCCGTTCTACCGGCGTAAGACTTCCCTGAAACGCTGCCACCTGCTCCGGCGCAAGCGAGATGATCGCCTGCATGCGCTCTGATGGCGAAAGATTGACGATCCGCACCGTATCGAGGCCACGATACAGCTGCTGCTCATGCACTGCCATGGACGGTGTCGCAGGATCAACACCGTCGCCCGGCAGAGCCGCTTTCGGTGCGGCCATCTCTTTTTTCTGTTCTTTCTTCTGCTGCAGACGAGCGATTCCATCGCGATAGATTGCGACCTCCATCGGATCGGCTGGCATAGGCAGCTTTTTTTGATCGACCAGGCGCAGAATCTGTGGCGTCGGATACTTTTGCAGAAGATCTGCCTGTTGCAGCCTCATCGCCGGATACTGATCCAGTCTCGCTTCGAGGGCGGAATCGTCGATCGACTCTGGATGCAGCTGCAGCGCGAACCAGCGATCGAGCCCGATGCGCCGCACCGTTGCAACCTCACCCGGCCGCGGACCGAACGTCAGACGGTTCAAAGCATGAACGATCCGTTCGTCCCCCTGCAGCTTCACCACTTTGCGCTTCGCTGCCCACGCAGGCAAAGGCTGCAATACGAGAACCGCCGACAGCATGGCCGCAATCGCTGCCTCAAGCGAACGACGGATGGATTTCGTCTGCCTGCTCTGATGGACCATTCGCCGCCTCGCCGGCGCCCCTACTGCAACGCACGAAGATAGTGACCCACAACTGAAGAGTCAGTTGCGGTCCCGCGCCTAAAACGCTGCGAGATCCGCCATCGCCTGATAGATCGCATCCGGCTGCGGAAGGATAACGTCTTCCAGAAGAGGCTGATACGCCACAAACGTATCCATCGACGCCACACGCCGCACCGGGGCGTCGAGATCATGGAAGAGCTCGTCGGCGATGCGCGCAGCAATCTCCGCGCCATAGCCCCAGCTCATCATGTCTTCGTGCGCCACAATCACGCGATTCGTCCGGCGCACGCTCTCCGCAATCGACTCCCAGTCATACGGCGTCAAACTGCGCAGGTCGATGACCTCCACGTCGATTCCCTTCTCGCGCTGAATCTTCTGCGCCGCCTGCAACGCGCGGGGCACCACGGCACCGTACGTCACAAACGTCATGTGCTTGCCGGGACGAACGATCTTCGCCTTCCCGAAGGGGATGGTGTAGTCCGGTCCCGGATACATCGCACGGCCGAAGGTCTCACGATAAAGCCGTTTGTGCTCGAGGAAGATCACAGGATCGTCGCAGCGAATCGCCGTGCGTAGCAGTCCCAGCGCATCGAGCGCATTGGACGGCATCACGATCCGAACGCCCGGCGTGTGCGTGAAGATGCTCTCGCCCGACTGCGAGTGATAGATTGAGCCTCCGGTCAGATAGCCGCCGATCGGCACGCGCATCACCAGCGGGCAGCTCCATGTACCGTTCGAGCGCCAGCGCAGCACCGACATCTCATTGCGCATCTGGTGCATCGCGGGCCAGATGTAGTCGAAGAACTGAATCTCCACCACGGGCTTCAACCCGCGTGCCGCCATTCCAATGGCGCGACCAACGATGTTGGCCTCCGCAAGCGGCGAGTTCCACACGCGATCGTTGCCGAACTCAAGCTGCAGCCCCGACGTCAGTTTAAAGACACCGCCCTTACCCTTGAGGTGCCCTGCCCGCAACGCCTCGTCGCGAGTCACATCGGCGACGTCTTCGCCGAAGACCACGATGCGCTCGTCGCGCCGCATCTCGTCCTTCAGGCAGGCGTTGATCAGATCGGCCATCGTGCGTTCCGTCTGATCCGCTGTCGACTCGGGCCTGCGGTCAAAACGCGCATCCATTGGCGTCAGATCTTCCGAATAAACATGCTTCAGAATCGTGTCCGGCGTCGGCAGCGTGGCCATGACGGCCTTGTCTGCAGCACGCTGCACCTCGTCGTCCACCTGACGCTCCAGCTTGTTGATCGCCTCCGCGTCCAGGATGCCCTCACGCAGCAACCACATCTGCATGCGCGAGATCGGATCGCGCAGCGCATCCGCCTCAAGCTCTGCCGCCGTGCGATAAAGACGCTCATCGTCGCTCAGCGAATGCGAGTACGGTCGGATGACATGACCATGCACCAGCGCCGGACCCTTTCCTGAACGGCAGTACGCCACCGCCTCGACCATGGCGTTGTAGCTCGCAATCGGATCGGTACCGTCGATCTCTGCAAAGTGAAAATTAGGAAAATTGGCGATGAGCTTCGAGATGTTGCCGCCCGGCGTATTCGCTTCAACCGGCGTCGAGATCGCGTAGCCGTTGTCTTCGACGACATACAGCACCGGCAGCTTACCGTTGCTCGCCGTATTCAGCGACTCCCAGAACTCACCCTGGCTGGTCGAGCCCTCGCCGATCGAGACATAGACGACCTCATCGCCGTGGAAGGTAACGTCCTTGAACTCCCGATAGTCGCCGTCATGCTTCTTCGCCGCCTCAGGGTGATTCGAAAAGTATCGCCCTGCCTCGGCGCATCCGATCGCATGCAGGCACTGCGTTGCCGTCGATGACGAAGGACTGACGATATGCAGCTTCGTGCTCGACCAGTGCGATGGCATCTGGCGCCCGCCGCTTGCCGGATCATCCGCCGCGCCTACCGCCTGCAGCAGCTGATCTTCAACCGTGTTGCCAAGCGCCAGGCAGATCGCACGATCGCGATAGTACGGGAAGAACCAGTCGTAGCCTGGCTTCATCGCCATGCCCGCCGCAACCAGCAAGGCCTCATGCCCAGCACACGATATCTGAAAGAAAATTTTCTGCTGACGCTTCAGGACGATCTCGCGATCATCCGTGCGTCGCGAGAGGTACATCAGCCGGTAGAACTCCACCAGCTGCTCGCGCGTGAGCGACGTTCCTGCCACCGCGCCCGCAGACTTCTTCTTCTCAATCGTGTTGCCTGAGTGACGAGCCATTCTCTCTTCTTCCCTGCGGCCGAAACCTGCGCCGCCAAGCTCGATTGTACCGTCTCAACAGCCTGAAATGCCTCCGCGCCTCCTCACGCAACGGTATACAAAAGCTGAAGACCCTGGTACATATCGCCGTCGTAACATTTGCTAAACAAACAACGGCGCAAGCACAAGCGTGATCGTCGCCAGCAGTTTGATGAGTACGTGCAGGCTCGGGCCAGCTGTATCTTTAAACGGATCGCCGACCGTATCGCCCACGACAGCCGCCTTGTGGGCCTCGCTCTTCTTGCCGCCGTACTGTCCGGTCTCGATAAACTTCTTCGCGTTGTCCCAGGCGCCGCCGCCGTTGTTCATCAACATCGCCAGAAGCACACCGGAGATCGTTCCCACCATCAGCAGCCCGGCAACCGCCTCCGCTCCCGCAAGATTCACCACCTTACCTGCAATCGCAGGCACCGGCAGAATCGTCCCCGGAGGATACACCTCCGTGCTGGCATGATAGCTCGGACTGAAGTGCCTGAAGATCAGGCCGACAGCAACCGGCAGTCCCACAGCGAGCACGCCAGGCACCACCATCTCGCGTAACGCAGCCCCCGTCACAATGCTCACGCAGCGTCCGTAATTCGGCTTGGACGTGCCCGCCATAATGCCGGGATTTTCCTTGAACTGCGCCCGCACATCCTGCACCACCATCTGCGCCGTGCGCCCCACCGCCTTGATCGCCAGCGAGCTGAAAAGATATGTCAGCATCGCGCCCAGCAGGGCTCCGACGAAGACAGGAATCTGCGCCAGGTTTATGTTGGTGAAGCTCCAGCCCTGTGGCATGTAGCCGCCGGCATGGGTCACCTTATCGGTGACGATCGTCTTGATCTCCTCGAGATACGCCGAGAACAGAAGAAACGCCGCCAGCGATGCCGAGCCGATGGCATAACCCTTCGTCAGCGCCTTGGTCGTATTGCCCGCCGAGTCCAGCTTGTCGGTACGCTCGCGGATCTCATGCGGCTGATGCGACATCTCGATGATGCCGCCGGCGTTGTCCGTGATCGGTCCAAAGGTATCCATCGCCAGGATGTACGCCGCGCAGCTGAGCATGCCCATCGTGGCGATCGCCGTTCCGTAGATACCCTTCTCGTAGTCGCTGATTCCGCCGACCGCCGCCAGTCCGCGCACGCCGAAGTAGTAGCTCAGCAACAGCGCCGCCGAGATCACGATCACCGGCAACGCAGGCGTCTCCATACCCACCGCAAGGCCGCTGATGATGTTGGTCGCCGGGCCAGTCAGCGAGGCCTCGGCGATCGACTTCACCGGCCGATAGACCGACTCGGTGTAATACTCCGTGATCCACACAAACAGAAACGCCGTAGCCAGCCCAATCACACCGCAGCCCAGCAGCCACAGCGGTTCGACTCCCGGCCCATTCAGCATCAGATACACGGCGCCCGCGAAGCCGACCAGCGCCAGCGCCGAGGTCAGATAGAAGCCGCGATTCAGCGCATGCATCGGGTCTTCGTTCTCCCTGCATTTCACGACGAAGACACCTGCCGTACTGGCGATGAGATTGATCGCATGCACGATCAGCGGAAACAGAATCCCCTTCACACCGAAGACTGGATAGAGCGCCGCGCCAAGAATCATCGCTCCCACATTCTCAGCCGCGGTCGACTCAAACAGATCCGCACCACGGCCAGCGCAGTCGCCCACATTGTCTCCCACCAGGTCAGCGATCACCGCAGGATTGCGCGGGTCGTCCTCGGGAATCCCCGCCTCCACCTTGCCCACAAGATCGGCGCCCACGTCAGCAGCCTTGGTGTAGATGCCGCCGCCAAGCTGCGCAAACAGGGCCACCAGCGAGGCTCCGAACCCGAAGCCGACGAGTTGGTACGGCACCGCCTGAGGATTCTCCAGTCCACCGAAGAAGAGAAACAGCACCCCGACGCCCAGCAGCGAGAGCGCGACGACAACCAGTCCCGTTACAGCGCCGCCTCGCAGCGCCATGTTCAGAGCACCGTTCAGCGTGTAGCGGGCTGCTGAAGCTGTCCGGATGTTGGCGCGGATCGAGCAGTACATCCCCGTATAGCCAGCCAGCGCGGAACAGACTGCCCCCGTCAAAAAGCTGATGACGGTTCTTCCTGCGTAAGCGGATGTTCGATCGGAGAGGTGATAGCCGATAAAGACGATCACCGCGAGCACGACGGTAATCACTCCAATCGTCCGGTACTGTCGGCTCAGAAAGGCCTCGGCGCCCTCACGGATCGCATTCGAGATCATCTGCATGTCGGGCGTTCCGGTATCGGAGGCGATCACGCGCCTCGCCAGCATCCACGCTGCAGTCAGCGCCAGAACACCCACGGCCAATGCGATCCAAAGCCAGATCCTGCCATCACTTCCATCTGCCACAACAGGCGTAAAAGGCGCCTGATCCTGCAACCACAAAGCCACACGGCCTGCTCCAAGCATGCAATGGTCTCCTTATAGATCGGCAATAAATCGGCAATGTTACATGTATCGGCGACTGCGCTTCCTCATCGAAGGCGAATTAGAGCATGGGTTTGCAAATCGGGTCAATCTCTTCGCGAAGAGGTGCCTGCCCCTGTACCGCCATGCTGTGCCGATAGAGCCTATGGTGGCGCTGTACGGTGGCTGGCCGGCAGAGGCATACGATGACTTGCGGCGACGCACCATCGCCTGCCCGCAACCGCGACGCTCCCTGCACCGATCCTCAGCCTGCCTACAGATTCAGCCTGCCTACAGATGTTGCTCTGTCTATCGCTGACGCCTTGCCTCAGCCACGCATCCGCTGCTGCACCGAGTGCGCCAGCCGCTCGATCTCAGCCGCCCTCCGGCTCAGGTCCAGCGGCGTCAGCTCCGTCTTCGAGCTCATCTCTCGATTCAGATCGGTTACCAGCACCATCAGCCTATCGGCGTCGTCTTCAAGATGCTTCTGTCGGTCCTTATTTATTGCATCTCTGCGATATCCATCCATCTGCTTGCTCAGCACGCTGAAATAAGCATTCATCGCGTAGAAATGCCCGCCGTCCTGGGCGGGCACAATGGAGATAGGTACTCCCTGCGATCCGGAGAAGGTGGTCGAGCCTGCCAGGAGCAGGCAACATGTAAGCGAACACACTGCTTGTCTCATCGTCTTGGACCTCACCCATGCGGCGTCGTGGTCACACGGGAAGTCGACGCTTCTTCCAGGAAGGGATCGCCCTCCGCTTCCTGGATTTCAAAACCGGCTGCCTACACTAGCACTGCTCGCCCATACCGCACAAGTCCGCTGGCGGGCACCATCCGGCCATCTTTTATCGGGAAGCCCTGAACGGACAGAAGAGAAGAGACACCAATGCGCCGGGAAACGCACGCCCTACCCCTTCATCCGGTCCTTCACGCTTCGTGCGAGCTTCTCGATCTCTTCCGCTCGCTTGTTCAGCTCTTCCGGGGTCAACGACTTTTCCTGGCCAACCTGGTTCTTCAGATCATTCACCAGGCCCACCAGCTTATCCGTGTCGGATTCCAACCGCTTCTGCCGTTCGTTATTTCTCGTCTTCGTCTGTTGCTCGGTCATGCGACCGCTCAACACGTCCGGCATGCTCGAGCCGGTGGAGTCCATGGGAAAGTTGCCTCGCCCGGAGTTCATCGGACTCATCGAACCGCCGAGCTGCGACGGCTGCGGTGCCACCGGCGTCGACTGCCGTTGTGCCAGCGCCACAGCTCCTGATGCCCCCCAAAGCACCACCGCGGTAAGGAAACCGGTTCTGATCGTAATCATCAGCGCACCCTCCTTCCCAACTCCGGCTTTGCATCCAACCCTATGCATCCTGCACTCTGAGAGCAGGAATCTTCAATGAAAGCGAGTTGCCTGTAATCATGCATCTTCTGGCCGCGCTACTGCAATACGCCCCACAGGAAGAAAAGCTATCTCACATGCTCTCTACGGAATGGCACCAGGACATCACGGTGTTCGTCAGCTCCAAGCTTCCCAAATTGGCGTTTGTACTGATCGTTACCTTCATTCTCTGGAGAATCGTCCAGTTCTTTGTCAATCGCCTGAAAAAGCGCGCTGAGCTTCAGGTGGGCAACTTCCATCGCGCCGCGCAGCTGCGGACGATGGCCTCCATCATCCGTGCAACGGCCTACGGCATCCTCGGATTTCTAACCTTTCTGCAGGTACTAACGATCTTCGACATTCCCTACCAGCCGATCCTGGCCTCTGCCGGAATCCTCGGTGTCGGCATCGGCCTGGGCGCGCAGTCCATCTTCAAGGACATGATCAACGGCATCCTCATCCTGCTTGAAGACCAGTACAACGTCGGCGAGGTCGTCGCTATCGCCGGTCTCAAGGGTACCGTCGAGGATCTCTCCCTGCGCTGCACCCGCGTGCGCGACGGCGACGGCACCCTCTACGTCATCCCCAACAGCCAGATCAGCACTGTCTCCAACCAGTCACGCGACTTCTCCGTAGCAACGCTGTCCGTCTCCGTCGACGCCAGCGCCAACCCCGACCGCGTCATGGATCTGCTGCGAACGCTGGCCCAGGACGTACGCGACGACTCTGCCTTCCGCGATATCGCAATCTCCAACCCCGACATCCTCGGCGTCAACGACATCCGCGGCCGCGAAGTCATCTACCCGGTCAATATCCGCGTCCGCGCCAATCAGCGCGACGGCGTTCTGCGCGAACTGCGCCGAAGGATCATCCTCACCTTCGAAAAAGAAGGCATCCCTCTCGGCGTCTCCTCCAACATGCTCATCATGCAACAGAAGCCGGACCCGACCGCACCCCCAGCCGCCCCGTCCATCGGTGCTTGAAGACCTCTCTGGACCTCTCCGTCAGAGAGCGAGCGCATGCAGCACAAAATCCGCCCGCTCTCCGACGGAGACAAGCGGCAGCTGCTTCAGGCTATAGCTGCAGTCCTCGTACGTCTCCCGCATGCGCTCGAAGGTCGCCTCCGCCTCTTCAAAGCTCTGCTTCCGCTCCATGTCGGTCTCATAGATCTGCTGCCACGCCGGCGCAATAAATACAGGAGTCGCATAACGCATCTCGCAGCAGGCGGCATAAGCGTCCTGCTGCATCTCCCGTGAGAGTCCGGCAAGCCGTGCGTAACAGAGCGTATCGGGAATTCCCCGGTCTACAAACACCAGCCCCTCGGCAGACTGCAGCTGTTGCCACTGCCCGATGGAACGCACCAGCATCTGGCGAGCGAAGGCCTCCCTGTTGCTCCAGGGCACAGCATCGCCACCCGACGCCATCTGCTCGCGGATGATCTCCCGTGCCACCTCCGGCGCAACCGCAAAACCGCGCTGCTGCAACTCGTCGAGCAGCGCCGTCTTCCCCGCGCCGGGGCCTCCGGTGATAACAATCAGTCTTGGTTCCACTACCTTTTAGAGCACCTGGTTCATCGCAGCGATCAGCTCATCCACCGTCGTCACCGGAGGCAGACAGCCGTTATTGCTGCACACCACGGCCACGGTGCCATGCCCTGCGTCCTGCAGTCCCGGCAGATGCGGCAGCGACTCCGCCAGCGCCGGCGGCAACGTCGTCAGCTGCTCACGCCGAAGCCGGATCACGCTTTTATTCACCGCATACCGCGCCAGCGCGACAGACTCCATGCGGCGAGCCTCCGCGTCCTCTCCGATGATGCAGATCTGCACCGAGCGCTGCACCATCCGCTGCAACGCCAGGCCATAGCTGGACGCATACAGACCGAAGTGCTCGACAACTCCCGCGAAGGTCTCCAGCGTCTCCAGCGCCTTCACTGCGTAGTCCTCCCGGTCGTTCAGCGCCTCCAGCCGCAGTAGCAAAGTGGCCGCAATCGAGTTTCCGGCCGGTGTGGGCGAGTCCTGCAGCGGCTTACGCTGCGTCGTCAGCGCACCATAGCGCTTCTCACCATCCCTGTTGGCCTCGGTATCGAAGAAGCCCCCGCCCGCCGTGTCGTAGAAGCGCCCGATGACCGCGTCGGCGATCGCAGTAGCCGCTTCGTAGTAGCGCATCTCTCCGGTCGCCTCCCAGGCATCCACCGCGGCGTTTCCGACGAAGACATAATCATCCAGTCCGCCTGCAATCCGACGTGCCGCAGGCTCACCATCACCATAAGCGACGACGTGCGACATCCCGATCAGCGGATCCCAGGCCTGGGACAGAATGCGGTCCAGCGACTTCAGCGCGAACTGGCGAACCTCCGGCATGTCCAGCACCCGGCCCGCCTCGAGATACGCCGAGATGCACATGCCGTTCCAGCCAACATAGATCGTCTTATCGATGTATGGCGCCGGCCGTTCCAGCCGGGCCGCGTACAGTTTCTTCCTGCCGGAAGCCAGCAGCTCCTTCGCCCGCTCCAGTGGAAGCGCATTCGCCTTGGCGACCCCTTCCAGCGTTCCCCGCACGTGCAGCACATTCTTCGCCGGATTGTGGTGCATGTCACCGATCTCGCCGATGTCGTAGTACGAGCTGGTCACCGACAGCTCCTGCGCCGTCAGCACCTTCGCCGCCTCGTTGTAGGTCCAGGTGAAGTAATCTCCGTCGTCGTCGAGCGAAAAATCAGCGTCCTGCGAGGCGTAGAAACCTCCGCGCTCGCGGTCGCTCAGCCACTCGTCCATCCAGCCGATCACCTCCCGCGCAATGCGGGCAAACTCGGGATCGACGAAGCTCTGAAATCCATGGACGTAGTTCTTTAAAAGCTCGCTGTTGTCATACGACATCTTCTCGAAGTGCGGCACCACCCACCGCTCGTCCACCGAGTAGCGATGAAATCCTCCCGCCAGATGGTCGTAGATACCGCCTCGCGCCATCTTTTGCAGCGTAGAGAAGGCAGCCGTACGCACATCCTCTCCCTTCACCGCTCCCGCGCCCACCGAGACGCGCGACGAGGCATCCATCAGGAGATCGATCGCCCCCGAGTGCGGAAACTTCGGCTGCGATCCAAAGCCGCCCGAGCGAGCATCGAACTGCTGCAGGATGGAGGAGACGATCTTGGCCACCAGCTCCGGTCCCGGATTGCCCGCGCGCCCCATGAAGCTCTCGTTGTGCTCGACGGCAGCCATTACGCTCTCGGCCGACTCGTACACCTCGCTGCGCCGCGTGTGAAACGACTCCGCCATCGTCAGCAGCACGCGCGGCAGTCCCGGACGTCCATGACGATCCTCCGGCGGAAAATACGTGCCGCCAAAATACGGCTTGCCATCGGGAGTCAGAAAAGCCGTGAGCGGCCATCCTCCCTGTCCGCTGATCGCCGATACCGCTGCCTGATACCGCGTATCGACATCAGGCCTCTCGTCGCGATCCACCTTGATCGCAATAAAGTGCTCATTGATGATCTGCGCCGTCGTCTCGTTCTCGTAAGACTCGCGATCCATCACATGACACCAGTGACACCAGACGGCGCCGATATCCAGAAGAATCGGCTTCCCCTGCTCTTCAGCCAGCGAAAACGCCTCTTCGCCCCACTCGTGCCATATCACCGGCTGATGCATGGCCGAGCGAAGATACGCCGAGGCCGAGCGGGAAAGTCCGTTCAACGTGCTGGTCTGCTGTCCCTGATCCATATCCTTCAAGTGTAGTCGACTTGGCTGCCCGCAATCCTTCTCGCGGTCGATGCAACAGCCGCGCTTCCCAAAAAGCAAAACCCAGGCCATTGCCCGGGCTTTGCTGAGTTTGCTGCCTGCTCCTGGCTTACTTCGGAGGAGCAGACGGCGCGGTAATCGGCTTTGGAGGAGCCGGCGCCTTTGGAGCCGTCAGCCCCGGGATCGCAGGCTGCGTGGAGATGTCCCCGCTGGCGGCCTCTTCGATACGAACGCCGTACTTGTCCAGCAGATTGGAGAGCAGCTGTCCCAGCGCGACACGGTCATTGGCGTAAACCGCCGTCGCCGAGATCAGCGTATTGTCCGCCGTCGCCAGACTACGCTGCTGCTGCAGGACCAGGGCCGTGGTCGAAGCTCCCAGGCGGTACTTCTTCTGCTCGGCATCCAGGCTCTGCGCCGCATAGTCACGCGAGGCCTGCGCCGACTGCACCTGCGCACGGTCGTTGGTCAACGCATACTGCCCGTTGATCACCTGAATCCGGATCTGCGTGTAGAGCTGCTGCAGACGCATCTGCGACTGCCGGTACTCCAGCTGCGAACGCGCCTGATCGGCCTGGGCCACCCGGTTGCGCAACGGAATCGTAATGTTCACGCCGACACCCTTATCCGGAAAGGAGTTGTTAAAGGTGTTCTTAAGAGTATTGCCGTAGGATGCATTCGGACTGGTTCCTGGAGGGCACGGGCCGGTCGCGTTTCCGCTCGCATCCGTGCACTGCAGGGCAGGGTTCTGTGCGCCGCCAAGGGCCGAACCGCCATAGAAGGCATACGCATCGACCGTCGGCAGCAGATTGTTCTTGAATGCCTTGATCGTGATCTCGTTGTTCTTCATGTTCAGCGAAGCCTGTTCGATCTGGGGATTGTTCGCGTAGGCCTGCTTGACGAGATCCTCGATCGGGGTGTCTTCCTCAGGAAGACGGTCGAGACTCACGCGATCCGTCGGAATAACCGGAGCGTTGGAAAGCTGAGGATCATTCAGGTTGCGCGCAACCGCCTGCTTCATCAGCAGCTGCTGGTACTCAAGATTCGTCTTCGACGCCACCAGCGCCTGCTTGTCCGTAGCCACCGCGGCATCAGAGTTGACGACATCCAGCGGAGCCAGCGTGCCGATCTCCAGCTGCTTGCGGTTATCGGAGGTCAGCTGCGTGGACTGCGCCAGCGCGCGCTCCTTCGCCTGCTCGTCCTCGTACGCGCTCACCAGCCCCCAGTAAATATTCTCAACCTGGCTCACCGTGTACAGAAGCTGCTGCCGGAAGGCCGAGTCCGTAATGCGGCGGTCGTTCTTCGCCTGGATGATGTAACGGCTGTTCAGCCACAGGCCGAACCCCTGCAGCAGGTGCTGCGTCGCCCGCGCCTGAAAGGTCGAGTTCACCTGCGGGCTGTAGTTCGACCGCAAGCTGTTCGTCGTCGTCCGCGAGTTATTGAAGGTGAAGTTGAACAGAGTACCTGTGCGGAATCCCTGCTGATAGCCGAAGTTGTACGACCCGGTGTTCTGATTCAGGGTATTGGTGCCGGTAATAAAGGTCGTCGCCTGCTGCGTGTTCGCCGCCTCGTACTGCAGCGTGCCCGTCAGCACAGGATCAAGCGGCTCGACCGCAGGACCGCCGGCGTTGGTGCTCAGCACCAGGCCCGAGGCGCCGGTGCCGCTGCCACCCGATGCGCTGGAGGTGCCGCCCGGTCCGCCGCCCCCGCTGACCGTCGAGGTCGTCCCGCCCAGGGTGTTCGTCACCAGGCCGGTCGAGACACCACGCAGCGTCGATCCGCCCTTGGTGCGCAGAATGTCGGTATCGGCGATATCCAGGTTGATGCGCGCGATCTCGATATCGTAGTTGTTCTCCAGAGCCAGCTGGACCGCATCCGCCAGGCTCAGGTAGATCTTGCCGTCGCGAAGCAGTTGATCCAGCCGTGGCGTATTGCCCAGCCGAGGCTGTTCCAGCGAGCGCGGCGTGTACGGCGCAATGGGGTTCCAGAGGTGGCTCTTGGGCTGCGTGTAATCGACCTTCGTATCCCTGAGATAGAGCGGCTCCGTCGCTTTTGGCGCCGGGGCCTGGGGAAATGCCGGATTGCCCGTCGTATCGATCACCGTCGGCTGCGATGCGGCAGGGACCGTTGGACTGGTCTGGGTCTGCTGAGCCAGCGACGATGGGGTGGTCACACTCATCAGCAGCAAAACAACACTTGTCGCCGCCTGCAAATCCTTTAATCTCACGATAAGCTCTCCAACTCTTCTCAGTACCGTACAACCGGACAGAGATCTCCCCGGACGCATACTCCCGGTGCCTCTTCCCTGTCCGCTAAAACCAGGGGTGACTTCAGTCGTTCTTGATGACGTAGTTTTAGTACGTTCATCGCCCCGCTGAAGACGCGAAAAAGATGAGCCTCGCCCGCTCTTTGTACCGGCAGCGGGCGGGGATGGCCTTTGATACGCACGCGTTCCCGTCTTCGTTCCCTGCCCGGCCAAATTTTCACGGAGTTACGACCGGCTAAGTATAGCAATCCCTGCTGTTGCCTGAGCACCCCCCTTTCCCCGTCCCGCCTTCCTTTCGTGTTACCGTCCCAATTAGTCGTATGTTCCACTGGAAGCTCATCGTCGCTTACGACGGCACCCCCTATCATGGCTGGCAGGTTCAGCCGGGTCTTTCCACCGTCCAGGGCACCCTGGCCGAGGCGATCCAACGCGTCACCGGCGAGACCATCCTGCCTCAGGGCTCGGGCCGCACCGACACCGGCGTTCACGCCCTGGGTCAGGTCGTCTCCATCTCGATCGCAGCCACGATCCCCGCCTCCAACCTGCAGCGCGCCCTCAACAACAGGCTGCCGGGCAGTATCCGCATCGTCTCCATTGAGCCCGCCCACCACCACTTCCACGCCCGTCATAGTGCGCGCCGTAAGACCTACGAGTACCGCATCTGCCCGGCCACGGTCTGTCCGCCGACTCTCGCCCCCTTCGTCTGGAACTGCCTCCGGCCGCTCGACGTCTCCGCCATGCAGCAGGCGGCATCCTTCATCGTCGGCAGCTTCGACTTCACCTCCTTCGCCGCCGTCGACCCCGATCTCGCTACCCGCAATGACGATCCTGCCGATGGCAAACCCCATCCGCCGCACTCCGCCGTCCGCCATATCTTCACCTCCACATGGGAGCGGCGCTCCGATCCGCAGGGCTGCGACCTCATCATTTACAGCATCACAGGCTCCGGCTTCCTGCATCACATGGTCCGCAACCTGGTCGGCACCTTCGTCGAGGTCGGCCGCGGCCGCACCCCTGCCGCAGATCTCCCCTCCATCCTCGCCGCCCGGGCCCGCTCCGCCGCCGGCCCCACGGCACCACCGCAGGGACTCTTCCTGGTCAACGTCGACTACGAATAGTGGCCCCGCTGTCGCTTCCCCCTTGCGCCTCGCGCTACTCTTCCAGAAGAGAGCATGTCCGCATCGACCTATCAGCGCATTACCCGTCTCGCCACCATGACGGCAGTGCACCGCGCGTTTTACTGGCTTCATCTGCATCAGCTGCAGGTGCGCCGCTGGCTGCTCGAAGCCGTTCGCATCCCCGCGCCCCCCTTCGCCGAGCAGGAGCGCGCTGCATGGTTTCTCGAGCGTTTCCGCCAGCTCGGCCTGACTCACCTGCACATCGACGCCGAAGGCAACGCCCTCGGCGAACTCACCTGCGAAGACGCCGAGCCCGACAGCCCCGTCATTCTCATCTCCGCGCACCTCGACACGGTCTTCCCGCCGGGAACCGACTGCGAGCCCGTCGAAGACGCCGACTCCTCCCGCATCCTCGGCCCCGGCGTCTGCGACAACGCCGCCGGTCTCTCCGCGCTGCTCGCCCTCGCCGCCGCGCTGCAGTTCGCCCGTATCCATACCCCGGCAACCATCCTGTTTGCCGCCAACGTCGGCGAAGAAGGCGAGGGCGATCTGCGCGGTATGCGTCACCTCTTCACCCGGGGAGCCTATCGCGGACGCATCGCCGCGGCCATCGCGCTGGAGGGCAGCGGCACAACCGCCGTCGTCACCAGCGGCCTCGGCAGCATGCGCTTCCGCGTCACCGTCACCGGCCCCGGCGGTCACTCCTGGTCCGATGCCGGGGCGCCCAACCCGATTCTCCTGCTCAGCACCGCGCTGTCTTCCATCGCCGAGCTGCCCCTCTCCGTCGAGCCACTCACCACCCTCAACGTCGGCTACATCTCCGGAGGAACCTCGGTCAACTCCATTCCCTCCTCCGCGACTGCCCTCATCGAGCTGCGCTCCACCTCCTCGCCTCACATGCAGGAGACCGCCGCCCGCATCCGCTGCATCCTCGAGGAGACCGTCGCCCCCTACACCGGCCTCTCCGCGCCCATCATCCTTCACATCGAAGCCATCGGCGACCGCCCGGCAGCCGCCCTGCCCAAGCAATCCGGGCTGCTCACCATGCTGCACGCCGTCGACCGTCACCTCAACCTCTCCACCGAGCAGCGCCTCGGGTCGACCGACGCGAACCTGCCCCTCTCGCTCGGCATTCCCGCCATCGCCATCGGCACCGGCGGAATCGGCGGCAGCATTCACACGCTCGACGAGTGGTACGACCCCAGCGGCCGCGAGATCGCACTGCGCCGCATTCTGCTGCTGCTTCTCGCCTGCACCCAGATCGCGCCGCAGCTCTCCCTCGAGGCCGCCGCACACGACTCCGGCGCAGCGATCCAAACTACCCCGTAAAATCCGCCTGCATCGCACACGGCAGGACCATCTACACTCGAATCAGTAAATCCACTGAAAACCAAGCCGCACCACCATCGCTTTCCTGACGCGTCTTGCCCATGATTCGACTTCGTCCTTCGACCATCGCGCATCTCCTGCTGCTCTTCGTCGTCGCCGTCTGGGGCGCGACCTTCGCCCTCGTCAAAGACGCTCTGCAGGATGCCTCTCCTCTGCTCTTCAATATGCTGCGCATGAGCATCGCCGCGCTCGCGCTCATCGTCATCAACCACCGCAGCCTGCGGAACCTCAATCGCAATACGCTGCTCTCCGGTCTGGTCGTCGGCATCTTTCTCGCGGCGGGCTACCAGTTCCAGACCGCGGGCCTCGCGCGCACGACCGCCGCGAAGTCTGCATTCATCACCGGCCTGGTCGTCGTCTTCGTCCCTCTGCTGACCGCAATCCCGGCCATCCGTCCCGCCTCGGCGCACGCACCCCGCTGGACAGCGCTCCTCGGAGCCCTGCTGGCATTCTGCGGCCTGCTTCTGCTCACCACGCCCGCCGGAACCGCCTGGAGCGGCCTCTTCGCCTCCATCGGCCTTGGGGACCTGCTCACCCTCCTCTGTGCCATCGCCTTCGCCGGCCACCTGCTGGCTCTGGCGCACACCTCGCCTCGCGTCCCCATCGCCCAGCTGGCGACCCTGCAGATCACCGTTGCCGCACTCATCATGGCGATCACGCTGCCGCTCGGCGGTCCGCTTCACCTGCATCTCACGCCGCGCCTGCTGATCGCCCTCGGGATCACCAGCCTCATCGCCACCGCTGCCGCCTTCACCATCCAAAGCTGGGCCCAGCAACACCTTCCGCCGACGCACACAGCTCTTCTGCTCACGATGGAGCCCGTCTTTGCCTGGCTGATCTCGTTTCTCTTCCTGGGAGAGCGCCTCGGCTCCCGCTCCCTCGCCGGAGCCGCGCTGATCTTCGCCGGAATTCTCATCACCGAACTGCTTCCCACCGCCGAGCCGGTACCCACCTATCCCGCATCCTGATGTAACAAAAGCCGCGCCCGAACACCTCAAACTCCTGCCGATTCACAGGAATACATTTGCCGTAACATCGCGTCTAACCAACCTGATGATGACCGAAGATGCTCTAAACGGAACATTTCGGTAGGCGGAAAGTCTTATACTTGACCTTGCCGAACTATTCCCGCGTCGGCACGCGGGCGACACGCAGCAAACGAAAGAGGTTTGATTTACTGATGGATACATCGACCAGCACAAAACAGACCTGGCTGGAACGCATGAGCAGCCACCGCCTGACGACTACCTTTGCTCTCCTTGCGACGCTCTCGACCGGCATCCTCGTCGGCTCCGTGCTCACCCACGGCGTCAGCGGCAAGGAACAGGAGCCTATCGACACCTCCAACGCCAAGCCCCTTGTCGTTCCCGCGGCTCAGACCCTCTCCAACGGCTTCGCGCAGATCGTCAAACAGGTTGGCCCTGCCGTGGTCAACATCAATACTGAATCGCTCCCCAAGCAGTCCACCAACAAGAAAGGCCGCGGTCAGCGCACGCCTGGACAGGGCGGCGGCAGCGGCGATCAGCAGGGCGATATGCAGGACTTCCTGAACCGCTTCTTCGGCGGTCAGGGCGGCCAGGGTGGCGGCGATGATGATGACGACGGCGGTATGCCGGGCGCCGAGCGCCGTGCCCTGGGCTCAGGCTTCATCGTCGATCCCAGCGGCTACATCATCACCAACAATCATGTAATCGACAAGGCCGACAAGATCTACGTCAAGCTCTCCACCGATCCCGACAACGGCCCCGAGGCCGAAGGCCGGCCGGCGAAGCTCATCGGCTCCGATAAGGACACCGACATCGCCGTCATCAAGATCGACGTCGATAAGCCCCTGCCCACCATCAAGCTGGGCAACTCCGACAGCGCACAGGTCGGCGACTGGGTCCTCGCCATCGGCAGCCCGTTCGGTCTTTCGCAGACCGTCTCCGCAGGAATCGTCTCGGCGAAGAACCGCTCCATCGACGAGCCTTCAGGCCGACCGGCATCTCGCAGTCGCAGTTCCAGAAGTTCATCCAGACCGACGCCGCCATCAACCCCGGTAACTCCGGCGGTCCGCTGGTCGATATGTCCGGCCAGGTCATCGGCATGAACACCGCCATCTACACGCAGTCCATGGGCTCGCAGGGCGTCGGCTTCGCCATGCCGTCCAGCATCATCGCCAACGTCTACAACATGCTGATCGGACCGGAACACAAGGTCGTTCGCGGCTCCATCGGCATCAGCTTCCAGGCGTCGATGAGCTCGGCGGTGGGACGCATGTACGGCTTCAAGAACGGCGTGATCGTCTCGACCGTCACACCTGCTGGCGGCGCCTCCAAGGCGGGTATCCAGCCGGGTGACGTCATCATCTCCATCGACGGACGTTCCATCAAGGACGGCGACGATCTCGTGGCCGACATCTCCGCCCGCAAGGTCGGAACCAGCGTCAAGCTCGGCTACCTGCGCGACGGCAAGCAGAACGCCGCTAATGTCGTCATCGGAGACCGCGCCAAAACCTACTCCGATCTCGCAGGCAACAATGACGACGATGACAACTCGCCGCAGGAGTCCGATGCCGGACAGACCAAGCTCGGCATCACGGTCTCCACGATTCCCCCAGCTGTTGCTCAGAAGACCGGCATCGCCAAGGGCGTCATCGTCACCACCGTCCGTCCAGGGTCCTTCGCCGACGACATCAACCTCGTCAAGGGAACCATCATCACGGAGATCAACCGCAAGGCCGTCACAGACGAAGCCTCCTACAGGGCCGTCGTCACCAGCCTCAAGTCCAAGGATGACGTGGTCTTCGTCGTCCACTCGCCCTTCCAGAAGGGTGGCGGCAACTCCTACGTCGGTGGAACCCTGCCGTAGTCTTCAATCGTCACTTCTAACCCCGAAGCGGGAGGCGTCATCGCCTCCCGCTTTATCTTTCTCAGCTTTCGGTCGATCCCTATTCGGACCTAAGGATGAGGAAGATACCTCACGGCGCACCATGAAAGTTGCGTATTCTCTCGCCAGCCGCTCTTGCGCGGTCTATTATTCCCCGATAACCTTTGAAGAAGGGGTCGGCAGCGCGATTCGTCACCCTGCCAAACCAACACGCGAGGTTCTTTCGCCAATGCAGCTTGGCCGCATTTTCTGTATCGCCGCGCTTCTTGCAACAACCCTCCCGCCATGCGTCGCCATGACGCGCATGCGCCGCGGCCCTACGGCACACAGCAACAAACACACCAAGAGCAGCGCTCCGGCAGCGAAGCACACCTCCGGTCAGCGTTCGATCGACGATGCCCGTGCCGCTCAGATCCAGACCGCTCTGGTAAAGTCCGGTTACATGTCAGAGCCCAGCGGCCACTGGGACTCCGCCACCGAGACCGCGATGCAGAAGTTTCAATCTGATAACGGCTGGCAGACCAAACTGATGCCCGACTCCCGCGCCATCATCAAGCTTGGCCTCGGTCCCTCGAAGCCGGCTTCCTCCGCAGCAAGCGCTCTCGCGACAGAGCCACCCCGCCCCGTCACCGAGACCGCCAACGTCGGCCAACAGTAACGAAACGAGAGCGCCCGGAACAGGCGCTCTCGTTTTACTCTCATCTTCTTCTCATCTATCGTCCCACGGTAAAGATGTAATCCAGAATGTCCTCGTGGTCCCGGGGTGCTGCGCCCCTGCTCGCGCGCGAGGCCTTCTCCAGCCACAGGCGAAGCCACAGGTAGCGATGCATCCGCACCACCTTCGCTCCGATCGGCTGCTTCTGCTCCAGGATCGCGGTGATCCGCGCAGCCAGCGCATCTGCATCGGCCGCCACCTCACACTTCGCAGGCGCCACAAGCTGCGATAGCAGGCTCTGCCGGATGGTGCTGTACTCCAGTGTCCCCACCAGCCCGCTCTCCACCTTCAGATTCATCATCTGCTCCAGCCCCCGCGCCGCCGAGGCATCCAGCCGCTCCTCAAAGCCCACGTAGAGCAGCTGCGATCCCGCGATTCGCAGTGGAACCAGGCCGAACTCCTCGACAAACAGCTTCGGAACAATCAGGGCCATCGCCGCCGGAGAAAATCCGCGTGCCGTCAGCACGGGACAACTCCACTGCAGGCTCAGGCCGCGCGTCACATGCTCCGGGGCCACGCCGCACTCCGCCACCAGCCAGTCGCCGATACGGCCGCCATGCAGCTTCTGCACCGCCAGCGCATACTGCAGCTGCGCCTGCGTAATCCATCCCTGCCCCAGCATCAGAAGCCCCAGCGGCAGACGATGACGATGCTGCGCGACCGAGGTCTCCAGGCCGCCCGCAATCTCACGCCGGACCGCGGCCTGCACCATGGCCAGCACACACCGCCCGCTGCACCCCCATTGCTCTTCAAAGATCGGCCGCTTCCGGCTGCGAAATGGCGAGATCCTCGATGTGGTGCATAGCACGCTGCCGCAAAGACGCTTCGTGGTCGTCACCACCGGCGGGTTTAACGCTGCCTGAGGAAGCTCATAGGTCCCTGTCGCCCAGGTGAGCGCGTCCGCCATCGATGCCTGCGGAGGCACTGCAGCGAGACTTGCCCTTCGATTTACAAAAAGCATCGGATACTCTCCAGCCGCAGCTGCGGCGCAGCAACCTCTGTCACACGCAGCGCAAAGTTGCCGCTCATCACGACCACCTCTCCCCGCGCAACGATCCGATCCCCAACCACCAGGTCCACCGGTTCGCTGATGTGCCTATCCAGCTCAATCACCGAACCCGGCCCCAGGTTCAGGACCTCTTCCAGCGTCATCTCGCGTGAACCGAATCGAAGTGTTGCATCCAGATCGATATCGTTCAGCATGTCGATCCGCGTCGTCGTCGCCGTCTCTTCGGCCATCTCGTTCTCCTTTGTCCTTCATCCATTTCTGCGAGGATCGCACGATCCTTTTAATTAATTTGTGCTGCTGCCTGGGCTTTCCCTTCAGCGTCAGACTCCAGCCGCGCGCCGCGATGTTCGCGGCTGCGTACGGCGCGCGCACGCGCGAACGGCAGACCTCCGATACGCAGCTCCAGCGGCTCGTGGCACGCCATCGGCATGCGAAGGATCGTGTCAGGTGTCAGCGCCGCAATCTCAGAAGCACGCAAACGTATCGGCGGAAGTTGCAGCGACACGCCTGCCCTGGCCCTGGACATCAGTTCGCGGATTCTCACTGCGGCATCCTCGGATCGCCTTCGCGGACGGTCGCCCTCTGAGATCAGCTTGCGCAGGATCGCATTCAGAACCACCGCGGGCAGGCAGAGATTCAACACCCCCTGCACGTCCTGCATCTTGAGGTCGAAGCTCACGCACAGCGTCTTCTCGCCCAGCGTCATCGTCCTCGCCGCCTGTGCCTCGGTCTCGCGCTTCTCGATGGTGAACTGCAGCCCTACCGGCTGCCACGCCAGGGTCAACTCATGCACCACCAGCTCCATCACCGACGACATAATCGACTCCTCAATGTCCGTCAGCTCACGAGGATCTGCCGCCTGCCCGGTGCCACCCAGCAGCACATCGACGATCGGCCCCGCCAGCGAGAGATCCATCTCCATCAGCCCCACGGCTCCCAGAGGCTCCAGGCGCACCGAACACAGGTACGCCATCGACGACAGCCGTTCCAGAAACTCGCTGAAGGGAAGCTGCTCACCCGCAACCAGCTTCGCCCGGAACGGCACGCGCAGCCAGACGCTCAGCGCATGCATCAGGTTGCGCGCAAACAGGTCGTTGACCGTGCTGATCGCTCGCATCTGATCGTTGCTGATCTTGCCCGCCCGGCTGAAGACATACGTCTCGGGAGGTTGTTCGTTCTCTGGCTGCATGGCCTTCGCCGACGAGTTTGCCGCGGCAAATAATGCATCGATATCCTCTTGTCCCAGGTTCTTTTCCATCGCCTACCTCGCCTCATGCCGATCTTCTTTACGTCGCCCCGTCACAGCATCTTTGCGCTTGCGGATGCCCTTCCCTGTCTCCGAGGACTTCAGCCCCGCCAGCGCCGAACGCAGCCGCAACACCGCCGAAGAATGAATCTGCGAGATCCTCGATTCCACAACTCCCAGCGTCAGGCCGATCTCCTTCATGGTCAGCTCTTCGTAGTAGTAGAGCGTCAGCACCATGCGCTCCTTCTCCGGCAGGTCGTCAATCGCATCGATCAGCCGTTGCTTCATCTCCCCCTTCAGACAGCGAAACAGCGGGTCCTCCTCCGGAGATCCCGGAATGTATGCCAGCTCCTCATCGCCCGAATCCTCCGAGCGCTCCATGTGCAGGCTGCCGATCTCCAGCCCCTTCAGGTCTCCAAGCAGCTGCTGATACTCGTTGAGTGTCAGCTTCATCTCCGCTGCAATCTCCTGGTCCGACGGTGCACGGCCGATGCGCTGCGTCACCGTGCGGATCGCCTCTTCCACCGCGCGGCCCTTCCGCCGCAGCTCGCGAGGGCTCCAGTCCAGCGTGCGCAGCGAATCGAGGATCGCGCCGCGAATACGAAACTGCGCATAGCTCTTGAACTGTACCTTCTTGGCGTGATCGAACTTCGAGAACGCGTCGATCAGCCCCACCACGCCAGCCGAGATCAGATCGTCCAGCTCGACATGCTGCGGCAGTCGCTCATGGATGCGCCGTGCGATGTAACGCACCGTCGGCAGATGCTCCATCAACAACCGGTCCCGCTCGGCGTCCGACTCCATCTTCGCGTGATGATCGCCGGATTGTTCCTGGTCCGCCTCGGTAAAGGGCGTAAACACCTGCATCGCCTCTCCTCGTCTCGTCGTTCCCGAGACCGTCGTTCCCGCTACCATTGCCGCGTCGGCGATCCACTCCGGCTCGGGTGCTCTCGTCACGCTCACCGCCATCAGACGTCCTGCTTCCATCCACACCCTCCGCTCACTTGCGCCATCGCCCTGCTATCGCCTGCAACTCTGTTCGCTCAGCCAATCGTTCCCATGTTCTGCACCCTGACCTCCGGAGGAATCTCGACCGGCGCAAGCACCGTCACCTTCGGCAGAAAGGGCTCCAGCCAGCGCCTTACGTGATATCTCGCCGGACTCGGACAGAGGAGCACGGGAAGGGCCGATGTCATGCCCGGCCCGGTTAGACGTTTCACAGATTCCACAAGCCGACGCAGAAAATCCTGCGGCATCGCTCGCGCGCCATCGCCCAGCAACAGCGGTGCAGCGCTCTGCGGATCGAAGGTGCCAACCAGCTCGTTCTCAATCGCCTGATCCAGCATCATCACGCGCAACCCGCCATCTGCATCCAGCAGCGGACGCACCAGTCCGCGACCGAGCGCCTGGCGCACGCTCTCCACCAGATGCACCACGCTCTTCGACTGCTGCGATGCCTCCACCAATACCTCGAGGATCGACCCAAGATCGCGAATCGACACCTGCTCCCGCAGCAGCTGCTGCAGCACGCGCTGCACCTCACCCAGCGACATCAGCTTCGGCACCAACTCCTCCACCAGCTTGGGATGGCTGTCGTTCATGCTGTCGAGCAGACGCTTGACCTCCTGCCGGCTCAGCAGCTCGTGCGCATGACGCCGGATCAACTCGCCCAGATGTGTTCCAATCACCGTCGTCTGATCCACCACCGAATAGCCCGACGCCAGCGCCTGCTCCTCCAGCCCCGGCTCGATCCATCGCGCCGAGACCCCGAACGCAGGCTCCTTCGTCTCCTGCCCCTGCAGCGGTCTTGCCTTCGGATCGGCGTTCACCGCAAGCAGCCGGTTCTGCTCCGTCTGCCAGCGTGCGATCTCGATGCCGCGCAGGCTCACCACATACTCCCGTGGCCGCAGCCGCAGGTTATCGGTGATGTGGATCGGAGGAACGATGAAACCCAGCTCCGTCGCCAGATGACGCCGAAGCGCGCGAACCCGGTTCAGCATCTGGCCGCCCTGCTTCTCATCCACCAGCGGAATCAGCTGGAAGCCGATCTCCAGCGTCAGCTCATCGATCTTCAGCAGCGCCGCCAGGTTCTCGCCCCTGGCAGCATCCTGCTGCTTCGCAGAGGTCTTCGCCGACACCAGCTCCAGCGCCTCCGGCGCCTTCTCCGCCGGAAGCCTGCGTGCGATCAACGCTACCGCGCCCGCCAGCAGCAGAAACGCCAGCTTGGGCAGCCCAGGAACCAGTGCCAGCGCAACCAGCACCCCGCAGGCGATCCAAAGCGTGTTGCGCCGTCGAAACAGCTGCGCTCCCAGCTCACTATCAAGCGTCCCCGACGACGAGGCCCGCGTCAGCACCATGCCGCCTGCAACCGAGACCAGCAGGCTGGGAATCATCGTCACCAGACCGTCGCCCACCGTCAGAATGGTGTACGTCTTCACTGCGGTCGCAACATCCACGCCCTGCTGCACCACGCCGATCAACAACCCCGCCACGATGTTGATCACCGTAATGAGAATCGTCGCCATGGAGTCGCGCTGATTGAATCGCGCCGCGCCGTCCATCGCGCCGTAGAACTCCGCCTCGCGTGCGATCGCCTCGCGCCGTTTGCGCGCACCCTGCTCATCGATCAGGCCAGCGTTCATATCCGCATCGATCGCCATCTGTTTGCCCGGCAGTGCGTCGAGTGTGAATCGCGCCGTCACCTCGGCCGTGCGAACCGCGCCATGACTCACCACCAGAAACTGGATCGCGATCAGAGCCAGGAAGAGCACGAAGCCCACGACATAGTTGCCGCCGACCACGAACTGGCCGAACGACTCGATCACCGATCCCGCTGCACCCGTTCCTTCATGGCCATGCAGCAGGATCCTGCGGCTCGAGGCCAGGTTCAGCGACAGCCGAAACAACGTCAGCAGCAGCAGCAGCGTCGGGAAGACCGAGAAGTCCACCGCGCGACGCACCTGCACCGCCGTCAGGAAGACGATCACCGACGCCGTAATCGATATGGCCAGCAAAATATCCAGCACCACGCCGGGCACAGGAATCAGCATCACGAAGACCATGCTGATCGCCGTCGTCGGCAGCACTAACGCCTGCAGCTTTCGCGGCGACCACCCCGACCCTGCTCGTTTTTCACTCATACTCCGCCTCCAAATCCGTACATTGTCATCGGCCTCGTCGATCGGGCCGACGCCACGCGTCGCGCCGCCTCTGCCTGTCTCTCGCGGCGCATCCGCTCTTCCATCTTTTGCCGGTACAGGTACGCCAGAATGCCCGCAACCGATGCATACAACTCAAACGGAATCGCCTGCCCCGGTTCAACCGAGCGGTACAAACTCCTTGCCAGCGGAGGATTCTCGACCAGAGGAATCCCCGCCCAGCGGGCCTCTTCGCGAATCTCGGCAGCATGCAGATCGCGCCCCTTCGCAATCACGACCGGCGCGGCCATCGTCTCGAAGCTGAACTCCAGCGCCACGGCATAGTGCGTCGGGTTCGTAATCACCACGCTGGCGCGCGACATATCGGCCTTCACCTTGCGCTTGCGCATGGCGCGCTGAATCTGACGGATCCGTCCCTTCACCTCGGGATTGCCCATCTGCTCCTTGCTCTCTTCGCGGATCTCCTGCTTGGACATGCGCAGCCGCTGGTTCCACGCTCTCCACTCCATCGCGTAGTCCAGTCCCGACCAGGCCAGCGTCACCCACGCCGCATCCAGCGCAAGCCCATACGCCGTCGAAAACGTCGCCGGCAGACGCATCATGCTCATCACAGGAGCCGAGGTCATCAGCTCCTTCAACGCCGTCCAGCCCAGCGCGCCCATCACCGCCGCCGGCACCAGCGACTTCACCAGCCGAGTCGCCGAACGCAGGCTGAACAGGTTCTTCACGTTCTCCACCGGGTTCAAGCGCGACATCTTCAACTCCAGCGCCTGCGCATGAAAGGTCACACCGCCGCCCTGCGCAATCCCGCCAAACAACGCCGCACCGAAGCTCGCCGCCATAATCGCCGCAAGGGGAAACAACGACGGCAGGACCAGATGCTGCGCCGCGGCGATCCAGTGACGGTCTCCCGTCACCTCACCCACAGCAGCCGCGCGAAGGCTCTCCCGATAGACCTGCCTCCACCCCGCGATGAAGCCCGGCGCCATCGCGCCCAGCACCAGCGTTCCTCCCAGCATCGCCAGCGCCGACAGTAGATCGCGGCTGCGCACGCCATCGCCCTGCTCCTTCGCTTTCTTCTTCCGTTGCGGTGTCGCCTGTTCTGTCTTCTGATCGCTCATGGCATCCCTACCAACCGGCCTGCAGCTTCCAGCAGTAACGTAAAGTGGTGCTCGATCCACCCCGGCCACACCGCCAGGCTCGCAATCAGCACCACGTACGAGGCCATCGTCTTCAACGGAATCCCAACGACCATCGCAGGCAGCTGCGGAGACAGCCTTCCAATCAGCGAGATCGTCATCTCGACGGTCATCGCGGCCGCCATCACCGGAGCAGCCAGCTGCAGCCCGGCAAGAAAGATGCCGCCACCCATCGCCGCCAGCGTAGCGCCGGTCTTTGCTCCCATCGCCGCATGCCCCACCGGCACTGCGACAAAGCTTCGCATCATCGCTGCCAGCATCGTGCGGTCCATCCCCGCGCCGATCAATACCAGGACGCCCAGCCAGCCCAGCATCTGCCCCAGCACCGGCGTCTCAATCATCGAGTTCGGGTCCATCAGGTTCACCAGCGAGAAACTGAACTGCATCCCCAGCAGCGTCCCCGCAAACAGCAGCGCCTCGTTCAGCAGCATCAACGAAAGCCCGAAGACAAACCCGACGCTCAGCTCTCCCACGATCGCCGCTCCGCCCAGCTCCACGGGCTGATGAGTCACAGCACCCACCACGGGCGCCAGCATGATCGTCATCGCAACGACAAAACCCACCTTGATGCGCGGCGCAATGGCCGACGAGGAGAAGACCGGAGCAAACACCATCAGCCCGCTCAGGCGGATCATCACCAGCAGCCCCGAGGCCAGATACTGCGGCCAGTCTGCAATCGTCGCTGTCGTCGCTCCCTGCATCGCTATCCCAGAAACCTGTGAAATCCGCCGGCAAAGAGATGGAGCGTATAGCCGATCAGCCGATGCACCATCCACGGCAGCGAGACCATCGTCACCACGAAGACCACCACCAGCCTCGGCACCGCCGTCAGCGTCTGCTCCTGCACACTGGTCAGCGTCTGCGCCAGACTCACCAGCAGGCTCGCCATGCACGCGCTCAGCAACAGCGGCGCGCTCAGCAACACCGCCTCAATCAAAAGCCGACGCATCATCTCCACCGTCTGGTCCGGACTCATCGCGCTCCACACTCTCTCTACGAAAAGCTCTTCAACAACTGGTCGGCCAGCAGGTTCCAGCCATCGACCATCACAAACAGCAGAATCTTCAGCGGCGTTGAGATCACCACCGGCGGCAGCTGCATCATGCCGATCGAGGTCGTCACGCTCGCGACCATCAGATCCACCAGCAGAAACGGAAAGAAGAGAACGGCTCCGATCTGGAATCCCGCCTTCAACTCGCTCAGGATGTAAGCAGGCACCACCACCTGGAATGGAAGATCGTTCTTCGTCGCCGGACGGTTCCCCATTCCAGCCGAGGCAAACAGCTCCAGGTCCTTCTGGCGTGCGTAGCGCAGCATGTACTGCTTCACCGGCTCGATGCCTCGGGCAATCGCCTCATCGCCCGCAATCGCTCCCGCGCGATACGGCGTCACCGCCGTCTGCTCCACCTGCAACAGAACAGGCTGCATCAGGAACCACGTCATCATCAGCCCCAGCCCCATCAACACCTGATTCGAAGGAGCTGTCTGCGTTCCCAGCGCCTGGCGCAGAAAGTGAAAGACCACCAGCAGTCGAACCAGCGGTGTCATCGACAGCAGCAGCGCAGGAAGCAGCGTCAACAGCGTCAGTCCAACGACGATCGACCACGGCACGCTGCGATTTGCCTTGATACTGTCTTCCATCGACTGCTGCGCAGCGGCAGCCAGGTCATCCCGCTCAGAGCCCGACGCAGCCGACGGCTTACTGTCTTTGCGATGGGCCGCTGCAGCCTTTGCCGCAGCGTGCCCCGCACGCAGCGCAGCAGCATCATGCTTCACCCAGAATGACCTTGTCGGCGCTGCACCATGAGCCGCCAGCGGCCCGGCGAGCAAGACCGCCACCGCCGCCCAGCGCACGATCGTCAGAAGTCCACTCTTCAACCGCATCGCAGCCCCTCAGCCGGCAACGATGCCGCATCCACCTTCATCAGCGTCTCGATGCTCTCTACGCCGCCGCCCGCAAGGTAGAACTCCTCACCGCAACGAATCAGCATCAACTGACGCTTCGCCCCCAGGGGAAGCGTCTCGATCAGCTGCAGCAGGCGCGGCGAGCGGCTCCGCAGACTGCGGCGAGTTCTCCAGGCCGCAACCAGCTGTCCCACCAGTCCCTGCTGCTCGAAGGTCGTACTCTTCTCCATCATCGGTAACGCTCTCCCTCTCCTCACATCCGCTCGTCGTTACGCCAGCCGCGTCAGTCGCACCAGCAGCTTCTGGTCTTCCACTTCGAACTCGCTCCAGCCCGCCTGCACGCCTCCGGCCATTACCGTCACATCCTCGGTCTCCGGCCATGCGCTTGCGATCAGCTGTCCGCTCTCCAGCGCCAGCAGATCGCGCACCTTGAAGTCCTCCAGCGGAATCTCCGCGCTGACCGACATCTCAAGCACGGAGAGCACAGGCCACGCCATGTGCTTCTCGATCCGCTTCATCCCCGGCCCGGCGGGCGGCTCGGCCTTCGCAGCGTCGATCCTCTGCTCCATCTCCACCTCCACCTCGGCCTTGACCAGCTCCACATCCGCCATCGTTCCCCGCTCCCCCGTTTGCGATCTATCGCTGAACCAGAAACTCAGTGAAGTAGAGATCGACGACCTTCAGCTCCGGATTGCGCTCTGCCAGGGCGTCTTTCAGTGACTTCTTCAGCGTCTCCTTGCCGTCAGGCGTCAGCAGCGCCTGCGAGGTCTCACCGCTCAACACCGCCAGCACCGTGTCCCGCACCGCCGCATCAGCGCCTTTGTCCTTCGCCTCTTCCGGCTTCTTGCTCTCCTTATCCGTCTCGCCCACAGCATCGGCCACGCGCAGCTCAATCGACGCACGCAGATAAGCCTCACCCGTGCTGTCTGCCAGGTTCACCACCATGGGCTCCATCTGAATGGAGCGAGTCTTTTGCCCGGAGCTGACGACCGCTGGCGGCATCGTCTGCAGGCGCAGCTTGCCGGAGTGAATCAGGTAATAGCCCGCGCCGCCCACCGCCGACACAGACACCACAACGCCTAAAACAATCGCCATCCCCAGCGAGACGACCGGAACCTTCGCCTGGATCGGCAGATCATTGGAAGCAACCGCAGGAGTATTCGACATATTCGTTCTGACCTCGATGCCTCTACCTGTGCAATCGAAACGCCAATTAGAACGGGGGAAAGATTAGGGATTCTTCATCCCCTGCCGCATGCGCGAACGCCGCCCCACACAGGAGCGGCGTTCGCAACCACATCACATGCGATTTACCGGATCATGCTCATCGCAGCCTGCGTCACCGAATCGAAGGTCGTAATCGTCTTCGAGTTCGCCTCAAACGAGCGCTGTGCCACGATCAGGTTCGAGAACTCCTGCGAGATATCGACGTTCGACTGCTCGATCGCCGAATCCTCGATCGTCGCACGACCGCCGGTGCCGGGTGTGCCGTAGATGGCATTGCCCGAGGCATTCGTCGTCGCATATGAGTTATTCCCAATCATCGCCAGCCCGTCGGGATTGGTCACACGCGCTACCGCCACCTGACCTACAACTGCCTTGTGACCGTTGGTGTAAAGCGCCGAGATCACACCGTCGTTGTCCACCGAGAAGCTCGAATAGGTCCCGCTGGCGAAGCCGTCCTGCAACGTCGCCGTGTTCGTCGAAGGCGATGTCAGCTGCGTCAGCGTCGAGTTGCCGTTGCTGCCGAACAGATCGAGGCTGACCGACAGATCGCTCGCGCCATTCGTCAGTCCGGGAAAGGTGATCCCCGTAACGTCTCCGGACGGCGAGACCAGATTGCCGTTCGAATCGAACGTCAGCGTTCCCGTCGTGTTTGTCGGTGTTCCCGTTGCGTCGCCCGACTGCAGACCCACGCTGTAGTCCCAGCTGTTGGCTGCCGTCTTCGTATAGGTCACGGTCAGCGCGTGGCTCTGCCCCAGCGAGTCGTAGATCGTCACAGGCGTCGTAAAGCTTGTGCCCACAGTCGAGCCCGCATTCAGGTTCGCCGTGATGTCGATCTGGCTCGTCGCCTGCGCGGCCTCCGTCACACCCACCGGAAGCGTAATCGGAACCAGTGCAGCGTTTGTATTGACAACGCCGTTATTCACCGGATAACCCATCACGCTCGAGCCGCTGGTCGAGATCAGGTTGCCGCTCTGATCGAGCTGGAAGTCGCCCGCCCGCGTCAGCGTCTGTATACCGTCCTGCTCCGTCACGAAGAAGCCATCGCCGCTCAGCGCCATATTGCTCGGCTGACCGGCGGTCGGCAGAATCGTGCCCTGCAGAAAATTCGCCTCGGTCCCCGAGACACGTGTACCGACGCCGACCTGGATCGGATTGTTCGTGCCCGAGACGCCCATCTGCTGGTAGAAGAGGTCTTCAAACGATGTGCTCTGATCTTTGAAGGCCGTCGTGTTAAGGTTCGCCAGGTTATTGCCGATCGTATCCAGCGCAATCGTGTCCGCCTGAAGTCCGCTTACTGCAATCGAAAAAGATGCCATCCGTTTCTCTCCTTGCTCTCTCGCCGTCTTCCTCAGAAGCCCGGTGTCGTTGCTGCACCCGTCGTGCGTCAGCCGAGGATCGAATCCTCGAACGTCGACAGACCCTGGTTAATCGAGATCAGCTGTTGCAGGCTGTTCACGCCGACCAGCTGGTTGATGTACGTCGTCGGATCGGTCGGCTGCGTGGGATCCTGGTTCTTCAACTCACTGACCAGCAGCGTCAGAAAGTCATTCGACGTAATCATGCTGTTATCCGCATCCGTCGTGCTCGACGTCGAGCCGTCGGTTGCTCCAGAGCTATCCGTCCCCGTCGTCGTATCTTTTGCTGTTACCTTTGCCGTTGCTGTCGCATTGCTTGTCTTGGGAGCAAGTGCCATCGCCACGCGCGACGATGCACTCTCTCCCGCCGTCGTAAATAATCCTGAAAGGTCCATCCGCTTTCTCCGTTCTCCTGCTGCTGTCCTGTAGCGCTTTACAACGTTGTGGCCTCAGGCCCTCACACTCAGCCATCCGCCGCCACCTTCAGAGGCCTCTCCCTGCTGTACCTCGAAAAGACCTTCAGCCATCCGGCTAGAATCCGTCTCGGCAACGGAGTACCGGCGCTCCGAACCTCCTCCATCGCTCTGAGGAGCCTGCCCTCCGCTCCGGTCGCCGCTATCGGCGCCTGAAGCGAGTCCCGAGGTATCCGCGGCATGGTGCACCACCAGGCTCGACACCGGCAGATGCTCCTGCTCCAGAAAGTGCGAGATCGCCGGGAGCTGGCCATGCAGTATCTGCTCCCCCACCGCCGTACTCGAGGTCAGCTGCGCGGTCACCGTCCCTGTCTCCGTACATCTCGGCGCGAATCTTCAGCCAGCCGTGCGTGCCGTTCGCCAAACCGACCTCAAGCGACGATGGCGTTGCCACAATCGTTCGCCCCTCCGCCGCAAGGCCGCCCGCACGCATGGCCTCCTGCTCGGCATGAGCCTCCGCATGCACCGGAAGCTGGCTCGCCTGGGCGTTCACTGCCTGGTGCAGCGATGACAACGGACGATCCGCCGCGACCGGCACAACCATCACAGCCCCGCCGGCAGCGGCTCCTCCAGCCGTCCCTGCATTGCGCTCCGCATCCACACCCTGGACCGGCGACACCACACGCTCATGTCCGCCGCGACCATCGATACTCTCAACCGTTGCTCCCGCCACCGCTTTATCCGCCGATGCAACTCCCGTCATCGTCGCGCCATTCGCCTTGCCGTGATCGTCCTTCTCGCCAGCGCGCGGTGCTCCCTCGTTCCCCGCAGAGGACGCAGCAGCGTTGCCCGACGAGGCCTCTTGCGTTGCCCCCCTGCCGGCAGGCGCGGCCAAAGCGACGCTCCCTCGCGAGGCCTGCCGCACACGCATCACCGGGGAAGCATCGTTCCCTTCGGTCTCTGTCTGTGGTGAAGAACCGCTCTTCATTGGGACGTTGACCGGCACAGCAACAGCTGCATGCACATGCTGCAAGTGCTGCCCCACACTTGAACCTGCGGCCACAAGAGCACCGTTCTCCCCGGCGACGGCATCCTTCACATGAACCGAAGATTTATCCTCGACCTTCGACAAGTCGTCTTTCTTCTTGCCGCTCACAGGCGAAGCATTCTTCGCCAAAGCAGATCGAAGGAACGCGGGCAGCGTCGCCTTCTCGCCCGCACTCTTCGCGTCACCTGCAGGCACAGGCGGCATCTTCTCCGGCTCCCGGTCGCGCAAGGACAGATCGATCGGGCGGTCATCCGGCGTGGTCCCCTTGACCTTCGTATCGCCAGTGCTCACGGCAGGAAGACTGCCTTCAGCTGCGACCGCGTCAGCATCCTGTGCTGCTGCATGCCCCTCCGCTACCGCTTCCGCCTTCTGAGGAAGCTGCTTCAGCACCTGCGTCTTATCCGGCTGCGAGGCAGCAGACTTCACCGCGGGAAGATCCTCCATCTCGCCCATCTGCGTATGCAGGCTCGCCGCGAACGAGGAATCCTCTTCATCGCCCGATACCGGTTCAGCCTTGGTCTCAACGTGAATTCGCATCAGCAGTGCCTTCACATCCGCCGTCCTTACCCTCACGCAGGCACCTCCTACTTCGATCTCTTCTTACTGCAACCGCCATGCCAAAGACGTCCCGGCTCAGATGAGAGCGTCCTCATCTCGGCGTCGCGCCATCCCGCTTCGGCCGGCGGCCCCTTTGCAGACGAAAGAGATGGCCTTCCTCCGCCAGCGACTGAAGGCGCTGCTCGTCCTGCCTGACCACATCGGACTGCACACCTTCCACCAGCGTCTTCATCTTCTCGCTCCACACCCTGCTGTCACGATGCCTCCGGTTTGCGATATCACCGGCACGGGCACGCTCCTGCAGGACATGATTCAGGCGCGCCTCCTTGACCGCCGACATCTGCAGAGAAGCTGTCGCATCGAACCAGCCCAGGCGCTCCGCCTCAGCCCGGCTCTCACGCTCAGCACCCGTCGCCTCGCGGGCGATCTCCTGTTGCTGTCCGACCGCCATCTCCGCCACGCGCACCTCGCCGTTGGCGCGATGCGCCTCCGACTCGCGCATTCCCTCGATCCCCTCATACACCTTCAGCAGCCGCTGCAGCCCCTTCAGTCGATCGCGCATTCCCTATAGCTCCATCGCGCAAAGCCGCTCGATCGCATCGTCCAGTGTCGGCCGCTCCATGCTCTCCTGCTCCAAAAACCGCTTCAACACCGGCAACGCGCGAATGGCGCGATCCAGTTCGGGATCGGTCCCTGCCTTATACGCTCCAATGCGCATCAGGTCTTCCGATCGCGCATAGGCAGCCAGCAGACTGCGCGCCGTCGTCGCCTGCGCCTGGTGCCTCCGCGTCGTCACCGCAGGCATCAACCGGCTCAGCGAATCGACGACATCCACCGGCGGGTACCGTCCCGCCCCAGCCAGCGCGCGCGACAACACGACGTGGCCATCGACATACGAACGCACCGAATCCACGATCGGATCCTGCTGATCATCGCCCTCCATCAACACCGTGTAGAACGCCGTGATGCTTCCCCGTTCGAAGTTGCCCGTCCTCTCCACCAGCTTGGCCAGCCGCGAAAAGACCGACGGCGTATATCCCTTGCTCGTCGGAGGCTCCCCCGCCGCAAGCCCGATCTCGCGCGCCGCCATCGCATAGCGCGTCAGCGAATCCAGCACCAGCAGCACATGCCGTCCCTGCGCCGCATAGAACTCCGCGACCGCCGTCGCCGCCTGCGCCGCCCGCATCCGCAGCAGAGGGCTCTGGTCCGAGGTCGATACCAGCACCACCGACCGGCGCAGCCCCTCCTCTCCCAGCGAATCTTCCACAAACTCACGCACCTCGCGTCCGCGCTCGCCCACTAGCGCCACTACCGTCAGGTCCGCCTGCGTGTTGCGCGTCATCATGCCGATCAGCGTGCTCTTGCCGACGCCCGATCCGCCGAAGATCCCAATGCGCTGCCCACGACCCACCGTCAACAGACCGTCGATCACACGAACCCCCGTGCCCAGCGCCTCGCGAATCGGCAGCCGCTCCATCGGGTCCGGCACCCTGCCGTCAAGCGGCCAGCGCATCGCCGACTTCGGTGCAGCAATGCCATCCAGAGGATCGCCCACCGCATTCAGAATGCGCCCCTGCAGCTCTTCGCTGACCGCTATCGTCGGTGACTCTCCCATCGCCTCCAGCGCATCGCCGTAGCGGATGCCCCGCGTCGCCTCCAAAGGCATCGCCAGCACATGCCTCCCCCGAAAGCCGATCACCTCCGCCGCGTGATGCTCCCCCTCCGCATCGATCACCTCGCAGCACTCGCCCACCGAGCACAGCGGCCCCTCCGACTCCAGCGTCTGCCCATTGGCCTCCACCACCCGGCCACTCCAGCGCCAACTCGGTCGCCGCTTCAGCCTGGCAAAGTAAGGCGCAAGTGTTCCGCTCATCGCGCCGGCCTCTTGGCCAGCAGATCGAAGAAGCCGCGCTCCACCTCTCTCAGCTGCTCCGTGATCCCCAGTCCAATCCTGCCTACGGCCGTATCCAGCACAGCATCTCCACTCCCCAGCTGGCGATCCTCGACGACGTTCACGCCCGTCCTCTCCTCCGCCATCATGGCGCTGCGCCAGGTCTCACCCTGCCCCGCAGGCACCCGCAGCGTCACGTTGTTCTCCGCCGCCACCTTCTCCAGCGCAACGCGAACCACACCACGCAGCAACATCGGGTCCATCACCGACTCGCGATGCAACACCTGCCCCGCAATCGCCAGCGCCAGCGAGACCACCTCATGCTCCACCTCGCGCAGATAACGATCCTGCTCCCGCTCGAAGGCCGCCACCGCCGCGGCCACCTGCTGCCTCACGGCAGCAAGCTCTCGCTCCTGCATCTCAACCAGTTCATCCCGTTCTGACTTTGCCTGGTCATGCTCCTCCGAGAGCGTCCGCTGCGCCTCCTCCTGCACCTCCACGATCCTGCTCTCGAGAGCCGCAGCTCGCTCCCGCAACATCGCCTCGCGTTCCGCTGCCAGCAGCAGACCATCCTCCTCCGGTTCATCCAGCGAGACGAACTCCAACGGCAGCACCAGCGCCTCGTCCAGGCTCTCCCTCTCCTCAAACGGCGAGATCATCGTCGGCCCCCAGCTTCAGCATCATCCTGCCCTCCGCCTCCAGCTGCCGCGCCAGCGCCAGCATCTCCTGCTGCGCCACGCCGACCTCCTTCATCCGCACCGGCCCCATCACGTCCATATCCTCCTGCAGCATCTCCACCGCGCGAGAGCTCATCGCCTTGAACAGCCATGCCCGCAGATTGTCGCGGCTTCCCTTCAGCGCCACCGCCAGCGTGCGCTTGTCACAGGCGGCCAACAGCTCGCGAATGCTCTCCTGCGGTACCGTCAGCAGATCCTCAAAGGTGAACATCAGGTTGCGAATGCCGATCGCCAGCTGCGGCTCTTTTTGTTCAATCTCTTCAAGAATCGTCTTGCTCGCCGTCTGGTCGATGCGGTTCAGCAGCTCGGCCACCGCCTTGAAGCCCGAGTATGACTTCCTCGCGCCGCTCCCCATGCCCTCCATCCGCCGATGCAGCACAAACGCCACCTTCTGCGCCATCTCCGCCGAGAAGTGCCGCATCTCCGCCAGCCGCTTCACCACGTCCACCCGCAGAACCGGCTCCAGCTCCATCAGGATCGTCGATCCGCGCTTGGCATCAACGTGCGCCAGCACCAGCGCGATCGTCTGCGGATGTTCGCTCTCCAGGAACTTGCTCAGCTGCAATGGGTCCATCCGCTGTAGCACTGCCATGTTGCTGTTGGCACGCTCGCGGATGCGCTTCACCTGCGACAGCAGGCTCTCCGCCTTCGATGCTCCGAAGGCCTCCGTCAGCACGCGCATGGCATAGTCCGGCCCTCCGCGCACCATATACTGCTGTGTCTCCAGCAGACCGTAAAACTCCGTCATCACCTGCGTCAGCTGCTGCGCCGGAATCTCTCCCAGCCTCGTAATCTCTTCCGTCACCCGGTGAACATCGTTCTCCGAAAGCGACTGCAGCAGCGTCTTGGCCAGCTCATCGCCCAGCGCCACCAGCAGAATCGCCGCCTTCCGCAGCCCCGGCAGCTCCGCCGCCGCAAAGCCTGCCTCCTCGGGAAGCAGAAGCGGATTGCGCATCCCTCCCTGCATCATCGTCATCGTCGCCTGTGCCGCCATCTCTAAACCTCCGCGTCCTCTCCCGATCCGATCCACGCCTCCAACAGCCGCGTGCTCTGTGCCGGTTCACGACGAATATGCTCTGCCACCTGCTCGTAGATTCCACGCTGCTGCATCGCATCCTTCCTTCTCAACGGCTCCGGTAATGCCTCCGTGACCACCGGCGGAAACATCCCGCTCTCCACCACCGATGTTTCCAACGCAGGCATCTGTTCCCCTGCACTCAACATTCGCGGCTCCTTCAATGCCGCCGCCATCTGTTTCGTCATTGGCCGCAGCACTAAGAGCAGCAGCAACACACCCAGCGCTCCGATCACCAGCGACCGCACCAGCCCGGGCTGCGTTCCCGCCAGCGTGCGGGCCTGTTCCATCAGCTGCTCCACCACCGGAGGCTTGACCTGCGGCGCATTCCCGTCGAAGCTGACGTTCTCCACCACCACCTGGTCCCCACGCCGCGAGTCGTACCCAACCGCAGCCTGCGCCAGCTGCTCCAGCCGACGCATCTCGTCCGCGCTGCGCGCATGCCATACCCTGTGCTCGTTCTTCCCCGTTCCTTCCATCAGCCCACGATCGTTGACCAGCACCGCCGCCGTCACCCGGCGAACCCTGCCCGGCGCCAGCTCGGCATGCACCATGTGCTTCGTCACACCATAGGTGCCATTCTCCTGGCGCAGGCTCTGGCCCGCTCCCGCATTCTGCTGCGGATACACCGGCAGCGCCTCGCGTTGCAGCAGAGGCGGCGTTCCCGGCGCAGCTGCCGCCTGCGACCCCTGCACCGCTCCCGCAGGCGCACCCGCAGGCGAGTTGCTCGCCGTCCCCGGAACTCCCGTCGCCCGCACCGGCTGTGTCTGCGTCTGCTCGCTCTTCTGCAGACTCAGCGTCGCCGACTGTGTCGGATCGTAAATCTCGTCAGTGTGCTCCTCCGTGCCCTGCTCATAGCTCACATTTACCGTCGCGCGAACGTTGTCGCGCCCGGCCAGCGGCTCCAGCATCGCCACCAGCTTGGACTCCATCGCCTGCTCGGCGTCCGCCTCCATTCCCGTCTGCGAACGCGGCTTGAAGCTGACACGTCCATCCGCATCCGCCAGCGCCACGTTCTCCGGACTCAGCGAGTCCACCGCCCCCGCCACCAGGTTCCGAATCGCCTCCACCTGCTCATCGCTCAGCGAAGAGCGCTTCAGCTTCAGCACCACCGAGGCCTTCGCCGCGCGATCCTCCGACGTAAACAGCGAGTGCTCCGGCAGCACCAGGTGCACACGAGCCGAACGCACCGCCGCCAGCGTCATGATCGTGTGCTCCAGCTCTCCCTCGAGAGCGCGCTGATAGTTGACCTTCTCGTCGAACTCGCTGCCTACCCAGTTGGGCTTGTCGAATAGCTCGAAACCCAGCCGTCCACTCTGCGGCATCCCCTTCACCGCAACCTCCATCCGCGCCTTGCTCAGCTGCTCCGATGGCACCTCGATCGCGCCTCCCTCCGCCAGACGAAATGGAATGCCAGCCGCCGACAGCTCCTGCGAGACCTGTTGCGCGTCCTTGCCCTCAAGCCCGTTGAACAGCGGCTTCCAATCCGTTCGTCCCGCATACCAGGCGATCGCCGCCGCCATCGCCGCGACAAAGACCACTCCAGCGGTCAGCCATGTCCGCCGCGCCGGCGAAAGCCCCATCACCCGCTCGCGCAGCATCGCAAAGACCCGCGTCACTCTGTCTGCTACCCCCAGGGGTGAACTTACCGTCCGCTCGACCGCCTGCAGCCCCGTTGTCTGCCGATCTTCTGTCTCTGCCATCGCCTCACTCAATCCGCAAAAAGTTTTTTGCTTCGGTGCCGTTCACAACGGTCTAAAACTGCATGCTCATCATCTGCTGGTAGGCGCCCACGGCCTTGTTACGCACCTGCAGTGCCAGCTCGAACGCCATATCCGCCTTCTGCGTTGCGATCATGGCATCGTGAATCTCCGTGCCCGATCCGTTCATCACTCCGGTCACCGCATCCGAGGCCTTGCGATCCAGCTCCCCAGTCTGCGCCACCATCGATTGCAGCAGTCCGGCAAATGGCGTCCCATCCGTCGTTCCACCGCCAGCACTCGTCTTCGTATCCGTGATGGCATCCGTCATCGCCGATCCCATCGCCTGTGTCACCGCACTCGTCAGACTTCCCGCAACGCTCATCTCTCTCCTCCGTTTTCTTTCGTTACTTCAAAATGTCCAGCGACGAAACCAGCATGCCCTTCTCGGCCTGCACCGCCGACGCATTGGCCCCATACGACCGCTGCGCTCCCATCAGGTCCACCATCTCCGTCAACGGGTTGATGTCCGGATACGACACATAACCATCCGCGCCCGCATCCGGATGCTGCGGGTCATACCGCCGCAGCGGCGCACTCTGATCGGCAATCACGCCCGTTACCGCAACGCCGCCATTCACCGTCGTATCCGCCGTGATCGAACTCCCCAGCCTGCGCATTGGCTTCATCGCCGAACCGGACATCTCGTCCACCAGCGACTGCGCAAAGCTGTTCTCCTCCGTCGCAGCTGAAAACACCACATGCTGACGCTGATACGGTCCGCCGTCCGCCGTCCGCGTCGTCTCCGCGTTCGCCATGTTGGCGGCCACCACCTCTGCGCGCACACGCTCGGCCTTCAACGCCGACGCACTTACATCCATCACTCCAAAAAGATTCATAGCTACTTCGTCTCCGCGTGAATTGCACTCATCACCGTCGAGTACTCATGCTTCAGCAGCGAGATCCCCATCCGGAACTTCAGCTGCGCCTTCGCCAGCTCCATCCCCTCCCGGTCCAACGACACGTTGTTCCCATCCGGCCTCGCCACCAGCCCATCGACCTCCTGCGCCACCGCGGCCGTAAACCCCGCCTCCGACGGCGTGCTCATCTGGCGCGCCAGCTCCTGCTCGAAGTCGAAGCCCTGCGTCTTGAACCCCGGCGTGTCGACGTTGGCCAGGTTCCCCGCCGTCAGCTTCATCTGTTCGCTCGTCAGGTCCAGGTAGCGGCCCAGCGCCTCACTCAATGCGGTTGTCACCTGCATGGTTAGCTCCTCTGCAATGGACATATGCACTCCACGCGCCAAAAAAAAACGCCCTCGGATGAGAGCGCTCTAAGCGAATGAACCTGGTTGTGTTTATCCAGAAGATCGGCCACATCGCAGCCGGTCATCAGTACCTCTGCGGGCAAGTTTATCGTTCACCGACTCCGGCAGCCTCAGTCCTCAACGCGTCGCCCGGCGATAGCGGATCTCGTCCGCGCCGATCTCCATGCGATCCGCCGAAAGAATCGCCGCACGCTCCAGCACATGCATCAGCTCGCGCACGTTGCCCGGCCAGTGATGTCCCCGCAGCCTCTCCAGCGCATCTGCGTGCAGATGCTTGCGTGGTGCCCGCTGCCCAAGGGCTGCCAGCAGGTGCTCGGCCAGCATCGGCAGATCCTCCATCCTCTCGCGCAGCGGTGGAACCTCCACCGGAAACACCGCCAGCCGGTGATACAGATCCAGCCGGAAGCTTCCCTCCTCCGACCTCTTCTCCAGCGGCTGATGCGTCGCCGCCACCACCCGCACATCCACGCGCATCGTCTCGTTGTCGCCCACCCGCTGCAACTCCCCATACTCCAGGAAGCGCAGCATCTTTGCCTGCAGCGCCAGCGGCATCTCGCCGATCTCATCCAGAAACAGCGTCCCGCCATGCGCCGCTTCGATGCGCCCGGTACGCGACTGCACCGCGCCGGTAAACGCTCCGCGCGTGTGACCGAACAACTCCGCCTCCAGCAGCGACTCCGGGATCGCCGCGCAGTTCAGCACCACAAACGGCTTCGACGCGCGTTCGCTCAGCTTGTGGATCGCCTTCGCCACAACCTCCTTGCCTGTTCCCGTCTCCCCTTCGATCAGCACCGTCGCCGTACGCGGCGCTACAAGCCTGATTAGCTCAGCCAGCTCGCTCATCGGCGCACTCGCGCCCACCATCTCCGGCAGCAGCATCGTCATCGCAGGCAGGCTCTCTCGCGTGGTGCGACGAGCAACATCCCCCATCGGCGCGGCAGTGGGAACCGCGACCGGAGCCACTCTCCACGCCGCGGTATCGCTTCCTCCAGCGTCCTGCGCCTCGCGCAGCGCATGCAGCAGCTCATGTCGTCGGGGGCTGCGCACCGAATGCTCCACACCTCCATCCATCCCGATCAGCTCCACCGCGGGAAACATCGTGCGAATCTGCCCGACAAACTCACCCGCCTCCAGATCGGGAAGCCAACTGTCCACCATCAGTGCCTCCGGCCGCTCGCGCTCCAGCCGCTCGAGAGCCTCCGCTCCACCTGCCGCCTCGTACACCTCCCAACGCAAACCCGTCAGCGAGCTGCGCAGCCGCGAACGAAGCGCCGCATCCGCACTCGCCAGAACCACCGTCCTCATCGCCGCCACATCCTGAAATGTTCCGGCCATCCCTCGCTGCTCCATCGCAATCCTCCGTCTGTCAGCCCAACTCGTTCCCACACTTCATTCCCGGCTCACCGAGCCGCAGCAACCGCCATCGCCGCCTCATGCGTCGCTCCACTCGCGGAGGCGAGCAACACCTCGCGCATCGCCTCGACGGAGCGGTTGATCCGCCTGCACTCGCTCAGCGCCGCGCTGATCGCCGCCCGCATCGACTCCGGCTTCCCATCCATCTCGCCCAGCGCCAGCCGGCATTGCAACACCGTCAGTGGCTGCGAGAGATCATGCAGCACCTCATCGATCCGTTCCACCAGCCCCTGCTCCCCCTGCGCGCTAAACACCGGCCACCGCCGCCGGCGTCAGGAAGCTCACACTCGCCACTGCCTTCTTCCCCGCCGTCAGACTCACGCGATACCCCTCGCCGCGCACCGTCTCGATCACCGAGTGGCCGTCGCCCTGCTCCGACGTCGCCGCGCCCAGCTTCTTCCTCACGTAATTCACATACACATCCACCACGTTGGTGCCCGCGTCCGGCGACATCTGCCACACCTCGCGCAACAGCTCCCCACGCCCTACGCAACGCCCGGCGCGCTGCATCAGGTACTCCAGCAGGTGAAACTCCTTCGTCGTCAGCTCGACACTCTGCCCTGCCCGCTTGACCCTGCGCTCCATCCGGTTCAGCTCGACGTCCCCCTGCCGCAGCATGGGATCGGCGTAACGGTCCTTGCGCCGCAGCAAGGCCCGGCAGCGCGCCGTCAGCTCATGAAAGCTGAACGGTTTCAGCAGGCAGTCGTCCGCGCCCAGGTTCAGGCAGCGCACACGATCCTCCACCATGCTCCTGCCCGTCAGTACCAGCACCGCCATGCCCGTCACCTGCCCGCGCATCTCCTCCAGTACCTCGATGCCGTCCTTCTTCGGCAGGCTCAGGTCCAGCACCATCAGGTCCGGCTGGCGGACGCGCAGATACTCCAGCGCCGCCTCGCCATCACCGACCCGCTCCACCTCGTGGCCCTCCAGCTTCAGCCCCTTCTCCAGAAACAGCCCCAACGCAGCATCATCTTCCACGATCAAGACCTGCATTCCCGTTTTCTCCTTGGCACAGCGCAACCACACCCTCGTCGAATCTTCACAACTGTTCGCGCAACAAGTGTGGTGTGCCCTTACCTTGAAGCACCCGCCGGACAGGTTCAAGCCATTCATGCAGCTTTTTGCGACATGAATTTCAAAATGGGAAGCGCTGTTGTCTCTTTCGACAACAGCCCGGACCCTCCCACAATCCCCGCTAAATCGCAGGAATCAAGAATGTCTATTGCAATTCGCTTTTTATTCGCTACAATTCCCGCATGGCTATCACGCGACGACAAAAAGAGGTCATCGACTTTCTCTCCAGCTTTACCCAGAAGAACGGCTACTCGCCGTCCTACGAGGAGATCGCCAGCGGCCTGGGCCTCAGTTCGCTCGCCACCGTGCACAAGCACATCACCAACCTTCAGAACAAAGGCCTCCTGCAACGAGCGCATAACCGCAGCCGGTCCATCGATGTCCTTCCCGCCCGCGCCGCGCGCCGCAGCCCCGAGCGCCTGCCCCTGCTCGGCCGCATCGCCGCCGGCAAGCCCGTCGAGGCCATCGAAACCGCGGAGACCATCTCTCTCGGCGACATCATCGGCACCCGCGAGGTCTACGCCCTTGAAGTTCGAGGCGACTCCATGCGCGACGAGCACATCGTCTCCGGCGACTACGTCCTGGTCGAGCGCACCCGCACCGCCCGCGAAGGAGAGATCATTGTTGCCCTGGTCGACGGCACCGACGCTACTCTCAAGCGCTTCTATCGCGAGGGAGACATGATCCGCCTCCAGCCCTCCAACGCCGAGATGGCCCCCATCTACGCTCCCGCCCATAACGTCGCCATCCAGGGCAAGGTACTGGGCGTGCTGCGCAAGTACGCCTGAGAGAGTTCCCGCACGCAGAAACATCGCCGCGGCTATCCCTTTCTTTCCACCACCGTCTCTCAGGTGGGCCCGACTGTAAATCACCGGGGACAAGCCCCGCTCCGCCTCCCTTCTTTTTCTCCTGTTCATGGAACCGGAGCTCCTCTCCCTGCGTAATCTAGATCCGAAGCCTCACCGCATCGGAAAGAAATGGAGCAGGACCTTGGCGACACAGCGAAACAAAAAGCGCAAATTCTGGATCTGGGCAGGCCTCAGCGCCTTCGTCGTAGCCGTTATCCTCGGCGTTGCCGTGGCAGCGCGCGGCAACAGCGCCAAGCTCGAGCCATCGCAGCTGGCCAAGGTCGAGCGCGGCGACATCGCCCGCTCCGTCGTCGCCACCGGCAAGGTCCAGCCCATCACCAAGGTTGAAGCCAAGTCCAAGGCCTCCGGTATCGTCACCAAGCTCATGGTCGACATCAACCAGCACGTCAAGCAGGGACAGGTCCTCGCCCAGCTCGATCAGATCGAGATCCTCGCCCAGGTCAACGCCCAGAAGGCGCAGCTCGCCGCGGCCGAGTCCAACGCCCGCGCCGCCGAGGCCGCCATCCAGTACGACAAGGTCAACGCCGAAGCGCCCGACCTGCCTATGTACAAAAACACCTACGAGCGCGCCCTCTCCATGTCCAAGGACGGCGTCGTCTCCCAGCAGACCCTCGACGACGCGCAGCAAAAGTACCTCGCTGCCGCCAACACCCGCGATAAGAACGTCGCGCAGATCACCGTCGACATGTCCAAGCTCCACCAGGCGCAGGCCCAGGTCCAGCAGTCGCAGGCCTCCCTCATGCAGCTCGAGGAGCAGCTCTCCTACACCACCATCACCTCTCCCATGGACGGTGTCATCCTCTCCCGCGACGTCGAACTCGGCGATGCCGTCAGCTCCATCCTCGTCATGGGTTCCACCGCCACCCTCGTCATGACCATCGGCGACACCACCCAGGTCTACGTGCAGGGCAAAGTCGACGAGTCCGACATCGGCAAGGTCTACATGGGGCAGCCCGCCCGCATCAAGGTCGAATCCTTCAAGGACAAGACCTTCAATGGCAAGGTCACCAAGATCGCTCCCCTCGGCGTCGAGAAAGACAACGTCACCACCTTCGAGGTCCGCGTCTCCATCGACAACCCCGGCGGCGAGCTCAAGGCCAATATGACCGCCAACGCCGAGATCCTCCTCGACGAGCACAAGGGAGTCCTCACCATCCCCGAGCAGGCCGTCATCTACGACAAGGACCGCAAGGCCTCCGTCGAAGTTCCCGATCCCAAGCAGAAGAAGGGCCGCCGCAAGGTCGACATCAAGGCCGGCATCTCCAACGGAACCCGCACCGAGGTCATCTCCGGACTCAACCCCGGCGACACCGTCATTCTGCAGCAGTAGCGCAAGACGAATTTATCTCCGAGCGGATTTCCACAGAACGAAGAGACGCGAGGTGAATGGGCAGTAACCATGCCCGTCCCTCGCATCTCTTCGTTGGCTCAACAATTTATTGCGTGACATACGTCGACGAATTGATCTGAGCATCCATCCAGTTGATACGTGTCGTGAGCCACGTCTTCATATAGTTGATCTCTCCTGCATAGCTGCCTGCCAGCTCTGGTTCGGTGAAGACAACCTCATTGAATACTGGCCAACGAGCAAAGTTATTCTGCTGCGTCAGATTCAGAGCAGCAGCTCGCTGATCGATATAAGCCGGTAAGGTATCGAATTGCGTTACCTTCAACTCGTTCCAGCGACTCTGAACCTTCATCCTGAAAGCCGGATCATCGAATAAGCGAGCCATCCACTGACCGTTTGCAACCCAGGCATTTCGAACCCACCATCCGGTCGGGTCCGCATCGTTATTCATTGACGAATTGCCCGCGCCCACGTCGAAGTCCCACAGCGGACCGCAAAACAGTTTTCCGTTCCTCGCCTTGTATAGATAAACGCTGCTCCACCAGATCGCATCGTTGTTCTTGTAAATCTCATTCACCAGGTACCAGTCAACGCAGGAATCCACATCGAGGTACTGGGCATAACCCGTGTTCGGATCAGCAAAGTTCGATCCGTAGAGCACAGATTGCACCTGCTCCAAATAGCTGGTGATGTATGCCTTTTGCTGATCCGCCATGGGGCTGGGGTCATGCATTGTGATTGGGATGATGCCATTAATGAGGAAGTCGGCATCAGCGATACCGTTGTAGTCCACCTCCATCAGGTATCCACCAGTTACTTTGGGCTGATCGATATCATCATCATCCAACGAGTCGATATTTACCCGGTTCTTATCGATCTCAATCGACTCTGTAAGCTGGTAAGACCCCTCGTAGTCCCCATTCAGATAGAGCTCTACGAACACCGATCTTGGTGTCCAGGCCAAGCCAACGCGACGACCCAGCTCAAAGGCAACGTCATCGCGAATGAGGGTTTTATCGTCATAATTGGCCAGCAATATCCAGTTCTTCTGTTCAGGCATGCCAAGCAGGCTCGTCTTGCTGGAGAGCTTGATCTTGTATGGCTTCTTTGCCCAAGCCCATGAAGTATTTCCGTGCCCCTTGATCTCCAGATCAGAGTCAACTGCAGACAACGAACTCCCCGCCTGGGGCGTCAACGTCATATGCCCATCAACATAATCATCCTTTGAGGTGATCGCCACGGCGTTCGTCGTCGTAATGCGAATCACCGGAACATCTGTTTTGATCTGATCCTGTGCGGTATCGCTGGGGCTACTGATGCCGCTACTCAAGACGCTCGACTGAGTACATCCAAACAGGAATGTAACGGCAGCAAGTAAGCTCACGTATCTGGCGATAGACAGGGACTTATTACAACTCTGCATAGGGGGAGTAGGTTCTTGCATCGCAACTTTATCGACACCGTTCTGACCGAAAAAGTTTCGTCTGCTGGTTGCATTAGATAGATTTTTTTTTAGACCCTGTTTTCTGATGTACGCTCAAGCTTCAAACGCGGTCTGATCATGCAGCACTTTTCTTCAAACTCTCGCAGGCAGTTTCTTCGGCAAACATTAGCCTTCAGCGCAGCATCGCTGGCCGGGGCTCTCACCTCCTGCGGCAAGGGCATCATCGGCGGGGCGAGCGACGTCGCCCACCTGCTGATGCTCGGGGACTGGGGCGCCACGGGCCAACATCTCGATCAAGCTGCCGTTGCCGCAGCGATGCAAACATATACTCGGACACACGTCCTGAATCACCAAGCCTTGCTGATGCTTGGTGATAATTTCTACGGTGAACTTGGCAGCACCTCGTCCAGCCGCTGGAAGAATCAGTTCGAAGATATGTATCCCCGCTCGATCTTCAACTGTCCGGCTTATGCCATCCCGGGAAACCACGACTATATACAAGACAATGGCATCCTCCGCTATGACGTAGAGCTGCAGTATGCCAAAACGATGCAGACTCGCTGGACGATGCCCTCGCAATGCTATCGATTTCTGTTTCCTGCCCTGGATCCGCTGGTTACATTTATCGCGCTGGATAGCAATATCCCTTATGCTGACGGGTCGACGCAGAGTGGTGGCTTTTTTACAATGAGCGCTGCTCAAAAAGCCGCTCAATTGCAGTGGCTAAGCGATGAATTGAAGAAGCCTTTGGACACACCATTTCTCATCGTCATGGCCCACCACCCGATCTATTCCGATGGTCCCCATGGTGACAATCAGAGCCTGATTGACGATTGGGATCCATTGCTTCGGCAACACCGCGCGCACGTCTATCTAGCGGGCCACGATCACGACCTTCAACATCTCGAGTTTGAAGGCCACCCAACCTCCTTTTTCTGTTCCGGTGGCGGAGGTTCTGATCTCTATAACCTGCGCATCCCATCTGACAAACGTGGGCCGTACGCCGTCAAAACCTTCGGCTTCAGCCACCTTGAGGTGACGAAATCGTTGCTCACGCTGCGTCATGTCGATCAGAACGGCAATATCATTCATGCCTTCACAAAGACCCCCGATAACGAGTTGAAGCTGATCACATAGGTGTCAGCAGGGTGGCCCATGCATGCCCAGATAGGTATGGGTATTCGCGCAAAGCGCAAACCGTCGTCCTTACGGCTTCAGCCGTGCCATAGAATCCCGGTAAGGAGCGGCTTCAGCCGCTTATGCCCCCCACCACAGATACACTTACACTTTCTCGCAATTTACGGAACCAACTCCCTCCTCTGCACGTAAACCGCTTTATACACGGAGGCCAACTCATGAACGCACGCCACCTTCTCATCGCCGCCACGCTCGGCGTCACCGCCACGGCCTATGCCGCCGACAGTCACTTCGACCGCACACTCTCCGTGTCCGGCTCGCCAAACGTCTCCGTCGCCACCGGCTCCGGCTATATCCATCTGAAACCCGGCTCTGACAGCCAGATCCACATCGCCGGACACGTCCACTCCAACAGCGGATGGATGAGCGGCGACGCTGAGTCCCGCGTCCAGCAGATTGCCAACAACCCGCCCATCGTGCAGAACGGCAACGTCATCACCATCGGCGAGCGCCACGGCGGCGACCTCTTCCGCAACATCTCCATCGACTACGACATCACCCTCCCCCGCGCCTCCAACATCGACGCCGCCACCGGCTCCGGCGACATGGCCATCGACAACGTCGGCGCCACCCTCAAGGCCCAGACCGGCTCCGGATCCGTCCGCGCCAACGGCATCCAGGGGTCTTCCATCCTCGGCTCCGGCTCCGGTGATGTCGAGATTCACCTCTCCGGCCCCGGCGACCTCCGCGCCGAAACCGGCTCCGGTTCTCTTCGTCTCTTTGGTGTCAACGGCGCCCTCAAGGCCTCCACCGGCTCCGGCGACATCGAGGTCAACGGCAACCCCGCCACCGACTGGAAGCTCTCCACCGGCTCCGGCTCCATCAACATGGCCCTCGGCAGCGGCGCGAAGTTCAACCTCGTCGCCGACACCGGTTCAGGCTCGGTCAATGTCGCCCAACCCATCTCCATGCAGGGCTCTCTCAACCGCCATCACATCTCCGGCGCGGTCAACGGCGGCGGCCCCACCATCCACGCCAACACCGGATCCGGCGACATCTCCATCCGCTAACCCATCGGGCCGAGGCGCATCCTTCAAGAACGCCTCGGCCTGATGTACACAGAAAAGCTGTCAAGCCCTCCCCCGTCTTACTCCCCACAAAACACAGCACATCCCCGCTGCCGATCAGTTCGCTCCCACCAGCTAGACTGGCAATAGCCCCACCTGCGGCAGCGAAAAGCTCCGGCATACCACTTCGGTAAACCGCGCCAATAAAGTCTTTTGCGCCAAGACTTTGCGCAAAAATGAACGGAAGGGTCACCCCCTATACGCCGCACACCCCGGCCCACTCCGCGGCTGCGCTGACCATGAAATCCGGCTTTGCCGCCTCCAGCCGATGCGGAGCCAGCCCGAAGCTGCAGCCCAGCGACCACGCACCTGCCGCCCGCGCCGTCAGCACGTCCACCTCTGTATCGCCGACCATCAGCGTCTCCTTCGGCGCGATCGCTGAACCCGCAATCGCCGAAGCCTCCGCAATCAGCGTCACGAGGCCGTGAGGATCAGGCTTCTTCGTATGAAAGCTGTTGCCGCCGTAGTTCTGAAAGAAGAACGCCGACAGCCCGAAGTGATCGCAGATGTCCCGCGAAGGATGCACCGGCTTGTTCGTCAGCACCGCCATCAGCGTCTCCGGCCGCGCCGCACGAATCGCCTCCAGCGACTCCATCACGCCGGGATACACATACGTGTAGTCCAGCTTGTGCTCGCGGTAGTAATCCAGAAAGAACGTCAGCGCGCCGCTCACAGACTCCTCGTCGTGAACATCGCCCTCCGGATCACCCAGCGCCCGCCGCACCAGCATCGAGGCGCCATCACCGATGTAGCTCGCAATCACGTCCTCCGGAAGCTCGGGCTTGCCTACATGCTTCAACGTGGCGTTCACCGAGTTACAAAGATCCTGCCGCGAGTCGATCAGCGTTCCATCCAGGTCGAAGACAATCAGGCGAGGAGAGATAGAGTCCATCCCTTAACCCTAAACCGTCAGCCAATAAAGCGGAGGCGAGGTGGTGGCAGGGCTGAGTCGGAGACGGAGACTGCAGCGGGTGCCCCACATCTCGACTCTGAGATGTGGGTTCGCAGGATGCCTGCGCTGGCAAAGAGCTTCGCCTATTTCTCGAACCGCTTGAAGAAGCTCGAATCCAGATAATGCTGCGTCGCCGGATCGTCCGCCACCGTCCGCGCCAGATCGTAGTAAAAGCTGTTGAACTGCGCCGCCGCCACCAGATCCACCGGCTGATCCAGGTTGTCCGCCGTCGAGTGATACCGCTCCGCCAGCCACGCACGCCAAGCCTTATACTCCGGCGAACCGGCCTCCCAGCCAAACTTCATCGCCAACGCCGGAACGCCCGCCTGCACAAAGCTGTACTGGTCCGTGCGAATGAACGAATTGCGGTCCGGCTCCGGATCGCCCGCGATCACGATGTGGTGCTCCTCGCCCACCTTCTTCGCGTCCACCTGCAGCGTCGACTGCTCCAGCCCCTGAACATGCAGCTTCTTCAGCGCAAACAGCGGCATAAACATATCCAGGTTCAGCGCCGCCTTGATCGATCCCTCCGGCACCGTCGGATGCCCGGCAAAGTAACGCGATCCCAGCAGCCCCTTCTCTTCCGCCGTAAAGATTACAAACAGCACCGAGCGTTTCGGCCGCGTCTTCGCCTGACTAAAAGCCTTCGCCGTCTCCAGCACCGTCGCGACGCCCGAAGCATCGTCCATCACACCGTTGTAGATCGTCCGCCCATGAATCGGCGCACCGACACCAAGATGATCGAGATGCGCCGACACCACCACATACTCGTTCTTCAGCTTCGGATCCGAGCCCTCAAGCTTCGCCACAATGTTCGGCGACTCCACCGTCGAGTGTTCGCCCACAACGGTAGCCTTGACGCTCTTATTCAAAGCGAAGCGTGGCAGCGGTTTCTGCGCGTCAGCAGTCGCAAGAATGTCGGAGAAGCTGTGCCCTGTTCCGGCGAACAGCTTCTCCGCCTCAGCAGGATTGAACGTCGCGCCGAACATCTTGCCGTGATCATCGGCCAGCGCGGGATGCTTCGCCGCAACCTCCGCCGCATCCGGCGTAACGGCAAGCCGCATGCCCGGCTGCGATGCTCCGCTCGCCACGCGCTGCCATCCGAAGTCCATCGACTTCGGCGTCGGAATCGCAATCGAACCCACCGCGCCCGCATCGCGCAATGCCTTGGCAAACGGAGCCGTCCTGGCATACGACTTCAACGGTCCCGGCAGATCCGCAGGACCGCCGTTGATGTACACCACAATCTTTCCCTTCAACGAGGCCAACGGCGCCTCAGGCGAATCGAAGTCATCGTACTTCGCCTCCGGCAGGTGCAGACCATAGCCGATAAACACCAGCGGTGCCTCCACCGTATCCACCTGCGCCGAGCGCGAGCTGAGAATGGCATCGGTTCCAAGCACCAGCGGCTGCTCCTTGCCATCCACAACCAGGCTCATCGACGACTTGTCTGCCAGCACGCGCTGCACATCGAACTTCACCGGCTGGTAGAAACCGCCATTCAACCCCGCAGGTTGCAGACCATCCGCCTTGAACTGATCGACCACATACGCCGCGGCCTTCAGATACTCCTCGCTTCCCGTCAGACGCCCACGCATGGAGTCGTCGGCGAGCACCTTGATGTGCGCCCACCACGCCTGTCCCGCCTCCTCATCACTCGCACCCGCAGCAAAAGCCGCGCAACTCGACACCAGAGCACCAGCCACACACACCGCGCGAAGCAAACGCATACACGACACCTCGAAGCCAGAAATTCAGGGATGGCTTGAATCTAGCACGCAGTTATAGCTTTGACCGCGCAAAACGGCGATGCTACCCTCATCGCCATCTATGACAATCCGCCAGATCAACACGACCTGCTGCATCATCGGCGGTGGCCCCGCCGGAATGATGCTTGGCTTCCTGCTCGCACGATCCGGCGTCGAGGTCATCGTCCTTGAAAAGCACAAGGACTTCTTCCGCGACTTCCGCGGCGACACGATTCATCCCTCCACGCTGCAGCTGATGCATGAGCTCGGCCTGCTCGAAAAACTGCTCACCATCCCTCATTCCGAGATCAACCGCGCCTCTGCCGTCGTCGGCGGCGAGACCGTCGCGATTGCCGATCTCTCGCATCTCCCCACGGTGGCGAAGTTTATTGCACTAATGCCGCAGTGGGACTTCCTCAACTTCCTCGCCTCGGAGGCCGCCAGTTTCCCCAGCTTCCACCTCATGATGGAGTGCGAAGCGACCGGTCTTATCGAGCACAACGGCATCACCACCGGCGTGACAGCGAACACAGCAGAAGGGCCAATTGAAATAACAGCAACCTTGACCGTCGGATGCGATGGACGCCGCGCCGTCTCACGCAGCGCGGCACATCTTCCGTTGGTCGATCATGGCGTACCGATCGACGTTCTGTGGCTGCGCCTCCCGCGTCACGCCAGCGACCCCGAAAACGGCCTCGGCTATGCGAACTACGGCCGGCTCATCGTTCTCATCAATCGCATCGAATACTTCCAGGTCGCCTTCCTCATCGCCAAGGATGGCTTCGATCAGATTCAACGCGACGGCTTGCCTGCCTTTCAGCAGAACTTCACACGCATCGTTCCCTTCCTCTCTGACCGCGTCGGAGAGATCGACTCCTGGGACAAGGTGAAGCTGCTCACGGTACAGGTCAATCGGCTCACGCAATGGTCTTCTCCGGGACTGCTCTGCATCGGCGACGCGGCCCATGCGATGTCGCCGGTCGGCGGTATCGGCATCAACATCGCGCTACAGGACGCCGTGGCAACAGCAAACATGCTGACAGAAGCCCTGCTCTCAAACTCCCTGACGCCACACCATCTGCAGCAGGTGCAGCATTATCGTGAGTCGGCGGTGCGCAACACTCAGCGCGTCCAGGTCTTCGCCCACAAGATCCTCAACCGCGTCTTGCACGACCCCGGGCCGTTGAAGCTGCCGATGACCCTTCGCATACTCACCAGCATCCCCGGTTTCAAGCACCTCACCGCGCGGTTTATCGGGATGGGCCTTCAGCCACAGCACATCCGCACCAGGCCAAAATCTCTTTGACCCCGTAAGCCCAGCTTGTTAGCCTTGAGACACATCCATATGGCGATGGGGTTCCGCCACTAACCGCAGCACAAGTCTGCTGATGACTCCTACGATCTCTGTAGGAGGCCCATGCCCACAATTCTTCACGCCCTCTCGATTCAACTTCAGACCGCACGCCATATGCTGCGCTGGCTTCTGCTCGCATCGCTTGCAGGTGTGCTCGGCGGCATCGCATCGGCAGTGCTTCTCGTCAGCCTGAACTGGGCGACAGATACCCGCGAAGCCCATCGATGGATCATCGCCCTGCTGCCCGTCGCCGGACTTCTGATCGGGATGATGTACTTCTACTACGGCCGCTCGGTCGAAGGCGGCAACAACCTCATCCTCGATGAGATCCACACCGAGATTCCGACAACATCGGACGCCCCGAACCGAACCATCCCGGCACGCATGACGCCGCTGATCCTGATCGGCACCGCCGCGACACATCTCTTTGGAGGCTCCGCCGGACGCGAAGGCACAGCAATCCAGACCGGAGCTTCGCTGGCCGACCAGGTCACACGCATCGTCCGCAAGCTCGGCCTGCGTTTCCCCGAACACGACCGCCGCACCCTGCTGATGGCCGGAATCAGCGCAGGCTTCGGCTCCGTCTTCGGGACACCGTTGTCAGGCGCGGTCTTTGGCCTCGAGGTCCTGACGATTGGCAGCGTCGGGTATGACGCGATCTTTCCCTGCTTCGTCGCGGCCTTCATCGGCGATTACACGACGCATGCTCTCGGCGTGCACCACACCATCTACACCGTCACACAGACCGCACCCATCACGCCGAAGAATATCCTGCTGGCCATCATCGCGGGCATCGCCTTTGGCCTGACCGCGATGCTCTTTGCCCGCGTGACGCATGCCATCAATGCTTTCTTCAAGCGCCACGTCAGCTATCCCCCGCTGCGGCCTTTTCTTGGAGGCATCGCTGTCGCGCTCGCCGTCTTTGCTATTCACACGACGAAGTACATCGGCCTCGGCGTCCCCACCATCGTCGCCGCCTTCTCGCAGCAGCTGCCGCGGTATGACTTCGCCGCCAAGTTTGCCTTTACCTCGCTCACGCTGGGCGCAGGATTCAAAGGCGGAGAGGTCACGCCGCTGTTCTTTATCGGAGCCACGCTTGGCAATGCGCTCTCAACCATACTGCCGCTGCCTACCTCGCTGCTGGCCGCAATGGGCTTCGTCGCCGTCTTCTCCGGAGCAGCGAATACGCCCATAGCCGGAGGCCTGATGGCGCTCGAACTCTTCGGCCCCGAAGCGGGCGCGTTTGCCGCCATCGCCTGCGTCGTCAGCTATCTGTTCAGCGGGCACCACGGCATCTATCACGCTCAACACCAGGGTGCCCGCAAGTACCCTACTCCTCGAACCCTCGATTCCAGCTCTGAATAACGCGGGTCTCGCGCTCCCAGCCCAGAACACTGACGCTGCCGGTACCAAGAGCGAAAAGGCTGCCCGCGGTCGCCGGCAACAGCAGCCAGCGCGCCGTCAGGATACGCAGAATATGCGCATGGGCAAAGAGCGCTACCTTGCCTCCTGGCTGCGCCGATGACAGGGCGCGCGCGATCATCGCGTCAGAGCGCTCGCCGACATGCTCCGCGGTCTCGCCGTCGATGATCGGATCCTTCCAGACGCTCCAGTCGGGAATCTCTTTGCGGATCTCGGGCGTCGTCTTCCCTTCGTAGATACCGTAGTCCCACTCCTTCAGGTTGTTGTCCACAATAGCCTGATCGGCCAATCCGGCGATGGTGCAGGTCTCCCGCGCCCGCTGCATGGGGCTGGTGAATACAGCATCGAACTTCGTCCCTTTCAGGTAATCCCGGAGTTCTTCGGCTCGTTTCCGGCCATGATCGGTCAGCGGAATATCGGTCCGGCTGGTGTGCTGTCCGCTCAAACTCCACTCAGTTTCGCCGTGGCGCATCAGCCAAAGCTCAATTCCTTTACTCATTCAGCATCCTCCATGTCATTTTTACTATCTTATGAGTTGATGGATTTTCAGCTAACAACCCCCTACAAGCCGCAGGGCGACCAACCCCGCGCAATCGGCGAACTTGTCGCCGGCCTCAACGCCGGAGAGAAGGATCAGGTGCTGCTTGGCGTTACGGGCTCCGGCAAGACCTTCACCATGGCCAAGATCATCTCCGAGGTCAATCGACCCGCCCTGATCCTGGCTCACAACAAGACTCTCGCCGCACAGCTTTACCACGAGTTCAAGCAGTTCTTCCCCAACAACGCCGTCGAGTACTTCGTCTCCTACTACGACTACTACCAGCCGGAGGCCTACATCCCGTCCGGCGACCTCTACATCGAGAAGGAAGCGACGATCAACGAGGAGCTGGACAAGCTGCGGCTCTCCGCCACGCGCTCGCTCTTCGAACGGCGCGACTGCATCATCGTCTCCTCGGTCTCCTGCATCTATGGTCTCGGATCGCCGGAGGCCTACTACGGCATGCTGCTGCTGCTTGAAAAGGGGCAGCGCATCAAGCGCGAGGACATCACGCGGCGGCTGGTCGAGATCCTCTACGAGCGCAACGATGTGGACTTCCGCCGCGGCACCTTCCGTGTGCGCGGCGACATCATCGAGGTCTATCCCACCTACGACGAGAACGCCTACCGCATCGAGCTCTTCGGCGACGAGATCGACTCGCTCTCGCAGATCGATCCCCTCTTCGGCACGGTCAAGCAACGCTACTCGCGGCTGCCGATCTATCCGAAATCGCACTACGTCGTGCAGCCGGAGCGCAAGGCCTCCGCGATGGATTCGATTCTCGCCGAACTCTTCGAATGGGAGGCTCAGCTTGAGAAGGAGGGTCGCCTGGTCGAGTCGCAGCGCATTCACCAGCGCACCCGCTTCGACCTCGAGATGGTGAAGTCCGTCGGCTACTGCCACGGCATCGAAAACTACTCGCGGCACTTCTCTGGCCGTCTTCCCGGTGAACCGCCACCGACGCTGCTCGATTACTTTCCGCGCGACTTCATGATCTTCATCGATGAATCGCACGTCACCGTGCCGCAGCTGCATGGCATGTGGCACGGCGACCGTTCGCGCAAGCAGAACCTGATCGACTATGGCTTCCGCCTGCCGTCGGCACTCGACAACCGGCCGCTACGCTTCGAGGAGTTTGAGTCGCGCACCGGGCAGATCGTCTACGTCTCCGCCACGCCCGGCCCCTATGAACTGACCAAATCCGCGGGTGTCGTCGTCGAGCAGATCATTCGACCCACCGGTCTTACCGATCCCGAGGTCGAGATTCGCCCCGTCAAGGGACAGATCGACGACCTGCTGGCCGAGATTCGTGACCGTGCGGAGAGGAATCAGCGCGTGCTCGTCACAACGCTGACCAAGCGCATGGCCGAAGATCTCGCCGGCTATTACACCGAGGTCGGCGTGCGCTGCCGCTACATGCACTCCGAGATTGAGACGCTGGAGCGCATCAAGCTGCTGCGCGATCTGCGCAAGGGCGAATACGATGTGCTGATCGGCATCAATCTGCTGCGCGAGGGCCTAGATCTTCCCGAGGTCTCGCTTGTCGCCATCCTCGATGCCGACAAGGAAGGCTTCCTGCGCTCGCAGGGATCGCTGATTCAGACCATCGGTCGCGCTGCGCGTCATCTCGAAGGCCGCGCTATTCTCTATGCCGACAAGATGACCGATTCCATGCAGCGTGCCATCGACGAGACCAATCGGCGCCGCGAAAAGCAGGAGGCCTACAACGAGGAGAACGGCATCACACCGCAGTCGGTCAGCCGTCCCATGGAGATGGCCCTGGCAGGCATCCTCAAAGCCGACTACGCCGACCTCACCGAAGAGACCGGCGACATGCCGGAGTTCGCCACGCAGCAGGAGCTCGACAGCTACATCGCCAGGCTCGAGACCGAGATGCGCGAAGCAGCGAAGAAGTTCGAGTTCGAGAAGGCCGCCAAGCTGCGCGACACCGTGAAGGAGCTGCGCACCAAGGAGTTTCTGTTCAGCTAAAGATGCGCATCGCCAGCCTGCAGCCCTCCGTAACACTGACGCTCGCAGCGCTCGGCGCGCTGGAGCATCTCTGTGCGCATACGAAGTATTGCCTCGATGTGCTACCTGATCTGTCTGCAAGGAATCTGCCGGTGCTTGCCGACTCATGGACGACGACGACAGACGAACTTGCCGCGGTCTTACCAGATCTCGTCATCGCCTCCGTTCCTTATCGCATGGAGTCCCTGGCCGCGATCCTGAAAGCCGGCTATCCTCTGCTCGCACTTGCGCCGCACACACTCGCTGACGTCCTGAAGGACACCCGCCTGATTGCGGCACAGGTCGGGAAGACCATCGAGGCCGAAGCCCTGATCGCGGCCTTCGAAAGCAGCCTCAAGGACACGGCCTCCATTACCGGAGCACTACCGCGGCAAAGGGTGTATTGCGAGGAGTGGGGCAAGCCGCTTATCCACTCGCAACCCTGGATCGCGGAGTTGATCGCGATCGCAGGCGGCAGCTTCGTCGGTGAGCCGGGCAAGCAAACGACCGCTGAAGCCATCGCAGCATCCGATCCCGATGTGCTGATCTTTGCATGGTGCGGTGCAGGTGACCGCGTCCCTCTTCAGCGGGTCGTCGAACAGCGCAACTGGCAGCAGCTTCGCGCCGTGCGTGAAGGACGCGTCTACTGCATCCCGGATGAATATCTGAATACACCCGCGATCCCTTCTCTTACCCTCGGACTGCAATATCTTTCATCTGCCATTCATCCTGGGTCGACGAAGCGGGCAGAGCGGCTAATTTCACTGGCAACGTGAGTCTTCCACAGGTCTGCCGCGTCAAACTCCATGTGAGGTTTTGCACGGGGACCTCGCGCTCGATTGAAAGATTGCGTCCATGCCGGTTGATTTCCAACGCCTTGGACGCATCCAACTGACTGTTACGTCACTGAAACGCAGTTCAACGAGTATTGAGCAAAGAGTACCGAACTAATGCATTACGAGCAGCTTCCCCAGGCATTACGCAATATTCTTGTCGTCGATGACGATTCCGACATCCGTTCTCTTACCCGCACCTTTCTCGAACATGAAGGCTACAACGTCTTCAGTTGTGAAAACGCAGATCGTGCCATTCATATCTTTCGACGATCGCCGATCGATCTTTTGATTACCGATTACTCCATGCCCAACCGCACAGGCATGGATCTGGCGCGCGAAGCCAAAGCCCTGCGGCCTTCCTTACCCGTACTGATCGTCTCCGGCGCCATCCTTGACCCGGTGCAGCTGGAGCAGATGCGCATTCGCAACTGGAACTTTCTGCCGAAGCCATTCTCTCTGCCGCAACTGCTGGGAGAGGTCCATCGCATTCTTGATCCCAGGTACGCCCGAGGCTCTGCTACCCTAACGGCGTGAAACTCCTGGGATGGATCACCTTCTGGATATTGACCGCCGTTGTCGTCGTCGCGCTGGTCGTCTACGGCAACTACATCACGCTGCCGACACACAACGCTGTCGCAACCCACTTCGACGCTATCGTCGTCCTCGGCACACCATCGAAGCTCGATGGCACACCTTCACCGGAACAGCGCGAGCGAGTGCTCGAAGGTGTGCGCGAGTATAAGGCAGGCGTGGCTCCTCGGCTCATCATGACCGGCGGTGCCGCACACAACCAGCTCGTCGAAGCACACACGATGGCCATGCTGGCTGAATCGCAGGGCGTCCCCGCAAGCGACGTCATCGAAGAAGACCAGGCCCAGAACACCGTCCAGAACATGTACTACTCGACGACCATCATGCATCAGCATGGCTGGTCCTCGGCCGAGATCGTCAGCTCTCCCTACCACCTCGGAAGGACGGCGCTGATCATGAATGCGTTGAACACTCGCCAGCCTGCGCTCTCCATCGATTGGAGGACACACGCCTCGCTGTGGCCGTCGGAGTACGGCATTCATCACAAGGTGGTGCTCTATTCGGCAGAGGCCTGGCGGTGCCTGCAACTGCGCGTCAAGGGTTATCCTTCGTCGCGCTTTCTGCCGCTGACACCGGCCACCGCCCCCTAGACGCTAGCTAACCTCGAATCGCTCTCCCCTGCGCGGACAGACCACCTCAAGGCCGTAGCTCTTCTCGATCTCCTCTTTCAGCGCGGCCTGCGCCAGGGGTTCCCCGTGCACCAGGAAGACCTTCTTAAGCGTCTTCACCGCAGGCTCCATCCAGCTGAGCAGCTCGTGCTGATCGGCGTGGCCGCTGAGTTCTCCGATGGAATCCACCTCGGCCCGCACGCGCTTCGGTTCGCCGAAGATGTTGACCTCCGGCTGGCGCTCCACCAGCTTCCGGCCCAGCGTGTTCGCGGCCTGATAGCCGGTGATGAGGATCAGGTTGCGCGGGTCTTCGATGCCGTTCTTCAGATGATGCAGGATGCGTCCTGCCTCGCACATCCCCGAGGCCGACATCACCAGGAACGGCACATGCAGATCGTTGAGCGCCTTACTCTCCTGCACTGTCTTCGTATATTTCAGCCGGTTCCAGCCAAAGGGATCGCTCGCGGTCTTGCTGAACGCCGCAATCTCCTGGTCCCAGTCTTCGGTGTGCTGGCGGAAGACCTCGGTGACGTTGGTGGCAAGCGGACTGTCCACGAACATCGGAATATCCGGAATCAGCTTCTCGTCGATCAGCTGATGCAGCAGCATCACAAGCTGCTGCGTGCGCTCCACAGCGAAGGCCGGAACGATGATCTTGCCGCCACGTGCGGCAACCCGCCGCACCAGGCCTGCCAGCTTCTGCTTTACCGGGCCGATCGGCTGATGCAGCCGATTGCCATAGGTGCTCTCCATGATGAGATAGTCTGCCGCTGGCGCCGGGTCGGGGTCCTGGATGATCGGCAGATTCTTGCGCCCCACATCGCCCGAGAAGAGCAGCCTTGTCTTCTGGCCATTCTCCTTCGCCTCAAGCAGGACGCAGGTGGAACCAAGCATGTGTCCGGCGTTGCTCAATGAAACGGAGAACCCTGCATCGGCCGAGGAGCCGGGCAGCGTCATCGGCTCGTGCAGCTTCAACTGCTTGAACAGTTGCAGCACCTGCTCCGCGTTCTCCTCCGTGTAGAGAGGCTGGACCGGAGCAGCCCCCTCGGGCGCACCGATCTGGCGGCGCTTCCCGCGGCGACGGTTCATGAACTCGGCGTCGCCTTCCTGGATATGCGCGCTGTCCTTGAGCATGGGATGGCAGAGGTCGATGGTGGATGGCGTGGCGAAGATCGGCCCGCGATAGCCCTGCTTCGCCAGCGAGGCCAGGTTGCCGCTATGGTCGATGTGCGCATGCGAGAGCACGACGGCCTGCAGAGCATCCGGGCCCTGCCCTGCCAGCTGCGCTGCATCAAGCGCGAGATGCCGGTTGATCTCCTGCGCCTCCTGGCGCTTGCCCTGGTAAAGTCCACAATCCAGCAAAATGTTTTGTCCTGCACACTCCAGATGATGCGACGAGCCAGTCACCGTCTGCGCGGCGCCCCAAAAATGCAACCGAATTCCCATGCTCTCGTTTCCCCTTCCGTGCTTACCTGCTACACCAAGGGATGACGATATGCGCGTCTTTGCCGTTTGACAATTGCAGCACGCAGAAATGCTTACCCGATTGCGTCAGCGCCTCCGCTCCCATACACTGGTAGAGGTACAGCCCAACGGAGTGGGCGGATAGCTCAGCTGGTTAGAGCGCCTGCCTTACAAGCAGGATGTCGGGGGTTCGAATCCCTCTCTGCCCACCATTTCGCTGGATAATTTAAGATTCAGGAGAGGTTTCGCGATGAGTGCAGAGCACGAACAGTCCTTTATTGACAGCTACTGGCAGGTCTTTGTCATCTTGTTCGGTCTGAGCTTCGTCAGCCTGCTGCTGTTCTTCCGTCCCTACCTGTAGACCACGTTGACGCGGTATTCCGCCGCTGAGTTTTTGGAGCCCTGCCATCGCCTGGCGGGGCTTTGTCATTTCGCCGCGGACTCTCTGCTTTGCCTGAGTTTGAATCCTATTTGACCGCAACCCCGGGCGCGATCTGGCGTCTTATAAGCAGGAGCTGACCCCGGTGACGAACGCGTTCGAGCAGCGCTCCATCTCCGTACTTCACCTCGGGCGCTCCCGTCGGCGCCCTGAGCTCGACGCCCTGCGTGGCCTCTTCCTGATCTGGATGACGCTCACCCACCTGCCCACGCACCTCAGCGACTTCGTGAATCAGCCCTTCGGGTATATCTCGTCCGCCGAAGGCTTCGTCTTTCTCTCCGGTCTCCTGGTGGCCCATCTCTATGTGCGCGTGGCCGAGGATGACGAAGACAAGATGAAGGCCAAGCTTTGGAAGCGCAGTCTGCGAATCTACGGCTATCACCTGCTGATGCTCCTGTTTGCTTTCACCATTGTGGCTGCAGTTGCGGCGCATACGCACCGGCCGGCTCTGGTCAACCTGCTCAACTTCTATCTCGCCCATCCGGGAACGGCCATCGTGGGCTCATTGCTGCTGATCTACTGCCCTCCTCTGCTCGACATTCTGCCCATGTACGTCACCTTCATGCTGGTGACGCCATCCCTGCTGCTGATCGCCAAACGCTGGACCTGGAAGCCGATCCTTGCCGTCAGCGGCCTGATCTGGCTGCTGGCACAATTCGGCCTGCGTGCCTGGGTTCACAACATCGTCGTTGCCGTCACCGGGCTGCACATTCCTCTACAGGAGACCGGCGCCTTCAACCTCTTTGCCTGGCAGATCGTCTGGATCGCCGGCCTGTGGGTCGGCGCCACCTCCGCGCACGGGGAGATCCCCTTTCGCAGTCTGCCGCGTGTGGCCTATCCCATCTGCGCCGCCGTGTGCGCCTTCTTCATCGCCGTCCGACACAACTGGCTGGGCTGGATGAACCAGCAGTACTTTGGCCTGCAACTCGACAAGTGGCAGATCGGCCCGTTGCGCCTCATCAACCTGTTTGCCTTTGCCTGCGTCCTTTACTGGAGCCGCAGACTGGTCTCGCGCATCGTGCTGGTCGAGCCGCTGCTGACACTGGGCAAGGCTTCGCTCGAGGTCTTCTGCGCCCACGTCTTCTTCGTCTTCGGAGGCCTCGCGCTGCTCTACGGAGAGATCGATCAACTGCACGGGATACACGCCGTCGCCCTTGTCATCTTTACGTTCACCGGTATGCTGCTGGTCGCCCTGCGCGAGGTTCGCCGCGCCAAGCAACAGAAGCAGATGACCATCGAAACACCTGCTCCCAGCACCTCCGGATGAAGCTTCCGGGCATGCCATCCTCTGCATCCAAACTGATAAAGTAGTGCTATCCCCACCTGAAAGCCCCTCATGCCTTCCCGCCTCATCATCAACGCAGACGATTTTGGCCTGACACGCGGAGTCAACCGCTCCATCGTAGAGTTGCATCAGGCCGGCGTCCTCACCTCTGCCACACTGATGGCCACCGGAACCGCCTTCGAGGATGCCGTCGCTCTGGCCCATGCCAACCCGACGCTGGGCGTGGGCTGCCACATCGTCCTCACCGACGGAACCCCGGCCTCCCCCCGGAAGAGATTCCCACGCTGCTCGGCCCGGACCGCAAGACCTTTCGTCCGTCGCTGATCGACTTCGTGCAGGCGCTGCTGCGCGGACACATCCGCGAAGAGGAGATCGAGCACGAGGTGCAGGCGCAGATCCGCAAGATCCGGGGAGCCGGCATCTCCATCACGCATGTCGATACGCACAAGCACTCGCATCTCTTTCCCCGCGTGGCCCGGCCCTTGCTGCACGTCCTCGAACAGGAGTCGATCACGGCGATCCGCAATCCGTTCGAGCCAGCATTCACGCAGCATCTCGCGCACGCCGACTTCAAGCGCCGCATGCAGATTCGCCTGCTCAACCGTCTTCGCCCCAGCTTTCAGCACCAGCGGCAGATCGGCTGCGGCATCGTCTCATCCACGGGAGGCACCATCGGCGTCTCCGCCACCGGCAACCTGAACGCCATCACCCTCACCGAACTATTGGAGGCCCTGCCCGCGCAGGGAACCTATGAGCTCGTCTGCCATCCTGGATACAACGACAGCGACCTCGACCGCATCACCACGCGTCTTCGCACACATCGCGAGATCGAGATGCAGGCACTGATCACAGCGATACCAGCAGCGCTCGCGCGGCCAAACGCTCCCGAGCTCATCCACTTCGGCGCCATCGCGCCCGCGCACGTTTAGGAACCGCCATCATGAAGATCGGCATCACCTGCTACCCAACCTACGGAGGCTCCGGCGTCGTCGCCACCGAGCTGGGCATCGAACTCGCCTCACGCGGCCACCAGGTTCACTTCATCACCTCGTCGCAACCCTTCCGTCTCAACGGCCGCGAGACAAACATCCACTTCCACGAGGTCTCGGTCGCGACCTATCCCCTCTTCGAGTACCCGCCCTACGATCTTGCACTCGCGACGCGCATGGCCGAGGTCGCAGACTTCTATTCCCTCGACCTGCTGCATGTTCATTACGCCATTCCGCACTCGGTCAGCGCCCTGCTCGCCAGCCAGATGATCGCCAGCAACTCCATGGGCTCACGCCGCAGGAACCTTCCCTTCATCACGACGCTGCACGGCACCGACATCACGCTCGTCGGGCTCGACCCCTCGTACCTGCCGATCACCCGCTTCGGCATTCAGCAATCGCACGGTGTTACGGCCATCTCCGCGCATCTCGCCGAGCGCACCCGCGAGGCCTTCGGCATCGACGGCGAGATCGAGGTCATCCGCAACTTCGTCAATTGCGATCTCTACGTGCGCCGTCCTGAGCTGGTCGCCGAGATGCGCCCCCGCTTTGCCAACGACGACGAAAAACTGTTGGTGCATCTATCGAACTTCCGCCCGGTCAAGCGTGTGCTCGACGTCATTGAGGTCTTTGCCCGCGTCGCACGCTCCATGCCCGCACGGCTCATGCTGATCGGAGATGGCCCCGACCGCAGCGCCGCCGAGCACCTGGCGCTGCGCCATGGCGTACAGGACCGCATCCACTTCCTCGGCAAGCAGGATGACGTACACGAGCTGCTGCCGCTGGCCGACCTGATGCTGATGCCCAGCCAGATGGAATCCTTCGGCCTGGCCGCGCTCGAAGCCATGTCGTGCAGCGTACCCGCGATCGCTACGCGCGTCGGCGGCGTGCCTGAGCTGATCGATCACGAAGAGAGCGGCCTGCTGTACGAGATCGGCGATGTCGAAAGTATGGCCGCAGGCGCCATCGCGCTGCTCAACGACCCGGCACGGCTCGCTGCCATGTCCGAAGCCTCCCGCCGCACTGCAGTGGAGCGTTTCTCGACCGAAAGCATCATTCCCAGGTACGAGGACTATTACCGCCGCGTGCTCGAACGCAACGCCTGACTCAGGCGTCCGTCCGGATCGACACGGCGCATCATGTCGCTGACCACGTGCGAAGCTGCCTCGAGCACCTCGCGCCCATTCTCCGTCCAGTCGACGGCGCCGGCTTCCAGCACCGGCATGCGCAGGGTCACCTTGGTGCCGCGGCCCGGGCGGCTGTTGATCTCGATGCTGCCCAGCTTGCCATATTGCACCTCCATGCGCTCCCGCACATTGCGCATGCCGATGCCCGTGCCTGAGCCCGGCCCCTTAAGCAGCGAGCTGTCGTCGCGCTCCACGGGGATGCCGACGCCGTCGTCCTCCACGTCGATCACCAGCATGCCGTCATCGGTCACGCGGCTGCGCAGAGTTACAGTGCCCCCGCTGATGCGGGGCTCCAGCCCATGCTTGATGCTGTTCTCAATCAGCGGCTGCAGAAGCATGCCGGGAACCTGGATATCCAGCGTCTCCGGTGCAATCTCCTTGACCACCTTCAGCTTCTCGCCGAAACGCACGACCTCGATGTCGAGATAATCGTCCGTAAACGCCAGCTCATCGCGGAGCGGCACGAAGGCCTCGCGGTCCTTCAGCAGCACGCGAAGAATATTCGCCAGCTTGACGATCATCTCTCGCGCCAGCTCCGGCTGCATACGAACCAGCGAGGTGATCGAATTGAGCGTGTTGAAGAGAAAGTGCGGATTGATCTGCCGCTGCAACGCGTCGAGACGAGCCTCCAGAAGCAGCCGTCCCTGCTCCTCCAATTTTCGCTCCACCCGGATGGCGTTCCAGATCTTCAGCGGGATGCCGACCACAATCGGCGCATTGGCGCAGATCAGCAGCTCCACCCACCACTCGCTGGAGTAAAGCGAAAAGTACCGTCTCGGGTAAAGATGCGCCAGCAGGCTCAGGCACAGCTGCAGCCCCGCAATCAGCACCAGCAGCAGGACCTGCCGGTCAAGATGCGGGCGGCGCAGATTGCGCGTGACCCACCGATAGATGCTGAGGTCGATCATCGGGGAGAACGACCAGACCTCCTCGCGGTCGACAAACTTCGCAAACGATCCCGCGACCGCAGCCACGGCAAGGTTCACCGGCAGCGCCCAGTACTCCTGGTGCAGGACCGCGGGCAACGCCATGGCAACACCACCCGCCATCGCTCCCAGCGGGCCTACCATCAGCCCCAGCAGCATGCAGGTCTCAAAGGAGAGATCGGCGGCCAGAAAGTTGGGCACCTTCACGCGAGCCAGCACGCCCAGAACCAGGGGGACGCAGATCATCGCCACCAGCTCGGCGACCTCCCGGGGAGTCCGTCTCTCGGCCAGCAGCACCCTCTTGAAGACCTTCGACCGGGCCAGCGAGCTTGACGTCGCCGCCGCCACGCCCAGCTTCACCAGCAGAGTGATCAGGATCAAAGATGGGGAGATGTGCGGCACATCCCTACTTTACCTCTCCGGCACAGAAGCCGGATTTGCATCGCTCCCGCGCCCGGGAGAATCCAATCAAGGTGAGCACAAAAACGTATAATCAGAAGACGATGCCGTTCTCCTCTGTCACCAAGGTCGCCGATGCCGACTTCCCCACCCGCTGGGGTCAGTTTCGTATCCTCGGCTTCGAGGGCATCGTGGAGAACCCGCAGCCCTGTAACGACGACATCCCGGCGCCGTCCAAGCGGATCGAAGGGGCCGTGGCGCTCGTCATGGGCGATATCCACTCGGCGCCCCCCATTGTGCGTATCCATTCTCAGTGCCTTACAGGCGATGTCTTCCACTCGCTGCGCTGCGACTGCCGCCAGCAGCTGGAGCTGGCCCTTGCCACGATCACCGAGGCTGGTGCAGGTATCCTGCTCTACGAGCAGCAGGAAGGCCGTGGTATCGGCCTGATGGCTAAACTGAAGGCCTACGAGCTTCAGGATCAGGGAATGGACACCATCGAAGCCAACCTTGAACTCGGCTATAAGGCCGACTGCCGCGAGTTCGAGCTTCCCGCCGAGGTCCTCAAGCAGCTCAACGTCCACGCTGTCCGGCTGATCACCAACAATCCGGCCAAGGTCGAGGCCCTGGAGCTGGCAGGCATCCGGGTCACGGAGCGCATCTCGGCAGAGGTTCCGTCAGAGCCCACCAACGAGCGCTATCTGCAGACCAAGCGCGAAAAGATGGGCCATCTGGTCAGCTAGCCGCCTTCCCTGCGTTCCGCCGAATTGCTCTTATCCCCTATCACTCAGTAACATGCCATCAAGCCATTGCGGTTTAGGGCCCCTGTCTTCTTTAGCTCCCGGTCATCGCCATCCCAAAAATCTGCATCGCAGACAGAAGCAGCTGGCACCACGACAAGAAAGGGCAATTATGGCAGCGCGTCACAAAACTCTTCTGATCGTCCTCGGCAGCATCCTTGCGCTCATTGTCATCATCGTTACGGCGATTCCCATGTTCCTGAACGCGGACAACTTCCGCACCCGTATCGAGCAGGAGATCACGACCTCCCTCGGCCGTAAGACCACGCTGGGCAAGCTCGACCTCTCCGTCTGGTCCGGTAGCCTGGTCGCCGAGAACGCCCAGGTGGCCGACGATCCCGCCTACAGCAGCCAGCCGTTTCTCCAGGCCAAGTCCGTCAAGATCGGCGTCGAGATGCTGCCGCTGATTCTCAGCAAGACGGTCAACATCACCGGCTTCGCGATCGACACGCCGAAGATCAACCTGATTCGCCATGCCGACGGCACCTGGAACTACTCCACCATCGGAGGCGCCAAGCCGAGCGCTCCGGCCAAGAGCGGCGAGGCGACGCCAGCCGTCAATATCGCCAAAGTCGCTGTCACCAACGGCACGCTCAACGTCTCCGCGCAGCCCGCGCCGGGCGATCCTGCGATTCCAACGCGCACCTACGACCAGCTCAATCTCGAAGCGAAGAACTTCACCTTCGACAAGCAGTTTCCCTACAACGCCTCCGCGCACCTGCCCGGCGACGGACAGGTCACCATCGCCGGAAACGCCGGCCCGATCAACCAGAAGGACGCCTCGCTCACCCCCTTCTCGGCCAAGCTTGAGGTTAAGCATCTCGATCCGGCCGCTGCAGGCTTCGTCGAGGCTTCCTCCGGCATCACCGGGCTCATCGACGCCGTCAATCTGACGGCCACCTGGAACGGCCAACTGCTGCACGTCAACGACCTCGTCGTCGATACCCCCAAGCTCGCCATCGTTCGCGACAACAAGCCCGCGGCGGCACCGGCCAAGGCCAATGCGCCCGACGCCAACAACATGATGAGCACCTTCTCGGCCGACCATCTGCAGATCAAGAACGGCTCCCTGACGCTGTCCTCCCCCGGCCAGAAGACGCCCGGCGTCTACCAGCAGCTCAATGCCGAGATTACCGGCGTCTCGCCCACCGCCTCTTCGCCCTTCAAGGCCAGCGCGCAGATCCCCGGAGGCGGCTCGGTGACGGCTGACGGAAACGCCGGCCCGATCAACCAGCAAAGCGTCGCAGCGACTCCCTTCAAGACCCACGCTGTCCTGACGCACCTCGACCTCGCCTCCAGCGGCATCGTCGCGCCTGACGCCGGAATCAAGGGCATCGCCAACGCCGACGTCAACGCGCTCTCCGACGGAACCAATCTCAACGCCAACATCTCCGCCAACGCCACCAATCTGCAGGTCGCGGCCAACGGCTCGCCCTCGCAGATGCCCGTCAACGTCAAGATGACGGTCGTGCAGAACATGCAGACACTAACCGGACAGGTCACTTCGGCGGCAATCGCCATCGGCAAAGCCGTCATCAACGTTGCCGGAACCTACCAGACCAGCGGCCCGACCACGGCCATCAACCTGAAGGTCAACAGCCAGTCGGTCTCCATCGACGAGCTTCAGGCCTTTCTTCCCTCCGTCGGCGTGCATCTTCCCACGGGATCGAAGCTGCAGGGCGGAACCCTGACGACCAACCTCGCCGTCACCGGCTCCACCGCTGCCCCCATCATCAGCGGGCCGATCCGCCTCGACAACACCAATCTCGCCAACTTCGATCTCGGCTCCAAGCTGTCGGCACTCACATCGCTGACCGGCGCAAAGACGGGTTCCACCACGGCCATCCGCTCGTTGAGCACCAACATCAACGTCAACGGCGGCAATGTTCGCACTGACAACCTCGCGCTCAACATGCCGGCCCTGGGCACGGCGACGGGCGCAGGCACAGTCTCCGCAGCCGGAGCGCTCAACTACAACCTGATCCTTAAGCTGACCGGCATCCTCGGCGGCAGCAGCGGCGGTTCGGCCGCAGGCGGCATCGCCGGAACCCTGATGGGTATGATTCCCAGCGGAGGCGCAGCCGGCAGCATCGGTGGACTCGCTACGAGCGCCCTGCGCAACGGTGTGCCCGTCGCCATCGGAGGAACCACCTCCAACCCGACCTTCGCACCCAATCTCAGCGGAGCGATGGCCAACGGAACCAAGGGCCTCACCAGCAACCCCGCAGCAGCCGCCAAGAAGAACGGCACCAACTCGCTGACCAATACGCTCGGCGGTCTGCTCAACCGCAGGTAAGCCTACTCTGTCCGTAAGGCGATCACGACCTTGGCAGTCGTGATCGCCTGCCCTACATGACGCTGAGTGTGATCGGCGATGTGCACCAGCAGACCTCCCAGGCTCGTCGGCAGCTTCTTTCTCCCCACAAACCGCGGCTCGGCATAGTCTTTTGCTGCGAAGGCTCGCACTCGCCTGATGGAGACCTCGATCGCCTCGGCAAACTCCATCAGCGTCGCCTCACGGTCAACGTGACTCTCCTCATCCTTCAGCGCCTTCAGCTGCCGCTCGCTCAAAGCCGCCCCCTCGGCATAGGTCAACAGGCGATCCAGCGAACGTGCGATATGCCGTACCTGGAACCCCACCGACGGCAGGCCCAGCGGACGCTCCTCCATCTCGACGCCGTTCAGCGGATCGCACCACCGCGCCATATCCTCCGCCGCCAGCTCCAGCGCATGCAGCACTCCACGCCGCACCGCATCCACCTCCGTCAACGTGCCGCGCAGCCACGGCTCCACCTTCTCCGACATAAGAACAACCTCCTGCTTTCTTCGACGCAAGGATCGCGTCCGGAAGATGACCTCTAGCAGAGATCATCGCTATTAGAGACCCTTGCTGGCCCGAAAGGCGCGCACAACCTCGGCAACATCCTTGTGCTCGCCGTCGACGGCGCTATTCATGCCGCGCACCTCGTCAGCCGTCAGCACACCACGCAGCTTATCCATCGCCTGCTGCATGCCTGGGTGACGCACCAGCGAATCCTCACGCACCAGCGGAACCGCCTCGTACGGTGGAAAGTAATGCTTATCGTCCTCCAGCGCAACAAAGCCCAGCGTGCGGATCGGCCCGTCCGTCGAGTTCCCCGCCACCATATCCACTTGGTCGTTCGATAAAGCGCGATAGAGCAGGCCAAGGTCCATCAGCCGTGGATTGCCATCGAACTTCAGCCCATAGGCAGCCTCAAGGCCGCGCAGACCGTCCGGACGCTCCTCGAACTCATACCCCACGCCAAGTCGCATCGTCGATGCATGCGGAACCGCATCCGAGATGGTCTTCATCCCCATGCGCCTCGCATCGTCGCCCCGCACCACCATCGCGAAGGTGTCTTCAAATCCCAGCCCCGGCTCGACACGAACTTTGTAGCGCTGCTCGTAAAGCTTGCCCACAGTCTCAAACACACGCGCCTCTTCACGCTGCCCCACCGGCGGCAGAGGCTGCTTCAGGATCGCAGTCAACGCGGTGCCTGTGTACTCCACATAGGCGTCGATGCGGCCGCTGATCAGCGCCTGGTGGCAGATGTAGCTGCCCGCCAGGTAAAACCGCCGCGCCACCGGCTGGCCAGTGACGGCCTCGATCTCCTGCGCCAGCAGCTCGCCCAGCACCACCTGCTCGGTAAAGTTCTTCGCGCCGATGGTGATGCGCGACGATCGCGGAGGAGCACACGCCGTCACGCCCAGAAGAAGCGCCACCGATACAAAAGCAGCGCAGCGAAACCAGCGCATGCGCATGCTCATGCCGGTCGCACCGTCATCTTCTTCTCCAGCAGCCCCAGCAGAGCATCCGCCAGCAGCGCCAGCAGCGCCGCGGGAATCGCGCCCGCCAGCACAAGGCCGTTATCGACGCTGGCGACGCCGCGAAAGATCAGTTCGCCCAGTCCACCTGCACCAATCGCCGCCGCAATCGTCGCAACACCGACGCAGGTCACCGTCGCCGTGCGCAGACCGGCAAGGATCACGCTCGCCGCCATCGGCAGCTCGACTTTGAAGAGCCGCTGCCGGTTCGTCATCCCCATCGCGCGCGCAACATCCACCAGCTGCGGGTCGACACTGCGAATGCCCGTGTAGGTGTTACGCAGAATCGGCAGCAGAGCGTATCCGGTAAGCGCCACGATCGCCAGCCGCGCCGCGTTCTCGCCGAGCCACGGCACCGGCAGCAGCAGACCGAAGAACGCCAGGCTCGGCACCGTCTGCACCACGTTGGCAAAGCCGATCACCGGCCCTGCCCAGCGCGGCCTGCGCGTCAGCATCACGCCCAAGGGCAGTCCGATGGCGGCTGCAAACAGCATCGCGCTCAGCGTGAGCCAAAGATGTTCAAAGGTCAGCCTCGCGATCTCATCGCCATGCTGCGCCAGCACTCCCATCAGCGTGCCTCCGTGCGGCGAACAGCCTGAACGTACTCCATTACCTGCGGCTGCTTCGATTGCAGAACCTGCGACGCAGGCAGATCGGCGACCACCTCGCCATCCGCGACGAACAGAACCCTGTCAGCGAGATACAGCGCCTCTTCAAGATCGTGCGTCACCACCAGCACCGTCTTGTTCATCTTTCCGAGCAGTCCCTTGAGCATCGTCTGCATCTCGGCGCGCGTCAGCGGGTCCAGCGCACCGAAGGGCTCATCCATCAGCAGCACGGCCGGATCGAGAGCCAGCGCACGCGCCAGCCCCACACGCTGCCGCTGGCCACCGGAGAGCTGCCACGGATAACGCCCTCTCAGCACCTCGGCATCCAGACCCGCCAGATGCAGAACCTCCAGCGCACGTGCCTGCGCCTCGGCAGGGGTGCGTCCGGCAATCTCCAGCCCCAGTGCGGCGTTGCGTCTCGATCGTCATATGAGGAAAGAGGCCGGTCTCCTGGATGACGTAGCCGATGCCGCGCCGCAACGCGATCAGCTCGGCCTCATCGGTCACGCCGCTCACCTGCCGCCCATGCACGATGACCTCGCCCGAGGTCGGCTGCACCAGGGCATTCACGGTACGCAGCAGCGTCGTCTTGCCTGAACCGCTTCGCCCCAGCAGCGCCGTTGTCGTTCCGGCCTCAAGAGCAAGGGAGACATCGCGCAAAACAAGATGCCCACCTGCCGGCGTATAGCTCACCTTCGCGAACTCAACGCCAACCGTGGGCATGTCGTCTAGCTTACCGCGTACGCTGCGAACTGCGCAGCAGCGTTAACTGCGCAGCAGCATTACTGCGCAGCCTCCGGGTCGGACTCCGCACCATGCTGTTCATCGCCCGCACCCGCCTCGGCAGCAACAGGAGCCGCAGCGCCTGCCTGTCCCTTCACGCGAACGATCGTGATCTTCTCAAAGCCTTCCTTGAAGCTCGGCGGCTTCAGGCGGTCGGCCATCTTCTGCATCACCTCGTCGGTCACGGCGCGATCGCGCTTGCGATTGCGATCCATGCACACGGCCAGAGGCACGTCGAAGAAGACCGCCTGCACCTCGTAGCCGAAGCTCTTGGCCATGCGGATCCACTGGCGGCGCTCATGCGGCGACAGGTTCGTCGCATCCACATAGTTCCAGGGCATCTTGGCGATCAGGCGCGCGCGCAGCAGGCTGCGCAGCGTCGAAAACACCAGACCCTGGTAACGCTGCTCGGTGATGTCGTCGAACAGGATCGTGCGCAGCAGGTCGCTCGAAAGCGGGGTTACGCCGCGGCGTTTGTACCAGGTCGTCTTGCCCGAGCCCGGAAGGCCGATTGTCAGCACGACGAAGCCCTTAGGAGACTTGGCCGCAGCCTGCTCCACAGGGGGGGTTCCCAGAGACTCCGGTTGCGTCTCAAGCACAACCTTCTGCTCCGGCGTCTCCGGCGCGGCGATCACCGCACCCTGCGTCGTCTCAACCGGGGCCGTCACTTCGACCGGTAGGGTGACTGGTTCTTCGGCAACATTCTGGGCCTCCGGAACTGGTTCCGGATACGACGGCCTCAGGGGTGCCGGTTGGTTTTGGGGCAATTCCTGCCCGCTCTTGCCCGTGGACTCCGAGTCATTCGGTCCACGTCTTGGGCGTCGTCTCATCTTTTCGCTTATCCATTCGCGCAGATCGCGCATGACTCGCTTTGTAACACAGGCCGAAAGCCCCCCGCAAATCGGTCCAACCAGTTCGGCCCATCCACGACCATTCTTTGCCGCCAATAAAATGCCGCGGGTGGTTGTGGTAGATTCCACCTTGGCCGCTCGCACCCATCCACGGCTGCGGGTCTACAATCTTTAAAACGCATTATTTATCGACAGGAGCAACGGTAATCATGGCTGTAAAGGTAGGAATCAACGGCTTCGGCCGCATCGGACGCAACGTCTTCCGCAGCGCTCTCGGAAACCCCGATATCGAGTTTGTCGCCGTCAACGACCTGACCACGCCGGCCACGCTCGCCCACCTGCTCAAGTACGACTCCATCCTCGGCAACCTGCCGCACGAGATCTCCGCGGACGCGGACGGCGTCATCGTCGACGGCAAGAAGATCAAGGTCTTCGCCGAGCGCGACCCCTCCAAGTTGGACTGGGCCTCCGTCGGAGCGCAGGTCGTCGTCGAATCGACCGGTTTCTTCACCGACGCTGAGAAGGCCAAGGCTCACCTCGGCTCGACCGTCAAGAAGGTCATCATCTCGGCCCCGGCCAGCAATGAGGACATCACCATCGTCCTCGGCGTCAACGAGGGCAAGTACGACGCCGCCAAGCACAACGTCATCTCCAACGCGAGTTGCACGACCAACTGCCTCGCGCCCGTCGTCAAAGTGCTGCACGATACCTTCGGCATCGTCAGCGGCCTGATGAACACGATCCACAGCTACACCAACGACCAGGTCGTGCTCGACGCTCCGCACAAGGACCTGCGCCGTGCCCGCGCCGCCGCTCTCTCCATGATTCCGACCTCGACCGGCGCCGCCAAGGCCCTCAAGCTCGTCATCCCCGAGATGGCCGGCAAGCTGGACGGCTTCTCCATCCGCGTCCCGACCCCCACGGTCTCGGTCGTCGACCTCACCTTCACCTCCGAGAAGCCCATCTCCGTCGAGAGCATCAACGCCGCCATCAAGGCTGCTGCAGAAGGCCCCATGAAGGGCATCCTCGCCTACACCGAAGAGGAGCTCGTCTCGACCGACTTCCGCGGCAACCCGCACTCCTCCATCTTCGACTCCAAGCTGACCAAGGTCCTCGGCTCGTCCGCGAAGATCATCAGCTGGTACGACAACGAGTGGGGCTACTCCAACCGCGTCAAGGACCTCATCCTCTTCCTCGAGCAGAAGGGTCTCTAAAGCGCGACACAGAGCATTCGAAGGCCGGACACCGCAAGAGTGTCCGGCCTTCATTCTTTTAACCCCGGATGTCCTTTTAGCCCAGGATGGCGTTGCTGTAGGGAAACGGACGGCGCAGATAGCTGCGCCAGAAATAAGCGAGAATAATCACGCTTGCTACCGCGGCGTACGCGCACCACAGTGAGGTGAAGGCGTAGCGCTTCACGGCCATCACTGCCAGCAGAATGGCCAGGTTCGCCGCTCCGAAGATCACCATGTCGCGCACCTTCGAAAAGAAGAGCGTGCCGCACGTCGAGATCACGTACAGCGCAGCCAGCACGGTGTTGTTGGTTCCATCGTTGATGTACACGATGCTGTTGTTCTGGACGTAAACCTGTAAGGGGTAGGCGATCAGCGCCCAGAGCATGTAGAGCGTCGTTCCCGTTCCCACGAGAAGAAACGGCAGCATGCGTCTTCTGCTCTTCACATTTGGCTCAAACAACAGCACGCTGAGCGGGATCAGGAAAGGAAGCAGCCCCTGCGCATATAACACAAACGCCGCAGCCATCTTGTGCGTGATACTCGGAGAAAGATCGCCGTCCAGCCCCAGCCAGACAAATCCCTCGATAAACTGATGCACCGCAAACAGCGTTGGAAGCGAGGCGAAGAGCAGCTCCCTCTTATGCTTCACCCGCGTCAGCGTTGCCACACCCAGCGTCGCCAGCACACCACTGCCCACAAAGTTCGCCGCAGCCGAAAAGCACATCGTGCATTTCCTTCCGGTAGAAGAATTCAGGTTGTTCTTCGTCGATCATAGCGTTGGCGGAGCTACACTCTTCGCATGAAACGCACCAACATTTCCGGCAGCAGCCCATACGAACCCATCATCGGCTTCTCGCGAGCCGTGCGTCTCGGCAACCACGTCCACGTCTCCGGCACCGGACCGGTCGGCGCTGACGATCTCGATGTGGCTGAGCAGGCCGATCAGTGCCTCTCGCTCATCGCCACCGCACTGAAAAACGCGGGAAGCTCCATCGAGCACGTCTACCGCACCCGCATGTTTCTCACCCACGTCGAAGACTGGGAGACAGTCGGCCGCGTCCACGGCAAGTTCTTCTCCACCATCCGTCCCGCCGCCACCATGGTCGTCATCAAGCAGCTGCTCAATCCCCACTGGCGCATCGAGATCGAGGCCGACGCCTTCATCCCGGAATAACGCTCGATTTCTCTCAGAATTGCCCTGCTCTCCCTTCCCTCCACCAAGTTTTTACCGCTCGCGACAGCACCCCGCAGAGCCAGCCGCTATCATAGGAACTGATAACCGACGCTCTACGCGCGAAACATCAACCTTTCCACGATGAAAAGGAATCTGCATGTCCAAGCTGTCGATCCGCGATCTCGATCTTACGAACAAGCGTGTTCTCATCCGCGTTGACTTCAACGTTCCCCTGGCAGTCGACGGCTCCGACATCGCCCCCCGTATCACCGACGACACCCGCATCCGCGAGACCATCCCCACCATCGAGTACGCTCTCCGCCGCAAGGCCCGCGTCATCCTCTGCTCGCACCTCGGCCGCCCCAAGGGCAAGGTCGTCCCCGCGATGAGCCTGCGGCCCGTCGTCGACCGCCTGCGCGAGCTGCTCGATCACGTCATCGGCGATGACGAAAACGTCGCCTTCTCGCCTGACTGTGTCGGTGAGATCCCGCAGGAGCTCGTCGCCGGACTCGAGCCGGGTCAGCCACTGCTGCTCGAAAATCTCCGCTTTCACGCCGAGGAAGAGAAGAACGATCCCGAGTTCGCCAGGCAGCTCGCCTCGCTCTGCGATATCTATATCAACGACGCCTTCGGCTCGGCCCATCGCGCCCACGCCTCCACCGAAGGCGTTACGCACTTCGTACCCGTCTCAGCCGCCGGCCTGCTGATGGAAAAAGAGCTGACCTACCTGGGCAAGGCCGTCAGCGATCCCATCAAGCCCTTCGTCGCGATCATCGGCGGCGCCAAGGTCTCCGACAAGATCGAGGTCATCGACAGCCTGCTCGACCGCGTCACCTCGCTGATCATCGGCGGCGGCATGGCCTACACCTTCCTCAACGCCAAGGGCCAGACCACCGGCAAGTCCCTGGTCGAAGCCGACAAGATCGACATCGCCAAAGCCGCGCTCGATAAGGCCGCCAAGAAGGGCGTTACCTTCCTGCTGCCCGTCGATCACGTGCTGGCCGACAAGTTCGCCCCCGATGCCAAGACCCAGATCTTCTCCGGCGACGGCGCCTTCCCCGCCGATCTCATGGCTCTCGACATCGGACCCGCCTCCGTCGAGCTCTTCAAGAAGGAGATCGCCGACGCCATCACCATCGTCTGGAATGGACCGATGGGCGTCTTCGAGATGCCCGCCTTCGCCAAGGGAACCAACGCCGTCGCCAAAGCCGTCGCCGCCAACCAGGACGCGACCTCGATCGTCGGCGGCGGCGACTCCGTGGCAGCCGTACAGCAGTCCGGCGTGGCCAGCAAAATCACTCATATCTCCACCGGTGGTGGTGCCAGCCTTGAGTTCCTCGAAGGCAAGGAGCTCCCCGGAGTGGCCGCTCTCACCGACAAGGCATCCTGACAAATCCTCCCTCCTCTGCGGTACAGGCCAGCGCCTCGCTGCCGCAGAGGAGAAAAACCACACTGGCGGAATATGCCTTTGGAATGGGATACTGATGCCCCATGCGTAAAACGCTCGTCGCTGCCAACTGGAAGATGTTCAAAACACCGGCCGAATCGACGGCCTTTCTCACCAGCTTTTACCCCCTCATCAAGTCCAATGCGACCACCGAAGTCATCCTGTTTCCCTCGATGACCTCGCTGCCCGCTCTCGTTGATGCCGCGCGCGGTAAATCGGTCGAGGTCGGCTCCCAGTGCATGCACTGGCTCGATGAAGGCGCCTACACCGGTGAGACCTCTCCCACCATGCTCACCGCCATCGGCGCCACTCATGTCCTCATCGGGCACTCCGAGCGCCGCCGCTACTTCAACGAGACCGACGCGCGCGTCAACCTCAAGCTCAAGGCCGCGCTCGCGCACGGCCTCACTCCCATCGTCTGCATCGGCGAACACAGCGAAGAGCGCGAACGTAACCTGACGGCGAATGTGCTCAAGCTTCAACTCTCTGTCGCCCTCGAAGGCATCGAACGCTCGGCCCTCGGCCCTCTGGTCATCGCCTACGAGCCCGTCTGGGCCATCGGCTCCGGCCATAACGCCACGCCCGCAGTGGCGGAAGATGCGCACGAGATCATCCGCGACCATCTGGTCAGCGAAGCCGGCCCCGAGATCGCAGCTACCACGCGCATCCTCTACGGCGGCTCCGTTAAACCCGACAACATCGCCGAAATCACCCGCATGGAGAACATCGACGGCGCCCTCGTCGGCGGCGCCTCGCTTGATCCGGTCTGCTTCTCCCAGATCATCGCCAACGTCACACCGCATCCCGGCGTTTAAAGACCGAGGGCGCAGCACTCTGGCTGCGCCCTCTCTTCAAGAAGCGGACTAGCGAACGACGCCCGCCTGCTCCATCGGCCAATACACAAACGCGGCCTTGCCGTAGATCAGTTCACGGTCCACCGGTCCAAAATCGCGGCTGTCGCTTGAAATAGAGCGGTGATCGCCCATCACAAAGTACTGGTGGTCCGGCACGATCGCCTCCGGCAAGGAACGGTCATCTTCAAAGCGCGGCGGCACGTACTTCTCTTTCAACGCATGGCCATTTACAAACACTCGCCCATGGTCGATCCGCAGATCGTCTCCCGGCAGCGCGATCACGCGCTTGATGTAGCTCTTCTGATGATCGTGCGGGTACAGGAACACCACCACATCGCCGCGATGGATTGAACCCACGCGGTAGGCCATCTTGTTGATGAACAGCCTGTCCTGATCCTCGAGCATCGGCAGCATGCTCGTACCCTCAACCCGCACCGGCTGGTAAAGAAAGATAATGATGAACGCCGACACAGCCAGCGAGATGACCAGATCACGTCCCCACGACCGTAGTCCCAACCGGCGCTGCGCCGGCGATACCACCGTTACCGATGACTCTGGTGTAGCTGCTTGCGGCTCTGGGGCAATCTGTTCGTCTTCTTGCACAGGCTGACTCTACATCCTCTCTATAGTTAGACGCACCCCGCACCCTGGAGACTCAACGCGCCGTAAGTCCAAGCCCTGGAACAAGAAGACGGCCATCAATCCCGGCAGGAGACCAGGCGCCGACAATCTCTTTTGCGAGCCGTGCAATCATCATCTCAGCCTGATTGTCCGCCGTCCAGCCCTGATCCTGGTTGCCGTCGGTGAAGATCGAAAGGACCATCGGCCCTCCCTTGCCCGCCACGATAGCCACATCGTTACGCACAGCATTCAGGCTGCCTGTCTTGCTGGCGATGCCCGATCCGGCCTCGCTGGTATCGAGGACCTCCAGATAACGCGGAATCGTATTGCGATAAAACTGGTTTCGCAGCATCGTCAGCGCCACACCGCAGATCGCCATGTCCTGCGGCTCCGCAGCCTCTCCCGGCCCGGCAAGCTGGCAGAGGCCAATCCGCTCCATGATCGTGGCCATCTCCCGCGCCGTCGTCTTTCCCAGTCCGAACTTCGGCTGATCGGCTGGCATCGGCCCTGTTGCCGGCTTCATCACCTTCTTATAAAGATGGGTGTCCTTCAGCCCCAGCCAGCCGATCCTGGCATTGATCGCATCCACGCCGAAGCGGTCGATCGCCAGGTTCGTCGCCGTGTTGTCGCTCACAATGACCATCATGGTCAGCACATCCTTGAGCGTGAGCGTCAACGGCGTGTCGAAGAACGTCAGCACACCTGATCCGCTCACCGCCTCCTTGGGAGCCAGCGTCAGCTTCTCTTCCCAGTGCGCCTTGCCGCTCCTCACCTGCTCCATCGCCTCAAAGAGAATCGCCAGCTTGATCACCGATGCCGTCGGCACCGGCCGATCCGCATCCACCGCCACCTGCCTGCCCGTGTTCAACTGCACCGCATAGAGAGATACATGCCCGTGATGCGTCGCTGCCAGCGTCTGTAGCTGCGATTCCAGCGCCTGATCCGTTACGTGTGCAGACGCAGCCTCCCCGCCCGCGGCATACGAAGGCAGCACAGGAACAAGCAGCAACGCGGCGATCATCACGCCGCCAAAGATGTGTTTGACCATGCTCTGCATCTTAGCAAGCTCCATCTTTCGTCCCTATCTTTTGTCGAAGCACGACCATAGCGCGTAGAATCCTCGTACCCTAAAAACATTCAGCCGCATCAAACCGAAAATCTTTCTGAACGCATCCTATGCAGAATAGGGCTAGAATTGTCCAGAAAGAGGAGCAGCACAAAGTACTCTCGTAGAACCTCTATGGCTACCCTCACCATGATCGAGTCGACCCCGCCGTCGAAATCCGCTCAGAACGGCCCCGATGAGTTCCAGGGACTCGTCACTGAGACCTCTAACTCTGCATCCGAGGGTCTCGACACAAAATCCGCTATCGAGATCGCACGCATCATCAATCATGAAGATGCGAAGGTTGCAGCTGCAGTCAAGAAAGCGCTCCCTGAGATCGCCATCGTCATCGACACCGTCGCGCGTTCGCTCCGTGACGGCGGACGCCTGATCTATGTCGGCGCAGGATCGTCGGGCCGCATCGCCTCGCTCGACGCCTCCGAGTGCCCCCCGACCTTCTCCACCGCCCCGGCACAGGTGCAGTACATCATGGCCGGTGGACCGAAGGCGCTCGCCTCCGCCTCCGACGTCAACGAGGACTCGCCCGAGCTCGGACAGCGCGACATCGCCCGCCGCCGCCCCACCCGCAAGGACATCGTGATCGGCGTCTCGGCCTCAGGCCGCACGCCCTATGTCGTCGGCGCCGTCGAATACGCCCGCGCCCGCGGCGCCAAGACCGCAGCCGTCACCTGCAACCTCAACACCCCGCTCTCTGACGTCGCCGACACCACCATCGTCACCGACGTAGGCCCCGAGGTCCTCTCCGGCTCCACCCGCATGAAGTCCGCCAGCGCGCAGAAGATGGTGCTCAACATGATCACCACCGGCGCGATGACACGGCTCGGCTATGTGTACGACAACCTCATGGTCAACGTGCACATGAAGAACGCCAAGCTCGTCGAACGCGGCATCCGCGTGCTGATGAAGGTCTGCGACATCGACCGCGAGACGGCGATCCGCACCATCAAGTCCGCAGGCAAATCGATTCCCATCGCTGTCGTCATGCTCAAGGCCAACGTCGACAAAATGGAAGCCGTCCGCCGCCTCGCCAAGTCCGACGGAAATGTTCGCCGCGCCATCGACGATTCCAGACTGGAACTCTAACGCTCATTCATCAGGCAAAAGGAAAGCCCGGGATAAGCTCCCGGGCTTTCTTCATTTGCGGGTGATTTACACTCGCCGCCTTGGCGTCTTCTCCATGCCACGGTAGAGAGCCTGCAGCATCTCGACACCGGCTACGGCGGCTGCACGATCGGGCTGTTCGTTCGTATCTCCCCAGCCCTCGTCTTCACTCATCCCCGGCTGCACCACGATGCCGTCGCGCCGCGCCAGAACATAGAGGCCTCTCGCCTGTATGCCGTAGTGGACGCCCTCCTGCGGAATCAGCCAGCCGATCTGCCCGCGCACCGGCACGATGCTCTCATCGGACCATAGACGACGCGCGCCGTAGCCCGGGCAGTTGATAATCACCGGCTGCGGCAGAGACTTCATATCCTGCGGCGAATGAAACTCGCGCGTCTCAATCTTTCCTCCAGCGATCATGAAGTCATTCATCAGCTGCCGCGAATAATCCGCGACATTGAACGTCAGTGACTCTGATCGCTCAACATGCTTCGCCGGAAACGGATGCGAGCCTTCGGGGAGGACCTGCCCCCTGGGTGTCAGGTCGGCGATGCGATCCCCATAGTGGGCCCAGTCATGCACGTCGCGATGATGCGGGCCTTCATTTCCCTCGCCGCTCGAAAGCGTATAACGATCCGTCCACTCCACCGGATTGCCCGGCATACCGAGATAGCTCTGATACATCGAGAACGAGGTTCGCGCCATCGACTCCCACTCCACGGCAAAGTTCGACGATGCCGCCGAGGTCAGCGCAATGCGCGAGTCCGGCGTCCACGATCCCGTGGCACGCGAAGAGCGCACATACGGCGGCCTCTCCTTGGCATAGATCGTCACCTTGAAGCCCGCACGCTGCGCCGTAATCGCCGCCGTCAGACCAAGGGCTCCGCAGCCGATCACCGCCAGCTCTCTCCTGCCGTTCGCCGCCTCCAGCGCCTTGCGGACCGTCGACATCGGCCGATCCCCACGAAAGCGACCATCCGCTGCCGCCGTGGCCGTAGTTGTGCACGACGAGCTTGTCTCCCAGCCGCTCCACCTCCAGCCTTGGACCTGCAGGACGAAACGGACGCAGGCACACCGTAATGCGGAAGATACGATCCACATCCGCGCGGATCGGGATAATCGGGCCCACGGCATCATAAAGCGGCAGCCCAGGAGCACCGGCCACCGCCGATGAAACAGGCTTCCTGGCGGCGCAGCCACTTAGTCCCACAGCGCTGCATCCAGCCAGAGCAGCAGAGCCCTGGAGAAAAGAACGACGATTCATCGTGCATCTCCTGTACGAAGGTGAAGAGGATTAAAGTTTGCTTGAAGGGAGTACAACAAGACTCTCAGTCACAGTTATAGAAGAACACTCCGCAGAAGACAAAAACCTGGAGCCCATGCCTGCTCCTCGCAGACATCGGCCCCAGGTGACCAGGGGTGCAGCGTTGCCTCCCGCGCCAGCACGGTCGCGGGGCTCAGCAACCTCGTTTACGAAGCCTCGCTTCAAGAAGCTGTTCATTCAAGAAGCTATTGCTTCAGACAGCTATCGACAGGCGCATCCGCTTCGCGGTCTCAACCATTCCCGTCAACGCCAGGCCAACCTCGGCCCATCCGCGCGTCTTCAGGCCGCAGTCGGGATTGATCCACAGCTGCCGCGGCGTCAGCACCTTCAACGCACGATGCAGCAGCTCTTCCATCTCGACCTCCGCAGGCACGCGTGGTGAATGAATGTCATAGACGCCGGGTCCAATGCCGTTCGGATACTGCACCCGCTCGAAGGCTTCCAGCAATTCCATTCGCGAGCGCGAGCACTCAATGGAGATTACGTCCGCATCCATCCGCACGATCGCGTCCATGATGTCGTTGAACTCCGAATAGCACATATGCGTGTGAATCTGCGTTCGATCGCTCACGCCGGAAGACGCCAGCTTGAATGCGTCCACGCTCCACGCCAGGTACAGCGGCCAGTCGGCACGACGCAGCGGCAGTCCTTCGCGGATCGCCGGCTCGTCGATCTGGATCGCGCGCACGCCCACTGCTTCCAGATCTCTCACCTCGTCGCGAATGGCCAGCGCAATCTGCCGGCACGTCTCAGCACGAGGCTGATCGTCACGCACAAACGACCACTGCAGAATCGTCACCGGCCCCGTCAGCATTCCCTTCACCGGCCGAGAAGTCAACGACTGCGCATACGTCGACCAGCGCACCGTCATCGGCTTCGGACGATAGACATCGCCAAAGATGATCGGCGGCTTCACGCAGCGCGAGCCATAGCTCTGCACCCATCCGTTCTCGCTAAAGAGGAAGCCGCCCAGCTGCTCGCCGAAGTACTCCACCATGTCGTTGCGCTCAAACTCGCCATGCACCAGCAGGTCGAGTCCGGCCGTCTCCTGGAAGCGAATGCAGCGAGCAATCTCTTCCTCGAGGAACTGCTCGTACGACTTCTCATCCAGCTTGCCCGCACGAAACGCGGCACGATTCTTTCTCACCTCAGGCGTCTGCGGAAACGATCCGATCGTCGTCGTCGGCAGCGGCGGAAGATGCAACTCTTCGTCCTGCAACTTCGCGCGCACAGCATGCGGGCTGTAGCGCTCCAGCATCGACGACTCCACGGCCTCCAGCCGCTGCGTCACCTCCTCGCGATGAATTCTGCTCGACGATCTGCGCGTCGCCAGCACCGCATCGTTCGCCGCAAGCTCAACCTCGATACCCGCGCGATCTTCAACACCTCGCGCCAGCACCGCGATTTCTCCCAGTTTCTGCTTCGCGAAGGCCATCCATGAGCGAATCTCCGCATCCATCTTCGTCTCGAAATCGAGATCGACCGGCGCATGCAGCAGCGAGCACGATCCCGCTACCTGTACACGCCCGCTGCCGAACGCCTTCACCGCCGTCTCAACCGCCGCCAGCGCATGACGCAGATTCGTACGCCACACATTGCGTCCATCGATCAGCCCCAGCGACACACACAGTTCACCCGTCTGCTTCGCGGCAAGAGCAGCCAGCTGCTGGGGCGCGCGTATCAGGTCGATATGCAGTCCTGCGGCCCCCAGGCTCAGCGCCAGATCCATGTTCTCCGCCAGATCGCCAAAGTACGTCGCCAGCATCACCTTCGGCGATGCGCCCTCGCGCAACACCGCATACGCCTCGCGATACAACGTCTTCGCCTCATCGCTCAAGTCGAGCACAAGGCAGGGCTCATCCACCTGCACCCACTCCGCACCCGCGTCATGCAGGCGCTTCAGCAGCTCCGTGTATGCCGGCAGAATTGCTCGCAGCACATCGCCACGCACAACGCTCACATCGGTCGTCTTGCCCAGCAGCACAAACGATACCGGCCCCAACAGCACAGGCCGCGTCTCAACGCCAAGCGCCTTCGCCTCCTGGTACTCCTCAACGACCTTCGCCGAGAGCAGCTCATAGCGCATACCCGGCTCAAACTCCGGCACAACGTAGTGATAGTTGGTGTCCAGCCACTTCGTCATCTCCATCGCCGTCGCGTTGGCCGCGCCACGCGCCATCGCAAAGTAAGTCGACAGGGACACCTCGCCACCTGGATGCCCGAATCTCTTCGGTACAGCACCCAGCATCACCGCCAGATCGAGCACATGATCGTAAAACGAAAAGTCATTCGAAGGCGGCGTCGCGATTCCAGCTTCATGCTGCATCGTCCAGTGCGCCGTGCGCAGAGCTCGCGCAACCTGGCGCAACTCGGCCTCACTGCTCTTGCCGCTCCAGAAGCTCTCCAGCGCAAACTTCAGCTCGCGCTTCGCTCCCATGCGGGGAAAACCTAAATTGCCTGCCTTCGGAAATGTCATCGTCTCTCCTGACGTTCGGCCACACGGAGACGGAGAGACGGACGCACCCGTGCAGAGACACGGTGCGCTATCGTCATCCTCCCTCCCCTCGGAGGCGGGTGAGCTTATTAAGCTTCGCGGCAGGTCTTCGGACTTCGCAGGCTACCTACTTGCTCCGGCTTCCCAGCCTTGCGGCCAGTGCCATCGTGGAGCGTTCGTTCCTGCTTACCGCTGCGGGGCAGTTCCGGAGTGTTCACCGGATTCCCTTTTAATTCCGATCCCAGAGGGATCGAACACCGCGAAGCATTGAAATTGTTCTCCTAGCTTACCCTGAGCCCGGCATTCCGTGAAGTGCGCCTCGCACCCAGGGTCCTACTTCCTCCTAAAACGTCCCGGAGTCTTCGAGCGCCTTCTTCATCCCCGCCCAGCTCTTTCGTGTCGAATCTTCCGGTGACGAGCCGCCATGCCAGTGCGTCTCCAGGCTCACCGCACCGCGATATCCTGCCTTTGCCAGATCGCGGAACTGCCCGGTCCAGTCGATCACGCCCGTCCCCACCGGCGACCAAACCACCTTGCCATCGCTTCCCTTCACCGCATTCTTTACATGGCAGTGATGGATACGATTCTTCGGCAGCATCTTCCATGCAACCGGATACGCATCGAATTCGCCGCGCATCACCGCATTGCCCGGATCCCAGTTCAACCCGAACGAAGACGATGGAACCGCCTGCAACGCCCGCGCAGCCTCACGCCCCGTCGCAGTGTTGCAAGCGAACTCATTCTCCAGCACCAGCGTCACGCCCTGCTTGCCGCACGTCGCCGCAGCCTCCGCCAGCGTCTGATCGATCGCCTTGCGATACGGCGCAACATCCTCAATCCTCCAGAAGTCAAAGCAGCGCACCTTGTTCGTCTTGAACTGCTTCGCCAGCGCGATGCTCTTCTCCAGCATCTGCTGCTGCTCCTTCATCACATCTGTCGATGGCGTATTCTTCGCGCTATGCTCCGACTTCGGAGCGCCAGGCCAGTCCACTTTGAACAGCGGACTCGCAATGTCCGTCACGCTCAACTTGTACTTGGCGAGAATCCTTTGTGCCTCGGCAATCTCCGTGTCGCTCAGCGCAAGCAGGCTCTTCTTCCACATCCCGCGCAGCTCCACCCACTTCATGCCGAAGTCGTTCGCAGCCACCGCGCACGCATGATCGAAGTCCTGCGAGATCTCATCCGTGATCACCGCAATCCTGAACGGCGAAGCCGCAAATCCGAACGCATTCACTCCACCCATCGCCAGTCCGGCGGCCATGCCTCCGCCGATAAAACCTCGTCGCGTCAAAACCATCATTCCCATCCTTTCTTCCCGCAGATAAAAATACGGCCAGCTTCCAATTAAGAGAAGCTGGCCGTGCGATTAATTCTATTTTTCGGCCTAGAACGTAATCCTGGCCGAGGCCTGCAGGCTGCGTCCTCCACCAATACCGTTCACGCTGCCCTGACCACTGCCCAGCGTGCCGGTGATGCGTCCAAAGTTTGCCGCCGAGATAATATTGCCGCTGCCCGAGTTCGGATTGTTGAACTGCGGCGTATTGCTCAGCTGAAATGCATCCAGCCTCGTCTCCAGCGCAGCCTCGCGCCGGATCGGGAAGCAGATCGGTGTAGAAGACACACCACCGTCGGCACCGCTGATATAGCCAAGTCCCTTACCCCACGTAAACACCGAGGTGAAACCGAATCCATGCGAGAAGCGCTTGTTCAGCTGCACCTGTAAGGACTGATAGTTCGACGAAAAGCCCTGGAAGATCTTGCTCGTCGTTGCCGTGCGGTGAACGCCCGACGGGCAGCCCACGCAGTTATACTCCGGCTTCGACGCCGTGCCTCCGCCATACGTCGTTGGATTGTTGATGTCGATGTTGCCCGGAATTCCCACGCCGCGGTTGCCCACATACGCAACCTGCATCGACATGTCGTACGTTAGCGCCCGCTGAATCGCCACGTTCCACGAGTGCACATAAGGACTCTTGTAATCCAGCGGAACGTAATACAGCTGTTGCGCCGCCAGCGATCCCATCGTCACAGGAATAATCCCGTTCGCCGAAATCGGTGCCGCCACCGGCGCCGGAAAGCCTGCCTGGAACGTCGCCACGGGGTATTGTTCGAAGAGCGAACGAGAAGCTACCATCCCGAATTTACAGGTGTCAAGGCCAATATAGGCCGATGAAAGGAACGTTTTCCCGTCCCTCGAACTGGACGACCACTACACATCCTCGCTACTATGCCCTGCATGAACGCAAACCTCTCGCGCCGTAGCCTGATTTGTGGCGGAGTCGCTCTCACAGCCTCCGCGGCACTGTCGACCACCACCACTGCATTGGCTGCACCGACGGCATCGGAGTCCCCCATCCGCCTCGGCATCGCCAGCTACACCTTCCGCAAGTTCGACCAGGCGCAGCTGATCGAATTCATGAAGCAGCTGAAGACGCCATATCTCAATCTCAAAGACATTCATCTGCCCATGAAGCCCGCCGACCAGGTCGCCACGCATGCTGCGGAATACCGCGCTGCCGGCCTCACTCTCACTGCGGCCGGCACCATCTACTTCGACAAAGATGACGACGAAGACATCCGGTCCAAGTTCGAGTACGTCAAGGCCGCAGGCATTCCCATCATCGTCGGTGCACCCACACGGCAGGTCCTTCCGCGCGTCGAAAAATTCGTGAAGGAATACAACATCAAGCTCGCGATCCACAACCACGGCACCGAAGACAAGCAGTGGCCCTCGCCCCTCGACGTCCTCGCCGTCGTCAAGAACATGGACCCGCGCATCGGATGCTGCATCGACGTCGGACACACCATGCGCACCGGTACAGATCCCGTTGAAGCCATCAAAAAGGTTGGACCACGCCTCTTCGATCTCCACATGAAGGACCTCGCGCAGCGCCTGGTGAAAGAGAGCCAGGTCCCCGTCGGCGATGGCCTCATGCCTGTCCCCGCCATCTTCCGCACCCTCGCCGCCATGGGCTACAAGGGCAACGTTGACCTCGAATACGAGATCGACGACAACAATCCCTTCCCCGGCGTCATGAAGAGCTTCGCCTACATGCGCGGCGTCATCGCCGGTCTCGGCCTCACAAAGTAAATCGTCTCGCCCTTACGAAAAGAATGCCCGCATCGCTCCTCATCGATGCGGGCATTCTCTATCTCCGCCATTTTGTTTGCTATTCGAACTTATTCTGACTCCAGCGAGACGCTTCGCAATCGCAACGCATTCGTAATCACTGACACCGAGCTCAGACTCATCGCCGCTGCAGCCAGCATCGGATTCAGCAACCATCCAAACACCGGATACAGCACGCCCGCCGCCAGCGGAACACCAATCGCGTTATAGCCGAAGGCAAAGAAGAGATTCTGCCGGATGTTGCCCATCGTCTTCCGGCTCAGGCTTCGCGCCCGCACCAGCCCACGCAGATCGCCGCTCACCAGCGTGATCCCTCCGGCAGCCATCGCAACATCCGTGCCCGTTCCCATCGCGATGCCCACCTGAGCCGCAGCCAGCGCGGGAGCATCGTTCACTCCATCGCCCGCCATCGCCACAATCCTGCCCTCTTTCTGCAGCCTCCGAACGACCTCGGCCTTCCCCTCCGGCGAGACCTCCGCCTCGAACTCAATCCCTAGTTCACCTGCCACCGCAGCTGCCGTCGTTCGGTTGTCACCCGTCACCATCAGCACGCGCAGGCCGTTCTCCTTCAAAACATCAACCGCGGCCCGCGAGCTCTCTTTCAACGGATCAGCAACCGCAACCGCGCCAACAAAGCGTCCATCGATCGCTGCCAGCATCACGGTCTTCCCTTCGCGCCGCAACTCTTCCGCACGCGTCCTCATCGCGTCGCTGTTGATCCCTGCCTCCTGCAGCATCGCAGCATTGCCGACAAGGACACGACGTCCACGCACCATTCCGCCGACACCCTTGCCCGTAACCGCCTCAAACTCCTTCACCTCATTGAGCGTCAGCCCACGCTCCTGCGCTCCCGCAACGATCGCCGCGCCCAGCGGATGTTCGCTCGCGCGCTCCAGGCTCGCCACCGCAGCCAGCATCTCATCGACATTGGTGCCATCCGTCGCAAGCGTATCCGTCAGGCGAGGCCTTCCCTCCGTCAGCGTGCCCGTCTTATCGACGATCAGCGTATCCACCTTCTCCAGCAGCTCCAACGCCTCGGCGTTACGGACCAGGATGCCCTCATGCGCACCGCGCCCCGTCGCCACCATCACCGACATCGGCGTCGCCAGCCCCAGCGCACACGGACACGCAATCATCAGCACCGCCACCGCGATCACCAGCGCATGCGCCAGCCGCGGCTCCGGCCCCCACACCGCCCACACAAATGCCGCAATTACAGCTGCCGCCAAAACAGCAGGCACAAAGTAACCCGACACCTTATCGGCGAGCCTCTGAATCGGCGCACGCGACCGCTGCGCCTCGCTCACCATCTTCACGATCTGCGCCAGCAGCGTCTCCGACCCCACATGCTCCGCCGTCATCACCAGCGCGCCATTGCCGTTGATCGTTCCTCCCACAACACGGTCGCCCGATGCCTTGGCCACCGGAATCGGTTCTCCCGTCACCATCGACTCGTCCACCGTCGTCCGGCCATCGGCGACAACACCATCCACCGGGATCTTCTCCCCCGGTCGAACCCGCAGCCTGTCACCCACCACAATCTCCAGCAGCGGAACATCCTTCTCCGTGCCGTCCTCCGCAATCCTTCGCGCCGTCTTGGGAGCCAGCCCCAGCAGCGCCCTGATCGCGCCACCGGTCTTATCGCGGGCACGCAACTCCAGTACCTGCCCCACCAGCACCAGCACCGTGATCACCGCCGCCGCCTCGAAGTAAAGCCCCAGCATCCCGCCCTGCCGAAAGGACTCGGGAAACAGCCCCGGCGCCACCACCGCAGCCACGCTATATAGATAAGCCGCTCCCGTACCGATCGCGATCAGCGTGAACATATTCAGGCTGCGGTTTACCAGCGAAGCCCATCCCCGCACGAAAAACGGCCAACCGCACCAGAGAACCACCGGCGTCGCCAGCGCCATCTCCACCCATCCCACCCAGGGCCGATGCATCCAGTCTGCGAAGCCCGGAAGCATCTCCAGCACCATCGCCGCCAGCAGCGGCAACGTCAGAGCACTGCTGATCCAAAGCTTCCGCGTCATGCTCTCCAGCTCTGGATTCCCCTCTTCACCTGTCATCTCTCTTGGCTCAAGCGCCATCCCGCAGATCGGACAGCTGCCGGGCTCGTCTTTCACCACCTCCGGATGCATCGGGCAGGTGTACTCCACCCGCGGCCCCACCGGATGCATCGGCTCAAGCGCCATGCCGCACTTCGGGCAAGCCCCCATCTTGTCCGAGATCACCTCCGGGTCCATCGGGCAGATATACTTCGTCCCCTTCGCCACCGCCTGCGTCGGCTTGGCAGCCTGGCTCGTACTCCCGCAGCACGAACCACCCACCGGCTTGGCGATCCCACCGATCGAAACCAGCTCACCTGCGGACGAAACAGGCTGCGTGCCGTCGTACTTCGACGGATCAGCCTTGAACTTCTTCAGGCACCCCTCGCAACAGAAGTACCAGCTCCTTCCCCCATGCTCGAGCGTCCACCTCGCCCCCTCAATCCCTACCTGCATCCCACACACGGGATCCTTTGCCATCTCATTCATTTCAAATCTCCTCACCCATGCAGACGAAACCACCCTCCTCTCATTACACCTTCTTTTCCAGAGGCCCGGTTCTCAGGCCCTTGAAAGCTGCGATCATGAATATCCATTAAGGCAAATTACCTAGAACAACCTGAAACATTGGGCTCATTGACAGCAATAAACTCCGTGTAATCATCATGGCACCGGAAAACAAGAACGACAGATCCGATGGTCACCTTGCGCGATACCCTCTGCGAATATTTTGAAATTCGCCATTTTCCATAACGGAAATTTTTAGGGACCAGTGTGCAAACGGGCAGACACAGACCCACTTTCGCATCACCTTTCAATTCAAGGAGCTCTATGTCGATCACCGTCTCGCGTCAGGATCCACGCTTCGAATCCCTCAAACAGGGAAACAACCTGCGCTGGCCTGCCAACGAAGCGGACGCCCCCGGGCGCATCGAAGTCTGCCAGAACGCCGACGACGCCGCCGAGACGCTGCAGAAGATCATCCGTGCCGGGCTGCGGCCTACCATCCGCTCCGGCGGCCACTGCTACGAAGACTTCGTCAGCAACAATCCCGGCGGTGCGCTCCTCGACGTCAGCCTGCTTAAGAGCATCGACGGCACCGGCTCCGGCCATACCTATAAAGTTGGCACCGGCATGCGCCTCGGCGATGCTTACACCGAGCTGTACAAGCAGTACGGCGTCACCCTCCCCGGCGGCTCCTGCTACGCTGTCTCGGCCGGCGGCCACATCTCCGGCGGAGGCTATGGTGTTCTCAGCCGCCTGCACGGCCTCACCGTCGACTGGCTCTCCGCAGTCGATATCCTCACCGTCGACTCCTCCGGAACCGTCGTTCCGCTTCGCGTCGACGCCGAGAACCACCCCGACCTCTTCCGCGCCTGCCGCGGTGCAGGCGGCAATAACTTCGGCCTCATCACGGCGTATTACTTCGACAAGATGCCCACGGCTCCACGCGAGATCGTCAACGTCAGCATGGGCTTCCCCTGGGAAGACATGACGCCCGAGAAATTCGAGACCATCCTCAAGACCTACGGCCACTACCACGAGACCCGCGGCAAGGACCCCGATACCTGGGGCATGTTCACCTTCCTCGGCCTCTCGCATCACACCTCCGGCCGCATCGGCATCGGCGCCCAGTTCTGCAACCCCGACGGCGGCATCGATGATCTCAAGCCTCTCTACGAGTTCATCCAGCTCTTCCAGAGCTGCAAGCCCGTCGTCACCACACACGAGACCATGGAGTCGCGCCACAGCCCCAAGGTTGGCATCGGCAATGTCGTCCGCAAGGCCGATGGCACTCCGGAACCCTGCACCGGCACTCAGAACATGATCCGTCAGCGTTGGTTCGACGCCACCGTTCGCGGCGGTGTCGGCGGTGGCGCCCGCGCCAAGTACAAGTCCTGCTACATGAAAAAGAGCTTCACCTCGGCCGAGGCGAAGACCATCTACAAGTACCTCACCATGGATGTCCCCGGAGCCAGCGGCCTCGTCGCGGTCGACTCCTACGGTGGCGCCGTCAATCGCCCGGAGATGGGCAAAGCCACCTCCATCCCCCAGCGCGCCTCCATCATGAAGCTACAGTTCCAGAGCTACTGGAACGATGCAGCCGACGATGCCGCCCGACTGAAGTGGATGAAAGACTTCTACGCCGAACTCTATTCCGGCCCCGATGTCGACGAAAAGCACAAAGGCACCCCGTACTGGAATAACAACTACGAGGGTTGCTATATCAACTATCCCGATGCCGATATGCTGGACTACTCTTTCTGGCCCCAACTTTTTTATGGGGAGGAAGGGCTTTATCCCTTCCTTCAGAATGTCAAAAAGCGTTACGATTCAAACAATATATTTCATCATTCCATGTCCATTCGGCCATAATTTTTCCACCGGCCGCACGGCATGACCGTTTTAAAGCAGTTCGTATCTGAAGTTGCTGCACTCGGAGACGCTCTTGATTCGGTTTTTGACCAAAAGGCTTTCGTTCTATCGGAACGTCAGTCTCCTCGCAGGCATGGCAGCTGCTGCCCCGTTCGCACAGGCAGCAGCTGCACCATCGCCCTGCGCAGACGTGCCCCACAGCGACCATCCCAAGGCCTCTATCTCCAACGGGGTCCTCGACGCGCTGGTCTTTCTTCCCGATCCCAACAGCGGCTACTACCGCTCATCCCGGTTCGACTGGTCCGGCATCGTCGGATGCGTCTCCCTCAACGGCCATCGCTTCTTCGGTGAGTGGTTCCGCAACTACGACCCCATGACCAACGACGCCGTCACCGGTCCGGTCGAAGAGTTCCGCTCCGAAGAAGGAGCCCTTGGATACAACATAGCCAAGCCAGGTGAACTCTTCGTTAAACCCGGCGTCGGCGTCCTGCGTAAGGTGGATGACTCTCCCTACCGCTTCGGTTACGTCTATCCGCTGGTCGACTCCGGCAAGTGGACGGTCAAGACCAGCAAACACGCCGTCATCTTTACCCAACGGCTGACCAGCCCCTTGGGATACGCTTATATCTACCAGAAAAAATTGACTCTCTCCGGCGACACCATGACGCTGGAGCACTCCCTGAAGAACACGGGCTCCAAGGCCATCACGACCGACGTGTATGACCATGATTTCTTCATTTTTGATGGACAGCCAACATCACCGGGGATGACAATTCGTTTTTCCTTCAAGCCGCTGCCCGAGGAACCCCTCGGAGACGCCGTTTCACTTGAAGGAAACGACATTATGTACAAGGAGGAACTAAAACCCAGGCAAACGGTCGCTGGCTATATAAAAGGATATTCCGCCAGCCCGTCGGATTACCATTTCACAGTTGAAGATACAAAAAATAAGGTTGGCATAGAGCAGAGCTCGGATTCCCCGATCTCCCGCTTCTATCTCTGGTCGATCCGAACGACCATCTCGCCCGAGGCCTACATCCATCTCGATGTCCCTCCCGGCAAGACTGGACACTGGAAGATCCACTACAGATTCTTTGCCCCGCCTAAAAACCAATAAAAACAGCTGTATTTCACGCAAGACAACATTTTGAGGAGACACCGATGCAAACTCGAGTTCGATTCTTTCGACTCCTAACCTTGGCGCTTATGGCCGTCTGTAGCGTAGTTGCAACCGCACAGACAATCACTGGCGGCATCAACGGTATTGTTACCGACTCATCTGGCGCTGTTATTCCCAACGCCAAGATCGTGGCAACCAACGTCGAAACCGGCGTGGCAACCCCGACAACTTCCAACAACGACGGCGTCTACGGCCTCCGCTTCCTCCAGATCGGACGCTACAAGGTCACCATCGACGCCCCCGGCTTCGCCACCTCCAACTTCGGTCCCTTCGTCCTCGAGACAGGCCAGAACGCCAAGATCGACGCCAAGCTTTCGCTGGCCGGCACTGAGCAGAAGGTCTCCGTCAACTCCGAGCTCGTTCCGCTGATCAACACCGAAAGCCCCGTGCTCTCGACCACGCTCGACACGCGCGCCATCGAGAACATCCCTCTCGTCGGTCGTAATCTGACAGCCATTACGATGTTTCTTCCCGGATCGGTCAGCACCCAGCCCAATAGCTTTGTCAGCAACGCAGCCGTCTCCGGCCCGCTTAGCGGCAATAATGCCAGCGGTCAGAGCAGCGGAGCTTCCGTCTCCGTCAATGGCAACCGTCAGCAGGCCAACCAGTACATCCTCGATGGTATGAACATCAACCAGACCCTCGACGACACCCAGGGCTACGTTCCCAACGTCGATGCCATCGGCCAGGTTCAGGTCATCTCTTCCAACGCCGGCGCCGAGTATGGCAACGTCAACGGTGGCGACGTTCTCTATCAGACCAAGAGCGGTACCAATAACTGGCACGGAAGCATGTTCTACTTCCTCAACAACTACAACCTCGACGCGAACAGCTGGAAAAACAACTACACCAGCATTGCGAAAAACTCCTACACCCGCAACCTGTTCGGTGGAACCTTCGGCGGTCCTATCGTCAAGGACAAGCTCTTCTTCTTCGTCGACTATCAAGGTGGCCGCTTCCACTCCGGCGGTGCGTCCACTGCGAGCGTCTATACCGCGAAGATGCGTCAGGGCGATTTCTCCGAACTCCTGGACCCTGCCATCATGGGCGCAGGCAAGACCATCCAGCTATACGACGCGACGACAGCTGGCCTTCCGGCCTATGCCAACAATAAGGTTCCGGTCACCAACCCCGCCGCGCAGTATCTCTTTGCGCACCCGGAGCTCTATCCTCTTCCCAACTTCGCTGCAACCGCCGGTACGCCGACCCAGAACAATTACCATGGCCTCCAGAAGCAGCGGAACTATGGCAATCAGTTCGATGTCAAGGTCGACTATAAAGTCAGCGACAAGGACAACCTGTCTGTTCGCTACTCCCAGATGGACAGCGGACAAACGACGACGAATGCTTTGATCACCAGCTTTAACAGCGCTCCTACCTTCCCCTTCAAGAGCGTGGCCATCAACGAAGTCCACACCTTCAGCCCTTCGGTCATCAATGAGTTCCGTGCCGGCTACACCCGCGTTCAGAACAACGGTGCGGTCCTGCTCGACCCCAGCGGCGCCTTCGGCCTGAACGGCAACAGCCTTCTCGGCATTCCTGGCGGTCAGTCGTTTGCCGGTTTCTCGGGCCTCACCATGGCCAACTCGGCCAGCCCTCAGGGATTCTCCGCAACGAACGGATCCAGCGACTTCACCACTATCGGTAACTCCAACACCGGTACCAACTACACTCTCAACACCTTTCTCTACGGCGACAACCTCACCTGGTCGAAGAACCGGCACACCTTCAAGTTCGGTGCCCAGTTCCTCCGCCAGCAGCAGAACAACTTCTACCCCGGCAATGATGGCTCGCTCGGTGGCTTCTACTACCTCGGCGCCGGAACCGCAAGTGGAACGACAGGCGGATACACTGGAGCCGACTTCGTCCTGAACCGCGCTGGCTTCGTCAGCAAGGGCGGCGTCTCGGGACCGGTTGGCATGCGCTCCTGGCGTAGTGCTTACTTCGCACAGGACGACTGGAAAGTCTCCTCAAACCTCACCCTCAGCCTCGGTGTCCGCTACGAATACGTTCAGCCGATCTATGAGGTCAACAACAAGATGTCGACGATCGATCCGGCCAACCCATCGGTCATTCTGCTGGCTGGCTCCTCGCAGGCTAAGGCCGCTGGATACAACCGGGCACTCGTCGATCCTTTCTACGGTAGCGTCATGCCCCGTATCGGTTTCGCCTACCAGCCGACTCCTCGCCTGGTGGTCCGCGGCGGATACGGAATCCAGAACTTCATGGAAGGAACCGGTGCGAATCTTCGCATGACCACCAACCTTCCCTTCCAGGGCTCTTATCAGGCCTCAGGCCTCCAGTCCAATTCGACGGGTAGTGTCCCGGGACAGTTCTTCACCGCACAGAGCGGATTCGGAACAGCAAGCGGCACGGGTGGTGCAACCGGAGTCGTCTATAACGTCTGGAACAAGAAGATCAAGCCTGCCTTCATCGGCGAGTACAGCTTGACCCTCGAGTATCAGATCAGCAATACCGCCTCCTTCCAGATCGGCTACGTCGGTGAGACGGGTGCCCATCTCGTCACGGCAAATCGGCGGAATGCGCTTGCAACTCCATGCGTCATCAATGGGGTCATTCAAGCGTTCCCGGCCACCGGAGCAGCACAACCTACAGGTTGCCCCAAGTCTCCCTACCAGGACACACCGGGTGTAGGCTACACCGGTAACATCCGTTACACCGACTCCAACGCAATGATGAACTACAACGCCCTCCAGACGACCTTCCGTCAGCGCCTGGCCCACGGTCTGCAGTACACCGCAAACTACACCTATAGCCGCGCCATGACCAACAGCCTCGGCTTCTATGGCGCCCCCGGCATCAACAACCCCAGCGCTTACGCACAGAACGTCTACAACCTCGGCGGCGACTACGGCCCAACCGGACAGGACGTTCGCAACGCTGTCAACTTCAACCTCGTCTACGATCTTCCTATTGGTCGCGGACGCAAATATGGCGCCGGCATGCCTCTCATTGTGGATGAGGTCGTGGGCGGATGGAAGGTCGGTCTGACCGGCATCGTCTACTCCGGCTTCCCCACCACCCTCAGCGCAAGCAACAACTCTCAAGTAAATAGTGGCGCCCAGCGTCCAAACCAGTATCGGAAGATCAAGGTTGTCAATCGTTCCATCACCAACTGGTTCGGAACCGATCCGTCCGCGACTCCCTGCACTACGGCTGGCGTTGATAATGGTGTCTGCGCCTATGGTCAACCGGCGTTCGGTACCTTCGGTACTGCCCGCGTCGGCTCCGAGCGTGCCCCTGGCTTCTCGACGTATGGAGCTTCGGTCACCAAGGACTTCACCATCTGGCATGAGCAGCAGATCAACTTCCGCGCTGATGCCGACAACCTGTTCAACAACGCGTTTCTCGGCAATCCGGGAAACAACATCCAAACTCTGACCTCGTCTGGCTTCGGCAACATCAGCAACCAGGGTACGCCGATCCGGTCCAACCCAAGGACGATGCAGCTGTCCGTCAAGTACCACTTCTAACCAACCACTACCCTCGGGCCCGGTCTCCTCTGGAGATCGGGCCTTTTTCTTTGCCACTCCCGCTCATCCCCTTCCCTCTCCCGCCGATAGACCAAACAACACCATCCGCGCAGGAGACCATAACCACCCATGGCCACGTCCATTGACGAGCAGAGCGCCCTTCGAGCTGAACTGACTGACACCAACAATCTCGACAAGACCGTCGAAGAGGTCTTTGCCACCATGCTTGGTTCGCAGGTCACGCTGTCGGAGTCCGGCCTCGCTCCCAGCAATGTCCCCATCACGTTGACCGCCGTCATCGGCCTGGCCGGCGCACTCAGCGGCGCCTTCACCATCGTCGTCAACGAGGCCACCGCCAAGCGCATCGCCTCCATCATGCTCGGCATCGAAATCCAGCGAGCTCAACAGCGACGTCTACGACGCCGTCGGTGAGATCGCCAACATCCTCTCCGGAGCCTGGAAGTCCAGGATCCCTCCGCTTCACGGCGGTTGCCTCCTCACCGTGCCAACCGTCGTCACCGGCACCAGCTACGACGTCCATCGCAAGGCCACGACCTTCCGCATGGCGCGGAGCTACCACTTCGTCGATGCCCCACTGACGATCAACATCTTCGGCGAGCCCCAGTTCTGATCCTGGCCGAGCTTCAGCTTTGAGCGGGCTCGCCGCGTAGGAGCAGCATTGCCGCTTAAAAGAACCAGGCCGAGCCAGTAACTGCTGGCTCGGCCGAAGATCTTAACGCCTTCGCTCTAGCGCTTCTTGCTGCTCTTCGCAGCGACCTTCTTTGCCACCGGTTTGGGAGCAGGCTTCTTGACTGCCGTCTTTTTGACCACCACCGGCTTCTTCGCCGCGACCTTCTTCGGTGCCGGTTTAGCAGGAGCCTTCTTGACGACCGCCTTCTTTGCCGCCACCACCTTCTTCGGTGCCGGTTTAGCAGGGGCCTTCTTGACGACTGCCGGCTTGGAGACGACCTTCTTCGCCGGTGCAGCCTTGATCGGAGCCTTCTTCACCGGCGCCGCAGTCACGGCCTTCTTGGCCGCAGCAACCGGAGCGGCAACCACCTTCTTGGCATCCTTCTTCACTGCGGAAGCTGCGGTCTTCTTCTCTGTCGCAGGAGCGGCAGCAGATGCTGCGATCTCCTCGACCGGCTGCTGACCCTCTGCAGGCGCAGCTGCTGCGGCCTTCTTCTTGCTCTTCGAAGGCTTCGCATCCTTCCGCGTCGCCCGCGCGCGGCGCAGGTGCACCGGCGGCGGAGGCGCTGGAGGCGAATACGGCTCCAGGAACGCCTTCATCTCTTCGACCGTTCCCAGCTTGCCGTCCATCAGCTCGAAGAACAGCTTCTCCAGCAGCTCATCGTATCCCGCTACGTCTGGAGTGATACGCATCTCCTGCATCAGCGCATAGGGGATCTTCTGCCGCGCCTGCGGCCACTCCCCATAGAAGCCCTTCAGCTTGTTCTGCACACCAGCCGTCTTCACATGGTGCGCCGCCCACAGCACGGCCTCTGGACGAGCGGCATACAGCAGCTTCCAGGCCTGCGACGGATGTGCCGCTTCTTTGCTCGAGAGCTGCGCGGCAAACGCCTTGCCTTCTGCCTCCAGCCCGTCGATGTCGGCGGAAAATCCATGCCTGACGAAACTCTTCTTCAGATCCGCCACATCCTTCGGAGCCATCTTAGCCGTCAGCAGCGGGAAGTTGGACGCCGCCGCCTCTGCCTGGATGCCCTGCATATGCAGCTGCATCTGAGAATCCCGGAGACGTTCGATCTCTGCCAGATTGGCCTTCGTCGAACCGATCGCCGGATTCAGATGTTTGATCCAGTCCTCAGCTTCCAGACGCCTGATCACCCGCAGCGGATCTTCCTCGAGGAAGATCTCCTCCGTCTCGTATCCCTGCTGCCATGAAGTCATGACGGCGATGTAGTTCTCTTCTTTGCCCGTCTCGTAGCGGCTGCGCGTCTTTTCATCCAGCTGCCATCCCAGCCTGGCCATGAACCGCACCGCGCGAATCATCTGAACCGGGTCCTCGATGAAGCCATAAGGATTCACCAGTCTCAGTTCACGGTTCTCGATGTCGGCCACGCCATTCAGCGGGTCCATCAGCAGACCATACGATCCCTGGTTCAGGCTGAGCGCCATGGCGTTGGCCGTAAAGTCGCGCCGCCTCAAATCTTCCTGAATCGTCGCGGCTTTGTAGACCGGCTTGCCGGGCTTCGGGTACGTGACAGAAAGCGTCGAACCAATCTCCATCCGTACGCCACCGGGAAATTCCACGTAAATCGCCTGAGTCGCCTCAGACTCCCCGGAGATCTTCCCGCCAGCCTTCTCTATATCTTTCTTTAACTTAAGGGCGTTTCCCTGAACAACAACATCAAGGTCTCTCACCGGTGAGCCACTTGTCAGGTCGCGAACCGCGCCACCCACCAAAAATACGTTAAACCCTTTGCTTCCAGATACTTCTCGAACTTTTTCGAGCGCTGACTGCTGCGCCTTTGAAAGCCGGTTCTCCAGTAAATAGATGTAATCGGCCATAATCTGTTGGCAATCGCTCCAAGCCGGTCTTAAGCGTCCTGCTTTTCCTCAAACATCCGGCACTAAGCCACGGAAAATCAAACGCTTAGAAAGATCAAACGATCCTGACGCAAAAGCTGACTGTAACACAGCGTTGGCGAATTGACTACTCCGCACGAAGCTTTTGTGAGCCGCCCCACAGGCCCGCGTGCGACAATCCGCCGAGAAGAACCATGTCCTCGGCCCATAAAAAAGTCATCGTCCGCCGCTTCCTCGGCGACACCATCCCAGGGTATCTGCCCCTGTCGCAGTTCGTACGCTCCCGCGGAACTGGCCAGCCAGAGGACCGCTCCATTGACCTGCTCGATCTCTCCGGACGCATCCTCTCGCTTCCGCTCGGCGAGGTGAAATACATCTGCTACGTCCGCGATTTCAACCTTAACGACACTGCCAACCCCGAGCGCCTCACCCGTCGAACCTTCCTCGCCCGTCCCCGCACCGAGGGCCTGTGGCTGCGGCTCTCCTTCCGCACGTCCTCTGGCGTCCCCGCCTCCCCCTCCGCTGAGGTCGAGCAGTTCGAAGGCCTGGCTCCGCTCGACCTCTCCCTCGCCGACGACCTGATCGACGACGCTGGCCTCTTCCTCGTCCCGCCCGACATCCGCTCCAACACCCAGCGCATCTACATTCCGCGCTCCGCCATCACCGAGCTCCAGCTGCTGGCCGTCATTACCACTCCCTCCCGCCCCAAGCCCGCTCCCGCATCCTCCGCGCCGTCGCTGCAGGACGATCTCTTCGACACCCTGCCACCCAGCTCCCGGCCCAACTAAAGCCTTCCGACGCAAACTCCGTTAAAATCCCCTCCATGAAGCTCGCAGATCTGGCCCAGCACCTTGGAGCCACCCTCACCGGTGACCCCGATCAGACCATCACCGGGGTTGCCACCATCGAGACCGCCTCTCCCGGCCAGCTCACCTTCGTCGCCAACCCCAAGTACGCCGCCCTCGCCCGCACCACAGGCGCCTCGGCCGTCCTGGTCGAGCCCGACTTCCCTGAGATCGCTCCCGCCACCCTGCGCATTTCCAACCCCTACCTCGCCTTCGCCCACGCGATTGAGCTCTTTCACCAGCCTCCCAGCTACGCTCCCGGCATCCACCCCAGTGCCGTCATCGCCCCCACGGCAACCATAGGAGCCAACGCCCACATCGGCTCCTACGTGGTCATCGGCGACAACGCCGTCATCGGTGATAACGCCATCCTGCTGCCCCACGTCGTCATCTATCCCAACGTTCGCGCCGGTAACAATCTCTTCGCCCACGCCCACGCGGTCGTCCGTGAGTTCTGCCAGCTCGGCGACAACGTCATCCTGCAGAACGGCGCCATCATCGGGGCCGACGGCTTCGGCTTCGCCAAGCAGAAGGACGGCAGCTGGTACAAGATCCAGCAGTCCGGCCCCACCATTCTCGAAGATGACGTCGAGGTCCAGGCCAACGCCTGCATCGACCGCGCCTCCCTCGGCGAGACCCGCATTCACTCCGGCGCCAAGATCGACAATCTCGTCCAGGTCGGCCACGGCTCCACCGTCGGCCAGAACACCCTGCTCTGCGCCCAGGTCGGCCTCGCCGGCTCCACCATCATCGGCAAGAACGTCATCCTCGCCGGGCAGGTCGGCGTCGCCGGCCACTGCACCGTCGGCGACGGGTCCATCGCTACCGCCCAAAGCGGCATCCCCTCAGACGTCCCCCCCGGCAAGGTTGTCAGCGGCTATCCCGCCGTCGATAATCGGCAGTGGCTCAAAACCGTCGCCATGATCAACCGCCTCCCCGACCTCCTGAAGAGCCTTAAGTCATCGGCGAAAAATAATGAAAAATAAGGCCTCTGCGGGTTAACTCAACCTCAGCCCGCAGCATCCAACCGACTAGCTATGGACGAGTGGACAGGACAGGGTGGAGGTGTGTCTGCGGGCACGAGGAACGTCCGCGTCCTCCTGCTCGACGACGAACCCGCCAATCTTCACCTTCGTACCGCCATCCTGCGCCAGCACGGCTACCACTGCATCCCCGCCGCGACCATCGATGAGGCCATCGAAGTCTTCGACCAGATAGACATCGCCGTGCTCGACTATCATCTCGGCTCCGGCAAGTTCGGCACCGAGGTCGCCTACGCCCTCCGCCGCTCCCGCCCCGCTGTCCCCATCATCATCCTCTCGGCCACCCTCGAACGCCACTTCGGAGGCGCCGAAGACATGCACCTGCTCAAGGGCTACAGCTCTGTCGAAGACCTGCTCAGCGCCCTCAGCGCCCTCGAGGCCAAGCGACGTGGCGTCCCCGTCGTCGTCGATGCCCGCGACTTCTTCTACTCCCGCATCGCCATGGCCATCGGCTCCGACGTCCTGGTCCAGATCTTCGACCACACCGGCATCTGGATGCACTGCAACGATGCCGCCGCCGAGTATCTCGGCCAGCCCCGCGACTGGTTCCCCGGCCGCTGCGTCTTCGACGAGATGCCCACTCTCATGCGCGACTGGCGCGACGTCCTTCGCACCGTCTCCCACACCCGCGAGACCTACATCGACCGCACCCGCCGCGGCCTCCTCGCCCTGCCCAAGACCGGCGAGCTGAACGTCACCTGGAGCGTCCTCGCCTTCCCCATCACCCTGCACGATGACCGCTCCGGCGTCGTCCTCACCGCCCGCATCCTCGAACGCAATAACGGCCTCTTCTCCTGAACCGCCGCCGCCGCCTGCTACCCTTGAGTTGTATGCGCTTGCTTTGTGCTCTTGCAGTCCTGCCGGTCCTCGCTCTCGCGGGTTGTCACTCCGCCTACGTCGAGACCACCGTCTCTAACCACACCGCGCAGCCCATGCAGCTGATCGAAGTCGACTACCCCAGCGCCAGCTTCGGCACCCAGACTCTTGCCCCGGGAGCCACCTTCCACTACCGCTTCAAGGTGCTCGGCGAGGGCAAGATGAAGCTCATCTACACCGATACCGCCAACCAGGAAAAGAAGTTCGACGGCCCCCTGCTCAAGGAAGGCGCCGAAGGCCCGCTCACCATCACCATCGCCGACAACGGCGTCCAGTGGCAGCCAGGCCCACACGTCCTGCCAGCGAACTAGCCTCCCTCGCTCACGAGGAGATGGCGGTCTTGCTCCGCACCGAGATGGCCATCGTCCCCACCACCAGTAGCGCCACCAGCACCATACCCGCAGTCGCCAGGAACGCCGCCCCGTAGCCGTGGCTGCGAATCACCGCGCCCGCCAGTGGTCCCGAGAGAAACAGCGACAGATCCACAAAGGCCGTGTACACGCCAAGCACCGCACCCCGCACCGATGCAGGAAAGGCCTTCGCCGCCTCCACGCCCAGCGCCGGAAACACCAGCGAAAATCCCAGCCCGGTCAATCCGCTCGCGACATAGGCCAGCGCATGGGTGTGCGTCAGCCCAAGCATCGCCAGCCCCGCCAGTTCCACCGCCAGCGAGACCAGCGTCACAGTAAATCCACCATACCGGGCGATCACCCCGGGAAACAGCAGCCGCACCCCCACAAAGCAAAGACCGTAGATCGTCAGCGACAGCGGAGCGCCCTGCCAGCCCGCCTGCGCAAAGTACAGTGCGATAAACGTAGCAATAACGCCAAAGCCCATGCCGCCCAGGGCCAGCCCCGCGCCATACGGCATCACCCTCAGCAGGATGCCGCCCATCGGGGCCCTCTTCCCCTTCGCCGCCGCCGTCGGGGCCATTCTCTCGGCAGCCACATAGCTTCCCAGGCAGATCGCCATGATCATCGCGCCCACCGACCAGAAACCCCAGCGCTCGCCCAGCAGCGTTCCCAGCGGAGCACCCACCGCCAGCGCCGTATACGTCGCCACACCGTTCCACGAGATCACCCGCGCCGTGTGATCCACCCCCACGCGCCCGATCCCCCACATCGTCGCGCCCGTCGAGGTCAGGCTCTCCCCCGCACCCAGCGCCAGGCGGCTCAGGATCAGCAGGCTCAGCCCCAGCCACATCGTCCTCTGCGCCAGGTGAGCCGTAACGATCAGCAGACCGCTCAGCGCTCCCAGCAGCAGACCGTAGCGCACCGTTACCTTCGGTCCGCGCACATCCGACATGTGCCCCGCCAGGGGACGCGAAGCGAACGTCGCGATGTACTGCGCGCTCACGATCAACCCGGCGATCACCGTGCTCAACCCCAGGCCCAGGTGCAGGTACGAGGGCAGCAACGCCAGCGGCGCGCCGATCGACAGATACGCCACAAACGTAAACGCCACCGCCGGAAGCGTGAGCTTCGTCACCTCGCGGTCGGTGAGAGATCTGGATGGATGGAGGGTAGCGCTGGACATCGTAAAAGTCGTAAAAAGCGTATAGCTGATCCCATTATCTCAGGATCGATCTTGAGCATTCAAACCGTATACCGCTATACACGCCGCTCATCCTCGATGACCTCGGCGCATCCTCTGCAGCTCCGCCTCATCTAAGCCCACATGAGCATCGACAGCATCAGGCTAGGATCACAAGGCGCAGTCGTCTCCCGTATGGGACTCGGCTGTATGGGCATGAGCGAGTTCTACGGCGAACGCAACGACGAGGAGTCCGCCGCGACCATACTCCGCGCGCTCGACCTCGGCATCACCTTCCTCGACACCGCAGACACCTACGGCATCGGCGACAACGAAGAACTCATCGGCAAAACCATCAGGTCACGCCGCGACGAGGTCTTCCTCGCCACCAAATTCGCCAACATCCGCAAGAAGGACGACCCCACCTACTGGATCGTCAGCGGCAAGCCGGAATACGTCCACCAGGCCTGTGACGCCTCCCTCAAGCGCCTCGGCGTCGATACCATCGACCTCTACTACCAGCACCGCGTCGACCCCGAAGTTCCCATTGAAGACACCGTCGGTGCGATGGCCGAGCTGGTGAAAGCGGGCAAAGTAAAGTACCTCGGCCTCTCCGAAGCCCAGCCCGCCACCATCCGCCGCGCCCACAAGGTTCACCCCATCACCGCGCTTCAGACCGAGTACTCCCTCTGGGAGCGCGGCGTCGAAGACGAGATCCTGCCCACCGTGCGTGAGCTCGGCATCGGCTTCGTCCCCTACTCCCCGCTCGGCCGGGGCTTTCTCACCGGCGCCATCAAGAACAAGTCCGACTTCGGCACCGGAGACTTCCGCGCCGAACGCTACCCTCGCTTCGCCGGCGAAAACTTCGACAAGAATCAGGTCCTCGTCGATCGCGTCACCGCCATCGCCGACCGCAAGGGCGTCAAGCCCGGCCAGCTCGCCCTTGCATGGGTGCTCGCCAAGGGCAACGACCTTGCCCCCATCCCCGGCACCAAGCGCCGCAAGTACCTCGAAGAAAATGCAGCCGCAGCCGACATCAAGCTGAGCCCGGCAGAGGTCTCAGAGCTTGAGGCCGCCTTTCCAAAAGAAGAGATCGCAGGCGAGCGCTACAACGAACTCCAGATGGAGCGCATCCGCAACTCATAACAAACCCTTCAAGCCAACCAGGCACGTGAGCATTTAAGGCCAATTCCCGGCAACTGCTTACGTGCCTGAACGGCGTTTATGAGAACTAATCCGAAACCTCCGTTATTGCTGGGGATACGCCCATAACCCAACCGAATACCCTGATCTTTTTTGAACATCGAAGCCGATCCAACTGATGCCGATCTGTCAGGTGTCACAGGAAACTCGGCATGCAAAACGACAATTCTTGATGCGGACAGGCGGCAACTATGTGATGTTTAAGGACGCATGACATCGGCCACTACAGTCCGTAAATTTCGCTGCGCAGCTGTAGCAATGCTTGGCCTTCTCCTTCTGCTTGGAGCCATCGTCCGTATCGAGTCCTATCTCTTCAGACGGCAGGCCGAGCACTTGATGGCCGATTTCCAAGCCCTGAAGCTTCGCCAAACCAAGTGGCCCGAAGCAGAGAGTCTGACTCATAAGTGGGGGAAGTACGGACACTATCAAGGAGACTGCAACGCTTCTTTCTGTCGCTACACCATAACGCTGAGAAGTCCCATGGAGTTGGTGGAAGCACGATTTGGACGAGCGTTGGACCATGTCCCGACCCGTCAGATTGTATTGGGTCTCTTCAGGCTTAGTTGGTTTCTCGGAGGCAGGGACGCAGACTTGAGCGTAACCTTTACCGTTCAAGACTCGATTGTTTTGCGAAAGAGCGCAGTCTTCATCTACCAGGTTCCTCCTTTTAGGGGTTTTGAGGGATATGCGCTTATCGCCACTAGCGGTGCAACGAGCCACCTAAGCTGGGATGGCTGGACCTACAGCGAGCAACTCGCCAAACATCCGTACTATAAGTACACGAGACCTGGAGGCTGCTCATTTTGTCTCATGGTCAATGTATCGTTTACCCCAGACGCTCCCGAATCGGAGATGCGTTGGCTGACTACTTTTAATCTGGCCTGCCTCACGAATTGGAGGCCCTGCCGCGATCTTGAAGACATCTATCCCGCATCCGAAGGCTGGCATCTCTATGACTGGCATCACAATGGAGTCCCGTCAGCGACGGGAAATCAAGAGAACAACAAGGTGACGGTACTTCCTGTTGAGTGCCGCATTCCAATTTTCGTTCGCGGTCGCGAAGCGGATCAGATATTGAGCGTAACTTCCCTAAAAAAATCTCAAGATCAGCAATTACACATTGAGGTGAATGAGAAAGCCACCGTGCGCCTGGACGGCGTTCTCAAAGGTTCTACCGGATATAAGGTCGGCGAATCGATCGATGTAATAGCGAGTACATATAGGTATTACGATCACTTTGAATATGCGCCATTGAAGATGGAGACACCTTTAACTCCCGGAGAGCCTTTTCTGCTTCTCTCGGTACGTGGCGAAAAAAAACCCGCGCCTCTACAACTAGAGCGATGCCTCGTCCTCCCCGATACTCCCGAGATCAGGGCAGAACTTCAACGGGGCATCGTACAGAATGACCTCCTCCGATATCCAGATCCGCATGCGAGTTATTTCATCCCCGACTAACAACATGCGTTACGTCCTCATTGACGCCCAATTCGTTCTTGGAAGCGATGTGCAATTGCGTCGGCATGAAGCTGCCGGTCATCCGCAATCCGGAAGCTTGAAGTTCAAAGATACGTCCCTAAAGGCGGCCTCTGCGCCACAGATCAAGCTGAATCTGCCCGCCCCATCTTTCTCCAACCCCAATCACACCATTTATCCTGTCCACAGCATGCCTCGCGGATACTTCATCACCTTCGAGGGCCTCGACGGCTCCGGCAAGACCACCCAGCTCCGCCGTCTCGCCGCCTCACTCGAGTCCGAGGGCCACAAGGTCGTAACCCTGCGCCAGCCCGGCGGCACCGTCCTCGGCGACCGCATCCGCTCCATCCTGCTCGACTCGCGCTCCGAGGCCACCCTCGGTCCCATCGCTCCGCTCGCCGAGATGGCCCTCATGTTCGCCGACCGCGCCCAGTCCATCCACGAGATCATCCTCCCCGCGCTCGCATCCGGCGCCATCGTCCTCTGCGACCGCTACACCGACTCCTCCGAGGCCTACCAGGGCGCAGGGCGCCAGCTCGGCTCCGAGCGCATCCTTGCCATGCACCGTGCCGTCTGCGACGACCTCCAGCCCGACCTCACCCTGCTCCTGCTGCCTCCGCTCGACTCCTCCCTCCACCGCGCCCGCCGCCGCAACCAGCGCAGCATGCAGCAGAAGGGCACCGACGAAGGCCGCTTCGAGCGCGAAGGCGACGAGTTCTACCGCCGCATCTATCACGCCTACGAGGCCATCGCCGCACGCGATCCGCAACGCGTCGTCGCCGTCCGCGATGACGCCGGCATCGAGCAGATCTTCGCACGCATCCGCGAGATCGTCTCCACACGCATCCCCGCACCCGTCGCCTGACCATCTAACCCTGCAATGAGCCGCCCCGACAGAAACAGATGGACCATGCCCCCGGGCCTCCGCTTCTCGCTGCCTTTCTACGCTCACAAGGACTGGGTCAAGCTCGGCGAGCCCATCCGGCTCTTCGAATATCTGCAGCGCACCTACGGCTCCATCGCCCACTACCGCTTCATGGGCACCCCCATCATCTTCGTCACCGACCCCGCCTACATCCAGGAGATCCTCGTCACCCAGGGCGCATCCTTCGTCAAGGAGCGCACCGTCCGCCGCATGAAGATCCTTCTCGGCGAAGGCCTCATCACCTCCGACGACCCCATCCACATCCGCAACCGCCGCATCGTCGCACCGGCATTCCACCGCCAGCGCATCGCCGCCTACGCCGATGAGATCGTCTCCAGCTCCGCAAACCACATCGCCTCCTGGAACGACGGCGAGACCCTCGACATCTCCGCCTCCATGATGTCCCTGTCGCTTGAGATCGTCGCCCGCACCCTCTTCCATACCAAGGTCACCGACGACATCCGTCGCATCAACGACGAGGTCAACGCCATCATGGAGATCTACAACTTCCTCGTCGCCTTCCCCCGCATGGAAACCGTCCTGGATCTCCCTTTTCCCGTACCTATCCCAAAGATCAACGCCTTCCGCCGCTCCAAGGCTCGCCTCGACGAGGTCGTCAACCGGCTCATCGCCGAACACCGCTCCACCGGCGAAGACCGCGGCGATCTCCTCTCCATGCTCATCGCCTCCCGCGACGAAGACGGCTCCGCGCTCTCCGACCAGCAGATCCGCGACGAGGTCCTCACCATCTTCCTCGCCGGCTACGAGACCACCGCCAACGCCCTCGCCTGGACCTGGTATCTCCTCTCCCAGAACCCCGAAGCCGAAGCCAGGCTCCACGCCGAACTCGACGCCGTTCTCGGTACGCCAACCAACGGCATCCCCTCCAACGAAGCGGTATTCCGACCGGACACGCACAAAAATGGAGTGGCATTCCGAGCGAAGCCCCAAAGGGACGAAGCCGAGGAACCCCCGCATTTTGCAATGCCAGGCGAGCCACCATCTCCAAACGTGTCATCCCGACCGGAGCGCGAAGCGCGCAGCGGAGGGACCCGCTTTTCGACCACGAATCCCTCCCTGCGGCACCGCCTGCCCACCCTCGCCGACTACCCCGCCCTCCGCTACACCGAGCAGGTCTTCGCCGAATCCATGCGCCTCTACCCGCCCGCCTGGGCCATGGGACGCATGTCCATCAAGCCCGTCACCCTCGGTCCCTATCGCATCCCCGCAGGTGCGCACTTCTTCATGAGTCAGTACATCGTCAGCCGGCGGCCCGAGCTCTTCCCCGACCCGCTACGCTTCGACCCTGACCGCTTCACCCCCGAGGCCAGGGCCGCCCGCCCGCGCTTTGCCTACTTCCCCTTCGGCGCCGGCAGCCGCCAGTGCATCGGCGAGAACTTCGCCTGGATGGAAGGCGTCCTCTCCATCGCCACCATCGCCAGCCGTTGGCGCATGGACTACCTCGGCACCACCACGCCCGTTCCGCAGGCCAAGATCACCCTCCGCCCGCGCGATCCCGTCATGATGCGCCTCCATCCGCGCTGAACGCAAAAAACCGCCGGCATGTCGTCCTGACACACCGGCGGCCTTTGAATCTTCTACTGATCTTTTTTGTTGAAGCGAAGAGCTTTACTTGAAGCGGAAGACAAGACCCGCACTCACCTGCAGCATCTTCGACGACGGCAGCGAGGTCGCCGCGCTTCCCACCGTCGCGCTCGAGATCGTCGTCAGCGAGCCGTAGCCAACTTCAAAGGCGCGGATATTCACCACCCGGCTCAGCTTGTAGTCCGCACCGGCAAAGACCGCCCACGTCGCACGCGTCGTCTTGATCGTGCTGTGCGGCGCACGCGTCGTTCCCGCGCCGCCCGACAGCTGCACATAAGGACGCCACATCGGAGACAGGTTCTTCGCCACCACCCGCGCACCCACCAGAAAGTCATTCAGGCGCGCATTGTTCGAACCCATGTAGGTATCGCGGACATCGAAGCCCACATCCACCGACTTGCCGTGATAACGGTCGTAGAACCCGCCAATGTTCACGCCCTCGAACCAGGCCGACTTATTTCCGTCTCCAAGGAAGGCAAAGGTGCCGCTGTCCGCCGTCGACGTGCTGATCCGCGCAGCAACAGGATTGATATACACACCGACCTGAGCGTGAGCGGAAGCAGGGATCAGACAGAGTGCCAACACAACTACCGAAAACCACAGTTTCATTTACTGAATCCTTGAGTCTGGAACGGGGGCTAAGCCAACCTGCCTTCAAGTGTATCCGGTCAAAGCCACTTCCGTCCCGTTTCGCGCCCCGCCAAACCCGTGACGGGCCAAAAACAGGGCGCTGGCCACCCAGCCAGCGCCTTCCGCCAACCCTCGCCCGCTACTTTACCTTCGGATTCAGCGAATACGTCCCGGTCAGCGACGCTTCGGCCAGAACATGCCCTTTCACGGCCTCCAGCACCTTATCGCCCGTAATCTCGCCGTCAATCTCCAGCGCCTCCACGTCCAGCGCATACAGCGTAAAGACATAGTGGTGCACGATCGTGTCGTTCCACGGAGGGCACGGCCCGTCATAGCCGAAGTAATCGCCCTCCATCTGCGCATCGCCCGCAAACCACTGCGTGTAGCTGTTCAGCCCATGGCGCATTCCTCCCGGAGCCGCCGGTCCGCGCTTGCCCCGCGCCGTAATTCCGTCCCCCTGGCTGCCCGCGGCAATCTCCCGCGTCTTCGCAGGAATATCCAGCAGCGTCCAGTGAAAGAAGTTCACCCGTGGCAGATCGGCAGGAACCTCCCTGCCCTCCTGATTCACGTCATCGCCCCTGCTCGGCACATCCGGATCGTGCACCACCAGAGCAAACGACTCCGTGCCCTCCGGCACCTCCGTCCACGCCAGCTCAGGATTCCGGTCCGTACTCAGCGCCACATGATTCGCCGCATCCGGCACCGCAAAGGCAAACTCGCCCGGAATCGCTTCCCCATCCTTAAAGCTCTTGCTCGTCAGTCTCATGCGGAATCATCTCCTCCCTCAACAATACAAACTCCTGCACAACTTTGCCGGCCCGCCATACTAGCTGCCACTACGCAGAAAACCGTCATCGTTGATAAAAATCGCTTTTGGTGAAGGAGAAGGGTCTTCAAAGATCACACTGTACAGCTCCGGAGAGCCTCCATTCGGTGTCAGCATCAACGTATATCCTTCAATCCTGTAAGTCCCCGCCGTAACGCTCTTCTTAGAAGCAACGGTCCCGGCCGCATTCGTATTGTCGAAGCTAGCCCCCGCGAAGCCCGACTTCTGGTACCGCCCATCCGGCGTGAACGTGATGTACTTCTCCGACACAACGCTATTCGACTGCCCGCCGATCGAACCCACCGAGGCAAACGTGCTTGTGTATTTGCCGCTCACCCGAAGTCCATGCACCGGAAGAATCCGTGTGTAGTGATGTCCATTCGTATCCAGCCCACCTTTATCTCCCGCCGACCACGGCCCCTGCGTCTCCTCCACCAGCCCATACTCCTTCAGCCACTTGAAGTGGATCTGACCACCACTGATGTCATAGGTGCCGCAGTTCTTCGGTCTCTTCTGGCACAACGCAGCGAAGTTCATATCATCGACGTGCCCATCCTCCGGCAGTTCGCTGTACGCCTGTCCGTTAGGAAACAGCATCACGTAGTACCGCTCCGCACGCAGGTCCATGCCTCCAAAGGCGTTCGGCATATTGATCAGTCCATTCGCCCAGTACAGCCCCTTCTGCCCGCCTGAACCCTTCGGCGGACGATTGAAGTCCCACAACGATGCCTCGGGCTGCGTTGCAAAACGCAGTGACGCCACCATCTCCTCAAACTCGTCGTCAGCCTTCGACATCAGGCTCTCCCAATCCGACCGCATCAGGATCATGGCCACAAACAACCGGCCATCCGGCAGCGCTACTCCCACAGCACGCACACGCGCTCGCGGATTGCCCGGCAGATTCAGCCTGCCTCCATCCCGCACCGTGCGCGCCTGCAGACCGCCGCGCGTCACACCCTTGCTGATGTACTTCAACTCCATCGGTGGCCCGGGAAAGTTTCTCCGCACCGCCACCGGAAAAGCCTGGTCGATACCTCCCTGCATCGGCTGCACCGTCAGCGAGATCAGAAGCTTCGCCTCGGCGCGGCTGGACCGCACCATTGTCACCATCGACTTCTGCAGAATCGCCTGGTCCGTCGCGCTCTTAGAGACCGTCCATCCGGCAGGCGGAGTAATCGAGGCATCGCCCACCGTCACTGGCCCGCTCGCCGCCACAGGAGCAGTCGGCGGCACTCCACCCTGCACCGTTGTATTCTCTTGCGACGTCGCCTGCCCCACAGAACCCCGCTGCGGCACGGAAGAGTTTGCACTGCCAGCGGCCGCAGCATTCGGCGAAGCTCCTCCGCTCACTGCACCTGCTCCCGCAGATGGAGCGACGGAATTCGTCCCCCCCTGCGCAATCGCAGCAGGTGGTGTCGCAGCGACACTCGCCGCAGCAATCCTGCTCAGCTCGGCTCCATACTGCTGCGAAGGATCATGCTCCGGCTCCCGCAACACATTCGCAATCCCCGCACACAGAAACGCCGACTTGAAGGCATGCGCATTGAACTCATTGAACGCCTCCTTCTTAAGCCCCTCATACTCTCCCGCCGCCAGCTCCGTCTTAACCGGCCCCGCCTCTAATTCCTTCCAATGATTCCTCTGCTGCCATGCAGCGACCACCATGGCATACTGCTGCAGCCCATTGCGATTTTTCAAAGTGCACCACGCCGCCAGCGAGAAGCCATAAGCCGACTGCTTCGCCGTCTGCGCCACAATCTGTACATCTTCAGATGAAAGGCGCTGCTGTTGGCCCGCAGCCTGCGCCCACACCATCACTCCTGCGCCAAGCAACAACCCGGCGCCTGCTCTAGGAAGGCGTAAGAAACTCATCCTGAAAGAGAAGGAAGAACGCGCCGAAGGGTTGCCAGCCTTCGCGCACTGTTAACACTTCTCAACACCTGTCGCCATTCATCAAAATTTCGTTTAGAAAAATCGCCGCAGCCCCTAACCCCGCTCCCACGCAGGCGTATCGTAAGTTCCCAAGAGGTGTCGCCGATGCTGATGCTCAGGAGAGACTTCCTTCGCCGCAGCGCCAAAGGCCTCGGGGCCGCATGGCTTGCCACCAGCTCGCCCGGCGCACTCATCGCGCTCGAACCGCTCCCCAAAAATTCACCGCGCAGGATGAAGTGGTGCTCGGCAACACCGGCATCCGTACCTCGCGCCTCGCCATGGGCACCGGCACTGTCGGCTTCGGAGGCTCCTCTAACCAGGTCAGGCTCGGCAACAACCCCTTCACCCGGCTCCTCCTCGACGGCTACAACGACAACGGCCTCCGCTTCTTCGATACCTCAGACTCCTACGGCTCATAACCCAAAGGTCGTAGGTTCAAATCCTACCCCCGCAAC
>NZ_JAPWKF010000008.1 GCF_028283685.1 Edaphobacter sp. | reverse complement strand
GATCGAACAAGAACGAAATGCCGACTGCAAAAAGGCGCGATTTGGAAAAATTAGGGAAGATGCTCCTCATTGCTGGTGATGGTTTTGATCCTTGAGCAAGCACCGTTGTGAAGGAGATCTCCAAGCACGCTGCTATCGATGACATCTTCATAAAGGAAGAACGCCCCAACCCACCCCGACCCCGAACTGGTAATCCGTGCCGAAAGAACCACGACGAACTAAAGCCCCTCGTGTCACAGTTGGAGGTTGTCAGTGTCAATGTATTTGCCTCTGATGGTGCTGCCATCGGTGGGCGAAACATCTTAAGCAGCTTGCTGCTAATACCCTAGCCAAATATGACGATTTGATGGTTGATGTAAGCGCGTTGTCATCAGGAATCAGCTTCCCCACTGTTCGTTTTTTGCTCGAATACTCCGATGCAGAGAAGAAAATTTACACCTTTTGCCACCGACATCCTGGTGTCGATCAGGTCATCGCGGTAACCCTCGTCAAGTCTTTGTTGGAGGCCCGAATCCTATCCAGACACGGTACACCTCGCCTCACTTCGGTGGTAAGAGCGCTTTCGGGACGACCGCGATCTGGGGACGTCCAAGCGCCTTAGCCAAACTATTGAGGCGGGTCTACGCTCATTTTGCATATCCGGTGCAGTAAGACGATCCCTTCTCAAATCATCACTCAATAATTGAAATGGCTAAAAGCCTATTGGTGGCGGTAGCGGTGGCAACGGCATGCTGCCTTTTCTCTCCAGACCTTCGAAGATCAGCGCGATATAGCGCTCCGGTGCGTCATTGAATCGGCCGGGGAGTACGAGGCCGCCCAGCAGGATGGCGCACAGCCTGGGGATATCCGCTTCCTCGATGTCCGCCCGCAGCGCCCGGCTCTTCTTGGCCTGGCGCATCAGCTGCACCATCGAGGGCAGGAAGCGGTCGAGATACGCGTCGAGCAGATCGACGGGCGAAACCGTCATTCCACGCTGGGGGTCCATGAAGCGCGAAGCCAGATTGGCCATGTTCAACGTCATGGAACGCATGGCATGACGGGAGTCGGGGTCGGCAAGGGCCTGCTCAAAGGCAGGCACCAGTTGATCGCAGAAATCCAGGGCCTGAATGTGACTCGCCAGGCGCTCCTTCGTGGGGAAACGCCGGTAAAGCGTTGTCAGCCCTACCTCCGCAGCGTCGGCAATGGCCTGCATGGAGGGCAGGCCCCCGTTCTTCGCTGCGAGCCGCCGTGCGACCCGCACAACCTTTTCATCATTGGCTCTGGCATCGGACCGGCGGCCGCTGGACTCATCCAGATTCGGAGCTTGCATGGATCGCGCCATATTGGGATTGTATCCTAACTGGATTGTTATTCCATTTATATGGCATAATGACCCAGTTACGTGAGGGTCCTTCGCGGAACTCACGCCGGTTGCCATTCCATGCTTTCAGAGGTCACTCCAATGAGCATCCCCGCCTACAACGCCGACGCAATCATTGATAAGTTCAATAACCATCCCGAATACATGATTCCATTGATGATCCTGGCAATGGGGTTCGGCTTCATCCAGTACATCTACTGCTTCTTCATGACGCGGCGCGACGGAGAGTCTCCGTTCCCCATCTATATGCACGCCTTCTACCTGGCCCACGATTTTCTGTTCGTCACCCTGGCCCATCAATGGTTCGTTCGCTACCACTCGCTGCCGTTCCAGGCCGTCTGGCTAGGCATGGCGGCCTTCAATGTGTTCGAGGTGTATTCGCTCTACGAGGCGATCAAGCACGAGCGGCAGGAGACCTTTGGCAAGTACTACGATGAGCCCGTGACGGTGCGCCAGGCAACGGGCTGGATTGTCGCGATGACAGTGGTGAGCTTTGTCGTGCTGAGCACGGTACGGTCCTTCCTCTCCGATACGCTGATGTTCTGCGTCTTCATCTCCACCAACGTGGTGATGGCGATCGGACCAGCGATGCAGCTGCGCGCACGTCGTCAGCGCGTGCGCGGCTCGGTTGGCCTGGCCTTCTTCATCGTTGTGGGCACCATCGCCACGTTCCTGCCCCAAGGGCTGGGGATGTACACCACGGCCGACCCAGAGTACTTCGCCCGTCCCTGGTTCTTCATCCTGGGCGCAGTCTGCACGATGGTGGCGCTATGGCACCTTGTGACGGTGCTTCGTTTGCCAAAGCCGATGCCTGCCCGCTAAGCGTCGTACCACGCACGGCATAGGAACATGCCGGGACGCCGCGCGAGCGAACGCGGCGTCACCCGGGAAAAGGATTAAAGATGCAATCGAGAATCAGAGTTCTTGGAGAGGTGAAATGTCCCAAAGCCTATCGCATTCGCGACTTTCTCCAGCGAAATGGCTTGAGCTACCCAATGGACTGAGATCGACAGTGAGAGTTCCGGCCCAAACTCCACGAGCACAAATGCCGGCGATGCTCTACCGTATCCCATCATGAAAGTCGGGGACCAGACGCTCTCCTGTCCCTCTCTCGCAGAGATCGTCCGGGCGATCGGCTGGCCGACTTCGCCCTCTGAGCCGGAGTATGACCTTGCGATCTATGGTGCAGGACCGGCGGGTCTGAGTGCTGCCGTCTACGGTGCCTCCGAAGGTCTGCGCACGGTTCTGGTGGAACGATATGCCATCGGCGGACAGGCCGGGAGCACGTCGAGAATAGAGAACTACCTGGGATTCCCTGAGGGGATCTCAGGGTCTGAGCTCGCGAGCCGTGCGCGCGATCAGGCGCTTCGCCTTGGGGCAGAGATCCTGCTGGCAGCCGAGTGCGTCACGGGAGAGGTCGGCACGAACACCTTCATCGGGCTCCTTGATTCTGGCAAGGCCGTCACCTCCCGCGCCATCATCTGTGCGACCGGTGTCGAGTATGTTCGGCTAAACCTGGCAAACGAAGATCGCCTGCTCGGGCGCGGTTTCTACTACGGTGCAGGATCGAGCGAAGCAAACTTATGTACCGGTCACGTCTTTGTCGTTGGCGGGGGCAACTCTGCCGGTCAAACGGCGCTGAACCTGGCCTCAAGAGTGAGGAAGGTCACCATGCTCGTCCGGGGAGACTCGCTCAAACACACGCTATCGCAATATCTGATTGATCACATCCGCCACACTCCCAATATCGAAGTCCGAACGCAGAGCGCCCTGACGGCAATCGATGGCAAGGACAATCTTGAGGCGATACGAACCAGCAATCTCAGTACGGGCGAAGAGACCGAGACGAAGACTGGCTGGGTCTTCGTTTGTGCTGGTGGACGTCCCCAGATGGAATGGACGGACTCTGACAACCTGGCACGCGATTCGGCAGGGTACTTATTGACGGGACAAGATCTCTTCCGTGGTATTCAGCCAAACCAATGGCCTTTGGATCGTGATCCTTACCCAATGGAAACCAGCACGCCGGGTGTGTTTGCAGCAGGAGACATCCGTTCAAACTCGGTCAAACGTTGTGCCACCGCCGTGGGCGAAGGAGCTGCTGCTGTGGCCTCTGTACACCGCTATCTCTCCTCGATCCAGGATCGACATGTTCCTCGGTCAAAGACCTAGACGACGGCAGTGATTGGAATCGATTTCGTACCGAACGAACTACCCATCGAGAACGGTATTTGCGCCTATGGAATGGCGTACGCCGCCCGTTCCAGGTATCCCAGGCATAACGATTCAAGTTGACCGCTCCAAGCCCGCATGATTGAAGGAGGCGCCCCACCTTCAATCATGTATGTGGTGGGGCCGATCATTGCCGCCATAAACATGTAGGCCGCGGTCGGCAGATCGTCGAACTGCACATCAGTAGATGTCCTCAGTACAGCAGTCAGCACCGCAAGTCCGCGCTCCTCGCTTTCCTCCACCAGTCGACGGGAATCCAGTTCACCCGCCACCGAATACAAGGCGCGGGCTTCGTCGATGCGATCGGTCTTAGCCTGTACGAACGCGCGCACGACAGCGGACACGATGGCCGTCAGCGGTCTGCCGTGAACGGACTCAGCAGCACGTCGAACGTGTTCACCGACTTCACCTACATGACGTTGCAGCACAGCAAACAGCAACGCCTGTTTGTTCGGGTAGTACTGATAGAGGGTCCCTACGGAAGTTCCCGCTCTTTCTGCAACCCGGATGGTCGTAAGCCGCTGTAGTCCTTCGACGAGCAAAACCTGAATAGTTGCTTCAAAAATCGCGTCGACAGTGACCTGTGATCGCGCTTGTCGAGGCTTCTTTCTAGGGGAAAGATTTGCGTCTTTGCTCTTGGCCATAAGCGAATAACAAAAGTGAAGGAATCGTCATATTATTAGTGCAATTCGGCAGCTTTGACAAGGACTCCAAGTTGCTCGCGACACACCGCTCGGGCAATACATGAAATAGAGGCTCAGCGAATCGAGCCTTTATGTCTGCGCCAACGCGACATGGAAATAACAGACTCGATGCTCACGCAGGCTTCGGCCTGGAAGCTCCGAGCCTTAACTTTTGGCGATGGTCAGCATTGAATTCAACCAGGAAATATCTGTATGCCAACGATCTTGATTACGGGCGGCCATTCCGGCATTGGACTAGAAACAGCGAAGCAACTTGCAAAAAGAGGCTTTGATCTGATTCTTGCGGGGCGTGACCCGAATCGAATCGAACTCGTTGCAAAGGGTTTGAGGGAAACGTACGGAGTCAAGGTCATCGTCCTCCAACTTGACGTTGCGTCGCTTGCGTCGGTACGGAGTTCGGTGATTGAACTGCGCCAAAGAGTCGTACAGAGAGAGATAGACGTTCTTGAAGCTGTCGTTTGCAATGCAGGCGCGAGCTTCATGGGGGACATAAGGTATAGCGTGGATGGTTACGAACTAACGTTTGCGACCAACTACCTCGGACATTTCCTCTTCGTGCAACTTCTTCTCGACTACATCTCTGAGAACGGCCGGATCGTATTTGTTGCGAGTGGCACGCATGATCCAGAAACAAGGGATGGGAAAATGGTCGGTAGGGCAGGTAGAGCCGATGCGTTCGCTCTTGCCAACCTGGGCAAGGGCAATTCTAAGGCGTTGGCATGGGGCCAGAGATACAGTACGTCGAAGCTCTGCATGATCCTCCTGGCCTATGAGCTCGACCGCAGGCTCAGGCAATCTGGAAAGTCCATTTCTTCAATCGCATTCGATCCCGGATCGATACCAGAGACAGACTTGATGCGCAGCCTTCCAGGGCCGCTGCAGAGTTTCGCCAAAACATCGTTCGCGAGGTGGATCACGCGAATGATGGGTATTACCCAAGGAAGTTTGGAATTTTCCAGCGAATCTCTGGCGAGAGTGAGTGCCGATGCCGAATTCGCGCAAGTATCAGGGAAGTATCTTCAATCGAATGACGGGACGCTGCGAGTAACGAGATCATCCAAAGCCTCCTATGACGAGAGTACTGCCAGAAAGTTGTGGGAAGACTCTGGAAGCCTCGCTGGTTTGCAACTCTCCGAGATGCCGGCGAGTCTGCGATGATTTCCATTGAAGAATTTGTTAGTTCTCAGTGAGTCTCTTACTCACGAGTACCAAGCAAGCCGGACACTCCACCTGGCCAAGGCTGCTGAGAAGTACCGTTCGCCGTCGATCAGATTTTGTGGCAACATAACTTTGTTTTTTGTGCAACTAAGAAAACGTGGTTGCCCTTGCGAGTGAAATGGATCCGGGTTCATCGAACCAAACCTTGACGAACGTGGCTGGAAAGGGCGATACAGATATCGCCTCACATGGCCTTCGGTTTTGCATTGAAGCGATGCTTGGAAGAGCTTCCGCAGCTTCGCGCGCATCAACTAGGCGGTTCCGCTGGACGAGGCGGGCATCATTCCGACGACCGCAGACGACGATGATGGACTCTCAATCGATCGGCGAGTGCGGCACCCGCTCTCGGCGCGATCCACCACACCGAATGTCACAGAGTGCTACAGACTGTGGACAGATGCCTCGGAAACGATATCGACGACGTTGCGCACAAGCGATTGCTTTAAGTCCCTTCGAAACGTGAGGTACAGCGGCAATTTGTGATCGATTCCTTTGAGGCGGCAGAACTTTACACTCCGCGGTCGGATGCTCTGAAAGTTCGAAGGAAGGAGCGCGCATCCCGCACCACTTGCCACCAGGGAGACGGCGGTTTGCAACATGCGTACGCGCTGCACACGCTCCGGAACAAACCCAGCACGCCTGCAGAGGGAGAGAGCGACCTCTCGAAAATCCTCGTGAGGCATCGGCTCCGGAAGGATGAAACGCTCCTGTGCAAAGGACCGCAAATTGACGGAAGCGTGATTGGCAAGCGGATGCTTCGCGGGCAGCGCCAGGAGTACGGTATTCGTCTCAGCGACGAAGCTTTCCAGGGCTGGGTGTCTCAGATCGGCATGCATGACTCCGAGGTCCAACTCATCCAGCAGCAGGCCATTCAATTGCTCATGGGCGTCCTTCTCATAGAGGTCCAACTCGATACCGGGGTATCGCCTCTGGAGGCTATGGAGAATACGTGGAAGAAGCGTAAGCGCCGCCGTACTGATGAAGCCCACGCGTACCCGCCCCGATGTCCCTTGCTCTCGTTTCTGTAACTGCTCTTGCCCCGCAACAAGAGATGCGATTGCGGCCCGTGCATTGGGAAGGAAGAGGTGTCCCTCCTCCGAAAGCGCGACGCGATGGCTATTTCTCCGGAACAGCTTCACGCCCAGCTCGTCCTCCAATTGCCGGATTTGCTGGCTCAAGGCCGGTTGCGCTAGATATAGTCGGGTCGCTGCCCGTCCGAAATGCAACTCCTCGGCAAGGACCACGAACGATCGGATATGACGAAGTTCCATAGTTGGCGGCGATAAGCTCTATGCATTGCCATCATAACAAGTTCCTCTTATCGGTGATTGTCTGCTGTGCATCTCATGGAATGAAGGAAACGATTGCGAAAGGCATCGAAAGTTTTAAAGGGCGAGTGCATGGACATCACACGGCGAGAGTGGCTTGTTGGCGCAGGGGCAACGATGGCGATGAACCGATGGTTACCTGGCGAGACCACAGCGCACAAGGAGAAGACTTTGGGAAACGATAGATCGCGCATTCATATCAGTGAAATCACAACCAAGCCTTGGACATTGCAGCAGGATGTTGCCGCCTATAAGCGCCAAGGGCTCGGCATCGAGCTGTGGGAGTCCAAGTTCAGCGAAGACAACTATCAGCAAAGCTGGAGTGGTTGCACAAGCAGGACATCTCGGTCAGCTCGCTGCAGCCAGCCGTGTTGACGATCTTTCCCTCCATGTCCGTGCTGGAGCCGAAGGACCCCGCCGAACGCGTGCAGCGCATGTGCCGCACCATCGATCGCTTCCAAAGCGTGTTGAAGGGCAAGAGCTTTCCCGCAAACACGGGTGCCGACTTCACCGGAAACGAGGACAAGGTCTGGCGTGGATCGGTCGAAGGCTTTAAGCGCGTGGCCGACTATGCCGCAGAGCGCGGCGTCAAGGTTGCCTTTGAACCACTCGGTGCGTCGCTCATGAACCGCAGCACGACCGTCTGCAATATGGAGGTTGCGCTCGAACTGTTGCATGAGGTGAATCATCCCAACCTGGGCCTGTGTGCCGATGCGTACAACCTGTGGGAGAGCAGCGCCCTCGAGCAGGTCTCGCTGTGTGGAGATAAGCTCTTTCTGGTCCACGTCGCCGACTGGAAGCGACCTCGAAACTTTCATGACCGCCGCGTGCCAGGTGAGGGCCAGATTCCCATCGCTGACTTCCTGAAGCGAGTGGCCGCCCTGAACTACACCGGGCCTTACGTCGTGGAACTTTTCTCGGAAGGTGTACCCGATTCGTTGTGGTCACAAGACCTGGACACCGTGGTGGAACGCTGCAAGAACGGCATGGAGCAGGCAATCGCAGCGTCGCGCCAGTAGGGAGGAAGAGATGAATAGCAAGAAAGCGATTGCAGGCCTGATCGGACACGGCATTCAAGGGTCGTCATCCCCTCAGATTCATGAGGCAGAGGCTCAGGCTCATGGACTCGACCTGGTGTATCGGATCATCGATTTCGAAGCTCCAAAGCGTGATGTCAGCTTCCTGGAGCCGCTGCTCGAAAGTGCTGAGTCGATCGGCTTCTCCGGGCTGAATGTCACCCATCCGTACAAGGAAGAAGCCTACAAGCTGATGGATGACCTCTCCAACGCAGCACGCGAGATCGGATCGATCAACACCATCGTGCTCAAGGATGGCAAACGATATGGCGACAATACGGACTGGTCCGGCTTCTCGGATAACCTGACAGCAACCTTACCGGGTATCTCGCTCAATCGCGTCGCGCTGCTCGGTACAGGTGGTGCGGGACTGGCTGTGGCCTATGCTCTGTTGCGATTGGGTGCAAAGGAAGTGCGCTTGTTCGATGCGCGGCAAGAGACTGCCTCCGCCTTGCAGCAACACCTTCAATCACTCTTTGCCGACCGCACGATAGTGGTCGCTGCCGACGCAGCCTCTGCCGTGGAGGGTGCCGATGGCCTTGTCAACGCAACGCCGATCGGGATGGAAGGGCATCCGGGCATGCCCATCGCTCCCGCATATCTGCGCCCGGGGCTATGGGTTGCCGATATCGTCTGGTTCCCGCGCGAGACCGAACTGCTCAAAGAGGCCCGGAAGATCGGCTGCAAAGTGTGCGGCGGTGCGGGTATGGCTGTACGCCAGGCTGCCGCAAGCTTCGCGCAATTCTTCAATCTGGAACCGAACGTCGAACGCATGCTGCGCAACCTGGTGGATGGATAAGAGCCGCTGCGACCATCGATGGGAGTGCGTTCATCAGGACGGCACTACTCATTCCACTCACGCATCAAGCATCTATCGCATCATGATTCCGCTCAGCGACTCCATGTCTGAGCAAAGGGTCTAGGAAGAAAGGAGATTGCGGCCCGCATATTTAGCGCGGCACCCGACATGACCCGCCTCCTCAATCGGATGGGTCGAGAAGGGATGGATTGTCCGTAAGCGCGACACTGCAGATCGAAGAGAGGTTCCGACAACTCTGACCCCAGCCGGTACACAGTTGCTGAAGAAGATTGATGCCCCTTTATCTGCGCTGCACGCGGACCAGTTCAAGACCCTAAATGCGAAAGAACTGAGCGGATTTCTTGAAGCATTGAGGATGCTGGTCACAGAAGACAAAAGCTGCTGGCAATCTGATTTGAATCTTTCCGCATCGACGCTCATCCTAATAGGTGTTGAAACACTCATTGAGATGTCCCGGGAGAGGAGAGACAAATGGTATCCCAAACTTCATACCGTGACGCCGCAACCGTAGGCATCAAGCCCCCGACGTTCCAGCTTCCCGACGCGGCCCACGTCGGAATCGTGATGCTTGGCGTTTCGAACCTTGAACGCTCCGTGGCGTTTTATCGGGATGTGATTGGGCTCGCACTTCTTAGTCGGCACGGCAAAGTGGCGGAATTGGGAGTTGCCCAAGAGACACTGCTGCGTCTGGAAGAACTTCCAGGTGTCGAGCCCATTGAACGTAGGACAAGACTGGGGCTGTATCACACGGCATTCCTGCTCCCGAATCGGGCGGCATTAGCCAGTTTCATCAAGCACCTTAGTCAACTCGGCGTTTATTTTGGAGCGGGTGACCACATCTATAGCGAGGCGCTGTACCTGGTGGACCCAGATGGTCTCAGCGTGGAAGTTTATGCCGACCGTCCGCGCAGCGCCTGGCAGGTCCGCGAGCAGGAGTTGCTTAGCGCGACGGCACAAGTAGATTTTGCCAACGTGCTGAAAGAAGAGATCGGTGCATGGGACGGAGCCCCTGTTGGCACCAGAATCGGACATGTCCACTTCTACATTGGCGACCTCGAAAGGGCGCGCCGCTTCTATCACGAGGCTCTCGGGTTCACGATTATGACATGGAGCTACCCGGGGGCACTGTTTGTGTCTGCCGGTGGATACCACCATCATGTCGGTCTGAACGTCTGGGCGGGCGACTCTCCAAAAGCCGGCCCTACGGATGCGCGCCTGCTTTCGTGGGAACTCGTTGTCCCAAGCCCGGAGGATGTGCAAGCCGTTCGCAGCAACCTGAACCGGTTGGGATGGACCACCCAGATAGGGGAAAGCGGCACAGTCGTTGCCAGCGACCCATGGGGTATCACCGTGCGCGTACTGTCACGCGGAAACTGACTTTACATAAGTGGAGCGTCATGACAATCCAAGCATTTCAAATTCCAATGCAGCCTGTTCGCCCTCGTGCGGTGCTCCTGTTTCTGCACGGTGTCGGTGCGAACGAACAAGCTATGGTTCCTTTAGCTCAAGCCGCACCTGAAGATTGCACGCGGATAGTTCTTCGCGCTCCGTTTGCGCTATCGCCGGGAGCCTTTGGGTGGTATCAGACCCAATTTACCCCCGATGGACCAATCATCAATGAGGCTCAGGCCAGGTCGTCTCTTCAGAGCTTAGTTGAGTCAATTGCATCTTGCCGCGCACAATATCCCGGTGCCCCACTGTTCCTGATCGGTTTCAGTCAGGGCGCCATCTTGTCTCTCCTCGTAAGCCTGACCTCCCCAGGATCGATTGATGGCGCCATCTGCTTTGGGGGCCGATTTCCTGGCGAGTTCGTGAAGGACATCCAGACGCCTCAAGAAACCGCCACTCCGAGCGTCCTGCTCTCCCACGGAATTGAAGACCAGGTGCTTTCAGTGGACTACGCACGAGAAGCCAAGAAGCTTCTGGAAACCCACCGCTTCAAGGTTATGTATCGGGAGTATCGCGCACGGCATGAAATAAACCCCGCAATGCGCGAGGACGCTTTCGCATGGTTGGATATGCAGATCAAGAAGGCCTAGCAACGTTCGAAATGCCTCGCTTGAGGCCTACTCCATCGGATGTCGCTCACAACTTGAAAGGAAGGTCATGATGAAATCGATTCATGGACTCCTTGACGTTAGGCATGGCACTTGCGGGCCACCCACAGAAGGTCGTTGAAAATCCCCCGCTCCTCTGCATGAAAAAAGCAGGTACCCTCCATCGCGGCACATCTCAAGACTGATCTTGCGAAGCTGAGTCTCGCGCGTGCAATGGGCAACGCCTCCGATCGGATAAGAGACTGGGTCAAAGCGCAATGGTGCCTATGCCAATTCGAACCTCTCTGGGGGAGCGCTCGGAGTCAAAGCTCTGTTTGTGCGCACTATAAGCGACTTGGTGCGGCTACAGTTGCTGTTTCAGGCTTCTCATAAAATCGCCAAACGCTGGGCGAATCTGTTGAAATAACAGATTGTCACGATTCTGAAGGATCGTTTCGCCAAACAGCTTCAACCCCACCGCAAACGCCCGCGTCGCATCTTCATCCAAAGCGAGTTTGCCATCAATTCTTTGGACTACGGCCATGATGTCGTCATGATTGGCTGCTTCGAAGCTCATCTGGTGCATCGCGGCATTCTCCGTGAGTGCCTCGACAGTGATCCGGTACCTATACATATCTCTTCTATCCTCTACAACCATCAGATGATGGACATGGGGGAAAGCTTCAAGCTCTATCGATTCCTTCTTGTTATCGAGAGCATAACAAGTGAAAATGATGGGCTATCGCAGCGCCTGCATCCATTCGAACAAGGGGGGATCCCATGTTCAACACACATGCATTGACAAAGCCCGCTCAGCATCAGAAAACCTTGACGAGCGGAGCTTTGGGAGAGAAGTGTTACGGCGGTTTTCATGTGACTCCTAGCTGCCTTTACTGTTTTGACAGCCGTGGAGTCTGAGGCGGGGTTGTGGCTGTTCCATGTCTTCCAGAACTAGCCGCCGCTGAGTCACTCACTTTGCAAGTAAGGTCTTCAGTACATTGACGAGCGCGGATCGCTCTTTTCGTCGCCAGACAGCGCGCGTTTCTATCGGCACGAATGGACGCAACAAGGGCCGAAACCGGACGCCCTGCATACGCATCGCCTTCGCCGATTCTGGGATCAGAGCGATCCCAAGATTGGCGGCTGCGAGGCAGATTGTACTTTGCACACGTTCGATTTCTTGAATGCGCGCCGGCGTACTTCCATGGCGACTGAAATTTGCGAGGATGATCTCGCGTAGATCGGCAGCTTCATCGCGTCGTGGCAGAAAGACGATGTCGTCTGCAAAGTCCTTGAGAACAACCTTCGCCTCCTTTGCGAGCCGATGTCGGACAGAATGGACAATTGCAACGCGTTCACTTTTGAGGACCATGCTATCGAATCCCTTTGGCGCTGATGAACTCTGCAGGAGAGCAACGTCAATGGAGCCGTCAGCGAGCGAGGCCATCTGTTCCGTAGCAGATAGCTCCTTCAATCTGAAGTCTGCCGAGGGCACTTTGCAGCGGAACTTTTTCAATAGATCGGGGAGTGTCTCAAACGCGGCCTGAGCGACAAAGCCAATCGTGATGCTACCAGCCAGACCTGCCTGAATCTGCTTTGCCTCTTCGATTGCGAAGTTCGACGCACGGAGCAAGTCCTTGGCGCGATCCAGAAACGCCAACCCAGCTTCGGTAAGGACGATGTGCGGTCGCTGACGAATGAGCAGCGGTACCCCAATCTCCGCTTCGAGCTGTTGCACCTGCTTGGTCAGCGCCGGTTGCGACAGATACAGCTTTCTGGCAGCAGCTCGAAAGCTGAGTTGTTCGGCAACCGCTACGAAGCTCCTAACGTTTCGCAACTCCATCCGCTATCACCTGTCCCAGTACGTTTTGAATAAGTCGAGAGGTGCTGTCGCGTCGCACGACAGCATAGATATGCAAGTTCATCCTGACTCCAGCCAGCTTCCGAAATGCGACGCCCCGTGGTTTCAGCATCTCAAACGTGTCTGGGAGCAAAGCACAGCCCGCTCCTGCCGCGATCAACGGAAGCGCTGTCTGTAGCATTGTCACCTCTTGTTGCTGCTTCGGAATAAATCCATGGCTCTGAAACACCATATGAATTACTTCATGGAAGTCGTGGTGCGGCGTGGGCACAGGGAGAATGAAGGTCTCCTGCATAAGGTTTTTCAGCGTGAGTTTCGCTTCTTTAGCGAGAGGGTGTTTCGCAGGTAACGCAAGGGAGATATTGCTGGTTTCGGCGAGATGTTCTTCCAACGCGGGGTGCATCCCACCGACATGCATCAGGCCGATATCCAAGTCGCCGGTAAGTAGTCCCTGCACTTGCGACATCGGATCCGACTCCTTCAGTTGAAGGCGTATACCGGGGTGGTACTTGGCCAGTCGCGATAGAGTCTCCGGAATGACGCGCACGGCAGCGGTACTGACAAAGCCTAGCCGTACGCTGCCTGTATCGCCAGCCCCTACGGACTGCAGTTCCTCCTGGCCTTCGCCGAGTTCACGCAACGCGGCACGCGCGCGCGGAAGAAACGCCGCTCCTGCTTCACTCAGACTCACGACGCGGCTCGTGCGTTCGAATAACGCTGTGCCGAGGAACTCTTCGAGCTGTTTGATCTGTTGGCTGAGCGCGGGCTGCGCGAGATGGAGCCGTGCGGCCGCACGACCGAAGTGCAACTCCTCCGCCAGCACTACGAATGAACGAATTTGACGGAGTTCCATTGCGCTCCTCGATAGAGTAAGTCTATCGAAAAGCGCCTCATGCTTCATCAGCGTTGACGAAGCATGTCTGGACATCAGAAGACGCGCTCAATGCGAAGTACGAACTTGGAGCCTTCCGTCGTATCCACGGCACTGAACTCTCGGTAAGCATTCGCATAGTAGAACCACTGCTTGTGCCGCACCATAATGCCTGGTCCGAGTGCGCCGAGCACCTCCGTACCTGGTTGGGACAGCCCGTTCACCTTCGAATCGGTGAGTTGGTGGAACATGTATCCATTCGCTCCAACGAAAACGCCCTTATGTACTTCATACGAAAGCGTGGCATTCAGATGTAACGCCTGCCCGGCCTGAGTCGAGTTGATGTTGCTCGTCGCTACGGGAGCATGATCTGTCGCGTTCCAAAGATAGGAGATACGCCAACTCGTCTCCCATTTGTTGTGCGGCAATAGCGTGAATGCGTAATAAGGATGCACCGTCCACGCGTGGCTACCGATGTTCACCGCCCCCTTCTTCGCGGTGTAAACGCCCGTGGGGACCTCGAAATCGGCAAGGATACGCTGCTGGAAACGCATCCCGAAAAGCTTTTGTTCGGGCCACTGCAGCAGCAACGGACCAAGCGTCATGTCCCCGATGCCACCACGCTGTCCCGCTACGCCAGCATCGACGTATGCGAAGGGCACCAGAAACTCCACGCCCACCCACGCTCCTGCTACGCGATGTTTTGAAATATAGGCGACGTGCGTGATCCATGAGCCGCTATTGATGTGCGGCGCTGTAGCGGTCGTGCTTCCATCGGCGGCGATCGTTTTGGTCTCGTGCGCGCCCTGACCATACTCTTCGACCATCCAACCAGGGCCAGCGATGCCGTCGTAGAAGGAGGTCAAACCAAGGTTTACCGTTGGCATCTGCGGCGCGGCACTTTTGAGATCGCTCGTCTGTGCGTTGGTGGGTGCTGTGCCGCCTAGGCAAGCAGCGATTGCGAGAACAATCAAAGCTCTTGGATGAGAGAAATAGCCCATGACCAAGCTGACGCGGAGATCTCAATTTAAGATTCGTCGTAAATGCGCATCCCTTGTATGCGTGACAACGATCAATTCGTAGATCGATCACTTTTAGACATGAATAGCATGCAGCAATACTATGATCGCGCATGGGTGTTCTGACGTCTACTCAAGTAAAGGCTGCGGGAATCAGCCCGTTAGGCTGAGCGTCGCTCACGCAGAAAGAAGGCACTCATGAAACCCATCGTCGTTGGCATTTCGGGAGCAACAGGAATCGCGTATGGCGTTCGCGCTCTCGCGATGCTCCGTGAACTCCGCGTGGAGACGCATCTTGTGCTCTCTACGGGCGCAAAGATGACGGTCTATGAGGCTGGGATGACCACGGAGCAAATCGAATCACTCGCAACCCATGTACACAACCAGGAGAACTTTGGCGCTTCGATATCTAGCGGTTCGTTCAAGACCGCAGGCATGATGATCATGCCTTGCTCGATGCGTTGCCTCGCAGCCGTAGCGTTGGCGTCTCCCTACAACCTGCTTACGCGCGCGGCTGACGTCACGCTCAAAGAGCGTCGCCGGCTGGTTTTGCTGACGCGCGAGGCTCCGCTCAATCAGGCGCACATTCAGAACATGCTTACAGCGACACAGATGGGTGCGGTGATCTATCCTCCGGTCCCTGCGCTCTACAGCCGACCACAGAGTATCGAAGAGATGATCGACTTCACCGTCATGCGCGTTTTCGATCTGTTTGATATCGAGGCCCCGGTAAACCTTCCGCGTTGGTCCGGCATGGGCGACCTCACGAGGCCGCTCGCTGCAGCGGCAAAGAACTAGGAGACGCTTAATGAAAGGACCATGGATCGATAGCTCGGCAGTATTGCTCGGAGGCATCGCCGGTGCCGCGCTGGGCAATCGCATTCCTGCACGCATCAAAACTGCGCTTCCGCTGACTTTCGGACTCTGTTCGATGGGCCTTGGTATCGCACTGACTGTCAGCGTCAAGCACCTCGCAGCCATGGTGTTGGCACTCATCCTTGGTGCGTTCCTGGGCGAACTCACCTGTTTTGAAGCAGGCATCGGCCGTCTGAGCGAAAAGCTGCGAGCGGTAATAGACAAGATCATGCCGAGTTCGCCCGATGCTGGTGAGCCGGACAGTGAGTATCTGCAAACATTCGTCGCGGTCCTTGTGCTTTTCTGCGCGAGCGGTACAGGCATCTTCGGCTCAATGAAAGAAGGTATGACAGGCGATGCGACCGTGCTCATCGCGAAGGCGCTGCTTGACTTCTTTACTGCGGCGATCTTTGGCACGCAACTTGGTTACGTCACAGCGCTCATCGCTGTTCCACAGCTTCTCATCCAGGTTTCGCTCGAGTACGGAGCGGGCTTTATTCTGCCGCTGACGAACGCCTCACGCATCGCGGATTTTTCTGCTGTCGGCGGTCTCATCATGTTCGCAACAGGCCTACGCATATGCCGTATCAAGGAGTTTGCTGTCGCGAACATGCTTCCTGCCTTGCTGCTTGCAATGCCACTCTCTGCGCTTTGGACGCACTTCTTCCCCTCGTAGAGGGAGTCACCCAGATTCGATGGCGCGAGCAGGCCGCCATCTTTACGAACTAAACGCTCTGCCCCACACAACATAGTCGAAGGAGAATCCAGATGTCCGACATAAAAAACGAACCAATTCATAAACCGATCACTGATCTTCGCTCAGCTCTAGAGCGCCTCGAGCAGTACCCCGGAGAGCTGATTGAGACGAACCACATTGTTGATCCTGCCGGTGAACTCGCTGGTGTCTATCGCCATATCGGTGCAGGTGGCACCGTCATGCGCCCAACGCGCATCGGGCCCGCGATGATGTTCAACAACATCAAAGGGTATCCCGAGTCGCGCGTCCTCGTGGGCATGCTCGCAAGCCGTAAGCGCGTAGGTCTGTTGCTTGACTCGCCGGCAGATAAACTCACCGAGAAGATGGCTCACGCGATGAACAACGCCATCGATACGGTTACTGTGCCTGCAGCGGAAGCTCCCTGCCAGGAAGTCATCTACCGTGCTACCGATCCGGATTTTGACCTTCGCAAGATTCTCCCTGCGCCAACGAACACGGACAATGATGCGGGCCCGTTCTTCTGCGAGGGGCTTGTCCTCGCCAGCGATCCAGAGCATGGAACCAACGTCACGATCCACCGTCTTTGCGTGCAGGACCGCAACAGGATGACGATCTTCTTCGCGCCGGGGCGCATCATCGATATCTTCCGCGAGCGTCAGGAGGCCAAGGGAGAATCGCTTGAGGTCACCATCAACATGGGGCTCGATCCGGCGATCTTCATTGCGACTTCGTTTGAGATGCCGGCAGTTCCTGTTGGCTACAACGAGTTGCGCATCGCTGGCGGCCTTCGCGGGGAGGCCGTGAAGATGGTCAACGGCGTGACCGTCGGAACGAAATCCATCGCCCTAGCAGAAGTCGTCATTGAAGGTCGCATTCTGCCGAACGTACGGGAACGTGAAGATCAGAACACTAACACAGGCTTCGCGATGCCGGAGTTTCCCGGCTATGTCGGACCAGCGAATCCCTCTTTGCCTGTAATCGAAGTCACAGCGATCACCACACGCACTCGCCCTATTCTGCAGACGCTTGTTGGCCCTGGCGAAGAACACACGAACCTTGCAGGTCTTCCAACCGAAGGTACGATCTTTGATGTCTGTGAAAAGGCAATGCCGGGCTTCATCCAGAAGGTTTACTGCCACACCGCTGGTGGTGGTAAGTTTCTTGGCATTCTGCAGTGTAAGAAGACAAAAGCCTATGACGATGGGCGTGCGCGCCAGGCAGCGCTGCTTGCGTTTGGCATCTATTCGGAGATGAAGAACGTCATCCTCGTCGATGAAGACGTCGATATCTTTGACACGGACGACGTGCTGTGGGCGATGACAACACGAATGCAGGGCAACACCGACATCCTTAACATCCCGGGGGTTGCGTGTCATGTGCTCGACCCATCGCAGACACCCGAGTATGACCCTTCTCTTCCAGCTAAGGGCGTTTCGTCGAAGACGATCTTCGATGCGACAGCGCCGTTCCACATGAAGGAGCACTTCAAACGCGCACAGTTCAGGGATGTCGATCCACGTCCGTTTGCACCGGAACTCAACCTTAAGTATCCGTAAAAAATCATTTCCCAAGGGTTTGCGAAGCAGGCCCTTGGCTTTTGTATGAGCGGAACGTCAATCAAGCGGGGCACCTGTTGCGATTACGCAATGGAATCATCGCGATCACGATTTGCGAATTTCTTCTTGAATTGATCCAACATCAAACATGAGTCGCGAAGGAGGGGCATTCGCTCTTCTCCATCAGCGTCTCGGAGGGCGCATGTCAGACCTGCAGGGTAAAAATGTTGTGATCATTGGAGGGACTTCGGGCTTCGGACGACGGGTCGCGGAGCTTGCTCTTGAGAGCGGCGCAACTGTTGCAGTGGGCGGCCGCAACCTTCAGCGGCTCAACGAAGTTCTCTCGGAACTCTCTTCCAAGGGAGGGGAAATCCGAGGCCATGTGGTTCAGGCAACCGACGCGGCAAGCCTTCAAGACTTCTTTGAAAAGGCAGGCCGCATCGACCACTTGGTGTCAACCGTGGGTGGTGCGATGGGCGGCGGCTTTTCTACAAGTGACATCGCCACCATCCACGAGACGTTCGAGCACAAGGTATTCGACAACCTGCGCGTAATTCGTGTGGCGCATCCATTTCTGAATGATGGGAGCAGCATCACGCTGACGGGCGGCACGGGGGGCCGACCGCATACCGCATCGGGTGCGATCCTCGGCAATGCAGGAATTCTGACCATGGCGCAGGGATTGGCGGTAGAGCTTGCCCCACGCACACGTGTCAACGTTGTCGCACCCACGTGGACTGAAACTCCATTCTGGCGCGATACGCCACTTGAACAGCGCCAGAGCACCAAGGCATACTTCAACAACCTGATACCGCTGGGACGGACGGCAACCATTGACGAAGTTGCAGAAGCATACCTGTTTCTGATCAAGAATACCTTTGTCACTGGCCAGCAAATTGCCGTCGATGGCGGCGTTGGCCTTGTCGGCTAGTTGCTTACTTTCGATGAACCAGAAAAAGGACACAGCATGAGTGAACCGCTCACAGCACCAAAACTCACGATGACGGACGGCCACGCGATCCCATTGCTTGGACTGGGTACTTGGCCGATGAGAGATGCCGAAGCTCGCCGGGCAGTACGAGAAGCTCTCAACAACGGCTACCGATTGATCGATACAGCGGAAGCGTATGAAAACGAAGAAGCAGTTGGCGAAGGTATTCGAACCAGCAGAGTCCCGCGTGATCAGGTGTTTCTAACCACCAAGTTCAATCGCGAATGGCATAGCCGCGCCGGTGTTCGTCAGGCCTGTGAAGCAAGCCTGCGCCGGCTGAAGATGGAGTACATCGATCTGTACCTGATCCACTGGCCGAATCCCAAACAGGATCGCTATGTTGAGGCGTTCGAGGGAATGATGGAACTGATTGAAGCAGGTCTCATCCGATCCGCGGGGGTATCCAACTTCAAGCCCGCACACCTCCAGCGCCTCTTTGCCGCAGGCTTCTTCCCTCAGCTAAATCAGATTCAGCTGGACCCATTTCGTCCGCGTCTGGAAGACGTTGCGTTCCATCGTCAACATGGCATCGTGGTGGAAACGTGGAGTCCGCTCGATCGAGATGGCAGCCTGTTGAAGGAACCGGTTGTGCTGTCGCTGGCACGGGAACTAAACAAGACACCTGGACAGGTCGTCCTGCGCTGGCATGTACAGAAGGGCTATGTAACGGTTCCGAAGAGCGCGAATCCACAACGTCAATCGGAAAATCTGCACTTGTTTGACTTCGTACTCTCGCCGGAGCAGGTTGCCCAATTGGACGGTCTCGCCCGTACCGACGCCGAGATCGTGGATTCCGACGTCTTCGGTCATTAATCCTGCTGGGAAGCTGTGGCGTTCCAGCAAGCAATCGTGTGCGTACGACTCCGCTTAGGCGAAGAGGAGTGTCTTCAAATGAATCGTCGGGATCTTCTCAAAGGTGCAGGTCTAGCTGCTGTTGGTGCAGCCACCGTTCCAGCTGTATTGGCTGAGAGCGATCTGCCGCAATCGGGTGGAATCGGTGCAGGTAAGGGGTTCTGGCCAAACGAGGCTCGTCTTGTCATCTCCATCTCAATGCAGATGGAGGCGGGCGCACAACCCGGCAGTGGCGCGGAAAGTCCTCTGCCCGCGATCAATCCCAAATATCCCGACATCGCGGCGAGCAAATGGTACGACTATGGTTTCAAGGAAGGGCTCCCCCGCCTGCTTGAGATGTTTGACCGCCGCCAGGTGAAAGTAACGTCCCACATGGTCGGGGCAGCGGTGGATAGACATCCCAATCTGGCGAAGGAAATTGTCGAACGTGGTCATGAAGCGTCGGGCCATGGGGAGACATGGACCCCCGAGTACCCAATGACTGCAGAACAAGAGCGCGCTGCGTACCAGCAAAGCATCGACAGCATTCACCGAGCGACCGGAATGCGGCCACGCGGCTTCAATGCTTTTTGGCTAAGAAGCACTCCACATACGTTGTCGATTCTACGTTCGCTTGGCTTCACCTACTACATTGATGACGTGAGCCGGGACGAGCCGTTCCTTGTCAATGTTGACAACAAGCCCTTTGCAGTAGTCCCGTACACCCTTCACATGAACGACATTGTGAACTTCGAGTCGCGATACTTCAGCACCCAAATGTATGCCGACGATCTGAAACGAGAGTTCGACGCCCTTTACGAGGAAGGTACACATCGCAGGCGCATGATGTCTGTCAGCGCTCATGACCGCATCGCGGGACGGCCCGCGCGGGCCAAAGTGCTTGAGGAGTTCATCGCCTATGCGCAGTCCAAGCCCGGTGTAGTCTTTATGCGTAAAGATGAGATTGCACGCTTCGCGTACAGCGAACCCAGCATTGTTCGCGAAAACATATAAATCAGCCCGTTGTCGTATGAGGCACTTTGCATGACATTTCTAACTCGCACCCTCAGTGCAGCCTTGCTGTTAGGAAGTCTCTTCGTACCAGCGACACACACGTTGGCGCAAACCAAGTCTGCAGCGATCACGGCAATCGTCCATGTCGATATCATCCCTGACTATGCCAAGGCCCAATCCGAAGAGAGGGCCGCTCAGATCCTCCGGGTGGAGACGGCAGCGACACAGCATGATTCCGGTTTGGTGTCTTATGATGTGCTGCAGCAGAACGATGCCAGCAATCACTACACCATCGTAGAGACCTGGGTCGACGAAGCGGCGTATGCCAGGCATGAAGGATCGGCCCACACCGTGAAATTCCGGCAGGACATTCAAGAGTATCTTGGCAGCCCATTCGACTCGCGTCCTCACCATCGGTTCCAGTAGGAGACGAATATGCAGCCCCCGTTTTCAGCACGCTATACACAATCCAGCCTGAAGTGGCTTGTGACCACTGCATGCATGTTTGTTCTTTGTATGTTGCCACTCCACGCGCAGGATGCGGCGAAGAGTCCAGCCGCAGGCCCTGCATATGGAGCTGAACTGGAAGGCTTCCAATATCCGTTCCCGGTGCAACGCTTCCAGTTCACCTCGCAGAAGCAGTCTCTCCACATGGCCTACATGGATGTCGCGCCAACGAATCCGAACGGTCGGGTCGTGGTTCTTCTGCACGGCAAGAATTTCTGTTCGGCAACTTGGAGAAGCTCGATCCAGGTGCTGTCACAGGCAGGGTACCGTGTGATCGCGGTGGATCAGATTGGCTTCTGCAAATCAACCAAGCCCGAGAGCTATCAATACAGCTTTCAGCAGCTTGCGAAGAACACGCACGCCTTACTGGAATCGCTCGGCATTTCAAAGGCGACCCTCATCGCTCATTCGACGGGCGGCATGATCGCAATCCGCTATGCACTTCTATATCCGGACGCAACGGAGCAACTGGTTTTGGTTGATCCGATTGGTCTGGAGGACTGGAAGGCAAAAGGGGTACCGTCCATTACGGTTGACCAGTGGTATCAACGAGAGCTCCAACAAAGCGATAAGCGTATCCGCCAATACGAGCGCACGACCTACTACGCAAATACATGGAAGGAATCGTATGAGGAATGGGTTCAGATGCTGGCCGGCATGTATCGCGGCCCAGGAAAGCAGCTTGTCGCCTGGAACTCCGCGTTACTGTACGACATGATCTACACACAGCCGGTGCTCTATGAACTGGATCGCATCGCCGTTCCAACACTCTTGATGATCGGAGACAAGGACACAACAGCAATTGGCAAAGATCTTGCCCCACCTGCGGTCCGTGCAATGCTTGGAAACTACCCTGTATTGGCCAAGGAGGCTGTCGCACGCATTCATGGAGCGAAGCTCGTGGAGTTCCCCGACCTCGGCCATTCACCGCAGATTCAAGACCCCGATTCTTTCCACCGCGCTCTACTGGGTGGACTGCATCGATGACGGCTGTTTCTGAAACTTTCAAAGCCACGCCTTCATGGAGTAGTTGCAAGTAGCACCCCATGAATTCAGTAAATGTATGAATCATGCAGAAATGAGGGAATGCCTCTAGAACAAGACCTTTAGTGCAAGCTGATTGTTTCTTGCCTGCCCGGCACTCGAAATTTGCCCAAATAGATTATTGCCTACCTGCGCGTTTGGTGGACCAAAGGCTGGCGTATTCGTCGCATTGAAAGACTCGATGCGGAGCTGTGCTGTCACTCCTTCATAGACCACGAAATTCTTATGGACGGAAATATCGAGATTGAACGATCCTGGAGCACGCAATAGATTCCTTCCCGCGTTTCCATAGGTGTAGATGGCATTTTTTGCAAATGCGGCTGTATTGAACCAACGTTGTGGTGTTGGACTGGAGACATGCCAATCTCCCACGACATTGGGCCGATCATTTTGCCCGGTATTTGCAGGATTACCCACGACAGTGAGGTTTACAGGGAATCCTGAATTGAGGGTGATGATGGGGCTAATACTCCAGCCTCCAAGAGCACCATTCGTCAAGGTACCCCAGTTTGCACCGTAGTGTTGTCCTCGGCCGAAAGGTAAAGCGAAGACAGAACTCCCCACAAAATGATGGCGCATGTCCTGCACGCTTGCGGCACGCTCAGCGAGAACATCGTTCGGGTTCTGCATGCCTGCGGTATCACCTACAGCAATGGTTTTTGAGTATCCATATGAGACGATCAACGTCAATCCCTTTGCATAACGCTTCTCTGCCTTGACCTGCAAGCCTTGGAATTGGCTCCATCCGTCTTTTTGTATTCGTACAACATCGGCTAGGCTTGTCGTGGTCGTGTTTCCTGGGATGACCGTCCTCGTAAAGAGGCGACGAGAGTTGATATTGCCCGGGCCCGGAGGCGCAGGGTTACCATCGATCTGTCTCCAGTTGTGATCGAATTTGTTCGCGAAGTATCCCACCTCAAGTAGGATGTCGCCCGGCAACTGCCGCTGCACATTGAGATTCCACTGCTGAGCGATAGGCGAAGTGGCACGACGGTCATACGAGACCAGAGTGACGTTCGACGCATTCGAAAAAGAAAGAGTACCGTCAGGAAAACCATTCTTCAGGAACAGTGATGGTTTCGTCGGGTCTGTACTCAGATTGACGCGGATTGTGTTCGGCGGGTTGATCTCGAGCGACTGCATGCCGCCAAGCGTGATGAGATTGGAATAGAAGATGCCGTATCCCGCACGGATAACGGTCTTCTCTCCGGGCAGCGCATACACAATACCGATGCGTGGGGCGATGTTTCCATAAGCGACACCCTGAAGTGCGCGCGAAGAACGTCCCGATCCCTGCGAACCAGCTACGATAATCTGCGGTGCTGTTGGATTTGTATCCATGTCAAAGTTGGCGATGGCATTGTGAGTATCAACCGCCGGCGGACTGATCTCATATCGCAATCCAAGATTGAGAGTCAGATCGCGGCGAACTTTCCAATCGTCCTGAACAAAAACATGCGTGTAATGCGTTCGAAAATTTAGCCTGGCCGGTAAGGAGATGCTCTCTGAAGACGCATATCCTCGCAAAAAATCAGCAAAAGGATTGCCCGTGTATTGACCGTTGAAATTGAAGATGCCTGTACTTCGCTGCGAACTGAGAAAGTTTGTCTGCAACCAGTAAAGCTGCAGACCAGTCTTTATCGTGTGCTGACCGTGTGTCCATGTGATATCGCCAGCAACCTGCCTATTTTGACTCCCATCCATGTTCGGCACATTGGTGATACCCAGCGTCTGATATCCCGTAATGACTGTCTGCGAAAATCCTGGAATGTTATCCGGAACACCTGGGATTCCCACTGAGGTCAATGGCTGAGCGGGCAGCTCGTTGATCCAGTTGAGATAGTTCCAACCTAAGCGGATTGAAGTCACGACCTTCTGCGTCCAAATCTTGGTATGCCCGAGTACAAAGCTCTTTGCATCGTCACGTTCAGCTCCGCTTCCTGTGTAGTAGCCCTCTTCAGCAAGAGGAGGCAAAGAAGCAATAGGCCCATTACTGACCTGCTGCGAGCTGTAGCGAAAGTAAATGTTCTGGGAGCTACTGAGAATATGATCGAGCCGCACGTCCCAGCGGTGAGGGTTCTGAGGCTGCGGGCTGTTGTAGACATAATTGTTCGTGGCCGCTGTTGAGGTCGGCAGAGGATAAAACGCAGCGATCCTTCTTGCAATGGGATCAATCTGGCTATCTGGAACACTCGCGGAGCCCAACTGCCCCGCTCTCTGAGCCGCCGTGGGCACAGTGCTCACAGTAGTTATACTTTGACGAATTCTCGCTATCTCAAAGTCGCCGAACAGGAAGGTATGGTCTTTCCATATCGGCCCACCAATAGCCGCACCAAACTGGTTGCGCTTGTAGGGGGCCTTTTGCGTGGCGAAGTAGTTTTTTGCGTCGAGGACTTCGTTCCGAAGAAACTCGAATGCCGAGCCATGAATCTGGTTCGTACCCGATTTGAGGGAAACACTGATAACTCCCGATGACGATCGGCCAAATTCAGCTGAATAGCTATTTGTCACCACCTTGAATTCTTCAATTGCATCGACGGACGGTTTGATGATCTCCTTCTGGCTTGAATGAGACGTAGAGATCTGCTGGTTGTTATTGTCCAGGCCGTCGAGCAAAAATGCGGCCTGACTACCGGCCTGGCCACCAATACTGATCCCACCACCATTCGTGGCTGCCGGTACGGTGCCCGCAGAGAGAGCTGCAAGCTGTAGATAGTCACGGCCATTAAGAGGCAGGTCGACGATCTGCTTATTCGTGATGACAGTGCCTACAGAGGAATCCGAGGTTTGCAATAGCGGCGGCTGGTCGCTAACGCTAACGCTTTGACTAACCTGTCCTACCAGAAGCTCCGCATTGATCTCGCGGATATCTCCAATGCTGAGCGTGATTCCCGTCTGGCGCAGCTCTTTGAACCCCGGCCTTGCACCGTAAGAACATATTCGCCGATTCTTAAGGGAGGCGTGCGATAGCGGCCATCTGCATCAGCAATCACTTGAGTGGTGGCTCGTGTTGCGACATGCGTCAACGTAATGGTTGCGCCCGACACACCCGCATGGTTCGGATCAGTTACGGAGCCTACAACAACAGCGTCGCTGGCTCCCTGTGCGAGAGCGATCGACGAGAAGAAGAGAGAGAAAAAGAAGGCAAATAGGCGCATGGGCTCCCGTAGTACGCAGGAGCGTACTGTCATGTGGTCTTTTTATGAGGAAGGGGATATCGGGAGTTTATTAGCGACAACAACCGCAAAGCGCCGTCCGGCGACGCTCTGACAGCGGCTCGGTTGAGCGGACCACCTTATCGAACTTCCAGACTCGCATAACTTGAACCTATCTACAGATGAAGGTGTGGAGCAACGATCAGGATCAGGATGAGCGTCACGCCTGCGATTGCAAGCTCACCTACTGCTCCCACAAGTAACGGCTTCCAGCCCTGTCGTGTGAGCTCTCGAAGATTCGTCCGAAGGCCCACACCGGCAAACGTTAGCAGGAAGGCCCAGCGCGAGAGATTCGCAAGATCCTTGATCTGTGCAGAAGAAAATACATTGAGCGTAGCAAGTAACGAGAGCAGCAAGAAGCCAAGTACGAACTTTGGAAATTTAGCCCATAGAAAGCTGATGTGTTGCGAGAGCGATTGTTCCTGCCTGCTACCAGACTTCCGTCCCCAGTAGATGGCATATCCCAGGACGACGAATCCTATTGTGGCATTACGCGTCGTCTTGGCCAGAATTGCAAACTTGGCAGCGACATCAGAGAAGAGCGCTCCCGCCGCAGTGGCCTCTGCGGTGTTATCGACTGCCAAACCGGCCCATAGCCCATAGGCCTGGTCGCTCATGTGAAGAGCATGACCGATAAATGGGAATCCAATAAGACTGAAGGCCCCAAGCGCAAGAATGGCACCGATAGCGTATGAAACCTCTTCGTCATCGGCATCGATGGCCCCTTTTGCAGCGATGATCGCCGAAACACCGCAAATGGATGAACCGATGGCCAATAGGCTCGTAAGTTTTTCTGACAGACCAAAGTAGCGTCCCATCCACGTCATCGAAACAATAGAGAAGAACAAGACAAACGCAGTGAAGAGGAGAGTGGTTGCACCTAAACGGAAGACATCGCCAAGCAGAAAACGGACGCCTTCAAAGACGATGCCCAACTTCAGCCAGAACTCGTAGGTGTCTACGCCAGGACGGAAAATTGAAGCCAGTCCAATCAGATTGCTGACAATCAATCCATAAATAATTGCCCACAGAACATACTCGATGTTCGGCAGCGCGAGGTGATGCGTTTTACCGTAGGTTGAGATGGCAAGTTCGGTTAGCTTTCCAGCATAACCAATCGCCGCGAGCAAGACCACACCGGGGATCAAGTGAAGAACATTTCGCTCGGTGTGTGTCGCCGTACTTCGAATTGGATCAGTCGTTATCACAGAAAAATCTTTCGTACTACCAGGCGATATGGGGCAATACCCCAAAGCGTACTAATGCTGCAGCAAGAAGGGCGAGAAGAACAGCCCACCAATCCGTACTCATCTTGAATCCAGCCATCTGTCTTTCTCCTTCGCCCTTACATGCGGTCACTTCAGAATCTCTGCGATCTTCGAGATACCAAAGTTAGCACAGGCCTCATCCTTCTCTCCGCCCGGCGCGCCACTTACACCAACCGCTCCAATCACCTCTTCTCCGGCGCGAATCGGAACACCTCCGGCTGCACCGACAGTTCCTTCGATCACAGGCACTGCGCCCCCTCGCTTCGCCCACGCATCAGCTGTCTCGGCGGATGTACGCTTGAAGGTAAGGGCCGTATAAGCCTTGCGGCGGCTGTGCTCCAACGTGTGTGGCCCGGTACCATCGCCGCGAACCTGCAGCTTGACCGCTCCACTTGCATCGAGGATGGAAAGGCTTATCTTGTATCCCTGAGAGCTACATTTCTCCAGCGCGCCCTGGGCTATCTTTACTGCGGCATCGCTGGGCAGAGATTTCTGCGTAATCAATCCCTGCCCAAAGCTTGCTGACGCAAGCGCCAATGCTGTCCATGGAAACGATCGGATGAGCCGCCGCATCAGTGCGCCACCTCAGCCGTCGCCGTCTTCGGAGCCGGAGCTTTAATATGAACGATCGTTCCGCCTTCCTGCTCGTACGTCTGGGCACCCACAGCACCAAGTATCGTGATGCCTTTTTCGTCGAGCTTATCCCCGGCCTTTACCGCACGCGCAGCGTGGTTAGAGACGGTAATAATCTTTGCGCCTTTTGGGATGTGGCTCCAATATTTATCAAGATCAGCAATCTGAATTGAAAGATAAACCGGAAACCCTCCAATGTTGCTGATCTCGTCTGGACGGCGTAGGTCGAGCAGGATTACGTCAGGATTTGCACTGACTGCCTGATCGAACTCGGCACGAGTGAGGACCTTCGTCTTACCTACCGGTGCCGCGTGGGCAGATGGATCATGTGCGGGCTGCTGCGCCTTCAGCATTACTGGCAACAATGCCATAGCTAGCAAGCCGAATTTCAGTTGTTCGCGGATCATAAATTCTCCTTTTAACATCGAGTTCTGGGTTATTGCGCACGCGCGCTGGAAGGTGTGCATTGCATAAGAACAATGCCGTGTAAACGAGCTATACAAAACCGATGGCGCGACCTGCGACGCCAATACTGAACCAGAGCAGCAAGGACAGGACTGCTGCTATCCGCTCCGGAAGGGCAATCTGTCTGTCATCTCTCCGCCTCGAAACCGCCCACTGCACCGCGAAGTGAAATAACAACGCAGCTACAAAGAGATACATCTTCAGGCGAAATGCAGGATTGTAATAGTAGCGGACAGGACCGGAAGCAACCATAAAGAAGCCGGATACGATCATTGCAGCAATTCCGACGATTGCTAGCGGCATGAGCGAACGAGCTACCTGCTTCTCCGATTGGGAGGTGAAGCCCCACCCCAATAAGCGAATGTCGAAGTAAAGAATTGCGCCTCCTGAGAGGGCGAGCGCCAGCAGATGAAAGATCTCGATGATTGCAAACGCCCACTGAGAATCGCGTAGGGCTATGCTCATGTGCGTGGACGCGAGCCAATGAAAGAGAGAGAGCATCTGACAGGTTCTCCTGATGTCCTAATGGATGTAAGCGATCATGCGGCCGGCCACAACAATACCGGCCCAAAGCACCAGCGAGCTCCAGGCAGCCGCTCGAGCACGCCACGGAATTACGTTGGATAAATCCCAGCTATTCACGCTGCGAAAGATCGTGAGATGAAAGATGAGAGGATTCAGACCGACAAGAACCAGCAGAGCCAGCTTGATACGGAATGCCAGATTGAAGTAATTCTCTGCAGCTTCAGCTGCTGATAGCAGCAACCCTGTAACGAACATGAGAGCAAAGCCCGCCCATGTCCATCGCGAAACACTATGGGCTATCTTCGACACTGGCTCATGTTTCATGATGTAGCCGAGCAAACGTAGATCGAGCAATGCGACTGATCCGACAAGCAGGACGATTCCGAGCACATGCAGGCTCTCAACAATGGGGAAAGCCCAAATCGACTTGCGAAGCGCGATAGAAAACCCGGTCGACGAGACCCATTCGCAAAAATGTTGTACTGCTGGCATTTATGAGTTCTCCCGCTGACGTCTGAAATTACCTGGCTTTGATCTTGCCTCGGTTCTGAGCAAGCAGTGAATCTTCTTTTTGCAGATAGCAAGGCTTCACCGTGCAAGGATTCTCGTTTGTGGCGGTCGTCTTTAGATAGTTGTTCCGAAAGTCAGCGTCTGCGGGCACAAGATAGAGAATGGCTTTCTGACCCAAGGAGTATTCATCTGTCGTGGGAATAATTCGTTCTGGCTTGATGCCGTACCACTTCACGAAATACGCCTTGGCATTCACTGCACGATATGCGGCCACATCTTCAAAGCGAATGTCGCCTCCGCTCTCGTCTTCAACAGCCCGCTCCATGCCATGATCTTTTTCTTCATGATCAAAGAGCGGATGGGATATCCCAACGATGACAAGCTTCTGGTTTGGCGCATGTCGTAGAAGACCTGCTGCCTGATCGAGGCAGGAGAGGGCGCCATCCTCAACCTTCGCCGGATACTTAGAATCCTTGTCAAAGTAGAGGACACAGACTTGTTTAACCCTTGCGCGAGCGGTAGCCGCTGAGCCTGAACGATGGCAGATGGAAGAACAGCCAGCAGGAGAATCCTTGTGAAGAATGTGAAGCGGTTCATTGGTCTCGAAATCCTTTCGTAGCCGTTAGCGTGATGACGCGTGAGACTCTGCACCATAGAGTGGGTTGTCTTCATCTCTCAAACCTTCATGGCATGCCTCTTCCCAGTTCTCATAGCTGGCCTGCGTCTCTGCAGTGACGGGGCCTTCAGGAACACCGCCATCACCGGCGAAGTAGCCTCGCTTCAAATCCAGGCCGAACTTCCACGTCTGGGTGTACACAGAGGGATCGTCGAAGGTCGCCTCATATCGAAAGTGATCGGGGTCCGTAAAGATGAAACGCTCGACATGCTTAACGTTGTCGCTTGAGAAGTCCCCTGCCCGACTGAGCCGCCCCTTTGCATTGTTGTTGGTTGTATCCACCACAAGAGTCGTACCTTCCCAGTGGCCTCTCGAATCGCCGAACCACAGCTTGAGGTCTTTACCGACATGCGGCCTGTCGTCGAGATAGATAATGCGATACTGCTCGGCGCCCTGATAGATCAGCACGACCTTCTTGGGATATTGAAATATCTGCACGTCGTGCCATGTGAACTGACGTACCGCCCCAAGGGGCAGGCAACGCTGTTGCGGATCAATATCTCCTGGACGCGTCGGCGCGTAATAGTGAGCAAAAAGATCCTCTTGATGCGCGAGTGCTTCAGGCTTATATGGAATCTTTCCATCCGGCGTATCCAAGATGCGGCTGGGCGCACTCCTCCCTTTGCGTGGCGGGCCACCGGCATTTGAGGTTCCCGCAGCCGGGCGAGGTCCAGGGGGCGACACGCAGTTGACATCTCCATTGGCCGGATTGGAAAGGCACCCCATACCGTAGTGCACGGCCGTCCATACACCTTGAATGTCCGGCTGACCGTCGCTTAAAAGCGCGGGCTTCCAAGGCTTCTCTACCTTTGCCGACGATGCCGGTGCCTTCTGCTGTGCGACAATTGGCAGCCTTACTGACACTCCCAGCAAAAGAACGACACTTGCTAATTTCAATGTTCCTGTCATGGTGCGTAATCCTTTTAGGGGCTGTTTAATCCAGCAATCATGGATAGTAGGGAGCGAGATCGAAGGCGTAGCAAACATAGTCGAGCAGCTGTTGATTCTTTTCCTTACGCCGATACAGAACCAGATGGATGTGCCAGGGCTTGCTGTAGACCTTCGGATCGTCGACCTCGACGTTGTACTCGAGATGATCTGCGTCCAGAAGACGGTAACGCTCTACAACATGAAGGGACTCGCTGTGAAAGTCTCCTGCGTGATCAAACCATGTCAGATCGTTGAAATCCACCGAGTCGACGACGAGTGTGTCTCCCTCCCATTTCGACCGAGAGTCGCCCATATTCCAGTTGATATGGCCTGGGGGATGCGGTGTGCCATTCGTATAGAGAAAGCGATGCGCTTCGGCGAACTCGTAGAGAACCACGATGCGGTCGCCCTTCGGCTTCTGAAAAACCTGAAACGGAAGATTATGCGCATACGTTATGCGTGGAACGCCGGGCAGATTGCACTTCGCTGTCTGGGGATCAGCTTTTTCGCGGCTTGCGTTGTTGGCATCCCTCTGTTTTCTGGCCTCCGGAAGATAAGGCAGCTCCCCCTCTTCCACTACGCTCTGCCCTCCTGGAGCGTAGCGATCGGCGACATGATCGAGCAGATTGACGTCCGCTCCCGACAACGATTGCCATATTCCGTTCAGGTCGGGCTTGCCATCAGAGAGTCGTGGAATATCCGCCGTTTTTTTGAGGGGAGTTGCAGCAAAAGCTATTGTCCCCAGGCTGGCAATCACGGCAAGGCATGTTGATCTCAATAACATTGCAGTCCTTTCGTATCGCATCTGGAACCCTACTGTGGATCACCAGGGGCGCCGGTTCCGACAGAGCCTGTGAAGAGAGTGCGACCATCAGGCAGCTTGACCGATGTTCCGTTAATCGTCTGGCTTCCATCCTTGGCTCGATAACCTGAAACGGTGAGCGTAATGCCCAATGGAAAGTCTGTCTCACGCAGGCCTCGTCGCAGGAGCGCGTTCGGGCTTCCAAATTCAACAGCCCAGCGCGATGACTTCCCTGTATTGTCCGCGACATCAACATAGATCCACCCATGCGGATTGACCCACGAGAGCTTAGCAAGCTTTCCGCTAAAGCTGATCGGCTTGCTCGCGTCGTACTCCGCGGCAAACGAGTGGTGTGCATACGCAGGGGCCGCAATGGCAGAAACTACTGCGCCTAATAAGAGCAATTTGTAGCGGTTCATATCACATTCCCTTTCCTTAAAACTTTTTTAGAAGACCAGCTTGAGTCCTGCCTGCAGATCGCGAGCATCCGAGGCTGAAGTGATCTGCCCAAACAGGGCGTTGCCCACTACGGCATTCGGCGCAGCAAAGTGTGGCGTGTTCGTTGTGTTGAACGATTCCAAGCGCAACTGTGCACTCAGGTATTCCCTCACCTGAAATGTTTTATGTGCAGCAAGATCGAGGTTCGCAAGGCCTGGAGCCCGCAGAATATTCCTGCCAGCGTTGCCAAACGTGTAAGGTGCATTGGCCACGAATGCCGAGGTGTTGAACCAGCGTTGCGGGGTTCTGTTGGACAAGTGCCAGTCTCCGACAATATTCGGGCGATCATTATTTCCTACCAGGCTTCCCTGGCCGGAGTTTGATGGATTACCTGTCACAGAAAGATTGACGGGAATGCCCGCATTGATCGTCACAATGGGATCAATACTCCATCCTCCAAGAACCGCATTCTCATAACGGTTCCATGAGCTGCCAAAGCGCTTTCCTCGTCCCACAGGGAGCTCGAAGATGCCGCTGGCTACAAGGTGATGCGTCATGTCCTGGCTTGATACCGCGCGATCCGCATCCAGATCGGTAGAGTTCTGAACCCCACCAGACTGATTTTCACCAAGCGCCATCGTCTTGGAATATCCATAGGCCGCAAGCAGACTGATGCCATTGCGATATCGACGCTCGGCCTTGATCTGCAGCGCGTTGTAAGTGCTGTAGCCAAGCTTTGCGATACGTGCAATATCTGCCAGCGAGACCGTGTACGGTGTCCCTGGTACCGCCACCGACTTATATGGACGGTTCGCGTTCGTATTACCGGCCATCGGAGTAGCCTGGTTCGCGTCGTACTGCATCCACGAACGCCTCAGGCTGTTTCCTGCATAGCCCACCTCCAGGAGCACGCCCCCCGGAAGCTCTCGTTGGATATTAATATTCCATTGCTGCGACCTCGGCCACAGCCCTCGGCGATCGTGCGAAACCGCGAGCACATTCTTTGCATTTGCAAGCGACAGCGTTCCGTCCGGAAAGCCGCTGCGCAAGTAAAGCGAAGGACTCGTTGGATCAGGAGAGAGACTGATCTGCATGTGGTAAGGCGCGTTAATCTGCAGCGACTGCATGCCGCCCGCCGTCGTGATGTTGGAGTAGAACAGGCCATAGCTGCCGCGCACAACTGTCTTCTGATCAGGGAAGGAGTATGCGAAACCCGCGCGAGGGGCCCATTGCGCAAAGTCCGTCCCCTGCAATGCCCTACTGTCGCGCCCGCTGCCTGCAGCTCCCGCAAGCACAAGGGTCGGATTCGCCGGATCGGTGTCCAGATCCAGATTGGCCATCTTGTCATGCTGGTCAATTACTGGACGATTCAGCTCATAACGAAGCCCAACATTCACCGTCAGGTGTGGAGTCAACGTCCAGTCATCAAGGGCATAGAAGTGCGTTAGCGGCTGACGGCCAATCACCGTCTCCTCATCCGAGAGGCTCCCGGAAGAAGAGGTGCCAAGCAGAAAGTCTGCGAAAGGACTTCCGTTCGCGAGCGTGACTGGATTCCGTGTATACACGCCAGTGAAGTTGAGAATGCCCTGTGACTGCTGTGCACTGAAGAAGTTCGTTTGCAGCCAGTACTGCTGCACGCCAAACTTAAAATTGTGCTTTCCGCGAGCCCACGTCAGGTCGCCGGAGACTTGGCGCGCCTGTGTTCCGGCAATGTTGCCCTTTCCGCCTCCGCCAAGAGATGTGAAACCCGTGATCGGCATACTTACCAGACCGCCGGGATATGTTGTGTCAGCGCCTGTAAAGCCGATCTGCGAATTGATGTTTTGCGTACCCTGGCTCGAGGCCTTCGAAAGCAGGTAGTTCCAGCCCACGCGAACCGAACTGATCAGGTGCGGCGACCACACCTTGTCGTACCCCAGAGCGAATGCGTGGCCCGTAATTCTAGTGGGCTGCGCAGAGGTGTAAAACACGTTATCGATCGGCGGCAATGTCGAAACTGCGGCATAGTCCTGAATCTGCGTGCTGTAACGGAAGAACAGTCGCTGCCCCTCAGATGGTGTCCCGTCGAGACGTACGTCGTATCGATAGGGATTCTGATTCGAAGGTGCGTTGTAGATGTAGTTGTTTGTAGCAGCACTCTTTTGCGGAAGAGGATAGAAGCCGAGAATCTTCTGCGCAATGGGATCGATTCGGCTTGATGGGATGGTGTTGTCCGCGAAGGCCTGGCGCGCCTTTGTTGTTGCATCATAGGTCGCCGGATCGTAGATCGTGTTGGCAAAGATACCCTGTCGCTGTGCAAGCGTTGGCACAGTGTCTACCTGCGTCGTGCTCTGACGCACCCGAATAATCTCGAAATCACCAAAGGCAAAGATTTTGTTCCGAAGGATCGGTCCGCCGATGCTTGCACCAAAGTCATTTCGCTTGAAAGGCGATTTCACCGTTGCAAAGTAATTCCTCGCGTCCAGCGCATCGTTTCGAATGAACTCGTACACGCTGCCATGAAACTGGTTTGTGCCCGATTTAGTTGAGACACTGATGACTCCGGACGAAGACCGTCCATACTCCGCCGAGTAGCCGTTCGTAACAACTTTGAACTGGTCAATCGCATCGACGGAAGGCTTGATCGATTCCTTCTGATTGCCATACGAATAGCGGATGAACTGATTATTGTTATCGACTCCATCCAAAAGAAACCCCACGGCGTATCCAACCTGGCCACCGATGCTGATACCAATCGGCCCCTGCGATCCGGTAGCAGTCGAAGGAACTGTGCCAGCTGAGAGCGCTGCCAGCTGCATGTAATCGCGGCCGTTCAGTGGCAGTTCGACTATCTGCTTGTTCCCAATGACGGTTCCTACCGTAGAGTCGGCGTTGTTAAGCACAGCATCGGAGGCTTCGACGCTCACAATCTCCGCGACCTCGCCCAGGGAAAGCTGAACATTCAACTGGCGTATATCGCCAAGACCAAGACTGAGGCCGTGCTGAACAAATTTCTTGAAGCCAGGCGCCTCAATCGAAATCTGGTATTCACCTATGCGTAGTGGAGGCGTGCGGAACTCTCCATTGTTATTCGTCTTGACTTCGCTGTTCTCACCCGTTGCAGACTGTACAAGCTTGATGACAGCTCCGGAGACCGCAGCTCGACTGGGATCAGTAATTCGTCCTAAAACAACTGCGTCGTTGGTCTGCTGCCCCTGCGCAGCACCGCTGGCGAGCAGCAGAATAATGAATGCGATCTTACGCACTGTAACTCCTCGAACACTTCAGGCACACAGCCGTGCATGAACGCGCCATACGCGCACACAAAGATGTTGCTAAATAGAAAGGGGGTTAAACGCTGACAGAAAAACCCGCTCGGTTATAACCAGCGGGTTCCATCAGTTGATTTCGCTCTTACACCTAACGACAACAACCGAATCGACCACGCTGCAGAGATTGCAGAGCGGGACAACAAGTCATTATCTGGTGTTGTAGGGACATTGATTTGTATTCTGCAGGTGTTCATGTTTTATGTCAAATAAAAAACTCATTAGACGCAACAAACTAATTCCGGCAAGCAAGTGTTATGGTGGCTTCTATGGCCACTCGCGTTGAGACGACAAAAGAAGCACGCTCTTTTGAGGCGTTTTTCGCGCGTTTCTGCGGCTTCTCCTGTCAGTCGTGTTGTCGCCTTCGATAGGCGCTCGCTGCTTTACCCTCCATCTTTCTCAGCGAGCTCGCATTGACAAGCCACGATCCATTCGTGCCTCAAGCTATTCGGAGTTTACTGTGCCATCGCGATCGCTCTCTTCTGCGGCAGCTGCAGTCGCAGTTTTTACACTGCTTGCCTTATTCAGCATCACGACCAATTCGTTAGTGCTTGCCCCAGTAGTATTCGCCGCTGTTGGTGGCGCAATATCCGGCATAGTCAAAGATCATAGCAATGCAGTTGTCGGAGATGCCCAACTTACCCTGACGAACCGCGATCTTCACACGACCTTTACAACTCGCTCCAATCAGCAAGGGCTGTACTCCTTCCCCAACGTCCCAGTCGGAGACTATGAACTGCAGGTGCAAGCGCAAGGCTTCGCTATTCAGCAAAAGAATGGCATTCATATTGATACGGACAGCAACCTGCGCCTTGACCTCGTTCTTTCGCCAGCAGGAATCTCTGAGAGCGTAACGGTCTCGACGGACACAGGAGTACAGGTTGAGCGTTCCGCCACACATCTTGGAGAAGTGGTGAATGGCACGCAAATCACATCGCTTCCTCTCAATGGAAGAAGCTACACGGACCTGCTCGCAATTCAACCTGGAGTTACGCCCGCAACAACTCTGCTTCCAAGCTCCGTGATCATGGCGGGAGTTACTGGAGCTATCTCTCCTTCAGGCGATCAGAATCCTGGAAATGTATCCATTAATGGTCAGCGCGAATCTTCCAACGGGTTCTTCGTGGATGGTATCGACGTGCAGGAGCATATGAATGGTGGAACCTCAGTTCTTCCGAACATCGATTCGCTCTCAGAGTTTCGCGTCCTCACCAACAATTTCGATCCCGAATATGGCAACTACAACGGTGGCATGATCACCGTTATCACCCGCTCCGGCAGCGACACCTTCCACGGCCGTGCATTCGACTTCTTCCGCAATACCGTCCTCGATTCGCGAGGTTACTTTGATCCCACGAAATCGGCCTTCCGCCAGCATCAGTTTGGCGGAGCAATAGGAGGGCCTCTTGCACACACTGGCATCTACTTTTTCGGTGACTACCAGGGAACAAGAACCACGCAGGGAATTCCTACAGGCCGAATAACCGTCTTCTCATCGGCGGAACGCAGAGGTGATTTCTCTTCTGCATCTTCCGCGCTCAGCGGTTGCGTCAGCGGCCCCTATCTGGCCTCTCTCCTATCGCAGCGCACAGGACGCACGGTCAACGCCGGTGACCCTTATAGTGAACGCTCCACGAGCTGCAATCCCGGAAGCAGTCCAGTCTTCCCGGGTGGTCTCATTCCGCAAAGCGCATGGTCCGCTCCTGCTCAGCACCTCATTCAGTACATCCCTTCGCCCAACGTCGACGTAAATCAATTCTCATCCTCGTCGTTCAATCAGACCGTCCGAGACGACAAGGGCTCGTGGAGACTTGATCGCAGTACCCCGGTCGGGCAGCTAAGCGCCTACTACTTTCTTGACGACTACCGCCTCAACAACCCTTATCCCGGACGACAGGGCGGAGCAAGCATCCCCGGGTTCGATGCTCTCAGCATCGGACGCGCACAGTTATTCGCCTTCGGCCTGACATCTCCCATGGACGCTCAAACCGTCAATGAGCTTCACATCGGATACCTGCGCAATGCAAACGTCATTGGAGAGCCGAACGGCGGCCGCGGTGTATCGCTCGCATCGCAAGGCTTTACCACAGGCCCAGGAACCGCAGGTATCGTTGTACAAGCGCCTGAATTTGAAGGTATCGAAAACATTGCCTTCCCAACCTTTACGATGGGCGTTCCAATAACCAACGTGGACCAGGTCAATAACACTCTCTTCTTGAGTGAATCGGTCGCGCACGCAATTGGAAGGAACACCCTCAAAGCCGGAGTTCAATTTCACACCGATCAGGTGAACGAACATCCCAACGCCACCTTCAATGGAACGTTCAACATCAACGGTACAGAAACAGGTTCTGCATTCGCGGATTTTCTTATTGGAACTCCGAGCAACTTCACCCAATCGTCAGGACAGCCCTTCTACCTTAGAAATAGCTACACCGGACTCTTCATTCAGGACAGTTGGCGTCTACGCGACGATCTCACAATTAATGCCGGGCTGCGATGGGACTTCATCGCGCCCTGGTCCGAGAAATACAACCAGATCCAGACCGTGGTTCCGGGCCAGCAGTCTGTCGTATTTCCAGGAGCGCCGACCGGCTTCGTCTTTCCCGGCGATCCCGGAATCCCCTCATCGCTTGCGCCGCGAAGGGCCGCCAACCTCGCACCTCGCCTCGGTATCGCTTACGTCCCCAATCCAAAATCGGAAGTTCTTAGAAACCTACTGGGGAATGACGGAAAGACCAGTTTCCGGGCAAGCTTTGGTATGTTCTACACCGCATTCCCGGGACTTGCCACTGGAATCATGTATGCTGTGCCCCCCTTCGGATACAACTACCTCAGCCCCTCCCCTCCAATCTTCGAGACGCCTTTTATCAACGCCAAAGACGGCATCAACAATGGGCAGAGATTCCCTTTTCCGTTTCCAGCGCACGGTGCCTCCGCCTCTCGACCTGACAACAGCATTGACTGGAGCAACTTCGTCCCGATCAGCGCCGACCCTTACTTCGACCATCGCAACACTGTCGCCTACACCGAAAATTACATGCTCTCACTACAGCGGCAGATTGGTCTCTCCACTCTTGCGACCGTGAGCTACGTCGGCAACCAGGGCCACCATATTCTCATGCTGCTCCCAACCAACCCCGGCGATCCTGCGCTATGCCTCAGCCTCCCCGGCTGCGGTCCATTTGGAGAAGACGCGGCATATATCTCAACATCAGGCGACCAGGTTCAAGGAACTCGTCGTGGCCTCGGTCCCGACTACGGCGCAATGACAGCGCAGCGCTCCATCGGAAACTCGAACTATAACGCCCTGGAAGCTAACGTTCGCTATACCAGTGGCGAGCAGCAGGTCTCTGTCGGATACACCTTCAGCAAATCAATTGACCAGGGATCGAATCTGGGCGAACAGCTCAACCCAATCGATCAAAAGCGAACGAGGGCGATCTCTGCCTTCGACCTGAGGCAGAACCTCATCGTCAGCTACACCGCCGACCTGCCCTTCAGAAGACTCTTCAGTAAACCTCACGCATGGGCAGTCGGCTGGAGTCTCGCGGGAACGATGCGAGCCAGTAGCGGTTTCCCCGTAACGCTTTACGACAACTCAGACAACTCCCTGCTGGGAACCTTGGGGAATGGAGTCAATAACTATCTGCTAGATACTCCAAACTTCGCCGGTGGTCCGCTCAATATCAATACAAACGGGCGCAACGGACGAGCAGCCTTCAACACCTCACAGTTCACCACCGAACAACTAGGCCAGCTTGGAAACACGCATCGGCGCTTCTTCTATGGGCCCGGACAGATCAACTTCGACACGGCAATCAGCAAATCGACCGCGCTTCGCGATGGAGTCTCTCTGGATCTGCGTCTGGAGACATTCAACACCTTCAATCACGCCCAGTTTTTCGGACCTGCAGCTGTCGCTGGCCAGATTCAAGACTCCAATTTCGGACGTATCGTTTCTGCGTCCCCACCGAGACTCGTACAAATTGCCGCCAAAATGTCGTTCTAGCAGATCGACTTCTCACAGCTAGGGAGCCGACCGCAATGCTTTCGTAGAAAGCTTGCTACAGGAAATCTAGGCTCTTTGAGGGTAGTCGGTTCCACGGCTTTAGCGAACCTTATCGTGTTGCCCCCATTGTTTTGCAGAAAGCTCCGCGCGTGCTTCAGATAACTCTTCCCTAAACTTTTGCGTAGACATCATATAGCCGTACATGGCATAAGCCAGTCTACGGCTCGCCTCTGTATCTGACGGATAATGCACTCCGCAAACTATACGGTTATGGGCATACTCGTCGGCTCGCTGAAAGATCGGGGTTCGCTCCTGAGGGACCAGATCTGCCAGCACCAATGCCTCCAGATAGCCCGTCAACGCATGACCGCTCGGATAAGAATCATGAGTTGTTTTGAGAGCGCATACTGGATGCAGCGTCACATCCACCTGATAGGGCCGCGCTCTCTGATAGTAGCCTTTGAGACTGGCTCCCATAGCGCCCTGATCCTTTTTCAGATGATCGCTTAGACGAGCTGTCGCGGGAAGGTCGTCAGAGCGAAAGGAGCTGCCCAGCACCGTCTTATAGATGAAGATGTCCTCTTCCTGATCGTCTTGCCTGGCTTGCTCAACCTCATGTGCGGTTCTTCCCTGCTCAATGCGGTGAAGTTCCTTCAACTCAAGCTGAGTGATACTGGAATCGGCTTGCGGGGGATCCAATAGAAACTCACGCACATCGAACTGCTGCGGGTCGATAAAGTATGGCTTCTTCGAGCTAGGCACAGTTTCTGCGATTTTGATTACAGGCTGTTGCGCCCAGGGGTGGAGCACAAGTCCGCCCCCGAGGCACAACATAACGGCAGTCCAACGAATGAAGTATTTTTGCATTCTCTCTTATCGCTTTGGTGAAAGCCCGAATGTAACGCTCAGCATCACGCTGCGTCCCGCCATCAGCGACGGATTGTCAGCCAGGTTGTATCCCTGAGGAAGCCCTGCTGACGTCGTCGTGCTTGCCTTGAACGGATCCACATAAGTAAGTCCATTCGACGCGACGTTTTGATTGATCAGCGCGCCGCCTGCCGAGATGCTGGTCTGGTTATGCGAATCGGCAAGGTTGTTGATGCTCAGGCGAATCTTGGTTCCGTTGAATCGCTCGAGACGCGAACCAGTGCGGATGGTGTAGTTGAGATAGATGTTCGACGAGGAGAAGGCGGGCACCTGCAGCTGATTGTGGTAAGCGCCGTTATCCATCCACTGCGAGCCAACTCTCTTATTGAAGAAGCCGAGATTGAATCCCTTCTCGGCCCAGGTAACTCCCTCAGCCTCGGTATCCGTCGGAGTACCCGAGACCCAGAGCCCCGAAGGAGACCGCACTGTCAGTTGAGGAGAGGTCGAAGTGCATCCGGCTGTTCCGGACACGCAGCTTGTACTCAATGTGCCTACATATTGCGCCTGCCCGCGGCTTCCGTTAAGAAACACGCTGAGTCCGCCAAGTATATAAACGTTTCCTTGCGCCTCGAAGCCTTGCGACACAGAGCTAGGTGAGATGTAGTTGATCGACTCACCATATGTCGCCGAGCTTGCATTGTTGTCTGTAACCGATGAGTAGCCGTTCTGGAAGCGGATATGATAATAGTCCGCATCGAACGAAATCCGGTTGAGCTTGAGAACGGTTCCAACCTGGTAGGTCGTGGACTTCTGTGGCTTTGGAGGAACAGCAACAACACCACCGGCGACATCGAAGACGCTGGTCGGCGGAACGACGCTTCCCTTCGCACCCTGGCCATAAACAGACCAGTTCGGCTTCAGGCGATAGCTCAGGCTAAGTGCAGGCAGCCACGAGTTGTAATCCACCGAGTTCGTCACCGAAGTGAAGGGCTTCTGCGTGATTGGATTGATGCTGCCAATCTTGCCGCCGTTGTCGGCATATTGAGTGAAGTCCATGGTGTAGTAAGCAAACTTCACGCCAGGGATAATCGTAAGCCGCGGGATGACGTGAAATTCATACTCGGCGTAGGGCTGATAGCTGTTGGTGTAGTAGCTCTCGCTGAAGTTCGGCAGCGTGTCGTCCGCTTGAGTAAAGGGGTTCGAAGGGACCTGGTGGCGATTGGTTCTCGCCCACTCGTACCACAGTCCAGTGCGAAACACACCATACTTCGAGGCCTGGCTGATAGCAGCTGTCTCACCAAACTTGCGATAGCTGTTGTATTTATCGACTGCGCAAGGGCTGATAGAGACTGGAACCTTGACGCCGCCTTCCGTCACGGTCGAAGCCACGGGAAGGCAGTTCGCCTGATTGATAGGCTTGCCGCCCTTCGGCTGCTTTGCATAGAACTCGGAGTTGTCGTAGTTGTACGTGTAACCCTTCAGAGAGAGCAGCCAGTTGTGCGCAAACTGGTGGTTGACTCCTACATACTCGAAGTCGGTCGGTACATGGTAGGTGTTGTACTTGTAATAGTTCGCCTGGGTGTTGTCGGTATTTTGCAGAAGGTAGTTGTCACCATATGTGAGCAACTGTTGACGCGTCGAACTCAGGTTCGGCGTATTCGCGTCGAGCCAGATCACTCCGGCGTAGCCAGTGAGAACCGTCTTATCCGACCACTTGTATTGATACTTCAATGAACCTGCGTTACGCGTCTGATAGTTGAAGGTCTGATAGCCATCGGACGACATATGGTGAACATCAACGAAGATATTCGACTTCTTATTCGCACCGCCGAAGTCACCAGAATCAAATGCACCATCAAAAAGAAAGGTATTGAAGGAGCCGTAAGAGACCGTGCCTCGGATGTTCCGTGCGGCAGAAAGCTCCTGAGAGAGCAGATGGATCGAACCGCCAAATGGTGTAGGTCCAATGGTTGATGCCGTTCCGGGGCTGCGATCAAAGTCGATGCCGCCAACCCACTGCGCCGGGAAGAATGCCCACGAGTGATGCGACGGGGTGTTCGTATCGTAGAACGGGATGCCATCGAAGTCGATATCGTATGAGCCGTCAGAAAATCCACGGAAGTTAGTCGAACTCTGTCCAAGTCCAACGCCGTTCGTGTTGGTGGTGAATGCGCCGGGCACCATCTGCGTCAACTCTCCGTAGTCGGCGGTTGGAGCGGCGTAGTTGCGAATGTAGGTAGCGCCAATCTCGCTGCGGGGCGAGGTCTCGTTCAAAAGCGCATCCAATGGAGATAGACGCGACGCTGTCGATTGCGTGTCGTCCGCTTCGACGGTGACCTGCTGGCTGACATTGCCAATGGTCAGAGAAAGAGTAATGTCCTGAGCCTGTCCCTGCGATATGTCCACCGTAGTCGTACGGGCAGCATCAAAACCTGGTGCCTCTGCCTCGACGGTATACGAACCAGCAGCCAGCCCAGAGAACGAAAACTTGCCCTGACCGCTGCTTACAACCCGCAACGCAGCGCGGGACTGCCGGTTATGCGCCACCACAGACGCTCCTGCAACCACCCCACCCTTTGGGTCGACGACTGTACCAGTCAAACTCCCTCCGCCCTGTGCATGGAGCGGGATAGATAGCAACACTAGACAGAAGATGCAAAAGGACATGGCCAGAGTCCGTAAGCAGCTAAGAGAGAGATGACGAGTCAAGGGTCCTCCAGTCGGATATTCGAATCTTTCCGATAGACCGAAGCTAAAAAACTCCTGTAAATATCGTGTTACATCGACGCTCGATCATCCTAGTTGCAAGCTCCAATCTATCCCTGGCCTACACACACAAAACCTTTGCATTTACTGGGGATATCTATTTCTGGCGGAACGCCAAAAGCATGTGACCGGTCAAGCTGACTCTAATGGCTTCCCGTTTATCTTTTCTAAGATTGTCTTAAGATTCCGGAGCGGCACATGCCAAAGCCTGATCTCAGCTTTACGGTCGCATAGCAAGAGGAGGTGATACGAGCAGCGGAAACCTGATCTGAAATACCGAGCCCACCATGGGCGTGCTTTCAACTGTTAATGAAGCTCGATGCGCGTCCGCAATCCATCTCGCAATGGAGAGTCCGAGCCCGCTTCCCGCCTGCTTCTTTCGCTCCCGCAAGTCTGCTTGATAAAAGCGTTCAAAGACTCGCAGGCGTGCAGCCTCCGACATACCCACCCCGGTATCCCGCACTGTGACGATCGCCTCTCCGTCAGTTACATTGACCGCCACAAGAATCTCTCCCCGCTCTGGCGTATAGCGAATCGCATTATCGAGGAGAATGCCGAGTAGTCGCTGTAAAAGACTCTCATCACCTTCAATCAACACGGGCTCTCGCGTCAGCCGCCAGTCCAGCAGGATGCCGCTGCTCTCCGCCAGGTCTTCCACTCTCCTGCAGCAACTGACCACAAGCTCATCCAGATCGATCTGCCGGAAGGTTACTTCGTGCACAAAGTTATCGCTGCGAGCCAGTGAAAGCAATGCATCCAGCAACGTCGCTCCGGTGTGGCACTCTGTCACAATCTTCTCGAGATCGTCGCGGTGCTCCTGCGCAGCCCGCCGCTTTTGCAGCGAGAGCTGGGCTGTGGCAAGAATCACGGTAATCGACGTGCGCAGATCGTGAGACGCATCTGCAGAGAATTGACTGAGTCTTGATACCGCCGCCTCCAGCCTGGCAAGCAACTGGTTCCACGCGAGCGCCAGATCCTGTATCTCATCACGGGCAGCAGGCACAGGTAATCTTTCCGAGAGATTGCCTATGCCAATGTTGAGAGCGGCGCGTGTCATCCGATCCACCGGCTTGAGTGCTCGGCTGCTCAAAAGATAACCGATGCCGATCGAAAGAATCAGCAATAACGGCATCAAGAGCAGAAGGGCGTTGCGATAGATTCTGAGAATCTCAACTTGTTCTTCTAGAGAACCACCGATCTGTAGCTGTACCCGATGCCCTGCAATCAACGCTGCGTGACATAAAACCAGGATCGGCTGCCCCTCAAACAAAACGGTACGATAGACCGTTTCCTCGCAATTGGATTCAGGCGATATCCACCGTGGAGACGTCTTGTCACGCGGAAAGAAGGTCGTTCCATCCGCGTTGTAGATGTAGAAAAGATTTCCTTCATGCGTGACAAGAGCGTAGTTACGGAGTTGGTCGTCGAGCGAGAGCCTCGTGTGGTTCGCACTATTCTCTACGAGCAGTGCGATCAGACGCTGCTCGCGCCCAACCAAGTGAGTCTTCTTGCCCTCCTGCAGGGAGTACTTCAACGCACCGAATGACATCAGCCCAAACAGAATTAATGCCGCAAGCGTTACAACAAGATAGAGCAGCATCAATTGGACACGAACCGAGAACGAGCGCATATTCATTTAAACAGCTACGAACATATAGCCTTCGCCGTGCACCGTACGAATCATCGGCTTATTGCTATCCGTCTTTAACTCAACTTGCGTAAGCTCATCGAGCTTTGTGCGAAGCCCGTGGATATAGACGTCCAGAGCATTCTTCTTATCTTCGCTCACGTATCCCCATGCAGCTTCCATTAGGTCTTCGCGTGAAGTAATGAGATCCGCCCGGCGCATCAACATCTCGAGAAGTTCAAATTGTTTCTTCGTAAGAGGGGCGGCACGCCCTTCATAGGAAGCTATGCGCCTCCCACGGTCGAGCGTAATGCCTCCGGCAGAGACGAGGTTAGTCTCCTGCGACGGCTTCCCCCTGCGTGCGATCGCCGCCACTCGAGCTAAAAGGATCTCGAGAATAAAGGGCTTCACGATGTAATCGTCGACACCGAGATCGAATGCTTCGACGATCTTTGGAACCGAATCAACCGCGGTCAACATGAGAATAGGCGTTCTGCAATGACGAGTGCGAGCCATCTCCAGAACTTCAAAGCCATCCATTCCGGGGAGCAATACGTCTAGAAGGGCCGCTTCATACTTCCCCTTGAGCAGCATCTCTGCTCCTTCACGCCCATTGTGGCAAAGAGAAACGCCGTGACCAGCCTCAATCAAGGCTCGCTCAACCAGCGCAGCAATCCTCTTATCGTCTTCGATCACCAGAACGTTCATGTCAGTGCTTGTTCTGAGGGTAGAGCGTCTTTTATCCAAAGATGATGAAACAGAGGTTACAATTTCCGAAATGAGTTGGTTCTTGCCGGAAATAAAATGATTCTCCAGTTAGTCATCAGCTTGCCCTATAATTCGAAAATCTTGGGCCTTAGAAGGTGCTCCGATTGAAGCTGTTCTGGATAAGCTGCCGTTTCATTATCTTTGCACTCATGCTTTGTGCTGCGAGGAGCGCTCACAGCCAAGACAATCTGGCAAATAATACCGTTCTGATCATCAGACACGCGGAAAAATATGCGGACAAAGCGCATATAGGTCTCAACGAAGCCGGTGTTCGCAGAGCCAAAGCATACGTCTCTTACTTCCAGCCAATTCGCGATGGCGGTCTCAATCTAACCATCACCGATCTATACGCCGGAGCCGATTCTAAATCCAGCCAACGACCGAGGCTTACACTGGAACCACTCAGCCAAGCGTCCGGTAAGCCCCTCGATACAACGATCAAAACAGAAGATGCTGAAGCACTCGTCTCTCTCTTACGCAGGAGTGCGCACGGCAACGTGCCATTGGTATGCTGGCGACATGGTCAAATTCCTACCCTCATTCGTGCCTTCGGAGGCTCGCCCGAATCGCTGCTCCCCGAAGGGAAATGGCCTGATGAAACCTTTGATTGGATAGTTGTTCTGCGCTTTGATCAGGCAGGAAAGCTGGCCTCTCAGACGATGGTGCGTGAATCTCTAGTCCCGTAACCGTAAAGCTGTCGCGGACAAGTTAACTGCTCACCAACAATTCTCTCTCCTGACCGCCGCGTACGATGAGCACCTTACCAGCCCAATGAGATTGGTTCCAACATGATCATCCGAACCAACGCACTGACCCCTGAGGTCGGGAGCCGGAACGACACATCTTCTGGTTTCTTTACTCAGTCGAGTATCTTCAGCTCGGCAGCGATCTTGTCCGGGCTGAATGAAATGAGAGATCGCTGAGAAGTTGATGTCGGTGCAATTTTGTCGGCCAGTGGACAAATCGCGACTGGCCCGGTCTTACCTAAAGAAGTAACTCTTTCCTTGCAGATTGACGCCCCAAATCAACAGGTGCCGTTCTTAGATCGCTCGAATGGGATTGGGTTCATGCGGGTCGCTGCATGGGCCGATCTGGAATCGGGAACGGCCTTTCGCCCCGTTCAAATACGGGGAAACGACAAGATAGTTCTCTGAAGACATGCTCCCACGGCGATGGTTTTGTGTTGGTCGCGTTGTTTTCCCCACCGCCAACAGACTGAAAACTCATTGTCATTCGTAACTTTGACTTCAGGTCCTTTGTGATGAAATTCCCGATCAGAAAGAAAGTTTTTTCCGGACAGGCTTGAGAGGGATAACCGGATCTGCAGAAATCTGCAGAGGATTATTGCCCTGTTAACCGCAGCCGTTCGCAACCACCGTAAAACAACATAGACGCGTCAGCAGGAGATCCACCTCCCTGGTAACCCGTTGATCCACATGTATTTGGACGAGATGAAGCTATTGCAACCAGAGGTGTAAGCAATTGTGTCGTCAAAGGGCCTGACAAGAATTTTTTGGACCAGTCTACGGAGACCACGCGAATCATGGCCATCCGCGATGGAGAAAAGACTCCCCTCTTCGATTCGGATTTGCAGGGGCCTCCCTCTCCATCGTCGTCATTATTAATCGAGAAACACGAGACCTGCCAGACGGATTGGCAGACGGTGATCCTCCCTGACCAGGTACTGACGCTTTATATGAGGCGTTGCGGTGTTGAATATGGGAGCAGAGCGGGTGTTCTGCGAGGCCTCGTCCTGACAAAGGGCAGCGTGGTGATCGAAAAACGTGCGTGCGAACAGATATTCCGTCTTGATTCGCCGACCCCCACCCTTACAGTTCGCTTGTCCGATTCGGCACTGACCCAGGCGGCCGAAGCCTCACCAGGCATACGAGACTTTGTGCCAACGGACAGAGCGGCTGAGGACACAAGGCTATCTTCCCTGCTCTACGCATTGGAGCGCGAGCGAGTACACGGATATCCTGCGGGGCGCCTGTTTGTCGATGGAATCGAGCAGGCCCTCGCGGCGATTCTGGTCAGCTATGACGGCATCGCATCCCGTGCGTCGCAGATGTTCAAGGGAGGGCTTGCTCCTTATCGAATGAAACGCGTCAATGAGTTTATCCACGCACGTATTGAAGAAGAGATCAGCCTGAACGAACTGGCGCAGGCGGCTGGATTGAGCTCTTCCCACTTTTGCAGTCTCTTCCGCAAGACCCTGGGCACAACGCCACACCAGTTTGTACTCAACCGCCGGATTCAACATGCCAAGACTCTCTTGTCTGATCCGAGTCGCTCGATCCTCGATGTTGCGCTGGCCTCCGGCTTTCGGACCCATCAGCATTTCTCGAGGATCTTTAATCGTTTTACCGGGGCATCGCCCAGCAGCTATCGCGGTCAGCTTTGATTGCATCTCTCCAGAACGACCTGCCGTAGCAGATCTGACTTTCCTTGCCGTCGTAGCTTACGGCCTACTGACGTTCCAGATGCAGTTCGAAGGCGGCGGCTCGAGCGAGAGTGAACCTGTCTCCATCGCGCAGCCTGGCAGCGACCCCGGGCTGGAGAGCACGATTGCTCAGAAAAGTACCATTCGAGCTGTCGAGATCGATCAGATAACAACTCCTGTCACGTTTATGCACCTCGCAGTGAAAGCGAGATACCTGCCGGTCCGGATCGCGAACGAGCACCTCGTTTTTTCTGCCGCCGTCCATGGCGACCCCACCGATGTGCGTGACTTCCTGGTTTAGGAGGTAACGCTTACCCTTGTCGACGCCGTCGATGGCGATGAGATACGCGATCACGGTCCTGCCACGGCGTCTCCAGAAAAAGATGGGGAGTCCGACGAGAGCAAGAAGGCCACCTCCCCCGAGGCCGGCGCGAAGCAGCAGACGGTCTCTGAGCCGGGATCGGATGAGCGACTGTAGCCGATCGACTGCAGGACCGCTGGCTCCCAGCCTTTGCGCGTCATTCAACCGGTCTTTTGCCTGGTTGAGATTGCCTTGCAGCAAGGCGTCCTGCGTCTGGCGAACGAGCGCATCGCGCCGCGCGATATTTTCCTGAAGCCTGCTAGTGGAAGCCTGCTGCTCTGCCATCCCATGCTCGCGCTGTGCGCTTGCGGCGTCGATCTGTCCCTGGGCTTTGTCCAGACGCTGCTGCGCAGGCATGTCCCCCGGATCAAGAAACAGGATCTGCTTGTTGATACGCACTGCGTCTTCCGGCGTGGAGGCGCTCAACGCATCCATGGTTAATCTGCGGATCTGCTCTTGGTTGGCTTTCTCCTCAGGAGACGGGCCAAGCACCGTGGGCACAACCATCCCGGTGGGCGGAGCGGCAGCAGGTGCGGCAGGCGGCGTTGGGGGAACCGCTGCGACAGGTACCGGTGGAGGCGGAGGAGCAGGCCCTTTCGGCAGAGTCGCTATCTGGACATCGAGCAGGTCCAGCTTGGCCTTGTCGCTTCGTATGCGAAAACCCAAGGGTCCGGCGGCCGAATGGTAGGCACCCTCAGGACGAGAATCATAGTAATCGGTCACCAGAGCGCCGTTGATCCATACCGAGACGCGATGGGCACGAGCGATTACGGTACCTGTAAAGGATTGCCCGGCGGCTATCGAAGAGGCGTTCGCTTTTTCTAAGCTGACCAAACCGCCGACACCGAAGGATTTTCCGTCTTTGAGCTGACGCGCTGTTGCTGTGTCGGTACTGATCGCATATCCAGAATTGAACTGTCCCGGAGTTCCGCGAAAGAATATCTCCGTCGCGGTATGGCCGTCGCCATCAATCGCAGGAGTCCTCGCCGTGAACTGCAACACGAAATCGTCATATGCGGTGGTCGACTCAAGCAGTCCTTCTCCCCCTTCTCCGTGAATGCCTCCTGAGCCCGACCAACGAACATTTTTTAGGGGTTTGGGCTTGCCCGACAGTCCCGGAATCGGCAGCTTCAACTTCGATTTTTTCTCCGGGGTGGGTGCGGATACAGCTCGCCAGCCGTCAAGGTTGGAGCCGTTGTAAAGCCGGTCGAGTCCCAGAGGCTTGAGCTGGATGGAGCGCACCTCCAGCGTCGCGCCGCGCGGCGCGGAAAACTCAAAGTAACCCACGCGATTCTTTGTATTCTTTCCATCCGCTGTAATTTTTCCGTTGAGCATAGCGAGCAGATGAGTGCCCTCCGCCTTCACTTCATAGACATTCCAACCTCCGGGAGCCGAAGCGGAGACTGGCTCCCCTCCACTGATTCCCGCAATCGTAGCGTCGCTGAGTGACATGGTGTAGCCCGGCTGCGCGGGCTTGCTTTGCGGATCGGCGCGTAGCAGCAACGTAGAGGGACCACCGGTGATACGAGCCTCGAACTTCAGATCGAAGTCAGAGAACGAAGCAGTCGTTCGCAATCGGCTCTGCTGCGTCGAGTCCGAGACGAGCGTGTTGCTGCGGATCTGCCAGTCTCCATTGCTGGACCAGCCGGAGCGGGAGGTTCCGTCGAAGAGACGGACCCAACCCTGCGCTGCATCACTCGCAGGCAAAGACCCGGCTGTCTCCAAGGCATCCATGCAGGACGGCGCAAGAAGGAGAAGTGAGAAGGTCGCAGCGGCGAGCGCCAGGCCGTTATGCAGTGGCCGTCGCATTCTGAGGGATATCAAAGCTGAGTCCTGTCTCTTCCGAATAATTGAGGTGCAATTTCTGTCCCTGCTCAATCTCACCCGCGATCAATGCCGTGGCCAGGGGCGAGAAGATGACCTGTTGCATGGTCCTGCCCACTGGTCTTGCGCCATACTCCGGGTCGTAGGAGAGCGCGGCCAGATGCTTGAGCGCAGCCTCATGGATGCTCATATCGATCTCACGTTCCTCCGCGAGCTTTTTGCAAAGCCGGTTGAGTGAATGCCCTACGATGCGCTCAAGTTCCACCGAGGTGAGCGCATCGAACGGCACGACCTGCGAGATGCGGTTGTACAGCTCAGGCCGAAGCGTCGCTCGTACGACCTCAGAGATAATCGCGCGGCGCGCTTCGGGCTCATCGCTCTGCATCATCGCTTCTCGTGCCCCCAGGTTGGAGGTAAACAGAATGATGGCATTCGAGAAATCGCAGAAGCGTCCCTTCGCATCGGTCAACCTGCCTTCGTCCAGCACTCCCAGCAGAAGATCCAGTACCTCCGGATGCGCCTTCTCGACCTCATCGAAGAGCACGATGGAGTACGGGCTGCGGCGTACCCGTTCCGTAAGATAACCGCCTTCGTCAGAGCCGATCAGACCGGGCCGCGATCCGATGAGTCCGCTGACGGAACCTTTATCCTTGTACTCTCCCATATCAACGCGAATGAGCGCCGTCTCGTCGTCGAAGAGCGCATCTGCCAGCGCCTTGGCCAACTCCGTCTTTCCCGTGCCGGTGGGTCCGACGAAGAGAAACGAGTTAGGCTTGCGCTGCGTTTCAATATCCGCGCGCATTCGCCTGACCGCCTCCGCAACGGCAACCACTGCCTCCGGTTGACCGAAGATACGCTCCGACAACCGATCCTCAAGCTTCACCAGACGCTCGCGTTCACTCTCGAGCATCCGGTGTATGGGAATGCCGACACGTTCCGCGATAACCTCTGCAACGTGCTCCGCTCGTACTTCGTCCGGCACAGCGGGACTTTGGCCAGCTTCATCTTCAAGCTGACGCTCCAGATCGCTGCGTTGTGCCTCAAGATAATGCAAAGCTCCGTAGCGAATCTCAGCTGCCTGGGTGATGTCGCCTGCGGCCTGAGCTTTGGTCAGAAGAACCGTCTGCTCCTCGATAGCCTGCTTTGTAGCCTGCAACCGTTCGAAGGCCTGCTTCTGCGCCAGCCATCTGCTTGTAGAAGCATCAACGCGACCTGTCAGTTCCGCAATCTCGTCGAAGAGAGAGGGGTATTGCTTCGCATCAGGAGACATGCTTTCAAGCTCCATCCTCCTGTCGGCCAGCAGGCGCTCCAGCCGGTCAATCTCGCGCGGCTTCGACTCTTTCTGCATGCGAATGCGCGCGGAGGCCTCATCAAGGATGTCGATTGCCTTATCGGGCAAAAAGCGCGAAGGCAGGTATCGCCGCGAAAGTTTGATCGCAGCGTGCAGAGCTTCGTCGGCCAGCCGGACACCATGATAGGTCTCGTATCGGGAGCGAACTCCACGAAGGATGATCAGCATCGCCTCGTCAGTGGGCTCCTTGATGACGACTACATCAAAACGTCGTGCAAGCGCACCGTCCCTTTCAATCTTTTCGCGATACTCGTCGAAGGTCGTCGCTCCGACGCAGCGCAACTCGCCGCGTGCGAGCGCAGGCTTCAGGATGTTGGCAGCATCCATGCCACCTTCATTGCCGCCGGCGCCGACCAGTGTGTGCAACTCATCCAGAAAGAGGATGATCTCTCCTTTACGCGCGCGAACTTCATCGACGATGCCTTTGAGCCGCTCTTCAAATTCCCCGCGATACTTCGCACCGGCTACCATCGCCGTCAGGTCAAGTGCGAGAACCCTGCAACCTTTAAGAGATGCAGGAACGTCTCCAGCAGCAATCCGCAGGGCCAGCCCCTCCGCGATGGAAGTCTTGCCCGTGCCAGGATCGCCGACGCAAACCGGATTGCTCTTGGTCTTACGCAGCAACGTCTGGATGACACGACGGATTTCTTCGTCACGTCCGACAACGGGCATGAGCTCTCCGCTGCGTGCGAGTGCTGTAAGGTCTCGAGCGAACCGCTGGAGCAGCTTGCCGGAGGGTTCATTCGTTCCGACGCCGAACGAACTCGATCCATGCGCTCCAGCCGAGCCATTCAAAGCTTCCGCTGTAGAATCGCTGCGATCCTTCGCCTCCATCAGTGTTTCCCGAGTAATGCCCGCTGCGCGCAGCTCCTTCGCGAGTTCCTCGCTATGTCCAGAGACTGCCTGCAGAAAGTCCACGGGTTCGGCGATGTCGGCCCCACGCGCATCCATCTCATGAAACGACTGCTCGATCAGATCACGCAAAGCACGCGAGGCAACGGGACGTCGTCCGGGATCGCGGTCAATCGCAGGCAGTCGATTAAGGCGCACGGTAAGCGCCGCAAGTACCGGTGCGGGCAGGATGCCTGCTCGCGTGAGATAAGCCGTCATCGCCTTCTCTTCGAACAGCACATACAGCAGGTGCTCTGGTGCGATGCTGGCGTGCCTGCGCTCCTCCGCGAAGTAGCGCGCGCGATCCAGAGCCGTCTCAAACTCCGCGGACAATTTATCCAATGGGAATGCCATACAATTCTCCGCTATCTTTATTCCAGACGTCGTCTGCGCGACGGCGCGATGGGGTTTTCCGCTTGTCCGGTCTCTGACGTCGCCGCCTGCTCCTCACGAGAGCCCCACGCATTCCACGATCTGCCCGACTGAGGCTGCAAGGGTGGGCGAAAGGCCTTGGGTGGCGGCGCATCTGCTCGAACCGCTGCGAATCCCTGCGTTTCTTCACGCGATTGAAAAAGCTCATTCGCTCGTGGAGAAGCTTCGGTAGATCGACTCGGTAGATTCATCTTCTCTGTATCCTGCGCGTAGAAGCGATGGCGCACGAACAGCAGGGCCGTCCGCACGCTGAAGTGCGCAGGCACCGCTACCCGCAGGTCAGTCACAGTCGCAATGTCGGGAGCATCAAAGTCGAACTCCACGTTCTTCTGGCCTGCGAAACGCACCTGTCCTATTCCGTGGATCGGAGCACGCCGTGATCCGCTTCCTTCGTTGATTCGAATCTCAACGGGCAATTGAGTCTCTGCGGCATACTCATGGTCCAGTTCAGCGGTAAGAATAATCCTGTATTTTTCACGCCCTTCAAGCCGGATGTTGGCGAAGTAGAATGTCATCTCATCGCCGAATCCCTGTAGCCGCGCGGGCTTGGCTGCCAGCTTGTAGAGTGCGCTTCCGCCACGGTCGAAGACGAAGTTCATCGTATCGAGCGTGGGGCTTACGCGGAAGTCGATGTATTTTCCTTCGAGAGCACGCTCCAACGTCTGCAGGCTGCGTAATGAGTTCTGTACGAAGCGCACCTCCAGGCCGAGATCGTCTTCGACCCTCCAGCGCGGCGAGCTCTTCAGCAGCTGCTTCTGCTGCTCCACAAGAGGAACAAACTCTGTTTCGCCTGCATTCTTCAATGCATCGAAGTACTGCTGCACCGGCGGGTTCAGATCCAGGCCCACGGCAGCGCCCTGTAGAAATTTGCGAAGGGTACCAAAGAATTGAGCGGGCCTTTGGGCCGGATCCAGACAGTCATAGAGACATGACTCAATGGCGGGAATAATCCGCTTGACGAACTCCAGCGTATCGCGATCGATGCCAACATCGATGCCGCGTTCACGGGTCAGCTCGATGTACTCCTGCATAGCGCGATGCAGCTCGATGAAGCGGCTGGAGAGATAGGATAGCTGTTCCACGATTCGCCGCCAGGCGGCACTGAGTTCGCTAAAAGCGATGAGATGGGTGCAGGGCGGAATGAAGCTGCGGTCCTGCTCATAGGCGAGACTGCGCTCGGATCGGCGGACGCGGCCCACCGCGATTGCGTGCTGTGCGTCCTCTCCATGTGGTTGCAAACTAATGTGGCACCGGCGGACACGTTCTGTCTGCATCTGTGGGTTGTGCTCGTCGGGCGGACCATCGAGGACCATGTACGCATGGGGCGGAGCCACAATATAGATGCGCGCTTCTCTGATGCCCTCCAGTTCGCTTTTGCTGAACTCCTGATCGAGTGGATAATCAGGCGTAATTTCGACGGGAGTGCCGGATACGGTGAGACCGCGGCATTGCGTCACCGTGATGCGCAGCAGGTGTTCCTCTTCCAGGAGAGTAATGATGGGATCATGCCTTACCGCTCCCACCTCGCTCTCCGGCAGGCGCGGTCCACCGCCGATCAAGCCGAAGCTGTCGTGGGTGTAGCGCATCATCCAGAGCCTTTCCGCCTCGTAGAATCGCTCCTGCCGCAGGAAATGCTCCGGAGCGACGAGCATCCCAAACTCCCAGTTGACCGCGTTGTGGTGAATATCTTTCTGGTTCATGCCCATGCTCCTCGACCGAGGTGAAAGTTAAGACCGATGCGGCTATTCTTCGACGCGACTCCGAGATGAGGGGGCTGCCGCGCATCCTCGAGCACCCAGGCGATGGAATGACGCTGCCAAACGCTCACGCATAAATCCGTGGCCATCTGAATAAGCCGGCAACGTTGTTCAGACTGGAAGCTGTTGTAGGTATCGAGCGATACGGGACCCAGTCGAATCGTGACGGAATCGGTGTCGAGCTGACGATCGCCGACGAGGAAGTCGCGTCCGAGACGGCTCGCCTGCGAACCGAGAAGCGACTGGTCTTCCCTTCCGAGCAGGCGATGCGCACCGCTGCATTCAATATTGTTTACAGGCAGCCCCAGGAGAACAAGAAAGGTCAAACGAATCCCGACCTCGCGTGCAGCCATCTCCGGCAGAGTAGGCGCTAACAGTGCAAGCGGATAAAGCAGATCCTCAGGCCACGCTGCAGACTCGATACCGAAGAGCGCAAGCCAGCGGCGGCAAGCCGCAAATCTTCCCGGACCGATCTGAAAGAGCGGAGCCCCGGCACGAAGCCACTGAGCCGCCTTCTGCATGGGATCATCGAAGAGTTGAGACAGCTCTCGCGTGCCCATCTCCGCCTCTCCACCAGACTCACGCATAGGCAACGGCAACGCTTCGAAGCAGCCGAAGCCTGCGATCCACAACGTGATGGGTACGGTGGGAGTGAGCAGGGTACCAGCAGGTGGAGACTGGCGCACAACCTGCAGGCTGGGACGACCGGCGCCGGCCATGCGCAGGTTGAGGCGCGACTCGGCAATTCCCAGCGCATCGAGCACATGCACAGCTGAGTCAATCGTATGGGCAAAACAGGCGGTACCCTGCGCGAAGTCGGGCATCGCGGGGTACTCCTTCCCAGAAGACTGTAAGGCGGTTAGGTCCATGCCAGCTCCACGTTCACATCCACATCGAGTGGCACCCGCTCCGCAAGATAACGATGCAGGTCGTTGACAAGCACGCGCGCCTCTTCTTCGGGAGCCGCAAACCTGTCGCGCCCCGCCATCACCGTAATGCGGTGCAGCCGACGCAGTCCCCGCGCGTTTCGCGCAAGCATTGGATGGACATCGATATGCGTGATGCGACGATCGAAGGAACGGATCGAGGTTTCGAGGTCGGCGCGCGTGAGTAAACGTTGCCGCGACAGCAACGCCTCGGAGAACCGCCGCTGCGCCGAGTGCAGACCCTCTCCATCCGAGCCCCCCGCACCCGCTGTAATATTTTCAACCGTCAGGCCACGGGACAGTGGCTCTTGCACAAAACTCTGTAGACGCGAAACTCCCATCTGGTTACCGGCCGCCCCCGCAGTCATCCAGAGACGCACGTTGGCATAGGTTTCGTCTGATCCATCCGGCATCTTTCCCGGCAACAACGTTAGATAGCCCTGGTGAAGACGATATCTCCCGATCCCGGGGCTGAAGGAAGGTTGGAACTCAGGAAGATAGTTCTCCCCGCTTTCGCCAGTGATCGAAAGCGGCGCTACAAGAAAGGAGCGGCCACCAGTGTCTCTGCTGACAGGGATCGTCGTGCCGTGCTCTTTGAAGTTCACCGTCTGGTTGGAACACTCCACATTGGAGGCGCTCTGCGCATGCAGATAGACGGCCGAGATGGCTGTGTGCAGCGTTTCGATTCGGGCATCGAGCTGTATGCGCAGCCACGCCCGCGGCCTGAGAAAGAGTCCTGGGCGTTCGAAGATCGAGCGGAGCGGAGCCTCCACACCCTGTGGGGCATCGCATAGAAAATGTCGTTGCGCAGGAATCGCCGGGAGCACAAAGCATCTCCCCCGCCAGAATCCTCCAGGCAACGATGGCGTCTCTACACCTTTCTGTAACTCCGCGGCTTCGTCGGTCATCTTCAACCAATGCAGCTGTCGCTGTCCCGCGTTCAGTTCGCCTGGACGGATCACACCTGCAGCTTCAAACCGGCCGTCGTTCGAGGCGAGACACCAGTTTTCGCGCTCTAACTGCTCGCCTAACAGGGTGGCCTCCGGGCTGGTCTGCAAAAAAATTCCATGACGGGAAAGATGTGCCGGAGCCAGATTCTCAATCGCAATGTAGATCGCAGGATGCGGTCCTAATTTCGCCGGTACTGCACCGTACGATGGGCCTGCACGCAGGCTTTCCGTTGGCAGCTCAATACCGCTCAGCAGGCGCAGCTCACCGCCGGAATCTGCATCTGCTGAACGGCCGCCTTGCCGAGAGCACTGGTAAATGAACACCGCCGCAATCCGTGCAGCAGAGACCGAGATACCATAGTCCGTCGTAAAGTTCATCCGGCCGCCGCTCTCAGGCTCTCCGCTCAGGATGGTTCCCGCACTCACATGAGCAGACTCTGTCTGGCAGTGATAACGCACCACCAACTGCGCCGGATGGGCAAAGCGCCGCTCAAAACCGAGGCCCGCCAGAAGCTCATCGAGCAGCGCAGTCCGGAGCCTGTCCGTGTCGGAGGACAGAGCGTGGAGCTGCGAAGCCAGCGTGCGGAAGAGTACGGCCAACACAGGGTCGATGATTGTCGACTCGATCCCGTACTCTCGCAGATAGCGGCGAAAGTCGTCGCGGAGCTTCAGATCAATTTCGGCTGCGCTTGAATTCATAGGGAGTGCCCTATCAGACGGTCGCTGCCGGATTCCCGCAGCATAAGAGTCACACCGCGTTGCTCTGAGACGCGCCCTGTCCACCGCGTTGCCTCGGGCTGCTGCATATCCTTATGAAGTGGGTCGAGCACGATGGATTCAACCCGATAACGGACGAGTCCAAGCTCAAGCAGAACCGTGTTGATCTGTTCTGTTGCAGCTGCGGCCATGCGTGCCCGCGACTCTTCAGACAGGCTCTCCCTGGAGACCTCAGGGAAAAACTCCTGAAAGCCAAAGAGTGGGTGACCAACCCATGAGCCTCGCGGTGTCCGCGCCATGATACCCAGGAGCATCAGATAGGTCTCTCGTTCATCGGTCTTCTGCAGCAACCCTTGCTGTAGGCGTAGAGGAAATGCAATCGACGAGCTCGAGAGATGATCTGCACGATACGTTGGGATCAACTTCATGACTCCTGAAAGGATGACGTAGAGCCTGCGGTGAAGAAACAGGCTCGCCCACGGCGTGGAAAACACTGCGGGCGAGCCATGTCCTCCGATGTAGCTAATTGCCCATAGTGATGTCTTTGAAGTTCTGCTGATTCATCGCCGGCTCAAGCTCCAGCGTCAACAGGTGGTTGACCGTTGAATGGCTGGTCAGATCCGGACTTCCATCGGGGCTCGAAGTCGGCAGCGGATTTCCAGTCTCAAAACGGCTGATCCAGCCTTTGAACTTATAGCTGCACAGAGCATCCTTCTTCGAGTCATCTTTCCAGTACTCGATCTTCATGTCGACGATCTTGTCGCGGGTTACGACGTGAGCCAGGTCAAAGAGCCGCTGCAACGTGCCGTAGGGCACGTTCACGTCATCGTGAAAGTCGATATAGATCTTGATGGCAGTCGAGAGAGTGCCCATCTCAGGCATGCCCGCACGATCCTTCAGAGTGGCAAAACGCACTGAGCTGGCAAGCGCGTCAAACTTGTTTCCGTCTACCGTAACCGTACTGCGCAATGGATTCGACATGTGAACAGCCCTCGCTAATTCCTTGTTGAGTGTTGTTGGTTGAACTTCAGGCGGCCTGTGCCACAGCTGACGAAAAATACGCGTGACAAGGTCAAACATCTCTGACCTCCTCTGCGCTTAGCCTATGCACGCTACCTGCCCACGGACTCCTGCTTCGATCCCTCAGGAGTAAACTCTGGCGTATCGATCTTGAGGCGAAAGCTCTCCCCCGGCCCCGTCGGCATAACCTCCAGCTTCAGGTCGCAGATACCTTGCATCCGCTTGTTCGCGTCGCGATCAATGTCTAGTTTGAAGTCGATCAACGTGCCTGCTTCCACCTGCTCCTGGAGCATGCGCATAATCGGCTTCTCGATCGCCTCATCCATAAACTCGCGCGTAAGTACCTGCCCGGCTACCTGCAAGAGGTAGTGGCGGCAGCAACGCTCGATGTAACGAATGATGCGATACGAGGTGAAGAACTTGTAGACCCCGTAGGGGTCGTCTGCGAGAGTTCGGCAACCAAAGAAGCAGAGTTTGTTATCGGCGTCGCGAATGACGGGGATCAGCTGCCGCTCCATGCTGATGTGTTCCATCTCGCTGATGAGCGGTTCGATTCTTGCCTTCTCGGGTCCGGTCACCTGGCCAAAGCGTGAGCCAACCGGCCCCTGTGCCATTCCGGCGCTATCATCCGTGCGAGCCACGGCGCCGGCAAAAGCCAGCGACGGAGGCCCATAGAGGTCATCCCCGTTGTCGATCGTCTTCTCGAACCAGTACTTCGCACGCAGCTGGAGATATCCCATGACCACAACATCGGCCGCAGCTCGATCCTCGGGCCGCTTAAGAAATTCGTACTTTCCTCCTGGCCGAAAGTTTCTCTCTACATTCTGAAACGATTTTTCATCGTCGATGTCCGTGATGAGCAGAATGCCCCATTGGTTCGCTATGTTTTCCAGACGCTCCCGCACCGACTGACTGATCCAACCCGGAATCACCAGATTGCAGATATCATCGCGAAAGTTGAAGTTATCATTGCGCTTCTTGCAGAAGTTCTCCACTGCCGCGACCGTCATGCTATGCGCGCCTTTGATCTCGCGGGGATCTGTGTTCCAGATAAACAGCTCGATCGGCTTCCTCTGCTTGCCGTCGTAAATCTTTGTGTTCTCGAAGAAAGTCTGCAGCTCGCGATAGCTCCGCTCGATAGGGCGCAGCTGGGTAAAGACCTGCTCCAGCAGATCGTCGCGGATCTCCTCTGCCTGGTTGATCTGCGATTGCAGCTTCGTAAGCGTCTCTTCAAAGCTGTCTTCTTCACTCAGCAGTGAGGTAATGTCGGTGAGCTGAGTAAGAAATTCGCGAGCACTCTGCGGTGTGAAGATGGAGGTGATGGAGCGATCTTCATCGATCAGTCCAGGATGCAGGTCAGCGAAGATCTCCACCAGCACGTCGCGCGCGGGGCTATCTCCCAGAATCTGATTCGTTGACTTCGTGAGTGTCTCCATTAGTTTTTCCCTTCTGCGACCTTGTCGAGTTCATCGCGCAATTGTTCGAGCGCGGCGATGATCTGCTGGCGTTGCTCCGGATTGCTCCACGCGCGGCGCACCGCCGGAAGCTTCCAACGGTCTTTGAGCCGATACATCAGATCAATGTTGTTCTTCAGGTCGGCCAGATCGTTTCGCAGATAAGCCACGGAACCGTCCTCCGCACGAACCTCCTGGCGAGTCATGATGTTGGAGGGCTCGAAGTCTTTAATACTGCGAAAGCTCAGATCAGCCTGAAACTCCGTCTCTTCCTCGCCTGCTCTTCCCTTGAACTTCATCCGGGGATTGAACTTCTCAAAAGCGTCATGGAGCGACTCCACCATCTCCGGCTCTTCATTCTCTGTCCGAACCTCTCGGCTCACCTGCTCTAAGGTCATAGGCATCGTCACTGCGCAGGTGCTTGTGGGAACCTTGCGAACTGAGGGCCGCACACTCTGACGTTTCACTTCGATGATCGGCATGGAACTCCTTCCGTTAACTCAACCGCGTTTTATTTGGATCGAACTCTGTAATGCTCTGAACGATCGTGTGCTCTTCGGGATTCCGTATCGCCGCACGGCCGCCACGAGCCATCGCCTCAAACCCCGGGGGCGCCTGCCGAATTCCAGGATGGCCTTCTTTGTGCGACGGAGATTCGGCGCCGGGCCAATACTCAGGGCGCACGGGTCGCGCTACGCGATGGTCGTAGCGTTCGGGCCACAACAAGCGTGGGAGCCCAAACCAAAGAATCGCCAACAGCACCGCGAAGCCTGCGAAGACAAAGAATGGACGCAGGAAGAGTAGGAGCGAACCCCGGCCCATACGTGCATCTCCCAGGAAGGCGCGCTGTTCCGCCTCAGTCGCTTCCCCTTCAAACGATGGAGTTGCGACGGGCGGCGCGACCCATAGCGCCTGCCTGTTCTCCATCTGAGTTGATCCATCGGGGAGCGTAACCTTGGCACGAAAGTGAACGACTCGACCTGCGAGCAGCGTACGGGAACCAAGACTCTCCGGAGCCTGTACTGCAACGGTCAGGCTTCCATTCTGTGAAAGCGGCACAAGCTGAAAGGCCTTGCGGAGGTCGTTCACGTCGAAGGTGATGAGTGGTGGCCGCGTTCCCAGCCGCGTCATGGCAATTTCATCGATCGACTGCCTGTTCCCGAGCCCTATGGGCAGAACATCTACGCCGGACTGCTGCACGGCTGCTGCCGCAGTGCCAAGACCACCCGAACCGGCAAGCAGCCCCTGGTCGTCTCCGGATTGCGGATGAACATCGTTGGCGCCGTCTGTCAGCAGGAGGAGATGCGGTGGCTCATCACCGGGATGATGTTGCTGTCGCAGTACCGCGACAGCGGCGCGCACAGCGGAGTAAAGTGCGGTGTTGTTGCGAACTGCTGGCCGGGGTAACGCGTCCAGTTCCGCCTGCGCCTCGGCACGTGTGCTCACAAAATGTGCTGCAGAGATTGTGCTCTCAACGTTATGGCTGTCGAACGGAACGATAGCCACGCGGTCATGACCATCGGAAAAATTCCTCAGATACTCCGCCGCCGCACCCTTTGCGGCATCAAAACGGGATTGCCCATCCAGATCGCTCTTGAGCATGCTGCCGCTCACATCAAAGAGCAGGAGCGCGGTCTGCGGCAGCCTTACCTGATCTGCGTTACCAGCAGCAGCTGCCGCATAGAACGGCTTCACCGCCTGCCCATCGATCTGCACTTCAACGTGCGATGCCAGCTCCTCTGCCGATGGAAGTTGCACATTCACTGGCCTCCCCGCCGCATCAACGAAATCGAATTTCATTCGGAAGCACGGCTCCGCACTCTCCGGCTCGCATTCGACAAGGGTTGGCTTGGTAAGAAAGTCCAGCGAGACGGTTTGCCCATGTGCCAGGGTCTGCAGCCACCCTGTAGTCGCGAAGACGAACGCTGCGATACGGAAAAACTTTGTCATCCTCGCACGCCTCCCGCCTTCTTTGCGGCAAACATGAGGGTCGTGCGTCCCAGGATAATCAGCGTCTGATCGTGGAGCTCACAGGAAGACGTAATCGAGCGATTCTGCACCTTCAGAATGAAGCGGCGCAAGCCGCCCTCGGACATCACATCGGCGTGGCGAGTTACATAGAACCGGCCGTCTTTGCTGTAGATGCGGGCATGCCGAGGCGCGACGGAGCCATCGGGAAGATAAATATCGACTTCGCGGCCATAAGTCGTCTTCGACAGATCGGCGCTCTGGCTGCCGATCACATAACTATCTCCTTCTTGAATGGACCACTCTTTCTTGCCAAGCTTGCCGATAGCTCGCGGGTCACCGCTGTTGACGAAGCGAAGCACTCCATCACGGAGAAAGATGGGGGCAAAAGCAATGCCGAAGCTAATGCCTGCGCCGGTCAGCACGAAGGCGAATGCCTGGGATATGCCGGGAAGCCATTGGCTCATGGTGCCAAAGACAATTCCCCCCAGAAAGCCTCCACACATTCCTCCCACCATTCCATGTGCGAGACGGGCACGATTCACTGAGATCCAGCGGGCTCCCAGCCCTGCTCCAATTAGAGCGCCACTCACCATCCAACCCAGCACAGTGCCGAGAGCAAGAGCTCCAGGAAGCGCGGAGCGCAACGGCAGGTGCAGAGCTCCCGACAACATGCCCGCGACGATGCCAATTGCAGCTCCGGCCGCGATCCAACGAATCTGCAGACGATTGCCCGCCCACTTCTCATCGAAGGCTACGGTGAAGCCTCCAATAAACCCGCCCAGCAACGCAGCAGCGATCATTGCAGACGGCCACGCCGGAGCGCCTGCCGGTATCAGCAAGACCAGCAGCGCCTGCGAAGCCCATGCGAGTAGTCCGGCCACACCGCCTGCGAGCGACATGAAATATAACGTTTGAAAGATGTTCATGCGGAAGCGGGGACTCCGTACAAAACACAGCGAGGCATTCTTTATCGGGCTATGCGGTTGTGAGGCAACGAATGTTCATCACTCTTTGTGGATTGTCCCTATTTGCAAGACAGGCGATGTGTCCATTCCTATGTTTTCGGTCCAATTCCTCTGGAATACTTTTCTGCAGGCGTATCTATCGCCCGAACCGCTAAGAGAGAGCCAATCTTCCATCTTCACGCTTTGTATACTGAAAAAGTTTTGGGCCTCTTTTCATAGTCGAGGCACCTGTTGGAGCGTGCCTGATGTTCCATCGAGTTATGGTTGCCGGTGTGGGTGCATTGGGCTCCGAGGTTGTGAAGAACCTAGGGCTTATGGGTTGTCAGTCGGTATTCCTGGCTGATGCCGATGTCGTCGAAGAAAAAAACATCGCGAAGTCTGTGCTGTTGCGCGAAGGTGTCGCCGGTCAAAGTAAGATCACGTGTTGCCTCACTCGCTTGCGCAACTGGTTTCCGCAAACCCACTGGGAGGGAGAAGCAGCAGAGATCGCCGACATTGCGCCGAAGCGGTTTCAAGAGGCAGACATTCTCTTCAGTTGCGTCGATACGGACCTGGCCCGTGCTGAGATAGCCGCTCTATCCACGAAGTATGAATTGCCAATCTGCGATGCTGGCCTGGGAGGGACAAGCACTCGCGTAGGGAGAGTGTCGTGGTTCCCGGGCACCCGCTCGGCAGGCTGCTTCGCCTGCCTGCTCAGCAGCAGACGACGGGCGGAGCTGTTCAGCCAATGGGAGTCAGAGGTATATGCCTGCTGGGCGCGCGAATCTGATGCAGAAAACACATGGACGAGCACTCCGACCATGGCCTCCATCGTTGCTGGCCTCCAGGTTGAACTCGCTACCTCGGCCATTAAAAATGCAGATGCATCTTTCTCTGTACATCTTGATCTCGATCGAGCGCCGGTTTCGCGAACCATCCAACATCACCGCAGCATGGAATGCCCTCTCCATGTCGAAGCGCCAGCTACTTTATTTCCGATCTGTACGCACGCGGAGTGCGGACAGTGCGGCAGTCAATTTTCGCCTGACCGGCGCATTGGCTGGATGCGGCGATGGGGAACCTGCCCTGCCTGTGGGAGCCGCGAACTGATTATTCGAGAGAGCCGACATGGGCAGCTAACGGGAACTCACGGATGACGCGGATGAGACATTATGTTTTGCTCGCGGCACTTGGCATCCTTGCCGCGATAGCACAGCTTGTCCCCACGCGATGGGGGCTCGTCGGCGATCTGGCCGGTGGGCTTCTCGCCGGAGTCCTCGTGCTAATCGGCACACGCGTGCTGGCCCTCGAGATTGAAAAAACGTATCTGCTGCCGACTGTTGCGGCAGTTGCCAGCCTGTCGGGCGTCACCTTTGCGATGACGGGATCAGACGTAGCGACGCCGCATCTCGCCTGGACAGCTCCATTGCTCGCGGCACTTCCAACCGGTATCACAGCGCTCGCCGATGGCGTTCGCGGAAGAAGATGTCAGCTCTGCCGCACCCCTCTGCGCCGGCTCCTTTCTTTCTCCTGCCCACGTTGCCATCTGGTCGCCTGCGAGAACTGCTGGCAGTTTGAACGGGATCGCTGCTGCCTTTGCGAAGCAAATCAGATTCCATTGTTTCCGCTCGATATCTCGTGGTGGCAGCAGCGCTTTGGCGCCCAGGTGCGCGGCGGGCGATGTACTCTCTGCCTTCGAGCAGCGGACGGGCGTGTGGCACAGTGGGCCTGTGTAGGGTGTGGGCATGCTCAGTGCCGGCCATGCTGGGACGAAAATAACGGCCAGTGCAGCCGGTGCGGATGGATACTTCCGCATCTTCCAGATGAGGCAAGCGCACACGGAGTCGCTATGCCCGCATCTCCACCTTCAAGCAAATTCCTTGCGCAGGAAGATTCGCGCAGAAACGCCGACAAAAGGGGAGTTCGCCATGCCTAAATACCAGATGCTTTTTGATACGGTTCGAGCGGAACAGAAGTTCAATGTCGACATCGACGAACAGGAGACGCTCGATGCCACGCTTGATGAGATCCTCTTCGAACTCAGAGAGCGCGGCGACTACCTGAAGGGCGAGGGGCAGCCTCAGGTCGTCTGGAACGGTGCGTCGCTCGATTTTTCCATTCCACTTCCACAACAAGGCGTGCGCGGGAACGATATCCTTCGCGTGTCGACGATCGTACTCAACGGGTGAGGTGCCGGAATGAATCTTCGCAATCGTCGCATCGACACGGAGTGGCAACTGCTCGCGGCTCTCGCAGAGGCAAACCCCATGACGTTCGCTGCAATCGCCCGCTCGGAAGATGAGTTTCGAATCGACATGCAACAGTCACCGGCCTGGGTTGGAGGAAGACAGGAGCGAAAGATCGAAACAGCGCACATGCTTCGCTACGTCTATCCTCGCTACTATCCACTCCTGCCGCTGGAGGGCTATTTTGCCCGGCCTATCTTTCACGTCAACGTCGACCTTGCGACAGGATTTGTCTGTCTCTGGCAAGACTATCGCCCGGCTCAGACAATCGTGGACGCCATTCTTATTACTCGTGCCATCATGGCAGGAAAAGTCGCGAATCTGAATGCTGTCCATCGTATGCAGCAGGATGCTGTGCTCGGAATCGAAGAATCTCCCACGCTATCGATGATGCCGTTGCTTCTTCCATTGGAGTGTCGTCCTCCCCTGCCTCAGCCACGCAGCAGCAGGCGACGGCTCGCATCTGAACTCGATCTCCCAGATACTGCGAGAGAATTAGCATGCGATTTCTAATCCTGAGTGATATTCACGCTAACTGGGAAGCGTTAACAGCCGTCCTCGAAGACGCCGCGAGCCGGCATTACCAAGCCGTACTCTGCCTCGGCGATATTGTGGGTTATGGCCCCAACCCAAATGAAGTTGCGGCCTGGGTGCGAACACATGCAGATGTGGTCATCCGAGGAAATCACGACAAGGCTTGTTCCGGAAGCACTGCCTTCGATTCCTTCAACCTGCTAGCACAGTGCTCCTCGCGCTGGACCAGAGAGCAACTCCTCGACGACCACACGCAGTGGCTACGCAACCTGGATCGAGGACCTGTGCTGGTCGAAAATTTCGATCTCGTGCATGGCGCCCCCGATGATGAAGATCGTTACATGTTCCATGAACATGAGGCGGAAGCGGGCCTACGCAGTGCGAGCGAGCAGCTTACTTTTTTCGGGCACACCCATGTACAGGGCGGCTTCGTCAGCGAACTATACCGGCGCAGCCTTGAGGTATCTCGCCTACACGCTCTTCCCGATCAGATGGCAATTCTTGCGGACCGAAGATATCTGCTTAATCCCGGCGCAGTGGGTCAGCCGCGCGATGGCAACTCCCGCGCGGCATATTGCGTCTACGATTCGGCAATGAGGATCGTCGAATTCTGCCGGGTCGAGTACGACATTCGCACAGTGCAGGACAAAATACTTGCGGCCGGGCTTCCCGAGGAACTAGCCTTTCGCCTCGCATCCGGCGATTGAACGGCAATCATCGTCGATTTGCGATGAGGAATGCGTTCATAGCATCAGCAACTTCACTATGGCCAGTCTGATCGGTTGCGCCTGTTAGGTCTTCGGCAGGTTTATCGATAAGACTCACGTAGAGAAACAGGCTGATGTCCGCCACACCGACTTTGATGCTACGCACCTCTGAAAACGGATATTCTTTTGAGCTGACGGGAAAGGATAGAAGGGTCTTTTGCACGCTCAAAATACCTGTATCCGCCGAAAGGGTGATCTGCGTCTTAACTTGCCCGATCACGCCTAATATCAAAAACGGCACCGCAATCACAATAGGAATAAGCCAGGTTAACCGAAGGGCGGGATGAATAGGCCGGGGCACATTTTTCCATAAAGAAAAAATCACACCATAACCTATCACCAGACACAAAAGGCTAACAATCCAAATCCATCCGAAAGAATGGGCATTGAAAGGAGGGGCGACGACAACCAATTCATGTGCAGTTTGTGATGCAACGTATAGGTCAGTTGGATATCCAGCCACTTTGCTCACTCCGCCAGGGTCCATGTGGGTTTCATTTCACGTTCCATTTGTTTGCAGCCGAATTGCGCAAAAATCTCTGCCAAGGGCTGTGCCGACACGATCAGGATACCGCCGTCCTCCGGGCTCTCCCGTATATAAAGCGAAATACCGCTTAATACACTTGCAGTAAACGGTTCCATCAATTCAGCAAGCGTCGCCTTCTCAATTAGTGGCACGTACCAGGGAAAGATACGAAAGACACGGTCCTGAATAAAGCTCAGAAATAACCCTTTCAAGTCCCGGAGCAAAACGCTGCTTTCAACATGACTCACAAGCTGCAGTCCGCAACCAGTACCTAGCATGGTGGTCATCGCGTCGAGCCTGGCATTTGCGTGAGCCGTCACACGGAACACTGAATTCAGCATGGGCCCTGTCCCCGAAGCTGACTCTATATTTTCCATGTCTTCCATCTTCCACATGCGGGGCGCAGGGCGATGCGGCCACACACCCAGGCCAGCTTCTGGAATCCAGTCACGTGCATGGTCGGCGAATAGACGGGTTACTTCCTGATCCCGTACCTGCCCTATCTGTATAAAGCTCTCATGACCGCAGCCGAGGCGCGCCGTGAAATAAGTGACCAGTTCCTGCAGAAATGCTCGCGCAGGATCGTAGGAGTCAGGCCGTAGACCCCGCGGTGTGGGAATAAGGTAGTACTCGAAGCCTCCTTCCCGCCCTTCGAGACTCAACTCCTTCACAGGAAGATACATTCGAATATCTTCCGTACTTTCTGCCGGCAGCAATGGTTGATTGACAATCAACGACTCAGCCCTCCCAATATCGATATCCCTTACTGCGCATCTCTCGAACAATCGATGCAATCAAAGACGTCAAATTATCTTTGCAGGCCAGGATAATTCCCTGATCTTCAGGGCTTTCGTTGATGTAAACGTCAAAGACTTCGAACCAGCGGCGAATCTGCTGGTCAGTCTGCGCAAAAAAATCTTGTGAAGCAAGTTTTGGAAGCACAAAAAGTATGCCTTCATACTCCAGATCTCGCGGAATCCCGGCTCCGAATATCTCCTTTGTCTGATCGCGAAAAGGTGACAGCAAAGCCTTGGTTTTCTCTTGCCTCTTCTCGACATCGAAAACTGAAAATACTTGCTTCATGGCAGGATGATTTCGTATGAAGCCAGGTATCTGATTCGGTTTCTGCGGATCGAAATCTTCAAGCAGAACTTTTAATCCCGAATGATTGCGGAGAAATTTCGGAATGATCATCTGCGTTTCTGCCGGGGGAGGAGCGGCGACGATCGTTCCCTCCGCGTCCGGCTTCCGAAAAAAAAACGTTAGACCGCCATATCCCAGATAACGCCCCCGCAACACGTCAGCGTCCCTGCCCAAAAACCACCACGCCTGCTGCGGCGCATATTCATACGGACGAAATTCTTTCTTTTTGCTGGCAAGCAATTCCACTTCCTGATCCGATGCAGGGATAGGCTGTTTTCCTCGGGGCAGCCAGCACCGCCCCAGCATAGGATGCTCCTTCATCATCGCATTCAGAAATTCCTTGCGCAGTTTTTCATCTTCGTCGATGACCTGCATCTGCATGAAATGCTCTGCCTGCAGATCGCTTGCTTCGGATAAACGAGTGGACAGGCGGTTAAAAAACTCCAACAGCCACTCACGTTGGCCGCGCGGAATCGATCCAAGGTTTACTGGAATCCAAAAAAGTGAACAGCTGCGCATCGACTCTGCCCAGCGCCAGGGCAGCAGTGTTTTGGAATCGACTCCAGGGATTTCCTCGCTTTTTAGCATGCTGGCCCTAATCTCTACATAAACTGGTTAATGGCCCAGGTAACTCCAGCCTGGATCTTTGCCGGGACAGCCTGGAGAATGCCGCCGAGAAACTTTACGCTGGCGCCGCCTGCATGCGCGGTCGCAACCACAGCTTTACTTGTATTCACGGCTACCTTGGCTATAACGCCAGCGCCTACCATACTGACGCCATGCCATTTGTCTTTTACGATGCCGATCTCATTTTTATTAAAACCGCAATCCATCTTCTCAACGAAGACCGCGTTGGTCGTTCCGTTCAATCCATAATTAGCGCCATTCACATCTAATTTAAAGATTGATCCCGAACTGTAAAAGCCGGAGGTGTAATCCAGCTTGAGATACCTTTGCCAAGTCCCTTTCTTGTCCGCTTTGGTAAACCACTGGTTCTTGTCCTCGTTCAGATTCGACGGATGTGCATCCACGTGATTATCGACCTGCTGCGATACCGTGACGGCAATTTCCGTGCGGATTGTTGGACCGATAGTCGTATGCGTGTTCGTACCAGCGATATACATCTTGTGATCATTGCCAAAGGTCCGGCTGTGATCTCCTACGTAACTCACCGTCGACAAACTCGTGACCTGCACGTTGGAGTTCCCGGTAACGACCTTCACATAATTGGCGATAACACTCTTGCTATAGTCGCCGATGATGGTTGCAGTAGACGTACCCTGTATGTGCTTAAGATAGTTTGATTGAACCGTTTTGCTATAGATGCCGGTGATGGCATTCGTCGACGATCCGGTAATATTTTTGATGTAGTCCAGTGACACACTCTTTGAGTAAAACCCGAAGATCGTGTTGCTCGAACTTCCCGTCACATTTTTCTCATAATTGCTCAATACGTTTTTCGTATAGTTCCCCGTCGTATTGATCAGCGAATTCATCATGACGTCTCTGGTGTAATTCTGCATGACCGTGATGTTCTGGTTCATGTCCACCAGATAGATCTCATTCATGCCGATGGTCACGTCTTGGTTCATGCCAATCTTCATGATGCGATTCTGATCGACGTGCAGCTGCTGATCGCCGTGAACCACCGAGACATCCGTTCCGGGATACAGCAATGCAGCTGGAGTATTGATTGCCGTCATGGTGATGCTCGCCACCGAGACAACTCTTTTATCGGTGACGGGGTCTTTCACGCGCCGCGCTGTCTTTATGCTTCCATCGAAGACTGCCATGTCTCTCTCCTCTTAGCTGCCCACTTCTCGCGACCAATACTTTGAATGAAAATGAATGCGCCCATTGGGAGCATTGAAGATGAGATCGCCCTCCTCGACATTCATCACAATCGCCGGACGGCCTGTCTCCTCACACTTCTCGTGCAGCACCAACTTCGCATGGATAGGCGTTGCAATCCCGATCGACTCCGCGCCTTGCTTATCGATGAGCGAGATGCGATGGCCGCTCTTCGTAACGATTCGCTTAACGTCGTTCTGGTGGGTTTCTCCGCCCCAGAAATCCTCGTTCGGAATAACGTCCGACATATTCCAGGCCGAGCCCAGGATGACGGGTCTCTCCGGATCTCCCTCTTCGAAAGCGACGAGCACCTCATCGCCGAGTTCAGGACGGAAGAACAATCCTCGGTCTGCGCCAGCATAAGGGGTCAGGTGGCGTATCCATGTGGTCTGCCCCTGCTCTTGCCAGTAGTACTGCACCTGCACCTGACCCTGTCCCTGAGGATCATCAATATTCACCACCCGTGCGGAATAGACACCCGCAATCGAGGGTCGAACGGGATGCGGGTTCGACCGGTATTTTGTCCACGGTGTGCAGTGAAAATGATTGGTATACCCCTCCGGGTCCCAGCGATGCACGACACGCACAATGTTGTACTTACCCGCACCATCGACAATACCGTTCGCCTGCACATTCTGCCCCGGAGACAGCGCCTCGCACCGGCTGATTCCTTCACACAACAAACGGCTGCCGATGGACCACTCCGACTCCTGTTGCAACGAAGTCTGATAATCGCTGATCGACTTCACCCGGTTACGCCACGGTTTGTATCCGGACTTCAAAACCGATTTTGCCTGCTGCTTTACTGCGCTTGTAAAGGTATCCACCGCTCCACTCAACGCTGGGTCCTGCGACACCTGCAGGAAACTCTCGCTCTTTGAAGTGGAGAAATCGTAGTGGCAGCCATCCATAGAGGCCACGCCCAACGAACCACCTACGGTGAACTCAACGAGCCCGTCCTTCTGATCGCTGCGCCACTGCAGGTCAGGACCCGCTTCGGAAAATCCTGAGTCAATACGAACACCGTCGTCGGTCGCTACCAGGTAGAGTCCAAAATCGTCGCAGAGACGCCATAGAAAGTGCCAATCCGTCTCGTCCCACTGCACCAGATCCAACGCTGCCTTGGTGCCGCCCCCGGTCTTTGCGGTTACACTGACCCCGCCGCCTCCGCCCATTTGTTGCGCAACATCGGCCAATGTGAGCGGTCCGTAATATTTGTGACGAGGCGCGAGATCGAGCTTATAACTTCCGCTGACAGCCTTGAGGATGACGACAAAGCTTCCGGAAGCCTGGTACGTCAGCTTCACATCCAAAACGAAGCCCACGAAGATCTTGGTTCCAGAGGCTGTCGGCTGCAGCGAAATGGAACGTCCGATCCATCGATCGATCGGCGGACGGCTATCCGCAGTCTGGTGAAATTCGATCTCACACCAGGAGTGCCGATTGAGTTCTTTAACTACCTCTACTCGGCTAACGGTACCCTGGCGTCCGCTCCAGCTCGATTCCAGTTCTGCTCCGTCGATCAGAATATTCAGTGCGATCGCTGACACAAGACCCTCCCTTTCGCGCGCATTTTATGGCGTATGGCTGAAACTGTTGAGCGTTACCGGCCCTTTGAAACCGAACCGGCCCGCATCCACATCATCCGGAAGCCCGGTCCAGTCGCTGAGCAGCTTCCATTGATGACCATCGCCCAGCGATGTCACGATGTGACCTGGAAGCACCTGCAGCAGAATCTGATATTTGGATACCGGCGCGAAGATAATCCTGCTTCCATTCGGCAACCTCTTTCCATCCTTGATCGTGAAGAGCTCCAACCCCGTCCGGTCGAGCGAGAAGAGGAGATAGTTGTTCGAATCGCGATAACCTGCGACCCACTCCACCTTCGGCTTGCTAAATAAAAAGGCATGACCGACGGAGCCGGAAAAGATATATCGGCCATGGCCTGGCTGGGCGCTGTAAAGACTTATATCTGGACCGGTGTGTGTCAGTGCGTGACTCTGTGCGTCAATTGCCCAGGAAGCAGACTGCCAACCCGTGATAGAGGGAGCCGCCTTGTCGATCGCAATGAGTGAGAGCGCGAGGTTAACCGGTATCGAATTCTCGGCCGTGACCTCTACGGCCTCGGCACGATCGATATAACCGTTGGCACGCGCGATAAAGTGATATTTGCCCTCTGGAAGGTCGAAGTGTGTGCCTGTAATCGGTACTTGTTTCCCGTTCGCGGCATAGACGGTCACATCACTATCAGCGGGATTCAGCTGCAGTGAAACCGTCCCCTCGCCTGCATCGAGCTTCAGCTCGGCGGCATGGGCCTTGTCATCCCCCTCGACAAGATTCACATCAAGCACAGCCGTCTTCCCATGACGGCGAGCTTCAATGTGGTGAGCGCCCGCAGGAAGCGACGAAATCAGCAGGACACCGTTTGTGCCGGTGGTTCCAGCCTCTTTGCCGTCCACCAGAATGGATGCACCGGGCGACGTTCGCACGCGAAGCGGAATCAAAGCAGGCTTCTGTTTGAAATGAAACGACACAGTTGTGTTTTGACCTTGCGTGATCACAAGCTTCTGCTCGTTGACAGGAGCCGAAGCCGCGGTCGTTGCCTGCAAGATATAACTGCCGACAGGCAGGTCCGGTATGTCTAACTTACCGGCGACGCTGGTTCCTTCGTGTATCGTCGTTGTGCCATGTAACAACTTGAGACCCACGCCATCAACATCCGTCAGGACCGTCAACGACCCCGGGGTTGGTGCATTCTCAAAGGTCACGGACAACAGACGTTCCGAGCCGCTCACTATTTTGCTGACCAGAGCGACAGAGTTCTTCCTGGCTATGATCGTATGCAATCCTGCCGAAAGCGGGGTATCCAGACCACTACCATTTGCGATTCCCTTCGCATCTCCGTCGACGATGACGGACATCGCAGGATTCGTATAGACATGGGCCTGCTGCGCAGCAACGCTTACCACCAGTGCAGCTCCGGATTGGCTGGCATGTATTGGAGCGGTAAGTGTAGCCGGTGCCCCATCACTGACATTCACCTCGAAGGTCGCATCATACCCACCTCGTCCGCGCCAGTGGAGCGTATGTCTCCCGGCAGCAAGTTCTCCGGAAAAAACTCCCATGGGAAGAGCGGCAGCTGAACCGCCATCCAGGCTCAAAGTACCTCTGCCGGCAATACGAAGCTGCTGGCTTAAAGGTCGCAGCGCAAAATTAATCTCTCTACCGTGTCCAGTGGAGCTGTCAATCGTCTCCGATTGGCTCTCGTAACCATCCAATCGCGCTTCGAGGCTAGTCTTTTCCGTGGACGCCTTGAAGGTCAGCGTTGGCGCGGCAACACCAATCTCCTGTCCATCGCGCAGGATGTGCGCGCCGGAGGGAGTCGAACGAACGGTAACGTCCGGAGGCACAATCGGTGCGACCGGCGCATCCTGCTTGTGCGAAGCCGGCCGGTGCCACAAAAACACGCACAGAATCACAAGCAGAAGTGCCGCAGCACCGATGGAAAATACCGGCAGCAGCTTTTTGATCTGCTTGATCGATGTCACGTTCTCCTGGACAGCGGTGGGAACGGATGATACCGGCGGCGGTACGGTCGTTACGGCGATCGTATGCAGGCGATCACGCAACATACGCGACTCATTCTGGAACTCTTCGTCGTCCCGGTAGCGTTCCGCAATGCCTTCAACAGAGGCGATGTGTTCGTGGAGAGAAGGAATACTTACGAGCGTGTCTGCTTCCAGTCGCTTGCGACGTACCACTTCAAGATCGCGGCTGCGCATCTCGTCGCGACTCGTATCCATCTCGCGCAACGCCTGGCGCAGACGGGCGTTGCGCGGGTATTCGGCACATGCGCCTTTGAGCAGACGGATCGCTCCGCCCAGGTCGTTGTTGGTCCGCAATTGCCGGGCCTGAGAAAGAAGTTCATCTGCCTGCTGATGCTCGGCCTGTTCGTCGAGAAAGCGCAGCAACCCAGTCGCGGCGTGGTTCCCCTGGTCCAGATTGAGAATCTCTTTCAGATAGATTCGGGCTTGCGGGGGATCGCCCTGACTGGCGCGGGCGGCACGGAGCAAGCCTTCAACCAGCTCTGCCTTGGCCCGCTTCACCTTTGAGCCGATCTCATAGGCGCCCCGCAGCTTCTCCAAACCTTGACCGATCTCGCCTTCATCCAGGAATTGGCGGCCATCGCGAATCTTCCTCTCCGCCTCCTCCGCCAGTTCCCGATGTTGCTGAATATATGTGTGGATCTCCGCGAATTCCGCATCGTTCGGGAATTCCTCAACCGCGGGCGAGAGAAGGCTCGCCCCCTCCTCAAAATCTCCCGCTTCTACCGCCTGGCTGATCTGAGTGGTCCAGTGATTCTTGCGTGCCATGCGCTCGCCAAGCTCCCTACGCAAGCGCACGTTCTCTATCTCAAAACCCAGTCCTGGAAACATCGGATAAATGGTCTGCAGTGTCTCCCACTGCACCAGCGCCTCTCCATGAAGCTCGCGCGCCTCAAGCTCACGCGCCCGGCTCACAATTCCGTTCACCAGATCGCGCTTCTCTCTGGTCCCTTGAAGAAGACGATCGAATTCAGGAACCTCTCCGTTCTCGCGCACCACTTCCTCGAGCATCTGTACGCGATGATCGAGATCCGGCTCATTCTCCACTGCCTCCTCCACCTCGATAAGGCGGATAGAGATCGCCCGGCGCCATCGCTGTTCGATGTCGAACCTGAGCGCTTTGAAGAGCGTGTGTTGAGGAAATTTCTCGAGGAATCTATCACAGAGCTGTGAGGCTGCGGCATAATCGCCGCGCTCGAGCGCCTGTTTGGCCTCGCCATAGCTGGCAGCAATCGCCTCGTGTTCGGAATGCAGCCGGTTGTAGAGACTTTGATACGCCGCAATCTGCCCAGGCTCTTTCAGCTCGGGAGCCTGCGCCTCAAGCTCCAGCACCAGCTTCATCTTGCTGAGCGCCGACGTAATCTCGTTCCTACGCTCGGCATCGAGCGCCACAGCATAGGCCTCGCGTTTGTGCTCGCGGATCCGCTGCACCTCCGCTTCCCGACGCTCCACCTGCGACAGGAATTGAAGCGCCCGCTCTTCGCCTGGCTTTGTTTCGAGAATGCGTTGCGCCGCCTGACGGGCATGGGAGAACGAGAACTTGTCGAGGTGTTGCTGCCCGACTCGAAGCCAGTCTGCAATATCCGCCTCCGCGCGCAGTGCTTCAATATCATGCTGCAGCACGAGAGCCTCTTCGCGGCGAGGGTCCAGTTGTAACACCTCACTCACCCTCTGCAGCGCCAGCCGATACTCGCCGTCCTGCACACGTGCATGTGCACTCTCGAGCAGATGATCGACGCTCCTCTTCCTCGTGGCAGACTTAATGTCTGCGGTCAGCGACTCCAGTTCTGGTGTTTGATAGCCTTCTGATTCAAGTTCGTTAACCAGCTCCTGCGCAAATTCAAGATTTCCTTGCTGGTATGCCTCAGAGGCCTTGTCGAGCCGGGGCGCAAACTTATGCGGGTCAAAGACAAGAAAAGAGTCGTCATGGTGCGCCCGACGCAGATATTCGCTGAACTCCTTGACGCTCGCGAAACGATGTCTGGGATCTTTTGCCATCCCCTTGCAGATCACCTGTCCAATGGACACGCTGACGTTCGGATTGAGGGAGGAAGCTGGAGGCGGGTTGAGATGCTGAATGGCATCGACCATCGCATCTTCGGTTGAAGCGAGAAAGGGCTGTCGCCGGGTAAGCACCTCATAACAAACCACCGCTAAAGAGAAGACATCCGAGGCGCGAGTGAGCGGCTTCATCGAGAGCTGCTCCGGAGACATATAAAGCAGCGTGCCTTTGCGGCCCACCGTGTGGCTTACATCCAACCTGTGAGCTACACCGAAATCGATGATCTTTACCGAATCGTCTTCGAGGATGAAGAGATTGCTGGGCTTGATGTCCCGATGAAGAAGGCCGAAATCATGTGCCGCCTGCAATCCGCGACCCACCTGGGAGAAGATGTCAATGCATCGCTCCGTTGAAAGCGGCTGAGGCGAGCGGATGATGGAAGCAAGCGTGATGCCACGTAACAACGGCATCACGAGATAAGGTTGACGAATGCCATCCTCGTCGAAGCTGCCTACATCCCGGATCTCCACAATATTCGGATGTGCCAGAGCGGATTGCTTGTGGCACTCCTCGTAGAACAGCTTCAAAGCGGTCGTATCGTTCGCATTCAGCAGGACTTTGAGAGCGACGTCGGTGTTGAGAACCGTATCGAAGGCGCGCCACACAACGCCCATGCCTCCTTCGCCCAGCTTTTCCTTCAACTCGTAGCGGCTTTTGGTCTTCTTCGCCATGGTTTGGAAATGCAGGAGCAACTGCTGAAGACGAGAACGTCCCTTTCCCATTCGGGCGCACGACAGCTGCCGTAAGAGCTCTTTTCCTCCGAAGGCACACGTCAAGGCAATAGCAACCCGCAAACGCGAGCCTGTGCTGGCTGAAGCTTGAGCTCAGAATATCTCCCGGTCCTTGAGCAGCCTTGCCCATAATGCCGCTTTATTGTCTAAAATTACGGCTCTCTCAAAAAGCCCACACAGTCACGAAAATTTTGCAGCTCTTTCGATAGGCCCTGCAGGTGGGCCAGATGTTGATAAATGGATTATCTAGAAGGCTGGCCAACGACTTCCTGCCTACAGACAGAGTGCCGATCGTCTCCTCGCGTCCCCTCCTGAAATGTGGCTGCTATGTGCGCAAGGCTCCCGGGTATCAGCAAAACCGCTCCCAGACCTTGAATGGATCGAGACCGAATCAGTGTGTTGATGTCCCGAGCCAGCTCACACCGCGCAGAGGCGGTAGCAAAAACGGCAACACCGACGACGTAGACCTTGCGGCAGCCGAAGATATCCTCCTGATGCCATGACTTATATGTGTTGAATACCAGTTAGAAATTGATTCGCGCAGTTAGTTGGCCGATCCTTGGATCATTCGCCTGCGTCAGCGTCACGACACCAAAGGTCGCACTCCCCAGGCTCGTACCAGGACCGCCGAAATTCGGTGTATTCATCACGTTGAAGAACTCTCCACGAATCTCGAAGTTCACGTGCTCGCGAAGAGCGAATTTCTTGAACACCGAGATATCCAGCATTTCGAGCACAGGCCTTCAACGCATTCAACACGCCGTACTTCACCGGCCCAAATACCGCCTTCGGAAACGCCACGTTCGGCAAAATTACAACGCAGGCAAACTTCCCACGCTATCTGCAGTTGGGATTGCGCATAGCTTTCTAAAAGGAAAACTGATGGAATCTTTGACGCGGAGATCGTTGCTCAAAAAATCGAGTCTGGCTGTGGCTATGGAGTTCCTACCTGGTAGTGGGGTGACTAGCCCCATAGCTCCTCCTCAAAGCGATCTCGTGCATTTGAATTTGAATGAAAATGCATTTGGTCCCTCACCGAAGGTTCGTCCAGCTATCGAACGAGAGTTCGCGAGGCTCTCTCGTTATGGTGATAACAAAGCCGTTGAAGCGTTGACGGGGCAGATTGCGGATTACGAACGCGTAGATCCGGCCCAAGTCGTCCTCGGAGAGAACCTTGGTGCTCTAGGACTTTATCTCGGAAGCGAGGGAGGGCCTGGAGGTGAATTTATCTACTCGACTCCCGGTTATCTGGCCTTGATCGATTCGGCATCCCGCGTTGGCGGGATCGGAGTTCCTGTTCCATTGAATGGGAAATACGAAAACGATCTACTGGGATTGAGAGCCCAGCTAAACGCGAAGACTCGCGCCGTTTATTTGATCAACCCTCACAATCCAACCGGGACGGTGAGCGATGACAAATCTTTCAAGGACTTCCTCCGTGATGCCTCCGATCACGCCGCCGTGATTGTTGATGAAGCCTATCTGGAATTTACTCCTGACTTTTGGACGAGGTCTGCGGTGTCGCTCGTTCGCGATGGTGCAAACGTGCTGGTGTTCCGTACGTTCGACAAGATTCATGGACTCGCCGGACTGCCAATTGGATACACCCTGGCTCCAAAGAAACTAGCTGCGACGCTTCGCGGGCAGGGACTAGGAGATGCGGAATCTCTGGGGCGCTTGAACATGGCAGCTGCCTCCGCAGCCCTCTCAGATAGGGATCACACAGACAGGGTTCGTATCGCCGTCGCGAGCGAACGGCAGAAGTGGTTCCTTCTGCTGGAAGAACTGCGCATTCCCCACACCCAATCAGTTACAAACTTCGTTTTTTTCGATACGGCCCGTCCCCAGGTCGAAGTGGCGGCCAGGATGAAAGAACAGGGCGTGCAAGTCGCGCGTGCTTTCTCGCCCTATAGCAACTGGGTCAGAGTCACGATTGGTACGCCGACCGAAAATGAAATCGCCCGGCATGCCTTGCGTCAGACACTGCGACAGAACAAAGGTTGAAGCGTGTTCAGGTGATGGATTCAGCTCTGCAGGCCGTCATCACTGTTCCTCGCAAGACCGTGGAAGAAGAGGCTTCTCTTCTCGATCCGTCGCCGCTCAGTGCTCAAAGTCTGTTTTGATGGACACGTTTTGAAACCGGCTGCTGCCCGCAGAAACGGAAAAATCGGACGATCTGATAATCAAAGTCGCCGCTTGCGGAATCTGTCCTACCCATCACCATTCCCGACGTCAAACTCGTAGATGCTAACGCTAATGGGTAAAACCTGTACCTTATTTGGAAATGCCGTCACTGAATTCTCAACGATTTTAATGAGAGGCTCCTTGCCTGGCTCATTGTCCGCCTCCACAGTGGGTGCTGTCAGTATCGACAACTTGCCCGTCCCACGCAGTTTCACCCCATTCATCTGAGGCGTGAACTCTTGTGCTTCTATCGTAGGATTGACCACCGAAAGAATAAACTTCTTTCGGTCTGCGGAGAAAGCTGCGAGAACGTCCAAGGGGTACGTCGGGCTGCCGGTTGGCTTTGTTCCTGTGTCAACCCATGCTGTTCCGCTTACCATCGGCTGAGGCGAGTTGCCACCGAGTTGCACAGGAAGCGCACCGGCGAAGTGAGCCCGCATGAGCTTGATCATCAATCCTGCGGCGGTGTGACCCACACCATCGCCCGTATCATCGGTGACGATCAGGTTGAATGACGACGTTGGGGTACTTGCCGCCACCATATCCGAGTGACGGAACATCTCGTGCATGAATAGCGCGAAACTCATAGGCATCACCATCCCGGTTCGTCGCGTCATTCCCGTTCCATTTGCGTTGGGGAAGCGGGTTCCCCACTCATCGAAGATGAACTTGATCTTTTTCGACTTCAGTTCGGGCAGCTTCTCCCTATAGATCTCCCACGCCTCAAACGCCTGCCCCATGCGATTCGTCATGCGGCGGGCCTGCGTTTGCAGGGGATCGTGGAGGTCGACAAAGAGCTGCTTCTTTTCATCGAACGACAATTCGGGATAGGCGTAGGTGTGCTCAGAGATGTGATCGATGTAGTCCGCACCGCTCTTGAGCATCCAATAGTCGTAGTCATTGATGCTTTCGAACTTGTACGGCAGGTCATTGGGGAAGGGCGGCCACCAAAAATTCGGGATGAACTGCTTGTTCTCCTGGGTCATCATGGAGAGTTCGGCGGGGGTGGCGCCCGCGGATGTCACCTTGATTGTGGGGTCAACCTTCTTCATCGCTTTGACGATCCGGACGTGTTTCTCGGCATACTGGTTCGCGGACATGTGGCCAGCCTGCCAAAAGCCATACATCTCATTGCCGATGCACCACAGGCGCACGTTGAACGGTTCGGGATGCCCATTGGCCGCGCGCAGTTTACCCATCGGTGAGCCAGCAGGGCCGTTTACGTACTCCACCTCCTGCGCAGCCGAATAATCGTCGCCGTATCCGCTGTCGATTGCGAGATAGGGTTCGGCTCCAAGCAGTTTGCAGAAGGCAATAAACTCGTGGATGCCGACATCGTTGGATTCCCGGCCGCGGGGTGGGCGCCTGTCACGATCACCGAGGCCATCTCGCCAGTCGTACTGCGAAACGAAGTTGCCGCCCGGCCACTTGGCCATGGCATAGCCTACATCGTTGAAGAGCTTAACCATTCCGGGACGGAAACCCTGCACGTTGTCGGAAGGCATCAGGGAAACAGTCCCAATATGGAAGCTACCGCTACCTGTTCCCACGATCTCCAGTCGGGCATCTTGTGTATCTACTGGTGATGTGAAGGTCAGCGGGAACTTGCGGTAGACACGCGTAAGGGGAGAGATCGTGAAGACTTTCGAATCGCTTCCGCCGGGTCCCCACACCAGCCGGACCACGACCTTGGTTCCGGGATCTCCCGCGAGATAGATTCGACCGACATAAGACTTGCCGTTGCCCAGCCGTATGCCTTCCTGCTGAATACCGTGCTCTTCGGTCTTATCGAGCGTGATACGCGGGCTGTGGTCACCGACGAACGGCTCGGCTTTGTCCATCTCCACGGCTGTCGCCGGTCCTACTGGCTTCCAATAGTGCAGCTGAACGCGGCCGGAGTTGAAACCCTGTGGCGGGGGCGCAGTGTCGTTAATTGCGCGGAAAAACTTTCTGTCGGTGAGCATTTCGGCCCACACACGTGTGGTGGCCGGCTCCATGTATCCGCCGAAAACCAGTGGGTTGACCGGCTCGCCGATCGTGGTCGCATCTACCGTAACCCGCAAGTCTCCCGATGGCTCGAGCGCCATCATCTTCTGCTGCAGCATCGCGGCGCCCGCCACAGACGCCACCACAAACTCCCGTCGGTTCATCGTCATGTCCTTTCCCTTTTGTTCTGACCGGATGATCGGTTTCACGCAGTTCTAGTCGGATCCGATTGATTCCCGTCCAGCGATACTCTCCACTTGTTTTGACCGTCACTCGAGCCTGATGCAATGAGCCTGTAAGATAACGTTTCGACTAATCCTGCTTGCTTTCGAATTGTTACGGCGAGGTCCTTGCAACGTTCGGCACCATCTCTGTCCACGGTTTCGTGGCGAAATACATGCCACATTTATTCAGCGCATAGAAATCCGATGCAAACTCCAAAAGCGCGGCCCCGTTCTGTACGGGCATCAGAGCAGACGAGTAATTCGGGCAGGGATTGTCATACGAGATTGGCACTTCGACGGGCGCAGGGATTGGAGTCCATGGACCGGAACCATCGAGGAGCGCATTCATGAACAGAACCCTTCCGTTCTGCTGCGCCACGGAGCCATCGGCATTGTGCAAGACTTGACCGACGACCAAAAGAACACCGTTCGGAGAGATTGGAGAAGGACTCCATATGCTCGCCGGAGCGTGCTCGAAGAACTGACCACTCGCCGTCTCGATTCGCTTGCCGGGATCGTTCGCATTTCCATAGTTCCAGCCATCCCTGGAGATGCGATAGTAGGCGGCGCACCTCGGACCTGTTTTAGGATCCCCACATATCTCGTAAGACATAAAATAGACGCCGGTCGGAAGCCTTCGCACGATAATCATGCCGGGGCGATCAGCCTGCGTTGTCGTAGCGACAACATCTGAAGAGTCCTTCCAGGTCACGCCATCGACGGTACGAATCTTAGATAGCTTTTGACTGCAGCAGCTATAGGTTTCATCCGACCAGAACATCACAAGCGCGCCGTCGCGGGAGACGATAAACTCAGGCTCCCACAAACCCCCGCTTCCTTTTTCTCCTCTGCCTGATACCGGGGTGGAATGATAGGTCCAAGTCGTGCCTTGATCGCTGCTCGTATAAACCTCAATGGATGGGGTACCTTCCTCACGCGGATTCCTTTGCCTGGGAGTTGCAGGTGCTCCCGCTGGGGGCGGAGTAATTCCCGACGCGTAGGTCGCTGAATAGACAAGTGTCCCCGCAGGCAGTTTGCCAACGGCCTGAGGAAGCTCATAAAGGCCCTCGCAGCACCTGACCCTGCTCCCTTCTCGCGCCGGTGCATCCGTGAGAAAGGTGAATGTCTTGCCGTCATCTTTGCTCAGAAATAGTTTGCCGGTCGTACTGGCGACGATCCACCCATTCGACGCTGTCGGTCCATGCGCTAAGCGAACAAGCCGGGGATACCCTACACCTTGCGGTAGCAAAGTACCTGTAGCTGCTTTTGCCTGAAGCGGCAGGCAGAACGCAACACAAGCGCAGACGACAATCCCGCAGATCAGCCACCAACTGATTTTGCCAAGTGACTCTTGTCTTACCATTACTCAACTCCTTCAAATAGCCAGTGACCATGTAGACGGCCGCCAATCGCACCGCAGGCACTGGCAGCTAGCTGGCCCAAAGTCGATCGACCGTTCATTGTTCCTCCATGCGATTTCACGGTCCACACAAACATCAGACACCGTGCGCTCAAGGCTTGATTGGCCCATCCTTCTCCGGAACCCCGAAGTTTGGTGTATCGTCGGCGTTCCATGTGAAACGTTGAGCACGTGTCTCGCGTCGCGCAGCGTTCGGGGCATCGCTGGTCTTCGCGGCGTATAGCAGCCACATGCTTCCGTCTTTCGCCTTAGAAAAGGTTCCGCGGCCCGGGCCGTAGATGCCGTTCTCCGGAGACCACTCAAAGACAGGGTGCGGCGTCTTCTTCCAATTCGTGGGCAGCATAGGATCGCGCCCCGTGAGCGTCAGTAGACCGAGGCAGTACCGGGGTGAGGCGGTGTCACTCGCGGAGAAGACGATGAAGGTTTTGCCATTGTGGTACAGAGCCGTAGGCCCTTCATCGACCGGGTAATTTCTGGTGGAACCTTCGCCCTTCTCCCAGCCCGCTTCAGGATGTGCGATCAACGCAGCCTCTCCATCGAATTCCATTGGCGTCTTGAGCTTACGTATATGGATGTCATTCGCTCCACTATCTACAGTCACATACATCAGATAGCGCGACTTACCGACGATCAGCAGCGATGGATCGATTGACTGCCTTCCGGTTTCCAGCGCTCCCTTGAAGGTGTACGTGCTCAGCACATCATCCGTGTCGGACTGAAGCACATAGATCTTGTGTTTTTCGCCAGGCATTTGCGCAGTGAAGTATACCCACCAATGGCCGTCCATCTTCCATACAGTCGGCGACCATGTCTGCGTCATACCGTCCTTAGGAGTAAAGATGACATGAGCAGTAGCAGATGCAGTGGCTGGCGTCGGACCACTCCACAAAGTGATGTCGCGGCCGGTTGCTGTCAACACATACTGACCGCCGCTCGTAACGGGATCGTACGTAATGAACGGATCGGCGTGCGGAAGAATGGGATTAACGGCCTGCGCATAAGCCATCCCGGCCAGACCGATGGCTCCAAACAAGATCACTACAATTCTCGATGCACGCATCTAACGTCTCTGTCCTTTCTATGGGCGAAATATTTATATGAAAAGTGGCGGATGCGCTCGTAGCGCACTGGGGCGCGAAGGAAGCAACATCCGCCTGGAGTTTGTCGAAGTCCGGGTTAGAACGCAACCCGGAACTGAACGTTGAGGTTACGCGGTGGAGAATCCGTGGTCGGTGTCGTGCCCTGGTTGATGGTGCCGAAGTTTGCGTTCGTTGGATCAGTAACAAACTTCGCGGTTTCCAGATTGAAGTGGTTGAGCACGTTCGAAGCAGACAGACGAAGCGTCGCTACGTACCGTTCACGAACCGTGAAGGACTTCTGTACGGCAGCATCGGACATAATGACCGGCTTCATACGAACAGTGTCAGAGTAAGTCGGATTGGTCTGTTCGTTGACCTGCGTGGTAACGATCGCCCAATCGTAGTTGCTTGTATCCGTCCCGCAGCCGCGATTGATGCTGGCCGCCGTTGGTACAAGCGCTCCAGTAATGGGAGTCTTGTTCGCTACGCAGGTGCCCCATGCCTGGGCCCTCGTGTAGTTATTCCAGTCAGGCTTGCGGAATCTATTATGCGGAAGCATGATCGCGTTCGTCGGCAGAGTGGCAGGTTCTCCAGACTGGATCTGCATGGAGGGTGAGAAATCCCATCCGCCGATGAAGCCATCGATGATTCGGTTCCCGTGGAAATCAAAGAGGCGCTTGCGACCGAAGGGCAGTTGGAAGACACCTGAGACCTTGAAGACCTTCGGAACGCCAAACTGATACACACTGCGCTGCGGAATATTGAGTGCCTGGCTCATCCAGCCCGTCTGGTTGATCATCTTGGACCAGACATAGCTTGTGTTGAAGGACACGCCATGGGACATCCGGTAGTTATAGGAGAGCTGCATCCCGTTGTACCAGGAGTAGCCACGGTTCAATGCAGCCAGAGTGATCGTGCTGAACTGCGGATGCGGACGAGCGAGTTCGCGCGCCTGGAGCGTGCTGTTTGTGTAGTACGGCGTCCCGCTAAAGGCGGCAATGCCCTTGAATGGGTTGGCCTGCTGCGCGGTGCAGACGCTGTTGCTACCGCTCGCGTAGACTTCGTCGCACTTCTGCAGGAAGCTCCAGGGAGCCTGGTTTACATCCTGGGAAACGGCAAATCCACGGCCACGGTTGCCAACATAGGCTGCTTCGAACACACTCGTCTTTGTCACGCGGTACTGGATACCCATCGAGAATTCGTGGGCACTGGGTACCTTGAAATTGCGGTTGAAGGCGGTAATGCCGCCGGTCTGTCCGATGCTCGTGAGACTGCCGAGAGAAGAACCGGAAGGCTGAATGATTCCATTCGGGAACGGGTTGTTGAGGACGTTCGGAACTGGAGTAAGGCCGCCGTCATTGGAAACGTTCAGCGGTGTGGACTGCGCGAAGCCAAGACTCTGAATCATGGCGTTGTTTTGGAAGTTGGTGTAGAACAGCCCATATCCGCCGCGGACGACAAGCTTGTCGGTAGCCGCATAGGCAAAGCCAAAGCGCGGTTGAAAGTTGTGATACGTGTTTTGGATTGGAGCGCGGGGCGCACCGTTCACGTTAGCAAACATCAATCCGCCAGTTAGATTGCTCGCGGCCGGAAACGATGCGGTCACACTCGAGGGAATTTGACCCTGCAGTGCGCTTGGCATGTTCGGGTCGAAGCCGACGTTCAACCGATCTTTCTTATCGATCGGCGCCGTCAGCAGATCCCAGCGCAAGCCCATGTTCAGGGTAAGCTTGTTGCTTACACGCCAATCATCCTGAAGGTACGGTGCCGTATACCAGCTCGAAATCTGGTACGTCGAATTGAACGGCGTTGCACCGCTGGACGGAGTTCCCAGTAGAAAAGTCGCGAAACCGTCGCCGCTGGTGGCAGTTGCGTTGGCGTTGGTGTAGTCCGTTGTGGTCCAGTCACTATTGGACGTGAACGTGAAATTGCCGGGATTAATGAAACTGAAGTGAACAAGGCGAACGTCCCATCCAAGGTGGAGATTATGCGCACCGACCTGACGAGTGATGTTGCCTTCCCATGAGTACGTGCCGGTATCTTCCACGTTCTGGAACCAGCCGAGCGGGCTGTAGTTCTGGAACGCATACTGGCCGAAGAAGTTCGAGCTTTGCTGCTCGCTGTTCAGCGAAGAGGGATAACCGAGGCCCGTGAGATCGAAGTTCGAGTTATCCGGGCTCGTCCACTTCACGCGGAAAAAGGCATAACCGAAGCGGGCATTGAGGACTGTCTTCGAGTTCATGACATCGACGAAATCGATGAGATAGCCCTTACTGGTGCGATGGAACGTACCGCCGTTTGCACCTGGACCAGTAACTCCGCCTGCGTTGCTGACCTCCGAGAAGTCTGCATTGAACGGGCGCAGGAAGAACTTGTACTTTTCGCCGATGTTGAAGTCGAACCGCCCGACAACGTTGTGAAAGTGCCAGTCGTAGTAGTTGTTCGGGATGCTGAGGTTGCTGGTGCCAGGCCGCTGATTGCTCGGCGTCGCTCCCACCGCAGGCAGAAGTGCCCCAACCTTCGCGGCAATGGGATTGATTCTGCCGGCAGGAATGATGTTGTTTGGGAACGGGGTACGGATGTAATGGTTGAAAGTAGGGGAGCCAGGGGTGGTGTCAAGATGCGTGGTCAAAGGATCCGCGATCACGATCGAATTCGCATAGCCGTTCGTTGGGTTGAGCAGCTCACCAAAGTCACCGCTGCGCATGCGGGCGGTTGGATAGGAAAGGATAAGACTCCGCGGCAGCAATTCGCTGTAGTGATCGAAGGCGAAGAAGAAGAACGGCTTGTATTTCTCCGATCTGTGCATAACCTTGGGGATAAAGATTGGACCGCCCACCTGGAAGCCAAGCTGCGTCTGCGTGTTGAAAGGAGTCCCGAGGTTGGTCTGATTGATCGAGTTAAGATACTTGTTCTGCGAGGTATTCGCGTTCCAGTCCGTGCGACGGAATGAACTCCAGAACATACCTTTGTACTGTGAGGTGCCCGAAGCGGTGGTCATGTTGATGGCGCCGCCGCTGGTATGACCGTACTGTGCGTCGTAATTGTTCGCGCTAACCGTGAATTCCTTTACCGCGAACTGTGGAAGTGTGTAGGCATAGGTATTGAGCCCGAACTCCGCATCGTTCGGGCTACCGTCGATGAGAAATTCATTGAGGGACATCAGGCCGCCGTTGATCTGGAATTGCGACGTGACCGTCCAAGGATCTGTATACACGCCCAGGGGACGCATGAACACGCCGGGAACCGTCTGGCCGAGCATAACCGGATTGCCGTTGATGACCGGCAGGTCCTGTACTTCTTTCTGCTCGATGCTGTAGGCACGGCTGGCCGACTCTGTTTCCAGCAGTGCAGGCTGTTCTGTCACGGTGACCTCGGAGGTCTGCGAACCAACCCTCAGCGTCACCGGGATGCTCGTCGCGGCATACGCCACGAGAACAATATTGTTGATCTGCGCAGAAGCCATCCCCGGCGCACTGACATTCAGGGTGTACGTGTCCGGCTCGAGAAGCTGAAAGATAAACGCGCCCGATGCGTCGGTCGTGGCTGGCATAGCCGTGTTCGTGCTAACCCTTGTTAGCTTAAGCGATGCATCCGGCACCATGGCGCCGGAAGAGTCTTTGACCTCCACCGTGATCTTGGCGCGGTAGTCCTGTGCGGCAGCCTGTCTGGACATAACTCCGATCCAGGCGAAAAATATGAATAGGGCAAGGATGATGCGCGATGCGTCCTTTTGCACATATTGCTTCTGCTTCACTTGCGTTTGCCTCCTGGCCAGCACTGTCCCCATGCGCAGGCATCGCAGCTCATACACGATGCCGCATTCACGTTTACAAGAGTGCTTGGAACAGCGAGAACCTTAGGACGGTGTAACTACAACTGACAATCAGATGAATCGACCAATCTTTGATGGGACATATGTACTATCAAAGATACGAATTGATTACGGTATCCGGACGGTCGTATTATCCACAAATCGCTGAGAGGTTCGAAGTTGGAGCAAGCTGCGGAAATAGAGCAGATAAGCATTTTGATTGTGGACGATCATCCGGTCGTGCGGCAGGGTTTGCGCGCCATGCTGTCGAGCGAACCCGACTTCGTAGTGATGGGCATGGCCGCCTCGGCTCGAGAAGCCCTCAGCCTGCTCGAGCACAAGGAGCCCGACGTCGTTCTCATGGACCTTCGTATGCCGGAGATGGAAGGCACCGAAGCGATTGTAGAGTTACGGCGAATCAGACCGAATATCCGCATTCTTGTGCTGACGAACTACGGTTCGGATGAATACATCGTGCGAGCCACGCAGGCCGGTGCAATGGGGTACCTGCTGAAAAACACCCCGCAGGGAGAGATTGTTACGGCCGTACGCATGGTTTACCGCAGCGAACGCTATGTTCCGAAAGATATTGCACAACGGTTGTTTGAAGCGATCGGGCGTGAAGAGCTTAGCCCTCGGGAGCTCGAGGTTCTCTCTCTCGTTGCACAGGGATGCGCGAACAAGGACGTGGCGCAGCGATTGTTCATCAGCGATAAAACCGTGCGCAACCATGTTACAAGCTGCCTGCTAAAGCTCCAGGCGAAAGATCGCACCGAGGCCGTGACACGTGCGATTGAGCGCGGCCTTATTAGGATTCAGGAATAATACTTGCGCGCGGGCGACGATGGAGGAGCCCATGCAGCATAAGCCGCTGGACGAGATCAAGTCGCGGCAACGGAAAAGTCACGTCGACACGAGTTCCGACACCAGGTGCACTCAGAATTTCTAATGATCCGCCAATATCTCTGACCCGGTGGCGCATCCCGAGAATGCCGAATCCTTCCCCTTCTGGAGTCGCATCAAAACCGCGCCCGTCGTCCACGATCATCATGGTGGCAGAGCGCTTCTCATAGCGGACGGTGAATCTGATCGTCGCTGGCAGACCGTGCGTGATAGCGTTCGAGATAGCTTCTTGCCCTATGTGGAACAACACCGCGCGAATACGAAGACTAAAAGGACGAACGGTTCCCTGTTCTTCTTTGTAGACCCGGATATTCCCTCCAGAAAGCTTGTAGGTCCTTTCTGCGAGCATCCCCAGAAGATCGCCTGCTTCTTCGGGCGATGCCGCACCAAGCATTTCAATCGTATGGCTCGCATCCGCATGGCACCGGCTTACCAGGTCGGACGTCGACGCCAATTCATGCGCGATCTCCTCGCGGGAGACAGTTGCATTGCGAATGATGGATGTGCGCAGTCCCTGAATCTGATATCCGATACCAGCGAAACTTTGGGCCATGGTGTCGTGAATGTCGTGCGCAATACGTTCCCGCTCCCGCGAGATGGCATCTTTCTGCCACTGCCGAAATCGGAAGTAGGAAAGTTGTATCGAGCATGCAAGGAACACGGTGAAGAACGCAACGAATGCAAGATGCCACGGTGTCCACCATGGCGGTCCTTGAAGCACCTGCACATCATCCGACGAACGTAGAAAAATCAGAAAAGGGATGAGGTCCTGTGTATAGGCTGTGCCGAGAACGCACACGCCTCGTAAGCGCACCAGGCTGTTCACGCGCAAGCTATGCAGCGCTTGCCCGTAGCGCTCCGGGTATAACGCACGGAAAGCCTCCCCGCCTTCGGTCAAATCAAGTACCTGATATCCGTTTTCTGAATGCACTTCATGCATGAGATGCCCTTGGGTTTCAATGAAGCGGGCGTCGTAGGCACCAGAGGCGGCCTGCCATGGAGTGACTGAAAGTGGCGGGGCCGGCGTTCCGGTCGAAATGATGCGCAGTGAGCTTTGCGTGAGCTGCGCACTGTAGAGCAATGGGTGGACTTCACCCGAAACTTCGACACCCTCGCCTACGTTCACAGACGGCCCTTGCGGATGCTTGATCATCGCGCCACCGGTCGAATCTTCGATGTAGATGTCGGGTTCAGTCAACGTGACCACACCACGCACTAATACGCGTGGTGGAGCATCCCGCCGCAGTCCTGCCAGATCGCCGAGGTGCATGCTCGGCGCGCGGAGCTGCGCATCCCATTCGTGTTCCACCGGTTCGATCGGTTCATAATGGGAGAAGTGCTTCGCGTAAGTAGCTTCCGTAGTGAGCGGCTGAGGATTCCTTTCGCCCCCGGCCCGTGCGGCGATCGCATCGAGTTGTGCTTCCGTACTTTGTGCAACAAAGACATTCCGCCATTGACCTCCAGTTGACAAAGAACGCAGACCAATCCGTCCTGAGGGGACACACTTATCCTCCTGGAGTAAGAGAAACGCAGTTTGATGCGTCGAGAGATTTTCTGCGGAGGCGCCGAGCCTGCATCCATACATGACCAGTTGAAGGTGATACCAAACATGTTCATGCACGCCTCCTGGCAGCGACGCAGGCGAAACTTCGCTCCAATTGTAGTTAGAGCGGCCAGCAATAAGAGTTCCTTCGAGCGAACGAAGGCCAGCATAGTAACCGTTGTAAGCGTCCACGCCAAGATCTTCATTATTCGACCGGATCATCAGGCCAGCATCACCACCGCTTTGATCCAGACGTACATCTGCGCTTAGTGCAACATTTTTCCAGTCCAGTGAGCCGCTCATGAGCTTGGCTCCGCGTTCGTCGGAGTTGTTGTCAAATACTCCGTTGTCGAGAGCCCACACGCCGCCGTAAGACGTCCAACTATTCATTCGGTCATTACGCAGGTGATAACTGTCGCGGCCTGCGCGCACCTGTGTGATAACAGCGAGTGAGATCGAAGCTACGAGGAGAAGTGCGACCCCTATGGCCAGCAGGCCGCGGCGATGTCCTGGCTTCCTCAGTTGGCGCCCCCATTGACGGCGAGGATCCACTGAATTTCGGGTGAATCGACATTCTGTTTCGTCACCAGCTTCGGGGGGACAACAATCGTCTCGCCGGTAACGGTGCCTTTGCGACGCTGATGGATCCATTCCATGGCGTCGCGCACCATTGTTCTCGTGTCTTTTGCGATGACTGAATCAATTTCACCGGTGCGCACCCGGTAGATGATATCGAAATCCTGCTCGCATCCTATGAGCGCAACCTTGCCTTGTAGCTTTGCGCGAGAGAGAGCATCGTAGGCAGCTCGCGTCTGGATCACATTCAGTGCCACAATCGCCCGCACCCCGGGATGCGCCTCAAGTAGTTCCTCGGCTGATTCCTCTGCTTCGGTAGACCCGAACGTTGAACCCTGCTCTATGAAACGAATCCCGCGATCATACCGCTGGAGATCGTCCTTGATGGTGTTCGCTGCGACAATCGTTCCGAGAAAGTTTGGGTGAACACCGAGAATCGCAACCTCATTGTGTGTCCCCTTCAAATAGTGGGACACACGCTCTGCAGCGATGTGTCCTGTGGCGGCATTGTCGTTCAGCACAAACACCACGTCCTCCTTGGGAGAAGCGGCGAGTGGGTTATCGAGAATTGCAACGGGAATGTTTTTTTCCATGGCTGCGCGTACGGGACTGATCAAGGCGACGGCATGATCGGGCACAAGAATAATGCCAGCAACGCCCTGGTCCAGCTCCTTCTCCATGATTTGAATCTGACGGAGCAGATCATCTTCCCGGCTAGGCCCATTCCAAAAAGTGTCCCAACCCCACGTGGTTGCAATCCTCCCCGCTTCGACATGCGCTGACTCCCAAACTTCCTGCGCAGTTGTTGGTGGGATGATCGCAATCAGGGGGCGTTCTGCTCGGCGACAACCGAGAAGTCCCCAACCAACAAAAAACATCATTGCAGGGCACAGGAGTCCGCTGCGTGAGGAACCCATCATCGCGCTGATAGTATGTCATTTTTTGGATGGTGTTTGGCAGTGTCATTTTGTTGCCACCAGGCGCCTCTAACTTTGCAGTGAATTTCGGGCTTACCGTAGAGACAGCTCCCATCCCGCACCTCGTCCGGGCTGCACCTCTAGTCGGATTTATCTGCTGATCCCTGAGGTAGATAAATCCGGTAGGATGACCGGCTACCATAGCCCTCGATCAACCGAAACAAATCCGACAGGCGATTTTACTGCCGCTACTTAGGCAAGTTGAGAGAGCCTCTAAGAACCAGAGATCGACACGCATCAGCTTGGTCGGACATTCGCGCACCGTGGCCTTGTCAGCCTGATCGAGATGCTGTCCCCACAATTGGTAGATGCCAGCCCCGGAATATGGCCATGACTCTGAGCCAGAAGCATAGAAGTGCACCCGCAATCATGAATACAAAAGATGGGTAGTGCAGCACGTGTCCTGCAACTACCACGATGCCGGCAGCAAGCGCGGCGACAGCGTATAGATCAGCTCGGAGCACAGTAGGAGTCTCGTTCACGAGAACATCGCGCAACATTCCGCCGCCGATACCGGTCAACATCCCCATAATTGCCGCCATCATGGGATTAAGTCCGGCGGCCAGCGCTTTCTGCGTACCGGTGACGGCGAACAGAGCCAGGCCCGCGCCATCGAACAACAGCACAGGTCTGCGCTGCACGTCGATATTGGGATACCACAAGAACGTCACCAAACCAGCCAGGATACAGACTCCCAAATAACGCCAGTCGCGGATGCCTGCGGGTGGTATAGCGCCGATGAGCAGATCTCGGGTAATCCCGCCTGCGTTCCCCGTTGCGAAGGCAAGCACCATCAAGCCGAACATATCTAGCTTGCCCTTCACACCTGCTGCCGCTCCGCTGAGTGCGAAGACGAACGTTCCGAGCAGATCGAGCGCGACCAGGAAGGGACCCGCCAGGTGCCGTCCGTGAATCAGAATTTCGTTCACGATGCCAGCCAGGCATGCGCTGCGACGACCAGAGCCTTTACGCCTGTCTCCAGGGTTGGGTGGATCACCGGTGCGAAGCGCGGATTGTGATTGGTCGGCAGCGAGCTGATCGTGCCGTCTTTCTTGGCCTTGGCATAAGTCTCAGGATCGTCGCCGCCGAAGAACCAGTACACCGCCGGAGCGTGCCACTCGGCTCCAAAGCATCCGAAGTCCTCGCTCGCCATAGTAGGCTTCGTCTCTTCCACGGAGCCGTCTGGGAAGTGCTGACGAAACGCCTCAACGACCTTCTTTGTTGCATCGGCATCGTTTGTCACCAGCGAATACCGGTCCAATGGTGTAATCTCCGGCGGCTTTGGCGCGCCTGCGGCAGCAGCCTCTGCATTGACAATTCGTTCAATCGCCGCCAGCACATGTTTGCGGACATCCTCATCGAAGGTCCGCACATTTAACTTAATGATCGCGTCGTCGGGAATGACATTCTCTTTCGTGCCCGCCTGCAGCACGCCAATCGTCAGCACGGCAGAATCGGTCGGCGCGACTTCGCGCGAGACGATCGTCTGCAGCCTCATCACGGTCGAGGCAGCCATGACGACAGGATCGATGCTGGCCTCAGGCATCGATCCATGTGCGCCACGCCCGAACATGCGAATTTGCAGGCTGTCGGCAGCCGACGTCACAACTCCTGTGCGCCAATCGAGGCGCCCGGATGGGATGCTCATCACATGCTGGCCAAGCACGACGTCTGGTTTCGAAAACCTTTTAAAGAGCCCGTCGTCAATCATTGCCTGCGCGCCCTGTGCCGTCTCCTCGCCTGGTTGAAAGACGGCCATGAGCGTTCCGTGCCAGCTATCGCGGCTTTTGGCAAACAGCGAAGTAGCCCCCATCAAACAGGCAACGTGCATGTCGTGTCCGCATGAGTGAGCCACCGGCGTGGTCTTGCCATCAGGACCTGTCGCTGTCACTGTACTGGCATAGGGAAGGCCGGTCGCTTCCTTAATGGGCAATGCATCCATGTCAGCACGCAGCATTACGGTTGGTCCGTCCCCGTTGCGCAATATACCGACGACTCCCGTCTTCCCGATATCGGCGGTGACCTCAAAGCCGTTGTTCTTGAGATGATTCGCAGCGATTCCCGCAGTGCGCGTCTCCTGCATCGATAACTCGGGATGCGCGTGTATGTCTTTGTAGGCAGCCTCCAGCTCAGGAAGCAGCTCGTCGAGATTTAGAAGAATTTCCGTCAGCTGCTTCCGTTGCGTCATGGGTATCTCCTTCACGCGCCTAAGCATCGTTCACTATGAGAATACAGCGCGAAGAGAAGAGTAAGCGCCTTTGTATAGGTACGGCAAAACTTCTTTTTGGGAGGCCGGAGCCGCCAAGTCACCCTCGACCTTGATGAGTGCATCGGCCTGATATCGCCCACGAATGATCCCCAGGATTGCTCAACACAGAAACTAATTCGCGTGACGCTGATTGAAGAACAAACCGGCTGAAAGAGGTTGCATCCACGGCCGAGGGTCTCACTATATGAAACGAACCTAAGCTCTGAAGCGACACCTATGGCGCGTGTCCAGGTACAACGCAGTTCAGGAAGATCCAGGTTTCTGTTGAGAATTGCTTCAGGCAAAGAAGCACCTGCACCAGGAGCGCAACCCTAAAAAATGAAACGCCTGATGTCGAAGAGCTTGGCCGAAGCGTTCATATTGACACGCCTTTGTCACGCGGATTACAAGGCTCGTGGAATTTACAGAACCACAATGCTAAAGCCTTCTGACCATAAGCAGAAGGCTTAGGAGGCCCCATGTTTTCGAAACGGCGTTGGCTAGCATTTTTCGCGCTCCCCTGGCTTTTCGTTCTGCTGATTAATGCGACGGTCAGTCACGCTCAAGTGAGCTACACGACAACGTGGGTGGGAAACACGTATTCAACTATCCCCACGTATGTGGGGAATGCCATGCGGTCAATGTGGGTAGCGCCGGAGGGCGTCATCTATACCGCGTCCATGTGGGACGAAAGTCAGGGAAGCATCAACATCTACCAGAACGGCCAGAAGACAGGCTCTTTCAGCGCTCATGGAGAAGCTCAGGGTGGAGCAATCAGCGGCGATGCCACCAACCTCTTCGTCGCACTGCAATTCAATACCGGCCTCGGCGGCAGCGGCTATGTGGGCCGATATAACCGAAGCACCGGTACGCGGGATCTGACGTGGTCGGCAAGTTCGGACACGACCGAGCGGCGCACCGACGTCATCACGGGAATCGCCGACACGGGCACTCTCGTTTACGTCAGCGACCATCCCGACAACCTGGTGCGGTGCTACACAACCGCCGGGGTGTGGCAATCGGATTGGAGCCTCACGGATCCTGGCGCGATCGCGGTCGACGGATCGGGGAACATATGGGTCGCGCAGATGAACGAGGGCACGATTCAGGAATTCGCTCCATCAGGCAACATGCTGAACACCATCAATATGGGTTCCAGCACGCGTCCTTCAGCGTTGTACTATGACAGCGCCAATAACCAGTTGATGGCCGGTGACCAGGGACCGAACATGAACATTCAAATCTACGGAAATCTGTCGAGCACCCCATCCCTGGTGGGCTCCTTCGGCGTGCAGGGCGGATATCTGGACACGACTGCAGGAGTCAAGGGGCAGACCGGGAGCAAACGCTTCACGCGCATAGTCGGTATCGGGAAGGACAGCTCCGGAAACCTGTATGTCCTCAACAACCCCTGGGGAGGGACCTGGGATCTGGGCAGAAATGGGAAGACCGATCTTCACGCTTACAACAGTTCCGGCGTACTCCAGTACACGTTGCAAGCGCTGAACTTCGAAGGCAACGCCGCTTTCGACCCCGGCACGGACGGCGCCTACTTATATGGAGGTCAGGACGTCTTCAACGGCTCCGGCGGGGGAGGATACGTTGGCAACAGTGTCGATGCGCTCGACTATCCGACGGACCCGCGCGTAGACGTGACCAACAACAGCCGCGGATTTGATTTTGGCACGATGGCCAGCGTCAACGGCCATCGAATCCTCGCAGCCGCCGGCCAGAATTCCGACATCTTCTTGTTTTCCTACTTCCCCACCAATCAATATGCGTCGGTTCCCTTCGGCACCCTGCCGGGCCAGACCAGTCCGGCGGGCTATACCAACTATTTCAATACGACAGCCCGCATCCGGAATGGGTTTAGCCTCGATACGAACGGGGATATCTGGGTGGGGCTGGACAAGACCAACGCCATCACCCATTATCCGCTGACCGGCTTTGACACCAATGGCGTGCCGATCTATGGAACGCCGACAACCACGCCAACGCCGTCGACCATCGCGCCGCTGGGCGGCATCGAGTACATCCCGTCCACTGACACGATGGTCCTGATGACCGCCAATGGCACCGATTGGACCTCGCTGGGAAGCCGGGTCGAGGTGTACCACGGCTGGAAGGCGGGCAACACCACCAATCCCAACCCGGTCTTCAACCTGAAGACCACCCAAAATCCCAAGGGGCGGGCGGCTGCGGGTAATTATCTGTTCATCTCGTATGTCCATACCGTACCCGATATCGACGCCTACAACCTGACGACCGGCGCCAATGACCTGACGATGACCAGTGCCGATGCCAACGTGGCAGTGGGCAACGATGTGGATTCGATGTATGGCATTCGGGCTTACCAAACCAGCAATGGCGACTATCTGATCAGTAAGGACAATTACAACAACAACTCCATCATCATTCACAGGATGACCGTCGTGCCGACGCCGGACTTCAGCATCTCGGCAACGCCAAATTCGCAGACAGTAGCACAGGGGAGCAACACTACCTATACAACAACGATCAGCCCTTTGAATGGGTTCACCGACACGGTGAGCCCGAGCGTGAGCGGATTGCCTGCCGGAGCGACAGCTAACTTCATCGCGGCGTCGGCCGCAAACCCGAGGACTTGGGCTCTGATGGTCTCAACCGCGACGACGACTGCAGCGGGAACGTACACACTGACGATCACAGGCACCAGCGGCACCCTGTCGCATTCGACCACAGCGACGTTAGTTGTGTTGGGACCGCCAGATTTCAGCGTCACGGCAAGTCCGAGTTCTCAGACGGTGACCCAAGGCAATAGCACCACCTACACGGCGTCGATCAGTGCGCTGAGCGGCTTCACCGGCACGGTTAACCTGAGCGTCAGTGGGCTGCCAACCGGTGCGACCGCAAGCTTCAGTCCGACGTCGGCCAGTGGCTCAGGGAATTCAACACTGACGGTCTCGACAGCGTCGACAACTCCGACAGGAACGTACCCACTGACGATCACTGGCACCAGCAGCACCTTAGCTCACTCAACAACCGTGACAATGGTCGTGTCGGCACCGGACTTCAGCATCTCGGCAACGCCGAGTTCGCAGACGGTGGCACCAGGAAGCAACACTACCTATACAACGGCGATCGGTGCGCTGAACGGCTTCACCGGCACAGTTAACCTGAGTGTGAGCGGCTTGCCAACCGGGGCAACAGCAAGCTTCAACCCAACGTCGGTAGCTGGCTCGGGGAGTTCGACTCTGACGGTCTCGACAGCGTCGACAACTCCGACGGGAACATACACACTGACAGCCACAGGCACCAGCGGCAGCGTGTCGCACACAACTACAGTCACCCTGGTCGTCAATGCAGCCACAGGTGGTCTGCCGGCGGGTTGGACGGATCAAGACATTGGAAGCGTGGGCATCGCCGGCAGCGCCAGCTACAGCAATGGCACGTTCACGGTGAACGGTTCCGGAACCAGCATTAGCGGCACGGCTGATCAGTTCAACTATGCGTACCTTGCCGCAGGCACGAGCTACACAATCACGGCCCGAATGGTCAGTATGACCACTACCGACACCGGAGCGCAGGCAGGCGTGATGATTCGTGAGACACTCGGCACCGGTTCGACGATGGCCAATATTAATGTCACACCTGCGAACGGCGTCACCTGGGTCTATCGCACGGCCACCAACGGCAGCACCAGTGGCAGCAGAACCGCTGGCCTCGTGGCCCCCTATTGGGTTCGCCTCGTGCGCAACGGCAGCACTTTCACCAGCTACTTTTCGCCGGATGGGGTGAACTGGACCCAGCAGGGCACGGTTAGCATATCGATGGCGAGCAATGTCTACATCGGACTGGTCGTCAGCAGCCGGAACACCTCTCAGGTAAATACGGCAACCTTCGATAACGTGTCCGTCACCACGCCTTAACCCAACGTCGGATCAACCAAAGATGTCGCCTATAAAGACGTTGTGCGTATGAAAGAGTGCAAACCCACTGGCACAGGCTTCAGATCTGAAACGGATGATCCAGAGCGATGGAAACTAATTACTTCCGCTATGTCGATTGTGACGACGAATGCCATCGATCAGTGTCGTTCAGGCTCGCCGGTGGGTGGGATCAATGACGTTTGGACCAGATGCGCTCCGAGGGGGTGAGACCGGTCGCCTTGCGAAACATTGCGGAGAATGCCGCATGGCTGGCATAACCTAATGCGTTTGCAATTCGCGAACTGGACTGCCCTTGTGCCAGGCGAAGCTGTGCCTCCAAAAGGAGAAGCTGCGCTCTCCATTCTCTGAAACTCATGCCCGTCTCTGCCCGGAAGCGGCGCGCAAGCGTTCTGCTGCTCATGGACAACCGTGAAGCCCAATACTCCATATCCCCAGCCAATGTTGGGTTCCGCTGCATTGCATCACAGGCCCTGCGAAGTTTGGCATCCCCGGGCCACGGAAGAGATAACGGCAACGTATGGCATACGTGAAGCTCGCTGGAGATGAGTGCGGCCATCTGCGCTCCGCGGCTGGCGGGAGCGTACCACCGCGGTTCCTGCAGCATGCTGACGATAAGCTCCCGAAGCAGAGGTGATACGCTGACAGCCGCACAACTGGGCGTTGGGGCAGTCACGGTGTGGTCGAAAAAGAGCGTACGCATACGAACCGGGCCTCGCATACGAATGGAGTGGCGCGTATTCGCTGGCACCCACAGCGCGCGCGTAGGCAGCAATACCCATTTGCCTTGCCGTGTGGAGAGGACCATTGTGCCTTCGATGGCATAGAGAAGCTGTGCCTTGACGTGTTCGTGAATAGGAACATGATCGTCGGCAGCATAGTCAAAGGACAGCGCAGCAACAGGACGATCCACTCCCAGACATTCTGCAAGCATTTCGTCTGTCCTGATATCGATAGTTTCTGTCCGCATATCGCAGTTCAGCCGCCCTAAGCTTCAAGTATATGAGCGGCGAACGCAATCTGCCCACAAATTACACCCTATGGCTGATTGCGGGAGCCGCCATTATTGCGCCGTTTATGGAGGTGCTCGACACGTCCATCGCAAATGTCGCACTGCCGTATATCGCAGGCAATCTCTCTTCGTCATTGGACGAAGCAGTTTGGGTACTCACGTCGTACCTGGTTGCAAACGCCGTGGTGTTACCGGTTAGCGGTTGGATCTCAGGCCGGATGGGACGCAAGCAGTTTTACCTGCTCTCGATCCTCCTATTCACCGTGAGTTCGTTCTTTTGCGGCATTGCGCCGAGCCTGCCGATTCTTATCCTGTTCCGCGTGCTGCAGGGACTCGGCGGAGGAGGATTGCAGCCAACCACACAGGCAATCCTGGCCGATCTCTTTCCGAAGGAACGAATTGCGGCTGCGTTCACTCTCTATTCCGTCGTCATCGTGCTGGCTCCCACGCTCGGGCCGGTGCTGGGCGGTTGGCTCAGTGATCACTGGGGATGGCGCTGGATATTTTTCCTGAACATCCCGTGCGGCATTGCGGCCTACTTCCTCAATCGCGCCCTACAACCGGAGACACCGCAGGCTCACACCAAGGATGCCCCCATCGACTATCCAGGGCTTTTCGGCATCGCCTTGGGCCTCGGATGTCTGGAGTATGTGCTGGATCGCGGGGAACGCGCAGACTGGTTCTCATCGCCCGCGATTCGCACGGCAGCCGTATTGTCCTGTGTGGCGATCCTGTTCCTCGTCTTCCACGAGGTCTTCCGTGCGAAACATCCGGTGCTTCAGCTTCGCCTGCTAACGAACCGTAACTTCGCGTTGGCCAACGGAATGATCTTCTTCACATACTTCGCCCGCTACGCCAGCACGACACTGCTTCCGGAGTTTACACACGGCATGCTCGGCTATACAGCGACTGAGAGCGGGATGGTGCTTTCTCCGGGATCGTTTGTCTTGCTGTTGTTTCTGCCATTGACTACGTGGCTCATGAAGCGCATCGACAATCGCATTTTGATCGTAAGCGGATTGATGGTGACGACGCTTGCGTTCCATCAGTTGAGCCATCTCTCGCTGCAGGTCGATTACAGCACCATCGTGAAGCTTCGCATTCTTGAAAGCGCGGGTGTCGCGCTCTTTCTTACTCCCCTCAGCGTGCTGGCATTTTCTAACTTGAAATCGGGCAAGAACGATGCGGCTGCCTCGCTGTACGGCTTATTCCGGAACCTGGGCTCCGCCATCGGCATCTCTGCCGTGAACACAATGCTTGTGCGTGGCGTACAGATCCATCGAACGTACCTGGTCCAAAACCTGTCCGGATCGTCGACAGAATTAGCCGCTGCAGTTCAGGCACGGGCTTCCTACCTCGGAGCCTTTGCTGGAGATTCCCGCAGCAATGCGATGCTGCGGGCTCTCGGATGGATCCAGAATGAGGTGAATCGGCAAGCAGCTCTGCTCTGCTACGAAGACTGTTTTCGCTTGCTTATGTGGGTTTCCCTTGTGCTTTCGCCAGTGACATTCTTCTTCGTTGTCCGAGAGCGATCTGCCCCAGCTGACAAGCACTCCATGGGCACATAACTTGATCTGTTCCAGATCACCGGCATTTTCCTGCAAAGTCTGTCGCAGATCGTGCGCTCCGAAGCTCCTAGCTTTATCGTCCTCTCTCAAATGCTTCCATCTCCTGGATGCTCATGAGGAGAGCCCTGGGAACATGAAAGAACCCCTTGTAGTTATTACCCTTGCACTCACTGGATCGATTGCCTTCACGGTCGCAATAGCCGAACCATTCCCCGTACTTCGGATCCGCGAAATACTTGAACGAGTAGGTATCCAAACGTTCCAGCCATTCCAGCCAGTAGTTATCGCGCGTCAAGGTGTAGGCAAGGATGACGGCATAAAGGGCTTCCGTATGCGGCCACCACAACTTCATCGTTGACTCCAGCGCCAACACGGGACGAGCCTCGATATCCATGAAGTAGTTGAGGCCGCCATACTGTTGATCCCACCCGAACTCCAGAGAACTCGCCAGAATGCCGAGTACGTCTTTTTGCATCGATGGATCGGGAAGCCGCCGCAGAGCCAACAATAGAAACCAGGCCATCTCGATGGAGTGCCCCGGATTCACCAGGCGCCCATCCGGCGAATCGAACAGGAAGTCCCCCTTGGCACTGATCTGTTCCAGGAAGATATTTCGGGCCGGCTCGTGATGCTTCATGGCCGCTTTGATATAGCCCGCAAGCATGTCCAGGTGCTGCGGCGAATCATCGACACTCAGTATCTCCAGCACGAGCATCATCATCACCATCACATCGGCGAGCTTGCTCGTTCCTGCCTGGCCTTCAAAACCAGGACGGCCCAGCAGTCCTGGATCTGCAATCCATGTCCGAATCTTGCCAACCAGATCAATCCCGTCCTGGCGAAGATTTCCGTCGCCAACAGCTTTAGCATATTCGAGCATTCCCGCTGCGACGAAGACTGCTCCATACGGCTTCCGCTGAAAAGACGCCGGCTGACCTTCTCGCGTGAGGCTGAAATAACACCGTCCCTGAGCATCGAAGGCGTGCTGGTGAAGGAAAGACAGACCACCTGCCGCAGCGTCCAGCCACTCTTGTCTTCGCTCAACTTCGTTGTAGAGTTTGCTGAACATCCATACCGCTCGCCCCTGGAGCCAGATGTATTTTCTGGTGTCATAGATACCGCCCGTGCGATCGAGACAAGTAAAGTACCCCCCATACTCACGATCGATGGAGTGCTGAAGCCAAAATGGGATAACTGACTCGAACAGCTCCCTGCGGTAGCGCTCTATATATTGCTCGAACATGGACACTTCCTTCATCTGATTAGAAAAACGTAGCACTTAAAGACATTGCATTTGTCTAATTTTAGATATTATATTATAGATAATTAGAACTGATGGGAAAGCATGTCATGGAATCGCTGGCCTGTCCGTTACCGCTCCTGCAATGGATCTTTTCGACAAGGACATAGAAACCGCATGGAAATTCAAGGCATCATTCCCGCACTCGTAACTCCCGTCAATGACGCTGGGGAGTTTCAGCAAAAACCCTTTGAACAGTTACTGGACCGCGTCTACAGTGCCGGCGTGAACGGTGTGTACGTGTGCGGACAGACGGGAGAGGGTTTTCAACTGTCGCTCAATGATCGTCGCGCAGCCACCGAAACGGCCATAAAAAACACTCCGAAGCATGCCCAGGTCATCGTCCATGTCGGCGCGCCCACCACGGCGGATACGGTCGCGCTCGCACGCCATGCGGCCAGCAGCGGAGCTCACATGGTGAGCAGCCTGCCGCCTGCCGGAAACTATTCGTTTGAGGAGATTCGCAGCTACTACGAGGCGATTGCCCAGGCGTCCGATCTTCCCCTTCTCGTCTACTACTTCCCTTCCATGGCGCCGGCGATCCGTACCACAGAGCAGGTTCTGGAGTTGTGCGCCATTCCAAATGTCATCGGACTCAAGTTCACGGACTCCGATCTCTTCCGCATGTGGTCCATCCGCCAGACCGGCGCGGTCGTCTTCAATGGCAGCGACGAGATGCTGATCGCCGGCCTGGTAATGGGAGCAAACGGAGGGATCGGGAGCACCTACAACCTGATACCGCGCAGTTACGTTGAGCTCTACGAGCACACGTCAAATGGCCGCTGGGAAGAAGCGCGGAAGACGCAGCAGCAGATCAACGAATTTCTGCAGGCAATCCTGAAGTATCCTGTCCATCCCGTGATCAAGCAGATTCTTTCGTGGACAGGAATTGAATGCGGAAGCTGCATTCTCCCGCGCCGCGAACTCACAGGTGCGGAGCAGACAGAGTTGATGAAACGCGCCCTGGAGACAGAGCTCGGACAAACACTTCTTGCAACATCCGTGAGGTCATGAAGAGATCCTTCTATCCCTGGGCCGTTGTCGCTCTGCTATGGGTGGTAGCGGCCCTCAACTATATTGACCGGCAGGTCATCTTCGCGCTGTTTCCGTTGTTGCGTTCCGAACTGCACCTGAGCAACATGCAGCTCGGTCTCCTCGGATCTGCCTTTCTCTGGGTCTACGGCATCTGCAGCCCGCTCGGCGGATACCTGGCGGACCGCTTCAATCGTCGTGCCGTCATTCTCCTCAGCATCGGAGTCTGGTCCACGGTGACGCTGCTGGTTGGGCTTTCGCGCAGCTATCCGCAGCTTCTGGCGGCACAAGCGCTGCTCGGAATCAGTGAAGCCTGCTATTTGCCGGCTGCTCTCGCCCTTATCGCCGATTATCACGGCGAAGCGACACGCGCGCGTGCCGTGGGCCTGCATCAGAGCGGTCTCTATGCCGGGGTCGTACTCGGTGGCTGGGGAGGTGGCTGGATAGGACAGAACTATGGCTGGCATCAGGTCTTCTATGTGCTTGGCGCCTTCGGTGTCCTTTACTCGGCGATCCTCTTCTTCCAGTTGAAGGAGGCACCCGGACGCAATCAGGCAAACCAAAACTCTGCGGAAAAGCTTCCTTTCCTTCCTTCGCTGGCAGAGCTTTCCGCCAAGAGGTCTTTCTGGCTGGTTGTCTGCGCCAACTGTCTCGCTGCCATTGCGTTCTGGTGCGTTTACGGATGGATGGCGACGTTCCTCTTCGAGCGCTTTCATGTAAGTCTGACGACTGCAGGTTTCTCGTCCACGTTCTACATCCAGGCCGGATCGTTTCTGGGCATCTTCTTCGGCGGATGGCTTGCCGATAGCTGGTCCCGCTCCAGCCGCAACGCACGATACTTAACCCAAGCCATCGGATTCCTGCTGGCTGCACCTGCGCTGTTTGTGGTCGGTGTCACCGGTTCGTGGTGGACCTTGCTGGCATGCCTTGTCGTCTTCGGCCTTGGACGAGGATTCTTCGATTGCAACCTGATGCCGGTACTCTGCCAGATCGTACCCGCTCGGCTGCGGGCAACCGCATATGGCGTTCTCAACGCAACATCCTGCATCGCCGGAGGAGTGATGGCCGCAGGGGCTGGGTTTCTCAAGGATCGAATGGGGCTCGGCGCAGCACTGCAACTCTCGGCTCTCTCAATCCTTCTCGGGGCATTTTGTCTCGCCTCTCTTAAGATCGCAGGACGGCGGCAGGAACGGGCTTAGGTATTCTTGCTTTGAGCTTGCAAGTCCACTACAGATGGTCAAGTATTGATAGTTGATTATCTTGAGGTAAGCACCTCTTCCCTAGTTTTGGAGATGGAATGGTCATCAGTGAGTTTTCACCAGTTAAAAATCTAAGTAAGTCTGCCGAAGTCTTTCAAAAACTGCGTAATGCCATTTGGTCGGGAGAGCTCTTGCCGGGTACCGCCATCAAAGAAGCGCATATCGCAAAGCAGCTCAGCGTAAGCCAGGTTCCCGTTCGCGAAGCCTTGTTGCAGCTGGAGCACCTCGGACTGGTCGTACGAGTCCCGGACAGAGGCACCCACGTGACGAAGCTCACACGTGCAGAGATGGTTGAACTCATCGACGTGCGTTCGCACCTGGAAGACCTCGCATTCCGCCTCGCCGCGAAAAACATGACGCCGGAGATTGAAGCCGAACTGCGAGCAGGACTGAAGCAACTTGAGCAGCGCATCCAGGCCAGCGATCATCTGGGTGTTGCAGAAGCCGATCTCCGATTTCACGAAATTGTATGGAAGGCTTCGGGAAATACCGTCCTTGAAAAGACACTGGACCGGCTCTGCGTCTCTGTTTATGCCTTCGTCGGCCTCGAGCGCAGAGCGGCGGGAGAGAAGCTGGCAACAGTTTCCCACGAGATCCTGCTTGACACTCTTCTCAAGGGCAACCCGAAACTCATCTCGAAGGCTATTCGCGAGCATCTCAATCCGGCACTGTCCATCCCCGCAAGCGTCGCAGATTAGCTCACACCGTCACAGGCATACATGTTCGCAAATGCAAAAAGGACGCCGCTCCCAAGGAACGGCGTCCATTTTTCTGTCTCCACCTCTGCTTAGAATGAGTAACGCAAAGCGAACTGCATGATGCGTGGGTCGGCAGTTCCCGTGATTACTCCAAAGGTCGCAGGTGCCTCCATATTGACGCTGGGTGCGCTCCACTGGGTATGGTTGAAGACGTTGTAGTTCTCCCATCGGAACTCGACGGCCTGGCTTTCGCCTAATTTCGTCTCCTTGAAGAGAGAAAAATCCGAGGAGTTGATGGGAGGGGCGGTCAGCACGTTACGGCCTGAGTTCCCGATGCGCCCCGAGACGCCGCCTGCCGGGAGGACCTGGAAGGCGTTGACATCATAGAAGTGGCCGATCGAGCGCGAGCCGCGTGCGAGGTTGCCATTTCCGACGCGGTCCGGACGAGCGATACAGGCGGTGGCACAGATTCCCTCACGCGACAGGTTCATCGTCGGGGTCTGCGGCAGGCCAGTCTGGTACTGGGTGATGCCACGAACTCCCCACCCGCTGATGAGTTTGTTCGTAAAACTGTTCACGTTATGGAACAGCGCTGCGCCGTGGCCGAAGGGCAGCTGGTAGGTGTAAGAGACAGTAAATCGGTTGGTCGCGTTGAAGTCTGAGGGACCGTAGGCCGTACGGTGATCGAGGGGATTGGACCACTGTCCGGACTGCTCCAGCTGCGACCCCTGATCAAGGGACTTGGCATAGGTATACGCCGCCATGTAGCTGAGGCCCTTGAAGGCGCGTTGCTCCAGCTTGATGGAGGCTCCGTTATAGTTGGCCGCAGCCCAGGTCGCAAAGTTTTGGATGCGTGCGTACTGGGGATACGGAAGCAATGTCTGCACATTTCCGGGACCGGGTGCGCGGAAGTTCGTATTGTCGAAGCCGAATAAGTGGTCGTCTTTGCTCCCCTGATAGGTGAGGTCGAGAGTGAGGTTGTGCCCCAGGTCGCGCTGCGTGTTGATGTTCCATTCCTGAATCATCGCGTAGGGAAGGCTGCGGGAGAGGACCGGGAAGACCGTGAGAGCAGCATTCTTCAGAGCCGCCTGTGCGCTGCTGGCGCCCTCAGGGTTCCAGCCGTAGTTGGGCGTGGTGGGATTGGCTGTCCAGGTGGGACGCAGCGTGTCCGGAGCAAAGTCGTTGGACGATGCCAGGCTGCTGACCCCCGGTGATGCGTAGTAGATACCATAGCCGCCGTGGACGACCGTCTTGTCATTGACCGAGTAAGCGAAGCCGAAGCGAGGCGAGACGTTGTTGGTATCGGAATCATACGGAGCGCTGTGGTTGGTGACGACGCTGTAGAGCACATCCGGCCGGATATCTGCCGAGAAGGATTGAATCAGCGGCAATGACGTGCATTGGCTGGAGACAAGCTGAATGGCTTGCGATCCTTGAAGCGTCATCCCAAGGCCGCAATGATCGGACTGTCGAAGCGCCGACTCAACCTCGTAGCGTATTCCAAGATTGAGGGTGAGGCGCTTGGAGATCTTCCAGTCGTCCTGCGCAAAGCTGGAGAGGTACCAGACCCATGAATTCCAGTTCGTCGCCTTCGCCGTCTTGTTGACCGCCGAGGCGTCTCCCAGCAGGAAGTCGGCAAAATTATTTCCGGTATAGGAGTTTGCGAAGGTCCAGCTGCCATTGGCTCCGGTGTAGAACATGTCGGTCTGGATCTTCTGCAGATCACCGCCGAACTTGAAGGTGTGCTTGCCGTGTGTCCACACAACGCTCTCCAGCATCTGGTAAGCGTTCATGGTGCGATAGCTGGGGGTGACATCGCTGGGAGCGAGCAGGCCGGGAATACTGATCGAAGGAACGCCCCAGAAGAGCGGTTCCGTCGCCGAAAGCGTGTTCGTGATTCCTGAGGTGGTGATGAAGTCCTGGCGATAGGAGTTGAGTGTGCCGAGAGTATTCTGATACCGCGTGTAGCCTACGCTGAAGCTATTGACGAGATTCGGCGTAAGGATGTGGTTCCACTGGAGGCCAATGCTCTGTGCCTTCAGGTTAATCTGCTTGCCTCCTGAGTACGCCGGCAGCGGGAGAGTAGGAGAGGTTGTTGTGACTTCCTTGTCGAACAGATAACGGCCAAACATGGTGTCGTTTGGACCCATGTTGTAATCCACACGCGCGACCGCACTGTCATAAGCAAGATGTCCGCTGGGAACATTATTGAAGATAAAGTTGACTGCTGAAATTGGCACTGCTGTTGGGATCGGGGAAGAGTTGCAGCAGCTTCGCCGAGATGGGATCGATCCGGCCCGTTGGAATGGTGTTATTCGCGAAGGGCTGAAAGTTGTTTTGAGGATCAAGAATAGGAGTGCTGAAGACTCCGTTTTTCTGCGCGACGGTCGGCACCAGCCCGGTGGGCGGATTGCCTGTGGACGCCTGGCGGAGACCTTCATAGTTGCCAAAGAAGAAGAGCTTCTGATGCAGGACGGGGCCGCCGAGGGAACCGCCATACTGGTTGCGCTTCAGCGGGCTCTTGATGGAAGCGAAGTAGGGCTTCGCATCGAAGATGTCGTTGCGAATAAATTCGTAGACAGAGCCGTGATACTGGTTCGTGCCGCCGCGCGTGACGACGTTGATGACAGACCCGCCACCACGGCCGAACTCCGCAGGAGCAAGACCCGTCTGCACACGGAACTCACCAACACCGTCAACGGGAGGTGAGACGGCGAAGCTGTCCCGACCGGTTTCGCGGTTGGCGAGGCCGTCAATCTGATAATTGTTCTGCTCAGGACGCTGGCCTGCACCAGCCGGCATGGAGACGTTGCGCGGCACCTCAGTTGAACGAAAATCGTTCGCCGCAGGAACTGCCATCGGAGCCAGATAGATCAGCTGCATGAACTGCCGGACGTTCAAAGGTAAATTGTTGATCTGTTCGCCCTTGATGGCAGTTCCAGCATCGGAGGTCTCCGTATTGAGCGTTGAACCGCCCTGCGCATCTACGTTGACGACCTGGGTTGCCTCTCCCGGAGTCAGCGCGAAGTTGACCGTGCCGGTCGAGAGAATCTCGATGCGAACGTTGTCGACCTTCCTCGTGGCGAATCCTGTTTTTTCCGCCGTAACGGAGTAGAACCCGATGGGGACCAGCGTGAACTTATATTCGCCATCACGATTGCTTTGAAGCTGCCGAGTATAGCCGGTCTGCGGTGACGTGAGCCTGACGGCCACCTCGGGGATCACGGCTCCGGATGAATCTGTCACGGTGCCAGTGATAGTGCCAGTTGTGTCCTGCGCCCAGAGAGATCCGGCGAACAGGCTCGTGAACATGATGAGAAATAAAAAAAGTCTGCGTCGGTGCATAGGGCCTCTGCTTTTTTTGAAGGGTGAGAGGAGAATAATTAACAAAACAGATATTGTCTATAACATTTTATTGATAATATCCTGCACGCAAACGAACCGTGCTATCTCCTTGAGAGACATACATAAACGGGTAAAGCACCCGCGAGAAATGGCTTTCAAGTCCGCCAGATGATTCGATTTGAGCCTATACATCGCGCGCCATTGAACCGCACTGCGACTTCGGCACTCAACACAATCTGGACGCGGTTACTGGGAAATCTCCAGGAAAAATGTGGACGCGGGCAGACCATAGGCATTTGCCAGATTTGCATTGGGAAATGGCTGCCAGGCATATGCCACAGCATCCGCGCCATCAACCAATGCATCATCCAGCAAAACCACTTTGCCTGCGACCTGTGCCGTGACAACGTGCCAGTTGCCTTCGCTGTCCCGCAACTCGAATCCCCTTGCCGCAAGACCGTCGGAGGTCCGCAATCTCTCGCCGCTGTTTTTGAACTCGATCTTCAGTTCCCTTCCGGTTCGGCTGGCTTTGAATCCTATCGGGCTTTCGCCATGAACGTCGGCGACTCTATAGATACGCTCTAGCGCCAAGTTGGCCAGGCGTTCTCCAATAGCCTTCTTGTGGTGATAGTGCACGTCATTTTCTTCTCCCAGGTCGCTGCTTACCACCATGCCGCTATTGGGAACCGTCTCCGCCAGTCGACGTTGCGCATCGCGAAAGCGCGGCCACGACGGCCTGTTGAGCCCGGAAAGTTGAACATAAAAAAATGGAAGATCCCTGCCCCATCTCTTCCGCCAGTCGCTTACCAGAGTCGGAAAGAGATGTTCGTACAGTTCCAGGTTTTGCGTGTTGCTTTCTCCCTGATACCAGATCACGCCTTTGATCGGCAGATGCAGGATCGGTGCAATTCCTGCTTCGAAGTTATAGCTGGGGGCATAAGGATGCTGCTGCAGTGTGCTTCCGGCATGCGCCAGATTTTCTGCGGCGCGCTCTCTGCACCAGCGCATGATGAAATCCGAATCTCTCCAGTTGACCAGCATATCCACCAGTTGAGGATCGTCTTCTATCGTGCGCCTGCTGATCCAGGACTCGGCACCGGAGCCGCCCACCGAGACCTGAACGATCCCAATGGGGACACCCAGTTTTTTATAGAGCCGCTGCGCGAAGAAGTACGCCACCGCAGAAAAATCGCTCGCATTGCCGGCATTCGCCGTCTCCCACTCGCCGGAAAAATAATGGAGTTGATTGACCTTCTTCAGCGTCTCCTGATTCCAGGCAATCGGGTCCGTTGGTGCTGCGTTCCTGTAATGCAGGAGACGGATCTGCTGGCCGGCCATCTGCATTGCCTCACCAGCCTCCGACGACTTCGACACAGGAAAATCCATATTCGATTGTCCCGAAGCCAGCCAGAGTTCCCCGAATAAGACATCGCGCAGCTCAACGGTTCTATTCGCCGTGCTGAAGCGCAACACATACGGCCCACCCGGTTTCTGCGCAGGGATAGAAATGCTCCAGTCACCTTCAACATCGGCTATAGCCTGCAATCTCAACTTTCCAAATTGAAGAGTGACTTCTTCTCCGCGATTGGCCTTCCCTCTAAGGTGTAACGGTTCTCCATGCGGTAAAACCATGTGGTCTCCGTAACCTTCTTCCACCTGAAGGCCGCCGAAGTTCCCCGTAAGCGCTTCATAGACAGAATGGGCAAGAATCGATGCACCCCTCGGCGTCAGGATGGACTGCATCGGAAAAAAGATCGGGACGCGCATGAAGCGGCGTATCGAAATCGATCAGCCCGGTATGATTTGCCTTTGCAATCCGGGGAATTTCATCACGGATCTCCTGGGCCCAGTCTCGCGTACCCGACTTGAACCGTGGATGTGGAGGGAAGATAGGAGTCAGAATACCAACGTAAATTTGCGCCTTTGGATTCGATTCACGGAACTGCGCGATCAACCAGCTGTAGTCCGCCCTGAAATCATCGCGATAGTCGGGCCAGTCGCGTGGATCTGTATCGTTCAGCCCGAGGTGGATCACCACGATATCGGCGCGAAAAGATTTAGCCGCCTTAAAAGCATCCGTAGAGCTGTAAGGACGATGCCCTTTGCGCAGGAGCGTGGCACCGTTCACTCCAAAATTTTCTACATCGAAGCCATTCCCAAGTGCCCGCTGCAACTGAGCAGGATAGGAATCTTTCGTCCGGTCTTCAATCGTCTTGCCATAAGTCACGGAGTCCCCAACGCACGCGACTTTAACCACTTCGCAACAAGCTTTTTGCGCCGTCAGAAAGAACAGAAAAAAGCCGAACGCGCATAGAACAGCCCTGAGATTTTTCCTTCTCTCGCGACGACTCCTCGTCATGTGCAACACTTAGCTCCCGGAAAATATTTATTTATGCGACTGAGCTATCCAATCGAAGTTGAAGCGAGCAAAGGTTATACGCTCAGCGGCGTACGTATCTCCCCGCTCATAAAGAACTCCAATGCTTCCATCGTGCAATGCAATCACCGTTGAATAGCTCGACGGACCGGGATTGATGGTTCGATCAAGCGACCAGGTTAGACCCTCGTCATAGCTAACCTTGATCGTAAGGTTTTCGCGCCGTGTACTGGCAGCATTGGTAAAGAGCAGCACATCCGTCTTGCCATTGCGGTAACGCGCAATTCCTGCATTGCAGCTCGGGTCGATTAGCGCTGCATCATGGCCTACGGGACCGAACGACACGCCGCCGTCGTTGGATTGAGCAACCGCTCTCGTCTTTCCGTTGCGCATATTTTGCAGGATGATGCCGTCCTTCAACTCCACATTATGGCTCTCGTCGGTTCCGTCTCCGATCGCTTCGCCGCTCTTCCAGGTCTTTCCATGGTCGTCGCTATAGGCATTGCGCGAACGAATAACTCCCTTGTCGTCGCGCACCACCAGCGGAACAAGAAAGCGGCCGCTTCTTGTCTGAATATCAGTGCCTGAGGTTGAGAACATCGCCTGCCACGATGGGTCTTTGACCTGTGGCGTCAGATCAATTGGCTCCGACCAGGTCGATCCATCGTCATCGCTGTACATCGCGTGAAACTGCAGTGTCGCTGGGCCGGTCTTCGCGCCGGATTTGGCTGTCTGGAATCCGATTCCTGGAGGGCCATACGTGTGGAAGCACCATATGCGTCCCGTAGAACGGTCCACCAGAAGAGAGGCATCGCCGACACCTCCACTCTTGACCGCCAGAATAATCCGCATCGGCTCCCAGTCTCTGCCGCCGTTAAAACTTCGGCGCATCGCCAGAGCAATATGACCGGGCAGATCACGCGAGCTATCGTAGCGCGCGTCGGCAACAGCGAGCAGGGTTCCCTTCTCCGTCTCCACCAGTGCAGGGATGCGATAGGTATTGATTCCACCATCTCCCTGGCGAAACAGATCGATCTGCGCAAACTCGGCGACGCCCGGTTGAGCGGCAACTGGAAGAGAGAGCATGGCCAGGGCTATCACGAAGATATGCAGCTTGAAACTTGTCTTCATCGGGTAGGACTCTCTCCACTCATCATGAATCACCTCTTTAGGTTTGAGCATGCAACAACTCTTGTTAATCGGTTAGAGAGGCCTCTACAAAGGCCCCTCCGTGCGACAAGCTATCCGCGAATTACCAATCCAACCGAAGACCAAAGCGGAGATTGCGCTGGTCCTGGTTAGCGCTGCTGGTCGTCATAAAGCTCGTGGGTGTACTCACGTTTGCATTAGGAGCGTTGAAGTGCGGCGAATTGGTCGAATTGAACGCTTCAGCCCGGAACTGGGCCTGAAGCCTGTCTTTGATCGGAAAGGTCCTGAACAGGCTGGTGTCGAAATTTACCCAGCGCGAACCGTAGAGCATGTTTCTGCCGGAGGTTCCGAATCGTGCCGTGGTAACAGCCGCAAAGGATGTTGGATCGTAGAGATGCTCTCCCGGTCCGCTTCCTCCGAGCTTCTTGATGGGACCGACGACGTCTGCGACCTGTGTATTGTTCGGAGCGTTAAGAGAGGTCGCCGAGGCCGTCACGGTAAACGGCAGCCCGCTATGCGCAGAGAAGATACTGTTCCACTGCCATCCGCCCAACAACCAACTCGATGCTCCCGACGTAAAGAACTTCTTTCCCCTTCCGAAGGGGAGCGTGTACATCGTGGCGAGCTGCAGATTGTGCGGGACATTCTGGTCTGCCACCGAGTGGTTCTTCTCGATAAAACCCGGAGAGTTAAAGATCAACTGCGCCCAGCCATCCGAGTCGGTGTAGTTGAGAAACTTCGAGAACGTGTAGGCGCCCTTCACCGTCAGGTCTGCACTGACGCGACGGTCGAGCGAGACCTGCAGACCGTTGTAGTTCGCGTTGAACCTGCCATTCCATGCCCATGTAATCGCTGTACGTTTATAGGCAGCATAGAGAGGCTGTCCCGCAAGACCACCGCCGGGAACTCCAGCGTTGACATCAAGATCGACAAACTGATGAATCGTCTGCGTGCCAACGTAAGCAATCGAGGTCAGGAAATGCCACGGTAGTTCCTGCTGAACGACGACATTCCAGGATTCAGCGTAGCCTCTCTTGATCTGATTTCCATCAATATAGCGTTCCTGGGCATTGAGTGGAACGGTGAGCGACGGCTGAGTTAAGTCAGGCGCCACAATTGTCGGAATTCCCTGCGCAAGGGTTCCATAAGCCGAAAAAGAGTTGGGAGCAGTATAGAGAGACGTGACTGTCAGCGGATACCAGCCACGCAGCGGCCTGGCCAATGGCAATGGATCATAACTGATGCCATAACCGGCGCGAAGCACAGTGGTGGACGTGACCTTGTAAGCAAGGCCAAGACGCGGAGCGAAGAGCTTACGGCTGTTGGTGATGCCCAGATCTCTCGGATTACCGCCGACACCGCCCAGAGTAACAATGTTGGTCGTGGGGTTGTACTGCTCGATGCCGCCGGGAGCCGAACGCGTCATCATTGGATAGAGCTCATACCGAACGCCCAGCGAGAGCGTCAATGCCGGCGACACCTGCCAACGATCCTGTGCGTATGCGCCCCACGCATAGTTGTATGTGGTATACGGCCTGAACTGGAGAGTTTCCTTGTTCGTCTGCGAAAGACCCAACAGGAAGTCGGCGTATCCGTTGTACTGATTTGGCGATGCGCCACCATTAAGAGCGGTGAGGCCGCCGGTAAAGTTGAACTGCCCCTGCGGACCACCACCGCCACCGCCATCAGGCTCGTAGAAGTTCATGTGGTGCCGGATTCCTTCCACGCCAAACCGGAAGTAGTGCTTCGACTTGCTCCAGCCGATATTCTGCGTGAAGCCGTAGGTGTCCTGGTGGTAAAGATAAGGGCGTGTGTCGGTGTCGCCACCAACCTGCGAGTAGCCACCAATAATAAATTGCGGTGCGCCGCTGTTTGTGATGGCGGAGTTGCCGCCGTTCGTCCCCGGAATTCCCAGGTTCGTCAAAGGGATTGACTGTCCGTAACCGAAGCCATAGACATTTTGTCCCATGCGGAGATAACCAAGGGTTCCGTCCGCCACGACGTTCGGCGTGAAGACCTTGGTATAGCCGATATCGGCGGCCTGTGTCATTCCGTCGGACACGCCAATATTTCCCGAGCACAGCGGAACTCCACCCGCCGCGCCCAGTCCTGCAGGACACTCAGTCGATGCCCGCGAGAGGCTGTACTTCACCCAGTAGGACGTGGCGTTGGAGTAGTTATAGTTCACCTTGGTATCGAAGTTGTCGCGATTCAAAACCTGTGACCCGGAGTTGGTGTAGTTATTGGCGACACCAGGACCGTTTGGAAGAGGAATCTGCGACTGAATAGCTTGTGCGATTGGGCTGATTCTGCTCGCAGGAATCACATTCGGTGTCGTGCCGCTCTTGATCTGTGAGCGTCCCGATCCATCGGAGTTTCCTGTGCTCGGGTCATAGATGACGGTGCTGTACGCGCTGAAATTGCCGGCCCGCTGATCGGCCGTCGGCACGGTCATGACCGCAGTGTAGCCCTGCACCTCGCGCGTGCTCTCCCAGCTTTGAAAGAAGAACAGCTTGTCCTTCTTGATCGGGCCGCCGATCGTTCCTCCAAAGATGTTGATATTCGTCAGCGGCTTCTTCGATCCCGTTCGATTGAAAAAATTCCTTGCGCCGACGGCAGAATTGTTCGCGAGCTCAAAGAGCGACCCATGCAGTTGATTCGTGCCGGATTTGGTAATCACATTCGTGACAACTCCACCCGCCATTCCCTGTTCCGCATCGAAGTTATTGGTCGAGATGTTGACTGTCTGAATCGATTCGGCGGGAGGAACATACGCGACATGATCGGGCAGCCAGAGATAAACGCTCTGAATGCCGTCGATCCTCGTATCGTTATTGTTCTTATTCACTCCGTTGACGTTTACATCCAGTGAACGCTCCGGCGTCGTCTGCATCGAGTTCACGATGACTCCCGGGGTCGCTCCGGGAACCAGGTTGATCAGGCTTTGAAAGTTGCGGTAGTGTCCCAACGGGAGATCCGTCACATCTTTCGCCGTCAAATCCGTATGCAGGTCTGTCTTATCGGTCTGAAGCTCCAGCGCGTCCGCCGACACTGTAACCTTGTCGCTCGTTTGTCCCAGGACCAGGCTGATATCTTCACGCCTGTTCGCGTTCACAGATATTGCGATTGCCTGTTTGATATACGTCCTGAATCCGCTTGCCGTGACCTTCAGCTCATACTGGCCTTCCTGCAGGTTTGAAGCCAGATAGGAACCTGAAGAATTGCTGGTGACCGTGATGATCTGTCCAGTCCCTGTGTTTGTGATCAACACCACGACATTGGGCACAACTGCGCCGCTTGCATCCGTAACCGTGCCGGACAGCGAGCCATAAAGGACCTGGGCCTGCAGTACCTGAGACATGGAAAGACCGAGAAACAATAGCAGAGCTGAGATGAAACACTTGAGACACGACGTCTTCCCGTTCCGTACGGCAATTGCATTTTTCATCACGTCCTCCTGATTTTCCGCGTTCAGATCTAAGCGCTGCAATGCGATCGAATGATGTTTCGGCGACAAGAGTCTGCCCCGAGATAGGGCTATCTTTGTTTGGCCGAGGGAATGTCCTTGTATCCTTCAAAGCCCGGTCCGCCAGCTGCTACAAAGCCTCTGCTGGCTCCCGAACGATCCGGACTAACCCAAAATGAATAGAGTTCGCCTCGCTCCACCAAAAAGCGAAAGCGCACTTTTTTCCCGGAGAGCATCGAGAGATCAGCATGGTCTTTCCACCGAACGAGATGGTGAGTTGAATCAGTTTGGATGGGAATACAGTCGCTTGCCGCGAGAGAAGGGATCACTCTTCCTTCCTCATCAAGCGCTTCAACTCGCATTTCACCACCGCTGGTGGCGAAATTAACGAAGAGTTGACTCCCGGAGAAAGTCAGCAAGCGCGTCGTCAACACACCCTTCCGCGCGTCCGCGTCCATGGATGCAAAGCCGTCTCGTCTTAGAAAGAACAGCCCGGAACTGGAATGGCTGTCCCACTCCTCGTCGTTGCGCTGACGGCCACTTGAATAAAAGTAGAGCTGGTCACCAACAACCAGAAATCCGCCGCCGACTGACTGCATATTTCCCCAGTTCCATGCTCCTTCGGTCTCGTTGACCTTGAGGAAGGGGTGACGGTCTGGTCGATCCCAGTGGTAGCCATCTCGGCTGAAGCCAAGCATAATCTGGTTGCGTTTTTGAATATGATTTGCTGCGGCGACCTTGTTTTCAGGGCCTTCCCAGATCGAGAAGAGACCCACCATGACACTCTCGTAAGCTACCGCGTCGAGCGCGTAGAGCTGTGGTTCAATCTCCGGATAGTGCGGATTTCTGAGATCGCGATTATCCGCGCCTATCCACGCGAGTGGCTGCCAATGATCAAGCCCCGCGGAGAGGCCAGGACTCTCGCTGTAGTAGCGAATACGACCCAGGCCAGGGTATGGTTTTTTATCCCGAATGCTGTAGACCCAAACCCCGCGGAAGGGGTTGTAGAAGACAGTATTCCGATCGCCCACCCACGAGTAACGATGCTCGGCAGATGTCGCGCTCCAGTGGATTCCATCGTTTGACGAATAGGTTGATACGGCTCCGTCCGCTTTAGAGACAAAAAGCTTATATCGTTGCTCGGAATCATGCTCGTCTGCATCAACCCAGACGACTGTTGAGTCGTGCTCAACGGGAAAAACGATATTCGTCCCCGGGATCACGTCCAGGAGAGGCTTTTCCCAACGCTTGCCATCGGTCGACGTCGCATAACAGGTGTAGAAGATTGCTTTTTTCGGCGCGGGAGAAGGAGACGCACACTGATACCACATCTTGAATAGGTGGTCATGGGAATCGAACCAGACACCATCGCTGAACGGAGCAGCCATTGGATAGTGATTGCCCATCTCCCATGGCTTGTTTGCGGAAAGAACGGGGTTGGCCGCATACGGCTCAGGGTAGTGAAAGGTGCGAGTCAGCGTAGTGCTTTCGATAAGGAAATCATCGACAAAGAGCTGCCTCCCAAGATCGATCGGAATGACTCGAGGAGGCGAGACAAGGTATGGGACTACTTGAGGTGCTCGCGTGAGTTCTTCATCTCGCGGTGGCCAGACCGCAGGGATTTGGATGCCGTTGTAAAGAGTGTCACTTTGGTCTCGTTGCTCGTTGACTGCTTGAGGAGCAGAGACGGGCTCATTCGATGTACTCAGCGCGGCAGTGATCCGCGAATCTTCGTGACCTTGTCCATGCGCATGCCCAGAAATACACAGAAGAAGCAAGAGACAACATAATGTGCGGTCTTTCCTCACGCTGCATCCCTTCCGAAGGTTGCCCTGCTACGACAATCTCGAGCACCACGCTTCTTTATAGTTTATTGATAATATCTTTTATATAGCGATAACACTTCTGTCAAGCATTTTTAATGCTCGGATCGAGCCTATGAATCAGAGGCCTTTAGGGAGATCGGACCTTTCTGTCAGCCGCATCGGGCTGGGGTGCGTCACGTTCGGACGAGAGATCGATGAAAAGACTTCGTTTGAGATCATGGACTATGCCACCTCTCAAGGAATCAACCTCTTCGATACTGCTGGATCGTACGGCGGTGGCGAATCGGAACGAATTATCGGGCGCTGGCTTCGGGATCGAGGTTGTCGCGACCGGATCGTTCTTCAGTCGAAGTTAAAGCCCAGATATACTCGCGAACACATTCGAGCTTCGCTTGAAGAAAGCCTCGCGAGATTGGCTGTCGACCACATTGACGTCTATATGCTTCACGAGTTCGATTCGTTGACGCCGCTTGAAGAAACAATGCATGCTTTGACCCTGTCTATCCGGTCAGGAAAAATAGGGGTCGCGGGCTGCAGTAATTTCACGATCGAACAAATGCAGACAGCCCGCACCATCGAAAACCACAATGCACCTTTTCGATTTGAAGTGGTGCAGCCGATGTATAACCTTGTAGCAAGGCAGATTGAAGCCGACCTCTTGCCTTACTGCCGTGAAAACCGCATCGGAGTGACAAGCTATAGCCCGCTTGGCGCCGGCTTCCTGACTGGTAAATATTCGCGTGATACAAACATGGTCTCTCGAGGATCACGATTCGATGTCGTGCCAGGTCATCGTGACATCTACTTCACCCCCACCAATTTCTCCATACTCGAAGGACTTAAGCTTCTGTCAGCTCAAGTCGGGATTCCAACATCCCGGCTCGCGCTCGGATGGGTTCTTCGCAATGAGGATGTGGATTCAGTATTGGTGGGAGGAACGTCAGTCGCGCACATCCAAAATGCACTCGAAGCATTGCAGTCTGAGCTCGATCCGAAGTTGATTACTAAACTCGATGAACTTAGCGCCCGGATCGATTGAACGAATTGGAATGCATCCGCAGCATCACAACCAATGTTTCAACCATGGCATTTTCACGATGTCATTGGAGGGGCTCAATCATTTGGGATCGCACACGACCAATACATGACCGGCCTGCGATCAAGGCGCTTAGTCCGCTTGCCAGATGGCAATTGCAATAGGAACTCGCAGATCGAGTTTTGTGGGCAAGAGATAGGACATATAGGCTTGCTCAGACATGCGAGCAAGCCTATACGCTCCGCTGGCCGACATAAAGGACTCAGAAGTAGAGCTTGCCCTGTAACTGAATCGCTCTCGGTGTATTGACCTGGGACGGAATGGGCGATCCGCCCACCCATCCGAAATAGGTGTCAGACGGGTTCGTATCCACATTGCCAAATTGTGGGTGATTAAGGGCATTGAATGCATCCATGCGCAGCTGCAGTCGCACGCTTTCATGGATCGGAAAGTTTTTACGCAAGCCGATGTCCCAGTTATTCGTGTACGGGTTGCGCACTGAGCCGAAGGTGGTCGGCCTATCGCTGATCCAGGTCTTGAAGTCGTTGTAGACACCGTTCCTCGATTGGTCCGAAGACGATGTCGGTGACCAATTATAGCCAGGCAGATTCCGTACTCCGGTCCATGACGGATAGCCTGCCAGTTGCGCGACAGTGGTACTGCGATTTGGGAACGCTCGGAACTTATCGGTGTTGAACCATTTCGATTTGCTTTTGTTGATTCCGTCCGCAGGATCACTTCCCTCGAAGAAGGCCGTATTCGTCGGCAGTGTGATCGGTGTTCCGGAGTAGAACTTGTAGATTGCGGAGATCTCCCATCCTCCAATCAATCCATCCACGAAATGATTGACATGGCTTCCAATCAGCTTGCCCTGGCCGAATGGAAGAATGTAGGTCGGGCTGATGGTGATCTGGAAACGGCGGTCTCCAGGGCTGAGTTGGCGATGCAGGGCTTGCGAATAAGCAGAGGGTGTAAAGTAGCCCGTCTTATCCATCTGCTTGCCCCAGGTGAAGTTTGCGATGATGCCGAATCCATCCTTATAACGCCGTTGCACGCGCGCCTGTAAGGCATAATTCTGCGAAGTGCCGTTGTAAAGATTCTCTGTCAGTCCGCTCGTAGCGTTGCCCACAAGGGGATTCGGACGAGCGAGCTGATACGCGCTTACCGTCGAGTTGGTTTCCAGGCTCGATGTAATATACGGGGCTCCCTTGAACGGATTAGCCACGACCACATTGCCAGGCAGAGTATCGACAGGGCGGCCGTTGGCATCAAACTTTGGATCAAATGCCCCATGCCAGACATCGACGCTTGGATCATTAATCTGATAGCCGACGCCAAGACCCGTGGTCCGATCGAAGACGCCCCCTATTTCAAACAGATAGTTGCGAACCTGTTGTTGCAGGCGAAGGCTTACATCATCCGTATACTGTCGCTTCACATTGGAGGTATAGAAGCTTGAGACAGAGCCCACGCTGGTTAGCGCTCCAAGAGAGTTTCCCGTAGGGGCCACAAGGCCGTTTGGAAAAGGACTATCAAGCGTTGCCGAGGAGGTGCGATAGTTGTCATCCGATGCGGTAAACGGTGTTGTCGTGCTGTAGCCAAGTTGATCTCCGTGATTTGCCACGAAGTTTGCCTGTACGAATCGACCTACGCCACCACGCAGCACAGACTGTGGACCGAACTGGTAGGCAAAACCTATTCTGGGCTGGAAGTACTTATACTGCAGATCCGTCAGAGAGCGATCGGTGCCATTGAGCCCCGCATATTGAATAGCGCCTCTGGCCTGGAAGCTCGAAGCATCGCTCCGGTACTGCTGCAGAAATGCGACACCTGAGCTCGTCGAAGATCCTGCCAGCAGATTTGCATATTGCGGCTGAGCATAATTTGTTACGGGTGCAATGTTGGCATTGGGATCAAAGCGAGCATAGTAGCGATCATGACGTTCCTTCAGACCTAACTGGATGTCCCAGCGAAGGCCCAGATCCAGCGAAAGATTTGGAGTGACGCGCCAGTCGTCCTGCACGAAAGCGCCAGTGAACGGCTGCGACCAGAATGCGGTCGCGTTCTGTGCGATGGACCCCGAACTTGGCAGGCCCAGCAGGAAGGACGGATTTACCGTATCCGCCCCTGCAGGCGCTGTGGTGTTGGGATTGGGCGAGGTCCATATTGAGCTGAAATTAAAGATACCTGTCGCCCCAGAATTATTTCCGTCTGCTTCCTGTTGCAATAGATACTCGGCGCCGTAGCGGAGGGTATGCCTCCCCAGGATCTGTGTCACGAAACCGCGACCCTCCCACTGATAATCGTTCTCATAGAGCGGCCCGACCGTAGTTCCAATCTTGCTTAGTCCCAGAACATTCGTAAGCTGCGGAAGTCCTCGCAGAGGCTGGCTATTTGCAAAATTCTCTGAGAAGCCATACTGAGTCGGATCGACCGAGGCTGCAGGCGATCCGTCGGTGGTCTTGTATGCGGTGGCATTCGCATTGAGGGTGACGATGACATTCGGATTAACGACCCACGTATGGTTTACGGTGAGACCATAGTTGTCTCGATTCAGATTCTCACCCGCCAGTAGGTTGTTGGGCCCGTAATTGTCGTTCGTAAACTCCCTGAGCTGGTTGCGTCGCCAATCGACATAGCTATGGTGATTGTTGTTCCATGCCTGGTCGACGCGTATGAGCCAGCTATAAAAGTTGTCTATCTTCGGGTTGGTCTCGAGGTAATTATTGGAATCGGAACCGCCCGCATCGTGGGGTACGTTTGGCAACGGCAGGAGAGCGACGAGCGCCTTCGCCGTTGGACTGATGCGGTCCTGAGGGATGATCGAATTGGGGAACTTTTGGCGATTGCCTGTCGAATCGATCGTTTTGGGATCATAGATGGAGATGGGATATGACACACCATTCACAACGTTGAAAGACTGGCTGTAGTCACCTTTGCGTTCCGCCTCATTCGGAATGCTGAGGAAACTCGTCTTGGCCGGAGAGACGTTATGAACGCCATCATATGAAAAGAAAAAGAAGGTGCCGTGCTTCCGGCCGTCGTACACCTTCGGGATCCACACCGGGCCTCCTATCGTTCCACCCCATTCATTGAAGCGAATCGTAGGAGTTGGCGTCCCTGTGGCCTTGTATTGCACGTAGTTTGCATTCAGAAAGTTGTTTTGATTGCGCTCGTACAGAACACCGTGGAACTTCTCCGTTCCGGATTTCAGCGACATATTGATCGTGCCGGCAGCCGTACGTCCGATGGAAGCGTCATATGAGTTTGTCATCACGCGAACCTGGCTGACCGCATCATTGGGCGGGATGAACGCAATATTACCGCTCGACACGATCGTGTCCGTCGCACCGTCAAGGACATAATTCACAGCGTTGTTGCCCGAACCCGAGCCGTTCACCTTGATGCCCGACAGCGAAGAGTTCGACCAGAGAGAGGCGGCTCCTCCGGTTGGAGCAGCCAGGAACACACCGGGCGCCAGCGATGCAAGCTCTGTTGGAGAATTGGTCATCGTGGGCAGCTCCTCGAGATCCTTTGAGTTGAGCACGACGCCCGACACCGCCGCCGTCGTGTCAATCAGCGGCGTCTCCGCGCTCACCACCACCTCCTGATTCACACTGCCGACCTTCATCGCGACATCAACGGACTTTACATCCGCGATCTGGAGATCGACAGCGGAATGTTCCAACTTTGCAAAACCCTCGGAGGTAACCGTGAACCGATAGTGACCGGGAACGAGAGAGTTGATCTGCCAGAGTCCGGCACCATTCGTACGCGCGTGCGTCGTGACACCCGTCTCCTCCGAAATCACCGCCACGTCGGCACCGGGGATTACATCCTGGTGCTGATCCGTTACCCGGCCTCCCAATGTTGCGTTGCTGCCCTGCGACCATATTGGCCTGCTACCGCCCATCAAGAGGCAGGCGATACCAAATGAAAGAAAAAATAAACGATGCGCACGTCTGGCCCCTTGGCAAAGACCGATCCTTGCCAGCCGGGTCTTGTTCTGTTGTTTTGTTCTCATTCGGTCGTGCCTCCCAATTCAATGCACCGCTAAACAGCCGTTCCGCAGAGGACTCTTCGCGCCCTCTTGGGAGCGCCTCTCAAGTTCCTCCGCCTGCTCGGAGTTGATCCCGACACCGGCAGCACGATCTACGTCTGTTTTTTCGAGCCATCAATTCCTATGGCGGCACGTTGATGCTTGTCATGGTTGAACACAGTTTCTTACGGTAAGGAAAATCCATAAGTTGTTTGGAATGAACAACGCTCCCATCGACAGAAGAGGGCTTTTAGACATACGCGAGATGAATTGCGTATTGAATTCGCGCGGGGGTACACTTTTGCAGCTAATGATTACTGTTCATGCACAGGAGAATGAGCCGTCCGCGGAGTCGCTCGGCGTCACTCCAGAAGCCGTGCGCGCCGAACTGCGACGAATCATCGCCAGTCGACACTTCCGCTCCAGTAAGCGGAGCCAGCAATTTCTCCTGTATGTTGTCGAACAGAAGCTTCAAGGAAACGAATCGTCCATTAAAGAACGACTGATAGGGATTGAGGTCTTCGGGCGGGAGTCTAACTATGCTACGGGCGATGACCCCGTTGTCAGGGTTCAGGCAGGCGAGGTTCGCCGCCGGTTGGAACTGTACCGGGCCGAATACGAGAAGGAAGATATCTGGCTGGAACTCCCGATCGGAACGTATGTCCCGGTCTTTCGCACCCGCCAAGTATCAGAAGCGGTAGAATCAGCCGCCGATATCCCAGAGAAACCTCAAGAGGTTTTCTCCGAGGTACCTCCGAAGTCCACGGATGCGGTCGCTATCGTTCCCAATAACAGCCCCCCTCCGCTGCCCGATTCACTGCCCGAGATGACCTCTCGACATGTGTTCGTTTTACCAGAGATTGCGGCATCGGCAAGACCTGTGTTTTCTTGGAGGACAATTGCTTTTTGCTTGTCCCTGCTTCTGATCGGCGGCGCAATAGGTTATCTGGCTCGAGCACCGCAACACGCCGCAGAAGCAGTGCCGGAGTTCTGGGGTCCGATTATGTCGAACCCGAAACCCGTTGTCGTTAACTTCGGCAAACCTTTCGTCTATGCGCCGTCCGCACATTTATTCGAAGAATATGCGAATAGCCACCCAGGAGCCTTCTCAAAAGGGGTCGATCGACATAACAGACTCCTGCCACTGGACGGCAAGACATTCATCCAGTGGTCTGACATGACTGCCGTGAGCAATTCAGGTCCAGCGGTCGGCGGCGTAAGGGCAGGTCTCACTCTGGCTTCATTTATGGGGAAGATCGGCAAGCCGTTCGCTGTGCGATTTGGAGACGAAGGTTCCTTCCTCGAATTGCGCGACTCACCTTCAATCATCGTAGGAGCCATGAACAACCGCTGGACCGCCGATCTCGACAGCGATTTTCACTTCGGCATCCACGATAACAACTCCTATCAGTACATCCAGGAGAAAGGGACAAATCGTACCTGGCGAACGGAATACACTGAGCGCGGAGCGAAAGACTATGGTTTGATCACACGCGAACCAAAAGGCACTACTGGCGAATTCCTCGTCAAAATAGCAGGCCTGCAAGATGGCGGAACTGAAGCAGCCTGCGAGCTCGTAACCAATCCTAAGATGATGGAAAACGTGGTTCGCAGTTTACCTCCGCATTGGGATACGAAGAACCTGCAAATTGTTATTTCGACTGATGTCATCGGGTGGAAGGCTGGCCCTCCGCAGGTTGTCGCCGTTCAGGTGTGGTAACGGTAAACGGTCGAAGATGTCGAGGCGCGGTTATACCTCCAACTCACCTCTTGTAGTGACTCCTGCAGCCAGCTAATGATTACTGACGCGCCTCCCAGCGAGCGGGAATACTCTCAGGCCCAACGGTCCCTTGACAGCGTGCAGCTACCAAGTCATGCTGAAGAAATCGATGCAAAACGCTTTCCAACGAAATAGCAGGCTGAGCCAATTCCTATGGCTCGTCGTGCTCGTGTGTGTGATAGCGGCCATGGTGGCCTCTGCATCGCACATTCACCCCGAGAAACAGCTTGCGCACGATCACTGCTCGATGTGCCAGCTTGCATCCGGGCTGATAGCAGTTTGTGTGGCTGTTGTCGCTATTCTCCTGGGCCTGACGGTCTCACTTCAAAGCTCTGTCGAGAAGCACATCCGTCTCGCACTCTGGAAGCCATCGGTTCCGCAAGTCCGTCCCCCTCCTCCTTTCCTCTTCGTTTAGCCCGATACCCGAACATCTCCTCTTCCTCTTCGATAGAAGTGCAGATCGCTGCTTTTAATCTGCTCTGCGCCGGGCGTTAAGTCCCGTTTATCGAGGTATTGGTTTGGATGTTCTGAGCGTCCTCGTCTCTACGTAAAAACGAAAAGGAACACATATGCCACGCCTGCCATTGGCGCGAAGCGCTCGCTTTGCTGTCTCTGTACTCACTCTCTCCGGATTCTTGATGTCGCCCGTTCGTGTTCACTCGCAGGCTGCCACGCAGCCTCAAACGCCTGACCCGAAACAGCAAACAGTGATCGCACCGGTCAAGACCGAAGTAACCGTAACTGGAACACGTACCCCCATCGAGTTGGAGTCGTCGCCTGTTTCACAGGCAATTGTTTCGCGCCAGGAGATCGAGAACCGCGATATTCGCCTGATCGATAAGGCCCTTGAGCAAACGCCGGGCGTCATCAGCCTTCGTGCCCGCGGCGCCTCCGACAACGACTTCGGTCTCGGATTGCGCGGGTTTGCTGGACGAGGAGGCCAGGTACGTACGCTCATCCTGCTGGACGACCAACCCATCAATAACTCCTTCAACGGTTCAATCAACTGGGCGATCTTCTCTCCTGCCGATCTCCAGCGCATCGAAGTTGCCCGAGGACCGTTCTCGTCGCTGTACGGCGGCAACGCAATGGGCGGAGTCATTAATCTGATCAGCCGACGCCCGGAAGGAAGACACGGCGATTTCTTCTACCAGTACGGAAGCCGAGCGACCGACAACTTCAGCGCGCATGTCTCGGACCGCTACTTTGACAAGCTCGGCCTGACCCTCGGGTATAGCCGGTACAAGACGGGCGGCTACTCTCCGCAGGAGGTCTTTGGAGCCGTCTCGACATCCCCCGCTGCCGCAACTCCGGCCACAGGAGTTCACCAGTGGGCGACAAGCACTGGTGGCACGCAGTACCAGATCGGCTCGCGTGGTGCGCAGTGGTTCAAGAGCGAAGACTTCCGGGCCCGCGCAGAGTACACGTTTAACCCAAAGTTATTTGCCTATCTGCAATATCTGCATATGCACCGCGGTGATGGTTACGGGCCCTACAGCAATGACCTTCGAAGCGGCTCCGGTTCTACCGTTGATACAGGCCTGGTGAGCCTCGTCGATGCGTCGGGTGCGACCCGCAAACTGACCTTCACGCCTACGACGTTTCTCGGTGGTCCTTCCGGGGCGACAACGAACTATTACCACGGGCAGGTGGTCTTCACGCCAGCGTCGCACTGGGATGCGCGTGTCACCAGTGGTCTGAATGTAAATCCAACGTTCTGGTACGTAACGCCTGGAACAGGTTCGACACTCACGAGCGGGCCCGGCACGTGGTCGAAACAGTTCGGCCAATCGATCTACGGCAACATCCTCGTCAGCCATATAGATCGCTTCGGCACACTGATCTTCGGAAGCGAGACGCGTGCCGACCGCGCGAGCACCACCACCAGAAATCTGACGAGCTGGTTGGACCGATCCACGCAGACGAACGCGACGCTCTCGGCGCACGGCAAGACGATTGATCAGTCGGGCTACGTCCAATATCAAGTCGCAATGAAAGAGCGCCTCAATCTGGTCGGCGGCGGGCGGTTCGACTACTGGAAGACCTATGACGGCGGGAACGTAGCCAGTGCGACTGCCAGCCCGTTGAGTTATGGAGATCGCTCGGCTCATGCGTTCACCGGAAAGATCGCTGCCAACTATCGTCTTCCCGGCGACTGGCACCTGCGGGCAAGCATTGGAAACGCCTTTCGTGGTCCCTCGGTTTATGAACTCTATTACAACTTCGTAATCACGACGACGAAGTATGTGGCGAACCCGGATGAGAAACCGGAACACCTGCTTGCATACGAAGCGGGCGTACAGCACACCTTCAAGGACCGATATTCGATCGAAGCCACCGGGTACACAAATCGCGTCTCCGACCTCATCTATCGCACCAGCGACTTCGCAACAGATCCTACGGGAAACACGAAGATCCTCGTGAATGCAGGCAAGAGTCGTACCTGGGGTACAGAGTTCTCAACCCGCGAACGCATTATGCCGTGGCTTGAGTTGCGGCAAGGCTATACCTACACAAACTCGATCATCCTTGAAAACCCGAGCCTGCCTGCCACGATTGGCAAGACGCTTCCATACGTGCCGGCTCACATGCTGAGCTATCAGGTGAATGCCACCCCGAAGAAGTTCATCGTGAACTGGTCGGGCCGGTACGTGAGTCCGGTCTACTCCACCGACACCAACACGGACACGGTGCGTGGAGTTCCGGGGAGCTACAACCTGTTCTTCGAAATGGACGGGACCGTGAGTTATCGCGCGACAAAGAATGTGACGTTTGTCGCCAACGCCGACAACATGCTCGATCGTCATTACTACCTCTACTACCGCAGCCTGGGGCGCTCGCTCTTCGCCGGCATACGCCTGCACTTCTAGGAAGGGTTCCATGAAGAACTTCATCAAGAGTTCCATCGTCATGCTTCTTACGGTGAGTGGCATTGCCATCGCACAACAAGAGAAGCCCAACGTTGTGATTGTGCTGCACAGTTCGCAGACGCTGCCCGCCGCCATGGACCGTTTTCAAACCATGGTCGGCAGGGATGCGTGCATATGCTCCGTACTGCGCGAGGAGGACATGACGCCGGAGCGTCTCAAGCAGGCGAAGGTCGTCTTTATGCAACATCCCTCTCAGGAGATGCTGGACAACCTGAAACCCGTAGCGCTCGAGGCCATGAAGAATGGCCTGCAGGTGGCGACGGATGTCCCGGAGTTCATCGTGCGGAACTGGAGCGTAGAGCCGACCATGCGTCTGACGACCAGGCTGATGCCGTACTGGAACAACGGTGGCGAAGACAACATGCTGAGTTTCCTGCTGGTGCTTTATAGCGCAGCCGGAGGTAAAGGCATCTCGATTCCTCCCCCCGTGCGGATGGCAAACAAGGGCGTCTATCATCCTGACGCTCCGCATCTGTTTCCGACGATGGCCGAGTATCTTGCGTGGTATCGCAAGTCAAAACCAAACCAGGGCCGTCTGGTTACGGTCAACTTCTTCTATACCTATCTCAAAGACAACGACACTGCCGTGGTCGATTCCCTCATTCGCGAACTGGAGCATCAAGGAATGGCGGCGGCTGGCATCGTTGGTTCGCCTCATTCAAGTCTGGTTTCTGTCTTCAATCAACCAGCGGATGATCCGATCCGAGTGATGATGATGTTCACGCTTGCGCTCGCGAAGCCCGATGATCGCGCGATGCTCGAAAGACAAAACATCCACGTGATGAACCTGATGCTGAGCCGTCAGACACGTTCCGAGTGGGAGGCGACGGACAGAGGCGTCACGCCGGACCGCATCACCACAATGCTCTCGTCGCCCGAAGCATACGGAGCAACCGAGCCCATGATGATAGGAACCACTGAAGGCGGTGCGAAGGGAGTTCCATCCCATCTTGAGCCGATACCGGAGCGGGTTCATGCGGCCGCCCTGCGCGCCAAGCGCTGGGTGACACTCGCCGAAAAGAGTAACGCCGATAAACGTCTGGCGGTGATCTATTACAACAACCCTCCGGGGAAAGGGAATATTGGCGCAAGCTATATGAATCTTCCGCCAAGTATCCAGGGTGTACTGCAAACGTTGAAGGATGCCGGCTATCAGACCGGAGCGATCATTCCAGACACGGATGAGATTCTTAAGTTGCTCTCTACCGTCGGCCATAACGTGGAGAACTGGGAGCCGGGCGAACTGGACCGCATGGCGCGCTCCGGCAAAGTAGCACTCGTTCCCGTCACCGAGTATGAAAAATGGTTCGCAGAGTTGCCGGAGCCGTTTCAGAAAAACGTGCTTGAGCGCTGGGGCCAGCCGCGTGATGCGAAGCTGATGACATGGACAAACTCGGCAGGCAGAAAGTATTTCGTCATCCCAGGTGTGCAGCTTGGAAATGTCTTTCTTGGGCCGCAGGTATTGCGCGCGTCAGCCGAGGAATACACGAATGTTCAGCACAGTGCTACGCTGCCTCCACATCATGGCTATATTGCGTCCTTTCTCTACTATAGAAATATTCTGAAAGTCGATGCCATGATCCAGATGGGACGTCATGGAACTCTGGAATGGCTTCCCGGAAAGAATGCTGGTCAGGCCGGATGGGACACCTCGGAGGTGCTTTTAGGAGACCTGCCGAACATCAACTACTACATCATGGATGGTGATGCCGAGGCCATTCAGGCGCGCCGTCGCGGCGCAGCTGTACTGATCTCGCATCTCACGCCGATCCTTTCGCGAAGCGGATTCGAAGAGCGATTCGGTGTACTCAACGAAGCCCTCTCTCGTTGGCAGGAGACACACGAGACAGCGCCCGCCCTTTCCGCGGAGTATGCGAAGCAGGCAGTCGGAGAGATGGATCGTCTCGGACTTGTGAAGCAACTTTCTCTCGATGTCGCCAACACAGACGAGACGATGGAGAAGGCGATCGCTTTTCTCGATAGTGTCGAGGAGACGCCTATGCCGCTTGGATTGGCGACCGTCGGGCAGATGCCATCGGAAGGTCGTCTGCGGATAGGATTGAAGACGTTCCTCGCAAGCGGTTTCCTGCCTGATGAGAGCAAAATCGTTGCGCCCTATTTGCAGGGATGGGGAGATGCCATCTTCGATAGTCGAGAGATCGAAGCACCTTCCGTCTTTCCTGACAAACTGCGCGATAAGGTCTCTCGAAGCCTGGCGGAGGGCAAGACGTGGATCGCGAATATGCGAATCTCGCCCGCACGGGAGCTGGACGAACTTCCGAAGGTCCTGCGCGGAGAATATCTCCCCAGTGGGCCAGTTGGTGATCCCTTAAATGTGCCGGAAGCTCTGCCGACAGGTCGTAATCTGAACCAGGGCGATCCGAACCTCCTGCCAACCAGGGCCGCATGGGCTCTGGGCAAACGGATGGGAGATGAACTGCTGGAACGATATAAGAAGCAGCACGGTACGTACCCTGACCATATCTCCATGGTTCTGTGGCAGGGAGAATCCGGGCGCAATCAGGGGGCGATGGAAGCCGAAGCACTCTATCTGATGGGCGTGCAGCCGGAGTGGAACAACCGCAACGTTGTCGATCGTCTCTCGCTTGTGCCCGATACGCAGATGACGCATCCACGCGTCAACGTTCTGTTTACTGCGAGCGGACTTTACCGTGACGGCATGGCGGAAAAGATCATCATGCTGGACCGTGCGGCCCGCATCGCGGCGAGCGCTGGCGACAACGCCTTGAGCCGACAGAATCAAGACGTGAAGAAAGCGCTTATGTCAAAAGGCATGAGTGATGCGGAGGCGGAGGATGCCGCAGGTGCACGCGTCTTCTCGTCCGCACCTGGCAGCTATGGGACCGGTCTGTCCAACATGGTCGAGCAGTCACGAGATATCGAAGAGCACGCCACGATGGCCGAGCTTTACCTGTCCAAGACCAACTATGCCTACACGGAAAAGTCGTGGGGTGCCCATGTGCCAAAGCTCCTCGAACATCAGTTGAAGGGCAATCAGGTCGTGATGCACAGCCGTTCCTCCAACCTTTACGGAGCAGTAGACAATGACGACGTCTATCAGGCGATGGGTGGCCTCCGTCTCGCCTCAGAGGTTGCGGGAGCAAAACCCGATCTGGTGATCAATAATCTGCGCCATGCCGGCCACGAAAAGGTGGAAGGCGCTCGCGACTTTATTGCTACCGAACTCAACGCACGCAACTGGAATCCGCAATGGATTAAAGAGATGCAGAAGGAAGGGTACTCCGGCGCAAGAGAGATGGTGCGTGCAGGAGAGTTCCTTTACGGCTGGAAAGCCACCGCACCTGAGACAGTCGCTCCGGAAGTCTGGCAGAAGATGTATGACGTCTATGTCAAAGACGAATACAGCCTCGGTTTGAAGCCATTCATGGAAAAGGTGAATCCCGCCGCACGTCAGGCCATGCTGGGACGGTTGCTCGAGATCGACCGCCAGGGCACATACAAGTTCAAAGCCGCCGAGCGGCAACAGATGATCAAGGAATATGCACAGAATGTCGCAAAGAATGGGTTAGCTTGTGATCCGAACACCTGCGGCAACCAAAAACTCAAGCAAGAGATTGCGCAGCAAGTGGCACGAGCCCCGCAACTGCAGCTGACGCGTGACGAGCAACAGGCATTTCGTAAAACGGAGATCAGGACCACGCACATCCCTAAACCGTCGCCTGCAACTCCTCTCAAGTCAGAATCTCATCGGGCTTCCCTGCCGCCTTCGCTCAACGGATACCGTGTCACCTACGTCAAGATGGGCAAACTCCTTCAAACTTCCAGGCAGGTCGTAGCGGAGCATTTCACAGCTTTCATCCTGGTATGGCTTGTCTCGATTGCCAGTGGGGTCCTGCTTGGAATAGTTCGCCGGAGATGGATCAAGCAACAGATGATCCAGTTGTTGCCGAGATGATTGCCATGCTCAAGTAGAAGCTTCTCAAAGAGAAGCCCATCCGCTAAACAGCAACGACCTCAGTGTCTACCGAAAGAGGTAACGCATGAAGCTTTTGCTCACTACTGAGATTAAGAGGGGAGCTTCGTGCGCAGCGTGGCCATGTAGCGCCAGCGAAATCGCAGGTAACGATTCCAGTACATCAGCAGCCCTGAGATTGTGAGGACGGCGAGCAGGATTCCGAACAGACACCAAAGCGCGCGCACCCATGGTCCCCAGAGTGTCCCGAAGTGGATGGGCTGCATGGCCCAGAGAAACCAGTCACCCGCGCTGCGGTTCTGGCCATAGTGCCAGAGGCTCACAATCGTTCCCGTCTTGGCGTCGAAGCGCACGATATCGGCGTGACCGAAGTCCTCCGGCGTTCGAAGGTTCATGTAGGCAATGACCTCTTCTCCTTGTGACAGGCTGGGGTTAAAAAAATACGTCAACCTGCCGTGCCGCGATGCTTTCTGCGCTGCGTCGAGGATGACCTCGAGCTTGGCTGGCTTGTCATCGTGTGGTGAAGGCTCCGCGTTTGGTTCCCGCATCCCCACTAGTGGCGAAACGGCATTCACGGCCGAGGTGAAGGGCGTGTACCACGCGAAGTAGATGCCCGAGAGCGCCCACCAGGAGACGATGAGCAGCGTCCACAGGCCAATGGCATGGTGCAGGTCGTAGTTGATGCGTCTCCACTTGTGGCGAAGTGAGACGCCCAGGCCGTGCCACCAGGTCTTGAGTCCGCGCCACCATAGAAGGAGGCCGCTGAGAGCCAGGATCAGCAGGCCTGCTGCGCCCGCGCCATTCCATTGCACGCCGTGGGAGGAGCCAAGCAGCAGCTCGGTGTGAAAGTCGTACACCACGTCCACCCAGGTGCGTCGTAGCAAAACGACGCGGCCTGTCTGCGGATCGGCCACAGCCGCGAACTGCTTCTTTGCCGCATCACGCAGCTGGAGCTGGAAGACCGGCAACCTTGCGTAGGGCATATGCAGGTACGTCACCGTCGCCCCGGGAAAGGCCGCCTGGGCCGCCTCCATCACGGTAGGGACGGAGGCAGTATGCGCCAAATCGTAAGTGGAGAAACCGGATGGAAGTGTGATCCGGGTGAGCGTGTCATGGTAGACCAGCAGCGCGCCCGAAAGGGAGATGAGCACAAGGTAGAGCGAAAGCAGGACGCCCAGCCAGAGGTGAACCTGAAACACCACCCGGCGCAGAAATAGCCTGCGCGGGTGGTGGATGAGGTCGTCAAAGAAGCTCACGGTTGTGCCTCATCTGGTCGGTTAGAACCGTACGCCTGCGGAGGCGCGCACGGTACGTGGTGCGGCATAGCCGAGACCGAGGAGGCTGGACTCGTAGTAGTTGTTGCCGGTGACGTTGTCGAGATTGACGCGCAGGGAGATGGGCACCTTGGTTTCAAAATCGTAGCGACCTCCGATGTCGAGGCGAGCCCATGCGGGGATGCTCTGCGTGTTTGCCGTGTCCACGGACTGTCTTGACGATGCTGTCACGCGAGCGTCGAGGAACAGCGATTTGAGTCGGGGCACGGTCCACTCTGCGTTGACGGTGCTCTGCGTTCCCGGAATCCCCTGCGCACGCTGGCCATCGGTGGTGGAGTCGCCGGTGCCTCTCTGGCGTGCATCGAGAAGGCTGAGGCCACCGTTCACACGGATGCTGCGCACGATGTTGCCTGCGAGGGTGAACTCAAGGCCGCGGTTGCGCTGCTTGCCGGTGATGCCGTAAACGTTTGTCACGGGGTTCAGCACGCCGTTGGGCTTGCCAATCTCGTAGATGGCGAGGGTCGCTTCGAGTGAGCGATGCTCATACTTCGCGCCAACTTCCTTCTGCGTGGCAACGTAGGGCGCGAAGACCTGATTCACGTTGGTTGCACCGATCGGTGCTGTAGGACCCTGCTGCAGGTCCTGGATGTAGTTGCCGTAGACCGAGAGACCTTTGGGCAGATGGTACATCGCTGCGACCGATGGGCTGGCCTTGCCCTGGTTGTAGCTGCAGCTGTCCGTGCAGGGTATGAAGTCCGGCGTATTGTTTGCGCCGCGCGCGATCGAGCCGTAATTCTTCACGCCGATCCACTGCCCGCGCAGGCCGCCGATGACCGTGAGCTTGCCGTGCAGCGCGGTGGCGACATCGGCGAGGGCGATGCTGGACAGCCGGTTGAGGCCGGTATCCGGGACGCCTTTGAGGCCAGCGATACGAGTCACCAGCGGCGCGAGGGCGACCGGGTTGTAGATATTCGTGTCATGCGTGTCGCCGTATTCGTACGCATAGGCAGACCCGATCTGGAGATAATCGCCGGCAAGCGTGATGTCGTGATGGATAGGACCGGTATTGGTGCTGAGCCGCGTGCCAAGGCGGGCGACGTTGGTGTGTATGTCCGAGGTAAACGTAAGATCCTGCGCGATGACGTCGCCCTGAGCATCAATGAGGTAGGCCACTCCGGGGCCCTGGTACGACTCCAACTCGTGGGCATAGCCGTACGATCCGTACATCTGAAAGCGATCGTTGAAGTCGTAACCACCCTGCGCCAACGCCATCTGCTGGTGATGCGTGTAGCTGGAGGAATGATCGAAGATGTTGCTGGTCATCTTCGGAGCCTTGGGAACATCAAAGCCGGGATAGACGTAGATGGCATCGCGGAATCCAAGCATGCTGCGAGCCTGGTCGCTTATGTCAACGTTGGCGTGGAACTTCTGCGCACGGTAGTCGACGCCGAGGCCGCCAGCTCCGACATTCTCCTCCTGGTTGTCGACAGGCGTTTTACCCATGCGGCCGCCGAGCGTCAGGCGCACACCCAGAGCATTCTGCGGCAGGAAGCGCCTGCCCATGTCCAGATGGCCCTCCTTCTCAGTCGCAGACGAGTAGCCGCCATCGACGCGGTAATAGGGGGTATCGCCTGCATGCTTGGTAACCATGTTCACCGTTCCGGCCACCGCGCCGTAAGCACTTGCCCCGTTGAGGAACGAGCTTGGCCCCTTGAAAATTTCGATCCGGTCGATGTTTTCGATCGACGGGCTGCGTTGGTCTACCAGCCCGGGAATGCCGTTGATCAGCGACTGGCCCACTGGCAGTACAAAGCCGCGCAACGTGACGTACTGGTTTTCGGAGTACCGTCCGTTCGATTCCTGAATACCCACCTCGTTACGAAGCACATCCGAGACGGTCTGCGCCTGCTGATCAAGCACAAGTTGCGATGTGTAACTCGACACGGAGAAGGGCAGGTCCTGCTTGCTGAGCGTGCCCAGAATACCCGCCTGGGCGACCGTGCCGATCTCTCCATTGCCCGTGGTCTCGTAGGCATTCACGGTTACGGCATCTGTGGCGGAGCCCACGTTCAGATGAACGTCATGGACGCGATTTACGTTATCGGACAGCGAAAGGTTCTCCTCTACCGCCGTCCGGAAGCCCTGTGCCGTTACCTTTTCACGATAATGGGGGTCAAGCTGCCCAACGATTTCAAGCCGATAGTGGCCGCTGGCATCTGTGACGGTTGACGCGACCTTCTTCCCACTCAGCGTCTCGATGGAGACCGTGGCGTTTGGTACGGCTGCGCCCGAGGCGTCAGTAACGACACCACTCAACTCAGCGCGGATCGACGCAGCCGGAGCAGGAGCAGCCGAAGCAGAAAAATCTCCAAGAGCGAGAAAACAGGACAGGGCCAAAACCCCTCGGTGAAACAAGTTCATGTGACTGCCTTTCTGAAGCAACGAAGGCAGACATGAGCACGTCTTTAGAAAAGACGGTTGCCGGTCCTTCGCTTGCCGATCTCGGTCTTCGCAGTGCTTCGCCAAAAGACTGCTGCGGAGACCTTTTATGCCATAGCTTCAATATACGACAGATTTAGTCCTCTATGCGGGGAACCTACCCGCAACCGGCGCGCAGAATAGAGCAACGCAGTATGGTCGAGAGGTCCCAGCCTGTGCTCCCGGCCGAATCCAGTGGCGATTATGACCAGCTTGATGAAGTCGCAGCAATTAACAGAGCAAGGTGAAGCGGCTGTTTGATGACGGTGCTGTCGACCAAACGGAGCTTTAGCGTCGCATCAAAATGATTCTTTCGTCGCTTCGCTGGCAAGATCAAGTTCGAGGCGAATCAGTCTCGCCCTTCGTTGCTATCCCGGTCTTCCCAAACCGCACCTTCCGGCACTCCGCCCATCTTCGTCAATAAAGCGAGCGGCATCAGGGTGTGCCGGAAGATCTCAACGGTAAAACAATTGGCGAACTAGCGCTTTATGGCCACGATGCCGCCATTATGCCGAAAGGTGTGCTGATGGACGAGTTCGGATTCAAGCCAGAGACCTGTCAATGGATCATCCCGCGTGAACCGCACTGGCAAAGGATGCTCCGCCATCCCTGCTATTTGCGAAGAAGCTTCTGCTGCAGATGTGAAACATCCTCGTCGGAGAGCTTGAGCACCTGGCGGCGATAGTTGGCGAACGAGCCATAGCGGCTGTCGATCTGTCGCAGCGTCGATTCGAGATAGGCGGGATCGGCAACCATCAGAACATTGCGTTGTTCCGGGGTGAGGCTGCTGATTGCGCTGTTGCCGCTGCCGCCGTCATCTTCTTGATCTGCGCCGGATCGTGCAGGTACTGGTTGGTGAGAGCGTAGTCCTCGAGCACAGTCTTTTCAGGCACGCCGAGCGTCAGCAGCAGGAGAGCGGAAAAGATACCGGTCCGATCCTTGCCGGCCGTGCAATGGTAAAGCAGTGGGAGATGATCGTTGTTGACCTGCCTGAAGAGGGTTGCGAACTGATCGCCGGACGAGAAGACGAAAGACCCGTAGGTGGCGCGCATGCGTTCACGAAGCTGCTCCGCGGTGGGATGGCCGGCGAGCAGCTGCTGCAGGGAGACGTTGTTGCTTTTGCGATTCGGATCGCTGCCGATAGGAAGGCTCACACGCTGGACGCTGGGATCGTCGACCCATTTTTCGGGAGCGACATCGTTTTCTTCCTTCGTGCGAAAGTCGCAAACGACGCGGATATTAAGCTGTGCGAGGTACTGAAGGTCGGCCGGAGTGAGACCGCTGAGAACTCCGGAGCGATAGAAAAGTCCCCAGCGAACGAAGCGTCCGTCGGCGGTCTCATAACCACCGATGTCGCGGAAGTTGGGTGTGCCTTCGAGATCGAGATGCCGGATGGACACCTCACGAACCTCACCCGTATCGGCCTTCAGTACAAAGTACATACGCTGACCGGGCTTGCCTGCGTTGAGGGTAATGCTGGTGCTCTTCGTATGGGTGAGCGGCTTTGCTGTGGTGGGAACGTCGGGGGTATCCGCCGCGAAGATCTGCACGCCGTGAGTATCTCCGGTAAAGGTATAGGTGAGCTTGTAGGTGGCAGAGCCGCTCTGCACGCATTGCAGCTGCGTGACGTCGGCGTAAGCGGCTGAGGCCGCAAGCGAGAGGAGACAGAGAGCGAGTTTCGAGCGCATGATCGAGTCCTTTGTAATTTTCCGCATGGTTAGAAGCTGAGCCGCAGCCCCGCTTGAAGCTGGCGAGCAGTGTTGGCCTGAGTCAGAAAGATCTGCCCGAAGCTGGAAGAGGCGATGCTGGTGTTCGGACCTGCGAACTGGACACGGTTGAAGGCGTTGAAGAACTCCATGCGGAAGTCGAGAGTGAATGGCTCGGGCAGGCGGATGCGGCGTGCAGCGAGCATATCGAAGTTCGTGGTGCCTGGCGCGCGGACGTCAGCAAGAAAGCGCGGCGCGTTGCCGAACTGGTAGGACGGCGTGGGAGTGAACGCCGCAGGGTTGAAATAGAGGCCGCCGTTGCGGATCTGGCGTCCGCCGGGTACATGTGTGGAGATGCCGGTGACGTCAGGCCGCATCGCGGTGCCGCCGCCGAAAGAGTTCGAGTAGTTGGGAGAGCTGACAGCGATGGGCAGGCCATTGTCGTAGGTGAAGAAGGTGCCGACAGTAAACCCACCGAAGATATCGCTGAGGGCTCCCTGGTTGAAGAAGTGCTTGCCGCGTCCGAACGGCAGCTCATACTGACCGCTGAGGCGAATGACGTTGGTGAGGTCCTGCGACGAGATGGAACGATCGCAGCGAGTGCAGTCGGTGTTCTGAAACTGCGCCTGGTTGAAGTAGTCGCCGACGTTATCCATCATCTTGCTGTGGGTGTAGGTGAACAGGAGAGCGAGTCCCTGCGAGAAGCGGCGTTCCACAGAGAGTTGCAGCGCATGATACGTGGAGTTGCCCACACCCGAGGTCGCCGTCATGTTCTGAAACTGCGGATGTGGACGCAGCAGCTGCCCACGCTGAACCGTCGGTGCGCTGAGGGTAGATGTCGGGTCGGTGATGACGCCGTAAAACGGATTCGCGACCGTCGTAAGCAGCGAGGAGCCGAGCGCTAGCTGGCTGGAAGGCAGCTGGTTGTAGTTGACGGGAATATAGAGATGGAGGCCATTGTTGCCCACGTAGCCGAGCGTGACGACGATGTTCGATGGAAGCTGACGTTGCACATCGAAGGACCACTGTTCGCTATAGCTGATCTTCTGTTGCCGCATGACGCCGGTGATGTTCTGCCCGGCGAGAGTGTCCAGTCCGAGGGAGCTGCCGGTAGGCTGGTTGAGACCCGCCGGAAAGGGATTACTGAGATTGAACTGCGGCGTCACACCGTCGGCCAGCGCAGACTTGGAGGTGGTGACAACGGCGAAACCGGCCGAGGAGTTGACCAGGCTGGCCGGAGGCGCGTGGAAGATACCGAATCCGCCACGGACGACGGTCTTGTCATCCATGCGATAGGCGAAGCCGAGGCGGGGATCGAAGTTCTCTTTCTGCGCGACCTGCAGGCGCCGACCCTGCCCGTTGGTGCCCACGAAACCCGGGCCTCCAGTAAGTTGACCGAGCGAACTGACATTGGCGTTGAGCGGCGACGGCGTGGTCAGGTCGAGATAGACATACTGGTTGTGGTCTTCCCGATCGGGAAGCTCGAGGTTGTAGCGCAGACCGTAGGTAAGGGTGAGGCGCGGGGTCAGATGGTACTCATCCTGCGCGTAGATAGCGTAATAAGGATGATTCACACGGAACGCGGGAGCGACGCCGCTGGAGACGGTGGCTGCACCAAGCAGCAGATCGGCGATACCGCTTCCTGACGTTCCAGCCGCGGCCTGCGGATTAGGCCCGCCGGTAAAGTTGCTGGCGGCGCTGACAGTCACCAGCTGGGCAATGTTGAGGCCCACAGGAAAGGTCCGATAGTCGAAGCCGTACTTGAGCGAATGCTTACCCTTGAGCTGCGTAAGCGACGCGGCGTACTCGGTGAGGCTGCCGTAGTCCTTCTCCAGCCCGCCCTGCGGGCCGATGCCGCTGATACGAGTCGCGGTCAGCTCCGGGAAGGTGGTCGAGGAGAGACCGGCGACCACGTTGCCGTTGAAACCCAGCGAAGTCGGATCGAAGCCGACCGATGTGGGCGCGCGGTTGGACTCCTGGTGGGCATAGACGAAGTGATGCTCGAAGACGAGGTTGGTGGAGAGAATCCAGGTATGGTCGAACATCATGTTGTAGCCAGGCAGGCGCTGGTTGCCGGGCTCAGGCGAAAGGCCGTTGCCGTAGGGATCGGGAAACACATTGTTGCGCTGAAACCAGTTGAAGCGGCCGTAAATGGAGTGGTGTTCGCTGATCTTGTGATCGATGCGCAGGCCGACGGTATTCTGGTTGCTGCTGGTCGTGGCGTTCGAAAAGTAGTTATTGGTAGTGCTGGCTCCCTGCCCTGCCTGGTTTGGCAGCGGATAGTACGACAGAAGCGCAAGCCCGGTGGCATTGATGACAGAGCCGGGAATCATGTTGTTGGCAAAGGGCGTGCGGATGTACTGTGTCGTCCCGGCAGGCGCGGAAGGGTCGAGGCGGGTGGTGCGCGGATCGTAGATGACAATCTGGTTGCCGTTGACGTCGCGCGACTGGGAGAAGTCTCCCTGCCGTTCGCGCGCGGTGGGAACAGTGCCAAGGAAGGAACCGGCCTGGCTCTGCCGCAGCCCCTCGAAGGTCGAGAAGAAGAAGGTGCGGTTTTCACCGTTGTAGAGGTGAGGCAGCCGGACCGGACCGCCTAAGGCATAACCGAACTGGTTGCGCTGAAAGTGCGGCTTCTTCAAACCGGCAGCATTGGCGTTATAACCATTGGCGTCCAGCACGCTGTTGCGCAGGTACTCGAAGACACTGCCGTGAAGTGTATTGCTGCCGGAGCGAGTGGCGAAGGTGACGATGCCGCCGCTGGTGCGCCCCCACTCCGGAGCGTACGCCGTGGTGAGTACCTTGAATTCCTGAATGGCATCGACCTGCGGGATGGCTGCGGCGGCGTTGTAATCGTACAGCGTCGTGTTGGCCGCGCCATCCAGCAGGCTTTCGGTGGTGGCCAGCTTCGAGCCATTGATCCGGAAGGTGTTGGTGTACGCCTGGCTCTGGTCGTTATTGCCGGACTCGCTGCTGTAAGCCGTGACTCCCTGGGCGAAGTTCACCAGCTGGAGCGGGTTCCTGATATTGAGCGGGGTGTTCTGAACGAACTGGCTCTCGATGACATTGCCGCGATCCGGATGATCCGTAACCAGCTCGGGAGCACTCGCGGCGACAGAGACGTTATAAGAGGTGGTCTCCGGCAACAGGGTGATGTTGAGCGAACGCGAGCTGCCGACCTCGAGCTTGATGCCTTCGAGTGTGTAGCGGGCAAAGCTGGGCGCGGTGGCATGCAGGATGTAGTTACCCGGGACCAGCGGAGGAAACTGGAAGTAGCCGTCTGCGTTGGAGTGCGTCAGCTCAACCTTGTTGGTGGAGGTGCTGCTGATATCGATATCGGCGTTGGTGACGGCGGAGCCGTCGGAATCCGTGACGTGTCCGCTGACCAGGGTGCTCTGCGCCAGGAGGGCAGAGCCGGCGGAGACAAGCATCGCAAGAGCGAGGCAGAGAGAAAGCTTGCGGGGTAGCAGCAGACTGCGGGGCTTCATGCCTTTGACTCTGGCAGCAAAGGATGGCCGGCGTAGCGGTATCGACCGGTAAAAAGGGGTTACACCGATTCAACAAATGTTAACGCAGCATAACTAACCTCTAGCCATGCTTCGTGAAGATGAGATCGACGCGCAGCTACAGCGCATCCTGCAATCTCCCGCGTTTGCCGGAGCAGCGAGGTCGCGACAGTTTCTTGAATATTGCGTGAATCGCTCGCGGAACGGCGACACAGCGCACCTGAAAGAGACGACCATTGCCATTGAGGTCTTTCTGCGTGCGGTCGACTACGATCCCAAGAGCGACCCCATTGTGCGGGTGCATGCGCGGCGTGTTCGCGAAAAGCTGCAGCTGTACTACCGCACAGTAGGCGCTGAAGATCCGATCCTGATCCAGTTGCCGAAGGGTGGCTATGTACCATCGATCCTTCGCTCGATAGCTGAAAAGCCATCCCTGCCGCTCGAAACGCAACGGAGCGAGCCAACGGTCGCGGTCGAAGAACCCGCTCCAATGCCAGCCTCACCGAATCAGACAGCGGTCCGCACTGGATGGCGTTGGCTCGCCGCCGCGGTGATTGTTCTGGCCATCGCGTCCGTTCTGTTGTGGAAGTGGTCTACGCAGGAAAGCCGTCGTCGCTCCGTGCTGCTGAAGGCTCTGGAACCGGTGGACACCATGCCGCGCGATGCTTCGGACGTAGTGTGGGCGCCCGATGGAAAGCGAATCGCATTTACGTCCCGCGACGACCGCGACCATCACCTGCATGTCTATCTGAAGGACATGCGCCCCGGCGCCGTACCGGTACAGCTCACCTCTGCGCCCCAGGAAGAGATGAGACCGGCATGGTCGCCTGATGGGAAAGAGATTGCGCTGGCTCGATTTACCGACTTCTATCACTTCGATGTGGTGCGGGTGCAGGTGGCCTCACACCACGAACGCACGATGGGGCGATTCCTTAATTTCTGGAAGGTAGAGTCCGACCATCCGGCACTCGACTGGTCGCATGACGGGCGTTACCTGTTGACAACGGAACAGGCCACCCCCGGAGTGCCACTCCGAATCATTCTAATGAATGCGGCAACTGGCGAGAGAAGCTTCCTGACGTCTCCCCCCGCAAGTTCGAGTGGAGACGTGGAAGCGAAGTTTTCGCCGGACAGTAAATGGGTCGCGTTCCGGCGCGGCGGTCTGGGCGATCTGTTTATCGTATCGGTTCGAGGAGAACAGGCCGAACCCGCGCGCCGTCTGACCTTCGACAATCATGGCGTGCGCGGCATCGCGTGGTCGCAGGACTCCAAATCCATCGTCTTCGGATCGCAGCGAAACAACTCCTTCAGCTTCAGCTTATGGAGAATCGCTGCCGAAGGAGGCACGCCGGAGCCTGTCACCGGTGATGACTTTGAGGCATCCGATCCCTCCATTTCGAATGAAGATCATCTGCTCGTGCGGCATAGAAAAGTGGTGACGGAACTTGTGTCGACACCTCTGACACCGGGCAGGCCGATGGAACTGCACACTCTGTTTGCCGGTGACAGCACAGCATCCAGCCCTGTCTACTCACCCGATGGCCAGTCGGTGCTTTATGTGAGCACAAAGACGGGCTGGGGAGAACTCTGGCTTTATCACGTCAGAGATTCCACAACAGAACAGCTGACGCATCTTGATGGCAACGGGCTGGTGCTGTTTCCATCATGGTCTCCGGACACGCGAACAGTCAGCTTCAGTCTGCGTACGCATGGGATGACAAACATCGTGATCTACGATATCGCCCAGCGCAGGTCACGCATGCTGACCTCCACACAGAACCGCGATATCGCTTCGGTCTACAGCGCTGACGGCCGATATCTTTACTTCTCGTCCAACGACGATGGAACACCACGCATCTGGCGAATCGCTGTGGATGGCGCAGAACATCCGGAACCTCTTTTCATCGAAGGAACGATGGGGTTCGTCCTCTCCCCGGACGGAAGGTGGTTGTACACCCTGAGCGGCGGAACCTCTCCGGTTGTCCTGCGACGCAGCCTGAGCGACGGCACGACGGAAGAAGTCTTCCGGCTGCCCGGACGAGCGACGTTCTATAACAACCTCGCGGTCACGCGGAGAAACGTCTACGTCGCGGTCTCGCAAGAGAATGCCGCTTCTTCATCCATCTACGCCGTAGATCCGGAGACGAAGAGCTCACGGATTGCGGCCACGCTTACAGAGACCGCGCCATCCACCGCTGGCGCCATCGGCGGCTTTACCGTCAGCCCCGACGACGCAATGCTCATCTTTGCGCATACGCAGTACGACAACACAACAATCCTTTCGACAAACCATTGATTCGTCGCGCCTCTTACGACGCGAAATGTTCGATACGCGAATCAAAGCCCCAACACCAGAAGCTGAACCGAATATGACGGTATCGAGAAACTCGAACCGAGAGATCGATAAGCCCACCTCGAGGCTCGAGAACGAATCAGAGAGGCCGGTCTTTGAAGGCCTGCAAAACCTGTTTCGCGGAAGAACTGTCTTTGTGATTGCGCATCATCTCAGCATGATTAGAAGAATCTTCATCGCGCGATTCTGAAATATTGTTCCGTTGGAGCTGCGCCGCCAGTTTTTGCGTTCTCTGCGTCCAGCCGCGGGCGCGTTCGATCTCAGCGCCCACCAGAAACCCAATGGTCGAGATCAGCAGGACGTCTTCATCCGAGTAGCAATATGGTTGCTCGTGTTGAACATTGATCACGCCCACAAGCTTTCCACGGCACAATACAGGAACCGAGAGAAACGCTTCGAAACGATCTTCAGGGAGAGATGGAAACATCTTAAAGCGAGAATCCTGGAACGCCTTCGAGGAAATGGCGACCGGCTCCAGGTGCTCCGCGACCCAGCCGGTAATGCCCTCTCCCTGCTCAATACCCAGCACATCGACAATGTCCGCGTGCGGATTCTTCGAAGCGCACAAAATTAAACGCTGTTCCCTGAGAAGATAGATAAAGCAGGAATCGCACTGCAGGATAGACGAGACAAAATCGACACTCTGCTTCAAAACGTCATGCAGCTCGTCGACTGCCGCCAGGCGACTTCCAATCTCATGGAGGAAGTCCACCCCTTTGCGGTTCTGCGTTCTCGCCGTACCGTCAACTTTTGTGGTCATATCTCATTCACAGGCCATTACATTAATTAATAGAGATAACAAGCCGCACAATGATATCGAATATTGCCGTACGATCACCGGCGCATCCATATGTCGATGATTTCAAGGGGCGCGAAATGGTATCCGCGAAACGAGTCATGCCTCCTGCAGCAAACGCGCAAGCAGCCACCCGTGTCTCCCCAAAGGGATCGGTCATTTCATGATTCGTCGCCATCGCGCCTTGATCGTTGCGATCTTTGCTTTGTCACTGAGCGTTACCGCACTTGACCGCAACCTGCTTGCAGCAGTGTGGCCGATCCTCCAGACGCAACTTCATCTCACGAACGGCCAGTACGGCATCATCGTGGCCGGCTTCTCCATTGCGTATGGTATTTGTGCGCCGCTTTCAGGCCTGCTGGTCGATAGGCTCGGCTTCACAAAAGTCGCCGTGATCGCCCTGGCACTGTGGTCTGTATTTGGAATCGCGACTGCATTCGCTTCCAGCTTCCACGCTCTGCTGCTCTGCAGGATATTGCTTGGCTGCGCGGAGTCTGCCTCGCTGCCAGCTGTGGCCAAGGCTTACGTGACCTATCTCCGTCCGGCAGAAAGAAGTATGGGAACCGCGGCAACACAGATTGCACTGACTATCGGTGCCGTAGGAGCGACTCTCATCGCAGGGAACCTTACAGCAAGATATGGCTGGCAAAGTACCTTCCTGATAGCAGGAACCCTCGGCCTGCTATGGATTCCGCTTTGGTGGAAGACTCAGAAAACCCCGCAGGACGCGGGACCTGCTTCCTCTTTCGAGGGCGATCCCATAGGGATGAAACAGCTGCTTTGCCAGCCCGGCCTATGGGCTTTGATCAGCGCCAGTCTGCTGCTTATGCCTCTTTATAGCCTCTGGACCAATTGGACGACGGTCTATCTCGTGCGTGAGCGCGGCCTGTCTTCTACAGTCGCAAACCTGCATTACGCCTGGATTCCGCCGATCTTCGCCATGGTGGGCGGAATCACAGGCGGCTGGTTCGCCCTCCAGGGCGCACGCAGAGGCATCCCCGTACAGAAAGCGCGTTTCAATGTCTGCTTCTGGGCCGCTCTCGGCCTGCTACTGACCGCAACCATCCCTGTTTTGCCAACTGCCGACTGGGCGACCGCTGCGATCAGCCTGAGCTTTTTCTGCACCCTCTGCATCAGCATCAATATCTATGCCATGGCGCTGGATCTCTTCGGCACCGTCCACGCCAGCTTTGTCTTCTCTCTCCTCACCGCCAGCTACGGTCTCATGCAGACAGTCATCTCTCCGTTGATCGGTTCCTGGGTGGATCATCACAGCTTCAAAGCTGTTTGCGTATTCGGTGCGCTGTCCCCTCTCTGCGGGCTCGCAATTTTATATGCCGCCATCTTCCGCGGAAGTGAGCGATACTCGCGGGCCTGACGCCAAACAATTGCAACGAGAAGATCGTTTCTCGATACAAAATAGATTTTCAGGCAAAGAACAGATTTTCCTTCCGATCGTCACCTCTACCGACGCAAGCGTTTCCGTATGCTGGTATGCACATGAAACTCCTCGCCGCCGCAATCATCGCGCTCACCGTCCCTGGCCTCGCCCAGCAAGCCACCACCTGGCGCTTTGATAACCTGACCAAAATCGGTGGCGCGCAGGTCATTACGGTCGGCGCACCGCAGGTCATCGACACGCCTATCGGCAAGGCCATACATTTCGAAGGTCGCGGAAATACCAACAGCAGTAACCCCGAAAGCGGCAACCCAGTCGGCGATGCACTCTTTCTCAACGTCGCTCCTCTCTCCGGCGACGCGACCTACACCTTCGAAGTCATCTTTCGCCCGTCCTCGAAAGGCGCACCGGCACAGCGCTTCTTCCATATGCAGGACAACAACTCGCAATCACGTCGCATGTTCGAGATTCGAATCGTTGGCAGCCAGTGGTGCCTTGACACCGTCGGCATCGATGTCGATCACGGTACCGAGCAGCACGGTGTCACCCTGGTCTGCGACACCGCGCATCTCCATCCGCTCGATCGCTGGTATGCCGTCGCTGCGACCTACGATGGCAAAACACTCCGCGGATACGTCGATGGCAAACTGCAGGGTGAAATCGCCGTCACGTTGGCGCCTCTCCCGCCCGGCACCACATCAGTTGGCACACGAATCGACAAGCGCGACTTCTTCACCGGGGATGTCTACTCAGCCCGCTTCCAACCCGGTCTCGCTTCACCCGCAGATTTTTCGAAAGTTCCTGATTCAGGGAAACATTAGCCAAAGCGCATCAACTGAGACAAACGCGACCGAATATCCCGCATAAGAACTATGGCTGGCAGAAGTTCGTCAGCAAGTTGGAGCAGCTACTGCAAGGAGGCGTCGCGTGAGGTCATCCAAAACAGGTGCACTCGGCTTCTGGATATCCACGACGCTTTTCGCACTCCATATGACGTTCACCGCTTACGCGCAGTTGAAGCTTCCCCAGGTAGCAGAGGCATTTGTTCATCTCGGCTTTCCAGCCTACTTTCGCATCGAACTTTCGTGGGCAAAGCTGGTGGGCGTAGTCGCATTGTTAGTGCCAGTGATCCCCGCACGCATCAATCAGAGGCAGCGAAAGCAACCCCCTGACCGGCCCCGGCTGCTTTCTCTGGCTGCTCTAGAGATATCCCACAGCTTCAAATCACTTACGCGAATGCCTACAGGATCAATCCCTGGCGCATTGCGAACCTTACTAAATCCACCGAGGACTGCAGGTTCAGCTTCTCCATCACGCGGCTGCGATGAGCCTCGATGGTATAGACGCTCAGGTTCAGGCGCTTCGCGGCCTCCTTATTCGTCATCCCTTCCGCGATCAGGTAAAGCACCTCGCGCTCGCGCGTTGTCAGCAGATCCAGTGGATCGGCGACGTGCTTGCGGAAGTCGGTCACGATGACGCCGGCGACAGCCGGGCTCAGGAAGGCGTTGCCGCGAGCGATATTGCGGATTGCGCTCAACAGGTTTTCTTCCGTGTCGTCTTTTAGCAGATAGCCCCGTGCGCCAACACGCATGGCCTCGCGAACGTAGACCGGATCGCGGTGCATGCTCAGCACCAGCACCTTCACCGAAGGATGCCGCTCTGTAAGAAGGCGGGTACATTCGATTCCGTTCATGCCCGCCATGGAGATATCCATCACAACGATGTCGGGCTTCAGCTCAGCTGTCAGGCGCAGCGTCTCGTTGCCATCCTGGGCCTCGCCGGCAAGCTCCATGGTCGAATCCGCTTCTAAGATCAAGGCAAGTCCGCGGCGCACGATGGCGTGATCGTCGGCGAGCAGCACTCTTGTCACTCCACTAGGCATCGATCGCCTCCAGCTGCGGAGCATCGGCCGCGAGACGAATGGGGACCGAGAAGAAGAGCTGCGCGCCGCCTCCCTGGTGATTTTCCGCCTTCATAATGCCTCCCATATGCCGGATACGGGCCTTCATGCCGACGAGCCCCATCCCTTTGCGTGCCGAAGTCGCCTGGCCAAGCGGAGGAAAACCGACACCGTTGTCCACGATCGTGAGCGTGACCCATTGATTGATGGAGGAGATGTGAACCTCTGCCTCAGTAGCCTTGGAGTGCCGCACCATGTTGGCCAGCGACTCCTGCGCAATACGAAAGAGCTGCGTCTCGATCTCCTCCGGCAGGCGTCCTTGAAAGTGCGACGTGTAAGTAATGCGGATGCCGGTCTGCATCTCGAGCCTGCGCGTCATGCCCTGGAGCGCCTCGATCAGACCGAAGTCATCGAGGACGACCGGGCGCAGCAGCTGCGAGAGCTCGCGAACGTTGCCGATGGCCTCGTCGATCAGTTCGAGACACTCCTGCCGACGCGCCGCGAACTGCTCCGGCGTCGTCTGCTGCAGCATCATGCGCATGCTGGTCAGCATCTGTCCGAACTCGTCGTGAATCTCGTGCGAGAAGCGGCGCGCAACGACCTCGTGCTCCTGCGACATGCGCCAGCTGAGGAGGTTGAGCTCGTTGCTCTGGGCCTGGATGCGGCGCAGATTGGAACTCACGGTCCAGACGGTAACCAGACCGCACGCAATCACGGAGACCCCGCAGAGAAACAGGATCAACTCGACGCGTCCAAGCAGCCTGCGCGACTGCGCCGCAATCAATTGGTCGACATTGCTGTGGGTCAGGCTTCCGGCGGAAAGGGAGAAGAGCGAGTGAGCGGCTTCCGCATGAATATGTTCCGTGCCTTCGAAGACGAGGCCGGCCGTCATGCAGATGAGGAGGACGATCGCGGCAAAGCCTCCATAGACCGAGCGAACCAGGTACGTGGAGGAAGCAGAACCGGGACCTGTAGAAGCGACTTCCAGCTTACCCATGATGTTAATCAGAACGTATCTCCGCTGAGAATGCTACGCCCTAAGGGCAAATTCGGGGTACCCCCCTGAAGATCGGGGGAAATATCCCCAATAACCGGGATATCAGGGGCTTCTGTTGGCTGTCATAGTGAAAACAAGTTCGGGCATGGCTGATCGTTCTGTCGTCCCAGGTGCCGTATCAGGAGAACGGGCCTTCGCGCATTTCTTTGTTTCTTTGTCCTACTGCCATGCCCTGACGACCCACTATCACGGCTTCTCCCGAGCCGTAGAAGACAGGTGTCGATGAAGGCTATTGCACGATTCGCTCTTAAGCGGCCTTATACGTTTGTTGTCCTCGCCATTCTGATTGCGGTGTACGGCGTACAGGCCATCATGAATACGGCTGTTGACGTCTTCCCCATCATCAAAATCCCGGTTGTTGCCGCTGTCTGGAGCTACACGGGACTGCTGCCAAACGACGTATCAGGCCGTATTACCTACTACTACGAGCGCGCCGTCACCTCGACGGTGGAGAACATCGAGCACCTCGAGAGCGACTCCTACTTCGGTCGCAACGTAGTGCGCATCTTCTTCCAGCCCGGAACCGAGATCGGCAGGGCTGAGGCCGAAGTCACCTCCGTCTCGCAGACCATCGTGCAGCAGCTGCCGCCAGGCATCTCGCCTCCAATGGTTATGTCGCTCGATGCCTCGTCCGTGCCGGTTATGACGCTGCAGGTGACGGCTGACAATATGACGCCCGCCCAGCTCTATAACCTTGGCATTACACGGCTTCGTCCCCAGCTGGTGACCGTGCCGGGGTCAGTGATTCCACATCCCTATGGCGGTGCGTCGAACACCGTACTGGTCGCACTCGATCAGCAGAGACTGCGGTCGCACAAGCTGAGCGCAATGGATGTCTCCAACGCCTTCGATCAGCAGAGCATCGTGCTTCCGGCCGGTGATCAGAAGATCGGCAAGATCGACTGGATGGTGCAGACCAACGCCGTACCGCAGACGATCGAAGAGTTCAATAATCTGCCGATCAAGCAGGTGGACAACGCAACCGTTCGACTGCGTGACGTGGCCTGGGTCTATCAGGGCGGCCCACCGCAGACCAACGCCGTTCTGGTGAAGGGCAAACAGGCCGTCATGATCGTCATCATGAAGGGTGGCGAAGCTTCGACACTCGACGTCGTCAATGGCGTGAAGAAGCTGATTCCGCAGATGAATCGCACGCTGCCCCCTGGCGTTCGCATCAAGATTCTGACGGATGCCTCCATCTTCGTGAAGGACTCAGTCAGCGACGTCGTCCGCGAACTTGCGCTGGCCGCAGGACTGACAGGTCTCGTCGTGCTGCTGTTCCTCGGCTCATGGCGTTCGACGCTGATCATCGCGGTGTCGATTCCGCTCTCAATCCTTTCGGCGATCATCCTGCTGCATATTACGGGGCAGACGATCAACGTCATGACGCTCGGAGGTCTGGCGCTCGCCGTCGGCATCCTTGTCGATAACGCAACCGTCATGATCGAGAACATCGATATCCATATCGAACATGGCAAACCGCTGGCCACCGCCATCGTGGACGCAGCCGGACAGATGCTGCTTCCCACGCTGGTCTCGACGATCTGTATCTGCATCGTGTGGCTGCCCCTCTTCCAGCTTGACGGCGTTGCGGGCTTCCTCTTTATGCCCATGGCGCTCGCCATCATCTTCGCCATGGCGCCTTCGTTCCTGCTCTCGCAGACACTGGTTCCCGCGATGGCCAACTGGATGCTCGGCAAACAGATCGAGGAGCATAAGAAGCGCCACGATCCAAACTACAGGCCGGGCTTCTTCACCCGCTTCCAGAAAGGTTTCGAGAAGGGCTTCCTCTCCTTCCGCGAAAGCTATCGCGTCATCCTGGAAGCTGCTGTTCGCAGGCGCGTCATGTTTGTCGTCGTCTTCCTGGGCGCGGCATTGGCATCGCTCGCTCTGATTCCGCTCCTCGGACGCAACTTCTTCCCGGAGATCAAGGGCGGAGCGCTGCAGATGCACATGCGTGCTCCTCTCGGCACCCGTCTCGAAGTCGCAGACCGCGAAGCTGTTCTCGTCAACAAAGAGATCGCGAAGCTGCTGCCGGGCCAGGTGGATGACGTGCTCGACAACTGCGGTCTGCCGGTCGGACCTCACAATCAGGCCTTCATTCCGACGCCTTCCATCGGAGCGCAGGACTGCGATCTGTCGATCACGCTGCATAACCCGGAGTCGCCTGTCTGGGATTACCGCAATACGCTGCGCAAGGGGCTGTCGGCCAAGTTCCCGGGCACGGTATTCACCTTCCAGGCTGCTGAGCTGACCGATAAGATCCTCAACTTCGGCCTGCCCGCACCCATCGACATCCGTATCTCCGGTATGGAGATGCAGAACAACTACCAGTTCGCCAAGGAGATGGTACAGAAGCTTCGCATGGTCAACGGCATCGCCGACGTCGCCATTCAACAGACCATGACGACGCCGACGCTGTTCATCGATGCCAAGCGCCAGTTCGCTCTGCGTACCGGCGTGAAGGAAGCGGATGTCGCCAACAACGAACTCGTCTCGCTCTCCGGCAGCCAGCAGGTGAAGCAGGACTACTGGCTCGATCCGAAGTCCGGTCTCTCGTACCTGATCAACATCTACACGCCGCAGAAAGAGCTGACGTCGATGAACGATCTGGAGACGATTCCGGTTACCTCCGGTGATGGCAACCCTGACAACAAGCGTCCTCAGATGCTTGGTGCCATGGGAACCATCAAGACCGTCGGTACTCCGGGCGAGGTCTCGCACTACAACATCCTTCCGGTGATCGACATCTACGCCTCGAACGAGGGACGTGATCTCGGCGCAGTCGCCGGCGATGTGCAGAAGATCGTCGACGAGTATCAGAGCAAGCTGCCCAAGAGCTCCCTGATGAGTGTTCGCGGACAGGCAGATACCATGAACGGCGCATACCGCCAGCTCATGATCGGCCTGGCCATCTCGGTGCTCCTGGTCTTCCTGGTCATCGTCGTCAACTTCCACAGCTGGCTCGATCCGTTCATCATCATCACCGCGCTGCCTGCCGCTCTGGCCGGTATCGTGTGGAGTCTCTTCATCACGCACACCACCCTGTCGGTGCCCGCCCTTACCGGAACCATCATGTGTATGGGCACGTCGACGGCGAACTCGATTCTTGTGGTGGCGTTCGCAAGAGAGCGGTTGGAAGAGCATGGAAATGCCCTGCGCGCTGCAATTGAAGCAGGCTATGGCCGTATCCGTCCGGTCATCATGACCGCCCTCGCGATGATGATCGGCATGCTGCCGATGTCGATGAGCAACTCGCAGAACGCACCGCTCGGACGCGCTGTCATCGGCGGCCTGGCTCTGGCAACGGTCGCAACGCTGCTGTTCGTTCCCTGCGTCTTCGCAATGCTTCACCACAACAACAAGTCAACAATGGAAAAGGTGGCCTAACATGATGAATCAACGCCGACGCATGATTGTCCTCTTTGCGGTGGTTCTGCTTGGTGTCGTCATCACGCTTGTGGTGACAGGGATCGGCTCCCGGAAGCACGCCTTCGCCGCACTGCGCGAAAGAACCGATGAAAGCTCCATTGAGGATGTGAGTGTCGTGATGCCGCAGCCGGGCGACTCGATGCGCAACCTCGATCTCCCGGGCGACATCAGCGCATGGTACGAAGCTCCGATCTACGCCCAGGTCAACGGCTACGTAAAGATGTGGAACAAGGACTACGGCGCTGTCGTTCGTCGCGGCGATCTGCTTGCGACAATCAACACGCCGAAGCTCGATGCCCAGTATCGCGCCTCCAAGGCCAAGGTCGATGTCGCCAACGCCAAGCTGGCTCTCGCTGAGCTGACGGCAAAGCGCTGGAAGAACCTCGAAGGCACGCAAGCCGTCTCCAAACAGCAGGTGGATGTGCAGGCAGCCAACGCCCGCACGCAGGCCGCCGAGGCTGAGGCTGCGAAGCACGAGATGTCACAGTTCGAAGCGCTTGAAGGCTTCCGCGCCATCGTCGCTCCGTTCGACGGCATCGTCACCGCACGTAAGGTCAACGTAGGCGACTACGTCGGCGAGGCCGGCGGCGAGCTTGGCGACAAGGGCGACGATACGGAGCTGTTCACCGTGGCCGACGTACACAAGCTGCGTATCTTCGTCAGCGTGCCGCAGGACTACATCGACATCCTCAAGAAGGGCGTCACCGCGGAGATCACCGTGCCCCAGTTCCCGGGCAAGACCTTCCATGCGACCTTCCTCACCGATGCCACCGCACTCGATAAAGACTCCCGCACCGTCACCACAGAGCTGGTGATGGACAACCCCGGCAACCAGGTGTGGCCCGGTTCGTACGCCGAGGTTCACTTCCGCGTTCCCTCCGACCGCCCTGCCCTGCTGGTTCCCGAAAATGCACTCATCTTCCAGGAGCAGGGCGAGCAGCTGGCCGTCGTCGACAGCAACAATCACGTCACGCTCAAGAAGGTGCTGGTGGGACGCAATCTCGGACAGAACGTCGAGATCCTGACCGGTCTCGCAGCAGGTGATCGTGTCATCAACAATCCCTCCGCCGGCCTGTTGAGCGGAGAGAGCGTTCATGTCGTCGCCTCCACTCCTGGCTACAACCAGGCCACCCCCACTCCGGCGGTCGCAGCCACCCCCACAGCAGGCGAGGGACAGTGATGATGAGAAGATTCGCTCGCGAATTAGCGATCACCTCCGTGTTCTCCGTCGTCGTTCTGGCGGGGTGCAACAAGCCGCCGAAGTACACACCACCGAAGATGGCCCTGGCTCCAACCTGGAGCGGTGAGGGAGTCTTCAAGGTCGCCACACCGCAGGACGGCGTTCTGCGCAAGGACTGGTGGACACTGTTCGGCGATCAGCAGCTCAACGATCTTGAGGTGAAGGCCGCTGCTGCGAATCCTGACCTTCAGGCCGCGGGAGAGCACTTCACACAATCCCGCTACCTGATCACGCAGGCTCATTCGCGCCTTCTGCCGCACATCGGTCTGGGTGCTGCAACCTCGGATAACAAGAGCTCGGAGAATCGACTCTTCCGCTCTCCGTACGATCCGCTGTACGGCACCGACGAGAGCTACGGTGCCGAGGCATCGTGGGAGCCGGATATCTGGCGAAAGATCCGCAACACGACCGACATGCGCAAAGAGCTCGCCCAGGCAGACGCCGCGGACGTGGCCCTTACGCGCCTCAGCATCCAGGCCGAGCTTGCAGAAGACTACATGCGCCTGCGCGGTCTCGACGTGCAGGACGCGGTCTACCGTCAGTCGATCGCCTCATATAAGAACGCTGTCAACATCACGCAGCTGCGTCTCAACGGAGATATCGCTCCACGTTCCGACGTGACGCGTGCGCAGAATCAGTTGAGCAGCACGGAGGCACAGGAGATCAACCTGCGCATGGAGCGTTCGCTTCTGGAACACGCCATCGCTATTCTGATCAACCAGACGCCGACGAACTTCCACATCGCACCGGAAGATACCTTCCACCTGCATCTTCCTTCGATTCCAATCGGTGTTCCTTCGACGCTGCTGCAGCGCCGCCCGGACATCGCCTCGGCGGAGCGCCATATGGCCGCATCCAACACTGCCATTGGCATCTCCAAGGCTGCGTTCTATCCCGATATCCGCCTCGGCGCGATGGCCGGATTCTCCGATGACGGCTTTGGCCTGACGAGCCTCGCCAACAGTCTGTGGAGCTATGGCATGAGCGGCGCGCTTCCCCTCTTCGAGGGCGGCGAGCGGCGTGCCGAACTGCAACGCAGCTACGCGGAGTATCGCCAGACGACCGACGAATATCGCTCCACGGTGTTGAACGCCTTCCGCGAGGTCGAAGACTCCCTCTCCCGTCTTCGTTATCTGAGCGGCGAGGAGCAGAAGCGCCAGGAAGCAACCACCGCGGCGCTGCAGACGCAGAAGATGCAGATGCAGCTCTACACGGGCGACCTGACGAACTATCTCGACGTGGTGGTCGCGCAGATCGCCGCACTCGATGCCCGGCTCTCCGCGGTCGAGGTACAGACGGCACGATTCGAGGGCGCTGTCGGCATGGTGCGTTCGCTGGGCGGAGGCTGGGATACAGCCGAGATCCCGGCACAGGACCATCTGGCTCCGATGAAGGCCCTGCAGTACAAAAACCTTGGACATCCGGCTCCATAAAGGAACCGGGTGTGCGAGCCGCCATCATCGCAATGGCGAGAACAATGCGTCATCCATTGATAAGGAGCCCTCCCGAGGCTCCTTCTTTTTTTTGCTCTCCGCTACGATGTGATCTGACGGAAGACACGCAGCGGATTGCCGCCCAGAAGATCTACGGGTCGCGATACTCGCGGCGCTTGAGTTCGCGGATGGCCTGTTCGTGACCCTGCTGCGCGGCCTGGCGAATCCAGTGGCGGGATTGCGTGTAGTCGTGTTCGATACCCTGCCCGATGGCGTAGAGATGGCTGAGCTGAAACTGTGCCTCGGCGTTGCCCTGCTCCGCAGCCCTGCGATACCAGTGCGCGGCCTGCGTGTAGCTGTGCGGCACACCCTGCCCGGAGTAGTAGAGGTCAGCGAGCTTCTGCTGGGCTTCGGCGAAGTTCTGATTAGCGGCAAGGCGATACCAGTGGGCGGCTTCGGTGTTGCTGGGTGCGACGCCCTCGCCCTTGCGATACATGAGGCCGAGGTTGTACTGCGCCCAGGCGAGGTTGCTGTGCGCCGCACGCTGGCACCAGGCGAAGGCTTCTGCGAAGTTGCCGGAGGCGTAGTAACGGAAGCTGAGGTTGGCCTGCGCGTAGGCGTGGCCCTGCTCCGCGGCCTTGCGCTCCCAGAGCGCCGCCTCAGTGTCGTTCTGCGCAACGCCCTGCCCCTCGTCGTACAGGGTGCTGAGGAGGTACTGCGATTCAGCATGACCCTGCTGCGCGGCGAGCTGAAAGGCTGCTGACGCCGAGGTGAAGTTGCCCGCGTTGTAGTCCGCGACGGCCTGACGGTAGTGCGGATTGGAGGAGGCGTTGGAGGCATCGCGGCGGCCGCGGGCGATGATGCCGGAGCGCGAGGAGCTGAGCGACAGCGCAGTGCCTGTAGGGATGTGCTGCAAGCCGCCTTTGGGTTGATCGTCCATGGCGGCTATCGTTGCGCCTTGACCTGCCGGTCAACGAAGGCGAGGCGGTATTTTGCGTCGGCGATCTGGTCGGCAAGGCTGGCGGCAAGTTCGGTGAGGAGGTCGCGGTGTTCCCGGGCAGCGGCATCGGCGTCGAGGTGGAGCTGGGCGATCTCGCTGTCGAGCAGAGTGTGGCGCTCGGCGTCGAGGTTGGCGATGTCGCGCTGGGCGTGGCGTATCTGGCGTGTGATGCGGAGAAGCTCGGCGGCGGGGCCTTCGCCTGCAATGGAGGCGTTGATCTCGCGGTGGTCGTCGAGGAGCCGCTGCAGAGCCTCAGTGTCGCCGCGGCTGTAGGCCTGGTTGGCGCGTGCCATCAGCAGGGTGAAGTGCTTCTGCTCGGCGTCGTCGCGCGCGAAGTCGGGATGGATGCGCTTGGCAACGTCGCGGAAGAGGGTCTTGAGGCTGGGGGGCGGGTCGAACTCTTCAGCATCGCGGGCTTCGCTGAAGGCGGCTGCATGGGTCTCCTGCGCCTGGCGGCGGGCCTCTTCGGCACGGGTGCGGGCGGACTCGGAGTCGTAGAGAACGACCTCGATCTCGGCGATGCGGGCTTCGAGATCGTCGAGCTCGGCATAGAGCACGCCGACCTGGCGAAAGTAACGGCCTTCGAAGGTCTTGAGCTGGGCGCGGAGCTGGGCGAGCTCCGATTCACGCTCGGCGAGCGTGTTGCGCACGGACGCAAGTTGCTCGCGCTGGCCAAGGAGGGCGACGTGGTCCGGGGTTTGTTGAAGAATGATCTCGGCTGACATACGGCTTCCGTTATTCCAGTTTAGCGGAGCCACCGCCTCCGTCTCACCGCAGGCTAAACACTTCGCAGGCTAAACACTTCGTCGGCTAAACACTTCGTAGATGTGCCGGCCATTCTGCCACAACCGGAGCGGCCCGGCGGAGAACGGCACGACGGCATCGCGCAGCGATAAACTTATTCCTATGAAGAAAATTGGCTTCCTCTCCTTCGGCCATTGGACTCCCTCACCACAATCGCAAGCGAGGTCGGCCGCTGATGTTCTCCTGCAGTCGATTGACCTGGCCGTCGAGGCCGAGCGCCTGGGCGTAGATGGGGCCTACTTCCGGGTTCATCACTTCGCGCGACAGCTGGCTTCGCCATTTCCTCTGCTCGCAGCGGTTGGAGCGCGCACGCGAACCATCGAGATCGGCACCGGCGTGATCGACATGCGTTATGAGAATCCTCACTACATGACCGAAGATGCTTCTGCAGCGGATCTCATCGCAGGAGGCCGCCTCCAGCTGGGAATCAGCCGCGGTTCTCCCGAGCAGGTCATCGAGGGCTGGCGCTATTTCGGCTATCGTCCGGCAGAAGGAGAGAGTGATGCCGACATGGGACGCAGGCACGCGGAGACGTTTCTCGAGCTGCTGCGCGGCGAAGGCTTCGCCCAGCCCAATCCTCGCCCGATGTTCGCCAACCCGCCCGGTCTGCTTCGCCTCGAGCCACACTCTGAAGGCCTGCGCGAACGCATCTGGTGGGGAGCAGGCTCCAATGCAACTGCAATCTGGGCAGCAAAGCTGGGCATGAACCTGCAAAGCTCGACGCTCAAAGACGACGAGACCGGCGAGCCCTTCCATATCCAGCAGGCAGCGCAGATCCGCGCCTTTCGTGCGGCCTGGAAAGAGGCTGGCCACACTCGCACGCCACGCATCTCGGTAAGCCGCAGCATCTTCGCGCTGGTAAATGACCTCGATCGCGCTTACTTCGGTCAGAGCGGAAATGACCAGGACCAGGTCGGCTTCATCGATGCCACCACGCGAGCGATCTTCGGCCGCAGCTACGCCGCCGAACCCGATGCCCTGATCGAACAGTTACGAAAGGACGAGGCCATCGCCGAGGCCGATACTCTGTTGCTCACAATCCCGAACCAGCTTGGCGTCGCCTACAACGTGCACGTTATGGAAGCAATCCTGACGACGGTTGCTCCCGCACTCGGCTGGCGCTAGATCAGTCAATCCGTTCCATCAATACGTCGGCCACACTCAGCCTGCAAATAAAAGAAGCCCGCTTCATCGGCGGGCTTCTTTCATTGTTCAGCTTCAGTTGTGCAGCAGCGGTTAGAAGTACAGCTTCGCTCCAAGCTGGATACGGCGCGGAAGATGCGTGCTCGTCACCTGGCCGAAGTTCACGTCGCTGATGCTGGTATCGACACCCGCGAAGTTTGTGTGGTTGAAAGCGTTGAAGAATTCGCCGCGCAGCTGGAAGCGATACCGCTCGCTGATGCGAAGGTTCTTGATAGCACCCAGGTCCCAGTTCTCAAGCCCCGGTCCCAGGAAGATACCGTTGCGCGAGGAACCGAAGTGTCCGGACGCCTGCGCAAACGATGAGGTCGAGAACCACTGACCGACCTTCTTGGTCAGCTGCACCGGAGCAATCTGGTCGACGCGCGGAGCGATATCGGCGTTCGGCGTGCTGATACCGAGACCGCCAGGATACGTCCCTGCAACGCAGCCCGTCGTGCTGTTGTCCGGTGTAACGCAGGCGAACGGATCGACCGCCTGTGTCACCGAAGCCGACTGACCCGACTCGAAGGTCGTGATGCCCGAAATCTCCCAGCCGCCCAGCACGCGTCCCTTGAAACCATGCTGCTCGCTATAGAACGGCAACTGGTAGACATAGTTCGCGATGAAGATGTGCGGTGTGTTCATGCTCGAAGGACCATAGTCCATCTTGGGGTTATAGGTGTTCGTATTCGCGGCTCCACGGTCGGTCGACTGGTCCGTCAGGTTCTTCGACCACGTGTACGCGAGCCCTGCAGTCAGGCCATGCGTGATGCGATGGTTCACCGAGATCTGCAGCGAGTTGTAGTTGCTCGTGAACATCGGCACGCGTGCCTGGAAGTACGAGTAGCCAAGATACGGACGTACCGCGTTCACATTCGCCGTCGGGTTAGCAGCACGAGCCGCCAGCGTCGGTTGGTTCATGTCCAGTTCGCCCAGCGAGTGACGGCCCATGGAACCCACATACGCGATCTCAAGAATCGTGCTCGGCAAAATCTCCTGCTGCAGCGACAGGTTATACGAGGCATACGACGGAACCTTGAACATCGGGTTTCCCGTAAGCGTCAGGTGGTTAGGCGCAAGGGACTGGACCGACGTTCCCTGCAGCGGATGATCGAAGCTGGTATCGTTCATCGTCGTCGTCTGCACCAGCGGAGGATTTCCAAAAGCATTCTGCTCCCATATGCCGTTCAGCGTGCGATCGAAGAAGATGCCGAAGCCGCCGCGGATCGAGGTCTTTCCGTTGCCATACGGATCGAACGCGAAGCCGACGCGAGGTGCGAAGTTCTTGTTCGAGTTCGGATTGACGCGGCTTCCATAAGGCGAGCAGGTCACACCCGACGAGACCGCCTGCGCCGCGGTGCACGCCGAGCCAGCCGGGAAGATCAGGCCATTGGTGTAGGTCGAAGGAACTATCGTCTGGTTCGCCGCAAAGTTGCCATCGCTGTCGATCGCCGGAGCGAGCGATGCGTTATACAGGCTCGGAACAAAGTTATTGAGCGTATCCTTCGCGTCCGTCGGTGAGGGGAAGTAGCTCCAGCGCAGGCCAAGATTGATCGTCAAACGACGGTTGATCTTGATGTCATCCTGCGCATACGCTTCCAGGTTGTAGTAGCGCAGATCGGGAACCACATCGCGGTTGGCCTGCTGGTACAGGTTGGCGTTGCCCAGCAGAAAGTCGCTCCAGGTATTGAAGTTGAAGCTGGGATTTCCGCCCGAGGCGTTCTCCGTCTTCAGCATCTGCGACACCGTGAATCCGGTGCGGATCGAATGCCTGCCCTTCGTCAGCGAGAAGTTGTCGAACAGCGTCCGGTCCAGGTTGCGCTCGTTGTAAGGAGCAGAACCCTGCGACAGGCCGGTGATCGTTCCGCCGGTGAAGGTGATCGTCGGAATACGTCCGTACGGATCGGCATACGCCGTGTTCTGCGTCAGGCTGCCGAGAACCGAAGGATCGTTCGCGGCGCCGTTCAGCGTTGCGCGAATGGAACCCTGCGCATACACCAGCTCAAGCTCGTTCACCATCGAAGGCGTAATGGTATACGTCGCATTGGCAACGACGTTGTAGCCCGGAGCGTTCACCGACGTGTTGACCAGGCCAGGATAGTTCGCCCCCGTCCAGAGACCGGTCGGGAAGTTCTCCGGGGTATCGTCCTCCATGCCGCGAGCGAAGACGTGAAGCTTCTCGCCGAAATCGTGATCGATACGGACGATGTCCTGGCGGAAGTTGTTCAGCGAAGAGAAGGTCGAAACATAGTTGCCCGAGTTGTTCGCCGGGAATTTATTGAAGACATTGGTGAGATACACCTTCGCATTCGCGCTGTAGCACGAAGGGTTGATGGTGCTCTGGTTCAGAGTTGAATCGTACGTCACGCATCCGGCCGGAGCGCCCGTCACCTGGCCCGAGACAATACCGTTCAGCTGAGCCTGCGTGGCCGCCGTAACGCTGTTCGTCGTCGGCGAGCTTACCTTGCGCCACTCCTCCGACCAGAAGAAGTAGGTCTTGCTCTTGGCCCGATCAAGCAGGTGAGGGATGTAGAGCGGTCCGCCCAGCGTGAAGCCGAAGTTGTTATACCGCTCGATGCCTCGCGGCGTGTCCGTCTGATTGCCGAAGTAGGTGTTGGCGTTCAAAATGTCGTTGCGAACAAACTCGTACGCATCGCCGTGGAACTCGTTGGTTCCGCGCTTGGTCGCGACCAGTACCTGCGCGCCGCCGCTGCGTCCGTAACCGGCATCGTACGATCCGCGCTCCAGCGTAAACTCCTGGATCGCATCGATGCTGGGCACGTTGAGCAGCGTCGTGTTCGATCCGCTGTCGTTGATGTCCGCACCGTCGACCATCCAGTTGTTGGAGCTCGCGCGAGCGCCATTCACCGAGAGTGTCGTCGTGTTGTTCAGACCGAAGCCCGTCTCATCGCCCAGCCCGCTCACCACGCCCGGCTGCAGCGTTACCAGCTGTTCGAAGTTACGATTGCTGAGCTCCAGCTCGCGCACCTGCGTTCCGCTGATCGTTCCCGCCTGCTCGCTGCTCAGCGTCTCAACCGCCATACCGTCCGCCTGCACCGTTACCGCCTGGTCGACGGAACCGGTCTGCAGCGCGGCGTTGACCGTACGCTTTTGCGCAACGAACAGAACGACGTTCTGCACGCTGAAGCTCTTGAAACCTGCTGCCGCAATGGTGACGTTGTACGTCGCGGGCTGCAGGTTCGTCACCGTGTAGCTTCCGCTCGCATCTGTCGTCGCGGTACGCGACGCACTCCTGGTGGCGACGTTGATGATTTGGATGGTTGCGTTCGGCAAAGCGGCACCCGAGGCATCCGTAACAGTTCCCGCCAGACTGGCGGCCAACTCCTGTGCCCTGGCGGCGTTGAATCCGCAGAACAAAATTAGACCTGCGACACATAGCTTCCACAAAGTGATTCGCATAAATAAGCCCTACCCCGTTCTCTGGTATCTGCTTCGATATTTCGTGCTATTCCGTTGTCCTGCGCGTTAGCACGCGAACCTGACCTCGTCATCCAAATCTGCCTGGAGACGCAGGTCCGCGAGTCCTCCAGATCTATATCTCCTGGAAGAGGACGCGCAGAGCGCGCCAGACCTAAAGCACCTGAACTCGGAAAACCGTCATGCTGCGTGGCACGACGGGAAATGAATAGAAATCACGTACTGGTATGAAATTACTTAGGAATCTATCGTTACCAACTCATGTTGTCAACGACATTTTGACAGTCATTTCATACGGCCTTCCAGCAGCGAAAAATGCGCCGCCAGGACACTTTCACAGGCCGCAGGCTACTTTTACCGACGAAAGGACAATCCACCGGGAACACGGTCTAGCCTGCCTGTTTCGGCCAATTTACCGGCAAGCGATACATCGTCTTCTCCGCCTCCTGCATGGCTGTCGCGACAGCGCCCCATGCAACCGACGAGCTGCCGAGGCCGCTGGGAACAATCCGTGCCGCCGCAACCTCGCTCTCCCGCAGCATCTCGATCGTCGGCTCCAGCAGCATCGGATGGCCCCCAAACTCTCCGCCGAAGACGAAGAGAGCCGGGTTCAGCGTCAGCGAAAGATTGATCACCACGTCCTTCAGCAGGCGCGCCCTGTGCCGGGCAATCTTCCGCGCCTCCTGGTTCCCTTCCGCCGCAAGATCAAGCACGTCGCTTGCCTTGCGCACCTTCCTCGTCGCTCCCGCCTTCTCCTGGACAGCATTCCAGCTCTTCAGGATTCCCTGCGCGCCAAGAATCTGCTCCAGCCGGCCATACTCGTACAGCGCAGGATTGGCGCCCGAGACATTCGGGATACGCAGATAGCCGATCTCCCCCGCCGACCAGCTTCTGCCGTGGATCAGCTGCCCGTTCAGGATGATCCCCGCTCCCACACCCGATCCGACGCCGACAAAGATAAAGCTATCTTCCTCCTGCGCCGCGCCGCGAAAGCGTTCGCCCTCTGCCGCAAGGTTCGTACTGTTTTCCACATGCAGCGCACACGAAAAATGCCGCTGCAGCATCTCTTTGAGAGGAACGTTCCTCCACGAGCTCAGGTTGTTGACCGAGAGCACAACCCCCTCGTCGACGTTCGTAATTCCACCCATACCGACCGTCAGCGCAAGCAGCTTCTTCCACGGCAGGGAGTGCTGCTTCATAATCGCCTTCAGCTGCTCGTGCAGCAGTGTGACGACATCCTCCGGGCTGCTGCCGTTGCTGCGCAGCGGCTCGCGCCGGTCTTCGACGACGTCCCCATTCAGATCCGTCAAAATGAACTGCACCGACCCGGCGGAGATATGCACCCCCGCCAGATAGCCATACTCCGCCTTGAAGCGAAGGTTCTCCGGTCGCCGGCCGCCGCCACCACCTGAAACACCCTCTCCAAGCCACTCCACCAGGCCAAAGTCGGTCAGCTCGGCGATCACATTTCCCACCGTCGGCGCGCTCATCCCCGTCTCTCGAGCAAGTTCCGCGCGGGAGCATGGGCTGCGTTTCTTCAGCAGCGTGAGAATCGTGCGCGCATTGGTCTGCCGCATCAACTCAGGACGCCCTATTAGTACTCGCTCTTTACTCATCGTGTGACATCGATGCTATTCGCAAACCTCTGCCCATGCCACTCCACAGCTTAGCGTCCCATAGAACCGCACATGCCTTCCGGGGATCGTTCCGCGAAACCGGAGATCAGCCAGGCGCTCCATCGTACACGCCCAACAGATCGTAGTGGGCAGTAATGACACGGCCTTCAGGGCACAATCGCCAGCGGCCCCTGCCAGAACGCCGCCCGGTCCTTCGATGGATCGAGCACCGTCACCTGGCACTGGTACTCGCCTGCCTCCACGCCCCTCAGCGGAAGCTTCAGGTCGATCGGCACCGCGCCCAGGCGATTCTCCGGCAGCGCCATCGCCTGCACCGCCTGCCCATCCACCACCTTGCTGCCATTGCGATACAGGCTCACGAACGCCACGACCTTTGTTGCCTCCGCCGCAGGCTGGGCAGGAGCACTGCTCCCCTGCGCTCCTGCGGCAGTAGCCGTCGCACCTCCCCAGTAAGCCTGCAGAAAGACCTCGATCTCCCGGTCGCTGCGGAACACCCGCGTCACGCTCGGAATCAGCTTTCCGTCGCCATTCACCAGCGGATTGGCCGCGTCATTCTTCGCCTGCTCCTTGCCCTTCATCGTGTTGTAGAGCGCCTGCTTCGTATCCACGCGCTGCGTGCTCAGCACCACCGAGCTGATCGGCAGCTGCTTCGTCGCCTTGCTCAGGTTGGGAATCACGAAGACCCCCTGGTACGTCCCCATGCGTCCCGTCTCATCGTCGCGTGCCAGAAACTTGATCGTGTAGTGCCCCGGCAGCAGCGTGAAGCCCGTGCTGTACTCGATGGGCCGCTTCGCCAGTTCTGTCGCCGACGCATCGCTCAGCTTCACGTCCACGTTGTCGCGCAGATTCGAGACCGTCAACCCCATCTCGTCCTTGATCTCGCACACAAAGTCGATCACCGTATGTTCATTGCCGAACTTCTTGGCCAGCGCCAGCTCGCGCCCCGGAATCTTCACCGTCACCGGCACAAAGTACTCCGCCCGATTCAGCTGGAAGTAATTCACCTCCATGGCAATCGTCAGGTCCGTAATCGGATCGCCCAGCAGCAGTGCGTCTTCCAGCTGCCGCTCCTTCTCCGCGCCGTTGAACTTGCCGAACTCCTTGTTCGCGTAGTACCCCTGCCTGTAGTCCAGGCTCGCATTCAGGTTCCCCGGCACCGTAATCTTGATCTTGCGAAACCGCCCGTTCTGCGCCGTGTTCGTCGTGTAGTAGCCGATCAGGTAGTAGTCCGAGATCGCTCGCTGCGCCCGCACAATCCCCAGCGCAAGATCGTTGTTGTCGAAGAACGCCTTGCCGCCCGTATCTCCCGCCAGCGAGTACAGCGTGTCCTGCGACTGCTGCAGGCGATCGTTCGCCGCCTGCGCCGCGCCTCCGTTGTACATGCTCGAATTGCCCGACGATCCCTGCGTTGCATCGCCCAGCGGAGCCTGCGCCACCAGCCCCCGCGCGTCGATCGGCCAGAACGACAGCCCCGCCTTGATCGCCGCATCCACCGTCGCATGCAGCTGAGCCTGGTTATCGTTGCCATTCAGTCGCAGGCCGCTGGAGAAATACAGCAGGCTCTTCTTCTCGTTGATCTGCTCCAGCATGTGCGCCGTCGTCTGCAGCGCCGACAGCTGCCGATCGGTATTGAAGATGTTGAACTCGCTCGTATCCTGACCGAAGGCCGCGCCAGCATCCGCGCTGCTGCTGTCGTCCACACCTTCCGCCGAGCCCTGCCCCTCGCCCACCACCATCGTCTCAAGAATGCTGAGAATCTTGTTGCGATCCGCCGTAAAGTCCAGCAACACATCCACCGAGCCGCCCTGGTAGCGCAGCACCGACACCAGATCCACCTCCGTCATCTGCGTGCGCACAAACTTCTCGGCGGCCTGCAACGCATGCAGCTGGTCTTCCGGAGGCATCGCCGTCATGTCGAAGTAAAACGCCAGCAGGCGGCGATCTTTATAGCTCCTCGCCTTATCCTCCGTTGCGTACTTCGTACGCCCCAGCGTCTTGTAGATGTGAATGCTCTCCTCGTCCTCCGAAGTCACCGGCAGCGGCGTCGCATCCACCGGCAGCGACTCGCGTTCGAAGACGCGAATCGTCTGTGCCGCTCCATCCTCCGTCACCGCAAAGTCCTTCGCCGTCAGCCCCGGGACGAACTTGCCCTGCTTGTCCTTGACGACCACGCTCTCCGTCACCAGCTGCGACTTCACGCTGAGCGTATACGTCGTGTCCTTGCCCTGGGTCTCGTTCGTCCCAATCTGTTGCGCGTCCACAAGTGGAGCGCACACAATCGCCGCCAACATCGCACATCCAAAAGAGAGCCGCATCGTCATCAGAATCGCAGCCTCCCGCTGATCTGCAGGCTGCGCATCCCCTGCGTGTTGGTCGGCAGACCGAAGGTCGTGCTGTTGGTGATCGCGTTCCACCCCGTGTAGACCACGTGGTTCAGAACATTCGTCGCATCCATTCGCACATTGAGAGTGAACGGATCGCGCAGCCGGAAGTTTCTCGCCACCGAAGAGTCCAGCGTGATCGACCCCGGCCCTTCAATCGAGTAGCGCCCCGCATTGCCCCACTGCCCCGCACCAGGCGCGGCGAACGCAGCCGAGTTCAGGTGATATCCCGCGCCGCCCGCATAGACATCCGCGCCCGTAAGGTTCGGGCGAATCGTGCCCGTCACACCCGTGCCCGGCACCGTCTCCAGGTAGATCGGCGTCTGCGGCAATCCCGTTCCTGCCGTCAGCACCGACGAGATCGTCCACTGCTTCAACAGCGCGCCGCTCTTACCGTTGAAGAAGTTGCCGCCATGCAGCCCCATGCCCGTCGTGTACTGAAAAGTGAACTTCACCAGGTGTCGCTGATCGAAGCTCGAACGACTACGCTCCGCCCGCAGGTCGAGCCAGTTCTGCGCGACCATATCGGCCGCAGCGGCGCTCGATGCCGTGGTCAAAGCACCGGATGAACTCGATGATCCCGACCCCGATGACGACGAAGAAGACGTGGACGCCGTCGCATATCCCGCACCGCCCAGCGCCGAATCGTTATCGATCGACTTGGCATACTCATAGTTCAACGTCGCCGTCAGTCCGCCGCGCAGCCTGCGCCGCAGTTGCAGATCGAACGCATGGCGAATCGAGTTTCCATTCGACGTGCGATACGTAAACCCGCGCGGACACGTCGCACAATATTCCGTTGCGCCCGGCGCATACGTATTCGGCAGAAACTCCTGCGGCCCGCGGGTACCCTTCGTGCCAAGGTAAGACGCCGTCACCACAATCGATCCCGGCAAATCCTGCTGTGCCGAGAGCCTCCACACCTGCGCATAACCCACGCGAAAATTCGGGTCCATCGCAAACGTATTCTCGGTCGTCCCCGAGCAACTGTGAAATCCATCGGCCAGCGTCAGCGCGCAGTCCGGCCCGTTCGATACATTCAGGCTGGTCGAGAGCGGCGACTGTTGCGCCATCGTCTGCACGCTCGACAGATACACCGACGTGTCCACGTAGATCCCATAGCCCGCGCGCACCACCAGCGGCGTCGTCGGCAGCGGCCGCCACGCCAGCCCGATGCGCGGCTCAAAGTTGCGTTTGTCCGGCCGCACCAGAGACGACGGATACTGCGAGCCCGTCAGCGAGCCCGTAGGATCGCTTCCCAGCACCGGCGCCACCGCCGCAAAGCCGCTCGCGATGTCCAGGTTCACCAGCCTGCCCTTCAGCTCCGTCATCGGAGAGCCGTAGTCCCAGCGCAGCCCCAGGCTCAGCGTCAGCTCCGGCCGTACCCTCCAGTCGTCGTTGACGAACAGGTCGTAGACTCTCTGCCGGAAATATTTATCCGCGTTGCCGTAAGCAATCTGACTCGCGTCCGGAACGCCAATCAGAAAGTCCGCCAGGTCCGATCCCGTACTGCCGCTGCCCTGCGTCGCCGCTCCGGTAAAGGTAAAGTTGCCGCGCGCATTCGCCTGTCCGAACTGGTTGAACTGCTGCCAGCGCAGATCGCCGCCAAAGCTCACCGTGTGCCGGCGATGCACCCACGTCGCTTCCATCGAGAACGCATCCGTGCGGTTGCGATTGAACGCGCTCTTCGCCTCGCTCAGCCCTGCGATGCCGCTCGAGAACGAGAGATCCGGCGCGCCCCAGTTCTCCGGGCTCTGCTCATTGCCCGTGATGCCCGCATCGCTTGAGACATTCTCGCGATTGGAAAAGAACGGCCGTACCTGCGTCCGCAGCCGCGTAAAACGATACGCCGTATCCAGCAGCACCTGATGCGGGAAACGATGCGACCAGTGCACATTGCTGTCGATGCCCAGCGTGTTCGTTGCATCCACGAAGTGAAACAGGTTCTCGCTGCTCGAACGCATGCTGCGAAAGGCAAACCCGCCATACACCTGGTCGCGGCGGCCGATGCTCTTATCCATCTTCGACTGCAGCGAATCGGCGTGCAGGCTGGTCAGCGTCTGCGTCTGGTAGTTGTACCGCGTGTTCCCCGCAAGATTCGGCAGAGGATATAGCTTCAGCAGCGCCTGCGCCTGCGCGCTCACCGGTACCGGCCCCGTGATGGGCAGCCCCGTCGCCGGATCGACCACACTCACCGGCGTTCCCTGCGCCGTCAGCGTATTCGAAAGATCGCCGCCGCGTTGCGCCTCCGTCGGCACCAGCCCGGACTGCGTGCTGGCGGTGGTGCTTCTCATCCACTGATAACCCACAAAAAACGTCGGCCCATCGCGCAACAGGTGTGGAATCTTCAGCGGCCCGCCCAGCGTCGCCACACCGTTGATCGTGTTGTACGACGCCTTCGGCACCTCCAGGCCCGTCACCGAATAAGGCCGAGCATCGAATGGCGACGCACTCACCTGCACGCCGACACTCCCCGTATAAAGCCCCTTCGCCCCCGGCCTGCGCGAACCGAACGCCTGCGAGATCGAGTACTTCGATGTCGACGCATTATTCTCGCTGCCGTTGATCAGCAAACCATCCGCGCTCTTCTCCGCATCGCCGCCTGCCGCCGTTGGAGCAGGTGCGGGAGCATCGACCGTCTCCGCCTTCTTCTCTTTCGGCCTCACCACCAGTGGAGGAGGAACCGGCGGCGGCATCACCATCGTCGCCAGCGCCAGCACATCCGCCACCGACAACATCTTCAGCTCGAAGCTGCTCGCCAGCGTGCTCTTGTCCAGCTTGATGCTCTGCTCCTGCATCGCAAAGCCCTGCATCGCGACGCGGATCGTCCACTCGCCATCTGCGAGACTGGGAAACTGAAAGATCCCCTGCCCGTCCGTTACCGTCTGGAGCTGCTGCGCCCCATGCGTCGCCGTCACGACCGCACCGGGGACGGGCGCCCCATGAAAGAGGACCCGTCCATGATGCTCCGCCGCAAACGCCGACGCATGCAGCGCCAGCAGCAGCAGTGCAGGGCAAAGCCAAGCTCTCACACCACCGTGCTTTCCACGCATCGACTCAGTTCTCGCTTGGCTTTTCCACGTGGTCCAGCATCATCACGTCCACCATGGTCTTCGTCGCATCCAGCTTCAGGCCAACCTGATCCTGGATGGCGGTGAAGATCGGCGGAGGTGCATCGGCCGACTCATCCGGCACGATCTTCACGCCGAAGACCTGGAACTGCGTCTCGTCCGGCGTCCACTTCAGCGAAAAATCCCAATGCCCCTCGATACCCGTGCGGTTCACCACCGGCCGGTCGAAGACTGCGCCCTGGAAGCCCTGCACCACGTCCTCCATCGTCCCGTTGCGTACCGTCAGATGACCCAGCTTGGTGAAGAAGAAGGCGGGCGGCGAATGCGGGTCCGCCGTGCTCTTCGTCATCTTGGGGCCGTCCTTCGCTACACCCAGCACATAGGCCGACATCTCCTTCTGGTCCTTGTGATACTTCAACCCAAAGCGCGTCTCCAGCAGCTTGCGCAGCATTAACTTATCCTGCTTCTGGCTGGGCGCGCCCGGCGCATCCGGCTGCCCCGTCGTGATGTCGAAGCGGTCCGTCTCTGCCCACGACGGAGCGCCGACGATCTGCTTTGGATTCACGCCATACACAAACGCCATGATGTCTTCGAGCGTCGTACCCCGCGTATTGAAGTGGCGTGGCGGTCCGCCGAATCCCTTGCCCTTGAAGTCCGGCGCCGTCGGCTTGATCGTCGCCACCTCGAAGCTCGGATCGGCGTCTTCCGCCATTGGAGGAAGCTTCGGAGGCGGCTCCGGAATCGCCCACGCCGTGTCTGCCGTCGCGCGCACCAGGATCAGCGGAAGCGGACGATCGCCCTGCTTCCACTCGCCCGTGATCGTCGTCCCATCCGGCGACATCTTGCCGGTGTACACGCCGTCGATCGCCTCGACGTTCAGCTTCAGTTCGCTGTTCTGGAACGTCGTCTCCTTCACCGTGATCGGCTGGCCGCCCTGGTCGATGCTGTAGAAGAGAGAGCTCAGCTTTCCATCCGGCGTCTTCGTGATCTTCAGCACCGTGCGCAGATCACGCTGCGGCAGATGCAGCGAACCCTGCCACGTATCATCGGGATTCGTCTTCGCCGGAGCCTGCGCATAGCTTCGCGAGGCATGCAATACGCCGAACGCAACCGGAATGCCGATGGAAAGAACGCCTGCTGCGCTCAGCACCAGCTTTCTCGCCATCGAGAGCCGCTCCGCCGTACTGCCGGAGAGAATGTGCGCGATCCGCTTCTTCAGATCCGCACCGGTAACACCAGAGACACACGTCACAGGAACCTCCAGGTAAAACTTGCAGACATTCAGAATCCCCTCGGCATACTCCATCGCGCTGTGCGACTGCTCCAGCACGGCCTCATCGCACGCCGCCTCGCGCTCCGCGATCAGCTGCCGCCCAATCCACCACACCAGGGGATGAAACCAAAAGATCGCAGAGACCATCATGTGCAGCGCCGCCGTCAGGTTGTCCCTGCGCCGCACATGGCACAGCTCATGCGCCACAATCGTCTCCATCTGAGTCGCCGTCAGGTTGCGCGTCACGCCCTCGGGCAGCATCAACACCGGACGGACGATTCCGAAGACACCGGGCTCAGCAGCACTTGCAACCATCACCGCGCGCATGCCGAACATCTCGCCGACCGGCGTTCCGCGCCGCACCATCGCCCGCAGCTGCAGCCAGCGGCGCAGCCACACAGCCGAGATCCACAACACGCCGGCAGCCCACACGAAGAGCACAACCCACGGCATGATGTTCTGCCGCTTCGCCACCGCAGCCGCCGACTTCGCGTGCGCGGCAGCACTCTCCGCAGATGCCGTCTGATGCGGCTTCAGCGTTACCTCATCCGAAGGGCCTTCGATCATCATGGAAAAAAACGGCGCCACATCGGGCGCCGCTGTTCTCTTCACCGAGAAGCTCTCTCCAGCCGCGATCAGCAGGCTGAAGGGAAGCAGAAATTTAACTGAGGCCAGCATCCATAACCGGAAGCGCATCCGCGCCGCGTTGCGCCGCAGCATCAGGCTCAACCCCCATAACGCCGCGCACACCATCGTTGACTGCCACAGATGCGCCATCAGAACTGCGGCCCATCCTGCACTCCAGACCAAGGGAAACATCATTGAGGCTTCCTCCGCTTTGCCGACTGCTTCAACAGGCCTTCCGCTTCCTTCACATCGTCCAGCGTCAGCTCGCCGGACTCGATCAGGTGCGCCATCACCAGCTTGCCCTTGCCGCCGAAGAATCCCAGCAGATCGTCGAGCAGACGCCGCTGCGCCTTGTCGCGCGAGACCACCGGCGCAAAGACATGAAAGTTTCCCACCTTGCCGCTGCGCCGCACGACGCCCTTCTCCTCCAGGCGGTACACCACGGTCTGCACCGTCGTATACGCAAGCGGCCTCCGGGGCGAATCGCCGATCGCCAGCGCCTCCGCAATCTCGCGGATCGAAGCCTCCTTGCAGGTCCAGAGGAACTCCATCACCCGAAACTCCTGCTTCGATAGTTTTGGCTGCGACATCATGTGTGACACAAGATCTACTACACGCGTCATAGATGCCGCAACAGAAAAATAGTCGGAATCCGACCATTCGTCACAGAATTCTCTCACAGGCCAGAAAATGAGAGCCGCAGCCCGCCTCTCCGCCACGTCTTATGAGCGATTAGAACTACTTATTCGACTTCAGCCATCGGCGCTCGCAGCATAGAGGACATGGAGGTGCTTCATGAAGACCATTCGCTCCTTATTCGCTGCAGCATTCACTCTCTTACTCATCTCTAGCCCGTTTTCTCTGGCCGACCAGCTTCACTCGCGCCATCACGAGATCGTCGTTCTCGAGCCGCAGAATCTTCCCGAGCAGGCCCAGTCGGGCGGCAACTCGCTCTTCCTCTACTACAACAACGCAGCCCGCGCGCTGCTTTATGTCGAACAGCAGCAGGGCGCCCGCATCGTCGTCTTCGACGTGACCGACCCCGCCAGCATCAAAGCCATCTCGACCGTCAGTCTGACGGGCGCGAACGCCTTCGACTTCGTCCGGCCGCTCGGCAACAAGGCTGCGCTGGTGCGCTTCCGCAAAGACAACCGCCTCGCCGTCCTGGATCTGACAAAGATCAAGACTCCGGTGCTGCATCCCCTGGCTGATGACAGCGGTCTCAGCAGCCTTAGCCTCGACCATCCTCTCGGAGACGCGGTGTATCTCGGCACCAGGCAGAACAACGCCTACGTTCCCGCCGTACCTCGCGACTACCAGGTCGTCGATCTCTCCACCCCGGCTGCGCCGGCACAGATCGCCACCATCCGGCAGGTCAAGCACGAGGTGACGAACCCGGAGACGGGAACCACCTTCCTGCTCGGCAGCGATGGCCTCACCGTCATCCGCCGCACCGATGTCGAGCAGGAGCACCAGATCCACGAGATGCAGATGAGCGGCAACTGACAGCGGCCACGAACTGCCGTCGCCCGATGCCACACCCTTTAGCCCTCATTTCCTGCTACCCAAAAGCCTCGGAGCCAACGCTCCGGGGCTTTTTTCTTAATAAGGCTGCCGCTGGAATATCCCCCTCCGGGCGAAATCGGACGATATTCGTCTTATATCGCCCAATCACGACCAAATTCGTCGTATATTGAATTCATAAAAGAGATTGAGCCCCACGCGGCGATCGTTTCGGCGATACGCGGCGACGGCTCCCGGATCGCGGCCTGCGGCAGCCGTCTGGTTCTGAAGATCACTTTGGTCGCAGCAGTATGGAAAGGCAGTACATCTTGAAATCCCTGCGCATCTTCTTCGGCATTCTTCTCCTTATCGGGGGAGCAGCCTTTGGCCTGGCTCAGACCGCCCAGCTCGCCGGTGTCGTCCGCGACACCTCCAGCGCCAACATCTCCGGCGCCTCCGTCACTCTCAAGAATCAGAAGACCTCCGACACCTCCGCCGCAAAGACCAACGGCTCCGGCCTCTATGTCTTCTCCAGCGTCCAGCCCGGCATCTACACGCTGACCGTCTCCGCCTCCGGCTTTCAGAGCGAGGCCGTCACCGGCATCACCGTCGAGGTGGCGGGCAAGGTCACGCGCGATGTGAAGCTGAAGATCGGCGCTGCCTCCGATACCGTCTCCGTCGACGGCAGCGGCATGACCATGAACACCGTCGATGCCAGCGTCTCCACCGTCATCGACCACCGCTTCGTCGAGAACCTTCCGCTCAACGGCCGCAGCTTCCAGTCCCTGATGACGCTCGCGCCCGGCGTCACCGTCGTCCCCTCCGCCGGCTCCGGTTCCTCGGGCGAGATCAGCGTCAACGGCCAGCGCACCGAGGCCAACTACTACACCATCGACGGCATCAGCGCCAACACCGGAGCCACCGTCTCCACCTCGGGCACCCCCGGCGCAGGCTTCTCCGGCTCCACGCCGCAGGGCTCGGCTCTCGGCACCACGCAGAGCATCGTGTCGATCGACGCTCTGGAGCAGTTCCGCGCCACCACCTCCTCCTACTCGGCGGAGTACGGCCGCACCCCCGGCGGACAGTTCAGCTTCTCCACCCGCAGCGGCACCAACGACTGGCACGGATCGGCCTTCGACTACCTGCGCAACACCGTGCTCGATGCGATGAACGTCTTCGACACCACCAAGCTGCCCGAGCGCCAGAACGACTTCGGCGGCACGCTCGGCGGCCCCATCCGCATCCCGCACCTCTACGACGGCCGCAACAAGAGCTTCTTCTTCTTCTCGTACGAGGGCCTCCGCCTCACCAGCCCGCAGTCGTCGACGCTCTATAACGTGCCCAGCAATGCGCTGCGCACTTCGGCACCCGCTGCCCTGCAGCCCTTCCTCAACGCCTTCCCTGTGCCCAACGGAGCCGACCTCGGCAACGGTCTGGCCAACTTCACCTCGGGCTACTCCGCCCCCAGCAGCCTCAACACGACCTCCATCCGCATCGACCACAGCTTCGGCGACCGCTTCAAGATCTTCGGCCGCTACAGCGATGTGCCCTCGCAGAGCCTCTCACGACAGGCCAGCTCGCTCTCGCAGGTCAATAACACCATCCGCAACGTGAAGACCTTCGTCTTCGGCGCCGATGCCGTGCTGACCTCCTCGATGGCCAACGAATTTCGCGTCGGCCTCACCGGCAACGACTACAACTCCAACCGCTACCTCGACAACTTCGGCGGAGCCACGCCGGTTGCTCTTTCGACCGCGCCCGGACTCAGCAACGGCGACTGGATGACCTTCTTCATGTTCTACGGCCTCTACCCGTACTACCTGATCGAGCCGCAGAGCAACCGCCAGCGCCAGTTCAACCTCGTCGATTCGATGACCCAGACCATCGGCCGTCACAACCTCAAGTACGGCGTCGACTACCGCCGCCTGATCACCAGCGAGAAGCTGCCGCCGCTGTGGGAGGTTGCCTTCTTCTACAACCAGGCCTCCGTCCTCAACAACGCGCCCGACGGCCTTTACGTCTACACGCAGAACGTCAACATGAAGTCGCTGGCGCATAACTTCTCCGCCTTCGTGCAGGATGAGTGGAAGGCCACCGACCGCCTCAGCATCTCCGCCGGGGTGCGCTGGGACCTGAACCCGCCGCCGACCGACGCCAACGGCAACACGCCGTACACCGTCAACCAGATCACCGATCTCGCCACCACCACGGCCGCTCCCAAGGGCACGGCGCTGTGGAAGACGACCTACGGCAACTTCGCTCCGCGCATCGGCATCGCCTACCAGATTCACCAGAATCCCGGCTATGAGACCACGCTGCGCGTCGGCGGCGGCCTCTTCTACGACACCGGCACCGCGCTTAGCGCGCAGGGCTATTACGGCATCGGCACCACCGGCTTCGCCAGCTACACCGCGCCCTTCCCGGCGACGCTGCAACAGGTGCAGGCCGCGCCCACGCCCAACGCAAACGCGCCGTATAACGCTCCCATCTACGCCTACGATCCCAACCTGAAGCAGCCCTACACCGGCCAGTGGAACCTCGCCATCGAGCAGGGTCTCGGCGACAGGCAGTCGCTGACCGTCAACTACGTGGCCAGCGCCGGGCGACGCCTGCTGGTGCAGCGCTTCTATCACCCCGAGGCATACGGCAACACCGCGTTCAGCCAGGGCAAGGGCCTTTACATCACCAACAACGCGGCCACGTCGGACTACAACGCGCTGCAGGCACGCTTCGACCGCAAGCTCTCGCACGGCCTGCAGGCGCTGATCTCCTACACCTGGGCGCACGGCTTCGACTCCGCGACCACCAACTTCACCGTCTACGAGCTGGAGCGCGGCCCTTCGGACTACGACATCCGCCAAAGCTTTCAGGCGGCGCTCAGCTACGACATCGGCGGCCACTACAACAACGCGCTCGCCAGCTACGTGCTGAAGCACTGGTCGGCCGATGCACGCATCTCCGCACGCACCGCGCTGCCGGTCGACGTGCTGCGCGCGGCGACGCAGGATACCTCCAGCGGCACCTCCATCAGCTTCCACCCCAACTACGACCGCAGCAAGCCGCTGTACGTCTACGGCAATCAATACCCCGGTGGCCGCGCCATCAACTACGACGCCTTCGATCCCGACGGCACCGGCGAAGGCAACGCGGGACGCAACCTCGCACGCGGCTTCGGCGCAACCCAGACCGACCTCACCCTGCGCCGCGACTTCCCCTTCACCGAGCGCGTCGGCCTGCAGTTCCGCGCCGAAGCCTACAACGTCTTCAACCACCCGATCTACGGCTCCATCTACAACTCACTCTCCACCGGCGCGTCGCTCTTCGGACGCACCTACAACACGCTCAACAACCAGCTCGGCGGCCTCTCCTCGCTCTACCAGGTCGGTGGCCCGCGCTCGATGCAGGTCTCGCTCAAGCTGCACTTCTAACCACGATGCAGACAGTCGTCACACAAACCGAGAAGGTCGCGGCGAAGCCCTCGTGGCTGCGTTCTCCGCAGCGCGTCTGGCTGCGCCGCGTCATCTTCCAGGTACATCTCTGGCTCGGCATCGTCGTAGCCCTGTACTCCATCGTCATCGGCCTCAGCGGCTCGGCACTGGTCTTCAAGGAGCAGATTCAGCACGCCACCGAGCCGGAGCTGTACCGTGCCTCCACCGCGCCGCGCACCGTCACGCTCGACCAGATGGTGCATCGCATCGAAGCCGACCGCCCCGGCTGGCGCGTCTCGGGCCTGCAGCACTTCGATGAGGGCAACGTGCCCGTCACCGCGCTCATGGGCAGGCGCGGCGCTCCGCCCACCCCCAACTATCGCGCCGTCATCTTCGACCGCAACAGCGGCCAGATTCTGCGCGACCGCATGCGCTTCGACGGCGTGCTGGGATGGATCACCAACCTGCACTTCTACCTGCTCGCAGGCAAGCCCGGCATCATGATCAGCGGATGGATGGCGCTCGGCCTCCTCATCCTCTGCCTTAGCGGCGTCGTGCTGTGGTGGCCGGGAGTCAAACGCTGGGCCGGAGCGCTGATCCTGCGCCTGCATCGCAATCGCCATCGCGACACGCTCAACTGGAAGCGCCTCAACTGGGACATGCACTCGGTCGTCGGCTTCTGGTGCTCGCTCGCGCTGCTGGCCGTCAGCTTCACCGGCATCTACTTTGCCTTCCCCAAAACCGTGCGCAACATCACTGTGCTTGCAACAGGCGAAGATCCCCGTAAGGCCGCCGCCGAAGATGAGGCCGCGCCGAAGAAGCCCGCGCCCTCGAAGCTTCCCGCGCTCACCGTCGACCAGGCCATCGATGCCGCACGCCGCGCTCTCCCCGCCGAAGCCCCTGCAGGCTACTTCGCAACGCCCTACAAGCCCGGCGGCCCCTTCTTCGTCACCGGCTACTATCGCGGCGCGCTGCCCTACTCGCAGCTGATCCGCGTCACGCTCGACCCGCACACCGGCAGCGTGCTCGACTACAGCGACTCCACGAAATCGAGCCGCGGCCTACGCGCCGTGCAGTACTTCTTCACCGTGCACTTCGGCTCGTTCGGAGGCGACGGTGCACTCGGCATCGTCGTCCGCATTCTCTGGGTGCTGGTCGGCATCGCTCCCGCGCTGCTCGCCGTCACCGGCCTCATCATGTACTGGAACCGCAAGCTGCATCCGATGTGGCGCAGGATGAAGGCGTAGCGGCAGAAGGAATCAGCGCTCCGCCAGCAGCACCCGCAGGTCACGCAGATTATTCCCCGTCGGCCCGGTCACAATCGCAGCACCTGCTTCAGCAAGAAAGTCATACGAGCTGAAGTTCTGCAGCGCCGCACGCGCGTCAGCCTCACAACCGGCAATCACGCCGCGATCGACTACACCACCCGCCGCAGGGCTGTTGCCGTCGATGCCATCCGAACCAGCCGACAACACCGCCTCGCCCTCCCGCAGCTTCAACGCACTGTACAAGGCGAAGTGCGAGTTCCTCCCGCCCTGCCCCTCGGCTAAGGCAGGCACGCGCACCGTCACCTCGCCCGCGGAGATCACGCACACACGCTTGCCATCCGCCGTGCGCAGACGCTCCAGCAGATAGTCCGCCGCACCGTCGTACTCCCAGTCATCGCAGCTGTTATCGATGACGACATGAAACCCGCGACGCTCCGCCGCGGCCTTCGCCGCAGCCGCCAGGTCGTCCGACGAGAGCAGCGCATAGACCTGCGGATCAAAGTCGCCCGGCTTCGGTGACTCCACCAGCTTCGACAGAAAGAACTCCCGCACGCGCTCCGGAAATCGTGGCAGAAGATCGTAGCGGGCGAGAATCTCCCTGCACTCTTCGACCGTCGACAGGTCGGGCAGCGTCGGCCCCGAGGCCAGCACGTCCAGTCGTCCCGCAGGAACATCCGACACTGCGAACGTTACACTGCGCATCGCCCCCGCAGCCAGCGCCAGCCTGCCGCCCTTCACCGCCGAAAAGTGCTTGCGCACGCAGTTGATCTCCGTAATCGAGGCTCCGCTGTGCACCAGCGCGCGATGAAAGCCGACCAGCTCATCGAGGCCGATGGAAGCATCGAGCGGCAACTCCATCATCGCCGAGGCTCCGCCGCTGATCAGAAAGAAGCAGAAGGCTGAAGCATCGTCACGATGAGCTTCGAGCAGCGACAGCACCGCGCGCGCCGACTCCATCGAAGCCGCGTTCGGCGAAGGATGCCCGCCCGCAAAGTACGTCACACCATCGGGCAGATCGTCAGGCCGCACCGGCGCAATCAGCACGCCGCTCACCTCGCGGCCATCGCCGGTCCCTTCGCGGCCATCCGTTACCGCCGCGTAACTCATCAGGCCGCGCAGCATCGTCGCCGCGCCCTTGCCCATCGCGACGATCAGCACCCGCTTCACTCCTGCAAGATCGACCGCGCCTCCGCCCTCAAGCTCCAGCACATCGTGCGAGACAGCGCGCACCTTGCGGCGAAAGGCCTGCTCCAGCGAGCACGCCTCCAGCGACTCACGAAAGATCGCCTCGGCGACGGCACGAAGCTCGCTCAAGCAGTCACCCGCGCAAAGGCATACGGCCCATCGGGCACAACGGCCACCGTCGCCTCGGAACCCAGCCCCGCCACCAGCGCACGCATGGCGTCTTCGGGCGTGGCAAAGCTCGCCGCCCCCAGGCTGCCCAGCTCGTCAGTCCGCGTGCCCGGCGCATAGACCAGCAGCGGATGCTTCAGCTCCACCATCGCCATCTTCTCCAGCTGCCATTGATCGGCGATCACCGGCGTATCGCGAATCGCATCGAGATAATTTTGCGGGCCGCTGTAGTTGCGCAGCTTCTCCGCAAACTCCGGCGAGCCGATGCCCTCCGTGCACGCGCTCATCACCAGGATCTTTCCACCCGGCTTCACGATATGCTGCACCGCCGTGATGCCCTTGATCGTCTGGTAGAACGTCAGGTCCAGCGGATTGCCCGCTGCGCTCGTGATCACGGCATCCACCGGCTCGGGCAGCGACTCCAGCGAGGTCTCGCGCAGAAACCTCACGCCCGCCGCATGCGCCTCGACCGGATCGCCGGCGAAGATCCCCGAGATCTCACGCTCGTGCGTCAGCGTCACGTCGAGGATGAAGTCGTGCCGCACCATCCGCGCAATCTCCAGCAGCTCCGCGTGCAGCGGATTCTCTTCGATGGAGCCTTCGGTCGCCAGCGCCTCGCGCATGAAGCGCGGCGAGTGAATGACCTTGATGGTCTCCTGCGCCGCGAGGCCCGGCGCAATCAGCTTGCGACCGCCGGAGAAGCCCAGCATCAGGTGCTGCTCGATGAAGCCGAGCGTGATGTGCAGGTCTGCCTCGAAGAAGCTGCGATGCACCGCCACCGGCGTACCGCGCCGCGTCTCGCCGAGATCGCGATGCGCCGTCCAGTCCTTCGCATCGTGATTGACGATCGGGTACTTCGCCGCGATCTCCGGCCCCAGGATCGTCTTCAGCTCCGCTTCGGTCGCCTCGCGATGCAGCCCCGTGGCAATGCAGATCGTAATGTCTTCCGCCCGCATTCCCGCGGCGTGCAGGCGCGCGAGCAGCGGCGGCAGCGTCACCGCGTTCGGCGCAGGCCGCGTGATGTCGCAGACCGAGATCGCCGCCGTCTTCTTGCCCTTCGCCAGATCCGCCAGAGAATCCGAGCCGATGGGCGCATCGAGCGCAGCCTCCAGCGCGGCGGCGACATCGCCAATCGGCGCAGCCGACCGCGCGCGCAGTACCTTGTATCGTGGCCCCTCGGGAAGCTCCAGCGTGAGCCCCGTCCTTCCAAATGCAATCGTCGTCTGCATCATTCGCTTCCTTCGCCCACGATTCTAGTGAAAACGCAGCACCTTCGCCCACTTCGCTTTGACCGTTGTACGACGGACTCCATAGAATGTCTGCGATTCTCGCCACGCCTGCACGAGAGCACCACAAACCAACACCATCGGAGATCCGTCGTTGACCTGGCAACAGACCTACCTCCTCTTTGGCCTTGGGCCTGGCCTCTCGTGCCTGCTGGCGGCGCTGCCGATCCTCACCATGCTGCTGCTGCTCGGCGTAATGCGTAAACCCGCGTGGCTGGCGGGTCTCTGCGGCTTGGCCGTTACGTTTGCGCTCGCCATCGGCGGCTATCACATGCCCGCGGGGGCCGCGGTCAGCGCGGCATTTTATGGCGCGGCCTTCGGCCTCTTCCCTATCTGCTGGATCATCTTCTGGGCCATCACGCTGTTTCGCGTCACGGTCGAGACGGGCCGCTTCGAAGTCATCAAGGACTCCATCGGCCGCCTGACACCCGACCCGCGCCTGCAGGCCCTGCTGATCGCCTTCACCTTCGCCGGCTTCCTCGAAGGCGCCTCCGGCTTCGGCACGCCGGTCGCCATCGCGTCGACCATGTTGATCGGCCTGGGCTTCTCGCCCTTCGCCGCCTCTGCGTTATGCCTGCTGGCCAACACCACACCGGTGGCCTTCGGATCGATCGGCATCCCCGTCTACACCCTCGCCGGAACCACCGGCCTTCCGCTCGACAAGCTCAGCGCCGCCATCGCTGCAATCTGCACTCCCATCGCACTCATCATCCCGGCGTACATGATCCTCGCCGTCGGCGGCATCACCTCGCTGAGCGGCGTATGGGTCCCCGCGCTACTGTCGGGCGTGGTCTTCGGCGGAGCGCAGTTCTTTATCGCCACCTTCATCGGCCCGGCGCTCACCGATCTGCTGGCCGCGCTGCTGACGCTCGGCGTACTGATCGTCTACCTGCGGCTTACCGCGCCCGACGAGACCGAGCCACCCATCGCCCACGTGGCCATGCTGCACTACTTCTCCCGCCGTGGCAGCGACGGCGACGGCACCAGCCTCGTCATCGAAGAGCGCATCCTGCCCGACTATCCGCTCTCCGAGGTGCTGCGCGCCTGGATGCCGTATGCCTTCGTCGTCGGCTGCGTGCTGCTGTGGGGGTGGGAGCCGCTGCAGAAGCTGCTGAATCGCGCCACCGTCGTCCTCCGCTGGCCCGGCCTGCATGACGTCGTGCATCGCATGCCGCCCATCGTCGCCACCGAGGCGCCGTATCACGCACTGTTCACCCTCAACTGGCTGGCCGCAGCCGGAACCGCGTGCATGGCCGCGACGCTGCTCTCCGTCGTCGCGCTGGGCATGCCGTTCTACGACTTTCTGATCGTCCTCGGCTCCGTCGTGCGTCAGCTGCGGCTGCCGGTGGCGACCGTCAGCTCCGTCCTGGCCACGGCCTTCCTGATGAACTACTGCGGAGCCACCGCGACGTTGGGCCTCGCCTTCGCCGCCACCGGCGTACTCTTCCCCTTCTTCAGCGTCGTTCTTGGCTGGATCGGCGTCTTCCTCACCGGCTCCGACACCTCGTCGAACGCCCTGTTCGGCAACCTGCAGGTGATCACCGCCACCCGGCTCGGCTTCTCGCCTGTACTGATGGCGGCGGCCAACTCGGCAGGCGGCGTGGTGGGCAAGATGATCAGCCTGCAGACCATCGCCGTCGCCGCGGCCTCCACCGGATTGACGGAGGCGCAGCAGGTGCGCCTCTTCCGTTTTACCCTGCGCCACAGCATCCTGCTTATCATGGTGACAGGCGGTATCGCGCTGGCCTACGCCTATCTTTCGCACTACTAGCGCACGGCAATCACAAGCAGCTTCGAACCAGGAAGCACTAGCTTTCGAACCAGCAGCAATGGAAGGGATGACACACCGCATGGCAAACCTTGGATTTCTGGGACTCGGCATCATGGGCGGCCCCATGGCTCAACACCTGATCGACGCCGGACACACCGTCGCGCTCTGGTCCTACAGCGCAGGCAAGGCCGAGAAGCTTACGGGCGGCAAGCCCAAAGCCACACCAGCCGAGGTCGCCGCCGCGAGCGACATCATCTTCCTCTGCGTGGGCGATACCGCCATGTCGCGCGAGGTCATCCTCGGCAAGGACGGCCTCATTGAACAGGCGAAGCCGGGCACCATCATCGTCGACTGCAGCACCGTCTCTCCGTCCGAGAGCAAGCGCATCGGCGAGGCTCTCGCGGCGAAGGGGATCGAGTTCCTCGACGCTCCCTGCACCGGATCGAAGGCCGGGGCCGAGAACGGCAAGCTGACCTTCATGATCGGCGGCAAGAAGGAGATCTTCGACAAGGTCGAGCCCTTCTTCAAGAACATGGGCGAGCTGCTCTACTACTGCGGCGCGGCGGGCATGGGCCTCAGCGCCAAGCTCTCGCAGAACATGATCCTCGGCTCGCTGCTGCAGGCCTTCAACGAAAGCATGGTGCTGGCCGTCAAGTCCGGCGTCGATCCCAACCAGATGCTCGACATCCTCAACAACAGCGCGGCGAAGTCGACCTTCATCTCGGTCAAAGCTCCGATGGTCTTCAAGCGCAACTTCTCCACCAACTTCTCGGTGAAGTGGCTGGAGAAGGACATGCAGCTGATGCTCGACCACGCCGGCGAACAGAATGTACCCGCCCCCATCACCGCGCTCTCGGCGCAGATGCTGCGCGCGGCGATCGCCAAGGGTTACGGCGAAGACGACATCTGTGGCTCCATCCGGCTGCTCGAGGACCTCACCGGAACCACCGTCAAGGGCTAGTCACGAGATAGAGACGGATCACCCTGTGAGCGCCCGATGAATCTGCGTCGGGCGCTCACACTTCCTCTGGACGCCGCTCCCCGGAATCTGTTTGAATCGTCGCATCGGGCCCTATGCTGCAATCAGGACGGTGCGGTTTCGTGGTCTACCCCTCAAAACTCGTCGGCACAGCCATCCTTCTTCTTCCGCTTACGCTTTCCGCTCTCTCCCAGTCTTCGACAAACGATGCAGCAAAACCGGCGGCGGCGGAGAGCGCTCCCGCCGCGCCGATGACGCCTGCGGAGAAGCGCAAGGCCGATCTGCAGGCCGACACCGAAAAGCTCTACAAGCTGACGCAGGAGCTGAAGGCTGAGGTGGATAAATCGAACAAGGACACGCTCTCCGTCTCCGTCGTCAAGAAGGCGCAGGAGATCGAGCGCCTGGCCAAGAGCATCAAGGAGCGCTCGAAGCAGCCGTAGCGTGGGACCAGCGCCGCCACGGACGGCATACGCTCCTCTGCACCGTCAACTGATATCCTGAGCACGCCGATGACGACTGTATCCACAACGGACTCTGCCGCAACGGACCCTGTCCCGTGACCCCCGACCGCGTCCAACCCGGCTGGCCTCCCGTCGTCGTCGCCAGCGTCTTTCAGACCGGCCTCAACCTGATGCGCGACCTGCTGCGTCACGGCGTGCGCACGGTCGGCATCGACTGCGACGCCAGCCACGAAGGCTTCATCTCCAGCTACGGCGAATCGCATCTCTGCCCCAACCCGGACACGCATCCCGAGGAGTGGGTGCGCTTCATGATCGGTCTCGCCGAGGGCTTGGGCGGCAAAGCCGTCATCATCCCCGCCGCCGACATCTTCGTCTCCGCGCTGGGCCGCCACGCCGACCGCCTCGCCGGGCACTACATCTTCTCGCGCGACTCCATCGCAACACAGGCTGCGCTCGCCACCAAGGAGCAGCAGTACGCGCTGGCCGCCGAGCACGGCCTGCCCATCCCGCGCACCGCCTACGTGCAATCCAGCGGCGACCTCGCCGCCTTCTGCGCCACCGCGCGCTTTCCCTGCCTCATCAAACCGCGCCATCAGCGCGAGTGGGATGCCCTGCCCGAGGGCCACAAGCTGCGCGGCCTCAAGCTGATCACCGCCGACGACGCCGCATCGCTCATGGCCGACTACGCCCTCGCCGAGCCGCTGCGTCCCGAGGCCGTCGTGCAGGAGATCATCGCCGGCGGCGACGACGCGAAGTATTGCTATCTCTCCGTCTACGGCGCAGGCTCGCGGCCGCATCGGCTACTGCGTGGTACACGAACTGCGCGCACATCCCATCCTCTTCGGCTCCGGCTCCATCGTCGAGCCGGTGGTGGATGAAGAGATCGCCACGCTCTGCGACAAGTTCCTGCGCGGCGCAAACTACGTGGGCATCTGCGAGATCGAGGTGAAGCGCGATACCCGCGACGGTGTCGTCCGCCTGATCGAGGCCAACCCGCGTTACTCCGTCACCGCCGACGCCGCACCCTACGCCGGGGTCGAGATCGGCTGGCTGCACTACCTCGACCTGATCGGCCAGCACGTCGAACCGCTCGTCGCCTCACGCTTCAACTTCCGCCACGTCGTCCTGCGCCGCGACATCCCCGCCATTCCGCGCTACATCGACAAGGGTCTGCTCACCTGGCAGCAGGTGCGCACGACCTACTCCGGCAAGCTGGCCTACTTCGACTTCGACCGCCACGACATGAAGCCCACCCTGCAGACGCTCAAAGGCTGCGCCCGCGTCGCCGCAGGCACCCTGCTGCGCGTGATGGGCTTGCTGCGCAAGCTGGACTGAGCACCACTCGCCTCAGCGATTTCGAATCAAGCCATCACGATGAAATTGCACTTCAGCGGAAACGCCGTAACCAAGGCATTGGCCTGATCGAGACAGTCGAAGGTTTTTTCTACTCTCGATCTGATTAGTGCATCGACGATTTTGCACTTACTGTCGTCGCAGTTGGGGGACCTCGACTGTCATTGTTTGCGCCAGTAAGCCTCACTCGTTGTCGTATTCTTCTGCCATATCTCGCATGTACTGTTCGCCATACTCCGACATATCGGCAGTTTCCGGATCGATAAGGCCGTAATAGTCTTCAGGTGAGAAGGTCGTTCTTCTCGTGTATGTGCCACCCAAATCGGCAACATCTAGCTCCACGTAGCCTGTGAGCTTCAATCCACATGCCTTGCAGGAGAATATGCGAGGTGAGACCGATTGGCGTACGACTATCTCGCCGTTTTCATGATCCAGCTGTTCAGGTCCAAATGGGTCTCCCTCAACCGTGGCGTCTGATCCGCAGGCCGGACAGCTCACCTTGTGGTGACGCTCGGTGACCAATTGGACTGTTTGCAGCGCAGCAGCCTGCGTAGCAGCAATGCGATCAAGATCGGACTTTGCCTCGAAGACCTTCTTATGAGCTGCAATGAAGTTCTTTACTCGACTTTCTGCGCCTTCTTTGGACTGTTTCAGGATGTCACTGGCGATCCGTGCTTGTTCAGCCCCAAACAAGGTTTCTAGCGTTTCTCCTAGTCCGGCAGCAAGGGACGAACAAGAATGATAGAAACTTGGAAGCCACTGCTTGGACGGGTAATTGTCGAAGGCGGCTTCGGCAGAATGCAGTTCGGCATTCCGGCGGTTTATCAGTGCCATTGATGAAACGAAATCTTCTTTGGTGAACCCTGGAAAAAGGCTTTGGCAAAGCGCAAAAACTTTGGATGCTCCAAGTGAGACCGGAGAGGACATCTTTGGCCCCACACCCAGAGCGTGCAATAGGTACTGATGGTTTGGATCGGGCTCGGCCAACAAGGTGGGGCTGACCGCGGCCAGCGCGGCGCGAGCGAGAAGCTCAAGCCCAAGCGAACACCAGAGACCATACTGAGGGTCATCAGCAGGTTGTTCAGAAGCCCGTTCGAAGAAAAGCTTTGCTTTTGCCCACAGGGGATCACGTTCCCAGATCATCAATTACTCCACGTAAATTCGTCGTAAGGTTCGTTCCTGTTCGTTTGGAGGTTGTACTCCCCTGCCATGTAGAGCATGCCAATTTGAGATCACTACCGCTGTGTGCGGTCTCCATTCCAGATGTTCGATGGGGACCGCGCGGTCGCCCGTGTCGAAGTAAGCCGCCACATCTCTCGCAGAGGCATTGACGGGCTTCATGCACTGCTGGTCAAATCTGACGCCTGAGCGGACACCCTTTGTGCTCAGGGTCATCTGCCCGTAGTGGCTTCCGTCTTTCCCTCTGATAATCCAGACGGACTTCTCAATCAATCGCAACAAGTTATCCCCGCCTGAGTCTAGGATTTTTCTCATTGCGCAAATGGGAGTCGTGCGTCTGAGGTCTCCCTCTGCCAACATAACGAGGAACCTAGCTGGAGTTGGCCAAAATGCGGTGTCAGTGTGCAGCGGAAAAGCTCCTGTGCCAAAGGTAGCGCTCAAGGTCAGTTGCCGAGCCTTGGCACTTGCCGTTACCCGCAGCTCACTGATCAGTTCGTGGCGAGCGTTCTCGACCGGCTTGCCCAGACTCATGGCTAGTCTCATTAGGTCAGACGACCCGTTGACACCGGGAAAAGTTGACCACCCTCGATCCTCTGCGACTTCAAGTAGATCCATGTCAGTCAGTGAGTTCTACGACAGCCAGCTCAAAATGACGATATCAGACCAACGCACTCATCGAACAATATTGAGCTGACGTCGGCACATGAATCCTCATAAACGCCGTTCCCGGAAGAAACGCATCCTAACGCATGCTCTTATAGGGCCGCTGGCATTCGGGCTGGGATAATAACGAGATGCGTAAAGGGTTTACCAGAAGGCCGCAGGACGACTCGCCGGCGGTGCAGGTCAAAAACTACATTACGCCCGCTGGACTGGAGCGCTTGAAGCAGGAGCACCGGTTTCTGCTCTTCAAGGACCGCCCGGCTGTGGCGGAGGTCGTCGCGTGGGCGGCCAGCAATGGTGATCGCAGCGAGAACGCCGACTACCAGTACGCCAAACGCCGGTTGCGGCAGATCGATGGGCGGATTCGCTTTCTCTCCAAGCGAATCGAAGCCGCCGAGGTCGTCGATCCCGAGGCTCCGCGATCGGATCTGCGGGCGTCGAAGGTGTACTTCGGTGCCACGGTGCTCTATGCCAACGCCGCGGGCGTGGAGCGGGAGGTGAGCATCGTCGGCACCGACGAGATCGACCTCGACCGTAACCACGTCAGCTGGGAGTCGCCCCTGGGCCGCGCGTTCATGCGGTCGGCTGAGGGAGACAGCGTCGTTCTCGATGCGCCGGGCGGCAAAGAACTTCTGACGGTCCTGGAGGTTCGTTACGAGCGCATTGCAGTAGAACCCTTCCGTGAGCCTCCGGGATCCTGAGCTGCAAAACAATCCTCCGAATAGCCGATGCATGGTTTGCCCCAACGACGCGAGTCCTTCTCAACATTGATGTCGGCAGCAAGCCCTTGAGAGCGAGTCGCTTCGCTCCGGGAGGATGCTGGCGAGCGTCGCCCCAACCCTTCCGCATCGATTACCCTCATACACAGCATGTCGAAACGATCTCTCGCCGCCGAAGCACTGCGCCGCACCGGGGCCCTCTCCCTGCTGGAGCACATGCGCTCCAAACCCGGCCTGCTCATCGTCACGCACCACCGCGTAGGTAACGCCGCCGCATCCCGCTTCGACCGCGCCATCTTCAGCGCCTCCGCCGACGCCTTCGATCGGCAGGTCAAGTACTTCAAGCGTCATCTGAGCGTCATCGGCGGCGAGGAGCTGGAGGCCATCGCCGCCGGGCGCCAGAAGCTGACGCGCATGCACGTGGCCTTCACCTTCGACGACGGCTACGTCAACGACTACCGCACCACCTTCGACATCCTCAAGGCCAACGACTGCACCGGCAGCTTCTTCCTGGTGCCCGAGTACGTCGGCACGGCCACCGTGCCCTGGTGGGATGAGATCGCATACCTCGTCCGCAACACGGCGCGAACATCGCTGAGCCTCACCTATCCCGCGCCGCTGACCGTCACCATCGGCACCGACCGCGAGGCCGCCATCGTCGCCGTGCTGCGCCACTACAAGCTGCCCTCCAACCACGACGGCAACATCCTGCTGGAGCAGCTGCGCGAGCAGGCTGGATGCGAGCTTCCCCACGTCGGCCGCCGCTTCATCACCTGGGAGGAGGCCCGCGAGATGCGCGCGGCGGGCATGACCATCGGCTCGCACACGCAGACGCATCGCCTGCTGGGCCAGCTGACGCCCGAGGAGCAGCACTGGGAGCTGGCCGAGTCCAAGCGCGTCATCGAAGAGAACATCGGCGCGCCCGTCACCTCGGTCGCCTACCCGGTCGGCATTCGCGGCGCCTTCGATGAGCACACAGAACGCATCACGCGCGAGCTGGGCTACAACGTCGGCTTCTCCTTCTATGGCGGCGTCAACACGCCGGAGCACATGCAGCCCACCAACCTGCTGCGCATCTCCACCAACCCCGACTGGCTGCTCTTCCGCGCCGAGACCGTCCTGCTCTCGCGGCTCGGTTCGCTGCCGTACTAGGACTCGCCTGCAAGCGAGGCTACGCCTCATCCGCGCAGCCTCGCTTGACTATCAGGTCCGCCGCGACACACTCGCTTCAATAAAAATCAGGCTGCGCTTATTCCTTCCACGGTCATGCGCTTCAGCTCCGGCGATACCTGCAGCCTCGCCTCGGTTCTGCTCCGCACCTCGTCGGGAGTGACGCCCTCGGCGATCTCGGTGAGCAGCAAGCCATCCTTCGTCACCGCGATCCAACCCAGCTCGGTGACGATGTCGTGTACCACGCCCATACCGGTCAGCGGCAGCGTGCAGTGATGCAGGATCTTCGGCTCGCCCTCTTTGGTCGTGTGCTCCATCGCGACGATCACGCGGCGCGCTCCGGCGACCAGGTCCATCGCTCCGCCCATGCCCTTGACCATCTTGCCGGGGATCATCCAGTTGGCGAGGTTGCCCAGCTCGTCCACCTGCATCGCGCCAAGCACGCTCATGTCCATGTGGCCGCCGCGAATCATCGCGAACGACTGCTCGCTGCCGAAGTAGGCGCAGCCGGGAAGCTCGGTCACCGGCTGCTTGCCGGCGTTGACCAGGTCGGGATCGGTGGTCGCCTCGTCCGGCGGAGGCCCCACACCCAGCATGCCGTTCTCCGACTGAAAGACCACATCGATGCCCGCAGGAAGATACGACGCGATCATCGTCGGCAGACCGATGCCGAGGTTCACGTAGAAGCCGTCCTGGACCTCACGAGCGATGCGCCGCGCAATTAACTCCTTCGGGCTTATGCGTAACTCCTTGGCGTTCATGCGACGCCTCCCGGCTGCTGCTTCGCCTTCATCTCCGCGATGAAGCGCGACTCCACGGGCTTCGCATAGTGCTCGCCGACGATGATGCGCTTTACGTAGATGCCCGGGGTGACGATTGCATCCGGGTCGAGTTCGCCGGGCTCCACCAGCTCCTCCACCTCGACGATGGTCAGCTTCGCCGCCGTCGCCATCACCGGGTTGAAGTTGCGCGCCGTGCGCCGGTAGACGAGGTTGCCGAGCCGGTCGCCCTTCCATGCCTTGATCAACGCCACGTCGGCCTTGAGAGCGGTCTCCATCACATAGCTGCGTCCGTCGATCTCGCGCGTCTCCTTGCCCTCGGCGACGATCGTGCCCAGCCCGGTCGGCGTATAGAAGGCCGGAATGCCCGCGCCGCCCGCGCGGATGCGCTCGGCCAGCGTGCCCTGCGGCACCAGCGTCAGGTCGAGCTCACCGGCGATCACCAGCTTCTCCAGGCGGCGATTCTCGCCCACGTAGCTGCCGATGTGCGAGGCGATCATGCCTGCCTCCAGCATCAGCCCCATACCGAAGCCGTCGACGCCCATGTTGTTGGAGATGGTATGCAGCCCGGTGATGCCGCGCCTCACCAGCGCCGCAATCAGGTTCTCCGGGATGCCGCACAGGCCGAAGCCGCCAAGCATAATCGTCGAGCCGGGCAGGATGTCCGCTACCGCAACATCCGCCGACTCGACGACCTTGTTCATACTCGTGCCTTTATTTCCCGTGCTTTATTTCTCGGTGGTGAAGGTAAACGTCGTGGTCCAGTGCCTCGCCTCGCCCGGCTTCAGCTCCGTCGTCGGAAACGACGGATGATTGGGCGAATCCGGGAAGTGCTGCGTCTCCAGACACAGGCCGGTGCGCTTGCTGAACGTCACGCCGTTGGAGTGGAAGCTGCCATCGAGGAAGTTGCCGGTGTAGAACTGCACGCCCGGCTCCGTCGTCGTCACCGTCAGCACACGGCCCGTCTTCAGATCGTGAACCTTCGCCGCGGTCTTGGTCTCGCCGGTCGCCCCGCGCAGCACCCAGTTGTGGTCGTAGCCGCCAGCTCTCTTCAACTGCTCGAAGTCGTCGTTGATGCGCTTGCCGATCACGGTCGACTTGCGGAAGTCCATCGGCGTGCCTTCGACCGTCGCCAGCTCGCCGGTGGGGATCAGCCCCGCGTCCGTGGGTGTGTACTTATCCGACGCCAGCATGATCTCCTCGTCGAGGATCGTTCCGCTGCCCAGGCCGCCGAGGTTGAAGTAGGAGTGGTTGGTCAGGTTGACCACCGTATCCTTATCCGTCGTGGCGCTGTAGTCGATGCGCAGCGCGTTGTGATGCACGGTGTAGCGAACATGGGCGGTCAGCGTGCCGGGATAGCCCTGGTCGCCGTCCTTCGACACCAGCGTCATCTCCACGCCTGCGGGAATCTCCTTCGCCGTCCAGACATGCTGGTCGAAGCCCACCGTGCCGCCGTGCAGCGAGTTGTCGTCGTTGTTCTTCGGCACCTGGTAGGTCTTGCCGTCGAGCGTGAACTTGCCGTGCGCGATGCGGTTGCCGTAGCGGCCCACCACCGCGCCGAAGTAGGTCTTCTTGTCGGCGAGATAGCCGTCGAGCGTGTCGTAGCCAAGCACGACATCGTCCACCTTGCCGGCCTTGTCCGCCGTCTTAATGGACACAATGCGCGCGCCGAAGGTGGTAATCTTCGCCTCAATCGCGTCGCTCTTCAGTGTGTAGATGTCCACCGCCGTACCATCCGGCATCTTGCCGAACGATGCCTTTGAAACCTCTGCGTGTGCCTGTGCCGCCATCGTCATGCTAAGCAGCATAATCCCTAGCCACCGTATCGTCACTCTTCTCTCCCGCTCTCGCAAAATGCCCCGTCACCGAAGCCTGTTGCCCGACCAAGCCAATATACTTACCTGAACAACGCGTGTCACTCCTGCCCATCGGCAGATACGCGAGCGTTTCTCCGGACGATTTTCTTCCGCACAACCGCCAAAAGCCAGCTTTGAGGACACCTTCATGGTGTGTTCTGGACTTTTCGAATCAGGATCATGCCGCATACACTCGCATGAGGTATACCTGAACTGCGCGTAGCGCCGCTCGAACCACTTCCATGTTCCGAGCAACCGGAGGTCCTTCATGTACTACAGCAAGGGAAACTACGAGGCGTTTGCTCGTCCGCGGAAACCTGCGGGAGTCGAGGAAAAGTCAGCGTACCTGGTGGGCGGAGGTCTGTCCTCGCTGGCAGCTGCGGCATTTCTGATCCGCGACGGCCAGATGCCGGGCGACCGCATCACGATTCTGGAAGCATCGAAGATCAGCGGCGGCGCTCTCGACGGCGCAGGCAACGCCGAGACCGGATGGCTCATTCGCGGCGGCCGCGAGATGGAAGCCCACTTCGAGTGCCTGTGGGACCTGTACCGCTCCATCCCTTCGCTCGAGGTGGAGGGCGCGTCCGTGCTGGACGAGTTCTACTGGCTGAACAAGGACGACCCGAACTACTCGCTCCAGCGCGCCACCATCGAGCAGGGCCAGGACGCCAAGACGGGCGCGGACTTCACGCTGACCGGAAAGGCCCGCAAGGAGATCATCGAGCTGGTGCTGGCGCTTCCCGAACAGCTGTACGACAAGCGCATCAACGAGGTCTTCGGCAAGGACTTCTTCGCGTCCAACTTCTGGCTCTACTGGCGGACGATGTTTGCCTTTGAGGAGTGGCACTCGGCGCTCGAGATGAAGCTCTACGTGCAGCGCTTCATCCATGCCATCGAGGGCCTGCCCGACTTCAGCGTGCTGAAGTTTACGAAGTTCAACCAGTATGAGTCGCTGGTGCTTCCGCTGATCAACTGGCTGCAGAAGCAGGGCGTCAAGGTGCAGTTCGACACGCAGGTGATGAACGTGGTCTTCGACATCACGCCGGAGAAGAAGGTCGCAAAACGCATCGACTGGATTCACGAAGGCAAAGTCGGCGGACTCGACCTCACAGAAAACGAGCTCGTCTTCGTCACCAATGGCTCACTGGTAGAGAACTCCGAGTGGGGCGACCATCACACACCGGCGAAGTTCGACCCGATTGTGCACGATGGCGGAAGCTGGCATCTGTGGCGCAACATCGCGGCACAAGACCCATCCTTCGGCCGTCCCGACAAGTTCTGCATGAGGCCGGAGGAGTCGCAGTGGGCCTCCGCTTCGATCACAACGCTGGACGCACGCATTCCCGCATACATCGAGAAGATCGCAAAGCGGCCGACGCGCTCCGGCAAGGTGGTCACGGGCGGCATCGTCAGCGTGCGCGATTCGTCGTGGCTGCTCAGCTGGACGGTCAATCGTCAGCCGCACTTCAAGCAGCAGCCACCGGATCAGACCGTCGTGTGGTTCTATGCTCTCTTCACCGACAGGCCCGGCGATTATGTGAAGAAGCCGATGCGCGATTGCACGGGCGAAGAGATCACCCAGGAGTGGCTCTTTCACATGGGAGTGCCACTGAACGAGATCGACGAGATGGCCGCAACCGGTGCCATCACACGTCCGTGCATGATGCCCTTTATCACCGCATTTTTCCTGACGCGCAACGGTACGGATCGCCCTAAAGTCGTGCCGGACGGTGTCAAGAACTTCGCCTTCATCGGCCAGTTTGCGGAGTCGACGCGCGACTGCATCTTTACGACGGAGTACTCCGTGCGCACCGGCATGGAGGCCGTGTATCAGCTGCTGAACATCGATCGCGGCGTTCCGGAGGTCTTCGGCTCGGTCTACGATGTGCGCGAGCTGATCAAGTCGACGGCGTTCCTCCGCGATCGTGAGAAGCTGTCCATCCCCTTCCTCGCAAAAAAGTACGTCGAGAAGACCATCATCGGCAGACTGCTGGAAGAGTACGGCGTTATCTAGTGCCGGAATCGTTCAAATGAAACTGCTCTTTTGAACGATTCCGGATGGAGAGAACGACAGGGTTGCGGCCAATGCAAGTGACTGTTCGGCACTTATCCGGTCTTCAACGGCCCGGCGACTTTGTACGTACTGAGGATGATGCCGGACGGGAATGCCTCCGTGCTGGCGAGCTCGAAGGAGCGTGCCGGGGTTCCCTCCGCAAAGAAGCGCTTCCCCGTGCCCAGCAGGACCGGGTAGACGATCAGCAGGACTTCATCCGCAAGCCCATGCTCAAGCAGCGTCGATGTCAGCGTGGAGCTGCCCGAGAGAGTAAGGCTCGGACCATCCTGTGACTTGATGCGGCGAATGTCCTCGACGAGGTCCGGTCCCAGGGCCTCGGACGGGCCCCAGGCAAGACTCTCCGGACGGTGGGTCGCGACATATTTTTTCGCCGCATTGATGCCGTCCGTCATCGGACTGCTCGGCGCCTTTGGCCAGAAGCCCGACCAGATATCGTAGGTGCGACGGCCAAGCAGCAGATCGAAGCTCTCGCCATACACGGCGAGGATTGCATCTCTGCCAGCGGGGGTTCGATAGGGCGCGGTCCAGTCGCTGTAAGGGAATTTGTCGTCATCGGCGGAGTGCTGGATCACGCCGTCCAGAGAGATGTGTTCCATGATTCTGAGCTTTCTCATTTGCGTCTCCGTCTTCCGGGGTGGCAGTTTATATTCTGTTGGCGGTGCCCCGCTCGAGCATCGGTAAGAATACGTCGGCTTGTGGGCAGCGACTGTTCAACGAACAAGAAGTGTTTAGCAGAACGAATGTTCTGAGACCGCCCCAAACCGTTGCCGTCTTCAGGGAGCGACGGCCTGTCTCCGGCGCTGCTCACTCGCTTTCATCATCTCGTTCAGGTCCGCCACTGGGCGAATCTCGAAACTGTTGCCATACGTCAGCGCCGGATGTTGCGCCATGAGCTGTATGGCATGATTCATGTCCCGCGCCTCCAGGACGAGAATGCCGCCGAGCTGCTCTTTGGTTTCGGCATAAGGGCCGTCGGTCGTCGCCACTTTGCCGTTCTTCCAATACAGGGTCATGGCGGTTTCCGCGGGCTGAATCGCCTCTCCACCGGCCCAGTGCCCGTTGGCACGAAGATGGTCGTCATATTCAAAACAGCTATCGAACATGGCATTTCGGTCGCTCTCGGTCATGCCATCGAACTGGCCTTTGTCGTAGTAGCCAAAACAGAGATATTTCACGGCTCTTCTCCTCTTCGCTCCGGGTGGGGAGCCCGCGGCGCAGCTTCGCGCAGGCTCATTGCGGGTGTGATCAGGACGGTGCATCGTCCGAAGTCGCGGCGTCCAGACTACTCCGTCGCCTGCTTCGGGGCCGGGTTGGAGAGAAGCTCTCGCACCTCGCCCGACGTCCGGCAGGCTACGGCACCTTTGTGTGCCCACGCCAGCGCCTCGTCCATATCGGCGGCTTCCAATATCCAGAAACCGCCGATGTGCTCCTTGGTCTCCGTATACGGCCCGTCGGTGATGTGCACGGTGCCATCGGGCTGCGTCCGCAGCGACTTTGCGCTGCGTGCCGGGGAGATGCCGCAGGCGAATTTTCTGGCGCCGGCAGCGATCATCTCGCGGTTAAGTGCGTGGATATTCTCGATCATCTCTTCGGTTTCGAGGGACGAGTCGTAATCGTCGGGGTGATAGATGGCAACCAGATACTGTGGCATGACTTCTCCTTGTTTGCTTCCTGCAACTTGCTTCCGATGACTCGTTTCCTGTTCCCCGGGAACCGCAGATCATCGTTCTTTTGCCATATAGTCGCTGGGGAGATGGAAAATCGACAGCTATCCGATTTTTTATTTCAACTGCCGAATCCGCTCCAGCAGGAACAGCCGCTCCGGTTCCTGCTGGGTCAGCGCCAGAGCTTTCTCATACGCGGACCGGGCCTCGTCGAGCCTGCCCAGCCTGCGGTACATCTCCGCGCGGGCTGAATGCGCGAGGTAGTAGTTTGTCAGCTCTCCATGCTCCAGAACCGCGTCGATATGCGTCAGACCGGCCTCCGGGCCATCACGCATGGCAATGGCCACGGCACGATTGAGATGGACGACCGGCGAGGGCTGAATTCGCACCAACTGGTCGTAGATCGCGACAATCTGCCGCCAGTCGGTCGCGGCGACCGATTCCGCCTCCGCATGGACGGCCGCAATCGCGGCCTGCAGTGTGTAAGAGCCGAAGCGGCGGGAGATCAGGGCTTGCTCCAGGAGTGTCACGCCCTCCGCGATCTGCTCCCGGTTCCAGAGCGAGCGATCCTGATTTTCCAGCAGGATCAGCTCTCCGGCGGGAGAGGTCCTGGCAGCGCGACGGGATTCCTGGAGCAGCATCAGGGCAAGCAGCCCCTTGATCTCCGGCGTTGGAATCTCCGGCGTTGGCTGGAGTTCGGTCAGTAGCCGCCCTAGCCGAATCGCCTCGCCGGTCAGCTCGGCCCGCGTTACCTCCGCTCCCGCCGCGGCGGAGTAACCCTCGTTGAAGACGAGATAGATGACCTGAAGGACCGCGGCCAGCCGCTCCGGCAACTCCTGCGGCGTCGGCACCTCGTATGGAATGGGTGTCTCTCGAATCTTTGCCTTGGCGCGTACGATGCGCTGGGCGAGCGTCGCCGGCGTCACCAGAAATGCGCGGGCAATCTCCTCCGTGGTCAGGCCGCAGATTTCGCGGAGAGTGAGCGCAACCTGTCCTTCCGGAGGAAGAGCGGGATGGCAGCAGGTAAAGATCAGACGCAGGCGATCGTCCTCGATCTCCTCCTCGCCGATCTCTCCATTGCCGGTGGGAGCGTCGTTGACGAGCGATTCCAAGTGGGCGACAAGATCTCTCTGTACGCCATCGAAGCGCGCGCGCCGGCGCATCGCGTCGATGGCCTTGAAACGTGCCGTTGATATGAGCCAGGGGCGAGGCTTCTCCGGAATACCGGTCAGCGTCCACGACTCGAGCGCGGCAGCGAACGCCTCGTGCATCGACTCTTCGGCCAGGTCCAGGTCTCCGAGTAGGCGCACGAGTGTCGCCAGAACCCGGCCCGATTCCGAACGGTAGAGCGTCTCAATGGATCTGCCGAGTTGTTCGGGCACGGGCGGCGGCATGTACGACAACCTAGCAAAGGGAGGCGCTGGAGACAACTGCGCCCGGATACTGCTCGCTGCACTGCCCAGGCTGATGCACTGGAACATGGACTTCCCGGCGCCCGAGTGGTGCGAATCGCTAATGCCGACCACTACGTATACCGCTCGAACCAACGACAAGTCACCGACGAGATGAGTAAGTTTCTGAGCTCTCTTCATTAGGAACTCAATAACAAGAAGTTGCTTTCCGGGCAGCTCACAAACAGCACCTGATCGAGATTCATCAAACTCTGATTTGCCAGCCATAGGAGCTTCACTCACCGTGTCCGAGTATCGGATCATGAGCTGGCACTGCGCTACCATGATCGGGCTGATCTCTTCTGCGAAAGGAAGTACATGAAACCCGCAACACGTCTGCTCTCCTTCGGCCTCGCCTTCCTCATCACACTGCCTGCCATCGCCGCCGAGCACTGGGTCGGCACCTGGGCCACCTCCCCGATGGCCTACGCCAACAACGACGGCAAATACGGCACCGCCGAGACCACCTATCGCGAGATCACGCACATCTCCATCGGCGGCGACGCCGCCCGCATCATCCTCACCAACGAGTTCGGCACCGAGTCGCTCACCATCAGCTCCGCCTCCATCGCGCCGCGCACCACCGGCAGCGAGATCGACCCCGCCGCCGCCCGTCCGCTGACCTTCGGCGGCAGCACCTCCATCACCATTCCCGCCGGCGCGCTCGCCGTCTCCGATCCCGTCGCGCTCAAGCTGGCGCCACTCTCCGACGTTGCGGTCAGCTTCGTCGTTCCGGAGCAGGCCATCCACCAGGCCACCGCGCACGGCTTCGCCGACACGACCAGCTACACCGCCGCGGGCAGCCTCGCCGGCGCGAAGTCCCTGACCTCGCCCACGGAGATCACCAACTGGCCCTTCCTGAAGGGCATCGACGTGCGCGCCAACAACGATGACGCGGCGGCGATCGTCGCCTTCGGCGACTCCATCACCGACGGAGCCCACAGCACCAAAGACGCCAACAAGCGCTGGCCCGACGTGCTCGCGCAGCGGCTGCAGGCCGACAAGAAGCTGCGCAACCTCGGCGTGCTGAATGAGGGCATCGGCGGCAACCGCGTGCTGCACGACAACGCAGGCCCCTCGGCGCTGGCCCGCTTCGACCGCGACGTGCTGGCGCAGGCCGGCGTAAAGTACCTCGTCATCATGGAGAGCATCAACGACATCGGCCACGCGCAGGACCCGGTCAAGCCCTACGACGTCGTCACCGCCGACGACCTGATCCAGGGCCTCAGCCAGCTGGCGACACGCGCCCACACCCACGGCATCAAGGTCTTCGGTGCCACGCTGACGCCCTACGTCGGCGCCAAGTACGCCTCGCCCGCTGGCGAGCAGATGCGCCAGGCCGTCAACAAGTGGATCCGCACCTCGCCTCTGCTCGACGGCTTCGTCGACTTCGAAAAGGCCACGCAGGACATGAACAATCCCGCCGTCTTCTCGCTGCTCTCCGACTCCGGCGATCATCTGCACCCCGGCGATGCTGGCTACAAGTCGATGGGTGACTCCATCGATCTCAAGCTGTTCACAAAGTAATCCCGACACCCCGGCGGCGCTGCGCGAGCAGACGCTCGCGCGCGTTGCTGTGGTACCCGGGAACGATGTTGACGACAGCGGGTAGCGGGGCCTTCTTCGCTTCCATTGCGACGGGCGGCGCAGGCAGTGGTTCTCCGTTCGGGACAGATGCCGCCTCCGTCGTCATGCGCTCCTGCGGCAGCTCTGGCGACGCTGCACCGGAAGCCTTCTCCTCCTCCACCTCCTGCTTCACCTCATCGATCGTCGGCTGCTCCGGAACCATCGCAACGATCTGCTGCGGCCCGGGAGCGATGGCAGCGGCACTCCTTTCCCGCCTGCCCTTCGCCTCTTCCTCGGCCTTCTGACGCTGCTGCTCTTCGTGCAGCCGCTCCTGTTCTTCGTAAAGACGCTGCTCTTCCTCGGCATCCTGCTCGATCCGCCACTGCTCCGGATCGGTCTCCCACAGCGGTGCCGCGGGCGGCTCGACGCGCGGAGCCGGGGCCGGACTCTTCTTCTCCGGCAGCTGCGCGACGCGATGCGCGTTGACCCCGGCGACCTGCAGCGCGTACAGCAACACCCGCGCGCGTGCAGGTTCGAGCGTGCCTGCGCCCAGTGCAGCGACGACGGCCGAGATGGCCTCAAGCACCGAGCAGGCATCGTGAATCCGGGGCAGGTCGAGCGGCTGCGATCTCTCGTCGGCGTACGAGGCAGCGGCAGCGCTGCTCGTCTTTGCAGCGCGGCGGGTATGGTTGGCGGTCATGGGGGAATCTCCTGTGATGGGCTGGCCCGGCGCAGCGCTCCGAGGAAACGGCGGCGCAAAAGTAAACGGCCCGGCACAGGATGTGTGCCGGGCCGCAGTAGGCTCTATTCCTATTGTAGGTGTGCGGCGGGAATTGATCGGCAAATGGATCTCCATGCACTGCAGCCACTTAGCCACTGAAGGGGCTTGACAGACTGCCTGTGGATTTCGTCGGGGAGGATGTTTCTGCAATCATCTGATTGCCTGAGGGAATCCTCTGGGGCTTTGAGGATTGGCATGAGACAAGCGCACCGGATTCGCCAGGCTCGCCCGGAAGACCTGCACGCCATCGTCGATCTCTGCTGCCTGCTGTGGCCCGACTGCAGCCGCGAGGAGCACTCCGCCGAGATACTCGACCTCCTAACAACCAGCCTCTGCGGAACACTGCCTGCCGCCATCTTTCTCTCCGAGGACGGCGCAGGCTTTCTGCAGATTGGGCTGCGCTCGCACGCCGACGGCTGCGATCCCGCACAGCCCGTGGGATTCATCGAGGGCCTCTACGTACGCGAGGCGTCACGCAGACATGGCATGGCCCGTGCGCTGATGGACGCGGCCGAGGCATGGTCCCGCGAGCATGGGGCAAAGGAGATGGCCTCCGATACCTGGATCGACCACATCGTCTCCATCGACGCGCACCAGGCGCTGGGCTTCGAGATCGTCGACCGCTGCGTTCACTTCCGCAAGCCGCTCCGGGGATAAGACCGCAAAAACAAACGGCAGCGGAATGATCCCCGCTGCCGTCTCTGTACCTCTGTCGAACCGTGAAACTACTTCAGCTCGTAACCGGCGAAGAAGTAGCCGATCTCGAACGCTGCGGTCTCCTCGGCGTCCGAGCCGTGGATGGCGTTCTCGCCGATGGAGGCGGCGAACTTCTTGCGGATGGTGCCCTCTTCGGCCTGGGCCGGGTTGGTCGCGCCCATCAGCTTGCGCAGGTCGGCGATAGCGTTGTCCTTCTCCAGCACCATGGGGAAGATCGGACCCGACGACATGAACTCGGTGAGTTCGCCGAAGAAGGGACGCTCGGCGTGAACGTAGTAGAAACCCTCGGCCTGAGCCTTGGAGATCGAAACCTTCTTGATCGAAACAATCTTGAATCCGGCCTTTTCAATCTCGGCCAGGATGGCGCCAGCGTGGCCTTTTTTGACCGCGTCCGGCTTGATGATGCTGAATGTGCGCTGTGACAACGTAGTTCTCCTTGCGGCTAACCGCTAAAAAATCTTCTCCCTCCAGTGTACTAAATGGCGGTGAAAATCCGGCGAAAACACCGTACCGGGGCGGGGCGGCTTGGTGCATCATAGGCGTATGCGCAATGTCGCGTGGATCTGGTTTGCCGGATGCGTCGCCTGGGTCGTCAGCGGCGTGATCGCCCTGCGTCAGAACTCCCTGCAGCACGCGCAACTCTCGTTCCTGGTGGCGATGGTCTTTCTCGCCGCAGGCTTCTTCTACCGTAAACAGCAGCGTTAAAGCTTGGGAGTGCGCCCTGCGCGGGCGGCGGTCACTTCGTGACTTGTATACCGCTTCGCGTGGGCCTCCCGCTGGTCGGCACATACGTCTTCATGCGACCAACGGGAGCTGCGCCCCGAAGGGGGTACACGCGTCACGAAGTGACCGCCCCGCGCGTAGCGGGTTGTCTTTACGCCTTGCCCAGCACCCGAGCCATGGCCTCGCCGATCTCTGCCGGCGACTTGACCACGATGATGCCTGCGGCCTCCATGGCTGCCATCTTGCTGGCTGCAGTGCCTTCGCCACCGGAGATGATTGCTCCAGCGTGGCCCATGCGGCGTCCGGGAGGCGCCGTCTGTCCGGCGATGAAGCCGACCACCGGCTTCTTCACGTTGGCCTTGATGTACTCGGCTGCTGCCTCTTCGGCGGTGCCGCCGATCTCGCCGATCATGACGATCGCCTCGGTCTCGGGGTCCTCGTTCAGAAGCTTCAGAGCGTCGATGTGCGTGGTGCCGATGATGGGGTCGCCGCCGATGCCAATGGCGGTGGACTGGCCGATGCCGCGCTGCGTCAGCTGGTGGACAGTCTCATAGGTCAGCGTGCCCGACTTCGACACGATGCCGATGGAGCCTTCCTTATGAATGCGGCCCGGCATGATGCCCACCTTGGCCTTGCCCGGCGAGATAACGCCGGGGCAGTTGGGGCCGACGAGGCGGGTCTTCGACTGGCGCACAATCTCCCACGCCTTCACCATGTCCAGCACCGGGATGCCCTCGGTGATGCAGATGACCAGCGGAAGCTCCGCCGCAGCAGCCTCAAGGATGCCGTCCGCAGCAAACGGAGGAGGAACGAAGATCACCGACACATTCGCGCCAGTCTCCTTGACCGCCTCTTCGACCGTGTTGAACACGGGCCAGCCCTCATGCGTCGTGCCGCCCTTACCCGGCGTGACTCCGCCGACGACCTTGGTGCCGTACTCCTGGCACGCCTTCGCGTGGAAGGTGCCTTCTCTCCCTGTAATTCCCTGCACAATCAAACGCGTATTCTTGTCGACCAAAACTGCCATTTCGCTCTCCTATCCAATCCCACGCAATGCGCGACGTATTTCGTTCCCAATTCCTTCTTCTACGCATGCACCCGGATGCCGGATGTCCATGCACTACGCGGAAGTCACCGCTGCGGCTCCCGCAAAACTGCGAAACATGTTGACGACGCGCTCTGAAGCATCAGGCGCATAGAACATCTCGGTGTTCGACATCGTGTCTTCGGTCATGTGCTGCATGCGTGCGAACATCTCGGCCTCGTACGAGGCGATCGCGCTGGCAATGTCCGTTGCGCTGAGGAGCGCGCGAGACAGCACCAGGGCATCGAGCATCGCCATGTTCACACCTTCACCGGCATACGGCGGCATCACATGCGCGGCATCTCCGATCAGGGTCGCGTTGGGCTTCGAGTCCCAGCGCTGATCGGCGGGACAGACCAGAAGCGGTCGCCAGACCATCGATGTCGCCTTAGCGAACAGCGGCTCCCACAGCTTGCTCCAGCCTGCGAAGTTCGTATGAAACCAGGCCACACGCTTGTCTGCGGTGGCGGCCTCGTCCAGCAGTCTTTTGCCGTCTGCATCGCTGCACTTCAGACCCGGCGTAGAACAGGAGACTTCCATCGGGCTTGGTTCCCATGCCGATGGTGCGTTCGCTTCCGAGCGCAATCAGTGCGGCGCCACCAAGCAGGTTCCACGCCTCGGGCACAGTGTCTTTCGCCGCCGGAACTACGCATTCGACGAGCGTGACCCCGACGTACTCCGGACGCACAGGCGTAACCAGCGCACGAAGCCGTGAGTTCGCACCATCGCACCCAATCGCGATATCGGCGACGACGCTGTCGGCATCGGCAAAGTGAAGCACGACCTGATCGCCGTGGGCCGCAGCGGATTCCAGCCTGCGGTTCCAGTGAACGGTGCCGGGAGCGAGCGAGTCCAGCAGGATATCGCGCAGAGGACCGCGCTCGATCTCTGGACGCTTGCCTGCGCCCGACATCTGCCGCATGTGATCGTGCAGGATGGTTCCGTTCTTATCGGTCAGGCGAAGACGGTCGAGATCGGAGCGATGGTTTGCCCAGAAGGGCTCCATCAGACCGGCCTCTTCCAACGCCGCCAGCCCGGAGTCCTCGTGCAGGTCCAGCGCACTGCCCTGGACGCGCGCCTCGCGGCTGTGATCGCGCTCATACACTGCAACGTCCGCACCACGCATCTGAAGCAGCCGCGCCAGCGTAAGTCCTCCCGGACCTCCGCCGACGATGGCAATCTTCTTTCCTTCAATGCTCATGCGTGACATCCAGTGAATTGGAAGGTTAAGCCTTCGCGGCTGCTACCGCCAGATCTGCGGCTTCCTTCATGGTTGAACCGACTGAGAACTTCAGACCCGACTCCTGCAGGATCTTGCGGCCCTCTTCGACGTTGGTGCCTTCAAGGCGCAGGATGATGGGCAGCTGCACGTTCAGCTTCTTCGCCGCTGCGACCACGGCCGTAGCCAGGACGTCGACGCGCAGGATGCCGCCGAAGATGTTGATGAAGATCGCCTTCACGTTCGGATCGCTCAGCAGGATGCCGAAGGCGTTCTCGATCTGCTCCTGGTTGGCTCCGCCGCCTACGTCGAGAAAGTTGGCAGCCTTGCCGCCCGCGTACTCGATGATGTCCATCGTCGCCATGGCCAGACCGGCGCCGTTCACCATGCAGGCGATGGAGCCGTCGAGCTTGATGTAGTTCAGCGCGAACTTCGAAGCCTCCACCTCGAGCGGGTCTTCCTCGCTCAGGTCGCGCAGCTCCTTCAGGTCCTTGTGGCGGAACATCGCGTTGTCGTCGAAGTTGATCTTGCAGTCCAGCGCGACCAGCTTGTCGTCCTTGGTCGTGATGAAGGGGTTGATCTCCATCAGCGTCGAGTCGGTCTCGACGAAGGCCTTGTACAGGCCGAGCATGAACTTCACCGCGTCATTAATCTGCGTCGCCTTCAGGCCCAGCTTGAACGCCAGCTGGCGCGCCTGGTAAGCCTGCAGGCCGAGCGCCGGGTCGATGTACTCCTTGTAGATCTTCTCGGGGGTGGCATGCGCGACCTCCTCGATCTCCATGCCGCCTGCCTGCGAGGCCATGAAGACCAGCCTGGCCGCGGCGCGGTCGAGCACGATGCCGAGGTACAACTCACGGTCGATGGCCGAGCCCTCTTCGACAAGCAGGCGCTGCACCTTCTGCCCCTGCGGCCCGGTCTGGTGCGTCACCAGCTGCATGCCGAGGATGGCCTTCGAGGCCTTCGAGGCGTCATCGAGCGTCTTGACCACCTTCACGCCGCCGCCCTTGCCGCGGCCTCCGGCGTGGATCTGCGCCTTGACCACGACGACCGCATTTCCCGCGTCAAACAGGTCCTTGGCGGCACGATCGGCCTCTTCCAGTGTCTGAACCATGACGCCGTTCGGAACCGGCACACTGTACTTCCGGAGAATCTCTTTTGCCTGATATTCGTGAATTTTCATAGATGTCTCTTCAAACTCCACCCGCGCGAGAAGTGTAGCGAACCGTCGCGGCGCCCCGCAATGCGAATTGCGAACAACGGTGCGGTTATCGAGCCGCCCACGCCTGATACGTTTAATAGATGCCCGCACAGCCGCACCTCAGGCACCTGATCGAGAGCCGCTCCACGCTCACCCGCGACGACGCCCGCGCCCTGCTGGAGCAAATCCTGCGCGGCGAGCTCTCCGACATCGAGATCGCCGCCATGGCCGGCGCTTTGGCCGCGCGCGGCGAATCGCCCGCCGAGCTGGCCGGCTTCGTCGACGCCATGCGCGCCGCCGTCATCCCCATCCCGCTCGACGACAGCGAACGTCTTCCGCTGGTCGATACCTGCGGCACCGGCGGCGACGGTTCACGGACATTTAATATCTCCACCGCCTCGGCCCTGGTCGCCGCCGCCGCCGGAGCGTCGGTGGCCAAGCACGGCAATCGCGCCATCACCTCGCAGACCGGTTCGGCCGACGTGCTCGAAGCCCTCGGCATTCCCGTTGGCCACACGCCCGAACAGGCCGCCGACGCCCTGCGCCGCCATCGCTTCGCCTTCCTGCATGCTCCCTCACTGCATCCGGCGATGAAGGCCGTCATGCCGGTGCGCAAGGCGCTGGGCATCCGCACCGTCTTCAACCTGCTGGGCCCGCTGACCAATCCTGCGGGAGCCTCGGCGCAGGTGATGGGCGTCTACGCCGCCTCCGCCGTGCCGCTGGTGGCAGAGGCGATGGCGCTGCTCGGCACGCGGCACGCCTTCGTGGTCCACGGCACCGCTCCTGCGTCCGACGGCACGGTGCGCGGCCTGGACGAGATCTCCATCTCAGGTCCCACCGACATCGCCGAGGTACACAACGGCATCGTCACGCTCTCGACCTTCACCCCCGAAGACGCAGGCCTCACCCCGGCGCCCATCGAGGCGCTGGCCGGAGGCGATGCGTTGACCAACGCCGAGATTCTCACCGCGATCTTCCGCGGCGAGCCCGGGCCGCGCCGCGACATCGTTCTGTTGAACGCTGCCGCCGTGCTGGTCGCCGCCGATCTTGCACCCGACGTTCCTACCGGCGTCGCACTCGCGGCGAAGGCGATCGACTCCGGCGCGGTTACGGAACTGATCGCCCGCATCGCGCGTACCAGCTGATATCGGAAGACGGCGAACCAGGTTCGCTGTCCTCGGCGATGACGCTGGCAACCTTTATGGGCCATCCGCCATCTTCCGGAAAAGGAGCGCACTTCGCATGTCGAGTTCGACCTACCCACCACCACACCTCACTATCGACCCTGCATTGGTTACATCCGCTTTGGAACTCCCCGGATACAAGATTGTCCGCAATATAGGGGTCGTTCGCGGCATCGTGGTGCGCTCCCGCAATATCTTCGGCACCATCGGCGCCGGCTTGCAGACCATGCTGGGCGGCGACATCACGCTGTTCACCCAGCTGTGCGAGAAGACCCGCCAGGACTCTTTCGCCATGATGGCGCTGCACGCCTCGCAGCTGGGAGCCAATGCCGTGATCGCCTTCCGCTACGACGCCAACGAGCTGATGAACGGCGTCACCGAGGTGCTGGCCTACGGCACGGCTGTGGTGGTCGAGCGGATCGTCTGATCGAACGGACTTCGCTTCCTTCGCAAAACTGTGATTGCTTATTGCAAAGCCTGTGAATGAATAGAGGGGCATCGCTGCTCCTCTATCCAACCCTCTCCTCACGCACAACCACATCGACATCCCCATGACCGCCGACACGATGCCCGGCCGGGACATCGACCTCTCCGGCGAAATGAAGAGGTCGGGCCTTGCGGCCATACGGTGGTCGACGCGATGCTGAAGACCGGCTTTACCCCGGACGAAATCGGCAAGATCGGCGGAGGAAACTACCTGCGTCTCTTCGGCGAGGCGGTCAAAACGTAGGCGGTGCGGCGCGTTCTTCTCTTTATAGAGCGGGGATGCGGCTCGTGTAAGATCGCGGCTACAGGAGACACCCCCATGGCACGCGTTACCGGTATTGGCGGCATCTTTCTTCGCGCCCGCGACCCCAAGGCACTGGCAGCATGGTATGTCGAACATCTCGGCGTAAAGCTCTCGGATTACGGCGGCGTCAGCTTCGAGTGGAGCGACGAGGTCCCGGCCGGAACGGGCCTAACCAGCTGGTCGCTCTTTCCAGCCGACAGCAAGTACTTCCCTGTCACGCAGCAGGCGATGGTCAACTATCGCGTCGACGATCTCGATGCGCTGCTGGAGCAGCTCAGCGCGGCGGGCGTGACGATCGATCCGAAGCGCGACGAGTATGGCTTCGGGCGCTTCGCCTGGATCGTCGATCCGGAGGGCAACCGCGTCGAGCTATGGCAGCCGCTTGTGGAGAAGGACGAAGAGCCTCAGAAGTAGGCGTGAAGGCCGGTTTCTCCCACGTTATCCACCGTGCCCTGTCGTGCCGTCGTGATTTAACGGCGCCGCTGCGATTTAATATAGGAGTAATGCAGCAGCCTACTCCCATCGGTCGCATCGAGATGATTACCGGCCCCATGTTCTCCGGCAAGTCCGAGGAGCTGATCCGGCGTCTCAAGCGCGCGCGCATCGCGAAGCAGCGCGTGGCCTGCTACAAGCCCGACATCGACCTGCGCTACCACCGCACCGCGATCGCCAGCCACAGCTCGCAGACGCACGATGCTTCGACCGTCTCGCCGACCAGCGCGCACCTGCGCGAAGACCTCTTCTCCAACGGCAAGATCGACGAAGTCGACGTCATCGGCCTCGACGAGGCGCAGTTCTTCGACCAGGACATCATCCCGCTGGCGCTGGAGCTGGTGCACCTGGGCAAACGCGTTATCCTTGCGGGCCTCGACACGACCTTCTCCAACGAGCCCTTCGGCCCGGTGCCGAACCTGATGGCGCTGGCCGACGAGGTCACCAAGCTCTCCGCCGTGTGCATGACCTGCGGCCAACCCGCCATCCACACGCAGCGGCTGGGGCAGAGCCAGGAGCTGGTCGTCGTAGGAGCCGCCGGACTGTACGAGGCCCGCTGCCGCGCCCACTTCCAGCCATACGTGGACGAGCACAACAGCGAACAGCTGGAGCTGCCGACCGCAACGGCAGGCTGACACCAAGGTGGCAGAGCGTGCCACTCGGCACCGATATTAAAATAGCGGCCATGCTGCGCAACTCTGCTGGACTCTTACTGCTGTTGTCTCTTTCGGCCTGCCTCTTCGCGGAAACGCCTAATCCAAAGACATTGGCTGATGCCTCGGCCATTGCGATACAGCACTCTGCTCTGACCGCACCGGGATCCCATCCATTTCATCTAAAGATGACGGTTCATGATGCTTTTGATCGGAATTCGGATCGGCACGCTGAGATCGAAGAGGTCTGGGTCTCGCCAACGCAGTGGAAGCGCGTCATCACAGCACCGAATTTGAACCACGTCACGGTTGTTGATACAGCCGGGCGTCATGTCGAATCGACCGGCGATTACATGCCTATCTGGATCAAAGAGTTCATTACGGCTATCGACGATCCCATCCCGGCTGCATTCCGTGACAACCAACAGCTGCACCTGAAGCAGCTGACCAGTCCCTCCGGAGAATTGAGCAATCCATGCGCCAGCCTGAGCCTTGGCTTTAGCAATTCGCCTGCAGCGCCAGCCGGCATCTGTTTTTACAACAATTACCTCCTTCATGAAATCAACTATCCCGGTTACGTGATGGAGTTCAATGAATTCGCTCCATTTGGAGACAAAGATGTGCCGCGTCTCTTCATCTCGCAGGCACATGGCCTTTTATTCATCGGCCGAATCAATCTTCTGGAAAGACCTTCAAAGAAGGACACTGTGGTAGCGCCACCAGGGGCGCAAGCAATTGATCCGCTGGGTTCGACGATGGTCGGTACTGATACAGCGAAACGGCTCGCGAAAGGCTCCATCTCTGTCGACTGGCCACCAGTTCCCTCAGGACAAACCTCGGGAAACATATTGTTTTATCTATCTCTCGACAACACTGGCCAAGTGAGAGAGATACAGGCATTGGATTCCGATAATCCTCGGTTGGTCGATGCAGCACGCGATCAGCTTCTGAAGATGAAGTGGGCACCCGCCGGGGTAAAAGGCACGCCGATACAGGTGACCACACTGCTGCAACTCCCGTTTGAGACCAAGATCGATCCCACTGCTTTATCCAAAATGCCCGATGGATCGATCTCTGAAAACGAGGCCAAGGTACACCTCATGACCCAAGTGGTGCCTAAATATCCTCCACAGGCACGGGCGCAACATGTCGAGGGATCGGTCTATCTCTCTGCGCAGATTGATGAGAAGGGCGCGATAGAAAAACTCGGCGTGATCGATTCCGCCTCTTCTCTGCTTACCGATTCAGCAATGGAGGCGGTCAGGCAGTGGAAGTACAAGCCATATCTATTCAATGGTGTTCCCCAGAAGGTTTCCACCGTTATCACGGTCCACTACAACATCGTCGGATATTAGGCGTTGACCGCCTACCTGGCCAAGGAGCAGGTAAAGCTGCTCGCCTGATTACTGTCGCCGTTGCCGTTGTACTTCGCTATCTGTGGATAGGGGCATAGCGGGCGGGTCATTACGACCTTGCGGTCTGCTCCTTTGCCCTCGGCTTTGACGGCGGTGAGCGTGGACGGAGCGGTGCCCTTCTCCGTCCATTGTTCGAGCGCGGTGAAGATATCGTGTTCGGCGTCGCCGCGTGGGGCCATGCCCTGTCCGAACTCCGTCGCGCCGGGGCCGAAGCCGCAGTGCTGCATGCCGGGGACGAGGTACAGTCGCAGCGTGCTGGCCGTCGTCGCCGCGCCGAGCTGCCGCGCCGCGTCCTCGTAGTAGCTGATCGACATCGTCGCCGGAATCGCTGGGTCGTTCCAGCCGTGGTACATCAGCAGCTTGCCGCCGCGCAGAGCAAAGGGTTCGAGGTTGGTCTCGGTGGCGTTCAGCGCCATAGCCGTCTTCTCGCGCGCGGCACGGTAGTCGCGGTCGAAGGAGAAGCTTGCCGCCTTCCAGCCAGGGTCGTCGGTGACGAAGTTGGAGAAGAAGCCCTCGCCGAAGAACGACATGTTCGATCCGGCGTCGTGGCCGGAGAGCCAGTGCGACCAGCCCTGCGGACCGTCCTCGGCTCCCGGTTCCAGGCCCTTCAGTACGACCTTGCCGGAGTCATTCACCGGGCCTCGATAGATGCGTTTGACCGTCTCCACCTGCGCGGGCAGCAGGCAGTCGTCGTCATCGCCCGCCTTGCAGGCGATCGTCGCCGGATCGAAGTTGCAGGTGCGCGGGTCGTTGATGATGCCGTCCCTGACGCCATCCTTGGCGTCGCAGGCCGCGTTGACAGCCCGGGCCAGTGCGGGAATTTTGGAGGCGGGCAGGAAGTTGGCCTCGGCGGCGCTCATCCACTGCGCGATCTCGGCGGCTCCGACCATCAGCCCGGTCCAGTTGTAGGCCGGGGCACCGGCGAGGATGCCGTCGTAGTCGCCGGGAAAGCGCTGCGCCTCCATGAGCGCCTCGCGGCCTCCGTCGGAGCAGCTGGTGAAGTAGGCCTTCTGCTGCGGCCGACCGTAGAAGGCCGCGATGACGGCCTTGGCCTGGACGGTCATATCGTGCACGGCGCGCCAGCCGAAGTCCTTCACCTTCTCCGGGTGTCCGAGGGCGAAGTCGGGCGTGCCGCCGGTGTGGCCGGTGTCGGTGCCGACGGTGGCGTAGCTCTGGCGGACGGTCTCGGCCATCGCGTCGTAGTAGATCGTTCCGGCGAAACCGCCGTTGCCCTGCGCGCGCAGCCTGCCGTTCCAGCCGGTCATGGGAAGCCAGACCTCGGTGTGAATCCGGGAGTCGCCGGAGGGGCGGTCTTCGATCTGCACGCGGCAGAAGGCGGGCAGGGTTGCGGCATCGTGGACCTTAAGTGCTTCGAGAGACGATGGTTGCGCGAGTTCTGCCTGCACCACCTTCGCATGGTCGAGCGTTACGCCGGTGAGGGCCGTGCACTTGGCAGCCGGTTGCTGTCCCCAGACCACCGTCGAACCTGCCACTATCGCTAAACCGATCCAAAACAACCTCATACCGGCCTCCGAATACCGCCCCACATTAAATCATTCGAGCGCCAGTCGTTTATTCTTTTCCCTGCGCCACGTTTCCGGCATCTGAACACATTAGCGAATCACCAGCGACTTATTCAGGAGAAAAGCACGATGCGCCTTTCAGCAGCCATCCTTGCGATCAGTTTCGCGGTTACCCCCGCCTTCGCAGCCAAGACCAAGCCTTACGTCGTCAACCTCAAGACCGCCGACGGCAAGGACGCCGGCACTGTGGCCTTCAGCTCCAAGAAAGACAAGGTAACGCTCCGCGTCAACCTGAAGAACCTTCCCATGGGGGAGCACGCGATCCACATTCACCAGAAGCCTCTGTGCGAGGCTCCGGACTTCAAGTCGGCCGGTGGCCACTTCAACCCCACCACCAAGCAGCACGGCACCGACAACCCGATGGGTCACCACGACGGCGATATGCCCAAGAATCTTGAGGTTGGTGGCGACGGAACGGCTCACGCCACCTTCACGGTGGACTACCTCTCGATGGACCCGGCCGCGTCGAACTCGATCTTCGCCAACGGCGGTACGTCCGTCATGGTGCACGAGAAGGCCGACGACATGAAGACCGACCCGACCGGCAACGCGGGTAACCGCATCGCCTGCGGCGTCATTGTTCCTCCGGCACAGTAGATCCCGGAACCGAAACACATCTGCAAACAGCAGCAAATGAAACACAGTAAAGGGGATGCGCCAGTGGCGCCTCCCCTTTACTGTTGCCCCTCGGCCAGACTGTCGGCTACATGACGTCAGGCCCGCGATCTGCATGTTCCGGCAGGATTTCCGGGCTGCGGAAAGCCTGTGAACAATTCCCGCAAGCCTGCGTATAGCACCCCATGGGCGTTCTTCACATGGCGATTCCAGTATCCGGCACCAGTCTCTCGCCGAAGCCCGCCCGCAGGTCATCCCAACAGGTGCAGGTTATTCGTTCCAAGCCGGATAACCGCGCTTCCGGAGCCGCTCGAACGGCTCCGCAACGCGATACACTCGTACCACCGTCGTCAAGGGTAATTTGAGGCTACGTTGGAGCGAACCCCGGAACAGGATGCTGCACAGGAGGCTCTTGCCAAGCTTGTTCGCCAATGTATCGCTGGCGACGGCCAGGCATGGCAGCAGCTTGTCACGTCCCAGCACCGCCGGATCTATGCCATCTGCTATCGCTTTACCGGGTCGTCGACCGACGCCGAGGACCTGACGCAGGACGTCTTCCTGAAGCTCTACCGCAATCTTTCCAGCTTCGACCTGCAGAAGGGCAGCTTCCAGACGTGGATTACAACGCTGGCGCGCAACCTGCTGGTGGATCACTTCCGCCGCACGCGGCTGGACCGCGCCTCTGACTCGCTGGATGCGACGTTCGACGGCGAAGAGGACGGCCCGACGATGGCCGACCGGCTGGCCGATACCCGCGACAACCAGGAAAAGCACGTGGCTTCGCTGGAGATGAAGAGCCGCATCCAGGAGGCGCTGAAGCAGCTCTCGCCGGAGCTTCGCGAGGCCGTGATTCTTCGCGATCTGGAAGACATGGATTACAAGGAGATCGCGCAGGTGCTGCGCGTCCCCGAGGGCACGGTAAAAAGCCGCATCAGTCGCGGTCGCGGGGAACTTGCACGTTTGTTACAACGTATACAACGACAGGTTTAGAAGCATAGAAGGTCGCTTCAGGATGAGATGGTAGGAAGAGAGGTGGTTTCAGGTGGCAGAGATGAATCAGTTCGGGAGCGCGCAGCCCTCCGGGTCGAGGAGTAAAGCCGACTGCGCACGCTGCGAGGCCTTGCTGGCCGATGCGCTGGACCACACTCTTTCGGCCGACGAGCAGGCGGTCTTCGACCTGCACCTGACCACCTGCGCGGACTGCTCGCGGATGTACATGGACGCCCGCCGCGGCGCGGACTGGCTGGTGATGCTGAAGGACGCGCAGCCGGAGCCGGGAGGCGACCTGCTGGCCCGTATCCTGGCCACGACCGGACCCCGCGTCGAGGTCTCCGAGCCGGAGACCAGCTTCGAGCCGAACACTCTTCTGGGCCGGCCAGTGGCTGTTCCCCAGGCCGTGCCGGCAGCCGCCTATGGCGCAAAGGTTCTTCCCTTCCGTCAGCGGGTCGTCAACGCCTTCCACATCCAGACGCTGCGCCACACCTTCATGCAGCCCCGGCTGGCGATGACGGCGGCGATGGCGTTCTTCTCCATTGCGCTGACGATGAACCTGACCGGCATACACCTCACCCAGCTGCGCGCCTCGGACTTTACCCCGTCGAGCATCCGGCGCAGCTTCTACGACACCAATGCGCGCGTGGCCCGTTCGATCGACAACCTGCGCGTGGTCTATGAGCTGGAGTCGCGGGTGCGCGATCTGCAGCAGCACGACAACGAAGAGAGCGCACCGGCGAGCCAGGCCGCACCCTCCGGCGATCAGCAGAACGATCAGAAGACTCCAGAGGAACATAAGCAGCCGGCTCCGCGTCCGCGTTCGGGCTCGAGCCGCAGCAACGTTCCCGGCAATTCGAGGCAGTTCACCGCTTCGGTCACCAATCACAACCACTCCGTACAGCCCGGCTCCCCCCAGCCTGCTGTGCGGCTCACCCAGGTCTCGTTCGTCACACCCAACGTCATTCGGCACCACCAAGGGGGACAGGCATGAACTGCGCCAACCATCCAGAGCGCGAAAAGATCGCTTTCTGCCAGAACTGCGGCAAACCTCTCTGCCAGGAATGCACCCGCACCGTCGGCTCGGCCGTCTTCTGCGAACCATGCCTTGAGGCCCGGCTCGCCGGGGCCTCCGCACCGCCACCCCCAGGAGCGGGTTATGCCTCCGGCAACGTCAGCGGTGTGAACTTTACCACCGGCCCCAACGGCGGCAGCTACACCTATACGGACCCGAGCACCGGGTACACTGCCAGCGGCCCGATTCCCCCGCCGCCACCGACCGGCGCGCCCAATCCCGGTCTCGCGGCCATGCTGGGCTTCATCCCCGGCGTGGGTGCGATGTACAACGGCCAATACGCCAAGGGCATCGTTCACCTGATCATCTTCGCCATCCTGGTCTCTCTGTCCGACCAGCACGATGTCTTCGGCATCTTCGTCGCGGGCTGGGTCTTCTACCAGGTCTTCGAGGCCTACGGCACGGCCCGTGCCCGTCGTGACGGCACGCCGCTGCCGAACCCATTCGGCCTGAACGACCTTGGCGAGCGCCTGGGCTTCGGCAAGAGCTGGGGCACGGCCCCCGGCGGCCCAGTCCCGGTGGCGGGCGAGCCTTATGCGCCACCGGTCAATCCGTATGTAGCTCCGTCTTATGCGGCCCCGGCTAATCCGCCCAACGCCTACGCCCCTCCTGCTGCTTCGGCGGTCCCTCCGCAGCAGCCGGGCTGGGATGCGCCGTGGAACAGCTACGCTCCACCGTCGGCCAACCCGTATGTGGTTCCTCCGCCTGCCTTCGATCCCAATGCACCGCTTCCCGGAGCGCGCGGCCGCTTTCCGATGGGCGCGATCTGGCTGATCGGCCTGGGCGCGGTCTTCCTGGTAGGCAACGCCGGCATCCTCCACGGCTTCGCCGGACGGCTGATGCTTCCTGCACTCCTGATCGGCCTCGGCGTGTGGATCTTCATGCACAAGATGACCTCGACCGGAGCGACACTGTCCGACGATGGCACCGCCTTCTACCGGGTGCGTCTGTTCGGCGCCCTGCGCAGCTCGATCTGGGTGATTCTTACCGGCGTCATGTTCCTGCTGGCCAACTTTCACATCCTGGGCTGGGGACACAGCTGGCCGCTGTTCATCATCGCCGCCGGCCTGATGACGATCTTCGAGCGCACGGCCTTCAACCCGGCCAATGCTCCTGCGGCATACGCCGCGGCACCGTATCCGGGACCGGGCGGCTCCGTCGTTCCGCCAAGCACTCCGGCAGAGCCATCCAGCCAGCAGAACGAGGAAGGTCGGTAGACACATGGCGAGCCAACCACCTCCTCCATTCAACCAGCCCGGAGGCTACCCTCCGCCACCCCAGGGCGACTGGCGCTATCAGCGCGACGTGATGCGCCAGCAGGCCAGGATGCAGCGCGATTACTACCGCGCCCAGCAACAGGCCTATCGCGCGCAGCAGCGCGGTCTGCGCCGCACCTCGATCGTCGGTCCGCTGCTGATGATCGCCACCGGAGTCATCTTCCTGCTGGTGCAGACGGGACGCATCTCCTCCACGTTCTTCTGGGCCTGGTACGGCCGCTGGTGGCCGTTGCTTCTGGTCGGCATCGGCATCGTGATGCTGCTGGAGTGGGGATGGGACAGCTACTTCCACACCGATGAGCCGATGATGCGCCGCCGTTCGCTTGGCGGAGGCGTCTTCGCCCTGGTGCTGATCCTCGGCCTGTGCGGCGTGGTCTTCAACGGCATGCACACCGGCGCCTTCGGGCATGCCTTCAACATGGACCCGGACAGCATGGACGAGTTCATGGGCGACAAGCACGAGAGCGATCAGACGCTGGTGCAGGCTCTGCCCGCGGGCTACGGCGTGACCATCGACAACCCTCGCGGCGATGTGACGGTCAACGGCACCAGCGACGACAACCAGGTACACATCGACGTCCACAAACAGGTGTACACCCGCTCGGACTCCGAGGCCGACCGCAGGGCGCAGGATCTTTCGCCCAAGGTGGACAACGACGGCAGCCAGCTGAAGATCTCGATGCCGACCATCGAGGGCAGCCGCGCCGACGTCACCGTCACGCTTCCGGCGGGAACGCCTTCCACTGTCTTCTCCAATCGCGGCGAGGTGCATATCTCGTCGATCCGTGCGGCGGTAAATGTGACCTCGAACCACGGCGACGTGGCGGTCACGGGCATCACCGGACCGGTGAATGCACGGATCAACAACGGCGATTCGTCGCTCTCGGTCCACTCCGTTACCGGCCCGGTCTCGGTGCAGGGACGGGCGCATGACCTGAGCTTCTCCGAGGTGAACGGCACGGCGACGATGGATGGCGAGTTCTTCGGCACCACGCATCTGCAGCACATCACCTCCAACACCCGCTTCCACACCAGCCGCACCGATCTGCGGATGGGACGGCTGGACGGCGAAGTCGAGATCAGCCCGAACGCTGATCTGAGCGCCGACCAGGTAGCCGGACCGCTGACGCTGGCGACGCGCAACCGCAACGTCACGCTGGAGCGGATCTCGGGCGATATCTCGGTGACCAACCGCAACGGCTCGGTGGACATCACGGCAGCGCCGCCGATGGGCAATATCACGGTGGAGAATCGCAGCGGTTCGGTGGACCTGACGGTGCCTGAGAACGTTGGCTTCAACGTGCAGGCCGAGACCACCAACGGCGACCTCTCGAACGACTTCGGTCTGGAGCAGACAGGATCGGACGAGTCGAGCCACAAGTCGTACTCCGGCGCCGTGGGCAAGGGCGGTCCGCTGGTTCGCATCACGACGACGCAGAACGATATCAAGCTGCAGAAGGCGTCGATCGCTCCCCTGCCTCCTCCGCCGCCGAAGCCGCCCAAGCTCTCTGTGCACGATGGCGGCGATTCGATCGATCTCGGCAAGGAAGGCCTGAACATCCAGTCCTCCGATGGCAACTCGGTCATCATCGACAAGAACGGTCTGCGCATCAACTCCAGCCCGGACGGCTCCAGCGTATACAACCGCAATGGAACGAGCCTGGTATCGAACGCTGACGGATCGAAGATCTATCGTGGCAGCGATGGCACACGCTACACCACCAACGCGGATGGATCGAAGATCTACATCGGCCGCGACGGCACGCGTATCACCATCAACGCCGACGGCACGCAGAATGCCATGAGCCCCGGCGGCCACTCGCTGACCGAGCCCGAGATCAGGGCCCGGCTGGCGCAGGCGGATGCCATGGTGAAACGGGCCGCAGCAGAACGCGACCGCGCCAAAGCGGAACGGTAGTCCAGAAAGCCTGTTTCACGAAGAGGGCCGGCTGCATGCCGGCCCTCTTCATTTTGCGAGCGCGGTGCAGGCGCGAAGTTACGTACCATACTGAAATGTCCCGCGACCGAGGAGCAGAGGTTTGAAACGCAGAGAACTCTTGAAGTCCCTGGCAGCGATCTCTGCCTCGGCAGCCGTCACCGTCCCGGCGAATGCACAGAAGGCAGCCTCGAATCCAACCAGCAGGAAGCGGCCGAACATTCTTGTCTTCCTCACGGACGATCATGGACAGTGGCTGCAGGAGGCCTATGGGAACTCCGAGGTGCACACACCGAACATGAGCCGCCTGGCACGCGATGGTGTGCGAATGGACAATGCCTTTACCACCTGCCCGGTCTGCTCGCCCGCGCGTGCCAGCTTCTTTACCGGACGCATGCCGTCGCAGCACGGCATCCATGACTGGATTGAAGAGAAGACGCAGGCCTATGCCGCGCCCTGGCTGAAGGGACAGACGTTGATCTCCGAGCTGCTGCAGGACGCGGGCTATCACACAGGACTGGTCGGCAAGTGGCACTGCGGCTTTGAGCGCGACCCGCATCCAGGCTTTGATGAGTGGTTCTGCTACTGGGAGAACCAGTACCCGCACAACGGCACGCAGAACTTCTCCGACAATGGAAAGCACGTGACGGCGGAGGGCCTGCAATCTGCTCTGCTGACGGATCAGGCGCTGCGGTTTCTGCGGAGTCACGCCGCCGATCGGACGAAGAAGGAAAAGCCGTTCTTCCTGTTTGTGGGCTACACCGACACGCATTCGCCCCATGCACAGATGCCGGAGGAGATGGTCGCCGCGTATAAGAAGGCGAGCTTCCGCGATATTCCGCGTGAAGTCTTCTGTAAGGAGCATGGCACACCACTGATTCCCGTCACCGGCGATGCGGCGGCAGAGCGTAGCAAGCACGAACAGTATTACGCGGCCGCTTCGACCATCGATCGAGAGGTGGGGAGGCTGCTCGACGAGCTGGAGAGTACGGGCGAGCTTGAGAACACGCTGGTGGTCTACACCGGCGACCACGGCCTGAATGCAGGCCATCACGGCATGTGGGAGAAGGGCAATGCGACGATTCCACAGAATTTTCTCGAAGAATCGATTCGCGTGCCATGTACGATCTCGTGGCCGAAAGGTGGGTTGGCCCAGGGCTTGAGCTGCGATGCACCGGTGAACCACTGCGATCTGTTTGCCACGTTGCTGGATGTGGCCGGGGCCGCTCCAGATGCGAAGAAGGCGAAGGGAATTCATTCGCCGGGACGATCCTATCTGCCGCTGCTTCAGGGAGACGGGAATCGAGGCTCGACTGCCCACAACGCGATCTTCTGCGAGTATGGGAATGCCCGCATGATTCGCCTCGACGGCTACAAGCTGATCGTGCGCTATCCGTACCAGGGCGTGAGGTTTCCCAATGAGTTCTACGATCTGAAGGCGGACCCGCGCGAGACCGAAAACGTGTACAGCGCCCCGGAGCATGCAGCCACGATTCGTGCGATGGAGCAGCGGCTGAACGAGTACTTTACGTCCTATAGCGTCGCGGAACATGATGGGCTGCATCTGGAACGGCAGCCGATGGCGACACCGGCGAGTCCGTGGCTGGCCTCGCTGAAGCATTAAGGAGCGATCGGATGTCTCTACCGATTCCACAGGATATGAGGAGGCGCTTCCTCAGAGAAAATCTGCGCAGGAACGAGGAGCGCGATGAGGCCTTTTGCCGCATCATCCGCTCGGTGCCGAAGGGCAAGGTCTCGACCTATGGCAAGGTGGCGGCAGCGGCGGGTTATCCGCTGTATCACCGCGCGGTGGCAAAGCTGCTGCGCTCGGAGCTGAGCCAGGTGCTGCCGTGGCAGCGCATCGTCGGCGCAGGAGGAGAGATCAAGCTGCGCGGAGAGGCCGCACGCGAGCAGCGGATGCGACTGGAGATGGAGGGCATCCGCTTTACCGGCAAACGAATCGACATGGATCGCTACGAGCACGAGCTGCGCAGCTGGGAGACCTTGTAGCAGCTGAGAGGACTCTCTAGTCGAGGTCCGCGAGATCCTGCCTCCCCAATTATTTCCAGCGCAACAGATCGCCGGGCAACAGAACGATCTGCTGAATGGCGTCGAGCGTCGGTGCAAACTTCACCTCGGCGTAATCCCCTGTCGCAAGCTGGCGCTTCAGAGAAAACGACGTTAACGCGTTGCCCTTCGCCCTGACGTCGACGACGTATCCAAGCGAGGTGCCGAACGGAAGCAGCTCCTGCTTTCCGTTGATCTCAATGGAGGACAGCAGATTCACGGCGGTTCCATTGAAGAAGACGCAGGCCTCCCCTGCAGGGATCGATCGCGGACAGCTCCTCGGTTCGTGGACGATCGCCGTTGTCAGCTCGGGCATCTCCGTTGCGGTGCTGGTGGCGGCGATGATCCCGGGCAGATTGTCGTGATCGCCCGCCTCTGCGAGAAACAGACGCAATGCGGGCTTGTCGCGAAGAAGAGAGGGCAGATCGAAGATCGACTGTTTCTGTTCGCGGCTGATGCTGGCCTCTTTGCGGCCCATTGCCGAGACCTGGCGCAGGCCCACGTTCCGGCCCGATGAGGAGACGACGCGATAGACAGCTTCGACCGAGGTCAGCTTGCCGTGGGTGGAGGATAGCTCCTTCTCCCGGAGTGGCCGCTCCAGCTTCAACTCCATCCCCGGAACGAGGTCCACATATCCGGTTCCGCCAAACGAGTAGAGGAAGAACGCGACCTCTGCTGCCGGTAGAGGCATGCTCTCGGCGATGAGACGGCGGATGGTGAAGAAAGGCAGGTTGGCAGGAAAGCATGACTGATCCTGCAGCCGCAACAGCTCGTGAATGAACTGTGACCACTCGGCATGAATGTCATACTTTGTTGCCGAAGCAGCCCATCCCTGTTCCGAGGGGCTGCGAATCGTCCAGCGCAGGACGCCTTCCGCCATGACCGGATTGAGCGAGAAGACCTCTCCCGCGATGGCGCATGATGAAGAAGATTGCCCTGCTGATGCGGGCCTGCCTGCGAGCAGCGGAACACTGGTGGTTTGATATCCTGCAGCGTTCGCGGTCGCGGCACCTGGGACTAACAAGGCATAGCCTGTCTTTTCTTCGAGCACCAGGCTCTGGACGACTGGCCGAACGCGCCGATGCGCGCAGCTGGAGCATGCGCCGCAAAGCAGCAGAAGAAGAAGGCCGCGAAGGTTTCGCACCATCAGCGTTTTTCCCCTCGATCCCGGGCAAAGGAAGACTCGATCGCCGGTAGACGTTGAGCGTTTCGCATCTCTCCTGTAAGAATGCTGCGGACGTCACTTCGAGATTCCATACGCTCCACGATAGCCATGCCGTCATGAAAAGTCACAGATTCCATTCCTCGAGGAGAGCAACTTTCATGAAGCGTCCCGTTGTCGCATCATCTTCCCTGGCACTACTGTTCGCAGCTTGCTGCCTTCCCTGCTTCGCGCAGGAGATTCGGCCCAACGTCGATCTCACCCGGCCGCAGAACTACACGCTGCATCGCGCCTCGAGCACGGACCCGCTGGGCGGCAATGCCGACTCACGCATTCTGCAGCCTGCGGCAACCATGACGCTGCTGGATACGGATGGGCCGGGGCTGGTCTCGCATATCTGGATGACCATCAGCGATCGCGAGAAGTACCACCTGAAGCGGATCGTCCTGCGCATCTACTGGGACAACGAGAGCTCGCCGAGCGTGGAGACGCCGGTGGGAGACTTCTTCGGCCTGAACCTGGGGGATTATCACAACTGGGAGTCGGCGGTGCTCTCCGTCGGCAACGACCGCGGCATGAACTGCTTCTTCCCCATGCCGTTCCGCAAGCATGCGCGCATCACGCTGACCAACGAAGGCAGGGTCGCGGCGCAGAATGTGTACTTCAACATCGACTACCGCATGGGGTCGAAGACGGCGGACAACGAGTCGCTCTACTTTCATGCGCAGTATCGCCAGGCGGCTCCAAACTCCGCGTGGACGACGGACTGGTACGCCAACGGCGATCCCGCGATCAACAACCGGCCGAACAAGGATGGCAAGGACAACTACGTCTTCATGGAGGCCAATGGGCGCGGCCACTACGTGGGCCTGACGCTGGGCGTGCTGCAGAACCAGGATGGATGGTGGGGCGAAGGCGACGATATGCTGTTCATCGACGACCCGACAACGCCCGCTATCGTCGGCACGGGTGCGGAGGACTACATTCTGGGTGCGTGGGGCTTCGGGTCCAACCGCTTCTCGTATCAGAGCTATGGCGCACCAATTAAGGGCGACGAGCTGGCAGGCAGCCGCACGATCGTCTATCGCTTCCACCTGGATTCGCCGGTTCCGTTTTCCAAGTACTTCAAGGGCACGATCGAGCATGGCCATGCCAACCATCGCACCGACAACTACTACTCGGAGAGCTACTGGTACCAGGCTGAGCCGCATACCCCGTTTCCTCCGCTGCCGCCGGTAGAGACGAGGCTTCCGGCGATCTTTGGGACGGGCGGGCCGGGCAACGGGCCGCAGAAGAATGACGCGCCACCACTTCCGGCTGCTCCAACGCAGGCTCCGCAGGCACCACCATCGGTGGCGACGCCCCCCGGAGCGGCGAGCCGGACGAGCGATCCAACGACGACTCCTCCCGCAGCACAGCAGCCTCATTGAGCACCGGGCTTGAATCTCAATATAGGACTAAATTAGTCTGTCTTCGTCTGCACCATTGAAATTTGAAGGGAACGAAGACGATGAAGAAGTGTGCCGCATTTGTGCTGGCAGCAACGACCGCTCTGGCGCAGGATGCGCAGCTGGAGCGCGGGAAGAAGGCGATCGAAGACCGGACCGGCTGTTTTCTGGTGGACTACAGCTTCGTCGAGACGGAGGCTTTGAAGCCTGGGTATACGAAGGACAACCGCGTTTACGACGTGAACCTGAACAAGTCGATCAAGGAGTGGATCGTCGCTACGGAGATCTCACCGACAAGGATCAAGCTGCAGCATGTACTGCAGGGGGTCGACCTGAAGGGGGAACATATGCCGGGCGGCATTATTCGGCATACGGGCGAGGACTGGGAGTTCAATGCGAAGTCGCTGTTTGACTACCAGGGGAAGGATACCTGGGTGGCGAAGGATCTCTCGGCGACGCCAAACCTCTGGCTGCGGCGGGTGACCTCGCTGGACGACGGGCTGCGTTATCAATGCGCGGCGGCATGGTCGACCGATACCGAGTATGCCAGTTGGAGCTGCGACGACATAGCGCCGATCCCGGGGCGCGAGTACCGCGACATGAAGCGAAAGGACTATCAGGATCTGGAGCGCGGGAGCAAGCTTGTGGTCTATGACCGAAGCTGGCTGGAGCGCGAGAAGAATACCAAGATGATCGACGAGGCTGGGACCAAGACGCCTCTGGTCAAGGAGTTAGGTAAAACCTGGTACGTTCGGCTCCCCGACAATGAGTGCAAAGATGCGCGGGACTTTGCCTCGAAGGACCGAATGATCTTTTGGGACATTACACGGGAGGCCTGGGACGAGGAGCTGAAGGGGGCAAGGACCTGGACCGATGCTCTAACGCCGAAAGGGAAGGACTCGCGCTACGGAATGATCTCGGATCTTGAAGAGACGTGGATCAAAAAGGATCTGACGAAGCCGGAGAACCGTGCGGCAGCAAAGGCAGCGGTGAAGAAGGTGATCGAAGAGACTCAGGCCAGGAAGTAAGGGCTTGCTCTTGCCTTTCCTTTGGCATTTGAGAGGCAGGAGTGAAGTTAAAAGCAAAAGCCCCATCCGAAGATGGGGCTTTTCGATGTAATGCCGGCGATCACCTAATCTCCCACACACTTACGCGTGCAGTACCATCGGCCCAACGAGGCTTAACTTCCGTGTTCGGGATGGGAACGGGTGTGACCCTCGCGGTAAACTCACCGGCAAACTTGAGAAATTCGCTCGCGCGATACTTCACAACTGAATAGATTGAGCAGACATTTACCAAATTTGCGTATTACGTAGTCTTTTATAACTACAAAGCTTGTATTGAGTCTCTCTAGCGCGAATGAATCTCACTGCGCAGAGTAAATTCTATGGACAAGCCGAACGGGCGATTAGTACTGGTAAGCTTCACACATTGCTGCGCTTCCACATCCAGCCTATCAACCAGGTGGTCTTCCTGGGCCCTTCATTTCCCTTACGGGTTGGGAGATCTCATCTTAGAGCGTGCTTCCCGCTTATATGCATTCAGCGGTTATCACAACCGAACTTCGCTACCCAGCCGTGCCATTGGCATGACAACTGGAACACAAGAGGTTCGTCCATCCCGGTCCTCTCGTACTAAGGACAGCCCTCTTCAAATCTCCTACGCCCACAGCAGATAGAGACCGAACTGTCTCGCGACGTTCTGAACCCAGCTCACGTACCACTTTAATAGGCGAACAGCCTAACCCTTGGAACCTTCTACAGCTCCAGGATGTGATGAGCCGACATCGAGGTGCCAAACCATTGCGTCGATATGAACTCTTGGCAATGATCAGCCTGTTATCCCCGGCGTACCTTTTATCCGTTGAGCGATGGCCCTTCCATACAGAACCACCGGATCACTAAGGCCTGCTTTCGCATCTGCTCGACTTGTAGGTCTCACAGTTAACCACACTTATGCCTTTGCACTCGACGGTCGATTTCCAAACGACCTGAGTGTAGCTTCGCGCGCCTCCGTTACAATTTAGGAGGCGACCGCCCCAGTCAAACTACCCGTCTTACAATGTCCCTCTCCCAGATCATGGGAGGAGGTTAGGATCACAACAATCGCAGGGTGGTATCTCACCGTTGGCTCCACCAAATCCAAGAATCTGGTCTCAAAGCCTCCCACCTATCCTGCGCAGCAATTGCCGTAACCCACTGTAAAAGTATAGTAAAGGTGCACGGGGTCTTTTCGTCTAGCTGCGGGTAACCGGCATCTTCACCGGTACTACAAGTTCGCCGAGCAACTCGTTAAGACAGTCGAACGATCGTTACTCCATTCGTGCAGGTCGGAACTTACCCGACAAGGAATTTCGCTACCTTAGGACCGTTATAGTTACGGCCGCCGTTCACCGGGGCTTCAGTTAGAAGCTTCGAGCTTGCGCCCTAACCTCTCCCTTTAACCTTCCGGCACCGGGCAGGAGTCAGCCCCTATACGTCGTTTTAGACTTTGCAGAGACCTGTGTTTTTGTTAAACAGTCGCCGTTCGCATTTCGCTGCGGCCACGAGAGGCTATGCACCTCCGTGGCGACCCTTCTCCCGAAGTTACGGGTCTAATTTGCCGAGTTCCTTAACAAGCTTTCACTCGAGCGCCTTTGGATATTCTCCTCGTCTACCTGTGTCGGTTTGTGGTACGGTTCCCAATTTCTCTCCTTAGAGGTTTTTCTTGGCAGCATGAAATCAGCAGCTTTCAGCCATTCGGCTTACTGCTTTGCGCCTCACTGTTAAGTCTTCCCGGATTTGCCTAGGAAAACCAGCTTACGCGCATCGAACCCCATAGCCATAGGAGGTCCTGCTTATCCTTCTGCGTCACCCCATCGTGATAACGAAAAACTGGGAGGTCCGGAATATTAACCGGATGTCCATCGCTTACGCCTTTCGGCCTCAGCTTAGGGACCGCCTAACCCTGAGCGGATTAACCTTCCTCAGGAAACCTTAGACTTTCGGCGGGGAGGGTTCTCACCTCCCTTATCGCTACTTATGCCGGCAGGGTCTCTTCTCAAAGCTCCATCAGTCTTCTCAGTCTGACTTCATTGCCGTGAGAATGCTCTCCTACCACGCACATCAAAGATGTGCATCCGCTGCTTCGGTATACAGTTTTAGCCCCGTTGTATTGTCGGCACCGGACCTCTTGACCAGTGAGCTATTACGCTTTCTTTAAAGGATGGCTGCTTCTAAGCCAACCTCCTGGCTGTCTGAGAGTTCCGACTTCCTTTCCCACTTAACTGTAATTTGGGGACCTTAGCAGGCGGTCTGGACTGTTTTCCTCTTGACTGTGAAGCTTAGCCCCCACAGTCTGACTCCCGGGCTGGTTGTGATTGGCATTCGAAGTTTGGCTGGATTCAGTAAGCCGGAAAGCCCCCTAGTCCAATCATGTCTCTACCACCAATCCAAATCACCCGAGGCTAGCCCTAAAGCTATTTCGGAGAGAACGAGCTATCACGGAATTTGATTAGCCTTTCACCCCTACCCTCAGCTCATCCGAGCTTTTTTCAACAAACACCGGTTCGGTCCTCCAGTGAGTGTTACCTCACCTTCAACCTGGCCAAGGGTAGATCATCCCGCTTCGCGTCTATTCCTGCCAACTTATCGCCCTATTCAGACTCGCTTTCGCTGCGGCTCGCTCACGCTTAACCTTGCTGACAAGAATAACTAGCCGGCTCATTATGCAATAGGCACGCGGTCAGACATTCCCTTACGGGCATAGTCCTCCCACTGCTTGTAGGCACACGGTTTCAGGTACTTTTCACTCCCCTCAATGGGGTGCTTTTCGCCTTTCCCTCACGGTACTGGTTCACTATCGGTCAGAAACGAGTATTTAGCCTTACGGGATGGTCCCCGTGGATTCAAGCAGGGTTTCTCGTGCCCCGCCTTACTCAGGTACCTGCTTCGAGTCTGGATCAATTTCGTCTACGGGTCTGTCACCCTCTTTGGAGCCTCTTTCCAGAAGCTTCGACTATCGACCAGATTGGTAACTCTACTGTTGCAGGCCCTACAACCCCCGAACTACCTAAATAGTACGGGTTTGGGCTGTTCCGATTTCGCTCGCCACTACTTTCGGAATCGAGGTTTCTTTCTCCTCCTGGAGGTACTGAGATGGTTCACTTCCCTCCGTTCGCTTGTTCTCACCTATGAATTCAGTGAGACATACATACGGTTTACGTATGTGGGTTTCCCCATTCGGAAATCTCCGGATCAACGCCTGTGTGCGGCTCCCCGAAGCTTATCGCAGCTTGCCACGTCCTTCATCGCCTGTTTCTGCCAAGGCATCCACCGTGCGCCCTTAGTAGCTTGACCATAGAATTTACTCGCACGCAGTAGAGAAACAACCTCTACCCATTTCAAGCAATCTACGTTTGTCCATTCGCCTGTATCATTATGTTGATACGAATTATCTAAAGACACTCAATAACTGTTCCACTCGCTTCCTGCTTTCGCAGTAGGCGGTGGGCTCAGCCTTGTAGTTATATTTACCCAATCTATTCAGTTGTCAAAAATCGTCGAGCGACTTACGTCGCTGTCGCGCCCTCAGGCGGCTCGAGCATTCCTGCTCAAGGTTCAAACTCCGCTTGCGCAGAATTTCAACCTTTAGCAGGCTTACTATCCTTATTCGAGAGAGGATGGTGGAGCTGACCGGGATCGAACCGATGACATCCTGCTTGCAAAGCAGGCGCTCTCCCAACTGAGCTACAGCCCCATCGCTCTGCCAGTATAGCAGAATTTTGCGTAAAGGTGGTGGGCCTGGGTAGATTCGAACTACCGACCTCACCCTTATCAGGGGTGCGCTCTAACCAACTGAGCTACAGGCCCGTAACAGCGGCTTCTAGCTGTTAGCCCCTAGCATTTAGCTAAAAAGCTAACGGCTAGGAGCTACTAGCTGGCTTTTTCTCGAAAAGGTTTCGAGGACACAGTTGAACGTGCGGAGCGGCTACGCCGCTCCTGACCATCGATGTTGATCGATATCGGCAAAGAGAAGGTTTAGTTCAGGCTCATCTTGAGCAGACTTGATAGCTCAAGATGGTACATGACAACGTCCCGGAATACTCAGCTACTAGAGCTGCTCGCGGTCGCGAGGCGTATCCGAGTGCCATGACGTTCTCTCTTAGAAAGGAGGTGATCCAGCCGCAGGTTCTCCTACGGCTACCTTGTTACGACTTCACCCCAATCATGAATTACACCTTGGGCGGCTGCTTCCTTGCGGTTAGCGCACCGACTTCTAGTGCAACCCACTTTCGTGATGTGACGGGCGGTGTGTACAAGGCCCGGGAACGTATTCACCGCAGCATGCTGATCTGCGATTACTAGCGATTCCAGCTTCATGGAGTCGAGTTGCAGACTCCAATCCGAACTGAGGCCGGCTTTTTCCGATTAGCTCCCCCTCGCGGGTTTGCAGCGGTTTGTACCGGCCATTGTAGCACGTGTGTAGCCCTGGACATAAAGGCCATGAGGACTTGACGTCATCCCCACCTTCCTCCCCGTTATCCGAGGCGGTTTCGTCAGAGTGCTCAACTAAATGGTAGCAACTGAAGATAAGGGTTGCGCTCGTTGCGGGACTTAACCCAACATCTCACGACACGAGCTGACGACAGCCATGCAGCACCTATATAGCAGTCTATTGCTAGACGCCGATATTTCTACCGGATTCCACTACATTTCGAGCCCAGGTAAGGTTCTTCGCGTTGCGTCGAATTAAACCACATGCTCCACCGCTTGTGCGGGCCCCCGTCAATTCCTTTGAGTTTCAGCCTTGCGACCGTACTCCCCAGGCGGATTGCTTATCGCGTTAGCTTCGGCACAGCAGGATTGGGTACCTGCTACACCAAGCAATCATCGTTTAGGGCTAGGACTACCAGGGTATCTAATCCTGTTTGCTCCCCTAGCTTTCGCGCCTCAGCGTCAGTTATGGTCCAGTGAGCCGCTTTCGCCACAGGTGTTCCTTCCGATATCTACGCATTTCACCGCTACACCGGAAATTCCACTCACCTCTCCCATACTCAAGCCCGACAGTTTCTAATGCAGACTCTGGGTTGAGCCCAGAGATTTCACATCAGACTTGTCAAACCGCCTACGCGCCCTTTACGCCCAATAATTCCGAACAACGCTTGCCCCCCTCGTATTACCGCGGCTGCTGGCACGAAGTTAGCCGGGGCTTCTTCTATAGGTACCGTCATTATCTTCCCTATCGAAAGGAGTTTACATCCCAAGGGATTTCATCCTCCACGCGGCGTTGCTGCGTCAGGGTTTCCCCCATTGCGCAAAATTCCCCACTGCTGCCTCCCGTAGGAGTCTGGACCGTGTTTCAGTTCCAGTGTGTCCGTGCGCCCTCTCAGGCCGGATACAGATCATCGTCTTGGTGGGCCATTACCCCGCCAACTAACTAATCTGCCGCGAACTCCTCTTCAAGCGCATTGCTGCTTTGACCCGTAGGTATTATGCGGTATTAGCCGAGATTTCTCTCAGTTATTCCCCACTCGAAGGTAGATGATTCACGTGTTACTCACCCGTGCGCCACTGTACTCAGGACCGAAGTCCCTTTCTCGTGCGACTTGCATGTGTTAGGCACGCCGCCAGCGTTGATTCTGAGCCAGGATCAAACTCTCGTTTAATCTTGGTGTGTCTGCTCACAGGACGGAGGTCCGTGAGATCAGACGCCTTCGCTCGCTCGAAAGGAGCGAAGGATATAACTAGTGAGAATGACTAAACCAAATTCCGTATCATCTCACGACTGGCACGTTCAACTATGTTGTCAAAGATCCCAACTGCATCCACACTAGGCGGGCAGCTTTGGATCAAGGACATATCCGGCTCAAAGCCAGGACAGTGTCCTCGAACTTGATGCGCTGTTTTCGTCATTGTTTTCGCTGCTTTCAGGCGACTCACTCAGCCTTACTCTTTACTTCTCAGCAGCGTTCGACGTTTTAGCGAACTTTCTAAGATTATCAATCTTAGCGTTTCGTGTCAACCTCTATTTTTCAACTTTCTTTCAGGCTCAACCCCGAATCTATCGGAAAGGTCTATTGCCATTCAGAAGCGAAAGCAGAGTCAATTTCGACACTTCGCTACGCGCAAATTTCAAAATACCGTTACGACGCATAAAACGCCGCGAAGCCTGGGCTTCTATTCTATATAACCTGCAGTGACTTGGGTTTGATTCGGCTGGCCAGTGGCTCATTTGCCGCGATCTAACGCTTGGACTGCGCTTCAACTTCCTTGACCGCCTTACTGTCGGCTCAGGTGCGAAGCATTTTTGCTACTTGCTAAGAGTATCGAACTTTTTGCTTTTTTGCAAGTTCTAACTCTTTGCTTTGTTGCCGTTTCGCTGCGCCCGACTCACTGTCGGTTGCTGTCAGCTCACTGCGACTTCCTGAGAGTAACAGTGGGGGTGGGGTGGCGCAAGGCTTATGGCCTGTTAAAAACAGGATTAAACTGTAGAAAAGTCGGTTTCATCCAATAATGACGCGGTATTTATCTTCGGCTAAATTCCTGATTTTAAGTGGGTTCTGCACTATTTATGGTGCGCCATGCGGGAAATGCCCCGCAAAAAGAGCCATTGAAAGGACACAGGGGAATGTAGAAAGGCCCCACATCTCGGAAACGAGAGGTGGGGCACCTGTATTTGTAGCTGGTGTTGCTGTATCTATAGCTGGTTTATCTATCGCTGGATTGATAGCCCTGCATCTTCTGTATCTGCCCTTGCCTCTATAGCTGGCTTATTAGACCAGCTATGGCTTACAGGATCAGTGGACACGGAAGCTTTGCAGCATGGAGTTGTAGAGCGGCTTCAGGGTGGGGTAGTCCGCCTCGGGGGCGATGAAGATGATGTAGTTCACTGCGCCGTCGGGCCGGGTGATGGTGATGAGCAGATCACGCTCGGGCAGAGCGTTGTTGCCGTCGGAGATGGGTGAGCGGCCGCGCAGCTCAACGGCGGTGGCGGGCTGGCCCCCTACGGTGAGCGTAGTCATGTCGCTGACCTGCTGCATGCCTCCGTTGTCCTGGCTGAGCTGGCGGGCGATGGCGGAGGTGGCCTGGGTGAGCGCGTTCTGATCGCTGACGGCGGTCTTGAAGCGTGCGCCCTCGACGATGGCACCGTAGGCGATGCCGGACTGGCCTGAGCCATTGGGCGGAATGAAAGCCACGCTGCCGTTATCGCCTTCGCCCTTCTGCCAGGAGGAGGGAACGCTCATGGTGAAGGTCTTGCCCTGGTAGGCGGAGAGATTGTCTTTGAGGCCGAGCGAGGCCTGGGCGAGACGGCCGGAGGCTCCGGCTGCGGTCTGGGAACCGGCGGCGGCGGGAATGATGGTGGGCGGCCCGCCGGGGAGCAGGGCGTACCTGCCGGAGTTGCGCCAGGCTCCGGCCTCGACCTCCTTGGAGTTATAGACCTTCTCCTTGAGGGCGAGGGCCTTGGAGCGGGTGAACTCGGCGGTGGTGACGGTGGGTTTGGAGCGGGGCGGCAGAGAGGCGATCTCGGCGGTGACATATTGCATGCGGTTGCCGGGATTGGGGTGATCGCTGAGCCACTCGGAGCCACCAGCGCCGTACTTGGCCTGGATGGTCTCGAAGAACTGGGGCAGGCCGCGGGGATCGTAGCCTGCGTCGTAGAGGATGTCGGTGCCGAGCAGGTCGGCCTGCTTCTCGTCTTCGCGGGACATCTTGAGGAAGCCGAGGCCGGTGACCATGCCGATGCCCTGCGCGGCCATGTTGCTGAGCGCGCCTCCACCGAGGAGAACACCGGCGGCCAGCTGGCCGAGGCCTGCCCACATCTTGGGCGCCTGCTGCTTGGTGAGATTGCAGGTGGAGTGACGCAGGACCACGTGCGAGAGCTCGTGGGCCATAACTCCGGCGAGCTGGGCTTCGGTCTCCGCAGCATTAATAGCGCCGACGTTCACGAACATTGCGCCGCCGGGCAGGGCGAAGGCGTTGATCTCATCGCTGGCGACGACGTGGAAGTTGAAGGGCCAGCGATGGCCGGGGGTTACGTCCACCAGCTTCGCGCCGAGGTTGCGCACATACTGCGAGAGCGGAGAGTTGTCGGGCAGCACCGGCATCTGCTTGAAGACTTCGGCGGCGAACTTGGCGCCCTCGGTCTGCTCCTGCTCGACGGTGTAGGCGTTCTTGCAGGGCGGAGGAATCTGGAAACGCGCCCAGGCAGCGGGGGCGAGGCCCCAGAGCAGCAGGAGAACAGTGATGACCGGCCCGATACGGCGGTGGCCAGCTTGCCGACAACGATCGCACAACATGAAGTCCCTCTCAGAAGATCCAGTAATCAGGCGTACAGAGGTACAGCAGAGCTTATGGAAGGCTCTCAACCGCGGGCTTTGCGATCACGCCGAGGTCGACCATCCCGTTGACAAAATACTGCACTGCGAGGGCGACCAGCAGCAAGCCCATGATGCGGACGAGGATGCGGATGCCGGTCTCGCCGAGGACGCGGGCGACCTTGTCGGAGTTGCCGAGGACGAGATAGCAGATGGCGGCGGTGACGGCGATGGAGCCGAGGATGGCGGCCATCTGCCAGCTGGTGCGGGCCTGGCCGACGAGGACCATGACGGAGGCGATGGCTCCGGGACCGGCGAGCATGGGGATGCCGAGGGGGACGATGCCGGCGTCGTCGGCGTCCTTGGCAGTGGCGGCCTCGGTGTCGCCGCTGGTCTCCTGCGTGGGCGAGCGGCGGGCTTCGAGCATATCGAGGCCGATGAGCAGGAGGATGACGCCGCCGGCGATCTCGAAGGCAGGCAGGGTGATGCCGAACATCTTGAAGATGTACTGCCCGGCGAGGGCGAAGATGCTGAGGAAGATGAGCGCGGTGAGCGAGGCCTTGCGCGCGATGCGCCGGCGCCGCGCGGGGTCGGAGCCTGCGGTGATGGCCAGGAAGGTGGGCATCGCGGCGAAGGGATCGACGAGGAAGAAGATGGAGCTGAGAGCGAGCACGGAAAAACGTACGTAGACGGAGTGCTGCAGCTCGGAGAAGCTCACGCCATGCGGCTCGAAGTACACGCCACGATTTTCCCACAACTTGGAGAAAAGGAGGCCTTCTCACGGAGAGATAAGGAGTTGCGGCTAGTCGTTGCGGGGCGGGGCGGCGGCGGGAACGCCTCCGCGACCGGCGAGGCGCATGGCCAGCAGGGCGGTGGAGCGAACTGCCTCCCTTGCCGTGCGGATGGCCCGCAGGCGCCAGAGCATGAGCGGCCAGAGGCGCTGCACCCAGCGCTCGGGAACTTTGCGGCGCTCGCGCAGCTGCTGACAGAGGGCGATGATGTGGTTGAAGACGGCCTCGTCGGCGAACCACTGCCGGTAGGCCTGGGCGGCGAGGCGGCCGCGCTGCTCGCTCTCAGCGACGTGGCGCTCGAGGATCTGCGGCAGGCTGGCGATTTTGCGTTCGGGCACGACCAGGGCGAAGCTCTCCCAGTCGGGGCCTTCGGGGAGGATGTAGCGGTCGGAGAGGATGATGGGCGCGATGCCCATCTGCATGACCTCGAAGAGACGGTAGGAGCCGGAGCTGGCTCCCCGGGGGCAGAGGGCGAAGTGGCTGGCGGCGATGGTTTCGACGTAGCGGCGCTGGTTGGCCTCGCGATCGGGCTGGATCGTCCAGTGGTCGTAGTAGGACGTGTCCTCGATGAAGACGTCAGAGCGGCGGTAATTGATGCGGAAGAGGAGCTTTCGCAGCAGCGAGCTGGAGCGTCCGGCGAAGGAGAAGAGATACTGCTTTGGACAGTCGATGGCCTGGATGTGGGGATTCTGCCAGTCGATGAACTTCTGGCTGGCCATGCGGCCGAGGTCGAAGAAGCGGCCGCGCCGGGCGCTGGCGTAGACGCCGGGCAGAAGCGGGGCAAAGATGTCGTCGTCGCTGTAGACAAAGGTCTTTTCGGGATACAGGCGCGGCAGCGGGTGATCGACGACCTCGCCGCCATAAAAAGACCAGCGGCCGACGAAGAGGATCATGTCTGCCTGGTGAGGATCGTCGACCAGCTGGTGCAGCGACGGGGATGCCTGCCGGTGGAGCTGCAGCACGGCGTCGTAGGTACGCTGCAGCAGGCAAACGAGGTGAATCTTCATCAGGCTTCTGATCCTTGCTGCAATAGACGGGATTCTTTAGGTTCGAGTCTGACATTTTTTTTTGCTGCGGCCCGGCGGCCTGGAATGGAGGATCGCACTTCGGCGTGCTGTCTCACATCACCGATTTCCCGCATTTTCAGAGGCGATTGGCAAAATTCCTCCTGTTCCGTCCCATGCCGGTGCCTCTATAATCAAAGTTTCAGCTAAGGAGCGACCATGCCCGTCACACCCACAGCGAACATCTGGCATAACGGAAAATTAATTCCCTGGGATCAGGCTCAGATCCATGTCATGAGCCATGTCGTCCACTACGGGTCCTCGGTCTTCGAGGGCATCCGCTGTTATACACAGCCGAACGGCGCAGGCGTCTTTCGCCTGCAGGAGCACATGCAGCGCCTTGTAGACTCCGCGAAGATCTACCGCATGCCGCTGGATTACACGGTCGATCAGCTATCGCAGGCCGTCGTCGATGTGATCGAGGCCAACGGCGTCGCTCCCTGCTACATTCGCCCGATCGCGTTCCGCGGCTACGGCGAGGTCGGGGTGAACCCGATCAAGTCGCCGATTGAGGTTTATATCGCGAACTTCCCGTGGGGCAAGTATGTTCCGGGCAACGACGGCGCCGATGTCTGCGTCTCGAGCTGGTCGCGCCTGGCGCCGAACACGATGCCTTCGATGGCAAAGGCGGGCGCGAACTACATGAACTCGCAGCTGATCCGCATGGAAGCCGAGATCAACGGCTACTCCGAGGGTATCGCGCTGGACGTGAACGGCTACCTGAGCGAGGGCTCGGGCGAGAACCTGTTCATCGTGCGCGGCGGCGTGCTGTACACGACTCCGCTGGCGAACTCAGTGCTGAACGGCATTACGCGCAACTCGGTGATCACGATCGCCAAGTCGCTGGGCATCGAAGTGATCGAGCAGGCCATGCCCCGCGAGATGCTGTATATCGGCGACGAGGCCTTCTTCACCGGCACGGCTGCCGAGGTCACGCACCTGCGCTCGGTCGACCGCATCCTGGTCGGCGATGGCACGATGGGTCCGATCACTTCGGCGATCCACGAGGAGTTTTTTGGCATCGTCAACGGTCTGAAGGCCGACAAGTACAACTGGCTGACGCCGGTGAACGTGAAGGTCGCGGAGCCTGTCGGCGCCTAACGCCTGACAACGGTTTTACACAACAAGAGCAGCCTTCGGGCTGCTCTTGTTGCGTTTGCGCGAGCTGAAGGAGGTATCGATTAGCATGCGATGCGAGAAAAGACTATCCCCCGAAACAGGGACGCCGCCTACCCAAACGATATATTTACTTTTCTGTAATTGTCCCGTTATCTCTGCATCACTCATCACCGCAAGACTTATCTGAGCGCACCAGCGCCAGGCCCTCCTTCGGACTCAGCAGGTTATCTCCTGTAAGTACCTCAGAACTTCTCACGACCATGCACCGCTAACTTACTAAGGAGTCAGCCCAGATCATGCTCGTACGTTCCCTTCGTTTTGCATTGCTCCCACTTACACTCGCCGTCGCCTCTCTCACCGCGCACGCCGACACCTTCGACTGGACCCTTACCGGTCCTGCAGCCTCGCTCGGCGGCTTTGTCGAGACCGGCAGCGGCACGCTGACCGCAACCGAAGCCGGTGGCCAGTGGACGATCGATTCCATCAGCGGAACGCTCGGCGGCAGCGCCATCACCGGCCTCATCAGCTTTCAGGGCAACGACAACCTGTTCTTTCCGGAGTCCACCTTGCTCGATCCCTCTGGCGTGTCCTTTGCAACTGCCAGCGGCGTCGAGGCCAACATCTTCAGCTTTTATGCCCCAGGTTCCATCGACATCACGCCCGGCAACAACTATGGCGAGATTCTGGGCGGCACCGGTTCGGGCTTCGGCGTAGGCACCTTCAGCGTCGCCACGGCTGCTACTCCCGAGCCCTCGTCGCTGTTGCTGCTCGGCACCGGCCTGGTCGGAGCCTTCAACGTAGCCCGTCGCCGCTTCGTCCGCTTGTAACGACTGCCTCAATTGTGGAGTCGCCTCTTCTGTCGGGGCGACTCCCTTTTTTGCGGGCAGTGATCAGCATCGACAAAAGGCGCTTCGCTGGCTGGCCGTGACGCCCGGTGCTACACATGCTCCAATGCTCATCAGCCCAGGCTGGCATGTGGAAGCTCGTGATCTCCACGTAGGCACTGACGAGACAGCAGACCTTCGGCGTGAGGAACTTTGCCTGTGAGGGCATCGCTGTTCTCGAAGGCAATCGAGTCCTTCTTACTGGCATCGGCCTTATCGGCTTCCCGCGATCTGCGCCTGCATCGGATTGCCTGCACTCATCAGAACGACCAGCGGCAGTGGCAACCGACGTTGTCTCTTACAGCATTGAAGAGGGACAATGTTGTTTTATCTGCAGGGCGGAGACGTGAGCGATGTTTGTATTGCGAAGTGTGTTCCTGGCGGCGACCGTGGGTGTTGCCGCAGCGTGTGCCGGACAAACTCCCGTGGCCGGGGCGAAGGCGGCGCAATCGTGTTCCTGCGAAGAGATGCGCGGACGGCTGAATGACTGGGCACAGCTGAATCACTATCGCGCGGCGAACGAGCGGCTGGAGGCACCGAAGGATGGTGAACAGCGCGTGGTCTTCTTCGGCTCGTCGACGACAGAGAACTGGGGCAGCAAATTTGGGTCGGTCTTTTTTCCGGGAGAGCCTTACGTCAATCGCGGTGTCAGCGGACAGACGACGCCACAGATGCTGATCCGCTTTCAGCAGGATGTGGTGGCGCTGAAGCCAGCGGCGGTGGTCATCTTCGGTGGATCGAATGATGTTGCGGGCAACACCGGGCAGGCGACGTTGCCGATGATCGAGGACAATCTCCGCTCGATGGTGGCGATCGCGAAGGCGAACGGGATCAAGGTCATTCTCGCTTCGCAGCAGCCGACCATCGACTACCCGTGGAACCATGGAACGCACCCGGAGCAGGCGCTGCGGGCGTTGAGCCTGTGGGAGAAGAACTATGCCGCCGAAAACGGGCTGGTGTACGTCGACTACTACTCCGCCCTGGTGGGGCCGGACGGTGGCTTCAAGCCGGGGCTGAGTGTGGATGGTGTGCATCCGACGGCACAGGGATACGCCGTGATGGCTCCGCTGGCGGAGGAGGCAATACGGGAGGCGCTGGCGGGGGGCAAGAAGTAATCGCGCGACCACTCTCTGGAGGAATGCGAGACGAGGCCATTGCTCCGCGCCGGTTGGCTGCATCTGAGAGATTACGAATTCGAGATTAAGTACCCGGCTGATTCCACTTTCGGTGTAGCGCGCCTGCCGGCTGACCGGCTGTGGGTACGGTAACCTTGTAGCCGAACGACTTGCCGTCTTTTCCGGAGAGCAAATGTCCACTGTACTGATTACTGGAATCGCAGGATTCATCGGGTCGAGCCTTGCACGCGCGCTCGTGGCTGAGGGCGCGACTGTGCGCGGGATCGATAACCTCTCAAGCGGGTCGCTGGTGAACCTGGAGGAGATCCGCAAGAAGATCGATTTCCGTTATGCCGACGTCCTGGACAAGGACGAGGTGAGCGCGGCGATGAAGGGCGTGGACTACGTCTTTCATGAGGCGGCGATCCCTTCAGTGCCGAAGTCGGTGAACGACCCGGTGGGTACGAATGGGCCGAACCTGACGGGAACGCTGACGGTGCTGGAAGCGGCCCGGCAGGCGGGTGTGAAGCGGCTGCTGTATGCGGCCTCTTCGGCGGCGTATGGCGACAACCCCGCGCTGCCGAAGACCGAGGCGATGCTGCCGGAGCCGATCTCGCCGTACGCGGTGCAGAAGGTGGCGGGCGAGCATTATCTTTCGAGCTACTACAAGGTCTATGGGCTGGAGACGGTGTCGCTGCGCTACTTCAACATCTTCGGGCCGCGGCAGGATCCTTCGTCGCAGTACTCGGGCGTGCTGGCGCGGTTCATCTCGCTGATGCTGGCGGGCAAGACGCCGACGATCTATGGCGACGGGCTGACCAGCCGCGACTTCACCTACATCGACAACGTGGTGAGCGCGAACCTGCTGGCGGCCAAGGCTCCGGCGGCGAATGTGGCGGGGAAGATCTTCAATGTGGCGACGGGGCGACGCGTAACGCTGCTCGATGCCTTCGCGGAGATCAAGCGCATCCTCGGCTTTCCGGGCGAGGTGATCCACGAGGAGGAGCGCAACGGCGATATCAAGCACTCCGGCGCGGATATCTCAGCGGCGCAGGCTGCGTTTGGGTACGAGGTGATCGCCGACCTGGGGTATGGGCTGGAGAAGACGATCGAGTGGGCGCGGGAGACGGCGCCGGTGGCTTAAGCGAAGTTGTCGGCTCGTGAAGTTGTCAGTTTTTTGTTGCGGGTTTGCCGCCTGGACTTCCTGCGACTGGAGTGCTGCATGAGGCGAGATGCGGGGTTCCCTCGGTTCGCTGCGCTCTCTCGGAATGACAAATGTTAGCTGGGAACTGGCAATGATGACAACCTGCCGCTTACATGCGGTGCAGGTTCTTGGGCGGGTTGCGCATGCCGAGGATGCAGAAGTCTTTGAGGCCGCTCTTGTTGACGTAGACCAGGCGGTTGTTGCCGTTGGGGTCGGTGGGGATCAGGAAGAAGCCGTCCTCAAGGACGTACTCGCTTCCGTTACTGATGATGCCCTCGACCATCTCGTCGTCGTGGAAGTGGATGCGGACCCACAGGCCGGGGACGACGGGGACGTTCTGATGGAAGTGCAGCGCCTTGTGCCTGGTGTCGCCGTCGAAGGTCTTGACGAAGAAGACGGCCTTGGCGTCGCGCGTGGAGATCTCCTCGACCTCGCCGGTGTCGATCATGGTGAGGCGCATGACGTCGAGCGGAGCGTGGGGGTCGTTCAGGAGCAGCTGCTCCATGGTCCCCAGGTCTTCCAGCTTGACGGTTCCGCGCACGATGCGATCTTCAAATCGGACGACGACGCGGTAGATGCCCTCGGATGAGGCAGCCGCGACCGCAGCCACCTTGGCGGCTATGCGCGATCTTGCGGAGACAGATCGTACTGTTTGATCTTGTAGAGCAGAGCCTTGTAGCTGATCTGCAGATCGTTTGCCGCCGCCTTGCGGTTCCATCCAGTCCCCTCCAACACCTGTGCGATCGCAGCCGCTTCGGCGCCACCCTTTAGATTTTTTACCAGCGCCTTGAGCCCGGTACCATTTGCTGCTTCAGCAGGAACATTCGCAGATACCTGTGACGCAGTTTGTGGAGCGAGCTCCTCGATGATCGACCGCTCCTCGGCTAGGACGAGATAGCGATTGACGACATTTTCGAGTTCACGCAGGTTCCCCGGCCAGTTATGAGCCATGAGTGTATCGAGCAGTCTTTGGGAGAATGGCAGGGATTCACGACCGTAACGGCGCGCACCCTTCCGCATAAAGTAGTCGGCCAGCACCGGAATCTCCTCTTTGCGGTCACGCAGCGCGGGGATATTCAGTGTAAAGCCGTTGAGACGGTAGTAGAGGTCCTCGCGAAAGGTCTTATTCGCCATGGCCTCTTTCATATTGATATTAGTCGCCGCGATGACGCGCACATCCACTTTCATGGGCGAGCGGCTACCGAGGCGGGAGAAGGTGCCGTCCTGCAGCACCTGGAGAAGCTTGGCCTGCAGGATGGCGGGCATCTCGCCGATTTCGTCGAGAAAGATGGTGCCGCCGGTGCAGATCTCGAACTTGCCGGGCTTGGTCTTCACCGCTCCGGTGAAGGCGCCCTGCTCGTAGCCGAAGAGCTCGCTTTCGAGCAGGTCGGCGGGGACGGCGGCGCAGTTGACCTTGAGGAAGGTGTTCTGGCTGCGGGCCGACATCTTGTGGGTATAGAGGGCAAGGATCTCCTTGCCGGTGCCGCTCTCGCCGAGGATAAGCAGCGGAATGTCGGCGCGGGCGACCAGGGCGGCCTGCGATTCGAGGTCGCGCATGCGCTTGCTGGAACGGACGAAGGAGTGGGACTCGTTGAGCGGGATCTCGCGCGGGGAATCGGGCACGGCGGCCTGCTTGTCGGGCGAGACGAGGTGCTCCTCGATGGCCTCTTCGATGTCACTGCCCACAAAGGGCTTCATGACGATGGCGCGCACGCCGAGGCGGATCGTCATCTCGAGGTCGCGCATCTCGGCCGAGCAGGAGATGACGATGACGGGAAGCTGGGGCTTGGCACAGCGGATGTGCGTCAGCAGCGGCATGGAATCCTTGCCGGGCTGCAGAGCCAGCAGAAGCAGGTCGGGAGTCTTCTCCTGATCGAGACGATCGAGCAGGGATTGCTCCTCGGAATAGAGATTGAGGGAGTAGCGGTCTCCAAGTGTAAGCCGGAGGTATTCCAAGATAGCGAGATCTGGTTCGTAGATCAGAACCTGAGCCCGCATTTTCGTATTCGACTTCACAACAGACCCTGAATAAGACAGCGAAGCGGACATAAATACCCCTATTTGGTGCCAGTCCGACCGTACTGGAACTGGTTCAGGCCCGACTGCATACCGGAATCCGAACTTTGCGACCTTATGGAAGAGAGCGAGCCCTGAAGTGGGGAGTGCTTCACGACCCTCTACTCTGCCGATTCTAGTTCGGAACCATGCAACTCGTGCACAAATAATGTTAATAATTTTGCCGACAAAAGAGATAAATATTTGCCACTCTTCTGCACGGCAGCTTTTTCGTCATTGGATGATCCCGGTTTGCCTTTCCGTTGTGCGAGGCGAAAAAGAGTTGTTTTATGCGGATTTTTTCTGATTCCAAAACGATGAAATTTCCTTGAAATGCTTGGGAATTTCCCTATGGCCCGAGTAACCAGTTCAGGGGGTTAACGATCTGGGCACTAACTTCTTCCACAATCCCGCCTGATATGGGAGGAGATTGGTTCTCGACGTGCATGCACAACATTGCATCATTTTGCATCTTTCTGCCTGTGACAAGGAAAAACGACCTTGGGTTATAACGCTGAGTCCGCTGCCTCACATCATCTGCCACCGATGGAGATCCTCTTCGGTAAGACAGCAGCCATGCAGGCTGTACGAAACAAGATTGAACGAGTTGCGGAGACGGACGTACCGGTACTGATCCAGGGAGAGAGCGGAACGGGCAAGGAACTTTGCGTCCAGATGCTGCATGCGCTTTCTCTTCGCTCACGGGGAACTTTGGTTAAGGTAAGCTGCCCGGCAATTCCCCACTCCCTGCTGGAGACGGAGTTGTTCGGCTATGAAAAGGGCGCCTTTACGGGGGCGCTGAACACCAAGCTGGGCCGGGTGGAGCAGGCGCACAATGGCACTCTCTTTCTCGACGAGGTAGGCAGCCTGGACCTGAATGTGCAGTCGAAGCTGCTGCAGGTGCTGCAGGACGGAACCTTTGTGCGGGTGGGCGGGCACGAATCGCGGTCGATCGCGACGCGCCTGGTGACAGCCGCCAACGGCGATCTGAGGACGCAGGTGGAGGCGGGGACCTTCCGTCTGGACTTCCTGTTCCGCATCAACGCGGTGACGATCAATCTGCCGCCGCTGCGGCAGCGCATCGCCGACCTGCCGGTGCTGATCGATTACTTTATCGACCACTACTCGAAGATGTTTCACCATACGCCGGAGCTGCTGTCGAAGAGCGCGATCCGGCTGATGCAGAACTATCACTGGCCGGGGAATATCCGGCAGCTGGAGAACCTGATCCGGAGCTATGTGCTGATCGGCAGCGAGGAGGCCCTGGTGGCCGAGCTGATGCCGGAGCAGCGAGGCAACGGGGTGACGGCGGAGATCGACCTGAGCGAGCCGATCTCGCTGAAGGACATTACGCGGCAGGCGACGCATGACCTGGAGCGCCAGATCATTCTGAAGGTGCTGCAGGCCAACAGCTGGAACCGGCAGAAGACGGCCAAGTGGCTGCAGATCAGCTATCGCTCGCTGCTGTACAAGCTGAGCGAGGCAGGCATGCCGGAGGTTCCGCCGCGGCCGCTGCGCGCGAGCGGTGCGAAGAAGCCCTCCGACGGCACGGTACGGGCAGAGCTTTCGGCGCCGATCACGCGGACACGGCTCTATTAGGCAACACGGACATTAAGCAACACGGACTGGCGAGCCGGTGGATCTTCGGATCCGCCGGCTTTGTTTTTGGGCTGCTGCTTTGGAGCTGAGGGTTGCGGGGCTAAGGTTGCGGCTGACGATTGAGGACGCCCATCAGGATGGTTTCGACGTCGGTGGCCACGTCGGCCCAGCCGCGGCTGTGCTTCTTTGAGATGGCCTGGGCGTCCCAGCTCTGGCTGAGCACCTCGTCGAGGGCGCGTTCGAGCGCGACGGCGTCGCGGGCGGGGATGAGGCGTCCGTCTGCGTTACTCATCAGCTCGGGGATACCACCGACGTCGGTGGCGACGACGGGGCGGCCGGAGGCGAGGGCCTCGATGACGACGTTGGGGCAGCCTTCGCGGTAGCTGGGCAGGGTGACGAGGTCGGAGGCGGCCATCCACTGCGCGACACCGTCGCTGGCGCAGGCGGGGACGAGCCTGATGTGCTGTCCGGCGTTGAGCGCGGCGATGGATTCGGCGAGCGCGGAGTGGGCGGGGCCATCACCGACGATGTAGCAGCGGGCGGCAGGGAGGTTTTGGGCGGAGCGCTTTTTGGCCAGCGCAGCGACGGCTGTGACCAGCTCGCCGAGGCCCTTGGCCATGTCGAGGCGGCCGATGTAGACGATGGCCTGCTCGTCGGCGGCGATGCTGAGCGCGGTACGCGCCTGGTTGCGATCGCGGGGGTGAAAGATGGCGGTGTCGCAGCCGTTGAGCACGGCGCGGCTTCTGGCCTCGGGTGCGCCGAGTCCGCGGGCGGTCCTGAGCAGGTCGCCGGAGACCGTGATGGTGAAGTCGGCCTGGTGGAGGACGTGCCGGGTGAGTCCGCCGCAGAGGGGCGGGATGACGTTGAGATCGGAGCCGATGGCGGTGACGACGAAGGGGACCTTCAGCCGGTGGGCGACACGGCGGGCGGCGTCGCCGTCGGGGTAGACGATGTAGTTGAGGATGACGTCGGGCTGCCAGTCGCGCACCATGCCAAAGATGCTGCGCGCAGCCGACCAGCCGTTGAGCGGCCGGGAGATGGCGGGCAGAGCGGGATAGGGGATGTAGGCGACGTCGACGCCTGCGGGGCGAAAGCTGTAGTCGATCTGGCGGCCTGCGCGGCTCCTGGGCTTGAGCAGCGGAGGGTACTCGCTCTCGGGGTAGAAGACTTTGACGTCGCAGCTCTGCGCGAGGAACTTGAGCGTCTGGTAGGCGGAGTGGCCGGCCCAGGGCTCGGGCGAGGTGGGAAAGTAGCGGGTGATGACGGCGACTCTCATTGTGCGTCGCTCCCTGCGGGCGTGCCGCTTCCCTTGCCTGCGAGGGTCTTCAGCAGAGCAGCGTAGCGGGCGGCGATGGGGCGGCGGTGATAGGCGGCGATGCGGTCGTAGTCGGGCTGAAGCGCAGGGGTGGCGGAGCCGGTGACGGCCTCGGTGAGCATCTGCGCGATGGCCTGGGGCGAGTCGACGTCGGCCCAGCGCCCGGCACGGGTCTCTTCGAGCAGGCGGCGGACGTCGCCGTCCTTGTGCACGGCGGCGAGGATGGGGCGGCCTCCGCCGAGGTAGTCGTAGAACTTGGCGGCGACGTTGATGCGGTCGTGGGTGATGAGGAGGAGGTAGTCGGTCTCGCGGATGGCGGCGAGGGCCTCGGCCTGGGGGACGAAGCCGCGCAGCTCAACAACATCTCCCAGGGAGAGGAGCTGCTCGCGGTAGGCCGGGGTCTCGATATGGCCGATGAAGCGGATGCGCAGGCGTGAGCGAACGTCCGGCGGCAGGAGTTTGATCGCCTCGACGAAGCTGCCGGGGGCGGTGGAGCCGTAGACGGTGCCGGTGTAGGTGAGCGTGATCTTTTCTTTATGGATGACGGCCGGAGCTGCTTCCGGCTGGGGCGGCGGGGTGTCGTAGCCGTTGGGGATGGTGACGAACTTGTCTTTGGGCAGGCCGGGGTAGCGGGATTGCAGCTCGCGGCGCGCGGCCTCGGTGACAAGAACGACGGCGGAGGCATCGCGAACGGCCTCGGCCTCGGCCTTGTGGGCGACGATGCGGGCGCGGCTGTTGTTGTTGAAGCTGACGAGGTCGAGCGTGGTGGTAAGCCACTCGTCGCGGAAGTCGACGACGATGGGCAGCGAGGGAAAGACCTTGCGCAGGCGGGTGGCGAGACGGACGCTGGAGAACGGCGGCACCGTGATGATGACCGCGTCGATGCTGCGGCTGCGGATGATTTTGATGGCCGCCGGAAGAGCGAAGGGCAGCCAGCCGACCTGCGGATCGGGCAGCAGCAGGTTGGCGATGAACTGCTTCAACGGATTGCCTGCGCCTTTGGGCGGCTTGGGTGCCTGCGTTGGCGCGGCAGCGGGAGCAGAGGAGCGAGCCTTGCCGCCCGTGAGGATCTTCTTGACCGACTTGCGGAGCCAGAAGGGGAGGTCGAGGGTCCAGGTGCGGTGGACGGTTACTTCGGCAGGAACCTGCTGCAGAAGGGTGCGGTCCTTGCCGACGGCGGGGGCGTTGCGGGCGGTGAGCACATCGACGCGGACGTCGTTTCCCGGAAGATATTTGGCCAGCGAGAGGGCGCGCAGCACACCGACGCCTCCAGCGGGCGGGAAGGAGAAGGTGATGAGCAGGAGGTTCAAGCGCGGATGGCTCCGGCGGGCGCGGTCTCGAGCCGGGGGCCGGGGGTGAGCGGGCCGGTTTGGGCCTCGACGGCGCGGAACATGTCATAGGCGCTGGCCCAGTGCAGCTCGATGCCGCGCTCGTCGGCGAGCTGATGGAACCACTGAAAGATTCCGGCGAGGCCGCTGGGTTTGGTGGCAGTACCGAGCAGGGTGTCGGCGTTATCCTCGCGCGCGCCGTGGGTGTAGACCTTGACGAAGGCGTCTTCACCGACCTGCGGGGCGTGGTCGAGCCAGAGGCGGACGCGCTCGAGGGTGGGGATGTCGTTGTGGGCGATCTCTCCCATCTCGACGCGGGGGACGAGGCGGCCAGCGAAGCGTAGCGCGACGGGGCCGGTGATCATAAGCAGGTCGCCCTGGCAGCCGCCGCCGGGAGTAGCCTCGATGCCGTGGTCGAAGGACTTGGGTGTGGGGGTCTGCCCGCTGGAGTAGCGCTGCGAGGCCCAGTAGACCTGGTTGACGGTGTGGCCCTGGGTGGGCGAGGGCAGCGACGGCATGGTGAAGTCGGCGTAGCAGCCGAGGTCGCGGAGGAGGGCGATCTCGCCGGTGAGGCCACAGTCGAGGCCGTCGGGGCGGGAGTTGTCGAGCGCCCAGTTGCCGTGGATGAAGCCGAAGACCATCTGGCCGTTGTGGTCGTGGAGCAGGCCGTGATCGTTACGCAGGGTGCGGCAGAAGTCGGTGATCTTCTGGATGAAGCCGTCGCGGGTCTCGTTGCGGTGGTGGATGTGGACCTCGACGTCGCCGATGCCGGAGCGCGTCATCTCGGCGAGAGGGGCGAGCAGCTCGTAGCGGTACTCCTCCTGGGGATAGAAGAAGCTGTAGCAGGGCTGCTTTCCGGCGGCGTCGCGGGGGGCGGCGGCGGCGATGCGCGGCCAGGCCTCGGTCCAGCGATCGACGCGGGCGTTAGCGACATCCATGGAGACTTTGCCGCCGAGGGGTTCGTAGTGATCGGTGATGGCGACCCAGAGGCGCTTCGGCTTCGGCCGGCCGGTCATGCGCCGGGCACGGTCTCGCAGGTAACCAGGGAGCCAGAGCTCAGCGTGACGAGGAAGTTTCATGACAGTTCAAAGGTGCCGGTCCGGTGACACGACCAGTGTTGCCAGAATGCGACCGGAGGGCTATGACACCGATTGGCCATCGGTCCGGCTGCCCTCGATGAACTAAGATGGCAACTGGCGGCAGCACAGAAGTCATTGTATGGGACTGTTCCTCACATTGTTGTACATTTTGACGGCGTACCTTGGACCGGAGACGATCTGGGGGCCGCTGTACGAGTTTCACATCGAGATCATCCTCGCCGCGCTGGCGACACTGGCCTCGCTGCACGGGCTTAACCGCTCGAAGATCTTCACGATTCCGCAGACCTATGCGCTGGGCGGCATGGTGGTCTCGGTGTTTATGTCGATGCTGTTCACCGGCTGGCTGGGATCGGTGCCTGTGGCGGTGTTGAGCTTCATTCCCAACGTCTTCACGTTCTTCCTGGTGATCCTGAACTGCCGGAAGCGGATTCACCTGCAGATGCTGGTGGGGACGATGCTGTTTATCTGCCTGTTTACGATCGCGCGGGGCTACATGGCGCTGCGGGCAGAGAACTATCTGAGTCCGTACCTGATCTCCCAGGGCGATGACGAGGGCAGCCGCTTCTACCGCCTGCGCGGCCTGGCCTTCATCAACGACCCGAACGACTTCGCGCAGGTAATGGTGAGCCTGATTCCCTGCCTGTTCCTGCTGTGGCGCAAGTCGAGCTTCCTGCGCAACATGGCGCTGGTGCTGGTGCCGTCGTGCATCCTGGTCTTCGGCATGTACCTGACGCACTCGCGCGGCGGCATGCTGGCGCTGCTGGCCGTGATCCTGTTTGCCTCGCGGAAGAAGATCGGCACGATTCCGGCGGCGATGATCGCGGCGGCGTTATTTGCGGGCGCGAGCGTGGTGGGATGGTCGGGCGGACGCGATGTCTCGGTGGAGGCGGGTTCGGGCCGCATGGAGGCGTGGGCGACGGGTATCGACCTTCTGAAGGCGCATCCGCTGTTCGGCGTGGGCTTTCAGAGATTCGGCGAATACTTCTACATCACGGCGCACAATACGGTGGTGGTGTGCGCGGCGGAGCTGGGCATGTTCGGCCTGTTCTGGTGGGTGATGTTTGTGCTGCCGACGATCCGCGATGCGTATGTGGCGTCAACGGGCAGTGAAAAGAAGGAACAGGAAGAAGACGGCCTGCTGGCCTACGAGATGGCCTACGGCCAGCGTGGGCCGAAGCAGATGACGGAACCGGTCGCGGGGCGCGTTGTCGAGCAGGTGGTCGACCTGCGCTGGCAGCCTGCGGGGTATCCCGCCGATGCGATGACCGATAGCAAGTCCTCCTCGGCTGTGGCGTTAGAAGCTGCGGATGCAGCGCCGATGTACATGAGCGGATTCGGCGAGGACGAGGAGCAGCTGCCAAACGAAGAGATTCACCGCATCGCGGCGCTGATGCCGATCTGCATGGTGGGCTACTTCGTCGCAGGGTGGTTTCTTTCGCGCGCGTACATTATGACGCTGTTCATCTACGGCGGCATGGTGCAGGTGATCTATCGCTGGGCGCTGGATCGCGACCTGGCGCCGCCGCGCTGGAAGCCGTTCAAGATTGCGCAGTACTCGGCGATCGGTGCGGTGGGACTGATCTTCGTGGTGTACCTGATGCTGCGCGTGGAACACATGATGGGCCAGTACTGAGCTGAGCGAGCTACTGAGCTACTGAGCTACTGAGCTACTGAGCTACTGAGCTACTGAGCTACTGAGCTACTGAGCTACTGAGCGTGAGACTGGCAGCATTTATTTTGAGGGTGCGGCGGTCTCGCCTCTCCTGATGCCGCATCTGCCTACATGGGCCTGAAGGTGCGGAAGATCATGCCAAGGCCATGCATCGAGTTGCAGACGAGGATCAGGCCCAGGGCAAAGTAGGCCAGTGTGACGGCGTTGGCGATGTGATAGATGACGCGGTTTTCGCGGTACTTCTGAAAGCCCTGCTTGCCGAGGCGCTTCTTCAAAAACAAGGTGTAGTAGTGGACGATGACGACGCCGACGGCGTGCCAAAGGCCGTAGAGGACGAAGTTCCATCCGGCACCATGCCAGATGCCCATCAGCAGAAACACGATGGCGATGGCGAGCGCGATGCAGTGCGGCGCGGAGGCCGGGCCGAAGCGGCGGATGAGCGCCTTCGAGAGCGGCACGAAGACCATGTCGCGCATGTAGCTGGTGAGCGTCATGTGCCAGTGCGCCCAGAACTCCTGCAGGTTGCGCTTGGAGAAGGGGCGATCGAAGTTCTCGTGCACATGGATGCCGAGCAGGCCTGAGACTCCGATGGCGATGTCGCAGAAGCCGGAGAAGTTGAGGTAGAGGTACGCGGTGTATCCGGCGACGGCGATAGGAAAGTCGATCCAGTGATGCGGCAGGCCGTCGGCTAACAGGCCGTCGTAGGAGAGCTGGTTGGCGAGGTTGCCGAGGAAGATGTACTTGGTGAGGCCGATGAGGATGCGTCCCCAGCTGCGGCCGATGGGAGTGACGGTGCGGTCGGGCTTATGCAGCGAGTTGTGGAAGGCGCTGTAGGGATTGATGGGGCCGATGGAGAGCGTGGGCACGAAGAAGGCGAAGGAGAGGTACTCCGCGAAGTCGGGCATGGGCGCGACGCCGTTGCGGATCTCGTAGACCATGTGCGTCAGCCGGAAGGCCATGTAGGAGAGGCCGAGAAAGAAGTCGGCGAAGACCTTGTTGGAGAAGGGCGCGGGGACGAAGCCCTGTGTCCAGTGGCCGGGCATGTACTTGACCACCGCGAGGATGATGAGCGGGAAGAAGAGCGGCAGCCAGGAGCCGAGCTTCTTATCGAGCAGAAGATACTGCACCCCGACCAGCACCACGTAGAGCGCGAACATCAGCGTGGAGAAGAGGAAGTAGAGCTTCACGTCGTGCAGGCGGACGCCGTAGGTTCCACGCGAGATGCAGACCGCGAGCGCGAAGACGAGGTTGACCAGCGCGAAGGCGGCCATGCGCAGCTTGCCAACGGGCAGGCGCAGGGCCAGCCATGCGGCGAGGGGGAAGAAGAGGAACGGCACTGCCAGCGTCATCAGCAGCAGCGAGTTCGAGAGGAAGTGAGTCAGGCCGGGCGGCATCGCAGCTATGCGTCTCCTTTGGGAGATGAGGCGTGCCGATCGGGCCGGGTGATACTGGCCGGATACTGTGCTGCTGCGGGCAAAATGCGGGGGTTCCTCGACTCCGCGCTGCGCGCTGCGCCCGGAATGACACCTTCGGTCGAGGCTGCTGTTTCACCGTACTGGATGGACGTGAGCATGCTTAGAACGCCTGGTAGACGAGGTTGACCGAGAGTGAGTCGGGAGTGATGCAGAGCGTCAGCGCGATGGCCGCGACGCAGAGGACGACGAGCGCGCTGATGAGCGCGGGGTTGAGCTTAGCGGGCGGGCTGGGCATGCGCCTCCTGCGAGAAGAGCTGAAGAATGGTGGGCGTGACGGCACGGGTAAAGAACTCGCGTCCGTTGTCGTTGAAGTGCTGATCGTAGTAGTAGTTGTCGACCTCGGCCGAAGGCGTGCTGTGAAAGAGCGTGGCGGAGGGCAGGCCGATGACGGGAGCGTCGGGCACGCCCATCACCTCGGGCCAGTACATGCGCTCGGGCACCGTGATGCTTCCCTTCTCGGTGTCCTCAGGGATGTGCAGCATGGCGAAGGGCACGTGGTACTGCTTCACGAGATCGCCGATCTTTCTCGCCCAGTACTGGTGGTAGGGGCCGAGCGGCTTGCCGTGGAAGTCGAAGTTGGCGTCCCCGGCTCCCTGCGCGATCATGCTGGCGGGCGCGAAGGCGGGCGGTGTGCGCGGCTCGGGGACGAAGGGGCCGCCGAAGTAGCCGACCGCGCCGTAGTCGGACTGCGAGCCGAGTTTGGCGACCATCGCCGGATCGGTGACGAGGCGGTTGGGGCGGATGTAGTTGACGATCTGCCGCGGCGCGCCGAGGACCTCGGCACCGTAGATGGCGAGGCGTTCGCGCATGGCCAGGCCCGCAGTCGATTGCGGAAACTCGCCCCAGCGCATCCAGCGATAGGCCTGGATGTGCGGCGAGTCGCCGATGAGCGCATCGGTAGGCATGTTCATGATGACCATGCCGGCGGCGTGGTGCTCGAGGAAGTCGCGCATCAGCATGTACTGCATGTCGAGGCCCTGCCACTTGAGCGCGAGGTAGCGCACACGGGCGGGCCGGCCAAGCTGCGCCGAGAGCTGCTGCTGGATGTAGTCGCGATCGACGCCGCGCACCAGCAGCGAGCTGCCGACGAAGAGAATGTCGACGGGCCCCTTCTCCTCGAAGATGGTGAACTCGTCCTGCGGGCCGGTGCCGGTCTCGACACGGATGCCGGAGTAGACGCTGCCGCGCGGCGGCAGGCCGACGACGTGCATCAGCACGGGCAGCGAGAGCAGCGTGGCGATGACCACGATCAGCGCTACGGCGTGTTTGTTGGACCAGACGGCAGGAAACATCGTTGCTTGTCCTTCGGGGCTTCGAGCTTCGGGCTAGGCCTTTGCGGTCTCGGCCATGCGGCGCTGGATGAGGTCGGCGAACTCGCCGAGGTTCTTGGTGGCTTCCACTTCACCGACGCGGAAGCGCACGCCGAAGGCCTTTTCCACGCCGAGGACGAGGGAGATCTGCAGCAGCGAATCCCACTCTTCGACGTCGTTGGCGCTGAGCTCGGGGGTGACCTTTACGTCGTCGAGGAAGACATCGTCAAAGACAGGCTGCATTTTGGCAAGGATTTCAGTCTGCGTCATTACTTCTCCGGTCTGGTTAGTTTTCGTAGGCTCTGCGGTCGATCTGGATATGGGTGGGACGGGGCGTGAAGGTGTTCACGTCGAGCCGCCACGTAGTGCGTTCCGGGTTCTCTTCGACCTGCGAGAAGCCCATGCGGGGAAAGAGGTCGCGCACCATGCTGTTCTTTTCGGTGGGCAGGTAGTGGCCGATGATCTCGTCTGCGCCGCGCAGGGCGGCGAGCCGCACCATCTCGTTGACGACCTCGTCTTCCATCTGGCGCTTGAGGACGCGGCAGCTCATCAGCCAGGTGTCGACGGTAGCGGTTGCACCTTCGACGGCGACGATGACGACGGAGATGAGGCCGTTGTCGCCGAAGCGGTCGGCGAGGCGCACGCTGTAGGCGTAGTGCGCGGGATCGGCGATGAGGGCTTCGACCTCGGCCTCGCTGCGGCGGCGGGTGGTGACGTTGAACTGGTTGCTCTTGTTGATGAGCTGCGAGATGCGCGGAACGTCGACGGGCGTGAACTCGCTGAGGACTGCGTGCATGTCGAGCGAGGCGAGGTAGGACGCCATGTCGGTGCCGGAGCTGCCCATGGCCTGCGCGCGCGCGGCCTGCTGCTGGTACTGCTCGCCGCGCTGGAGGTCGTCGGAGGTGATGGAGCGCGGCTCGAAGTGGCGGCAGTTGAGCAGCTGTGCGGCGTACTGCGCGGGGTCGGGGCCGAGGAGGATGGTCTCGATCTGCGGGACGAACTGGTTGACGATCTCGATCTCGGCGGGGTTGTCGTCGACGAAGACGATGCTGTCGAGGCCGAGGTTCAGTTCGTCGGCGATGCGTTTGAGGTTCTCGGACTTGGGCTCCCAGTTGGCCTGGAAGCTGGCGATGTCGGTGAGCCTGAGCACCATCTCGGGGTGCTTCTCGAAGGGTTCGGCGGCGTTCTTGTAGTCGTTCTTACTGCAGACGGCGAGCACGACGCCGCGCTTCGCCAGCTGCGCGATGGCGAGCTGGAACTGCTTGAAGGCCTCGCCGCGGGCGTGGGTGCCGCCGATCTCGATGCCGGTCATGCCGTCGTCGCCGATGACGCCGCCCCAGAGGGTGTTGTCGAGGTCGAGCGCGAGCACTTTTTTAGATGCCTTGTGCAACGAGCGGACGATGGTGGCGACCTCGCGTGCGATGTCGACGGCGAAGTCGGGCGCGTAGAGCTGCTTGGTCTCGAACCAGGCGCGGGCGTCGTAACAGTTGGTGACGCCGCGCTGCGTGGCGAGGAACTCGGCGTCGCAGATGTGGACGTAGGAGGGGACGCGGAGGCCAAGCTCGAGGTTGACCATCTTGCGGAAGCTCCAGTCGGTGCCGAGCGAACGCACGCGATAGGGGCCGGGGTCGAAGTCGGGCGCGGGAAGGTAGTTGGCGACGATGATCTCGGCGCCGGTGCGGTCGTGCGCGGTGGCGGCGAGCGCGAGGAGATCGTCGGCGGTGCCGATGGCGGCGGCGTGCTGCTGCTCGCGGGCGTCGGTGAGCGCGCCCTGGTAGACGCAGCGCTGGCTGGAGGGGATAAGGAAGAGGACGTCGGGGCGAAAGGCGTAGAGCTCGCTCTCGGGGTCGAGGATCTCGGAGATGTAGTTGTCGAAGTCGCCCTTGAAGATCTCGGCCTGCCACCAGCCGGTGGTGGAGGCCGCGCCGATCATCTGCTCGACCAGCTCGTTGAGCGGGTAGAGGCTGGAGCCGCCCACGATGGCGAGGCGGATGGTGCGGTCGATCTCGACGGGGATGCCGGCGCGGAGCGCCTTCTTGCGCATGGTGGCGAGCGAGAGCACCTCGGAGAAGTCGCGGGCGGAATGCGTTGCTTCGCGCAGCGCAGGCCAGAAGGCGGCATCGCGCGCTGCGAGCAGGGAGCGCACGCCTGCGATGCCGGACTTCGCCACGGTTCTCTCGGGTACAGCAATCTCGATATCACCCGGCATGGCCGTCAGCCTCTCCTTTGTTGATGCTCATGAGCAAGTAACAGAGTACCTTCTGCGGCGCCGGTTGGGTTTGCGGCCGGGCGGCTTTGATGTACATTCGAGTCGAGCCGCCTGCCCACGCGTGAGAGCCTGCCTGGAAGAGCCGCACCGAAGCACCACGCATGAAGATCGTTCACATTGTCTACAGTCTGGAGATGGGCGGCGCGGAGATTCTGGTCGCGCAGCTGTGCCGTTTGCAGCGGTCGCACGGGCATGATGTCTCGGTGATCGCGTACAGCAACCTGGGCACGCTGGGCGAGTCGCTGGTAAGCGAGGGATTCACCGTTAAGGTGCTGGGCGAGGCTCCGCTGGCGAAGACCTTCCTGCGATTTATCGGCGAGTTGCGCAGGCTGCGGCCCGAGGTGGTGCATTGCCACAATACCGCGCCCACGCTGCAGGCCGCGATTCCGGCCCGTTTGGCGGGCGCGAAGTGCGTGCTGAGCACGCGGCACAGTCTGGTGGCTCCTCCCTATGACATGAAGGAGGAGAAGGCGTTCAACTTTGCGGCGCGCTTCTGCGACTGGGTGGTGGGCATCTGCGATGCGACGTGCGAGAACCTGCGCGGCGTTCCGGGAGCGCGGAAGGACCGCATCGTGCGCGTGTACAACGGCGTCGACCCGGTGGAGCCCGCAGAGGCCGTGGCGAAGGATGGATTCACGCTGCTGTTCGTCGGCAGACTGGCGCCGGTGAAGAATCTCTCCACGCTGGTGCGGGCCACGGCGATCGCGCTGAAGCAGCGGCCAGACCTGAAGCTGTGGCTGGTGGGACATGGGCACGAGCGCGACGCGCTGGAGGCGCTGGTCAACGAGCTGGGCATCGCGGAGAGCGTGACGTTCTGGGGCGAGCGGCTGGATGTCGCGGGCTTCTTTGCGGCCGCCGATGTTTATTGCATGTCGTCGGTCTCGGAGGGGCTGCCGATGTCGCTGCTGCAGGCGATGTCGATGCGGCTGCCCGCCATCGTGACCAATGTGGGTGGTATGGCGGAAGTAGTGCGCAATGCGGAGTGCGGTCTGACGCCGCCGGTGGGCGATGCCGAGGCGATGGCCGAGGCCATCGTGCAGATGGCCGGAGACGATGCCATGCGCAGCCGCTTCGCGACCAACGCGCAGGCCGCCTACGACGAACACTTCACGCTCGACCGCATGGATCAGGCCTACATGGATCTTTATCTGCGTCCTCGTCGCTGACATTTCTCTTCTCATCTGGTCGAAGGCTGGTTTGGGTTCAGTAGCTATGCACGGCCTCGGCCCGGTTCCAGCGAGCCTGCCTGTCCGGTTGGCGACCATGTCTTCCAAAGGGGCCCGGGGGTAAACAGAAAACGATAAAGACCCGCAACGGCGGCGGCGTTGAGCACCAGCAGCGCACCGGCGGCGGAGGCGATCTTGTGCACGAGCGGCAGGCGTACGCGAAGCGCTGTGAGCGATGCCAGCCAGAAGATCCACTCTGCGGCGGCGATCACGCGCCATGCGGGTGAGGCGATGCCGAGCCAGGTCGCGCTAAGCAGCAGCGTGATGAAAAAGTACGGCACGACGAGGCGCATCAGCTTGTGCGAGACCAGCTGGAAGAGGACGCGGTTACGCGGGCCGAGAGTCCAGGGGGCGAGCGAGACGAGCTGGAAGTTGCCGGCCAGCGTGCGCACCTTGCGGGCGAACTCCCCGGCGACCTTGCCGGGCCAGATGTCGTGGACGATGGCGGTGCGATCGAGCACGCTGCGGTAGCCCTTGCGGACGATAGAGAGCGGCTGGAACATGTCGTCGAGGATGATGCCTGCGGGAAAGGGCTCGACCAGCGTGCGGCGCGCGGCGTAAAAGCCGCCGTAGACGCCGACGGGCGAATCGAAGGCGGCCTCGCAGTTGCGAATCCACTGCTCGTAGCGCCAGTAGACGCCGCTGACGGCGGAGGCCGCGGCGTCGTGGCCTTCGCTGCTGAGCAGCAGCTCCCCGGCGACGCAGCCGACGGTGGCGTCGCCGAAGTTGGCGAGCAGATGTTCGACGGAGCCGGGAGCGGCCTTGGGACGGATATCCATGAAGAGCAGCACATCGCCCGAGGAGGCGCCGATGCCGTGGTTGAGCGCGGCGGCTTTGCCGACCTGCTCCTGGAGCACGATGGGGCGCAGGCGCGGGGTCTCGAGCTCGGCCAGCAGCTCTGCGGTGCCGTCGGTGGAGCCGTCGGAGATGACGATGATCTCGGCGACAAGCCCAGGCGCAATGGAGGCGAGGTGGTCGATCTGCGCGCCGATGCGGTCGACGGCGTTATGTACGGCCATAACGATGGAGACCGTGCCGTTGAAGGAGGCCATGCGCCACGGCCTTGCGGCGTAGCGGGCGAGGAGAGCCATGATGATGGGGTAGCCCACGTAGGTGTAGGCGATGACGGCGAGCGATAGCCAGAACAGCAGCCTCACTGCGCACCCCGGCGGCGCACGATGGTCTTGATGGTCTCGAACATGATCAGCAGGTCGAGGCCGAGGGTCATGTGCTTGATGTAGTAGAGGTCGTATTCGAGCTTTTCGCGGGCCTGCTCGATGGTGGCGCCGTAGCCGTAGCGAACCTGGGCCCAGCCGGTGAGGCCGGGGCGGATCATGTGGCGCAGCTCGAAGTAGGGGATCTTTTCGGCCAGCTCGGGGACGAACTCGGGGCGCTCGGGGCGTGGTCCGACGAAGCCCATGTCGCCCTTGAGGACATTCCACAGCTGCGGCACCTCGTCGAGGCGGACCTTGCGCATGAAGTTACCGACCCTTGTTGCGCGGGGATCGTTGAGCTGCGCCCACTTTGCGCCCGAGGCCTCGGCGTCGGTGCGCATGGTGCGGAACTTGAAGACGGTGAAGGGGCGTCCGCCCATGCCGACGCGGGTCTGGCGGAAGAAGATGGGGCCGGGCGAGGAGAGCCGCACCATCAGCACGACAAACGGAAAGAGCGGAAGGAAGAGCAGCAGACCGGCAGCCGCAGTCAGCGTGGAGACGACGCGGCGCGCCAGCTGCTGCGAGGGGCGCATGCGGAAGCCTTCGCTGTAGATGAAGCTGGAGGGACGCAGGCCGTCGAGGTAGAGCTTGCCGGTGAGGCGCTCGAGCAGGGCGCCGGACTCTTCGATGAGCACGCCGTCGAAGCGCAGCTTCAGCAGCTCGCGCAGCGGAAGCTCGCCGCGGCGGTCTTCCATGGCAACGATGACGCGGTTGACGTCGGGGGTGCGGCCACGGAAGGAGTCGAGTGTATGGCCAAACCACTCCTTGCGCTCGGATTTGTCGGCCGGGGCGATGTCGAAGCCGACGACCTCCATGCCGGCGTCCCTGCGCTCGCGCAGCATCTCCACGATCATGCGGGCGCGGTCGCCGCTGCCGAGGACGTAGACGCGTTCGCGGAAGATCCTCTGTCCGATGATCCACTCGTAGGCGCTGCGCCAGATGAGCAGCCCCAGGGTAAGGAACATGAGGCCCAGCACGAGAACGTAGCGAGCCATATCGAACTCGGGGTAGAGATAGACGACCGCGGAGAGGAGGAACGACAGGAAGCCGAGGACCAGCAGCAGGCGGAAGTAGATCTCCCAGCGGGCGGAGATGCGCTGCGGCTCGTAGAGGTCGAAGTAGTAGGAGAAGAGCAGCGTGAGGACGGTGAGGGCGCCGATCTTGAGCGCGCCGTACTCATAATTAAGACAGATAGAGGCATTCAACGGGCCCTGCAGCGCCACCATCGCCAGCAGGAAGGACCCGCTGACGATCACCGCCTCGCACAAAAGCAGAACGATGGTGCGGGTGGGGTAATAGACATTGAATAACCGAATCATCGTTTTCGTTCCGGGCTGCGCCTCTTACTCCTTGCCCGCGTTGTAGCCGTAGTAGCTGCCGACCTGCGGTGCTTCATGGACCGCATTCAGCACAAAACCGAGCACATTGGAGGCTCTGAGCTCGGAGGCGGCGCGCTGCGCCACCGGATACTTGGTTACACTGCCACGGGCGACGAGCATCACGCCGTCGCAGGAGCGGGCAAGATTCACCGCATCGGAGACGGGGAGCACGGGCGAGGAGTCGACGATGATCCAATCGAAGATCGGGGACATCGCCTTGAGCAGCTCGCCGAAGCGGGGGCTGCCGGAGAGATCGGCGGCACGGTCACCGCCATTGCCGCCGGGGATGAAGGCAAGATTGCTGAGGCCGGCCTTATTGGCCGCGGCTGCTCCCTGCTGCGTGCTGTCGAGCTCGGCGCGCTGCACGATCTCCTCGATGGTTGCGGAGCCGGAGAGGTAGTCGGCGAGGCCGGGGCTGGGCGAGGTGCCGATCATCTCGTGCACGGTGTAGCGGCGCATGTCGCCGTCGATCAGCAGCACCTTGCTGTTGCGATGGCGGGCGAGCGAGATAGCGAGATTCGCGGAGACGAAGCTCTTGCCTTCCTGCGGCAGGCCGCTGGAGATGAGGATGGACTTGATGGGGCGCACGTCGCGCAGCTCGTAGAGACGAGAGCGCAGGCTGCGGAACTGTTCGACCGACGGGCCGCGATCGAGCAGCGACGGCAGCTTGTCGATGGAGGGGTTCCATTCGTGGCGAGTGAAGGCGTCGAAGGCCGTGTTGCCGATGGGCAGCGGCGCAGCGGTGTGATCGGTGAGCGCGGAGGCGAACTCCGCCTGCGCGTAACCGGTGGGTGGCTCGTAGTCGGCGACGGCGGCGGATGCCTCTGGATCGATGGCCTCGAATGGACGGGGGTCCTGTTTGCGCTCGGCCTCTGCCTTTTGGAGTGCTTCGTATATACGGCTCATCGATCCTGCCTTCCCTTCAGATCTCCCTCAAATGCGGCCAGGAAACCCGACATCTCATTACTCTGGTCAGCTCCCCTGCTGCCCATGGCGGCGGAGGAGATCAAAAACGGCTGTGTCTCCAGCTCCAGCTCGACGGCGACACCTTCGACCATCTGCGGGGTGACCTGCTGCGCCTGTTCGACAAAGGCGACGATCAGCGAGTGCTCGCAGAGGAGGTTGATGATGCGCGGAATGCCGCGGCTGTAGCGGTGCACCAGCTCCAGCGCCTCTGGCATGAAGATGGGCTCTTTGGCTCCGGCCAGGCGCAGGCGCTCGGCGACGTAGGCGGAGGTCTGCTTTTCAGTCAGCGGCAGGGTGCGGCACCACAGAGCGACGCGCTGGCGCAGCTGGCGGACGCTGGGGTGGCGCAGCTTCTCTTCAAGCTCGGGCTGGCCGGAGAGCACGATCTGCAGCAGCTTCTCCGACGAGGTCTCGAGATTGGTGAGCAGGCGGATCTCCTCAAGCAGCTCCCAGCTGAGGTTCTGCGCCTCGTCGACGACGACGACGCAGGTCTCCTGCATGCGGTAGCGCTCGATGAGCCAGCGGTTGAACTGCAACAGCATGCCGGACTTGGTGCGCGTGGCCGGGGTGATGCCGAAGTCGGTCAGCACGAACTCGAGGAAGTCGAGCACCTCGAGCCGCGGATTGAAGACGAACGAGGTGGCGATGCGGCGTCCGTTGAAGGAGGCCAGCGCGCGCTTGAGCAGGGTGGTCTTTCCGGTGCCCACCTCGCCGGTGAGCACGGTGAATCCCTTGCGCGCGGAGATGCCGTACTCCAGGCAGGCCAGGGCCTCGCGGGTGTGCGGCATCATGTAGAGAAACCGCGGGTCGGGGCTGGTGCCGAAGGGGCTGGTGTGCAGCTTGAAGAAGGCGTTATACATCGTTACGCACCTGTCTCCGTGAGCGGCCTGGACGCGGGCGGAAGGTCAGGCTTCGACCTGCCCAGCCACTTGCGCCTGGGGCGGATATCTTCGAGGTCCCCGGTGAAGGAGATGACGCCGAGCGTGGGCAGATGCGTGAAGGCCCAGACATCGCGCTCGGAGCGCAGAACGGTGTCGCGGTACTCGCGCCAGGCCACGATCAGGACGCCGAGGATGAGACCGGCGAAGAGACCGGCGGCCACAAACATGCCGCGCTTGGGGAAGGTCGGCCCGTCGGGAAGATTGGGCTCGTCCATGACGCGGAACTGCTCGCCCTGCTGGCGGCGCTCGAGGTCGGTGGCCATCTTGGAGGAGTTCATCTTCTTCAACAGGTCGTCGTAGAAGGACTGCGCGGTCTGATAGTCGCGGGTGACGTTCTTGTACTCTTCCAGCACCACCGGGCTGGAGGAGATGCGGCCCTGGTACATGCGGATGGAGGACTGGATGTTCGACTGCTCATGCTGCTTCTGAATGATGCCCTGTTCGAGACCCTTCAGCTGCGCGCGCAGCTGCTGCACACCGGGCGAGTCGTTGCGGCTGGGAGCACTGGTGACGGCAGAAGCCGAGGCGGATACAGCAGGTGCTGCTTCGATGCGGGCGCGGACTTCCTTGATCTTGCGGTGCACCGCGATGACGTCGGGATAGTCGGCGGTGTAGCGCTTGGTGAGGTCAGACTCTTCGGTGAGCAGCGATTGCAGCTCGGCCTGGTCGGCGCTGGAGGACGTCCCGGAGACGCCTGAGGGCGACGATACGGTCTGCTGCTGGGCCAGCATGGCCTCGACGTAGCTGCGATCCTGCTGCAGACGGGCGAGCTGCTGGGTGGCAGCCTCAAGCTGAGTGTTGAGGCTGGTCATCATGTTCATGTTGGTCGCCTCTTCGCCGGGGAGACGTCCCATGTACTTCTGCTGGAAGGCGGCCAGCTTGGCATCCTGCTCATCGAGGGTGCGCTTGGCGTCGTCGAGCTGGCCCTTGAGGAAGTCGGTGGTGCCTTCGGCCGACTGGGCGCGGGCGTTGAGGTTCTGGCTGACGAAGAGCGAGGTGATCTCGCCGCAGACCAGCTGCGCGGTGCGGGCGTCGGCGGCGGTGAAGGCGATGAAGAAGCCGGGCAGGCCGCCGGTGCGCGCCATCTCGGAGTGGATGGGCTTGATGTTGATGTCCTTGCGCACCTGATCGATGCGGTCATCCATGGACATGCCCTTGGTGCCGTAGAGGTTGAAGCGCTCGATGATAGGCTGCAGCCGCGAACGGCTGAGGATCTGCTCCTTCATGGAGGCGAGACGCGCGGTGAGGTCTTCTTCGATGACCGGCTTGACGTAGTCTTCCGGCACCTTCTGCTGCTCGACCAGAACCAGGGTCTGCGAGACGAACTTGGGGGGAACGATGTAGCTGAGTCCGAGGCCGACCAGCGTCAGCAGGACCGCCGGTACGGCGATGATCCAGCCTCTGCGTTTGAGAATCCCCAGGTAGTCGTCCACGTTCAGCGCGCGATGTCCTAACATAATGTTGCTCCTAAAATTCACCGAGTCGCGTCGACTTCGGTGCCCACGACACGCCGATGCCGATGGTGTGCGAGAGTCCGCTGTAGACGTTCTGTGACGCCAGCGGGGTGTTTACATCCTGGTTCTGCGCGGTGTAGCTGGCGTAGCCGGAGATGGTCCTGGTGAAACCGTGCATCACCTGAACGGTGCCGTACTCGGTGTTGATGGCACCGCTGCCGTTGGTGGCGTCCGGCAGAACGTAAAGCAGGCCGGTGGTATGGGTGTAGTTGACCCAGGCCGAGGCCGCCCAGTTGCGGTTGATGGTGTGGTTATAGGTAGCCGAGACCGAGTCGGCTTCGGCTCCAGCGAAGGCACCCGAACCGCCGTTGACGCCGTGAGTATAGCGCAGGCCGAAGCTGTCCATCGGACGGACATAATTGATGCCACCGTTGACGTAGGCGTTCAGGCGATCCGGCACGAGGGCGGCCGAGGAGCTGGAGATCCACTGGGGACCGGCGGAGACGTCGGTGGACAGCGAACGGGTCCACTGACGCAGGTAGGTCAGGTTGATCCCCTTGGTCTGGTAAGTGACGTTGTTATACGGGTAGCCGGGCAGGTTGGAGTAGAGACCTGTGGTTTCGTAGCTGGAGTAGACCGCGCTGACCGAGACCGAATTCCGCACATTGATGCGATGGTTCACCGAGACCTGACCGGTGGTGGAGGTGTTGTCCAGGCCAGCGTCATCGTCGAGGAAGTGCAGGATGGTGTAGGAACCGGCGCCGCTGATGGAGGTCCTGCCGGTGAGCAGGCGCTCGACGGTGCCGGTGACGGTGTTGCCGATGCGGTTATTGGAGTAGGTCAGCACGCCGCCTGCGGCGCCCAGCGAGGGCGGGTCGGTGGGAATGCTGCCGATAGGGCCGACGCCCGCGATGCCGCTGACGCCGGTGGTGGGCGACTGGGGCAGGAAGCTGAAGGAGTCGGTGATGCCCATGATCCACTTGCCCTTGATGAGGGACTGGGAGACCGCAACGTTGTGGTAAGTCGTAGTGCCCTGCCCGCCCTGGCCGATGAGCACGCCACCGGAGTAGATCAGCGTGAAGGGGTGGGTCTGGCTGAGCGTCATGTAGCCGACATTACCGGAGAAGGCCGTGGTGGTGGTGACGTTTCCGGAGCCATAGTAGCCGAACTGGAACAGCTCGGTGGCGCTGAGGGCGTAGTGCACGGTGCCATCGGCGAACCAGGGCCGGGGCGTCTGGTCGGCGGCAGAGGTGGTGGACCCGGTGGGAGTTGCCGCGGGAGCAGCCTGGCCGTAGCCGCGCGCGCCAAAGGCCAGCAGCATCGTCGAGATGGAAAGCAGCTTCTTCATCGGTAGTCTCATCATGGGACGACGATCGTATCTCCCGGCTTCAGTTCGGGACCCTGTAGCGCCCCCTTCAGAGCCTCTTTGTAGTTGAACGGAATCTTCTCCTGCTTACCAGCCTGATTACGCAGAATGTAGATCTTCTTCGAGTTAGCGTAGGGAGTCAGGCCGCCGCCGGCAGCGATAGCCTGCAGCGCGGACATCCCGGCCGAGAGCATGACCGGACCGACGTGACCGACCTCACCGACGAGGAAGATCTTCTGGCTGCCAACCGCCATGACGATGACAGAGACGTTGGGGTCCTGAATGTACTTCTTGAGCCGGGTGGTGATGTCGTCGGCCAGCTGCATGGGGGTTCGGCCCGAGGCGGGCAGGTCGCCGACGAGGACCAGCGAGATGCGACCGTCGGGACGGACGGGAACGGTGCCGGAGAGCGTGGGCTCTTTCCAGACCGTGATCTGGAGGGTGTCCTCCGAGCCGATGATGTAGCGGGTAGGATCGACCCCGGCCCCGGCCGATGATCCCGACAGGGGAGCAGGTGCCGTCGCAGCAGGAGCCTGTTTATTTTCTGTAGTTTGGGCGCTGGCGCTGAGTCCGGTGGCGCAGAGGGCCACAGCCAGCACGAGGCCAAGGTAGCGGCTGCGGGCGAGGCTCTGGCCTGCCTGCGCTAGGGGACGTCTTCGTCCTGTCTCGATCTGCCCGAAGCTCTCCGGGCCTGTCTGCCACTGAAACATCCTGATCCACTCTCCACGCCTGTGAGGCGTTGTCTGTACCGTAGGCCGGCCGCTGTATCAGCGAAGTGCCGGAGGATACGTAGTCACCCAATCATGCACTGAAGGAGCATCGCACCTTCAATAGCACCTTTGTGGGCAGTACCTTGCACACTTGCACACCATATGCCAAATCCCAGCGTGAAGGGAACTTTGTTTGTTGGATGCAGATCCGGGGACAGGCTCCTGAACCGGTTATAGGCACTAAAGGCCGAATTACCCGTTATATTTTCCGGCAAGGACTTTGCGGGACAGGATCACGGTATGCAGAATGGCAGCAGAAGTGTGAAAACATTTTCCTATTTGCCTATCATTATGGTCCAGCATATTCTCACCCGTGCGTGCCACGGCGGCAAAAGCCCCAAGCAATGGGACCGCGAAAAGCGGCATGCTAATTGCATACAGGATCTCTCGTGGACCACAACGCCAACGTCTCATACATGATGGCCAGCAGCACCCAGGCGGTTCCAGCTGCGGGAAAGATGGATGCCGGATCGCGCGAGACGTTGCCGGGACTGCTGTCCCGTGTGCCGAAGGGCGCCTGGGTCCCCCTGGGGATCGTCTCCCTGTTATTAGTGGCGCTGTACCTTCGGGTCGGCATCAAGCTGGTGGTCGACTGGTACAACATCGCCGACTACTCGCACGGCTTCCTGGTTCCCCTGTTTTCGCTGTTCCTGCTGTGGGACAAGCGCAGGGAGATCGCGGCGACCCCGGTAAAGGGGAGCTGGGCCGGGCTGCCGCTGGTGGTCCTGGGGCTGGTGATCCTGATCTTCGGTATCTATGGAGTGGACCTGTTCACCTCCCGGTTCTCGTTCGTGGTGCTGATCTCCGGGCTGGTCTGGACCTTCTTCGGCGGGGCGATGTTAAAGGAACTACGCTTCCCCATCCTGGTGCTCCTGCTGGCAATTCCCTTTCCGGCCATCATCTTTAACCAGATCACCTTTCCGCTGCAGCTGATGGCCTCGCAGGTGGCAAGCTCGATTCTGCCGCTGCTGGGGGTTCCGACGCTGCAGGAGGGCAACGTGATCCAGCTGCCGGTGATGAAGCTGGAGGTGGCCGAGGCGTGCAGCGGCATCCGGTCGCTGATGAGCCTGTTCACGCTGGCAATCTTTTATGGCTACTTTCTGGAGAAGACGACGGCTCGCCGAACTCTGCTGGCCATTGCGGCTATTCCGATCGCGGTGACGGCCAACGTCTTCCGCATCGTGGGCACCGGTCTGTGCGTGCAGTACTGGGACCCGAACAAGGCGCAGGGCTTCTTCCACGAGTTTTCGGGCTGGGTGATGTTCCTGGTCTCGCTGGGCTGCCTGTACCTGGTGCACAAGGTGATCGGGCTGTTCTCCCCGGCACCAAAGGAGGCCGTATGAGGTCTTCGCGTTTCCTGACGGTGATCGGCCTGATGGTGGTGACGCTGGGCCTGCTGCTGCATCGCGGCGACGCGGACCATGTTCCGGCGAGCGATCCGCTGAGCCTGATGCCGGTGACCATCGACGGGATGAGCGGCCGCGACGTTCCGCTGGACAACGACGTTCTGACGGTCCTGGGCAAGGGCGACTTTCTGAACCGCAACTACACGATCAGCGATCCTGCGGTGATGGCAAAGCGGTCGGCGAGCGGGCCGGGCGGAATGTACCCGGTGGGAGTCTTCATCGGCTACTTTGCGACGCAGCGCACGGGGCAGTCGATTCATTCGCCGCAGCACTGCCTGCCGGGCGCGGGCTGGAGCTTCGAGTCGTCGGGCTATACGACGATCGAGGATGTGAACGGCAAGAGCTACAACGTGGGCGAGTATGTCATCAACAATGGAGAGTCGCGGCAGTTCGTCATCTACTGGTACCAGGCGCATGGGCGTTCGATCGCCAATGAGTATCGTGCCAAGGCGTACATGCTGGCCGATGCGATCCGTTATAACCGCACCGATGGCGCGCTGGTTCGCGTTATCACGCCGATTGCACCGAACGAATCGATTGAGGCGGCACGGGCTCGGGCTACTCGCTTTACTGCCCGCATGACGCCGTTTCTGCCGCAGTTCATCCCGAACTAGCCGCCGGCCGCCAGCGCGGCCACCGCGAACACGAGATGATGGAATTTATGGAAAGCAGCCAAAGGAAAGACACGATGCAGACGTTATCGACTTCACGAGCACTTCGCTTGACTGCCGCAATGCTGGCCGGTTTTGTTGTCCTTGGTTCGGTCTCCGGTTGTTCCCGCGACCCGAATAAGCAGAAACAGAAGTATCTGGAGAGCGGCAAGCGGTACGCCGATGAGGACAAGCTGAAGGAGGCTGCGATCCAGTTCTCCAACGCGCTGAAGGTGGACCGCAACTTCGCCGATGCGCACTATGAGCTGGCCAAGGTGTATCTGAAGCAGGGTTCGACGATGCCGGGCTACGGGGAGCTGATGAAGACCGTCGACCTGACTCCGAACAACGTGAAGGCACGCATCGACCTGGGCGACCTGCTGATGGCGGGCAATGCACTGGACAGGGCGACGGCGCAGGCCAACGCGGTGCTGGCGATCGACGCGAACAACGCCGATGCCCATGCTCTGCTGTCGGGCATCGCGGCGAAGAAGAATGACCGCCCCGAGGCGCTGGCGGAGATTCAGAAGGCTCTGGCGCTCGATCCGAACAAGGCCGCGTACCATACGGCGCTGGGCGTGCTGGAGGCCGGTGATCCCTCGACGGCGGGACAGGCTGAAGAGCAGATCCGCAAGGCGGTGGCGCTGGACGACAAGAACGTCGGGTCGCACATCGTGCTGGCTTCGATTCTGCAGAGCAAGGGTGATTCGGCGGGCGCCCTGGCGCAGCTGAATGCGGCGATTGCGGCCGATCCGAAGAACGTGATGGCGCGTTCGGCGCTGGCCGATCTGTACCTGCGTCAGCACGACACGGCCAAGGCCGAAGAGACGATGCGCAAGGCTGCCGATGATCTTTCGGATGAACCGGCGGCGGCAGAGATGCTGTCGACCTATTACATCCGGAGCAGCCAGGCGGACAAGGGAGTGGCGGCGTACGGCCCGCTGGTGGAGGCTCACCCGAAGAGCACGCCGATGAAGATCGGCTATGCGCGGCTGCTGCTGTACGCGAAGAATCTGCCCAAGGCGCACGAGGTGGTCAAGCAGCTGGTGGACAGCGATCCGACGCACCCGGATGTGGCGATTCTTAACGGCACGATGCTGCTGAACGACGGCAAGGCGAGCGATGCGTACGAGGCGCTGGAGAAGGCTTCGAAGGCGAACCCGGACAATGGTCAGCTGAAGATCTGGCTGGGCCGCGCGGCGCGGACCAAGGGCGATATTCCGGCGGCGCAGCAGGCGTACCGCGATGCGGCGCGGATCAATCCGCGGAACCCGGAGGCGCAGGAGGGTCTGGCGCAGATCTCGATGGACCGCCACGACTACACGACGCTGGCGCAGGTGGGCGAGTCGGTGATCGCATCCAACCCGCAGTCGCCGAACGGATACCTGTGGCGCGGCATGGCGGAGGGCACCAACAAGCAGTTTGACAAGGCGGAGGCCGACTTCAAGCAGGCCATCAAGCTGGCCCCGGACGCTCCGAACGGCTACTACGAGCTGGCACAGCTGCGGCTGTACCAGAGGAACATTCCCCAGGCGCAGGGATTGCTGGAGCAGACGCTGACGCATAATCCGAACTCGTCGCCGGCGCTGAGCATGCTGGCGCAGACGTACCTGGCAGAGAAGCAGCCGGCCAAGGCGCTGGCGCGGGTAAACGAGCAGATTGCGAAGGTTCCGCAGAACGCGGAGATGTACAACCTGCTGTCGCAGCTGCAGGGCGGGACGGGCGACCAGCAGGGCGCGATGGCCTCGGCGGAGAAGGCGATGCAGATGAGCCCGAACAGCCCGGGCGCGGTGATCGCGTACACGCATGCGCTGGTGGCAAGCGGCGATATCCCGAAGGCGATGGCGAAGTGGCAGCAGTGGACCGTGACCCATCCGAACGACGCCTCGGCGTACACGATCCTGGGCAGCCTGCAGGAGGCGCAGGGCGATCGCGACAGCGCGATGGCCTCGTACAAGAAGGCGCTGCAGACGCAGCCGGAGCAGCCTGTGGCCTCCAACAACCTGGCCTACCTGATGATGGAGACGGGCCAGAATATGGATGTGGCTCTATCGCTGGCACAGACGGCGCGTCGCGTGATGCCGAACTCGCCGAGCACGGCGGACACGCTGGCGTGGGCGTACTTCCACAAAGGCAACTACACGTCGGCGCGCAGCCTGCTGGAAGACGCACTGAAGACCGATCCCAACAGCGCGGCGATGCATTATCACCTGGGCATGACGCTGCAGAAGCTGTCGGCGACCACCGATGCGACGGCTCACCTGAAGAAGGCGGTCGCGCTGGCGGCGCCGAACTCGCAGACGGCCAAGGACGCCGAAAAGGCGCTGGGCCAGCAGAGCTAGAGCAATTCCCCGTACGGCCGGGCGCGAAGAGATCTCCGCCGCCCGGCCCTAACCCGCTTTCCGAGAATGTGTGAACAGTAAAACCATCGCCCGCAACACCGCCTGGTATGGCCTGGAAAACCTGATCGGTTTCGTGACGACGCTGATTACGTCCATCGCCATCGCCCGTACGCTGGGCCCGGCGAAGATGGGCTACATCATCTACATCACCTGGCTGATCGGTATCGTCTCGAGCCTGGGCTCGGTGGGCCTGCCTGAGACAACCCGCAAGTACATGGCGGAGTTTGTGGGAGGCGGCGACCTTTCTACTGCCCGCTTCATCTACCTGCGCACCTTCGTGATGCAGACGGGGCTGGCCAGCGTGGCCACGCTGGGAGCGGTGCTGTGGGTGCTGCACGACTCCCCGGCGGAGTATCGTGTAGCCGCGCTGCTGCTGGTGTGCGGCATCCTGCCTGCGATGTCGAACTTCATCTCGGCGCAGGCTAACGTGGCGAGCGAGAATCTTTCGGCGAACCTGCCGGCGTCGCTGGCGGCGACGGCGACGTACTTTGCGCTGACGCTGACGGCGATCTTTCTGAACTGGGGAGTCACGGGCATCGCGTTCGCGATGTTCTCCATGCGGGTGGTGGACTTCGTGGTGCGGCTGATCCCGACGATGCGGCGCATCCTGAGCTGGGACACCGGCGAGGTGCATCCGCCGACCGACCTGCGGGCGCGCATGATGAGCTTTGCCACGCAGAGCGTAATGGGCATGCTGCTAACGCTGGTGGTGTGGGACCGGTCGGAGGTCTTTCTGCTGAAGCACCTTTCGCCAGACATCCGCCAGGTCTCGTTCTACTCGGTTTCGTTCGGGCTGGCGGAGCGGCTGCTGTTGTTTCCTTCGATCTTTGGCGCAGCGGCAGGGGCGAGCATCCTGGCGCAGTATGGCCGCGACCGTTCCCGTCTGCCTGCGCTGACGGCGGCCTCGCTGCGCTACATTGCGCTGATCTCGATTCCGCTGCATGTGATCGCGGTGCCGCTGGCGGCTCCGGCGCTGCTGACGCTGTATGGCAAGCAGTATCTGGGAGCAGCCGTGGTGGCGACCGTCGCTCCCCTGCTGTGTCTGCCGAAGGCGTTCCTGGGGCTGATCCAGAGCCTGTTCGAGAGTGTGGACAAGCAGAAGTATTTCCTGATCGCGACGGTGATCGCCTCGTTTGTGGACATAGGCGTGGCGTGGTCGCTGATACCGCGCTACGGCGCGCTCGGGGCATGCATCGGCAGCGGCGCCGCGCAGATTGTCGCAGTAGGAATGATGTGGGCGATCGGCATCCAGCGCTACAGGATCCAGCTGCCGTGGGGATTTCTCGCGCGACTGACGGCGATCAGCGTGGTGGCCTCGGTGGCGGCGTGGGGCGTCTCGCGCCACCTGGCGGTGCTGCCGGCTTTGATTACGGGATGCATCATAGCGACGACGGTCTTTATGACGCTGGCCTACCTGTTCAAGATCCTGGAGCCGGAGGACGGCAGCCGCTTCAAAGTGATCGCGAACGCCTGCCCAAAGGCGCTGTCGGGGCCGATGAATACGATGATCGACTGGTTTACGCGGATGGAGCCGTCTTCGACGATCGCCTGAGGACGAGATGGCAGCGCAAAGACGGCAAGAGAGCTCGAGGTTCTTCGAGCGCGAGGTTCTTCGGGGATGTTCAAATCTTTTGGACAAAAAAAGAAGTGCGGAGAAGGTCTCCGCACTTTATCGATTGAGTCCAGTGAAGGACTAGAAAATCCCCGAAAGAGGGCTCCCGACACCTCTCTCAGGAACGTCGAGGAAAACTAACCCACATCCTTCTACAGAAGAAGTACCTGGGTTTGCTGACAGTAATTGCGGTATCCGAAGTTGCAGGTCGTGCGCCAATCATTGCTCTATTGGGTTCAATGAGTTACAAGGACGGGAACCGCGCAATTGTGCAAATCTTTGCTCAGCAAGACGGAACCAGAACCCCACTGCGCTACAGGTGCCGTATAACCGCAGTTTTTTTGCGTTCCTTCTCGTTCCAAGGCACGCATCCATCTGCGGTGTGCAATCTGGCCGTCTAAACGGGCAGCTGTTACGAGGCGGTGGGATGAGGATGACTGTGCACATGAAGTCGAGGCAAAGGTTACAGTGGTGTGACTCAGCGATGCCTTCGGCGAAGCGGCTCGTAGCGGTACTGATTTTTCTGCTTACGTGCGGAGCGGCACGGGCGGCCAGGCCGCTGGGGGGAAGCCTGCTGGATGACGGTTACCGCGACATGTACAACCTGCGCTTCAACGATGCGCACACCAAGTTTCAGCAGTGGATGACGGCGCATCCGGCGGACCCGATGGGGCCGGTTTCGGACGCGGCGGCGTGGCTGTTCGGCGAGTTCGAGCGCCTGCACATCATCGACGTGCAGCTGTTCGCCGATCAGGATCGCTTCGACAGCCGCAGCAAGCTGTCGCCGGATGCCAACGTGCGGCGCTCGTTCGATGACCGTCTGGGGCAGGCCTCGACGCTGGCCGATGCCGTACTGAAGAACAACCCGCATGATGCGCGCGCGCTGTATGTGAAGACGTTGATCAGCGGCATGCGGTCGGACTATGCACTGATGATCGATAAGAAGGATGTGGCGGCGCTGAACTACAGCAAGGAAGCGAGCGCCTACTCCAAGCAGGCGCTCGCGGCAGATCCGCACATGTACGATGCCTACCTGGCCTCGGGGGTGGAGAACTACATGCTGAGCCTGAAGTTCGCCCCGCTGCGCTGGCTGCTGAGCATGACCGGGGCGCAGACCAGCCGCGAGGAGGGCATTCGGCTGTTGAAGCTGACGGCCTCGGACGGGTACTATCTTGCGCCCTTCGCACGCATGATGCTGGCGGTTGCGGCGCTGCGCGAGAACCATCCGCAGGAGGCGCGCAGCATCCTGATCCAGCTAAAGAAGGAGTTTCCTCAGAATGCGCTGTACGATCGTCAGCTGGCTCTGATTAAGTAAGGCAGCGTGCGGAGATGTAGCCACGCACGAAAGTTTTTACGGGCACTTTCGCTTCTGAGCATGTAGGCTTGTGGCGTTAACGGCAGTTTGAAAACAACATAGAGAGAACGGGTCTTACATATACGCATGCGCATTGCCTCGGTTGGAACTGCTTATCCCTCACATCGTTATGCCCAGCCCATCATCGCCGAAGCGCTTCGTGAGCGCTGGCAGCACAAGATGGAAGAACCGCGCCTGCTGACGCGCCTGTTTGCCAATTGCGGCGTGGACTTTCGCCACACAGTCTTTCCCATTGAGCACTACCCTTCGCTGGACTGCTTTGAGAAGACCAACAACGAATGGATCAAGGCTGCAGTGGACCTGGGGCAGCAGGCGATCTGCCGCGCACTGGATCACGCAGGGGTGGAGCCGCAGGAGATCGGGGCGATCTTCTTCGCGTCGGTGACAGGCATTGCCAGCCCGACGATCGATGCGCGGCTGATCAACCGTCTCCCCTTCCCGGTAAATATCAAGCGCACGCCGATCTTCGGCCTGGGATGCGTGGCGGGCGCTGCGGGTATTTCACGGGCCTCGGACTATGTGCGTGCGTTTCCGAAGCAGTACGCTCTGCTGCTCTCGGTCGAGCTGTGTTCGCTGACCTGGCAGGATGACGACCAGTCGATCGCGAACCTGATCTCGTGCGGCCTGTTCGGCGACGGTGCGGCGGCGGTGGTGATCGCGGGCGCCGAGACAGAGGTGGCGAAGCGCGGCATGGGGCCGCGGGTGCTGGATACGCGCTCGACCTTCTACCGCAACACAGAGAAGGTGATGGGTTGGGACATCGTGAATACGGGCTTCCGCATCGTGCTCTCGCCTGACGTACCGAAGGTGGTGGAAGAGAACCTGCTGGGCAACGTTGAGGGCTTCCTGGCGGACAACAACCTGAAGCGCGAAGACATCTCGACGTACATCTTTCATTCGGGCGGCCCGAAGGTGCTGGAGGCGATGCAGAAGTCGCTGAGCCTGCCGGAGGGTGCGCTGGCGCCCTCATGGAAGAGCCTGCGCGAGGTAGGCAACCTGTCGGCGGCCTCGGTGCTTGCGGTGATGGAGAGCTACCTGAAGGAGCATCCGGGCGAGCCGGGGACCTACTCGATTCTGGCGGCGATGGGGCCTGCCTTCTGCTCGGAGCTGGTGCTGCTACAGTGGTGAGCTGGGTGGAGTGATTCGCCAAGGTCTCATCCATGGCGAATCACTCCCCGCTACCGGTACACTAACGGTAACGCCCTTGTAACTAAGAGCATCTAAAGCAGAAAGGGGGAGACTTTTATGGACGACGTTGCACTTCGTACGGTGGAGATGATTGCCAAGGCCAAGAACATTCCCACCGACACCATTACCCCCGAGAGCACGTTCGAGCAGCTGGGCATCGATTCGCTCGACAAGATCAACATCTCCTTCGAGGTCGAAGAGGCCTTCAATATCGAGATTCCAGACGAGGCGCTGGGCTCGCTGAAGACAGTGGGCGACGTCATCAACGGCGTCAAGCAGCTGATCGACGCCAAGGCCGCGGGCACCACGCCGGCAGCCACCTCGTAACGACGGGAGCCACATCTGCAAGTGAATCGCGTCGTCATCACCGGCCTCGGCTGCGTTACTCCAATCGGATCCACCGTCTCGTCATTCCGCGAGTCGCTGTTCGCGGGGAAGACCGGCATTACGCCGATCGTGAATGTAGCCGACGCTCCTGACGGCAATCCCGGCGTGCGCTACAAGCAGGCGGCGCAGATCTTTGATTTCGATGCGTCGCAGCATCTGGACTCGGGTATCGTCACGTCCACCAACCGAAATACGCAGCTGGCCATTGTGGCCGCGCGGCAGGCCGTGGAGCAGGCGGAGCTGATGAAGCATCACGCCCCGGGCGACATTGCCATCATTATGGGCTGCGCGTGCGGCGGCCGTTCTTCCGAGGAGAGCGAGGTCAAGAAGCTCTACCTCAACAATGCGCGGGCACATCCGTTGACCATTGTGCGAACGATGGCTTCGGCGGGCGCGAGCAACATCTCCATCGACTTGAAGATCACCGGGCCGACGCTGGATATCTCGACGGCATGCGCCTCATCGACGCATGCGATCGGGCTGGCGTTTCACATGGTTCGCTCGGGGATGGCGACGGCGGCGCTCTGCGGCGGCCATGACGCTCCGCTGAGCTTCGGCTTCTACCGCGCGTGGGATTCGATGCGCGTGGTCTCGCCGACACAGTGCAAGCCGTATGCAGCCGACCGCGACGGCATGTCGCTGGGCGAGGGCGCGGCGATGCTGGTCATCGAGACGCTGGAGAGCGCACAGGCACGCAACGCGACGATCTTCGGCGAGCTGGTCGGCTTCGGCATGTCGGCCGACGCCAACCACATCACGCAGCCGCAGGCTGATGGCGCAGCCGCAGCCATGCGCAAGGCTCTGGCCGATGGCAACATCGCGATCGACGAGGTGGGCTACATCAACGCACACGGCACGGGCACGCAGGCCAACGACGCAACCGAGTCGGCGGCGATTCACCAGGTCTTCGGGGAACGAGCGTCGCAGATTCCGCTGAGCTCGACGAAGTCGCTGCATGGGCACTCGATTGGCGCGAGCGGCGCGCTGGAAGCATTGGCGACCATACTTGCCCTGCAGGAGGGCCGCCTGCCGCATACCGCAGGCGTGACCAATCCAGACCCGGCGCTGAAGGTCGACCTGATCATCAACGAACCGCGACCGACCGGACCGACCGTGGCGCTTTCGAACTCGCTCGCGTTCGGTGGATTGAATGCGGTGATCGCGATCAAGAGCTGGCCGTAAAAAAATAGCGCAAGGCAATAGGCGCGTGCACAGGCACGCGCCTATTTTATTTCGTTACGCAACGCTGGTTGCGAACAGTTCTTCGAGGCGCTGGTAGCTGGCTTCGATGCCTGTCGCCATCGGCGAGCGCAGCACGGTTTCGCGGGCCTCTTTGGTGTCGTACAAAATGGTGGTCGTAACCATCGTGACACTGCTCTGCCCGGAGAACGTGGTCGTCACCGTGGCGCTGCCGGGATACCACGCCATGTCGAACTTCTCTGTCGCGACGACCTTCTCTCCGGGTGCAATCTCGCGGTATTCGCCGCCCATGCCCATGTTCTCGCCGGTGCTCTGTTTGGACCACTCGTAGCGATAGGCGCCGCCGACCTTCAGGTCGATCTCGCAGACCGACATTACCCAACCGTCGGGTCCGATCAACCAGCGTTTTACCAGCTCCGGCTTTGTGAATGCGTCGAAGACCAGCGTGCGCGGCGCGTTGAACTCTCGTGTCATGACGATCTCGCGGTCGCCGATGGCTGCAACCTTTACTTTGTCGATGTTCTTATTCATTACCTGTATCTCCTTCTGTTCCGTGAAAGTTTCTGTTGGCCTAACGTTGAGAGGTCTTACGCCTCTTTCCTGTTTTGCGTCCTGCTTTCAAGGGCTCGGACTTCATGGATTCGAGCAGAAGATCGAGCCGCGAAAAGTTTTCTTCCCAGACCGCGCGATAGCGTTCGAGCCATGCGTTGGCCTCCGCGAGAGGCTGCGCCTCCAGGTGACAGGGGCGGCGCTGGGCATCGCGTCCGCGCGAGACCAGACCGGCACGCTCGAGCACCTTGAGGTGTTTTGAGATCGCGGGCTGACTGATGGAGAAGGGTTGCATCAGTTCCGCGACGGTGGCATCACTGTCGACCAGGCGTGCGACAATCGCACGCCGCGTGGGATCGGCGAGCGCAGCAAAGATGGCGTTGAGATCGGTGGATGCCGGAGAGCGCAGCTGAATGGCGTCATTCATATTCTTTTATAACCAGATGGTTATATACATAATGCACGCAGGCTCTGTCAAGCTGACCGGTCCACACAACTTCTGGTGGTGCCGCAGGTATCCAACAGATGTAGAAAAACCGTGTAGGGTGAATGAATGAAGGCTATACGCAGACTGACGATCGTTGTTTCCGCTGTAATTTTTCTTGCGAGTCTTATAGGCACATATCTAACGCGCAGCTCCATGGCGAATCTTCCCTACCTGAGTGGCAAGGGCAAAGCCGGGGGCAGAGCGACGGATAACCTGGTCGATCAGAGGTCCTGGCAGACGATCGAATCGCTGACGCCGCTTGCGGTGTCGGTGGAAGAGAAGCGGCTGGTGCACGCCGCGCAGCGGCTGGCCGATCACGAGGTGGACCAGGCCTTCGCACAGGCGCTGCGGCAGGCGTCGATGGCCACGCGCACGCTGACCGGCGATGCGTTGACGGTGCAACAAAAGGTGACGATGCTGCAGGCCATCGTGAAGGAGGACCAGGGTAAGGCGGATGCTCTGGCCGCGGCATCGAAGGGGACCAAGCCGCCGACGAATGACGAGATCGACGCGGCCAAGGCGCAGATTCAGCTGGACAACGATGAGCTGGACGATGCGAACGAGTACCTGGCGCGGATGACGGGCGACAAACGCGGGCAGATTCAGCAGGAGCTGACGGCGCGGCAGGCCGCGATGAAAAAGTTCGACGAGCAGAATGAGTCGGTCAGCGCGCCTTCGGCGGTGCAGAGTGCGAAGCGATACGCCACACTCTATGGCCGCATCTCGGCGTGGTTCGATCAGCGGGCGCGCATGGACTCGATTGCGCAGGCACAGGCGCAGGCGACGAGCGATGCGAAGACGCTGGTCACGCAGCATGACGACATGGAGAAGCAGCTGGCGGCAGGGGCGTCCAGCGACACGCAGGGACAGAGCCGCGTGGCACAACTGGCGAAGCTGCATTCGCTGGCGCAGATTCATGGGATCATCGACGACCGCGTGCAGACGCAGAATCAGCTGGCGATGGTATATGGTCGCTGGCACGACCAGGTGGAACGTCAGCACCAGATCGTGATGCACCTGATCCTGCAGTCGATCGCCGCGATTGGTTTTATCCTGCTGTGCGCTTCGATTCTTGCCGCGCTGGTGCGGCATCTGCTGGGCCGCATGCGGCTGGACCGGCGCAACCAGCACACGTTGAGCACGATCGCCTCGCTGAGCATTCAGCTGGTGACGCTGATCATGGTGCTGCTGGTGGTCTTCGGCGTGCCGGACCAGATGCCGACGATCATCGGCCTGGCGACAGCAGGCATCACGGTGGTCTTCCAGGACTTCATCCTCGCCTTCTTCGGCTGGTTCATCCTGATGGGCAAGAACGGTATCCGCGTGGGCGACTGGGTGGAGATCAATGGCGTGGGCGGCGAGGTCATCTCGCTGGGGCTCTTCCGTACGGCACTGCTGGAGACGGGCAACTGGACCGACAAGGGGCATCCGACGGGACGCACCGTGACCTTCATCAACAACTTTGCGATTACGGGGCAGTACTTCAACTTCTCCACATCGGGACAGTGGCTGTGGGATGAGATTCAGGTGAATATTCCGGCAGGGCCGCACACCTACCAGATCATCGACTCGATTCACGAGACGGTGCAGCAGGCGAGCGAGGACGAAGCCAAGCAGGCTGAGTCCGAGTGGCAGAAGGCAACGGGCAGCATGCACGGCCTGAGCCACTTCAGCGTGGCGCCTACGGTTGATCTTCGGCCGGCGTCCTCGGGCGTGGATGTGATCGTTCGTTATATGACGAAGGCGGAGGAACGATTTGCCACACGCAACCGGATCTATCAGACTGTGATTGATCTTCTTCGCAAGAACGAAGAGGCGGCAACGCTCGAAGCGGTCGCGAACAAGTAACGCAGAGACGCATGATCGGAGGCAGCACGTTGCACCTGCTCGTCATCAACAGCGGATCGTCTTCCATCAAATTTTCGATCTTCGCGACGGATGCAGAGACGCCGCGTTCGCGGTATGAGGGTGAGGTGACGGGCATCGGCTCCGGTCATGCGTCGTTTGTCTTTCACGCTGTGGAGGCGACGGAGAAGCCGAAGCCTGAGAGCATGCAGGCGGAGGACCCGACGCAGGCGATTGCGCGCATCGTCGATGCCCTGGCGCAGCCGGGCGTGCCGAAGGTGGACGCCGTGGGATATCGCGTGGTGCATCCAGGCGAGAAGCTGCACAGCCATGTGCGTATCGACGATGCGGTGATGCGCGATCTGGATGATGCCGTGGTCTTCGCGCCGCTGCACGACCCTTCGGCGATCAGGATCATCCGCGAGATGATGCAGCGCTTCCCTGAGCTTCCGCACTTCGCGTGCTTCGACACGGTGTTTCATCAGACGATGCCTGAAGTCGCCACAACCTACGCCATTCCCACGGAGTACCGCGAGCATGGCGTGCGGCGCTATGGCTTTCATGGGCTGAGCTGCGAGTCCATCGTGGAGCAGATGCGCGCGGCGAAGTTTGCGGTCCCGAAGCGCATGGTGATCGCGCACCTGGGCAGCGGATGCAGCGTGACGGCGCTGGTGGAGGGTGCCTCCATCGACACGAGCATGGGGCTGACGCCGACGGGCGGCGTGGTGATGGGTACACGGCCGGGCGATCTCGATCCGGGGCTGGTACTGTATCTTCTGCGCGATATGAAGGGCGATCGTACGGAGAGCTTTGCCGCGGTGGAGAAGCTGATCAATCACTCTTCGGGCGTTGCGGCGCTCTCGGGCGTACGCAACGACATGAAGGCCACCCGTGAGACCGCGGCGGACGGCAACGAGCGTGCGCAACTGGCCATCGCGGTGTTTACGCGCAGCGTGCGCAAGGCCATCGGCAGCTATGCGTGGCTGATGGGCGGCGTGGATGCGATTGTGTTCACCGGAGGCATCGGGGAGCACGATGCAAAGACGCGGTCCGAGGTCGTCAGCGGGCTCGAAGAGGTCGGGGTTATCCTGAACGCCGCGTTAAATGAGGCCGAAGATCGCAACTCGCATGATGACATTTACCGGCTTAAAGCATCAGACTCTAAGACAGACATACTTCTAATTCCAGCGAAGGAAGACTGGATGATCGCCCGGCACATGCAGACGATGCTGGGCAGCTAGCAACAGATACGGCAGGAACTACCCGCGAAATCCCACCCTGAGTTTCTTTTGAAGGAGATCGAAGATGCCGCCCACCACATCGACCAAGACCAAGAAAGCCACCGCCGCGAAGGCCGACACCGGAGCTCTGACAGCTGACGAGCTGCGCAAGATGGATGCCTACTGGCGCGCATGCAATTACCTGAGCGCGGGCATGATCTACCTGCAGGAGAATCCACTGCTGCGTAAGCCGCTGAAGCCCGAGCACATTAAGAATCGACTGCTGGGGCACTGGGGCTCCGATCCGGGGCAGTCGTTTACGTGGGTGCATCTGAACCGGCTGATCAAGAAGTACGATCTCGACCTGATCTATCTCTCCGGCCCGGGGCACGGCGCTCCGGCGACACTTTCGAACTGCTATCTCGAAGGCGTGTACTCGGAGGTGTATCCGGACAAGAGCCAGGACGAAGTGGGCATGCAGAAGTTCTTCAAGCAGTTCTCCTTTCCGGGCGGGATCGGGAGCCACTGCACGCCGGAGACGCCGGGCTCAATTCACGAGGGCGGCGAGCTGGGTTATTCGCTCTCGCATGGCTTCGGTGCGGCCTTCGATAATCCTGACCTGATCGTCACGGTGGTGGTTGGCGACGGCGAGGCGGAGACGGGGCCGCTGGCGACCAGCTGGCACTCCAACAAATTTCTCGACCCGGTGCGCGACGGCGCCGTGCTGCCGGTGCTGCACCTGAACGGATACAAGATTGCGAATCCGACGATCCTCGCGCGCATTCCGCAGGAAGAGTTGGCGGCGTTGTTCCGCGGCTATGGATGGACGCCGTACTTTGTCGAGGGTGACGATCCGGCGGTGATGCATCCGAAGATGGCCGAGACGCTGGAGCTGTGCATCACGGAGATCAAGGACATCCAGGCCAAGGCGCGTGCCAGCAAGTCGAAGAACGTGGAGCGTCCGCGCTGGCCGATGATCGTGCTGCGCACGCCGAAGGGATGGACGGGGCCGAAGGAGGTGGATGGCCACAAGGTCGAAGGCTTCTGGCGCGCGCACCAGGTGCCGATCCTCGATCCGAAGACCAATCCCAAGAGCCTGAAGCAGGTGGAGCATTGGCTGAAGAGCTATAAGCCGGACGAGCTGTTCGACGAAAAGGGACAGCTGATCGAAGAGCTGCGCGAGATGGCACCGAAGGGCAATCGGCGTATCACGGCGAATCCGCATGCCAATGGCGGACTGCTGCGCAAGCCGCTGGAGTTGCCGGACTTCCGCGACTACGCCATCAAGGTGAAGAAGCCCGGACAGGTGGAGGTCTCTTCGACGTTCACGCTGGGCGGATTTCTGCGCGACGTGATCAAGCAGAACATGACGAGCTTCCGCGTCTTCGGGCCGGACGAGACGGCATCGAATCGTCTGCAGCTAATGTACGAGGCGACGGACAAGACGTGGATGGCGGAGATCTATCCGGAGGACGCGGATGGCACCGACATCGCGCCGGACGGACGCGTGATGGAGATGCTGTCGGAGCACACGCTGGAGGGCTGGTTCGAGGGCTATGTGCTCACCGGGCGGCATGGCTTCCTGTCGAGCTACGAGGCCTTCGTGCACATCATCGACTCGATGTTCAACCAGCATGCGAAGTGGCTGGAGAAGAGCAAGCTGGAGCTGCGCTGGAGGGCTCCGATCTCGTCGATCAACCTCCTGATTACGTCGCTGGTATGGCGGCAGGATCACAACGGCTTCACGCACCAGGACCCGGGCTTCCTCGATGTGGTCTCGAACAAGAGCCCGCATGTGACGCGCATCTATCTTCCGCCGGATGCGAACTGCCTGCTGTCGGTGGCGGACCACTGCCTGCGCAGCACGAACTACATCAACGTAATCGTCGCGGACAAGGCGCCGCACCTGCAGTATCTCGACATGGATGCGGCGATTAAGCACTGCACCAAGGGCATCGGCATCTGGGACTGGGCTTCGACCGATGCAGGCTCGGAGCCGGATGTGGTCATCGCATGTGCTGGAGATATTCCGACGGCGGAGGCGCTGGCGGCGACGGCGATCCTGCGCGAGCATTGCTCCGATCTAAAGATCCGCTTCGTCAATGTGGTCGATCTCTTCCGGCTGATGCCGGAGGAAGAACATCCGCATGGGCTTTCGGAGCGCGAGTTCGATTCGATCTTCACCATCGACAAACCGGTGATCTTCAACTTCCACGCATATGCGTCGTTGATCCACAAGTTCACGTATCGAAGGAATAACCATGCGAACTTCCACGTGCGCGGTTACAAGGAGCAGGGCAACATCAACACGCCGCTGGAGCTCGCGATTCTCAACCAGATCGACCGCTTCGATCTTGCGATCGACGTGATCGACCGCGTTCCCAGGCTGCAGGCTACGGCCGCACACACGAAGGAGATGCTGAAGGACGAGATCATCGAGAGCGTGAACTATGCCCACGAGCATGGGATCGATCGTAAGTCGGTCACAGAGTGGAAGTGGCCGTTCTAGTCTCACAACAACAGGCAGGAGCCAAAGAAGCCTCACCCCGTTACGGGTGAGGCTTCTTTATGTTGAAGAGGCCCTAGGCAGATGCTGCTTAGAAGATCACCTTCAGAGCCAGCTGGGTGTTGAATGGCTCTCCGGCACCGATACCGGGAGCACCGTTGTAATCGCCGATCGTATCGTTCAGCGTAAAGCTGCCGCCCACCGATGTGCTGCTGGGGGGAGCGAAGTTGGTACGGTTGAGAAGGTTGAACATCTCGACCCGGAACTGCACCGTGGCCCACTCATGGATCTTCGTGTTCTTGAAGACCGAGAGATCGACATCGCCGTAACCCGGAGCATAGTAGGCGTTGCGGCGAGTCGTACCGAAGCTGCCGAGAGCAGGGTCGACGAAGGCGGCTGGATTGAGCCAGCTGGCTCCGGGCTTCTGTCCCTGGTATCCCTTTTGCGGATTGGCGACCTGTACTGCACGATCGTTGCCCTCGTTGGTGCCGCTGATGTCGCCAGAGGCGGCGACACTGAAGGGCTGACCGCCGTGGAAGCTGAGCAGGGTGTTGACCTGCCAGCCATTGGTGAAGGGACGCCAGTGAGCTCCGCCGGGAACCTCGTAGGAGAGGAAGCTGACGAAGGTATTGCGCGCATCGAAGTCAGAGGCACCGTAGTTGCCTTTGAAGTTAGTGTTGTCCTGTGGCAGAGCACCACGGTAGGCGGTGACTTCGTCCATGCTGTGGCTCCAGGTGTAGATGACGGAACCGGAGAGGCGATGGAAGTTCATCAGGCGCATCTGGGCCTGTAGCGAGTTGTAGTTCGAGGTGCCGATGCTCTCGATCTGGTTGATGTTGCCGTAGCCGGGATAGGCGCTGAAGTAAGGGCGTGTCTGCTGGCGGACGACGTCATTGGCGAAGTCGCCTGTGGCGGACTGGTTGATGTCAAGCATGGCCAGGAGGCGGCGCCCCTGGCTGCCGACGTAGCCGAGCTGCATGACGACGTTCGAACTAATGGAGTGCTCGATGTTGAGACTGTAGTTCTCGTTGTAGGCGGAGCGGAAGTTGCGGTCGATGGAGAAGACGCCGCAGGGGCTGTCGGAGGCGCAGGGTGAGCCGTTGAGCGTGGACGGGAAGATGGCCACGTTCTGCTGGATGGTGGTGTTGGCTCCCCCGACCGGAGCGACGGTGTAGACAGGATTCGGTCCGCCGGGATTGCCTTCAACGCCGTTCGGCGCGGCGTTGCCGGGGCGGTTGTCGAGGAAGGGATTGAGGTTGGGCGTATCGAAGTAGAAGCCGAAGCCTGCACGCAGCACGGTGCTGGGATCGAGCTGGTAACTGAAACCAAGGCGTGGGCTGAAGCTCTTCCAGTAGCGCTGATAGAGCGTATCGATTTGGGAGCCCTGGAAGGCGAGGCCGCCGGATGCGGTCAGCTCAGGCCGGAAGACCGACATATCCTTCCAGCTGTTATGCAGCGGCCCCATGTAGTCGTAGCGGGCGCCATAGTTGAAGTTCAGTCTGGGCGTTACCTGCCAGGAGTCGCCGGCATTGAGGAAGAAGGTATTGACGAAGACCTGGCGCTCCGGGTCGCCGATGGCGATGGTAGCGTTCGAGGTCTGTCCGGCAAGGAAGTCGACGAGCGGATAGATGTAGTCGTCGTTGCTGCCTGCGGGCGAGTTACGGGTTCCATCGAAGGTAAAGGAGCCAACGATGTTGCGCTTGTAGAAGGCATCGAGCTGCGCCTGGCGATACTCACCGCCGAAGCGGAACTGGTGCTTGCCGACGGACCAGGAGAATTGGTCGGTGAGATGCCCGGTGATGTCGTTGCGGCCCTCGGGAGGCGTAAGGCCTACGGGATCGTAGCCGCCGATGTTGATATTGGGAGCATTGGTGTAGGAAGCACCGGTGATGAAGCCGAGGCTCTGCACGTTGTAGTCGGTGTTGTAGTCGTTGAAGACCTGGTTGAAGTAGTTGACGCCGGCCAGGACCTGGTTGGTCATGTGAGCGTTGATTACGTGGTCATAGACGATGGCGATGTTCTGCACATGGATGGGAGCGACCTCGTAGTAGGAGAGCAGCTGTGAACCGACGGGGGCCACCTGATTGCCCTGTCCCGCAAACCAGTGTGCGCTCAATGTGTCCTTGTCGGTGATGTGCCAGTCAATCTTGCCGAGTCCGTTGTAGCTGTAGCCGAACTCGGGATCGCTTGAGTGGTAGTTATTGACGACGCCGACGGTATCGGCAGCTAGCACGCTGGTGCCCCATAGCGTGTTCAGCACACTCTGCATCACCGGGTTTACCGGGATGTTGTTGGCGGCCATAACGGCCTTGGCCTTGTTCTGCCAGCCGACCGAGGGCTCGGTGGCGGAGCCGGATTCGCCGATGACGAAGCGCTGCTTCTCAAATGTCACGAAGGCGAAGAGCTTGTCGTGCAGGATGGGGCCTCCAACGGAGAAGCCGAGATTGTAGTTGCGCACCTTCTGCTTGGTATCGGAGAAGGGACTCTTGGCGCCGAAGAACTCGTTGCGGTTGTAGTAGTAGACCGAACCGTGGATCTTGTTGGTCCCGGCGCGCAGTGTGAGGTTGACGGTGCCACCGGGATTACGGCCGCCTTCGGGGCCAGCCTGCGTCTGCGCGGAGAACTGATCGACCGCATCGAGCGGAAGCACAATACCGGCGATGCCGGAGACGCCACCCTGGTTGACGGCGGGGACGTTGTGCCAGAGATCGTTGTTGTCGACGCCATCGATCTGCCAGTTCATCTGGTTGGCACGCGTACCGTTCAGCGAGCCATAGCCACCTCCTGTGTATCCGGCGAAGCCCGGCGTGAGTTGGATCATCTGGGTAAAGTCACGGCCATTGAGCGGAAGATCGGCGACGGCCTTGGCCTCCAGCACGGTGGTCTGCGTGGTGGTGGTCGTATCCAACGTCAGGCCCGCAGCGTCGACTTCAACACTTGATGCGGAGCTGGCCAGCTGCAGGGTAACAGGGAGGGTATAGATGGTTCCGGCCGAGACCATGATCTTGTCGGTCTTAACGGTCTGGAATCCGCTGAAGGTGACGGTGACGCTGTACTCGCCAAGCGCAAGATCCTGGAAGAGAAACTCTCCGCCGCTGGAGCTGACGGTCTCGCGTGTAGCGCCAGTGCCGGTCTGCAGGGCAGTGACGGTGGCGTTGGCGATGGCCGCGCCGGTCTTATCGGTTACGGTGCCGTTGATGCCACCGCGAAAGGTCTGCGCATGGCCCGTGACCAGTGCGGCGAAGAACAGCGTGAAGACGATCCATCGAAGACACGATGGCTTAATCCCGTGCGCATGTACAGGCATACGACCTCCAAAAGAGACAGCGGTTTCCTGTGCGCTCTTAACGAGCGCTTATTTTTTCAGGGGCGGATCAAATGAGACGAAATTGAGGCCTGCCGCAGCGTCTGGGTGCGGATGATGAAAAGTGCGCGGCATCTGGGCAGCGCAAGGCGTTTCGGTCTCGGAGAAGGGTGAGACGGCAGCAGTAATGGGCCGCTTTAATTCGGCTCTCGGTTACGGAGTAACGCTACGTTAATCCGGCCCCAAAGTTTTTGCAAGGGGTTTGTGAGAATAGATCTCGTATCTCATCCGCTTACTCATAACAGTCACGAATCGCCCTTGGCGTTCTGCTGGAAATGCTCAAGCGTCGCAGCACGACATCATCATCGCGGTCTATGCGCATTACGGCGAACGCAGGCCGTTCTTCCGCCGTTAGCCTACTTCTTCAACGACTTCCTGCAAAAAAGCGGCGCGGGCATCTACACTCTCTTTCATGTGCGGCATCGTAGGTTACATCGGTCCAAAGCCCGTCGTCCCCGTCATCATCGAAGGTCTGCGCCGTCTGGAGTATCGCGGCTATGACTCAGCCGGCATCGCCGTGGCGGGCGGCGGCCGCGGGCTGGAGCTTCGCCGCGCCCCCGGCAAGCTGCGCAACCTGGAAGCCGTGCTCGCTGAGCGACCACTGCATGGCAGCTTCGGCATCGGGCATACACGCTGGGCCACGCATGGCCGTCCCACTGAGGAGAACGCGCATCCGCACCGCGACTGCACGCATTCACTGGTGGTGGTGCATAACGGCATCGTCGAGAACTACATCGCGCTGAAGAAAGAGCTGATGGGGAAGGGCCACACCTTCGTCACCGAGACCGACACCGAGATCATCGCCCACCTGATCGAACAGGAGCTGAAAGAGCTGCCCGAGCTTCCGCTGGAGGAGGCCGTGCGCGAGGCGGTGAAGCGGCTGCATGGAGCCTTTGCGATTGGCGTGATGTCGGCGAACGAGCCCGACAAGCTGGTCGCGGCACGCATGGGTCCGCCCGCGGTGCTGGGCATCGGCGACGGCGAATACTTCCTCGCGTCGGATGTGCCGGGCATCCTGCATCACACGCGCAATATTCACTTTCTCGCCGACGGCGAGCTGGCGGTGCTGACTGCGGACGGCGTCACGCTCTCGGACTTCAAAGGCGCGCCGCTGCCGCTGAAGGTGCAGCGCATCGCGTGGGACCCCATCCAGGCGGAGAAGTCCGGCTACAAGCACTTCATGCTGAAGGAGATTAACGAGCAGCCACGCGCCGTGCGCGACACCGCGCTGGGCCGCATCGCCTTCGACACCGGGCAGGTCTTCTTCAACGATCTCTCGCTGACGGAGGAGCAGATCCGTTCGGCCTCGCAGATCACCATCGCCGCATGCGGCACCAGCTGGCACGCCGGGCTGGCGGGCAAGTTCATGATCGAGCGGCTGGCGCGGCTGCCGGTCGATGTCGACTACGCCTCGGAGTTTCGCTACCGCGACCCTATCGCCGATCCGACAGCCATCGGGCTGCTGATCACGCAGTCCGGTGAGACCGCCGACACGCTGGCGGCACAGGCAGAGATGATAGCCAAGGGCTCGCCTACGCTGGCCATCACCAACGTCGTCGGCTCGGCGGTGACGCGGCTGGCGGCGGGGACGATTACGACCAACGCCGGGCCGGAGATCGGCGTGGCCTCGACCAAGGCGTTCACCGCGCAGCTGACGGCGCTGTTTCTGCTGGCGCTGCACCTGGCGCAGACGCGCGGGACGATTACGGCAGCAGAGTCGCTGCGGCTGGCGACGGAGTTATCGCGCCTGCCGGCGAAGCTCGAGGGCATGCTCTCGCTGAACCGCGCCGATACGACCGGCATGTCGGAGGGAGTGGCTGCGCCGACCGCCACGGCTGTCGCCGCCGAGCCCAAGCTGCCGCCGGAGTGGGCCGGCACCGAGCGCCGCTACCGTCCGCGGCTCTCGCTCGACGAGCAGTGCCAGCACATCGCGAGGCTCTTCCACGCGGCGCACGACTTTTCTCTTCCTCGGCCGGGGCATCCACTATCCCATCGCGCTTGAAGGCGCGCTCAAGCTGAAGGAGATCTCGTACATTCACGCGGAGGGCTACCCGGCGGGCGAGATGAAGCACGGGCCGAACGCGCTGATCGACGAGTCGCTGCCGGTGGTCTGCATCGCCACCAAAGACCCGGACGACCCGGCGAGCGTGCTGAAGTACGAGAAGACGCTCAGCAATATTCAGGAGGTGACGGCGCGTGCGGGCCGCGTCATCGCCATCGCCACGGAGGGCGACGACGAGATCTCAAGCCTGGTCGAACACACCCTCTACATCCCCAGAGCCCCGGAGCTGCTGCTGCCGATCCTGGAGGTGGTGCCGCTGCAACTGCTGGCGTACCACATCGCGGTGAGGCGCGGGTGCGATGTGGATCAGCCGAGGAATCTGGCGAAGAGTGTGACGGTGGAGTAGTTTTTGTGTCGCGCCGTTTTACTCAATTGCCCATCCCTGAAGCACTATGAGCCGGGTGCCCCATTCATGCAGCCTCATCGCATGAGTGGGCATTCGAGCGGAGCTCGAACCATTTTGTTCGAGTTACACGGCTGGCTTATAGCATCGGGAGAAACCCACTCATGTCGCGATGAAGCTGCGCCATGAATGGGGCACCATTTTGTAACCGTTTTGGGAATTTCTTATTTTGCGTGCTGACGAGTTCTGCACCGAGACCATATTCGGTGCTCTATTATCCAGAGCATGCCCATCGGCCTTGAACGGCGACAGAGCACCGGCCAGCTCCACTTCGTTACGTTTAGCTGTTATCACCGTCTTCCATTTCTGGATTCGTCTGAGCCGAAGAACGTTCTTGAGCGAGCCGTCGAACGGGCTCGCCAGTCGCATTCGCTCGATATATACGCCTACGTGCTGATGCCGGAGCATGTACATCTGCTAACCGGCGAGCCGGATGTGCGCACGCTGGCTTCGTTTCTGCGGGTCGTCAAGGGAGAGTCGTCGAAGCTGCTGCGCGGAGAGCGCGAACGATTCTGGCAGAGCCGTTACTACGACTTCAATACATTTACGACCGGTAAGTTCGTGGAGAAGGTGCAATATATCCATCGCAATCCTGTGACGCGCGGACTCGTGGCCAGGTCGGAGGACTCTCGCTGGAGCAGCTTTCGTCATTATGCGATGGGAGAAGAGGGCGTCATCAGGATTGCTTCACATTGGGTGGATCGGGAGAGGTTCGCGCTGCGCGCGAATGCCCACTCATGCGATGAAACTGCATGAATGGGGCACCCGATTATCCCGGTAGATGCTCGTACATCCTCTACAAAACAGCAGGTGCTACCCTAACCCCATGTCTGGCCCTACGCTTCAGCAGAAGCTCGAACATCTTCTTACCGGCCTTGCCGAGGCAGAGCGTGAGTACGCCGCTGGCGTTCCCTACCCCGACCACACCGGTGCTGGCTCGTGGCCGGAGAGGATCGAGGTCATCAAGCAGCACATCGCCGACCTGCGTGAGATGATCGCCAACGAGTAGACCGCTCGTCCCTCTGGCTGCGGGAGCGGCTTGCTCCGACTGCGTATGTCGTCCCCGTGTAGCGGCGTGTCGTCGCTTGTAGTCTCATCGCCGACAGATCCCGTCATTACGTGCAGGAGAGCGAGTTTCTCCGCTGCAGTGGGCTGCGTGTGGCACAGGAGCCCGGATGCACAAAGGGCCCCTGTTGCATGTTTGAGCTGTACCGCCGTCTTTCTGTCGTCCTGGGCCTTTCGGCCGCGCTCTTTTCCGCACATGCCGCCGTGGCGCAGGCGGTTCCAGCCGTGAATCGCGGGATGGAGGAGAACACCTCGATCTTTGTGATGGGCACGGAGACGCAGACGGGCTTCATGGGGTCGAACCGCGCGCTGACGGCGGGCGCGAGCCTGACGCTGAGGCCGTTTGGAGCATATACGACGGCGGTGGAGCTGCGGGCGACGTATCCGTTGTCGGCGGCGAGCACGGCCTCGAAGGAGATGACGGTGCTGGGCGGGCCGGTGGTGCGGAGGCGTTTTGGCCGCTTCGAGCCGTATGGCGATGTGCTGTTTGGCCTGGGGCGCGTGGATTATCCGTCGGGCTATATCTACAACACGCTGGGGTATGTGCGGACGACAGGCTTCACCTACTCGCCGGGTGGGGGCGTGGATGTGTATCTGAACCCGCGGCTGTCGGTGAAGGCGGATATCCAGATGCAGCACTGGGGGATTCCGGTGACGGAGTCGGGCACGGCGTGGGCGCGGGCGATGAGTGTGGGCGTGAGCTACCACTTCTCGGCGTTCCACCGGAGCCATAAGGCGGATCGGAGTGATCCGCAGTGGCATCCGCTGTCGCAGGATTATCCGGGTGTGAGCCACTAGAGCCCAGCGAACGAGAGAAAGGCCGCGGCGAAGATGGGGTGCCGCCGCGGCCCTGTGGTTCGCTTGATACGGTCAGCTGTTAGCGGACAGTGGCCGCGGCCACCATATCCATGACGTCGGCGACGATGCGGGTGGTGGGGTCGTAGGCGACGACGTAGCCGTCATAGTAGCCGTACTGGTATCCGGGGGGTGGTGGCGGGGCGCCGCGCCAGTAGGACGGCGGGACGACCTGGATGCTATAGCCGCGAGGAATGACCTGTCCGCGATAGAAGTTGGGACGCTGCCGGCCGCGCCAGCGCATGGCGTCGTTGCGATAGTGCGAATAGAACTGGTCGCGGTGATTGTTCTGGAAGCGCCAGTCGTTGTGACTGTTGTAGTGGTTATCGTGATGGTTGTTGTAACGGTTGTTGTAATGGTTGTCGTGATGATCGTTGTAATGGTTGTCGTGGTGATCATCGTGGTGGTAATCGTGTCCCGGAGGGCCCTGTGCGACCGCCACGCCCGAAGAGGCGGCGAGCACCAGACCAAAAGTGAGTACACCAAACGGAGCGGCAAGGCTCCGCAAAGATCGTGCATTAAAAAGACCTGAATTCATCTTCATCTTTGGGATGATGACCGTACGGAGGGGACGGTTGCCCTGTGAAATTCTTTGCAACGTATAAATGACGGATCAGGCAGAAAAATCCCGGCAGAGCGCCGGGATTTTTTCGGGATCTCTATGGTAATGCGACGGTTAGAGCAGCTTGAGCAGTTCCTGCTCGGCGCGGTGCCAGTCGTTGTCGTGATGGCCGTGGTGGCCGTTGCGCTCAAGATAGATGAAGTAGGCGCGGTAGGCGATCTCGTCGTGGGTGGGTTTACGCAGGGCTGCAGGCGTAGCGGCCTCGGGGATACCAGCAGCGGCAGCGGATCTGGCGGCGGTGGTTGCCTTTGGTGCAGCGGTTGCCTTGGATGCAGCGGTTGACTTTGCGGCGGCGGGCGCGCTGGGCGCGGCTTCTGCCTTGACAGCCTTCTTGGCTGCGGTGGCAGCCGCTGTCTTCTTCGGTTTGGCGGCTGTCTTGGCCGGCTTCTTCTCGTTGTCGGTGCTCATGATGCTGAACTCTCCTCACCTGGTTTCGCCACCAACGTGCGGGGCATCTGTCCCCAGTTTAGAACTGGCTGCGCGTCTCTGCACGCCGGGTGGGCATATTAAGGATTCAGTTTGCGAATAAAGGCGATGTTTCGGCGCTCGAAGCGGATTTCAGGGTTCAAAGACGATTTCAGCGCTCGAAGACGACGGGGTTGCGCTCCAGCCACCAGCAGGGCTTGGCGCCGGCCTGGGGAAAGCCCTCGGGCAGCAGTGAGCGTGTGCAGCGTACCTGGAGCTGGCCGTCGGGGTAGTACTCTTCCTTACCGCCCTTGAGCGGGGCGACGACGAAGTGGCCGACGGTGACGGTGCCGTCGCCCTTGCCGGCGAGGCTGCGGCCCTGCCAGACGAGCCAGTCCGCGGCCCAGAGGATGCCCGCAATCGCCAGTATTCCCATCAGCGTACGCACCAGGAGCTGTTTCAAATCGCCGTCCCTCTTCCCTGTCGATCTTCTCTCATCTTCGCAAAGATCGCGTAGAGACTTCTTGACAATCTTTCATCGAACATTTTTCCTTGGGCGTCATGAACATGCGACTGGTTTCAGGGGCCCCTCTTATCGCTGCGCTCCTGTTAACTGGCTGCACGCTGTCACCGCTGGCCAGGCAGACGGCTGCGTTCTCCTCCGCCACATCCTTTGTCGTCGACAACTCGGAGGACGCCTTTCGCTCGGCGGTGCGGCGCAACGACCGGGTGCAGAGCGCCCTGCTGGTGGCGCGATACGACACGCAGCCGATGGACCCGCACGCCATCAAACATCTGATCGACGCGGAGGGGCTGCGGACGCGCCGCACGGTGCTCGACGGGTTGCGAAGCTACGCGCAGACCGTGGCCGACCTGGCGGGCGGGGTCTCGTCGAAGCAGCTGGATGACGCTTCCGCGGCGGTGGGCAGCAACCTGGTGAGCCTGGGCAGCGCGGTCTCGGCGACGACGCCGGTGGGCATCGCCATCACGCCGGAGCAGGCCAATGGAGCCAGCACGGCGATGAAGGCGCTGGGCGAGTTCCTGATCTCGCGCAAGATTAACGGCTCGCTGCCGAAGACGATCGAGGCGATGGACCCCAGTGTCGATGCGCTATGCAAACTGCTGCTGGACGATATCGCCGTGCTGCGCCGACAGTCGGGCAACGACTACGAGGTGCTGCTGATGGAGCAGGATGCTTTCATCCGCCACGCCGGCAAAGATCTGCAGCCCATCGAGCGGCGAGCGGAGATTGAGCGACTGCCGCAGATTCTTGCAGAGAAGCAGGCGGCGGACGACATGCTGGCCGATCTCGAGAGGTGCGTTCGCCAGCTGGCGCTGACCCATCATGCGCTGGCCGCGGCGGCGGGCAAGAAGGATGCGCCATCGCTGACGGCGCGAATCGCCGAGCTGAGCGCCACCGGTCAGCGGCTGGCGAGCTACTACCAGTCGCTGCCCACAGCAACCAGCTAACCCGGAGAGAATCATGTCCAACAAGAAGATCGCCACGCTGCCCACGAAGGCACACGCCACCATGACCATCGCCACGGCGATGAAGACCGAGAAGGCGCCCGCCACAACGACAACTCCAGCCACAACGATGATGCCAGTCGCAACGACGGCGGCGGCGCAGGCTCCTGTAACGAGCTACGATGCGATCGGCGACGCGATCAATAGCTACCAGCAGCTCTTCGACACGCTGGGCCGGGCCTACTGGGATGCGACCGACATGCATTCGAAGGACACGATCCAGGGCACGCGCGAGGCGGTCTACGAGATTCTGACAGGGCTAAGCCGCGCGAAGCTCGAGGCCAACGCCACGGCCTACAAGGCGCTGCTGCCGAAGATCGAGCATGCGAACAAGGCGCTGGAGGAGATCAAGGAAGACATCCGCACCATCACGAAGAACATCAACACGGCAGCCAGTGTGATCGAGGCGATCAGCAAGGTGCTGGCGGTGGCAGCCAAGCTTTAACTCCGATGGGCTATGCTGGATGCGACTCCGGCCTGATGCTATTTGGCCGGAGACAGGCATTTCATTCGATCAAGGAGATTCTCTTATGCGCCACATCCAAGCCTTCTGTCTCTCTCTTGTTCTCGCCTGCACTCCCTCGCTCGCACTGGCGCAGGATCAGGCGGCACAGGCCGCTCCCGACCCGACGTGGTCGCAGGAGGACTTCACCAGAATTGTCACCGACGTCCAGAAGCAGCTGGGCAGTCTGACGACCTACTCGGTCTTCGATTGGATCACCTTCGGCGTTCACGGCAAGACCGTCGTGCTGAAGGGCTTTGCCTCGCGCCCTATCCTCAAGAGCGACGCAGAGAACGCGCTTAAGCGGGTGAAGGACATATCCACCGTGGAGAACGAGATCGTCGTGCTGCCGCTGTCGAACAACGATGACCGCATCCGCGCACAGGTGTACTCGCGCATCTACACGCAGGCGTCGCTGCGCAAGTACAACGCCAACCAGGGCTCGATTGCGCGTGCGATGGGGCCGGGCGGCGGCCGCTTCGGCATGATGGCCGGAGGCATTACGCAGAATCCGCCGATCGGCTATCACGCGATCCACATCATCGTGAACAACGGCCACGTTACGCTGTACGGCGTGGTGCTGAACACGATGGATTCGAACATCGCCTACATCCAGGCCAACGGCACGTCGGGCGTGTTCAGCGTCGACAACGACCTGGTGGTGCAGGGCTCGAAGCCGGGGCAGGCGCCGAAGTAAAAGCACTGCATCGATACTCAGCCGCAGAACTTACTCCGTACGCAGCGCCTGCATCGGGTCGATGCTTGAGGCCCGCCATGCAGGCACTGCGCTGGCTAAGGCAGCCACCGCCAGCATCAGGGCAGCCATCCAGGCAAAGACGGTCGGATCGAGTGGCCGGGTCTGGTACAGCAGCGAACGGATGACATAGCCGACGGCGATGCCGAAGGCGATGCCAACCACCAGCCCGGACGCGACAGGCCATAATCCATCGCGCAGCACCAGCCCCAGTACCTGTCCGCGCCGAGCGCCGAGCGCGAGACGAATGCCGATCTCCGGCACGCGCTGCGTCACGATGTACGAGAGAACGCCGTAGAGGCCGACGCCTGCAAGCAGAAGCGAAAGCGCTGCGAAGATCAGTACCAGTGAAGCGGAGAAGCTCTGGTTTACCGTCGACTCACCAACGATCTGCGGGATCGTCAGAATCTCGACAAGCGGCAGCTGCGGATCGAGCGAACCGATTGCCTTCTGGACCGCAACGGCGTAGCTGAGCGGATCGCCGGCTGTGCGTAACACCAGGGTGGATCGATAGCCCGTGTCGCCGGAGAGGACCGGGTAATACACCGTTGCCTTCGTTCGCTCTCCCACTTTCCACAAGGTGTCTCCAACCACGCCGACGATCTCATAGGTTCGCTTCTTGTTGGTGATGTCGGCTCCCATCACAATCGTGCGCCCGATCACGTTCTCGCCCGGATAGTACCGCTTCACCAGCTCCTGCGAGACGACGACCTTCTTGGATTGATCCAGCCGATCGTGTTCGTTGAACACCCTTCCTGCAACCAGGGGAATACCAAGCGTCGTAAAGTAAGCAGGGTCCGCATACCGGATCATCGCATCGGGCTGTTTGTTGGTCTCGTGGGTCGGGCGCTCCGGGACGATGAAGACCTGGTCGCCGTCCCAGCCTGCGCCCGGTACCGTCGAACCCAGCCCCGCTGACTGCACTCCCGGAATGCGCCTCACACGCTCCAGAAGCGACTCAGAAAAGGCAACGCTCTGCTCCGGTTTGCTATAGACCTCCATCGGCAGGTTATATCGCAGCGTCAGCAGATGATCGCCCGCGATGCCCAGCTCCGTCGTACGCAGCTGGATAAAGCTCTTCAACAGGAATCCCGCCGAGAGCAACAACATGACCGTCAAAGCAATCTCAATGCTCAGCAGCGTCTTGCGCAACCTGGCACGAGACACACCCGCTCCCGCAGCGCGCGAAGAGTCCTTGAGCCCTTCCAGAATTCCGCGTTGGGTTGACGACAACGCCGGCAGCAGCCCTGCGAGAATCGCCGTCACGCCCACCACGCCAAAGGTGAACAGCACGATCATTCCATCGACGTGAATGGAGGACGCACGAGGCAGATCGCGCCAGTGCAGCTTCAGCCATGCCGTTCCCGTCAGCGCCAACAACAACCCGATGGCTCCCCCACAGGCGCAAAGAATCAGGGTCTCCGTCATCTGCCCCCGCAGCAGCGCGAAACGGCCTGCCCCGAGAGCGCCGCGAATCGCCATCTCTTTCTGCCTCGCTGCTCCACGAGCAACAAGGAGATTCGACACATTCAGGCATCCGATCAGCAGCATGCACGCCACCGCAGACATCATCATCAGCAGCGGCGTCTTCACGTCCTGCACGACGTCTTCGATCATCGGACGCGACATGACGTCCTCGGCCACCGGCAGCCCCGCATACTGCAGATGCATCCGGTACTGCAGCGCGCTCACCTCATCGGTGGCCGTCTTCAGGCTGACGCCGGGTTTCATCCGCGCAACGACATAGGGATAATGATTGTCGTGCTCGTGCAGCCGCTCGGCCGTCTCTCCGTCCGCGTAAGGAACCCACACCTGCGTCCGCGCATCGGGATACACAAACCACTCCGGCAGCACACCAATAACCGTGTAGGGCCTTGTCGCCATTCGGATCGTCTTTCCCACAATCGCAGGATCGCCGCCAAAGCGCCTCTGAAAGAAGCTCCACGTCAGCAGGGCGACATGGTGATCTCCCAGCGTGTCTTCCTCTTCACGAAAGGTTCGGCCAAGCGCAGGCGTCACTCCCAGCAGCGGAAAGAGATTCCACGTGCCCTTCTGCGCCGCCACCATCTCTGGCATCTCACCGTGGTCTCCAGTGACCGTCAGGCTGGAGTAGTGGTATGAGGCCATATCCTCGAAGCCATGCGTCTGCGCCCGCCACTCAAAAAAATCTCCCGGCGCGACCGGGTTATAAGGCGAACCGTAGGTGGTGGCGCGCCAGTGCTCATACACCATCACCAGTTTGCCAGGATCGCGGAAGGGCAACGGATCAAGCAGTACGGCGCGAACGACGGTAAACAGGCAGATGGTCGCGCCGATGCACAGCGCCATGACGGCCACCGAGGTGATGGTGAAGCCGGGAGCACGCAGCAGAGAGCGCGTGCTGAAGCGAAGGTCGCGGGCGAGCGTCTCCAGCCAGCCCCAGCTCCAGCCGTCGCGTGACCGATCGCGCAGCAGTGCGGGATTGCCGAAGCGCCGCATCGCGGCCTTGCGGGCCTCTTCGGGCGAGCGACCCTGCGCCACCTGCTCGGCGATCTCCTGCTCGAGGTGGAAGCGCATCTCCTCGTCGAGCCGCGCGGTCTCGCTGCCGCGGCGGAAGAGCGTCGACAGCAACTTTTTCATGGTGTGCATCCAGCGCATCGCGTGCCTCCGTGATTGCCGCTAGCTCTCGACGACGAGATCGATGGCCGCCGAAAGACGGCTCCACATCTCGCGCTCGTGTTCGAGCTGCGCCTTGCCTGCGGCCGTCAGCGAGTAGAAGCGCGCCTGCCGGCCGGTGTCGGTCTCCGCCCACTTCGAGCGAATCCACCCCTGCTGCTCCAGCCGCTGCAGGGCCGGATAGAGCGAGCCCTGCTGCACCTGCAGCACCTCGTTGGAGATCTGCTGAATCCGCTTGGCGATCGCCCAGCCGTGCTTCGGCTCAAGCGAGAGCGTCTTGAGGATCAGCAGGCCCAGTGTTCCCTGCACAAGATCATTTGGTCGTCCCATACTATGATTATCTACACGAACTGTTTGTAGACCGTCTAGGCATCAGTACGTCGAGAGACAAAAATTGTTCCCGGCAACTTCAATTTTCTTTGCTGAGTGAGCCAGCGATGCCGAACAGAGGATGCTTTCGCTCGCCAGAGACGTTGCGGATCAGAGACTTCGCGAAGCGAGCAGGAATTGAGGCGTGTCTACAGATTGAAGAGGTCGCGCAGGCGCTTGGTCTGGGCGCGGCTGACGGGAATCTCGGTCTTCTTGGGGTCGTCCATGCGGATCTGGTAGCTGGACTTGAACCACGGCACGACCTCGCGGATGTGCTGGATGTTGACGAGGTAGGAGCGGTGCGCTCGCCAGAACATCTCCGGGTCCAGCTGGCTCTGCAGCTCCTCGATGGTGCGGCAGTTGGAGTGGCCTTCGACGGTGCGGGTAACCACCGTGATGGTGCCCTCTTCGATGGAGGCGAAGCAGATCTCCTTCTGATCGACGAGGAGAAGACGGTTCTGCGCCCGCACCACAACCTTGCCGGTGTTTGCACGCACCTGCGGCGGAGAGCCGGCGGCCTGCGCGGCCTGTTCTTCGACCAGCTTCAGCAGTGCATCAAGCTTCGCGGTCGCTTCGCTGACCGAGGCATCGGTGATGGCGGCGGAGGCGGACTCGACGGAGGCTGTCGCGATGCGCGACTGCGCCTTCTCGATGGTCTGCAGGACACGCTTGCGGTCGAAGGGCTTCAGCAGGTAGTCGACGGCGTTCACCTCGAAGGCGCGCACGGCGTACTGGTTGAAGGCGGTGGCAAAGACGACCTGCGGCATGGGTAGCTTGCGGTCCAGCAGCTTTTTGAGGACACCGAATCCATCGAGGCCGGGCATCTGCACGTCGAGGAAGACGACATCGGGCTTGTGGTTGCGGATCAGATCGACGGCTTCGATGCCGTTGGTTCCCTGCGCCAACACCTGGACGCCGCCAGCATGTTCCAGCAGGTACTGGAGCTCCTGCCGGGCGAGGGGTTCGTCGTCGATGATGAGTGCTGTCAGTGACATGGGACAAGCGGAGTCCGACTCATCCCAGAGCAGGCAACTCCACTAGTCACTATACGCCCGCAGGCGGGCGGGGGCGTGATCCTCGGCCAGGTCGTGGCCGCACTGCATGCAGTAGACATCGGTGATCTGCACGCCGCGGAAGCAGCGTCCGCAGACGGGCGCCATCTGAAACTGACACTGCGGGCAGAAGTGGCAACCGACGGTGAGCTCGGTGCGGCAGTGCGGGCAGGGCTGCATCAGCGGCTGGCGCAGCAGGAAGTAGACGACGGCACCGATACCACCGGGCATCAGCACGACGATCAACATCCATAGACCGGCAGGCATACGGCGGCGCTTGATATCGCGGCTGACGTAGCCGACGAGCAGAACATAGCTGGCGAAGGCCGTTCCCCAGGAGTAGCCCATCAGCAGCCGCATCGGCAGCAGCTCGTGCTTGTGGTGGGGCATGACGACGTGGAAGAGATACTGCACCGCGGTGAAGACGGCAACCGCCAGCACCACCGACCAGGCGGGGATCAGGCTGAGCTGGTCCTCACTGTCCGGCTGCTGCTCGCGCAGGTCTCCCTGTGCTGCTCCGTTCTGTCTCCATGGCAGGTTCATCGCATGTACTCATTTTCCGAACGGCGTCCTCGGGTCCGGTTCCACCACGCCATCCCCAGAAGCGCGAGGGAGAGCGGAAGAAACCACACGGCAAGGACGAGATACTGATCGCTGGAGTCGACGAAGCCGGTCGGATTGATCTCGTACTCGTCGAAGACCGTCCATACCGCTGTAACCAGGATGACCAGCATCGCCGCGCTGATCGCCATCGGCGCCATCAGGCTGCGGATACGGTCGCGGCGCTTCGACATCTGGTTGGCGCGCTCGCGCACAACGCGATGCGTCCGATTGACCAGCGAGGCGCCGGCGGCAACATTCAGCGAACCGAAGTCGATCGATCCCAGCGGAGCGGGCCGTTCGTTGTCCCGTCCCTGTGCTCTCTCGAAGAGTTCGCTCATCCTCTTGCCTCCATCAGGCGATTGCTCCGGAGCTTGGCCAGCTCCGGCCTCAGCGAGGCCAGACCGCGATACAGGCGCGACTTGACGGTCGAGAGCGGAGCGCGCGTCATGGTGGAGATGTCTTCAAGCGACATCTCTTCGTAGAACCGAAGGATCAGAACCTCGCGGTGCGCGGGCTCGAGCGTCAGCAGGATCTGGCCGACCTCGGCGGAGTTCTCACGCGACTGAAACTGTTCGAGTGGCGAAGGTCCTTCGAAGGCGACCTCGAAGGGGCGGTCATCTTCGTTCTGTTCGCTCATCTCTTCGAGGCTGGCCATGGTGCGCTTGCGCGAGAGGTCGATGACCAGGTTGCGGGCGATGGTGAACAGCCAGGTATCGAAGCGGGCCTTGCCGTTGTACTGCGCACCGCGCAGCAGCACGCGCATCCAGGTCTCCTGGAAGAGGTCTTCCGCGGTCTCGCGGCGGCCGGTGAGGAAGAGCAGATAACGGAGGAGTCGGTGCTGGTACTGCTCGATCAGGTGGTCGAGCAGCTCAGTGTCCTGACGCTTCAGACCGCGCGCAATCGCCGCATTCTCGCTTTCGTTGAGAGAGGCGGCCTGGGCGGCGGTCAGCGACACGGATCCTGCATCCATAGCGATAGTGACGTCCTCTTTAGAGAAAAAGTCGCGCAGGCTGACCTTTTCTCATGAAAAATGCGTGGGAATCGTTGCTGGAGCCAGAAATTTGCCTGCCGCAGACAGTTTACGGCCATTCCGGAGGCCTGAAAACGGCTTTTTGAGCGGTTAGACTTGAGGGATGGACGTTTTGTACGGCCTCCATCCCGTGGAAGAGGCACTCCGCTCCGGCTCGGGGCGTGTCGACCGCATCTCGATCGCGCGGGAGCGCTCGGATCGCAAGCTGGAACAGATCGCGGCGATGGCACGCGAGAACCGCATCCGCGTCTCTCTGGAGCCGCGGGATCAGCTGACCCGTATCGCCAAGACCGATATGCACCAGGGCGTGGTCGCCTTCCTGCGCGAACGCCAGTTCCTGACGGTTGAAGACCTGCTGGAGCGGAAGAAGGGCGAACGCCGCTTCTTTCTGGCGCTGGACGGGCTGGAAGACCCGCACAACCTTGGTGCGCTGATCCGCACCGCCGACGGCGCGGGGGTGGATGGCATCATATTGCCGGAGCGGCGTTCGGCGCCGATTTCGGCGACCGTGGCCAAGACCTCGGCGGGAGCGTCGGAGCATGTTCGCATCGCCAGGGTGACGAATCTTGTCCGCTCGCTGGAGCTGATGAAGAAGGCGAATATCTGGATCGTCGGCCTCGACGAGCGGGGCACGCCGGATTACACGGACTTCGACTTCGCCACCACGGACTGCTGCCTGGTGCTGGGCCGCGAGGGTGCGGGGCTGCACGACCTGGTGAAGAAGACCTGCGACCACCTGCTGCGCATTCCGATGGCGGGTCAGGTGTCGTCGCTCAACGTCTCCGTGGCTGGCGCAGTGGTGATGTACGAGGCCATGCGGCAGCGGCAAGGGGGCCGAAACGGCGGCTCAACCGTCCAACAGACGGCCGCAGCCCCCAAGGCCGCGAAGAAGCCGAAGGGTCTTGGCAGTCTCTAAATGATTCGTTCCACATTGATTACAGCATTTCTGGCGACCTCGATCGCCGCAGCGCAGCAACCTGCGAAGGCACAGCAGCCTGCAGAGACGACGCCTCAGGCCGCCCCCTCGACGGAGCAGCACGGCGCTCGCGGCAAGGTTCTGTTCCATCGCAACGATGTGCAGGAGACGCCGGAGGGTCACGCGGCGGTCGCCAATCCCACGCCGCAGGCGGCAGTCGCCGCCATTACCGACGCTCAGCGCTCGGCGGTGGTGTTTACGGGCCGCGATCTCGACCTGCACATGGCCCCGGCGACGAATCGCCTGTCGGCCAGGGTGCGGTTCACGGTACGCAATGGGTCGGATAAGCCGCTGACACAGCTGACATTGCAGATCTCTTCAACGCTCCAGTGGGAGTCCATCGCGGCGGGTGCGCCGCTGACGTTTACCCAGCACACGCTGGCAACGGACGCCGACCATACCGGCGAGGTGTCGGAGGCTCTGGTGAATCTGCCCCAGCCGCTGGCTCCAGGCGCATCGCTGGCGCTGACCGCACTTTACTCCGGTACGCTGCCGCAGTCGGCGGCGCGGCTGACGCGCATCGGCGCTCCTCCGGAGCGAGCCTCAAGCGTGGACTGGGACGGCATCATGGCGCAGGAGATCGCGCTGCGCGGCTTCGGCAACGTGGCCTGGTACCCGGTCAGCTCTCCGGCATTATTTCTGGGCGATGGCGCCAAGCTCTTCCAGGCGATCGGCCAGTCGCGGCTCCGAGAGGCGGGATCGAACTTCCAGCTAAGGCTGGCAATCGAGTACACGGGCGAGCCGCCGGTCGATGTCTACGTCAACGGACAGCATCAGCCTGCCGAGCATGTGACCGAAGAGCCGGATGCCCTGGTGGACGAGTCGCACGGTGTCGCGACGGCAAACTTTCCGGCGGGCCCGCTGGGCTTCCGCACGCCCAGCCTGTTTGTGAGCTGGCAGGCGACGCGGCCCAGCGAGGACAAGCTTCTCTCCGTGGCGACGGATCGGCCTGAGGCCATCACGCCGTACAACACAGCAGCAGGGTCGCTGACCCCGTTGCTGCAGGACTGGCTGGGGCAGGCGCCGATCACGCCGCTGACGATCCTCGACCATCCCGGCCAGCCATTCGAAGATGACGCGCTGCTGGCGATTCCGATGACGGCGCCCAGCGTGCCGGAGATTGCAGGGGCGCTGGTCCACTCGCTGACGCATGCCTGGTTCCGTTCTTCCCTGCCCTGGCTAAATGAGGGTGTGCCTCAGTTTATGGCCATTGTGCAGAACGAAGGCGTGGATGGACGCGACAGGGCGCTGGCAGGGCTGCGAGGCCTGATTACGCCACTGACGCTGATGGAGCCGGAGCCTCCCGCTGAGGCTCCCAAGGGGGAGCCTTCGATAGCAGCGCAGGCTCCGATGCCGAAAAAGCAGCAGAACGGCATCCCGTTCGACCCGCGCAACCTGCCGGGTCCGCCGGAGAGCTACTCGTCGAATTCATCCTCCAGCTCCAGTTCAACGCCAGATAGCGCGGCACAGAGTCAGACCGCGCAGCCGTTGCCGGAGACGCTCACGCCTCCTCCGGGCGAGGCTGGTCAGAGCCTGATTGCGGCACACGATGAGGTTTACTATCGCGCCAAGGCTGCGGCGGTGCTGTACATGCTGCGCTCAATCACCGGCGACGGGCCGCTGAAACAGGCGCTGCAGCGTTACCGCGATATGGCCCGCAGCGCGACTCCCGAAAACCCCGAAGACCCGCATGCCTTTCAGCGCGTGCTGGAGCGGGCGTCGGGCAAAGACCTGGCGTGGGTCTTCGACGACTGGGTCTATAACGACCGCGGGCTGGCCGATCTTTCGATCACCAACGTGACACCGCGCAGCCTGACGGCGAAGAACGGCAAGGACGTCAGCTGGCTGGTGGCGGTGGAGGTCCACAACCAGGGCAACGTGAACGTCGAGGTGCCGGTGACGGTGCGCTCGGGCAAATTGACAACCACGGAGCGCGTCCGCATCGGCCCGCAGGCGTCTGTTACGACGCGCATCCTGTTTGGAGGTGTGCCGGATGAGGTGCTGGTGAACGATGGCAGCATTCCCGAGACCGTCGCTCCGCTCCACCGCTACCGCCTGCATGTGGTCGACGAACAGGACACGACTCAGCCTGCGGCCCCGTCCACAACGCCGTAACTCATTTACAGAGAGCGGGTTGGAGGAGGCCATGCGATGCCGCCGACGCCGCGCTCCCGCACCGGGCTCCCGAATGGGTTTGCAACCTCCTCCGGCACTCTCCTAAACTCCACTGGAACGTCGAAAACTATATATATCGTGTCTCCTTTTATCCGATCTTCGTCATTTGCTCTCTCTTTGCTGCTTGCAGCTCCGATGGTCTGTCTGCCTGCCAATGCACAGCAGGGCTCCAGCTCTTCCAGTTCCAGCTCGGGCGCCAGCCGTCCGGATGCGACGATCGACAATCGTCCCGGCCTGCCGGCGCGCCCGCGAGTGATCCAGTCGGAGGCTGCGGGAGCATCGGTGACATTGGAGACCAGCGAGCCGCTGTTCGACATTGCCGTGGCTCTGAACGCCTGCGGCTACGATAACGATCTTGCAGCCTCGGCCCCGGTGCGGCACGAGGTACGCGACGAGGTGATCCAGGCGCTGGCCAACGGAACGCCGGAGGCTCGCGACCATCGCGACAAACTGTGCGCGTACATCCGTGACCACCAGCTGAACGATCCTGGCCAGACCATCGCGCAGTACATCTCGCTGTCGCTGTACGTGGACCCTCCACCGGCGCTGACGCCCTCGGTAGGCGAGACGGAGCTTCCGCCGGATTCGACGCAGGTGGTGAACATTCTGCCGCTGCTCAGGAACTTCGCCGCAGACATCAACCTGCATGCGATCTGGATCATGCACCGGCCGGAGTACGAGGCGCTGGTGAACCAGATTCACGAGCCTCTGACCAAGACAGTACTCGACACCAACCTCTACCTGAAGATGCCGGTCTCCAGCTACGACGGCCGCCGCTTCCTGGTGCTGCTGGAGCCGATGCTGGCTCCTTCGACGACGAACGCGCGTATCTATGGCAACGACTACATCGTGGTGGCTTCGCCGTCGGCGACCGGGGAGGTGCATATGGACCAGATCCGGCACACCTACCTGCACTACGAGGTGGAGCCGCTGGTGTATGCCCGCGCCAGCGCGATGAACCGGCTGCTGCCTCTGCTGAAGGCGGTGCAGGATGCTCCGCTGGACTTCGCGTATAAGTCCGACGTGGCGGCGCTGATCACCGAGTGCATGATCAAGGCGATCGAGGCGCACACGATGGATGTGGGCGTGGCAAAGCCGGTGCGACCGACGCAGATCCGCGTGCGCACGGATCTGACCGGCTACGAGGCGAACCTGGCGGCGTGGGAGCGTGAGGCGGAGGTGGTCCGCCGCAGGCAGGTGGACCTCGACATGCACCAGGGGTATGCGCTGACCGGCTACTTCTACGACAAGATCGGCGCGATGGAGAAGGAAGGCGTCAGCCTGCGCGAGGACATCGCCGAGATGGTGTACGGCATGGACGTGGACCGGGAGCGCCACTCGGCCGAGCATATCGAGTTTCTGCCCGAGGGCGCCAACGACTTTGTGCGCCGCGCACCGCGCCAGCTGCAGGGCATGGACCTGGCCGAGATGAAGCTGATAAAGGGTGACACGACGGGTGCCGAGGAGATGGCCGACGCGGCCCTCAAGGCCAATCCGAATGACCCGCAGGCGAACTATCTCGCCGGGCGCATCGAGCTGATTCACGGCGATCCCGGAGCGGCGATGGAGCACTTCAACAAGACCCTCACCGAGGCCAGGGATCCGCGCACGCTGGCCTGGGCACACATCTACATGGGGCGGCTTTACGACGTTGCACGCGACCCGGCGCAGCCGGATGTCGAACACCCGGAACGGCCCAAGGCCGTGGCGGAGTATAAGGCGGCGCTGGCCGTCCGCGACTCGCAGCCCGACACGCGTGCCGCAGCTGAACAAGGCATTAAACAGCCCTTCCTTCTGCCGAAGAGATCGCAAACGCAGGACGACGACAACGAGCCGCTGGACCCCAGCGGAAAGGCGGAGAAGCAGGCTTATCGACCGGATACGCCTCGCTGAAACGCTTCCCCGGCAAGGGGCTCGTGCGTCCATCCATCCGGTAGAGTATTCCGAGAGGGAGCAGCATGACCACCCGTCGCAAAAAGTCCGCACCGAAGCATCCGGGCGCGACGCCGAAGGCTCTCTTCGACCATACCTTTGAGCGCCCGGAGCTGCTGACCTGGGCTCTGACGCATCGCTCGCTGGCCTACGAGAGCGGGAACGAGGCCTCGCCCGATCCCAGCTCGGACAACGAACAGCTGGAGTTTGTGGGCGACGCCGTGCTGGGCCTTGCCGTTGCAGAGAGCCTCTTCCGCCGCTTCCCGCACTCGCGGGAGGGCGAGCTGACACGCCTGCGCGCCTCGCTGGTGAGCCGCCGCCACCTGGGAGATGTGGGCGCACGCATCGGCCTGGGGCAGATGCTGCTGCTGGGCCGCGGCGAGGAGCAGAGCGGAGGCCGTCAGAAGCCTGCGCTGCTGGCGAACGCGATCGAGGCCGTCATCGCCGCTATCTACCTGGACGGCGGAATGGAGGCGGCACGCGCCTTCATTGAGCACTACATCATTGAGCCGTCGATACCGGAGCTGAACGGCGCGCTGAAGGCGGGAGAGACCTTCTCAGGGGCCATCGGCGATCACAAGTCGGCGCTGCAGGAGCATCTGCAGGCGATTGGAGCCGGTCAGCCGCAGTATGTGCTCACGGCGCAGAGCGGGCCGGACCACCAGAAGCTCTTTCGCGTGGAGGTCCGCATCCCGGATGGGCGTGGAGGATCGCGTGCGCTCGGCGAATCGGAGGGCTCGACCAAGAAACAGGCACAGCAACAGGCGGCGCGGATCGCCGTGGAGCGGCTGCTGGCCGAGGAGGCCGCCGATCCGGTTCCGCCTCCCGCAGACGAGACGGGGCTGGGAGCCGCGCAATGAGCAGGCCGCTCACGACGGAGGTGACATCCGCCCCCGGCCGGGAGCAGCCCCCCGCAGTGCAGGTACCCCGGTCGCAGCAGACGGCTGCATCCCCTTCACGGCAGGCGGCCGCACGATACCATCGCCCGGCGCCTCACCCGCATGAGCGCCACGGCCTTCTGCCTGCCATCCAGACACTGACGATCATCATTACGGTCGCTGTCTTCATCGTGACCTTCAACGTGCAGCCTTTCCGTATCCCATCGGGTTCGATGGAGCCGACACTGCTGATCGGTGATTTTCTACTGGTCGACAAACAGGTGACGGCGACAGCGGAAGACAGCAGCGCGTTGCTGCCCAGCCCGGCGATTCATCGCGGCGACGTCATCGTCTTTCATTTCCCGATGAACCCGGAGATGCACCTGGTCAAACGCGTGGTGGGGCTTCCGGGCGACCATCTCCGGCTGCGCGGCGGACACGTGCAGATCGACGGCAAGCCGATCGACGAGCCGTATGCCGTCTACCGGCCCGCGGCGCATGACAACTTCCGCGACAACTTCCCCCGTATGGAGAGCGCCGACCCGGAGATCGATTCGCGCTGGTGGATGCGGATGCGCAAGCTGGTGGACGACGGCGAGCTGATCGTTCCGGCGGGCAATTACTTTGTCCTGGGCGACAACCGCAACGACAGCGAGGACAGCCGCTACTGGGGCTTCGTGCCGGAGGATTCGATCGTGGGCCGTCCGCTGCTGATCTACTTTTCGCTGCGCGACGGCCAGCGGGACAGGGTAAGAGCCCTGCCTCGCAGCAGCGAACTGGCGGCCGGGCTGACCGGGTTCGCCCGCTGGGACCGGGTACTGCACATCGTCCGCTAAAAGATACCCTCCGGCGGCCGGCTCCCACATAACCGGGCAGCGAAGGGCACTTCAGCGATACACTGACCAGAGGCATCCCGCCGGGAGATTGGTACTGATGAAGACGATGGAAACGACTCAAACCGAAGAGCAGGCAACGTCCGCTGCCCAGCAGGACGAGCGCACCGAGACACCGCTCGAGTCGTTATCCTCGATCGCCAGCGTGCTGGCCGTCGGCCTCTTCGTGATGACGTTCATCTTCCAGAACTTCGAGATTCCCTCGGGCTCGATGGAGAAGACGCTGCTGATCGGCGACCATGTGCTGGTCGACCGCGTGACGCTGGCGCCTCCGACGAAGTGGGCTCCGTTTACGCACTACCGCGATGTCAACCGCGGCGACATCATCGTCTTCCTGAAGCCGGGCGAGCCGGACATGTTCCTGGTCAAGCGCGCCATCGGCCTTCCCGGCGACCGCATCCACCTGCGCAACGGCGTGGTGTACCGGAACGGCGTGGCCCAGAACGAGCCGTACGCCGCGATGCCCTCCTCCGACGGCGATCCGCAGCACGAGTATCAGCCCTACCGCGACGACTTCCCGAGCATTCCTCCCGACCCGATGTACCAGGTGACGGCCAGCTGGCAGTACGAGCTGCCCACGCACATCGAGGGCGGCGACCTGGTGGTGCCTCCGGGCAAGGTCTTCGCCATGGGCGACAACCGGCCCGATTCGCTGGACGGCCGCTTCTGGGGCTTCGTGCCGCGCGAGAACATCGTGGGACGGCCGCTGTTCGTCTACTGGTCGTTCGAGACGCCGGCCGACCAGGCCAACAAGCAGACGATCGCCGACCGATTCTCCTTCATGACGCACATCCTCATCCACTTCTTCACCGAGACGCGCTGGAGCAGGACGTTCCACCTGATCCGGTAGAGCCGGATGTCGTTCAGGCAGATCCGAAGACCGTAACGATGCAACAGATTGACCCTATCAACGCCGACGTGCAGCAGACTCCCCTTCCCGACGGCACCGTCCCGGCGCGCGGCAAGACCGTGCGCAACCTGCGGCTGGCCGCTATTCTGGTCCTGGTGCTGCTGGGGTTGGCCCTGCTGCCCCCGCTGATCAACGTCAACCGCTACCAGCGCCGCATTGCGACCAGCATCAGCGGCAGCCTGGGCAGGCCGGTGCACCTCGACCAGGTCTCGCTGAGCCTGCTGCCGCTGCCGGGCTTCGAGATCCAGAACCTCGTGGTGGATGAAGACCCGGCCTTCGGCGCGGAACCCATCATCCGCGCCAATGAGGTTCGCGTCACCCTGCGGCTCTCGTCGCTGTGGCGCCGCCGCGTGGAGTTTTCGACCATCAGCTTTACCAGCCCCAGCGTCAACCTGGTGCACACCTCCGACGGCAAGTGGAACATCGAGAAGGTGCTGCTGCAGGCCTCGCATATCGACGCCGCGCCGACCTCGCAGCGTCGCGCCGGCCCGACGCCCCGCTTCCCCTACATCGAGGCCACCGATGCGCGGCTGAACTTCAAGCTGGACAACGAGAAGACGCCGTTCTCGCTGGTGGAGAGCGAGTTCGCGCTATGGTCGCCCGACCCGAACCAGTGGCAGCTGCGGTTGAAGGCCCGCCCGGCGCGCACCGACTCCAGCGCCTCGGACACGGGCGCGATCGAGCTTGAAGGCACGCTGGGACGTGGCGATTCCCTGGCGCATATCCCGGTCGATGTCGAAGGCCAGTGGCGCGATGCTCCGCTGGGCGAGGCCAGCCGCGTGCTGACCGGCGACGACGCCGGATGGCGCGGCAACCTGGTGTTGAGCGCCCACATCCGCGGCACACTGGGTGAGAGCGCCGTCACCAGCCGCCTGCGCCTGCTGGGGGCCCGCCGCGCCGACTTTGTGCCGCAGCAGCCACTTTCGGCCAACGTCGAGTGCTTTGCCACGGCCACCTCGGTCTTCCACTCCTTCGTCGATCTGCGCTGCTCCTGGCCTCCGGGCGCCGCAGATGGCCCGACTGTCGCGCTGGTGGGCGAGATCCCCGATGTCCGTCACCCGCAGACCGCAGCGCTGCGGCTGGGAACCTCGGGCGTGCCTGCGGCGACGCTGGTGAACTGGCTGCGCCTCGGCAGCGCGAACATCTCGGACAGCATCGCCACCACGGGCACGCTGACGGCCAGCCTGGTCCACGATCCGGCGACGTCAGCCGCATGGACGGGCGAGATGACTCTGCACAACGGCACCCTGCGCACGGCGGCAGACGACGCTCCGCTGCTGAACGGCGATGTGGAGCTGCACCTGGTGCCTGCGGCAGACGGGACCAGCTCGATGTTGCAACTGGCGCCGACGCCGATTCTGCTGGGCGGACGAGACCCTGCGAGCCTGAACGGCCAGTTCGACGGCAACGGCTACGCGATGCGCCTCTCCGGTATGGCGACCCCGCTTCGCCTGCGGGCGTTCGCCGGAGCGATCGCTCCGCTGGGCAATGGGCTGGTGAAAGACGAGACGCCTGCAGCTGCGAAGTCCGACGTGGACGCTCAGGCAAAGGCTGCGACGGAAGACACCGCCGCGCAGGGTGCAGTCCCTCCCGTGCACATCGATCTCTCGACGGCGGCAGGATGGTCCGCGCAGCACGCGTGGATGCAGACAACTCCCAGCCAGCCGCAGGCGGGCAACGCAAAGCATCGCCGCTGACACGCAGAAGAGCAGAAGGTCTCCCTCCTGCTTTTCTGAAATATTTTGTAGAGTTTTAGGCGCGGACCGAGATGCCGGAGAAGGTCAGCAGGACGCGGCCCCGAACCGGGGCGCCGAAGACGCGGGCCGGTTCGAAGACCGACAACGCCAGCTGGTCGAGGATCTGAATCTGCACCGTCTTATCTTCAGGACCGGAGATGATCTTGTAGTCATAGACGCGGCCCTGATCGTTGACTAACGCCTCAACCACCACGGCAGTGTCCTGCGGCGTGATGATGGGACGCGGCACGCCCGCCGAGTAAAGGTAGTGCGGCATCGTCATCGAGCCCATCAGCGGCTCGTCGTTGGCCATAACAGCAGTAGGCGCAGCCACCGCCCCCAGCAGCAGTATGATGCCGCCCACCAGCGCTACCGAGCTGGCAAAACCTGCGGAGACCTGCACCAGCAGCGGACGGAAGGCGTTATCCCATCTCACCGCGAGGGCGTCGCGCCAGCTGGATTTGCGATCGGCAACCTCGTGCGAGATGGCGACGCGCAGACGCGTGCCCATATCGGCAGGAGCCTTTGCCGGCCCGAGCAGGGCAAGCGAACGCTGCATGGAGCGCAACGAATCGAACTCTCTACGGCAGTCTTCGCAGCCATCCAGATGCTGTGCGATCGACTGCATCTGCTTCCCGCTGACGGCGCCATCCAGATAGGCCGAAAAGGAAGAACGATATTTACCGCACCCTGTGAGATTCATCGAGCAACCATCTCCCGGGAAGGTACATTCCCGCTTCGTTGATTGGATGGGACCCCTGATGTGGAAGAAGCAGAATTATTAATGGCCGAATCAGCCATGAGAATGGCACGCAGCGCGGAACGTCCCCGCGTCAGACGCGACTTCACCGTCCCGATGTTCACATTCAGGATCTCGGCAATCTCTTCGTAGGCAAATCCTTCAATCTCACGCAGAACAACGACGGTACGAAACGCCTCGGGCAGGAGTCGAAGCGCCGCTTCCACGCGATTGCGAAGCTCAGCCTGCGCGGCATAGTCATAAGGAGAGCTGCTGGAGTCAGCCAGCGTTGCGATCAGCGGCAGACCCTCGTCTCCTGCATCGGCAGACTCCAACGGCGAGTCGATCGTCATCTCCTGCCGCTTGTGGCGCGACCACCAGCGGCGCTGGTTGGAGGCCTCGTGCAGGGCGATGCGATAGAGCCAGGTGCGCAGGCTCGATTCGCCGTGGAAACCGCGAATATTGCGGAAGACCTTGATGAAGACTTCCTGGGTAATGTCGGCGGCGTCTGCAGGATCGGTGAGGCTGCGGGCGATCAGCGAGAAGAGCGGCTGATGGTACTGCGCGATGAGCATGCCGAAGGCGTCCTCGCTGCCGGCCTTAAGCTCGGCGACAAGGGCTGCTTCCTCCGTCGTGATTCCAATCGCGCTGGCTAGATTTCCCACGAACATTCCCGCCTGCATACAGGATGACCTCTACAGTACGACCTTTGTGTTACCACTTGCAAACATGCACCAGTTGCGATGCATGGGAATAAATTCGCCGCCGGCGGCCGAGTGCTCGCTCACACTCTAAAACCTTAGACACCGGTATCTTGAGAGAAGTTCCCGGCAGGTTTGACGAAACAGGTCCTATGCCTGAGAATAGATAGAGTCCTTCCTAAGAGTGGGCCTGTGGCGCAGCTGGGAGCGCGCTTCCATGGCATGGAAGAGGTCATCGGTTCGATCCCGATCAGGTCCACCAATCATCTCAATCATTTAGCGTCATCCCTCCTTTCCAGCTTGGCCGCATTTTGGCAGCAAATTCCAAAACCACTCCGCGCGTCGGTTTCCTACTCAGCTGAGTTGTAGGCACTTCATCGCCTTCTCGAACTGAGTGTTCCGCAACTCCATCACGGAGTGCTTCTGTTTGTCCTGACCCGGCTGATGCTGCCGGGTCGGATGGCCTCCATCCACTTGGAGATCTTACGAGCTCTCCGTAGATCGAATTGATAGCAGTCCTCACTTCTGGTTCAAGCGACTGCATGTAGATGTCCGTCGTGGTCGAAGCCTTCGAGTGGCGCATCATGCCCTGGATGTCCTTGACGTGGCCTTTAGACTTGCCGAGTGTCGCGATCGATCTGCGAATCACCTGGAAGGTCAGTTTGGGTAACGCCAGCTTCTCCGCAATCTTGTGCAGCACACGTTTGCGGAAGTTGCTCGGGTCCATCGGTTGACCGAATCGCCCGCCGAACATGAAAGCGTCCGGAGAAACATCCTTTCCCTTTCGCCGCAGTTCCTCGCGATACTCAAGCAGTTCGCAGAAAAGCTGATCGGCTAAGGGGACCTGCGTGATACTACTCTTGGTCTTGCCGTACGAACGGATCTTGCCTTTGTACAGAGTCTCCTGAATGTCGAGAGCCCGGTCTGCTTCAAGAAGACAACGCCATCGCAGGGGAAATACTTCGCTCGGGCGCAGAGCATTCGACATGTCGAGTTTCACCAGAATCCAGTCGCGAAGGCTACGCTTGCCAATCTCATGGAGCGCCTCTCGCAACTGATCCCAGCTCAGTGTCGTCTTGTCGACCTCTCGCAAATTTGCAGGCACCCTCAACATCCGGGCCGGATCTTTGGGGAGGAAGTCTTGGTCAACTGCCTCGGCAAAGATGGACCGTATATAAGAGCGAGCCTGCAGTACCCGATCCCGCGAATGGATCTTGGCCAGCTTATTGAGGTGGTTCTGCAGTGTGAACTTGTCGAAGTTCTCCAAACGGACATCTTCGAAGCCATCCACGAAATCAGCTTGGATCAAATACCTCTTGACCTTGCCCGACTCTTCTCTCCAGTCCGCCTCTTTAAGTGGCAGATAACGGTTGCGAACGAACCAGCCTAATGTGACGGCTCCATTGACTATGGATTGGTCGCTATTTGGCTGACCGCCCAGTTTGGCGATCGCCACCTCTAACTTTGCTCTGGCCTCGAGCTTCGACATGCTTGCTTTGAGGCCGAGGATCACCGGGTGGGTAATGATCCTGGGTTCACTTGTAGACGGATCGAGGATCGTTCGGCGGAAGTAGCCATACCACTTCTTACCGCGAATCCGAACCCATCCCTTTTGGTGCGAAGTTCCCATTTGTTCCTCAAATTCTGTATGGAGGGAACAAGTGGCCATTTTCAGTTTATGTCTTTAGCCACTCCGACGTGTCAATCTCATCGACGTTCTCTGCGCAATCGTCCGGCTGCTTCGCGCTCAGCGATGAATGCTTCGATTTGGCTTTGTCTATAACGGAGTACTCCGTCACTTACTGGGATAACGGGAAGATAGAGCTGTCTTCTGGACGAATGGTCCCAAACCCAATCAGTGCTGACTCCCAGCATGGCCGCAACCTCTTCCGCTGTAAGAAGTTGGTCTATTGCCTGTACTTGCCCCATTGGCATGCTCCTGAACGTGTCGACTCACTCACCTACCGGATGAGTGCGGACATCATGATCTGGAGCTGAAACTCGGTCAAATACACCCCATTGCTATCTGAATTCGCAACGATCCAGAGGCCTTTCAGGGCCTGAGCCAAGTAGGCCAGCGAGAATCGAGCAGCTTCTAATTGAGCAAGAGAGTTAGAGTGCCCACTCTGACTTACTGTCCATAAATTTCCGCCTGAAGAAGCGCAGATTTTCTTGGTGAAATCAGTAGCTTAGCTGCCTTGTCAAAGGGCAGCAACAGGCGCGTAGCTCAGTTGGTTAGAGCGCTACCTTGACACGATCTCGTGGTTTTTCTGCGTTTTGCGGATCGTACTGTCGGTCCTACTGTCTTTCCGCACAACCAGCGATGGAGGGTAATGTCACGCTACAAAAAGAGCGCTGGCCGAGTCAACATCGTCAAGATGATTAAGGACGATAGAAGATGGCGTTTTGCCCCCATAGTTGAACGTGGTGGCAGCATCGTTCGAGATCTGGTTTTGATTGATGGCCGCGAGGAGACCCATCCTGAAGGTCGCTACTATCTGGAGTGGTATGAAGGTGGGAGGCGGCGGCGAAAAGGTGGCCCGATGTTCGAAGATTTGGTCGCAGCCGCGCAGGCCAAATTTATCGAGTTAGAAGCCAAGAGAGTCGGCCTTTTGTCTCCGGACCCAGGACGCCTGACCATAGATGATGCGATCAGTGATTATCTTGGGTTCGTTCGTAAACAACGAAGCCATCGTACCTTCCTGACCTATCGACCGACCTTGGCGGAGCTGTTCCGTAAGTCCTACGCCAAGACCTATCTCGATGAGGCGACCAGGGCGGACATCATCAAATTTATTGGAGATGCCTTCGAATCGAATCTCGCAGCGAGGACGGTCTACAGCAAGCTTGTTACCGTACTGCAATTCTTCAAGCACTATGGAAAGACGGAGTTGATCAAGAGCAGCGATTGGCCTGAGTATGTCGGCACCATCCGTCCGGTATACACGCCTGAAGAGATTCGGGCCTTACTGGGTGCGGCAACATTTGAAGAACAAGTTCTTCTCAAGTTCTTTTTGACCTCTGGCTTCCGCAAAGATGAAGTCCGATATGCGACATGGCACGATGTCGACTTCCATCACAGCTTGGTGCGTGTTACAGAAAAGCCGTTCTGGAAATTCAAACCAAAGAACTATGAAGAACGATCAGTGCCTCTGCCAACTGTGATGATGGAGCAATTGCAGAAGTGGAAGAACAAGAACGATGCCGCTGCGTCAGATCCGATCTTTCCCAACTCAAAAGGCAAACCGGACAGCACCCACATTGAAGTTCTCAAGCAGGTTGCTTATCGAGCTAAGTTGAATTGCGGACAATGCATCACGAAACATGAAAATACGTGTGCTGACGGGCCACACTGTAGGCGCTTCTTCCTTCACAAGTTTCGTCACACTTTTGCTACACAGCATTTGCGAGACGGAATCGATGTCCGCACGTTGCAGCATTGGCTGGGGCATCGCGATATGGAATCAACCATAGTTTATTTGAAAGGAATTCAAGCGAAAGACGCGATCGAAAAGGTAGACGCAGGACTACTCGCTTCTTATATATGATTCGCTTGCGACAATCCGGCAGTCCATTTGGATAGAGTGGACTGCGGCCCGGGTTCTCGGCTACCCAATCATCGTAGGGAGCGCGGTCAGATTGATTCAGGTTGATCGCATATTCGACTCCAAAGAGAGCAAGTACGAGGTGAAGCTCTTCTCCTATCCACAGAAAATTCCACTCATGGAGCACTTCATACGGCTCACTGCCATCCTCACGGAACGCGAAATCTGCCGGATAGAGAGTTCGGCTACAAAATGGCCATTCTGGTTTCGGCGGCCCTCTCCTCACGTAGTTGCGAAGGCGATCCAAGGCTGGTTCTGAGGCGACCATACGGTATTCCCAAAATCGATCGTGTGCTTGAATGCACGCCGAATCGCGCGACCCTCGTTGGTTATGGAACCCTCCAGACCGACAGTGCGCAGAGCTACCGCATTCCGCTGCCACAGAGCCTTGCGGGCGTCACCGATCCACGCTTCCTCTCGGTCACACTTGCGTGGACTTCGCCCATCAAACCCGGTCACCAGAGCTATCGATCCGTGAAGCTGGAAGCCGCGCCTGACACGCCATTCGAAGTCCTAGGCGTTAAGCGGCGCAAGAAGCAGCCGTCGGACCCTAGCTGCAAGCGCGGCAGTATCTTTCACGAGCACTTCGAGGGTGATTCGGCCGTCGCATTCCTTGAGGACGGCACGCTTGCGCTGAGAATTTGGTGTAAGGAAGATTCAGGCTCCGGCGAGCATCTGCAAATTCGTTATGGCGTTGCAGTAACGATCGAGAGTGGCACGGCGCTGCCGATCTATCAAGAGATCCAAGAGCAGCTTCGGATTAGGCCACGCTCTTAGCCTCATTCCGGCTTCGGACTACGGCAATCTAGGGTGAGTCGTGCCGGCCTTCTTGTGAACGAACCTCACCGCGTCGCGAATGATGAAATACAGGTGCCTGAGATCCATTTCTTCGCCAGCGTCATCGAATCCCAAAACACGAACTATGGGAATTCCAGGACGAGTTGAAGCGTTTTTTTCGTCGTTGCTCTTAACATGCTTGAAGTGATGCGCAAGGATGTCCACCAACTTGAACTCCAGCGACTCTTTACACCAGTCCTGACGCAGCTTCGCAGGACGCACTCCGCGTTCTTCAGCGGCGCGATCCACGGCATGGAATATGGCGACAGACGTCAAGTAAGCATGCCGAAAGGAAGAACTATTTGCATGGAACTCGTCGTATGTTGGGTTGACGATGACCTCAAGGTATCTGGCAAGTGTCTTCATTTCAAAGTCGAATCTGCGAGCATCTTCAATTGGAATTCGGAGCCTCCTCATATTCATGGAGGATGCTGTCATGCATGTGCGCCAAGTGCGGCATCGAAGCAATCGCATTCACGCTCTCGTAGGAGATGAACGTGCAACTCTTCGATATAATGGCCCTCGCTCCAAGAGCGAGAACACGGGACGCTGCATCTCGCGGAAGACTTTCTCGCGGCGTTCCTCTGATGCAATGATATGCAGCCGGATATCCATATTGGGTTGCAGCGCAAGCAAATCAGCCATTCGCAAAAGGCCAGAATACACAGCAGTTGTATGCTCCACCTCAAATGCTCGTGCCATGGACCTGCCCTTCAGCCAGAGAACATCGATCAACTCGATCGTATCGAGGGTCGTGCCGTCATAGTTCAAGGGGAGGTTGTCGAGCAACGCTGCGCGCTCCGACGCTTCGAGCAGTTCGCTGACGCGCCCGCGATCGGCACGCGGAAGCCACACCTTGAAGCCCATCATGGCACCGATGCGGACGAGCTTGGCTTGAATCACAAACGACTGCCGGACATCAGGCGGAGCACTTGCTTGAAGATTCGCTTCCAGCTCCTCAGCTTCTTCCTCAGCTCCGGGAACGGTGACCGTGACTTCACCTTCTGGCGTCCTGACCTTACGATCCTGCGCCCATTTATCCCGCCATGGGGATTCGTAGAAATCCAGAACGGCAGAAGGTGCCTCGGCCTGGAGCCGAGCGCGTAGTGCGATCAATGCCTCGTCAAGCTGGCGATCAGTCCATTCGCCGACCTCTCTTGCCCCTGCGGCTCCATAGGCGCGCAGAATCCTTCTACGGTCGTTGTTCGACGAAATCCTCTCCACCTGATCCGGGAAGCTGAAGTATCTGAGCATGTGCCGGAATTGCCGGTTGCCCTCCATCTGAACGGAAGCGATCCAAGGCCAGAACGATTCATAGCTACGAAGAATAGAGCGCTCGGAAGTGCCACGCTTCTTTAGGTCACGCGTGATCGCTATCAGAAATTCCAACTCGTTCGGCCTGTAGTTATTGAATCCCGGGCCACCGGAGCCGATGCCTACAAGCACGTCGTCTGCAAGTAAAGCATGGTCCTGTGGAAGCGGCTGACCTGCGAGACTCCAGATATCCGTGATCTGCTGGCGCTTGGTTCTTGCCTTCATGTTCGATGGAAAGAGCAGGAGCGCCCAAAGCATCTCCGCAGCGATTCTCTGCGCAGCCGGCGAACTCTGACCGAGCTGGCGCTTTAGCTTTGTCATGAAGTCATCGCTGCTGACGTCCGGATGCTCGACGAATGCGTGATAGACCTCATCAATAACCGGAGTGGACCAGAGGCACTCCCCAGGCGTGAAAACTGAACCGTCCCCGATCAGGCATTCCCGTATCCAATAGTCTGCCGCTGACAAGATCGGTGTCGTATCTCGCTCATTGTTTTGACGGGCCATACACGCTACTTCCTTTCAGATTGCGGAAGCTTGGAAATAATCAGCGCATCCATTATCCCAGTTCTCAGTACTTTCAAATGGAAAGTGCGACTATCCTCCGACCATACGTTCTGATCTTGGCTGGCCATGGCCGGGGCAAGTATCGAGGAGATTCATGAAGCCGCGGGCCACAAGACGATCACCATGTTGGTCCGGCATAGCCATCTGTCTGCGGCGCATCCGATATCAGTAGTCGAGCGGATCGAGGGTTGGCGGAGTTTGAGATCTGTGCGCTCTGAATTGGCAATACGCCGCTAACACTTGGCGCACGCCCGTGCGCATAAATGCACCGAATCAAAGCGGGCCGTAGCGGCCTGATCCGGTACCAAAGCAAACCCGATGCTTCCATCCGGATAGGACAACTACATCGCATCCGCCAACGGTTCCGACTCGACTCGCCGAGAACCCTTCTTTGCTGCTTCTTTTTTAGTGCGCGGCCTCATCACATTGATTGCAGAAGCATCGAGTTGGGGCTTCAGAGGGCTGCGTAATATTTTCAATCATATCTACGCTTGTCCGACAGTTCATTTGCTTCAGTTGCCGTTGGGCGTGTGGAAGAAGCCAGGGTAGACAAACGCCGAGTGAATCGCGTCTACATCCCGCTGCGAGGCACCAGCGACAAGCACCGTGGTCTCCCAGGTACTTTTAACCTGCTCGGCCATTTCGGTGACGATCCTATGCGCCTCTTCGGGTTCAAGGAGAAACCGGCGATGCTCGCTAAGGATGTTTGCCGCATTCATATATCGGCCTTGCGCTCCACACTCCATGGCGAGGTCTCTGCGATCCAGGCTCACCGAGGGCGCGGGCGTGAGGTCATAGGCTGGCGATAGCCTCCAGTGCTTCTGAGGCGCGATGAGGGCATGGTTCCTTGGATGGTCATCAATATTAGAGATCAGAGCGTTGAAGACCACGCGACGAAACAGCTCGCGAGCATCCTCTTTCGGCTCTGAGACGACGCGCCGCATCTCTTCAACGAGAATAAGGTACGACCAACGCTCTCGAGCCAGCGCAGAGTCTTCGGCCCGGAGTACGGTCAGGCTGCTGATCATGCGACTGCGCAGGTAACCGCTGTTGTCCTCAGCTCGTGTTCGATCGAAGCGCTTGACCAGCAGGACGTCCTTGCCGTTTACCTGCTCCACGCGGCTTTCAGCTGCTTGGATGCCGCACTGACGCGCGAGCTCAAGCATCGCGTGCTCGACGCGTTCAGAGTTCCAGCGGTCGTCTGGCCTGCCAAACTTAGCGATCCATAGGGCTCCCTGGTCTTCTACGACAGCCTTCGGACGTGCCCCTCCCATCGACGTCCCCAGCAACATTAGATCCTGCACCTGGAGAGCATTCGGATCGTTGGGGAGGTCGTCCTTCACCAAGGCTTCTGCGGTCGCCTGCAGCAAATCGAGGTTGAGAGTCTGATTGAAGACGCGTAACGGGGCTGGCGGCTTTACGTTCGTTCCAAACCCAAGCGCACCGGCGCGGTCATCCGGGGACTCGAGAAGGTAGTCGAGTTCCCCAAGTTTCGTCACCCCGGAATGCTTTTCGATTACTCTCCGCCCCCAGAAATCAGGACCGGCGTCCCGGATGGCACCGAAAACGCCATTCAGGCGAGCGGTCTCATAGGTTTGGTCGGAGAGCTTCAGCTCGATAGGATCCAGTTCCACCCGCGTTCGGGTTTTCGAGATAGGACCGGCCATAGACAAACCGCCCGAGGGGCTCCCCGGATGGAGTCTTCTCCAACACAAATCTCCCCGCAGTCACGGAGGTTTGCGCGCCGGGAAGGGTGATGTACACGAAGCATTCTGTGGGAGATTTAGAAGTCATTGTCGAGTCCTTTGCTGCGCCGGGCGCGGGTCGGCTCGCGGCGGCTAGCCAAAACCAGTCCTTGCTCATCCTTCAGCGGGTTTCCGAGGTCTTCGAACGGCCCCAGTAGATCGAAGGTCCAGAGCAGTGCGGCGTAGATGACGATTCCAGTAGACGGTTTCCCGTGCTCGGCGTCCATCACCGCACGATGGCCTGTCCCGATCTTCTTGGCTACATCTTCTATCGTGTAACCACGTCGAAGCCGAGCCGTCCGAAGATTGGCTCCTAGCCGTTTCAGGGCGGCTTCGACTGGAAAGGGTGGCGAAACAAGCAAAATATTTCGAGGCACGATATCACCTTGAGAGCAGATTATTGGATTTAACATGCCCTAAAGAGCATCATGAGAATCCTCAGATATGATATCACTCCTCTGCTCTTAAAAGTAGATTATGTTCATTTGGATGCTCTTAAGAGCATCCAAATGAACATAAAATAGCCACGAAAGATAGATGAACCCGATCCACACTATCGGGTCTATGGCCACTTGGTATTTGGCCGCATTTTGGCCGCAAATATTGCCTATAAAGCCGGTTTATCCGGTTGACCCGACTTATAACCCTTTAGCCGTCTGTGTTTTACGTGGACACCCAGAACATGGCATGGAAGAGGTCATCGGTTCGATCCCGATCAGGTCCACCAATAAATCAACAACTTGCAAGCTCCCTCCTTTCCCGCCTGGTGTCATTTGGTGTCAAATTTCCAAACACCTTCACCGACACAGCGCCACGCTTGAGTACCCTCCCTCCAAGAGCCACCACATCCGGTAACGGCTTCACCGTCTTTCGGTGATTCTTTTCCAACGACCTTCCGGCACGATTGAACGCAGCGCCTTCCAGTTTCATGTTCTTGTCGGAAACCTTGAACCAAGGCTCTGCCGTAACGCTCTGCAGCCCGAGCTCGGCCGGTGGGCGCGTTCGGACGGTGGGATAGGTGCGCCCCCCGGTTGTCGTCGCTGTACACCAGCCGAGGTACGGCTTGTGCGATAGCGGAAGTGGCGCTCACGAAGGACAGCCAACAGGAACGAGCTTGCGGCGCGACGGAGTGGTGTTAGCGGTCGATACACGGTGAATGTCTGAAACGCTGTACTGCTGCCGTTCTCACCGGACCAGTTGGCTACTTCGAAGTATGAGTCGAAAATGCGTAGCCGGAACCAGCTTCGGACAGGATTGTGCAAAAGAACGGCAGGATCGGGAAACACCGGCTGTGAGTTTCCAAATACCGTTGGAATACGGGCTCTTGGATCGTTGATGCCTACGATACTCACGAGAGGGACGTCTACCTTTGCTGGCAACCGCGACATCTTCTACATCAGATACACAAAGCCTAAGCAGCACGACAGCAATGTGGAGCGCAGTCGGCGCGATGGCTTTGTGCGTGGCCCTGCTGATCGCGGCTGAGTTCATGCCGGTAAGCCTGCTTACTCCGATTGCCAGGGATCTTCATGCCAGTGTGGGCATGGCCGGGCAAGCCATTTCTATCTCTGGACTATTTGCAGTTCTCGCCAGCCTCTACATCGCGACGTTCGCCGCCCGGTTCGATCGCAAGCACGTACTGATCGGGCTTACGGCTCTTATGCTGCTGTCGCTTGTGCTGATCGCAGTCGCTCCAAACTTCCTTATTCTCATGGTGGCGCGTGCCATGCTGGGCATCGTGGTGGGGGGCTTCTGGTCACTTGCCACCGCCACGGTGATGCGCCTGGTCCCTGAGAGCCAGGTCCCGAAGGCGCTTGGAATCGTTTATATGGGGAACGCTGTTGCGACAGCGTTTGCAGCTCCAATAGGCAGCTATGTGGGAGGCATCATCGGTTGGCGCGGTGTGTTCTGGGCGATTGTGCCGATCGCGGCGATCAGCATTCTGTGGCAGTGGATGAGTCTGCCTGCGATGCCGTCCGAAGCGCCGAGTCCGGTGAGCAAGTTGTTTGGCTTGCTCCGCCGTCCACACGTCGCCTTCGCCATGCTCGGGACGATGCTGACCTTTGCCGGAAGCTTCTGTATCTTCACTTACCTCCGACCCTTTCTGGAGACGCGCACCCACGTAAACCTTACGCAGCTTTCTCTCTTGCTTCTGGCGCTCGGCATGGCGGGATTCCTTGGAACCTCGGGCGCGAGCGCCTTAGCGAAGCGGCACCTGCATCTTCTTCTAGGCGTGCTGCCGGTCTCCCTGGCCGCGGCTACCGTCGTTCTCTTGCTGGTGCAGCGCAGCTTCTGGTCGGTAGGAGGCGCGTTGATCGTGTGGGGAACGCTTCAGTCTGCCATTCCGGTGTGTTGGTCCACCTGGCTGTCCAAGGGTGTGAGTGATGAGCCGGAGAGCGGAGGCGGCTTGATGGTGGGGGCAATTCAGTTGTCGATCATGTCCGGGTCGGCACTCGGGGGCTTCCTCCTGGATCACTTCTCGGTGACAAGCACCTTCATCGGAGGGGCGGTCATGCTTCTGCTCTCTGCATGCATTGTTGGGAATGGACGGCGGATACAACAGCCGGCATAGAAGCTATTCGTTATTCCCGAGAAAAGGTGCGCCCTCATCTGCAGGCGTCCTTTGCACGATACGAGAGATGAATCTCAGTGCCGGATGGCCTCGGCGTCCTGCCGATCTCGCATGGCCTTCACGTCGCGTATCGGAGGCAGACCAAAGTGCCGGCTGTACTCGCGGCTGAACTGACTGACGCTCTCGTACCCGACTTCGAATGCGGCTGTATTCGCATCGATCCCATTCATCACCATGCGCTCCCTGGCGCTCTCCAGCCGTAATTGCTTCTGGTACTGGAGGGGGCTCATGGATGTCAGTGCGCGGAACTGGTGATGCAGTGTTGATACCCCCATTCTTGCGATCTCTGCCAATTCTTCCATCCGCAGTGGTTTCGCGTAGTTGGTTCGTAGCCAGGACATCACATGGGCCGTCCGGTTGCTGAGATCGCCGCTTGTGACAACTGCACGAAGGCTCTGTGCCTGCGGAGTGCGCAGCACACGATAGACAATCTCTCGCTGGATCAAAGGATGGAGGTATGGGATGTCCTCGGGCGAGGACAAGAGGTCGATGAGTCGAATGCACGCGGACAGCAACCCTGCCGTGGACTCTCCTACCGCCACGCCGCGCTCGCGAGACGACGACTGCTTTGGAACGATGAAGTCTTCGCGGTTCAACATCTCTCGAACGCCTGCCATATCCAGAAACAACTTCATTGTGAGGAGCGGCTTCGCCGGCGAGGCTTGCGTGACCTGACTCTCTATCGGAACGTAGATTGACGAGAGGAAGAATGACGAGTTGTCGCAGAGATAATCCACCCCGCCAAGCTGAATTCTTTTTCCCCCCTGAGCAAAGAGGGTCAGGCTGGGCTGAACAGCCGCCCGATAACAAGGTGTCTCGTCTACGAGCCGTGTCAGCAGAAGGCCGGGAACGGACGTCTGATGATCTCCCTTGGTTCGCGCATGCGCGGCGATGCGCTCTGCCAGTTCGGCCCGCAAAGCCTTCACATCGTCTTTGATCGTCATCCCCTCACTCCAAATTCAAAGTGTCCCGCGGATCGCCTGCATGGATCCGTCTGATGTTCCGAACAGTTACGCGATCGCCCTGGTGTGCTCAGGAGCGGCGAGAAGGTCCTCGATACGCACCGGCAGGCGGCGGACCCGTACACCAGTCGCGTGATAGACAGCGTTAGTGATCGCCGCTGCGACTCCTGCCAATCCGATCTCTCCGACGCCGCGGGCACCAAGCGGATTTAAGTTGAAATCGGGATAATCGAGAAATGTGACGTCGATGTGCGGACAGTCAGCAGCAACGGCGACAATGTAATCCGCGAGGTTGTTGTTAATTGGCTGGCCAGTGCGCTGGTCGTATTCCGTTGCCTCAAGCATCGCCATGCCGACACCCATCACGACGGCACCCTCGATCTGATTCTGCGCTGTTCGAGGGTTCAGCATCCGGCCTCCGTCGATGACCGTAACAACCCGGCTGACACGTAGTCGTGCTATCTCGGGCTCCCACGTCACCTCTACGAATTGGGCTCCGTAGCTGTGGAACGAGTACTTTGCATGTGGATCACCAAAGAGTCCGCGCGACTTGCCAGTCGCGTTGACAGACTGCGCCTTTGCGAGCTTGAGAACGTCAGAGGTGGAAAGCGTCGGCCCTGCCTGTCCTTTCAGGTGCACCGAGTTGTTTACAAATTCAAGGTCGTCCTGTTTTTTGCCTTTGAAAGGACTCCCGTCGGATTTAGTGGCAGCGAGCAGAATTGCCTGGGTGGCGCTGCGAGCAGCTTCAAGGACTGCGGGTGTCAGAGACGCCGTAGCCCACGATCCGCCGCTAATGGGGCCGGGCGGTAGAGATGAGTCACCCAGGACGACTTCAACCTTCTCCACCGGAACTCCCGTCTCGTGCGAGACCATCTGTGCGATCACGGTGTAGGTGCCACCACCGATGTCCTGTGCGCCAGTCGCCACGCGGGCTGTGCCGTCAGCACGTAGTTCTACCGTGGCTTCTGCATCGGTCTTCATTGCGCCCCAACTGCACGCAGCCATGCCCCAGCCAAGCGTCTGCCCAGACGCGTTCTTCATCGAACCGACAGCCGCATTTCGCTTTTCCCAACCGAACTTCTCCGCACCTGTCGTCAGGCACTCTTTCAGATGGCGCGAAGAGAACGGCTTGCCGTTGGTCTCGTCGACCTGAGGCTCGTTCATCAACCGAAACTGAACAGGGTCGATCTTCAGTTTGATCGCGAGTTCGTCGACGGCCGATTCCAGCGCATAGAGGCCAGGGACAGCACCCGGACCACGCATGGACGTAGGCGTGCCAACATTGCGCCGCGCCATTCCCGCAGTGACCAGCAGGTTCGGACAGGAATAAAGAATACCGGTGGCTTCTCCACATCCCTCGTCGTAATCATCCTGAATGCTTGTGTGGTTCACATAATCATGCTGAATCGCGGTGAACTTTCCTTCAGGCGTAGCGGCCAATTGAATACGTTGGTCGATTGCGGGCCTGTGTCCCACGCTTTCGAACATCATGGAGCGACTGACTACGAGCTTGACCGGCCGGCCGAGGTTTCGGGAACACGCGCTTGCAAGCGCAGAGTGCGGCCACGGCCAAAGCTTGCCGCCAAAGCCGGAACCGAGGAAACGCGTGATGACCTGAACCTTGTCGGGCGGCACGCCAAGCATAGCTGCAAGCACGTCACGATGATTCACCACGGCCTGAGAGGTTTCGTAGAGAGTGAACCTGCCGTCCTTATAGACAGCTAGCGAAGCGTGCAACTCGATGGGATTGTGCGTCTCCGTCGGTGTGCTGTAAACGGCGTCGTGCGTTGTATGCGTAGAAGCCAGCGCATTTGCAGTGTCGCCTCGCTTTGTGACCTCTTTCACTCCAGATGCGTTCTCATCTGTCTTCGGGGATTCATTTGTAGTGAGCTCACGGCTCGCCGTTAAAAGCTGATCCGCGGTGTTGTGAGCGCTCTTCGTATAGGTAACCTTCACCGCCTCCGCAGCAGCCCGTGCCTGCTCCATGGTCTCCGCCACAGCGACGGCAACATATTGCCCGTAGTAACGGATTGTTGTGTCCTCCAATGGAGGACGCGTTTCATCGATCATCAGCGTGAGCATTGGGCCTGGAGGGACGCGGTACAACCGGCCAAGGTTCTCGTGCGTATAGACCGCCAAAACGCCCGGCATCTTCTCCGCAAAAGAGGCGTCAATCTTCTGCACCGTGCCACTGGAGACCGTTGCAGTCGTCGGCCATGCATAGACCAGCCCCGGGAAGTGATGATCAGACGTGTACATCGCGGTGCCGGTTGTCTTCTGAGGACCGTCAATGCGTGGCGTAGCGACGCCGATAATTTTGCTGTTCTGAATCCGCTCGGGAGCCTGTTCTTGTTGCTGAGCCATCTGGATCTCCTATGCCTGAGCTGCGGCCTGTGCGAGTGCGTGGGCAAGACAGCGCTTCGCCAGTTCCACCTTGAATCCGTTTTGCGACTGCGGGCGAGCGCCGTGCAATGCAGCTTCGGCGGCAGCCCGGAAGTTTACCGCGCTCACGACTTTGCCCGTCAACGCGCGTTCCGCCTCGTGCGAACGCCACGGGACTGCGCCTATACCGCCGAGAGCAACCTGCACCGATTCGACACGTCCACCGGACTGTTTCAACACTATGGCGGCCGATGCGAGTGCGAACTCATAAGAGGCGCGATCTCGCAGCTTGAGGTACAGGCTCTTCGCTCCGCTGGGCACAGGAGGCAAGGTGACGTGCGTGATCAGGTCGCCCGGCTCCAGCACGGTCTCACGCTCCGGGGTTTGCCCGGGCAACAGGAAGAACTTGTCGATGGGAACGGCACGATCGCCCTTGATCCCAGTCACATGAATCGTTGCATCGAGCGCCATCAGAGCAACGTTCTGATCGGAGGGATTACTTGCGATGCACTTGTCGCTTGTTCCGAGGAGCGCCAGCATGCGGTTGTGGCCACCAATGGCAGAGCAGCCGCTGCCGGGTTGTCGTTTGTTGCAGCCGTATGCGGTGTCCCTGTAGTAAACGCAGCGCGTCTTCTGCAGAAGATTGCCCGCCGTGGTCGCCATGTTCCGCAACTGCGTGGAAGCTCCGCTAAGCAGCGCCTGCGAGAGTACCGGGTAGCGTTCCTTCACCAGTTCATGGTGCGCAACATCACTATTGCGTGCAAGCGCTCCGATCTTCAGACCGCCGTCCGGCGTGCTTTCAATCCCGGCGAGCGGTAGACCGTTGATGTCGATCAATTGCCGAGGCGTCTCGACGTTGATCTTCATGTAGTCGACAAGGTTAGTGCCACCCGCTATGAAGCGGACCGGCGCTCCTTGTTGCGCAGTCGAAGAGGCGGCTTGTGCCTTGACGGCGTCCGGAATAGAACTCACAGTAATTAATTCAAATGGCTGCATCGATGTACTCCTACGCCGTACGGTTCCGGCATGCCTGGACAGCGGCCACAATATTCGGATAAGCGCCACAGCGGCAGATGTTGCCGCTGAGCGCTTCCTTCACATCTTCGTCTTTCGGTCCCCAAGGCTCTTTGAGCATGGCGGCGGCAGACATGATCTGGCCGCTGGTGCAGTAGCCACACTGGTAACCGTCATGCTCTACGAAGGCTGTTTGAACCGGGTGCATATGTTCGGGAGTTCCAAGACCCTCAATCGTGGTGATCTCTGCATTCTGCTGCATCGCCGCAAAGAGCAGGCAACTATTAGCCCTGCGACCATTCACGTGAACCGTGCAGGCTCCGCATTGCCCGTGATCGCAACCCTTCTTCGTGCCTGTCAGGTGAAGCGTCTCGCGCAACGTGTCGAGCACGGTGGCTCGCGGATCAATCTGCAGTTGATGTATGGTGCCATTCACTTTCAGAGTGACGGAGACACTGCCTGCCGGAGCTGTCGTTGCTTCCTGCGATGGTGCAAGCGATTGGGTAGATTGCACCGCAGCCGAAGCCAAGGGCGCAGCCAGGCCCGCAGTAGCCGTCGCCACGCCAGCGGCTCCAGCGCGGGAGAGAAATGCCCTTCGACTGAGCTTGTCCAGCGTCGTGAGTGTCTGTTGCCGTTCGTTATCCTTGGAGCTCATGCGATCCCTCCGTCATGCTGAAAGCCACGCTGCTACTTAACCTACGCTGGTACTTCGTAACGAATTCAGAGCACACCCATATCTAACTCCTGCACCGACTTCAACCGCAAAGGGACTGCAGGATTCTTGATCTCATGAGACTCCAGTCAAGCCCGGAATTACATACATCTCCGTTTTTACGAGATTAGCCCGATGAAACTCTAGAGGTTTACCTGATCCTGCCGAGTCTTTGCACAATCCTGTCGATCCACATTCTAAGCGGTGGCAATCCGCATCTCTCAGTCAGAAGGCTATTCGGCGTAACGGTGGGCCGGCCCAACAGACGATGGAGCAGGGACGTTAGATATGTCAGACACCAAACAGATCGTTGCGCTTTGGAAACGCGCGCGATTGCTCGATCAGCCTGTTTATCTTGCAACAGTCGTTCATATTCAGGGCTCGTCCTATCGGAAGGTGGGAGCCCGAATGCTTATCACTTCAGGAGGAGAACAAGCGGGAGGGATAAGCGGCGGGTGCTTGGAAGCTGAAATCAGTCGCAAGATCGCTTGGAACACTAGAAACGGTGCTGCAATTCAGAGTTACCAATCATCCTTCGACGACGATTTCGATAGCGTTCCTTATGGCTTGGGCTGTGGAGGCACAGTCTGGGTTCTTATGGAAACGGGCTCGCAAGCGGCAGCGGTACTAGATGCGGTTGAGCGGGCTAACGACCAAAGAGTCTCGTCGGTCATCGTCAGTGCTCTTAGGGATCAGTGCGGCACGGCCGCTGTCTTTGGAGGTGACGATTTAAACGTGTATGCACGTTTTGAGAACAGGCAGATCACGAACCTCCATACAGATGAAGTACGCAGCGCTGTTGCCTCTAAACAATGCATCGCTGTTTCACATGGACCATCGGTTGGTCTTCCAGAGTTCCTTTGCATGCCGGTTCTTCCCCCTGCTCGCTTGCTCGTCTTCGGTGCGGGCGACGATGCCAAGCCTCTTGTACGCTTTGGCGCGGAACTTGGGTGGCACGTGCATATCGCAGACGGTCGCTCTCATCTTGTTCGGCATGATCGCTTTCCCCAGGCTACGGCGGTCAAGGTTCTTTCATTCCGAAAAGATCTTCGCGATTCGCGTTCGAACGAGCAACTACTCACGCCCTTGAACGCGCAGCCGGATGATCTCGCTGTGATCCTTACGCATTCATACGAGCAGGACCGGGCTCTCCTCAAAGAGCTTCTGCTTCAACCACTGAAATATCTTGGTATCCTTGGCCCTCTCCATCGAACGAAGCGGCTTCTTGCCTCGATTGTCCCCGCACTTGGTGTCTCCGAAGACGAGTGCCTGGCGCGGCTTCATGCGCCCGTCGGGCTAGACATTGGAACGGGAGATCCGACGACCATCGCGCTCTCAATTGTCGCGGAGATGCAGGCGAAACTTGCTGGAAAGCGCGTGTCCATCTTTTATGACCTTTGACGAGGGACACTCTGCTTCGCAACAGTGATTGCCTGCGTCTGCCGCCTTCATCATCCGACCGCATCCGGGTTCAAGGGTTGACAATTCGTTTGCTACCTATCAATATTTCGTAAGGCAGCTATCGAATCGGGGTGCGGATGGCAGACAGGCAAAAGAACCTGAAACATGATTCGGTGGGCGCGTGGGCGAAGCGGTTGTACTTCGCATCCCGCGCGGTGATGGACTCGGTTCTGCGTCCCTACGACCTAGGGTCCACGCAGTGGTATGTGCTGTACCAGCTGGCGAACGAAGGACCGACGATGCAGCGCGATCTGGTGCGCATGCTCCAGATCGAGCGGGCTACGTTGAGCGGAGTTGTGGCGACGCTGGTGCGCAAGGGGCTCGTCGATCAGGCACCCGACTCCGACGATCAGCGTCAACGGATGCTTCGCATCACCCGCGCTGGCAGGAAGCTTTGGAAAGAGCTGCCCGATCCGATCGAACTCATTCTGACGGCCGCATTCGACGGCGCCGACCCTGCGGAGCTGGCAATCGCCCGTCGCGTGCTGCAGGTGGCAACGCAACGCCTTAATCAACACATTTTAAAAGGAGATCAAGCATGACCATCTTAGTGACTGGCGGAACGGGACTTGTGGGATCGCGGCTTCTGCGGCGGTTCGTCGATGCCGGTGTGGACTGCCGCGCGCTTGTGCGGCCGGGCAAAGAGGTTCCCGCCGGAGCTACGCGCGTGGAAGGCGATCTTCTCGATGCGGATTCGTTGCAGCAAGCCATGGAGGGCATTTCGGCGATCGTTCATCTTGCCGCGGTCTTTCGGACTCAGAATGAGGAGGACATCTGGCGGGCGAATCTCGATGGCACGAAAAACCTGATCGCTGCTGCGAAGGCATACGCTCCACAGATTCGCTTCATCATGGCAAGCACCGGCCTGGTCTACGATGCGGACGCATCGCATCCCGGCCTCGAAGAGGATGTGACCAGTCCCAGGCTCGCGTATCCGGCCAGCAAGATTGCGGCGGAGAACGAGCTGCGCAAGAGCGGACTTAACTGGAGCATCCTCCGTCTCGGCTTCGTCTACGGCGATGGGGACGGACATCTGGCCTCGGTACCGCCGCTGGTCGGGAGGTTCAAGTGGCACCCCGCGAAGACGTTCAGCCTTGTTCATCAACGTGACGTTGCGGGTGCGGTCGAGCTTGCTCTGACCGGGGCGATGGACGGTCAGATCGTCAACATCTGCGACGACGCGCCGACTAGCCTCTACGAGATGGCCAGCCTTGTCGGCTCTCCCATTGAGCCGTCCGCGGAGCCTTTGACCGATCCGTGGATGGGCCGTATGGATGGATCGCGGCTTCGCAGTCTCGGCTTTCAGCCGTCTGTGCCGACGGTGTATCGCGCAGCGCAGCAGGGAATCCTTTAGCCAACGCCCAGGGGAGGGGGCGGGAGCCGCCAGAGATGGCGCGTTTCCGCTCCCGCAGGCCGCAGTTACTCCGTGCCGAAGACGAAGATTGTGGTGGAGTGCATGGGATGGCCCGGCTTCAGCGTGGTGCTGGGGAAGTTGTGATGGTTGGGGGAGTCGGGGTAGTGCTGCGTCTCCAGGCAGAAGCCGTCGTGCTGCCGGTAGAGCTTGCCGCTGTGGCCGTGGTTGGTGCCGGTGAGGAAGTTGCCGGAGTAGAACTGTACGCCGGGCTGGGTGGTGAGTACGCGCAGGGTTCTGCCGCTTTGAGGATCGACGGCGAAGGCGGCCTCGCGCAGGGTGCCTGACTTGCCGTTGATGACGAAGTTGTGGTCGTAGCCGCCGGCGAGGTGGAGCTGCTCGTCGTCAGCATTAATGTGGGCTCCGATGGGCGTCATGTGGCGCAGATCGAGCGGCGTGCCTGCGACGGGAAGAATCCTGCCGGTGGGGATGAGGGTCGCGTCGATGGGCGTGAAGCTGCTGGCGTTCAGGCGGATCTCCTGCTTGAGGACGTCGCCGCTGGCCTCGCCTGCGAGGTTGAAGTAGGTGTGGTTGGTGAGGTTGATGACCGTGGGCTTATCAGTCTCTGCGGTGTAGTCGAGGCGCAGTTTGCCCGCATCGAGCGTGTAGCGGACGTGCGCGGTGAGGGTGCCGGGGAAGCCCATATCGCCGTCGGGGCTGACCAGGGTGAACTCTACGGCGTTCTCGCCAACAGCGCTGCCGTGCCAGGCTTTGCTGCTGAAGCCCCGCGTGCCTCCATGCAGGGCGTTGCCCTTGTTATTGAGGGGGACCTGGTAGGTCTTTCCGTCGAGCGAGAACTGTCCCTTCGCGATGCGGTTGCCGTAGCGGCCGACGACTGCGCCGAAGAAGTCCTTGGGGTCTTCGACGTACTGCGCGAGATTGTTGTAGCCAAGGACGACGTCGGCGCGCTTGCCGCTCTTATCCGGGGCTTCGACGCTGACGATGCGCGCGCCGTACTCACTGAGCTGCACGCGCAGCTGCGGGCTGGTGAGGGTGAACAACTTGACCTCACCGTCGGAGGCAGCCCCCCAGCGCTCCGACGTCACCGCAGCCTGCGCGCGTGTGCCCAGACCAAGAAGAACTGTTGCAATAACGATCGACTCTTTCCACATAGCCTTTTGACTCTCTCCCGGCGGCTGCTCCTCGGCGAGGTGCAGCCGCTGGCCGGTTATTGGACTGGAACGCGGATCACCGTCACGCTGTCGTGCGGCAGAACGACGGAGACGGCACCGTCCTTCGCCACCTTTGCGGTGCCCTCGAGAGGCAGAACATGCTTCGGCTCGATCTCATCGTTGCGCTCGTAGCGGCTGACCGAGTAGATCTGCTTCATCACCGCAGTTCCGGCGACGTGCAGCGAATCGAGGCTGAAGTGCGTGGGGATGTCCTGCTCAAGGCTGCGGTTGACGCAAAGCAGTGTGACGGTCTTGCCGTCTTTGCTGCGCGTGGCCACGACGTCGATGTAGGGGATGTCGGTGACATCGTCGAGCGGCTTCACGCCGCCTTTGACGGCGTAGGTGCCGGTATCGCTGGTGACAGGCAGCAGCGTGTCTCCCTTGACGTCGCTGTAGATCTGGAAGGCGTAGTAGGCGGGCACGGCGTAGACCTGCTCGCGTCGCTTCCAGACTCCGGCGAACTCCATGGAGCCGGTCATGTCGGCGATCTTCACCTGGTCGGTATGGCGGAGGAGGGTGTTGAAGAAGCCTGCCGCCATGACGGCGCCGCCCTCGTTCATCCAGCTGGGGCTCTCGTTGGTGAAGTTGCGTTCGCCGAAGCCCTTGCTGTTGAAGAGCCATTCGGTGATGGCGAAGTGAACCTTGCCGCGAAGCTTCGGGTCGGCATCAACCTGCGCCTGCACCTTGTCGAAGTAGGGGCCACCGGCGTAAGGGATGGCGTAGGCCGAGGCGGCGACAAAGTCGGGCGTCGGCTGCTTCATCTCCTGGTGATTGGTGCCGAGGATGAAGTGCAGCGAGAGATAGTTGAAGGTTCCGGCGGGCAGGGTAAGCTGCTGCGCGTTCCACTTGCCGTCGGCCATGGGGCCAAGACCGGTGGCGATGATCTCGGCATCGGGATCGACGGAGCGGACGGCCTTGCTGAAGAGCAGCGTGCGCGCCGCGATCTCGTTGATGGTGGGATAGCCGACCTGCCACTTGCCGTAGAGCTCGTTGCCGATCTCGTAGATCACGTGGCCCTTGTGATGCTCGCGGATGTAGCGCACCCAGTCGGCGGCCTCTTCGGGCGTGCCGCTGCCCATATTGAGGTTGAACTGCGGGATTGCGCCGGTGAGATCGCAGAGCTGGAGAAACTCATCGGTGCCGAAGTTGTTGTACTCGGGGATGCCCCAGGCGATGTTCTTGGTGGTGAGGCGCTTGTCCTCGGGGCCGATGCCGTCGCGCCAGTGATAGTACGAGCTGAAGTTGCCGCCGAAGCGCAGCTCGGTCATGTGCATGGCCTTGGCCATTGCGACCTCGTCGGGATCGAGCGTGCCGATGGCGTCGGTGGGCATCAGCGAGATCTGGTCGACGTCGACGCGCTCCACACCTTCGACCGAGACGGCGAAGTCGACGGGCTCGAGACGGCGCACGCTGCCCTGCTTCAGCTCAAGCGTCGCCGTGTACTTGGTCCAGTCCTTCGCGGAGGCCTTCATCGTCGCCTCGGCGAGCACCTTGCCGGAGGTGTGGCTGCGCAGCGAGACACGCAGGGTCTCCGGGCCGTTGAGGTGCTTGGCGTAGAGCGAGACCTTGTAGGTGAGCACGCGATGCACGGGCAGGTAGACGCGCTGCTTGATGCCGGTCAACTCGTCGGGCTGGCCCATGATTTCGAGCGACTGCCAGGTGTTGGCAGCGTCGCCGATGTGCAGCTCGAAGCGATTGCCGGCGTTGGTATTCAGGGACTGCCAGGGCAGCGGGATGCCGGTCTCGTTGGAGGACTCGATCAGCTCGGGCTGCTCGCGAAACATGTTCTCGAGATTGACGTGGTTCCACAGTCCGTCTTCGAGGCTGCGGTTGACCAGGATCTCGGCAGAGATGCCGTTGTTGATGGAGTTGCCGATGGGCTCGAGGAAGCTGCCGAAGAGCGTCTCGGGGACGGTCCTGGTTCCGTTGGCCGAGACATGCACCTCGACCTCGTGCGGCATTGGGTGCGAAGACGTGATCTGCGCCATGCTGGTGCCCGTGATCGCGCAAGCCAGGCCTGCGGTCCATGATGCGGCACGCAGACTGCGTGTCCTCCGATAGCGATGCTTCGTCTCCGGCAAACCCTGCTCCTTGTGTAGTTCGGAGGGATGCGGACGACCGCATCCCCCGGTGTGAGTTTCTTCCTGCGATATTCAAGGCGGCTTAGAACTTAATCATGCCGCCGATTTGAATGATGCGCGCAGCGTGTTGCGTGGAGGTGATGAGGCCAAAGTTGGTGCCTGCCGCCACGCCGCTGTTGGGATTAGCGAACTGGGTGTGATTCCAGACGTTGAAGAACTCGCCGCGCAGCGTGAAGGTCGACTCCTTGAACAGCGGGAAGACCTTGTGGACGCCCATATCCCAGTTGTTGATGCCGGGACCACGCATGCTGTCGAAGGACGAGGTGCCGAAGGCGGCGCGTGCCCGCTCTGTCGTACCCGGCTTGAGCGGCAGCGATCCGTTGACGAGGTTGACGGGGTCACGCGAGGGATCGACGTAGCAGGCGCCCTGCTGTTCGGTCTGCCCGACGGTCTGCGACTTCAGCCAGTAATGCCCGTTGGTGCGGACGTCCTTATTGGAGAGCGCGGACCTGCCGTCGCAGTAGGTGTTGGCCCGGATCTGACCGGGGGACCATGCGGTGTTGTTGGGTGCCGTCATGGTGAAGGGCAGGCCGGAGCGCATGGTGACGATGGCGTCGAGATCCCATCCGCCGATGACGGTATTCATCAGTGCGTTGGAGCTATTGCCGAAGTGACGGTTGTGTCCGTAGGGCAGCTCCCACACACCGCTGATGACCAGCGACTGCGGAATGTTGGAGGTCGACGGGCCGTAGTCGCAGCCCGGCAGGCAGCTGCGGCGCTGGTTGAGCGTACCGTTGCTTCCCTGCTGCGAGGCGGCCATCGCCTTGGAGTAGGTGTAGTTCGCCATCAGGCTGAAGCCGTCGGAGAACTGGTGCTGGAACTTCACGAGGAGGGCGTTGTAGTTGCTGTAGCCGATGTTATCGACCTCCTGCATGTAGCTGAACTTGCCGTTGTAGGGATTATTGGAATCGAAGCAGAGGTTAGACCCGGGAGAGGAGCAGTCGAAGGGGTTCCAGTTGAGCGGCAGACGATGCGCCGCGTTGCCGATGTAGGCGACGTCGACGAGATTCTTGGCGCCGAAGGTATGCTGCACGTCGAAGTTCCACTGCTCGACGTAAGGCGAACGCTGCGTGGCGCTGAAGTACTGGATGGGGCCGGTAATTGCATCAGCCTGCGGCTGGGTGATCTGCCCCACGGTGAAGCCAGGCATCGCATTGACGCCGAGAACATACTGCGGATTGGGCTGTGTATTCGAGACCGCGTTATTGATGGTAATGACCTGCGAGACGACGGCGTACTGGAAGTTCACCGCCTGCTGCGTGGTGTAGTACATGCCCCATCCGGCGCGGACGACGGTGTTCTTGAGCGCGGGCGGGGAGTAGGTGAAGCCGATGCGCGGCGCCCAGTTGGTCATCGTCATCGGATAGACCGAGGGATTGGCCTGTCCCAGCGCGGCGAAGGTGGGCTTGCCCGCGGTGAAGTCGAAGCTGTGGACCAGATTCTTGTCTGGACCGCTGGGATTGGGCGAGGTGGCGCCGTACCAGGCGAGGGCAAGGTTGGCAACGTAAGGTTAGGCGTCACCTTCCAGGTGTCCTGAACGTAGGGCTGCGCGGTCGTCCAGCGCAGATGCGTGCGCGGCATGCCGATGGACTGGCCGGTGTTGAGATCACCGAGCAGGAAGTCGGCGAAGGAGCTGCCTGTGCCCGCGACCGGCGTCAAGCCGCCGGGGGCGAACTGTGCCGTGAAGTTGCCGTTGAAGTTGAAGGCGCCACGGGCATTCGCGTTGGCGCTGGACTGGATCGTGCGCAGGTAAGCGATGTCAGCACCGAACTTGATCTGATGATTGCCGTGCAGCCAGTTGAAGCTGTCCTGGAGCTGGTACACGTTGTCGAGGTTGCCGATGAGGCCGGTCGAGGTGCCGAAGCCGCTCCAGCCGCCGTTGGCAAAGCTGATGGCGGGAACGCCGTTTACATCGGCAGTGCCCTGGATGCCAAGCTGGGTCTGAATGCCGTTGACCGAGACGCCCTGCGAGTAGACCGAATCGCGGATGCCGCCGAGACGCAGCACGTTGACCTTGTTCGAGCCGATAGTCGAGTTCCAGCCGATGTTCACCAGCTCCGTGTCGAGCGGGAATGAGGTGCCCTGGCCGGGGAAGAGGCCGGGGTTGACCACGGGAGAGTTGAGCCAGTTGCCCTGCGCGAAGATCTGGTTGGCAGCGTTGATGCTGTAGTCGATCTTGCCCATGAACTGATCGGACTTATAGGTCGCCTTGGGCGTACCGACGACGTTGTTGGTCGTCAGCGTGGGGCCTGCGGTGTAGTACTTCAGCAGTCCCTTGATGTTCTGCGAGATGCGCGCATCGGGAATCTTGTTGCCGGGGAAGGGGCTGCGCTGGCCGGTCGCGGGGTTGTAGGTCGCCGGGTCGTAGATGGTCACGCCGGTGTTGGTGAAGTCGCCGCCGAACATCGCCGCGGTGGGAGTAGTGGCGTTCTGCACGTTCGACGTAGTGCGCCGGTAGCCCTCGTAGTTGACGAAGTAGAAGAGCTTGTCGTGCAGGATGGGACCACCGAAGTCGAAGCCGAACTGGTTGAGATGGTACGGTCCGGGCGCGGTAGGCCTGCCGGTGGCGTCGACGTTGAAGAAATCGCGCGACTGCATCTGGTTGTTACGGACGAATTCGAAGACCTCGCCGTGAATCTTGTTGCCGCCGCTCTTGGTGACGACGTCGACGATGCCGGGGTTGGGCCCGAGGTCGGGCATGAAGAAGCCGTAGTGCACCTCGAACTGATCGATAGCGCCGACCGAGAGATTCAGCGAGGTGTTGCCGGCGCGGCTGCCCAGCGTCTGCAGGCCGTTGACGACGTAGAGCGTGAAGTCCGGCTGGTTGCCCGCGATGTTGATGGAGACGTCGTCGTGACCGGTCTGCGAGGTCGAACTGGCTGCAGCGCCCGAGGTGGGCTGCGTCGCGCCCGAGAGCAGGCCCAGCTGCAGAAAGTTGCGATTGGCCAGCGGCAGCTGGTTCACGCTGCGCGGCCCGATGACGGTGCCGAGGTCGTTGGACTCGGAGTCGAGCAGGTTGGTGAGGCCGCTGGCGTTGACCTCAACCGTCTCGGTGGACGAGGCGCTGAGCGTGGCGTTCAGGCTGGCGCGCTGGCCAACGGTCACGGTGAACTGCGAGATGCGGTAGGAGGCGAAGCCGTCCTTCGAGGCCATCAGGCCATAGGTGCCCGGCTGGACGGTAGGAAACGAGTAGTTGCCGCTGCCATCGGTGACGGCGTTGAGCGCCACACCGGTGGCGGCGTTGGTGAGAACGACGCTCGCGCCCTGGATCACGGCGCCGGTGGAGTCGGTCACGGCTCCCTGCACCGACGAGCTTCCGCTCTGGGCATACGCCGACATGGCACCGCAGGTGAGCAGGATCGCGGTCAGGACAAGCTTCAATATTTTTCTAAAATCGTGCATACAGGCCTCGAAAAGACACATGCCTCAAATCGCAGAGGCACAAAATGTAATGCTTTACATTTGCGAAAGAGAAGCATACGTTTCGCGAAAAAATATTGTCAAGAAGTAATTCAGGCACAGAGAGACTTGCCATTCGTGTCGCCGTCGCTTACTTATACTGAGCAGCACATCTTTGCATCTGGCGGGTCATTCATGGATATAGCTGCGGTCGCCCGAAGGGCCGGTGTCTCCACCGCAACCGTCTCGCGGGTCATCAACTCCTCGAGTAAGGTGCGGGAGAACACGGCCGCAAAAGTACGGGCTGCGATTGAGGAGTTGAACTATCGCCCCAACAGCAGCGCGCGATGTCTTCGCTCCGGGCGCAGCAACCTGTTCGGCATCATCGTCTCCGACATCCGCAATCCCTTCTTCCCCGACCTGATCGAACACTTCGAACTCCTCGCCACGCAGCACGGCATCGACGTCACCATCGCCAATACCGGTTACAACGAGCAGCGTCTCGTCGCCGCAGTGCGGCGCTTCTTCGAGCGCGGTATCGACGGGCTGGCCATCTTCACCTCCGAGGTGAGCAACGCCACCATCGAACTGCTGCGCTCGGCCGATGTGCCCGTCGTATTTCTCAATCAACCCGCGCTGGCCGGGGACTTTCGCACTGTGACGGTCGATTACATTCAAGGCTTCGTCGAGGCGATCGAGCACCTGCGCATGCTGGGGCATAAGAAGATCGGCTTCCTTGCCGGGCCGGTGACGCAGAACTCGGCCAACCGCCGCCGCAAGGCGTTTCTCGCGGCGATGAAGGCCTGCGATCTCTCACTGCGCGACGAATGGATCTTTGAAGGCGACCACCGCCTCACCGGCGGACGCTTTGCCGCGGAGCGGCTCTTCACGATGCGCAACGCGCCGACAGCACTGGTCTGCTCAAACGACATGATGGCGATCGGCTTTCTGGAGACGGCGAGCCGCCTGGAGCGCCGCGTGCCGGACGAGGTCTCGCTGATCGGCTTCGACGACCTGTTCGTCTGCGAGGTGGTGCATCCCGCGCTGACCACGCTGCACCTCTCGCGCAAGGAGATCGCCACGCGCGCCTTCTATGCGCTGCAGGCCAGCCGCAACGAGAGCCTGGAGCACGAGCCTGCGGTCATCTCGCCGTATCTTGTTCCGCGTGCATCAACGGGTTCCGTCGCACGGCTTAAGAGCAAGGCCGGATGACGCGGATGTAATGCTTTACATCAATCCACCCGGGGGCGTATTTTTTACCCTTATGAATCGCCGACACTTTCTTGGCATGGCCCCCGCCGCGCTTCTTGCAGGCAGCACCTCCGCGCAGGCGCCCGATTCGGGCGATCGCTCATATATCCAGCCGCGCACCGGCGTTGGGCCGTTTCATCGCACCGGCGCGGGCAAACAGCCAAACATCTTTTTGATCACGGCAGACATGGTGAGCCCCGATCTGTATCACCCGGATCGCCCGCTCTCGAAGCACGTCAAGATTCCGAACATCCGGTCGCTGATGACCGACGGTACGTTCTTCTCAAATGCCTTCTGCACGGTGCCGCTGTGCGCGCCGTCGCGGGCGTCGTATCTCACCGGGCGTTACAGCTACATCCAGGGCAACGGCGAGCGGGCGCCTGAGGGGCTGGAGACGCAGCTGCGTCCCACAGACACCATCTTCCCCGAGTACCTGAAGGCCGCTGGCTATCTCACGCGCCAGTCGGGCAAGGGCCACGTCGGCACGCAGAAGTTTCTCGACGCCTTTGGCGAGAACGACCAGCCGTGGGATCGCTGGTCGCCGCCGGTCTTCGACGACGAGGGCTTTCTTGCGTACCAGCGCAGCCTTGGCGTGAAGCCGCAGAAGTACTCCCGCGAGATCGTCTTCCGCATGCAGGACGGCAAGACGCCCGGCAACTCCGCCGGTGGCTGGATCGTGCAGGAGGACGGCAAGCCGTTTCCGTTCGAGGCGCACTACTCCTGCTACCTGGCCAAGCGCTCGGTCGAGACACTGCGTTCGCTGCTGGAGACGGAGAACCCGGGCAAGCATCCCATCTACCACCAGCTCGACATCTTCGATCCACACCAGCCCTTCTCGATCCCGGCAGGTTATGAACAGCGCGAGAAGGAGCTGCGCAGCGCGATGACGTTACCGAGCTCCTACGAAGCCTCGCGCAAGCGCGACTTCAAGAAGTGGGAGAACGAGCCGGAGATCCTCGATGTCTATCGCAAGTACTGGGGCATCTACGATCCGCAGACGCTGATCGACTATCGCGTGGCGTACATCCTGCAGATGGAGGTGGTCGATCGCGCTATCGGACTCTTTCTCGACGAGCTGCGCAAACAGGGGCTGTACGAGAGCTCCCTGGTGATCTTCACCAGCGATCACGGCGAGATGAACGGCCGCCGCGCCATGGTCGATAAGGGCGTGTACCTGTATCCCGACGTGCTGCGCGTGCCATTTGTCGTCAAGCCGCAGGGTGGTTCGCAGACGAAGGTTGTCTCCGATTCGATCTCGCTGCTCGATCTGTCGCAGACGATCCTCGACGCAGCTGGCATTCAGCCTGAGGCGAAGTTCGACGGCGTCTCGCTGCTGCCTGCGCTGGCGGGTAAAGCCGGTGACGCGGCACAGCAACCTGCTGTTCTTCGGCGGCTGGCACGTGGGCGTCAACTTTGCCTGCGGGCTGCAGCATCGCACGCCCGACGGCGGACACTTTCTCTACGCCTACAACGCCAGTTCGCCCAGCGACGAGCTGTACGACATGCACTCCGATGACGCGGTCAACCTGATCGACGACCCGAAGTACGCCAGGGTGCGCGAACAGATGATTCTCGCGCTGGGCGAGGAGCTGCAGCGGGACCCGCGCTGGATCGGTTTCTGGGCAGAGTTCCGTGTGGCCCGATACAATTCTCTTCCCAGGACAAATGGCGATATGCAGCTCTTCACCAAGCCTGCCTGATCCTGGCCGATGGCCCACGCATGATCCTCGACAGGCACGATAACGGACTTTCACGGCGACGCACATTGCGCATCGTGCTCGCCTTTGCCTGTGTGTATCTGTGCTGGGGATCGGCCTTCGTGGCCATTCGATATTCCGTGCAGACGATCCATCCGGCGTTTGTGGCCGGCATCCGTTACCTCATCGCAGGAGGCATCCTGCTGTCAGTGCTGGCAGTGCGTGGATCGTCGCTGAAGATCGGACGGCGCGACCTGACGCGGGTGACCGGCCTCGGCCTGCTGATGTTTACCTGCAACACGCTGCTGCTGAGCTATGCCGGACGCCAGCTGCCAGCAGGTTTGACGGCGCTGATCATCGCCACGATTCCGCTGTTTATGGCCGTGCTGGAGGCCCTGCTCACCAGGAACACCTCACCGACGCTCTCCAGTAGGATCGGCATCGTTCTTGGCTTTTCGGGCATTGCGCTGCTGCTGCGGCAGAGCGTGCGCGAGGGCCTGCCGGTGCAGAGCGCAACGCCTGCGGCGATCGGCCTGATCGTCGCTGCTTTTGCATGGGCACTGGGCTCGGTTCTGCTGAGCCGCACGCAGTTCCAGGCTCCGGCGCTGGTGTGCACGGCGTGGCAGATGATGATCGGCGGCGCCATCGACGTCCTCGTCGGGCTGGGGACCGGGGGCTTCCAGTCCTCGCATGCGAGCAAGGGGCCGTGGCTGGCGGTGATGTTTCTCGCCATCTTCGGAACGCTGGCAGGCTATACCGCCTACACGTACCTGCTGCGAAATGTGTCGATCTCGTCGGTGGCGACGTATGCGTACATCAACCCGCTGGTGGCGGTGGTGCTGGGATGGCTGCTGCTGAATGAGCCTCTGTCGTTCAGCCAGGGAGTGGCCGTTGTGATTGTGCTGGCTTCGGTGGCGCTGGTGGTGAGCGCGCCGAAGACGCCGGCGCAGGGCAGTACGCCCATCGCCGGCCAGGTTCTCGGAAAGTAATTTTTAGATTGAGTTGAAGCGGCGACCTAAAGGTCGCCGCTCTTCATCTGCTTTACGGCGTAGTCGCAGGCGCGCGCCGTCATCGCCATGTAGGTGAGCGACGGGTTCTGGCAGGCGGACGAGACCATGAACGAGCCGTCGGTGACGAACAGGTTCTTGATATCGTGCGCCTGGTTCCAGGAGTTGAGCACCGAGGTCTTCGGATCGCGTCCCATGCGGGCGCTGCCCATCTCGTGGATACCCTCACCCGGGGCCGACGGAGTCTCACGCAGCGTGATGTCCTTGGCTCCCGCGGCCTCGAGCATCTCCGCGCCTGTCACCTGCATGTCCTTCAGCAAGGCGTACTCGTTCTCGCGCCACTTGTGGCTGATCTTCATGGTTGGGATTCCCCACGCGTCGACCTTGTCCTTGTCGATCTCGAGATGATTCTCGTGATTCGGCAGGCACTCACCGAAGCCGGCGAAGGTGAAACGCCATGGACCCGGCTGGTGCAGGGTGTGCTTGAAGTCGGCACCGAAGCCCAGCATCTCGCTGCCACGGCCCCAATCGTCGCGACCGCCACCGCCCTGGAAGCCGTAGCCACGGACGAAGCCGGGGTGCTTGTCCTTCACATTGCGGAAGCGCGGCACGTAGATGCCGTTGGGACGGTTGCCGATCTGCTGACGGTCTTCGTGGCCGGGGATGATGCCGGTCGCGCCGCCGCCCATGATGTGGTCCATCAGGTTGTGGCCCAGCTCGCCGCTCGAGTTGGCGAGGCCGGTCGAGAACTCCGGTGTCGCCGAGTTCAGCAGGATGCGTGCCGACTCCAGCGTCGAGGCGCAGAGGAAGACGACCTTGGCGTGGAACTCCATCGCCTCCTTCGTCTGGCCGTCGATGACGCGGACGCCGGTGATCTTCCGTGTCTTCGGGTCGAAGATCAGGCTATGCACCACGCTGAAGGGACGCATGGTGAGCTTGCCTGTCGCCTCTGCCGCAGGCAACGTGGAGTGAATGCTGCTGAAGTAGGAGCGCGTGATGCAGCCGCGGGCGCACGGGCCGCAGTAGTGACAGGCTGCGCGGCCGCGATGCGGCACGGTGAGAATCGCGGTACGTCCGATGGTCAGGCGGCGATCGGGGAACTTCTGTGCGATGACATCCTTCATCACCAGCTCGGCGCAGTTCATCTCCATCGGCGGGAGAAACTTGCCGTCGGGAAGCTGCGGAAGATTCTCGGCCTGGCCGGTGACGCCGATGAAGTCTTCCACGTAGTCGTACCAGGGCTCGACGTCCTTGTAGCGGACGGGCCAGTCGACGCCGTGGCCGTCCTTGAGGTTCGCCTCAAAGTCGAGGTCGCTCCAGCGATAGCTCTGCCGGCCCCACATCACGGAACGTCCGCCGACGTGGCGGCCACGCAGGAAGAGGTAGGGCTGGTCGGGCGGAGTGGTGTAGGGGTTTTCGATGTCGTTGACGAAGAACTTGGAGTTCCACTCATCGCCGATGTGGCGCTGGATGGGCTGGTTGACGGCCTCGTACTTGCGGTCGCGCATACCCCGGAACTTGATGTCCCAGGTGGGGACGTGTTCCACGTAGTCGCGCTCGGGGACGATGCTCTGCCCGGCTTCAAGCACGATGGTCTGGAGGCCTTTTTCGGTGAGCTCCTTGGCGGCCCAGCCGCCGGTGATGCCCGAGCCGATAACGATAGCGTCGTAGGTGTTCGACTTCTGTGTCTGCATGTTCATTGCGCCACCGCCGAATCCAACGGAGCGCAGCCTTCGTGACCGGGGGGAATGATGAACTTGCCCAGCTCCTTCTCGAAGCCAATCTCCGAGGTGTAGTAGCCGGCCAGCGTCAGCTTCTTCATGGTGTAGAAGAAATTTGTGGGAGGCGGGGTGGTCTGCTCAAGCGAGACCTTGGTCCGCGCAGGCGAAGCCTTGAGGGCCGTGGCGAACTGCATAGCGCCTTCGTCCATGGCGTGCATCATCTGCGTCCGCTGATCGGCGGTGCAGGCGGTGAAGTCCTTGCCGAACTGCTTGCGGCTCTGGGTATCGACGGCGGTCAGACCGTCGAGGAAGACCCTGGTATCGGACGGGTCGTACCATGCGGTCAGCAGCAGATCGATAAACTCGTTGACCTTGGCGCCCTTTGCTCCGGGGGTATTGGTCTCCGGGATGATCATCTCGGAGATGACGATAACTGTCTCATTCTGATGAGGATTGAGGGTCTTAAGGCCCGGCGCCTGGGCCACCTGCGCGTGCGCCGTCTGAATAAGAGAGATTGCTTCCAGAGGAAGTGCAGAGATAGCTGCGGTCGAGCCCAGCAGCCTGAGGACATCACGTCGGTTCATCAAGAAACTCCAGCCCTGCCGTGCCCCGTGAGGCTGCGGCTCATAGAGGAAAGACTCATCATGTGGCTTTCCGTTTTGCAATTTTGCCGCACAAAATTCAGCCTGGGCGGCGTCCGCTGAGTTGTGACCACTATAGACACCCGGAGTTTCAATCGGCAAACAGGACTTTCCTGAGGCGAAAAAGCGGAAGAAGTGAGACAGGGGTGGCGATCCGGCTGCGGGTAGTGCTAGAATGACAAAAGTGTCTGCAGCTTGACGCGGCAGTGTTTCAACGCCTGCCACCTCCGCAGACCGGGCATCCCGAACATACGAGGATTTCCCGGACGGCAGTGGTTACGATCTTCTGGATCGAACCTGCTTGAGGAGGCTCTGCGAACAAAAGATTGGAGTAAGCCATGGCTCAGAAGTGTGATCTTTGCGGCAAGGGTCCGCAGTTCGGAAATAACATCTCGCACGCCCACAACACCACCCGCCGTCGCTGGAACGTGAACCTGCAGTCGGTCAAGGCCGTCGTCGAGGGAACCTCGAAGCGTGTTCGCGCCTGCACCAGCTGCATCAAGACCGGCAAGATCGTTAAGGGCTAAGCCATCGCGGCCTCTCCGGAGGCCATCTTGAAGGCACAAAAAATTTGCCCCAGCCGCTACATCGCGGGCTGGGGCTTTTCCTGTTTATTAAAATATCTTCGCTTACGTCCTGCTTATTTCGTCCTGCCTACTTAGTTTAAAAAGGCAAGGGCCGAGAGATTGCTTTGTGCAGTCCTCGGCCCTTGCCTGTCTCTTCCTAAACTGCCTGTCGAGGCGACTTACTGCTTGTCGAATCCCAGCGAGGCGCTGTTGATGCAGTAGCGCATGCCTGTGGGCTGCGGGCCATCCGGAAAGATGTGTCCCAGGTGCGCGCCACAGTTGGCGCAGGTGACCTCAATCCGGCGCATGCCGTGGCTGTTGTCCTCGTGGGCCTCGATCGCGTCCGCCGAGATGGGCAGCCAGAAGCTTGGCCAGCCGCTGCCGGAGTCGAACTTCTTGTCCGAGGTAAACAACCCCGCGCCGCAGGAGCCACAGGTGTAGGTTCCTGAGTCATGATTGTTGAGCAGTGCCCCGGTAAAGGCGCGCTCGGTCCCCTTTTCGCGCATCACGTAGAACTGCTCGGGCGTCAGCAGTTCGCGCCACTCCGCCTCGGTCTTGTGAATCTTGTGCTTTGAAGTATTTGTCTCGGTCATCATCTCTCCCCCGTCTTCTGACGATTAGATGGTGTAGCAGGCTGCACGGTTACAGCGTGGCGATGACCTCGATCTCGACCAGCACATCCTTGGGCAGCTGGGCGACGGCGACGGTGGAGCGCGCGGGAGCAACAGCGCCCGCAGGCGCGAAGTAAGTGGCGTAGATGGCGTTCATCGCAGCAAAGTCTGCCATGCTCTTGAGGAAGACGGTGGTTTTGACGACGCGGGTGAAGTCAACGCCGGCCGCAGTAAGCACTCCCTTCAGGTTTTCGCAGACGCGAGTGGTCTGGGCCTCGATGCCGCCGTCGACGACCTGGCCGGTCGCCGGGTCCAGGGCTATCTGCCCGGAGGTATACAGGGTGCTGCCCACGCGCACGGCCTGCGAGTAGGGTCCGATGGCCGCAGGGGCCTCTGTGGTCGAGATGGCTGTCTTTGAATCGCTCATGCTGCCAGTCTACCGTCACCCCAGGCGAGGCGCATACGTATCCCAAGAGAGAGCAAACGCCCCACGAGGGCGCATAAGTTCGCGGTATGCAAACTGTTGCGGCCAACCCGGCGGGCCGTTGGCCGCCTCCAACGTCAAACCAGCAGAATTTGCGATGGGGTAACATGAGTGCCCTGCGCTCGGACTATGATTCCGGCCAGCGGCAACTAATTAAAAACGAAACGCGAGGAGAACGACGATGGGAATACTCGACACGATTTCGCAGCTCGCAGGGCAGGCAGGGGACGCATCACAGGGAGACCAGGCCAAGGTGGCCGGAGGGTTTATCCAGGCGCTGACGGCGCATCCAGAGGGCATCGAGGGCGTGCTGGCGAGCCTGAAGTCCAACGGCATGGCTGACCACATCGGCAGCTGGATGAACGGACAGGCCGCCACAGCCACTCCGGAGCAGGTGGAGCAGGGTCTCGGTTCCACTGGTCTGATTGAAAAAACGGCAGAGCACGCGGGTGTCTCGCCCGCAGTGGTCAGCTCGGCGCTCGCCATCATCCTTCCCATGGTCGTTCAGCACTTCGCTGCGAACGGCAACACCGCCACGGCAACCGCCACGACGGAACAGGGCGGCATGGGCGGACTGGCGCAGCAGATCCTCGGCAAGTTTATCTCGTAAGCCAAAACAGCAACCCTCAAACCCAAGCCGGAAACGCTCCGGCGATGAAGGAGAATCTATGGCTGATCTGGAACAGCTTAAATCGAAGTACAGCGGCGTCATCTCCACGATCGAAAGCTTCGGTGAGTATGGTGCGAAGGTCGAAGCAGTCGACCTGGCCGGGGAGCAGCTTCACATCAAGGCGAGCGTGCCTTCAAAGGTCGTCGCGAACCGCGTATGGGACGCGATCAAAAAGGCCGACCCGACCTACGCCGATCTGAAGCATGAGATCGCAACCACCGGTGGCGACGATCAGCCGTACACGATCAAGTCGGGCGATAGCCTCTCGAAGATCAGCAAGCTGTTCTACGGCGACGCGAACAAGTACGGAGAGATTGCGTCGCACAACGGTATCGCCAACCCGGACAAGATCTCTGCAGGCGCTACGATCAACCTTCCGCCTCTCGACTAATCGTTTTGAACAGAAGAACGGCCGTTCCGGTTACACGGGACGGCCGTTCTCTTTGCGCTGGGTTGCGCTACCTTGGTCCCGGAGAATTCGGCGGGTCTGGAGTATCCGGCACGTCCGTCGATGCGCCGTCGAGCGCTCCGGCGAAGTAGCTCTGGCGTGCGTCGATCTTCGCATCGGGATAATCGGGCACAGTGACGTGGATGCTGTGCAGCCCCGGCGCAGGCTGGCCGTTGTCCGCCGGCTGCGGCGTGAAGCTGAGCAGGTAGTAGTTGTGGATGCGGTTGCCCAGCTGGTGCAGGCCGTTGTCGAAGCCCTTCTGCGTGGTGAAGTTGATGTATTCGCCGCCGGAGAGCGAGGCCAGTGTCTTGGGAGCGTTCTTCTTGGCCGCGTTGACGGCCATGACCATCAACCCCAGCATGCCGGAGCCGCCGCCGTAGCGCAGGCTGTCGAGCATCTCGCTCTTGCCGGGCGAGAAGGAGACGGCATCGACGACGGTGTTGGTCTTGCCCAGCGCGGCGATCACCTCGGCAGGCTTCTTGTGGCTGCCGTGGTCGCGGGTCTCGCTGATGAGCAGGATGGCGTGGCGGTTGTGGTCCTTGTGCTCTTCGAGCATGGCAGTGGCCCAGGCGACGGCATCGAAGGTCGCGGCCTCGCTGTCGTCGCAGGGCTCAAGGTTCTTGAGGGCTGCCGAGGATTCATCCGCCTGGTCGGTGAAATCGCTCAGGATGGTCGCCTCTTTGCCATAGCTGGCCACGGCGACCTGCCGGGGAGCGCCGCCCACCAGCGACTCCACCATGGTGCCGAGGCCGGAGATGCGCGCATACTGCGCGACGGCGCTCCGGCTGCACTGCACCAGCACCACCAGCGTCAGGCCGAGTGAATCGGTGTCCTCGTCCATCTGGATCTTCTGCGCCACGCCGTTGTCTTCGACGACAAACTGCTCGGGCTTGAGCGCATAGATGATCTCGCCCTTCTTCGTGCGCACCGTGGCAGGCACCAGCACAACATTGGCCTGCGAGCGCAAGGTATACGGCTGGTCGGTTGTTGCTGGTCGGGCTGCTGCTGTTGCTGCGGGGCTGGCTGTTGTGGCGGAGCTGCACTCTGCGCGAAGGCGCAGCCCGTTAACATGACGCCACACGAAGCCGCGCGGAAGAGAAGGCCCATGCCGAAAGTGTATGGCAAGGCCGGTGTCCTGCACGCTTCTGCGCCGCACGATATAGTGCCAGCAGAGATACGCATGATGATGACCGCTGACGACACTTCCCTCCCCTCCGCGCAGAAGCTCACTTACCCCACGGCCCGCAAAGACGACCAGGTGGACGATTACTTCGGCGTGCAGGTCGCCGATCCCTATCGCTGGATGGAGGATCTCGACGCGCCGGAGCTGGCCGCGTGGATCGCAGAAGAGAACACGCTGACACGATCAGTGCTGGATGCCGTGCCGGAGCGTGCGGCGATGCACGACCGCCTGATGCAGTTGATCAACTTCGAGCGCTACACGGTTCCACGGCGCAAGGGCACGCGCTACTTCTACTCACACAACAGCGGCCTGCAGAACCAGAACACCCTCTACTGGACGGAGGGACTCGACGGGACGCCGAACGTGCTGCTCGATCCGAACACGATGTCGGCCGACGGCACGGTGGCGATCGCGGGCCTCAGCGTCTCCGACGACGGCATGCTGGCGGCCTACGCTATCGCCGATGCCGGATCGGACTGGATGAAGTGGTACGTCCGCGACGTGACGACAGGCAAGGATCTGCCGGATGTGATCGCGTGGTCGAAGTTCAGCTCGGCCTCGTGGCTGAAGGACGGCAGCGGCTTCTTCTACGAGGGCTACGATGCTCCCGAAGGCGATGCGCTGAAGTCGACCAACTACTTTCACAAGGTCTTCTTTCACAAGCTGGGCACACCGCAGAGTGAAGACACGCTGGTCTTCCATCGTCCTGACGACGGCGAGCTGAACCTGGGCGCCGTCGTCACCGATGATGGCCGCTACCTGCTTCTTCTCCAGGCGAAAGGCTCAAGCCCGAAGAACGAGCTGTCGGTGAAGGATCTGCAACAGCCGGATGCTCCGGTGATCGCGATCGCGTCGGTGGCCGACGCGCTTTACTCGCCCATCGACAACGACGGCACGCGCTTCTGGATTCACACCACGCTGGATGCGCCGAACGGCCGCGTAATCGAGGTCGATCTCAACGACCTTGCGCGAGAGAACTGGAAGACGATCATCCCCGAGGGACGCAATCATCTCGACGGCGTCAGCATGATCGACAACACGCTGATCGCCAGCTACCTGGCCGACGCGCAGAACATCGTGGAACTGCACTCGCCGGAGGGCCATCACATCGGGCGGCTCACGCTGCCAGCCATCGGCACCGTGGCGGGCTTCGGCGGCAAGCGCACGGACACGGAGACCTTCTACCTCTTCACCAACTTCACGACGCCCTCGACGATCTATCGCCTGGAGATGGCCTCGCGCGAATCGACGCCATACCGCGAGCCGAAGCTGCAGTTCCATCCCGCCGACTACGAGACGAAGCAGATCTTCTACACCAGCAAGGACGGCACGCGGGTGCCGATGTTCGTGAGCCACAAACGCGGTCTCAAGCTGGATGGCAACAACCCCACGATGCTATACGGCTATGGCGGCTTCAACGTCTCGCTGCAGCCGGAGTTTTCGTCGTCGAACCTGCTGTGGATGGAGATGGGCGGCGTGTACGCACAACCCAGCCTGCGCGGCGGCGGGGAGTACGGCGAGAACTGGCATCTCGCCGGGACGAAGCAGAACAAGCAGAACGTCTTCGACGACTTCATCGCCGCGGCGGAGTGGCTGATTGCCAACAAGTACACGATGTCCGGCAGACTTGCGATCTCCGGAGCCAGCAATGGCGGCCTGCTGGTGGCGGCCTGCGAGATTCAGCGGCCCGATCTCTTCGGCGCGGTGCTGCCTGCCGTAGGCGTGCTGGACATGCTGCGCTTCGACAAGTTCACCATCGGCTGGGCGTGGAAGACCGACTACGGCGCGCCCAGCGAGAACGAGGCAGAGTTCGAGGCGATCTATCGCTACTCGCCGTTGCAGAATGTGAAGCCGGGCACGGCGTATCCGCCGACGCTGATTACGACGGCCGACCACGACGACCGCGTCTTTCCGGCGCACAGCTTCAAGTACGCTGCCGCGCTGCAGGCTGCGCAGGCAGGCGCCAACCCGATCCTCATCCGGGTGGAGACGCGGGCCGGCCACGGCGGCGGCATGCCGCTCTCCAAGCGCGTCGACCTGGTCGTAGATCAGTATGCTTTTCTGTTGATTACGCTGAGGATAGCGGCCTCCATCACCGTTTCGTAATCAGCTGCCCGGTAACCAAATAGCTACCGGGGTGTACCAAAATGGGTGGTTCATTTTCGCCATTTAAGGCCCATACTGCATGTGCTGAGGGTGTGCGAGCACTCAAGCCCGGCACGGTCAGTAATGTGAATCCGGGCACGGTGCCAGCGCGTCAGATAGATGGAAACGGAAAGGGGTCGTTTGTATGAGACTGAAAATTTCCATGGCCATACTTCTGGCGTTCAGCCCTGTTTTCGCTTTGGCGCAGCCAGGACAGGCCACGCCACGCTCTACTCGTACCCCGGTCGTACACGATCGCGCTCCTAAGGCGCATGTGCACGTCACACAGGCACGACAGCGCTAAGAAAGAAAACTAATTGCTCTCCTAGGTTCTCTCAAAGGACACCACCAAAATGAAAGGCTCCCTTCGCGGGGAGCCTTCGGTGTCTTTGCGTGTTCGAGAGCCTTATGCCTCAGCGACCGCAGGTGCGGTTTCAGCAGCTGGCACAACCTTCTTCGGAGCAGGCTCGGCCTTCTTCGATGGCGCGAGAATGGCGTGCAGCGTGGTGCCTTCCATGCGCGGCATGAACTCAACGACGCCGGCCTCACCGATGTCCTGGATGAGTCGGTTGATGATCTTGTAGCCGAGATCGCGGTGCGCCATCTGGCGTCCCTTGAAGCGAAGCGAGGCCTTCACCTTGTCGCCCTCGCCCAGGAAGCGTACAGCCATATTCTTCTTCGTTTGGTAGTCGTGCTCGTCTACCGTAACGGAGAACTTCACTTCCTTGATGACGATGACCTTCTGCTTCTTGCGCGCCGCGCGATCGCTCTTGTCCTTCTCGTACAGGAACTTTCCATAGTCCTGAATCTTGCAGACGGGGGGGACGGCATTCGGAGAGATCTCAACCAAATCCAGAGAGCGCTCACGAGCAATCTTCAGGGCATCGAAGGGGGCCATGACGCCCAACTGTTCCCCACTCTCGTCGATGACACGGACTTCGCGGGCGCGGATCCGTTCGTTGGTGCGAATAAATGACTTGGCAGAGCGCTTATCGATCGGTGGAATATTTGCCTCCACAGCGGGCATTCAAGCTCGCCATGCGTAAATGTTATGGGTTTCGGGCCCTATGTTTGGCAGGGGCGCCGCACACAAAAGTATAACATTCCTTGGGATGCAGGACCTTCACGGAACGATGTAGGCCGCCAGGGAAACATCGCGACAAGGAGTTCCGCCATATTGGCCCGAACTTCCGCTCCGTTTTGCCGGGACGGATGAGCAGAAAAGACGGAAGATAGACCGTCCGACCGGTGTACCGACAGCTGTTGTCCTCGCAGGCGAGGGAAACAACTTCGAGTGGCCATCTCATGTATCGTTCTCATGTATCGTAAGGATCGCGGGTGCGTTTAACCGTGGGTGTATCTCGCAAATTCCAAGCTTTTATCAGGTTCTTTCCCTCCAAGGAGACGGTGTATGAAGCGTCGTGTATTGCTCGTGGATGATGAAGTTGCGGTACTGCTGACGCTCAAGGCCGTGCTTGAGATTAACGGCTTCGATGTCGACACCGCCGCGTCCGCGCGAGAGGGCCGCCTGAAGCTGCGCTCCCACGAGTACCACATGGTCATCACGGACATGCGCATGGAAAACGACCAGGCAGGCGCAGAAGTGATCGCCGCCGCACGCACCGCCACCTATCACCCGGCCGTCGCCCTGCTCACAGCCTTCCCCATGGCTGATGAGGACTGGCAGGAGCTGGGAGCCGATCACATGCTGGTGAAGCCGATGCACACGCGCCGCCTGCTGGAGCAGATCGATCAGCTATTAGAGACGCACACCCGCAAGCTGGCCACCCTGCCTGCCGCCGCCAAAGCCGCAGCTCCCGCAAAGGCGAAGAAGGCGATAGTCGCGAAGAAGGCTGCTCGCAACGCGAAGAAGACTGTTCCAATAAAGACTGCTGGCGCAAAGAAGACGGCCCCAACAAAGAGGACCGCTCAATCCAAGACGAAAAAGACCGCCGTTCCCAAGAAAGCGGCCGTTACGAAGAAGCCGATCAAGGCCACCAAGCCTGCCGGCGCGGCGAAGAAGCCAGCCAAGGCCGCAGCCCGGACTCGCGGCAAGGCCTGAACTCTGCGCTAACTCAACGCTGCGCGTGGGTCTTCATAAACTCGCGCAGCGACAGATTGGTCTCCATGGCGCGACGGACACCGTCGTCCATCAAGCGCAGCCACTCCGAACCCGGTTCTTTCATATCCAGGGTTCCCAGAAGATAGCTGGTCTGTACGATGACTTCGAGCGAATTGCTCAGGTCGTGCACCAGCTTGCGAACCTCAAGGGCAAGGTCTGCGGGGATCGTCTCCACCGCAGGCACAGCGGCAGGAGTTTTTGCTGACTTCATCTGTTCTTTCATGGGTCCTGTTCACTCTCAAACCAAGTAGACGCAAATTCCAACCGGGAGTTTGGCTTCTCTCTGAGGATACCCGCGGACTTCAGCTGCATTGACATTGGGTCCGGTTTTTGAAAGACTAAAGTCTCGCGGTTACAGTGTTCAGCCTTACTGGCAGGGCGTGTACGACCGTTGCCGAAGTGGCGGAATTGGCAGACGCGCATGGTTCAGGTCCATGTACTCGCAAGGGTGTGGGGGTTCGAGTCCCCCCTTCGGCACCATAAAAGATTTATTGAAAAAGGAGCGCGATGCGCTCCTTTTGGCATTTAAGCCCCCAGTCGCCGCATCAGCTAATATCTAAAGAGGGCGCTCCACAACGGTCCGCCCGGGATACCGCATGCCGACGCAGCTTGATCAGATCCTCGCCCATACCCTGCTGGAAGTGAACGCCCGCAAGGCCTCCGCAGACATCGCCGCACTAGAGCGTAAAGCTGCCTCTCACACTCCGCGAGGATTTATCTCCCGCATGCGCGAGGTCGCAGCAACAGGGCCGGCCATTATCTCCGAGATAAAAAAGGCCTCCCCCTCCCGCGGACTGATCCGCGCCGAGTTTCACCCTGCGACGCTGGCCAAGGGATTCGCCGAAAACGGCGCTGCCTGCCTCTCGGTGCTCACCGACCAGGAGTTCTTTCAGGGATCGCTCGCCGACCTCGAGGCCGCGTCCTCGGTCGTCAGCATTCCCTGCCTGCGCAAGGACTTCATGCTCGACCCCTTCCAGATCCTCGAAGCCCGCGCTTATGGGGCCGACTGCATCCTGCTGATCGTCGCCGCGCACGAGGACCAGACGCTCAGCGACCTGCGCGATGAGGCAGTACAGATGGGCCTCGACGTCCTCTGCGAAGTGCACGACCGCGCCGAGCTGGATCGCGCCATCGACCTCGGCTTCGACATGATCGGCGTCAATAGCCGCGACCTGCGCACCTTCACCATGCATCCGGAGCTGCTGCCTGAGCTGGTCTCGGTGATGCCTGCCGAAACCGTCAAGGTAGCCGAGAGCGGACTTCGCACTGCAGAGGATATCCGCCTGCTGCGCGAGGTGGGCTATCACGGCTTCCTGATCGGCGAGACGCTTATGCGGCAACCCGACCCCGCGGGAACGCTCGCCCTGCTGCTTGACCGCGACTACGCGAGCGAGTTCTAACCGACATGTGGGTTAAGATCTGCGCCAACACCAACCTTGACGATGCCCTTCTCGCCGCTGAACTCGGCGCCGATGCACTGGGATTCGTCTTCGCTGAAAGCCAACGCCAGATGAGCGCCGAACAGGTCGCCGCCATCACGCCGCACCTGCCGTCGCACATCGAAAAAGTCGGCGTCTTCTACACTCACAGCGCAGAAGAGATCGCCGAGATCGCCCTGAAGGCAGGCCTGGATACAGCCCAGCTGCACGGCGGCCACGATACAGCGCTGATCGAACGTCTGCGCGAGCTGCTGGGACTCAACTTTGGCCTCGTCCAGACGCTGCATTGGATCGCGGACGGCTCAGCCGACTCAAGTTTCGACATCGCCAGCCAGCTTGACCTGGTGAGGAACTCCGGCGGCCCGGATCGCGTGCTCGTCGACTCCCGCGTGGGGCGACTGGGAGGCGGCACCGGTGTCTCCTTCGATTGGAGATCCGCGCGCGAGGTCTTTCGCAACCACTGCCGCAACCTGCGCCTGATCGCGGCGGGCGGCCTGAAGCCGGATAACCTCGCCCAGGCCATCGAGCTGATGCAGCCTTGGGGTGTAGATGTCGCCAGCGGTGTCGAAGCTACCCCAGGCCGCAAAGATCCGGACCGGCTGGCGCGATTCCTCGAGATCGCCAAATCAAGACCGGTGGCCGCCGCCGCCGAATAGCCCACCTCTGCCGCCACATATCACCTGGCAGCTTTCCTACTGATGCCTTCAGCCCGATCCAGTGGCTCTCGAAGATGAGAGCCACGCAGTGCCACGCCCGCGCCGAGCTGCAAGCGGCTGCAACGGCCTGACTGAAGATTGTGCCTGCCTCACTCTTGAATGGTTTCTACCCACCAGCTTCATTTTTTGGGGCGATTATCGCTCCAACCGATCGAGTAAGAGTCCAATCCTTCGAAATAAGGAAGAAAACCAGGTCTTGTATACCTTATTACTTCAGTAATCTCAAAACATTAATACTTCACTATATAACTCATAACGTTGGACTTATCGATGATCACATCATATGGTTAGGACATCGCAGTTGTCCAGCGAAAAATTTTTAGACGTAAATACCACTTTAGGGGTAGTCCTCATGAAAAACATCATCGTCCGCGCAGCAGTCGTCGCTCTCGTCCTCACCGGTGCAGCAGCCTCCACACAGATTTCGGCAGCTTCGACCTCCTCCAAGATCTCCGTCGCACGTAACTCGGCTCTGCCCACCCCCATGTGCGCCCCCGACGATCCAAACGGCTGCGGTATGCGCTAAAAAGCTGCTAACCGATCCAGATTCAAAAGATTAGACATTCAGACCCAGGGAGAAAAATCCTCATGAAGAACATCATCGTCCGCGCAGCAGTCGTCGCCCTCGTCCTCACCGGTGCAGCAGCCTCCACACAGATTTCGGCAGCTTCTACCTCCTCCAAGATCTCCGTCGCTCGCAACTCGGCTCTGCCCACCCCCATGTGCGCCCCCGACGATCCAAACGGCTGCGGTATGCGCTAAAAAGCTGCTAACCGATCCAGATTCAAAAGATTAGACATTCAGACCCAGGGAGAAAAATCCTCATGAAGAACATCATCGTCCGCGCAGCAGTCGTCGCTCTCGTCCTCACCGGTGCAGCAGCCTCCACACAGATTTCGGCAGCTTCCACCTCCTCCAAGATCTCCGTCGCTCGCAACTCGGCTCTGCCCACCCCCATGTGCGCCCCTGACGATCCAAACGGCTGCGGTATGCGCTAAAAAGCTGCTAACCGATCCAGATTCAAAAGATTAGACATTCAGACCCAGGGAGAAAAATCCTCATGAAGAACATCATCGTCCGCGCAGCAGTCGTCGCCCTCGTCCTCACCGGTGCAGCAGCCTCCACACAGATTTCGGCAGCTTCGACCTCCTCCAAGATCTCCGTCGCTCGCAACTCGGCTCTGCCCACCCCCATGTGCGCCCCCGACGATCCAAATGGCTGCGGTATGCGCTAAAAGCTTTGGGAATACTGTGCAATTTTCTGCATTTGCTAAAAAATTAGTATTGTGTCGTCACAGGTGATGGGCTAGCTTAATAAGTAGTCGTCGGACGGAGACGAACACAATGACACAAACACAGAACACCTTACTGGATTTGCTCTCTTACCTTGAGCCCATGCTCTGTGGAGTAGCGCTTACTATGCTTATCCGCAGTAAGGCGGCCGGTAAATTTTCATATCTTACTGCCCTGTTGTCGTGCAAAGTTGTCTCTGCCATGATTTGTATCCCATTGCTGCTGTTTGGCACTCGCACACTGGGATTGCACCGCGCTTATCCGCTGTACTTCTACACGTACTGGATCACATACGCCATCGAGTCGATTCTTTCGCTGTTGGTGATCTACAGCATCTTTAAGCTCGCGATGGCTCCGCTCAAGGGTCTGCAGACGCTTGGAATGCTCGTCTTCCGCTGGGTTGCAGCAATCTCGATTGCTGTGGCGATTGGTGTTGCGGTCAGTCCGCATCTTACCGGCGCCAAGTTCATGGTCACCATGGTGACGCAGCTTCAGCAGACATCGAGCATTCTTACACTCTGCCTGCTGCTATTCGTCTGCTTTGCCATTCGTCCGATGGGACTCTCCTATCTCAGTCGTATCTTCGGCGTTAGCTTCGGCCTCGGATTTCTGGCAACGACAGATCTTATTCGCGCAGCCTGGCTTGCCCATGGTTCAAACATGAACTCTGTGGTCAACATCGTCAGCGGAATTGCTATCTGCTCGACACTTTGCATCTGGTCGGCGTACTTCGCCTTCCCGGAGCCCAAGCGCAGACTCATCGTGCTTCCGACTACGTCTCCCTTCCTGCGCTGGAACCAGATCTCCATGGCGCTGGGCGATGAGCCTGGATATGTCGCCGTCGGTGGCATTCCTGCAGAGCTCTTTGCTCCCGCAGAGCTTGAGGTGATGCGCCGCACCACGGTCAAGGCTCCGGATATCGCCTCCATGCCGCTTCCGCAGTCACTTCACTCCAACGAGCTTCACTCCGTCTCGGCGTAGAAACACACTCGCTTCACAAATAGCCTCTCTTCCCAATGGACGAGAGGCTATTTTCGTATATTCCGGAATCTCCATCCTTGCAACAAACGCAAGCATAGGGGACGTGCGATCGCATCTTCCGCCTGCCCACTTGCCTTGGTTACCCGTACTTCGATTTTTCTCAGCGAGACGTAGCCACCTTGTTTCGCAGGATATGGCTCAGAGAGCAACTACAACGACGCTTCGCCATCGACAAAACCTGGACGCCCCCGTTCCAGGAAACCAGGCATGACCATGCTGCACAGCGTGGCGTGCCACGTAAGACCACGTAAGACCACGTAAGACCACGTAAGACCACGTAAGACATTGATGCGACCTTCAGTCTGTACCGTCTCGGCTTCTGGCGATCCTAGCTCCTGGTGAGTCTGCGGACATACGAAAGGGCCTCCCATGCGGGAGGCCCTTCGATCTTGCTTGTTGAGTCGGTGATTACTCGCCGAACTCCGAGCGCTTCCAGTTGATGAGGTCGCCCAGCGTCGTGCTGCTCGATGAGGAGGACGAAGACGATCCCTTGTGATCGCGCTCCTTATAGCTCTCCACCTCGGAGCGGCTGGCCTCTTCGCCCACAGCGCGAATGCTCAGGCCGACCTTCTTCTCGTCCTGGTTCATCTTGACGATGCGGAACTCGTGCTCATCGCCGACTTCCAGCCTGACGGGAACATTGTTCTCGTCAACAGCTTCGGAGACGTGGCAGAGACCCTCAACACCTTCAGCGATCTCGACGAAGGCGCCGAACTGCGCGGTGCGCAGAACCTTGCCCTTGACCACATCGCCAACGCGATGCTGCGCGAAGAACGTATCCCAGACATCGGGCTGGAGCTGCTTGACACCAAGCGACAGGCGGCGATTCTCGGGCTCAACACCCAGAACAACAGCCTTGACCTTCTCGCCCTTCTTCAGGACCTCGGAAGGATGCTTGATGCGCTTGGTCCAGCTCAGGTTCGAGACGTGTACCAGGCCATCGATACCATCCTCGATCTCGATGAAGGCACCGAAGTCGGTGAGGTTGCGGACGCGACCCTCGATGACAGCACCCATCGGATACTTGTCCTCGAGCGCCTCCCAGGGATTGTCCTGCAGCTGCTTCATGCCCAGCGAGATGCGACGGTCATTGGGGTTGACGCTGAGGATGATCGTGTCGACCTCATCGCCCGGCTTGACCATCTTCGACGGGTGCTTCATGCGCTTGGACCAGGTCATCTCGGAGACGTGAACCAGGCCTTCGATGCCCTGCTCGAGCTCGACGAACGCGCCGTAGTCGGTGACGGAGAGGACGCGGCCACGCACCTGCGCACCGATCGGGTAGCGCTCGGTGGCATCGAGCCACGGATCAGGCGTCAGCTGCTTGAAGCCGAGCGAAACGCGCTGCTTATCCTTGTCGAACTTGAGGACCTTTACCTGGATCTCATCGCCGACGTTGACCAGGTCACGCGGGTGGGTCAGGCGTCCCCAGCTCATGTCGGTGATGTGAAGCAGGCCATCGAGGCCGCCCATATCGACGAACGCACCGTAGTCGGTAAGGTTCTTCACCGTTCCGGTGAGCACAGAACCCTCTTCCAGGGTCGCGAGCGTCACGGACTTCTTGGCGTTCTGATCCTCTTCGAGGAGTTCCTTGCGGCTGATGACGACGTTGCCGCGCTTCTTGTTCAGCTTGATGACGCGAACCTCAAGCTCCTGACCAAGGTAGCCGTCGAGGTTGCGAACGGGGCGAATCTCTACCTGAGAGCCAGGCAGGAAGGCCTTGATGCCGATGTCGACGGTCAGACCGCCCTTGACGCGGCTAAGGACGAGGCCCTTCACCGGGGTCTTTTCGTTGGCAGCTGCTTCGAGCGTGTCCCACACCTTGTGGCGCAGAGCCTTCTCGTAGCTGACGAGGTATCCGCCCTCTGCCTCTTCACGCTCGACTACAACCTCGATCTGGTCGCCGGGCTGGAACTTCGGCTGGCCGTTCACATCCAGAACCTGGTCCAGAGGAATCAATCCCTCGGACTTCAGACCGATATCGATCACCACGTGCTTATCGGTGATCTTGACTACGGTGCCGGTGACGATCGTTTCTTCGGTCGTCAAGCTCTGCGCGGCTGCGGTCTCTGCCGCTTGTTCGCGGTCAAAGTTAGCCAAGGCCTCAGCAAAGTCGGCTGCATCGTAATCGGGCTCTTCGGTCTCGGAGGTAGCAATCGCCGCTGCTGTTGCTGCGGGCTCTGCTACGGTCTCGCTCGAAGGAGCGGTCTGCTGCGGGTTAGGGGTGAGTTCGGAAGACAGCTCGGTGTTCTCGGCCGTCGCTTCGGGCGCCAGGACTTCAAGTTCGGTGGTCAGGGGTTTGCTCTCGGTTTCGGGATGATGGTTATCTACCATGTGAATGCGTACTCCAGGACCCAAGCATTCCATCGGAAGGACGTGCTGCCTGTCAAAGGAAACCGCCGGCAATCTCTCAAATAAAGAGAGCCGATCTCGAATTTCCTGGTCAAGCTCGCAATTACCGGAGGAATTTACGGCTTATCGTAGGAGCGGCTGCACTTGGGTCCCACACGCAGAGGCTCAACTACAACGATAGAACCTCTACCACAATACGTCAACCGAACTACCGATTATCAGCAGGCATTTTCATCATTCTTCATCATTCATTGACGCCATGTCGCCTAACGGCGACAGAGATACTGTCCTCACCCATTTCAGCGTTGCCTGCAGCATGGAGAGATTCTGCTCTTCTCTCTATTAACATCAGTTTATGGATCATCTCTGGACACCCTGGCGCTACGCTTACATCACCCGCACCGACCCCAAGGCACGTTCCGGGGTGCCCGCCGAGCTGGCAGGATGGCCTGAGTCCGAAGACAAGCACTGCGTTTTCTGCAATATGCTGGCCGCCACCGATTATGCCATCGCACACGGCATGCAGCCGGAGATCGCCGAGCGAGCGAGCTATATCGTTTACCGTGGGCAGCATTGCTTCCTCTGCCTGAATGCCTTTCCCTACGCGACCGCCCATGCGATGGTGCTGCCCTACCAGCACACCGATTCTCTGGCGGCGATCTCGCCGGATGCCGCGCACGAGATGATCGAGCTGGGGCAGAAGATGGAGACGGTATTAAAGAGCGTCTATCGCCCGGACGGCGTCAATCTGGGAATGAATCTGGGCGAGGCCGCGGGAGCAGGCGTCGCGAGCCATATCCATCTCCATATACTTCCGCGCTGGATCGGTGATACAAATTTCATGACGACGATCGCAGAGACCCGCGTACTGCCGGAGACACTCGACGTCACCTGGGCCAGGCTGCGCGACGCAATCACTGCTAAGTAACCTAAGTAGCCGGCCGTTATCGGCTGGACAACATTACTAATTTCTCCAACATCAGATCTTGATGAGTCACTGGCGCACGAACTAACCGGTATAAGAAGTCGTTTCCGGAGGCCCCAATGCCCACGATGCCAAAAATTCCACCCTCATCTCTCCGTCCCGATCCATCGTTCAACGTAAAATCAGCGCGCTCCGCTGAGCCCCGGCCTTATCTGCTGTCCGCCAATCTTTCGCACCGCGAGAGCGTGATCATGCGTTCCGGGATGGCCGAGCCATCGATTACGCTCTTTCCTCACGAATCCGAGGATGCCCGTCTCACGGGCTCGACACGTTCGCTGTTTCGGCGCCTGCTGGCGCTCAATCTTCCCGTCAGTACGGTGGCAGACTCCCAGTCGGCGAAGCCTGCTGCACCAGATGGACGGTTCAAGTCGAAGATCGCCTCGGCCTGATTGTCTTTACAGCCCCGATTCCTTTCACGGGCTCGCTGAGCTAATCTTTACCATCCCTCCATCGCAGAACGATCTTTCGAGGATCGATCTGTAGGTCTGTCATCGGCCCAATCCTGGCTTCGCATCGCCGCGCAGCCCGCTGGAACTGGGTGCTGCAGGCCCGGCCTTCTTCTCTCCGCCGCTCTTATCGGAATGAATGCGCGTAGCCTCGAAGCTGGTGATCTTCCAGTCGCCATTCGGTAGACGCTGATAGATACGCGTGTAGCGGAAGAGGCCATGCATCTGTTCGGAGTCGTTGGTCCCCTCGACCGCGGCCTGCGAGGTAACGATGGCCACCGATCCGACCAGCTTGACCTTCATGTCGCTCAGATCAACCCTGGTGAGAACCAGTTTGCGCGTCTTCACCCGTTCCAGCTGCTGCGCCTTGGTGTTGACCTGGCCGGACATGGAGATGCCGATGAAGTCGTCGGCCAGCATCTTGTCCATCGTGACCACATCGCCTGCGAGCTGCGCCTTGCGCCACTGCTCTTCAAGAGCTTCTACGTGCCTTTTAACATCGTGCTTCTTTTCGTGGGGCTTTTCCGCAGCAAAGGCCTGTTGCTGTGCGCTAAGCAGGGCAACGAAACAGGTGAGCAGAACAACCGCCGTCATGACGGATGAAGACGGGGCTGAGTGGGGGGAGGTAACTCTGCGAAATGAGGCGCGGGATACCATGGCGTACCGGATGGTAGACCGCTTCCCTGTCAGAGTCAAAAGAACTTTGGTGGCTGCTATGAGATATTACGAAAGATTCAAACGGGGGAAACGAACCGGTCAGTTGACCGCGTTCAGATTCTCCACGTGACGTTCGAGCATCTTCTGGTAGAGGCCACCGATGGCGTACTGCTTGAAGTGCGGCGTCTCGCGGTGGAAATCCAGCGCGGCCTGATCCTTGTACTGCTCATAGATCAGCACTGTGCCGTTATCTCCTTCGATGAAGTGGGCGATGTAGCTTACGCAACCCGGCTCCTGACGCGAAGACGTCGTCAGTTCGCGCAGGATCACGACGATCTCTTCGTGATCACGGGGCTCGAAACGCATTCGTACCGTAAAGCTCAGCATCGCCCTTCTCCTTATCCCTTCAGCGCCGCGTCAAAGGCAGGCAGCGTCATGGTCTGTTCGCGGTCGGGACCGGTGGAGACCATGCCGACCTTGGCGCCGGACTCCTTCTCGAGGAACTCGAGGTAGTCCTGTGCAGCCTTGGGAAGCTTGTCCCACTCGGTGATTCCCACGGTCGAGCTCTTCCAGCCCTTCAGCTTGGTGTAGATCGGCTGGATCTCGTCGAAGCCGCGGATATCGGCGGGAATGACATCCGTGATCTTGCCGTTGATCTTGTAGGCAGTGCAGACCGGGATCTCTTCGAGGGTATCCAGCACATCAAGCTTGGTGATGACCAGCCACTCGGTGCCGTTGATCATGTTGGAGTAGCGCAGCAGGGGCAGGTCGAGCCAGCCGCAGCGGCGCGGACGCCCGGTGGTGGCTCCGTACTCCTGGCCGCGCTCGCGCAGCTCTTCGCCGGCGACGGACTTGTCCTCGGTGGGGAACGGGCCCTCACCGACGCGAGTGACATAAGCCTTGGTTACGCCGATGACGGTGCCGATCCTGGTCGGGCCGACACCAGTACCAATGACGGCGCCGCCTGCCGTGGCTGATGACGAGGTCACGAAGGGATAGGTGCCATGGTCGATGTCGAGCAGGGCGCCCTGCGCGCCTTCGAACAGCACACTGCCGCCCCTGTCCAGCTCTTCGTTGAGCAGAACGGCCGTATCGGTAACGAACGGAGCGATCTGGTCGGCAAAGCGGGCGTACTCCTCGTACATCGACTTGGGGTCCAGCGGCTCGGTGCCGAACAGCGCGTGCGCGATGGTGTTCTTCTCGTGGCAGGCGTTGGTGATGTGAGTGCGCAGCAGAGCGGGGTTCAACAGGTCGACGACACGCAGGCCGTTGCGGTGGATCTTGTCTTCGTAGGCCGGGCCGATGCCGCGGCGGGTGGTGCCGATCTTCGTGCGTCCGGGGGCGGTCTCGGCGGCCAGCTCGATCATGCGGTGATACGGCAGAATGACCTGGGCGCGGTTGGAGATGAAGAGCTGACCGTTGACCGGGAGGCCCTGCTCCTTGAGCATCTTGACCTCGGCGAGGAAGGCCGCGGGGTCCAACACGACGCCATTGCCGATAATGCCCTTGCAGCCCTCGCGCAGCACGCCGCAGGGGATGAGGTGCAGCACAAATTTTTTGCCGGAGATGATGACGGTGTGTCCGGCGTTGTGGCCGCCTGCGTAACGAGCCACGACGGAGAAGCGCTCCGAAAGCACGTCGACGATCTTGCCCTTACCCTCATCGCCCCACTGGGCGCCCAAAATGACCGCTGATTTCGGCTGACTCACGATGTCTTCGCTCTCCAAACGTCTGTTGTTTCCGGGGAGTTTCTCTTTGGCCTGATTGCGCTGGCATGCCGTGCAACCTGCTCCAGGCGAAAAACGCGCCTCGTCCATCATATCGCGTCCCGCAGCCGGAGTGGCCTATGGAGATGCGGGCATTCTGCTGCAGGGCAGGGGAGAAAAATCCCGGACACCGCCGCGGCGGGCTCACGTATGCTTGCTCCACTCACATCATGCCCTCGACGCGCGTCCTCTACGGAACCACTGCCTTTCTCTCGGCTTTCCTGCTCTTTGTCATCGAGCCGATGTCCGCCAAGCAGATCCTTCCGCTCCTGGGAGGCTCGTCCGCGGTATGGCTTACCTGCCTGGTGTTCTTCCAGGCGGCGCTGCTGCTGGGCTATCTCTACGCCCACTGGCTGACGCATCGTGGAGGCAGGCAGTTCCGTATTCATATGGCCACGGTCGCGGTTGCCGTGGTGATTCTGGCGCTCTCGATGCTGCTTGCCTCCGGCACGGCGAACACCTCGCATCCGGTCGTAACGATCTTCTGGACGCTGACGCGCTCCATAGGACTTCCCTTCCTGGTGCTGGCCTCCACCAGCCCACTGCTGCAGCGGTGGCTATCGGAGCGAGAGTCGACAGGGAGAGAGGCCGCCCCGGTCTGGTACCGGCTGTTTGCGTTATCGAACGCCGGGTCGCTGCTCGCTCTGATCGCCTTTCCCACCCTGATTGAGCCGCACATCACGCTGAGGATGCAACGCGGATTGTGGGCAGCCGGATTCGTCCTGTTCGTGGCACTGGTCTTCGCCATTACAGCAGGAGGCAGGAGCACGGACGGCACCACAGCTATACCCGATGCCTCAACACTGGAGGAGGAAGGCGCAGCCAGCCCTGCGCATCACCGCTGGTTGTGGTTCCTGCTGCCGATGGCTGCGGCCATGCAGCTGTCGGCTGTCACCGCGCACCTGACGGTCAACATTGCGGCGATTCCGCTGCTTTGGGTGCTACCGCTCGCGGTCTACCTGCTGACGTTCATCATCGCGTTCGACCGGCCTGTGCTGTATCAGCGCCCCCTGGTGGTGCGCCTGCTGGTGCTGATGCTGGCGAGCCTGGGCTATGCGCTCTCGAAGGACGATTTTTCCCTGCCGATCGGGCTGACCATTGCCTTCTTCCTCTTCGAGTGCTTCGTCGCCTGCCTGTTCTGTCACGGCGAGGCCTACCGGCTGCGACCGCGGCGCTCGTCGGAGGCTACGCTCTTCTACCTGCTGATCGCTGCAGGCGGCGCTGCCGGAACATTCATGATCGGCATCGCGTTTCCGCTGATTTTTTCGGCCAACTACGACCTTGCGCTGGCGTTCTTCGCGACAGCGGTACTGGCGCTTGCCGCTACGTGGAACGACGGCTGGGCGCAGCGGCTGCTCTGGTCGACTGCGGCGGTGCTGATGCTGGCTCTGGCCGTGGTCCTGCATCTCGGCTTTCGTCAGCAGACCATCGCCCAGGTCCGGAACTTCTACGGCACACTGCGGGTAAAGCAGGCGGACTTTCATCCGCTGCACGTGCCGTATCGCACGCTGATGCACGGCACCATCCAGCACGGCACGCAGATTTTTTCGTCGGAGGGTGCACACATTCCCACGACGTACTATGCGAAGGACTCGGGCATCGGGCTGGCGCTGCGCTTCTGCTGCGATACCAGCTATGGAATGCCGAGTCCGCGGCACATCGGGGTAATCGGCCTAGGCACGGGAACGGTGGCCGCCTATACCCACCCGCTGGACCGCATCCGCTTCTACGAGATCAATCCGCAGGTGGAACCCATCGCGCGACACCTGTTCTCGTACCTGAGCAACTCCCCGGCAAAGGTGACGATCGTGCCGGGCGATGCGCGCACCTCACTCAGCCACGAGCCGTCACAGCAGTTCGATGTGCTGGCGCTGGACGCCTTCTCGGGCGACGCCATTCCGTTGCACCTGCTGACGATCGAGGCGATGCAGCTGTACCGCTCACACCTGAAGCCCAACGGCATCCTGGTGGTTCACGTCTCCAACCAGTATCTGAACCTGGCGCCGGAGGTTGCACTGCTGGGCGAGGCAGCACATCTGGAGGTGCGGGACGTCAATTCGCCGTCGAACGACGAGCGCGGTGAGTTTCGCGCGGAGTGGGTAGTGATGACGGCGGACAAAAGCTTCTTCTCGCGGCCCGAAGTGTCACCGTACACGGAGTTCATCGTGCAGAAGGACAAGCTGCGGGTGTGGACGGATGATTATTCGAGCCTGCTGCCGATCGTCCGTCTGAGCGCGCGCTGAGCATTAAAGCTGAAGGCCCGCTGCGCGGTGGCGGCGCAACGGGCAAAAGCAGATTCCTTGTGTTCACTGGGAATGATCGGGATTGCAGCCAATCAACAGGCGCATTCCTACGGGGCTACCGCCATGCCGTCGGAGAAGTTGCCGGCCTGAATGAGGCCCTCCATCGTCCACGTCGGGATATCCACTACAGCAATCTGGTTGGAGAAGTTGCAGGCGACGTAGGCCTTCTTGCCGTCTTTGCTGAGGATGACCTCGGCGGGGCCTTTGCCGACCTCAATCATCTTCTCCACCTTCATCGACTTCAGATCGACCACGGCCAGCTTGCCGGTATCGCGCTGCGTCACCAGCAACCAGCGGCCGTCGAGTGTGGGGACGGTACCGTAGCCGGGGCTTTCGAGCGGGATCCAGCCCTTGACCTTGTCAGTGGCCGTGTCGATGACGGCCATGCGTGGTGCCTTCTGGTCGGCGGTAAAGACCATCGAGCCATCACGCGAGATGGAGATGCGCTGCGTGTTGCCGGAGATGGGGATGACGGTCACGGTCTTCTTCGCCGGAATGTCGAGCACCGAGACTGTGCCCGGGCCGACGTTGGCGGTGTAGCCGCGTTTGCCGTCGTGGGAGAGCACGAACATGTGCGACTGCTCCTGCCCGGTAGGGACAGCGCCGACGACCTTCAGCGTCTTGGGGTCGATGATGCTGACGGTCTTGTCGAGCTCGGTGGTGACGTAGAGCATGCCGTTCGAGCCGAAGACGGCGCAGTGCGGCCGCACGCCGTGGGGAAACTCCACCTTACCGACGATCTTCTTCGAGGCCAGATCGATGACGGAGATCTCTGTGCCGTCGGTGCCCGCGCGGCCTACGCCTGCGTTGCCATAGATGGGCACGAAGGCCCGCTTACCGTCGGGCGAGACGGCGAGCTCGTGGCCGGTGACGCCGCCGACGGGGATGGTGGCGACGACCTTCTTCGCCTCGACGTCGATCACGCTGAGGCTCTGATCATGCTGATTGGCCACCAGCAGCGTCTCTGCCGGGGCAAGGGTAGAGACCGCGCCCACGACTGCGGCGCACAGGAAAGATGCAAAGGAAAGAGTCTTCGTCATAGCGCGGACCAGTATAGCCATCGGCGCAGATGCCGGTCTGCAACAAACGCGCCGACCGTGGCGCAGCCTGCTGAATCTCTCCCCGACGTGCGGCACCTATACTTAAGCAGCAATGCCTGAGCTTCCCGAAGTCGAAACCGTCGCCAACGGCGTCCACCAGCGCATCCACGGCCAGAGCGTCCGCAGCGTGTGGACGAGCAACAAGCCGCAGACCTTCAAGTCGTCGCCGGAGGAGATCGCCTCTGTTTTGACCGGCGCGCGTATCGACCGGGTGCGGCGCGTGGGCAAGACAGTCGTGGCGGACGTGACGCAGGCCGATGGAGCAACCGCGCAGTTTCTGGTCCACCTGGGTATGACGGGACGGCTGCTGGTCTCCGATCCCGAGACGCCGGTGCCACCGCACACGCACGCCATCCTGACTCTCAGCGGCGGCAAGGAGCTTCGCTTCGTCGATGCGCGCCGCTTCGGACGCCTCTCGATCTCGCACGAGGCGTATGAAGGCCCGGGCAAGGAGCCGCTGACGATCGGCGTCGAGGACTTCATCACGCTCTTCCGCAACCGCAAGACGCCGATCAAGGCTGCGCTGCTGAACCAGTCGCTGCTGCACGGAGTCGGCAACATCTACGCCGATGAGGCACTGCACCACGCGGGAATTCGTCCGCGACGACACGCCGGGCGGCTGACACGGGACGAGCTGACGAGGCTGCGTGCGGCGTTGCAGAAGGTGCTGAAGAAGGCGATCCAGCTGGGCGGATCGTCGGTCTCGGACTACGTGGATGCAGATGGCGTGGCGGGATTCTTTCAGCTGCACCACTACGTCTACTCGCGCACAGGCGAGCCGTGCCGGACGTGCTCGACGACGATTGAGCGGATCGTGGTCGGAGGCAGAAGCACGCATTTCTGCCCGAACTGCCAGAAATGAAAAAGTCATCTGGCGTGGAGACTTCATCCACCGGCGCATGACCGCCATTGCTCCAGAACTTTGTCAGACTCAAAGGCATCTAACGGGAATGACACGCGTCCCCGACCATCTTTTCTCTCCACTCTCGCAGCGTTCCGTAACGTTCCCCAATCGGATTGCAGTCTCTCCCATGTGTCAGTACAGCTACATGGATGGCCTCTCGAACGACTGGCAGTTCGTACATTTAGGAAGCCGTGCCGTAGGTGGCGCAGGCATCGTTTTCACGGAAGCCGCTGCGGTCAACCCGGAGGGCCGCATTACTCCTGGCGATCTTGGATTGTGGTCCGAAGCGCATATTGCTCCTCTGGCTCGAATCGCTTCGTTCGTGAAGGATCAGGGCTCCGTTCCCGGGATCCAACTCGCCCACGCAGGTCGCAAAGCGAGCATGGCAAGACCATGGGAGACGCCATTGGAGGCGGTCAGCATCGCAAAGGGCGGATGGCAGCCGGTCGGTCCAACAACCGATCCATTCTCCCCGAGCTATCCGACTCCCGCCGCACTCGATCGTGCCGGCATGGATAAAGTCATCGAGGACTTCGCCGCCACTACACGGCGAGCCGTATCTGCCGGCTTTCTTCTGGCGGAGGTCCACTGTGCGCATGGCTATCTTCTGCACGAGTTTTTATCGCCGCTCTCCAACCGCCGCACCGACGAGTATGGTGGCAGCCTCGAAAATCGAGCTCGCTTTCCCCTCGAGGTCATCCGCGCTGTACGAGCCAGCTTTCCGAGCGAACTGCCCGTATGGGTTCGACTCTCAGTAACGGATTGGGTTGATCCCTCGGCCGAGTCCCCGACCGGTGGACTCACGGTAGACGACTCCGTCGCCTTCGCGAAGCTCGTCAAGGCAGAGGGCATCGACCTTGTCGATTGCTCTTCCGGCGGCAACGATCCGCGCCAACAGATTCCTGTCGGCGCGGGCTACCAGGTTGCGTTCGCAGAACGTATCCGGCGCGAGGCCGATATACAGACCGGCGCGGTCGGGATGATCACAGCGCCTGAGCAGGCGGATCAAATTGTGCGGACGGGACAGGCGGATGTTGTCCTGCTGGCTCGGGAGCTGCTTCGCGACCCTTACTGGCCACTTCACGCGGCAGAAATTCTGCACAAGCCCGGCCTCTGGCCTGTCCAGTACGAACGCGCGGCCCATGGCAAGGTCGAGCGGCGCCAGCCACTCCCACCGTTCTCTCCTAAAAGCGGCGAGCAATCGAGATAGCCGTGCGACTCGAAATGCGCGTGGATCAATTACAACAGCAGCTGGGACAACAACAGCTGGATCAGCTACAGCCCGGCGGCCTGCTCCGCGCTGACGGCTGAGCCGACGACGCGGATCTCCGGGCTCTCTTCGACGATCTCGAGGGAGTAGCCCTGCAGCGGGCTCATCTTGACCATCTGCTGGGTATAGTCCTTGAGCATCGACAGGTCGAGGAAGTGGACGTAAGGGCCGGTGAGGTAGAACTTGCCGGGGCCAGCCATGTGGACCGAGCTGGCGGTAGCGGCGGCGAGGGCCTTGTGGTACAGCCGCTTGAAGTCCATGCAGCGCTGGTCGCCTGCTTTGGCGGCCTCGAAGACCTCTTCTGGCTCCATGTCGAGGAAGCGCATGCGCATGGAGCGGTGCCCCATGATGCCTTCCAGGTGCCCGCGTCCGCCGCAACCGCAGAAGGTCTCCTTCTCGTCGAGAGTGACGACCGTGTGGCCGCCCTCCCAGACGCCGGGCGTGAACGGATAACGGCCATAGCCGATGCCCATGCCGAGGGTCCAGACGCGGACAACGGAGTCGAGCTTGCCGTGACCGGCGGCCAGGCCCGCGGCGACGCCGTCGGCGTCGTTGAGCAGAGTGACCGGGGTGGCGATGTCATGGTCGTGCAGCTTCAGGCTGATCATGTCCCGGAGGCGCGCGCCCTTGAGCTGCGGCAGGTTGGGAGCCTCTTCGACGACGCCGTTCTTGACCAGGCCGGGGACGGCGACGCCGACCGAGGCGATCTCGCTCTCACCGTTGGCTGCGGCGATGATCTGCTTGCAGATGGCATCGACCAGTGCCTCGGTGTGCATCTCCACCAGCGCGCCGAAGTTCTCTTCGTCTTCCGGAAACCGCTGCAGACCGTCTACCAGCTGGTGATCGACCACCAGCCCCGCATGAATCTGCTCTGATAACGTGACCCCAACCGACTTTGCCATCGCTTCCTCTGTTCCGGATTCGCAGTATTGGAATTAATCAAACTTGCTGACGCGGTTCAATCCATTGAAAGCCGCTACTTTATAACATTCTGCAAGCGTTGGGTAGTTGAAGACTGTATCCACGAAATACTCAATGGTTCCGCCGAGCGCCATGACGGCCTGACCAACGTGCAGCAGTTCGCTGGCGCCCTCGCCGATGATGTGAACGCCGAGGACGGAGTGGTTCTCGCGGTGGAAGATCAGCTTGAGGCGGCCGGTGGTATCGCCGCGGATCTGGCCACGGGCGATCTCACGGTAGTAGGCCACGCCAACCTCGTAGGGCACATCCTCCTCGGTAAGCTGCTCCTCGGTCTTGCCGATGAAGCTGATCTCCGGGATGGTGTAGATGCCGTACGGGTAGAAGCTGGGGTTGGAGACGATGGTCTCGTCGCCGAAGGCGCGCGCAGCGCCGATGCGCCCCTGCTCCATCGAAACCGAGGCCAGCGAGGGGAAGCCGATGACGTCGCCCGCGGCAAAGATGTTCGGATTTTTGGTGCGGAAGTCTTTGTCGACCGGGATACGGCCACGCGAGTCCGCTTCAACACCAACGGCGGTGAGGTTCAGCTCGTCGACGTTGCCCTGGCGACCGACGGCGTACAGCAGAGCATCGCCGGAGACCTTCTTCTTGCTCTCGAGGTTGGCGACAACGCTGCCGTCGGCAGCCTGCTCGACCGACTCTACCTCTTCGTTCAGGCGCATGGTCACGCGGGCGTCACGCAGGTGGTAGCTGAGCGCTTCGACGATCTCCTGGTCGGCAAACTCGAGCAGGCGCGGACGGCGCTCGATGAGGGTTACGCGGACGCCGAGCGCGGCGAACATGCAGCAGTACTCCACGCCGATGACGCCGCCGCCGACCACGATCATGGTCTTGGGCAGGTTGGTCAGCTCCAGTACCTGGTCGCTGTTGATGATGGTCTTGCCGTTGATCTGCACCTTGGGCGAGCTGGCCGGCTTGGTGCCGGTGGCGATCAGGGTGCTCTTGGTCTCGTAGACGGTAGAGCCGCGGGAGTTGGTCACGCGGACGTGGGTCGCGTCCTCAAAACTGGCCACACCGAGCAGCATCTCGACGTTATTGCGCGAGAGCTGGGCCTCGGTGACATCGATCTCTGTCTTGATGACATGCTGAACCCGGAAGGCGAGATCGGCCATGGTGATCCGCTCTTTGACCCGGTAGTTCATGCCATAGATGGACTTGTAGTTGTAGCCGGAGAGGTGGAGGACAGCCTCGCGCATCGTCTTCGACGGAATGGTTCCGGTGTTGATCGAGACGCCGCCAACCACCTCGCGCATCTCAACCAGCGCAACCTTCTTACCTAGCTTCGAGGCATAGATTGCCGCGCGCTGTCCGGCCGGGCCGGACCCGATAACGATCAGATCGTACACACCGCTCATAAACCCCTGAATTCCCCAGACCCTTGCAGCACCGAGCCGCGACCGCAACAGTCAGCGAAGTGGCCTTTCCTTCATGGACGGGGCAGGTACATCCCTGCCGCAAAGACCCAGTTACCTGTCGCCAGGAGCAGCACCCGGTCTTCGCCAAGACCCCGGCCCCTGTTCCCCTTTTGAACACTCTCTGCCTAAAAACTACCACACGGCGACACCCCACCTGATGAACGTGGGCGGTCATCAACATCCTCCGTCTACACTTAACGGCATGCTTCGCTGTGCCATTACTGACCGTTCGCTGCTGCCGGGTGATGAATCTCAAAGACGTCGGGGCCTTGCGGAACAGGCCGCGCGCTGGGCCGCGGAGGGGATCGACCTTATCCAGCTGCGGGAGAAGGATCTGGGGCCGCTGGAGCTGGGCGACATCGCCCGGCCCATGATCGAGGCCATCGCTTCCCATCCCGGGACACGGTTGCTGGTCAACAACTGCCTGCGGGCAGCGGTCGAATCCGAGGCGCATGGCGTTCACCTGCCGTCGAACGCTGTGTTGCTGCCGGAAGAGGTTCGGCGGCGTTATGCCGTCTTCAGCCTGCCCCGCCCGACGGTGACGGTCTCCTGCCACTCACTGGCAGAGGTCCAGATCGCGCGCCGCAACCAGGCCGATGCGATTCTGTTTGCCCCGGTCTTCGGCAAGATCGTCGACGGAGAGACGGTCAGCCCGGCCGCAGGGCTGGATGTACTGCGGGCGGCCTGTGAGGCAGCTGGCCCCATCCCGGTCTATGCCCTGGGGGGCGTAACGGAGGAGAACGCTCCCGCCTGCGTGGCTGCGGGAGCGGTGGGGATCGCCGGTATCCGGCTGTTTCACAAATAGCGGAAACCAGGTTGCGGAACCGCGGAGACCAGCAGCCGGGACCTAGAACGCGAGCTTCTCGTCTGCCGAGGGACCGTAGATAGCTGGCACGGCCTGTTCCCGCAACCGGAGATAGACCGTAAGCTGACCGCGATGGTGCGCCCAGTGCATCAGCATCCCGTTCATGATGTTGACGTAACGCGGCTCGTCGGAGATCAGGTGACCGGCGGCGAGCAGCTTCCAATTAGTCATCAGGTGCTCGTCGGTGGTGGACTCGAGGGCGGCGATGCCCCTCTTCATGTTCTGGTCGAAGAGGTCAATCAGCTCGGAGGTCTTCGTCCATTCGAGGGGTTTCCGCTGCTTGGCAGGATCGACCGGGGCGAAGTCCAGTTCGTCCTGGTTGATCATCATGTCGATCCACGCCGGCATGGTGGCGACCAGCGAGGCCAGGTAGCCCATCTGCATCGACTTTTCATGCGGGGCCCAATCGTTCTGCCCCTCCGGCACACGCTCCAAAGCTTTGCGCGTGCCAGCCTCTTCGCGCCTCAGCTCTTCGAGAAACAGGTCTTTCATCTTCATAGCGACGATCTCCTTCGGAAAGAATCCGAGGGACAGCGTACGTCATGCCTGCTGCCACCATCCTGTCAGCACCGGTAGAGAAACGATCTCTGCCACAGACGGCAACGGACCTGATATTCACCAAACGGGATCGAAGAGAATGCTGCGGCGTGAGGCGAGCAGACGTCCCCGGGTGCTTTACACGACGGGCGGGCCGTCGAAGTGGAAGACCTCGGGAACCTCGAGCCAGTGCTTTCCGGCGGCTGCGGCTTCGGGCAGAGAGACCTGCATGGGGTCCATGATCTTCCACCAGCGCTGGGTCTCGGAGTCGGCGGCCATGAGCTTCATGTCGGCGTCGAAGTCGGTGCCGTGGTACTCGAAGTAGGCGATCAGCAGATCGTCGTGCAGGTAGATGGAGTAGTTGCGGATGTTGCACTGCGCGATGCGGTCGAGCACGCCGGGCCAGACATCGGCGTGATAGCGGATGTACTCCTCTTTGACTTCGGGACGCAGCTTGATGATCTGGGCGTAACGGCGCATCGTGTTCTTGCTCCTGGATGAAGTGGATCGCTTACTTGCTGCCGAACGCGGGCGGCGGACCTGCCGCGAAATGCTGCACCCAGCAACGGCGTTGAGTTTACCCGACTACAAGACTACCTAGGGATAGGTCACCGCATCGAGTCCCTTGAGACCGACGTTGTCCTCGGTCTTGAGGCGATCCCCTGCGGGTACCTTCAACGTGATGGCGTCAAGGACGAGATTGTCGGTGTCGGCGATGCTGCCCGCGCTGTCGGCCGCGATGCTGACGTGATCGATGCGGAAGTCCTTCAGCTTAGCCTGCGGATAGGCGGCGATGGCGATCGCGGTCTTCGCGCCCGTGGCCTCGATGTTCCAGATGTGGACGTCGGCGAAGTGCGGAATGCCCTTGTCTTCCGGCACCTTCGTCGTCAACACCTTCCAGTACGGCGGCGCGTCCGTGGCGTCCTTCGGCATCTCGGCATAGCTGTAGCTGGGGTTCCAGTTGAGATTCACCTGAATGGGAATGCGTACGTCGGTGAGGTGCAGGTCGTGCACGCGCAGGTTCTCACCCAGGCCGCCACGCACCTTGGCGCTCTTGATGAGGACACCGTTGCCGACGCCCTTGTAGGCGGTCAGGTTATAGGCCTCGATGTTGCGGAAGCCGCCGGAGGTCTCGGAGCCGAAGGTAACGGCAGCGGCGCCGGTGCGAATGACGCTGTCGCGGATGACGACGTCCTCGGTGGGACGATTGACACGCAGGCCGTCGGCGTCGCGGCCAGCCTTGAGGCAGAGAGCATCGTCGTTGACCTCGATGTCGGCGTGCTGGACGAGGATCTTCTTCGAGCTGTCGATGTCGATGCCATCGGTCGACGGCCCCTTGCCGCCGATGTTGTTGCGGATCGTGATGTGGTCGACGACGACGTCCTCGGAGTAGCAGATGTGCACGGTCCAGAAGCCGGAACGCTCGAGGTGCATGCCGTCGAGCTTCACGTTCTTCGAGTCGAAGACCTGGATCAGGCGCGGGCGCTTGGCGTCGTAGTCGGAGGCCCAGCGCAGCCCCTTGGGCTCGTAGATCTTGCGCAGGTCCCAGTAGCTCTTCCACCAGTAGCTGCCGTCGCCGTCGATGGTGCCTTCGCCGGTGATGACGACGTCGCTCTGCTTGTAGACGTTGACCAGCGCGGCGGGCCAGGTCATCTCGATGCCGGCGACGCGCGTGGGCATCAGGGGGTAGGCCTCGAGCTTCTGGATGCCGATGAGCTTGACGCCGGCAGGGATGTTGAGGGTCTCGCCGGACTTCACGAAGATGGAGCCGATGAGGTAGGTGCCGGGCTTGAAGGTGATGGTGGCATGCTTGCCAGCGCCCTTGTCGAGCGCCTTCTGGATGGCCACGGTGTCGACAGTCGTGCCGTCGCCTTTTGCTCCAAAGCTGTTGACCACGAGCGTCGCCGCATGACCCGTTGCCGCGATTGTGCTGCAGGTGACCGCTGCGAGCAGCGCCAGTCTTCGTACCAGCATCCATCCTCCGTTACGCATTGCACGTCCACACTAAAACAGGCGGACGAGGATTGTCTTTGCAAATCAGAAACTATTTCTCTTTTGGTTTATTACGTTCCAGCGGAGCTCTGAGTTTCAGCGGTAGCGCTGGCCGAATCGACATTTGACCCGGCCGCGGCAAAGTCCTAGGCTTAACATGTGCTGATAACCCCTGAACTACTGTTCGATGAGCCGCTCGAGATCGATGAGACCATCGCTCCCGGTGCGCTGGAATACAGTCCTGACATTCGCCAGGTCTCCCCGATGCCGATTAAGGGGGAGGCTGATCTGTTGATCGAGCATCGCAGCGAAGAGCGCGGCAAGAACTCCCAGGTCAACGACATCCGCCTGCGGGCGAGCTACCAGGGCGAGTTCGAGATCCTGTGTGCGCGGTGCGTGGAACCGGTCCCGCAGTCGCTTTCGGGGGACTTTGACCTGATCTTCCGGCCTTCGGAGGCGGATTCCGAGCCGGGCGAACATTCCATTACCCCCGATGAGACGGAAATCGGGTATTATGAAGAAAGCGGTCTTCTGCTGGAGGACGTGGTGCGCGAGCAGGTGTTGCTCTCCCTGCCCACCCGGACTTTATGCAAGGCGGACTGCAAAGGTCTCTGCCCTCGCTGTGGTCAGAACCAGAACCTCGCAATATGCTCCTGCGAACAGACCCCGTCTGATCCGCGTTGGAATGCTCTGGCGGGCCTGGCTGACAAAATCGAGGTCAAGCACTAATCGAGTTTCCGCACCGTCAACTGCCGAGAGGCAGGCGCGTGTGCGATTGAAAGGGATACCGCAATGCCTAATCCGAAACGGCGTCACTCCAAGCAGCGTACGGCGAAGCGCCGCAGCCACGACTTCCTCACCCCTACCGGCACCTCCGAGTGCCCGAACTGCCACGAGCGCAAGCTGCCGCATCGCGCATGCCGCAAGTGCGGTACGTACAAGGGCCGTGAGGTCCTGGCAGTCAAGGAAGCCAGCTAAGCTTCGTCTCTCTTCGAGACACAGGATTTTCTGTAACAGCCGTTTCTCCCTGAGGGAAACGGCTATTTCCTGTTTAAGTTATCCCCCTATCTTCTTCTGTTTGTGCGCTAGCTACATCCTATGGAGAACTGACGCTATAAGGTGTTGAACCTGTTATCGTTTCCCTGATGCCTATCGACATCGTTGTAGACGCAATGGGTTCAGATAAGTCTCCCGAACCGGAGGTTCGCGGGGCTGTCCTGGCAGCCCGCCAATATGGGCTCAGGGTTCACCTGGTAGGCCCGGAAGAGATTCTTCGGCCGCTGTTGCGACAGCAGCTTAAGCACCAGAAACATCTCGATGTCTTCGTCGTACCCGCATCCGAGTGGATCACGATGGACGACAAGGCCGCACAGGCAGTACGCTCCAAACGCAACTCGACCATGCGCATGGGCCTGAAGATGGTGCGTGAGGGCAAAGCTGCAGGCTTCTTTACGGCTGGCAACACGGGCGCAGCGATGGCAACGGCGAAGATGGTGCTGGGTATGCTTTCGGGCGTCGACCGCCCGGCACTGGCAACGATCGTGCCAACGACGCAGGGAACGCCTTCCCTGCTGCTGGATGTAGGCGCCAATGTGGATTCAGACCCCGACAACCTGACGCAGTTCGCCGTGATGGGTCACATGTACGCACAGAATGTGCTGAAGATCACGAATCCTCGCGTGGGACTGCTATCGATCGGCGAGGAAGATTCCAAGGGCAATACGCTGACCCGCGACACACTGCCGTTGCTGCGCTCGCAGAGCGGCATCAACTTCATCGGCAACGTCGAGGGGCGCGATCTGTTCACCGGCCACTGCGATGTGACGGTGTGCGATGGGTTTGTGGGCAATGTCGCGCTGAAGAGCATTGAAGGCGCGGCCAAACTCTTTACGACTTCGCTGCGCGAAGCGCTGAAATCGACCGTGACCTCGCAGGTGGGCGCTCTGCTCTCGCGTAAGGCGTTCGACGCCTTTAGAAAGCGGCTGGACTACTCGGAGTACGGTGGTGCGCCGCTGCTGGGTGTACGCGGCGTCTGCATCGTGGGTCATGGCTCGTCGAACGAGAAGGCGATCATGAACGGCATTCGCGTGGCGGCGGAGTTTGCATGCGCCGAGGTGAACTCGGGCATCGAATCGGCACTGCGAGCGAAGTCGACCACGGTCTGAGCAGCTATCTTCCAAAGAAAATACTGTAGACGAGCACTGCGAGTACACCTGCGCTGATGGCGGTATAGAGGCGGTCGCGTTCGAGTGCGAAGGCCACGACCGCGAAGGCGACGCGTGCGATGGGGGTGGCAATCAGGAACAGGATACCGACCTCGATGATGGCCGCGGCATCGCCGTGCGAGATGCCCAGCAGCAGTTGTCGGCGGTGGGCGAGGTTGAGCGGATTGGGGACAAAGACCCGGTAGTCGACGGCCTGGCGGGCGTGGTCTTCGAGATAGAAGGCGACCCCGGCGAGCACAAGCGTAGAGGCCAGAACGACGCCGAAGCGAAGCAGAAGGCCCATGGCCTGCTCCATGCGTTTGTCGTCGAGCACGAAGCGCATCACATCCTCCCCATGGCGCCGTTGACGATCATCTCGGCGCCGAGCACAAGGATGACGACGACAAAGATATACCGCAGCATGGTGACCGGAGCACGGGTAAGCAGGCGCGCACCAAGCAGCGAGCCGACGAGCACACCGAGCATGACCGGAGCGGCGAGGCCGGGATCGATGTACCCCCGTCGCAGGTAGATGCCTGCGCTGGCCGCGGCGGTGACGCCGATCATGAAGTTGCTGGTGGTGGTGGAGACCTTGAACGGGATGCGCATGATCTGGTCCATGGCCAGCACCTTGACCGCGCCCGAACCGATGCCCAGCATGCCGGAGAGCACGCCTGCTCCGAACATGGTGGAGAAGCCTTGCGGGATACGCGTGACCTGGTAGTCCATCATCTTGCCGCCGGGGCCGGGGTAAGTGCCGGAGAGACGCAGCCGGTCGGAGAGCGGGTCCTCGGATGGGAATCTCCTCGTGTTTCAGGCGGCTGGTCTTCCACGAGAGCCAGGCGGAGTAGAGCAGGACGCAGCCGAAGAGGATCGCCAGGGCATTGGTAGGGACGCGGGCGGCGAAGTAGGCTCCCACGATCGCGCCTATGGTGGTGGCGACCTCGAGGAACATGCCGATACGGACGCTGGAGTAGCCCTCGCGCACGTAGGCGGCAGCGGCGCCGGAGGAGGTCGCGATTACCGAGACCAGCGAGGCGCCGATGGCATAGCGAAGATCGACATGGAAGACGAGCGTAAGCAGTGGGACCAGCACAACGCCGCCGCCGAGGCCGGTCAAAGCGCCAAGCAGACCAGCGCTGAACGATCCGGCAAGGACCAGCAGCGTAAAGACGAGCACTGTCACAGGGGACATTCTATGGCACCAGCTGAACCGACTGACGAAAACGATGGTGACCTTTACAGATATGGCGCATCTTAAGCGCATGAGCAAGCAGTGGACGGCTGAAGACCTGCCCTATCTCCGCGGCAAGCGGTTCATCATTACGGGCGCCAACACGGGCATTGGCTATCATGCGGCACTCAAGCTGGCGCGGCGCGAGGCCGAGCTGGTGCTGGCCTGCCGCGACCGGAAGCGAGGCGAGGCCGCCCTGGCGAAGCTGCACGATGAGGCTCCGTCTGCCCACGTGGAACTGGAGGTGCTGGATCTGGCCTCGCTCGATTCGGTGCGGCAGTTCGCGGAGAAGGAGTTGGCCAGGAAACAACCTCTCTATGCACTGATCAATAACGCCGGGGTGATGGCCGTGCCGAAGCGCATGGAGACCGCAGACGGCTTCGAGATGCAGTTCGGCACCAATGTGCTGGGGCACTTTGCGCTGACGGGCCTGCTGCTGCCTGCGCTGGAGCGCGGTGCGACGCAGGATGATCCCTCGCGCGTGGTGACGATCGCCTCGATCGCGCATAAGCGCACCAATCTTCGGCTGGACGATCTGCAGTCGAAGCGCAGCTATTCGCCGATGCAGGCATACCAGCAATCGAAGCTTGGCGACCTGATGTTTTCGCTGGAACTGAGCCGCCGGCTGCAGGCGAAGGGCGTGCCGATGAAGAGCATCGCGGCGCATCCCGGCGTAGCGGCGACGGAGCTGTTCCGCGGCGATGGACGCTCGGCGGCCTTCAAGACGGTGCGGACGATCGTGGGACATGCCATCAGCATCGTGCTGAACACGGATGCGGAGGGCGCTCTGCCGACGCTGTTTGCCGCAACTTCGCCCGATGCTGAGAACGGCGGCTACTACGGTCCGCAGGGTTACGAGGAGATGCGCGGCGAGAAGGTCGGCGTGGCGAAGGTCGCTCCGCAGGCCCGCGATGCCGCAGCAGCGGCCAAGCTGTGGGAGCTTTGCGAGCAGTGGACGGGAGTTCGCTTCCTGTAAAGGAGCGGCATAGACGCAAAGAGGGCACGGGCGGTCGCTTTTCGGTAGTCTGCTGGAAGACCATGCTTCGACTTCGACTCGCGTGTCTCCTCGGCCTCGTCTGCGCAACCGCCAGCGCACAACAGAAGAGCTTTCGCATTACGCCGCTGCACCCGGTGGAGGAGCTGCGCGCGGAAGCGCTAAAAGCGGCGCCTCCGCGTGAGGACGGGCGCTTTCGCCAGCCTGACCTGGTGGAGCTGGTGACGCTCGATCCTACGATCAAGCTGGCCATCCGCTACGCCACCTCCAACAACTTTATGGGCACGCCGATGTACACCGAGGCGCGGGCGTTTCTGCAACGTCCAGCGGCGGAGGCCCTGCTGCGTACGCTGCCGGAGCTGAAGGCGCAGGGCTACGGCGTCATCATCCATGATGGCTACCGGCCGTGGTACGTGACGAAGATCTTCTGGGACGCGACGCCGAACCATCAGAAGATCTTCGTGGCCGATCCGAAGCAAGGCTCGCGTCACAATCGCGGATGCGCGGTCGATCTCTCGCTGTATGACCTGAAGACCGGCGAGGAAGTCGTGATGACGAGCGGGTATGACGAGATGACGAGCCGCGCCTACGCGTTCTATGAAGGCGGCACCGCCGAGGAGCGGGCGCGGCGCGATCTGTTGCGCCACACCATGGTGAAGCAGGGCTTCGAGATCAATCCGACGGAGTGGTGGCACTTCGACTACAAGGACTGGCGCGAGTATCCGATCCTCAACATACGGTTCGAGGACTTAGGCAAGTAGCTAGCGTGCGGGCAGGTTGGTGACGGTGGGAAGATGCCATGCTGTCATCAGTCGCGCGTAGTCGTCGGCGGTGAGCTGCACCAGAAGCGGCCTGCGTTTGGGATCGATCCACTGGAACAGGGATTCGATGGCGACGGGGGCCATCGCGGTGCATCCGGCGGTGCCGTGGCCCGCACCCTGCCAGATGTGCAGGAAGATGCAGGAGCCTCCATTGGTGACGGGCTTTGCGGAGGAGCCGTCGGCGATCGCGTTGTGATCGACGACGATGCCCAGGCGATAGGATTCGCCGGTGTTGCGCATGTGCTCGGAGCTGTTCCAGTCGGGCGTGACGGCGGAGCGGTCGACGATGCGGTTGTAGAACTTCGAGGACGCGTCGTCGACGCACTCGATGGATGGCGTGAGGCTGAGATACGGCAACCTCGAGCCGAAGGGCTTGGCGTCGGCGTAGCCGAAGGACGTGCCTAGTGCGAAGATGCCAGCGGGAGATTTACCGTCGCCCTCTTTCTTGATGGGGTCACCAGCACTTGCTGGAGCGGCGAGGCCGCTTCCCCAGCCGAGTCCGTGCTTGCCGACGACGATTGGAATCGAGCTGCCGACCGGCTGCCACGGCTTATTGTCCGCACTGCGTTCGTAGCGCTGCAGGTTGCCATCGACGGCGGCCCATGACGGCGTCACGGCGACCAGCAACTGCCGCGAGCCGGTGAAGGCATCGGCGGTAGTCTGCGCTCGCAGGCCGGTGCTGAGAACGGCCGCGAGAGCGAAGGGGTAGAGAAGCGCCATCGGTCTCATCTGAGGCCAGTGTATGCCACGGCGGCTAGGCGAGTACCTGAGGATCGCTGATGCCTGGGGTACCGTCTTCGAGATGCCCGGCAAAGCGGCGCTGGTAGGCGTCGTTGCCGGAGATGCTGACCGTCACGTCGTACCAGCGGCACGTTGCGGGCAGCGGTATGTTCAACGAGGTTTGCATATTGGCCGCAAGGTCTTTGCTGAATGCCTGCTTCGTATAGCCCTCGTTGATGCTGAGGGTGACGGAAGCGGAGGCGGGATTTTGCAGTGTGAGCGTGAGTGCGCGCTTTGCCGTGTCGTACTCGAGCGTGACGCTCGGCTCGGACGAGCCACCGGTTCCCTTCTGGTGAACGAGATAGCCGTTGGGACCGTAGACGGTGAGGTCGAAGGGCTGGCCGGTGAGAGCGTTCCAGTGATCGGTGAGCTTGTTGCCGACCGAGACGGTATAGCGGCGAGGATCTTCGGTGGGCTGCACTCCGTTATAGACATAGAACGCAGCGCCGGACTTGCCCTTGTTGATGAGCTCGAGTTCGACGCTGTCCTGCTTGACGCGGCAGGCGGTCTCGATCGCATAGGGCAGAGCGCGCGCGGGCCGGGTGCCGGGCTCCTGCACGGGCATCGTCTGAGGCTCGGGAACGCTGTAGGGCTGATGCAGCGACTGGATAGGCTTCGGCGCAGGGAACGAGGTGTTGTGGACGAGCGGCTTCTGCGAGAAGTCGAAGGCCGAGGTGAGGTCGCCGCAGAGGGAGCGCCGCCAGCTGCTGATGTTCGGCTCGACGATGTTGAAGCGCTTTTCGAGAAAGCGAAGGACGGAGGTGTGGTCGAATAGCTCGGAGCAGACCCAGCCGCCGGTGCTCCAGGGCGAGACGACGAGCATGGGTACGCGGGGGCCGAGGCCCACGGGCTGCAGGCCGCCGGGGTCGGCGTCGGGGATGATGGGGCGGCGCTCGTGCGGGTACTTCGTCATGTCGATGAACTCGTCGCGCAGCCCGTCGAGAAGATCGTCGGAGACTAAGCCGTAGCGATTGCGCGCCTGGCTCTTCGGCGGCATAGGCGGAACGATGTGATCGAAGAGGCCGTCGTTCTCGTCGTAGTTGATCAGCAGAACGGTCTTCGCCCAGACCTCAGGGTTTGAGGTAAGCGCGTCGAGGACGAGCGAGATGTAGTATGCGCCGTCCGTCGGAGAGGCCTCAGGGTGCTCAGAGTATTTGTAGGGCGCGACGACCCAGTTGACCTGCGCGAGCTTGCCGGAGGCGATGTCTTCCTTGAAGCCGACGAGTGTGCGGTCAGTGACGCCCTTCTGCACCAGTGGGCTGGTGGGCGATGCACCCTCCTGCACGTGATACTGCGCGAAGAACTCGAGCGAGTTGTCGGTGTAGTTATCGGTAGGCGTGTTGGGCTCGCCGCTGCCGCCCTGGTAGACCTTCCAGGAGACACCGGCTTTTTCGAGACGCTCGGGGTAGGTGGTCCAGGTGTAGCCGTTGACCTTGTGGCGCTCGTCGAAGCCGGGGCCGTTGGCCTTGCTGCCGTAGGCGTTCTGCGCGTCGATGGTGCCGGACCACATATAGATGCGGTTGGGGCAGGTGGCCGAGTGCACGGAGCAGTGATAAGAGTCGCAGATGGTAAAGGCGTCGGCGAGGGAGTAATGGAAGCTGACGTCCTGGCGCTTGAGGTAGCCCATCGTCATCACGTCCTGCTTCTGGTTGACCCACTGGTTCCAGTGGCCGTTGTTCCAGGCGAGGTGGCCGCTGCTCCATCCGTGATCTGTGCCGGCCTGGAACTCGGTGGTCTGTTGCGGATTGATGTAGAAGGGCAGGACGTGATCGGCGCTGGGGGAGAGACCGCGGTCATGGTAGTGCTTGGTCTTCACCTCGACGGGGGGCTGGTGCCAGATGGTCTTGCCGTTGGGCAGGCGAGCGGGGCGGGGATCGCTGAAGCCGCGCACACCGCGCAGGGTGCCGAAGTAGTGGTCGAAGGAGCGGTTCTCCTGCATGAGAATGACGACGTGCTCTACATCGCTAATCGTGCCGGTGCGGCGCGCAGCGGGGATGGCAAGCGCGCGCTGGATGGCGGGGGGCAGGATGCCGGTGCCTGCTGCCGCAGCAGCGGCGAAGCGGAGAAAGTCTCGTCGGGTTTTCATCGGCCTCTCAAGGACAAGAGGAACCGGAGATAACTCCGGTTCCTCTTGGGTTGTCTATTCCAGTTTGTCAGAACTGCAGGCGCATGGAGACCTGGCCGGTACGCGGGCTGCCGAAGTCCGCCGTGCTGGCCTTGGTGATCTGCCCGAACGTGCTGCTGGAGATATCCATGTTCGGCGTGCCGAGGTTGGTGTGGTTGAGGATGTTGGTGAAGGTTCCCTCGGCACGGAGCGAGACACGCTCGGTGATGGCGAAGCTCTTGCTGAGGCCACCGGAGAGGTTGACGGTTCCGGGGCCGACGACCGAGCCGTTCTGAAAGTTGCCAAAGCGGCCGATCGGGGAGGGGTCTCCGGCCTGACCGCGACCAGTGTGGCAAGGCGTGCCCTCTGTCCAGCTGGCATTGCCGGGGCAGGCGAAGGCGGCCTTATTGAACCATGCGCCGACCGTGCGGTTGGTGGGTGTGACACTGACACCGGCGACACGATCGACCTTCTGCGAGCGGCCCGGATAGGCAGCTCCGTTGGCGGCGGCGTTGAGACCCGAACCGGTACCGGAGGGGTCACCCTGACCGCTGGAGAAGTACGGCGAGAGGAAGGGACCGGTCTGCCAGAGCATGATGCTGCTGATCTGCCAGCCACCGAAGGCGGCGTCCATCAGACGGTTCATGTTGCCACCAAACTGCTTGCCACGTCCGAAGGGCAACGCGTAGAGCAGAGTGGTGTTCCAGCGGTGACGGCGGGTACCGAAGACCTGGCCGTAGTCGACGCTGGGATCGCCTGCCCAGGAGGCGCGGCTGCCGCCGGACTCGCTGGCGAAGCTGCTGCTGCCGGGGCCCTGGTTATCGGCGAGGCTCTTGGCCAGGGTGTAGGTGGAGTCGAAGGTGAGGCCGTTGGTCGTGTGGTGGCTGAAGTTGATCTGGCCGGACTGATAGCTGGAGTCAGCGCCCGTGGAGCGCGTGTTGATCACACCCCAGTTGGGGAAGGGACGCGCCGAGAGTGGCTGGTTGTAAGCCGAAACGGTCGAGGAGTACGGCAGGTCATTCAGGTTCGGCGCCCAGACCAGGTGGTGCGTCGTCATGCCGATGTAGGAGACGCGCAGACCATAGCCCTTGCCGAGATCGCGATCGAACGAGAGTGAGAATTGCTGCGAGTACGGATCCTTCCAGTTGATGTCGTTGGCCGTGCCGAAGTACGCCTGACCATAGTTGACCGAGTTGGAGCTGGAGCCGGAGCCAGCGTAGATGCTGGGCCACACGTAGGAAGGACCGGTGGCCGTCTTGGTGTTGGCGTACTGCGTGGTGTTGGCCTGCAGCGTTCCGGTCAGTGAGTAGAAGTTGGAGCCGAGCAGGGTGATGTTGTAGAGGCCATAGCCGCCGCGGATCACGGTACGGTTGTCGTCGGTGAGGCGATACGCGAAACCGAAGCGCGGAGCGAAGCGGGTCTTGATGGCGGTACGCAGACCGCTGGGCAGACCTGCCTGCGAGTTGCTGACAGTCGGGGTGCAGGCAGCACCGTTCTGCGCGCCTACACCGGAGCTTTGGCCGAGACCGCAGGAGTTGAAGCTGGCCAGGTAGGGTTGCGAGACAAGGTTTCCGTAGCCATCCGGATAAACGACGCGGCCGGACTTGGCGATGGAGGGATCGAAGTTACCGATGTTGCCGGTGGGATCGTGATACGCCGGGTGGTACTCGTAACGCAGGCCGTAGCTGAGGGTGAGGCGATTGCTGACGCGCCACTGGTCCTGCGCGAAGGCGTGATAGTGCATGGTCTTGCCGTCGTTGTCGGCCTGCACGACGTCGTAGAAGGTTGTGCTGGGCGCGCCGATGAGGAAGTCGGCGAACTCGCTGCCGGTAAAGGTGGCAGGCGAGTAGTTGAAGGTGCCGTAGTTGTCCGCGCCGTTGAAGCCGAGTGGCGTGATTGCTTCGATGCGACGGATGTCCACACCGAACTTCATGGTGTGGGTTCCCTTCACCCAGGTGAAGTTGTCGGTGAAGACGTGCGTGCGCGACTTGGTCACCGAGCTGAGGCGATCGGGGTTGAACGATGTGAGGTAGTTGAAGTCCAACTCAGGCAGACCGTTGTAGAAGAGATTCTGCAGGCCCTGCAGGCCGGAGCTTTCGGTGAAGGCCTTGCCGTCGTAGGGATTCGTCGCGCCGTTGCTGTCGAAGGTGAAGCCGTAGCGGAACTCGTTGATCAGATTCGGCGAGAAGTTGTAGTTGCCAGCGATGAGGAAGATGCGGTCCTGGTAGGTCGTCGTGCTCGAGGGCACGGCCAGAACCTGGGCGCTGTTCTGGTTGTAGTTCTTCCAGGTGAAGCGCGCGAAGATGAGCGCCTTCTGGCCGATGTACTGGTCGCCGCGAATGTCGAACTGGTTCGAGAAGAGCGAGGTATCTTTGTTGGTCGAGTAGTTATAGACACCGGGCGTGTAGGTGGAGACATCGCCGACGTTGGGATCGGGGAAGAAGGAGAGGAACTTCTGCGCCACGGCGTTGATCGGAACCACCTTGTTCGCATAGGTGCCACCGGTGAACGGGTTCGACAGCGAATCGAGCCCGACGACCTTGCTGAAGTCGCCCTGCTTCATGGCAGCGGTGGGCACATAGTACTGCTCGGAGGTCGTGCGCGGGCTGCGATAGCCCTCATACGTTCCGAAGAAGAAGGTCTTGTCGTGGCCGTTGTAGAGGTGCGGGATCACGACCGGGCCACCGAGCGAAGCGCCGAAGTCGTTGGTGACAAGGTGCGCCTTGGAGAGAGCGCCGTAGTCCTTGGCATTGAGCGAAGCGTCCTGGTGATACCAGAAGAGACCGCCGTGCAGCTTATTCGTGCCGGCCTTGGTCGTCGTCGTCACTTCGCCGGGCTGGCCGAACTCGGCCGAGTTCATCACACCGTCAACGCGCATCTCGGCGATGGAGTCGCCGGAGGGAAAGGCATTTGCGATGGGCGAGTTGCCACCGGTCGCGCTGCGGGTGGTGATGCCGTCTACAGTGACGTCGGTCTGGAACGGCAGGCCGCCCTGCACGGAGTAGGTGGGAGTCGAATTGTTGCCGCCGTCGGACTGCACACCGGGCAGAGTCTGGATCATCGACAGCGGACTGGTGCCGCTGGAGCTGGCGCGATAGTTTGCTGGCAGATCACGAACTGCGGCGCTCGAGAGTGTCGCATCGATGGAGGGCGAGTCGGTTTGAATAGTACCGACATCACCGGCATCCACCGAGACCTCCTGGGCGATGTTGCCCACAGCAAGCGCAACATCGGAGCGCAGCTCCTGGCGTGCGGTAAGACGAAGATGATTCACCTTCTGCGAGTTGAAGCCCTGCGCTGTGATCTGGAGATCGTACTGACCGGCGTTCAGGTTCAGGAACTGATAGTTACCTTCCTGATTGGTCTTGACGGTCTTCTTCGTAGCCGTCTCAACACTGACGAGATCAACGGTCGCGTCGGGGACAGCGGCACCGCTTTTGTCCTTCACTGTTCCGAGGATCGTGCCCTGCGTTGACTGGGCACGAAGAGCCACTGCTGAGAACACGAACAGACAGACGGCGACGAGGGCTGAGGGTAGAAAACTTTTCTGGCGCATAGGTGATGTGTGTGCAGCATAGCCAGCGCGCTTGAAAAGCTGTTATCGAATTTCGGCAAAATGAAGGAAGAAACGATAAAAAGTCGGTGAAATCTGATTCAACGAGCAGCGTTCTCTGTCCGCTTCACCGTTGCAGAGGGCAGTTCGTCGAAGAGAGTGCGGTAGTCCTTGGCAAACTGGCTGAGATGCCAGAAACCCCAGTCGGAGGCGGCCTGCTGCACGGAGATGCGCTGTTCCTTGCGACACAGATCGCGGCGTACTCCATTGAGCCGAAGGATCTTAAGGTAGGCGTTGGGACCGATGCCCAGCACGCGATCGAAGGCGTACTGCAGTGTCCTGCGGCTGACGTTGAAGACCGAACACAGCTCCGGCACGGAGATGGCGCGGTCGCTGTTGTCGAGCAGAAACTGGCGGACGCTGCGCACGATCTGTGAGTGCTGAATCTCGCTTCGCGGCGTCTCCGGCGCGTGTTCGACGGAGACGCAGAGGTCGGTCACGGCCTCGAGCACGGAGTTCTGAATCGACTCGCAGGCGGCGGCGGACTGCAGCACCTCAGGCCGCCGCTGGATCTCGCCGAGGATCTCGCCAAAGAGATGGCGCAGCGATCTCTGCGCACGTTCGCCGGCCTGCATCGTCTCAAGTCCCAGGCAGGCGAGCGCGTCTTCTTCTGGCAGCACGGAACGCAGATGTTCGGCGAGTGTCTTTTGGCCGATGACGAGACCGAAGATATGGAAGCTCGATGGCGTGATGAGCTCAAAAGGCTGATGCCCGCGACGGATAGCGATTGCGCCATCGTCAACGCGCCGCGAATCAACGCGAAACGAATCGTTCTCGGAGACAGGGATGCCGAACCACCAGCCATTGGAGCGCACGACGCAGGACTGGCGCAGGCTCAGGTTCGTGGTCTCGCGAAAGAGATGGATAGAGTGAAAGCAGGCGCCGATGATCTCTCCGGAGAAACCGCCGACCGAGAGCTGATCGTAGAGCTGGGACCATCCCACGAGATTGTCCGCATGCTTATTGGGATCGTCAGAGACGTAGCGATACGTTGGCGGCCTGGACGCCGACCACGCAGCACGCGAGGAGGAATGTCGAGCAGGCTCCACGCTTGGACAATACCACAGCCTTATTGCGATCCCGCCAACGATTTGGTGGATCTGCACCAATCATGATGTCTTCCGGCTCTTCTCCTTCTTGCCACGCAGCATCTTCGTGGCCGTGCGTCGCGTCCCGGCCGGCTGCCGTTACCCTATCCTGGCAGTAGCTGTAGCCGACGCGCTGCCCGCATGAAACCAGGTGAAATACGAGGACGACACCGACCTGCGCATCAAGCTCCCGCGGAGACCTGAATACTGAAGGCTAAATCACCAGCGTGGCCTTAATGATGCCTGCTTGCGGATAGGAATTCCCTTGTGCGATAACGCTAAGGCTTGGCCTTCTCACCAAAGGCCGCACTAAAACAAAGACAGAGCGCATTCGCTGGATCGGGCGCGTTGGGAGGAAGAATGGATGTCACGCAGAAGCAGCTCGATCGGCGTCAGTTTTTGCAGGCCGGAGCCGCCTGTGCCCTTGGCGCGGCCGTCAACTCATCGATGGCGGAGGCCGTATCGTCGGATGGTAAGAAGCCGAATCTTGTCTTTCTCTACACCGAGGGCCAGCGCTGGGATTGCACCAGCCTCGCGGGACACCCCCTGCTGAAGACTCCCAACATGGATCGCATCGGCCGCGAGGGCGTCCGCTTCGAAAACGCCTTCTGCACCAACGCGCTCTGCGCCCCGGCACGTGCCTCGGCGATGTCCGGCATGTGGTCGCGTTCCACCGGGGCGCTCGATAACAAGACCGTGCATACGCCCTTCCCGCAAGACATCCGCATCGCCCTCGCCCACCGATTGCAGAAGATGATCCAGGGAGCTCCAGGATTGTTGGCAGAATACCTGCAAATAAAATTGGGCTCCGTAGATCTTCAGCTTGGCTTAAGGCAGTTCCCTCGATACTTCAAGCTCCGGCAGTCATGTCGAAACTATCAGGAGTATTGAATGATGCGTCTTCGCCCAGGAACGATTGGCCTTGCTCTATTGTGCGCCACCGCCGTAAGCGCTACGGCACAGCAACCCAAAGTCGTCGAGCATTGGAAGGTCGGCGGTCATGGCGGCTGGGATTACATGCTCTCCGACGATTCTGCGCATCGACTTTACATCGCGCATAACTCCCGCGTTGAGGTCATCGACACCACAACCGGAAAAGCTCTCGGCGCGGTTACAGGATTCAAGAGCACGCACGGCATCGCCCTTGATCCGAATGGGCGCGTCGGTTACATCAGCGATGGAGCAGGAAATGCCATCGGCGTCTTCGACAGAGAGAAGCTGACCGTTATCAAGACCGTGCCGGCCGGCACCAATCCAGACGGCATTGCTTACGAACCCACGACAAAGACAGTCTGGGCGTTCAATGGCAAGAGCAAGAATGTGACGGTACTGGATACGGCCACCGACGAAGTGGTGGCGACCATTTCCTTGCCCGGCAAACCTGAGTTTCCTCAAACTGACGGGCACGGTTCAGTATTCGTCAACATCGAAGATCAGAATGCGATTGTAAAGCTGGATGCGTCGACCCGGAAGGTTGTCGCGACATGGCCTCTCAAGGGATGCGAGTCTCCCTCCGGAATGGCGATCGATCGCGGCAGGCATCGTGTCTTCTCCGTGTGCGATGGAAACAAGATGGCAATCGTGGATTACGCAACCGGTAAACTCCTCGGTCTGGCCAATATTGGAGACTCCCCCGACGCAGCCGGCTTCGATACGAAACATGCCCTGGCGTTTTCCTCAAATGGTGGCGACGGTACGCTAAGCGTCGTCGATACGACCAGGCCAGACTTCCCCACTGTAGCTACCCTGCCGACAGCGAAGGGTGCAAGAACGATGGCCTTCGACGCCTTGAGTAACCGCATCTATCTGGCTACAGCAGAGTTTGGGATGGCGCCTGCTCCTACTACTGCGATGCCACATCCTCGCCCAATCGTTATGCCCGACACTTTTGAGGTGATGGTCGTCAAACCCTAGCCCTTCTCTCCCGCTTCGAACGGCTCATCTACGGATGAGCCGTTTTCGTGCGCAGCAGGTCGAGAGAAACTAAAGGCTTCCTAAGTGGACCGGCCTTCTGCATGGTCCTTCCGAACGGCTGGCAACGTGATCTCTACAATCGCCCCGCCCCCAGGATGATTCGCGATAGAGATACTCCCACCGGAGCGATCGCAGATCGCTTTACAGATCGAGAGTCCGAGCCCCGTCCCTCCTGTCTTCCTGCTGCGCGATTCGTCTCCACGATAGAAGGCGTCAAAGAGAAACGGCTGATCTTCCTGCTTGATCCCCTCACCTTGGTCCCGAACCTGTAGGGAGATCGACCCAGCATTCAGAGCCATCGTGACGTCAACTCGTCCATGCAACGGCGAATGCTGCAATGCATTTACGAGAACATTCGAGCAGAGTAGGATCGCATCTTCCTTGCCCACCGGCACTATCGCATCGCGTACCTGAAGATCATGCATCACCGGAACCTGCTTGATCTCCGCAAAAGGCTGACTCTGCGAGATTGCCTCATAAACGGCCTCCGTGAGGTCGCAGGTCTGCGCGTCATTCTTGGGTGTCTGCTCCAGGCGTGCAAGAGTCAGCATCTTCTGAACCGTCGCCTCCAGGCGCCCGATATCATTCAGTCCTAAAGAAAGACCGTGCTCATACTCCTCCACCGTTCTGCGTTTCATCTGGAGAAGCTGCAGCGAAGATTTGACGATTGCGAGGTCTGTCTTAAGTTCGTGAGCCGCGTCGCTGGTGAATCTGCGTTGCTTTTCGAAGGAGTGTTGAAGACGAAGCACCGATGTCTCGATTGCAGAGGCCAGCGGGCGCAGCTCGACAAAACGCTTGCTGCTTGCCGGCGCGTTGAAGACCCAGTTATCCGTGTTGATATTGTCGGCCTCGACAGCCAGCTGCCATATCGGCAGTAGGAACCTGCGAATCAGCCAGGTGAGCAACCATGCAGTGATTCCAAGAAGCACAATCGTCGCTATCGCGAAGAATCGCACGGCCTCGATGATCTCGTGCCAGACTCGTCCGATCGGCAGTCCGAATACAATCCGCACATGATGGATGACAGCGAAGGGCTTGCCTGGATCGATCGCCCGCTCCCCTGTCAGCACATAGAAAAGGTAGGCCCGCCCTCCGACTTTGCTCTCTGTAAACGTTCCAGGGGCTGCCGTAATAAGTGGCACCTGCCCTTGAGTTCCGAGGACACCTTCTATGGAGTCGCTGACACTGTAGATGGCTCTCGGTGGTAGCGAGAGACCGCGGGTGTCCAAAGCAATGTTTGCATCGTTGCTGTCAGCTTCCTGAAGAGCTCCAAAGAGAGCGCTGGCACTCGCCCTCAGATTCGTCATAAACACTGTGAACTGAACGTGGCGCTCGTGATTGAAGACTGTTGCGATAAGAACGAGGGCTGCAACAAACTCCAGCAGCAGGACAGCCAACGTGAGGCGCTTCGTGATGGACGCACTTGAGGTCATGGCTCTCCTCCTTCACGGAGTCGATAGCCGCGATGCCGCAAGGTCTCGATGATCGGTTCTGTCTCCTTCACGGTTAACTTTCGCCGAAGGTTCGAAACATGGGCCTCCACCACATTGGAGTGATGCTCCCAGTCATAGTCGTAGAGGTGCTCAAGCAACTCTTTCTTCGAGACGACGGCTCGTGGCCGATGCGCAAGGTACTCCAGGATCCGATACTCCGTAGGAGAGAGATCGATGTCCTCGCCTCCCCGGCTCACGGTCTGCCGCACTGTATCGATGCTCAAATCGGCGACCTGCAGCACCGGGGAAGAGGTTCCCTTGGAGCGCCGGATAAGCGCCTTGACGCGCGCGATTAACTCACCCAGATCAAACGGCTTGGCCAGGTAATCGTCCGCACCTGAATTGAGGAGTTCGACTATCGAAGACTTCCCTTCCTGAGCCGTAAGGATCAGCACGGGGGTATGAATACCCCTCAGGCGAATGGCTCTCAAAACACTCAGGCCGTCGCGGCCCGGCAGCATCAGGTCGAGGACGATCAGATCGAAGAGATTCTGCTCTGCATAGTCGAACCCTTCGATACCATCTGCGGCGTGATCGACAGCGAACCCGGCCTCGCGAAGTCCTGCGACGATGTTCGCTGCGAGCCTTAGCTCATCCTCAACCACAAGAACTCTCATAGCAGATATTTTCGCCCGGAAAGCTTAATCTCCCCTGAATCAGACCGTTGAGCATTCGGCATCATTTAGTCGGCCACGACGGCATGACCTTACATGAGGCTCTCGATCTGGACCTGGCAAGCCCAAGATCTCTTCCGACATCGCCAACAGTCTTTCACGGATACGCGGCTTCCGAACATTTCCTGCAGATCCTGCCGTCGAGTGTCCATGATATCCACTCGCCATTGCCTGTTATCCGTCTGGCGGTTACAAAGTAAGTGTGAGTACTGCTCGAACGATGAAAGGTGGCTGGGTCGACCGCAACTCGAACCCTCGAGGTCCAAACGGTCGCGGAATCTGTCGCTGGTGCTCTCTTGAGGTACCACGTGGCCGATTCACCTTTTGCTCGACGTTCTGTGTACACGAATGGAAACTGCGTACCCAGCCAGCATATCTACGCGAACAGGTCTTACTCCGGGATCGTGGAATCTGCTCCGCTTGTTCCGTGAATACCATCGAGATGCAGAGAAAATTGAAGCGCTCGCGTGGCAACAATCGGGAGGCCCTCATGCTCCACTGGGGGTTGAAGACATGCATTCGACGAACCCTCTGGGAGGCAGATCATATCGTTCCAGTTGTTGAAGGAGGAGGCGAGTGCGATCTCGAAAACATCCAGACACTGTGCCTGCGATGTCATCGCAAGGCAACACAAAGTCTTCGTGAGAGGCGACGCTCGTTGAAGCTCTTTCAAATGTCAGCCGATTGATGGAAGACTTCCACTCTCCTCTCAATCGATGCCCCAGGCTCGCCCTTTCTTATCCGAAACGAGTTGCAACAATCGGAAGCCTTCTTAAAAGCTGCGGATAATTCGCAGATAACCGAAAATGGATGCGGGGGAAGAATACAACCGTTATGAATCGTCGCAAGTTTCTTCAAAGCACGACTGCCGCCGCAGGTAGCGCCGTACTTGGTTCAGGTGCAGCGCTGGGCCAATCATCCGGAAGAGCGGATCAGACTGTGAAGCCAAACATCATTCTTTATCTCTCCGACCAGTTCCGCTGGGACTTTGTGGGAGCGAACGGAGCCAACAGCTCCACACAGACACCGAACCTTGATGCCATGGCGGAGCGCGGGACAAACTTCACCCACTGCATCACCAATCAGCCCGTCTGCGCTCCCTCCCGTTCGGTGCTCTTCACCAGCCGCTATGCGACCGAAACAAACGTCTGGCACAACGGCCCCGGCATGAAGCAGGATCTTCCCACGCTCGCAGGCGAACTTCGCAAGGCAGGCTATACCAGCAACTTAATCGGGAAGTGGCACCTCGCTCCAGGAAAGTCCGAGGGAGGTGGCCCCGGTCCTGTTCCCGAGGAGTGGCGCGGTGGCTTCCTCGATCTGTGGGAAGGCGCGAACGCTCTCGAACACACGACGCATCCTTATGAAGGCACGATCTATGATCGCGACGGAAAAGAGATCACCTACAAGGACCAGTACCGCGTCGACTTCATCACGGATCGCGCAGAGCACTTCCTCCGCCAGAAACACGACAAGCCCTTCTTCCTGTTTGTTTCGCAGCTCGAGCCCCATCAGCAGAACGACATGAATCGCATGGTTGGCCCCAAGGGGTCTGCAGAGCGTTTCATCAACGCACATGTTCCGCCGGACCTTCGGGCCTTTCCCGGCGACTGGCACCAGCAGCTTCCCGACTACTACGGCGCGTGCGAGAGCATCGACGCCTCCGTGGGCCGTCTGCACAAAGTACTCGAAGAGACCGGGCAGAAGGACAACACGATCTTCGTCTTCTTCTCCGATCACGGCTGCCACTTCATGACGCGCAACCAGGAGTACAAGCGCTCCACCCACAACAGCAGCCTTCGCGTCCCGTTCCTCATCGACGGCCCCGGCTTCAACCGGGCGCAACAGATCAATGAGCTCGTCTCCATCATCGACTTCGCCCCCACCCTGCTGAAAGCCGCGGGCGTCCCCGTCCCCTCTTCATGGAAAGGACAGAACGTCCTCCCACTGCTCGACGGAATCGAAGCCCGTCAGGCGTGGCCGAACAAACAGCTGGTCCAGATCAGCGAATCGATGACAGCGCGCAGCATCAGGACCAAAGACTGGACCTACTGCGTCGCCGACGTCTCAGGCGGGATCAACGCCGCCAACCCTTCCTACATGGAATGGCAGCTCTACGATCAGCGCAACGATCCGTATGAGCTGACGAACCTGGCAGGCCGCAAGGAGTACAAGCAGAAGGCCAAAGAGCTTCGAGCCCAGCTTCTCGAACTGATGAAATACGCAGGCGAGACTGCCGAAATACAGGAGGCCAAGCTCTACCATTAGAGAGTGCGCCATATCGATGGCGGCTTTGCCGGGTGAAGCCTCGGCAAGTATCTCCTGGCTGATGTGCCGCCGCCCATCGTTCTTATCCTGATATGCGCAGCTATAGCTCCCACAACAGCAGTTGCCGCATAACGATGAATCGTCATCGGATCTCGGCCCGATGACGGTTCATCGCTAATGCATGTTTCATGCGACGATCTTTACGCTAAAGCTTGCCCATCAGAATCTGTCCGGTTGCCGCGCCTTCCACGGTGCCGGAGATAGTACCCGAATCGCCCATTCCCGTCACATCCACGATCAGCTCGTTCGGCTTGCCTGGAACCCGCTTCAACATCTTCGGCTGCGACGCTCCGCCAAGCATGAGCACCACATCCTTGATCGCCGTCACGGCACCTTCGCTCGGCATCAGCCGAAGGCGATATTGCGCTGCTTCTTTCGTATGCCCGCGTAGATCCAGTTCGAAGTGCCCATTCTTCCAACTCCCGACCAGATCCGGAGCCCAGATAGACGATGGCGCGTTCCAGTCCGCCGGCGGAGCGACGCCTGTATCGAAGACTGCCAGCCGACGCAGCGCCGCCAGTCCTGCCGAGCGGGTCACCACGACTCTTACGGCATCAACCGTCACCGGCGTCACCGGCTGAATGCGCTTCTGCCCGATCGCGGTTCCCTCTCCCAGAGGCTTCCAGGCGCTGTTCGCACGTCCCTCGAGACGATACGCACGCACTCGCTCCCCCAGCGTCGTATCCTCCTGCAGCACAACCGTATCGATCCGCGCAGGGCTCTTCAGCTTCAGCGTCACCACACTCCCATGCCCTGACGTCTCGGCCAGCGACTTGCCAAAGCGCCGCTTTACCTCCGCGCCAAACCGTGCCGCCGCCTCGGCATCTTTCTCGTCGAACAGGCCGGTCGTGTTGGGCGGCAGGTTCAGCAGCAACTGCGCTCCCCGGCCCACCGACCGGTAGTAGATCGACAGCAGTTGATCCTCGGTCAGGACCTTTTTCGCATTCGTCGCTGTCCAGAACCAGTCCGGCCGCCGGATCGACACATCCACCTCGTTCGGCAGCCAGGCATCGCCGTCCGGAGTTCCATCCAGCGCTGTTCCGGTTCCATGCTCTGCATAGCTCCGTTCGATCCCGTTCCAGCACGGATAGGGCGCAAACCCATCCTCATTCCCTACCCAGCGGATCGTCGCGTTCGGCCCCTGGAAGACAGCCACATGTGGCTGATACGTTTTGAGCAGATCGCCAACCGGCGTGGCCGTCGCTCCGTCGAACCACACTTCCACCAACTCCCCGTATCCGCTCAGCAGCTCCGTAAGCTGCTCACGATAGATCGCGTCGTACTTCGCCTGCTCCTCAGGAGTTTTGCAGATGCCGCCGGTCGCTGCTCCAAAGTGATCGTCGCGCGGCGACAGATAGACACCGAGCCCAAGCCCAAACTTTTTGCACGAGCTTTCAAGCTCACGCATGATGTCGCCCTTGCCACCCTTCCAGGGCGAGCCGCTCAATCCAAAGTCCGTCGTCTTTGTCTGCCAGCAGCAGAAACCGTACTGATGCTTCGCCACAAACACGATGTACCGTGCCCCCGCTGCGACAGCAGTCTTCGCCCACGCATCCGTATCGAGATTGACTGGGTTGACCTCCGATGGAGGCACAGAGAAAGAACTCGGCCGTCCGTTCAGATACGTCTCATTGCTGAAGTGAACGAACATACCCACTTCGAGGTTCTGCCACCGCACCTGATCCGCCGTGGGGAGTGCCACGGCACGTCCATTATCGGCAACCGGAGCGGCAAAGCCCATTCGAGGAAGAGAGGCAAACAGTGCAGTGTGAGCAGAAAGGGAAAGCATCTTTCGTCGATTCATGGATCTAATGATATCGACCAAAATATTGAAGATTAGAAGGCTTATGGCAGCCGACTCTGGCCAGCAACCGGTCCACATGCAGTCCGACGGCCCGGCGGCATCGAGGACTTCAGCCCAACTCCTGAAGCCGGACCCGTGTGGCAGGTCAGCCTTATCCTGCCCGCAGTCGCACCCATACGGCTACGTTTCCATGCCAAATTTTAAGGAAGTAAATGGTCGGGACGACTAGATTCGAACTAGCGACCTCACCCACCCCAAGGGTGCGCTCTACCAGGCTGAGCCACGTCCCGACTCTTTGCTGTGGTCCAGACAGACCACGGCGGGGTTATGTTGCAGAACTTAGTGTAACACTGAGCAGAGGTTACTGCGTCGGCGCAACGTACTCCTTCGGCAGCGCTCCACCCTCGCCAAAGAAGAACTCATTCATCTGTTCCACCAGGAACTCCTGCGCCTCGCGCGTCCACGGCTGCAGGCGATACTCGTTCAGCAGCATCTTCTGGCGCTCAATCCACTCACCCCACGCCTTCTTCGACACGTTCTTGAAGATCTTCTGGCCAAAGTCAGAGTCAAACGGCGGCTCGTCCAGCCCTTCCATCTCCGCCTTGTACTTCGTGCAAAACACCATGTGCGCCATCTGTTCGCAGAACTCCTTCTGATGACTCTTATTCTACGACGAAGACAGCCCGCTGCCCCACTCGTACCCGCCGCCATCGTCTCTCATCTGCCCTCATCCGTGATCCGTCTCCGATGCGTTTCGCCATGATCACAGGACACACAAACCGCGCTCGACTCACCGCCAAACAAACAAAGAGGCCGCCCGGCAACAGGGCAGCCTCTTCTTTAGGGAGAATAGTTCCAACGGAGGCAAAGCCATCAGAACTTTCTGGCGAAATACTATGTTTGGCAAAATGACGTGTCAAGACTTAAAGGTCGCCGCCATAAATCGCTGCTTTAAAAAGAGTTAACGTGTTAACTAGAACAACAACATGCCCCTTGACTTTCGCAGTATATTCGCTTTTGGCGTCTTCCTGAAGATTCAAACCACTATTAAATCAGGCGGTTAGCTGCGGGACTGCACCGCTTCCAGTGCAGGAATTTAAGCCCCGGGATGGTTCCCCTCGGTAGACACCGGGGCCACGCTGCCGCTCAGGTCGATGCGCAGGAACTCCGGCTCCGAAGCCGCCGGCTTGCCGTGCAAAACCCGCCATCCTGCCCTGCCGCCGCCCAGGAAAAGTCCCAGGATCACGGCCGCCAGCACACCAAAGCCGCAGAAGATCATGATGCTGCTCAGCAGGCTGTACGTTTTGCCGATTTCCGCGTGAAACTCGGGCGGCATCTGCTTGTTCCAGGTCACTTCGCTGCGCGGGTGAATCCCGGCGACCAGCGATTTGGCCTCACTCTCCGTCCATCGACCCGACGTCATGAGCACCAGCGCCCCTTCACGGCGCAGCACGACCGTTCCCATGCCCTGTCCCCTGGGGTGAATCTCCCCCTCGATCGCCCGCAGGCGGTCGCCCGCAATCTGCGGCGTCGGATAGGTCAGCAACGTCAGCGTTCCCTTCCCGGCATACTTCGCCGTCACCGCCTCCCCTGCCTTGTCGAATCCCAGAATCGCACCCGGCAGCACACCACCTGTGGCCTCATAGCTCACCGGCCCCAGCGCGTACTTCACCGAATCACGCTCCAGCCCCTTGGCTGGCACGTACGTCGGCAGCACAGGAGCCAGACCCTTTGGTCCGCCAATCTTCGGCAGCCGCGTCTCAATGCCTTCAAGCAGACCCTCGATCTTCGGCCCACGACCGCCGCTGGCCTCCACCACGCTGGCTCCGCTGCGGAAGAGATAGCCTTCACTCGAGGCTGACGTCTCACTCCCCAACCCGGTACCGCGATAGGTCGAGCCCGGCCTCTCGTAGTAGCTGTACGCCGCGTGCGCTCCGGTCGCATCCACAAACTGACGTGCCGTCACCGCAATCTGCGGACCAGCTGCGCCAACCCGGTAGACGCCGTGCTCCTCGCGCTTCAGTCCGTCTTCATTAAGGATGGTGTCTGTCTTCGCATCGCTCGCGGGCGCAGGCGCATCCGCCTGGCGAACCCACTCCCCAACCTGCTGCGGCAGCAACGGCGCGGGAGGCTCCACCAGCGTCGTCTTTCCATCCTGCGCATTCATGCCGACAGCCGCAGCGCCAAGCACCACCGCCACACCAAACATCCGCGCTGCCCGAACTGACGACCGAAGAACCGAATCAACCATAAAATACCGACCTGCTAGGGCAGATTACACCAGCCCCAAAGCACAATGCGAACGTGCACTCTCTCTGCGCACCATCTCTGGATAGACACCGGCAACGCACAAAAAGCTCCACGGCACTAGACCACATCTCGTAAATATCTTGAAGAACAGGGGAATCGCAAAGCTTCTATCTCAATGCTGCACCGCGACGTTGCTTCGCCTTTGCTGAGACTCGCGAACAAAAACGACGCAACATCTTCCGTCCTCCCTGGTCATCGCCCGTGATGAGAAAGGCCAGCAACGCTCCCTGAAACGCTTGCAAAAGATCACGAACCACCTCGCGATCCGGTAGATACTGCAGCAGCAGATCCTCCCATAGCCGCTGCTGCTCCAGGTAGAACACGCGCGCACGCTTCGACCCTCCCCACGCCCTCTGCGTCAGGTTCATCACCAGCAGCAAAACTCCGCGAGACGGCGGTGCCGTCGAGGAGTCCCACAGGTGCAGCAATACTGTCTCTACCGTCGCACGCGCAGGCAGCGTCCCCGGCGCGAACCTCGCCCGCAGGCGGTCTTCCAGAAGCGCCGTCGCACGCTCTTCCAGATTCTCCCGCGAGCCGAAGTGGTGGATCAGCATTCGCTTGCTCGTGCCGACTCTCTCCGCCAGCCGATCAAGGCTGATCTCAAGGCTGCCAGCTTCAACAAATGCACCGAGGCATCCTTCCAGAAGCTCCCGTTGCAGCTCATTTTCCCGTCGTTGCATAAGTGATGTACCGCATGGTACATATACCTGTACCACTCGGTACATACTAACGCCGGAGCATCGACATGAAAAGACCCGACCTCGTCCTTCTGCTTGCCGTTGGAGTCGCCTTCTGGATCATCGGCACCATCTACTTTTCTCTGCGCGGTCGAACGATCCTTGAAGGCAGGCCGACAGTCTATAGAACGGCGGTTTTACTCACCGCCGCGCTATCCTCGATGCTCTGCATCATCCTCTTCCGCTTCATGAACATCCCCAGCGCATCCTGGGCAACCGCGATGCTCCTGATCGCCCTTCCCGGCATGTTCGGCGAAGTCATTGCGCTCACGAACCCGAGAATATTCCTGCCGCGAATGCAGCCTGCCTCAGCAGGCCGATACGCCGCACTTCTCTTTATGACTTATGCCGTTGCTCTTGCTATCGGAGAGTTTGTCAGCCTTAGCAGTACTCTCCGCTCGTGAAGCTATCCGCTCAGCGGCTGGTACTCGCCCGCTCCACGGACGTGCGCGATCCGCTCAATCCGCCCTCATACTTGGCGACACCTTTATAGAGACTCTCCGCCACGCGCTGCCGATACTCTGGTTCGCGCAGCTGCTCGGCGTCCTTCGGGTTGGTGACAAACGAGATCTCCGCCAGCACCGACGGCATATTCGCGCCGATCAGCACGACGAACGGAGCCTTCTTCACGCCGCGGTTCTTCAGGCCCGCATTGCCGCGCTCCAGGCCTGCATAGAGGTTCGCCTCCACGTCCGACGCGAACTCACGCGACTCGTCGATCTTGTCCTTCAGCGCAATCTTCTTCACCAGGTCGCTCAACTGATAGATCGACTGGTCGCTGACCGCATTCTCACGCGCCGCCACCTCCAGCGCATCCGCTTGCGAGGTGAAGTTCAGGTAGTACGTCTCCACGCCACGCGCAGTCGAATCGCTCGATGAGTTCGCATGAATCGACAGAAACAGATCCGCCTGCGACTTGTTCGCGATAGCCGTCCTCGTCTCCAGCGGAATAAACGTGTCGTCCGAGCGCGTATAGATGATCTCTGCGCCCAGCCGCTCGTGCAGCAGCTTGCCCAGCCGCAGCGCCACGTCCAGCACCACATCCTTCTCCTGGATACCGTCGACGCCCAGTGTGCCCGAGTCATGCCCACCGTGCCCGGCGTCGATCACGATACGCCCGATCTTCAGGCCCAGCGCTCGCACCAGCGAGGTCTGTCCGTCTGCCGTGGGAGCCGCAGCACGCGCCGGCGTCGCGGGGTCGACGGGCTCCTTGCTGCGGCGGCTCTTGCGCGTGCTCGGTGCGGTCGTCGCCGGACGGCTGCCCGGCACCACTGCCGCAATCGGCTGCGAAGTCGGCGTGCTCGTCGCATCCTCCCGTCCCGGCTGATCGCTGACCTCGGCGACCTCGCTTGTCGTTCCCGCATTATTCGTTGCAACGGAGTTCGGTACCGGCCTGTGCGAGCTCGTCTTCTCGTCGGGCGCCGTCGTGGGTGGCGGAGCCACGGCCGTCTCGCCCTGGGACGAAGACGGCGGCGGCACGCTGTTTCCGCTGGCCACATGCTGCGGAGGCTGTCCGTTACCGTGAATATCAATGATCAACCGGTAAGGATTCGGCAGCAGAAAAGCCGAGTACTCCGTCACATCGTTCACATCCAGCACGACGCGCGTCATGTTATTCGAGAACTGCGCCGCGCGAATCCGCTTCAAAAAACCATCGTCTGTAACGGCAAAACTCTTGCCTGCCAATGACTGCGCCAAACGTGTCCCATGCAGATCGAAGTAGATGCGATCCGGGTTCGGCACTCGGGCCGCCTCGTACGTCACGTCGTCGCCCAGGTCGATCGCCACACGCGTATAGTTCGGCGTCGACCAGTGCCGAATACCCGTCACCTGCGCCAGCTCGCCATGCTTCGCTCCCGACGTCGCAGCCACATGCGTCACGCCCGGCTGTGGCGCACTCGACGGCTGCGGCGCATTCGATGGAGCAGTCTCTCTGGCATCGCTGATCACATCCTCAGCGGCAGAGACACCCTTTCGTGCCGCGCCATCATCCGCAGGCTTCGTATCCGGAGCGCGTACAGGCACTGGAGCAACAACACGATTCTCCGCTGCCGAAGCCCGCGTGATCGACTGCGTGTTCGTTCCGCGCCGCTCTCCCTTTGCCGTCGCGCTCTTCGCCGAAGATCCCGAAGCCCTGCGCTGCAGCGACTCCAGCCCTGCCCGCGCCTCCTCCGTCTGCTCACTCTTCGGATATTGCTTCAGCAGCTGCTGGTAGCACTGCTTCGCTGACGCCGGATCCCCAAGGTCGTTTTCGTAGAGCTGCCCCTCGGCCAGCAGTGCACTCACCCGCAGCGAACTCCCGGGATACTGCTTGCGCAGAAACTCGTACTGCCCAACCGCATCCTTAAGACTCTTCGTATCGTTCAGCTCGTGGCCCTGCGACGTCAGCAGCTCAGCCACCGCATTCACCGCAGGCGGCGCATACTTGCTCTGCGGATCGCTGTGATAGATCATGCGATAGTCATCGAGCACCTTCGCATAATCAGCCTTCGTGCGGCTTGCCAGCGGCATCGCCTCCAGCCGCTCCCGCCCACGCGTCGCCTTCTCCCACGGAGTCAGTGGTGCAGCCGCATGCTTTCGCGACGCCGCGCTCGTCGTCTTCGACGTCGTCGCCATCGCTGGCACACAGCTCAACCCAACGGCACAGAGAGCGCACCACACCCCAAGACTCCGCACTTTGTTGCACACCGCCATCATCCACAGTTTAAGATTCGCCTGCCATCCGCACGACTGTGAAAAGACACCCGGGTACACCCCGCGATACCCCCAACGGCCCAACCTGCAACTCGCACAGTCATCGCAGCGACTCATCTCCCACAAATTACGAACAAAACAAAGGGCGCAGCCGAAGCCGCGCCCTCGCATGTGTGTCCATCGCATCGACTAAGCAATCAGGCCTTCGACGACACCGGCAGCCTTACCCAGCGCGCCATCCAGCGCACCGGCATCGCTTCCGCCAGCTTCTGCGAGATCAGGACGTCCACCGCCCTTGCCGCCCACAAGCGCGGCAATCTGTCCGACGATCTTGCCCGCCTGCACCTTGCCCGTCAGGTCCTTGGTCACGCCGACGATCAGCGAGACCTTGCCCTCGCTCGCCGCGCCCAGCACCACCACACCCGAGCCCAGCTTGCCGCGAAGCTCGTCGACAAGGTTGCGCATCTGGCTCTTGTCCAGAGCGTCCACGCGCTGCGACAGAACCTTAACGCCCTTCACCTCGACCGCAGACGAAGCTGCATCCGCCACGGAAGAAGATGCCGCCTTCATGCGCACCTGCTCCAGCTCGCGCTTCAGCTTCTTCATCTCCTCTTCCTGCGCCGCGATCCTGCTCTTCAGCGCATCGGCAGGAGACTCCGCCGCGCCGCCAACCAGCGATCCAACCACGCGGATCACGTCATAGCCGCGCCGGAACTCGTTCAGAGCACCCGTACCGCTCAACGCCTCCACGCGACGCACGCCGCTCGACACCGAGCTCTCGCCCACCAGCTTCAGCAGGCCGATCTCACCCGTCGCGCCCGTATGCGTACCACCGCAAAGCTCCGTCGAAAAATCGCCGATCTTCACCACGCGTACGCGGTCGCCGTACTTCTCGCCAAACAGCGCCATCGCTCCCAGCTCGTTCACTGCAACATCGATCGGCACATCCACCAGCGTCTCTACCCGGGTGTTCTTCAACACCTGCTGGTTCACAATGTCCTCGACCTGCTGCATCTCCTCCTCCGCCACACCGCTAAAGTGCGAGAAGTCGAAGCGCAGCCGCGTCGCATCGTTCAACGATCCCGCCTGCTTCACATGCTTGCCCAGCACCTCGCGCAGCGCCGCATGCAGCAGATGCGTACCCGTGTGATTGCGCTCGGTCGCGCGGCGATTGTCCCCATTCACAACCGTATCGACCGTATCGCCGACCGCCAGCGTCTCACGCGCCTTCACCCTGTGCGCAAACACTCCCTGCACCGGCTTGTTCGCACCCAGCACATCGGCAACCACCGTGTTGTGATCGTCCGAGTACAGCCAGCCGATATCGCCCACCTGTCCGCCCGAGTCTGCGTAGAAGCTCGTCGCATCCAGCACAACGTCGCCCGTCTCACCAGCCTTCAGAGCTGGCACGCCCTCGCCATCCTTCACCAGCGCGAGCACCTTCGCGCCCTCGACCTTCAGAGACGAGTAACCCTCGAACTCCGTCTTCGCCAGCTCGCGGTACACCGGCGCCGCAGACTTCTGCGATCCGCCCTTCCAGCTTGCACGCGCACGCGCCTGCTCCTCTTCCTTGGCGCGCTCAAAGCCTTCCATGTCGAACGCAATGCCCGCATCACGCGCTGCATCCACCATAAAATCCAGCGGCATGCCAAACGTCTCGTACAGCTTGAAGGCCGCCGCACCCGAACGCAGCGTCTCTTCATTCATCTGCCGCAGACCAAGCTCCAGAGTCCGCGCAAACTGCTGCTCTTCCGCCAGTACCACCTTCGCCACACGATCGGCCGACTCCTTCAGCTCCGGATACGCCGCGCCCATCTCATCGCGCACCGCATACACCATCTCGTGCATGAAGGGCTTCTCCTGCCCAAGCAACCGGCCATGACGAATCCCGCGGCGCATGATTTTGCGCAATACATAGCCGCGCCCCTCATTCGCAGGCAGCACGCCGTCCGAGATCAAAAACGTCGCGGCACGCGCATGGTCCGCAATGATCCGCAGCGAAGCATTTTGCAGCACATCGCCTTCAATCGTTGCAGCCGTCAGCTCATGTGCCTTCTTAATTAAAGGAGTAAACAGGTCCGTCTCGAAGTTCGACAGCACACTCTGCAGCACGCTGGCAATGCGCTCCAGCCCCATGCCCGTATCGATCGAGGGCTTCGGCAGCGGCGTCAGCAGCGGCCCACCCGGCGTCACGGTGCGGTCGAACTGCATGAACACCAGGTTCCAGATCTCGACATAGCGCGAGTCATCTTCACCAAACGACTTGTTCACCGCAGGATCGTCACCCGCCTCCTGCCCGAGGTCGTAGTAGATCTCGCTGCAGGGGCCGCACGGGCCGGTCTCGCCCATCGCCCAGAAATTGTCCTTGGCGCCCATCTCGTAGATGCGGTCAGCCGTCACGCCTACATCCAGCCAGAACTGATAAGCCTCCGCGTCGCGCGGAACCGACTCGTCGCCCTCGAAGATCGTCACGTACAGCTTCGACGTGTCGATGCCGAACCACTCTTTTGAGGTCAGCAGCTCCCACGCATACGCAATCGCGTCCTTCTTGAAGTAGTCGCCAAAGCTGAAGTTACCCAGCATCTCGAAGAAGGTATGGTGCCGCCGCGTGAAGCCGACGTTCTCCAGATCGTTGTGCTTGCCGCCTGCGCGAACGCACTTCTGCGAGGTCGTCGCCCGCGTGTACTCCCGCTTCTCCAGACCGAGAAAGACATCCTTGAACTGGTTCATGCCCGCGTTGGTAAAAAGCAACGTCGGATCGTTCGCAGGAACAAGCGAGGACGAGTGCACCCGACGGTGCCCCTTGCCCTCAAAAAACCGCAGAAAATCTTCGCGAATCTGGCTTCCGGACCTGTAGTTCATAGACTTTTAAGTTTATCAGCGACTCTCGATTCCCTCCTCACCGGCCCCGTTATCGGTCCCGCAAGAATCGCTCGTCGTCAGAACCTTCTTCGAGCTTGACAACGGCTGTGGGCGTCCCTTAGCGTGGCAAACCCACGGGGACAAATCCATTTGTTCGAAGTCTGGACCATTGCACCGCTTGATTTCTGAACACACCTGAAAACGAACCAAAAACCATTTCAAGTTTCTGAAGCAGGCTTTGCCTTGGAGGACCACCTATGCTGACCCGTCTTGGACGACTGTTTGTCCTTACCGCCGTCATGCTTCTCATCCCTCACCATCTCTTTGGCCAGGGCATCACGGCAACCATTACCGGAGTCGTCAGCGACTCCACCGGCGGCGTCCTCTCCGGAGCACATGTCACGGCCCTTCGCCTCGAAACCAACGAGAGCCGCATCTCCACCACCAGCGACTCCGGTGAGTTCAATCTCCCTCTGCTCCAGCCTGGCCGCTACCGCATCACCATCGAACTCGCCTCCTTCAAGACTTACCAGCAGGAAGTCACCCTGCAGATCAATCAGAAAGCCGAGATCAACGCCGTCCTCACCGTAGGCTCGCAGACCGATAAGGTTACCGTCACCGCCGAGGCCCCGCCCATCCAGACGCAGGACTCCTCCGTAGGACTCGTCATCGACACCGCGACCATCACCAACACGCCGCTCAACGGCCGCCTCAACATCACCGGACTCATGGCCCTCGCACCCGGCATTCAGAACGCCGGCGCGCAGGACTCCATTCCCGTCTACGGCGTCACACCCTCCGTCGGCGGCGCCACCGCTTACGGTTCCACCGGATTCTCCATCGACGGCGCCACCAACACCAGCGCCTACCTTCAGCGCGGCTACGGCGAATATCCTCCCCTCGACGGCATCCGCGAGTTCAAGACCCTCACCACCGGAGCTCCCGCCGAGTTCGCGCAGCCCACGCAGGTCATCGTCGTCACCCGTGGAGGAGCCAACCGGTTTCACGGCATGGTCTCCGAGTTCAACCGCAATCGCGTCACCGCCGCCAAGAACTACTTCGCCGGAGCCAGCCCGCTGCCCAAGTACAACCGCAACGAGTTCGGCGGCAACGTCTCCGGCCCGATCCTGATCCCGCACCTCTATAACGGACGCGACCGCTCCTTCTTCTTCTTCAACTACGAAGGCTTCCGCCGCCGCCAGGCCTCTACGCTCTCCAGCCAGATGCCGACCGTGCTCGAGCGCACCGGCGACTTCTCCGAGATCTCCACTCCCATCATCGATCCCACCACCAGGACCCCCTTCCCCGGAAACAAGATCCCGGCATCGCGCCTCAACTCGGTCACGACCGCGCTGCAGAACGCCCTCTACCCCCTGCCCAATCTCCCCGGAACCGGCGTCAACCTCATCGAAAATGTACCGCTTGCCGAAAACGTCGACCGCTACAGCTTCCGGCTCGATCATCGGCTCACAGACAAAGACACCATCTTCGCCAGCTACATCGCCGGCCTCTTCGGACCCAATCCCTCAATCGGAACCACGAGTAAATTCGGCGGCATGTCCGGTATCGGCGAACGCAACATGAACACCATCGTCGGCTGGACGCACATCTTCTCGCCCACACTCATCGGCCAGTTCATCGGCTCCTATAACCACGTCCCCATCTACCGCAATCCCCAGAACATCAACACAGACTTCGCGTCCATCATCCCCGGCCTTGGAGCGCAGCCCATCGAAGGCGCGCCGCAGATCTCCATCACCAACATCACCTCCGTCGCCGAGCAAGGCTCCAAGGACCTCGACCAGACCTTCCAGCTCAGCTTCGTCCTCACCAAGGTGCAGCACAACCACAGCTTCAAGACCGGCTTCTCCTTCCTGCGTTCCAATCACTGGAATCAGGCCGTCCTCTCGCCGCAGCGCGGATCCTTCTCCTTCAATGGACAGTACAGCGGCAACGCCTATGCCGACTTCATGCTCGGCTATCCCACCCAGACGCAGCGAGCCAATCCTCCCGCCTCCACCATCCGCTTTCTGCAGTCCCAGTACACCGGCTTCTTCCAGGACGACTGGCGCGTCAGGCCCAACCTCACCCTCAACCTCGGCGTCCGCTACGACCTCCAGTGGCAGGAGCAGAACCCCTACGGCCTGAACTCCATGTTCGTCCCCTCGCTCAAGCAGGTCGTCGTCTTCGGCCGCCAGTTCCCCTCGGCGACGCTCCCCTCCGTCACTGCCGCAGTCCCCGTCGCGCTCTCCACCAATATTGGCCTGCCTGCAAACATCTGGAGCTACCTCGGCCAGGATAAGAACAACGTCGCGCCTCGCTTCGGCTTCGCCTACTCCCCAACTCCGAAGACCGTCGTCCGTGGAGCCTTCGGCATCTACTACAACCTCTTCCCCACCCTCGACTCCGGCAACCCGGTCTTCACCGGTCTTCCCTTCTACTCCGTCGAGACCTTCTCCCAGCCCACCGGCACAACGCCCACCATCACCATGTCCACTCCCTTCCCCGGAACCGGAGCCATCGCCACCAACCCCACCGCAGCCACCGAAAGCAAGCCCGTTACCCCGTACCAGGAACAGTGGAACCTCGCCGTCGAGCGCCAGCTCCCCTGGAACTTCGGTCTCCGCATCGGCTACGTCGGCTCGCGCGCCCTCAAGCAGAACAACTACCACGGCGGCGGCAACGTCAATCCTGACCTCAACGCCGTCACCCCGGCCCCTGGAAACATCCAGACACGCCGTCCCATCCAGCCTTTCTCCACCATCTCTCTCTACGACTCCCCCATCTTCGGCTCCAACTCCAACGCCGCTCAGGTCGGACTGCATAAGCAGTACTCCAACGGCCTCACCATCAACGCCGAGTACCAGTACATCCGCGTCCTCGGCAACGAGAACTTCCAGAACTCGCTCACCACAAGCGACTCCTACGGCAACATCAGCGGCATCCGTCCCCACCAGCTGCAGATGAGCTATGCCTACGAGCTGCCCTTCGGAAAGAACAAGCTGTTGCTCACCGGGGTCACCGGCATCGCCAACACTCTCGTCAGCGGCTGGTCCATCTCCGGCATCACCACCTTCCAGTCCGGTTCGCCCTTCTCCGCAGCCCAGGCCTCCAGCCTTCAAGGCGGCGTCTCCGGACGCGCCAACCGCGTCGCCGGGGCCGCACTCTACCCCTCCAGCAAAACCCTCAAGCAGTGGTTCAATCCCGCCGCCTTCTACGCCACCGACTTCCAGTACGGCAACTCCGCCTACGACATGCTCTGGGGGCCGCGCTACCAGAACTGGGACACCGAGGTCTCCAAGAACACCGTCCTGCACGAGGGCGTCAATCTCGTCATCAAGGTCGATGCCTTCAACGTCTTCAATCACCCCACCTTCGCCAACCCGGCCTCAACCATCACCAATACCAAGACCGTTGGCACCATCACCTCCACCAACGGAGCCAGCCGTACCCTCCAACTCGGCGGTAAGCTTACCTTCTAGTCTCTGAACACGAGGACTGATCCACATGCCGTCTTTGACACAGAGAGCCATCACCCTCGTGGTGGCTCTCGCCACGTTCTCCGCCCCGCTCCTCCACGCCGCCGCGCCGCATGCCCGTAACGTCAGCATCGACAAGCTTCCGCCCAACACCCGCAGCATCTTCGACGCCGCCATGAAGTCCATGGACGATTCCTGGGACGCCGACGCTCACCTCGTCCGTGCCCCAACAGGCTTCAGCGGACACGCCGATACCGGCCGTCGCGCACGCTACATGGTCCGCGAGACCAGCAACTACGCCCTCGGCCTGCTGATGCGTGATGGCAAGGGCGACCGCGAGCGCGCCGCCGACGCGCTCAACGCCGTCCTCAAAGAGCAGTTTCTCGACCAGTCCACGCCCTGGTACGGCACCTTCCGCCGCACCCCCGAAGAGCCCGACCCCGCAGGCGAACACACCGTCATGTGGGCCAACTACGATCCCAACTGGCGCGTCTTCATCGGCACCACCTTCGAGCTCATCCTCATCGAGTACCCCGAGCGCATCCCCGCCAGCGTCGCCCTCAACATGTACAAGGCCATCGATACTGCCATCACCGGAGAGATGAAGCAGGGCCGCCTCAAACCCAGCTACTCCAACATCGCGCTCATGTACGGCGCTCTCTGGGACTTCGCCGCCAACCACGACAACAACGACGAGTGGAAGCAGAAGTCTTCCGCCTGGATACGCGAGGTCTCCCGCCTCTACCACCTCTACAACTCCTTCGAGGAGTACAACTCGCCCACCTACTACGGCACCGATCTCTTCGGCCTCGCCCTCTGGCGCAGCTACGGCTCCACCGCCGAGATCCGCGAAGCAGGCCGCAACATCGAAGGCCATCTCTGGGACGACATCGCCGACTTCTACCAGCCCGGCCTCCGCAACATCGCCGGTCCCTACGACCGCTCCTACGGCATGGATATGGAGACCTACGTCGCCTACACCGGCGTCTGGATGCGCGCGCTCCTGCCCGCCGACAAGGCTCCCCTCCCCATCCCCGACGCCAACACCGACCACCTCGGTGACCTCTGGTTCGCCCCGCACATCGCCGTGCTCGGCGCCAACCCGTCCGCCGCCGCACTCGCCAAGATGACAACCTTCTCCGGCGAACACATGGTCCGCCGCCAGATCACAGACGATCGCAGCGCTACCGCCTGGATCGGCAACAAGATCATCCTCGGCGGCGAAGACACCAAGCTCACCAAGGACGCTCCGCACGACACGCAGTTCCACCCCGCCACCGCGCAGTGGCGCATCCCCACGGGCTCCATCGGCTGGTTCTACGTCTGGCAATCGCCAAAGATCAACGTCGATGTCGACCACACCACCATGACGATCGCCACCGACGGCACCATCACTATCCGCCTGAAAGCCGAAGGCACCAAACTCGAAGACCTCACCGCCACCAAGTGGACGCTACCTGGGCTAACCGTCGCCATCGAAGGCGACCAGAAATCCTTCGACGTAAAACCCTCCACGTACTACAAAGAAGGCGATTCCTTCGTCCTTACCTATACCGATATGCACAAGCTCAAACTAACCGTCACGCCCCAGTGACGGTTAGTTGCGGAGCACAAACCATGACCCACGAAAATTGGCATTCCTCCGCAGCCGAAACGCTTCTGGCTCTTCTAAACGCCAATCCCCGCCCGCCAGGTAATCCCCTCCAGCCGCAGCACCTCATCCTTCGTAGCCTTCAACCCGACGAACTCATCCTTCCACCGCACCATCTCCAAACAGCTCACCAGGGCATCGAATGCATCTTCACTCCCCCGAGCCTTCGCCACCACCCCACGCGATAGCCCGGCATACACCGCATCTGTCTTCTTCCTCGCCGCCAGATAAGCCTTCCGCGCCTCGGCATTACTCTTCTTCACCGCACCCGTCATCAGCCGCGTGTACATCTCCACCAGCAACGGCTGCGGCTTGTTCGCATTCAGGTGCGACGGCTCAAACGGCCACACACAAAATCCCGCCTCGTGCAGCTTCAGCAGAGACGGCATCGCCCGCAGGCTCCCCGTCCCCACGCTCCCCGACCCGCCTATCTGAAACGGCGACTTCGGCGTAATGCCGCGCACCTTCGCCGCCCGCTCCGGATCGCCCGCAAGCATCTTCGGCGTGATCTTGTTGTCCATGTCCGTGAATCTCATCGACCGATGCAGGTTCTCCCCGCAGAACTCCTCCGGCCGCTTATGCGGAGCGCCCCAGAATCTGACATCGCGAGCCACCTCTTCGCACTCACGCGCCAGCCAGCGCTCCCCCTGCCCCTCCGCAACCTTCCGCCAGAACTCGAAGACCGTGGCGCAGTCATGCTCCGCCAGAAACCACGCCGGAAAGCTGAAGCAGCAATCAAGACTCACCACCATCCGCGGAGTCTCCCGCGCCATCGCAATCAGCCAGTCCGTCAGCTCGCCGCGTGTCCGTCCCGCCTCCAGCGTCACCTTACCCGCGGTCCAAACCCCGGCCCAGATATGCCGCCGCTGCCCGGCCGCATCGACGCGGCCCGACCAATCCACCGCCACAATCCGTTCTAAGTTGCCCGCCGCCATCCCACCATCATCATCCACCGTGCGGAACTTTCCGCGCCACCCAGCGTATTCCTCTTCAGGAGAGACACACACCGATGATCAAGCTACTCCTCTTCTGCATCCTGCTCGTTACCTGCTGGCCCCTGGCCATCGTCGCGCTCATGCTGTACCCGCTGATCTGGCTGATCCTGCTCCCTTTCCGCCTCGTCGGCGTCGTCGTAGGGGGCACCTTCGAACTGATCGCAGCGCTCTTCTATCTACCCGCCCGCATCCTGCGAGCAGTCTAAGGTTCTCCAGGCATTGAATTTGCATCCCGCAGCGCAGCGGAGGAATTTGCTTCTATTCATCCGCTGCCGCGAAAGCGTCATCATCCTCACCCACTGACTCATCCACCTCGACATCCCACTCCCGCAGCACTTTGAATACCGTCCCAGCCGAGAATCCTGCGCGCTGTAGCCGCCCCATCACCCGCACCGCCTGCTTCTTCGCATCCACCCCCTCAGGCTTTTTCATCCGCTTGCGAGCGACATATTCCCGCGCCAGCACCACCTCATCCGTGTCGCCGTACTCTTTCTCCAGGGTCGACGCGATCAGCTCCTTCTGCACGCCCTTCTGGGTCAGCCCCTGCTGCACCCGCCTCTTGCCGAACTTTTCATTCTCCTTGCGCAGCCGCGCATAGTCCGAGGCAAAACGCGTGTCGCTCAGGTACTTCAACTCCTTCAGCCGAGCAATAATGCGATCCATCGCTGCTTCACCCGCCGCACCCTCTTCCGCGCGAGCTTTCATCAACTTCTTCAGGTCGTACACCGTGCGCATCTTCCGCGCCAGCGCACCAACCGCGTAATCAAAGAGAGCCGCTTCGTTCAGCGGCTCTCTTTTTTTTGCCCGCGCAAACGCCATCACTGCCCCATCCCCGTCGAGTAAGTATTGGACTTGGTCCACTTATCGCACCACTCGCCCACCTCGTCGTACCATCGCTGCGAGTTCTGCGGCTTCAACACCCAGTGCCCCTCATCGGGAAAGTACAGCATCCGCGACGGCACGCCCTGCCGCTGCAGCGCCGTAAACAGCTGCAGCGCCTCGCTCACGTCCAGCCGATAGTCCTTCTGCCCATGAATCACGAGTGTCGGCGTCTTCGCATTCCTGATCGAGAGCATCGGCGACCACTTGCGGAACGGATCGCTCGCCACCGGCTTATCGAAGTAGCGCCACGGCTGTCCCGGCTCCTTGTCGCCGGGTGCGCGGAACTCCCACTCGTTGAACCACAGCTCTTCTGTGGTGCCGTAGGCAGACTGCGGATTGAACATGCCATCGTGCGTCACAATGCACGCAAACCGGTTCGTGTGCGTCAGCATCCAGTTCGCCATGAAGCCGCCGTAGCTGCCGCCCAGCGCGCACTCCCGCGTCTTGTCGATAAAGCCGTAGTGCTCCTCCGCGTAGTCCAAACCCTTCATCAGGTCGACGTAGGCCTTACCGCCCCAGTCGCCATTCACACCGTCAATGAAGCTCTGCCCATAGCCGGTCGATCCGCGCGGATTCACCATCACCACCACGTAGCCCGACGCCGCCATCAGCTCCGGGTTCCAGCGATAGCTCCACGCATTCCCCCACGCTCCCTGCGGTCCGCCGTGGATCAGAAACTTCACCGGATACTTCTTCGTCGCATCGAAGTGCGGCGGACGAATCAGGAAGCCCTCTACCGTCGTCTTCTCTGCTCCGGGAAACATGAAGCTCTCCATCTTCGGCATCTCCAACTCGCTCAGCACCGCATCGTTCATGTGCGTCAAACGCACCACCGGTGCGCCGCCATGCCCCTCCTCATCCAGTGCAATCGACGAGATCGCGGCCGGAGCCCGCACCGTCATCATCGACGTCACAATCGCGCGGCCATCCTTCGACACCTGCAGCTCGCCGTACTCCGCCCTGTTGGCAATCGCCGTCGCCTCCGGCAGGTCGACGCCCACCGACAGGATGTTCTCGTCGCCCATCTCTCCGCTGGCAAAGTAAATCGTCTTCGAGTTCGGCGCCCACACAAACTCATCCACCCAGCGATCGAAGCGCGGCAGAATCTCCTTCGGCGCCGTCACCTCCGATCCACCCGCGCTCCCTGCCGCCGTGCGGTCGAAGACCACCAGACGGAAGCGGTCGCTCTCATAGCCCGCCCGCGCCTGTGAACGGAATGCCAGCCAGTGTCCATCGGGTGAATACGCCGGAGCATCATCGCTACCCGGGCTCGACGACACGCGCACCGGCTTCGCGCCCTGCTCATCCAGCTTCAGCGTGAACACGTCGTTATTCGTGCTCGCCGCAGGCACCAGGTCGAGGTTGGCGACATACGCGATCTCGTGAGAATCCGGCGCCCACGCATAGCCCACTGGGCCGCCCAGCGAAAACGTCGGGGCCTCGGCATCTCCCACATCGCGCTTCGGCGTCAGGTCACGCACCGCATTGCCGTCTGTGGCACTCACCACCAGCACATGACTGCGCTTCGGCCCGACATAGTGGTCCCAGTGCCGATACAGAAGATGATCGAAGGCCATCGCCTTCACCGGGCTCGCCGCAGCAGCATCGTCGCGGCGCTTGTTGCAGCTATCCTCGTCCAGCCACGACGACTCGTCCGAGCACTCCGGATAAACCCGCGACGTAAACAATATCCGCGCCGAGTCCGGCGACCAGACCGCGCCATCCGCCTCCGTGCTCACGTGCGTCAGCTTCTTCGGCGAACCGATCTTCCCTTCCGCCTCGTTCCAATCCGCCAGAAAGATCTGCGACGACGTTCCGCCATCAGCCGAGATAAACAGGATTCGCCTGCCATCCGGCGAGAACCGTCCGCCGCTCTCCCCTTCCTTCCAGAAGGTGATCTGCCGCTCCTTGCCCGGCCCCGTCGCCGCCACATCTAGCGGAACTACCCACAGGTGCGAGGTCTTCTTGTTCGCCTTCAGATCCACATCCACCGAAGAGAACATCACCCACTTGCCGCCGGGGGAGATCTGCGGATCGCCCAGCCGCCTCATCCGCTGCAGATCCTGAAACGTTATGGCACGCCTGCCGCCTGTCGACTCATCGTCCTGTGCTGCCGCAGCGTTGCCCACCGGCCCAACCGCACCTGCATGAAGCCCAGCCGACAGCACCACCGCCGCGGCCAACGAACCCAGAAACATCCTCATCGCGCCGTCTCTCCCGGCGTAAGTCTATCCCACCCTCCCCACTTCCTACGCCTTCGCACCGTCGTGGAGGAACCACGCTAACTCCCTCCCCACCGATAGATCAGGCAACCTCGCCGATCACCGCCGACTGGCTCCGAACCACTTCGGCGACCGGCAGCTCCACCGCTCGCATCAGCATCTCCGACCGCTCCATCGAGCGGCCCAGCTTCGTCGCCAGCGCCTCCAGCGCCACCACCGCCTCGTGCGCATCCCGCCGCCGCACCTCCAGCACGCTCGACGCCATCACCACCAGCGCCCCCGCCACCCGCGAGCCCTCCATCCAGACCGGCACCACCACCCCGCGGCCGGCCGGCTCGCCAAAGCAGACCACCAGGCTCCTTACCCCCAGCCGTATCCCCGCCGACAGGCCTCCGCTCAGCTCTCTCTGCTGCGCCACCTCCGCCCACTGGCGCACGGCCTCCAGCACATCTGGCTCCATCTCCGCATGAGCTGCCACGTAGAGCCGCGCCTCCGCGTCCCGCAGCAGCATCGCCACACGCCGAAACTGGCTCTTGCCGGAGATCGCCACGCACACCCTGGCTGCCATCTCGGCGCGCTCACCCGTCGCCCCGATCCGTGGGTCCAGGCGTACATATGCCTCCATCTCCTCGCGATACCGGCGCTCCCGTCGAAACGACCTCCGCTCCGCCGCCAGATGCCCCCGCAACACCCCGATCGCTCCCAGCAGCCCCACGGTCACGATCCCAAAGACCGCCGGCATCCACATCCCCGCCATCCCCACTGCCAGGCTCCGGACCATCAACCAAACCTCCTCCCGTCGCGTCTATCCTTATAAGAGCAGGGGAGACGAAACGCTCCGCCGCCTGAGAAGCCCATGAAAAAGTCGCTGAACAGCTCGCCCGCACACTCTCTGCCGACCTCTGCCACGACTCGCGCTCTTCTGCGGACAGTTGTCGCTGCCACGGTACTCTCGCTATCGGCGGCTCCCCTTGCGGCCTTCGCGGGTGTCCCAAATTTGTACGCAGCGGCTGCGGCCGATGACAGCGACGGCTTCGGCCGCCTCGATCCCGCGCCGCCCACCGGCATCACCGTCGACGAGCTCATCCGCAAATTCGGCGAGCGCGAGAGCGAGTTCAACCGCGCCCGGCAGAACTACATCTTCCGCCAGAGTGTGAAGATCCAGACCATCTCCGAAGACAACAACCGGCCCGACGGCGAGTACCAGCAGGTCACCGACATCACCTTCAGCAAGGACGGCCGCCGCGAAGAGCACGTCGTCTTCGCCCCGCAGAATACCCTCGAACGCGTCATCATGACGCCCGCCGACATGGACGAAGTCGAACACCGCCTCCCCTTCGTCCTCACCGCCGAAGAGATGTCGCAGTACGACATCAAGTACCTCGGACGCCAGAAGGTCGATGAACTCGACACCTACGTCTTCTCAGCCGGTCCCAGAACCCTCGAGAAGGGCAAACACTACTTCCAGGGCAAGGTCTGGGTCGATCAGCAGGACTACCAGATCGTCCTCGTCAACGGAGAGACCGTCCCCCAGGACACCCGCCGCGGACATGCCGACCTCCAGCCCCCCTTCACCACCTATTACGAGCAGGTCGACGGCAAGTACTGGTTCCCCACCTACACCAAGGCCGAGGGTGTCCTCCACTTCCCCGCGGCCAACGGTGCCACCTCCGACGACGTGCACATGCGCAACATCGTGCGCTACACCGACTACAAGCAGTTCCGCGCCACCAGCCGCATCATCTACAACGGCGAAGACATCACCAACAACAAGGCCACGCCGGACAATCAGAACCAGCAGCAGCCACAACAGCAGCAGCCGGCGGCCCCGCAGCACTAACCGGCACGTAGCGGCCAATGAAGAGGGGGAGAAGCCATTCGGCCTCTCCCCTCTTTTATTTCAGTCAATTCCTTCAGTTGATCTCTTTGCCTAGTGCTCGCAGTGGGCCTCGGGGTCCTCGTGCTGATTCGCCATCCAGCGATCCATCATCGTTCCCGCGCAGCGCGCACCGCACAGGTGCTTTACACCGTCGGAGTGCGCATGATGTCCCTGCCACCGCGTCAGCTTGATCAGGGGCTGGTCCTGCTCCGGGCTAAGTCCCGGAAAGCAATCCACCCACGCCAGCCACCAGCCATCGGTCTCCTTCTTGGTGCCACACACGTCACACGTATAGCTTTCGATGTGAGCCATCAATCTCTCCTGCCGCTAAAAGTTTCGCTGGACGCCTTACCGCAGGGCTACGGGATCGACTCGCCCCGAATCGGCATGCATCTGCCAGTCCGACTCATCGACCGCCTCAAAGTCTTCGCCCTTGATGGCCTTCAACTTATTCAGATCGCCGTCGCTCCAACGCTTGTCCGGTTCGCCGATGATAAACCACGGTCCACCGTTATCCGACAGAATCATGCCGTACTTCTTCAGGCCCTTCAGGATGACCTGGTTCTCCTTGGAGTAGCCCGAGATGTCGAAGTCCGCTTTCAGACGGAATCGCTCGCCCATCGGAGGATAGGTCGTATCCGTCAGACGCGAGGCAAAGTGCCGCGCCGGCCACACGTAGGCGCGCTGCGTCTTCGGCGTCGTGAAACGGATCGCATGACGCACCTCGCCTGCCGCCACCTCGTCATATCGCAGCAGCCCCGGCAGCACCGGCAGACCCGCCGCATCGGTCGAAGTTTTGCCATCGGCGCGCAGCGCATTCGACGTCAGGTCCATCTTGATGCCCGCGCCGCCCGCCCAGCTGCCGTCCTTCTGCTTAACCATGCCTCCCACTTCGGTCAGCAGGCAGCGGCCCTCGTCGATCATGATCACGTGGCGGTCCGAGTCCTCGGGCGAGTTCCATCCGCCCTCCACCAATGCGCCCTCGGGCGTCGGGTAGTGGCCGGGATCGCTCTCGTCGCCATAGGTAAAGGTGATGGGAATGCGCTGACGGTTCGGCTTGATGATCGTGATCGGAATGCCATTCGCCGGGTCCGAACCAAAGTTCGGATGCACCGGAAGCGCCGGACCCATCCGCTGGATGTAGTCGTCTGAGTGCTTGTCCTTCTTCAGCGTGTCGATCGGCACGTTCCAGACGTTATCCGCCGGAAAGATCGGGCAGCCCGCAATGTGTGGCCCGGAACCGGAGTTCGGCCCCGCTGCACCCGCCATCCCCGATCCCAACGCCGCAGCCTTCGACGCCGCCATCACCGCATCGGCCTCAGTTGGCTCCTTTGGATGCCAGACCAGAATCGTCACCACGACCGCGAATACGACCGCTCCTACCAGCTTCTTGCGTCCAGCCTGCATTGCTTCCTCCATCTCTCGCCGGAAGCAACGTCCCACCCCGGCCTTCGCTCCATCATATAGAAGCAGCCCGGAAGGCCGTTTGTTCCAGAAAGAGAAGATAACCGTACCGGGGCCGTCTCTCCTACCCGAAAAAGCCAAAGCATACTTGAACGCGGGTTTTCCATAAATGGTCTTTCCGATTTTCACGATGAGGCATAGCATTAACCAAGGCCGCGACGCCTTCCCCCAACAATTCATCTTTCCCGAAACCCAGCAGAGCGCTATCAGGTTTCCACGCCGAGGCCCTACTTTGGATTTTAGAATCAGGCAACTCCAGTGCTTTCTGACACTTGCTGATCTCCTGAACTACGGGAAGACGGCACGCGCGCTCTACATGAGCCAGCCCGCCATCACCTTCCAGATAAAATCCCTGGAGGAAAGCTTCAATGTCAGGCTCTTCGAACGCGACCGCCAGCAGGTCCGTCTCACCGAGGCAGGCCGCACCTTCCGCGAGTACGCCCAGACCATCATGAACACCGTGGAAGCCGCGCAGGCTCATTTCTGCGGCCTCAACACCCGTCTGCGGCTCCGCATCAGCTGCGGCCCCGTAGGCCAGTTCATCCTTCTGCCCGCCATCATCCGCAGCCTCACCGCAGCTCACCCGGACTTCGAGCTCGAGGTCAGCGAGCTCACCACCGAGCAACAGATGGCCGAGATGGCCGAAGGCAAGCTCGACGGCCTGCTCATGGTCGGCGCCATCCCCATCAAGGGCGTCCGCTTCGATATCATCGTCCGCGAATCGCTGGTCGCCATGGTCTCCTCCCAGAACCCCCTCGCCCAGCGCAGCATGATCTCCGTCGAAGATCTCCGCCACACCCCGGTGATCGCCTCGCGGCTCGAGGACTGCCGCTTCCATCAGCCTTTCCTCCACGATCTGCTCGCTCCGTACGACATCAAGCCCCGCATCGTCGAAGCACCGCAGTCCTGCTCCGTGCAGCTGGCCTACGCCGCCGCCGACGAGGGTATCGCCATCTCCTCTTCGTCGATGAGCACCTGCCAGTTCCCCCACGTCGTCGCATTGCCCTTCGCCGAATCCCTGCCCCGGCTTGCCCTCGGCCTCTCCACGCTGGAGAACAACAACACTCCCGCCATGAAGATCTTCCGCAAGATCGTCATGGACTGTGCCGCCAGTGTCTTCGAAAAGCGCAAAGCCTCCATCCCGCATCGGCAGATGCCCATTCCGCAGCCATCCATGGCGATGCTCAGCCGCCGCGAGGCCAGCTAACCAGCCGCATCGACTGTTTCATAGCCTTAAAGAGAGAAGGCGTCCACCGGCAACAGTGGACGCCTTCTCTCTTGCTTCGAACACTGCCTTAAGGCTGGTGCGGCAGCGTCATGACAGGGTTCTTGTCGAAGAAGTTCATCGGGCGAATCATGAAGTCGTGCCACATGGTCGGCATCACCGGCCAGTCCTCCAGACGAACCACGTGATGGAAGCCCACCGTGTACCAGCCGACGATATCGGTGTCCTCGATCGGTCGATTCGCCTTCGTCCACGCCGGCAGCCCCTCGAGTCCCTTGCTGTTGGTGACGTACACTCCGGCTGCATAGAGCTCGTCCGGCTTGTACGGCGTCACCCACATCTGGTGCTCGGAGAACGCGCCCACCTTCTGCGCCGGATCGTCCGGCGAGATATTCGAAACCGCCGTCATCCCCGGCATAATCTCGTAGCCAGTCGGATGTCCCACCGCACCATGCACGTTCGGATTGATGAACATCCACATCCCCGGATTGCGCAGGTCGATATCGCGTATGCCGTCCTTCTCCGTCTTCGCAATCGACGACTCCACCGCCCAGATGCTCTTACGCGTACGCGCCTGGATCGTCTGCGGAACCAGCTTGTCGACCATGAAGCTGTTCTTCGTCCCGTCGACATCCATATCCAGTCGATACGAGAAGAAGTGATCATGATTGACCGCCACCAGGTTCGGAGCCACCAGCGTTCCGTTCGAAGGCTTGCCGTCCATATGGTGCTCGGCCATCTCCTCCTTCACGCTCTTGGTCTCCACGATGCCCGTCGCGCCCACTGCAACGCGAATCGTACCGTCCTGCTGGAAGATCCAGTCCATCAGGTAGTCGTAGTTACCCACGACCGCCGCCGTGCGCAGCACCAGCTCCCGGCTTGGCCGCCCGCTGATCGAGCTGCCCTCGAAGTGCCGCCACGCCGGATTGTCACTCGTGCGCTCGAACATGCAGGCCAGCTGCGGCTTCAGCACCGGAGCGCCCTTATCCGTCGGAGCGAAGCCGCGGAAGTACTGCGCCCGCTCCGGGCAGTCATCCGGGCCGACCGGCTTGATCAGGCCGCCCAGCAGAAACTCACCGGCATCCAGAAACGCCCTCGAGTTCCAACCCTCCTCCGGGTCCATGTACGGCACGTACATCTCCGATAGCGAGCCCTCGTACATCACCGAGCGCAGCTTGTCGCCATCCTGGAACTTCACCAGGTTCACCACCGGCCCTACACGCGGATCGAGACGGAAGCGGAAGCGCCAGTTCTGCCAGCTCACCTCGCCCTTGTCGATCTTGTAGCTCACGCCCATCGGCTGCGTCACCAGCAGCGGCGTCGTTCCCGGCAGGGCCTCCGCGTCGGCCTCCTCGAAGTTCGTATCGTCCTTCGGCATCGGGATCGGTCCCTTGTCGATGACGTCCAGAATCTTCTTCGTCGTCATATCGCCCATGATGTACAGGCCTTCCACCGTGCGGCCCCACGAGAGATACGTGCCATGCGTGTCGGTGCAGGCTCCCCAGCCGATGCGATGTCCCTGCTCCTGCTCCGGGAAGACGATGAACGACAGCGGCCCGGCAAAGCAGCCCACGTTGTCCAGGTCGGTGATGCCGCGCTTCTTCAGCGCCTCGAGGACGCGCGGATCTTTCTTCGCCACCGCACCCAGCGCCATCATCTCCGGCATCGAGACCGGCGCCGAGCCGGTGGGGTTCTCTTTCCAGAACTCCAGCTTCTTCCCCGCGATATCCACCCTCGCCTCGATCGTTTTGCCGTCCTCTTCGAGAATCAGGTCAGCCTCGCGCGGAATGGCATCGCCCTGCTTCCATTCCAGCACCTTGTCCTTCACCGGCTCATGCAGCAGCAGGCTCGCGACGTGCGTCTTGTCCGTAAGATGGCCGCTCTGGAACAGCACATCGTGCACCGTCCAGTATTCAGTCGAAGTTAATCCGTCCAGAGGATGCTGCGGCACGCGCGATTGCGCCAGCATGGGAAGCGACAGGCCGCAGAGCGTAAGAAGGCTACACAACCGTGAGGCAGTGAGCATGGGACACGTCCTTTCAGAGAACAGCTTTTTATTTTTCTTCTTTACTGCGGGTTAGAACCTTCCAGCGTAGTCGCGATAGGCGACCAGGCCGAGCTCGGGTACGCTCGTCGCCTGCATCGCGGCGCGAACGATGGCGCGCGCCATCACCGTCGCGGCAATCGCGCCAATCGCAGTCTCATCGCACTTGGTCGTCGACTCGCCGGTCGACATCGAAAAGATCGTGTCGCCGTCACTCATCGTGTGGACCGGGTTGATCGCCCGCGCATAGCCGTCGTGCGACATCTGCGCGATCTTGGTCATCTGCGTCTTGGTGAAAGGCGCGTTGGTCGCGACCACACCAATCGTCGTGTTGGCAGCCGTCCGGGCCGCCACGCGATAGCCGTCCATGATCGACTTCATTGAATCGCGATAGCCCTTGCCATCCTCGCTGCGAGCTCCGGCAACCACCTTGCCGCTGTACGGATTGACCACGTCGCCCACCGCGTTCACAGCAACCAGCGCAGCCACGACGATGTCCGTACCGGGAACCTTGTGACTCGCCGTTCCCAGACCCGACTTCATCAGGTACTTGCCGCCGAACATTTTGCCGATCGTCGCACCCGCTCCAGCGCCAACACAGCCCTCAGCCACCGGCCCGGTCGACGCGGCGACGCACGCCTTGTAGCCCTCTTCATCGCCCGGGCGAATCTTGAAGTCACCCACACCCAGGTCCATCAGGATTGCCGCCGGAACGATCGGCACTACTCCGCTGCCGATCTTAAAACCGAGGTTGTGCTCCTCCAGCCAACGCACCACGCCCGTCGCCGCCGCCAGACCGTAGGCACTCCCGCCCGAAAGCATGATGGCCTGCACCTGCTGCACCGCATTAATCGGCGAGAGCAGATCCGTCTCGCGCGTTCCCGGCGCCGAACCACGCACATCCACGCCCGCCGTCGCACCCTTTTCGCAGATCAACACCGTGCATCCGGTCGGCCGCTGCGTCATCGTGTGATGCCCCACCTTCAGGCCGGGAACATCGGTAATCGAGCCGCCCTCAGGCAGCTCCAGCGGCTCCTTCGCGAAACCAGCACCAAACGCAGCCTCAGCAGGAAGTGCAGCAGCCAGGGGAAGACCAAGAAGATTACGGGTAAACTCTCTACGCTTCATCGATTGACCTCAAAAAAAATGGAAGCAACACGTTTAGCACAGCAACATCACTAGGAGACCGTCTCCTCTGTTGCCGCGAGCGTGGCGGCAGGAGCAGACGGAGCAAACAGACGAAACACAATCATCACAACCGCAGCCGTACCGATGCCGATCGCCTGCGGCGACAGCAGGCCGACGCCGGCATTGCCCGTCAGCCGCATCGTCGCAATCGTCGCGGCCAGCGCGCAGACGATACTCGTCAGCGCCGCCGCCGAAAGAACCCGCCGCGAATAAAGCCCAGCAACCACCGGCACAAACAATGCCACCGCAATCATGCCGTAGAAGATCGAGACCGCCGCGATAATCGAAGGCAGCACCGACGCCAGCACGATGCCCACAAGGCCCGCTGACACCGAGGCGAACCGGCTCGCCCAAAGCAGCTTCTGCTGCGACACGCCGGGGTTCAGAAACGTCTTGTACAGATCGACCGCCAGCGAGGTCGACAGCATAAACAGAATTGCATCCGTCGCGCTCAGCTCAGCCGAGAAGATCGCCGCCAGCGTCCACACGCCCAGCCACTTCGGCAGCAGCAGCTTCATCGCCTCCGGCAGAGCCAGCTCCGGGTTCGGCAGATGCGGCAGAGCCGCCAGCGCGCACAGACCCAGCAGCGCCGGAACAAACGCAAACACCGCCTGCCCCAGGGAGTTCAGCCCCACACCGCGGCGCACCGCCTGCACATCGCGCGCGCCATATACCTTCTGCACCAGACCCGGCGAGATCATGAACGACGGCACCAGAATCGCCAGCCATGCCAGGATCTGCTTCGCCCCAACTCCCGTCATGCTGAACAGCTGCTCCGTCCTGGCCGCGCTTCCCGTATTCGCCAGGATCACGTCATGCATGTGCGACCAGCCGCCCACGGCATGAATGGCGAACGGCACCGCCAGCAGCAGACCCGACATCGTTACGGCCAGCTCGAACATGTTCACGAACGACGACGACATCATACCGCCTGCCGTGCAGTACACAATCGCCACCACACCGCCGATCAGGCACCCCTCCCACTTGGGAATGCCCGCAACAGTATTAAGGATCCACGAAATCGCGATCAGCTGACCGGCCAGGATTGCCAGCGCACCGAACCAGAACAGTACGGCGATGACGGCCTTGACCGACTTGCCATAGCGAAACTCCAGGTAATCCTGCAGCGTCGCCAGGTTATGCTGCTTGGCTATCGTCCAAAGCTTCGGACCAAGCAGCTGTGACAAAAGTAGCGTGCCGATACACGCCGAGCCCACCCACCACCATGCCGACATTCCCATCCGGTAGCCCAGGCCCGTAGCCCCCACGGTCGAGCCTGCTCCGATATTTGCTGCGAGGAATGTCGCAAACAGCCTTCCTGTCGACAGGCTTCGCCCCGCCACCAGGAAGTCCGACGAGTTTTTCACCCGCCGGCTCATCACGATGCCCAGCCCCATCAGAAAGACGGAGTAGCCCAGCAACGCGACGAGATAAACATTCATGCCCTTGCCCCCTGAATCCGTTTCGTACTAATCCGTTTCGTACTACTCAATGCCCAGCAGCTGCGTCGCCGTCATCGCCATCACCTTGGCCGATGTCACAATGTCGTCGATCATGCAATACTCATCCGGCAGGTGCGCCTGCGCCAGCAGCCCCGGCCCATAGGCCACACACTGCGCCACGTTCGCAATCCTCACCACATGCTTCTGATCATACGTACCCGGGCTGGCTGCCATACCCGCCTTCGCGCCTGCGATCTGTTCAATACAGCTCCCCAGCGTCTGCACCAGGTCGCAGCTCTCGTCCGTATGCACCGGATGCACGATCATCAGGTCTTCCATCGTGTAGTTGAACTCCGGATTCGCCGACTTGAACGTCTCCAGCATCTCGACGACCTCACCCTTCACCTGATCGAAGGACTCCTCCGTCAGAAAGCGCCGGTCGAAGATCGCGCCCGAACGGTCAGCCACACACGGCGACTGCGTCCCCTCCTCCGGCTGCCCGCCGAAGACCGAGTTCACATTGATGCTGGCAAACCGCGACTTCGGCGGCTCAACCGGGATCGCCGTCTTACGCGTCGCCAGCTTCGGCTTAAGATCATGCGTTACACCATGCAGAAAGTCCGCCAGGTGATCGATCGCGCTGATGCCCAGGTGAGGCATGCTGCCATGCGCGATGCGCCCATGCGTCGTCACCTTGAACCAGTACACCCCGCGATGCCCCAGGTACACGCGCGTCGTATCCGTCGGCTCCGTGATGATGACATAGTCGTTCTTGTCCTTGCCCAGCCAGCCCTGCTGCGCGAGGTACGCCACGCCGGCAAAGCCGCCGCTCTCCTCATCCACGCTGCCACTCTGCTCCACGGTGCCGCGCAGCTTGTATCCCGCCCGGCGAATCGCCTCTACGGCATAGATGGAGGCGGCGATGCCCGCCTTCTGATCCGACACGCCGCGACCATAGAGCTTCCCCCCCTCGATGATCGCGGCGAATGGATCCTTCGTCCACCCATCCCCTACCGGTACAACATCAAAATGTCCATTGAAGTGTAAGGACGGCCGTGGCACCGATCCCGCCATCCGTCCGAAGACGTTCACGCGAGGATGTGCCGCCGTATGTTCCTTCAAACCTTCTGCAGCGATATAGCTCGTCTCATAGCCGAACTTTTTCAGCTGATTGCCGATCACCTCGGCGCCCGCAATGTAGTTTTCGCCCGGCGGATTCACCGTTGGCACGCGAACCAGATCCTGCAGAAACGAGATCATCTCGTCCTTGATCTGATCCACGCTGCTACAGATTGCGTCCTGAACTTTTGACGATACCGCTGATGCTGACATGTAGTGCCTCATAAAACGCTTCGGCGCCCGTGAGCGCATCCACGTTGTGGTGCTGGTGATGGCCCGAACCGTGACCGAACTGCCGCGGTCCGGGCCATCACCGGTTAGAAACCGTACTTGAACGCGATCTGCACAACGCGCGAGTCGTTTCCGACCGTCGACGTAATCCGCCCGAAGGTGGAAGCGCCGTAGGTCAGTCCAGGCTGCGCAAAGTGCGCCTCGTTGAAGACGTTGAAGACCTCGAAGCGGATGTCCGCATGCTGAGTCTCCGTGACACGGAAGATCTTGAAGATCGATGCATCCGTCGTATTGAAGCCAGGTCCAAGCAGCGCACCGCGCGGCTCGTTACCCGACTGGCTGTTGTTGACCTTCGCCCCGAGAGCCGGCAGCGAGAAGCAGGACGTATTGAAGAACGTCGTGCCCGTCGCTCCTACGCCACGGTTCGCGTAGCTGTTCGGATTGCAGGTCATGTTGGGGCGGAACGTCAGCGACTGAGCTGTCGTCGCTGAGTTGACCGCCGTAAACGGGTTACCCGACTGCGCCTGGAAGATGCCGTTGATCTTCCATCCACCAATCAGCAAACGCTCGAACATCGGGCTGGCAAGCATCTTGGGCAGCTCGTAGCCGAAGCTCAGCACGAACCGGTTGCGCGTGTCGAACAGCGAGTTGCCGCGCTCACGCGCCATCGCTGCATCGATCGAGTCGTCGTTGCCGATCGTCACCGGAAGAATCGGACGCGAATCGTTGCCAATATTCAGGCCCGATACATCGTCGATCGAACGGCTCCACGTATAGGCCGCCGTCGCCGTCATCCGGTGGTAGCTGCGCATCGTCAACTGCGCCTGCAGCGAGTCGTACCAGCTCTTGGCCGCCGAGAACGTCGGACGAACGAGACCCATCGCCGGAAAGACCGCACGTGTACCCGCCTGGTAGGCATTGGCGGACGAAGCCGCCGCAGTCAAGCACATTGGTCGGATTTGCTTCGATGAAGATCGGCAGGTACTTGGCACGGGTTCCCGCATAGCCCAGCTCGAAGCCGATGCTCTGCGTGAACTGGTGCTCGATACCGAGGTTGTAGTGCTCGACGTTCGGCGTCTTATAGGAGTGCGGTAGACTCCATCCGATGAACGTCAGGCCGGGAGGAAATCCAACCGCTCCTGCCGCCACACCCGTATATGGACTCGAGAACCACTGCGAGCTCACCGTAGACGAAGACCGCGTGTAGAAGTCGATCTCCTGCAGCGGCTGGAACGGAGGCGCCAGCGTGCCGTTCTGGAAGAAGTCGCCCTGTCCCGGAACACTGTCGAAGTACATGCCCCATGCAGCGCGCAGCACCGTCTTGCCGTCGCCCACCGGGTCATAGATCGCACCGATACGCGGCGAGATGTTATTCGTATCCGCGTAGTAGGTCGCCCCAGGTGTGTTCTTATCCCCCGGGTACACCAGGCCGAGCGGAGCGTTCGGCTGCACCGTCGACTGCTGTCCCGGATGCAGAGCCGCCAGGTGGCCATTCGCCTCGGTATACGGCTTGTTGACCTCGTAACGAAGGCCGGCGGTGATCGTTAGGTGGGTATTGACGCGGAACTGATCCTGCCCGTAGCCGGAGTAGGTCCACGACGTTCCGTTCATCGCCGGATCGCCCGACCCCTGCTGGAACATATAAGGATAGCCAAGCAGGAAGTCCGACAGGGCGAATCCCGTGAAGTTGGAGTTGAAGGTGAAGGCGCCGTTCGGACGGTTGATGTACAGCAGACCGATACCGTCGCGACGGCCTTCGCCGCCGAACTGAATATTGTGTTTGCCCTTCGTCCAGGTGAAGTCGTCCGAGAACGTATCCGTGCTGTTCGAGCGATACGCAAACGGCTGCTGCGCGTCGCCCGTCGTGAAGTAGCTGGTCAGCGTTACGTTCGGCAGACCGGCCGCCTGCGCGTTGGACGAGCCGAACTGATAGCCAGCATCGGCCAGGTTGATTCCGCTGGTCTGGTTCGGACGGCCCGTGATCCACTGCCGCGCATAACGCAGCACGTTGATCTTGTCCGAGCCGATCAGCCATGTATCCGACGCCATCGCATCCTGAGACGTCATGATCTGCAGATTGCCCGTCGGAGCGAAGTTCGATGGCGTAATCGGACCATACAGGTTCGTATGGTTATAGATATAGCGGCCCAGGATCGAGTGCGAACCCAGCTTCAGGTCCGTACGCAGACCAGCCATGTTGCGGTTATCAATATTAGCCGGAGCCGCCGTGTAGAAGCCGCCCGCCGCATTCGGCAGAGGAATATACGTGTTCAGCAGGTACTGGCTGACTGCACTGATACGAGAAGGGTCGACCCGATTCGGCGTTCCGAGATAGTTGAACTGCTGTCCCGTCAGCGGGTCCTTGACCGTTACACCCGATCCCGAAAAGTCACCGCTGCGCTCAGCCGCCGTCAGCACGCGCTGATTCAGCACGTTGCTGGTCGCGTCCTTCAGGCGGAAGCCCTCGTAGAAGCCGAAGACGAACAGGCGATCCCGAATGATCTTGCCGCCCGCCGCTCCGCCGAACTGGTTCTGCTGATAGTTCGGCTTACTGGTCGAAAAGTAGTTCTTCGCCGCCAGAGCCGCTTCACGGTTGAACTCCCACACGCTGCCGTGCCACGTATTGGTGCCAGCACGCGTCACGACGTTAACCACGGCGCCTGCGTTGCGGCCGTACTGCGCGTCATAGGAATGCGTCATGATCTTGAACTCTTCAATCGCGTCCGGCGGAGGCCGCATCACAAAACCGCTGTTGAAGGAGTCGTTGTTCGGCGCGCCATCCAGAAGGAAGTTGTTCGACTGGTTACGCATACCGTTGACGTTGAAGCTTCCGGTGGAGTTACCGAATCCGCCCACCGTCGCATTTCCGTTGGCCCCACCCAGCGCCGCCGGAGCCGCAATGACGCCCGGAATCAGCGTGCCCAGTTGCGCAAAGTTACGTCCGTTGAGCGGAAGGTCGACAATGGCGTCGTGACCGACGACTGTTCCCAGCGTCGCGTTGCCCGTCTCCACCAGCGGAGCCGAGCTCGAGACCGTAACCTCTTCCACCACACCACCCACGACCAGATGAATATCGTTACGCGAAGTGCCGTTTACGATAACTTCGACCTTTTCCACCAGCGTCGTCTTGAAGCCGGGGGCTGTGGCCTTGATGGTATAAATCCCCGGATTGACCAACGGAACCTGGTAGGTTCCATCAGCTCCGGTCGTCACGCTACGCGTCTGCGACGTGGAGACGCTGGTGACATCAATCTTCACGCCCGGCACAACCTGACTGCCGGGATCGGAAACAACGCCGGATATCTGACCAGTGGCCTGCGCATACATGGCGCGGCCTCCACAGAGAACTCCGACAGCAAGCAAAACTGGAAAAACGCGGCGGATTGCCGCAAAAAACGCTCGTGTAGAGCGGAACATCTGTGCGTCACGCATCACAACCTCCAAATCGGCCGAGCAAAGAGGTATTTCGCACACACCCATATAAAACGGGTGCGTGAACAGCATGCAAACACTACGGGATGAAGCGACAATATACGGGTGTTAATAATCTGTCAACAAGTTGTATACTGAAAACGATTATTCCCATACAGCTGTCCATGGCATTTGCCATATATCTTTAATGTTTGGCCTGCGACTCTAACCTCAATTGTGGAGTAATACATGGAAAGTATCGTTGAACCGCTGTACCGGAAGGTTCGACAGGACATCGTCGAGTGCGAGCTGACCCCGGGCCGCGCCTTCTCGGAAGCTGAGCTTGGACGTCTCTATAACGCCAGCCGCACCCCCGTTCGTGAGGCCTGTCGACGCCTCGAGCACGAAGGTCTCATCCGCATCATCCCCTTCCGTGGTTACATGATCGCTCCCCTCTCCGTCGCCGAATTCCATGATCTTGAAGAGATGCAGCTCATCTTCGAACCCGAGGCCGCCGCTCTCGCCGCCGAACGTGCCAATGCCGAAGAGCTCGAGGAGATGACCGCACTCGCCTCCTACGAGTACCGCGTCGGCGACCGCACCAGCTACCGCGAGTTCATCCAGAAGAACTATCAGCTGCACACGCTGATCGCGCAGTCCACGCGCAACAAGCGCCTCTTCGATGTCGTCTCCAACATCCACATTCGCCTCATGCGCTTCTTCTACCTCGGCCTGCCCTTCGACTCCTACGGCCCCGCCCTGGTCAACGAGCACATCCAACTTATCGACGCCATCTGCGAGCGCAAGTCCGAAGAGGCCCGCAGCCGCGCCACCGAGCATATCCGCATGGCCATGGATCGCAGCGCCAGCCTCCTGATGAGCGCCATCCGCTTCGGCGAGGCTGTCTTTGACGCCTCCAGCACCCTCGACGGCACCATTCCCAACACCCGTTCCCGCGCGCGCCGCTCCTAGTCGCCGCGGGGTAGCGCCCCCTCTCTTCCAACCGTTGAGCGTTACCGCATCTCATCATCCTGTTCCGGAGTGCTATGTCAGACCAGCTCACATCGCAGCAAGTTATCCAGATCACCAAGGACCATAACTACGGCACCTGGCGCAAACAGAAGTTCTGGAACCCCAATCACCTCGTCTCCGCCGATGGCTGCTACTTCACCGACGGCAACGGCAAGCGCTACCTCGACTTCTCCTCGCAGCTCATGTGCTCCAACATCGGCCACAACAACAAGGCCGTCATCGAGTCCATCAAGCAGCAGGCCGAGACCCTCGCCTACGCCGCGCCCTTCTACGCCACCACCGCGCGCGCCGAGCTCTCCAAGCTCCTCCTCGAAGTGCTGCCCGAAGGCCTGACCAAGTTCTTCTTCACCACCTCCGGCACCGACGCCAACGAAGCCGCCTTCAAGATTGCCCGCATGTACACGGGCAAGACCAAGATCATCTCGCGCTACCGCAGTTATCATGGCTCGACCTCCATGTCCGTCGCCGCCACCGGCGATCCCCGTCGCTGGCCCATGGAGCCGGGCGGCAAAGGCCAGGGCATCATCTTCTCGCCCGAGGTCAACTGCTATAAGTGCGCCCTGAAGCACAGCTACCCTGAGTGCGGCATCGCCTGCGCCGATTACCTCGAGCACATGATCGAGAACGAAGGCGATGTCGCCGCCGTGCTCATCGAGCCCGTCGTCGGCACCAACGGCGTCCTCATCCCGCCCCCCGGCTACCTCACCAAGCTGCGCAAGCTCTGCGACAAGCACAACGTGCTCATCATCGCCGACGAAGTGATGGCTGGCTGGGGCCGTACCGGCAAGTGGTTCTCAGTCGATAACTGGGGCCTCAAGCCCGACATTCTCACCACCGCCAAGGGCATTACCTCGGCCTACGTGCCGCTCGGCCTCTGCGCCACCACGCAGCCGATCGCCGACTTCTTCGAGGACAACTACTTCGCGCACGGCCACACCTACGAGGCTCATCCCATGACCCTCGGGCCCGCCGTCGCCACCATCAAGGAGATGCGTCGCCTGAACCTGGTCGACCGCGCCAACGAGATCGGTGCCTACCTCGGCGAGAAGCTCAACGCCCTCAAGCCCAAGCATCCCTCCATCGGCGACGTGCGCGGCATCGGCCTCTTCTGGGCCGTCGAGCTCGTCAAGGATCAGAAGCTGAAGACACCCTTCAACACCTGGCAAGAGAAGCTCGACGGCAAGCCCATGGTCGTCGAACAGATCGCCGCCAAGATGCTCGGCCTTCCTGAAGGCGTCGTCATGCAGGCATGGATGAGCCACTTCGTCCTCGCGCCGCCGCTCATCGTCGAGAAGGAAGACATCGACAAGGCCGTCGCCGCGCTCGACGACGCGCTCTCGCTCGCCGACGCCCTGCTCTAACACTCCGCTGTACAGCGGCGGCACGGGCGTATTTCGTCCGTATCGCCGCTTTTTTTTGCGCCATACTTGTTCCATCCTCTTTACAGGCTTGTTCCATCTACAGGAAAGACCGCCGATGAACGCTCTTCGCACCGTCTCGCTCGCCGTTCTGCTCTCTGCTCCGCTCTACGCGCAGATGCAGATGTCCCACGACAACGAAGCGCCCGACGGCAGAGCCGTCCCCATCGTCGCCGGTCTCGGCAACTCCTCGCATCCCATACGCACCACGTCGCCTCAGGCCCAGCGCTACTTCAACCAGGGCTTCGACTACATCTGGGCCTTCAATCACGATGAAGCCCGCCGCTCATTTCAAGAGGCTGCGCAGCTCGACCCGAAAGCCGCCATGCCGCTCTGGGGAGTCGCCCTCGCCGTCGGCCCTAACTACAACGACATCGACATCGGCCACATCCGCGCGCAACAAGCCGTCGCCGCACTCAGCAAGGCTCGCGCCCTCGCGCAGACACCCGCCGAGCACGATTACATCGCCGCGCTCTCCACCCGCTACACCGGCAGCGGCGACAGCATCGTCGTCCACGGCCCAGAGTACGCCGAAGCCATGAAGGCGCTCGCCGCAAAGTACCCCGACGATCTCGATGCCGCCACGCTCTACGCCGAATCCCTGATGGATCTCAACCCGTGGAAGCTCTGGAATCCCGACGGCAGCCCCGCTACCCACACCACTGAGATCGTCACCACGCTGCAGGCAGTCATCAAAAAAGATCCGCATCACGTCGGCGCCAACCATCTCCTCATCCACGCCACCGAGGCTTCGCCACATCCTGAGATCGCCATCGCCTCCGCGAAGTTCCTCGAAGACGCCACGCCCTCCGCCGGACATCTCGTTCATATGCCCGCGCACACCTATCAGCGCACCGGCAACTTCAGCGGAGCCGCGCAGGCCAACGTCCGCGCCGTCGCCGCCGACCGTGCCTACTTCAAGGCGCAGCACATCGAAAACGTCGCCAACATGTACGACAGCATGTACTACACCCACAACATGCACTTCCTCGCCAGCTCCTGCTCCATGGAAGGCAACAACGCCTGCACCCAGCAGGCGGCCAAAGAGCTCGTGACGCATGTCCTCCCCGAGATCAAGGCCACCCCGCAGGTCGAGTGGTACACCCCAACGCAGCCGTGGATGCTCGTGCGCTTCCAGCAGTGGCAGACGATCCTTGCCACGCAGCTCCCCGCGCCCGAGTTCAAGGTCCTCACCGCCTTCTGGCACTACGCCCGAGGCAACGCCTACGCCGCTCTGCATCAGCTGTCACAGGCAAAGCAGGAGCGCGAGGCCCTCGCCGCAGCCACCGCCGCTCTTCCTTCCAACGCAATACCCGACTTCCTCAATCCCGCAAAGTCCGCCTACCAGCTTGCGCTCGACGTCCTCGACGCGCGCATCCTCGAAGCCGAAGGCAAGCTGCCCGAGGCCATCGACGTCTGGAATAAAGCCGTCACGCTCAACGACACCTTCACCTACAACGAGCCCGCCGACTGGTACTACCCCGTGCGCGAATCCCTCGGCGGCGCACTCCTGCGTGCCAACAAACCCGCCGAAGCCGAGGCCATCTTCGCCCGCGACCTCGAACTCAATCGCAACAATCCGCGCTCTCTCTACGGTCTATGGCAGGCCCAGCTCGCGCAGAAAAAACCCGAAGCCGCAAGATCCGAAGCCGCCTTCCAGAAGGCATGGAAACACGCCGACACAAAACTCAGCGTAGCTACGCTCTAACCCGTCTTCCAGAACTCTCAACGTTGCTTTTGCCTTCAGCAACTCTCAAGCTGCTGGCTCTTCAACAAACTCTAAGCTGCATTAAGAAGCAGCTTGAGTCCTTTGAAATAAAAAGACAGTTGTCATTTCGACCGGAGCGCGGAGCGGAGAAACCCGCTTCTCTACCGCGAATCTCCGCCCCCATCGCCTCTCACACAAAACAACACTCGAAGCGATAAGATTTCGAGTGCCTATGCGAACCCTCCTGCTCCGCATCTCTATCCTGCTGCTTGCCTCTCCCCTGCTTCACGCGCAGACCGCCTCCGAGATCGACCCCATGCTCGGCGCGGACAAGGGCGGCAACGTCTTCGTTGGCCCCACGCTTCCCTTCGGCATGGCCAAGCCCGGCCCCGACTACGGCAGCAACGAGAGCAACGCCGGGTGGGAGGCCACCGGTGATCTTCACGGCTTCTCGCAGCTCCACGTCTCCGGCACCGGCGGCGGTCCCAAGTACGGCAACATCCTCGTCCAGGCGCAGTCCGGCAAAGCCGACCCTCTCCACGCATCCTCTCCTCGTGAAGCCGAGCACGCCGAGGTCGGCTACTACGCCGTCACCCTCGCCAACTCCGGCATTCATGCCGAACTCACCACCGCGCGCCGCACGCCCGTCTACCGCTTCACCTACCCAGACAACAAAGAACGCACACTGCTGCTCGACGTCGGCCACATGCTGATGAAGATCCACGACTCGCCCCATCGCTACAACGAGGGCCAGGTCCTCTTCGCCACCGACGTTCATGTCGACTCGCCCACCGAGATCTCCGGCGTGCAATCCTCCGTCATGGGATGGAATATTCAGACCGTCCCCATGCGCGTCTTCTTCTACCTCGTCGCCGACACGCCCGCCGTGACCAGCGGCACATGGGAAGACGGAAAGAAGCCCGTCGAAGGCAGCCGACGCGCCCGCTACAGCATGCCCTACACCCTGGTCACGATGCCGCATCCCGCGCCCTTCATCAGCACCGGCGCCTATCTCACCTTCGCGCCCTCCGCAAAGCCCGTCACCTTCAAGATCGGCCTCTCCTTCCTCTCCGTCGAGCAGGCAAAACAGAACGCCCTCACCGAGGTCCACGGCTTCGACTTCGAAGCCACCCGCAAGGCCGTCGTCGCCGAGTGGAACAAGGAGCTCTCCACCATCAGGATCACCGGCGGCAGCACCGGCGAGCGACAGCAGTTCGCCACCGGCCTCTATCACTCCATGCTGATGCCCGTCGATCGCACCGGCGAGAATCCCCTCTGGCAATCCAGCGCTCCCACCTACGACGACTTCTACTGCATCTGGGACACCTTCCGCTCCTCCACGCCTCTGCTCACCCTCGTCGCGCCGCATCGCGTCACAAACATTCTTCAGGCGCTGATGGACATCCAGGATCACGATGGCTTCTTCCCCGACGGCCGCGCAGGCAACTACTCCGGCCGCACCCAGGGCGGCTCCGACGCCGAGATGATGTTCGCCGACGCCTACGTCAAACACCTCCCCGGCCTCGACTGGGAGCGCGTCTACAAAGCCATGCGTCACGACGCCGACGCCGACTCACCCGAACCCATGCGCTTCGGTCGCGGCGACATGGCCGACTATAAGAAGCTCGGCTATCTCTCCATCGAAAACAGCGACATGATCGGCGGACCCGACCGCCCCGGCTCCCGCTCCATGGAGTACTACGCCAACGACTACGCCGTCGCCGTCATGGCCAAAGGCCTCGGCCACACCGCCGACGCGAAGCTCTTCTCCAACCGCTCCTCCAACTGGAAGAAGCTCTGGCGCGCCGACGCCGTCGACCACACCGAAGACGGCGACATCAAGGGCTTTATCTGGATGAAGCACGACGACGGCAGCTGGCGCGAGCCCTTCAACCCGCACCTCGTCGGCACCTGGTACCAGGACAACTTTTACGAAGCCGGCACCTGGACCTACTCTCTCTACGTCCCGCAGGACACACACAACCTCATCGAAATAATCGGTGGCAAAGACCTCTTCAAAAAGCGCCTCGACCTCTTCTTCGCGCCGGTATTCACCACCAATGGCCCGCACATCCGCTACCGCTACGACGTCGGCAACGAGCCCGGCTTCCTCTCGCCCTACCTCTACAACTGGATCGGCGAGCAATCGAGCACCGCGAAGACCATCCGCGCCATCCTCCCGCAGAGCTACCACACCGGCCTCGCCGGTCTGCCCGGCAACGACGACTCCGGCGCCATGGGCAGCTTCCTCGTCTTCAACCAGATGGGCTTCTTCCCCGTCGCCGCGCAGGACGTCTACCTCATCGGCTCGCCCACCTTCCCAAGCTCGACCATTACGCTCGGCAACGGCAAACGCTTCTCCGTCGTCGCCGACAACACCTCACCAACCAACATCTACATCGAAAGAGCCACCTGGAACGGCCAGCCCTACCATCGCGCCTGGTTCACGCACGAGCAGCTGATGGCCGGCGGCGAGCTGCACCTCACCATGACCGACCATCCCACGCACTGGGACACCGGCGCACCGCCGCCTTCGATGTCCGACGCCGCAAGCCCTGGCCGCACGAAGCAGTAAAGTCTGCTTGAACGATGCGGTGAAGCCTAATCGAACGACTCCACCGCATCCTCTTCCTGCGGCTCCTCGATATCGCCGACCAGCAGGCCCAGCGCCTGCCGGTCGAAGAGCCGCTTGTACACGCCGTCCTCCCGCCGCACCAGGTCTTCGTGCGTTCCCTCCTCCACCACCTCGCCATGGTCGAAGACAAGAATGCGGTCCAGCATCCGGACCGTTGACAGACGATGAGCGATCACGATCGCTGTGCGCCCCACCATCAGCCGCTCCGTTGCCTCCTGAATCAGCGCCTCCGACTCCGAATCCAGGCTCGACGTCGCCTCGTCCAGAATCAGCACCGGGGTGTCCGCAAGAAACGCCCGCGCCAGCGCGATCCTCTGCCGCTCACCGCCTGAGAGCTTCACCCCGCGTTCGCCGACCAGCGTGGCATATCCCTTCGGCTGCCGCAGAATAAACTCCTCCGCGTGCGCCAGCCGTGCCGCCTCTTCAATCTGCTCGCGAGTAGCGTGCGGACGACCGTATGCAATGTTCTCCGCCAGCGAACGATGGAACAGGATTGGCTCCTGCGGCACCAGCGCCATCTGCGCGCGCAGTGAATCCTGCATCACGCTCGCGATGTTCTGGCCGTCCACCAGAATGCTCCCGGCGTTGATGTCGTACAGCCGATGCAGCAGCTTCACAAACGTCGTCTTGCCCGACCCCGAGTGGCCCACCAGGCCCACTCGCTGCCCGCCCGGTATATGCAGCGAGAAGTCCTCGAACAGCGGCGTCGCATGCGCTCCATACCGGAACGTCACCCGATCGAAACGAATGTCTCCGCCATGAACCCGAATCGGCTTCGCGCCCTCGCGGTCCACGATACCCAGCGGCAGCGACTCCATCTCGACCATCTCCTCCATGTCGTTCACGCTGCGCTGCAGGTTCGCCACATGCTGTCCGATATCGCGCAGGTAGCCATGAATGATGAAGTAGCTCGTCAGCACAAACGCCACATCGCCCGGCGTCGCCCGACCCCGCCACCACAGCAGCAGAGCGTACAGGATCACCGTGATGCGCAGCGCCAGCAGCACCGTCAGCTGCACCGTACCGCTGCGTGTGCCGCGCGTCCATGTGCGAAACGTTCTGCGGCTCCACTTGTCCACGATCTCGCTCAGCCGCAGGTCTTCGCGCTTCTCCGCGCCAAACGCCTTTACCACCGGATTGCACGTCACCGCATCGGCCATCGCGCCTCCGATGCGCGTATCCAACGCATTCGACAGGCGCGCCGCGGGCGCCACATAACGCAGCGAGAGCGTAATCGACAGCGTGATATACAGCAACGCTCCAGCCGCCACAATCCCGCCCATCATCGGCCAGTGCAATCCCAGCAGCACCGACGACCCAACCAGTACGACCACCGCCGGCAGCAGCGCCAGCAGCAGCGTGTCGTTCATCAGGTCCGTCGCCCACATGCCGCGCGTCACGCGGCGAACGATCGAGCCTGCAAAGTTATTTGCATGCCAGTCGGTCGAAAACCGCTGCACGCGCCAGAAGGCATTGCCGGCGAAGCGGGTCATCAGCCGCGTCGTCAGCCGGATGATGGCAAAGAAGCCAAGATGCCTTCCGCACACCAGCATCACGCCCAGCAGCGCCATCAGCACCAGCGCATGCAGCGCCGCATGCATGGCATCGCCACGCGACGCTCCGGCAGATGCAATCGCATCGATCAGCCGCCCGGAGTACACCGGCATCACCAGATCGGCGCATGTCGCCGCGGCCATTCCCGCCACCGTCAGCGCCACCATCGCCTTCTCCTGTCGCCAGTGGCGAAACAGGAAGGCAAGCACATCTCGAATCGCATTGTTGTTCTTTGAGGCAGTCATCTCATCTCACACGCGGACGGCAATGCCGTCTCACCGGAAGGCCCGCAAACAGCGGGCGCAAAAGTTATGGGGGTCAAGCCGTCTAAACTGCGAAGCGCAGGCCGCGTGGCCCGAAGCCACGTATTCCGTTCAGATTGCTTGCTGGAGTTCGCTTACGCGAAGAAGCCGGGAAGGGCGACGCGCGACGCGCTCATAGGTCGAGGCATGCAGATCTTGATATCAATCATCGTGGTCCTTCCTTTCGGCTGAAGTGAAGACGATTCTAGCACGCACTCTTTGCATCGAACGCGTTATCCATATCGCGTCCGCACACAGACTCGCGCAGCCGCGACCATGCAACTCACAGAAAGCAAAAGGCCCCAAACCGGGGCCTTTCGCGTGCAAAATATTTTTCCTTCGATGCAGTCTGCGACTTATCCCAGCGTGGGCATCGTAGTATCCACACCAGCGCGAATGCCCGTAGGCCAACGCGCCGTCACGGTCTTGATGCGCGTATAGAAGCGCACACCCTCCGGCCCGTAGATCGCATGATCGCCGAACAGCGAACGCTTCCATCCGCCGAAGCTGTGGAAGGCCATCGGTACCGGAATCGGCACATTGATGCCCACCATGCCCGCCTGCACCGTGCTGGCAAACTCACGCGCCGTATCGCCATCGCGCGTAAAGATCGACGTGCCGTTACCGAACTCGTGCTCGTTGATCAGCTCCAACGCCGTCTTGAAGTTGCTCGTGCGCACCAGCCCCAGCACCGGCCCAAAGATCTCTTCCTTATAGATACGCATCTCCGGCTTCACATGGTCGAACAGCGTCGCCCCCAGGAAGAAGCCCTCGCCCTGCGGCAGCGCGCCCTTGCGTCCATCCACCACCAGCTCCGCGCCCTCGCTCTTACCCGTGTCGAGATAGCCGCTCACGCGATCGAGATGAATCTTCGTCACCAGCGGTCCCAGGTCGGAGGTCTTGTCCATGCCCGGAGCGATCACCAGCTTCTCGATGCGCTCCATCACCTTCGTGCGCAGCGTGTCCGCCGTCTCGTGTCCCACCGCAACCGCAATCGAGATTGCCATGCAGCGCTCACCCGCCGAACCATACGCCGCGCCCACCAGCGCATCCGCTGCCTGGTCAAGATCCGCATCCGGCATCACGATCATGTGGTTCTTCGCGCCGCCCAGCGCCTGCACGCGCTTGCCGTGCGAGGTGCCCTTCGCATACACGTACTCCGCAATCGGCGTCGAGCCCACAAAGCTGATCGCCTTCACATCCGCGTGCTCCAGCAGGCCATCCACCGACTCCTTGTCGCCATGCACCACGTTGAAGACGCCGTCAGGAAGACCGGCTTCCTTCAGCAGCTCCGCAATCAGCATCGAGGCGCCGGGATCGCGCTCGCTCGGCTTCAGCACAAACGTGTTGCCGCAGGCCAGCGCCACCGGGAACATCCACATCGGAACCATCGCCGGAAAGTTGAATGGCGTAATGCCCGCCACTACACCCAGCGGCTGACGCATCGACCAGCTGTCGACGTCCGAACCCACCTTCTCCGAATACTCGCCCTTCAGCAGATGCGGAATGCCCGTCGCGAACTCCACCACCTCAAGGCCGCGCGTCGCCTCGCCCTTGGCGTCCGAAAACACCTTGCCGTGCTCCGACGTGATGATCTCCGCAAACTTGTCCATGTTCTGCTCGAACAGCTCGCGGAAGCGGAACATCACGCGTGCGCGGCGCAGCGGCGGCTGCGCCGACCACGCCGGAAACGCCGCCTTCGCCGCGGCAACCGCAGCGTTCAGCTCCTCGCTGTTGGCCAGCGGAACCTTCGCCTGCACCTTGCCCGTCGCGGGGTTGAAGACATCGCCGAAGCGGCCGGACTTGCCGCTGACCTTCTGTCCGTTGATCCAGTGCGTCATCTCGCGCAGCGTCGTCTCCGCTGCCGTCGTCTCAGGTGCAACTACTGTGGATGCCATCGTGTATGAACCTCGATTCTTCTCGAAATCTCTCTTCGCCGCGAGCCCTTCCGGCCCGCTCCATCTCAATGCTTCTCAAGCGTACGCGCGTCGCGGCCCTGCGCGCCCGGAATCTTCGCGCCCAGCAGAGCGGCTGCCGTCGGCCCCACGTCCTCGATCGTCACGCCCTCCAGCGACTTGCACGCCGCGATCCCCGCGCCCGACAGAATAAACGAAGGATGCATCTCCGGCATCTCCGGATTGAACCCATGAGCGCCCTTACCCGCTGACGCCGTTACCTTCGGCCCCGCAAGGTTGTTGCCGAAGCCGAATCCCTTCACCGGGTCCACTGCGAGAAACGCATCCGGATCGCCGCCCATCGCCTTGATCTGCTCCGGCGTGTACACATGCGCAATTCCGTTGGCCGGATCGGCCGCGGCCTCTTCGATAATCTTCGTCGCCTTCTCGATGCTCTCGTGGTCGTTCCTGTCCTTCGCCTCCAGGAAGAACGATCCTGTCGAGTTGCGCGTGTACACCTTCCAGCTCGTCACTCGCCCCGTCTTGTCCGTCGTGATCAGCCCCGCCTCGCGCAGCGCCACCAGCGGCTGGTACAGCTTGGCCACCTCGGTAAATCCATGGTCCGAGACGATGATCCACGTCGTCTCCTTCGCCCGGCCCGACTGCTCGACGAACGCGCGAATCTTGCCGATCTCCGCGTCGATCGTCTCCAGCTGCTCATGCGTCTGCGGTGTATGCGGACCGAACCTGTGCTGCTCCTCGTCCAGATCGCTCAGGTGCAGCGCCAGCAGCGAGGGCTTCCGCGTGCGCAGAATCTCGATCACCGCATCCGTACGCCACGCGTCCGTCATCGGACGGTCCGTCGTGTTCACCTTCTGCATCTCGGCAAACAACCCCGGCGTCGACAGCACATGCATCAGGTCGACATCTTCTTCCGTCCGCACCGGACGGTACTCCGGCAACAGGTAGTCCACCTTCGCCCCAACCGTCACCGGCCACGACACCGCCGCCGTCTTCAGGTGCGCATCGTGCAGCGCCTCCCACAGCGTCGGCGTCTTGATCTTCTCCGCGTAGTAATACCAGCCGCCGAACTCCAGGTTCATCGGGTCGATCGGCGTGTTGCTTACGATTCCATGGACCCCCGGAGGCTGCCCCGTAATCATCGCCGTGTGGCTGGGATAGGTGCTCGCCGGAAACACCCCCAGCATCCCCGGCGAGCTGCAGCCGGCGTCTCTCAGCGCCGAGATGTTCGGAATCTTCAGCCCATGACCCGCGGCGTCCGTGTACTCCATCGGTGTCATGCCATCCACCGAGATCAGGATCACCTGCTTCGTCGCCGGCCCCTTCGCCTGCGCCGACACGCACATTCCGGCGGCAACCGCCACCGACGCTGCAAACCGCGTAAAGCTCCTGATCATGCCGTCTCCTGACGGAAGTACCTGCAAAAGAGCTGGAAAGCTTGAGAGATTTCAGCGTAGACAGAAAATCACGCAATGTCAACAATCGGTATACCGATGTAACCTACCGCCAGTTCACGTAGATCGGGTTCGTCAATGCGATGGGGTCGCTCCCCTCCTTGCCGTCCACCAGCTCCACCCGAACCCAGTGCCGCTTGCCGTCCGAGCTCCACCGATAGCTCGCCTTTCCACCCGCCAGCACCGGCTGATCCGCCACCGCCTTGCCGTCGAGATACACCTTCAGCGCCGCACCCGAGCCGTCGTTCGTCGACACCGCAAACTCCACCGCGCTTCCTGCCGAAGCTGCAATCTCGTCGCCCATCATCGCATCGCCCGCGTTCAGCAGAAGCTCCGGCCCATCCGGCCCCTGCGTCTTCACGTACACATGTCCCGCCTTGATGCCCGCCAGAATCCCCGGCTGCGACAGCTCCTTCGCATACACCACCGTCGTCGGAATCCCCACGCCGTCATGCTGCGCCAGCTGCTCGCCGCCGCGATGCTCGTCGCCTCCCCCCACACCCGTGGGCCGCAGCCCCTGTGCATGCAGCTTCTCCCACAGCGGAATTCCGTTGCCGGCAGGCGGCGTAAACCACGACCCATGCTCGTGATACCCGTTGATCACCTCGATCGAATCCACCTTCGCGAAGTCCGTGATCGGCATCCATCCCCAGCCGCAGCCCGGGCATTTGCCGTCCCATGGCCAGTACCAGTGGTTCACGCTCACCAGCGCCCCCTGCGCATGCGCCTGGTCGAACAGGTCGTTCACCGTGAAGCCCTTCTCCCACGCACGATAGTCCAGCTGCCCCATCGTTCCCCACACATTCGCGTGCCCGCGCGTCGTCGTCACCTCTTCGCCTGCCATCAGCAGCAGCCTGTCGAAGTACGGCTGCACATGCTCCATCTCGTTGAAGTGCGCCTGCGTGTTGTGATCCGTCACCGCCAGGAAGTCGAGCTTCTGCTGCGCCGCGGCCTCGAACAACCGGAACGCCGGGCACGGCACGTTCTTGCCCGACTGGCTCTTGCACGTCGCATCCGTGTAGCCCGTGTGCGAGTGCAGATCGCCCATGTACCATCCCGGCCTCGCGTTCAGCACCACGTAGTGCTCCGGGTCCAGCTTCTGCGAGAGATGAATCTTCAGCGTGTACTCGCCATGCGCTCCCGGAGCCACGTAGTTGAAGCCGAACGAGACCTTCCACGTCCCCGCCACCAACGGCCCCGGCATGTATGGCCCCGTCGCCGTCACCGTCGTAATCGAAAACTTCGCCCGCCCCTCTCCGCGATACCGATCCGGGTCCCACATGCCCACCGTCACGTACATGCCCTTCGCAAAACCCGGTGAATCCAGCTCCACATCCATGCGCTCGATCCCCTTCGGCATCACGAAGCTCTGCGTCTCGTGGGTGCCGTTCTTCTCCGGCGCAATCGTTCCATGCAGTTGAATCTCAAGCGAAGGGTCAGCCGCCTGCGCCTTCAGCAGAGGCGAAAACAGGGGCAACAGAGCGACAGCAAACACACGGACGTGCGACAGCAAACGCATGATGAAACACCTCTTGTCAGGATTGCGGCGGCGCGGCAAGCGCCTTGCGATGCAGCATACCAGCCCCCTCTCTCAACCCTGCAAATCGCAACGGCGAGGAATCCGCTTCTCCTCCACCCAGCCACAAAACCACGTTGTCATCCCGACCGAAGCGCAAAGCGCGCAGTGGAGGGACCTGCTTTCCGACCAATGCCTCACCCCAGCCCCAAAGCATTCTCCTCCCAGACACCAGATTTGCCTAAAGCCCTAGTCTGCGGTTTAGAGTAGTGACGGTCTCGCACAGATCCTCAACGAGCCGAGTGGCAGGTCGCAGAGGAGAAGAACCATGGGTGGTTTCTTCTGTGTTCCGGGTCGCTCTCATTCAAGCTGGAAAGGACGTATCTCTTTGTACGACTACAAGAAACTCTTTGATCTCGCAGGCAAAAAAGCTCTCGTCGTTGGCGCAGGAAGTGGTATCGGCGAGGCAGCAGCACTCGGTCTCGCCGCTCATGGAGCGCACGTCATCTGCGGCGACCTCAACGTCGAAGGCGCGCAAAAGGTCGTCGACGCCATCAAGAGCACCGGCGGCAGCGCCGAAGCTCTCGCCTTCGATCTACGCGACGGCGAGGCCGTCAAGACCACGCTCGCCGGCCTGGACGATCTCGATGTCCTCGTCAGCACCCCCGCCATCAACGTGCGCAAGCAGCTCCTCGACATGAGCGAAGAAGAGTTTGATCGCGTCATGACGCTCAACCTCAAGGGAACCTTCCGCCTCATCACCGCCGCCGGACGCAACATGAAGGCACGCGGCAAGGGCAGCATCATCGCCTTCGCCAGCATCCGTGCCCACGTCGTCGAGCCTGGCCAGGGCGTCTACGCCGCAACCAAGGCCGGCGTGCTGCAGATGTGCCGCACCCTCGCCGCCGAGCTCGGACCGCACGGAGTGCGCGTCAACGCCATCGGACCCGGCGTCGTCGATACCCCACTCACCGCGCCCATCGCCGCCAACAAGGAGTGGTACAGCGCCTACGCCAACAAGAGTGCACTCGGCCGCTGGGCCAAGCCGCACGAGATGGCTGGCGCCGTCGTGTATCTCGCCTCCGACGCCGGATCGTTCGTCACCGGCACCCTCACCATCGTCGATGGCGGATGGACCGCGATCGACGGACGCTTTACGCCACCGCTGTAAACCGTTTGCAACAACACGCACGAAAGGCCACAGCACAACGCTGTGGCCTTTCTACGTTTTACCCATCACAGCTGCGAAACAGGCACGCAAAAAATCGTGCTCAAGGCTGTGGCGTCAGCGGATCGAAGCTCTCCGGCGCGCTCGGATTCGGCAGCTCCCCTTCGCTCACAACATCATCATCGGCGTTGGCCAGCGCGGCGTGCTGAATGTCGGGCATGCGATACAGCTTGGCGTGAATCCTGCGGGCAAGATACTCATCGCAGCGGATCTCCACCCGCAGCGTCGTCGTGCCTCGTCCCCGCACCACTTCAAGCCGGTCGATCTCAACCAGCTGCTGATCGAAGATCTGCGCAACCCGCATGATCAATCTTGGCCGCGCCGCTGCAGTGACCCGATACGTCCACACCATCGTTTTCGTCCCCCTCCACCGCCATACACACAATGAACAATGAAAAACCCGCCATAGCTTTCGCTGTGGCGGGCCTCGTAACTTCGTTCGATCTCTCGAAGGCTACGTTGCGCCGCCGCCCCTAATGGGCGCACGCGTGCTTCCAATCGCAATCGGGCGCAGCACAAAAGAAGTCCTGCTCTCCCCCACCCAGCGCGTGCTGACCGCCCTGCGATTCATGCGTTGGAGCATATACCCCGCCTTCGCCTTCCTGCAAATCTGCTATGCCGGAACGGCCGTTATTCGCTCGAGATGCGCGATCACCGCATCGCCCACCTGCGTCGTGTTCAGCGTGCCCCCGAGATCGGGCGTTCTCGCTCCCGCAGCCAGCGCATCGATGCACGCCTGCTCCACCAGGGCTGCCTCCTTCGGCATGCCCAGCGAGAGCCGCAGCATCATCCCTAGACTCAGAATCTGCGCCATCGGATTGGCCAGCCCCTTGCCCGCAATGTCAGGCGCGGAGCCGTGAATCGGCTCGTAAACAGCGGGGTTGAACCGTTCCGCCTGCGTCGCACCGATCGTCGCCGAGGGCAACATGCCCAGGCTTCCTGTCAGCATCGAAGCCAGGTCTGAGAGGATGTCGCCGAACATGTTGCCGGTCACGATCACATCGAACTGCTTGGGCGCACGCACCAGCTGCATCGCGCAGTTATCGGCATACATGTGGCGCAGCTTTACGTCGGCAAATTCGCGCGCATGCAGCGCCGTCATCACCTCGCGCCACACCAGACCGCTCTCGGTGACATTGGCCTTCTCCACACTGCAGACCTCGTTGCGGCGGCCGCGTGCGAGCGTAAATGCGACGCGTCCGACGCGCTCAATCTCTTCGGTGGAGTAGGTCTCGGTATTGTAGCCACGCTTGCCGCTGGCGGTCGTCTCGATGCCACGCGGCTCGCCGAAGTAGAGGCCACCGGCGCACTCGCGCACAATCATCAGGTCAAGTCCACCGATCACCTCGGGCTTCAGCGTGCTGGCCTCGATCAACGGGTCGAAGAGAGTCGCGGGACGTAGATTGGCAAAGAGATTCAGCTCCTTGCGTAGACGCAGAATCGCAATCTCCGGACGCAGATCAAACCCTAGTCCCTCCCACTTGGGGCCGCCGACCGAGCCGAAGAGGACGGCGTGCGAGGCGCGTGCGCGCTCCATCGTCTCATCGAGCAAGGGCGTGCCGTGCGCGTCGATGGCGCAGCCTCCGGCGAGCGCGTACTCCAGCTCAAACTTCACTCCTGCGTACGTCTCGATCTGCTTCAAGACACGGACGGCCTGCTCCATCACCTCCGGGCCGATTCCATCGCCCGGTAACACCAGAATTCTGAATGACTCGCTCATCGCTTCGCTGCTTCCTCTCTTTATGAACCTCTACCTGCATACGACAACCGGCGTGGTGGACGCAAATCGGAGCGGTACTTCATTACAAAAATGCTCCGCGTGGAACATTCTTGCTTGACGCTGTTGAATGGCGATGAGAGAGAAGTTTTGAAGCTGTAATCAGTCGAGCGATTCGATGGCGACCGACACAGGAATAGCCTTCATCAGCATGAGATAGACCGCTCCCGCGAGGAAAAATCCAGCGAACCAGGCGTAGTCGTAGAGGAAGCGCAGTGCAGGAACGACGAGGCCGATAAGCGCGACGACGACACCTGCGACCAGTGCAATGATGGCTCGCGAGTTGATGCCGCCCGCGTACTCGTAGATACCGTCGCGGCGGTAGAGCGAGTCGGTATCGAGCTGCGTGCGACGCAGCAGGAAGTAGTCGGCGATCATAATGCCGGCGACCGGACCAAGCAGGCCGGAGTAGCCGACGAGCCAGCCGAAGATGTAGCTGCCGAAGCTCGACATCAGCTTCCACGGCATCATGGCGAGTCCGAGGAAGCCGGTGATGAGACCACCTGTACGGAAGCTGATGTAGCGCGGCGCGAGGTTGGAAAAGTCGTTCGACGGGGAGACGACATTAGCGCCGATGTTGACGTTGAGCGTTGCGACCAGCAGGGCGATGAGCGCAAGGAAGGCGACGAAGGGCTGATGAAAGCGGCCGAGCAGCGTGATGGGCGACCAGATGGGCTCACCGAAGATGGTGACGGAGGCAGAGGTGCAGGCGATGCCGATGAAGGAGTATAGCGTCATCGCAAGTGGAAGGCCAAATGCCTGGCCGACGATCTGCGCATCCTGATTCTTCGCATAGCGCGTGAAGTCCGGAATATTGAGCGAGAGCGTCGCCCAATAACCGACCATCGCGGTGAGCGAGGGGAAGAAGAATTTGAGGAACGAGCTGGTGGAGTGGAACTGGCTGGGCGTCGAGAGCATGGGGCCGAAGCCGCCTGCCTTGTGCAGCATCCAGAAGAGCAGGGTGAGCGACATGATGAGCATGAAGGGCGCGGAGAAGCTTTGCAGGAAGCGGATGGATTCAACGCCACGCCAGACGACGAACATGTTTAGTAGCCAGAAGCCGAGGAAGCAGATCCACTGCACGCCGGGCTGCGCGGAGGTCTGCGGCCAAAGCACGTTGAGCATGGCGAAGATGGCCTGTCCGCCGAGCCAGGATTGGATGCCGAACCACCCGCAGGCGACGAGCGCACGGAGGAGGGCCGGGATGTTCGCTCCGCGGGTGCCGAACGAAGCGCGCACGAAGACAGGAAACGGGATGCCGTACTTCGATCCGGCATGCGCGTTGAGGATCATGGGCAGCAAGACGATGAGGTTGCCGAGGAGGATGGTGCCGATGGCCTGCTTCCAGTTCATGCCGCCTGCGATGAGCGACGAGGCGAGCATGTAGGTGGTGACCTCCATCGACATGGAGAACCAGAGTGCGATGTAGTTGTAGGTGCTCCAGGTGCGGCGCGAGGGTGGCGTGGGCGCGAGGTCTTCGTTGTAGAGGCGTGGGTCGTGTGGGACGTCGTGATAGATGGTGTCGGGGCCTAGCGACATCGATGCGGTCTCCGGCGGGACGAAGAGTTCTGATTCTTTGGCTGGGATGACGTAACGGTCGAGAAGCAGGTCCCTCCACTGCGCTGCGCTTCGGTCGGAATGACATTGCTCATGAGAGTGCCGTGGCGGCTCCGGCAAAATGCGGGGGTTCCTCGGCTTCGCGCTGCGCGCTGCGCTCGGAATGACACTTGATGGGAAAAGAGTTTCTGAGAGCTGTGGCGATGAATCATTTCCAGGCTCCGCCTCTAGCTTCGCGACGGATGTATTGGCCGCGGCCGGTTGCAGCGATGTACTTGCCTTCGTCGACGACGAGCTCGCCGCGCGAGAAGACTTTCTTTGCGTTGCCCTTCACCTTCCAGCCTTCGAACATGGAGAAGTCGCAGCGCATGCTGTGGGTTTCGGCGGAGATGAGGTGCTCGGCGGCGGGGTCCCAGAGGACGATATCGGCGTCGGCGTTCTTCGCGATGACGCCCTTCTTCGGATACATACCGAAGATGCGTGCGGGCGCGGCGGAGGTGATCTCGACGAAGCGCTCGAGCGAGAGTTTGCCGCTGTTGACGCCGTGATGAAAGATGAGCTGCATGCGGTTTTCGACGCCGGGGCCACCATTGGGAATCTTCGAAAAGTCATCCTTGCCGAGCTGCTTCTGATCGGCGAAGCAGAAGGGGCAGTGATCCGTGGAGACGACCTGCAGGTGGTCATGTACGAGGCCGTCCCAGAGTTTGGGCTGGTTCTTCTTCTCGCGCAGCGGCGGGGTGAAGACGTACTTGGCCTCTTCGAAGCTCTTGCCGGGCATCTGGTCTTCGATGGAGAGCAGGAGGTACTGGGGGCAGGTCTCGGCGAAGGCGGGAAGGCCGCGATCGCGTGCTTCGCGGACCTGGTTGAGTGCGTCTTCGCTGGAGAGATGCACGATGTAGACGGGCGTGCCTGCGATCTCGGCCATGGCGATGCAGCGGTTGACGGCTTCGGCCTCGGCGATAGTGGGGCGAGTGAGCGCGTGGTAGATGGGCGCGGTCTTTCCTTCGGCGAGCGTCTGCTGCACGATGGTGTCGATGACGGAGCCGTTTTCGGCGTGCATGCAGATGAGCGCGCCATTCTTCGAGGTCTGCTGCAGAGCCTTGAAGATGGTGCCGTCGTCGACCATGAGCACGTTGGGGTAGGCCATGAAGAGCTTGAAGCTGGCGACGCCCTCGCGGACCATGTCGTCCATGTCGGCGAGGCCCTGCTTGCCGGCATCGGAGCCGAGGTCGGTGACGATCATGTGCAGGCCGTAGTCGATGCAGGCCTTGCCTTCGGCTTTGCCGCGCCAGATGTCGAGGGCATCGCGCATGCGGGTGCCTCGGGCCTGAATGGCGAAGTCGACGATGGTGGTGGTACCGCCGATGGCTGCAGCGCGGGTGCCGGTGAGGAAGTCGTCGGCAGAGACGGTGCCGCCGAAGGGCATGTCCATGTGGGTGTGCGCGTCGATGCCCCCGGGGATGACGAAGAGTCCTGTGGCATCGACCGTGATGTGACCGGCGGCGGCGAGGCCTGCGCGGACTTCCGTGATCCTGCCGTCTTCGATCAATACATCTGCGAGCTGTCTTCCATCGGCGTTGACGACGGTGCCGTTCTGAATCAGTGTTCCCATGCGGCTCCCTACTCGGATTTTTACTGCGGCTTTAGACGGGCGTTGCGGTGCGTTCAGCCCAGGTCTCGGGCGCGAGGCCGGTGTCGACGCGCTCCATGGTGATGCAGTTGTCGACGGGGCAGACGAGAGAACAGAGGTTGCAGCCGACGCAGTGATGCTCGTCGACGCGCGGGATGCGCTCAAGCGGCGTGACGGTGTTGCTGGCGGTTGCGGTGAGATCGAGCTTGGGGATGGGTGTCATCGCGATGCGGCGGCTGGATTCTGCGGTGACCTGTGCGGGGGTGCGGGTGATGTCGGGTGCGGGCAGCGTGCGATCGAGATGGATGCACTGATGGGCTCCGTCCCAGCAGGCGGTGTAACAGAGCTGACAGCCGATGCAGAGGTCTTCGTGGATGCGGGCGACGATCTTGTAGTTGAGGTCGAGGTCTTTCCATTCGCGGACTTTGGGGAGGGAGAGGCCGCGGAAGTCGTCGATGGTGGAGTAGCCTTTTTCGGCCATCCACTGGAGCATGCCGTCGGCCATGTCTTCAACAATGCGATAGCCGTAGTGCATGACAGCCGTGCAGACCTGCACGGAGCTGGAACCGAGTAGGAGGAATTCGACGGCGTCGCGCCAGTTGCCGATGCCGCCGATGCCGGAGAGCGGCAGAGCGGAGAGCGGATCGGACATGACCTGGTGCACCATATTGAGCGCAATGGGCTTGACGGCCGGGCCGCAGTAGCCTCCGTGGGAGCTGAGGCCGCCGACGTTGGGGTTGGGCTCGAGGGTGTCGAGGTCGATGCCGGTGATGGAGTTGATGGTGTTGATGGCGGAGAGTGCGTCGGCTCCGGCTCGTTTGGCAGCGCGGGCGGTGGCGCGGATGTCAGTGATGTTGGGCGTTAGCTTGACGATGACGGGCGTGCGGGCGCGCTCTTTGACCCAGCCGGTGATGCGCTCGGCGTATTCGGGCACCTGGCCGACGGCGGACCCCATGCCGCGCTCGCTCATGCCGTGCGGGCAGCCGAAGTTAAGTTCGAGGCCGTCGGCTCCGGCGTCTTCGGCGCGCTGCACGATATCGTGCCAGGTCTCGCGTCGGCTTTCGACCATGAGCGAGGCGATGACGACGTTGCTGGGGTAGCGGCGCTTGACTTCGGCGATCTCAGCGAGGTTGACGTCGATAGGGCGGTCGGAGATGAGCTCGATGTTGTTGAGGCCCATCATGCGGCGGCCATCCCAATCGATGGAAGAGTAGCGCGAGCTGACGTTGGTGATGGGCTCGCCGATGGTCTTCCAGACGGCGCCGCCCCATCCGGCGTCGAAGGCGCGCATGACCTGTTCGCCGCAGTTGGCGGGCGGTGCGGAGGCGAGCCAGAAGGGGTTGAGGCATTTGATGCCGCAGAAGGTGGTCTCGAGGGTGGGGTTATTGGGCATGGCTTGCCTCCAGCCATGCGGCCATGGCGATGCCGGAGCGTTTGCCGTCGGCGACGGCGTCGACGACCTCGCGGCCGCCGTTCGTACAGTCACCGCCGGCGAAGAACTTCGGGTTCGACGTCTGTCCGGTGGCGCGATCGGTGAGGATGCGGCCGCGGTCGAGCGTGATGGTGTCGCCGAGGAAGCTGGTGTGGGTGGCCTGGCCGATGGCTAGGATGATGAGGTCAACGGGGAGGGGGAACGTATCGTCGCGTTGGGGGACAAGCGAGTCATCTTCGGTGACGGAGAGACGCGTGAGGGTGAGAGATTCAACCTGTGTGGAGCCGAGGATTGCGGATGGCTGCGCGTACCAGAGGAAGTTCACGCCCTCCTGCCGGGCGTGCTCGTACTCGAAGGCAAAGGCAGACATCTTCTCTGGGCCGCGGCGGTAGACCATGTAGACTTCCGTTGCACCTAAGCGGACGGCGGCATTGGCTGCGTCAATCGCGGTGTTGCCTGCACCGATCACCGCGACACGCGTTGGCGCGGTGAGGATGCTGCCGGACTTGTAGCCGGCGATGAAGTCGAGCGCGTTGGTGACGCCCGGGAGCTGTTCGCCGGGGATGCCGAGTTTGTGGATGGCTCCGAGGCCCATGCCGAGGAAGACGGCGTCGTGCGTGTTGCCGAGTTCGGCGAGCATGGCTGCATCGACGCGGGTGTTGAAGCGGAAGTCGACGCCAAGGTCGGAGAGCATGTCGATCTCGCGGAGGCTTTCGGCGAGCGGGAGTTTGTACTCGGCGATGCCGTAGGTGTTGAGGCCGCCTGGGAGCGGGCTGGCCTCGTAGATGGTGGCGGCGATGCCGCGACGGCGAAGCTCGGCGGCGCAGGCGAGCGATGCGGGGCCGGAGCCGATGAGCGCAACGCGAAGGCCGGTGTCGGGCGCGGCGGTAAAGGGATGCGGGATGCCCTTGTCGTAGAGCGACTCCATCGCGAAGCGCTGCAGCTTTGCGATTTCGATAGGCTGCTTGTTGTAGCGATGCATGACGCAGGAGCCTTCGCAGAGGACATCGACGGGGCAGGCGCGGGAGCAGCTGGCGCCGAGGATGTTGGCGTCGAGGATGGTGCGAGCCGAGCCCATGACGTTGCCGCTGGCGATCTTCTTGATGAAGGCGGGGACATCGATATGCGTGGGGCAGGCTGCCGTGCATGGCGCGTCGAAGCAGTAGAGGCAGCGGTTGGATTCGGTAACGGCAGCCTGTCTGTCAAAGGGCGGATGGAGGTCCTGAAAGCGCGCAGCAATCTCCGAGTGTGTTTCGACCTGCTGCGTGAAAGACTTCGTCTCGCTCATCAGCACCTTCTGTCCAAAGGGTCAGCTCTACTGGTTCAACGGCTCAGGAGAGATTCATTATCCATGATTCCCACGAGATGTGAAGCTGATTTGTGAGGTACGCGGGGACTACGACGGCTGTGCGATCCAGTGCATGATCTTTTCTGTAAGACGTGCGTAGGCGAGCGCGGCCAGTTCAAGGTGCTCATGTTTTGTGTCTTCGGCCTTGTTGTGGCTGAGGCCGTTGAGCGACTGCACGAACATCATGACGGTGGGAATGCCTGCGCGCGCGACCTCTGCGGCGTCGTGCAACGGGCCGGAGGGCAGGCGATGCGATACTCCTGCAACTTCGCGGATGGCCTGGTCGCAGAGTTCGATGAGATCGGGATGGAAGGGGATGGGATCGATGTTCCAGATGCGCGACCACTCAACGGAGCAGTTCTCCTGCTCGGCGAAGCGCTGGCTGGCGCTCTGCGCCTCGTCAAACATCTGCGCGAGGACAGCTGCATCGAGATCTCTCATATCGAGCGTGGCCTCGCAGCGACCGACGACGGCGGTGACGATGCCGGGGAAGGTCTTCACGCTACCCATGGTGGCGACGGAGTCCGGATGTTTGCGGGCGATGGGACGGATCTCGAGCGCCAGCTTTGCCGCCGCTGCAAGAGCATCGCGGCGCACGGCCATGGGCGTAGAGCCGGAGTGGGCCTCCTGTCCGAGGAAGGTGATGGCGTGGCGTTCGACGCCTTTGGTGCCGAGGACGACACCGAGGGGAAGACCGAGCTCTTCGAGGACGGGGCCTTGTTCGATGTGCAGCTCGAGATAGGCGGCCGCGTTAGCGCGCTCTTTGCCTGCATCGCCGATGCGATCGATGTCGAAGCCGCACTCGCGCAGCACATCCTCGAGACGGTCGCCGTCATGATCAGTGCGTCCGCGGTCGGCGGCGATGGTCTGCGTGCCCGCGAAGGCAGAGGAGCCGAAGAGACTGCGGCCGAAGCGTGCGCCTTCTTCGTCGGCCCAGTCGACGAGGCGGATGGTGACGGGTGGACGGCCGTTGTAATCCTCGACGATGGCGCGAAGGGCTTCGAGCGCGGTGAGCACGCCGAGGCAGCCGTCGAGCCAGCCGCCGTTGGGGACGGAGTCGAGGTGACTGCCGAGGAGCAGGGCGCGGTCGGAGGTGCCGCGCAGGGTGACCCAGAGGTTGCCTGCGGCGTCGTAGTGGCGTTCCACGGGGAGGGCTTCGAGTTTGGTCTCGAACCATGCCTGCGCTTTGAGCCAGACGGGACCCCAGGCGATGCGTTGCGCTCCATGCTCGTCGGCGGTGAGGGAGCGAAGCTCTTCGAGATCGGCGATGACGCGTTTGGGATTCACGGGCATAGGGCTCGGCTCCTCGGAGGTATTGTCCTCACTTGACCATATGATGCGCGAGGCAGGAATATCAGGCATGGTACAGGTCTTTGTCTCGGGCAGGGTGATGACACCGGCGGGGCTGAAGCCGGCCGCAGTGATTGTTGAGGACGGCAGGATCGCGGGCGTCGTGGAGCCGAAGGAGGCTCCTCCGGATGCTGTGGTGCGCGACTTCGACGATCTGGTGCTGATGCCTGGCTTTGTGGACACGCATGTTCACATCAACGAGCCGGGACGCACGGAGTGGGAGGGCTTTGCCACGGCGACGCGTGCAGCCGCCGCAGGCGGCATCACCACGCTGGTAGATATGCCGCTGAACTGTCTGCCGGAGACAACGACAGCGGCGGCACTGGCGATCAAACGCGAGGCGGCGGCGGGAAAGTGCATGGTGGACTGGGCGGCGTGGGGCGGTCTGACCGATGACAACCATGAACATCTGGAGGGCCTGGCTGCGGCGGGTGCAAAGGGATTCAAGAGCTTTCTCGTCGACCCTGGAATCGATGGCCTGACGATGCTGAGCGAAGAGGGGCTGCGGAAGGCAGCGCCGATTCTTGCGCGAACGGGACTGCCGCTGCTGGTGCACGCGGAGCTGCCCGGGCCGATTGCGACGGCTGCACCAGCGCTGAAGGATGCGGACTGGTGCGAATATGCGACGTATCTGCGCTCTCGACCGGAGGAGGCAGAGCTGGAGGCGATCCGCCTGTTGATTGCGGTATGCCGCGAGCATAGATGCCGTGTACACGTGGTACACCTTGCAACGATGCGAGCGCTGGAAGAGCTGGAGGCGGCACGGGCAGAGGGTCTGCCGATCACGGTGGAGACGTGTCCGCACTATCTTTACTTTGCTGCGGAAGACATTGCGCGGTCGGCGACGTTGAAGAAGTGTGCACCGCCAATTCGTTCGCGAGCCAATCGTGAAGGGCTGTGGGAGGGATTGCAGCGCGGCACGATCGATCTGATTGCGACGGACCATTCGCCTTGCCCTCCGGCGATGAAGGAGGCGGCTGCGGGCGACTTTGCGAAGGCGTGGGGAGGCGTGGCAAGTCTTTCGATTGCGGCTTCGGTAGTGTGGACCGAGATGCGCATGCGGGGGCTTCCGCTGGATAAGCTGACGGAGTGGATGTCGTCTGCGCCTGCGCGGCTTGCAGGGCTGAATAAGCGAAAGGGCGCGATTGCGGCGGGGATGGATGCGGACTTGGTGGCGTTCGATCCGGAGGCGAGCTTCGAAGTGACAAAGGAGCGGCTGGTGTATCGGCATCCGGTTTCACCGTATCTGGGCGAGAGGCTGCATGGCGTTGTGGAGCACACGTTTCTGCGCGGCATTGAGGTGACAAGAGATGGAACCCCTGCGGGTGTTGAGGTGTAGTTTTCTGTAGCGCGCTCGCGTGGGTGTTTGTATGCTACGTGGATTCCGCAAAACGGCCTGGCAGCCGTTGGTGAAAGGATCGCTTGAGTCAGCGCGTAGTTGGAGTTTCGGTTCCGAGGAAGGAAGGCGCTCCAAAGGTCACTGGAACGGCGCGGTATATCGACGACCTCAGCTTTGAGGGGATGATGTACGGCGCGACGGTGCGGAGCACGATTGCGCGCGGCAGGATTGCGAAGATCGAATTCGGCGAAGGCGTGCCGTGGAATGAATTTGTTGTGGTGACGGCGGAGGATGTGCCGGGCAAGAATGTCGTCTCGCTGATTACAGACGACCAGCCGATTCTTGCAGAGACGCAGATCAATCATCCGGAAGAGCCGATTCTGTTGCTGGCGCATGAAGATCGCCATCTGCTGCCGCTGGCAGTGGCTGCGGTGAAGATCGAGTATGAGGCGCAGCCTTCGATTCACTCGATGGAAGACAGCGAGAGCTGTGCCGAGGTGATCTGGGGCACGAACAATATCTTCAAGACGTACACGATCGATAAGGGCGCGGTGGATGAGGTGTGGAAAGACGCCGCGTGGATCGTGGAAGGCGAGTACACGACCGGCGCGCAGGAGCAGCTGTACATCGAGAACAACGGCGTGATTGCGCAGTGGAGCGAAGATGAGGGCGCCACGGTGTGGGGGTCGATGCAGTGCCCGTTCTATGTGCATAAAGCGCTGATGGCGCTGACGGGACTGCCTGCGGAGAAGGTGCGCGTGCTGCAGGTGGAGACGGGCGGAGCGTTTGGGGGCAAGGAGGATTATCCGTCGATCATTGCGGGGCATGCGCTGCTGCTGGCGAAGAAGGCGGGCAGGCCGGTGAAGATCGTGTACGACCGCATGGAGGATATGGCTGCGACGACGAAGCGGCATCCTTCGCGCACGCGTCATCGGACGGCCGTAGACAAAGACGGCAAGCTGCTGGGCGCGGAGATTGAATTTGTAATCGATGGCGGAGCCTATTCGACGCTGTCGCCGGTGGTGTTGTCGAGGGGAACGATCCATGCGGGAGGGCCTTATTACTGGCCGAATATTCGTGTGAAGTCGAAGGCCGTGGCGACAAACACGCCTCCGCATGGGGCGTTTCGTGGCTTTGGCGCTCCGCAGAGTCTGTTTGCGCTGGAGCGGCACATGGATTTTGTGGCACGAACGATCGGGCTGGCTCCGGATGAGTTTCGCCGCAGGAATCTTTTGAAGCCGGGGCAGACAACGGCGACGGCGCAGGAGATTCGCGAACCGATCGACATGCCGCACCTGCTGGATCGTGCGCTGGAGTTGAGTGGCTATCACGCAAAGATGGCACGGTTCGCGAAGACGAATGCCACGAGCTCGAAAAAGAAGGGCATGGGGATTGCAGCGTTTCTGCATGGCGCAGGATTTACCGGGTCGGGCGAACGCTATCTGAATGCGCTGGTAGGCGTGGAGGCGAACGAGCGCGGCGAGGTGCGGGTGCTGGTGTCGAGCACGGAGTTTGGACAGGGGACGAACACGATCCTGACGCAGATTGCCGCGGAGACGCTGGGCCTGGAGTATGAGGATGTGTCGATGGCTCCGATCGATACGCGTGTGGTGCCGAACAGCGGACCGACGGTGGCTTCGCGCACAGCGATGATTATCGGCAAGCTGGTGCAGACGGCTGCGTTCGACATGCAGAAGAAGCTGGTGGATGCGGGGCTGATGCACGAGGGCGATGGGCGCGATGCCTTTCGTGCGGCGTGCAACGAGTACACGCGGACGATGGGCGCGCTGAATGGATGCGGACGGTATGAGGCTCCGCCAAATGTCTTCTGGGATGATTCGAAGTACATGGGCGAGGCCTATCCGGCGTTTGGCTGGGCGGTGTATGTGGCCGAGGTAACAGTGGACACGGCGACATACAGCGTGACGGTGGATGACTTTGTGGCGCTGCAGGAGATTGGGCGCGTGCTGCATCCGGTGCTGGCGGCGGGACAGATTGAGGGCGGCGTGGCGCAGGGGATCGGCTATGCGCTGTATGAAAAGGTTGTGTGGAACAGGGGACGCATGATGAACAACCAGATGACGAACTACATCATGCCGACCTCGGAAGACCTGCCGCCAATTCGCGTGTTCTTCGAAGAGATTCCTTACGCGTATGGACCTTATGGAGCGAAGGGTATCGGCGAGCTGCCGATGGATGGTCCGGCGCCGGCGATCATCAATGCCGTGGTGGCGGCGACGGGCGAGGAGTTCCGCTCGATTCCCTTGTTGCCGGAGGATGTGTTTGACGTGCTGTCGCGTTCGCATGAGATAGACGAGGTGACGGCGTGAGCGCGGCGAAGCAACAGGTACGGTTCACGGTGAATGGGCGCGAGGTCGAGGTCTCGGCGTATCCGATGGCGCGTTTGCTGGATGTGCTGCGCAACGAGCTGGCGCTGACGGGCACGAAGGAAGGCTGCGGCGAGGGCGAGTGCGGATCGTGTTCCGTGCTGATGAACGGAGAGCTGGTGAACAGCTGCCTGGTACCGGTGCTGCAGGCTGATGGTGCTGACGTGCGCACGGTGGAGGGGCTGGCGAGTGCCGCGCTGCATCCGGTGCAGAAGGCGTTTCTGGAGTGTGGCGGTGCGCAGTGCGGTATCTGCACGCCCGGCATGATTGTGGCGACGGTGAATCTGCTGAAGAAGCATCCGCAGCCGACCATGGAGGAGATACGCGAGGGATTGAACGGCAATCTTTGCCGCTGCACCGGCTATACGCGGATCTTCGAAGCGGTGAAGAGCGCGGCGGAGAGCATGACGCATGAGGAGCTGAAGGTGTTGACGGGCGAGGAGGCCGCGCGCCGATGAGGTCGATGCCTTCGAGCTACGAGATGGTGGCGCCGCGTTCGCTGCACGACGCGCTTGGCCTGATGGCGAAGGAGCCGGGGTTGTGGACGCCGGTGGCGGGCGGCACCGAAGTGATGGTGCAGTTTGGTGCGGGTAGATTGATGCCGACGCGCTTTGTGAGTATCCGTAAGATCGACGAACTGCGCGGTATTGCGCAGACGGAGACAGAGCTGCGTATCGGCGCGGGATGTACGTATGCCGACCTGCGGCGGGATGCGATTGTCGGCACGGATTTTCCTTTGCTGAGCACGGCGGCAGCGTGGACAGGGAGCATAGCGAATCAGAATCGCGGTACGCTGGGCGGCAATATTGTGAACGCCTCGCCGGCGGCCGATTCCCTTCCCGCGCTGCTGGTGTATGAGGCCGAGCTGGTGCTGGTCTCGGTGCGCGGCGAGAGGCGTGTGCGTTACGGAGATTTTCATGTCGGATATAAGAAGACGCTGCTGGCACCGGATGAGTTGATTCGGACGATTGTGCTGCCGCGGCGTTATGTGGGCTGGCTGAGCGTGGCACGCAAGGTGGGGCCGCGCAATGCGCAGGCGATCTCGAAGCTGTGTATGGCCGCGCTGGCACGCATGGATCGCGGACGGATTGCAGAGATTCGCGTGGCTTTCGGCAGTATGGCACCGATGCCGCTGCGGATGCGCGGGGTGGAGAGTTCGTTGAATGGCCAGCAGATTAGCAGTGAGACGATTCGCAAGGCGCGGCGAGCGCTGGAGGCAGAGGTCTCGCCGATCGACGACATTCGCTCGACGCGGGCTTATCGCATTGCGGTTGCGGGAAACCTGTTGGAGGAGTTTCTGCGTGGAGTGACGAGTAACGATACGCTGTCGCGCTGGAATGTATCGCCAGCAGCAGAAGCGGTGCGCACCATGCTCTCCTGCTGCGGCTCCACGGCGTGGGCGGAGGCGATGGTGGCAGCTCGGCCGTTCGCCTATGAGGCGTCTGTCCTGGAGAGAGCTGGCGAGATCTGGCGCGGGATGAGCGAGAGCGATTGGGATGAGGCGTTTCGCAGCCATCCTCGGATTGGCGAGCGCCATGCCGATCGCGCGACGACGGCTGCTTCCGCGAAGTGGTCGGAGGGCGAGCAGCGCGGCGTAGCGGAGAGCGAGGATGCGGTGAAGCGCGCGATCGCTGAAGGCAATCGCCGCTACGAGGAGCGGTTCGGCAGGATCTTTATCGTGTGTGCGACGGGCAAGAAGCCGGAGGAGATCCTGTCGATTCTGGAGCGACGACTGGCGAACAATGAGGCGATGGAGATGCGCGAGTCCGCGGCGCAGCAGGAGGAGATTATGCAACTTCGGCTGGCGAAGTGGCTGAGGACGGAGGCGGGAGCATGAGCGGCATTTCGACGCACATTCTGGATACAACGGCCGGACGGCCTGCTGCGGGCGTCGGCGTGGCGCTGCTGCGGCTGGATGATGGCGGCGCGTGGCAGACGCTGGCAACGAAGGAGACGGACAGTGATGGACGATGCAGGCAGATGCTGCCGGATGGAGTTGCATTGCTCGCTGGAGAGTATCGCGTGCGCTTCGAGACGGCGGCGTACTATGAGGCGCATGCGCTGACGGGACTGTATCCGTTTGTGGAGATTACGTTCACGGTGCGCGAGGGCGAGGAGCATCTGCATATCCCTCTGCTGCTGACGGCGAACGGGTATACGACCTACCGAGGGAGTTGAGGGCAGCGATGATCAGACTGGCAGAGAACAGGTATGGCAAGCATCGCGTGCGCGTGGTTCGCGTGAAACGCGACAGGCCGGTGCACAGCTTCGAGGAATGGAACGTCGAGGTGCTGCTGACGGGGGACTTTCTCGACTGCTTCGAGGAGGGCGATAACGCGCGCATCATGGCAACGGACTCGATGAAGAACACGGTCTACTCGCTGGCGAAGGATACGGGGGCGACCACGATTGAGGAGTTTGCGCTGGAGCTGAGCGGCTACCTGATTGCGACGAATCCGCAGATCGATTCCGCGACGGTGAATGTTACGGGTGTGCCGTGGAGTCATCTGACGGTCGGTGGGATTGCGGCGCCTTCGGCCTTTGCGAAAGATGGCGGCGAGGTAGAGACAACAACCGTGCGGCGCGAACGCGCAGCCGTAACGGTGTTGTCGGGACTGGATAACCTGGTGATCATGAAGACGGCAAACTCGGGGTTCGAGGGGTTTCTTCGCGATGTACATACGACGCTGCCGGAGACGGCGGACAGGTTGTTCGGCACGGCGTTGCGGGCGCAGTGGAACTACATCAGCGACGAAGTGGACTTTGCTACCGCTCGCAGGACGACGCGGGATGTGCTGTTGACGGTGTTTGCGGAGCATGAGAGCAGGTCGGTGCAGCACACGTTGTATGCAATGGCAAAAGCGGCACTGGAGTCGCACGCGGCGATCGACGAGATGACGCTGACGATGCCGAACAAGCACTGTCTGCTGGTGGACCTGAGCCGGTTCGGCAAGACGAATAAGAACGAGATCTTTGTTCCGACGGAGGAGCCCTATGGATATATTGAGGCAACCATCCGGCGCGAAGACTGAGCCGGACGAGATATTGCTGCATACTGCTGCCCGGGCAGTGGACCGATGCCGCGAACTGGCGGCGATCACGGATGTTGCGGGTGAGACGACACGTACGTTTCTTTCGCCGGCGATGCGTGTGGCGATGGTACGGGTGCAGTCGTTGATGGAGGCCGCCGGGTGCAGCGTCACAATCGATGCTGCAGGCAATCTGCGTGGCCTTTACGCGGGGATGAGCGACGATGCCCCGCGGCTGTTGATTGGGTCGCACCTCGATACAGTGCCGAATGCTGGTGCGTTCGACGGCGTGCTGGGCGTGATGATTGGCCTGGCGCTGGTGGAGATGTTGCAGGGACAAAAACTGCGCTGCGCGGTGGAGCTGGTCGCGTTCTCTGAGGAAGAGGGCGTTCGTTTTCGCGTACCGTTTGTGGGCAGCAGGGCTTTGGTGGGACGCGTGGATGATGAACTGCTTGCGACGGTGGATGCGGATGGCGTGAGCGTCGGCGAGGCGATTCGAGGATTCGGGCTCGATCCGGGGCGGATGGTGGAGGCCCGCTTCAACAGGGCAGCGCGCGGATATCTCGAGTTCCATATCGAACAAGGACCAGTGCTTGAGAGCGAGGATCTTTCGCTGGGGCTGGTGGATACGATTGCGGGGCAGACGCGCGGCGAAATAGTGTTTATGGGCACGGCGAATCATGCAGGCACGACGCCGATGCGGCTGCGGCGCGATGCGGTTGCGGCGATGGCGGAATGGATCGTCGAGGTGGAGCGGGAGGCTCGTGGCAAGGATGGGCTGGTGGCGACGGTGGGACGGGTTGTGGCTGTGCCGGGCGTGGGGAATGTGATTGCGGGCGAGGCGAGGGCGAGCCTGGATGTTCGCCATGCCAACGATACGATTCGACGGAGCGCGGTCGATGCGCTGATCTCCAAGGCAGAGGAGATTGCGGACGGACGAGGACTGGGTATGGCCTGGAGCTCTTCGATGGAGCAGAGGGCAGTGGCAATGGATGCGTCGTTGACGCACATGGTGGAGAACGCGGCGAGTGCGGCGGAGGTGGCGGTGTTGCGGATGATGAGCGGAGCGGGACATGATGCGATGGTTGTCGCGGAGCGGTTGCCGACCGCGATGATCTTTCTTCGTAGCCCGGGAGGAATCAGTCATCATCCCGACGAGTTGGTGTATGAAGGTGATGTGGCAAAGGCGCTGGCGGTGGGGATGGAGTTTTTGAAGATGTTCGATCAGGCAAAGGACACACATGCATAATCTGGGAGTGACACGCAGCAGCTATAAGCCGACACATCTGTTGCAGACGCCGGATACGTTTGTTCGCACGACGCTGCCGGGGATGAAGAACGCGGTGGCGATTGTGCATGCGGCACCGCAGATGGGCGCGGGGTTCACGCAGTACACGGCGGAGTTCGAGGCGGGTGGCATGCTGGGGCCGACTCCGGGGCAGAGGTTTGTGTATGTGCTGGAAGGGGCGCTGGAGGCGGATGGCGTCGCCGGCCTGATCGGCCCGGGGGGCTATGCGTATTTTCCGGAGGGCAACGTGCACAATGTTGCCGCTACGGAGAAGAGCTGTGTGGTGGTGATTGAGAAGAGATATGTCCCGACTTCGGGAGTTGCCGCGGGGCTTGCGGTCTCGGGTAATGAGAAGGATGTGGCCTCGACGGCGTTGATGGGGGATGAGGACCTGCGGGTCCAGACACTGATTCCCGATCAGCCGCAGTATGACTTTGCGGTGAACCTGATGACGTACCAGCCGGGCGCGGCGCTGGGAATGGTGGAGATTCATGTGATGGAGCATGGGTTGTTGATGCTGGAGGGCGGCGGCATCTATCGGCTGGGCGATGAGTGGCTGCCGGTGACGAAGGGCGACTTTATATGGATGGCCCCTTACTGCCCGCAATGGTTTGGTGCGCTGGGGAAGACGCCTGCGAAGTATCTCATCTATAAGGATACGAACCGGCATCCACTGGGTGAGGTGTAACGCGATGGCGGTCACGGTCAACACGCAACGTCTGATGGGGGAGCTGGAGCATCTCGCAACGATCTCAGAGGTGGAGCCACCGGCGATCACCCGCGTTGTATACAGCGATGCGGACGGGCTGGCGCGGGAGTGGTTCGCGGGATTGTGCAGCAAGGCTGGGCTTGCGGTGCGTAACGACGCCGTCGGCAATGTGTTTGTGCGCTGGGAGGGATTGGAGCCTTCACTTCCTGCGATCGGGACGGGATCGCATATCGATGCGATCCCCTATGCCGGGGCGTATGACGGTACCGTTGGCGTGCTGGGCGGGCTGGAGGCGATTCGTTCGCTGAAGGAGAGCGGGTATCAGCCTCGGCGGTCGGTCGAGCTGCTGCTGTTTACGGCGGAGGAGCCGACGCGGTTTGGGATTGGATGTTTTGGCAGCAGGCTGCTTTCGGGTGCGCTGGATGCAGGTGCGGACCAGAGGCTGAAGGATGCAGAGGGACGGTCGCTCGAAGAGCTGCGGACGGCAGCGGGGTTCACCGGTTCCATCGAGAGCGTACGTCTCGGCGAGGACTACTATGCCGCATTTGTGGAGCTGCATATCGAGCAGGGACCGCTGCTGGAGCGTGAAGGAATCCCGATTGGCATCGTGACGAATATTGCCGCGCCTTCGGGGTTGCGGATCACGTTTGAGGGCGAGGGTGGCCATGCGGGTGCACTGTTGATGCCCTATCGCAAAGACGCGTTCTGTGCGGCGGCGGAGATTGTGCTCGCGGTGGAGAAGGCGGCGAAGGGCACAGGAGCAATCGACACGTGCGGCACGGTGGGTAAGTGCGCGATTTATCCCGGAGCGGTAAACAGCGTGCCGAGCCGCGTAGTGATGGAGGTAGATGTTCGCGATACGGATGAGGCGCGGCGGGATGGCGTTCTGACGGAGATTGGTGCTGCGTGTCGCGAGGTAGAGGAACGCCGCGGGGTGAAGATCAGCATCGAACAGGTAAATGCGGATGCCCCGGCGGAGGCCTCGCCTGCGATTGTGAATGCGATTGCGGACACTGCCGGTGAGTTGGGTGTAGCGGCTAAGAAGATGGTGAGCCGGGCGTATCACGACTCGCTGTTTATGGCGCGGATGGCGCCGATGGGGATGATCTTTATCCCGTGCCGTGATGGGGTGAGTCATCGGCCGGATGAGTATGCGTCGCCGGAAGACATTACGCGCGGCGTTGCAGTGCTGGCAGGGACGCTGGCACGGCTGGCAGCAGTGTAAATATTGCACGCCCCGCGTGGCGGGTGGGCGATAAATGCCCCTGCTTGTAGACAGAGGATGTAGGGAGTGCAGTAGACTTGGGCGCGTGCCCTGCGTGTGGGTGCGCGGCTGGGAATGCGTGCGTGCACGACCGCGGGCGGAGATCGAGACAGGTTGAGGAGGAAGAAAGAATGGCTGTAACTCGCAGGAGTTTTCTAGGTGGAGCGGCGGCGGTGGCTGCCAGCATGTCAACGCGGTTCTCCTTTGGCATGCCGTTTGGGTTACAGCCGGGAATCCAGTTGTACAGCGTGCGCCAGCAGATGGCCGAGGACTTTGAGGGTGCACTGGCGGCGGTACGTGAGGCAGGATTCGTACAGGTGGAGTCGGCGTCGCTGCCGAAGAAGCCGGCGAAGGAGATTCGCGCAGCTCTGGATAAGGCGGGACTGAAGTGCGTGAGTTCACACCGCTCGTTTGTGGATGTGACGAAGAACCTGGACGAGACGATTGAGTTTGAAAAGACGATGGGCGTAAGCTACATCATCTGCCCGGGGCCGGGACGGAAGAATCCGCCTGCGCCGGGAACCAAGGCAGGGCCACTGACGATCGAGGACTGGCAGTACAACGCAGAGTCGTTCAACACGACGGGCGCGAAGCTGAAGTCTGAGGGCATCACGTTTGGCTACCACAATCACTGGCTGGAGTTTGAGCCGGTGGATGGCAAGGTTCCTTACGAGGAGCTGCTTCGCATCTGCGATCCGAGCAAGACGACTTTCGAGCTGGACTGCGGATGGGCGATGGTAGCGGGACACAATCCTGCAGAGCTGTTCAAGAAGTATCCGCATCGCTTCTCGATGCTGCATGTGAAGGACTTCAAGCTGCCGTCAAATCCCTCGCCTGCGAACCACGAAGAGGCGAAGGTGACGGAGCTGGGGCGCGGCTCGATCGATTACAAGCCGATCTTTGCGGCGGCGGGGAAGAACCAGAAGATTACGCATGCGTTTGTAGAGCAGGAGGCCTTCGATATTCCCTGGAAGGAATCGTTGAAGGTGGATGCGGATTATCTGAAAGCGCTTTAGTTTATTGGGAGAGAGACGACGGCCATACCCTTTGCGGTGTATGGCCGTTTTTGTTTCTGATTAGCAGTTCGTTGCGCTGAGAGCGTGATTAACCCAGCTTCATGGTGTCGGGGTTCCACTCCATGATCTTGCCCTTTTCGAGTGAGAGATTGGAGAGGAGCGCGGCGCCTGCGGCGCGGAAGCCGAAGGTGGCATCCTCGATGGGCTGGCGGCGGGTGCGGACGGAGTTGAAGAAGTTCACGAAGTGGTCGTAGGTATCGTTGTAGCCGTGGGGAGCGTCGAAGCGCTCGATGTACGGGGAGACGCCTGCGGTCTGCGTGGTGCTGGGGTACTTCTTGTTGTAGTCGGCGATCGCCTCTTTCTGCATGGCGTTGGCGAAGGTGCCGACGTTGTAGCCGGGCTCCTTGGACATGGGCTTGCGGGTGAGGATAACGGAGTTGCCAGCGATCTCGATGAGGCCGTCGGAGCCGGTGAAGAGGAAGCCTTCGTTGTCGTCGGCGCCAGCGACGAAGTTGACGCGCAGGCTGAGGTTGAACTCCTGCGGGTAGTCGAAGAGCGCGAGCAGGACGTCGGGCGCGTTGCGGCCGTCCTTCCAGTAGCGGAGCCCGCCGGTGGACATGGCGCGGGTGGGGCCGGTGGAGCCGGTGATGAAGTGAGTTCCGCTGAAGAGGTGAACGAAGAGATCGCCTGCGACGCCGGAGCCGTAGTCGGACCATTTGCGCCACTGGAAGAAGCGTTCGCCGTTCCAGGGAATCTTGGGGGCGGAGCCGAGGAAACGCGGCCAGTCGCAGGTGGTGGTGTTGGCGTCCGGCGGAACGGTGTAGTCCCATGCGCCCTGCGCGGTGGAGCGATCCCAGTGGGCGGAGACCATATTGAGCTTGCCGATGGCTCCGGAGGCGAGCAGTTCCTTGGCCTTGGCATAGAGGATCGAGCTGACGCGCTGGCTGCCGACCTGGAGGATGCGGTTGTTCTTCTTCGCAGTCTCGATGAACTTGGGACCGTCAGAGTAAGCGTGAATCATCGGCTTTTCGCAGTAGACGTCCTTGCCCGCGTTCATGGCGTCGCAGGCGGCCTGCATGTGCCAATGATCCGGGGTCGCGACGATGACGGCGTCGATGTCGGGACGGGCGAGGATCTCTTTATAGTCGCGGGTGGTGAAGATATCGGCTCCCCAGAGCTCCTTGGCGTGAGTGAGACGGCCGTCGTAGCAGTCGGCAACGGCGAGGAGCTTGATGTTGGGGACCTGGAGGGCGGTGGAGGTGATGCCCTGTCCGCGAATGCCGGCGCCGATGAGCGCGACGTTGATCTTATCGTTGGGGCCGAGGGTGCGGGAAGGCGACTGCGCGAAAGCAAGAGGGCGCAGCGTCGTGGCGAGGGCGGCGGCAGCAGAAGAGTTCTGCAGGAAGCGCCGGCGACTCAGATTGGTCATGACAGTCTTCTCCAAGGGGCAGTTGATGCGCCGCCGCATGCGGTGGTTGAGCACGCGCGGCGAGAGTGCTCAGGTTTCACGAGACATCTTACATGCGCGCATGGGGTGAGTGCTTATGGCATATGCCTCAGTACGTCGGCAGCGGCCAAGCTCGCGGGGTGTTGTGCGGCTTTGATAGCATTGGCCGATTGAGCGGGTGGTCCGGCCAGTGCGATGAGATTCAGGACACCAGCTCTTTCTCACCAAAATTTATAGATTCCGGGAAGACCGCGCATGATGAATCAATTTCTGACGTGCCTTGGAGAGACGTCTGTCCGCCGCTGCGGCATGGCTGCAGTGCTGGCGTTTGCCGCGACACTGCCTGCCGTGGCGCAGCATCCCTTAGAGACGCTGCTGGTGGGTGTCGATCACCGCAATGTGACGTCGCTGAACGGCGACTGGCATTACCTGGTGGATCAGCCGCCTGCGCGCGGACTCTACACGCTGAACGGCACGGTTCGCGATAACGGCTATGCGATGAACACGCATCCGAACATCACGAGCGGACCGCACAACGAGGAGTACGACTTTTCGACCGCACCGACGATGAAGATTCCGGGCGACTGGAATACGCAGGTCCCGACGCTGTTTCACTACGAGGGCGTGGTGTGGTTTCAGAGGGACTTCGATTTCCAGCCGAAGCCGGGGACAAGGACGTTTCTGCATATCGGCGCGGCGAACTACATGTCGTACGTGTGGGTGAACCAGAAGAGGATCTGCGATCACGAGGGCGGATTTACGCCGTTCGACTGCGACGTAACGCAGGCGCTGAAGCCAGGGGCGAACTTCGTGGTGATCGCGGTGGATTCGACTCGGCATGTGGATCAGATTCCGGGGATCGGAATTGACTGGTTCAACTATGGAGGCATTCATCGCGATGTGTCGCTGGTGACGGTGCCGGACAAATTCATCGACGACTACGATGTGCACCTGAAGCACGATGCCACGTTCTCTACCGCGAATGCCGATACGCTGACGGGCTATGTGCATGTGGAGGGAGCGGCTGCGGGTACGACGGTGACGGTGAAGGTTCCCGAGGCCGGTGTGACGACGACGGCAAAGACGGATGCCGAAGGGCGTGCGGCCTTCGAGGTGAAGGCGAAGGGTCTGACGCTGTGGTCGCCGGAGACGCCGAAGCTTTATAAGGTTGAGCTGGCTTCGGGTCAGGATGCGCTGACGGATGATATCGGCTTCCGCGACATTCGCGTGGAAGGCACGAAGATCATGCTGAACGGCAAGGCGATCTTTCTGCAGGGCGCGAATATGCATGCGGAGGCTCCATACCGCGGCGGGCGCGTGAATAACGACGAGGACGTGAAGGCGATCTTCGGCTTTCTGCACGACCTGAACGCGAACTTTGTGCGGCTGTGCCACTATCCGCATGATGAGCGGATGGAGCGTGAGGCGGACCGCGATGGCGTGATGATCTGGTCGGAGATTCCAATCTGGCAGAGGATCTCGTACGACAAGCCGGAGGTGTATGCGAAGGCTGAGAACATGCTGCACGAGATGATCCGGCGGGACAGGAACAAGGCTTCAGTAATTATGTGGTCGGTATCGAATGAAACTCCGAATGAGCCGCAGCGTACAAAGTTCCTGACAAACCTGGCGAACGAGGCGCGGACGCTGGATCCGACGCGACCGATTACCTCGGCGCTGATTGGGCCGCATGCGAAGGGCAACCAGATGGTGCAGGACGATCCGCTGGCGAATGCATTGGATATCATAGGGCAGAACGAGTATGTGGGATGGTACGAGGGCAAGCCGGAGGACGCGGATACGATGGTGTGGACGCTGCCGCAGAAGCCGATCCTGATGTCGGAGTTTGGCGCAGAGGCCAAGTATGGCGTGCATGGCGGCAAGACGGAACGCTGGGCCGAGGAGCAGCAGGTGAACGTCTACGAGCACCAGTTCGTGATGATCAACAAGATCCCCCAGGTGCGCGGGCTGGTGCCGTGGGTGCTGATGGACTTCCGATCGCCGACGAGGAATATTCCCAAGCTGCAGGATGGGTATAACCGCAAGGGGCTGTTCTCGGAGAAGGGTGAGAAGAAGATGGCTTTCTATCTGTTCCAGAAGACATACAAGGAGAGGGCGGTCGGCAAGGCGGAGTAAAGGCTAGAAGCGCTGCCCGATGGTCGGGTGGCGCTTCGGGAGAGAAGCGATCTTCCGCTGCGTTGATGATGTTTTCGTGGCGATTGCGCGGATGATTCAAAACAAAAAGGAGCAGCCCTTGTGGGCTGCTCCTTTTGTTGCACTGCGTTGCCGTTTGGCTAAAAGACTAGCCTAGCAGCGAGCTGCAGCTGCCTTGGGGGAAAGGCAGAGGAGATGGTTCCGAAGTTGCTGTTGGTGGTCGTCAAGTTGAGACCGTTGAAGTTGGTGCGGTTGAGGACGTTGAAGGCGTCGGCCTGGATCTTGATACGGACGCGCTCGGTGATGGGGAAGAACTTCGAGAGCGTGACATCGGTCTGGGCCAGTCCGGGCCCCTCAACCGCACCGTAGGGTGCGTTACCGTAGTTGGCTCCGGTGGGAACGGTGAAGGGGTTGGCGCAGCCGCTGGCAGCGGTTCCGCAGACGTAGCCGTTGAGTCCGGCGTGGTTATTAGCGAGGATCTTACCGCCGTTGTAGCTGGGGCGAACGTTGCCGACGCCAAGGGCGGAGACTGCCTGCAGGTTGTAGTAGGCACCGCTCTGGAGACGGGCAACACCGCTGAGCTGCCATCCTCCTGCAACCTCGCGAACGACGATATTGTGTCCCTTGAGTTCGGGCGCCTGCGCGACGAAGGTTGCCACAAAAGCGTGGCGGCGATCGTTGGAGAGGTAGCCGTAGTTGTAGCTGAGGTTGCTCCAGTTCTCGAGGGTCTGGTTGTTGCCGTTGGAGTCGCCGAGAGCCTTGGAGTAGGTGTAGGCGATGGTGGAGGTGAGGAAGCCGGCCCGCTTGGAGGCAAAGGCCTGCAGCGAGTTGTAGTTGTAGTTGGAGGCAAAGCGGTTCATGCCAATAGAGGTGAATCCCTTATAGGGATTGGAGTAAGTGGTGTTGGTGATGCCAAGTGCGCGGTTCGCGGCCACGGTGGAGAGAGCCGGGAAGTTGATATTGGGCGTAGCAAGCTGGCCGTGCGAGACGCTGCCCACGTAGTTGAGTTCGAACAGGATCGAGCGCGAGAGCTGGCGCTGTACGCCGAGGCTGTACTGGTAGGTATACGGCGTGCGCGAGTTGGGATCGATCGCGTTGATACCGGCCTGGGTTGTGGCGGCTGCTGGCACACTGTTGAGCGTGGCCAGATTGCCGAAGTCGAGGTTGGTGTTGGAGAGGAAGGGTGCGATGTTGAGCTGCGAGAAGATCAGGTTGCCCTGCGCACGGTAGTAGAACATGCCGACGCCACCGCGGATGACGGTTTTGTCGTCCATGGAGTAGGCAAACCCGAAGCGGGGACCGAAGGAGCCGTGAGAGTTGAAGAGACCACGCGGCGCGCCGGCGGGGATGAGTGGGAAGAGCGAGGTGTTGACGTTGGGAACGCGGATCTGCTGATCGGCAGGAACACCGCTGCCAGCGCGCACCAGACCGGCGTAGGGATTGCCTCCCTTGGTGGTATCGATGCGTCCGTTGGTGAGCAGGGTGACGGGGGTGTTCCTTGCGTAGACGGCAGGATCGAAGTTGCCGATGTTGTTGCCCTGCGTGTACCAGGGGAAGATACCCTGCCAGCGGATGCCGAACTCGAGGCTCAGCTTACGGGTGGCGCGCCACGAGTCCTGCGCGAAGGCTTCAGGTTGGGTGAAGCGGAAGTGACCCATGGGATCGGCGCTGGCTTCAGAGTAGCTGCTGAAGTTTCCGAGGAAGGAGTCCGCAAGGGCATAGCACGTTGTATTTACGTTGGAGGCTCTTCCTGTGGCGCCGCAGTTCGCGGGCTGGAAGTTGGCAGTGCCGGTGTAGTTGGCGCGGCCGTTCTGGTCGACGCGGTCGCGGATGACCACAGCACCGAACTTCATCGTGTGGTTGCCCTTGATCCAGGTGAGGGTGTCGCCCACCTGGATGTCGGTGGTCGGTGAGAGCAGGGCGAAGTTGGGTCCCTGCATCCCGGCAAAGTTGGTGGTGTTTACCTGGGGAATGCCGTTGGGATACGTACCGGCGTTGGGATAGATTTTTGCAAACTCGAAGCCATAGGTCTCACGCTTCCAGTTGTCGCCGACGGGAGGTATACGCTGTGCAGCCCAGCTGGCGTTGGCCTGCGCCTGGTTGATGAGGTTGGACGATACGGCCCAGGTATAGGAGACGAGATAGCTCTGTCCGGGGCGATTGCGCTGCGTGGGCGTGGTGTTGAGGATGCCGCTGTTGGAGAAAGTGCCGAAGGGATCGATGAGGGAGTTCTTGTCATGGATCCAGCGACCATAGATGCTGTGCTTCTGGTTGATGACGTAGTCGAAGCGGACGAGATCCTGGTGAAAGTCGAACGGATTGGAGGGAGCCAGGGTGAGGTTGTTGCTGGGGATACCGCCATCGCGGAAGCTGAGGCCAGCTGCGCTGATGGTCTTGTAGACATTGGCGATGGCTCGGCCGTCGGGAGTGATCTGCGACGCGATGTTGTTGTTGGCGATGGGCGTTGCCGTGCCGGGCTGGTAGAGCTGGCCGGAGGCGTTGGAGCAGGTACCCGATGAGTTAAAGCTGCCGCCTGCACCGGTGCAGAGGGCGGAGAAGTCACCGTTGAGCATGGCGGTTGTCGGCACGGTATAGGTCGTGGCGGTGGCCTGCTGACGGAGACGCTTCCACTCTTCCCCGACGAAGAAGAAAAGTTTGTCTTTGATGATGGGACCGCCGACGAAGAAGCCGAAGTCGTTGTAGATGAGCTGTGTCTTCTTGCGTGCGATGTAGTTGGCGGAGTCGAGATAGTTGTTGCGAAGGAACTCGAAGGCGCCGCCGTGGAAGGCGTTGGTGCCGGACTTGGTGACGATGTTGAAGGTCGGGCCGGAGTTGCGTCCGTACTCGGCGGAGGCGTTCGAGGTATCGATCTTGACCTCGCTGATGAAGTCGGGGCCGACGTTGTTCATGAGCGAGCCATTGGAGCCGGAGGCCTGGTTGAACGCTCCATCGACAGTGAGGTTGCCGGTATCGCCACGGTTGCCGTTGATGGTCTGGTTGGTGGAAGCCAGCGAAGTAGTGACGGAGAAGATGTCGGGGTTGGTGACGACGGCTCCGGGGATGAGGGTGAGCAGCTGGGTGTAGTTGCGGCCGTTGAGAGCGAGGTTTTCGACCTGCTTGGAGTCGATGACGCGGGCGACTTCGCCGGATGTGGTGTTGAGCGTCTCGATGGCGCCGCCCTGAACTTCAACGACCTCGTTGGCCTGACCGATCTGCAGAATGAAGTTAGAGGTGACCTTGGCATCGGCGGTAATGTAGACGCCGGACTGCTGCGCGGTGCGGAAGCCGGTCTTGGTGACGGAGATTGAATACTCGCCGATGGGAAGGTTGGTGGCGATGTACCCGCCGCCTGCGTCAGAGGTGATGACGCGCTTGTTCTGCGTGCCATTGGCAGTGATGGTGATCTGGGCCTCGGGGACGGCTGCTCCGGTGGGATCGTCGACAGAACCTGAGATCTGACCAAAGCTACTTTGGGCGTTGGCAGAGAGAGAAGTAACGGCAAGGGCGATGGTGAGCATAAGCGCACCGATCACTCGTGAAAATTTGAACTGCATGGTTGCCTCCATTAATTTCATGAACGAACTATGTGCGTCGCGAAGGTCGTATCGAAGCTGCCCTCGCTGAATACCTGACGCACAATGAATGCGTGAACAGAAGATTTTTCTGTCACCGTAAAAAACTGTTCGCAAAAGCGCCCACCATTAACCGGTTTACCCATGGGCATTGTCAAGACCCATCAGGGTTAGAGGAAGCTGCACTATAATTTCGCTTCGTATCGGCAAGGATTTTTTCAGAAACAGGAGAGTGGGGCGGGATGCCATCAGCAGGAGACGCAGGCGGTCGCAGGAGATTTCTTAAGAGTGCTTTTGCAGCAGGCGCGGGAGTTGCGATGCCGCTGCGGGCGGAGATGCAGATGCCGGCCGGAGAGCTGAAGGACGATCGAGCGTACTGGATCGATGTGATGCAGAGGGTCTCGGACCCGGTGCTGGAGGCCGTGAGCAGGGAGCAGCTGCGCGCAAAGATGCCGGTGGAGGCCGTGGCGGGAGTCGTGGAAGAACGGCGGAAGTCGACCCACCTGGAGGCATTTGGACGCCTGCTGTGCGGCATCGCGCCGTGGCTGGAGGGAACGGCTGCGAACAGGAAAGAAGCTGCACTGCAGTCGAAATATCGCGAGTGGGCGCGGCTGGGGATTCAGCATGGGACGAATCCGAAGTCGGCCGACTACATGAACTTTGGCATGACCTCGCAGTCGGTCGTGGACGCTGCGTTTTTCGTGCTGGGCATTCTGCGAGCGCCGAAACAGCTATGGGAGCCGCTGGATGCGACGACGAAGACTAATGTAATCAAAGCGCTGGAAGCAACACGACAGGTGTTGCCGGGACAGTCGAACTGGCTGTTGTTTTCAGCGATGGTCGAAGCAGGGCTGTGCTTTATGGGCGCGTGGTGGGATTCGCTGCGCGTGGACTATGCGCTGGAGATGCATAAGGAGTGGTATCTGGGCGATGGCGTGTATGGCGACGGCAGAAATTTTCACTGGGACTACTACAACAGCTACGTGATTCAGCCGCTGATGATGAAGGTGCTGGAGACGGTACCTGCGAAGTCGTCGATGTGGACGACGATGAAGCCGGTGGTGTGGGAGCGCGCGCAGCGGTATGCGGCGATCCAGGAGAGGCTGATCAGCCCGGAGGGTACGTTTCCGGCGATAGGGCGTTCGATCACGTATCGCTTCGGCGCGTTCCAGTTGCTGAGCGACGTTTCGCTGCGTAAAGAGCTGCCGGAAGGGGTGACGCCGGAGCAGGTTCGCTGCGCACTGACGGCGGTGATGCGCAGGATGATCGAGCGGCCGGGGACCTTCGACGAGAGCGGCTGGCTGCGCATTGGATTTGCCGGGCATCAGCCGGGTATGGGCGAGGCGTATATCTCGACGGGAAGCCTCTATCTTTGCGCCGCGGCATGGCTGCCGCTTGGCCTGCCGGAGAGCGATGCATTCTGGTCGGGTCCGGCGAAACCGTGGACCGAGGTGAAGGTGTGGAACGGAGAAGATCTTAAGGCAGATCACGCGATCGCAGGATGACGTGCGTTGGAGACGTCACCGATGGTCATTTCCCTGCCCTTCGAGCTGACGGCCTGCATTGAGAAGCCACTCACTCGAACTCGGGTGAAGAGTTTGCAGGTGCAGCCGCAGCAGTTTTTGCCGAGGCCAGAGGCAATTAGCTTTTGCGAAGCGCATCGCGGCGTATTAAGCTTGAAGGAACGGAAGAGTGGCCGAGTGGTTGATGGCTCCAGTCTTGAAAACTGGCGTACTCGAAAGGGTATCGGGGGTTCGAATCCCTCCTCTTCCGCCATTACTACCCTTTCAAAACCTCTAAAACCAAGCTCAAAATAGCGATTCGCCAGAATCTACAGGTATTTGGTGGCGATACGACTTTAAGTCGGATCGCCGATTCTCTGCTCCTCAGAACCAGATGGAAGGCTCTCAAACGAATTGAGGGTCACCAAACGAGTCCTTTATATCTACTGGAAAAGAAGCGTTACAAGGATACCCGTGCTCGTGTAGGCAGAAAGGCTGCCCAAGAGACCGGTCACATCTCAAAGGAAGCATTACCTTCTACTATCGGATGCAGCGCACCTGCATGTGATTGGTCTTGTGATTTGAGAGCGCGGCCGCCCGTTCCAGCCCAGGTTCTCGTCCAACGGCGCGAAACGATCCTCATCATGACAAAGATGCAGCAGGCAAGTCCGGAATAGATGACGAAGCCTATCGCGTACGAGCCGGTATGCTGCTTGGCCTGTCCGAGCAGATTGGGAAGTATCCCTCCGCCGAGAGCACCGATCTCACCGATCATGCCACCTGCTACTGCAGTGGTCAGGGGCCAACGAAGAGGGACGAGCTGGAAGGTCGCGCCATTGCCTGCCCCCAGGGCGGCGAAGCAGAGCATGAAGAGCAGCGTAGTCGCGGCGAGCGACGGCGACGCCAGAAGGCCGAGCAGGCCGACGATAACGACAAGGAATACGCCAGACAGTGTGGTGATGCCGCCGAAACGATCGGCGAGGTAACCACCTGCCACGCGCGTGAGTGAGCCGGTGAGGGTAGCGAGAACGGTAAGCGAACCGGCCTGAATCTTTGAAACATGGAACTGGGAGTAATAGAACGATGGCAGAAAGGTTGCGAGTCCGAGGAAGCCGCCAAAGGTGATGACATAGATCAGATTGAAGGCCCAGCCGTCCTTCTCCCACAAGCAGGAGAGGTGGTCGCGCAGGCTCTGGTGTTCGATGTCCGGTGGCTCCTTGGCGAAGACGATCATGACGGTAAGAGGAAGCAGCATCGCCAAGGCGGCGAAGCCGTAGACCGTCTGCCACCCGAAGTGCTGTGCCAATCGCGGAGCGAGCAAAGCAGCCAGAGCTGTCCCACTGTTTCCAGCTCCAGCGATCCCCATGGCCAGCCCCTTGTGTTCTTTGGGGAACCATCCTGAACCGAGTGAGAGTGCGACGCCAAAGCTTGCACCAGCAACACCGAGCAGGACACCCATCGCGAGGATGTCGTGAAACGTGTTGACGAAGAAGAAGCCATAGGCCAGCGCGAGCACGATGGCAGACATCTCGACGATGGCAGCGTTTTTGCGTCCTATGTATTGCGAGATCACTCCAAGGGGAAATCGCATGAGCGCGCCGGCAAGAGTGGGAATGGATATCATCAACCCGATCTGTGCCGGGGTGAGGTGAAACTGGTCCGAGATGAACGGCCCCATCGCGCCATTGAGAACCCATACCGCGAACGAGAAGTCGAAGTAGAGAAACGCGCTGAAGAGGGTTGGCGGGTGTCCGGACTTCAGAAAGGTTCTCAAGTTGGCCATGGTTTTTTCTCCTGAATGATGTGGGGCGAGCGACTACGCGTGACGGCTTGAGGAAGATGGCCGACGGTTACGCAGCGGTGTTCGTTCAATGCGGACGGCACACTGTTTGAAGTTGGGCTCTCGCGAGATAGGATCGAAGGCACCGAGAGTGACGATGTTCGAGTTGGACTCAGAGAAGTGGAAGGGCATAAAGACCTGACCAGGCGCGACGATTCCAGTGATGCGGAGCTCGACGTCGTAGACGGACCCTCGTCGACTTTTTACGGTGACGCGATCGTGCGGCCGAAGATCAAGACGTTTGGCGTCGAGCGGATTCATCTCCAGCCATGCATTGGGCACCATGCTGTTTAGCACTGCAACCTCCGCAGTCTTGGTGCGCGTATGCCAGTGTTCGACGGTGCGACCGGTATTGAGAATGAAGTCGAAGTCTGTGTCGGGCTGCTCGGCAAAAGGATCGCAGGGAACGGCGTGGAGACGGGCTCGCCCATCGGGCGTGGCGAAGACACCATCGCGGTAAAGGGATGTTCCGCCCCACTGCAGTCCGCCGGAATCTTCGATCTGTTGCCAGGTGAAGCCGGAGTAGTCACACATACGCCCTTTGGAGACGCGCTGCCACTCGAGAAAGGCATCGTGTGTGGTGGTCCAACCGGGATAAAGCTCTTCTCTTACCCCGAGGCGCGATGCGATGTCGAGGAAGATCTCGAAGTCGGTTCTTGCCTCGCCCGGCGGCGAGACAGCGGCATTCACCTTCGAGACGCGACGCTCGGAGTTGGTGTAGGTCCCTTCTTTTTCGCCCCAGATGGCAGCGGGCAGAACAAGATCTGCAAACTCTGTGGTGGGCGTGGGATGAAAGCCATCTTGTACGACGAGAAACTCAAGGGAACGAAAGGCGTGCTCGAGGAGTTTGTAATTAGGAAAAGAGACGGCGGGGTTTGTGGCGATGAACCACATGGCCTTGATGCGTCCCTGGACAGCGGCCTCGATCATGTCTGGATATGCAAGGCCGCGTGCGACAGGAATGCGATCGGCGTTGATATTCCAAATCTCTGCAAGAGCTTCGCGGTCGGCTTCGTTATCGAACTTGCGGTAGCCGGGCAGAGAGGAGGTGAAGCCGGTTTCGCGCGTGCCCATCGCGTTGCACTGCCCCGTGATGGAGAAGGGAGAGGCTCCGCTGCGGCCGATATTGCCGGTGATAAGCGCAAGATTGTTGATTGCCGCGACAGTCACCGAACCCTGTGTCGAGTGGTTGACACCCATCGTCCATCCGATGAAGGCGGACCTGGCACGTCCGTAGAGCAAAGCTAAGTCGATGATCTGTTGTTCGGTGAGGCCGGTAACAGCGGCCACGTGCGAGGGTGTGAACGGCGATAAGAATTGCGATAACTCTTCGAAGCCGACGGTGTGTTGAGCGATGTAGTCGTGGTCGATGAGATCTTCGCGGATGAGGATATGCGCGATGCCGTTAAGAAGAGCTATGTCGGAACGCGGCTTGATCGCCAGATGCGTGTCGGCCATCATCGCAGTCTTCGTTACGCGCGGATCGACAACAACGAGTGTACGGGGCTTGGTGCCTGGTGACGTTCGATCGACGCGATGGCAGAGAATGGGATGGTTGTCGGCGATGTTGGCCCCGATCAGCAAGATAACGTCGGCGTTCTCCATATCGGCGTAGGAGCCAGGAGGGCCATCTGAGCCGAAAGAGAGCTTGTAGCCAGAGACAGCTGAGGCCATACAGAGTGTGGTATTGCCGTCGTTGTTGCGGGTCTTGAATCCGAGTTGAACGAGTTTCCCCAGCGTGTAGGTCTCTTCAGACAACAGCTGTCCGGTTCCGACGACTCCGAGAGCTTCGTTGCCGTGACGTGATTGAATGTCACGGATGCGCGCAACCATGGTGTCGAGTGCTTCGTCCCATGAGACGGGAACGAGCTGGCCATCTTTGCGCAGGAGAGGCTGGCGCGCTCGCCCTGGAGCGCTGAGGATGTGATGTTCTGAAAGTCCTTTTGGGCAGAGCTTGCCCTGGTTGACGGGATGGTCAGGATTGCCACGGACGGCAACAGCTTTGTTGTCGCGTATACCGAGAAGCATGCCGCAGCCGACGGAGCAGTAGCCGCAGGTGGTCTTGACCCAGCGCTCGGCGACACGCGACTCGGAGATATGGCCGTAGACGGGATCCTGTGCGTAGGCGTACTTCTCGCGCTGCGTGTCGATACCGGTGAGGCGTTTGAGCCGCTTGAAAGGAGAGAGGCTCATGCATGCACCTGCCGGATAAAGGTTAGCGCCATATTCAGAGGAACAACGGAGACGAAGAAGAGGTAGCGTGAGGCCATGACGGCCGCGAGTGCAGCGGGAAGCGCGAGCAGCGGCTGTCCAGTGAGCGACAGGAAGAGAGCGAGGCCAAGGAAGGCGAAGCTGACGAGAAAAGTTCCGCGCAGGTCTTCGGTATTGAGCAGTGAAGCCGCTGCCCGGCGTTCATAAATATTGGAGTTGTGAAGAACGATGGTGCGAAGGATGTGGTTGAGTATCCATAGAACGGAGACCACTACGATCGCTGTAGCAGGTATGGATGATGCTCTCTGCGTCGGCTGGAATGCGGCCAACTGGGGCAGGCGAGAGAGAGCAGATGCGAGATGGCTGAGTGCGGAGATGGCGATGACTCCAAGAACTGCCGAGCTCAGCAGGAAATCAACGGGCGTGTGGCGCATGTTCCACGCTGGTCTTGCGGGGACAAGATAGATGCGCGCACTGGCGAGGATACCCGCAATGCCGCACAGGGATGCAAGGATCTGAGCGAGTGTGAAGACGCTATCGGAGACAAGCCAAAAGTTCGTGGAGCGAAGCCACGCAAGTGCGGTGAGCACGGTAAGAGAGCTGAAGAAAAGTCCGAATAGAAGCACCTCTCGGGATAGCCACGAGCGACGCCACATCTTCAGAGCGCGCCACGCATAGGCAGGACGGCCGAGATGGAGCACGGAGATATTCAGAGTGAAGACCGTCAGCACAAAAATTAGAGAGAGCAGAATAGGATCGGTGCGGTGAGTTACGACTGCTGTGACCAAAGCTCCGACGGAAAGCTGAATCAGTGAGGTCATCCAAACGAGCGACCAGTGCGGGTGCTCGGGGCGCAGGGTTTCGATGTCGACCTTCTCGAGCGGTGCACTCGCTCTGGCGGGAAGTGTGATGCGGGTGGTGGATAGTGTCTGCCCGGCGTTGGGCATGCCGGGAGCATCCGCGCTGGCGTGATCGCAGCGCCAACCGAGCTGGTCAACGATCTCAATCTCAATTGCATTCTCGGGGCAGGCGTTGACACAGGCAGGCTCGAGACCGGTGGTCAGGCGTCCGTGGCACATATCGCACTTGCCCACGACGCCGCGCTCCGGATTGAACTGCGGTACAGAGTAAGGGCAGTTCCAAACGCAGTACTGGCAGCCAATGCAGGCCTCGGCAGAGTGCAGAACGATGCCGGTAACAGGATCTTTCTTGTAGGCATCGACGGGGCATCCGCGCAGGCAGTCAGCGGAGAGGCAATGGTTGCATCCCATCGAGAGGTAAAAGCGGCTGGTGAGAGGCCAGGTGCCGCCTTCGATCTCACCGACACGACGCCAGTGGATGTCTGCGGGGTTTCCGTTTTGCTCATTGCAGGCAACCTCGCAGGAGCGACACCCGATGCAACGAGTCATGTCGAAGTGAAAGCGATATTGCTCGCCGTGCTTGAGAGCGCGTGCAGGGATCAGGGATGGCTTCGCTTCGAGCGCTGGCGCGATTTCATTCGGCATCGGTCCAATACTGAGTCCATGCTCTGTCAGGCGAACGAGCGTGGGCTGTATGCCTGAACTTGCGATCTCGTGGAGCGGGAGAGACATGGCTTCCTCGTTACGTAAAGCGATTTAGTAAACGTCGCGGTGATAGCGGTTCTGGTCTTTGAGCTCTGCAACGTACTCGCTGGCCGCATCTGCGGTCATCGAACCGTGATCGCGAACGATCTCGTGCAGAGCGCTATCGACGTCTTTAGCCATGCGCGAGGCATCGCCACAGACGTAGACAGTGGCGCCGTCCTCAAGCCAGCGAAAGAATGCGGCCCCCTGCTCGCGCATGCGATCCTGCACGTAGATCTTTCGTTCCTGATCGCGTGAAAACGCGAGATCGAGCCGGGAGAGATGGCCATCTTTGTGCATGGCTTCCAGCTCATCGCGGTAGAGGAAATCTGTTGCGGCGGAACGTTCGCCAAAGAAGAGCCAGTTGCGCCCCCCGTGCTGCAGCGCGCGGCGCTCGTGCAGGAAGGAGCGGAAGGGAGCGATGCCTGTTCCGGGGCCGATCATAATCATCGGTGCTTCTTGATCGGCGGGAAGACGAAAACGTTTGTTGGCCTGGATATAGACAGGAAGCGATTCCCCTGTCTGTCTGCGGTCGGCCAGGAGCGTGGAGCAGACGCCGCCGCGCTGCCTGTTATTCGATTGATAGCGGACGACAGCAACGGTGGTGTGAATTTGGCCGGCGTGCGCTGCGGGGCTGGAGGAGATGGAGTAGAGACGCGGGCTGAGGCGAGGAAGCATCGCTACGAGATCCGCCGGTTCGCGAAGAATTCCAGGGTAGTCGTGAAGCAGGTCGATCAGGCCGCGATCGTAGGTGTAGGCTTCGAAGTTTGTCAGCTGGCTGGGAGAGAGCAGGTCGAAGAGCAGGCGGCAGTTGCCGATCGTCGCGTAAGCCTCGACCATCCTCCGGCTCAGGCGCGTAATTTGCAGATGCTGGAGTAGAGCATGACGAAGCGGCGTTGCTCCGTCCCTGGGCAGCTGAACATCGACGGCTCCCTCGAACTTCAGAGTGTGGAGAAGCTCTTCGACCAGCGACGGGTCATTTTGTGCGATGACACCGCAGGCATCGCCAGCCTCGTAGCTCATGGGAGAGTCACGGATATCGAATGCAATGTGAAGTGTCTGCTTGGACGAGATCTCGCTGGTGAGAGGACGTTTCTCGATCAGCGAAGCCAGGTAAGGATTCTCGCGACTAGGAGCCGGCGGCCCGTCCTTCTTCACAGGGAGAGCTGAGCCAACGGCCGAGGCCGAAACACGCGCCTGCCCACTCTTCGGGTTCGCCAGTCCATCAAGCGATTGGTAGAGGATGCCTTTCCAGGCCGCAACGCTCTCGTCAAGATCAACATCGCAATCCACCCTCTCGCAGAGTCTGGTGCCTGCAAGAGAAGCCAGCCTCTTGTCGAGCTCGACGCCAAAGCGGCAGAAGTGCTCGTAGCTGCGATCGCCGAGTGCGAGTACGGCGTAGGTGAGATTTTCCGCGCATGGAAAGTGCTGGAGGCAAAGCTGGTCGTAGAAGGGCTTCGCCGATTCAGGTGGTTCGCCTTCGCCATACGTGCTGGCGATGATGATGGCATAACGTTCGGCAAAGAGTGCTGCTGGCGTATAGCCTTCGAGCGAGTTGAGAGAAGCGACGTGCCCTTTGCCATTTAGCTCTTTGACGAGCTTACGGGCCAGCCCTTCTGCCGTTCCCGACTGCGAGGCATAGAGGACGACAATCTTCAGCGAGTGCGATGGTTCGAGGGCAGGAGCTGCTGCGATGGTCTGCGAAAAGAGCCCTGCGAGAAAGCCATTGAGCCAGTTGCGCTGCTCAGGAGTGAAGGGTGCATTGTCTGGAATGAACGGTACGGTCTGCATGACTACACCACCTCCTGATGGCAGAAGGATCGAAGCTCTTCGATGTCGTGGCGACGAGTGAATTCGAGGAAGGTCTCGCTCTCTTTGCGCCGGAAAAGATAAGCGTGAAACAAGCCATCGAGTTTTGGAGCAAGATTGCTAAAACGAATGGAAGAGATCAGCTCGCGTCCGAGTCCTTGGTCGTTATCGGCTCCTCCTCCGATGAGCACCTGATAGCCTTCTTCTCCGCCGACCTTCACGCCCATCAGGCCGATGTCACCGATGTAGTGTTGCGCACAGGAGTTGTTGCAGCCGGTGACGTGCAGATTGATGGCCTGATCGAGAATGGGAAATCGTTCATCGAGGTGCCGAGCAAGAGACACAGCATGCGATTTGGTGTCGGCGGCAGCGAAACGGCACCCCTTGTTGCCCGTGCAAGCAACGGTTCCACTCAGAACAGTGCCTGCTTCGTAACTGAGATCGGCAGCCAGGATCGCGTGGCACGCTTCATCGAGTTTGTCAGCGTCGATATTGGGGATGATGAGGTTCTGCCATACCGTGAGGCGCAGCTCGCCGGAGCCGAAGCGGTCGGCAATCTCGGCGATGGCACGCATCTTGTCGGATGGGAGCTGGCCGACTGGAACCGAGATACCGATGTAGCGAAGCTGAGGCTGCAGCTGGGCATGAATACCAAGATGGGCATGACGATCAATCGGGCCGCGAGGTTCACACTCGGCGATGGGGACTCGGATAAGTGGAAAGGCGAGAACCTTTTCAGTCTCCTCAAGAAAGCGCTCAACTCCCCACCGATCAAGAAGGTACTTGAGTCGCGCCTTCTTTCGATTGGTGCGATCGCCATGTTGGACGAAGACGCGGATCATGGCAGCGGCTACGGCGACGGTTTCCTGGGGACGCAGCAGAAGTCCGCAGTCGCTGGCGAACTGGCGATGTCCAGTGATGCCTGAGAGCACGACGCGGAAGTAGATGCCGGCCGGGATGCTGTGCCCCTCAGTAACGCGGACGGCCAGGAAGCCGATGTCGTTGGTGTCGGCGAGTGCGGTGATGGTGCCGCCGTTATCGAAGGCGATGTTGAACTTGCGGGGCAGATCATACATGGCGCGGGTGTTGGTGATGTATGCCTGCATGGCGCCCGCGAGAGGGGCGACATCTATAAGTTCCCTCGGGTCGAGGCCGGTGATGGGTGAGGCTGTGATGTTGCGGATGTTGTCGGCACCAGAGCCCTTCGAGGTGAGCCCCAGCGATTGGATCTCGTAGAGGGTAGAGGCGATGTGCCGGGGAGCAAAGCCGCGTAACTGAATGTTGCTGCGCGTGGTCAGATCGGCTCGGCAGACACCGTAGTCATCCGAGATCCGGGCGAGTCCGCGCATCTGGTGGGAGCTAAGGATGCCTCCCGGGACACGAAGGCGCAGCATGAAGGAGTCCTGTGCAGGAGCGACGTGAAAGAGGCCGTGATACTTCAGGCGGAAACGATCCTCTTCGTTCGGAAATCGGTCCTGGTTGCTGTACTCGAGAAGCTTGTCCCAGATCTCGACTGGATCCTGCTGATACTTCCATTGCTCTTCCCGTGAGAGGTCGGAGACGGGTGTATCGAACCAGGTTGGTTCTTCTTCGGGAGATGCCTGATTGACGAGCTGTGATGCAGGGTCCGCGGTGATACGGCCGTCGGTTGTGTGGCCGACGAATGGCAGCGTGAAGCCGCGCTGCACGACGCCGGCAAAGAATCCCTGAAGATACTCTTTCTGCTCCGTCGTGAACTCTTCCGAATGGATGATTGCGTTGCTGCTCATTCTCTAAAACTCCTTGAACCGGCACCTTCTCGTGAAACAAGCCGTATAGAACCACCGCCAGAGCGATCTGTAATGAAAGCGACAGAGACGCACAGGCCAGAAGCATCGCGGAGCACACAAAACCGCGACCTACAATCGGGCTCTTCAAGGAGCTGATAAAGATAAAAAGGGAGCTTCGAGCGGGCTGTCGTACGTCAGGAGGTACGTAGCCGCTGCAAATAACGCCATCGGTGGCGTTGGAGACGATAGTAGCCGCAGGCGGCCGGTTTAGCAAGTGGAAATCTTTGGCGGCGAATTGTGTTGCGGGGAAAGCAGATACCGTGGCACGATACCGCTACCCTCTACATCGTTTTGACACCTGGATGTGTCATAGAACGCGACAGAGATTCGATCGCACCCTCTGTGCGTCGAACTGCTGCCGCCGGTCGATCTCTCTCTCGAGAATTTGTGTGTCGTTCCTGGTCCATCTGTCGCTTGCAGGAGATGTGGTTCCCTGAGAAACCAGCATCTTGAGCGTACGGAAGGCGGATAGGCCTTTTTGCCTGTCGGGACAAACACATCGAGCAGGAGCCTGCTGAAACCTCTCAGGAGAACATCATGTTCAAGTCAGCAGTCAGGTGCGGCATTTTTCTATGCATCATCAGTCAGGCCGCTTTTGCCCAGAGCGGATTTCTCAAATCATGGGAAGATCGCGTACGCGCGACGTCGGCGCGTCAGCCTTCGTGGGCGGTTCCAGTGGTCGCTCCGTCTGCGGTGATCGTACAGCTTGCACGGGTGGACTTCGTTCATCAGTACACGTCGACGCATACCGAGACGTGGAACTACGACAACGGCAAAGGCGTAAACTTCATTCCCTTTGCACGGACGGAATTCGATATCAATCTGCCGCCGTATATTCAGCACAATACCCGGACGGTGCATGACGGCGCAGGCGATATGTCATTCGTAGCCAAGTATCGGATGTTCGCAGCGAATGAAGGGGGAAACTACTCGACCGCAGTACAGGTTGCCTTCTCCGTTCCTACAGGAAGCTACAAAAATGGCACTGCGGTCTCGACAATCACGCCCACGCTCGTTGGCGGCAAGGGCTTCGGCAAATTCGATATCCAGTCAGCACTTGGCGGAGTACTTCCCACCAGCTCCTCGAACACGATAGGCCGCACCATTGCCTGGAACACGGTGGCGCAGTATCAGGTAGGCAAATATTTTTGGCCGGAGTTGGAGGCGAATGCGAGCTACTTTCGCGGTGGACCGAACAGCGGCAGGAATCAGGTCTTCCTAACGCCGGGAGTCATCGTCAGCAAAATCAAGCTTCGGAGCGATCCAAAAGACAGGCTGGGGCTTGTGCTGGGAGGCGGATTTCAGATAGCCACATCACATTTCCATAGCTACAACCACAGTGTTGTTCTTACAGGGCGGCTCGTATTTTGATTCCGCCATCTGCCAAAACAGCTGTCACGCAGGCAGAGTAGTTTACCGTTTGTTCTGACAGGAGGACAGAATAGAATCGAGTTGTGTCCTGCCCCAACAGCTTTATTGATCTTGTCGCCGTTATCGCGGCAGGGCACAACCAGAAATACTTTGATCGGGAGGAAGCGTGGCACACGCAAGCTTCAAAGGACTCCGCGTACTTTCTCTGGAGTCCCGTCGCGCGAAGGAGATCGAGAAGCTCATTCGCACGTACGCCGGCGAGGCGATCGTTGTGCCCTCGATGCGTGAGGTTGGCCTCGAATCAAACGAGGAGACGCTGCAGTTTGCTGAAAAGCTGATCGCCGGTGAGTTTGATCTTGTGGTGTTCCTGACGGGCGTTGGCGTCCGTGCCATGTTGGATATCGTTCAGACACGCTTCGACAAGGAGGCATTTCTCGACGCACTACGCCAGGTGAAGATCGCCGCGCGCGGAGCGAAGCCTTCGACGGCACTGCGAGAGCTCAGGGTTCCCATCCATGCCATTTCGGATGAGCCAAGCACATGGCGCGAGCTAATGCGCGCGATTGACGAGTCGTTTGGCGCGTCTCTAGGCACGATGAAGGTCGCGGTACAGGAGTATGGTGCATCGAATCCTGAGTTCCTGGCGGAGCTCAGCAATCGGTCGGCCGATTTGCTGAAGGTTCCTGTCTATCAGTGGGCATTGCCGGAAGACCTGCAGCCAATGCGCGATTGCGTGTCGGCGCTGGTAGCCGGTGAGATCGATGTGGTGCTGTTTATGACTGCTGTCCAGGTGATCCACCTGTTCCAGGTCGCCGAGCAGATGTCGCTGGCAGAGGAGATGACACGAGCTCTACAGTCAATCGTTATTCTTTCGATCGGACCAACGACCTCGGAGGAGCTGACGCACTATGGCATCCAGCCGGACTTTGAGCCCTCGCGACCAAAGATGGGCTTTCTGGTGAATGAGGCAGCGCAGTACTCCAGAAGAATTCTCGATGAGAAGAGAAACAAGAAGATCGAAGCGGTTTCCGCTGCGGTCGACGAACTGGATCACGACGGCGAGGGAGACGAAGAAACATCACAGCCGGTTCGACGTGTCGCTCTTTCGACACCAACGATGGCGGGATTTCGCGATGGACTGCAGCAGATCGACTTCCTGCACGAGATCAGCAGCCGAATCGCCGCAGCGGATTCGTTGCATCTGGTCCTGGACCGGATCGTATCCTTTATCTCAAGCATGATTCCGTGCGATTCCTGCTTCGTCTATGTGCTTGAAGGCGACAGTCTTGTGATGCGAGCTTCAAAGAATCCTCACGCCGATCTGGTGGACCACGTCGGCGTGCAGGTTGGGCAGGGAGTAACAGGATGGGTGGCGAAGCATCGCCAGCCGGTTGCGCTGGCTTCAGGAGCTTCGAACGATCCCCGCTTCAAGGCATTCAAAAATATTCCGGAAGATCACTTCGAGGCAATGTTATGCAGTCCGATCATCTGCGCGGGGAGAGTGGTTGGAGTTATCAACCTGCAGCATCGCCTCTCCTATCGGCATAGCACGGATGAGGTCCGGCTACTTTCGACGCTGGGCTACCTGGTTGGAGCAGAGATCGAACGCGCGCGTCTTGAATCAGAAAATTCTCAGCTCGCCAATCGACTTGAAACTCGTAAGGCCGTCGATAAAGCCAAGAGTATTCTTCAACGTGATTTATCGCTCTCTGAAGATGATGCCTATCAGATGATGCACAGGGAGAGCCGACAGAGACGGAAATCCATGCGTGAGATTGCGGACGCAATTCTATTGTCGGAAGAACTTCGCAAGAATCGCGACTAGATAGTCTAGTTGGAGCATCTGGAACTCTGATCCGTAAATAGCCTTCCCTGAACCATCACCAACGTTACCGGCCAAAGCCAAATACGCTTCAATTCGCATAGAGTTACGGGATATATGGCTGCGGCTCTGCAGCCCCATGGCGATAAGGACTGTACCAGTTATGTTTTGCGGGCCACTTAGTCTGATATTTTTTATTCTGCGGACCAGTCGGCAAGTTATCTTCGAGACGAATCGTCCACATCGCTAACTCAGCCATCAGACGACTCTGCTGCGCAGCGTGCTGTGGCTTGCCAAAGAGATTCATCAACTCACACGGGTCATGATGCAGATCATAGAGCTGGCCATAACCCATCATGTCGTATATCAACTTCCACTCCTTCATGCGCACCATGCCTTGCAAACCACTCTGCGTTACCTTGTTCAACTCGTCCCATGATCCCGAGCGCTTCGGCTCGTGCGAGATCGAGGTCGGCACAGCATCCTGATCGTCGTAATATAGGCCGCCCAACCCTACCTGCGCATAAATGCTTTGGAACTCTTCCTGCGGAAAATTCTCGCCTCGCAACAGCGGCCACAGGCTTCTGCCCTGTACCCCTTCCGGAATCCCTGCGCCCATCGCCTCGCACATGGTGGGCATCAGGTCCGCCATGGAGGTGAAGGCGGAATTTACCTGTGGCGTTGGCTTCACGCCGTACCCCCACCATATCTGCGGCGTGTGGCTAAGATCCTCATACAGTCCCACGCCCTTGCGCCCCAATCCGTAATCCATGAGGTAATCGCCATGGTCGGAGGTAAACACCACCAGCGTCTTCTTCGAAAGACTTTTTTTCTCTAGGTGCTCCACGAGCCGCTTGATCTGGTCATCGATCATACGCAGCGCGCCCAGATAGTTGGAGACGTAGCGTCGCCACTGTTCTTCGGTCGCAGGAAAATTATCCTGCTGCAACCGGTATTCCCATTGCGCCCGAGGCCCCATATGCTGCAGAGCCTCTGGCCCTGCGCACCTCGGTGGTATCGATTCAGGCGGAAACATATTCCAGTAAGGCGCAGGTACCTGTTCCGGGTCATGTGGCTCAGGGAAGCTTACCTGCAACAGGAAAGGATCATCTCCTGTCTCATCGATAAACCGCAGTGCCTCGGAGGTGATCCGGTATGGAAGCTGGGTCTCCAGCGGATAAGGGCTTGCTTCCATCGCTACATTGAAGTGAAGCCCTTTCAGCCACTGCTCGAATGCTCCACTCTGCGTTGCAGCATCCGGCGCCATGTAACCGCTGTCGTGCCCAAACTCCCGCCACACATCCACGCGATCCTTCGTGAGATAGGTGTGATTTTTGCCCGTCAACGCGGTGCGGTATCCACTCGCTTTTGCTACCTGGTACAGGTCCTGCGAGAAAAATGCATCGGAAGCATCGAGATTCATACGGACATGGTGTGCCTGTGGCCAGCGGCCCGTCAGCATAGAGATACGGCTGGGGACGCACAAAGGCGTCGTGCAGTAGTTTTTCTTAAACGCAATTCCCTCCTGCTGCAACGAGTCCAGCGTTGGACTTGTGTCAAGAGGATATCCATTCGCTTTGCTCAGCCCGTAGTGCCGCTGATCGGCGATCACAATAATCAGATTCGGCCTCTCAACCTTCTGCTCCTGGGCCTGTGCCTCCGGTAGTCCCTGCGCAGCAAGTGCCAGGCTTGCCATCTTCAGAAAATCTCTCCGCTCCATCCAATACTCCTTTTCTTTCTCGCGGGGCTGAACCTTTAGAACTTCACCTTCGCGCCAAACTGGAGTACACGCGGCGAGCCGGTACCTGTGACCTGGCCGTAGTTCGAGGTTCCAAGCTGGGTCTGCAGGGTTGTGAAGTTCGTATGGTTAAACGTGTTGTAGGCTTCAGCACGGAGTTGCAGGCTGAACTTCTCTTTCAGAGACACTGTGCGGTACATGCTCAGATCCCAGTTCTCATAGCCAGGTCCATGAATATTGTCAGGGCCAGCGCTGCCCACCCTGTACTGTCCAGCCGGTACCGCCCGAAACGATCCTGTATTGAACCATTGCTTCAACACATGAGGTGCGTTCGTATTCGGATTGCTGATGTAGTCAGGGCGTCCTGTCGCTGGACCAACGAGGAGTCCGACTCCGCCCGGATCCACCGAGGATGTCGTTGCTGTCAGGTACTGTCCCGAACCATACGAGACGATACCACTCACTTCGAAGCCACCGGCAAGCCGTCCCACGAATCCTTTTTGCCCACGAAAGAACGGCAGTGGATACACCGCACTCGCATTGAAAATATGTGTTCGATCCAGATCCGTGTGGCTGTATTCGGCTGCGATGTTTGCGGAGTTTTGCGGTGTGCGTGCGTTCGTTAATGCTTTTGAAAACGTGTAGTTCACCGTCAGGACGCCGCCATGTTCAAACTGCTTCCTCACCGAAGCCTGCAAGCTGTTGTAATTTGAGCTAAAAAGATTTGCCTGCGTGACAATCGAGCTATATCCCAGATACGGCCGAATCTGGTTAAGATATGGCGTGTTTGCCGCAGTCACCACATTTCCCGAAATCAGACCCGCTGCCGCGTACGCACCCTGCGGTGCCTGATTGATGTCGATATTGCTGAAGAGATGCACTCCATGATTTCCGAAGTAGCCAACGTCGACCACCGTCCCCCAGCGCAGCTGATGCTGGATATCCAGATTGTATTGCTCCGTATAGGGTGCTGGATCGTGCGTCTGCAGCGCCTGTAGAGGATTTGGTGACGCACTGAACTGAGGTACGCCATTGCCTGGATTTGCGAACGACGGATTCGAAATTGTCGTATTCAGGATGTTTGGATAGTTCTGCGATTGCGCAAACTTGAACTGGTTCCCGGGAATCGAGAAGTAGTAGAGTCCGAAGCCACCACGCACCGCTGTCTTTCCATCTCCAAAGACGTCATAGGTAAACCCGAAACGAGGTGCGAAGTTTTTGCCAGGCGTCGTTTGAATGTTGTTTCCATAGGGAGAGTTCTGGCCGCCAATAATAATGCCGTTTTGCGGGCTGTACGCTGGGTTCGGTGCCTTTCCTCCGGCGCACGGTGCCACGGTGCAGATGACACCCGTGCCGCTGATCGTCGGTGCGCGCGTCGAGTCATACTGCGCGGGATCAAAGTTCAGCAGCGGCAGCTTTCCATAACCATCGCCGAGCGATGAACTCGTTGCTCCCGCAAAGTAGGTATAGCGCAGACCCACTGTGAGCGTCAGCCGACTGGATGCATGGAAATCGTCTTGCGCATATCCTTCGTAGATGTTCGTTCTGTAGTCAGCTACCGGATCGATGCTCCCTTGCGTAAACGTCGAGGGAGCGCCGAGCAGGAAGTTCGCAAATGCCTGGTCAAACTGCGTCGCTCCACCTGCTGGAAGTGCTCCAGGCGCAAATGCAAAGTTTCCTGCATTGGCAGATCCCGTTGTGCTGCCGCCTTTCATCAGTTCGATGTTCACACCAAACTTCAGCGTATGCCGTCCAAGCGTGTTCGTGTTATTCACGAAGATCTGCTGCAGCGGCGTGCGCTCGTTGTAGGGAGAATAGACTGCATACGTCGAACCATTGATGCTCAGGTGAGGCACCTGGCCGATCACAACGGGGTACGGTGTAGCTACCTGAATATCAGGCGAGTTTGTCGCAAGCATCGATCCGATCGCCTGCGCCGTCACCCAGTTTGCCCGTTGCGAGTAGCCGCCTTCCAGTACATGATTCGAATGGAACACCCACGTGACATGCCCAAGCCAGTTCGTCGAACCATTCGTCATCCGCGAAGTGGCAACTCCCGGGATACTCGTCGGCGCCTGAAAGCCATTCGGTACAACCAGGTTGAACGGCTCGTCCAGGTAGCGCATAAAGACGCTCAGGTTGTCGTTGAACTGGTGATCGATGCGGATCAACGTCTGCGTTTCGTTGTTATCGCCGTTGGCCTGTGTGATCAGGCCCTGGGGATCGTTTGGATTATTCGGAACGGGCAGCTTGTTGATGATATCTGTGAGATAACCCTGGGCAGTGGGATTGACCGAGCCAATGCTTTCTGTTGTCGCGGTGCAGACTCCAGCCGTGTACGCGATACAGACCGGAACTCCAAATCTTCCGGAGCGCTGCGCAAGCGTAGGAATATTGGTGACATTCTGCTGCACCGAGTTCCGTGTACGCAGGAACTCCTGTCCCAGAAAGAAGAACGTCTTTGCGTTCGCCCTGTCCATCAATTTAGGAATCCACACGGGACCGCTCAGGTAGTAGCCAAAGTCGGCATAGCGTTGGCCGCCGCGGGGTACATTCGCCAGATTGTTGAAGTAGGTGTTTGCGTTGAAGATCTGGCTGCGAAAAAACCCGAATGCGCCGCCATGAAAGTCCGCCGCGCCGGACTTCGTCTGAACGCTTACGAATGCCGCACCGGCTCCGCCAAACTCCGCACCGTAATTCGCGCGCTGAAGGTTAATCTCCTGCACAAAGTCGACACCTGGGAACGCGACCGGTTGCTGCCCTGCACGCTTCAGCGTGTCTGCTCCATCCACGAAGTAGCCGTTAGCCGCCGTTCCATTTCCATTGACAGAGAAGGTCTGAGCATTGACCTGTCCGCTCGTCGTGATATTGCCGCGATCATCCGGTCCCGGAACTCCGCTGCTGATACCCGGCTGGATATACATCAACTGCAGGTAATTACGGCTGCTCAGTGAGAGCCCTGTGACCTGTTGGCTTTGAATCAGCGTCGCCGAGGCCGCCGTATCCAATTGCGGTGCTACCTGGCTGGCCGAAACCGTGACGGCCTGCGATACCTCCCCAGGCGACAGCGTCACGGGAATGGCTGCAGGGGAACCCACATGAACTTCAATGCCGGAGATGTTCACGGAAGCAAATCCCGGGGCGGAAACCTGAATCGCATAGGTTCCCACTTTGAGCAGAGGAGCTGTGAAATCACCCTGCGCTCCACTCTTCACGACACGCGCAGTGAGATTCTGGTCTGTGTTCGTAATTGTCACGGTCGCGCCAGGCACAATCGCACCAGAATTATCTCTCACAGCCCCGTCAATCTCTCCGGTCAGAACCTGGGCTTGCAAAGCACTTTTCGCTATGAGAAAAACTGCGAGCAATGTGCATCGTATGAGCCACCGCTGTGTAATGACGCACATATTCTTTCTTTTCTTCAACACCATCATCTGCTTCCGCATGCGGTCCTTCTTCCTGCCACACTGCCCTGCCTTGATCTATGGACGACCGCCATTACAGTCGTCGATTCGCAGGACGGTCAACGAGCGGAACGGCGCATTTTGCAGTAGTTCATTTGGACTATTCCGCTAGCGAGCGCACGTTGACAGGTGCAATTGCCGGTGCTAACTTGCCCTCATCACTCGATGGTGGGCCATTGTGGATTCAAAGCGACAGCAAGACGCTGCGCCGCGTGCGTTCTTCGATCGAGACAGGATGCGGTTGGCAAGACTTCTTCAGCTTCTGCTGCTTACGCTGCCTCTCACTGCATGCAAGGGCCTGCATCCCAGCCGAGAGATCGATCTGATTCCTCTCTTCTCGACCGACATGCCCTCCCTTTGTCTGCATGCAGGCATGGATGAGGCTGTTGATGATGCTGGCCTGCATGTCCGATTCAATGGCCCTCCCGATGGGGATACCCAGCGCCAGATCGACATTGTTGCAGAGGCCATCGCACGCAATGTCTATGGCATAGCAATCACTCCTCCACGCCTCTACTCTGCTAATGGAGTTGTGCGTCAGGCGGCCTCCCGCGGCATACCCACAGTGGTTCTTATGCATCCTGCTCTTTTCCCCCCGCAACAGCATCTTTCTTTTGTCGTCGAAGATTTGGCAGTTGCGGCACAGCTTGCTGCGGCCCGCGTTCAGGCTGTCACCCCGCCACACACTCACATCCTGATAGCCGGCATCGATACGATCAGTTCTGGCAGTCAGGACCGTTTTACTGCGGTCGATTCTGCGCTGAAGCAAACCGTACCGCAAGATACTGTTACCGTACGCATCACGAACTCTTCAGGAAACCGGGCGTTTGTCTCTGAGTTGGTCAAGGCTCTTTCGGAGGACTCGAGCATCAACGCGATCATCGCTCTCGACAGCCATGCTGCTTACTGGATCGCTCTCACCGTGCATCGTGCAAATGCCGGCAACCGGATTAAGGTTATAGCCTTCGATCAAAGCGTGGAAGTCCTTGCTGCCTTGCGCCACGGGGATGTGGACTCGGTGATCGCACAGGATTTACGCACCACAGGCCGCCTCGCAATCTCCAACATGCAGCGTGACCGCCACCAGCTTCCTGTGCCAACTATCACGCGTGTCGCACCATTACTCGTTACCCGCGAAGACATCGACTCTGACGCAACGCAGCGCGTGCTTCTGCTCAACTGGATGCGACCATGACGAAGCGCGGCAACCTGATCTGGATATCCTTATCCGTTCTCCTGATGACCGTCAGCATTTTTCTTGCTGTTGGCATCACAAAACTTCGACGTCAGGTACTTCCATATCACGACTCGTTTACTTCTGAAAAAGCGCAGGAATGGACTCCGGTAGGCGGGTTCTGGCGTCTCCAAAACGGCGCTGTCATCAATGGTTCCGATGCAGCAGGCTCCAAGCTGATTACAGGTTTTTCCAATTGGAGCGACTATCAGATGACCGCCACGCTTCGCCTGTTGGCACATGGCGGCGATGTGGGCCTCATCCTCCGCGTCAGCAATCCAGAAGTTGGCCCCAACGCCTATCGCGGTTATTACGTCGGCTTGCGCTCCAATGATGCCTCGCTGGTCATGGGACGAGCGAACTACTCGTGGCTTGAGAGCCGCCCGGTCTTCATGGGCGAGCCCGTTCTAACCGGGCGCTGGTACCGTCTTCATGTTGTTGCCTTCCGATGCAAGCTCGCCGCTGAAGCCGTGGATCTTGTAACTGGCATGCATCAATATGCAGCATTGCAGGACCCTCCCAATACCTGCATCACTCATGGTCAGGCCGGCCTGCGATCTACGGATACCGGTAGCGCCTGGAAGGACATCTCCATCGCCAAAGCGACTCAGGCTGATCTCGATCGCATCCTCGCACATGGTCCCGCGCTCTCCGAACCGGCTTACCCCATCAGGGAGCAGGATCTTAATCGCATGCGCAACATCTTCTCCCCGCCCGGCTATCCGTTTTTGGCGCAGCAGGAGGATTCGCGCTCGATCTCCAAGGAGGAACTCGACAGGACGGACTCCGTTCCACTGACCACGGTGCTCGATGCACGAACATCTCCGCGCACTGACTCCAGGGTCCGTCTTCATGGAGTCATCACTTCGATTTCACCGTTCTACATACAAGATGCGACAGGTGGCATTCGTCTCATGCCACCTGATCCAGGAGCCCTTTGCATCGGAGATGAGGTGGATGCCATCGGACAACCGGCCGAGCAAGCTGGAGTTCCAGTCTTCCTCGCAGACTCTGTAGATGGGCCGCGCGACAGAACCGCTCTCTCAACCCTCTCGATCACTCCTGCACAAGCAGCGAGCGGTATGTTTGAAGGAACTCTCGTTGAGGTCATCGGTCAGCTCGTCTCTCGTACCGTGCAGCCCAATGGCTCAGTTGTGCTTTCCCTTCATGCTGACGGGCAGGACTTTGACGCATTGGTTCAGAATGCCCCTTTCGGCTCGCGCAGAAGCAAGCTGCAATCCGGCAGCACACTTCGACTGAGAGGCATCTCGACGATCGCCGCCAGTTCTTCCTTCAACAGCAGCTTCACGATCCTTGTGCAATCCGCTGCCGATATCGATGTCCTCTCAGGCCCATCATGGCTGGCAGGCTGGCGCCTCTTTTGTCTCGCTGCTGCAGGATTACTTGCCTCAGGGGCTGCCGTCTACATCGTCATGCACTCGTCGCGATCTCGAGCAGCAGATATAACCGCTGAGCGCGAACGCCTCTCCCACCAGGTACATGACACACTGGCGCAAAGCTTCGCTGGCATCAGCTATCGCCTACAGGGGCTGCGCAAACATGCTCGAGGAAATAATGTACCCAAAGAACGTCTTGTCGAGGAGCTCGATGAAATCTACCAGGTCGTAGCCGGCACGCATCGTGAAGCCAGCGCCTTCATTGCTGCACTCCATCCAACGGGGCACGAGAACAGCGACCTGCTCAGCCTCATCGAACGGGCAAGCATCAACCTTTGCGCCAACCACGGACCTTCCATTCATACCAGCCGTTCCGGCGAACCTTGCATCCTCGATCCAGCTCTCGCCGATGTGCTCTTTCGAGTTGCCCTCGAAGGCATGGCAAACGTTCTTCGCCACGCCCAGGCCTCAACCGTGCGGCTCGCGCTCGACTACACGCAAGATGCCGTCACCCTTACACTGGAAGACGACGGAATCGGCTTTTCGCCTGACTCCGTAACACCGCATCTTGGTCTGCAAGCCATGCAGAAACGCTGCGCTGCCGTAAAGGCGTCGCTTCACATCGATTCAACTCCCGGCAGGGGGACATGCCTATGCGTAACGGCTCCACATGGCACACTTGTCCGCACACGCATTCGCTTTTCTCCATTCCGAATTTCAAGGCGCCCCAGGAGCGAGGCATAAATGAACCCGATCCGGATCTTCATCGTGGATGACCACAACGTCGTGCGCATGGGACTTCATGCCATGCTTCGTTACGAAACCAGTATCGACGTCGTCGGGACCGCCGCTTCGGGCACGGAGGCTTTAGGCATTCTGCAGAGCCGACCGATCGATGTCTTGCTCACCGATCTGCGGATGCCTGGCATGGGTGGCGATGAGCTGCTGGCCGAGGTGCGCAAACTTCAGCCCCACGTCGAAGCCGTCATCCTCACCAACTACCACTCGGCTGAAGATGTCTTCCGTGCCATCAAGGCGGGCGCCATGGGCTTTATTCTCAAAACGGCGTCCATGGAAGAAATCCTCGACGCCGTGCGCTCTGTCCATGCGGGCCAGCGCGCCATCCCTCCCTATATAGCAAGCAAATTAGCGGAAAAAGTTGCGGAGCAGGCCCTCAGTGTGCGCGAAGGCGAAGTCCTGCAGCTTATGGCGCGCGGCTATCGTAACCGCGAGATAGCCAACAAACTATTCATCAGCGAAAATACAGTTCGCAATCACGTTATCAACGTGCTGAAGAAACTCGGCACCACCAACCGAACCGAAGGAGTCGCGCTCTCCATCCAGAAGGGTCTGGTACGTCTTGATGATTGATTCTTAGGTCAGATTCTGGATGCTCTAGTCCGCCCGATAAGCAACGATCTCAATTCGCGAGCTCTGGCCTGCAAAGCTTCGGGAACGGAGCAGGACCTCGAAGCCTGGAATGACTCCGCCTGTCTTCTCGATCTTCTTGAGAAATGGACGAAGATAGGCATCGTCAAAGATGAAGTCCGCCGCAGTTTGAGTTCCGGCCATCGTCTGGCCTTCGAGGATGAGCACATGGCCCGACGTCTGCAGATTCGAACGATAGGCGGCAACTCCATAGATCGTCGGCGTGGGATCCTGGGGCGTTGAATCATAGTGCGTCGCCTCCCCCAGCCGGGGATGCAGGTTAATCATCTGTGCCTTGTCGTGCAGAAGGTCATCCTGAAAATGAAAATTTAGCGACGGCTCGTACAGTTGCACCCACGGATTGGATTCAGCCGAGCCCAGCAGGATGGCATTACCTTGCTTCAGGTCTTCAAGGCGCAGATCTCTCGCGTACCGGAATGAGAATTGTTCGTGCCGCCCTTCGAAGATGCGCGTTACTCGTTCGAGCACCGAAAGATCGACGGCGGGCGTGTATCGTCTCGTTCCGAACTTCCGCACAATCTCTCGAGACACCGACGCAGAGTTCGTATCGTTCAGATAGTCGCCGCGAACATAGGATGCCAGTGAGACGCGTTGCCCCGTCAGATGCTGGTACATCACCAGACCGCTGTCTGAACTAACCACAACTGTCTTCATTCCGCTGCCCGGAATAAATTCCTTCCACAGTGGATGCTGGTCGACTTGCCTCTCCTGCCTGACGTGCGCCGCGCCAGACTGTCTTGCGACCAGCACGCCACCAAGAAAAAGGATGACGACTGCGGCGATCGCCAGCGCCAGCCGAAGGCGGAAGACCGTTGTTCGCGATGTGGGCTGGATGCTGCGAGACTCTTCGTTCGAAGCCGCTGCCTTCTTCGGCTCTTCTCTCAGTGCGGATGGCAATTCTTCAGCGATCTCCGTCGTCGTGTCGGTGTGTGCGTTCTCAGTGAGGGGTATCCACAGCGGACGCGGCTCGAACGAAGGGATATAGCTTCCCCGAGGGATCGTAAGGATCAACGGCTCGTTGTGCCCTTCTTCCTCGAAGTATTTCTTCAGCCGATGGCGTAGACGGCTGGCATGTGAGCGAACGATGCTGTCTACCGCGGGATCGTAATCGCGAGTCCTGCCGAAGACGGCGGAACCGATGTTCTGTTCATGAATGTCATCGAACCGGCCCTTCTCCGCGAGAGAGTAGACGTACTTCAAAAAATCCGATAGCCGAGCCGATCTCGTAAAGGCCGAGGACGCGACGATACGCTTCACCAGATTGCGCCGGCTGTCGGCGTCCTCCGGCACGTACCCGCGTTCCGCGCGAGAGCTTGTCTCAAGGATCATCTGATTGGTCCGTTCGCTTGATTACACGGAATGTGAATTACGGGAATGTGAATCGTGCCGGCGCGGAACGCGAAATCTGCGTTTCGACGCTACATGTAACTCGGTAGCCTGCTTTTGGTTAGCAGGCATTTAACAGTGAAGTCGCAGTGAAAAGTCCAGACGAAAATCTGAATCTGGGTCACGATCTCTCCATACGCAGAATCAATCTCCGAGTCCTGCAGGAACCCCGGTTGTTTGCGGTGTGTTCTCTTCCGCAGGGAGCAGCATCCCGATCGTCCCACTGAACTCTGAAGAGGCTCGAAACAAATATATGCGCTCTCAAAGAAACTCCTTTGCGACCCTGGCCGCCCGTATCACCATGATCTTCCTCGGTCTGTTTGCCCTTTGTATGGCTGATCGCCTCGCTTTGGCACAGCTCGATCGCGGCAGCTTCGTCGGCACTATCGCCGACGGTAGCGGAGCCGGCGTCCCAAAGGCGACGGTGCAGATCACCAACATCGACACTGGCATTCAGGCGACGACCACCAGCGATCCGACCGGACACTACGAGGTCTCCTCCCTCCAGCCGGGCAACTATCGCATCGAGGCGACCTCCAGCGGATTCTCCCGCGCCGTGGCCGACAAGATCACCCTGGCCGTCGGCGGACGCCAACGCATCGACCTGAGCCTCAAGATAGGCAATACCGACACGACGATCGAGGTCAGCGATGTTGCCCTGCAGGTTGAGACAGAAAGCAGCCAGCGCTCGCAGGTAGTCACCAACTACCAGAGTGCGGCACTTCCCCTGGTGACCCGTAACTACGCTGACCTGCTTGGCCTGGTGACCGGCGTTCGCGCAACAACAGATGCTGCGCCTCGCGCCAACACGTCCAGCCTGGTGCGCGCCGGCACATTCAGCGTGAACGGACAGCGCTCGGTACTGAACAATTTCCTTCTCGATGGCGTCGACAACAACTCCTACAGCGCCAGCAACCAGGGCTTCGATAATCAGATCATTACGCCTCCGCCGGACTCCGTCTCCCAGTTCAGCGTCATCACCAACAGCATGAATGCCGAGTACGGCCGCGGTCCCGGAGCGACCGTCAACGTCGCCACGCGCGGTGGCACCAACCGTTTCCACGCGACCGTCTATGAGTTCATCCGCAACACCAAGCTGAACGCGACCGGATACTTCGCTCCCACAGGCGGCGTCAAGCCTCAGTTCAATCGGAATCAGTTCGGCGCTAACTTCGGCGGACCGCTGCTCAAGGATCGCCTGTTCTACTTCGTTGATTACGAAGGCTTCCGCCAGGTGGTCGCTCCTGTCGCCTTCGCCAGCCTTCCCACTGCCAAGGAACGTCAGGGCATCCTTGCCGTCGACGTGCAGGACCCCTATAACGGCACAACCTACACGCGCGGTTCCTCCATTCTGAACTCGCCGAACATCTCTCCCATCTCGATGCAGGTCGTCAACTACCTCAATCAACTGGTCCCCATCGACCCGAGCATCACCTCGACTACGAACAGCTATCGCGGCACCTCGCGTTTTACCGACAATTCGGATAAGGGCAGCCTGCGCCTCGATTGGCAGGCCAGCAGGCGCGATGCTCTGTTCGCGCGGATCAGTGATCGCAAAGAGAACGCCGTCAACTTCCCCACGTTGCCGCTGCCCCTCGACGGTGGGTCCAACGGTGTGCAACGCATCCTCGATCAGCAGATCGTACTTGGCTGGACACACACCATCTCCAACAACCAGCTGCTCGACGTGCGTCTCGGCCTCGATCGGACCAAGGCATCCAAAGCCTCACTCTCTATCGGAGATACCTCCTTCGACATCCCCGGACGTCCAACCAACCCTGTTGTCTTCGGCGGCCTCTCAACGATGTCGATCTCGGGCGGCTTCTCGACCCTGGGGCGGCAGTCCACCAATCCGCAGTGGCAGAACCCCGCGATTCTCGATCCAAAGATCAACTACTCCTACGTGCATGGCAGGCACTCTCTGAAGTTTGGCTATGAGTTTGAGCGTCTGTGGATGGCCGTCCAGAACACCGATCCCCTCGGCGGCAGCTTCAGCTTCAGCGGTGGTTTCAGCAAGTGCGCCCGCTCTGCGGCAGGCTGCACCAGCACCTCCGCTGCGCAGGACACCTACTGGGCGGACTTCCTCTTCGGGGCATCGAGCCAATACGCTCTCTCCAGCTATTTCATCGCCTATCTGCGCCAGAACATGCACAATGTCTATGCGCAGGACGATTGGAAGGTCAGCCCCAAACTGACACTGAACCTCGGCGTTCGCTGGGAGTACGGCTCCCCTTACTACGATCGCGACAACCGCGTCACCAACTTCGATCCCGCGACTGCGACATTGCTTCACGCCAAAAGTGGTGGCGTCTATGACCGCACTCTCATGGACCCCGATCTCAACGACTGGGCGCCGCGCCTTGGCTTTGCCTACTCGGTCGATCAGAAGACCTCACTGCGCGGAGGCTACGGCGTCGGTTATGTCCACTACACCCGTGCAGGTCCTGGAGTGCTGCTTGCCATCAATGCACCTCAGGCCATCAGCGTCTCAGTGGCGCAAACTCCGGGTGGTTCAGGCTATCGCAGGCTGCAGGAGGGCTTCCCGGCCGGTCTCACCGACACCTTCGATCCTCTGAAGACAACCATCATCTACATGCCGCGGCATACACGAGACAGCTATGCGCACAGCTACTATGCCTCCGTGCAGCGCCAGCTCATGAAGAATACCCTCCTCGATGTCGCTTATGTCGGCAACCATGGACTGAAGCTCCAGACGATTGGCAACTACAACCAGCGCGATCCCAGCAAGAACTTCGCACGGCCGATCCCCACCTGGAGCGAGATCACCAATCCCCGCAATGCGGGCTACTCCAACTACAACTCGTTGCAGGTCCGGTATGAGCAGCGTTTTCTCGCCGGCCTCACACTGCTCAACTCCTTCACCTGGGGCAAGAGCATGGATAACGACAGCGCCTCACAGGACAGCAACGGCCCCTCACCACAGGACGCCAACAACCCGGCCGCCGAGTATGCGCAGTCAGACTACAACCAGCCCATCATCGACTCGCTCAGCCTCGTCTATGAGCTTCCCTTCGGCTACGGCAAAGCCTTTCTCGGGAGCAGCGGTCGTATCGTGAATCAGTTCATCGGCGGATGGCAGCTCAGCGCCATCAACCAGTTCTCTTCCGGAACTCCGTTCAACGTCACCTACAGTCCGCCCTCGGCTAACCAGGTTTCCCCCGGCCTCACGGCCACCAATCGTGGTGCGAATCAGTATCGTCCTAATCGCGTGGCAGGTCAGCCGCTGGTAAAACGCACCCAGAGCGGCAGCACGATCCAGTGGGTGAACTTCGCTGCGATCTCCCTGCCCAACACCAGCAGCAATCCCAATCCCTTTGGCAACCTCGGGCGCAATCCGGGACTTGGGCCGTCGTACTACAACACGGACCTCGCCTTGAATAAGACCTTCGGCGCGCGCGATCAGGGGCTCAAAGTGCAGTTCCGCACGGAGGCCTACAACCTCTTCAACCACACCAACTTTGTCTCGCCGACCAACAGCAGCATGAGCGGTACCGTCGGAGGTACGCCAACCTCCGGTGGAACGGTCTCGAGCACTTTCCCATCGCGTATTCTTCAGTTCGGTGTCAAGGTGATCTACTGATGCGACGACGAGTCATAGCTGTGGCAGTGGCCGCGCTGGCCGGGTTGGCCAGCGCACAAACCCAGGAGAATCCCGCAGCGAAGGAGTTACGGCGCCTCCCGGCCGATGAGGCCCACCAGGGTGTCGCCTCCGATAGGAGCTTTGTCTTCGCGATAGCTGACAGCAGGATCGGCAAATACGACAAGACCACCGGCAAGCGAGTCGAACTGTTTGAAGGCGATCCCGCCGTCTTCATTCACATGAACAGCTGTTCGGTCGTCGCGGAGGAATTAGTCTGCGCCCTGTCGAACTTTCCCAATCTGCCCCAGATCAGCTCCGTGGAATGGTTCAGCACGCATACGCTGAAACATCTGCGCAGCCATAGCTTCGGAGCGGCGCGCGGATCGATGACCTGGGTTGACTGGCATGACGGCTCTTGGTGGATCTGCTACGCCAACTACGATGGGAGAGGTGGCGATCCCACACGCGATCACAACGCAACCTTGCTCGTGAAGTACACCCCACAGTTTGTGGAGCAGGGCTCATGGGTGTTTCCTCAAAACGTACTCGAACGATTCGGGCATATGAGTGCCTCTGGCGGACGATGGGGAAAGGACGGCTTCCTCTACGTGACCGGGCATGACCTGCCGGAGATGTATGTCCTGAAGCTACCCGCCGCCGGTGCTCGACTGGAGTACGTTCGTACGATCACGATCCCAACCAACGGCCAGGCCTTCGACTGGGACATGGCAAAGCCAGGACACCTCTGGACGATTGAGCGCAAAAGAACAGAGATGGTCGAGAGCCTACTTCCGAATCGGTAAACACAAGCGTGCTTCTGCGGCCAATGTAAACGTTCCAGCTCCTGGAACATACCTTTGAAGGGTTCAAGACCTCAGCGGGGCACCAGAAAGGCAGCGCTATTTCAGCGTGGAATCAACCTTTGAGGAGGGACTTGCGGGACTCGATTTCGCGAGGCCGCCGGGCCACCAGTTCCAATCTCCGGCGAGGCAGAGCAGCGCGGGGCCAATGACCATGCGGACCACCGTTGCATCAATCAGCACGGCGACCGACAGGGTAAGCCCAATCATTTTAATCACTAAGAAGTCCCCGAACGTGAACGCCGCGAAGACGACGATCATGATCGCCGCAGCGCTGGTGATCAGGCCGGAGGTGCGGGCCATCGCCTCCGGAATGGCGTCGCGCTCGCTCAAGCCGCTTCTCCTCGCTTCCAGTACACGAGCTACCAGGAACACCTCATAATCCATGCTGAGACCAAACACGATGGCAAACGCAACAATGGGCACAAGGGGAAAGATACCGCCGGTGCCGCCGGGAAAGCCGATCAGACCGCTGCCATAGCCCTTCTGGAAGATCAGCACCAGAGCCCCAAATGAAGCTGCCACCGAAAGCAGGTTCAACGCGACAGCCTTGATGGCCACAACGAACGAACGGAACCCTGCGAAGAGTGCGAAAAGAGTACCCACGACAACCATGGCGGTCACGGAGGGAAATCTGCTGTCGATAATCGTTTGATAATCGGCATTCAAAGCTGGAATTCCGCCAACAAGAAATGTGGCGGAGGGAACGCCAGTCAGCGCCGGAGCCCCTACCTTGCGCAATTCGCGTACCCAGTCGACCTGGCTTCGCAGCGAGACCGAGGTCTTTGGCATCACCTCAAGCAACGCCGCGTGTCCATCGCTGCTGACGAACGTGCGCCGCGACTCCCGCGAGATGTTTGTGAGAAACGAACGATCGCCGCCTGCAAGCGTTGAGAGAGAGATGACTCGTTCGCAGCGCGGATCGCTCTCCAAAGTTTTACTCGCGCGATCGAGCGCAGCCCAGCCTGCATCGCTATTCACGATGGAGTCGTTCGGGAGTTCAACCAGGACGCGAATGGTCTGCACGACCCCGGCGCGGTCCATCTGTTCCAACTCATGCAGCGCACCCACCGAGTCCGCAGCTTTGGGCAACCAGTCGCCTTTGGGAAGGCTCGTATCCAATTGGGCTCCCTGCCACGCGAGAAGGAGCAGCGGCGCAGTTGCCAGCACAAGCGCGAGCCACGGATGGGCTACTATCTTCTGACCCCAGCGGCGCCAACGCATGCCTATCCTCTCGGATCGTCTCTCATCCATGTGCGGTACGAACGGCAGACGGCCTGTGTCGATTCGCCGGCCGAGTAGTGCCAGCGCCTCCGGCACGAGTGTGTTGGCGAGCAACACGCTCGTCGCTGCCACCAGGCAACCGGCTACCCCGATCGAGCGGATTTCGCTGATCGGTACAGTAAGCAGCGCGACGAAGCCGATCGCTACTGTGGATGCCGAGACAAGCAGCGTGTGGCTGGCCCGCTGCGATGCCATCCGCGAGGCCGTTATTCCGTCGTGGCCTTCGGCAATCGCCTCGCGGAAGCGGCTTACCATGAGCAACGTGTAGTCGATGCCAAGCCCGAGGCCGAGCATGGTTGCCAGATTCTGAACCAGAATGGAGAGGTGAAAACGAGCAGCGAGCAGGCCTGCGATCGCCAGTGTCGCGGCGATTGCCAACTGCCCGACGGCGAGAGGGATCGCTGAGGCGACCAGGCTGCCGAACGCCAGCAGCAGCAGTGCCAGAGTGGCAGGAATCGCCACGCTCTCACTGTGCTGGACTTCATCTGCGCTTGCCTTACGGATGTCGAAGTTCAGCGGGAGTTCACCCGTCAGTTTGAGGCTAATGTTTGGATAGCGCGGTCGAAGCTGTGACTCGAGCGTCTTCGCGTGCGCCTTAAGCACCGGAACCATGGACTCAACAGAAATGTCCGGCGAGCCGAGCCCCATCACAACGTAGGTTCCGCCACCTTTGCCAACGAAAATCGCATCGTGCAGGTCGAGGTACGAAACGACTCCAGAGATGCCGGGCTCGCTCTTGAGTCCATCCACGATGCCTGATAGCGCTTGCGTACCCTCGGACGTATCCAGCGATGGCAGTCCCTTGATCACCAGCACGACCTGGTCGACGAACGGTGAGTTGAAGCGAGTCTTCAACTCACTCGCTACCTTCTCCGCATCGCTACCTTCGACGCGCGTGGCAGTCTCAAGGTGCTGTTCGGAGTGAAAGGAGAAAGGGAGCAGCACGAGGACGCCGATAAGCACGGTGGCAGCCCAGAAGCGTCGCGATTGCAGAAATCTCATAATCGTTAGAAACTCGTTGCACCTTCCGCCGGAAAGAGCGGCTTGAATGTATAGATGGCTGCGTAAGACGATGCGATGTTCGCTGAGGCAACCAAAGCGAAGCGTGGCGCTTCGTATCGAGTCAGGATACACTGTGGCGCGGCGTGCTTTTTTAGCCCAATTCTGGACATCCTAGTGACCGCGTTGCGGTTGGGGGACACTCATCTTTAGACCTGCGACCATTCTTCCTGCGACCTGCGCGCTCCTCGTTGTTCTGCTTCCCGCTTCTTCCGCACTTGCAGCTGACCCGCGGACGGGTGCCTGGACATTGACGTCCGCACAGTCGTCCCTCGATCCACCGGACAAGCTCGTCATCGTCTCTACCGATGGCACAGTGCACGTCTCGATGACGGGAGAGACTCGCCTCGACTTCACGGCGAAGTCCGACGGCAAGCAAACGCCTGCCCCCTCAAATCCCTTATTCGACGAGGTCCAGCTCCACCGCAAGGGCCGTAAGCAGGTCGACGTCATCGAAAAGAAGAACGGTGCACTTGCGGCAACGATTCGCAATGTCCTGTCGAAGGACAACAAGGAACTCACGCTGACCACCTCGCGCCCCGGACACCCGGATCAAATCTCCATCTGGGTGCGCACCAGCGCGTCCAAGGGAGTACGTGATCCGTTCTCAGGCGATTGGATCCAGGACGTAAGCAAGACCCGCATGCGCCAGGGCATACCTCTGACGATTGATGCGGTTGGCAATGATGGCGTGCGCTTTGCCTATGACTACAGCTATACCGCGCACCTGGATGGGAAGCAGTACGACCTTCACGACTCGCGCAACGATACGGTGCAGCTCTCCCAGGTCGACGCCCACACCCTCGATGCAATCTACCGGCGCGATCAGCAGGTCACGCAGAAGGATCGATGGAGCGTTGCTCCCGATGGGAAGACCATGACGCTGACCGCCACAGGAACACTGGAGACAGGTCAGCGCTTTACGGAGAAGCTCGCCTTCGAACGCAAATAGGTGGCCGCAGCTAGTCCGCTGCGACCGCCCGTTCAATCTCCTGCGGAGCTACCGAAATGATCCCCTTGCGGTGCATGAACTTGAGGATGCCGTTGACGGTGTCCTCAAGTGTTGGATCCGCCTGTCCCCATGCAGAAGCATCGCGAGCGGCCTGGTAGGTCGAGTTGTCGTAGCGTTTGAACTCCATCGCCGTGATGTTGTCCACCGATCCCACAAGGAAGTCCAGCAATGGGAAGAGCAGGTCTTCCTTGCGACAGCGACGGATCAACTCCGGGACAAAATCATCGACAGAGAAGATTTCGAACTCACGTCCTGTGGACTTCGTAATCAAATTGGTGATGTCCATCATGTTGGCGTAGTCGTCGCGCACGATGTGGAAGGTCTGGTTGGCGGTGCCGGCCGTGGTCGAGACCGCCACAATGTTGTTGGCAACGATGTCCGCAGGCACAAAGCTTACCTGGTTCAGAGCGTCGACTCCGATGCCATGGTTCACCATGAAGGCGACGAGACGCACGGCGATGTCGAAGTTGTTGCCTCCGCCGTCCACCGACGGACTGACCAGCGCCGGACGGAAGATTCGGGTCGACAACCCCTTGCTGCGGGCATCTGCAACCACCTGCTCCGCAACCCACTTGGTCTGGCTGTAGCCGAAGTCCAACAGGTCGAGGTTCTCGTTGAAGTCCGTCTCCCACAAGACATCTTTTACCGCCCAGCCGAAGACAAAGGTTGTCGAGACGTAGTTGAACTCCTTCTCCCGGCCCTCGAAGGCGAGTCGAAGCACCTCGTTGGTACCCATGACGTTTGCATCGCGCATGCGGTCGTAGTTGAACAGGTAGTTCACCGTTGCGCCGTTATGGAAGATGGAATCGCACTCGTCCCTCAGGAACTCCCAGGCTTCCGGAGCCAGGCCAAGGTTGGCATGGCCGAGGTCGCCGCACATGGGTGTCACACGTGCTTCGAACATCTCCATCAGCTGGTCGTCCGGGGATCCCATCGAATCCATCGCCGAACGAAGCCGCTGCTTACCCTGCTCCTCATCCGACGCTCGCACCAGGACGTATATGTCCGCCGAGGTCTGCTCCAGGAGGCTCTTGATCAGGAACGGCCCGATAAAGCCGGTGCCTCCCGTAAGAAAGACGTGCCGCGGGGTGGGCACTTCAGGCGTAGGAGCCGGCACCGGAGGATCGAAGACCATCGTGCGATCCTCCGTCATCATTTGGCGCTCCGAGTCTCGCTGTTCCTGACGAAACACCTGCAGTGCCTGACGCAGGTGCTCCAGCGCCTCCTCCGGTGCGCTCTCCAGCTGTTCGGCAAGCTGGAACAGCTCCGCCACGCTGACACGCTGAATAACGCCGATGTCGACCTGGCGCGCGAGCACATCGGCGCCACGGTGCTTCAACAGCTCCTTGATCTCATGCATGAAAATCACAAGATCGAGAGAGTCCAGCCCCGCCTCGATGAGGTTGTAAGACTCATTGCCTGTAAGGTTGTAACGCAACTTGAGTTCGTCAAAGGGCGTTTGCTTTTCCGGGTCTGAACACGATGCTCCGGCATCCTTCTCGCGCGAAAACTCATTCAACACGCTGAACTGGCCAGCAACCCACATCTGCTTGGCTTTGTGCCGCATGATTTTGCCGGAACTGGTGCGCGGAATGGCGCGAGGCGCGATGAACGAGATCAACGCCACCTCTACATTAAGGTAGTTGCGCACAGCCTGCGCAATCTTGCGTGCGTCCGGCAGTTGATTCGGATTCTTGACTTCGGCCACAATGGCCAGCGCGGGTTCGCTCTCTTCGTGAATCTGAAACGCCGCGACGCAGTGCGCACGGATGAGCGGCGAAGCACGCTCCACCACGCCTTCGATGTCCTGCGGGTAGTAGTTCTGCCCCCGCAGAATGATCATGTCCTTAATGCGCCCGCACACGAACAGCTCACCGTCATGGAAGAAGCCCATATCTCCCGTGCGGAGGAAGCCGTCATCGTATGGCGTATCGTCCACAAGGCGTGCACGGAACTGTTTCAGCGTCAGCTCGGAATTGTTCCAGTAGCCGACGCATTTGCCCACTCCGGCGATCCAAATTTCGCCGATACCACCGTCCTGGAGAACGTTATGGAGTTCCGGGTCGACGATCCTAACGTCGATTCCCGGCAGAGGGCGACCGCAGCTGACCACCTTCGTGGAGGAGCCGATCTCCGAAACTTCCGTGGCCAGGCGCGCCCGGCCCATGGCAAGCGCGCTCTTGTTCACCGAAAGGATGTTGCGTCCGCCCAGCGATACAGCCAGCGTGTTCTCCGCCAGCCCGTAGGCGGCATAGAACGCCTCCGACTTCAGCCCGTAGGACTGAAACGCTTCGAGAAAACGTGTGTATGTCTCCGCCTTCACCGGCTCTGCCGCCACCATCAGCACGCGCAGCGAACTCAGGTCGCACAACTCAAGGCTTTCCTTCGAGATACGTCCCGCGCGCAGGCAGTATTCGTATGCGAAGTTGGGTGCGGCGGTCGCGGTGGCTCTGTACGTGCTCATTGCGTCGAACCACAGCGCGGGCCTCTGAATGAAATCTGTCGGTGAGAAGCCGTAGGTGGTTCCCCCGCGCAGCGCCGGGTAGAGATACGTTCCGATCAGTCCCATGTCGTGGTACTGCGGAAGCCACGAAACCACGACAGGCGAAGTATGGTCGATGACCAGCGGTGCCGTGCGCAGGATGTTCTCATGCGTCACGATCACGCCCTTGGGCTCCATCGTGGAGCCCGAAGTGTATTGCAGGAAAAGGATCTTCCCCCCGGCCGGAAAGCTTACCTGTGAAACCTGTTCGGTGAACTCCTCGGTAACGACCCACGGCAATCCTGCAATGTAGTCCACATCCACGCCCGAGGCGGCCACGCCACTCCGGGTGAGGTTTGTCTTCAGAGATGCGTGATAGTCGCTGCTGGTAAGGATGCCGGCGGCCTGGCAGTCCCGCGCAATGTGCACCATCTTGTAGAGGGCACTCTGGAAACCGCGTGAGCTGGGCGGATAGACCGGTACGGGGATCATGCCCGCGCGCGCGCAGCCGAAGAAGGTACAGATCATCTCCATTCCGGGCGGATACGCCAGCAGCAGGCGGTCTCCCTCGGCGAACCGGCCGTCCTTCAGCAGGTGCCCTGCGATCGCCTTCGTCCGCGCCTGAAAAGAGGCATACGTGTAGCTCTCGAGCGTGTTTCCATTCAAATCGAGGTAGGTGTAAAGGAGCTTGTGCGGATGAACCTCAGCAAGCCGGTCCAACTCATGAATAATCGACGCCATAGTGAATCAGTAAAGCCCCTTTTGAACGGTGGTAAAACACGTGAGCCTTGCCCCTATCGACTCTTGCGGCCTTGCTTCTCGGTGCCGCTCCATAAAATCGATATGTGCACCCTGGACGCGGCAATGATCTGAAATGGTGGGTCGGAGGTGCGAGGTGCATTCCGTACCTTGAGATGGCAAGAGGCGGAACGCCACACGGAAGAACAGACAACCTAACCTGATCTGGGATCTCTCGGTGCAGATCAAGCTGTCTCCACTCTCTTAATGTGTGTTGCGACCATGCTAACATAGCGACGGTCGGACTTTAACCTTCCGAAAATTATTGTGAGCTGACAGCCCTGGCATCCCCCAACGACATCGCGGTCTCCCTGCCGTACACAGAGGACGATCTCGTCCCGCACGAAACCGCTCCCGAGCCTGCCGGAACTCTCGGTAACCCATCGTTTCCAAAGGTGTTGCGCCGCCGCCTCGATCAATATTTCACAGCTCAGAACCTGTCTCCAAAGGCGGATCGGACCATGTGGACAAAGATTGCCGTCGGGCTGGGTGTGCTTGCCGCCAGCTGGGCCGCCATCTACGCGCTGCACCCCGCTTCGGGGTTGTTTCTCGCCCTGTACGTGCTCGGCGGCCTCGCTCAGACCTTCCTTCTCCTGAATATTGCTCACGACAGCAATCACAATGCCATTTCGTCGGATGCCTCCGTCAACAAGACACTCAATTACGTCTTTGACGTGTGCGGGATCAGTTCGTATATGTGGCGCATTTTGCATCATCGCGGCCATCATTCCTGTGTCAATGTGCATGGCGAGGACGATGCCCTGACGGGACGCGGCCTGCTCCGGTTTACGCCACATGAGCCACTTCGCCCCATGCAGCGCTTTCAACACCTTTACGCCCTGCTTTTATACGCCGTTTTTTCTCTGGATTATGTCTTCGTCAGGGACTTCGAGTGCTTCTTCCGTCCGATGCACGATTACCTGAGACGCACCCGGCATCCCGCTCGCGAATATGTCATCCTCTTTGCCGGCAAACTGTTCTATCTCACCTACATGCTGGTCCTTCCGGTGGTGCTGCTCCACAAGCCCATCCTGCTCGTCGTGGGGGCCTTCGTCCTCGTGCATCTGATCGTCGGACTCAGCGTAGCGCTGGTCTTCCAGACGACACACACAGTCGACAGCACGTACTTCCCCGAAGGCCGCAACGAGTTCGAGAACGGCGTGTACCACATCTTTGCGACGACAGCGGACTACGCCACCACCAATCCGATGGTCGGCTGGCTCGCAGGCGGGCTCAACCATCACATCGTGCATCACTTGTGTCCGTTTGTATGCCACACCCATTACGCTCCGCTTACCCGGATCGTGAAGGAAACTGCTGAAGAATTTGGGGTTCCTTATCGCCAGCACCCCACAATGACACGTGCCGTATGGCACCACCTGATACTTTTGAAGCAATTGGGCAACGGCACGTGGTCGTGACCCCTCGTCTTTAACTCCAGACCCCAAGGTGCGGCTGCAATTCAGGTAGCGAATGTATCGCTCTACTCCGCTGTAGCCCGTGTCCGCGGTGAGGTATGACATTGTCGGTATCCATTCCCGCTGTTTCGCGTTGGCGCTCGTTTACGGATTCATCCGCTATGGCGCAGAATCCAGTGCCGGTCCTTTCCACCTATCTCAAGCTCTACGGAGACACGTTCCGCTTCTATCTCGGCGGCCTCAAAGAGGCCATCGTAACGACGGACCCCGCCGTTATTCAGCATGTGCTGAAGACCAACGCCGAGAACTATCGGAAGTCTGAGATCCAGGTAAGGCGGATGGGACACTTCCTTGGCAAAGGCCTGCTGACGACACACGGCGAACCCTGGAAGACGCAGCGGCGCCTCATCCAGAAAGGCTTCGATCGCAAGCAGCTCGACGCGCTCTCCTCGATCATGCAGGACTCGCTGACCGAGTCGATTCGCGAGTTCGACCGACGCATCCAGGACGGCCCCGTCGATATCTACCCGCAGCTAATGGAGATGACCTTCGCGATGGTGGCACGCTCGCTGTTCGGCGCACGCCTGAAGCGCGAAGATATTGACCTCGTCAGCCACACCATCTGCACCGTGCAGGAGTTCATTGTGCGGCAGACGCTGCAGCCATATTTAAACCCCTGGTTTGCGGCGTCGGGCGAGCTGAAGAAGCATGAAGACATGCGCGTCCGCGCCGACAACGTGCTCCTCGAATACATCAAGGAGCGTCGCCTTCAACCGCCCGGAAGCGATCTGTTGCAGAGCCTGATGGACGCCCGCTATGCCGACGGCGAAGGCATGAGCGACGAACTGGTGCTGAGCGAAAGCATGCAGCTCCTGGTCGCAGGCCACGAGACGTCATCCAATGGCCTGTCCTGGCTGCTGTATCTTCTCAGCACGCGGCCGGACTGCCTGGAGCGCGTACGGGATGAGTTTGACTCCGTGCTCGGCGACACGCTCCTGAGCCACGGTGACGTCATGAAGTTTCCGTATACGACACAGGTCATCCAGGAGGCATTGCGTCTCTATCCTCCGTTCTGGATGATTGACCGCATGGCTGTCAATGACGATCAGATCGGTGATGTCGCCATCCCTGCCGGCTCGATGGTAATTGTGTACGTCTACGGCGCGCACCACGCCAGTCGCGCGTGGGACGACCCCGAGGAGTTTCAGCCCGAGAGATTCGTCAAGGGTAGCGAGAAACTACGCACACCATTCACCTATCTTCCCTTCGGCGGGGGACCGCGTGTCTGCATCGGCAATCAATACGCGATGCTGCAGATTTTAATGATTCTGAGCACGCTCTTACGTCGCTACGACTTCGATCTGGTTCCCGGACAGAATATCGTCGAGCGCGCGATGGTGATTCTCCGACCGAAGAATGGCATTCAGATGCGCTTCACACGAGCTGCTGTCGTCGAGCGGCAGGCAGCCGCTCCAGCCAACGCGCTCTAATCCGTCACCGTTGATCTACGGCGCCGGCCCCATATTTCTACTGCCAACTACGAGCACGCCGACAGGGCAGGGTAAGTTCGGCATAGGGCCTTCCATCGTTGCATCCAGCAGGCCACCGCCGCGGAGTGATCGCCTGATCGATTGGAGTTCTGATAAACAACATCTGGTCTGTGGCGGGGTCATCATATCGACGACATCAACCAGATGACATTTCAATACTTCATCAACGACAACCTTACGAATAGCTGATACCCGACCTCGGGTCCGTCGATGCTATCGCCTGGCGCATGCAACAGCGCGACGAAGGCAGATACCGTTCAGCTGACGGCCTCTGAAGCCCGGCCTTTGCAAAAGATAGCGTGCCGACGGTCGCCTCTTACAAGACGATGTATGCGTTCGCGAATCGACATACTAAAATTGCGTGGTTAGAATCGCATTTTGAAGGGCTGGAACGTGGAGATTGCACGAGGGACGAGTCTGGCGCACCAGGCGTATCTGATGACCCGGGAGAAGATTTTGCGCGGGGAGATCCCCATGGGAGGCGTGCTCTCGCGCCGTCATCTCGCCGCGGAGTTCTCCATGAGCTTTGTGCCGATCACCGAGGCGCTGCAACGCTTGGAGGATGAGGGCCTGTTGGAGAGCCGTCCACGCGTCGGCACGCGGGTCAAAATTCCTACGCCGAACGACGTGCGCGAGCGCTACATTATGCGCGAGGCGCTGGAGACTCAGTCTGCGCGCCTGTTTTGCGAGCGTGCCAACCCGGTCGAGCGTGAAGGTCTGCTGGAGATGGCCGAGCGGCTCGACCAGGAGTCGCAAATCGTCTCCTGCGATCCGAAGGAGCAGTACGGCTTTCAGTCTTTTCATCTGCAATTTCATATGCAGATCGCTCTTTGGGCGGGCAGCACGCTGCTGTGCGAGAACCTGGAGAAGAACCAGGTGCTGGTCTTCAACTGGCTGTTCGATATCAACGCCCATTCGCGCATGCCCGAGGGATGGCACGGCGAACTGGCAAAGGTACTGACGGGAAAAGATCCTGATGACGCGGCGTTGGCCATGGGACGGCATATCCGTTCCGGTATGGGCGAGATTCAGGAAGCCATCTCCAAACGTTTCAGCATGAATCTCCCTCCGATCGGCCGCATCTCCCAGACGCGGTCCTCAAAGGATCGCCGTACAGCCAAGACAGCCAAGCCCACGGGCAAGAAGACTTCCGCAATAACATCGCCCGCCGTAAAGACCTCGAAGAAGCGTAAGACAGCGCGATAAGGGGAGTGCGCACCCGCATGCCCCTTATCTGGTTTAGCGCGGCATAGGTTCTATAGCATGCATCAGCCAGCTGGTGTTCGGGTCGCTGGACTTGAAATCGAAACACAGATCGTGCGTTCCGTGAACAGACGCGAGTTCCGGAGCATGCAACGTAATGACTCCGTCTTTACGGACGGCGCTGCGCGCATCGATGGAGGTCAGCAACTGTCCATCGCAACGATCCACATAGACGTCGACGCGAGGATCGGGCTGTGAGCCGCCGGCCGCGATGGTGACTGGTTTCATTGAGGTCGCAAAGATATCCGGCATGCTGCCTACCTGAATGTCCATCTTCTGCACCAGGTCCATCGGAACCGCACGATCGATCCAGCAGGGCCGGTGATACGAGACACGAAAGACGGGCCGCTCAGCATTGCGCGGCGGGTCCTGCTCGATCTGCATCTGTGCGACAGTCTCGCAGGCATCTAACTCACGGGCATCGCGACGGAGGATATTTGTCAGCGTGAGAGGCATGACGGTTGGCTGTCCCACGGGGGCTCCATCCATAAATGCCTGCGCCGTCAGCGAATGTGCAAGCGGTGCATCGAACGGCGCGCCGTAGAGTGGGGACGCCGCGCTCACAGGTGATCCGTCCAGCGTGTAACGAATCTGCGCGATGTCGGACTGCGTGGAGAGATGGAACGCTGCGCTGGTTCCGTCCTGCGATAGCTTCGCGTCCGTGCGAACTTCGAAGACACTCTCTGCCGGACGCAGATGCGCCGCCTTATCGCGATCCAGCTCTACCGGAAGCCGCTTCAGGAAACTGGAATAATCTTTCTGCGAGGCGGGAGTCCATGCCAGTTCGGAGAGCGCTGCAAGGCGAGGAAACAGCATGTGCTCGACGTTCTCAGTTGGAAGGATGAACTCTGACCACATGCAGGCTTCCACGCCGAGGACGTGGCGAAACTGCTCGGGCGTCAGTGAGTCGATCGCGATATTGAAGTTGTAGATATCGCGAAGGGCGTTGACAGGCACGCGCCCTGGGGGCTCCGTCGCCGAGTCACTCTGGCGATAGTTGAAGTAAAGCGGGCGGCTCGGTGTCATCACAACATCGTGATTCTGCTTCGCCGCAGCGATGCCTCCCTCTGTCCCGCGCCAGGACATGACCGTTGCATTGGGCGAGAGCCCTCCCTGCAGAATCTCGTCCCATCCCACCATGCTTCGTCCATGCGCATTGAGAAATTTTTCAATACGCCCGACGAACCAGCTCTGCATAGCGTCTTCGTCCTTGATGCCGAGTTCGCGCATACGCGCCTGCACCTTTGGATTGGACTTCCATTGATTCTTGATCGCCTCGTCGCCACCAATGTGAATGTAGTGACTGGGAAAGAGCTGCATGACTTCAAGGAGAACGTTCTGGATGAAGTCGAAGGTGTTGTCGTCGACGTTATACAGATTGGGAAAGATGCCCCAGCCGGTGGCAGGACCGGTGGGCGGTGTCGACGTGCTGCTGAGCTCCGGGTAAGCCGCGATGGCCGCAGTGGAATGGCCCGGCATCTCGATCTCGGGCACGATGGTGATATTCCGTTGCTGCGCATAGGCAACAATGGCACGGATCTGCTGCTGACTGAAGTAGCCGCCATAGGGCTTGATCGCGGCTGTGCTCTGATAGGGCGGCATGATGGGGCCACGGAAGCCGCCGACCTGCGTGAGGCGAGGATATTTTTTAATCTCGATGCGCCAACCCTGGTCGTCAACCAGATGCCAGTGGAAGACGTTCATCTTGTGCAGCGCCATGTAGTCGAGCAGCTGATAGATGAAGGCCTCGCTCTGGATGTGGCGCGCCGAGTCGAGCATGAATCCGCGCCAGCGAAAGCGCGGCTGATCTTCGATCTCAACCGCGCCAACCTGCTTGCCTGACGACTGCGCGATCTGCCAGAAGGTGATGGCGCCATAGAGATAACCTGCCTGCGAGCTGGCGAGAATGGTGGCACCTGCCGGAGTGATGCGAAGGCTGTAGCTCTCGTCGTTCTGCGCTGACTCGGCAGAAGAGGCGCGATGCTCAAAGCGCAACGTTACAGGCGCCTTCTCCGCTAAAGCAAACGCAGGCTGTTTTGCATTGAGCGAAAGCAGATAGGCCTTCGCGGACGCTGCCGCAGGATCAGCTTTCGGAAGCACGATTCTGATTCCGTGCGAGATATCCAATGTGCCCGGCTCAGATTTCATGCTGGCAGGCTGAGGAATGATCACCGGACGCGGAGAAGCAGCTTCGGCAGGAGAAAGACAAGGGGCGCAGACAAGCGCAGCAACAACGACGGTGCGGAGAAACTTCGCTCCCGCATTTTCAGGTAACTTCATCCTTCCTCATTTCCGGTATCGGGCTGTCTAAGCCATGTGCCCTGAACCATGACATTACGAATCTGTAGTGTTGTTTCGTGCGGCTTCCAGCGGAAGAGCACAAGATCTGCGGGTGCACCAGCGACGAGGCCGGTCTTCAGGTCGAGAAGCGCAGCCGGATGCCTCGATGCCATCTCCACGGCATCGCCGAGCGTGACCCCAGCCAATCCTGGAGCCCTTGCAACGGCGTCGCGCAGCGCGATACCCGAACCCGCGAGCAATGAAGAAGAACTCATGCGAATCGATCCATCCTCCTCAACCGATACATCGCCGCCAACGCTTGCCCGATAGCGTCCCGGGCTGCCGCCTGCGAGAGCGACGGAATCGGAGATGAGGATGCTGCGACTCTTTCCTTTGCACCGGATCATGCTGGTAAGCGTAGCGGCGTCGACGTGAACGCCATCGGCGATGAACGATGCTGAAAGACTGTCTTCCGCCAGCTGACTCCAGATAGGGTTCGGATGGCGTGCAAGCTGAGAGGGCAGTCCATTTCCAAGATGCGTCGAGAGTGTGGCACCAGCATCAACCGCTGTCTTGATCTGTTCGCCGGTCGCCGACGTGTGGCCGATTGCGACGCGCACGCCCATGGCACACACCGCACGAATGAATGCAGCAACGCCCGGCCAGTGAGGCGAGAGCGTGATGAGGCGAATGAGGCCGCCGCATGCGCGCTGCCACTCGGCAAACTCATCCAGCGACGGCCGCCTGATCTGCGACGCATCGTGCGCACCGCGATATCCGTCTTCAGGAGACAGATACGGGCCCTCCAAATGAATACCGGCCACGGCATGATGCACCTGCGCATTCTCTTCCCTGGCCTGCCGAATAATCTCGATGCAATGCGCGATCTTTTGCCTGCTGCCCGTGATGATGGTCGGCAGGTAGCGCGTCGTGCCCAGCAGCGCGAGTTTGTCCGTAAGGGCGATGACATCCTGAACCGCGAGATCGTCGCGGTTCAGATCGATTCCGCCATAGCCATTAACCTGAAGGTCGATGAAGCCAGCGCTGAGCCAGTCGTCGCATGTCTCCTCAGGCAAACCATCGACGGAGGTTATGCGGTCACCGGCACACTTCACCTGCAACAGCTGACCGGTATCTGGATCGCGGCCGCGAAGAGTGATCACCGGCTTCCTGCCTGTGCGTAGCCGTCGCTGCCGGAGAGGCCGGCGGAGGACTCTGCGTCAAGATATATGGAACACCCTTTATGCGTTCGCAAGATCGAAGCCGGTGAGTCAGGAGTGATCGGACCGCGCAGCGCTCTTGTCACCGCCGGCTCTTTCAGCTTGCCGGGAACGCAGCAAAAGAGACGATCGGCGCGCAGCAGGCGAGGAATGGTCAGCGAGATGGCTCGCTCCGGTACGGCATCAAGCACAGGAAACAGGCCGTCGAAGACCTGCTGCTGACGGCTCTCCTCCTGCAGCACGACGATCTTGACGTCGAGCGGATCGTCAAACGTGGTGGAAGGATCGTTGAAGGCGATATGGCCGTTCATGCCAATGCCCATGCAGACGATATCGATGGGATGAGCTGCGAGCAGCTCCGCGTATCCAGCCGCGCAGGCTTCAGCGTCTGCCGCCGGTTCGATGAGATGAACATGGCCGAGCGGAACGCGATCGAAGAAGGCCGACTTCAGCCAGTTGCGAAAATTTTGCGGAGCCTCAGGCGGTAGGCCGATGTACTCATCCATATGGAAGGCTTCTACGCGCGCCCAGTCGATGTCCTTCTCCTCGACGAGGGCGGCCAGCATCTCACTCTGGCTGGGCGCGGCGGCGAAGATCATTCGCGCCGCGTGCTTCTGCGACAGTACCTCTCGCAGATATGCTGCAACCTGACGGGCTGCCAGCGCGCCCATTGCGGCCCGAGTCGGTTCTATGTGCACCTGCTGATCCTGGACTTCCACCATGACGAAAGACTCAACCTTTACTTAACGAAATTCCAGCCTCTTTCATCATGGCCGACGAAGAAGAATGCTGGATGCTACGAAACAGTTCCATGGACTGCGGCGTCTGCTGTGGCGCGATGAGACCGCTGATCAGGAAGACAAAGACGGAGACGAGCGTGGGTCCTCCCACGGCAAGCACAAAGCCGTTGGCGCTCTCCTGCATCTGCGGCGACAGAAAGACCTTGGTCGCAACAAAAGCGATCAACCCTGAGACATAGGAGAGCAGCGCAGCGCGCGAGCCGCAGCGGCGCAAAGCAGGCAACATACCGAACAGCATCGGCACGGCGATTGGCCCAACGAGGGCTGCATACCAGAGCAGAATCAGGCCCAGCACGCCGCCCATATGCGGCGCCAGCAGGGCGACGATCATGCTGGCCAGCAGAAAGCAGAAGGTGAAGACACGCGCAGCGAACAGCTGTCCCTGCTCCTGCGCCGCCGAAGAATGCGGGAAGAAGACAGGCACAATATCGCGGATGACGACGGCCGCAATCGCATTGGCATCAGAAGAGGTCATCGCCATGGAGTGCGCGATCAGTCCTGCCAGCACCAGGCCGATGAGACCGTGAGGCAGCAGCTCCTGCGATAGACGAGCGTAGCTCTGCGAGGGGTCGACGAGATGCGGCAATAGCACCGGAGCTACCCACATGGGGAAGAACAGCACCAGCGGCCACACGACATAGAGCGCCGCGGAGAGTCGCGAAGATCGGATTGCGGACTGCTCGTCCGGAGAGGCCAGGAAGCGCTGCGCCAGGCTCCAGGTGCCACCGTTGTACGAGAGCAGATTAATGATGGTATAGACCAGCATGAACGTCAGCGTGTACTTGCCGTGAAAGGGCATATGATGTGACGCCGGAAGCTGTTTCCACACCGTCCAGAGCGAATGGACCCCGCCGAGACGGGCCACGACAGCGACAAAGATGAGAAGGCCGGAGACAAGCTGAATCAGGAACTGGCTGAGGTCTGTCACAGCATCGGCCCACAGGCCACCAACGACAGAGTAGACAAGGGTCACGCCGCCGGTCAGCAGGACGCCCCAGAAGATCGGCACGCCCGCATAAAAATTGAGCAGAAGCGCAGAGGCCGTCCACTTTGCGCCAACGTCGAAGACTTTCAGCAGCGTTCCGCTGATCGCAAGCACCTGCTGTACGCCAACGCTGTAGCGCGCCTTCAGATACTCCAAAGGCGAGATCATTCCCGTGTAGAGACGGAGACGCACCCACTGACCAGGGAAGACGAACGAGCCAATCAGAAGTGCGATGGCAATCGAACAGGCCCACCACAGGTAGAGGCTGATGCCGTCGCTGTAAGCGATCGCTGCGTAGCCGACGAACGCCGCGGAGCTGTAGCCCGACATATGATGCGAGATGCCCGCAAGCCACCACGGCATCTTTCCACCGGCGGTAAAGAAGTCCTTTGCATCTTTGACGCGGCTCCGCACCCATAGCCCAACCGCCAGCATCAGGACGAAATAACACGAGAGCACAAGCCATGACAGCTGCGACAAGTCTCTTCCTCCATAGCCGGTAAAATCGGGTCGACTGACCACTTCATACTGATATATCACAAAGCAGAAGAAGGCAAGTCCTATAGAAGTCAGCGACCACACGAATGCCACCGCGAGATTTGCATGACGGGCTCACATGCAAAGAACGGGTTTTGCGAACGAGCACTCATAGCGTGTTGATCTGCAGCGCTGGGAGCTTGCATTAAAGTGTAGTCAGGTACAGTTGCGGCTGATGGGACGGTTTCGCGCCTGCGTTGAAGTGCCTCCGTTCATGATGATGCACCTGCTATTTCGTCAAAAGAAACGGGTATAGCCATTGAATAGACGACGCTTTATTGGACTCAGCTCATCGCTTGCTTTGGCTGGCTTGCCGGCTTCCTCTGCACATGCTGCTCCTGCCGCTGGCAGTAGCCAGCAGCCGAATTTTCTGTTCATCATCGCGGACGACCTGATGTTCCGCACCATCAACTCGATCAACAATCCTGAAGTACATACCCCGAATATGGACAGGCTTGTCCGGTCGGGCTGCCACTTTACGCATTGTTTCCATCAGGGTTCGTGGACCGGCGCGGTCTGCGTCGCCAGCAGGACCATGCTCAATACGGGCCTCACTGCATTCCACGCGAACCGCGAGGACTCGGCCAACACGGCGACGAACAAGCCAGTGTGGGGACAGACGCTGCGCGAGGCAGGCTACGACACCTACATCACAGGCAAGTGGCACCTGGATGCGGTAAGCCTGCAGCGTGCCTTCAGCGAGATGGGCCCGGTAGCTCCGGGCTTTCTGCCTTCGACGGCAGCGGAGTACAACCGCCCCGCGCCGGGCAACAACTGGAACCCAAGCGATAAGACTCTCTTCGGTCACTGGTTGAAGCAGGGCCTGTGGACGAGCCGGCGCGGCGATGACACGATCCAGCACTCGAGCGAGCTGTATGCCGATGCCGCGATCAAGTACCTGAAGGAGTCGGTGCCGCAGCAGAAGAATCCGTTCTTCATGTACGTCGGCTTCAACGCGCCGCACGATCCGCGTCAGGCTCCGCAGGAGTATCTCGACATGTATCCGGTCGAGAAGATTGCGATTCCCCCGAACTTTCTGCCCGAGCATCCCTTCGACCAGGGCGCGCATAAGACACGCGACGAGGTTCTGGCGCCGTTCCCTCGCACAGAGTACGACGTCCGCGTCCATCGCCGCGAGTACTACGCCATCATCACGCACATGGACGCGCAGATCGGGCGCATCCTGGACGCATTGGAGGCTTCGGGCAAGGCGGACAATACCTACGTCATCATGACGGCTGACCACGGACTGGCAGTCGGCGAACACGGACTGATGGGTAAGCAGAATCAGTACGAGTGCTCGATGCGTATGCCGCTGATCATCAAGGGGCCTGGGATCAAGGCAGGAAAGCAAGTCGACGAGATGGTCTACCAGCACTCCATGTATGCCACGACCTGCGACCTGGCCCACGTACCGATTCCCCAGCACGTGGAGTTTCCCTCTCTGGCGCCGATGCTGCACGAGGAAAATCCGCAGCCGATCAACGACGCCATGTTCGGCTGGTTAGATGGCCTGCAGCGCTCGATCCGAACGAAGAAACACAAGCTGATCTTCTATGCGCACCTCAACCGCTACCAGGTCTTCGATCTGGAGAAGGATCCGTGGGAGATGCATGACCTGGTCGACGAGCCTGCGTACGCTACGGTGAAGCAGGAGCTGATTCAGAAGCTGAAGGCAAAGCAGAAAGAGCTGGACGATCCGATGGATATCGATCACCCGAAGCAGGTTTCATCCGCATTGTGAGATGCGGCTTATGAGCAAAGAGAGGAAGTCCCGGCGGGACTCCTTCTCTTGCTGGAATCTTCTTTGCTCGAATTATGCCGTGATCTGGCGAAAGACACGCAGCAGGTTTCCTCCCCAGAACTTGCGGATGCGTGTTTCGCTGTAGCCGCGGCGCAGCATCGCGTCGGTAACCATCGGCAGATCGCGGACATCGCGCATGCCGCGCGCCAGCGTGGGGCCTCCGTCAAAATCAGTGCCTAGACCGACGTGATCCTCGCCGACGAGCTGGATGGCGCGGTCAACCACCTCCACCCAATCATCCACCGACATTGCGACGGAGTCGGGAACCGTGGCCCCCTTCATGGGAAAGGTCGGCCCGACGAGTGAATCCACCTGGTAGATGCTCTTACCTCGGACGCGATCCGGAATGCTGGTGGTATCGAAGAAGGTCTTGCCACGCTGCGCCGTGAGCCACTGATACTCGCGCGGATAGTGAAACTCGCTGCCGATCTGGAAGCAGAAGATGCCCCCCTTATCGACGAGCTTCTTGATCAGTTCGTCCGGCATATTGCGCGGGATGTCGTTGACGCTGCGCAGACCGTGGTGCGTTGCAACGACCGGCCGCTCGCTGACATCGAGCACCTGCGAGATAGTCTCGTCGCCGGAGTGCGAGACGTTGATGACCATACCAAGACGATTCATCTCGCGGATCAGCTCGCGGCCATGCGCCGTGAGACCATTCCACTTCGGCATGGAGCAGCAGGAATCAGCGTAGTTCTGGTCCCAGTTGTGCGCCGAGAGCTGCGCGGAACGCAGTCCGAGCGCATGCATATCGCGGAGGATGCCGAGGTCGCCGTCGAGGTCGTAGCTGCCTTCGATGTCGAGCACGGCGCCCATTTTGCCGCTGGAACGAATCCGATCCATGTCTGCGCCGTTGAGTGCAAGCTCCACCTGGCCGCGGTTCTCATGCAGCTGCCGCAGGGCATGGTCGATGCGCCTCAGCGTCTGGCGCGTCTCAAAGCGGCTGGGGTAATACTCTTCCGGCACATAGACGGAGAGGAAGAACGCATCCTCGCCGCCTTCACGCGCACGCGGAAGATCCCACTGGCCATCAGACTTGCGAACGCCCATGCTGCCGCCATCGTAAAACTCACGGTCGAGTGCGTGAACGTGTGCGTCGAAGACGAAGGCGCGCTGATGAATCGCCCGGGCGCGGGCAGAGATCTGAGGCGCCGGCTGGCCAGCCTGCGAAAGCGCCTGCTTCCAGGCAAACGCAGCATAGGCACTGGAACCGATGAACTGGCGACGGGTCAGCAACGATGGTCTCCTGACAAGGATTGAAGGACTCTATGCAAGAGTATTCCGGCAGCGGCAGCGGCGGGCAAGACATTTGGCCTATGGCAGAGCCCCACGCGGTAGGTAAGATTCCGCCATCGCATCTTTCGCACAAACGACGATCGTCTAAGGATCACCATGGCACCGAATGCACCTTCCAGGCGGCCGCGCCTTGCCGCCGTGGTCACCGCGTATAAAAAGTATCTCCATCCGCAGCATGTCGTCGATCGCCTGCTCGACGGCTATGGCTGGAACGGGACCTATCACCGGCCACAGATGGATGTGGTGTCCCTGTACGTCGATCAGCGCGATGAAGGCGACCTGACGCAGGAGCGCGCCGACCGGCATCCGGAGATGAAGATCTGCCCCAGCATTGAAGAAGCGCTGACGCTGGGCACCAGCAAACTCGCCGTCGATGGCGTGGTCGTCGTCGCCGAGCATGGCGTCTACCCGCTCAGCCCGAACGGCATCATGATGCGTCCGCACTACGAGTTCTTCGAGAAGATCACGAACGTCTACCGCTCCAGCGGCCGCGCCGTGCCGTACTTCAACGACAAGGAGTTGTCGTGGCGCTGGGACTGGTCGAAGAAGATGGTCGACGTCTCGCATGAGCTTGGCTTTCCGTTTCAGAGCGGATCGAGCCTCGCAGTGACGTGGAGGCTCCCGTCAGTCGAGTTCCCGCTGGGAGCCACCGCGAAAGAGGCGCTCTCCATCGGCTACGGCGGCATGACCAGCTACGACTTCCACGGCCTGGAGACGATCCAGTGCATGGTGGAGCGACGCAAAGGCGGTGAGACCGGCGTCGAATGGATTCAGACTTACACGAAGGATGCCTTCTGGAAGGCCTATGAAGAGGGCGTGTGGTCGAAGGAGCTGATGCGCGCAGCACTGAGCCGCAGTTCGACGCTACGCCCTGCCGATCCCACCTTTACCAATATCTTTCCCACGCTCGAGCAGATGAAAGCGCTGGTGCCGGAGCCCGTGGCCTATCACTATAAGCATCGCGACGGCCTGCGGTGCACGATGCTCCTGCTGAACGGCCTTGTACGCGACTTCACCTTCGCCGCCAATATCGACGGGCACGCAAAGCCCTTCTCCACGCAGATGTATCTGCCGATGCCCGATGGCCGCACCACGCTGGCAAGCTTCTTCAGCCCTCTGGTTTACAACGCGGAGCAGATGTTTCTCACCGGCAAACAGCAGTACCCCATCGAGCGCAACCTGATGACCAGTGGCCTGCTGATCGAAGGCGTCGAGAGCTACAGGCAGGGCAAGCGGTTGGAGACGCCGAATCTAGCCGCCGTGCAATATCAACCGATTCCCAAATCGACCTTCTGGAGGAGCTGATGATTACACGCCGTCGTTTTGTTGGTTACTCCGCGCTTGGTTCTTCCATGCTGGCCTATCCGCCGCTGATGCGCTCCGCGCTGGCGCAGGATGCGCAGAAGCCGGTGCGTCTTGCGATCATCGGCAGCACCTACACGCTGGATTCCGATCTGCAGACCATCGCGGATCGCTTCCTCGTGGGCTTTCCCTTTGAAGGCGACTGGCATCAGCCGAACGTGCAGGTGGTCTCGCTTTACGTCGATGAGTACACACGCCGCGACGCGGCAGCGCCGGGCGCATATCAGCTTGCGATGAGCGGCAAGACCAATTTGCATGCGCTTCCGGAACTCCCGTCGGAACAAAAGCATGCACCGGCACTGCCTGTGAAGGAAGACACGAAACTGCCGGGCGACCTGAGCGCGGCGCGCGCGAAGCAGTTCGGCTTCAGGCTGTGCCGCAATATTCCTGAGGCTCTGCGTTGCGGTGGCGAGAAGATCGCCGTCGATGCCGTACTCGTCATCGTGGAGCAGTGCCACGAATATCCCTACCCGGTCAACGATAAGGGCCAGGTGCTGCTGCCGCGTTACGACTTCTTTCAGCAGTGCGCTCAGGTCTTCGAGACCGAGAAACACTCCGTGCCGTACTTCAATCACAAACAGCTCTCATATGGCTTCCTCGAAGCGCAGGAGATGGTGAAGACCTCGGAGCGACTGAGGTTTCCGCTGATGTCGGGATCGTCGATGCCTGTCACCTGGCGGCTGCCCGGCGTGGATGTCCCCTTCGGCGCAAAGGTCGAAGAGGCGGTCATGGTCGGCGTCGGCGGCATGGACAACATGGACTTCGACGCGCTCGAAGCCATGCAGGCCATGCTGGAGCGGCGCAAGGGCGGCGAGACCGGCGTGAAGGCCGTGCAGCTGCTGGAAGGCGACGATGTGTGGACGGCGATGCAGGCGGGACGCTGGTCGAAGGACTTGCTGGTCTCGGCCCTCTCGCGCAGCGATACGCCTCTGGGGCTGACAGTGCTCGATGGACGCGCTCCGGAGCTGGTAAGCAGCGGCGCATTGCCCCAGCTGGTCAAAGATCCAGCCGCATACTGCATCGAGTACAACGACGGAACCAAGGCAACATTGCTGATGCTCAACGGTGCCATCCGCGACTACAACATTGCGGTCAGCATTAGCGGAGCTGAACCAGTCTCGGCGCAGTTTCTCATGCCGGTCGCACCAAACCAGGGATATTCAGCATGCCTCGCCGCGAGGATCGACGCGATGTACCAGACCCGCACAGCACAGGCGCCATTACACCGTGCGCTGCTGACAACCGGCGTTCTTGAGGCGTGCCTGAACTCACGGCATCATCTGAATCAGCGACTGGAGACTGCCCACCTCAACCTGAGCTATCAGGCAACGAAGGAGTCGCAGTTTCAACAAACCTGACCGATACCAGCAGCCTCAATAGATTGCTACACGTAGAGCATCAGCTGGTCTGCCATGGGCGGGGTTTGAACGAATGAGAGCCGCGCACCGCCGAGACCACCAGGTACCAGGCCGGCCAGCTCAGCGCCCAGTTGGGCAGCCATGCTCCCTTGCTCGTCCAGGCCGGGATCGTGAGCAGGGTAATGGCCGCGGCGAAGAAGAAGGCCGTACGCAGGCGGATGCGGGCAAAGCGCAGTCCACGGTTCAGCCCCCACGCGGCCGGAATCACGAAGAGCAAAAGGCATAGGCGCGAGAGCGATTCGATATGAAAGCGCGCCACGCAGAAGACACAGGGGACGAACGAGAGCACGACGCTGATGCGCACGGTGCGCCGCGAGATCGCCCCCATCACAAACGCGCCTGTAAACGACCACGCCGTAAGCAGCAGCACGTTCGAGAGCAGAAGAGCAGACCCCGGGCCAAGCGTGACGCGCATTCCGTCGAGCACCGTACCATTGATCCAGCGCTGTCCTCCCTGCGCGATAGAGACGGAGAGTCCCATCAGCAGAAGGCTCGATGGTATGGCCAACCCGAAGGCAGCCAGCCAGGGACGCCAGTTCCGCCACAGGCCAAGCTGACGGCGAAGACAGATGCTCACGATATCGAAGACACTTCTCCAGCCAGTCTCACCAAGCTCCACCAGGTCGCCGAGCACGACCTCGCGCTCACAAGGCTCCAGCAGACGCGAGACGGCTTCAAGGACAGCAGACGAGAGGCTCATACGATCCCCTTCCCGCGCTCCACCGCCCACGAGGCATCGCGGCTGACGCGCATAATGGCGTTGTAAAACTCCCTGGCCGCGCTCACCCCCTGCGGTGTGAGTTGCACCATGCGTTTGGAGCGGCCGCCTCGTTCCGTGGTCGCGCCTCCCAGCCAGGTGGTGACAAGGCCCTTGGACTCCAGACGGTCGATCGTCGTGTACAGCGCACCGATCGAACAGCGCCGTCCCGTGGCGCTCTCAATCTGCTCGCGGATGGAGACACCGTAAGCATCATCACCCAATGCGGAGGCCGCTGTAAGCAGAACGTATTCAAATTCGCCAATCATTTGTATTGCATTGTGATAGTAATAAACGCCGTCGTCAACTACATCTTTTCGGCAGGCTACAGCCGCGCACGGCCGCATCCCCGCGAAGGCGCAGGAAGTCCATCAGGATGAGACAGTTTCCTGTGGTCAGCACTGGAGCAATCGCAGCGATTTATTCCAGCGCGCGGTCGCGCTCTCGTACGCCGATGAGATACAGCAGGCTGTCCAGTCCAAGGAACGAGACCGCGTGCCCGGCGGTCTGCCTTACGATCGGCTTGGCACGAAAGGCGATGCCCATGCCCGCGATCCCCAACATCGGCAGATCGTTGGCGCCGTCGCCGACGGCTACGACCTGTTCCAGAGAGATGTTCTCTCGTCTCGCAATCTCGCGCAGCAGCGCTGCCTTGCGAGCGCCGTCCACGATCTCGGTCGTCACCTCGCCGGTCACGGCGCCGTCCACAATGTCCAGCTCGTTGGCGTAGACATAGTCAATGCCCAGCCTTTGCTGCAGATGCCGCGCAAAGAAGGTGAAACCACCCGAGAGGATTGCTGTCTTGTAGCCCAGCTTCTTGAGCGTTCCGATCAACTGCTCCGCGCCGTCAACCAGCGGAATCGACCCAAGCAGCTCCAGCACCTTCGCCTCCGGCAACCCTCGCAGCAGCGCCACACGCCGCCGGAAGCTCTCCTGGAACTCGATCTCACCACGCATCGCCGACTCAGTGATAGCGACCACCTTATCCCCGACCCCGGCCATCCTCGCCAGCTCATCGATAACCTCGCCCTGGATCAGCGTCGAGTCCATGTCGAAGGCAAACAGTCGGCGATTGCGGCGGAAGATGCTCTCCCGCTGAAACGCGATGTCGATGCGCAGCTCCGTGGCGGCGGCAAGAAAGGCGGAACGCATCGAGGTCTCGACCGCAGCATGACCGCGTACCCGCAACTCCACACACGCGTTAGAAGTCGGCGTATGCACGGCCAGCGAGCGACGGCCCGAGAGCCGCTCAATGCGGCTGACGTTCAAGCCGTGTTCGGCGATGATCGCGCTCACCCGCGCCAGCTGCCGCGCTGAGATAGCGCGGCCAAGCATCGTGATGATGAAGCGATCCTTGCCCTGCCCCGCGATCCAGTGCTCCAGCTCCTCGGGGGAGATGGCGTTGACCGTCAAGCGAAGGTCAAGATCCGCAGATGTCTCCTGAAGCGTCCGCTCCAGCTCCTCCAGCTTGTCGGCTGCCGTCTCCACCAGCAGCCCGAGCACAACCGTCTCATGAATGACCGACTGCCCGATATCGAGGACGCATGCATTCGCGTCGGCCAGAATACCCGTAAGCACTGCAATAAGGCCCGGCTGATCGGGGCCTGAAAACTGTAGAAGAACTGTCTTATTCATCGATGCGGAAACCTGCTCTTAAAGGGTAACAGTGTAGCGAGCCATGCTGGGCACATAAGGCATCACTTTCCCAACTCCATGCTGATCGAAGCCTGAAATCAGCTCATCTTCACCAGAAAGCAATCCGTCATCGCCCGCAATGACGGAACATGTTGAAAGCGCATCTCATCTCATGAGAGAGGCGGCGCGGACATCGTGTCCGTCCCGATCGAGATCACCTCACCATGACCGCAGCGAAGACCGGGAAAGTCGGGACAACAACGAAGGCCGAAGCCGCAAAGGCCGGACGGAAGAAGGCGCAGCCGGAGGAGCCCTCTACTGGCTCGTCGCCGCTCGACCTCTTTCACCCGGTCACGGCCAAGTGGTTCCGCGCAGTCTTCGATGCTCCCACGCCGCCGCAGGTGCAGGGCTGGCCCTCCATCGCACGCGGCGAATCGACGCTGATCTTCGCTCCCACCGGCACCGGCAAGACGCTTACCGCCTTCCTCTGGTGCATCGACAAGCTGATGATGCGCACGCCGCCGGAGCGCGAACCCGGCTGTCGCGTCGTCTATCTCTCGCCGCTCAAGGCGCTCGCTGTCGACGTAGAAAGAAACCTGCGTTCCCCCCTCGTCGGCATCGCCAACATGGCCCGCGCCGAGGGGCTCACCGTGCGTATGCCCGAGATCAGCGTTCGCACCGGTGACACCTCGCCAAAGGAGCGCGCACGCTTCAAGCGGCATCCTGGCGACATCCTCATCACCACGCCGGAGAGCCTCTATCTCATGCTGACCTCCGAGGCTGGCGAAGCGCTGCGCTCGGTCGAGACCGTCATCATCGACGAGATTCACGCTCTGGTGCCGACGAAACGCGGCGCTCACATGGCGCTCTCACTCGAACGCCTCGAAGCGCTCACTGGACGCCGTATCCAGCGCATCGGCCTCTCCGCCACGCAGCGGCCTCTCGAAGAGGTCGCTCGCTTCCTCGGGGGAGCGGAAAGTTCTCCTGTCGCGAAGAAGACTGCACGCAAAGCATCTTCTGACACGGCCGAAGAGGTCGCCGAGATTATGGCCTCTGCCATCGACGATCAGAGTACCGACACGGAGGCAATCCGCTATCGCCCCGTCACCATCGTCAACGCCGGGGCGCGCAAAGCTCTTGAGCTGCGCGTCGAAGTCCCCGTCGAAGACATGGCCCGCATCGGTGAGATCGACTCGCAGCCCAGTGGCGCGGCATCGCAGGGACCGAAACGCACCTCCATCTGGCAGTCGATCTATCCTCGCCTGCTGGAGCTCATCCGTGAACGCACCTCCACGCTCATCTTCGTCAACGCACGCCGCATCGCAGAAAGACTTGCCGGTGCGATCAACGAAGAGGCGGGCGAGGCCATCGCCAGAGCGCATCACGGCTCGCTGGCGGCGGCGCAGCGCAGCGAGATGGAAGAGCTGCTGAAGGCAGGCGCCATCAAGGCACTCGTCGCAACCTCATCGCTTGAGCTCGGCATCGACATGGGAGCCATCGATCTCGTCGTGCAGATCGAAGCGCCACCAAGCGTCGCCAGCGGCATGCAGCGCATCGGTCGCGCCGGGCACCAGGTTGGCGCGCCATCCACCGGTGTCATCTTCCCCAAGTATCGCGCCGATCTCATCGCCTGCGCCGCCGTCACCCGCGCCATGCACGAGGGCCACGTCGAATCGACGCGCTTCATGCGCAACCCGCTCGACATCCTCGCCCAGCAGATCGTTGCCATCGTCGCGCATCCTCCGCTCACGCTCGATGAAGCCGAACGCAATCGCTCGCGCAGCCAGGAAGACGAAGGCCCCGGCATCAGCTACGAGGCGCTCTATCAGCTCGTCCGCGGCTCTGCCCCCTTCGCCGGTCTGAGCCGCGGTCTCTTCGACGGCGTGCTCGACATGCTCGCTGGCCGCTATCCCTCCGACGAGTTCGCCGAACTGCGCCCACGCGTCACCTGGGACCGCACCCGCAACTGGATCACTCCCCGCGCAGGTGTCAAGCGCATCGCCATCCTCAACGGCGGCACCATTCCCGACCGCGGCACCTACGGCGTCTTTCTCGCAGGCGAACGCTCGAAGCCGGTGCGCGTCGGCGAACTCGACGAAGAGATGGTCTTCGAGAGCCGCGTCGGTGAGACCTTTCTCCTCGGCGCCTCCGCGTGGCGTATCGAAGAGATCACACACGATCGCGTGCTCGTCTCCCCCGCACCCGGCGAGGCGGGCAAGATGCCCTTCTGGCACGGCGACCAGGCAGGCCGCCCACTCGAATTCGGCCGCCGCATCGGCGCACTCATCCGCGAACTACGCGACGTCCCGCGCAGCGTGGCCATGACGCGGCTCACCCGCGAACACGACCTCGACCCCACCGCCGCTGAAAACGTTTTGCGTTATCTCGCCGACCAGGAGCTCGCAACCACAACCGTCCCCGACGATCGCAACGTCGTCATCGAGCGCGTGCGCGACGAGCTGGGCGACTGGCGCGTCTGCGTGCTCACTCCCTTCGGCAGCCGCGTGCATGCACCCTGGGCCATGGCCGTCACCGCGCATCTCCAAGCCACCGGAGGCCCCGCCGTCGAGACCATGTGGAGTGAAGACGGCTTCGTCCTCCGCTTCCCCGAAACGGACACGGCGCCTGACATCGAACCCATCCTGCTCGAACCCGCCGAGGCCGCAGAGCTTGTTCAACGGCAACTCGGCTCGACCGCCCTCTTCGCCGCGAAGTTTCGCGAGGGTGCAGCGCGTGCGCTCCTGCTACCTCGTCGACGCGCCGATGGTCGCACGCCACTGTGGCAGCAACGCAAACGCTCCTACGATCTGCTGAGTGTGGCCAGCCGCTATGCCTCGTTCCCCATCCTGCTCGAGGCCTACCGCGAGTGCCTGCGCGACGTCTTCGATATGCCCGCGCTGATGGAGACGCTGCGCAGCATCGGCAACCGCAGCCTGCGCGTCCACACCGTTGATTCGCGCACGCCCAGCCCCTTCGCCTCCGCGCTGCTCTTCAGCTACGTCGCCAACTACATCTACGACGGCGACGCCCCACTCGCCGAGCGTCGCGCCCAGGCGCTCTCCATCGACCAGGACCAGCTACGCGAACTGATGGGCGATGCCGATCTGCGCGAACTGCTCGACATCGGCGCCATTGAAGAGACCGAAGAACAGCTTCAGTCTCTGGTTGAAAACTACAAGGCGCGCTCCATGGATGGCGTCCACGACCTCCTGCTGCGCATCGGCGATCTCGCGCGCGAAGAACTTCGCAGACGTTGCGTCTCTGAAGAGGTCGCCGAAACCGTCACGCGATTGATTCGCGCACGCCGCGTGCTCGAGATCGGCATCGCAGGCGAGAAACGCCTCATCGCCGTCGAAGATGCTGCGCGTTATCGCGATGCCCTCGGCGTGCCGCTACCTCCCGGTCTTCCTGTCGCATTTCAACAGGCGGTACCCGACGCCATGCTCGACCTGCTACGCCGCTTCGCCCGCACGCACGGCCCCTTCACCACGCAGGAGATCGCCGGACGCTTCGCACTTCCCGCCGCAACCGCGGAGTCCGTCTTGCAGCGCCTCATTCAGATGGGCCGCGTCGTCGAAGGCGGCTTCCGCCCCGGCGGCATTCATCGCGAGTGGTGTGACGAAGAGGTGCTGCGCACCATCCGACGCAAATCGCTCGCGCGTCTGCGTAAAGAGGTCGAACCCGTCGAACAGCAAACGCTGGCGCGCCTCTTCACGCGCTGGCAGGGAGTCGTGCAGCCGCGCCGCGGACTCGACGCCTTGCTCGACGTCATCGAAAATCTGCAGGGCGCGCCGCTACCTGCCTCCATCCTCGAGACCGAGATCCTCCCCGCGCGCATCATCGGCTACAAGCCCAGCGACCTCGATACGCTGATCGCCGCAGGCGAGGTCGCGTGGGCAGGCTTCGAGCCGCTTGGCGAACGCGACGGACGCATCGGCCTCTATCTCTCCGATAAGCTGCCTGCGCTCTGGCCTCCGCGTCCCGCACCCGAGCTTTCCGAAAAGGAGAGCGCCATCGTCTCGGAGCTGCAGACAAAAGGCGCGTCCTTCTTCCAGGATCTCCACGATCGCCTCGGCGGCGGCTATCCCGGCGAGACGCTGGAGGCCCTCTGGTCGCTGGTGTGGAAGGGCCTCGTCACCAACGACGGACTCGCCGCGCTGCGCGCCTACTGCGATAAACCCTCTCCCGCAGGAAAACCGGCACGACGCATTCATCGCCAGGGCGCACAGACAGCCTTCCGCTCGCGACGCACGACGCCGCCCACCGGGCAGGGACGATGGGCTCTCCAGGCCGCAGCCTTCGAGGCGTCGCGCTCCGCCACCGAGTGGAGTCACGCCATGGCGCAGCAACTGCTGACGCGCTATGGCGTCGTCTTTCGCGAAATGGCTCAGTCGGAAAATCTTCCTGGCGGCTTCTCCGCCATCTACGACGTGCTGAAAGCCATGGAAGAGAGTGGCCGCATCCGGCGCGGCTACTTCGCCGCCGACCTCGGCGCAACCCAGTTCGCTATGCCTGCGGCAGTCGATCTGCTGCGCTCGCTGCGCGCTCGCAACGAAGAGAAGATGGAGCTGCTGCAACTGGCCGCCACCGACCCGGCGAATCCTTACGGCGCGTTGCTGCGCTGGCCCGCGGCGCCGGACAGCAGCTCTTCGCTCACACGCAGCGTCGGCGCACGCGTTATCCTCTGCGACGGCGCGCTCGCCGCATATCTCCGCCGCGGCAATCCCAACGTACAAGTCTTCCTGCCCGAGGAAGAGCCGCAGCGCTCGCAGGTGGCGCGTGCGCTCGCGGAGTTCTTTGTCTCCCGCGTCCACGAACGCAGTGAAGACGGTGACAGCCGCGCAGGCATGTTAATCGCCACCATCAACGGCATCAACGTCGCCGAGCATCCCATTGCGCGTGCCTTGCTCGATGCAGGATTCGCTGCTGCGCCCACCGGCTTCAACGTGCGGCGCATGCTGCCTCCGCTCGGCAGCCACCGCAGCGAGGCGCGGCCCAATGCCTGAGGGCGATACCATCTTTCGCTCCGCCCGCGCGCTCGAACGCGCCATCGGCGGCAAAATCGTCACCGGCTTCGAAACAGGGCTGGCAAAACTTGCGCGTGTCAACGACGACACACCGCTCACCGGACGCACCATCGAAAAAGTCGAATCGCGCGGCAAGTGGTTGCTCATCTTCTTCAGCGGCGACCTCATCCTCGTCACCCACATGTTGATGAGCGGAAGCTGGCACCTCTACCGAACCGGCGAGCGTTGGAAAATGGGACGCTCGCGCATGCGCGTCGTCATCCGCACCGCAGACTGGGAGGCCGTCGCCTTCAACGTGCCCATCGCGGAGTTCTACACCACACGCACACTCGAACGCAGCTCACAGGTGCCGAAGCTCGGCCCCGATATCCTCTCGCAGGACTTCACCGTCGCAGCAGGCGTCGAGCAGCTGAAGACATTCGCTCGCGAACATCCCGAAGCAGAGGTCGGCAACGCCCTGCTCAACCAGCGCGTGATGGCAGGTCTCGGTAACGTCTACAAGAGCGAGGTCGCCTTCGCGGCCAGGGTGCATCCGTTTCGGACGATGCCTACGCTGACGCAAACAGAGATGGAGACGATGGTCGACTTCGCGCAGCGTTACATGCGCGCCAACATCAACGACGGCAGCCACGCCATCGTCACGTACTCCGGCAACCGCCGCACAACGCACGCGATGGATCGCGAAGAACGACTGTGGGTCTACGGCCGCCAGGGGCAGGAATGCCGCCGCTGCGGCACCGCCATCATGATGCGCAGGCAGGGACTCGGCGCACGCTCCACCTACTGGTGCCCGCAGTGTCAGCCGTGGACCGGTGAAGGCGCAGCTCCCGTCGGCACCAGCACCATCGTGAAACGCGGCAGAATCGGCTGCTGAACGCCAACACGCATCAAGCAAAACGCCTCCCACACGAAGAAGCGGAATGCTGTAACCCGCGTCAGGCGAAGATCGTTTTGGACGTTGACTGCATGGTTGAGGAACATCGTACGCACATAATCTGCGCTCGATAGCGCACCGTGCCGAGGGTTGGCCGAGGAACTCTTTAATCAAAGAGTGGTGTTAGAGGGGCTGAGGATAAATCATCCTCAGCCCTTCTCCGCGACGAGCTTCACCCAAGCTTCATCGCTTCAATCGCCTCAAGCCGTGCGGCCTTCAGCACCTTCACCGGATCGCCCACCGGCGAAAACTCCATGCAGATATAGCGGTCGTAGTGCAGCTCCGCCAGCTTGCGATAGATGTTGCTGTAGTTAACTTCACCGGTACCCGGCTGATGACGCCCGGGCACATCGGCGATATGCACCAGCCCCACCTGGTCGATGTTCTTCTCCAGCTTCTCGATCAGATTTCCGGCCTGGCGCTGCTCATGGTAGAAGTCGTACAGGACCTTGATCCGCGGACTGCCTACCGCGCGTGTGATCTCAAAGGCCTCGGCCACGCTGTTCACAGCCTCATCCTTATACTCCAACAGATCGATCGGCTCCAGTACGATCTCGATCTCGTCCTTCTCCAGAAGGTCCGCCGCATACTTCAGCGAGTCGACGATCGCAGCCCGCTGCTGCTCCGGCGTCTGCCCCGGTACGCGCGTATAAGCCGTATAGATGAACTGCTTGCAGCCCAGCTCCTTCGCTCCCGGGATCGCGGCCATCAGGTCGTCGTGCAGCGCCTGCCGCTTGGCGTGGTTCGCCAGCGGATTGCGCCCCGGTACAGCGCTGTCTACTGCAAGACCCAGTTCATGCAGCTTGTCCAGGTTGTGCTTCCACTCGTCTTTGGTCCACTTCTCGTACTCGTTGCCGACTTCGACACCGTTGAATCCTGCGGCAGCAGCCAGCTCCAGCCGCTGATCAAAGCTCAGCCCCTTGGGCAAGGACCACAACATCACCGAAAACTTTTGCCCGCCACTCACAGGCGGCATTGCTGCGTTGGAGGCAAGGGCCTTATGGCCCGGAAGCAGTGTTGCAAGTGATGCGGCGGCCGACAATCTTGAAAATTCGCGACGGTTCATCCTGTCTCCTGTGCTGGCGAGCCAGTATAAAGGATGTGCTGCCGCAGGCACACGTTACGCGTCATTCTGTAAACTGCTGAACAACCCATCGGCCCTGGAGTTGGACGAAGTGAAATGGCTGTTGCTGAGATCTCTGCAGGTCACTGCCCTGTTACCCCTGATATCTGTGCCCCTGCTGGCACAGTTCCCCCACTCGCCCGTTGATCCCGACCGCCGCGATCGCGGAGCCGCTATCTACGCGGGCAAATGCGCCAGCTGCCACGGCGACGACGCGCGAGGCACCGCCAACGGACCCGACCTCATCCGTTCGCTTCCCGTCCTCCACGATCGCCGCGAGATGCTCTACGGCAAGGAGCTCGGACCGCTGCTGACCACACTGCCCGGTCACAGTTACAAGTTCAACGACAAGCAGCTCGGCGATCTCTCGCAGTTCCTCACCGCCTCCATCAACGGCATTCTGCGCAGCGGCGGCAACTCGCAGCCCACCGGCCTGCTCAACGGTGACGCCCAGGCTGGCGAGGCCTACTTCAACGGCGCCGGCGGCTGCACCAAGTGCCACTCCGTCACCGGTGACCTCGCAGGCATCGGTAAAAAGTACTCCGCCTCCGCGCTGCAGCAGAAGTTCCTCTTCCCCAACTCCGGCCTCTTCCTCAAGAAAAAAGTACAGGTCACCGTGAAGCTGCGCTCCGGTAAGACCTACACCGGCGACGTCGTTCACATCGACGACTTCACCGTCATGCTCCGCGAAAAGTCCGGCGAGACGCTCTCCTTCAACCGCGTCCCCGGCATCACCGTCACCACCGACAATCCCTACACAGCGCATGAGGAACTGCTCCGCAAGTACACCAACGCCGACATGCACAACATGACCACCTATCTGGACTCCCTGAAATGAAGCTGCTGACGGCCTCTCTCCTCGCCCTGTCTCTCGCCCCTGCCTGCGTGCGCGCACAGGACACCGCCGCGCTCAACAAGCTCACCGACAGCTGGCCCACCTACAACGGCGATTACTCCGGCCGCCGCTATAGCCCGCTGACGAAGATCAACACCGCCACCGTCAAACAGCTCCAGCCCGCGTGGAACTTCCGCGTCGAGACGACCACCGGCGGCGGCAAGCGCATCTCCGCCACGCCGCTCGAGGTCGATGGCGTACTCTACTTCACCGTGCCCAGCCACGTCTGGGCCGTCGACGCGCGTACCGGCCGCAAGCTCTGGCAGTTCGACTGGGCCAGCAAGGGTGGTGAGACCATCGGCAACCGTGGCGCCGCCGTCCTCGGCAACACCGTCTACTTCGAGACCGAAGACTGCAACCTCGTCGCCATCGATCGCACCACGGGCAAAGAAAAGTGGCATGCCTCCATCGGCAATCCGGACCAGTTCTACTTCGGCAGCGTCGCTCCCGTCATCGTCAAGAACCACGTCATGGTCGGCATCAGCGGCGACGACTTCGATAACCCCGGCTACATCGAGGCTCACGATCCCGAGACCGGAGCCCTGCAATGGCGCTGGTACGACCATCCCAACCCCGGCGATCCCGAGGCCAAGACCTGGCCCAACGACGAGGCCATGATGCACGGCGGCGGCATGACCTGGGTGGCAGGCACCTACGATCCCGAACTCAATCTCTACTACTTCGGCACCGGCAACGCGCAGCCCGTCATCAATGGTCTCGCCCGCCTCGGCGACAATCTCTACACCTCCACCATCTGCGCCCTCAACCCCGACACCGGCAAGCTCGTCTGGTACTTCCAGCCCAATCCGCACGACACCCACGACTGGGACGCCGTGCAGACGCCCGTGCTGATCGACGGCATCATCGATGGCAAGCATCGCAAGCTCGTCGCGCAGGCCAGCCGCAACGGCTGGTACTTCCTGCTCGATCGCGCTACCGGAAAAAACCTGCTGAGCACCCCCTTCGCCATGCAGAACTGGACCCTCGGCGTCAGCAAGAACGGCTCACCCATCCCCAACCCGGAGAAGATGGCCCACACTAACGGCGCACTCGTCTCGCCCAACCAGGCAGGCGCAGCCAACTGGTATCCGCCCAGCTACAGCCCGCAGACCGGCCTCTTCTATGTTCCGGCGTACGACGCCTACAGCGTCTACTACATCTACGACAACAACAAGAAGCCCGAAGGCTGGGCGGGTAACGATCGCGGCGGCTGGTCCGAGGCCTCCTTGCGTGCCTTCGACTACCGCACCGGCAAGGTGCGCTGGAATCACAAGTGGCCCAGCTCCGGCGGACGCTCCGGCATCCTCACCACTGCGGGCAATCTGCTCTTCACCGGCGACACCACCACCAACCTCGTCGCCTTCAACGCAGCCAACGGCACCATCCTCTGGCACGCTGGACTAGGCAGCATCGTCAGCAACGGCCCCATCACCTACGAGCTCGACGGCCTCCAGTACCTCGTCGCCGCCGCAGGCGACACGCTCTACGCCTTCGTCCTGCGCTGAAGCCTCATCGCCACCCGGCGATCTTCTCCATCGGGACGTAGCCCGGAAAGTTCGGCGAGTGCAGCATGCTCTTCGGGCGCAGCATGAGTCTGTCGCCCTCCACCCACTCCGGCCCGCGCTCGCGCAGATGCTCCACCATGCGGCCGCGCCACATCGCCAGATCTTTGCCGGAACTGCTCTTCGCCACAAGATCGTTCAGCTCATTGGGATCCTTCTTCAGGTCGAAGAGCTGCTCCTGCCCATCGAAGGCATGGAAGATGTACTTCCACCTGCCATCCGTCAGTGCTGTCCAGTGATTTGTCCTGTCGTACGTCAGGTCGTGCTCCAGATCGAGGTACTCCCTCCATCCTTCTTTCCCGTTGCGCACCAGCTCCAGCATGCTGCGGCCGTCCATGCTCTTCGGAGCATCCACCCCGGCGACCTCAAGAAACGTCGGCAGCACATCCCGCAGCTCCACCGTGCCCTCCACCCGTTGACCGCGCCGCAGCCCCATCGACTTCGGCACTCGCATCAGCATGGGAATATGCGCCGACTGCTCATACGCATACGATTTGCGCCACATGTTCTGATCGCCCAGCATATCCCCGTGGTCCGAGAAAAAGACGATCAGCGTACTCTCAAGAATGCCCCGCCGCTCCAACACCTCAAGAATGCGTCCGACCTGCTCATCCATGAATGAGACCGAGCCGTAGTAGCCCTGGCGCGAGTTGCGGATCATCTCGTCGCTCAGCTTGCCATGCCACAGGTCGTCGCGCTCGCTGCTGCGCGGCTCATACTTCACTGCCCACTCACCGGCCTCTGCTTTGGGCAGGTCGGCCTTTTCATACATCTTGAAGAATCGTTCCGGCGGATCGTACGGGCTGTGCGGACGAATGAATGACACCTTCAGAAAGAACGGATCCTTGCGCTCGTACTGCTCCAGAAACCGCACCGCCGTCGTCCCCGTCCAATACGTGGCGTGCATCTCTTCCGGAAAGACAAATGGTTTGGCCGTACGGTCATTCCAGCCCAGGCCCGTCTTGTGCGGATCTTTGTCCGGCATCTGCGACCAGAACCACGACTCGTAATCACAACGCGGCTCATACGATTGAGCCGTCTGCGGTCCACTTTGATCGAACCAGTAGCTGCAGTGCTCGTCCGTCACCATATGGTTGTAACCATGCGGATTCGTAATCGGATAGTAGTGGTTCTTCCCCACGGCCATCGTGAAATATCCCGCCTCCGACAACGCGCGCGCCTTCTCCACCGGATAGGGATTGGTCGCAATATTGGAGTAGCCAAGCATCCCGTGCTTCCACGGACTCATCCCCGTCATCAGCGCACTTCGGGCGGGCGTGCAGCTTGGCGTCGAGCTATAGGCCTGCTCGAAGATAATTCCCTCGTTCCCAAGCCGGTCCAGGTGCGGCGTCCGAATCACCCGGTTGCCATACACGCCCACGCAGTCCTGGCGCAGCTGGTCCGCCATAATCATCACAATGTTCGTCTTGCCGACAGATGCCAGGGCCTGCACATTGCTCGACGCTCCAACCACCGGCTGGGCTTCTTCCGCCGGGTTGCTCTTTGCCTTCAATAGCGCAGAAGCGCCATACGCAATAAATTCTCTGCGGTCCATCCGGCCCTCTCCCTCTGGTCCCTTGCAGCATAAAGCATCATTGAAGTCCCGGAACGTCGGACCCGCGCGACACGAACGCGGCAGAACTCTTTAGACTGGAAGGCAACTGGCGTTGTTGTTATCTACCCGGCCGGAGGCACCTCGTTCATGTCCGCACCCAAGCTATCCGATATCGCCAAGCGTGCAGGCGTCTCCGTCGCCGCGGTATCGATCGCGCTCAACAACAAAGACACCACCCGCGTCAGCGCCGTCAAGCGCGAGCTTATCCAGAAGATCGCCAAGGAACTCGGCTACGCTCCCAACGAGCTCGCCAAAGCCCTCGCCGAAAGGCGCACCCGCCTGCTCGGCCTCATGGTCCCCATGCGCGATCCCATCTTCTTCAACCAGTTCATCGCGCAGGCTCTCTCCGGCATCCAGGCCACCGTCATGCGCCGCGGCTACAACCTGCTGATCTATTCGCCCTCCGGCCGTCCCGGACGCGCCACTCGCGACCAGATCCTCGAAAGCCGCTTCACCGACGGCCTCATCTTCATCAACACGCGCTCCTGCACCACGCGCGACATCAACGACACCATCCATGAGCTTGATGCTGCGAAGATTCACTTCACGATGATCAACTCCTACTACGGCCGTGCGGCGATCAACTACGTCGGCGTCGATGACGCCGCGCTCGCCGAATCCGCCGTACGCTATCTCGTCGACCGAGGCCACCGCCGCATCGCCTTCCTCAGCGGAGCCGCCACGCTGCCCACCCACATTCATCTGCTGCAGGGCCTGCGCCGTGGTCTCACCGAAGCTGGCCTCGAGCTGAAGCCCGAACACATCGGCTGCACCGAGTACGACCAGGTCAAGGCCTTCACCATCCTTGATGGCTGGTTCTCCCGCCGCAAGGATCGCCCCACCGCCATCTTCACCGCCGACGACTCTCTGCTCGTGCACATGTACGACTACGTCGAAGCACGCCAGCTCAGTGTTCCCGGCGACGTCGCCATCCTCGCCCGCGCCAACTCGGCCAACGCCGGCGGTCTGCGGCCGCGACCCAGCGCCTTCTTCATCCCCACCTTCGAGATGGGGCAGCTCGCCGCCGACATGCTCATCGACTCCATCGAAAAGCCCGCCCAGCCGCGCCGCCGCATCCTGCTTCCCTTCACTCTCTCCGAAGGCAAAACCGCCTGAGCCCACGACGAACGGGACACGCCACATTTCGTTATTTGCAACCGTAGCTGAACTTTTCTGCAGACCGCCGCAAGCTCACAAGCCTGCGGTCTTCCCAAAGACGTGCCGCATTTCAGAAAATTGCTTGACAAGCCTTTATGGCCGAATCTAAGCTCCCCGGCGAATGTTAACCGATTAACTTTGCGTTTTGGAACGCCGGGTTACACGGTCAGGAGCGACGCATGTTCAACCATTTCACACGGCGCCGGGGACACCGGCTCGCGGCTTTGTTCGTCTTTTTCGGTCTGTTTGTCTTCCTTGCAGGGCCCCTCTCTGCGCAGCAGGGCACCGGCAACATCATCGGCACAGTCAAAGACTCCACCGGCGCAACCGTCACCGGTGCCACCGTCGATATCGAAAACCTCGACACGCAGAACAAGTTCACGCTCACCACCAACGACGCGGGCTTCTACAACTCGCCGCCATTGGTGCTCGGCAGCAATTACCGCGTGACGGTCTCGCGCCCGGGCTTCCAGACCTCCGTCACCACCGGCATCCCCGTCACCGTCGGCTCCCGCGTCGAGACCGACGTGCAGCTCTCCGTCGGCGGTGCCACCGAGACCGTACAGGTCGATGCCTCGCAGGCCGTCCTCGACACCACCTCCGCCACCCTCGGCGCCGTCGTCGGCGAAAAATCCATCCAGGAGCTTCCGCTCAACGGACGCAACACCATCGCCCTGACCACGCTCACGCCCGGCGTCCGCATCAACACCACCGTCGCACAGTCCGGCTTCGCCAATCGCGGCACCAACCTCTCGGCCATCTCCATCAACGGCTCGCCCACAGGATCGAACTCCTACATCCTCGACGGCCAGAGCAATCTCTCCACCACCACCGGCGAGATCGCCGTCAACCCCAACACCGACTCCATCCAGGAGTTCAAGGTGCAGAGCGGCTCCTTCTCCGCCCAGTACGGCTTTACCCTCGGCGGAGTCGTCAATCTGGTCAGCCGCTCCGGCACCAATAACTTCCACGGCTCCATCTACGAGTTCCTGCGCAACGACGTCTTCAACGCGCGCAACTACTTTGCCCGGCCGCCTCTCACCAAGCCCGTCCTGCGCTACAACCAGTTCGGCGGCGCCATCGGCGGACCCATCGTCCACAACCGCGCCTACTTCTTCGCCAACTACGAGGCCTACCGCTTCATCCAGTCCAACCCGCAGTACCTCTCCGTGCCCACCGCCGCGCAGCGCACCGGAGACTTCTCCGGCCTCGCCGACTCCAACGGCAACAAGATCCAGCTCTACAATCCCTACACCACCACAATCAACGGCAATATCGCCACACGCCAGCCATACCTCAACAACCAGGTCACCAACCTCGATCCGGTCGCGCTCAACTACCAGAACACCTTCTACCCGCTGCCCAACGTCACCCCGACCAACGCGTTTACCAATACCAACAACTTCCTCTTTCTTAACCGCGGCATCAGCAACATGTACAACGCCCTCGGCCGCGTCGACTACCGTCTCAGCGACAAGGACACCGTCTTCGTCCGCTACGCCTACTACAACAACTTCACCAACGGCGGAACCGGTGGTGGCACCTACTATCCCGATCCCACCGTCGCCAACCGCTACGACACCTACATCGCCAAAGAAATCCTCGCCGGCGACACGCATACCTTCTCCTCCACGCTGATCAACGACCTGCGCCTCTCCGTCGAGCGGCAGGAGTTCCCCTTCCAGGCCGTCAGCGCCGGCGGCAACTGGCCCCAGCAACTCGGCCTGCCCTCCAACGTTCCCAACTTCGCCCTGCCCACCGTCGGTAACGGCCTGCCCGCCTCCGTGCAGACCATCGGCCTGCGCACCTACACCTTGCCGCAGATCACCGACACGCTCACCAAGGTCATCCAGCGCCATACCCTGACGATGGGCACCGACCTGCGCTACAACATCGGCGGCAACCTCCAGCGCAACACGCCTTCCGGCAACTTCAGCTTCGCCGCCGGTCTCACCTCCGATCCCTCCGGTGCTGCTGCCGCTCCAGGCTTCGTCAACACCGGCTACAGCTACGCCAGCTTCCTTGCCGGAGCCGTCAGTACAGCCAGCATCACCACCAATCTCGGTGAGACCGACCGCGCCATCAGTACCTCCTTCTTCCTGCAGGACGACTGGCAGCCCACCGACCGGCTTACCCTCAACCTGGGCCTGCGCTGGGACTATCAGCAGCAGCCCTATGAGCAGAACAACGGCTACAGTAACTTCAACCCCAACCTCTCTTCCGGTGGCTTCCAGGGCATCATGCAGTACGCCAACACCGGCGGCGTAGGCCGCAACTTCGTCCCCGAAAGCTTCACCGACTTCGGTCCGCGCATCGGCTTCGCCTACAAGGCCACCGCCGACGGCAAGACCGTCCTGCGCGGCGGCTTCGGCATGTATTACCCGCTGATGTTCAACTCGATCTACACCGGTCAGACCAACGGCTTCTCCTCCACCAACACCAGCTACAACCCTTCAGGCAACGACACCCGCCTCGTAGCCTTCCAGTTCAAAAACGGCTTCCCCACCAATCCGCTGCAGCCGCTCGGCGCCGCCTTCGGTCCCCTCGGCTTCCTCGGCCAGTCGCCCGGGTATCAGGATCCCACTCGCTGGAAGACGCCCATGTCGCAGCAATACACGCTCAGCGTGCAGCGTGAGATTCCCTACTCCATCGTTGTTCAGGCCACCTACGTCGGCAATCATGGCGTTCATCTGCCCGCCGGTGGTTACAACATGAATTCGCTCGACCCCAAGTACTTCAGCCTGGGACGCCTTGCCCTGCAGGCCTCCGTGCCCAATCCCTACGCAGGACAGATCACCGGCTCACTCGGCGCCGCCACCATCACCCGCGCCCAGTCCCTGCTGCCCTACCCGTACTACAGCTCAGTCTCCGTCTACAATCCGCACGATGCCAACCTGATGTCGCACGCCCTGCAGCTCTCCGCACAGCGTCAGGCACGCAACGGGCTCATCCTGCTCTTCGGCTACACCATGAGCAAGACACTCGAAGACAGCATCACCTCTCCACTCGCCTACCTCAACGGACTGGCCGCCAACAACGGCTACCAGAACGTCTATAACCGTCACGCGGAGTACTCGCTTGACCCCTCCGACGTCTCGCAGCGCGCCACCGTCAGCGCCCTCTACAACCTGCCCTTCGGCCGCAACCAGAAGTTCTCCTCCGGCAACGCCTGGATCAATCGCGCCATCGGCGGCTTCCAGTTCAACCTCATCGGTGTCTTCCAGACCGGAACACCGCTCAACATCACCGGCGCCAACGCCTATAGCGCAACCCGCCCCAACTACGTTCCCGGCGAATCAGCCAGCATCAAGAACCCCAGCACCGCAAAGTGGTTCAACACCTTCGCCTTTCAGAACCCCACCGACTACACCTTCGGCAACGTCCCGCGCTCGCTGCCCCGCCTGCGCGGACCGGGAACCGAAAACTTCGACTTCTCCATCTTCAAGACCACGGAGATCACCGAGCGCTGGAAGATTCAGCTTCGCGCCGAAGCCTTCAACGTCCTCAACCACGCCAACTTCGGCCTGCCGAACACCTCCTTCTCCGCTTCCGCCAACACCGTTCCCGCAGGCGGCAACAACGGTATCGCTGCTCCCTGCACCATCACGGCGCGAGACAGTTTCGGTACCCCCACCTCGGGATCAGGCGGCTGCAACACCAACGGCTCCTTCGGCGCCATCACCAGCGCAGCCGATGGTCGCTCACTCCAGCTCGCAGCCAAACTCATCTTCTAAATTTGCCGCATACCTACTGGAGGGGCAGAGCGCAAACTCTGCCCTTCTTTTCGTCTCGTAGAATCTTCCCTGCCACCCGAGGACACTGAGGACACTTATGAACAAGCTGCGACGCCGCCTTCTGCTGGCCGCTCTTCTCCCCGCACTTCCCCTCGCCGCACATGCTGCGGAACGCATCTCGCTCGACGGCCCCGGCTGGACCTTCAAGCCCACCCTCGCCGACAAACCCGAACCCGTCTCCATCCCGCACTGCTGGCCCGCCGACGAGAAGTACCGCCGCTACATCGGCCACGCCCTCTACGAACACGACTTCCAGTCCCCCACGCTCAAGCCCGGAC
>NZ_JAPWKF010000007.1 GCF_028283685.1 Edaphobacter sp. | reverse complement strand
CCATCGCGGCGACCGCCGCGGCGATCATCAGCGTGACGATCAGCACGACTCGCGTGGCTTCGACCGAACTGCGGATGCGGTCGGCGGCTTCGTCGGCGTAACCCTTGTTGTTATCGACCAGCTTTCGCATCGACAGGCGGCCGGTTTCCCAGATCGGGGTGATTTGCGCGTTGAAGATTCGCGCGGCGTCGTCTTTCGACGTCGGCAGCACGTTCAGCAAAGTGGCCTGTGCGGGCAGATACAGCGCGTGCTGCTGCTTGAAGTCGTTGAACAGATCGCGGTCGGCAGCCCTGAAGATCGTCGAGCCGTAATCGTTCAGCAGTTTTTCGAGCGTGTTCTGGGTTTCGACCAGACGTGCGCTGTCGCGTTTGACCGAAGCCGGATCGCTATCGACATGGATCAGTCGCTGGGTGACGGTGTAGTTCTCGAACCACGCCGCGCGCATCGCGGTCGCGTAATAGAGGCCCGGCACGGAGTCTTGCTGCTGACCCTTCTGCGTCGCGGTCGATGCCGCCCAGCTGAAACAGGGTAATCGCCGCCATCGTCAGCATCACGACCAGAACGGTCCCGAAGCTGTAAAGAATCCGTTTCCGGATGGTCAGTTGTTTCACGCGCGCCTCTAGGCTTTTCTGCTTTGTGTCGAGGAACATCCCGCAGACCGTGTCGTGAAAATGGCGTGAACCCCCCGAACCCGCCAAGCTCATCGGAATTGTCTGATAGATGCTTGCGCGGAATTTTACATTGATCTATGAAAGGGCGGACGCACGGGGAAACAATTGCCCGGCGCGTTGCAGCCCGGCCACCGAGGCTTCGCGGCCGGTTCGGGTACGGCCGGGCAGGGTCCGCCGATCTTCCGGCCACTTACATCGCGCTCGCCGGATACGACGTCATGTCACTTCACCTGACTCGCCGACATCCAGCCTTCCGTGACGCCGACCTGCGCGACCTGCTTCGCGATCGAATCGGCGAGGCGCGATGCGTCGGCGGAAATCGTGTCGTGCTTCGCTTCCGACACGCCATGCATGCCCGTGCCGAGCGCCGCCGTGCTGGCGACGCGACCGGCTGCGGCACCGACGCCGGCCGTAGCCGCCACGCCCGGCGCGTGGCCGCTGTCGGCGGTGGCGTCGAAGCTTTGCACGACGCGCGCACTGCCACCGGCCGGCTGATACAGCACCTGCACGCGCGCCCACCTGACTTTCTCCCGCGCCGAAACCGACCAGCATCCGGCGACGGCGGCTGCTCGGGTCGATCGTGTCGAAGTTGCCTTGCACCATCAGCACGTTCTGATCGGCGGGCGCGGGACGGTCCGAACGGATCGCGCGCAGTCCCATTTTCTGCAGACGCGCGACGATTTCGTCGGCGACCTTGTCGCTGGCCTGCTGCGCGTTCTCGGCCTGTTGCGCGTCCGCAGGCTTGCCGGACAGTCGCCTTCAGGCGTTGGGCGATGCCGCTGTCGAGTTTCACCTGATCGGGCGAACTGGCGAACGTGTAGACGTAGATGTTGTCCGGACGCACTTGCAGGCGTGGCCGACGAAAACTGGCTGGCATTCGTGACGCCGCCAAGCACAGCCGGTCAGCAACACGGAACCGGCGATCACGACGACTGATGCATGGCGAACCACGCGACGGACAAACGAAAGGGCGATGGATTGGACTGAAGTAGACATGGCAACCTGGTAACTGGATAACGGGATCGGTGATTTCACGGGAGCGTGATGCTGCGTGATTGGCCTGATCGCTGTTTGCTGTTACTAGGCTGCGGCACGCAGATGCGAGTATCTGAGAACCGCATGGGTGACGCTATCTATCAAGTATGTCGTTCCGTGTCACGCTGACACGATCCCGCGCAAAGCCTTACTGCACGGGCTTTAGCGGCAGTACGACCCAGGCTTCGAGGCCGCCGCCGTCGCGTGGCAGAAAGCGCAATGCGCCACCGTGCAGCCGCGCGATCCGGTCGACGATCGCCAGCCCGAGACCGGTGCCGCCGCTGTGGCCGCGCGCGTTATGGCCGCGCTGGAACGGCTGCTTCAGCGCTTCGAGTTCGTGCGCGTCCAGTCCCGCGCCGCGATCGCCGACGGCGACATAGGCGGCGTCCGCGTCGGTCCAGGTGCGCACCGCGAGCCCGGTTTTGCCGTAGACGATCGCGTTCTGCATCAGGTTCATCAGTACCCGCATCATGCTGACGGGCCGAAATGCAACCGGCGGCAAGGGCGCGAGCGACAGGTCGAATTCGTGTCCGAGACCGGCGAAGTCGGCGGCGAGTTGGGACACCAGCGCGTTGAGGTCGCCGGGTTGCGCGAGTTCGCGCTCGCCGCTGCCCGCGTAATCCATGAACTGCTGAAGAATCGTATCGATCTGATCGAGATATGCGTCGGCGGCGACCGTGAAGCTGTCGTCGGGCGCGTTGGCATCGGCGGTGCTGCCGCTTTCGCGGCTGCTGCCGGACATCGCCATCGCGAGCCGCAATTTGGTCAACGGCGTGCGGATATCGTGCGAAATCCCGGCCAGCATCAACGCGCGGTTCGATTCGGCCTGCTGCAACACGGCGGTCATCTGGTTGAACGCCGTGCTGACTTCGGCGATTTCGGTGGGGCCGTCGGTGGGGAGCGGCGGCGGATTTTCACCGGCGCTGACACGCCGCGCCGCATGCGCGAGTTCCTGCAACGGGCGGTTCAGGTGGCGCTGGATCAGGTAACCGGTCAGCGCGGCCAGCGCCGCCATCACCACCGACAGCAGTGCGGCGGCTTCGACGCCCGTGCCGTCGGCGTCTTGCGGAATTGGCAGCGCGACCCAGTACGGGCGACCTTGCGCGTGCATGCGGATCCACAGCCGCTGGCCGCCTTCCGTCTGCCAGACGACGGGCATATCGGCGGGCAGATGCGCGCGCAGTCCGCGCAGAAATACCTCGCGCTGATAGGTGCGGTACGTGTCCAGCGGCGTGTCGTGGTTCGGGGCGTCAGCGGCGGCAGGCGGCTCGCCGCGACTGCCCAGCCGTTCGGCCAGCGCATCGCGCGACGAAGCGGGCGCGGCGTCGAGCAACGTATCGAGCGTTTGCACGTAGCTGGCGAACACCGACGCCGCGCGTTCGACGCGCGGCCGCTGCACGTAGTGCACCAGCACGCTCAGCGAACACACCTGGACCAGCACGACCAGCACGATCAGCAGCGCGATATTGCGCGCGAGCAGCGTTCGCGGCAGCAGCATGCGCAGGGTGAAATGCGACGGTGCGTCGCTCATGACACGACGTCGCCGACCAGCATGTAGCCCACGCCCCATACGGTTTTGATAAAGCGCGGCTTCGACGGATCGGCTTCGACGATCTGTCTGAGCCGCAGCACCTGCACGTCGATGCTGCGGTCGAGCGCGTCGTGATCGCGGCCGCGTGCGCGCGCGATCAGGTTGTCGCGGCTGACTGCGCGGTTCGGCGACGACGCCAGCGCGACCAGCAACAGCATCTGTGCCGAATGGATATCGAGCGCCTCGGCGCCGCGCGATAGCCGCAGCTTGCCGATATCCAGCGTGAATTCGCCGAAGCGCACGGTTTGCGCGGCGACGCCCGGATCGCCCGACGCGATTTTCTGGCGACGCAGCAACGCATTGATCCGCGCGACCAGTTCGCGCGGCAGGAACAGCTTCGCGAGGTAATCGTCGGCGCCGGTTTCGAGGCCGATCACGCGGTCGAGCGGATCGCCTTTCGCGGTCAGCATCAGGATAGGCAGCGTGTGACCTTCGGCGCGCAAACGGCTGCAGACTTCGAGGCCGTTTTCTTCGCCGATCATCAGATCGAGCACCAGCACGTCGTACGGCTCACGCTGCAAATAGCGGTTGAGCCGCTTGCTGTCCTCGACGACGCGGACGTCGAAACCGTGGCCGCTCAGGAAGCGTTGCAGCATATTGCGCAATTCGGCTTCGTCGTCGAGCACGATGATTCTGGCGGGGCGATCCATGCAACACTCCTTGTGCGCTATGCGACGTGCGGATTGCCGGGTTTGTCGGGCGGGGGCGGGGTGTGCCGTGCCGCGCGCCGTTCCGTCAACCGTTGCAGCAGCACATAGAACGACGGAATGAACAATACCGCGATGCACGTCGACGCCAGCATGCCGGAGAATACCGCGATGCCGAGCGAGCGGCGCGCGCTCGCGCTTGCGCCGGTCGCGATCACGAGCGGCACGACGCCGAGAATAAACGCGAACGAGGTCATCATGATAGGCCGCAGACGCAGGCGCGCGGCTTCGACAGCGGCGTCGGCGATGCTCGCGCCGCGCTCGCGCAGATGCCGCGCGAACTCGACGATCAGGATGGCGTTTTTCGCCGACAGCGCGATCAGCAGCACGAGTCCGATCTGCGTATACAGATTGTTCGCGGCGCCGAGCGCGGCGAGCGTGGTCGCCGTGCCGAGCAGCGCGATCGGCACGGCGAGCACGACGGCGAGCGGCAGCAGCCAGCTTTCGTATTGCGCGGCCAGTACGCAGAACACCAGCAGCACGCCGACGCCGAACACCCAGTAAGCGGAGTTGCCGACCAGCTTTTCCTGATACGACATCGCGGTCCATTCGTAACCCACGCCAGGCGGCAGCACGCGCGCGGCTTCCTAGCCTGCTGGACCTGATCGAGGTTCGGTTCCTGAAGGAGGGAGGGTGAGGTAAAACTGCTCCTGATAGGAGTGATTGCATTCTTGTGAAACATAAAACAGCCTTTGTGGTGCCTGGGTTAAGGATGCTCGCCGGGACGGGGTTTCGTCCAGTTAATATCTCGTAAATGGTTGACGTAGAACAATTTATGGATATTTATGCGTGTGGGATGAGAGAATATGCAGCGATGACGAAGCGACGGATACGCATGGTGACGGTGGATATGGATGGGACGCTGGTGGGTCCGGACGGCCAGGTCAGTGCGCGGAATCTTGCCGCGATGCATGCGGCGGAGCGCGCGGGTGTGGAGATTGTGATTGCGACCGGCCGCAGGCACAGCTATGCGATGAAGGTGTTGCGTGGCCTGGGACTGAATGAAGAGAACGGACTGATTACCTCGAATGGCGCGGTGATTCGCACGGTGGGAGCGGAGCTGCTGGGACGGTCGCTGCTGCGGCGGGAGACGGGCGAGTGGCTGTGCCGCCAGATCGGTGAGTTTCGCCGGGCGCTGCTGGTGACCTTCGACCGCGTGATGGCCGATGGCGACGATACCCACGGCGCGCTGGTGGTGGAGGGCGCGGAGGAGCTGCAGGGCAGCATCGGCAAGTGGATGACGGCCAATGCGCGCTATATCGAGAAGGTGGTTCCGATCGAGGAGTCGCTGGGACGCGAGGGCATGATCCAGATGATGCTGTGCGGCACGATCGAGCGGATGCGGGAGGCGGAGGCGCTGCTGCTGACCGATCCGAAGGTGCTGGGGGTAGGGCTGGCGCCGCTGCGCCGGGCAGAGGTGAGGCGCGAGGGAGTCGAGGCTCCGGCGGTGTTGCCGGAGGCGGCGCTGCATCGGACGGAGTATCCGGAGCGGGACCTGTGCATCGTGGATATTCTTCCGGCGGGGTGCAGCAAGGGGACGGCAGTGATGGAGCTGGCGGGGCGCAGGGGCCTGAAGGCAGAGGAGATCCTGGCGATCGGGGATAACTGGAACGATGTCTCCATGCTGGATGCGGCGGGCAGCGCGGTGCTGATGGGGAATGCGCCCCCGGACCTGAAGGAGATCGCTGCCGGGCGTGGCTGGGTGGTGGGATCGAGGCACGACGCCGACGGAGTCGCTGAAGTGATTGAAGCGGCACTGGATGACGCTTTGGAGATGCCGGTGATGGCCCGTTCGGGGAAGTCGGATTGATCTGCCAGGGATGGTAGGCTTTGAGAGAATGATGCGTTCTCCACTTCAGTTTTGGGTTCGTCTGGGGCTGGCTGCGGCTGTGGTCGCGGCGGCTGTTCCTGCTGCGCAGGCGGGCGAGCATGTCGTGCTGAAGAACGGCTTTGAAGTGGACTGTGTACGGCGGGAGACGGTTGGCGACAAGGTGAGGCTGTATCTCGCCGGGACGGACAACTATCTTGAGGTCGCGCCGGATTCGGTGGTGCGGGTGGAGATGGTGCCCGATGCTCCTGTGGCGGCGGCCAGACCGGTGACAGCGACTGTAGTGCCTGCCGTAGCGGAGTCGAAGCTGACGCACGAGGAGATGCACACGATGCTGTCGCACGCCGGCACGGAGCACAACATCGATGAAGATCTGCTGGCCAGCCTGGTGAAGGCGGAGAGCGATGGGCAGGTGCGGGCGGTGTCGCGCACGGGAGCTCGCGGACTGATGCAGCTGATGCCGAAGACGGCGACGGACCTGGGCGTGAAGGATGCCTTTGCGCCGGAGCAGAATATAGCGGGTGGCACGGCGTATCTGGACCAGCTGCTGACGCGGTATCACGATAATGTGGTGCTGGCTGTGGCAGCGTACAACGCCGGTCCGGGAGCGGTCGATCACTATCACGGGATTCCGCCGTATCACGAGACGCAGGTGTACGTGGCACGGGTGATCCGGGAGTTCAATCGCAGGAAGAAGGCGGCCCATGGGGCTGCCGCGCAGATGGCACAGGCCGGACATCCGGCTGTCGCGCACGCTGCGCAGGCAAGGTGAGGGCGCGATGAAGGGTCGTGGAGCGGCGCTGTGGGGTGTCCTGGTGGGCGCACTGGCGGTAGTGGTCTTTCTTTATCGCGACAGGATTCACTTTGACTGGGGGACGTTTGTCGAACAGCTGAAACATGCGAGCCCCGGGCACTTGTTGACGGCGATCGCAATGATCTACTTCTGCTACTGGCTGCGCGCGGTGCGGTGGCGGGTGATTGTGCGGCCGATGAAGGAGGTCTCGGTGGGATCGCTGGTGGGGCCGCAGTTTACGGGCTTTACGGCGGTGGCGCTGTTCGGGCGGCTGGCGGATCTTTCGCGGCCGTACCTGGTGGCGCGGAAGATCAACCTTTCGCTGGCGTCGCAGGTTGCGGTCTACACGCTGGAGCGGATGTTCGACCTGGGAGCAGCGGCACTGGTGTTCTCGTCGGCGCTGGCGTTCGCGCCGAAGAATACGCCGGATTACGCCACCTTTATGAAGGTGGGCCGCGGCAGCCTGCTGGTGACGCTGGCGATTGCCATCTTCGCTTACGTGGTGCGGGTAGCGGGCGGCGCGGTGGCCGGGTTTGCGCGGACGATTCTGAAGCCGCTTTCGGCGGGGATCGCAGAGAGCATTGCGGAGAAGATCGAGGGATTCCGCGACGGCCTGAAGGGGCTGAAGTCGGGCCGTGAGCTGCTGGTGGTGACGCTGATCTCGCTGACGATGTGGGGTCTGATCGCGCTGGCCTATGTGCAGACGGCGCATGCTTTTGTGGAGACGCCGCAGCTGGCGAATCTGACGTTCTCGCAGACAATGCTGCTGATGGCGGCCAGCATCGGCGGCAGCCTGCTGCAGCTGCCGATCGTGGGCTGGTTTACGCAGATCGCGGTGACAGCGACGGCGATGCATGCCTTCTACGGCGCCCCGGTGGAGGCGGCGACGGCGTGCGGCGCGATGCTGCTGACGGTGACCTTTCTCTGCATCATTCCGGCAGGCCTGATCTGCGCACGGCTGGATCATGTGAGCCTGAAGAAGCTGGCCGTAGAGAGCGAAGAGGCGGGCAGGGAAGTGGTCGCGGCGCAGGAGTAGAGCCTGCATGCCGATGCGAGGGGTGGGTGCTCGCTGCTAGAATCGTGGCAGAGCGATGAAGTGCCCCTATTGTGGCTTTACCCAGGACCGTGTGGTGGATTCGCGTGAGAGCAAAGAGGCGGATTCCATCCGTCGGCGGCGCGAGTGCGAAGGCTGTAACAAACGGTTTACGACATACGAGCGGATCGACGAGATTCCCTACATGGTGGTCAAGAAAGACGGCCGCCGGGAGAAGTTTGACCGGCAGAAGGTCCTGAGCGGCCTGCTGCACGCGTGCGAGAAGAGGCCGGTTCCGGCAGGCAAGCTGGGACAGATCGTCGATGAGACGGAGTCCTTTGTGGTGGACTCGCCGGAACGCGAGCGTTCGACCTCTGAGGTGGGCGAGCTGATTATGTCGCGGCTGCAGGAGATCGACACGGTCGCCTATATCCGCTTCGCCAGCGTCTATCGCGACTTCAAGGACGTGAACGAGTTCAAGCAGGAGCTGGAGCAGTTGCTGGGCCAGAAGAGACGGAAGTAACGATGCGCGGCGGGGCTCCGACAGAGCTTCGCCGCGATGTGTTGTGGCAGGAATGAAGTTTTTTGTCGGCGGTGTGGTGCCGTTGACGGTTGATTCTCAGGACGAAGACAGAAGGAGAGAGATGGCGACGAAGAGGACACACAAGATTACGTTGATTCCGGGCGATGGCATTGGACCGGAGGTTTCAGGGGCAATGGTCAAGGTTCTGGAGGCCGCGGGTGAGGCTACCGGAGTGGGTTTCGAGTGGCATGAGTATGCTGCCGGCGCGGATGCTTTTGAGGCGACGGGCGAGTACATCCCGAAGGCCCTGTACGAGTCGGTCGAGCAGAACAAGGTGGCGATCAAGGGACCGGTGACGACCCCGGTGGGCGGCGGCTTCTCGTCGATCAACGTGACGCTGCGCAAGAAGTTCGACCTGTATGCGAACTTCCGCCCGGTGAAGAGCCTGCCCGGTCTGGAGACGAAGTACCCGAACATCGACATGATCATCGTCCGTGAGAACACGGAGGACCTGTACTCGGGTCTTGAGGTCGAGGTTGTGCCGGGCGTGGTGCAGGCGCTGAAGATCATCACGGAGAAGGGTTCGAGCCGCATCGCGCAGTTCGCCTTCGACTATGCGAAGAAGCATAACCGCAAGAAGATCCATGCGATCCACAAGGCCAACATCATGAAGCTGTCGGACGGCCTGTTCCTGCGCTGCTGCCGCAAGGTGTCGGAGGGCTTCCCGGAGGTCGAGTACAAGGAGCACATCGTCGATAACACCTGCATGCAGCTGGTGCTGAATCCGTATCAGTACGACATCATCCTGACGGAGAACCTGTACGGCGACATTCTGAGCGACCTGTGCAGCGCGTTCGTGGGCGGCCTGGGACTGGTTCCCGGAGCGAACCTGGGCGCGGAGTGCGCGATCTTCGAGGCGGTGCACGGTTCGGCCCCGGATATTGCCGGACAGGACAAGGCGAACCCGACGGCGCTGCTGCAGTCGGCGGTGCTGATGCTGCATCACCTGAACGAGGCCGAGGCCGCGGAGCGCGTGCAGTCGGGTATCGAGCAGGTGTACCGCGAGGGCAAGACGCTGACGCGCGACGTAGGCGGCTCGGCCGGAACGAAGGCCTTCGCCGATGCAGTGCTGGCGGCGATGGAGTCTCCGGTGGCGGCGAAGTAGGCCGCCATGCAGACGACGCAGAAAAACATGCTGGCCGCAGGGCTGGCGATAGCTGTGACGATCGGGCTTGCCGGGTGCAAGCCCGATCGTGTTTCTACGAAGGGTGCGGCGGACGGCGCGGCGAAGGCTGTAGCGAAGTTCGTGGCCGATCCCAATGCAGGCTCGGTGACGGGCGTGGTGCACTTCAAGGGGCAGGCCCCGGCGCGGCTGCAGATCGACATGACGATGGACCCGGCGTGCGGCAAGGGCGCCGCGAACCTGACCGAGCAGTACGTTGTGAACAACGGCGGGCTGGCGAACGTGTATGTCTACGTTAAGAGCGGACCGGCGGCGGCGATGCAGGCCGGGCCGATGACGTCGGCTCCCGTGGTGCTGGACCAGGTGGGCTGCCGTTATGTGCCGCATGTGATCGCAGTGATGAAGGGCGGCGTGGTGGAGTTCCGCAACTCCGACGGGACGATGCACAACATTCACACGATGCCGCAGAGCAATCCCGGGGTGGACGTCTCCGAGGGGCCGAAGGGCGCGCCGGAGCAGCGGCGGTTCGATACGCCGGAGGTGATGATCCCGGTGCGGTGCAACAACCATCCGTGGATGAATGCGTTTATCAACGTGTCGGCGACGCCGTTCTTTGCCGTGACGGATGCGGACGGCAGGTTCTCGATCGAGGGGCTGCCTCCGGGGACCTATACGCTGGCGGCGGTGCACGAGAAGCTGGGCGAGCAGACGTTCCAGCTGACAGTTGCATCCAAGTCTCAGGCGACGGCGGAGTTTACCTTCGCGGCCCAATAAGACCCTTGCGGAGGAACAGAACGAATGACGGCAGCAGTGGCGTTGTGGCAACAGGTGACGGAGCATGGTTTCACCCTGGCGCTGGTCTCGCATCGGCTGCCGTTCTGGTTTCTGGTCTTCGCGCTGTTCCTGCCGCGAATCGCTCTGATTGTGGCGTGGATGCAGGGCGTTTTGGTGCCCTTCCACCTGGAGGGGCTGGTGCCGCTGATCGTCGCGATTATCGTCCCCCGGGCACTGATTCTGTACCTGATCTACCTCGACCAGGGGCTGAGCCTGTGGTTCGTGATCCACCTGGTGGTGGCGCTGCTGGTGTGGGTCGGCGGCGGGGGAAGCTACAGCCGCCGCCGGCGGCGCGACGACTGACCGGCAATCTACCGGAGCAGAAGCGGAAAGAGGTTGGCGCAGCCGTGGCGCGGCGCAACGTCGTCGGGTATCCTTAAGGCACTATGGAACGGCGACGGGTTGGCATTCTTGGCGCGACCGGAATGGTTGGTCAGCGATTCATTCAGCTTTTGCATCATCACCCCTGGTTTGAGATCGCCTGGCTTGCAGCCAGCGACCGCAGCGCAGGCAAGACGTACGGCGAGGCCTGCAAGTGGAAGCTCGACACGCCGCTGCCGGCAGATATTGCCGCGATGAAGGTGCAGCCGAACGTGCCGGAGCTCTGCGAGGGCGAGCTGCCGAAGATTATCTTTGCCGCGCTGGACACGGACATCGCCCGCGAGCTGGAGCCGAAGTTTGCCGCTGCCGGATGCGCCGTGATCTCGAACTCGAGCGCCTTCCGTATGACGGCGGATGTTCCGCTGGTGATCCCGGAGGTTAATGCCGGCCATCTCGACCTGCTGGAGACGCAGTCGTGGCGCAAGGAGAGCGGCGGGTACATTGTGACCAATCCGAACTGCTCGGCGATTGGGCTGGTGCTGGCGCTGAAGCCGCTGGAGGAGCGTTTCGGCATCGAGAGCATGTTTGTCTCGACGATGCAGGCGATCTCTGGCGCAGGCTATCCCGGTGTGCCTTCGCTCGACATCATGGGCAACGTGGTGCCGTTCATCAAGAACGAGGAAGAGAAGATGCAGGAGGAGGTCGGCAAGCTGCTGGGCCACCTGCGCGGCAACGCGGTCGAGATGCTGGATGCCAAGGTGAGCGCGCACTGTAACCGCGTTCCCGTGGAAGACGGACACACGGAGTGCGTGAGCATCAAGTTCAAGAAGAAGGCGACGAAGGAAGAGATTCTCGCCGCGTGGGCGGAGTTCGCTCCGCTGCGTGGGCAGAACCTGCCGACGGCTCCCGATCAGCCGGTGGAGTTCGACGGTGCGGTGGATCGTCCGCAGCCGCGCCTGGACCGCATGCGCGGGCATGGCATGGCGGCGACGGTGGGACGTCTGCGTGAGTGTTCGCTGCTGGACTGGAAGTTTGTTGTGCTGTCGCACAACACGATTCGCGGCGCTGCTGGCGCTGCCGTGCTCAACGCCGAGATCCTGGCGCGCACGGGACGGCTGAGCAAGCTGGGTGTGCCGGTGACGGATGGTCAGGCGGTGCTGGCTTGAGTTCAGTACGTGAATCGCTGGTAGTCATGAAGTTTGGCGGGACCTCGGTGGAGGACGCCAAGGCGATGGACCGGACGGCAGCCATTGTGGGTGGCCGCAGGAAGAAGAATCTCGAGACGATCGTGGTCGTTTCGGCGATGGCGAAGGTGACGGACCAGCTGCTGGCTGCTGCTGCTGCTGCTGGCCGTGGCGACAAGCCGGGCGCACTGGCGATCAGCTCGCGTCTGCGTCACAGGCACATCGACACGGCAGCCGAGCTGCTGGACAGCGAGAAGTTTGTGGCGCTGGAGCAGGCGGTGCAGTTCGAGTTCGATGCCCTGGACGACTTGCTGCGTGGCATTGCGGCGGTGGGTGAGTTGACGCCGCGTACGAGCGACCTGGTGGTGAGCTTCGGTGAGCGGCTTTCGAGCCGCATGGTGGCGGCGGCGTTCGATCAGCGTGGGCTCAACGGCACGCATGTGGACGCGCGCAGCTGCATCATCACGGATTCGAACTACGGCAAGGCCGCACCGCAGGAGGCCGCGATTGAGGCCAAGCTGGCGGAGATCGTGCTGCCATTGATCATCGCGGGCAAGACGCCGGTGATGGGCGGCTTTATCGGATCGAATGCGGCGGGGATTACGACGACGCTGGGACGCGGCGGAAGCGACTACACGGCCGCGCTGGTGGGCGGTGGTCTGCATGCTGGCGCGATCGAGATCTGGACGGACGTCAACGGCATTATGACGACGGACCCGCGCATTGTGCCGGAGGCGCTGCGGGTGAAGACGATCAGCTTCGAAGAGGCGGCTGAGCTGGCCTATTTCGGCGCGAAGGTGCTGCATCCGGCGACGATTCTTCCGGCGGTGCAGAAGTCGATTCCGGTGTGGGTGCTGAACTCGCGCAACGCGGAGAACGAAGGCACGAAGATCACGGCGGTAGCGCCGAAGTGCAAGAGCCCGTTCAAGAGCATTGCGGCGAAGAAGAAGCTGACGATCATCGATATCGTCGCGAGCCGCATGCTGATGTCGCATGGGTATCTGAAGGCGGTCTTCGATGTCTTCGATAAGTACAAGTGCGCGATCGACATGGTCTCGACCAGCGAGGTGAGCATCTCACTGAGTGTGGACTCGAATGAGAAGCTGCCGGATATCTGCGAGGAGCTGTCGAAGATCGCCGATGTGAAGATGGAGGGCAACAAGGCCCTGATCTGCATGGTCGGCGAGGATATTCGCGGGCATAACGGGATCTCGGGCAGGGTGTTTACGGCAGTGAGCCACGTCAACGTGCGCATGATCTCGCAGGGCGCCAGCGAGATCAATATGAGCTTCATGATCGATGAGGACGATGTGGAGGAGGCGATCCGAAGCCTTCACCGGCACTTCTTCGCCGATCCGGATGAGGCGATCTTTGACGTGACCGCGCACGTGCCTGTAGAAAGCAAGGCATAGGGAAGGATTCTAACGATGCGTGTGCTTGTACTGGGGCATGGGAAGACCGGGAAGCTTGTGGCGGAGGTGGCGGCAGAACGCGGCCACAGCGTTCACGTGCTGGATGCCAAGGAAAATGCCAATGCGGGGGCGCTGACGCCTCCGTTTGTGGCCGGCTTTGACGTGGTGATCGACTTCACGACGCCGGAGGCGGTGCTCTCGAACATGCGCGCGGTGCTGGCGACCGGCGCGAAGATGGTGATCGGTACGACGGGCTGGTACGACAGGCTGGACAAGGCCAAGGAGCTGGCCGAGCGCAGGGGAGCGTCCCTGCTGTACGGCACCAACTACTCGATTGGCGTGCAGACGATGTTCCAGATGGCGAAGCGCATGGGCGAGCTGCTGAAGAACTCGGGCTATACCTTCACGATCGAAGAGACGCATCACGTGACGAAGATGGATGCCCCTTCGGGGACGGCGATTACGCTGGCCCAGGTGGTGAAGGCAGCCACTGGCGTCGAGGTGCCGATCAAGGCGAATCGCGTGGGCGATGCGGCGGGGCTGCATGTGCTTGAGGCGAAGAGCGGTGCCGACAAGATTGTCCTGACGCACGATGCCAGCTCGCGGCGTGGCTTTGCCGAGGGTGCGGTGAGGGCGGCGGAGTGGCTTTCGGGGCGGCGCAGCGGCGTGTACGACTTCCAGGACGTCTACGACCAGGTGTAATCACCTGAAAAGCCGGTACGTTCAGCGGGCGGGGAGAGATCCTCGCCCGTTTGCTTTTTGCATGGTATTTGCTTGCCCCGACGCTGGTCAGCTGCTAAGTTTTTAGGCCAGTCAGAATCCTCCCCACGGGCTCGTTTTTTGCGTCATAAGGCGTAACGATTCTTCCTTGTGGAGAGGATTGTATGAGCGTTGGACGTGTTCGTCTTACGGCTAGCCTGGTTCGAGGCATGAGCCGCGTTCCGGGAGGCCAGTCGCTGCTGGATGCGGCGAAGAGCAACGCTATTGGCCGGTCGACCCTGAGCAAGTTGCTGGTGTACCGCAGGCCGTTTCGCACGCTGGGGGAGGCCGAGAGCTCGTTGGCGGGCCTGGGCGGGAGCGGGCATGAGAGCAAGGAATACGCCAATCTGCATCTCCAGTTGAATGAGAGCGCAAGGCCGAGTGACTACGCCGCGCTGTATTACATGGAGAAGGTGCTGCCCGCGGTGCGGAGTGTCTTCGACCTGGGCGGGAACGTCGGCAATCTCTTTTATTGCTACTCGAAGTATCTGAAGGGGTTGGAGGGTGTCACCTGGACGGTGATGGATCTGCCGGAGAATGTGCGACGGGGGCGGGAGCTGGCGAAGGAGCGCGACGCCTCGCAGCTGACGTTCAGCGAGAGCTGGCAGGATGCGTCGGGCGTGGATCTGCTGATCGCCTGCGGATGCCTGCACTACTTCGAGAAGCCATTTGCGCAGATGATCCTGGAGTTGAAGCAGAAGCCTCCGTATGTGCTGATCAACCGGACGGCGATGTCGGATGGAGAGCCGGTGGCCACGGTGCAGGATAACGGTTTCAGCCATACGGCGTGCATGCTGCACAATCGCGAGCAGGTGATCGCCGGGTTGAAGGAGATCGGCTATGTGCTTGAGGATCAGTGGCGTGCGCCGGAGCTTTCGCTGGAGATCCCGGGATACCCGGAACATCGGGTGTGGAGTTATGCGGGGATGTTTCTTCGCCGCGCCGATGTGAGCCTGCCTGCACGGGCGTAAGTGAGGCTGGAGGCGAAGAACGATAGAATTTCAGAGAAGGAGAGATTCTGCCGATGAGCGCTGCTGAAGTTGCCGCCCCGAAGTTTTCGACGTTGAGCCTGGATGAGAAGCTGGACCGCCTGGCCGAGGTCGCGGTGAAGGTTGGTCTTGGCCTGAAGGAGGGTCAGGAGCTGATCATGTCGGCCCCGATGGATGCGCTGCCGCTGGCCCGCAAGATCACCGAACAGGCGTATAAGGCCGGGGCTGTGCTGGTGACGACGCTCTATGGCGACGATCCGAGCACGCTGGCGCGTTACAAGTATGCACAGGATGCGAGCTTCGACTACGCCCCGGTGTGGCTGCAGGAGGGCGTGGCGAACGGCTTCCGCTCGGGCGCGGCGCGGCTGGCGATTGCGGGTGCGAACCCGGCGCTGCTGGCGCAGCAGGACCCGAAGAAGGTCTCGCGGGCCAACATTGCCGCCTCCAAGGCAGGCAAACCGGCGATGGAGCTGATCACGCGGCACGAGATCAACTGGACGATTGTGGCGGCGGCGACGCCGGAGTGGGCGAAGCTGGTCTTTCCGGGCGAGCCGGAGGATGCTGCCGTAGCCAAGTTGTGGGAGGCGATCTTTGCGGCCTCGCGCGTGAACGTGGATGACCCGGTCGCGGCGTGGAAGCAGCACGGCGAGCGCCTGAAGCAGCGCGTGGATTTTCTGAATGCGAAGCGCTATGCGGCGCTGCACTTCAAGTCTGCGGACGGGACGACGGATGTGAAGGTCGGTCTGGCTGACGATCATCTGTGGGCCGGTGGCGGAACGACAGCGGGCAACGGTGTGTACTGCCAGCCGAATATTCCGACGGAGGAGTGCTTTACGACGCCGCACAAGGATCGTGTGGATGGCGTGGTGAAGGCATCGAAGCCGCTCTCGCACCAGGGCTCGCTGATCGAGAACATCCAGGTGAAGTTCGAAGGCGGAAAGATTGTGGAGGCTACGGCGACTGCGGGCGAGGATGTGCTGAATCGTCTGATCTCGACCGATGCCGGAGCGCGGCGGCTGGGTGAGGTGGCGCTGGTGCCGCATAACTCGCCGATTGCGGAGAGCGGCATTCTCTTCTGGAATACGCTGTTCGACGAGAATGCGGCGAGCCACATTGCGCTGGGGCAGGCGTATTCGACGTGCCTGATCGGCGGCGAGAAGATGAGCGCGGAGGAGCTGGCGAAGCTGGGCGCCAACGAGAGCCTGATCCACGTGGACTGGATGATCGGATCGGATGCAATGGATGTGGACGGCATCGCGCAGGATGGTACTGCCGAACCGCTGATGCGCAAAGGCGCGTGGGTGTAAGGCTTACCCCGCTATCCGTGAGTAGGAGGCCCTGCCGGAAGAGATGCGGCAGGGCTTTTCTGCGAGAGATTGGTGGGTGCTGGTGGCAAGTTTTTTTCAAATTTCCACGGAAAATTCAACTTTCTGTGGCATGCACCGCTTTTTCGCTGTAAATTGAAACTCATCACGGAGCTGATTCGTCAGAATCTGTGAACCCCCTTTCAAGTAGATTCTGCGCGGGCCGTGACGCTCCGCAGGGCAAGTTCGAAGACGATCTCTGCCGTCAGCGCACGACTTCCTGTCGATGCGTCGTCGCGTACCTATATCCAAAAAACTAATCAGGCGCCTCGATAAGCGCGTGTCCGGAGGAAGCATTATGAGCTCATTCAGCACAGGTGTATCGCGTAGGAACTTCATGCGGATTCTCGGAGCAGCTTCTGCTGCTGCCACGTCGTACCCGGCACTGGCCGCCATTCAGCAGGGCGCAGCGGCTGCTCCGGTACAGGGCCCCGGACGCAAGGCATTCGGTGCCGATATGGGCGATATGCGCCACCTGAACGCCGACACCGTCATCATCAGCTCGAATGAGAATCCTCTGGGACCGGCGCAGTCGGCGCTGGGCGCGATTGCGACGACGGCACCGCTGGGCGGCCGTTACCACATGGAAGAGACGATGCAGACCGTGCAGGTGCTGTATGACCAGTTCAACCTGAAGAAGGGTTACATTGCCCTGACGCCCGGTTCGGGCGGCCCGCTGGATCTGGCGCTGATGTCGAACATCGGTCCGGATAAGCCCCTGGTGTACGCCGACCCCAGTTACGAGCAGGGACCGCGCGCTGCGGACACGATGAAGGCTCCGAAGTTCCCGGTGCCGCTGACGGCGACCTACGCGCACGATGTTCGCGCGATGCTGAAGGCGCATCCGTCGCCTGGCGCGTACTACATCGTGAACCCGAACAACCCGACCGGCACGATGACGCCGCGTGAGGACATCCTCTGGCTGCTGCAGAACAAGCCTGCCGGTTCGGTGGTTATCGTCGACGAGGCCTACTTCCACTTCTCCGATCACGAGTCGGTGCTGGACCAGGTTGCGGCGGACAAGGACATCATCGTTCTGCGCACGTTCTCGAAGATCTACGGCATGGCCGGCCTGCGCGCGGGTTACGCTGCCGGCCGTCCCGACCTGCTGGCGAAGTTCAACACGGTTGCCGCTCCGGCGCGCAGCCTGGCGAGCATCTCCATCACCAGCTCGGCTGCAGCTCGCGCCAGCCTGCTGGACAAGGACCTGGTGTCGCTGCGCCGTAAGATCAACTCCGATGTGCGTGCTGAGACGCTGGAGTTCCTGACGAAGAAGGGCTACAAGATCGTCCCCGGCTCGCAGGCGAACATGTTCATGGTCGATGTGAAGCGTCCGGGACGCGCGTTCCAGATGCAGATGATGAAGGAGAACGTCGCTATCGGCCGTACCTGGGCCGCGATGCCGAACTACGTTCGCGTCACCGTCGGCACCAAGGACGAGATGGCGAAGTTCGAGACCGCCTTCGTGAAGTGCATGGACCAGGCACCGGGAACGGTGAACGGTGCGGAGCTGCACCTGCCGGAGCACTATGTTCCTTCCGAGCTTCACCGGGCCTGATTCTGGTCCATTCTTAGGAAGCCCCGGACCTCCGCCCGGGGCTTCTCCTTTTTAAGGCGGATTTGCCGGAGACGGGCGTGGAGGACGGCCATTCGGGGGCGCGAACGCGGTAAACTTTGATTCATTATGGAACGGTTGGGATGTGGAACGGCGCTGGTGACTCCTTTCAGGAGCGACCTGAGTGTCGATGAGAGTGCGCTGCGATCGCTGGTGGAGTGGCAGATCGCCAGCGGCATCAACTTTTTGGTTCCCTGCGGCACGACGGGTGAAGCGGCGACGCTGACGGAGCAGGAGTGGCTGCGGGTGGTCTCGATTGTGGTTGAGGCGGCAGCGGGCAGGGTTCCGGTCTTTGGTGGGGCGACCAGCAACGCGACGCTCGACGCGGTGGAGAAGGCCAGGAAGCTGGCCGCAGTGAAGGGCATCACAGGCGTTCTGACCGCCAACCCGTATTACAACAAGCCGGGGCAGGAGGGTCAGTATGAGCACTTTCGCGCGATCGCCGAGTCGGTGGAGTGCAAGGTGCTGCTGTACAACATTCCCGGACGGACGGGTGTGAACCTGGAGCCGGCGACGGCGCTGCGGCTGGCCGAGATTCCGAACATTGTGGGGATTAAGGAATCGAGCGGCAATATCGCGCAGATTACGGAGATCCTGACGCAGGCACCGCAGGGGTTTCAGGTGCTGGCGGGTGACGATTCGATGGCGCTGCCGGTGATCGCACTGGGTGGAGCGGGCCTGGTCTCGGTGGCGTCGAATGCGATTCCGGTGGAGATGTCGGCGATGGCGCGCGCGGCGATGGATGGCGACTGGGCGACGGCGCGCAGTGTGAACAAGCGCTACTTCCGGCTAATGCAGGCGCACTTCTGGGAGCCGAGCCCGGCCCCGGTGAAGGCCGTGATGCATCTGCTGGGCCGTCTGCCGGAAGAGAATCTGCGGCTGCCGATGACGCCGGTGACGGATGCGACGCGCAAGCGGCTTGAGTTGCTGGCCAGCCAGCTTGGTTTGTTGGAGCCTGCTGTCGCCGGTGCGGGCAGCAGCCGGGCCTCGTAAGGCAACAAGAAGCCTCGTAAGACAACAAGAATCAGGGAACAGGGAAAAGAGACGACGTGAGTTTGAACGAAACACTGGAGCAGAGGATTGAGCACTGGTTCGGCCAGGGCGCAGAGGCGATCGGCAACAAGGAAGCGGAGGCGGCGTTCTTCGAGCTGCGTGGAGCGCTGGAGGCAGGTACGCTGCGTTCGGCGGAGCCGGATGCCTCGCAGTCGCTGGGCTGGCGCGTGAATGCATGGGTGAAGCGCGGCATCCTGCTGGGCTTCCGCCTGGGGCAGATGGTCGAGATGGGCTGCAAGGACGGCTTCGGCTTTGTCGACAAGGACACCTATCCGGCGCGCCGCTTCAAGACGGCGGACGGTGTGCGTGTGGTTCCGGGCGGTTCGAGTGTGCGCAGTGGAGCCTATCTGTCGAAGGGTGTCGTCGTGATGCCTCCGGCATATGTGAACGTCGGCGCGTATGTCGATGAGGGAACGATGGTTGATTCGCATGCGCTGGTGGGCAGCTGCGCGCAGATTGGCAAGCGCGTGCATCTGAGCGCGGCGGCGCAGATCGGCGGCGTTCTGGAGCCGGTCAATGCCACGCCGGTGATTATCGAGGACGATGCGCTGGTGGGCGGCAATACGGGCGTCTACGAGGGAACGATCGTGCGCAAGCGCGCTGTGCTGGCTGCGGGAACGGTATTGACCCGTGGCACGCCGGTCTTCGACCTGGTGAAGGGCGAGGTCTATCGCGCGACGGCCGAGTCGCCGCTGATCATTCCCGAGGGCGCGGTGGTGGTGCCGGGTTCGCGGCAGGTGACCAGGGGCAAGGGCGCGGAGTGGGGCCTGAGCATCGCGGCGCCGGTGATTGTGAAGTATCGCGATGAGAAGACGGATCTTTCGCTGGCGCTTGAGGATCTGCTGCGCTAGGCGAAGGGACGGATGGCCTGGGGGGCCGATCATCGTGTGGTTGCGGTGGTCGGCCCACGGTTTTTATAGCGAAGGGAGCGGCAGTTCGGACGGTAGGGCAAACGTCCGAGTGCTAGACTTAAGCATTCATGGCACAAGATAAGTTGAAGCTGATTCCGCTGGGCGGGCTGGGCGAGTTCGGAATGAACTGCATGGTTCTCCGCTGGCAGGATGACATACTCGTCATCGACGCCGGACTGATGTTTCCTGAAGAAGAGCTGTTGGGAGTCGACATCGTCGTTCCGGATATCAGCTATCTGACAGAAAATCGCGACAAGGTGCGCGGCATTGTGCTGACGCACGGCCATGAGGATCACATCGGCGGACTGCCGTGGATCCTTTCCGAGCTGAACGTGCCGGTGTACGGCACGGAGTTCACGCTGGCCTACGTCGAGGGCAAGCTCGAAGAACATCGCCTGCTGGACGACGCCGATCTGCAGGAGATTATTCCTGGGCATCGTGTGACGATCGGGCCATTTTCGATCATGCCGATCCGGGTGACCCACTCGCTGGTGGACTGCGTGGCCCTGGCCATCCATACGCCGGTGGGTGTGGTGCTGCATACGGGCGACTTCAAGGTGGACCTGTCGCCGCCGGACGGAAAGCCCTTCGATCTGCACGCGTTTGCGGAGCTGGGCAAGCAGGGTGTGCTGTGCCTGCTGCAGGATTCGACGAACGTGGATCGTCGCGGGTACACGCCGAGCGAGAAGGCTGTTCGTCCGCGGCTGGGTGAGATCTTCGCGCAGACGGAGAAGAAGCTGTTCTTCAGCTGCTTCTCGTCGTCGATTCATCGCATTAAGCTGGCGATGGAGCTTGCGGCGGAGAACGGCCGCAAGGTGGCCATCATCGGCCGCTCGCTGGATAACTCGACCGAGATCGCGCAGGACCTGGGCTATCTCGATCCGGCTCCGGGGCTGATTATCAATCCGGGACAGATCAAGGACTTTGCCGACGACAAGCTGTGCATCATGATCACCGGCACGCAGGGCGAGCCGATGAGCGCGCTGAGCCGTGCGGCGGTGAACAATCACAAGCATGCGAAGATCGAGGCCGGCGATACCGTGCTGATGAGCTCGCGCGTGATTCCCGGCAACGAGAAGTCGATCTACCGGGTGATCGATCACCTGGAGCGGCGCGATGCGAAGGTGATCTACGACGATGGCGCTTCGGGGCTGATCCACGTCAGTGGTCACGGCAGCCAGGAAGAGCTGCGGCTGATGATCAACCTGGTGAGGCCGAAGTTCTTCATCCCGGTTCATGGCGACTATCGCCATCTGAAGCGGCATGCGGAGCTGGCGTCTTCGCTGGGAGTGATCGAGAAGGCGGTGTTGCTGGAGGACGGCGACGTCCTGGAGCTGGATCGCAACTCGGCCTCGAAGACGGGCAAGGTGACGGTGGGCCGTGTGTGCATCGACTCGGGCGGCGCGGCTTCGGATGTGGTCGAAGATCTGGTGATCCGCGATCGCAGGCACCTGAGCGAAGACGGCATTCTGCTGCCGATCATCGCGATTAACAAGATGACGGGAAAGATCGAGGCGGCGCCGGAGATTGTGATGCGCGGCCTGGCTATCTCCGAGGACGTTGTGATCGCCGAGGCGCGGCAGGTGGTGCAGCGGACCCTGGACGGCTCGTCGGGCGAAGAGCGCGGCGACTATGGCGTGATCAAGGAGAAGATCCGCACCGACCTGAAGCGGTTCATCCAGAAGAGCACCAGCCGCAGGCCGCTGATCATGCCCGTGGTGCTGGAGATCTGATCGCTTTCCTGTGAGATCGACAAGGGGCGTCTGCTAATGCAGGCGCCCTTTGTTTTTGGGGCGGCAGAGGTATCGCGGCGGGTACTTCTAAACGGTTCTGCAGGAGGAGGTTGACGTAAGATTGACAAGAAAAAGGGTAAAACCCGAAGAAAAGCCCAGAACACCAGAAGTTATTGTCCGTGAAGTTCTTACAACAAAGAGAGCGTGGTCCTACGTATGCCGGGATTTCTCCACCACAGCAGAGTGTTCCTGATTGCGATTCTGGCAGGCTCCATTGCTGTCGACTCCGGTGCGCAGCAGCCGGCACCGTCAGAGCCACAGACGGAGCAGACGACGACGGTTGCGTCGCCGGAACGTGTACCGCCTCCGCCGACGGCGATCGGCCGCAAAAAGATCGGCCTGGTGCTGGAGGGCGGCGGCGCGCTTGGGCTTGCCCACATTGGCGTTATTCGCTGGATGGAGCAGCACCATATCCCGGTGGACTATGTCGCCGGAACCAGCATGGGAGGCCTGGTGGGAGGGCTCTACGCCTCGGGCATGAGTCCGGATGAGATCGATCAATTTGTGGAGCGCGTCGACTGGGACCGCGTGTTGAGCGGCCAGGTGCCGTTTTCGGCGTTGAGCTATCGGCGTAAAGAGGACAAGCTGGCCTTCCCTAACCGCATGGAGTTCGGTCTGAAGAAGGGCCTCAGCCTTCCGGGCGGGTTGAACTCGGGCGCGGCGGTGAACCTGCTGTTCGATTCGACGATGCTGCCGTACTGGGATCTGCACACCTTTGACGACCTTCCGATTCCGTTCCGCTGCGTGGCGACGGAGTTGAACACGGGACAGGCGCATGTCTTCGAGGACGGGCCTCTGCCGCGTGCGCTGCGTTCGACGATGTCGATTCCGGGTGTCTTTTCTCCGGTGCGCGTGGGGAACGATCTTTACTCCGATGGCGCCGCGGTCGATAACCTGCCGGTGGACGTCGCGAAGTCGATGGGCGCGCAGGTGATCATCTCGTCGTACCTGAATACGGGACCGCCCGCGGCTAACTCGATGAGTTCGCCGATTGGGATTGCGGGCAGGAATGTCTCGATCATGGTGGCGGCCAACGAGGTGAACAGCCTTAAGAACTCGGATGTCGTCGTGTCGTCCGATGTCAGCAAGTTCGGCGCGCTGGAGTTTTCGAAGAGCAACGACATTATTCCGGTAGGCGAAAAGGCTGCCGACCTGCAGGCCGCGGCACTGGAGAAGTATGCGCTGAACGACCATGACTGGGCCGTCTACCTGGCGCAGCGACAGGCGCGTCGCAGGAAGCTGATTCCGATACCCCAGTTTGTCGAGGTGTCCGGTCTTCACGGCTCGCAGCAGAAAGATGTGGACTCGAAGTTCGAGAAGTATGTCGGCAAGCCGGTGGATACGGTGCAGATCGAGAAGAGCATCGCCGACCTGCAGGGCACGTGGCTCTACTCGACGATCAACTACAACATCGTCGATCGCAAAGGAAAGCCGGGCTTGCTGATTCGGCCGCTGACGAAGGACTACGGTCCACCGTTCATGAACTTCGGCCTGACGATTCTGACGAACGACTCCAATGACGTTCAGCTTGGCGTGGGTTTTCGCGCGACGTTCTTCAACCTGGTGGGTCCAGGATCGGAGGTTCGGCTGGACGGCAACGTGGGCCAGCCCGCAGGCGGCCGCGCTGAACTCTTCAAACCGCTGTGGCCGGGGGCGCATCTGTTTGCGGCACCGCATATCTACGCCGCGCACCAGACCACACCGTACTTTCAGGGAAGCTCCCAGCTCGACGAGTTCAAGGAGCGGCGCAATGGTATTGGCCTCGACCTGGGCTATCTGTTCAACTCTCGTACGGAGCTGCGCGTTGGAGAGGATGTGCAGTGGTTCAGCGAGACGCAGACCATCGGCACGCCATCGGGCTCTGAGTTCAGCATCGTGCCGTATGTCACCAAGGTGCGGTTCCAGTACCTTGGGCAGGACGACATGATGGTACCCACCAAGGGGACTGTGATGTTGACGACCTACAACTACTACACGGCGCGGCCGTTCAACCAGCCTGGAGGCTACTCGCAGCTGACGGGAAAGATGGAGCACTTCTTCAAGCTGGATGCGAAGGCCAATGTCTTTGCGACGCTGCAGGGAGGCACCAGCTTCAACACCGGCAATCTGGGCCTGGCGGGACTCGCGGCGGGCGGTCCGCTGCAGCTCTCGGCCTATGCGAAGAACGAGCTTCTTGGGACGGATTACTTCATCGCACAGGGTGGCTACTACCGCAAGATGCTGCAACTGAACCCGGTGATCGCCGACGGTGTCTACCTGGGCGCAAGCTACGAGATTGGAAAGATGTTCGGCGGCAATGCAGAGACGCCCTCACTGCCGAATGACGTGACCGGGTTCGTCGTGGTGAAGACGCTGCTGGGACCGGTCTTTGCCGGTGTGAGCATCGGCGACAGCGATCACCGGAAGTGGTACTTCGGGCTGGGGCGTGTCTTCTAGAGCAGTGGAGCTGGCGCAGTTATGATGATTGCGGAGACCTCCATGAGCCAATTTGTCACCTTTGATGAGATACGCGCGGCGCAACGGCGCATCGCCGATACTGCGGTGCGGACACCGCTGTATCGGCTGGAGCGGGCGCGGCTGAAGGCCGCCGGTTTCAGCGAGCCTGCGTTCGATGTGTATCTGAAGGCAGAGAACGAGCAGCCGATCGGCAGCTTCAAACTGCGCGGCGCGTTCAACATGGTGGCGCAGCTTTCGGCGGAGGAACTAAGCCGGGGCGTCATCACGTATTCGAGCGGCAATCACGCGCAGGGCGTGGCCTATGCGGCGCGTGCTCTGGGAGCGAAGGCCGTGATCGTGATGCCGTCGAACGCTCCCGAGGTGAAGAAGGCGGCTACGCGTGCTCTGGGGGCGGAGATCGTCGAGGTGGGCCCGGCGTCGTCGGAACGGCGGATCAAGGCGGAGGAGCTGGTGGCTGAACATGGCTACGCGATGATTCCGCCGTATGACGCGCCGGAGATTATCGCCGGGCAGGCGACGTGCGGTCTGGAGATCGTCGAGCAGCTTCCGGATGTAGACCTGGTGATTGCGCCGGTGAGCGGCGGCGGTTTGTTGAGCGGCGTTGCGACGGCGGTGAAGCTGGCGGCGGAGAACGGTCTCGCGAATTCCGGAGTGAAGGTGTGGGGTGCGGAGCCGGGGCTGGCCGCCGATGCGAAAGAGAGCTTCGAGACGAAGACGCTGGTGGAGTGGCCCGCGGAGAAGACGACGCGCACCATCGGCGATGGTCTGAGGACGCAGAGCCTGGGGGAGTTGAACTTCGCGCATGTGCTCAAGTTTGTCGATGGCATTGTGGCGGTGAGTGAAGAGGAGATCTACGCCGCGCTGCGCGTGATTCTTGCGGCGACGAATCTTGTGGCTGAGCCGAGCGGCGCGGTTTCGCTGGCGGCGGCGCTGTTTCATGCCCATGAACTGCCGAAGGCGAGCAAGGTGGCGGTGGTGCTGAGCGGCGGCAACCTGGAGCCGGCGTTACGCGAGCGGCTGGCGGCAGAGCTGGCGGCAACGCGGACCGTATAAACGGTGTTGCTCTCGCGTAGGATGGACGGCGCGTCTAATATGGCGACTATGCGAGTGAGCGTTTGGCGATGGATGGTTGTGGGCGCGGCGATGATGTCGTGCTCGCTGGCGTGGGGACAGAAGAAGGATAAGTCCGGGTACGATCGTGCGGCGCGCGCGGTGATCCTGCATGATGCGGTGGTGTATGTGGCATCGGATTCGGATTCGCAGCGCGTCTCGCTGGTGACGCCGGGGCACGAGGTGGTGGTGGTGGAACGCAGCGCACCGTGGGTGAAGGTCTTCGCCAACACGGACGTTGAGGACGATCAGGAGGACAAGCCTGAGTTTGGGGAAGAGGAAGCTCCGACACCGGCTTCAGGCTGGATTCGCGACAAGGGCGTGGTGTCTCCCTCGACGCCGAACGGCGATGTGATTCTGTATGGCGCCGCGGCTAACCTGGAGGATGCTGCGACGAAGCCGAATGCGCCGAAGGGCGCAGCGATGGCGGCGCATCTGTTGTATCGGCGCGTGTGGGAGTACTTTCCGCAGTCGCCGCTGGCTGCAGAGGCGGCGTGGCGCTCGGCGGATATTCGCTGGCAGCTGGCGAAGTTCGATATCAGCTCGCTGCCCTCGGCGAAAGAACAGGATGCGATGCTGCGGCCGACGATCTTCGAAGGCGATATGAAGAAGGTCATCAAGAATTATCCGCAGACGAAGTACGCGGCGATGGCTGCGTACCGGATGCTGGATAACAAGGTGTGCGGCGACTGGCAGGGGCTGCCGAAGTGTCCGGAGATGGAGGCGCGGCTGTACCAGAAGTACGCCGATCAATACTCCGACGGGCCGCGCGCAGCCGAGGCGCTGTACAACGCCATCTATCGCGAGGGTGTTGTGGTGACGATGTATACGGTCGAAGACGACAAGAAGAAGGCTGATGCCGCGGCAACGCAGGTGCAGGCCCTGGCAGAGCAGCTGAAGGCGAAATATCGTGACTCTGACTTCGCGGCTCGCGGTGTGAGCATTGCGTTCAAGGTGCAGCAGGGTGTGCCGATCTATGGAAACGACCGTGACTAAAGGGGGAACGACTGCAACGGATGGGCGCACGCTGACGATTCGCGGCATCACGATGGACGATGCTGTGGAGGTCGCAGCCCTGAGCTGTCAGCTGGGCTACGAGTCGACCGCGGAAGACCTGAGGCGGCGGCTGGAGGAGATACTGCCGCTCAAGGACGATCATGGCATCTTTATAGCCAGCCTTGGGGATGAGGTTGTGGGCTGGGGCGAGAGCGAGATCATGCGCCATCTGCAGTCGGATGCGCATGCGCTGATTACCGGGCTGGTGGTCAAAGACGGCATTCGTTCGATGGGAGTGGGGAGCCGTCTTTGCGAGGCGATCGAGTCGTGGGTCAAAGGACGTGGCGTGGCGGTGATTCGTGTGACGTCACGCTCGATCCGGGAGCGGGCGCACCGGTTTTATCTGCGTGAAGGGTACACGGAGATCAAGATCTCGAAGGTGTTCGAAAAGTCACTGTGAATCTTCACGGGGACTTAAGCCTGACCATGTAGCATTGAATCTATGCCGATTGTGAAAGTCATTATTCTGGCCATTGTGCAGGGGCTTGCGGAGCTTCTGCCGGTGTCGAGTTCAGCCCATGTCGTTGTCGCCGAAAAGCTTCTGGGGCTGGACCCAACGTCGCCGCAGATGACGCTGCTGCTGGTGATGCTGCATACAGGCACCATGTTTGCCGTCATCGTCTACTTCTGGAAGCAGTGGATGAAGACGTTCTTTTCGAGCGCCGATGCGTTCAAGCGTTTTGCCATCCGTGCCGTCTGGGCGACGCTGCTGACGGGAGTGATCGGCGAGATCATCATCAAGGCGATTGAGAAGACCGCCTTCAAGGGAATGCCCAAGGCAGAGATCGAGCTGCTGTTCGGCAGGCTGGACCTGATTGCACCGGCGTTGCTGGCTGCCGGCATCCTGATCATCATCGCCGGGCTGCGCGAGAAGAACGGGCCGCCTCCGGCGCAGGTCTTCGGCAACAGCGTGACGATGCGCCAGGCGGGATGGATTGGCGCGGTGCAGGGACTTTGCATGCCGTTTCGCGGCTTCTCGCGCTCAGGCGCCACGATTTCCTCGGGTATGCTGGCGGGCGCGAGCAAGGACCGGGCGGAGCGCTTCAGCTTTGCGCTGGCCGTGATCCTGACGCCGCCGGTGGTGGCGCGTGAGGCGATGCGGCTGCTGAAGGCCTCACACGAGGCAGCGGCTGCGGGCGTGCCGATCGATCTGAGCGGCAGCGTTCTGACGAGCCTGCTGGGCGCGGTGTTTGCGTTCTTTGCTGGACTGGTGGCGCTGCGGTGGCTGAGCTCGTGGCTGGAAGAGGGCCGCTGGTACCTGTTTGGCGTGTACTGCGTGGTGGCCTCAGGGGTGGTGTTCTACCTGTATCATCTCGGCTACTAGTTTTTACGTGAATGACGAAAGCGGCCCGCGAGTGCATCGCGGGCCGCTTTGTTTTGCCTGCCTGTGGGTTTAGGCGAACTGCTTGAGATCCATGCCGAGCTTGTACTCTTCCTTGTCGGCCTCGATCTCCTTCCAGGTGACGGTGCGGCCCAGCTCGGCGGACTTGCGGCCCATGATGCAGCTGCGGGCGGTTTCGACGCCGGCGACGATCTGGTTGTGGAACTTGCCGCTGGTGATGCTCTCGACGAAGCCCTTGTCCTTCATCGGATCGGCCTGGGCGAGGTTGTCGTCGAAGGAGCCGTTGGCGGAGAACTGGGTCTGGCTGGTGTTCTCGCTGCCTGCCCAGGCCCAGGGCTTGTCGCCGACGATGCGCAGAGCCCCGCTATAGGGAGCGTCGGCGTGGCCTTCGCTGCCGAAGAAGTGTTCGGAGACGTCGAAGAAGTTGTTTTTGTTGAACTGGGTTGAGGTGAAGCTGAACTGAACGTCGTTCGGGTAGGTGAAGATGACCTCGTAGTTATCCGAGGTGTCGCCGTCGAACTTGACGACCTTGCGGCTGGCCTTGGCATAGGCGCTGACCGGATGTGCGTCTGCATGACCCAGTTGCAGACGTCGATGACGTGGATGTTCTGCTCCAGCAGCATGTCGCCGGAGAGGTTGCGGTAGTGCAGCCAGTTGCGCAGGCGGAACTCGTCCTTGGACTTGAAGGTTCCTTCGTGCGAGACGGCGGGCGGCGCGTTGTAGTAGGCGGCGATCTGCGCCATCTGGCCGATCTGGCCGTCGTGGATGCGGCGGACAAGCTCGACGAACGGCGGGGCGGAGCGGATCTGGAAGCCGACGGCCATGCTGACCTTGCCGTCGTGCTTTTTGCCGATCTCGAGCGCGCGGCGGGTTTGCGGAATGTCGACGCCGACGGGCTTTTCGCAGTAGGCGTGCTTCTTTGCGGAGACGATGGCGTCGAGGTGCTCGACGTGGAAGAAGGGCGGCGTGGAGATCTGCACGGCGTCGACCTCTTTGCACTCGGCGATCGCCTTGTAGGCCTCGGGGCCGTGGAAGAGGCGCTTCGGGTCGATGGGTGAGAGGTTGAGCGAGGCGTTGATGGCGTCGAAACGCTGCCTGCCCTTCTCCAGCTGGTCGGGGAAGATGTCGGCGAGAGCCGTGATCTCGACGCCTGCGTTCTTTGCGAATGAGGTGGCGACGGCGCTGCCGCGGTTGCCGCAACCGAGCAGGCCCCAGCGCACGCGCGAATTAGCGGCGTAGCCGAAGGCGGTCTCGGGTTTGACGAACATGAGGCCGACGGCACCGGCGGCTCCCTGCACAAATCTGCGACGATCCATCGTGGTCTTCTCCGTGGAGTGATGTTTGGTTGGTCTTCAGTATGGAAGTGCTAACTCTTGAGCTTGGCGAGGATGCGTTCGAGGTAGATCTTCTCCTGCCGCACGTCTTCGATCTGCTGCGGGCCGGAGGTCTCGCGCTCGATGGTGACGGCTCCCTTGTAGCCGACGGCGTGCAGCTCGGTGAGGACCTTGGTGAAGTCGACCTCGCCTTTTCCGATGACGACCTCTTCGCCGAGTTCCATCGGGTTGGTCGGCCATTTGCCGTCCTTGGCGTGCATGGCGCGGATGTGCGGCCCGAGGATCTTCACGGCGTCGACGGGATTGGCCTTGCCGTAGAGGATGAGGTTGGCGGTGTCGAGGCCGACGCCGAGCGAGGGCCGGTCGACGTCCTTGAGCACGCGGAGCATGGTGACGGGCGTCTCCTGGCCGGTCTCCATCAGGAAGCTCTGGCCGTTGGCGGCGCAGTACTCGGCGAGCTGGCGGATGGCGAGGACGGTCTCGTCGTAGAGCGGGTCGTGCGGATCTTCGGGGATGAAGCCGCAGTGGGTCTGGATCTTGTCGATGCCGAGCAGCTTGGCGAAGTCGGAGGTCTGCTTGAGCGCGTCGATGCGCGCGGCGCGGTAGGCGCGGGGCACGACGCCGATGGTGGAAGGGCCTTCGGTGAAGTTCCACTTGAGCGGAGGCGGCTGCACGACCTCGGCGGTGGTGGCGACGACCTGATGCTTGTCGAGCGCGTCCTGCATCTGCTTCGCGAGGTCGGGCGTGAACTTGCCGATGTAGGAATCAAGCGAGAGGAAGCAGGTGGGGATGCCCAGCTGCTTCACAACTGCGATTCGCTCTTCGACGTTAGGGTAGGGCTTGATCAGCAGACCCATGGCCATGGGTTTGTGGCGCGTGGAGGAGGGAGCGGGCGTCGCCGCGCGGGCCTTCTCCGTCTGCCCGAGTGCGAGCGCTGCTGCTGCCATTCCTGCAGAGGCAAGAAAGGTGCGGCGGTCCGTCCGAGACGAATGGTCAGAGTGCAAAGCAAGCCCTCCCATGAATTATTTCGGTCACCGTAGTTTTTGGTGCAATGACAGCATTAAACCACGGACCTCGCACGGCTGGCCGAAAGGGGTGCCGATCAGTCCTTCTGCCTGGCGGCGATCTCTTCGAGCTGGCGGCGCCAGTCGAGGTCCTCGACGAAGGAGGCAGAGCTGCGCCAGGACTCCTGCACCTTGACGAAGAGTTCGAGGAAGACGCGCGTGCCCACGAGCGATTCGATCTCTTTGCGTGCGGTGGTGCCGATCTTCTTGAGCATCTCGCCGCTCTTGCCGATGAGGATGGCCTTCTGTCCGGCGCGCTCGCAGAAGATAGCGGCAGAGATCTTTGTTAACGGCAGCTTGCCGTTGATCTTGCGCATGGAGGCAGGCTCTTCGTACTTTTCGATGACGACGGCGGTGGCGTAGGGGACCTCTTCGCCGGTGAGCAGAAGAATTTTCTCGCGGATGATCTCGGCGACGAGGAAGCGTTCGGGCTGGTCGGTGAGCTGGTGCTTGGGGAAGTAGCGCTGGCCTTCGCTGAGCTTGTGGAGGACCGTATCGAGCAGGAGCTCGAGGCCGTTCTTCTTCTTGGCCGAGATGGGGATGACGTCGGTGAAGTTGTGCTGGGCGCTCCAGTGCGAGATGAGCGGCAGCAGCTCGGCCTTGGACACGGCGTCGATCTTGTTGAGCACGAGCACGACGGGGCAGTTGAGCTTCTTGACGAAGGAGAGCGCGAACTGATCCTCGCTGGCGGAGAGCTTGCGCTTGGCGCCGCTGGGGGAGTTGTCTTCGGTCTCGCCGGTGCGGGGCAGGCGGTGCGTGACGTCGACGATGAAGAGGACGAGGTCGCGCGATTCGAGCGCGTCCTGCACCTCCTGCATCATGCGGCGGTCGAGCTGCGAGGTGGGCTTGTGGATGCCGGGGGTATCGACCAGTATGACCTGGCCGGAGGGGCGGCCGGGATCGGTCTTTGTCTTCTTGCGCAGCGGCACTTCGAGCACGCCCTGGATGCGGGTGCGCGTGGTCTGCGGCTTGTGGGTGACGATGGCGAGCTTCTGGCCGAGCAGGGCATTAAGCAGCGTGGACTTACCCGCGTTGGGGCGGCCAATGATGGAGACGAAACCGGAACGAAAAGCCATGGATCTTCTATTATGCTCCGTCAGGCGAGTATTATGCGCCGTTATGCAGGCTTTGCGCGGGGATCATTTGTTCTCGGCGGCGGGTGGCGCAAGCTCCTGGAGCATCTCCGGACGGATGGTCTGCTTGGCTTTGGCGAGGCCAAGCAGCGTGGGATAGAACTGCACGAAGGTGGTGTCGACGATGCCGTGCTGCTGATGGCAGGTGTAGCAGGAGGCTGTGCGCGGAAGGGGCTTGCCGGTGGAGGGATTGTCGAAGTCGTAGAAGGTCCAGCCGTCCTTTGCGCTGTCCTTGACGTGAACTTCGAGGCCGGTAATGCCGGCTGACTGGGTATGGCCGCGTTTGTTGATGGAGGCGGCGCCCTCGGCTCCGCGAATCTCGAGGATGAGCACGGTCTTGTCGGGCCAGGTGCCGGTTTTGAGGAAGGCACGGTAGGAGCTGGGGTTCACGAAGACGTTGTCGAAGACGGAGTGCTCCGGGCTCTGGGTGGCGGAGTAGCTCATGTCGACGCCCGCTGTGAGGAAGATCCACTCTCGATAGTTCTCGGGCAACTTCAACTCGCCGGTGGCAGTGTAGGTGGGGCCGTCAGAGGGTGCGGCCGTGCTGGAGGCTGGTTGCGGCGATGGCGGTGACAGGAGCAATGGGAGCAGGAGCAACAGCGGACGGAGCATGAAGCCTCGCAGCGAGAGAAATGAGGTCGGTGTAGGGAAGTATACGGAGGATGTCAGGGTATGGTTCCGTACGGGCGAAAGGGCAGAGATGATCTACACTTCTGGCGTATGAGGCCTTCTTTCGTCATCGGAGCCGATCGGCTGCTCTCGGCATGGGGAGTGCGGTGAGGGGAAGGCGTCCGATGGCGGCGGCGATCTTCGCGTTGGCGTGTCTAGGGGCGCATGCGCAGGTGAAGTTTCGCTCGACGGAGATTCTCGGCGATGGTCGAGTGACTTTCCGTTACGAAGATGCGCATGCGGCGAAGGCCGAGCTTCTGCTTGAGAACCGCGCCGCTCCTCTTGCGATGCAGCGCGATGCGAGCGGTGTGTGGAGCGTGACGACGGAGCCATTGCCGCCGGAGATCTACGGCTACCGGTTTCGCATCGACGGCAGCCCGAAGACGAAGCACGATCCGCAGAACAACGAGCGGCGTTACGGTAACGACCTGCTGCTGGTGCCGGGGCATCCGCCGAAGCCGTGGGAGGAGAGCGGAGCGCCGCGCGGACGGGTGGAGAGCCACGGCTATACGACAAAGATCGTGAAGGGGCTGCCGGGCGACCAGAGCGAGTATGTGGTTTACACGCCGCCGGGGTATTCGGCGAAGGGCGCGCCGTATCCGGTGCTCTACCTGCTGCACTGCTGGGGCGACCGGCCGGATAGCTGGGATCGCTTTGGGCAGGCGAACGTCATCCTCGACAACCTGATCGCGCAGAAGAAGGCCCGGCCGATGGTGGTGGTGATGCCACTGGGCTATGGAGAGATGAGCTTCGCCGACAGCTATTTGTGGAGCGACCATACGGCGGTTGATCGCAACCTGAAGCTGTTCGAGCGGGCTTTGCTGGAAGAGGTGATGCCGCGGGTGGAGGCCGGGTACAACGTGCGGCACGATGCGGATGGACGGGCGATCATGGGGGCGTCGATGGGAGGACTGGAGAGCCTGGCCATCGGTCTGAATCATGGCGACCGTTTCGCCTGGGTCGGAGGCGAGAGCGCGGCGCTGCAGGGGCAGGATTTCGCCGGGCTGCTGACATCGTTCCGGCCCGAGGATGGGACGCGGCGGCTGATCTGGATGGTCTGGGGCCGGGATGACGATCTGGCAGAGAGCAACCGAAGGCTGGCGGCGTGGCTGCGGTCGCGTGATGCGGCGGTGCGTGCCGACCAGACGGAGGGGACGCACAGCTACATCGTCTGGCGCGAGGGGCTGGCGCAGTTTGTTTCGATGATTTTTTCAGGACACTGAGCGGTCACTGGGCGGCTGGGGAAAGGAACAGACCGTGGAGGGAAAGATGCCTCCTTTTCAACAATCTGCGCGAGACCCCGGATCGCGGGATAATGTTAGGGAAAGCGCATGGAATCCTTCTTCACACGGTTTAAAAATGTTCTGGTCCTGGTAACGGTGCTGCTCGTGCAGACGATCGGCCTTGCCATCCAGGTGCGGCGTCCCGTGGACTCCGGCGCCCCGGACAGCCCGAAGGTGAGGATGCTGCGTTCGTGGGTGATCGGAGTGGTGACGCCGTTCGAGCGCTTCTTTCACGGCATCGGCCACAATGTGCGCTACGGCTGGTCGGACTATATCGACCTGCGCAATACCCGTCAGCAGAATCACGATCTGCAGTCGGAGGTGGCGCGGCTGCGGCTGGAGCAGTCGGAGCTGGCCGAGGATGCCAGGCAGGGCCATCGGCTGCAGGCTCTCTTGAACTTTCAGCAGCATTATGTGACTTCGACGGTGGCGGCGCAGGTGATCGGAGCGAGCGGCACGGATCAGTCGCGGGTGCTGTATATCGACAAGGGATCGAACGACGGACTGAAGGTCGATCAGGCGGTGATTACGCCGGACGGCATCGTGGGCAAGCTGCGCGAGGTGCAGTCGAAGACGGCGCAGGTGCTGGTGATCAACGATCAGAGCTCGGGGGCAGGGGTGCTGCTGACGACGACGCGCATTCGTGCCATCCTGCGTGGGACTTCCAGTGGGAGAATCATCATCAACAACCTGACTCCGGACTCGCGGATCAAGCCGGGCGAGCAGGTGATTACTTCAGGCGGCGACCAGATCTATCCTCGCGGCCTGCCGGTTGGAACGATTGAGACCATTGCGCCGGACACGGAGCACCAGCCCTATACGATCATCCAGTTGAAGCCGGCGACGAATCTCTTTCAGCTGGAAGAGGTGTTGATTATCACGGGGAATCAGACCGCGCTTCCCGCGCTGGCGCAGAAGGACCTGGCCCAGGGACTGGCCACCGCCGAGCAGCGCGCTGCAGCAGCGAAGGCTGCTGCCGATGAGGCCGCGGCAGAGGCTGCGGCGCAATCGGCTGCCCAGATGGTGGGCGAGAAGCTGCCCAGCATTCACGAGGCGGAGACCGATCCAAATGCTCCCCCCGGCGGCACCCCGGCGCAGACCGATGCGGCGAAGCAGACTGGCGTGGTTCCGCGTCCGCGGCCGACGCAGCATCCGGACCGCTACACCTACGGAGCGACGCCGCCGGCATCGAGCCTGACGCCCGGTGCGGGACATCCCTCGGGTGAGGTGGCAGCGCCGCAGCAGCCCGCGCGCACCCCGAAGCCGCAGTCCGGCGCAGAGCCCCAGACGGAGAGCCCGAACAACTAACGACCATGCCGAGCCTCAGCTATACATCCCGACAGGAGATCGAGCAGCACAGCTTTTCCCCGGCCGTCACGCTGCTGGTGCCCATCGCCGCCATTGTGCTGCAGGTGCTGCTGAGCAAGCTGTACTGGCGATTCAGCATCATCGATCTGCCGCTGATCGTAGCGATCTTCTTTGCGGTCTCCCGCAGAAGCCCGTCTGCCGGCACGCTGACGGGCGCATTTATCGGCCTGGCGCAGGATGCGCTGACGGGACGCCCGATCGGGGTCAACGGCATGGCGAAGTCGGTGATCGGCTATATCGCTGCCAGCATCGGGGTGCAGGTGGATGTCGATAACCTGATCACCCGTGTGGGCATGAACTTCGGATTCTCGCTGCTGAACAGCCTGATCCTGTTCCTGATCAACCGGCGTCTGCTGGGGCAGGCGGAGGCGCATATCGGCTGGATCTATGAACTGATCCGTGCGGTGGCGAATACCGTGATCGCGATACCGATCTTCTTTCTGCTGGACCTGACCAAGCGGCCTGAGTAGAACGGGGGATAGCAACGTCTAACCGGTAGCCCTAGACTTGAGATAACGATGGAACTGACACCACAAGCCGAGCTGCAAAAGGCGGAAAAGCTGCCGGTCGGCAAGCTGCACGCCGTACAGTACGTCATTGCGGCGGTGCTGGTGGTGTTGAGCGTCGGCCTGTGGCGGCTGGAGGTCGTTGGCGCGGACAGCTTTCGCGCGCTGGCCGAGGCCAATCGTATCCGCAAGATCCCGGTGCTGGCTCCGCGGGGAAGGCTCTTCGATCGCGAAGGACGCCTGCTGGTGGACAACTATCCATCGGTCTCGTGCTTCATTCTGCGCGAGCAGGTGAAGGATATCGAGACGGACATGCCGCTGATCACGGCGGGCCTGCACATGACGCCGGACCAGGTGCGTGCGACGCTCAAGCGCTACCAGGCAAGCCCCAAGTTCCAGCCGATTCCGCTGAAGCAGGACATCACGCCGGATGAGCAGGCGTTCATCGAGGCGCACCGCAACGAGCTGCCGGAGCTGGAGACGCTCGAGGAGCAGCGCCGCCTGTATCCGAAGGACGGCTTTGCCGCTCACCTGATCGGCTACGTGGGCGAGATCTCGGAAGAGGACCTGAACAAGGAGAAGTATGCCTTCTACCAGCCGGGCGACGTGGTCGGGAAGTCCGGCGTGGAGGAGACCTATGACGCTCTGCTGCGCGGCGTGGACGGCAGCCGGGATGTCATCGTCAACTCGCACGGCAAGGAGATCGGCCACCTGGGGCAGACGCTGGCGCAGCCCGGCAAGGACCTGAAGCTGACGATCGATCTGGACATCCAGATGGCCGCCGAGCGGGCGATGGAAGGGAAGTCGGGCGCGGTCGTGGCGATGGACCCTCACACCGGGGAGATCCTGGCGCTGGTCTCGCGGCCTACCTTCGATCCGAACCAGTTTGCGGTGCGGCTGACCAGAAGCTACTGGAACGAGATTCTCACGAACCCCAACCATCCGCTGCTGAACAAGGCCATCCAGGCGCAGCTGGCTCCGGGTTCGACCTTCAAGATCATCATGTCGTATGCGGGGCTGCAGGAGGGGATCGCGCAGCTGATGCATGTGCCGTGTAACCATGGCGCGACCTTCTACGGCCACTACTTCTCCTGCGATCGCAACCATGGCATGGTGACGATCGATAACGCCATTCCGTACTCGTGCGACACCTTTTACTACACGCTGGCCGATCGCCTGGGGATCGACACGATCGCCCGGTATGCCAACTCCGTCGGCCTCGGGCAGAGGACCGGCATCGATCTTCCGGATGAGGCCGTGGGCAATGTGCCTTCCACCAAGTGGAAGATGAAGACCTTTCATGAGAAGTGGTATGCCGGAGAGACGATCTCGGTCGGCATCGGCCAGGGTGCCGTTACGGCGACCCCTATTCAGCTGGCTCGTGCGCTTTCGGGGATAGCCTCCGGCGGCGTGCTCCGGCGCCCCCATCTCGTCTCGTCCGATCAGATTCCGCCGGATCAGCTGGAAGCCATTCATGAGAGCTTTCCCGGTTCGGGCGAGAAGACGATTCCCCTGACGCCGGACAACTGGCAGATCATCACCGACGCCATGTATTCGGTGACGTCGTCGCCAATTGGAACGGCCTATGCGGCTCGTCTTGAAGGCATCGATTTTGCGGGTAAGACGGGGACGGCCGACATCGTCAGCGGACGCGACAAGAGCAGCAAGAACAAGGACACGATTCCCAATGCGTGGTTCGTCGGTATGACTCCACGGCGCAACCCAGACATTGTCGTGGCTGTTCTGTGGGAGCACGGCTACTGGGGCAACAACTCGGCCAAGCTCGCAGCCGGGATTATCGACACCTTTGTGGAGAAGCAGCGCAGCCGGGAGAACAATATCAAGATCGCGGAGAAGCCGATGGTCCCTGCGCCCGTTGCACCGGCTTCTCCGGACAAGCCTGTCGCCTCGTTGCCGCCGGAACGGCAGACGACCGCGCGGGTCACTCCGCCCGCCGCTACGCCGAAGACGGGAAATGTTCCGAACTGATCAATTGGCAGGCGGGGGGATTCTGCATGCGGAGCCCCCTGTGTGTCTTCTACACTGGTGCTGACGATGTTCCGTCTCTCACGTTATCGCGACTTCGACTGGGTGCTGCTGGGCTTTGTGCTGCTGCTGAGTGTTATCAGCGTGCTCGAGATCAAGTCGGCGACGATGCACACCAAGTTCCACGGCTTTGAGACCAAGCAGGTCGAGTTTCTCTGTGCCGGAATGTTCCTGATGTTCGTCATCTCGGCGATCGATTACCACGTGCTGCTGGATATTGCGCCGTGGGCGTACGGCTTCAGTCTCCTCTCGTTGATTGCTGTGAAGCTGGTGGGGCAGAAGGTGCTGGGTGCGCGGCGCTGGATCAACCTCGGCGGCGGTGTGCACTTTCAGCCGTCGGAGTGGGTGAAGCTGGTGCTGATTATCAGCGTGGCGCGCTACTTCTGGCAGCTGGGAAACCGCGAGCTGAGCTGGCGGGAGATCGGCAGGGCCTTCGCCCTGGTGTGCGTGCCGATGGGGCTGGTGCTGGTGCAGCCGGACATGGGCACCTCGCTGACCTATTTCCCGGTGCTGCTGTGCGGCCTGTTCCTGGGAGGCATCCGGTTCAAGCAGGCGGCTCTGCTGGTGGTGATCTTCACCGTGCTGATCGGCGGTATCTGGAAGAGCGGCAAGCTGTTGAAGCCGTATCAGAAGGCACGGCTGACCGCGTTTATCGACCCGGACGCCGATCCCAAGGGTGGTGGATACCAGATTCGCCAGTCGCTGATCGCGGTGGGTTCGGGCGGTATCTGGGGCAAGGGCGCGAACAAGGGGACGCAGACCCAGGGCGACTTCCTGCCGATTCCTTACACGGACTTTATCTTCGCGGCCTTCTGCGAAGAGCACGGATTTGTGGGCGCTCTGGGGGTTCTGCTGCTGTACTTCCTGATCCTGATGCGGCTGATTCAGAATGCGCAGACGGCGGCGGACCTGCCGGGGATGTACATCATTATGGGCGTGGTATCGGTGATCGTCTTCCAGATCGCCGTCAATATCGGTATGGTGGTGGGCCTGATGCCGGTGACGGGAATTCCGCTGCCGCTGATGAGCTATGGCGGATCGTCCATCCTGTTTTCGTTCCTGGCGCTGGGGATCGTGATGAACGTCCGGATGTCCCGGTTTGTGAATTAGGTTCCCGTAAGCGATGTGGTTCGGGGAAATTTCCTGTAATTTCTTTCCAGTGGCGGCTGTTGTGACATTAGTGCAATACTAGGTGCAGCACCTGACAAGAGGCTGTAGATGCCCACGTCAGTGTCTATCCCGCTCCTCCAGGCGAACTTCGCGGAGAGCGGCTAACAAGATTTGAACGAAAAGGCCGGCCAGGCGAGAGGGTTGCACCCGTTGGCCGGACAGGATTCAGAGAAGATGAATGCATCCGGATGGCAAACGGCCGCACCTCAAATTGGTTGTTTTGAGGCAGTTACGGCCACCGATTCCGCATGCCTGCAGTTGCTCGAACACTCCTTTGGAGTTTTAGGTCTCCACCATCCCACGTCCATCGCCATTGCGCGAACGCGGATGGGAGTCTTGTATCCATCACAGGAACGGCCTGTTCCAGGTCGTGTATTCGAGTTTCGTCGTCTCGCAGATTCCGTCCGCCTAGCGGTGAGCCAGACCTAAGTACGATTCAGGGTTTGGACACGCTATCTCTCGGCCTTGCCTGCCGCCCGTTACCAGCGGGCAGAAAGAGCAGAGCAACATGCCGAAGGAAATCTATATATCGAGCACGCCGCACGAGACGCGGCTTGCCATTGTCGAAAACGACGCGCTGACCGAGATCTATTACGAGCGCGAGAACGAGTACACCCTGGCCGGGTCGATCTATAACGGCCGGGTGACGCGCGTTCTGCCAGGTATGCAGTCCAGCTTCGTGGACATTGGCCTGGAGCGGGACGCGTTTCTTTACATCACCGATTTTATGGAAGAGGCCGGAGATTCGGCCGACTTCGAGGGTGAGGGCGGCCAGCGCGGCGGACAGCGCCGTGGCGGTCAGCAGCAGGGAAGCCGTGAGCCGGTAACGCTCGAAGGCGGACAGGCGCCGGAGCGCAGCAACGAACGCAGCGGCGAACGGAGCGGCGAACGAAGCCGTGACCGCAGTCGCGGACGCCGTGATCGCGGCAGCCGCCGTCCCGAGGGCGAGTCCGCTGCGCCGGAGTCGGTTGAGGCAGCTCCAGAAGAGAATTATGCTGCACCGGAGTCTTCGGCCGAGGGTGCGGAGCCGATGGGCGAGGGCGCACCTGGTGCGGACGGAAGCCGCCGCTGGCGTGGACGCCGCAGCCGCCGTCGCGGACGCGGACAGCGTGAGGAGTCGCGTCAGCAGGCGAACCCTGCAGAGCCGCAGGCAGAGGGCGGAGAAGAGTATCCGGCAGAGCCGTTCGAGAACTCTTTCGAGATCGATGGGACTGCCGAGGCTGAGGAGCTTTCGCAGGAGGCTGGCGCAGATGCTGGCGAAGCTCCCGTTGAAGACTTCCAGCGCGGATCGCGCCGTCCTAACTTCGATAACAACGCGCAGAGCGGACGTGAAGAGCGGGGGCGCGAGGATCGTGGACGCGGCCGCCGTGACCGTGGCCGCCGTGGACCGCGTGGCTTCGAGCCTCGTACGTCGAACTACGGCATTGAAGAGAGTGGGGCAGCAGCTCCGACGGCATATGACGCCGCTCCTGCCGGTGAGCCGATCATCCTCCCCGGTGAATCGCTCTCGAAGTACCGTGTTGGTGGTGAAGAGACGGAGGCAGCGAAGCCTGCTGCGGCAGCACAGGTGATTGCTGTGTCGGCTCCGGGGTATGAGATTCCTGCGGGCTGGGATGGCGGTTTGGTATTGCCCGGTGAGTCGCTCTCGCGGCGCCGCAATCGCGCAGAGGCTCCGGCTGCACCGGCAAGGCCTGCCCGCGTGGCCAAGACGGCGACCGTGGTAGAGGCGACGCCTGAGGTTGAGTCTGCGCAGCTCGTGGAGGCGGAGGTTCGCAGCGAGTCGGCGACGGTTCCCGCGGTTGAGCCCAAGGAGCCTGCCGAGTATGAGCCGAGCGAGGATGCTTCGGTGACGTATCGCGTCGATCCGGTCGCTCCGAGCGAGTTCCGCCAGAGCGCACCGCTGGAAGAGTCGCTGTCCGAAGAGGTATCGGAAGAGACGCTGGTTCAGGAGCACATTCCCGAGATCGAAGAGGAAGAGGTCGTTGCTCAGCATACGGAGCTTCCACATGCAGAGATTGAGCAGACTGAGATTGAGCAGACCGAGACGGCAAAGGAGTCGGCGCACGATGTGACGTCGATCCACGCCAGCGGCCTGATGGAGTCTGAGGCTCCGGTGATCGATACGGTTGAGGCCGAGGCCACGCAGCAGGCGTTTGAGCCGGGCGTGGGTGTTATCGAGGAAGAGGCGATCGACGACGAGGACTACGACACGACGATGCTGCACGCCTCGTCGGTTGAAGAGCTGGACGACCTGGACGAAGAAGAGACGCTCGAGGGCGCTGCCGATCTGGGCACGATGCTGCGCGAGATGTCGATCGACGAGATCACCAGTGCGGGTCTCGGCGAAGAAGAAGAAGACTTCGAAGAAGAGGACGCCATCGATGATGGCGCAGCAGAGGGCTATGCCGAAGAGGCGTACGCCGACGATGTCGAGGTCGAAGAGAGTGCAGAAGAGACGGAAGAGGGCGAGCCTGCTGTAGCCGATGGCGCAGCGACGGAGAGCGACCGTCAGCGTGAGCCGGAGCGTCGTCGTGGACGTCGCGATAATCGTCGTGGTGGACGCGACCGCAGCCGTCACAGCGGCGGCGATCGCGAGCGTGGCGGCGGACGCGGACGGACCTCGATGCAGGCGACCGATCTTCCGGCGATCAGCGAGCTGCTGAAGCCGGGCCAGGAGATCCTGGTGCAGATCGCCAAGGAGCCGATCGCGAAGAAGGGCGCGCGCATTACGTCGCACATCGCCCTGCCGGGACGCTTCCTGGTCTTCATGCCGACGGTCAATCACACGGGTGTGTCGCGCAAGATCGAGTCGGACGGTGAGCGTCGCAGGCTGAAGGAGATTCTGCTCAGCGAGAAGGGCGAGGCAGCGGGCGGCTTCATCGTGCGCACGGCTGCATCCGGTGCGAGCGAAGAGGAGCTGCGCAGCGATCTGCGCTTCCTGCTGAACCTGTGGGCCGATATCAAGCAGCGTTCGGAGGGGTCGAAGTCCCCGGCGCTGATCTATCACGATCTGAACCTCGTCGAGCGCATTCTGCGCGACCAGGTGACGGACAACTTCTCGGCAATCTGGGTCGACAGCGAGGACAACTACGAGCGGATTCTCCGCTTCCTGCAGCGCTTCCAGCCTTCGCTGATTCGTCGCGTGAAGCTGTACACCAAGGAGACGCCGCTGTTTGAGCAGTTCGGCATCACCGAGGAGATCAACAAGGCACTGCGTTCGAAGGTGTGGCTGAAGTCGGGTGGATCGATCGTGATCAACCAGACCGAGGCGCTGGTCGCGATCGATATCAACACGGGCAAGTACGTCGGCAAGACGGCTCGCCTGGAAGACACGATCGTGAAGACGAACCTCGACGCGATTCCGGAGATTGTGCGCCAGATCCGTCTGCGCGATCTGGGCGGCATCATCATCATCGACTTCATCGACATGGATGAGCGCAAGAACCGCAACAAGGTGATGGCGGCTCTGGAAGAGGAGTTGAAGACCGATCGTGCACCGTCGAAGATTCTTCAGTTCAACGACTTCGGTCTGGTGGCGATTACACGCAAGCGCGTGAAGCAGTCGCTGGAGCGTACGCTTTCGACGCCTTGCAACGTGTGCGCGGGAACGGGCATGGTCAAGTCGCCGGTGACGGTATGCAACGACATCTATATCGAGATGAGAAAGATGTCCAAGCACCTTGATCGCGGTGACGTCATGTTGCGAGTGCATCCGGATGTGGTCAAGCAGTTGAAGTCCACTACCAAGTGGCTGCAGGAGATGGAGGAGATGGTCGGCAAGACGATTTTGGTAAAGTCGGACCCGAGCCTGCACCCCGAGCAGTTCGACATCCACTAAACCCATCTGTAAAGATAGGACGGGCGCTTCGATATTGGAGCGCCCGTCTTTGCTTGTGCCCTGGTCACAAATCGAGGGATATGGGGTATCCAAATACTGTTTTGCCTCGTCTCACACAACAACGAGATAAATTTGGGGTTACTGACAGAAGGCAGGAACCACCAAGCCAACGGAGTCAATGGATGCACTTTTATAATAGGAGCTTCACTTCACTGACCTTATGCGCGGCTGCAACGTTGTTCTGCGCGGCAAGCCTTAGCCTTTCAGCACAGACAACGACAGCGGTTAAGCCGCTGGATCTCAAGGCGAGTCTGATGAGCCCCTTGGATCTGTCTCGTCCTGCGGACCTGAACTACAGCTCGAGCGTTGGAGCCGAGGAGACCGCAGAGGCGACGAACCTCAATCTTGGCAGCGAAGCGACGCAGCCGCCTCCGCGTCGTCGTTATGGGCGCACGAACTACAGCGACCGCTGGCACAATCCTGATGGGTCGAAGAGATATGTCTTCGAGGTAGGCGGCGGCTGGGACACACCTGCAGGCTCGACCGGCAAGGACCTGACGGTCAACTGGAAGCTGCAGGGCGGTGTCGGCTACAACTTCAACAAGAAGTTCGGCGTGATGGTGGAGTACAACTACGACAAGTTCAACGACTCCGGCTCGAACCTGCTGCGCCAGTACAACCGCTACAACGACCTGGGACTCGTGGACGATAACGGCAATCCGGTGAGTTTCGCTGGTCTGGATGGCAGCACTCATGTCTGGTCGCTTACGATCAACCCGATGTACACCTACTACCAGGGTGATTCATTCGGCGCCTACGTGATCGGCGGCGGCGGCTTCTACCGCAAGGTGTCCAACTTTACGCTGCCGCAGCAGGGCTACTACTGCGACTACTATGGCTACTGCTATAGCTTTACGTCCAACCAGGTCTTCGATCACTACTCGAACAATGCGGGCGGTCTGAACGCCGGTCTCGGCTTTACGTACAAGATGGGCCGCTTTTCATCGTCGCAGCTGTATGCCGAGGCGCGTTATGCCTGGGTGAACAATCAGCCCAGCTCGAACTCGGTGGGTGGCCTGTATCCGGAGAACAACAAGCGCACGGGATACTTCCCGGTAACGGTTGGATTCCGCTTCTAAATCACGGCTTCTAATGGTGCCACGGCAATTTCGTCATGGTAATGCAACAAAAGAGAAGGCCCGGCAAATCGCCGGGCCTTCTCTTTTGCTCTGAATGAGCTGGATGGAATGGGCTAAGAGAGCTGGAGGAGGTATGCTCCGGCGACGCCGATGATGATGCCCAGGCTGGAGAGCATCATGTGGAAGAGACCGCGCTGGCGCACCTCAGACATGTTGCGCCACATGACGATGAGCAGGGCCACGGCCAGCAGGATTGCGGTGATCCGCGGCCTGGCTTCGATACTGCCTGCGACGACGATGTAGCCGCCGATCAACGAGCAGACGAGCCAAAGGAGATCCTGCAGCAGCTTGTAGCCCGTGCTCAATTGGTTGTTCCTGACGGCGAAGGTCCGCAGGTAGGTGGGGATCACGAAGTTTGAAAATGCGATCAGCGAGACTACAACAATGTAGCCCATGAGAAAAGAGACAAGAATCAGTGCAGCTGAGAGCATGGGGAGTCGATCTCGCGCTCGGCAGAAGGCCCGGACGGTAGGTAACGACCGGACGAAATGTGGCGGCAGCAGCAGCTCTGGGGATTGAGAAGGGCAGCAGGTTACGGGCGCATAGCGGACTCGATCTCGGAAGCCTCGTGGGGCAAAGGAGACACAAGATCCTCTAGGTGACCGTCAGAATTGATATAGAAAACGTCTTCTATACGGATGCCGATGTGCTCTTCGGGGATGTACAGGCCCGGCTCGATGGTGAAGACCATTCCCTTGTCGAGTGGCTTGGAGTAATCCCATGGGTCGTGCACATTAATGCCGACCAGATGACCGATGCCATGGACCATGTACTGCCCCAGCGGTTGGCCGTGAAGGTCTTTTCCATGCTCGTTGATGTAATTGAAGGCGACCGTGTCGAGCGAATCAGGGCTCTTGTGCAGCGGGTCGTTGATCTTCGATTTGCCTGCGACGAAGGCGGCGGCGGCGGCGCGCTGGGCGCCGAGGACGATCTCGTAGATCTCGCGCTGACGCGGGGTGAAGTGCCCGTTGACGGGCATGGTGCGTGTGATATCGGAGGCGTACATGCTGTACTCGCCCGCCTCGTCGATGACGACGAGATCACCGGACTGCATGGTGCGGGAGTTCTCGCTGTAGTGCAGGGTGGTGGCGTTCGGCCCTGAGCCGACGATGGGAGCGTAGCTGGGACGCTCGCATCCCTCCTGCATCATCTTTGCGATCTCGACTCCTGCGACGGTGCGTTCACGGACACCGGGCCTGATGGCGCGCATGCCGGCACGCTGCGCGGCGATGGAGGCATTGGTTGCCTTGCGGATCAGTTCGATTTCGGCGGACGACTTGATGGCGCGTATGGGGACGATCAGTTGCGCAAGGTCGCCGGATGATTCAAGGCTGCCGACTCCGAGCGTGGCGCCGAGAAAGTTCAGCGTGGCGTCTGCCTGGGGCGACCCTTTCTCTGTCCACATGCCGCGAAGGCGCGCGCGGTCGGAGGAGACGAGCTTGTTGAGGACGGAGGGCAGCTCGGTCATGGGCAGCACTTCATCGAAGCCGGTCGTCGCGGCGGCGCCGGACGTAGCTGCGTCCATCTTGGGGCCGGTGTACTTCTCCATGCGTGGATTGCGCGTGGGCAGGAAGAGGATCTCGCGGTAGGCCTGCGCGGCGCGTCCTCCAAGACCGGTGCCGGGTGTCTCGGCGACCGCATCGACGGCGGGGATGACGAGGAGGGCAGCGCCGGGCTCATTCCAACCGGAGAGGTAGTAGAAGTCCTCGTCCTGGCGATAGGGCATGAAGTCGAGGACGGGTTCCTCTGCGGCGTAGAGAAGGGCGAAGCCGCCGTTGAGCTTGCCGGCAAGGGCCTCGCGGCGCTGGTGGTACTCGGCCTTGGGCACGGAGTCGAGAGCGAAGAGATTGCAGGCGATAAGAGCCAGTGCAGCTGCGAACCAACGATGAGCCTTCATCGCGTGGGACTCCTTGGAAGCTAGATGCCCATGGGGTAGGGCTTTTCGTGGAACTCCTGCCCGGCGGTGCCGAAGCGCTCGAAGCGTCCCTGCAGCAGGCTGAGGAGACCGGTGTACCAGTAGCCGAAGACGAACAGGATGAGGAACGGCACGGTGAAGAAGTTCTCCGTCGAGATGGCGTACCAGACGGTCGCGGCGAAGTAGCAGCCGATGGCCAGCTCGATCCAGGGAATGATGCCGAGGCGCTTGCGATACTTCTTGGCCTGGCTCTTCTCGCCCTTCTTGTTCACGCGGTACTTCGGTGTACGCGCGAAGGCCGACTGCACGCCGAAGAGGGCTTCCATCACGGCCTTGGTGTTGGTGATGGTGAGTCCGACGCCGAGCCCCATGAGGAAGGGCAGGTAGAGGAAGGTCCTGTACCACTTCTTCGGGAAGAGTTCTTTCTGCGAGACCAGGTAGAAGCTCGAGATGGACATGGTGCTGGCCATGAAGAGCGGCAGGTCGATCAGCAGCATCTGCAGCAGGCCCTGCCAGCTGCGGATGATCATGGCAGGCATCAGCAGCACGCTGAGAACGATCATCAGCGGGTAGCTGAGGTTGGCAGTGAGGTGATACCAGGCCTCGAGCTTGGTGTGCCAGGGCTGGTCGCTCTTCATGACGCGCGGCAGGATCTTCTTGCCGGTCTGGATGAGGCCCTTGGCCCAGCGTGCCTGCTGGGTCTTGAAGGCGGTCATCTCGATGGGAAGCTCGGCGGGGCACTCAACGTCCTGCAGATACTTGAAGCGCCAGCCGTTCATCTGGGCGCGGTAGCTGAGGTCGGTGTCTTCGGTGAGGGTATCGTGCTGCCAGCCGCCGGCGTTGCCGATGGTCTCGCGACGCCACATGCCGGCGGTGCCGTTGAAGTTGAAGAAGACCCCGGCGCGGGAGCGGCCGCCGTGCTCCAGCACGAAGTGTCCGTCGAGCAGAATGGCTTCGACCTGCGTGAGGAAGCTGTAGTCGCGATTGAGGTGTGTCCAGCGCGTCTGCACCATGCCGATCTCAGGCTCGGCGAAGTGATGGACGACCTGCATGACCCACTGCTGCGGGGGAACGAAGTCGGCGTCGAAGATGGCGACGAACTCGCCCCTGGCGATCTTGAGGCCGGCATCGAGCGCACCGGCCTTGTAGCCGTAGCGGTTGACGCGGTGGAGGTAGACGATGGGCTGCGGCTCCATGCCGGCGAAGCCGCGTGCGTAGCGTTCGACGATCTGCTGGGCGACGACGGTGGTCTCATCGGTGGAGTCGTCGAGCACCTGAATCTCAAAGCGGTCGCGAGGATAATCGAGGCGGCAGCAGGCGTCGATCAGGCGGTCGATGACGAACTGCTCGTTGAAGATGGGCAGCTGAATGGTAACGAAGGGCAGCTCGCCCTCGGGCCAGCGCGCGGGCGGGTTATCCCACGTGGCGGCATTCTTGCGGTTCTTGTAGTAGAGCCAGACCAGCTGGTAGCGATGCACGCCGTAAAAGGCGAGGATCACCATCACGACGAAATAGGGAATCAACAACCAGATATCGAAGCTGTTCCAGCGATAGAGCCCCTTGAACGTCTGGTCAAGATAGTGGGTCTTCCAGTAATGGCTGAGGCCGTGCGGCGCGAGGAAGATGGCTGTCAGGTCAGCCCCGGCTATCGAGATGGAAGAAAACAGAACGTGGACTCCGCGTATGCGTGAATGCAGATTATTCTACGTGATCGAGACATATGGATAATGTCGAATCAACCACTGGCTGCGCTTCCACGCCGTAAAAATGCTCGACCCTGCGTCGTACCAGCTCGGGCTCGTAGGCTGGGTTGAAGTTGGGGCCACGCTCCTGCAGAAGGTCATTCCATGGCAGGTCAGCCGTCTGCTTCTCCAGTTTGGCGACGTACTCCTCCGTGTTGCCGATCACTCTGGCCGGTACGCCTGCAACGATCGTCCCGGGGGGAACATCGCGGGTCACTACTGCTCCCGCCGCCACGATGGAGTTTGGCCCAACGGTCACATTCGGCATCACCGTGGCGTTATAGCCGATAAAACAGTTGTCCCGGATCTCGACCTTGCCTACAGCCTCCAGAATTTTGTTGTAGGCGATATTGAGTACGCCCACTTCGCCGCCGTGCCCGATGATCGTGCAGGTCGAAAATCCGACATTGTTGCCAATGCGAACGTATGCCGGATCGAGGAAGACCGTTGTCTTAAGGATGCTGCAGCCCTGTCCAACGGAGTGGAAGCCGCCGTGCAGTCGCAAGAAGTCAGCATATTCGGAGGACGATGGATTACAGATCATCCGATACAGGCCGACGAGCCTGTTATGCCGGAAGGCACAATGCCGCAGGAGCGGCCTCAAAAGTCTCAGCATGCTAGATAGATAGCATGGTCAAAATGCGACGGCCACAGATATCCGGCGGAAGTTACGCTCGTAATGCCCTGTAAATTCCGGATAACTGCTTAGTTCAGGAACATCGTCCGGTACAAAGTATCCCTTTGGACAGGCTTGAAGCCGGCGTCGCGGATGATGCGCCGCAGCTCTTCTTCCGTGGTGCAGTTCGACGTTCCAGCAGCCTTGACGACGTTTTCTTCCAGCATGACGGAGCCGACGTCGTTGCCGCCGAAGCGAAGGCCCATCTGCAGCACCTTGAGGCCCTGGGTGACCCAGGAGCTCTGTACGTTCTCGATGTTGTCGAGAACCATGCGGCTGATGGCGAGGGTCTTGAGGTACTCGACCGAGGTGGCCTCATCCCATCCGCGGCCACCGAGTGCAGTGTTGTTGGGCTGGAAGCTCCAGGGGATGAAGGCGGTGAATCCGCCGGTCTCTTCCTGGAGGCGACGGACGACCTCGAAGTGGTTGAGGCGCTGCTCGAAGGTTTCGCCCACACCGAACATCATGGTGGCGGTGGTGCGCATGCCGAGCTCATGAGCGGTGCGATGCACGCTGACCCAGTCCTCGGTCCTGCACTTCAGGCGGGCGATGCGGTGGCGCACGTCGTCGTCGAGGATCTCGGCGCCGCCGCCGGGGATCGACTGCAGACCGGCATCGCGCAGACGCATGATGGTGTCGCGCAGGGAGAGCTCGGAGTACTCGGCGATGGCGAGGATCTCGCTGGCCGAGAGGCAGTGCAGCCAGATGTTGGGGAAGCGCTCACGGATGCCGCGGAAGAGCTTTTCGAACCAGTCGATCTTCAGGTCAGGGTGCAGGCCGCCCTGCATCAGCACGCCGGTACCGCCCATGTCCTCGGTCTCGCGGATCTTCTCGTAGATCGTCTCGAAGTCGAGGATGTAGCCTTCGCTGGCCAGTTTGCCCTTGAGCGGGCGATAGAAGGCGCAGAAGGTGCAGTACTCGGTGCAGAAGTTGGTGTAGTTGATGTTGCGGTCGATGATGTAGGTGACCACGCCCTCGGGGTGCAGGCGGCGTCGAACCGCGTCGGCTTCCATGCCGATTCCGATGAGGTCGTCGCTGTTGAAACAATCGAGCGCTTGTTCGCGGCTGATTCCCATGAAATTTATTTTACGCCCGAGAAGCCCCGCGAATTGGCAAAACGCTGTTTCAGGCCTTAGTGCCCGCGGACGATCAGCACGAGGACCAGAATGACCAGGAGGACGAGCAGTCCGGCAGACACCTTCAGGTAGGTGTCGAGGCTGTCGAGCTTGTTGTCGATGGCCGCTAGCCGCTTGTCGTTCTGCTCGGCGAGGGTGCGGGTGATGCGCAGGTCGGTCGAGAGCTCGGAGATCTGGTTGCCATGGTCCTGCAGCTGGCGGTAGAGCGCGGCGTGAGCCCGGGTGACCTGGCCGAGATCGCCGCGAACGTCTTCGGCGATGGCGCTGAAGGCGGCTTCATTGGCGGTCTCGCTGGAGGCCTTCGCCGAAAGATAGCGGTCCGCGATGGGCACCAGGCGCGAGACGTGCGGCAACAACTCAAATAACTGCATCAGGACCTTGGGCCACATCGTTTAATACGCCTGCCTTTCGGGTCGCATCGATCGGATGGCGAGCGCGACGGCGCTGACCAGCAGAATCGCGGTGATGATTCCCTGCGACCATAGGCAGTAGATGCACCACTTCTCCAGAACGTATGCCTCGAGGTAGCTAAGAAATCCGGCGCACATGAAGCCGATGCCCGCGGCCTGGAAGGTCAGCCACCAGCGTCCGCTGAGCGCCAGCACGGCGATGAGGGCGTAGCCGATGAGGCCGATGGTGGCGACGGGGATGTGGTGGCCGCCCTTGGGGTCCTCGTCGAAGCTGCGCGGTGGGAAGACGGCGAAGCGGCTGTGATTAACCGTGCCGCAGTCGAACTTCTCGGTGACGGCGCAGGGCGGAGCCTGGGAGGGGTCCATGTAGTGAACGTGAAGGGCCATCCCCGAGACGACGATTCCTGCAAAGGCCAGCAATGCCACGAGATATTTCATCATTGTGATTCTACGACGTGACAGGGTGGGGACTGGTGAGCAGCGGGGCGGCGGGGACTGGCAGGAACTTCTCTTCGCCAACTGACGTACCAGCTAAGACACAGATGAACAACGCACGTGACCGCGGGACTGAGCTGCCCTGGGCTGGAAGAGCAATCGCGCTTCTGGCACTGATCAAATTTCTGATTCAAATGCTTGCGGCTGGCCGGTACGGCATCTTTCGCGATGAGCTGTACTACCTGGCGTGCGCGCAACATCTGCAGTGGGGATACGTCGACCACCCGCCGCTGATCGCTTTTGTGACGTGGTTCGCGACGCATGTCTTCGGATCGTCGCTCTATGGGCTTCGGCTGCTGCCTGCCCTTGCGGGGGCGGGACTTGTGGTGATCACGGCGGCGATCAGCAGAGAGCTGGGCGGCGGACGGTTTGCGCAGGGCATGGCGGCTGCGGCAGTGATTCCGGTGCCCGTGTACCTGATGATGCACCACTGGCTGACGATGAACGCGTTTGAGCCCCTGCTCTGGATGGGGCTGCTGTGGGCGGCGCTGCGCATGGTCAACCGCGACGAGCCGCGATACTGGCTTCTGATCGGAGCGCTGGCGGGCGTGGGGCTTGAGAATAAGTACTCAGTGCTGCTGCCTGTGGCGGGATTGTTGCTTGGGCTTCTTTGTTCCAGCCAGCGCCGTATGCTGCGCAGCCGCTGGTTGCTGCCTGGCGTTGGGATCGCGCTTTTGCTATTCCTTCCTAATTTTGTCTGGCTGGCGCAGCATCACTTTCCCTTCCTGGAGTTCGAGCGGAATTCGCGCTTGAGCGGATCGCGGATTGAGCGCGCTCCGCTGGCCTTTATCGCCGACCAGATGGTGCTGATGAATCCTCTGCTGGCGCCGCTCTGGCTTGGCGGATTGGTGTGGCTGCTGTTCTCGAAGCAGGCAAAGAATAGCCGCTGGCTTGCGTTCGCGTTTCTTACGGTCTTCTGCACGCTGATGCTGATGAAGTCGAAGAACTACTATGTGACGCCGATCTATCCGGTCCTCTTCGCGGCTGGTGCGGTTGCCTTCGAGCAGGTGACTGCGATGCGTGGCCGCTGGCTGCGATTCGGTTATGCTGCGAGCGTCTTTGCGGCGGGAGCGCTGCTGGCCCCGTTCTCCCTGCCGGTGTTGCCGGTGGAGCAGTTTATCGCTTACCAGAGGCATTTCGGTGATTTCACGCCGATTCGCCTGGAGAATCTGCATCCCGACCTTCTGCCGCAGCAGTTTGCCGATGAGTTCGGCTGGGAGGAGATGGTTCGCCGCACGGCACAGGTTTATCGCAGCCTGCCGGAGAGCGAGCGGGCGGATACGGCGATATTTGGGAACAACTATGGCGAGGCGGCGGCGATCGACTTCTTCGGGCCGCGCTATGGACTGCCGCCCGCGATCGGCAAGAACGAGAGCTACTGGCTATGGGGGCCGCGGGAGTATACGGGCAGCACGGTGATCGTCCTCGGAAGCGATGGCAGGGGAGACCGAGCGGTCTTTCGGTCGGTGCAGACGGCGGACACCGTGGGAGGCCCTTACGTGCGGAGTGAAGAGCGCTTCAACCTTTACCTGTGCCGCGATCCGAAGGTCAGCCTGTACGACTTGTGGCCCAGCCTCAAGGCGTGGTGAGGGAAGGCATCTGCTGGCAGCTCCCGCGAACACGTTGCATGGTTTCCCTACGTTTTTCTTGCCGTAACGCGGCGGGTCTAAAATGGTCGCGTGAATACGTCCCGTCGTGAATTCCTTACCCTTCTCGGGGCTGCGGGTGCTGCCGCGGCTGTTGCTCCTTCCTCGCTGTTTGCTGCTCCAAAGGTGGAACCGTTCTCCTTCGTGTTCATCACGGATGCGCATATTCAACCGGAGCTGAATGCGGCGATGGGCACGGACATGGCGATGAAGAAGGCGCGTACGTTCAAGGCCGACTTCGCCATCAACGGCGGCGACCATGTCTTCGACTCGCTGGGTGTTCCCAAGGCACGGGCGCTGCAGTTGTTCGATCTGTATGACAAGACCGAGCAGGATCTTGGGCTGAAGGTTCATCACACGATCGGAAACCACGATGTCTTCGGGATCTATCCGGTAAGCGGCGTTTCGCCGACCGATCCGCTCTATGGCAAGAAGATCTTCGAGGATCGCTTCGGCAAGCGCTTCTACACCTTCGATCACAAGGGTGTGCACTTTATCGTGCTGGACTCGATCGGCATCACCAGCGATCGGATGTACGAGGGCCGTATCGATGCCGAACAGATGGAGTGGCTGAAGGCTGACCTGGCCGCGCTGCCCAAGGGGACGCCGATTATCATCTCGGTGCATATCCCGCTGGTCTCGGCCTTTGCCTCCTACATTCCCATGCCCATGACGCCGGCGAAACACCAGTCGCTGACGGTTGGGAATGCGAACGAGGTGGTCGACCTGCTCGATGGGCATAACGTGCTTGGCGTACTGCAGGGGCATACGCACATCAACGAAAACGTGGAGTACAAGGGCATACCGTACATCACCAGCGGCGCGGTCTGCGGCAACTGGTGGAAGGGTGTCCGCATGGGCACGCCGGAGGGCTTCACGGTCGTGACGGTGGCCGGTGGAAAGATGACGACACACTACGAGACCTATGGCTTCAAAGCGGTAGGAGCATAACCAGCGTCAGAGATAACTTTTGAGCCGCCGCTTCATGAGCCGCACGGCGTCGCGATTTTTGTCGATCATGACGAAATTACGACCATGCTTTGCTGCCGCTTCCCCTGCGGTTCCACTGCCGGCGAAGAAGTCGAGTACGGTGTCGCCGGGGTTGGAGTGCACCTTCACCATGCGCTCGAGGACGCCCAGCGGCTTCTGCGTGGCGTAGCCGGTCTTCTCTTTGCCGGTGGGCGAGACGATGGTGTGCCACCAGACGTCGGTGGGTGTTTTGCCGCGCGCGGCCTTGGCTGCTCCGACGAGGCCGGGAGCCATGTAGGGGATGCGATCGCTGGCATCGAGGTTAAAGGTGTAGCGCTTGGGGTCTTTGGAGTACCAGAGAATATTGTCGTGCTTGGCTGGCCACTTCTGCTTGGAGCGAGCACCGTAGTCGTAGGCCCAGATGATCTCGTTCTGAAAGCTGGCGCGACCGAAGATCTCGTCGAGCATGCATCTTGCAGTAGTGCACTTCGCGGTAGTCGATGTGGAAGAGCAGCGAGCCGGTGGGCGAGAGGATGCGATAGGCCTCCTCCATGCGCGGGCGGAGGAAGCCGATGAAATCGTCGAAGACGTCGAGGTAGCCGGCGCCGGCTTTGGTGCCGGTAAGCCGCTCGGTGCGATAGCGATGACCGCCGAAGCCGACGCGGTCTCCGGCGGTGTCGCGGACGGTCCTGATCCGGGGGCGGCTCTGCGCCTTGCCGGTGTTGAAGGGGGGATCGATGTAGATCAGCTCGATCGACTCGCTTTCTATCGCCTTCAATCGCCGGAGGTTCTCGCCGAGAAGGACGCTCCCGCTCCCACCCTGGTTCATCTGGATCCTTTCCTTATCTCCTAACACTAACGCAGCCTTGGACTACGGAGCGCGGACGTGTATTGTTTTCTCCACATAGGAATTTTTCGCTCGTAGTGGCTGCCAACAAACTCAGCTTCGCCATGATCTCGGACAAGGGACGCGTCCGCCGCGCTAATGAGGACGCCTGCGTCGCCGCGCCATCTTCAGGGATATTTGCTGTCTGCGACGGTATGGGCGGCGCCGCAGGGGGCGAGGTCGCAAGCCATCTTGCCGTAGAGACGTTCCTGACGCATCTCTCGCTCAACGGGCCGCCGATGCGGGTGCAGTCACGGATCAATGCTGCAATTCAGGCCGCGAACCATGCCATCCTGGAGCAGGCACGCAAGACCCCGGAGCTCTCGGGCATGGGAACGACGCTGGTGGCGCTGCTGCATGCGCCGATCATAGCCAGGGACGAGGAGCCCGGGCCGAAGAAGAGCGCACGCCACCATCCCAATGCGCGGGCTACCGATCCGCCGACCCTCTGGCTGGTGCATGTCGGCGACAGCCGCTGCTACCAGCTGCGGCGAACGCACCTGAAGCTGCTGACCCGCGACCACTCTCTGGTGGAGGAGCAGGTGCGTGCCGGGCAGATTACGCCGGAGCAGGCAGCGGAGTCGCCGATGCGGAACCTGATTACCCGGGCCGTGGGGGCGCAGGGGGCCGTGGAGCCGGAGATTCATGGGTATCGCCCGCTGATCGGCGATCTCTACCTGCTGGCGTCCGACGGTCTGACCCGCGACCTGAGCGACGACGACCTGGAAGAGATACTGCGAGCCGTGCCGGCCAAGCCCGAGAAGCACGATCTCTATGCGGCCTGCAAGGCGCTGGTGGACGCGGCAAATGAGCGCGGCGGCGGCGACAACATCACCGTGCTGCTGGTCTCGGTGCAGCCCTCCTGACATTGCAGATGGCCTGAGCTGCTACACTCCTCAACGCACGGAGGGCGATGCGGATGCATGCCGTTAAAACCATTGCGGTGCTGGGTGCCGGGACGATGGGCAATGGCATCGCGCACGTCGCGGCGCGGTCGGGTTTTGCGGTGATGCTGTGCGATCTTACGCCGGGGTTGCTGGAGCGCGGAGTCGCAACCATCGAGAAGAATCTTGCCCGCGAGGTGGCGAAGGAGAAGCTGACGCGCCAGCAGGCGGATGAGGCGCGGGCGCGTATTCAGCTGGCCACAGACCGCGAGATGCTCGGCGGTTGTGATGTTGTCATCGAGGCGGCGACCGAACGCTTCGAGGTGAAGGCGGCGCTGTTTCGTGAGCTGGATCGATTGCTACGGCCTGAGGCGATCCTGGCTTCGAATACCAGCTCGATCTCGATCACCAAGCTGGCTGCTGCGACGGGGCGGCCCGGTCAGGTGATCGGGATGCACTTCTTCAACCCTGTACCGATGATGGCGCTGGTGGAGGTGATTCGCGGCCTGCAGACCTCGCAGGCGACCTTCGATGCGGTGGAGCAGCTGGCCGTGGCGATGGGCAAGACTCCAGTGGAGGTAAACGATGCCGCAGGGTTCGTCTCCAACCGCGTGCTGATGCCGCTGATCAACGAGGCGATCTTCGCGGTGATGGAGGGCGTGGCGACGCCGGAGGCTGTGGATAAAGTCTTTCAGCTGGGGATGGCGCATCCGATGGGGCCGCTGACGCTGGCGGACTTTATCGGGCTGGATGTCTGCCTGGACATCATGCGGGTGCTGGAGCAGGGAATGGGCGATCCGAAGTACCGTCCGTGTCCTCTGCTGGTGCGGATGGTCGATGCCGGGTGGCTGGGGAGAAAGTCGGGCCGGGGCTTCTACAACTACACATAGCCCGCGTGCGTCCATAGAGATAGGTACACTGGATCGGTCAGGAGAAAGCATGTCGCAAGAGCTTTACTTTGAGGATTTCTACGTCGGCCAAAAGATGAACTCGGTCGGCAGCGCGAAGGTGACGGCAGAAGAGATCAAGGAGTTCGGGCAGAAGTACGACCCGCAGCCCTTTCACCTGGATGAGGCAGCGGGCGAAGGCTCGTTCTTCAAGGGATTGGCCGCCTCGGGCTGGCTGACGGCGGCGATCGTGATGCGCCTGCGGGTGCAGTCGGTTCCGGTGTTCGGCGGCATGATCGGCGCAGGCGTCGAGGAGATGCGCTGGACGGAGCCGGTACGGCCGGGCGATACGATTCGTACGGAGATTGAGGTTGTGGGTGTGCGGCAGTCGAACTCGCGCAAGGAGTTTGGCGTGGTTCGTACGCGGACGCTGGCGTACAACCAGCGCAACGAGGTGGTGTTGCGGTCGACGGTGAACTTCCTCGCGCCTCTGCGCCATCCGGTCAAGGCGTGACGGAGGCGGAGAAGAGCTTCCTGAAGACGCAGGTCGACGAGGTTGTGGTTCTGGAGATGACGGACGGCAGCAGCATGCTGGCGCAGATCCTGGTCATCGTCGACGAAGGTGAGACGCCGGATCTGTTCTGCCTGGAGGTGGAACAGACGCCAAGCGGCTTTGTGCGGAAGGGCCCCAACGGGCACTCGATCCTGCTGGCCGAGATTGCGCGCGTCATGCGGCCTCCTGCTATCGAGGAATCAGCCTAGTTACCCTGCGCGAAAACCCACAGGAGAACGGGGTATCGTAGAGGGATGATGCGGATGACAGTGCTCGCCTCGGGTTCAAAAGGCAACAGCACGGTCATCTCGTCGTCCCGTACACGGGTGCTGGTGGATGCCGGGCTGTCGTGCCGTGAGCTGATGAAGCGCATGGCGATCGCCGGGGAAGATCCCGCCGCGCTGGACGCTATCCTGATCACCCACGAGCATCAGGACCACGTCGCCGGACTCGGCGTGATGGCCCGCAAGCTGGGCATCCCGGTCTACTTTACCGAGCCGACGCACCGCGCCTGGGTCCGCATGATGACCCCGCGGCGGACGCTCTCCTACGCCGAGTGGATGGATCAGGTACAGCGCGAAAAAGAAGAGCGCGCTCGTGCCGCCGCGCAGGGCGCCGAGCCGGGAATCTGCGACAGCATGTCGGCTGCGGTTGAGGCGGCTTCCTCTGAGCCTGTGGAAGATCCCGATGAGCCGGAGACCCCGGAGCCGGCCCGGGTGAAGGCCGATCCGGCGTCGCTGCCGTCTGTGGAATACTTTCTCTCCGGTCGGCAGTTTTCTATCGGAGATATTGAAATTACGCCGTTTACGATTCCACATGACGCTGTGGATCCCTGTGGATTTGTCTTCGAAGCCGAGGGCGCGCGCATGGCCCTGGCGACCGATCTCGGCTACATGCCTCCCAATGTGAAGATGGCGCTGAAGAAGATCGACGTGTTGCTGCTGGAGTCCAATCACGACCTGGAGATGCTGAAGGACGGCCCGTATCCGTGGTCGGTGAAGCAGCGGGTGCTCTCACGGGTGGGGCATCTCTCCAACCTGGCCACGGCGGAGTTTCTGGAGCAGGACTATGACGGCTCGGCGAGCTTCATCGTTCTCGGGCACCTGTCGGAGTCGAACAATGCGCCGGAGCTGGCGCGGCTGGCGGCGGAGCAGGCGTTGTCCGGCCATCCGAAGCTGCTGGGCAATCGAATTTTATTGGCCGAACAAGGCTCGCCGCTCGAGCCGATCTGCCTGTAACTGAGGGAGTTACGTCAGGTTCGATGCCTTAAATAGCGGATTCGAGAAGGCTTAGTGGTAGGCGTTTATCGTTCAGGGTCGCTTTCCTCGGAATCTTTTGACTCGGACCGGATATCAAAAGAAGATAGAATGAAGTTTGAACAGAAGATGAATAGACAACCTTCAGGACGTGCCGCATCTCGCCGTGACCGCTCCACTACCTGTACCGATCAGGTTGTGGGCGATATTCTTTCCGGCTGGCGGTATGACATCTCCGGGATTTCGCCGGCGATGCGCACCGATTATGAGCAGCATCTTTCGGACTGCGGACATTGCCGCCGTCGTCAGCGCGTCTCCCGCACCATCGATGTTCTGCTGATTACGGTCAGCACGCTGTCGATCGCGGCCTTTATGCTGGCGGCCATCATCATTCATCGGCTGGAGATGATCACGCATATCGGCAAGCTGCACGTTCACGTGAGCCAGGCGCATGCTTTTGCTATCTCGCTGGAGGCGGTTGCGATCGCCGGGATTGTTCTGTCGTCGCTGATCTGGGTGCTGGTCGCGGTTGCGACACCACTTCCTGGCTTCCTTGGCGCGATGGTGCAGCAGCGTCTTCCGGAAGACCTGCGCGAGCGCTTTACCAAGGCCGCCTAGCCAATATTTTTTCCTGAAAACATCAGGCCGCGATTGGATCACCCTTGGTGTGATCCTGCGCGGCCTCTCGATTTGATAGCGTAGAGAGAACGACCGATGTCTTCCTCCTTCCCGCAGCAAGAGGGCGAGATTCTTCCGCCAACCGATCCCGAGATGGCGTACTCCGCCGAGAACGTGGCGCCGACGCGCAGGCGGACCCGCAGCATCCTGTCTGCCCGCGGAACCTACATTCTGGTGGGGATCAACTGCGCGGTGTATCTCTGGATGGTGCTGCATGGTGTGGATCCGGCTTCGCCGACACCGCTGCAGCTGATCCACTTCGGCGCAAACATCCCGGTGCTGGTGCTGCACGGCGAGTGGTATCGCCTGCTGACGGCCACCTTTGTTCACGTGGGGCTGATCCATCTGCTGACCAACATGTGGTGCCTGTGGAACCTGGGGCTGCTGGGCGAGCCTCTGCTGGGCCCCTGGGGCATGGGAGCGGTGTACCTGCTGACGGGAATCGCGGGCAACCTGCTGAGCCTGGGCGTCAACGTGGTGACGCACGACATGATCTCGGTGGGCGCGGGAGCCTCGGGGGCGGTCTTCGGGATCGCGGGCATCCTGATCGTCCTGCTGTCGAACCATAAGCTGCCGATCCCGGTGTCCGAGCTGCAAAGGCTGCGAAAGTCTGTCATCCAGTTCGCCGCGCTGAACCTGGTCATCGGACTGGCGACCATCGCCCTGCCGCTGATCCGTATCGACAACTCGGCCCATGTGGGAGGGTTTCTCTCCGGTCTGGCTCTGGGCGTGCCCCTGGTGCCTGAGATGACCAGCGGCAGAGAGCGCTACCTTGGGCGGCAGAAGATCGTCTTTGCCGGAGCGGCGCTGTTCCTGGCCCTGTTCGGGTACGGCGTCGCCAATATGCACTGAGTTGATGCCGGATTGAAGTTGAAACGAAGAAAGGAGAGCCTATGGCTCTCCTTTCTTCATTTGCGTCTCTCTTTATTTGCGTCTCGCCTCTCGGTGTGCGAAGGCTTAGCTGAGCGTAGTCTGGGCGAACTTGCGCACCATGGCCAGCAGCAGGCGGCGGTCGCTATCGCCGAGGTTGGCGGAGTAGCGCTGGACCTGGGTGAGGAAACGGATCTCCTCTTCGCCGAGGTGGAGCGAGGACATCTCCTTGCCGACGAGCTCTTCGGCGAAGAACTCCGAGAGTTGCAGGTCGAGGGCGCGGGCGATCTTCTGCAGGGTCTCGAGTGAGGGAACGGTGTGTCCGTTCTCGACCCGCGAGAGATAGCAGCGCAGGAGACCGGTACGCTTTTCGATATCGCCCTGGGACATTCCCTTCTGCAGGCGGTAGTCCCTGATGGTTGCGCCGATGTTCATGGCGATAGAAAGGGCTTCAGCGGGGGAGTCGGTTTCGGTCTCGGCAGTAAGTATTTGCATGGCAGCCATTAGCCACAAAGTAAACAGGTCTGAAGGTCGGGTCAATCCCTAAGTTGGTAAATACCTGAGACTTCCGTACCACGGGTGGTTCCTCTCCAGATGGATACCGAGCAAGAGATGAAGTTCTACTTGAACCCCGTGCGCAAGTGGAACCAATTACTACAACAGACTTTTTCTGGTTATCGGACGTTGCTGAGAGGCTTCCGTAAGAACTGGATGTCGGCGACCGGGTTCGTGTTGTAGCGCTCGACCGGGACAAAGCCGAGGCTGGTGTAGAGACGGTTGGCCTCGGGCATGGCGGCGGGGACGGTGTCGAGGTACATCGCAGCAAAGCCCTGATCCGTGGCCCAGGCGAGGGCGTGCTCGACGAGGATGCGGCCGAGCTGCAGGCCACGGAAGGAGCCGTCGACCCAGAGGCGCTTCATCTCGCAGGCACGCTCGGAGCGGTCGATCTCGCGAAGACCGACGCAGCCCGCAGGTGAGCCGTCGACCTCGGCGAGAAGGATGGTTGCATATCCGTTGGGAAGGCTGGCGAGCTCCTCCTCGTAGCCGGTAAGGCAGATGGAGGGAGCGCCGGAGGGGTTGTTGGAGAGAAATTTGCCGTAGGCGAGCATCAGGCGTCGCACGGCGGCGATGTCCTGCTCGCCCTGCGCTGCGCGGATGACGATCGCGGGCATGGTTCAGCCCATGTACATGCCACCGTTCACATCGAGCGTGTGACCGGTGATGTAGCTGGCCTCCTCGGAGGCGAGGAAGGCGACGGCGTTGGCGATGTCCATGTCGGTGCCGACGCGGCCCAGCGGGATGTGCTGGGTCATGGCGTTCTTCTGGTCGTCGGTGAGCACGGCGGTCATCGAGGTCTCAATATAGCCGGGAGCGACCGCGTTGACGGTGATGGTGCGGCTGGCCAGTTCGCGGGCGAGCGACTTGGTGAGGCCGATCATGCCTGCCTTGGAGGCGGCATAGTTGGCCTGGCCCGCCTGACCGGTCTCGCCGACGACGGAGGTGATGTTGATGATGCGGCCCCAGCGGTTCTTTACCATCTGCATCATCAGGGCCTGCGTGAGCAGAAAGGCGCCTGTGAGATTGGTGGTGAGCACGTCATCCCAGTCAGCCTTCTTCATGCGCATTGAGAGGATGTCGCGGGTGATGCCGGCGTTGTTGACGAGGATCTCGACCTTGCCGAACTCGGCGACGATGGCCCTGGCGGCTTCCTTGATGGACTCCTCGCTGGAGACGTCGAGCGCGAAGGCCTTGGCGGTGCCTCCGGCTGCGGTGATCTCCTGGGCGACGCCGGCGAGTTTTTCTGCGTTACGGGCGGCGAGTGCGACGTGAGCGCCGCGGCGGGCAAGCTCGATGGCGCAGGCGCGCCCGATGCCCTGTGAAGCTCCTGTAACCAATGCGATACGACCGTTCAAATTGCTCAAATCACTCTCCGGAGTTCAACTTCTCAAGTTCTCTTCTGATTTGCTGCAGTGCTGAAAACCTTCCACGGAGCACCAGCCGAAGGAACCGAAGACCGATCGGGCGCGGAGCCAGCGGTCCTCCTGTTAGTTTCCCACACTGCGAAGGCTCCAAAGACCGGGCAAGCGGCGATACGGGCCTTTGCAGTAAAGACCTGATGTGCTCGATCACCCACGTTAGCAAATTCCACCGTGTACCACGGTATCCTTGTGCGAGCCATGTCTGAACCCACAGCGAAGAATCCCGATCTGAAGCCAGCTGCCAGCGAAACCGATGTCTATGCTATCCACGGTGCCGATCCCGAGGTGCTGGCCTATGCCATGGCGAAGTATTCGCGCTCGGCGTTGAGCATGAAGGAGTCGCTGGCAGAGATCAGCTCGCAGCGCGCCGAGCAGTTTTTGAACACCTTCTACTTCCAGTATGGGCACCGGTCGATCGCCGATCTGGCGCATATCCCGTTCGCGATTGAGAGGCTGAGCCTGCTGGCGGCGATTGAGCTGGTGGACGAACAGCGCTGGGACGGTCAGGAGCGCTCGACGCGCTACCAGGACTTTCGCCGGTCCGGCTGGTACACGCCGGAGCTGGGCGAGAAGACGGCGGAGTACACGGCTGCAGCCGAGTCACTCTTTTTGAGCTACCAGCGCCTGAGCGCCGATATGCTCGAGGCGCTCAAGCGCGCCATCCCGCAGCCCGCAGAGATGAAGGATGACGCCTATACCCGCACGCTGAAGGCGCGGGCCTTCGATGTGGCGCGGTACCTGTTGCCGCTGGCGACCAACACCTCGCTGGGGCAGATTGTGAACGCCCGCACGCTGGAGACGCAGGTCTCGCGGCTGTTGACGAGCGAGTTTGCCGAGATACGCGAGATCGCCGAGAAGCTGCGCAAGGCGGCGACTGAACCGGCTTGGAACGTTCATCGCGCCGATGCCGAGGTGCTGTGCGAGGAGATCGGATCGGTGGACGGCGGCTGCGGCAAGCGCGCCTCGGCGATTCTGAATGCGCGATGTGGCCACGGCGCCGACGCTGGTGAAGTATGCGACACCGAATCCTTATACGGCGGAGTCGCGGCGGGAGCTGGAACATGCTGCGGCCGAACTGATGAAGGGGGCAGCGATTGAGCCGGCTCCGGTGGTCGACCTGCTGGACGACGACGAGCCGCTGGAGGTGGAGCTTGCGACGTCGCTGCTCTATCCGAACTGCCATTACAGCTACCGGCAGTTGCGCAGCCATGTCGCGGCGCTCGATGCGGGGAAGATCGACGAGTTAATTGCGCTGGGGACAAAGCACCGCGGACGGCACGATGAGCTGTTACGCAGCTTCTCTGCGGGGCAGAGCTTTCGCTTCGACATTCTGATGGACATCGGCGGCTTCCGCGACATGCACCGCCATCGCCGCTGCGTGCAGCTGCTGCAGGGGTACACCGACGCGCATGGCTACGAGGAGCCGATCTGCCCCGGCCAGCCCACGCTCGCCGAGGCTGGACTCGAAGCCGAGTATAAGGCTGCGATGGATGCGGCCTTTGCGGCCTATAGAACTTTGCGCGACTCAGGTGTGCAGGAGGCCACGCAGTCGGCCCAGTATCTTCTGCCGCTGGGCACACGTTGCCGGTCGATGTTCAAGATGGACTTCGCCGAGGCGCTCTATATCTCCGAGCTGCGATCGGGGGTGGCTGGACATTTCAGCTACCGCCGTGTCGCGTGGGCGATGTACAAGGCCGCCGCGCAGAGGCACCCCGTACTGGAGCGGCACTTCCGTATTGAGGACGTGAATGAGCCGGTGGACCTGCTGAAGCGATAGCCGGAGTTCGTGCAGCTTATTGGGTCAAGCGGACACCGTATGTACGCTTGACTCTGAGCGGTAAGCCATTGAAATATTTATGGTTACCTTGAGTAGTTACTTTTCTGTGGGAAATGGATTTATTTCGGCCGAACGATCGGTGTTCGCTTTTTATTTGCCTTTCCGTTTTTAACTGCTAGAATCCGTCTTGACGTTATCCAGAGGAGACCACCAAGTGGCAGATGACCGCAACAAGGCTATAGAGACAGCACTTTCACAGCTGGAGAAGCAGTTTGGCAAGGGGTCGATTATGCGACTCGGAGCCAAGGAGGCGATCGTTCCAATCTCGGTCATCTCGACGGGGTCGATCTCGTTCGATGCTGCGCTGGGTGTGGGCGGTGTGCCGCGTGGCCGCGTGGTGGAGATCTTCGGGCCTGAGTCTTCGGGTAAGACGACGATCACGCTGCAGATCATTGCCGAGGCACAGAAGGTCGGTGGTCTCGCTGCCTTCGTCGACGCAGAGCATGCGCTCGATCCGGCCTATGCGAAGAAGCTGGGCGTCGATATCGACAATCTTCTGATCTCGCAGCCGGACTACGGTGAGCAGGCGCTTGAGATCGTGGAGGCGCTGGTGCGCTCGGGGGCGATCGATGTGCTGGTTGTCGACTCGGTGGCAGCGCTCGTTCCCAAGGCTGAAATCGACGGCGAGATGGGCGATTCGCACGTCGGCCTGCAGGCGCGACTGATGTCGCAGGCGCTGCGCAAGCTGACCGGTACGGTAGCGAAGTCGCGTACCTGCCTGATCTTTATTAACCAGATCCGCGAGAAGATCGGTGTCATGTTCGGCAATCCGGAGACGACGACCGGTGGCCGTGCGCTGAAGTTTTACTCCTCGGTGCGTATCGACATCCGCCGTATCGGCGCGGTGAAGGACGGCGACGTGGTGGTGGGTTCGCGCACCAAGACCAAGATCGTGAAGAACAAGGTGGCGGCTCCGTTCCGCGACGCCGAGTTCGACATCCTGTACGGCGAGGGCATCTCGCGTGAGGGGGATGTGCTGGACCTCGCGGTGCTGCACAATATCGTCGACAAGAGCGGCGCCTGGTACAGCTACTCCGGCGAACGCATCGGCCAGGGACGTGAGAATGTACGCAACTTCCTAAAGGAGAACAAGGAGACCTTTGCCAGGATCGACACGGAACTGCGCAAGAAGCTCGGCCTAATCTCCAGTGATGCTACCGACGCCACCGAGGTTCCGGCGGTTCCGGCAAACGGAGCAGCCGCGGCGACCGAGGCGGTCCGTCCGCGCAGGGGCGCAGCGGCTCAGTAACATCGCCGTCGATTAAGTTGAAGAAGGGAGCCTTAAAAAGGCTCCCTTCTTTTTTTTGCAGATTTTGTGCAGATGTGGACGTTGCTCAGATGAGGACGGGGCGGGGTTTGCCGGAACCTGTGGGGTTGGGAAGCCGCTCAAACAATCGCGCCCCAACCCTCGCAAGCGAGAGCCGGGGCGTCCGGGAGATGGAGCTTCTCATTTCGGGCTCTGTGGCCCGATTCTTATGGCATGAGGCCACAAGGTTAGAGGCCGATGATCAGTGCCCTGGGGAGCGGGCATCGGCCGAATTTGTTAGCTGAGCGGTGCGCCAGGACCGCCGGGTCCCTTGAAGCCGTTGGAATGAGCTCCACCGGGACCGAAGTCTCCGTGACCATCACGGCCGTCGCGACCATGAAACTTCGGGCGCTCTGCCTGCAGCTTCGTCCACTGATCAGCGGTGAGAACGCCGCGAATGCCGAGGAGCATACGGGCCAGCGACTTCTCAAGCTCCGCACGCGCCGAGGCGACATGGTCGATCTGCGACAGAACCTTGTTGGTGTCCGGGGGATTGTCCGCGAGCATGGGCTCCAGCAGCAGCTCCTGCTTTTCGACGTTCGCTTTCAGGTCGATCAGCTGCATACGGGCCTGCTGGAAGATATCGTCCATCCGCTTTCTCTGGTCATCGGTCAGATTCAGCTTCTGGATCAGATCGGGGTTCTTCCACCACATGCCGGGAGGCAGCATGGAGGGAATGCCGTGCGGTCCGCCAAAGCCGGGGCCACCAGGGCCGCCGGGGCCGGGATCGCCGTGAAACTCGGCGCGCTCCACCCGTGGGTGATCAGCGTTTCTGTTCTGCTGGGCCAGAGCAGAGGTGCCGCAGAGGGCAGCGATGGAGAAGGCGACCAGGATTCGTCTGTTATTCATGTTAGTTCTTCCTTTGCGAACTGGTGGTTTGGCTGGCGGTCGGATCCGCAAGTGGCTGCATGGGGGTGGGGACCGAAGAAGAGATGGTCTGATTGACCTCTTCGAGCAGTGCCTCATCCGATTGGGTGGTGCGAGGAGTCTCCCTCGCTGCCGGGGTGTTGACGGAGGCTGCTTCGTCCGCCACGGTGTCCATGTGGTGGATGGTGTAAGGGACGGCGATGGCAAGTGCCAGGGCAGCTCCAGCGGCCCATGCGAGAGGAGCGTGCAGCAGTCCGGAGCGGTGTCTGGCAGCCTGCTTCAGGCTGCTGGCCTGCACGAGGGACTGATGGCTCTGAGCGTGATGCGACCAGGCGTCGGTCGAGGTGCGAAACAGCGTCATCGACTGTACGAGGGTGGCCAACTCCGCGGCGCAGCTGGGGCAGCCGTCAACGTGATCGTGTGCGGCCTCAAGCTCGGGCGAGGCGAAGATCCACTCGTCGGTGGCGTGGTTGGAGAGCAGAAGATCGCAGAGTTGCTCGTGGGTGAGGTGGGGTGTCATAGGGACTCCAGGGAAGATTTGGCGTGGCGTGCGCGGACGGTAGCCAGGGCACGGTAGAGATGGCTTTTGACGGTGCTCAACGGGATGCCCGTAGCGGCTGCAATCTCGGTCAACTCCATGTCCTCGACAAAACGAAGCAGAAAAACGGAACGCTGGCGGGGCGAGAGGCTGTCCACGGTCTTCCAGATCATCGACATCTGTTCGCTGGCGATGAGGCGCGACTCGAGCGGAGACTCGTTGCTGGGCAGGAACGGAGCGATCTCGGTGGCATCGACGGCACTGGCGGTGGCACGGCGCCAGAAGCGAAACCGTCCGGTGCGGGTGTGATCGCGCAGCAGGTTGAGGGCGATGCGGGTAAGCCAGGTGGAGACGGAGCACTCGCCGCGAAAGGCATGGCGGGTGTTCCAGACGCGAAGAAAAGTCTCCTGCGTGAGTGTCTGCGCGAGGTCAGCGTCGCGCACCGAAGCGAAGAGAAACCGGAAGATACGCTTCTGGTGGTTGACGACCACCATCTCGATGTCGTCGAACGGTGTAACGACCGGTCCGGTTGCCGCCGGGACGTTGGTGAGAAGATTCGAGGCGATGGCGTCGATGGGCATGCTCATTTCCAAGGGCAAAGCGAGACTTTTGAATATCTTTGCCAACTATTGGAAGAGACGGGCAAGGCTGCGGGGAAGACTACGAAACGGGGATTATTTTGCCCAAAACGATTTATGCTGCTGAGGTGCATACCGTAAAAGCCATCTACCCCGGAACCTTTGATCCCCTGACGAACGGACACCTGGACCTGATTGCGCGGGGCTCGAAGATTGTCGACCAGCTGGTGGTGGCGATTCTGCGCAACTCTGAGAAGGGAACTCCTTTATTTACAGTGCCGGAACGATTCGAGATGATCTCCGAGGCTGTCAAGGGGTTCGGTAACGTGACGGTGGAGACCTTCGACGGGCTGTTGGTGGATTTCTGCCGCCAGCAGGGAGCCAAGGCAGTGCTGCGCGGGATTCGGGCCATCTCGGACTACGAGTACGAGTTCCAGATGGCGATGATGAACCGGAAGCTCGACCCGGAGCTGGAGACGCTGTTCATGATGCCGGCGGAGAAGTACACCTACGTGAGCTCGCGGCTGATCAAGGGAGTTTTTCAGCTGGGTGGCGATGTTTCGTCTCTGGTCCCGCCGCTGGTGGTGGAGCGGCTGAAGCAGAAGGTTCCGAGCCAGGTGTAGGGTGGAGTCATGGGGAGCGGCGGTCGTTGGGAGACGATAAAGGTTGAGAGAGAGGTCTCTCCGTGCCGCGGTTTGTGTCCTGCCCTTTGTTTCGATAAAGACCACATGCTCAGGAAGAAAGGCCGTCTTGCCTTTGCAGCGGCGGGACTTCTGCTGGCTGCTGCTGCACCGGTGTGGCCGCAGGGTGCGTCACGGCCTGCGGCTCCGAAGGCGGCAACGTCTGCGAAGAAGGCGACTGCCACAGGTGCGAGGTCGACGGGCACCGTCTCCGGTAAGACTGCGCGGCGCGGTGCTTCGTCGAAGCTGTTCTCGCGGCGGGGAGAGGACGTGGAGGAGCCGCCGGAGTGCGCCATCGACCAGGTAAAGACGCTGCCGGGCAGCCATGAGTATGCCGGGGACTTTATCGAGGCCACGGCGATGGAGCCGGGAGCCGACGACCAGGACGTCTTCTGGGCCCTGACGGCCGATCTAAGCGAGGCGGTGCCTGCGGACAGGCGTTTCATGTACATCTCGAAGACTACGGATGGGGGCGAGACATGGACTCCTGTCTCCCGCGTGGGTTCGAGCTACTTCGAGGCGCAGATCGGTGAAGGGCTGCGGAACGGGTTTATCGTCGCGCCGGGAGGAAGGACCTTCGTTCTGACGACGCAGAAGGGGGCCTTCGAGGTGGTGTCGCAGCCGGGGACGACCTCGGCGGTGATCCGTTCGATCGACGGACCTCGGGTACCGGATGGGCCATCGAAGATTCCGCTGACGAAGAAGCCGGGTGAGCCGGTGCGCGCCAATGTGGCGTTGCTGTCGTCCGATGGGGGGACGCTCTACCTGGGGTTCGGTTACTTCGATCGGTCGCCGCAGCTCTACGTGTATCGCAGGGGGGCGAGCGGGAATTGGGTGTCGGATCGCAGGATTACCGGGCTGCCGTCGCAGATGGATTTGCTGTCGATCCAGTTCGACGACCCCAAGGCGGTGAAGCCGCACTTCATGTACGTGGGCACGGGCGACCAGGCTTATCTGCTGAACATGGCGACGATGCGATGGAGCAGGGTGGATGGCGTTGGGGATGACTCTGCGATTCACGGCATGACGGTTGTGGGCGGACTGCATATCGCGGCGTGCTGGGGCGTGTATAACCCGGTGGGGCCGGGCATGGTGAGCAAGGTGACGAGCCCGACGTTTCTGATTCATCCGACGACGGACGAGGCGGGTCCGAATGTGCGGGCGTACTCGGTGGATGTGGATCCGGCGAGGCTGAACCGCGCGGTGGTGACATCGATCACCGGGGTGTATGTGAGCGAGGACAGCGGGCGGAACTGGCGCAGGGTGAACGCCCTGCCGGAGGGGGAGTACCGGACGGCGCACTTCGATGCGGATGGTTCGGTGCTGGTCTCGGGGATGCCGGGAACGTTCCTGATGCGGCCGTTCGACGAGATCTGCAGGCCTCGGCTGCGACGGCGCTAGTGGCGGGGGCTACGGCAGGGCGAAGGCGATGTAGACGCCTCCGGTCGGGCCGCGCGGGTTCATGCTGGAGCCTCCGGCTGCGATGGCGATGTACTGCTTGCCGTGGACCATGTAGGTGACGGGTGTGGCGTTACCGGCGAAGGGCATGGTGGACTCCCAGAGCAGCTTGCCGGTGGTCTTGTCGAAGGCGCGAATCTTGTGGTCGAAGTTGGTGGCGGCGATGAAGAGCAGGCCACCAGCGGTGACGATGGGGCCGCCGTAGTTTTCGCTTCCGGTATCAGGTAGCCCTTGCGCGGCGAGCTCGGGGTACTGGCCCAGCGGAAGCTTCCAGAGATATTTGCCGGTGTTGAGGTCGATGGCGTTCAGGCTGCCCCACGGTGTCGCGGTGGCGGGGTAGCCGTCGGGGTCGAGGAAGCGGCGATATCCGGTGATGGTGTATTGGCCATCGGGCTTCTGTTGAGACTTCTCCGCTGAAGACGTTTCTCCCTGCTGTTCGGAGGGTGGTTTTTCGAGGGACGACTCGGTGGTTTCGAGATAGCTGAGCAGGTCGTTGAGCTGCCTGCCTTCGATGGGGAAGGGCGGCATGCGGCCTTTGCCGTGATGGATGGTGTCAGAGATCTGTGCGGCGGTCAGGCGTTTGCCGACGGCGTTGAGCGAGGGGAAGGCGGGCGGCTCGCCCTGCCGGTGGTCGCCGTGGCAGACCGAGCACTGGGACAGGTAGGTGGCGCGGCCAGGAAGGTCGGAGGCGCTGGAGATGAGCATCCCCAGCGAGGCGTAGTTGTTGGCGTTGATGTAGACGACGCCGGTGGAGGGATCGGAGGCCGGGCCTCCCCATTCCGCGCCTCCCTCGAAGCTGGGAGTAACGAGGGTGTCCTTTCCAACGGAGAGAGGGACATAAGGACCATCGCTGCGGACCTGGCGCAGGCGTTCGACCGCCCAGGCGTGAGCTGCGGGAGTGCGGTTGGTCAGGTTGGCTTCGGTGACGGTCTGGGGAGCGAAGGCCTCGGGCACGCTGGGGTAGGGCTGGGTCTTTGCGGCAACTTCGCCGGGGATGTCGCTGGCGAGTACGGGGCGCTCCTCGATGGGGAAGATCGGCTTGCCGCTGACACGGTCGAAGACGAAGAGGATGCCCTGCTTGGTGGTCTGAGCGACGGCGGGGATGGCTTTGCCGTTGCGGCGGACGGTGAGGAGGATGGGGGGCGCCGGGAAGTCGCGGTCCCAGATGTCGTGATGGACACCCTGAAAGTGCCAGAGGAGTTTTCCGGTCGTAGCGTCGAGGGCGAGCAGGGTGTTGGCGTAGAGATCGTCGCCGAGGCGTCCTGCTCCGTAGAAGTCGGGGACGGCTGAGCCGGTGGGAACGTAGACGATGCCTCGCTCGGCGTCGAGCGCCATGCCGGCCCAGTTGTTGGCGGCGCCGGAGGTCTTCCAGGAGTCCGGCGACCAGGTCTGGTAGCCGGGTTCGCCGGGATGAGGAATGGTGTGAAAGCTCCAGCGGAGAGCGCCGGTTCGAACATCGTAGGCGCGGATGTCGCCGGGGGGCGCGGGGATGCTCTCGGGGAGCGAGCTGCCGACGATGATGAGGTCTTTGTAGACGACTCCGGGAGAGTTGAGCGAGACGGACTGGCTCTCGGGAGGGCGGCCAAGGTTCTCGCGCAGGTCGATGCGTCCGTCGGTTCCGAATGAGGCGATGGGCTTACCGGTGGCGGGGTCGATTGCGTAGAGGAAGTTGGCGATGCCGACGAGCAGGCGGTTTTCTTTGCCGCTGGTCCACCAGTTGAGTCCGCGGCTGGCGGAGGGCGCCTTCACGCCGGAATCGAACTTCCAAATCTGCCTGCCGGTCGCGGCGTCGATTGCGAAGACCTTTTTTGAGGGAGTGAGACCGTAGAGGACACCGTCGATGACGAGTGGCGTCGTCTCCAGTCCTCCGGCTTCGCCGGTATCGAAGCGCCATGACTCCTTGAGGCTGGCGGCGTTGGAGCGGTTGATCTGCGCGAGCGAGGAGTAGTGGGAGTTGCCGGAGGTGGCTCCCGGCGCGGGCCAATCTGCCTGCTGGGCCAACGAGACGGCTGTGCAGGCAAAGCTGGCGAGCGCTGCGACGATTAGCGACGGAAGTTCGGCGGTTTTTTTCACCGCCGGAATCATAACGGACGCCAGTGACTCAGGCGTCCGTTGTGATGGAAGAAAACAGAGCTAGTCCTTGCGATGATCTTTCACCATGGTGTCGAACTCGGAGCGCGGCATCTTCAGCTTGTCGGGGTGGGCGTCGATCCATTTGACGAAGGCGTCATATTTGGCGGCGTTCCAGCCGCCTTCGAACTCGGCTCCGTTTTTGCCGGAGTGGTTGAGCTCGAAGTTGAAGGTGTCCTGCAGCTTGGTGAACTCGGCGGTGGCGATGGCCTCTTCTGCGAGGATGGCGGGTATGAAGATGACGCCGTCGCGCTTGGCGAGGACGAGATCGCCGGGCAGCACGGTGGCGCGGCCGATGCGGATGGGGGCATTGATCGCGGTCAGCGTCTCGTCGACGATGAAGGACGGATCGTAGGCGCGGTAGAGGCCGTTGAGGTTGGCGATCTCGCGGTTCTCCTCGGCGTCGCGGATGCCCGCGTCGAAGACGAAGCCGCCGTGGGTGTGCGCGGCGATTCCGCTGCCGAGGTTGGAGCCGATGAGGGTGCCGTCGATGACCTTGCCGTAGCCGTCGGCGACGTAGACATCGCCTTCGACGAGATCATTGATGGGCCAGCTGTTGTTGCCGCTCTTGCGCCCCTCCTGCTTGCCTTCGGCGTCGATGGCTTTGGCCATGTCGGGACGTTGGGGCATGTACTGGGCGGTCAGCGCTCGGCCTGCGAAGGGCTTATCGGGGTGCAGGGATTGCCAGTTCCCCTCGTACTGGCAGTCGTACTTGCGCTCGCGCAGGAAGTCCCAGATGTCTTCGAGGGAGACGTCGAGGGCGCGGGTGAGCAGGGAGTCGGGGAGCTTTGGGCGTCCGTCGGGGAAGCGCTCGCCGTGCCAGCCGGCGGTGTAGAAGAGGATCTGCTCCCGGCTGGTTTTTACCTGGGAAACGGCGGGTACCACGGTGGTTACGGTCATCAGCAGGGCGGCGCAGAGGCGGCGGATCATCATGATCTCCCTAAGATAGAGCACGGAGGCCATAGCTCCTTTGCGGTAGCAGTATGCCTTTCGCTCGGTCGTCAAATCTGACACACTATTGCTATGAGCACAGCAACGGCAACCAAGGTGTTTGCGGACCGCATCGGCCGCATCGAAGTTTCGGCGACGATGGCGATTACGGCGGCGGCGCTGAAGCTGAAGTCCGAGGGCATCGACCTGTCGGACTTTGGCGCGGGCGAGCCCCACTTCAACACTCCGCGGCACATCAAGGATGCCGCGATCGAGGCGATTGAGAATAACTTTACCCGTTACACGAACGTGGCGGGAACGCCGGAGATTCGCAGGGCGATCGTCGATCGTCACAAGACGGACTTCGGTTCGGATTACACCCCCGAGGAGTGCGTCTTTACGACGGGCGGTAAGCTGGCGCTCTTCAATGCCATCCAGGTTCTGGTCGATCATGGCGATGAGGTCATTCTGCCGGTGCCGTACTGGGTGTCGTTCAAGGACATCATTCAGTACGCAGGGGGCACCCCGGTCTTCGTTCAGTCGAACGAGGCGGAGAACTTCCGTGTGACGGCGAAGATGATTGAAGCGGCGATTACGCCGAAGACGAAGGCGATCATCCTGAATACGCCGTCGAATCCGTCGGGTGCGGTTGTCTCGCCCGAGGATCTTGAGGCGATCGTCCGCATGGCGCACAAGCGCGACATCTTTGTGCTGCTGGATGAGTGCTACGTCTATCTGAACTTCACGGGCAACATCGTCTCCGGTGGAAGCTTCCTCGACTGCAAGGAGCACGTCGTCGTGCTGGGTTCGCTATCGAAGACCTATGCGATGACTGGCTGGCGCGCTGGTTATGCGCTGGGGCCGAAGGCCGTGATTGCCGCGATGAGCAAGCTGCAGTCGCAGTCGACCTCGAATACGGCGAGTATGGTGCAGCGTGCATCGATCGCTGCGGTATCGAGCTCGCAGGAATGCGTCGCGGAGATGCGCGCGGACTATGTGAAGCTGCGCGATCGTGTGCTCGAGGGCTTCAAGACGATCCCTGGATTGACCTGCACGGTTCCCGAGGGTGCCTTCTACGTGTATCCGAACGTGAAGAACTTCATCGGCAGGGGCGGCGTGAAGTCTGCGACCGACCTGGCGGCGAAGCTACTGAGCGAAGCGCATGTGGTGGTGGTGCCGGGTGAGGCATTCGGAACGGCAGACCATATCCGCCTCTCTTACGCGGTCTCGCATGATGTGATTGACGAGGGCGTGAAGAGGATGCGGGAGTACTTCGCATCGTTAGGGTAGGAAAATTCAGAACGGGGCCGCATCGGATCAAGCCGATGCGGTTTTTCTGTGGAATCGATAGAGATGAGCGACGTGCGTCAAATGGAGGAAACATTGCATTTTGCACCAGTGATTCTTGCCGGTGGTAGCGGAACCCGGTTCTGGCCGAGAAGCCGCCGCTCCAGAGCGAAGCAGGTTCTGGCGCTGGATGGCGAGCAGACCATGATTCAGCAGACAGTGGATCGTCTGTCGAAGGTCTCAAGTGCCAGCGATATCTGGGTGATCACCAACGACCTGCTGCGTGAAGAGATTGTGCGTCAGCTGCCTGGACTGGATGAGGGCAAGATCCTTAACGAGCCCGCGGCGCGCAACACCGCTCCGGCCTGCGCTCTGGCGGCGTTTCTGTTGGAGACGACGAACCCCAATGCCGTGATCGGCATCTTCCCCTCCGATCATGTCGTAGGCGATATAGACCGTTTTGCCGAGATCGTGAAGGCGGGAGCGAAGATCGCTGCCAGCGGTGAGAGGATCGTCGTGCTGGGCGTACCGGCGACGAAGGCTGAGACAGGCTACGGATATATCGAGCGCGGTGAAGCGGTCGACGCCGTCACTGAGGTCGCCGGCGGGATTGAAGTCCGAAGGGTAAGGCGCTTTACGGAAAAGCCGCACAAGGCTCTGGCCGAGGTCTTTATGGCGTCGGGCAACTATGCCTGGAACAGCGGCATGTTTCTGTGGAGTGCAAAGACGCTGGCGTCCGCGATCCGCGAGCACTGCCCTGCGATGGCTCCGTTGATGGAAAAGATTGCAGCGGCTTACGGGACACCGGAGTTTACGCAGATCTTTGCCGAGGTGTATCCGCTGTGCGAGAACATCTCGATTGACTATGCGGTGCTGGAGCCACGTTCGGCAAAGGGCGAAGAGGCCTCGGAGATCTACTGTCTGCCGGCTGACTTTATCTGGAATGACCTGGGGTGCTGGTCGGCGTTGCACGAGCATGTAGCGCACTGCGGGCCGGATGATCTGGCGAAGAAGAATATCTTCGATAAGACCAATCAGGCGTGTGTCGATATCGATTCGCAGGGCAACTATGTGTACGCGCCGGGCAAGGCTGTGGCGCTGGTGGGCGTCAGCGACCTGGTGGTGGTTGAGACCGACGATGCGTTGCTGATTACGACGCGCGAGCGTTCGCAGGACGTGGGCAGAGTTGTGGCAGAGCTGAAGCGTGCAGGCCGGGAAGATCTGGTTTAGGCGATCCAACAGGGGCAGCGGTGCTGTCTCTTAACGAGAAGTGTCACTCAAGAAGGAACAGACAAGAGATTCCTATGTCAGAGACAAAGTCAGTGGTGAAGTTTGGAACCGATGGTTGGCGCGGCATTATTGCCGATGACTTTACCTATGCGAATGTGCGTGTCGCCGTTGCGGCGATTGCGAACTATGTGCTCTCCCATGAGGACGCCAAGGCCGGTGTCTGCATCGGCTGGGATACGCGCTTCGGCTCGCAGTCGTTTGCGCGGGTTGCCGCGCAGGTAATCGCCGATGCCGGAATTCCGGTTCAGCTGGCGAAGGATGTGACGCCGACACCGGCGCTCTCGTTTGCGGTGCGTGAGCGTAAGGCCGCGGGCGGCGTGATGATTACGTCGAGCCACAATCCGGCGGAGTGGAACGGCGTGAAGTACAAGGCCAGCTATGGCGGCTCGGGCAAGCCTTCGATCATGACCGCGATCGAGAGCTATCTGGACAAGCCGCTGGCGAAGGCCGCGACGCCAGCCTCGATTACCGAAGTCGATTTTCTGCCGGAGTACGTCGCTGCGATTGCCAGGTTTGTCGATCTGGAGGCGATCAAGGCATCCGGGTTCAAGTTTCTGCTCGACGTAATGTACGGCGCGGGCCGGGGCGTTGTCGCAGGTATCTTCTCCAAGGCCGACATCCCTTACACCGAGATTCGCAACGAGATCAACCCGGCATTTCCGGGTATCAACCCGGAGCCGATTCTTCCGCACATCGCCGAGACACAGGTTGCCGTGGTGGGAGAGCGTTGCGATGCCGGTCTGGTGACGGACGGCGACGCGGACCGCATCGGCTCGGTGGACGAGTACGGCAACGTGGTCGACGCGCACAAGCTGCTGAGCCTGATCGCGTGGTGGCTGCTGGAGCGTAAGAAGTGGCCGGGCGAGCTGACGCGCGCCTTCAACACGACGAAGATGATGGATCGCATTGCGGCGAAGTATGGCCGCAAGCTGAACGAGCACGGCATCGGCTTCAAGTACGTCGCTGACCTGATGCTGGAGAAGGAGATCCTCGTCGGTGGCGAGGAGTCAGGCGGCATCGGCATCAGCAAGCACCTTCCGGAACGCGACGGGATGCTGAACAGCCTGCTGGTGGCCAACGTGATGGCCGATGAGAAGAAGACGCTGGGTGAGCTGATCGCTGCGCTGCAGGAGGAGTTTGGCGAGCACCAGTACGGGCGTATCGACATGCACATCTCCGAGGAGCTGAAGCAGTCGGCGATCTCGCGTGCGAAGGCCGGAGTGGATGAGTTTGCCGGCATGAAGGTTCTGCGGGTCGAGACGATGGACGGCATCAAGTTCTTCCTCGACAACCCGGAGGCGAAGACGAAGAAGAATGCGGCGGAGACCTGGCTGCTGCTGCGCGCTTCGGGCACGGAGCCGCTGCTGCGTGTGTATTCGGAGAGCTGCTCAACGGAATCCGTCGAAAAGGTTCTGAAGTCCGCAACGGACTTCGTTAATGCAGGAAAGGCTTAAGCGTGCAGGTTGAGGTTCAGGCCAAAGGCCTACTGTTTGACATGGATGGTGTGCTGATCAGCTCGATCGGCTCGGTGGAGCGGTGCTGGAAGCGTTGGGCGAAGATGTACGACGTGCCGGATGCGGATAACTACCATGTTCCGCATGGCGTTCGTGCGATCGACATCATCAAGAGCCTGCGTCCTGATATCGACGCGATAGAAGGGCTGCGTGTGGTCGAGGATATGGAGATCGAAGACACCGCCGATCTGAAGGTGCTGCCGGGAGTGAAGACGCTTCTGGAGGGGCTGCCGAAGGATCGCTGGGCCATTGTGACCTCGGCGACGAAGCGTCTGGCCATCGCGCGGCTGGAGATTGTCGGACTGCCAGTGCCGGAGCGTTTCATCACGGCGGACATGGTGGAGAAGGGCAAGCCTGATCCTGAGCCTTATATGCGCGGCGCCGGACTGCTTGGCTTCAGCAATGCGGAGTGCGTGGTGGTTGAGGATGCGCCTTCCGGCGTCGGAGCGGGGAAGGCCGCAGGCTCGCGGGTGCTGGGAGTGATCGGAACGCATACGCTTGCAGATCTGCACCAGGCTGATTGGGTGGTTTCCTCGTTGGAAGGGCTGGTTGTCACAAGCAGCGGCGAGGGGCTTCAGCTGCAGTTTCCCTCGGCTCGCTAGATCGTTTCCCCGGGTTCGTTAGCCTATCGGCTGAGCAGCAGCGCCTCGACCTGACGCAGGTCTTCTTCGGTATCGACGCCGACCGTGTCGAACTCGGTGGGCTCGACATAGACCGTGATGCCGTTTTCGAGGAAGCGCAGCTGCTCAAGCCGTTCGGTGTGTTCGAGCGTGCTGTGCAGCGTGGGAAAGCGCTCCAGCGCGGACTTTCGGTAGCCATACAGGCCGATGTGCTTCCAATACTGTGCCGGGCCTCCGTCGCGGTTGTAGGGGATGGTGGAGCGCGAGAAGTAGAGCGCGCGCCCGTCGGCGGCGGTGACGACCTTTACGGCATTGGGATTGTGGATGTTGACCGGGGTGCAGGCGACCTTGAGCGTCGAGACCTCGACGTGAGGCTGCGCGAAGGGGCGAAGCAGCGCGGTCAGGTGTTCAGGTTTGAGCAGCGGCTCATCGCCCTGAATGTTGACGTAAATATCGGCGTCGATGAGCTGCGAGACGGCATGGACGCGATCCGTGCCGCTGGTCAGGTCGGGTGAGGTCATCTGCACGGGCCAGCTGTTCTTCTCGCAGACGGCAACGATCTCTTCGGAGTCGGTGGCGATGATGACCTGGTCGAGCTGGGGGCAGGCGCGGGCGGCATCGTAGACCCAGGCGAGCATGGGGCGTCCGGCGATCTGGCGCAAGACCTTGCGGGGCAGGCGTGTGGAGGCGAGGCGTGCCGGAATGACGCCAAGTGTGGATGGTCGCTGGGTGGAAATGGCCGGTTGCTCCTCAAGCGATTGTTACACCCCTCCGGGCTTTGCCGCGAGGCGGGAATCAAGTATGATTGGAGATGGCTGTGCCAAGGCGATCCGCCCTCCTGTGGATCGCGTAAAGCGTTACGCTGGCGCAGTTCTCACCACATCGGCGGTGTAGCTCAGATGGTTAGAGCGACGGACTCATAACCCGTAGGTCGACAGTTCGATTCTGTCCACCGCCACCAAAAGACCACAGTGTACAACTGAGTTGTTGTAATCAAAGGATTTGCATCTTTTGCCCTTGCTGTTGTGGGCATAAACCTACGGGTATTATCCCTTAGGTTTACGGCAATTCCTTAGGTTTACACGCTCGCAAGGCACGCTCCAGCCCTTGCTGCCGCCACCAAGAGTCCACGATCTGTTTGAGATAGCCCCGGTATCGCGGAATCCGGCTGCGAGAGTATCATTTTGGCAGCGGCGTTCGTCTAACCGCTGTCGGACATGCCCAGGGTGTGTCGGGAGAGTTCTGTTTCTATGCCGAAGATTACGAAGATCCTGCTGCTCGCGGTGTCGGTGGTTCTGGTACTGGCCGTGTTCCTGGGTGTGAACTCGAGTGGCGTGAGCGCCGCGACGGACCAGGAAGGCGCTTACCGGCAGATCAACGTGTACAGCGAGGTGCTGCGGCATATCCAGACCGACTACGTCGAAGAGCCGAACATCAAGGCTGTGACGAATGGTGCCCTGCGCGGCCTGCTGGAGTCGCTCGATGCGGATTCGAGCTACCTGACGGCGGAAGACTATAAGACCTTCAAGGCGGATAAGGGCGGCAAGGCGCAGGTCGGCATCAACGTCTCCAAGCGCTACGGCTATGCGACGGTCGTCTCGGTGGTTCCGGGAAGCCCGGCGGACAAGGCGAATTTGAACGATGGCGACATTATTGAGGCCATCGGCACGCAGGACACCCGCGATCTCTCGCTGGCGATGATCCGGATGATGCTGGAGGGCGCTCCGGGCAGCGAGTTGTCGGTCGCGGTCGTACGTCCGCGCAAGGCGGAGCCGGAGAAGGTAACGATGACCCGCGTGATCACGCAGATGCCGCCTGTGGGAGAGACGATGTATGAGAACTCGTCCATCCTCTACCTGAAGCCGGGCATCCTCGATCACGATCATGTGCAGCAGGTGGAGTCGAAGCTGAAGGGAATGTCGAAGTCAGGCAACAAGAAGGTGCTGCTCGACCTTCGCGATGTGGCGGCCGGCGATATTCCTGAGGCGATGCGTCTGGCGAACATGTTCCTGAAGACCGGCACGATTGCGACCCTCGAGGGGCAGAAGGTGGAGAAGCAGACCTTCGCGGCAGAGTCGTCGAAGGCAGTGAATGCCACGGCTCCGCTGGTGGTACTGGTGAACCGTGGGACGGCGGGGCCGGGAGAGATCGTCGCCGCTGCGCTGCTGGATAACCATCGCGCCGACCTGGTGGGCGAGAAGACGTTTGGCGAGGGGTCGCAGCAGAAGACCTTCGAAATGCCGGACGGAGGCGCCCTGATCCTTTCGGTGGCGAAGTATGAGTCTCCGTCGGGCAAGAAGCTGGAAGATGAAGGTGTGATGCCTGGTGTTCAGGTTGCCTCGAACTTCAGCGACGATGCTGATGATGACGACGCGGCCACGCCGACTCAGGCTCAGCCGCAGCAGCCGAAGAAGCCTGGAATTACGGTGGACGATCAGCTGAGCAAGGCACTTGATCTGCTGAAGAGCAAGGCCGCCTAACCTACTGCTGCTGTTGGTTTTGGCTCGGCCAGGTTGACCTGCAGATGCGGGGTCCGCAGCCTGCCCTTTTCCGGCGTGGAGAACATGCTAAGGTGAAGGGCAGTGCCGAGCATTTTCAGCCACGAAGATCACTCCCCGAGCGTGGAAACCGAGACCTGGTGGCAGCGCCTGGTAAGGCGTGTGCTCGAAGGGCCTGAGTACCCAACGCGACGCATTGCGCGCAAGTTCACCTTCTACACATTGCTGGCTTTGTCGGCGGTCTTTGGCGCGTTGTGCGGGCTGATGCTGGTGTATTCCATCGATCTGCCGCAGATGGACGACCTGACGCGATATCGTCCGAATACGACAACGGAGCTGCTGGATGTGCACGGCCGGGTGTTTGGCTCGTTCGCGCTGGAGCGGCGTGTTGTGGTGCCGTACACCGAGTTCCCGCCGGTACTGAAGCAGGCGATCGTCTCGATCGAAGATAAGAGCTTTGACAGCAACTGGGGTGTGAACCTGTTCCGCGCGATCGGAGCGGCTTACCGCGATCTGAAGGATAAGCGCCGTTCGCAGGGATCGTCGACGATCACGATGCAGCTGGCGAGGAATCTCTTCCTGTCGAATGAGAAGACCTTTGGACGCAAGTTCCAGGAGGTCATCCTCTCGATGCAGATCGAGAGGCGGTTTACGAAGAACCAGATCTTCGAGCTGTACGCCAACCAGATCTATCTTGGCCGCGGAACGTATGGCTTTGAGGCGGGAGCGCAGTACTACTTCTCGAAGCATGCGAAGGACCTGACGCTGCCGGAGGCGGCGCTGCTGGCGGGTTTGCCGAAGGGGCCGGAGTACTACTCGCCGGTACGGCATCCGGAGCGCGCGTTGAAGCGCCGCAATCTGGTGCTGAGCGAGATGGAGCACGACGACAAGATTACCGAGAAGCAGGCAGACGCTGCGAAGGGGGCTCCACTGGGGCTGCACATCGAGCCGCCGGCTAACAGTGAGGCCCCGTACTTTGTGGAAGAGGTGCGGCGGCAGCTGGAGAAGGAGTATGGCGTCGAAGAGGTTCATGGCGCAGGGTTGAAGGTGTATACGACGCTCGATCTGGACCTGCAGCGTGTGGCTAATCGTGCCGTGCTGAATGGTGCGGCGTCGTATGAGCGGAGGCATGGCTGGAAGTCGCGGCTGGCGAACGTGGTGCTGGGCGGGCTGGACGTTGAATCGTACGTCCATCCTGACTGGGTCGATCCGCTGGCGAGAGACGCGTATGTGCATGGCGTGGTGTTGTCGGTGGAGCCGAAGCGCGTGGTGGTGAAGCTGGCCTCGCAGAAGGCGACGTTGACGCCAGACGATTGGAAGTGGACAGAGTTTCCTACAGCGGATGCGTTCCTGAAGACCGGCGACATTGTTTATCTGAAGCTCACGGAGAAGGGTGCGGATGGCAGCTGGAAGGCGTCGCTGGAGCAGGACTCCGGTGCGCAGGGCATCGCTGATGGCGGTCGACAACGCGAGCGGCGAGGTGGTGGCGATGGTGGGCGGCAGGGACTTCAACCTGTCGCAGTTCAACCGCGCGACGCAGGCGCAGCGGCAGGTTGGGTCGTCGTTCAAGCCGTATGTGTACACGACTGCGGTAGAGGCTGGCGCCAAGTCGACCGATACGATCGTCGACGGGCCGGTGACCTTCCCGACGCCGAATGGGCCGTACACGCCGCATAACTATGAAGCCGACTACAGAGGTACGATGTCGTTGCTGTATGCCTTCGCCGAATCGCGGAATATTCCGGCGCTGAAGCTGGCGGCGAGAGTCGGCATTCGCAAGGTGATCGAGACGGCTCACCGGTTCGGCATCACGAGCAACATTCCGGCGTTTCTGCCGATTGCGCTGGGTGCGGCGGATATCACGCTGTACGAGCAGGTGGGCGCCTACAGTGTCTTTCCGAACGACGGTATCCGTATTGAGCCGCACTACATTCGCAAGGTGGAGCAGGCCGATGGTCTGCCGCTGGATGAGGCGCCGCCGGATGTGCGCGAGGTGATTTCGGTGGACACGGCCCGCACGATGATGGAGATGCTGCAGGCGGTGGTACGCATGGGCACTGCGACGCGCGCGTCAGAGCTGAAGCATCCTCTGGGCGGCAAGACGGGAACGACGAACGATTACACGGACGCCTGGTTCGTGGGCTTCTCGCCGTCGGTGACGTGCGGTACGTGGATCGGGTACGACACACGCGAGTCGCTGGGCGAGAAAGAGACGGGAGCCCGGGCAGCGCTGCCAATCTGGATGGACTTCATGCGGGCGGCGATTGCAGGAAAGCCGGATGAGAACTTCGCCTCAGCCGGCGCTCCGAAGAAGCAGCTGGATGTGCCGGTAGCGAAGACGCCTGCCGCAGAGGACCACAAGGCGGCGCCGAAGGACGATGACGACGATGAGTCGGATGCTCCTCCGAAGCTGCCTGCGGTCGCGGCTCCCACGGCTAACCGGTAGACACTTATTACGCGAAAAAGATGTTCGCCGTCTGCGGAGCTGTGAATCAGCCGAGTTGGCGGCAGAGGTGAAAGTAGCGCTGCGCCTTGCGCACGTCGCGGCCGATCTGTTCGCGCAGGGCCTCGGGAGAGGGCCAGCGGATCTCGTCGCGCAGGCGGTGGAGGAAGCTGAGGGTAAGCGGCGTGCTCTCGTCGAGTGCGATGGGATGGAAGTTGAGCAGGTGGCTCTCGATGGTGAAGGAGTCTTCGCCGAAGGTGGGGCGATTGCCGACGTTGGTGACGGCGTCGAAGGTCTCGCCATTGACGTCGAGTGTGGTGATGTAGACGCCGATGGCGGGAATGAGCTCGCTGTAGGGTGCGAGGTTGATGGTCGGCACGGTGTAACGCGTTCCGTAGCCGCGGCCTGAGGCGGGTGTGCTGTGAATGGCGAAGGGGCGTCCCAGGAGGGCACGGGCGCGGCTGACGTTGCCCTGCGCGACGAGCTGGCGGATGGTCGAGGAGGAGACGGCTACGCCGTGCGTGGCACGTGGGGTGTAGACGGAGACGTGGAATCCGAGTTCATGGCCGAGGGCATCGAGCGATTCGACGCCAGCCTCGGCCTGATAACCGAAGCGGAAGTTCTCTCCTTCGTGCAGCTCGATGATGTTGAGTTTGTCGTGCAGGGTCTGCGTGGCGAAGTCGCGGGCGCTGGTGTGGGAGAGCTCGGCGGTGAAGGGAAGCACGAGCGTGGCGTCGACGCCGGTGTCGCGGAGGAGGCTGAGCTTCTGCGCGAGCGGGGTGATGAGTGGCAGTGCCGTCTGCGGGCGAAGGATGCGGGCGGGGTGTGGGTCGAAGGTGATCGCGAGCGAACGGGCCTTAAGTGCCCTGGCTCGGGCGATGACTTCGCCGATGACCCACTGGTGGCCACGGTGCACGCCGTCGAAGTTACCGATGGTGGCGACTGTGGGGCCGAAGTCGGGGGGTAGTTCCGAGAGTGCGTAGAAGATCTGCATGCGTTCAGGCGATATCGAAGGTGAGCTGGAGGCCGTCGTAGGCCAGTCGCACGTTGGCAGGCAGTTCGGCTTCGGTGGCGGCGTGGTCGAGGTCGTGGCTGATGTGGGTGAAGTAGGCGCGTTTGGGCTTGAGCTTCTCGACGTAGGCGAGGGAGCGCTCGAGGTGCGAGTGACTGGGGTGCGGCTGGCGGCGCAGGGCGTCGAGGATGAGGATGTCGAGGTCCTGCAGCAGGGGAATGCTCTCGGGCGGGATGTCGCTCATGTCGGTGAGGTAGGCCGCGGAGCCGAAGCGATAGCCGGTGATGGTCTGGCGCCCGTGGGTGACGGGGATGCGCTGGAAGCAGGCACCGAAGAGATCGAGGCAGGCGCCGGGCGTCTCATCGATGCGATTCATCGTGACACGGGCGCTGGTGGGATAGCGATTGTCGGGGCGGAAGGTGTAGTCGAAGATGCGTTCGATGGTGCTGGCGGTCTCGTCGTCGGCGTAGAGCGGAAGGCTTTCCTTGAGGCGGAAGCTCAGGGGGCGCAGGTCGTCGAAGCCGAGTACGTGGTCGGCGTGGCCGTGGGTGTAGAGGACGGCGTCGACGCTGCGGAGGTTCTCGCGGATGGCCTGGGCGTGGAAGTCCGGGCCGGTGTCGATGAGGACGATGTGGTCGTTGTAGGCGAGGCGCAGCGAGGGACGGGTGCGGCGGTTGCGCGCGTCACCATTGGGCGAGACCGCCGAAAGGCAGACGGCGCAGTCGCAGGCAAGGGTCGGCACCCCCATGGAGGTGCCGGTGCCGAGAAATGTGAGGGTCGCCTCCATCCGTCGGGCGCGCCCCTTAGCGAACGATGCTGGGCTTGCCGGGGGTTCCCGGGCCGGTGGGAGCCTTTGCCGAGGCAGAGCGGGCGAGGGCCTGGGTGATCTCGAGGAAGCCCATGCGCAGCTCGAAGAGAGCGCTGTCGAGCAGCTTCTGCTCGTCGTTGGCGAGGTTTCCCTGCGTCTTCTCGGCGATGACGGCGAGCATGTCGATGCTCTGGCGTGCGCCGATGATGTCGACCTGGGGCGCCTGGCCTTCCGGGGTGGCTCCGCCGAGCTGCACGATAGCCGACATGTAGACGGACTGGATCAGCGTGGTGAAGCTCATCGCGGGAGGGTGATCGGCGCCGGGGTTGGCGGCACGGATGGCGGTGTCGAGGCGCTCGGAGGTGGCGTCGTAGGCGGCCTTGGCGCGCTCAGCCTGCTCGGCGGTGGGGCCGGGGATCATCTCGGCCTCGTTGCCGAGATCGGCGTCGGTAAGTTCCGATTCCGCATCTTCGGCGACCGGTGCAGGGAAGTCGACCGGCGCTGGTGCTGCTTCGGCTTTTGCCTCGGGTCTCTCTTCGGGCTCCGGCGAGGGATCGGCGTCGGGACGGGCTTCGCCTTCCATGGTGAACTTGCGGCGGTCGGTGATGACGAAGGGCTTATTCTGTTCGGACATATGCGAACTTATCTCCGGTAATTCAGATGCTCAGCGCTGGGTTTTGATCTCGGCGAGTGCGGGGATCGCAACGGTGTGGGCGGTGCCGCCGGGGTATTGAAGCGGTTCGTGGCGGTCGAGGGCCTCGCGCCGCGCGTAGCCAAGGGCGAGCTGAACGGTGTGGTCCTGATCGATGGCGATCGAGACGATGCTGGTGAGTTCGCCTGCGGGCTTGCCGGCGGATTGGAGTACAACACCGGCGTCGGGAAGCTGGCCCTCGAGGCGGAAGGCGGTGAAGGTGCGATGAACGTTGCCGCGTGAGCGGATGCGCTCGACGATCTCCTGGCCGAGGTAGCAGCCTTTGGCGAAGTGCAGCGCGCGGGACTGGTTGGTCTCCTGCGGCAGGTCGCGGGCGGTGTCGGAGTTGCGGATGTCGATCCCGTAGAGCGGTGTGCCTTCGAGGATGCGCAGCGTGTTGAGCGTGTCGGCATCGACCGCGAGCGCGCCTTCGGTCTTGAGCGCGGTGAGCAGCGCCTCGGCGTCGGAGGCATTCTCCAGCCAGAGCTCGAAGCGCGGAACCAGTGGGCTGTATGCGTGGATGACAGTCAGCGTGAGGCCGTTCCACGCGACGCTGGCGGACTCGAGTTCGCCGAGGTTGTCTACGCCGGGGCTGTCTTCGCCGAGGTTGTTTAGGCTGAGGCCGAGTTTTGCGAGCAGAGCGGGGGCCCGGGGGCCGATGAGCTGGATGCCGTGGCGCGTGGTGGTGACATCAGCGAGCTCCACGTCGTCCATGATGATGTAGTGATCGAGGTATGGAACGAGAGTCTCGGCCTGGGCGGTCTCAAGCAGAAGGGCGTCGGGTGCGGCAAAGATGGTTCCGTCGCCCTGGATGCGACCCTGCGCGTTGAGGAAGAAGTTATAGGCGCCCTTGCCATTGGTGAGCTGCTGGACAGAGTTGGTGGCCATGCCGTTGAGCCAGCGCTCGCGGTCGGAGCCGGTGACGCGGATCCATCCCATCGTGAGGGGAGCCACACCAGCGTCCTGGAGCAGGGCGTTCAGCTGCGGGTGAGTGGTGGATAACTCCGTCGGCGTGTTGGGGATCGATGCCGTGGTCATAAGACGGGGCAGAGCAACTCTGCGTACACTTGATTATAGCTGTCGGCAAGGGAGATCAGGTTGCACCAACGGATGAACTTGGGAAGAAGAATGCGGTGGACGGGATGGGGGAGAAACGCGGTTGTGCTGGTCGGAGTGGGGCTGGCAGGCGTTGGCGTAACCGTCGCCCAGACGACGGCGGAGGCCGCGAAGGATAAGCCAGCTGCTCCGATGACACAGGCCCAGGCGAAGGAGCTGTTTCGCTCGGTCGATGAGATTCTCGGCTTTGTCAGCCAGGACACGAAGCTGCCGATCAAGCACAGCGTAAAGCGGAAGCTGGTCTCGCGTGACCAGATTGAAAAGTACCTGACGAAAAAGTTCAACGAAGACGAGAGCGCCAAGCGGATGCAGCGCTCGGAGCTGGTTCTGAAGAAGTTCGGGCTGCTGGACCGCGACTTTCACCTGAGGCCGTTCATGCTGTCGCTGCTGACCGAGCAGATTGCGGGGTTCTACGACAACAAGTCGAAGACGGTGAACCTGCTGGACTGGATTGCGCCGGACGAGCAGAAGCCGGTGCTGGCGCATGAGCTGACCCACGCGCTGCAGGATCAGAAGGTAAACCTGACGAAGTGGTCGGATGTGAGCCTGGACGACACGTCGAAGAACGTGAAGGACGACAACAAGCACCTGCTGGTGGACGAAGCCGAGACGGCTCGCGAGGCTGTGGCCGAAGGGCAGGCGATGGCGGTGTTTGTGGACTACTCGCTGAAGCCGGCGGGCCGCTCGATTGCGGATGCGCCGCCGGAGTTAATGGCGAAGCTGAAGGACACCACGGCGGACAGCAGTGATTCGCCGGTGATGGCGCGCGCTCCTTTGCTGCTGCAGGAGTCGCTGCTGTTTCCCTACAGCGACGGCCTGAGTTTTGAGCACGCCATCCTGATCAAGGGCGGCAAGGATGCGGCGTTCGCGCAGGTGCTGGCGAATCCGCCGTCATCGAGCTTCGAGATTCTGCACCCGGATGCGTACATGGCGCATGCCCCTGTGCCGGTGCTGCGGCTGCCGGATATCCACCCCCTGCTGGATGCGCAGTACGATCCGTACGACGTGGGCGTGATGGGCGAGCTGGATGTACGGATTCTGGCTGAGCTGTTCGGTGGCCGCGAGATGGCACAGGGACTGGCTCCCGATTGGGACGGCGGCATCTACTACGCGGCGCAGAAGAAGAATGCGACCCCGCAGGAGAAGGAATCGACGGCCTCGATTGGGCTGCTGTATTACTCGCGCTGGAAGAATGCGGATTCAGCGAAGACGTTCCTGCGGATTTACGGAACGCAGATGGGCCGGAAGTACTCGATGGTGAAGCTGCGTAAGGACGATGCGGCGAATGATGGCGAACAGGTCTTCACGACCAACGAGGGTGATGTACTGCTGTCGCTGACGGGCAGCACGGTTTTCATCAGTGAGGGTTTCGATGTCGCGCTGGCACGCAAGCTGAGGGACAGCATTGCAAGCGTGCAGAGCGAGGGACCGACGCGGCTGGCGGTGGTGGGGAATGAGCCTTCGCTGTCGTTGGCGCGATACATGGGATCGTTTGGGGCGATGAAGGCTTCGCTGGCTGAACGGTATACTTCTGAAGGACAATCCACCGGCGCGGGCGACCCGCGGGCTGGTGCGGGGAGCGCACGTTGAAGGCAGAGATCGGAATTATCGGGGGCAGCGGCCTGTACGCAATGCCCGGGCTGACGAACGTTACGGAAGAGAAGATCACGACACCGTTCGGTGATCCTTCGGATGCGTTGGTGCTGGGCGAACTGGAGGGGCGCAAGGTCGCCTTCCTGGCACGGCATGGGCGCGGTCATCGTCTGTTGCCGACGGAGCTGAACTTCCGCGCCAACATCTATGCGATGAAGTCGCTTGGCGTGGAGCGGATTCTTTCGGTCTCGGCGGTTGGATCGCTGAAGGAAGAGCATAAGCCGACGGACTTTGTGATGCCGGACCAGTTCATCGATCGTACCTTCGCCCGCAATGCGACGTTCTTTGGCGACGGCATCGTCGGCCATGTCGCGTTTGGCGATCCGGTGTGCGCCACGGTGACGAAGACCTTTCAGAAGGCATGTGACGAGATCGGCGTGGTGGGCAAGACGGGCGGTACGTACATCTGCATGGAAGGTCCGCAGTTCTCCACGCGCGCGGAGTCGAACCTGTATCGCAGCTGGGGAGCCGATGTGATCGGCATGACGAATCTGCAGGAGGCCAAGCTGGCTCGCGAGGCGGAGATCTGCTACGCGACGATGGCGATGGTGACGGACTACGACTGCTGGCGCGAAGGGCACGACGATGTGACGGTCGACCAGATCATCGCGGTGATGCACCAGAACTCGGAGAACGCGGCGAAGGTGGTGAAGGCTGCGGTAGCTGCGCTGCCGAAGGAGCGCACCTGCGCCTGTGGCAGCGCGCTGAAGTTTGCCGTGATGACGGACAAGAAGGTCATTCCTGCCGAGACACGAAAGCGCCTGGCGCTGTTATTGGATAAGTACGAGTAACGTGCCGGGCGCGTTGTTCGATTTGCAGCATTTGATAGACGAGAAAGAGGACTCATGTCGATTTTGGTAGTAGGTTCAGTGGCGTTCGACAGCATTCAGACGCCGAGTGGCTCGGTGGATCATTGTCTGGGCGGGGCGGCGACACACTTCGCGCTGGCGGCCAGCTACTTTACCGATGTACGCGTAATCGCTGTGGTCGGCAAGGACTTTACGGCCGAGCATGAGTCCGTATTTCAGCGTCGCGGCATCAACATCGAGGGGATTGAGCACGCCGATGGTCTGAGCTTCCACTGGACGGGATCGTATGTGAAGAGCCTGAACGAGGCACAGACGCTGGGCACCGACCTGAACGTCTTCCAGAGCTTCGATCCGAAGATTCCTGAGTCGTACAAGGACAGCGAGTACCTGTTCCTGGCCAACATCGACCCCGTGCTGCAGGCGCGTGTGCGCAGCCAGATGCCGAAGGTGAAGATGGTGGCGGGTGACACGATGAACTACTGGATCGCAGACCACGCGGCCAACCTGGCGAAGGTGCTGCGTGAGCTGAACGTGCTGCTGATCAACGACGGCGAGGCTCGTATGCTGGCGGGCGAGAATAACCTGGTGCTGGCGGCCAACAAAGTGCTGACGATGGGACCGAAGACGCTGATCGTGAAGCACGGCGAGTATGGCGCGACGGCCTTCTTCGGGGAGGAGTCGTTCCCGGAGGGTGTGAAGGCGGTGCATCCTTTCCGTGCGCCGGCTCTGCCGCTGGCTGAGGTCGTCGATCCTACCGGCGCTGGTGATTCTTTTGCCGGTGGATTCTATGGCTATCTCGCTTCGCAGCCTGAGCTGACGCCGACGGTATTTCGCACGGCGATGTTCTACGGTGGCGTGATGGGTTCGTTTGCCGTGGAGCGCTTCGGTACAGAGCGTCTGCAGGCCGTGACACGCGAGGAGATCGAAGCTCGCTTCAAGTTGTTCCAGGAGATTTCGCACCTTGACTACACGGGGGCGTAGACGCCTTAGCCGCAAGGAAGAGCAGGAGCCTGATCTTCCTGCGGTGGATGGAGCGGTGCGGCCGGCGCGTCGCGAAGAGACGATGCCGGTTGCGCTGGCTGCGGTGGTCGTGGGATTTGTTGCGCTGATCGTATGCGTCTCCCGGAATTACCTGCTGCTATACGGCGATGCCGTGGCGCATCTGGGCATCGCCCGCCGCATTCTGGATACGCGTAATCCCGGGCTGATTCAGCTGGGTGGCGTGTGGCTGCCGCTGTCGCATCTGCTGATGCTGCCGTTTGTGCAGCGGTTGGACTGGTGGCAGAACGGCCTTGCAGGGGCGTGGCCTTCGCTGCTGTGCTTCGTGCTGAGCGTTGCGGGTTTTTATCGTCTGGCACGGCGATTGGTCCCTCCGATGTGGGCGCTGGTCGCGACGGCGTTTTACGGTCTGAATCCAAACCTTCTCTACCTGTCGACGACGGCGATGACGGAGCCGTTATTTCTCGCCATCATCATCTGGACGACGCTGCTGACGATGGAGTGTGTCGCGGAGATTCGCGCCTCAAGGGTGGCGGCGGTGAACCGGAAGCTGGTTTTTCTGGGGCTGCTGATTATGGCCGCGGTGTTCACGCGTTACGACGGCTGGATCTTCGGCGCGGCGGTGTGGTGCGTGGTGGCGTGGCAGCTGTACCGTTCGCCGATTCGTCCTCGAGTGATGTCGGGCTTTGCCGTGTTCACGGTGCTGGCGGTTGCAGGGCCGGCGATGTGGCTGGGGTACAACCAGCACTTCTTCCATGATCCGCTGGACTTTATGCGCGGGCCGTATTCGGCGATGGCGATCGAGAAGAGGACGACGCCTCCTGGGGCCTCACATTACCCGGGATGGCACAATCCGGTTTGGGCGGCCGTGCTCTACATGCGTACCTCGCAGGTTGATATTGCGGCGTGGGAGACAGGATTTCTGATTGCGGCGCTGGCGATTGCTGGAGCCGTGTTTGCCGTGCGCAAGCGGCTGGAGCTTAGTTCGCTGCTGCTGTGGGTCCCACTGCCGTTCTATATCTATTCGATCGCCTTCGGTGCGGTCCCGATCTTTATTCCGCAGCTGCGGCCGCACTCGTATTACAACTCGCGGTACGGCATGGAGATGCTGCCGGCGTTTGCTTTGTTTGCGGTGGTTGCGCTGGTCTGGCTGCAGAAGCGTCTGCTAGAGCAGCGTCCGCTGGTGGCGCGATTGATGCATCCGATCGCTCTGCTGCTGGTGACGGTGAACGTGGTGGTGATGATGTACAAGGTGCCGCTGGTTTTGAAGGAGGCGCAGGTCAACTCCTCGACACGCATCGCCTTTGAGAGCGCGGTGGCGCATGAGCTGCAGACGTTTCCGGCCGGGGCCACGATCCTGATGTACAACTCGGACCACGTGGGCGCGCTGCAGCAGGCGGGGATTCCGTTGAAGCAGACGCTGAGCGAGACCGATTACGACAGCTGGAAGGCTGCCCTGGCGGCGCCGGCGGAGCACGCTGCTTACGTGGTCGCGATGGATGGTGACCCGGTGGCGGCTGCGGTGAAGGCGCATCCGGATGGCCTGACGGAGCTGGTGGTGCTGTGCTCAACCGGCCAGCCGTGCGCCAGGGCGTACAAGTCGGAGCGCTTCGGAGGCTAGGTTCAGACCGCACATGCGGTCCGAATGCTAGTATCTCTGCCAGACGCATGCTCGTACCCCAATTTCATTTCAGCCAGATCGACCAGGAGCTGCTCTCAACAGGCACAGCGGCGCGCCTGTTGACGGCGTGCGTTCTGGGTGGGGCGATTGGTATGGAGCGCGAGCTGCGGCACAAGGCCTCCGGTCTGCGCACGAACATGCTGCTGTGCCTTGGCTGCGCTTTCTTTACGCTGCTGTCGGCGGTGCTGGCCGGCGATGGCAATCCTGATAAAGGGCGCGTAGCCGCTAATATCGTCCAGGGAATCGGCTTTCTGGGCGCGGGGATCATTCTGCATACACGCGTGCGGGTGCAGGGTCTGACGAGCGCGGCGACGGTGTTTGTAATTGCTTCGATCGGCATGGCCTGTGGGGCGGGGCTGTATATCGAAGCCGTGCTGGCGACGGTGATTGCGCTGGTTGCGCTGGCGATCATCGGGTATCTCGAGTCGATAGCAGGATGGAAGCACTACACCATGCTGTACGAGGTGCGCGGCGAGGATGCCCGGCGGATCTATGTCGCGGTGCTGAGCGTGCTGGACCGGATGGCGATCCGTTTGAACGTGCTGGACAAGGAGAGCGTTGCGGGGCTGGAGAGGATTACGTTTGCCGTGACGACCAACTCGAAGCGTCATATTCGCCTGCAGCAGGAGCTGCGCGAGAGCGATGCGAACGACCAGGTTGTTGTCTTTCGCGATGTTGAGGAAGAATAAGAGAGATGATTCCGTTTGTAAAAGCACATGCGTGCGGTAACGACTTCCTGGTGATGGAAGAGACGGTCGCGAAGAGACAACATGCAGCGCTGGCGAAGAGGCTTTGCAGCCGCAATACCAGCATCGGCGCCGATGGCATCGAATTCCTGGAACGTAAGGCGAATGGCGAACTGTTTCTGCGGCTGTTCAACGCCGATGGCAGCGAGGCCGAGCTCTCGGGCAACGGTACGCGCTGCGTCGCAGCGTGGCTGGCGCACTCTGAGGGCCGCATGGAGGCAACCTTCGGAACGCATGGCGGTCCGCGTGTCTGCCGCGTGGTCGAAGACAAGAGCCCTCTGTATCTGATCGAGAGCGAGATGGGCGTGCCGCGGGTAATGCCGCGCACGATTGTGGTTCCCGGCGTCGGCGATGTCGAAGGCGCGATGGTGAACGTAGGCAATCCGCATTTTGTGATCTTTACGGACACCGAGGATTTCAGTGCCTATGGTCTGCGCTGGCAGGATCTGGGGGCGAAGATCAGCACCAGCCCACTGTTTCCCCATGGCACGAATGTGGAGTTTGTGCGGGTTGCGGCGAAGGATGAGATTGGATTCCGGATCTTTGAACGCGGCTGCGGTCCGACGACCTCTTCGGGAACCGGTACATGCGCTTCGAGCGCGGCGTCGATGGCGCTGCGCGGCGTGGACCGCGAGCTGACGGCGGTGGCCGAGGGTGGTCCGCAGAAGACGGTATGGACGACCAGCGATGCGGTGATGCTGCTGACGGGACCGGCTGAGATTATCTGCCGGGGCGAGGCCTGGGGAGAGTGACGGCGCCGCAGGAGTGGATTCGGCCCCGGGCGCTGCGCCCGGGCGCGACGCTCGCCGTCATCTCGCCGGCGAGCACGCCGAAGCGCGAGCTGGTGGAGCGTGGCCTGGCGGAGCTGGAGGCGCTGGGATACCGGGTCAAGCTGGGGCGCCATGCGCTTACAAGTGGGCCGCTGTACTACGCAGGCTCGCTGAAGGATCGCCTGGAGGACCTGCATACGGCCTTCGTCGATTCGAGCGTAGACGGCATTGTCTGCACGCGCGGCGGATGGGGTTCGGCCGAGTTGCTGCCGCACCTGGATGCGCGACTGATCCGGGCGAACGCAAAGGCCTTCGTCGGCTACAGCGATCACACCTCGCTGCATAGCTGGTTTCAGAATGAAGTGGGACTGGTGACCTACTACGCGCCGATGGTTGCCGCTGACTTTGCGCGAACCAATGGCGTCGATATGGACTGCTGGCAGCACGTATTTCATGGTGACAAAGGATGGTCTCTGGGCGCCACGGACGGTTTGCGGGTGTTGCAGCCGGGCGTTGCGAGTGGTCCGCTGCTGGGAGGGTGTATCTCGATCCTCGCCGCGGGCCTGGGAACGCCGTATGCGCCGCAGCTGAAGGGGAGCGTGTTGTTTCTGGAGGATATCGGCACCAAGCCCTATCAGTGGGACCGGATGCTGCTGCATCTGCGTTATTCCGGTCGGCTGGACGAGGTGCAGGGGATCGTCTTCGGCGACATGGCGCAGTGTGTTGCCGAAGACGATCAGCCTTTGCTGGAACGCGCAATCCGGCATGGGCTGCGAGGTTTTAGCGGGCCGGTTGCGATCGGCCTGCGATGCGGACACGTGAATGGGGCAAATCTTTCGTTGCCGCTGGGAGTCGCGGTAGAACTTGACTGCAACGATACCTCGGCGCCGCAGATTCAATTTCAGCAGGCTTCCGTTTCGGGTTAGTCTTGAATAGGCGATGGAGGCGAAGGTACGTCCCGGTTTCTTTGCCATGAACCTCTGCTTTGGTCGCAAAACATAAGACAGAATGCGTTACCTCTCCGAGCAAAGGGTTTTACCAATCTCATGCAAAAGCACATTTATCTGATAGGAATCTGCGGCACGGCGATGGCGTCGCTGGCCGGCATGCTGAAGCAGCAGGGGCACGAGGTGACGGGCTCCGACGTTGCAGCGTATCCGCCAATGAGTGATCTGCTGCACGAGATCGGCATCACGGTTCATGAACCGTATAGCGATAAGAATCTCGATCGCAGGCCCGACCTGGTGGTGGTGGGTAACGCGATCTCACGGGGCAACGTAGAGCTTGAACGCGTACTGGATGAACGGATCCCGTTCTGTTCGATGGCGGACGTTCTGCATGAAGAGTTTCTGGTCGAGCGTAACCCTCTGGTGGTAGCGGGAACGCACGGCAAGACGACCACCACCAGCATGCTGGCGTGGATCTACGAGGTTGCTTCGGGGCGTGAGGCAAGCCTGGCGCCGTCGTTTCTGATCGGCGGTGTGGCGGAGAACTTCGGCACGAGCTTCATGGTGCGTCCGACGTCGACTTTCATCCTCGAAGGCGACGAGTACGATACGGCGTTTTTCGACAAGGGACCAAAGTTTCTGCACTACTTTCCCGTGTCGGCAATTTTGACGCATGTGGAGTTTGACCATGCGGATATTTACGCCGATCTTACGGCGGTGAAGACGGCCTTCAAGCGCTTTGTGAACCTGATTCCACGGCGTGGCAGACTGATAGCGTTCGATGGCAGCGATAATGTGAACGAATGCGTGGCGAAGGCCTTTTGCGCCGTGGAGCGGTATGGCTTCAAGGAAGGCTCACACTGGCAGATCACTGATCTGCGGCACGAAGGAGCGCGGACGCATTGGACACTGCTGCGTGCGGGCGAACGGTTCGCTGAGCTGAGCCTGCCGATGGCAGGGGAACACAATGCTCTGAATGCGACTGCTGCTGCGGCGCTGGCAGCCAGTGAGGGTGTCGATGCGGAGTCGATCGCACAGGCTCTTGCGAGCTTCCGTAGCGTGAAGCGCAGGCTGGAGGTCAAGGCCGTGGCCGAGGGTGTAACGATCATCGACGACTTCGCGCATCATCCCACAGCGATCCGAGAGACGCTGCGTGCATTGCGGGAGAGCCATCCGGGGCAGAGGCTGATTGCCGTGTTGGAGCCGCGATCGAATACGCTACGGCGGAATATCTTTGAAGGCGAGCTGGTGGAAAGCCTTGCCCTTGCTGATCAGGTGGTGCTGGCCGGGGTCTTTAAGTCGGAGAGTATTCCGGTGGACGAACGGCTGGTGCCGGAGCATGTTGTTGAGGCGCTCAACAGGCGCGGAGTCCCGGCGGCGATGCATCACGATGCAGATGCGATTGTGGCGGCTCTGGCTCCTGAGGTGAGGAGCGGCGACATTGTCGCCATCCTTTCAAACGGTGGTTTTGGCGGCATCTATCAGACGCTGCCGCGAGCGATAACGGAGTCCGCGATCTCATCGCGCATCTCCGCACATTTTTCCTGAGATTGAAATGTTTGCGACGCTGAAGATGTTGTTTGTATATACAGCCCTTGGTCCACTCTCGGGGATCATTGGGATCCCTTTTACGCTGCTGACAGGCAATATCGATCCGCTGTACCGGGTGGCGATGTGGATCGCCAACGCGGGGGTCCGTGCTGCCGGGATCAGGGTCGACATTCGCGGATTCGAGAATGTGCCGAAGGGCCGGGCATGCATCTTTATGTGCAACCATGTCTCGAATCTTGACCCGCCGGTGGTGCTGCCGCTGCTCCCGGGGCGCTGTTCGGTGATGCTGAAGAAGGAGCTGATGAGCATCCCGATCCTCGGCCGTGCGATGCGCATGGGGCAGTTCGTTCCGGTGGAGCGTGGAGGCAAACGCGAAGCGGCACAGGCGAGTGTAATCGCAGCGGGTAGTGCGCTGGACAGCGGGTTGAACATGCTGGTGTTTCCCGAGGGAACGCGCTCGAAGAATGGCAGGCTGTCGACGTTCAAGAAGGGGCCGTTCTTCCTGGCCATGCAGACGATGGCTCCGATTGTGCCGGTGGCGATTGCAGGCACGGAGAAGATGATGCGTAAGGGAAGCGCGGCGATCATGCCGGGCGTCGCGCAGGTGCAACTTCTGCCGGTGATCGATCCGAAGGACTTCGGCAACCGGGAAGATTTGCTGCGAGCTGTGTATGCGGCGATCGCCGATGCGCTACCGGAAGAGATGAAGCCGCTCGATTAGAGCGGCTTCTATGGCAGAGCTTTGATTCGCTTTACTTGACGATGGCGTTGTAGCCGTCGGAGAGGAGACGCTGCCGCATGGCGTCGGCATCCTTGCGTGTGGCAAGCGGGCCGATCTGGATGTGCAGCAGCTTATCCTGCGGTTCGTGGCGGACGGAGACGCTGTAGCCGCGGCGCTTCAGGGCGCTAAGCAGAACGTCGGCGTCCTCCTGGTGAGAGACGGCGGCTACCTGTACGAGCGATGGGACGGCTGGTCCAGTTGAGCGTGTGGTGTCGACTGCGGCGGGCATGAGAACCGGCTTTGGAGCGGGAGCCGAAGCCACGACGGCAGGAGCTGGCGTGGGCTTTGCGGGGTGCTTCTGCGGCGCTTCAGGCACTACCGGTGCCGGTCGAGTCGCGGGTGCGGTGTCTGCGGCTGCTGAATCTTCGCTGGTGGTGTCGGGATCGCTTACGGCAGGGGACTCGGCTGGTGAGGGCTTGGCGCCGCCGGTGGTCTTGATGGTGGAGGCCTCAACGGAGTCACCGCCGCCTGTCGAAGCAATCGCGGTGTTCGAGGACTTGCGTCCGACGCTGTAGCCGAAGCCGAAGAAGACGGCGCAGACAAGCGCGAGAAGAAAGAAGATACCGAGCAGCGTGGTGGCCCCGAGAGAGATCTCGCGATCGCGGGGTATTTCGTCGATGTCGTCGTCTTCGAGGTATCGGTGGTTCACGGAGTCGGTTTCGTCTCGGCCGCTGATTGCGGGCTAAGACTCTTGTTTAGCAAGTTCATCAGCTCAATGGGAAGCGGAAAAACGATGGTCGTATTCTTCTCGACACCTATCTCGGTGAGGGTCTGGAGGTAGCGGAGCTGCAGGGTCATGGGCTGGGTGGCCATCAAAGCGGCTGCATCGACAAGCTTTTGTGCGGCATTGAACTCGCCTTCGGCGTGGATGATCTTGGCGCGACGCTCGCGTTCGGCCTCGGCCTGCTTTGCCATGGCGCGAAGCATGGTCTCGGGGAGATCAACCTGCTTCACCTCAACGGAGACGACTTTGACCCCGAAGGGAGCGGTGTGGCCGTCGATGATGGTCTGGATGCGCTGGTTGAGACGGTCGCGATGGGCGAGCAACTCGTCGAGATCGACCTCGCCGAGGACGGAACGCAGGGTGGTTTGCGAAAACTGCGAGGTCTGGTAGAGGTAGTTGGCGACCTCGATGACGGCCCGGGTCGGGTCGACGACGCGCAGGGTCACGACAGCGTTGACCTTGAGGGTGACGTTATCGCGGGTGATGATGTCCTGCGATGGCACCTCCAGCGCCTCCTGCCGGAGTGAGACGCGGACTAGCTGGTCGACAGGGCGGAAGACGAGAACCACGCCGGGTCCCTTGGCCTGTTCACGGACGCGGCCAAGGCGGAAGATTACACCACGTTCATACTCCCTGAGTACCTTGATGGAGCTCGCCAGATAGAGCAGGATGACGACGAGAAGAATGACAAGCGGGTCGGCAATCACAGATAGACCTCACGGTGCAGCAATCGGAGTCGTTCGATGAGATTGTACGCTTGCCGGTTTCGCTTTGAAGAAGTTGACGAGGGGCCGGGTTGGCTCTAGTGTCGTTAGCACATCTCCATAGGCTGTATGAGCCAGAGCGATCTTCTGCATGAGGTGGAGGGTATGCCGGTTGCCGAGCATGTTCGCCTGAAAGAGTCTAAAGAGGGGTCTTGCGCGTGGAAGCTGTGGGGTCCGTACCTTAGCGAACGTCAGTGGGGAACGGTTCGCGAAGACTACTCGCCCAATGGTGATGCGTGGAACTTCTTTACGCACGACCAGTCACGCTCCAAGGCCTACAAGTGGGGCGAGGATGGGATCGCTGGCATTTCGGACGATCATCAGCATCTTTGTTTCGCGATTGCAATGTGGAACGGTGCCGATCCCATTCTGAAGGAGCGGCTGTTCGGCCTGACGAACTCTGAAGGTAATCATGGCGAGGATGTGAAGGAGTACTACTTCTACCTCGACAATACGCCGACGCACTCGTACATGAAGTATCTGTACAAGTATCCGCAGACGGCATTTCCATACGACGAGCTAGTCAAGAAGAACGCAGGGCGATCGAAGTTCGAGCACGAGTATGAGCTGATCGACACGGGCGTGTTCGAGGAGAACCACTACTTCGATGTGTTCGTGGAGTATGCCAAGGTGGATGCGGACGATCTGCTCATCCGCATCACGGCGGTGAATCGCAGCGACCGGGCGGCGATGCTCCATCTGCTGCCGACGCTGTGGTTTCGCAATATGTGGTGGCAGACGGAAGGTGCGGAACGGCCGCAGCTACAGATCTGTGCTGATGGCGCGGGAATTGATGCCATCCATGAGCGGCTCGGCACCTATCGCCTGCATGTGGAGGACGGCACAGAGCTGCTGTTTACGGAGAACGAATCGAACGAGGCGAGGCTGAGTGGCGGGGTCAATGCGACGCCTTATGTGAAGGATGCCTTCCATGAATATGTCGTGCATGGCAACAGAGATGCGGTGAATCCTGAGCATCGCGGGACTAAAGCGGCGGCGCACTCTTCGAAGAGGGTAAAGGCTGGCGGTGAGTGGGTGATGCGCCTGCGCCTTCGACGCGGAGAATCCGCGAAGGAGTCGCTAAAGGCTGCTGCCTTCGATGCCGTCTTCACGCAAAGGATCTCGGAGGCCGACGAGTTTTACAAGGCGATCTGCCCGAAGAACTGCACTGCTGGAGACGCGACAATTATCCGGCAGGGACTGGCTGGAATGCTGTGGTCCAAGCAGTTCTATTACTTCGATCTTGACTTGTGGTTACGGGAGCACGGCTATAACCCTACCGGGATGGGACGCCAGCAGACGATGCGCAATGCGCCTTGGTTTCATATGCTGAACGCGGATGTGATCTCGATGCCGGATAAGTGGGAGTATCCCTGGTATGCGGCGTGGGATCTGGCGTTTCATACGGTGGCTCTGGCGATGGTAGACGTCGAGTTTGCCAAACAGCAGCTGGAGTTGATGGTCAGTGAGACGTATCTGCATCCCAATGGGCAACTGCCGGCTTATGAGTGGAACTTTGGCGATGTGAATCCACCGGTGCATGCGTGGGCAGTGCTGTATGTCTACATGACGGAGAAGAGCCTGCATGGTGGCGAAGGCGACCTTGAGTTTCTGCGCAGCTGCTTTCGCAAACTGCTGCTGAACTTTACGTGGTGGGTCAATCGCAAGGACCGCTCGGGACGCAATATCTTTGAAGGCGGGTTTCTGGGGCTGGACAATATCGGCGTCTTCGATCGCAGCGCGCCATTGCCCGACGGCGGTTATCTGGAGCAGGCGGATGGCACGGCATGGATGGCGATGTTTGCGCAGAGCATGCTGAGCATCTCGCTGGAATTAGCGGCATCGGACGAGAGCTACGAAGATGTGGCAGTCAAGTTCCTTGAGCACTTCCTGTGGATCGCGGGAGCAATGGATCCGCAGGGCGACAGCGATCATGAGTTGTGGGACGACGAGGACGGGTTCTTCTACGACGTGCTGTATGCGCCGGATGGAACTGGTTGCAGGCTGAAGCTGAAGTCGATGGTAGGGTTGTTGCCGTTGGCTGCGGTGTCGATCATGCCGACGGAGATTCTGGAGAAGTATCCGCGGCTGATGGAAAGAGCGAAGAACTTCTTCAAGCGGAGACCGGAGCTCGCGGCCAACCTGCATGAGCCTGATGCGCCGGGCGAGCAGGGGCGCTTCATGCTTTCCGTCTTGAACCGTGACAATCTAAAGCGAGTTCTGACGCGGATGCTGGATGAGGAGCAGTTCCTGGGAGAGTACGGCATCCGCTCGATCTCGCGGGAACATCTGGAGAAACCGTATCTGTTCGACCTGGACGGAACGCAATACAAGGTGCAGTATGAGCCGGCAGAGTCGACGACGGGATTATTCGGCGGCAATTCGAACTGGCGCGGCCCGGTGTGGATGCCGGTGAATGCTCTGCTGGTGAAGTCACTGCTGCTGCTTTACCAGTATTATGGCGACTCGTTCACGGTGGAGTGCCCGACGGGATCGGGAGTAGAGAAGAACCTCTTCGAGGTAGCGCACGAGATAGGCGACAGGCTGGCAAATATCTTTCGTGTGAATGCGGAGGGACGCCGGCCGGTGTATGGCGATACGGAGGTCTTTCAGAGCGATCCTCACTGGAAGGACCTGGTGCTGTTTTATGAATACTTCCACGGAGACAACGGCGCGGGGATTGGAGCAAGTCATCAGACCGGGTGGACGGGGGTGATTGCCCGGTTTCTTCACCTGTTCGATTCGGTCACGGCACACGATGTGCTTTATGAGGGGACGGCGTCGCTGCTCGGTGGTGACCGTCTGGCGAAGACGGAGGCTGCTGTGCCGGGGAAGACGGTGCGGTGAACCGGGGGAGGCTCATCCTCGCAGGACGTTGCCCTGCATGCTGACGAAGGGCTGGAGAGCCCTGGATGTGACCGATCCGTTGGAAATCCGGCTACACGACTTTCTATTGCGGAATCTCTGGAAGACGAATAGAAGGGTATCTCATGGCCATCTACCCCAAATGTCGTAGTTCTGTAGAATGAACTATTACAGAACGATGGTTTTGTGCGTGAACACATCGTCAAGAGATTGGTAAAGTGCGCTGTCAGCTTGCGTGGTGGAGCTGATGGTGTTTTGGGAGAGCGGGATGACAGCTGCAGGTTTTGATGGACTTCGGGTCTTATCGCTGGAGTCCAGACGCGCAAACGAGATGGCAAAGCTCATTCGCACCTACGGCGGAGAGCCTTTCGTTGTGCCAGCGATGCGCGAAGTTCCGCTGGAGTCGAATCGTCATGTGGTGGAGTTTGCGGAAAAGCTGATCGCTGGAGAGTTTGATCTGCTCGTCTGCCTGACCGGTGTCGGCGTTCGCGCCCTGGTACGTGTGGTGGAAGAGGTTGGCCTGCGAGACAAGTTTCTCGCTGCTGTTGGTGGTCTGAAGATTGCAGCACGCGGACCGAAGCCGGTGGCTGTGTTGAAGGAGCTGAATCTTCCGATCGCGTGCGTGGCACCGGAGCCGAATACCTGGCGCGAGATGATTGCCACTTTAGACGCACAGTTTGGCGATGCGCTGGCAGGCATGCGTGTCGCCGTGCAGGAGTACGGTGTTGCCAACCCAGATCTGTTGGAGGGGTTGACGGCTCGCTGCCTGTCCGTGGCGCGGGTCCCGGTGTACCAGTGGGCATTGCCGGAGGACGTACAGCCGCTACGCGAAGCGGTACTCGGTTTGATCCGTGGCAGTGTGGATGTGATCCTGTTCACGACGGGAGCGCAGGTCGTTCACCTCTTCCAGATCGCAACCGAGATGAATGCAGAGGGCGATCTGCGCGCCGGATTGCAGGCGCTGGTCGTGTTTTCGATTGGCCCGTCGACCACAGAAGTTCTTTTGCAGTATGGCATCACGCCGGACTTCGAGCCTTCGCATCCCAAGATGGGTTTTCTGGTGAATGAGTCGGCGCAGCGCGCTGGTGATCTGGTACAGGAGAAGAAGAGTATGAGCGGACGAACCCTGAGCGCGCGTCAGTCAGGCCTGCGCGACGTGATTGCCGAGAAGAGCGGATCGCCAGCGATTGCGCCTATCGACTTTTTGCACGAGATCACCAGCCGTATCGCGGCAGCCGACTCGTTCCATGCCGTGCTGGAACGTATCGTCGAATTTGTGACTGCGGTGGTCCCATGCGACTCGTGCTTTATTTACGTGTTGGAAGGCGACAAGCTGCTGCTGCGCGCCTCGAAGAATCCACACGAGGACGTGGTCGACCATCTCGGCATCAAGCTGGGGCAGGGAATTACGGGATGGGTGGCGGAACATCGTGAGCCGGTTGTGCTGGCTTCGAGCGCCTCAGATGATCCGCGCTTCAAGCTGTTCAAGAATCTGCCGGAAGATCGCTTTGAGGCGCTTCTGTCGATGCCGATTTTGTGCGCAGGGCGTGTCGTTGGAGTGATCAACCTGCAGCATCGGGAGTCGTATCAGCACACGACCAATGAGGTGCGGCTGCTTTCGACGATTGGCTTCCTGGTCGGCGCCGAGGTTGAGCGCGCGCGCCTGGAGAACGAGAACGCCCAGCTGGCAGGGCGACTTGAGGCCCGCAAGGCCGTCGAGCGCGCCAAGGGTATCCTGCAGCGCGACATGAAGGTGGGCGAGGAAGAGGCCTATCGCATGATGCAGCGGGAGAGTCGCCAGCGCCGCAAGTCGATGCTGGAGATCGCGGAGGCGATTCTGCTGGGCGAAGAGATTCGCAAAGGACAGGCAGCCGCAGCGGCGACGATCGCAGAGCCAAAGCCTGCAGCGCTGCCACAGGCTTAGTGCCGTAATCTTTCGTCGACGGATTCAACACGACATCACGCTGGTCATGTTTAATGGCGTGCGTGCTGAACAACATCTTGTCACCTCGTCTGTTTCTTGCCTGCGTAGGTTTCCTGCTTGTCACCTCGTCTATTTGTTCCGCACAGGAACGCTCCCCGGACCTGACGCTGCGTGGAACGATCGCCGCGATCAACCGCGAAACGTATGTCGAGGTTCCCTTCAAGGTGCCTGCAGGGGTAGTGCGCGTCAGCGTTGCATTCGCCTATACCGAGCATGAGCATCAGACGACGATTGATCTTGGCCTCTTCGACGGAGAGCGATTTCGCGGCTGGAGCGGAGGCAATAAGAGCTCCTTTACCGTTGCGGAGACCGATGCGACGCCATCGTATCTAGCAGGTCCGATCCGGCCGGGCGTATGGAAGCTGATCCTCGGTGTTCCCAGTGTGGGAGCGGGTATTCGTTCGCAGTATGAAGCGAAGATCTTCTTTACGCATCCCGGGGAGAAGGCGGCGGTTTCGACCTTCGAAGCAGAGCCGGTACGCGAGGGGCCGGCATGGTATCGCGGCGACCTGCATATGCATGACGCGCACAGCGACGGCTCATGCATGAGCCAGTCCGGGAAGAAGGTGCCGTGCCCGCTCTACAAGACGGTGGAGGCGGCTGTGGCGCGTGGGCTGGATTTTATTGCGATCACCGATCACAACACGGTCTCGCACTTCGATGCAGAGCGTGAGCTTGCACCGTACTTCGACAAGATGCTGTTCATTCCGGGGCGCGAGATTACGACCTTCGATGGCCATGCGAATGTCTATGGCACCACGGAGTTCATCGACTTTCGTCTGACCAGCAAGTATGTGCCGACATTTAGCGACCTGCTGGATGAGGTGGATCGCAAACACGGCATTCTCTCCATCAACCATCCGGGGTTGCCGACGGGGAGCGCCTGCATGGGATGTGGCTGGTCGGTGAAGAATACGGATTTCAGCCGTGTGCATGTGATCGAAGCCGTGAATGGAGACAACGTCGACAACAATGTATCCGGCATCCCCTTCTGGCAGCAGCGGCTGAACGATGGTCTGCGCGTGACGGCGATCGGCGGCAGCGACAACCATAATGCGACGCTGCTGCCTGAACACGAATCTGCGATTGGACGGCCCACGACTGTGGTGTACGCGAAGAATCTCTCAGAGCGTGCGGTTCTGGATGGCGTGCTTGCGGGCCATGTCTTTATCGATGTGCAGGGATCGCATGATCGCTCGATGAGCCTGACGGCGAATACGCACAGTCAGACAGCGATGATGGGAGATGCGCTGAACGTGCCATCGGGTGAGAGCATTCATCTTGTGCTGACGCTCGATCACGTGGAAGGAGCGCATGCTGAGTTGGTTCGCGATGGTGCGGTGACGCCGTTTGCCAATGGACAGACCGCACGTGCTCAGCATGTTGTGTTGGAGCAGGATGAGCCGTCTGACGGCAGACGTCACTGGCTAAGGATGAGTGTGCGTGACGCCGAAGGAAAGCTGCTGCTGCTGGGAAATCCTGTGTATGTGAACTTCCCAGTCAGCGGCAGATAGTCGATCAGGCTTTGGTGAAGGCCCCTTCGAGCAGGCGTTTGCCGAACTCGATCTCTTCGCGGGTGATGGTGTGCGGACGCAGCTCATAACGCCGCGTCGTGACCGATGCTCCCATCGCGGTGAGGATCTTTGCTGACTCCTGTACGCGGGAGAAGGGAACATGCGGATCGGGATCGCCGGTGCCGAAGAAGACGGGAGTCCCGGCAAGATCACCTGTGTGTGTCAGCTCCGATCCCTCAGGGCCGATCAGGCCTCCAGTAAAGGCGATGAGCCCGCCGTAACGTTGCGGGTTGCTGGCAACGAACTCCGTCGAAAGACAGGCACCCTGCGAGAAACCAGCGAGCACGATCTTCTCCGCGGGAATGCCTGCATCCTTGACCTGCTGCACGGTGGCCTTCACTTTCTGCAGCGCAGAGCTGAGCCATGGTTCGTTCTGTGTGCGCGGCGCGAGGAAGGAGTACGGATACCAGGTGTGATCGGTAGCCTGCGGTGCAAGGTATGCGATACCCGGCAGGAACATCTCTTGTCCGAGTAACAGGATGTCTTCTGCGGAGCCGCCGCGGCCGTGCAGAAGCACGACCGCGCCTTTGGCTGTTTTGAGCGGCTCCCCGAAGTGGTGAACCGCGCCGTTGCTGTGCGGGTTGTCGATCATACGGTCTCCTTTGCCTCGGGGGTGCTCTTATGCAGTGTGATCGGGATGAGGCGCTTCTCGATCAGGTCGCGCTTCGGCTCGTACCACTCGGGGATGCGCAGGGCTTCGCCGAGCGACTCGAGCGGCTCATCGAGAGCGAATCCCGGAGGGTCGGTTGCGAGCTCAAAGAGCACGCCGCCGGGCTCGCGGAAGTAGATCGAGGTGAAGTAGGTGCGGTCGAGCACCTGGGTCACGTCGACGTGTTTGGCAAGCTCCTCGCGCCATGCCCGCTGTGCTGCTTCGTCACTGGCACGGAAGGCGATGTGGTGCACCGATCCTGCGCCGGAACGGCCGTAGCTGGCGTTGGCATCGATGACGAGATCGATGTGGTTGCCCAGCGCGTGACCTTCGGCGGAGAAGCGCTGCCGGTTGCCTTCCTCAGCGACCTTGTTGAAGCCCATGACGTTCAACAGTGCCGCGGTCTTGTCGGCACTGACCTCGTAGAGGGTGACGCCGAAGAAGCCACGGATGGCGTGCTCGGACGGCACATCGGCAAAGCGAGGAGCTTTGGCAGCGCCTGCGTCGGAGTGGCCGACGATCTCGATCTTCATGCCGTCGGGATCGGCTAGCGTCAACACCGCTTCGTCAAAGCGCTTGCCGGTACGCTCAACGAGAATGCCGAGGTTCGTGAGGCGCTGCTCCCAGTAGTCGATGGACGTGAGCGGCACACTGAATGCTGTGTGCGTCACCTCGCCGACCCCGGCGAGACCGCGCATGGCCCGGGGCCACGGGAAGAAGGTGAGGATGGTGCCAGGTGTGCCTTCGTCGTCGCCGAAGTAAAAGTGATATGTCCCGGGATCGTCGAAGTTGATGGTCTTCTTGACGAAGCGCAGGCCGAGAATCTGGGTGTAGAAGTCGAGGTTCTTCTGCGGGTCGGATGCGATGGCGGTGACGTGATGCAGGCCAGGGATGGGCGTTTTCATGATGAGGTCTCCATGAATCGTGGTGCTTCGGGTTGTATTGCGTTTGTCGATCGCTGCTCGGCAGAAAGCCGGCGATCATCCGTGCTCGTTTGCTGCTGCTGCCGCGAGTCCAATCTTTTTGAGGCTTGAGTGAAGCGCGATGCGCTCGGCGGGTGTGAGTTCGCTCATCAGCGACTCAATGGCTGCTTCGTGCTGCTCGTAGATCGTGGTGATGAAGATCTTGCCCTTCGCCGTCAGTTCAATGCGGCGGATGCGGCGGTCCTGCTCGCTGGCCTGCCGCGTGACGAAGCCCTTCTTTTCGAGGCGGTCAATGGCGGAGGTCATGGAGGCGTTGGCCAGAAGAACCTTTTCCCCGATCGCCGAGATCGTAGAGGGACCTTTGTGCAGCAGCACCTCAAGCACCATGAAATCGCTGAGGCCGAGGCCCTGACCTGCGACCTGCTGCTCGACGAAGGAGGCCATGGCCTTATAGGACTTGGCCAGCACAACCCAGATGCGGGCTGCGTGAATTGTCGTCTGCTCTTCCACCTTGCCTCCTCTCTTGATTCCTACGACATCAGATGTTTCGATATCGAAATAAGATTCAAGAGGTAGCATCTTCCATATTTTGAAGGCTTTGACTCGATGGTGGGACTAGAGGCTGGCGATGTAGCCCATGATTTCAGGGCTGGTCCAGTTCTGAGCGTTCACAAATTTGCGCCGTAGCATGCCGTTTCTGTCGATCAGGTAGGACTCCGGGATCTGGGATGTGCCGTAGAGGGCGTTGATTCTGTCGTCAGGATCGCGGAAGGTCTTGAGGTCGATGTGATGCCGCAGCAAGAAGCGGTGGTATGCCTCCGGGGCGTCATCGATGCTGATGGCAACGATGTCCAGGTCAGGCATCTTCTGGTGCAGTGCGAGGAGGCTGGGGAGTTCTTCGATGCAAGGGGCACAGTTCGTCGCCCAGAAGTTCAGCAGGACGGTGTGCCCGCGAAGTTTGCTGAGATCGATGGTCTGATCTCCATCCGTAAGGACGAACTGAGGTGCTGATTTCGCGACACTTCCGGGATGCTGCCCGCGATCGCAGCCGATTGCCAGCAGCAGCAATAGAAGCGAGGACAGTGTTCGTCTCACCTTGTGCTCCCTTTGGATCAGGTTACAAGAGCCGCCCAGGATGGAATAGGGTCCATTGAGAGAAATCAGTTTAGATCATGGATTTAGATGGTCGGGGCGAGAGGATTCGAACCTCCGACCCCCTGCTCCCGAAGCAGCCCGGGCGCTAAGGCGGCTGCGACAAGCGGAATCAGTTACTTACAAAGAGATTTCTCTGTGTGGAAATCATAACGCAGCGGGTCAAAATGGAGCAAGAAACTAGCGGGCGTTCAGACTGGCGTTTGCCGGGGACATCCGCCGCTTGTTTCTACTAAATTATTGTTCGTCTTCGATTCTTGCATTGAGGTATTCCCCGAATATTTTTTCTGGTATTTCATTCATCCGCCGTTCTGCGTCCTCTGCTGGCCGGGTTGGCCATCCTTCAGCGTTAGCAATCACCGTAAAACTTGGGGACACAAAGTATTTACTCCAGCGCCGCCCTGCCCGTCTGATGTTCGATACGCTAAAAACTTCCCTAGCAGGGATGTGCATGGCGTCCGCCTGTTTTGATATACCGCTCAACAGCCCACCCAACGCCTGATTTCTCGAAACGCCTAGAATAGCCCTCAATTCGGTGTCTTCTATCCCAAACACCCCAACATCAAGCATGACAGACAGTGCTGTTTTCTGTCTGTCGCCTAATCTATCAATAAATTCGTGAAATCGAGTAGGGTTCCATAAATTAGGGTCGCTCAACGAGGCCATACCGCGACGCTCGCCCGAGCGTGCCGCATTGAGCATAATTTGCTTATGAACGCTGGCTGCGGCCCACACGCGGGCGGCCTCCTCGGGCGTATCCACGATGATTTCCGCCCCCGGTAATTTCAACGTGATAGCCATACATCGAGACTATCAAAAATAAGAGCCGCATTCCTAGGGAAAACAGTTGACACTTGGCTGAAATGCCGATAGTGTGTCTCTAGAAGCAGTAATCAGCAACGACTGTTACGGGGGGGAGAGGTGGATTCAACTTTGCAGGACACACTACACAATGCTGAAAGCGCGGCGGCTATCCTTCGCGTCAGCCCGTCCACCATTCGGTATTACTGGACGACGGGAAGACTACCGCGTCTCAAGATCGGGAAACACACGAGAGTGCGTGAGAGTGAGCTACTGAAACTTATCGAAGAGAAATAGTCATAAAGATAGCGTAGAAAGCCCCTGGCAGGGCCTCTACGCCGATAGCTCAATCAACCCCGTCGCGAAACGAAATCAACCGGCTGTGTCTATCGTACACGGCATCGGTTGGTCCCTAACCCCAGAAACTACTACAGGAGACCCAGCCCCATGCTTATCACCGACGCTCTATGCGCACTTTCCCTCCGCGCCATCCAAACCATCCGCCAGCCCCACATCTCCGAGGACGAGATTCGCCAGCACCACGCCATGAGCCTGAGCCTTATGGCGCGGCCCCGGCGGACGGGCAAAGTTCACATATTTAACCTCCCGAGACCGTCTACCGCTTCTCTAAGCGCGATGTCCAGTTTCTTCGAGGCGAAATGCACCCCTGAAGATCTTCGGGAGGCACGCCTGGACCGCGACTCCAACAACCGCCACCGCCGTGAAGCCCTTCGTAAAGTGAAAGGGGCGGCCTATGTCTCGTAGTGCCTGCGAACAGCTCATTATCGACGTACACAAGAGCGGCTCCGTGCGGAAGATGAACCGATGAGCGAAATAACAGCGAACAAACGCTAACCATGACTATCTCTTTTTGTTTGTTATGGATGACCCTGTCGGGCACATTTAATAGAGGGACTATTTATGAAAATCGATGCAATTGATGAGCTTGTCGCCCGTAGCAAGGATCATCACGAGCTGAGGCGTTTTCATCGTTTCCACCGCGAGCACCCGGAGGTACTGGACTTTTTGGTATCGGAGATTCGACTACGCATCGAGCAGGGCTTCGAAGCGTTCTCGTATCACAGCCTGTGGCACTACGCCCGGTGGAAGCTCGAGATAAAAACCGGGCCGGTTGGGGCGCTTGAGACGTACACGATGAATGACCACACCGCCCCGTTCTATGGCCGTGCTATCGCGATCTTGCACCCGGACCTGAACGGGAGAGCGGAGGTACGGTCATCGGTCGCGGACAAGGTCTTCGGCACGGAGCTTGAACCGGCGCCGAAGACGCGAACCAAGGGCTATGCGCGACGGTTGCGCTGGGCCGACGGTACGCCGCTTGAGCGTGGGTGGCGTCCGACGTTGCCCCATGTCGTTGGCGTTGCCGGGATAGTCAAGCGACCCGATATCCACGAGAGGGTCAACAAATGAAGGGCTACAGCTACAGATACGTCGGTTGCGTTAGCGGCCGACCGGAAGCCTGCGAATGCGGCAAAACGCCAGAATACGTACACAAAATAGCGAATAGGCAAGAGCGATCCGTATGCCGCGAGTGCGCCGAGAAGGTTCTTTGTCGGAGTGAAAAGTACATGCCGCTATTCGCCGAGAAGTCATTTCAGGGCGGATGGGATCATGTCGTTTCCTCTAAACCCCCGTATGGATGGATGAGCCGTTGGCACATAGAAGAGGTTTTACGATGAACGATCAAGAGAGACAAATCGCACCAACCATTCCGGGAGCCTTCCCGAAGAACCCGAGGCCCCACGATCTGCGAGCTGTGATATCTCACGGCCCAACTGCCTCCGAGTGGCGGGAGCTTTTCGACACCCAGGCCGACATTGCTAACGCACCGGAGCCGGTATTTCTCATCGACCGCTTTCTCCAAGAGGAGTCCGTCGTTGGCATCGTCGGCCCTGTCCGTTCGCGAAAATCCATCGTGACGCTGAACATCGTCCATGCTCTGCTGACCGGAGAGCCTTTATTCGGAAAATTCGGCGTGACTCGGAAGCCCGAGCGTGTCGTCTATCTATGTCCCGAGACAGGGCGGCTATCGTTTGCAAAGCGGCTGCGGAAGATGGGGCTGGATAAGTACGTCGGCAAAACGTTGTTCGTTCGCACCATGAACAGCGAGCCTGTGTCGCTAGACAATCCGACTTTACGCGAGGCCGCAAAAGGCGCAGTTCTCGTGTTGGATACGATGGTGCGCTTTTTCAGCGGAGACGAGAACAGCTCGGAAGCTATGAAGATCTTCGGCGATATGTGCCATTCACTCATCCGGGATGGCGTGCGTTCGGTCCTGCTGTTGCACCATGCTGGAAAAAGCTCACAGAGCGACGGCAAGCCTCGTGCGTTAACGTTGGAGAGTGGGCGCGGGTCGGGTGACTTCGGAGCATTTCTGACGTCGTGTTGGGGCTGTACCCTGGATGACTTCGACAAACCGCATGTATCGGACTCCAAGGTCGTATGCCTAAAGCAGCGGGACTTTCAGGCCGAGGGCTTCAAGTTGTCGCCATCGGGTAACGAGGACAACTTCTTTCTGCACTACAAAGAGAGTTCGTCGGCTGATGTGTCAACGAAACGGGAAAAGGCCATCGCTATTCTTCAGCGGTACGCGCCCACAGAGTCGAATAAAGACTTGCGCTTGCGCCTCCTAGACGCGGGGTGCGGATTCGAAATTGACTGGATAAAGCGGGAGGCAGCCAAGGTGCGGCGAAGTAGCGCGAGCGGTGTATCCGTCGTAGAAGGTGCTTTACCGTGACACAAACACACAGGGAATAGAAACTTTAGTTCTATCCCGTGAGTGTACGTTTTCTGTATATATAGGAGGCCGCTCAAAAGCACTCAATAGAATCAAGTAGATACGGTCGATGAGTGTACGCGCCTCTACACTCATCGAAGCCTCTAGGTCCTCGCAGTCGTGGTGCGAACACCGAAGCGCTGGAGCTTATAAAGCATTGCATGGCAATGAGATAGGCGAGGGTGGGTCAAATCTCTAGGAGCGCCCGAAAAAAGCCCTCCGCCACTCACAAACTTACATACACGAATAATTTACAAAAAATGGAATATTTTAGCGGCTAATATGATATTTAGTATATATTTGGTTGGTATAAATTTGGCTGCTACGGTGGGCTTTAGGTCCTCGTGACGAAGATTTCGACCGCCCCGCCAAGTTGCATTGATACGCGGCGACTTAGAAGGGTAAAGACACCTCGGCGCTCGCGCCGCGCTACACCACGTCGAACACCTGAAACGTTGCTGACCGATAAAGTTAGTTGATGGTTGCGGAAGGTTGGTGCGTCGCTACGTTGACTCGCTATGGGCAACGTTTTGCAACCTTCCGCTCATTACAATCTTGTTCCACGTGGAACTAATCGTTGTATGATCGATGTAATGTTGCTTAGTTGATACTTCGTACGCTAGAGCAATAAAAAGCCTACCCCGTTAATTACCGAGGTAGGCGGTTGTGGTGCATTAGCAGGAACCGGATCGCCTGAACTTTACTAGGGCGCAGGCGTTTCCTTCTGGTTGTTTGACGTGCAGTCGGTTGTCCTGCACACCGATTGCACTTCGCCTTCTTCTGTAGAAGTGCATACCCCTCATTCTATTACCTCTGTCGCTGTGGAAATCCGGCGGGAAATCCGGCGGCATGTGATATCCACAGCGACCCTAAATATATCCACACATGCTGTACAATACCTCGCTGGCGAGCTTTTAGGGGCCCGTAGTGCGACCGCTAGACACCCTGGCTATACCCCCAGCTACGCTTTTGAAAGCAGGCTTATGCGCTCATGGACGGCCTGTAGATCGGTCGTTACGAGATTGGCATATCGGCGTGTCATCTCCAATGAGCTGTGCCCAAGTACCTTTTGCAAATGGAACACGGAGCCGCCACGGCGGAGATAGTTCACCGCGAACGTATGCCGGAAGGCGTGTAGGGTGCGGACTGGCGGTTTGACCCCATTACGCTCGCAATGGAGCTTCACGTCCCGGAGTACATCTCGGCGTCCTAGCGCCGTTCTATTGCAGGTCGCAAAGATCAGGGCCTCGGCAGGCGATTCTTTGCAATACATGAACAGCACTCGGCGCAACTCGAAGCTGAAAGGAACGAGGCGTTGCTTCTGCCCCTTGCCGTCCAGTGTCACTAAGAGGTTATCGAAGTCGATGTCACTGACACGAACTTCGAGGGCTTCTCCTATCCTGCATCCCGTGTCCATGAGAAACAACACCAGCAGATGAGTCCGACGTTGGAACTTCCCCTTCGGTTTGGCGGCGAGTAGCCGTTTCACCTGGGCCTCGGTGAACGTGGGGAAGACCTCTTTGGGTTCCTTTAGTTCGGACAGACGTGGATGGGTGCATCCGGCCCCGGACTTCCGTTTCTCCGCGCTGTTCCAATGGAGATAGGCGTTGATCGCTCTTATCGTGGCGTTGCAGCCGGTGGCTTTTCGACCACGCTCGCGCATCTTGACCACGATTTCTATGAGCTGGTCCTGAGATGGGGACGGGCAGGGAAGCCACTTCAGGCTATCTTGATACCACTCGATTGTTCGGGGTGAGACGTTATGAAGGTATTTACGTTCGCGAATGAACTGTTCGAATCGAGCTTCCATGAAATCTCTCCACAGGACTGCTGAGATAAGAGAGAAATCACGTAAGTCATTGAATGGTCGGGGCGAGAGGATTCGAACCTCCGACCCCCTGCTCCCGAAGCAGGTGCGCTACCAGGCTGCGCTACGCCCCGACTCATTGTGTGGGTGACGGTAAGGGTGGCGATCCTTGCTGCTCAGGGGCTTCCGGAATGAGTTCGGGACTCACCGGAGGCTCGCCTGCTGGAGCGCTTTTTCCGACTGACTTAGTTTAGCAGATATGTTGCTGGCATGTGATGAGGGAACTATACTTTAAGCAGTATGGTTTTGATCGCTATGCGCGCGTGTTGTTGTTGCCGGAGCATCTCGTGTCCGTGTATGCGCTGTTGCCGGTAGGCCGCGATCTCCATTCTCTCCCACCCATAACGTTTCACCCCGATATGAAGTGTCTGCGACTCGCATCTGTCGTTCAGAGGCTTCAGAGGTCAAAGAATCTATATGAGCTCCGCTATCGCCGACGACGCGACTACTCTTCTTACTCCAAAACGATTGAACCATCTCCAGGCACTTGAGGCTGAGAGCATTGCCATCATGCGCGAAGCGGTCGCCGAGTTTGCGCGGCCGGTGATGCTGTACTCAATCGGCAAGGACTCGAGCGTGATGCTGCGGCTGGCGCAGAAGGCGTTCTACCCCGGGAAGATTCCATTCCCGCTGCTGCATGTCGATACCAGCTACAAGTTCCCGGAGATGATCTCGTTTCGTGACGCGTATACGAAAGAGATTGGCGCGGAGCTGATCGTGCATCGCAACGAAGAGGCGATCGCTGCGGGAGCGAATCCTTATACCCTGGGCACGCAGAACTGCTGCGGCCTGCTGAAGACGCGCAGCCTGCTGGATGGCCTGGCCGAGGGCGGCTTCGATGCTGCCTTTGGCGGTGCGCGCCGCGACGAGGAGAAGAGCCGCGCCAAGGAGCGCGTGTACAGCTTCCGCGACAGCGCAGGGCAGTGGGACCCGAAGAACCAGCGGCCAGAGTTGTGGAGCCTGTATAACTCGCGCCTGCGTAAGGGCGAGAGCATCCGGGTCTTCCCGTTGTCGAACTGGACGGAGCTGGATATCTGGCTGTACCTGTACGCCGAAAAGATTCCGATTGTGCCGCTGTACTTTGCGCAGGAACGTCCGCTGATCGTGCGCGGTGGACAGATGACTCTGTATCACGATGGCATGAAGCTGCTGCCGGGCGAAGAGATTCGGACAGAGAAGGTCCGTATGCGGTCGCTAGGCTGTTTGCCATGCACGGGTGCGATGCGCAGCGAAGCGGATACGCTGCCGAAGATTATCGAAGAGCTGCTGACGTTCCGCCGCAGCGAGCGTGAAAACCGCGCCATCGACCATGATGAAGAGGGTTCGATGGAAGTAAAGAAGCGGGAGGGCTACTTCTAAATGGCGAACGATCTTTTGCATACCGAACGAGAGTTTCAGGATTTTCTGGACGCGCATCTTGGGCAGGAGTTGCTGCGCTTTACGACGGCGGGCAGCGTGGACGACGGCAAGAGCACGCTGATCGGCAGATTGCTGCACGACACCAAGAGCGTCTACGAAGACCAGCTGGCGGCTGTGAAGAAGAGCCGCGTCAACCGCGCGGCCAACGGGCACGTGGACTTTTCGCTATTGACCGACGGCCTGAAGGCGGAGCGCGAGCAGGGCATCACGATCGATGTGGCCTACCGCTACTTCTCGACGTCGCGGCGCAAGTTCATCATCGCGGATACGCCGGGGCATGAGCAGTACACGCGCAACATGGCGACGGGAGCTTCAACGGCGGATGTAGCCGTGGTGCTGATCGACGCGAAGGCGTTTCTGCGCGAGGGCAAGCTGTTGCCGCAGTCGCGGCGCCACACGTACATCGCTTCGCTGCTGGGGATTCCGCATGTAGTGGCGGCGGTGAACAAGATGGACATCGTCGGTTACTCGCAGGAGACGTTCCAGGCGATTCGTGCGGAGTTTGTTGAGCTGGCCTCCAGGCTTGGCCTGAAGAGCGTGACGACGATTCCGGTGAGCGCGCTGGAGGGTGACAACGTGGTCACTCCCAGCACAAACATGACCTGGTATGACGGCCCGACGCTGTTGGAGTTTCTGGAGACGGTGCCGCTGCTGATGAACGAGCCGCTGGGTCCGCTGCGCTTTCCGGTGCAGTTGGTGCAGCGCCCGGATGCGAGCTTCCGTGGCTTTGCCGGTCAAGTAGCGCGTGGTGTGCTGCGCGCAGGCGAGCGGGTTCGCGCTCTACCTTCGGGGCGCGAGACGACGGTGAGCCGCATCGTGACCTGGGACGGCGATCTTCCGGTTGCAGCGTATCCGCAGAGCGTGACGGTTGAGCTGGAGGACGAGATCGACCTGAGCCGCGGCGAGATGCTGGTTGCCGCTTCGGCTGAGGAGGAAGGCAATCTGCCACAGGCCTCGCGTCATGTACGCGCGATGGTGGTGTGGATGCATGAGGAGCCTCTCGTCGTAGGCCGCACCTATATCGCCAAGCACACGACGCGGACGGTACGAGCGACCGTGAAGGCGATTCGTTATCGCGTGGATGTGGCGACTCTGGAGCACGGAGCGACGCGCCAGTTGGCGATGAACGAGATCGCGGAGATTGAGCTGGAGACGAATCTTCCGCTGTTCTTCGATCCGTATGAGGAGAGCCGGACGACGGGGTCGATGATCCTGATCGACAGTCTCACCAACGCAACGGTGGGAGCGGCGATGATCACTGGCGCTTCCAAGGCGCTGGACGATACGGCAAACGGAGCGCCAGCGTTGGTGCTTCTGCCAGGTCGGCCTGCGATTGCAGAACGTCTGCGGGAGCAGATGGAGGCGCACGGGTATCGCGCAGTCGTGATCGACGATGACTTGATTCCGGAGGAGTCGCTGGTTGCCGTGATTCGTGCTCTGGACCTTGCGGGAGTGACGGCGATTACGTCACGTGCACTGGCCTCGGACGCAGTCGACGGGCTGGTTCATGCAGTGAGTGGCTTTACGCAGCGCGGCGTTCTGCGCGGCGATGAGCTCGATGACGAAAAGGTGCTGGAGATTGCAGGGGGTGTGCAGTGAGCTTGATCGATACGCCAATTGATTATGAGACGCTGACGGCGGAGGAGCTGGTCGGGGAGATTGTGCGCGATGCCGCTCCCGGATCGGTGTGCCTGACCTCAAGCTTTCAGACCGAGGACATGGTGGTGCTGCACATGCTGCGGCATCATCTGAAGGATGTTCCGGTGATCTTCCTCGAGACGGGCTATCACTTTCCTGAACTGATTGCGTATCGCGATCGCATGACGGCGGAGTGGGGACTGAACCTGGTCAATGCCCTGCCGACGACGACGGTGAAGGAGTTCGAGGGACAGTTCGGCATTCTGAATATCGTGAACCCGACAGCATGCTGCCAGGCCCGCAAGGTAGAGCCTCTGATGCGTTCGTTGGAGCCTTACGACTGGTGGTTCACGGGCCTGCGGCGGGAGCAGTCGCCGACGCGCGCGAACCTGAAGAAGGTCGAGGATCACAAGACGCCGACAGGCAAGATGCTGAAGAAGATCAGCATCCTGGCCGACTGGGACTGGGATCGGGTCACAGCGTATGCCGCTCAGGCAGGAATCCCTGAACTCGAACTGTATGCGCGCGGTTATACGAGCATCGGTTGCGAGCCGTGCACGGCGATTCCCGAGGCTGGCGCGGATGCCCGCAGCGGACGGTGGGGCGGCAAGAAGCTGGAGTGCGGTATCCATACCTTCTCGGAAAAGGGCTGATCTGCCAGTAGCGGCAGATGCCGTCAGGGACTAAGCTTTTTTCATGACAGAGCAGCGCCAGATCGTTGAAGTATGGCGACGCGGCGGTGCGCGCGTTCTGATCACGGTCGTACGGGTGGAGGGCTCGAGCTATCGCAGGCCCGGTGCGCGCCTGCTGCTAAGCGGCGAGGGCCTGTACGCGGGCACGATAAGCGGCGGATGCCTTGAGGCAGAGGTCGTACGCCGTGCTGACTGGAAGGTCCGTGATGGCGCTGTCGTGGAGCAATACTCCACCATGTTTGAGGATGCGGTCGATGTGCCGTTCGGGTTGGGATGCGGTGGTGTCGTCGACCTTCTGCTGGAGCCGGTGGAGTCACCGGAAGGGCAGGCGCTGCTCGCTGCGATAGAGCGGTCGCTTGCAGGAGAACCCTCGACGGTTGTGACCTGGCTTCCGGGCGACGGGCGGTCGCTGCGTCGCGTGATCGTCGACGCGAGCGGACGGACGATCTTTGCGAGTGAGGGACTGGCGGAGAAGAAGCTTGCCTGCGCCCATGAGCTGATCCCGGGGGAAGAGTATGAGGGGCGTTTCGTCGAGCGCCTGATGTCGCCGCAGCGGCTGCTGATCTTTGGCGCAGGCGACGATGCGAAGCCGCTGGTATCTCTGGCCGCAATGATGGGCTGGAGCGTCATGATCGCGGATGGCCGGTCCCAGCTTGCCCGCGCGGAGCGTTTTCCTGGCGCATATCGCGTAATTGTTGCAACCGGGGATGCTGCGGCCGATGCGCTTAACGTGCAGCCCTCGGATGCGGTGGTCATTATGACCCACAGCTATGAGCAGGATCGGGCGTTGCTGGCGGCAGTCCTTCCGCGACACCCTCGATATCTCGGTATGCTGGGAGCGCGGCACCGCAGCTCTCTGTTGGTGAGCGAGGCGGCACAGTTGACGGGCTGCTCGCTGGAGGAGTGCTGCGACCGTGTCTGGGCGCCTGTGGGGCTCGACCTGGGCGGTGACGGGCCTGAAGCGATTGCACTCGCCATCATGGCTGAGGCGCATGCGGTCTGTGCGGGAAAGATCGTTATATCGCGCCGTCTCCTCCCAGAGGACGTTGTCCGGCATGTAAGGGAAGGCGGCATGTCGCGGTACGTTGAGGCGCAGTGTGCGCTGGATACGACGGAATGAGCGTTGCTGCGATTGTTCTGGCAGCCGGAGCCTCACGGCGCATGGGGCAGCCAAAACAGCTTGCTCAATTAAATGAAGAAACTTTGCTGGAGCGCAGCGTTCGGATCTGCCATGAGGCGGGTCTAAACCTGGTGATCGTTGTGCTGGGAGCTGCCGCGGACGAGATTGTCCGGAGGGTTGCGCTGCCGCAGGCGATGATTTTACGGAATGAACAATGGGATGAGGGCATCGCATCTTCAATCGCTCTTGGAGTCTTATCGATTCCGGAAGGGTGCAGGGGAGCGGTCATCCTGACGTGCGACATGCCCTCGGTGACCCCGTCGCATCTTCGGGAACTGGCGGCGTGCGAGCAGGTGACTGCTTCGCAGTACGCTGGACGGCAGGGAGTTCCAGCCTTCTTTCCCCGATCCTGTTTCGAGGAACTGCAGGCATTGCGTGGCGATACGGGAGCGCGCGCCATGCTGGGGGGAGCGGAAGCGATTCCGCTGTCCGGCGGCGAGCTTGATGTCGATACTCCAGCTGATCTGGAGCGGGCACGGGCGATCTTTTCCTGAGCAAAGAAGAGCGAGGGGACTATTCGAGGGTGGTTCCGGTAACGTAGACTTCCTTTTCAGGATTGGAAGTTTATTTTTGAATAGAAAAGAATCTCTGGAGGCCGGGTGAGCCGCTCGATCGACGCGCATCATCATCTATGGCGCTACACCGAAGAGGAGTATGGCTGGATCGATGGGACGATGTCCTCGCTCCGGCAAGACTTCCTGCCCGCAGACCTGATGGCCGTGATGCGCGAGGCAGGGATAGACGGTGCGGTCGCTGTACAGGCCCGGCAAACGATGGAAGAGACACGCTGGTTACTGGGTTTGGCGGAGATCTGTGACGAGATCCTGGGCGTGGTCGGCTGGGCACCGCTGGCGTCCCCGCAGTTTGCGGAGGGGATGGAGGCGTTGGCCGGGAGGAAGAAGCTGCGCGGGCTGCGCCACATCGTTCAGGGGGAACCCGATGGTTTCATGCGGGGTGCTGCGTTCAATGCGGGGATAGCGCAACTGGACAGCCTCGGCCTCACCTACGATGTTTTGATCTATGAGCGGCAGTTGAAGGAGGCGACGGAGTTTGTCGACCGCCACCCTCAGCAGAGGTTCGTCGTGGACCATATTGCCAAGCCAAAGATACGCGAGGGTGTTGTACAACCGTGGGCCGATGAGATGCGCGAGTTGGCTCGACGCGAGAACGTATGGTGCAAGGTTTCGGGGATGGTTACGGAGGCGGATTGGTCTGCGTGGACGCCAGCAACGTTGCGCCCTTACCTGGACGTAGTGACCGAGGCGTTCGGGCCGCGCAGGCTCATGGCGGGTTCGGATTGGCCGGTGTGCCTGGTGGCTTCAGGCTATGGCCGTTGGTTCAGCATCCTGCGTGATTACTTCTCTGCATGGAGTGAACAGGAACGGGATGCCATCTTTGGTGGAACCGCGATAGAGTTTTACCGGCTGTAGAGAGGCGTTTTTTGATGAAGGCATTTCAGATCCAGGCTCCCGGTGTGTCGCAGGTCATCGACGTCGTTGAGCCGAAAGCCGCGGCGGGCGAGGCGCTGCTGCGTGTGAAGATGGTGGGACTCTGCGGGACGGACCTGAATACGTTTCGCGGCAGAAATGTTATGGCCGGGCTGCCCCGGATTCCAGGGCATGAGGTGGCGGCGGAGATCATCTCCGGCGGTGGCGCGCTGGCAGACGGCACGCTGGTGACGGTGCTTCCCTATACAAGCTGTGGCTTGTGCGCCTCGTGCCGGCGCGACAGGCCGAACGCCTGCCAGCATAACCAGACGATGGGCGTGCAGCGCGATGGCGCAATGGTGGAGTACATCAGTGTGCCGGTAGAAAAGCTGTACCCGGCGCGGCTATCGCTGCAGGAGCTGGTTCTGGTGGAACCGCTGACGGTCGGTTTTCATGCGGCGTCGCGCGGACGGGTAACGGCGAACGATATCGCTGCAGTCTTCGGCTGTGGCGGGGTTGGGCTTGGAGCGATCACGGCGTGCGCCTCGCGAGGTGCGGAAACCATCGCCATCGACATGGACGATGCGAAGCTGGCCATCGCTGCGCACGCAGGTGCAAAACACCTGATCAACACGGCGCGCGAGGATCTTCATCAACGGCTTGTTGAGATTACAGATGGCCATGGGCCGGATGTGATCATCGAAGCCATCGGACTGCCGCAGACATTCCGTGCGGCGGTGGAAGAGGTGGCGTTTACGGGCCGTGTGGTGTACATCGGTTACGCGAAGGAGCCTGTGGCGTATGAGACTCGTCTGTTCGTGCAGAAGGAACTGGATATTCTCGGCTCTCGCAACGCGCAGCCTGAAGACTTTCGCGAGGTGATTGCCTACCTGGAGCGCGGTACCTTCCCAGTCAAAGACGCCGTGAGCGCGGTGGAGCCGGTGGAAGAGGCAGGTTCGATGCTGGCGAAGTGGAGCGATGCTCCGGCGATGTTTACCAAGATCATCATTGAGATGTAAGAAAGACTAGAGGAGCGACGATGCAGATCTCGACGCCGATTCAATCCGGCAATGCAGCAGAGGGGAAGAGCGGAAAATTTCCGGTATTCCCTGTGGGGCACATGGGATCCTTCCTCCTGGTGACGGTTCTTTTTTTTCTGTGGGGCATGTCGAATAACCTCACAGACATTCTTGTGCAGCAGTTCCGCAAGTCGTTCGAGCTGTCGCAGTTCAGTGCGCAGCTGGTGCAGACGGCAAACTTCTTCGGTTACTTCTGCATGGCGATTCCCGCCGCGCTGGTCATGCGGCGCTGGGGATACAAAGCGGGCATGGTGCTTGGCTTGCTGCTCTTCGGCTCGGGCATGATTCTCTTCTGGCCGGCTGCGGTCAAGGGACAGTATGAGCTCTTTCTGATCGCGCTGTTTACGGTTGGCAGTGGAGCTTCGATCCTGGAGACAGCGGCGAATCCTTTTATCGCTGAGTTCGGCCATCCGATGACCTCGGAGCAGCGGCTCAACTTCTCGCAGGCCTTCAATCCCCCGGGCACGATCGTGGGCGTACTGATAGGGACCTACTTCATCTTCTCCGGCGTCGAACCGGACGCACAGCAGATCGAAGCGATGAAGGTTGCGGGCACATACCATCAGTATCTGCACGGCGAGATCATGCGTGTGGTGCCAACGTACCTTACCTTCGGCGTCGTGGTACTGCTGTTCGCCTTCATCATCTCCCGGATGAAGTTCCCGGTTTTTCAGAACGAGAATGAAGGCCCAGGCAAAGACCATGGGAGCTTTGCCGATCTGCTGCATATCCCATCGATCTGGCTGGCGGTTGCGGCGAATTTCTGTTGCGTGGGCGCTCAGATCTCTTCGTGGAGCAACCTGATTCTCTACATGAAGCAGTACACGATGGTGACGGAGCGAAAGGCGGCGATGTACTTGCTGGCGACGCTTGTGGTGATGTCCATCGGCCGCTTTGTCTCGACGTTCATCATGTCGTATGTACGGCCAAGCATCATGCTGGGCTGCTATGCCACGATGAATACGCTGTTGATGGTGGTAGCGGTGTTGTGGCCGGGGATGATTGGAGCATGGGGCATCGTGGCCAGCGGATTCTTTATGGCGGTGATGTATCCGACCATCTTCGCGTTGGGACTGAAGGGGCTGGGTCCGAACACGAAGCTCGGCGGATCGTTGCTGGTGATGGCGATTGTAGGAGGGGCCGTATTCCCGCCAATCCAGGGTCTCGTGGCGCGGGAGACGGGCAGCAATGCGCTGGGCTACATTTTGCCGGGGCTAGGTTTTATCGGCGTCGCGGTGTATGGGTTCTATCAGTCGACGCAGCGCACGCTGATGTCAGGCCCTGCGTACTGAACGCTGCTGCGGCGACTGATTAAGGAACGAAGCGCAGGTAGACCAGGTAGCAGATCATGCCACCGATAGCGGCGAGGATCAGTCCCGAGGTGCGGCGCTTGTAGACGAAGAAGAGCAGCAGCAGACCGCTGAGCGAGACGAGCGTCAGCAGGATCGCTGATGCGTCGATCAGCATGGACCAGACCTTGCCAGCATCGCGGCCCTTGTGCAGATCGTTGACGACAGCGATGAAGCCATTGCGGACCTCGATGACGTCGTAGCGGTTGGTCTTGCGGTCGATGGCGGCATCGGCCATGTAGCCGGGAGCCTTGAAGGAGACGGTGATCTGGTCGTCATCGACGCGGAAGTCGGAGACGGCTCCGTGCAGCTTGTTGGCGGAGCGAAGATGCTCGACGATCTCGAGCTTGGCAGGGTCGTTCCCCAGCCACTCATGCGGCATCTGACCGGTGATGCGTGTGGTCTTCTCTGTGTTGCCGAACCACTCCGCGTGATTGAGCGTGAGGCCGGTGACTGAGAAGAAGAGCACGATGGCGAAGGAGACCATCGAGAGATAGATATGCAGCCAGCGCGAAACAACCGCCGTCTTTCGGCGCAGATGTGCGCGGAAAGGGACGGGCTGCTTCGCGCCGGCCTTGTGTTTCTGGGCCGCCGGGGCGGGCGGGTTAGTTGTGCTTACCGTAGTCAAAAGATGCGCTCGCGATTTCGGTGTTGCCCTTGTCGTTGAACACGGCGGGGGTCTTGCCGTCCCAGTTGATCTCCTGCTTGATGATCCCGTAGGTTCCGTGCTCGCGGGCGGCTTCGACGTAGACGGTGTACTTACCCGGCTTTACGGGCTTGCCGGCGTTGTCCTTGCCATCCCAGCGCAGCGTGTATTTGCCGGGGGAGCGAGTCGCGGAGGAGACCGTCGTCGAGATGTCCGTTCCCTCGGTGAGATTGCGGATCTGGTCGGCGTGGTACCAGGCCTTCAGATCGGGCAGCCAGCGCGGCTTCTGGAACCAGAGCGCGATGGTGCGAACCGGGTAGTGGTCGCCATCCTCCACCCAGACCGCGACGTAAGGGCGGCGATAGCGGGGATCGTCGAGCCGGGAGAGCTCAACGTTGATCAGCAGGTCGAGCGCGGGAGCTGCCTTCTTTGCCGGAGCGTAGGACGCGGCGGTAAGACGGGGCAGCTCGCGCGCTGACCAGTGCGCGCTGGTGATGGTGGTGCCGTCACGCAGGACCAGCATGTAGTCGACGTTTCTCATCGAGCCTGCAAGGCGGGCACTCTCTTTGGGAGACATGACGGAGAAGGCTGTCGCCAGGGCGCCGGCGGTTGCCGGATCGGCAGCGATGACGGTGGAGGAGATGACGTTCTCAGCGGTTGCGCCGGTGCGGGGATCGACGATGTGCGAGTAGTGCACGCCGTGAATGTCGAAGCCGCGGCGATAGTCGCCGCTGGTGGCGATGGTGCGGTTGGAGAGGCGGACGAGGTCCATGGGTTCGTCGTTCTCGGCCTGTGCGCGGGGATCGGTGATGGCGACGCGCTCGGTGATGGCGCCACGAAGTACGATGTCGCCGCCGATGTTCACCAGTACGCCCGTGGCGCCTGCAGCCAGAGCGGCATCAGCGGCGTGGCCGGAGATGTAGCTCTTGGCGAAGGAGTTCAGCGCGATGGGAGCCTCATCGAGATGGGTTGCGGTGTGGTGCGCCGCATCGAGGCTCCAGTGCGGATGCTGCATCACGCCAACGGCCTTCGTCAGCTCGGCGTCTGTCGGCGTGCGGTTCTCGACGGAGGCGAGCTTCCAGGTGCGAACGGCGGTCTCAGCCGAGGCATCGAGGGCGCCGCCGGTCTGTTCGCGCCAGTGGTCGAAGAGGTTCAGGACGTCGAAGAGCTCAGGCGAGACATGGACAGGCTTGTTCTGCGTGCGGACCCAGCGGGAGAATTCGCTGGTGGAGGACCATGCGCTGAGGATGCGGTTCTCACGGTCGATCTCATGCAGGACCGCGGCTTCGGCTTTCTGCGCCTGGGCATCGTTCGCCGTGCGCAGCTTCAGTTCCATCGAGGTTCCGAGAACGTTCTCGTGATGAAAGACGTGGATGGAAGAGGCTGACTGGGCCGAGGCGGAGCCCAGAGCCACAAACAGACCAAGAGCGGCAGAGATTTTTGCAGTATTCATCGGCATTATGGACGAGGTTCCTGTGCGTTAGGGCCACCCTCGGGGCGGCGTGGCTGCGGAGGATTATTGGTGAAGAAGACCACGAGCTCGTCTTCGGTGAGGAAGCCATCGTGGTTGGAATCCATCGAGTCGAAGCGCTGCTGCATTCCTTCGGGGGCTTCTGCCTTGGTGATCTTGCCGTCCTTATTGGTGTCCCATTCGTCGAGCATGTGCTTGGCGCGATCTGCCGGGGTCATCTCGCGAGGCCGCATCTCTGCGGCTGAGATCACACCGTCGCCATCCTTATCCAGGGCCTTAAGGCTGGTCGGGGCAGCGGCGATCTCGGCGGCGGAGATGACGCCATCGTGGTCGGTATCCAGCGCATTCAGGACTGGATCGCGACGAGTGGCCTCGCCGGTGCGTTCTGCACGGCCGTTGGGGCCGCGCTGTGTCGAGGCAGAGGCTTTGATCTCATCAGGTGTGATCTTGCCGTCGTGATTGGTGTCGAGACGGTCGAACATGCCCTGCATCCGCTCCGGTACCTCGTCCTTGGTCAGGACGCCATCGCCATTCTTATCGAGAACCATCAGGCGCTGCACGGTCTCATCGGGCTTATTCGCATTCGGATCGGACTGGTTGGGCAGATACTCGAGCGAGGTGAGCTGACCATCGTGATTGGCATCGAGGGTAATGAGTCCGGCACTGGCGGCGGCAATCTCTTCCACGGAGAACTGCCCATCTTTATTGGTATCAATAGCGAGAACAACGGGCCGCGGCTGCGGCGGGCCGCCCTGACGCTGGGCGATCGAAAAGGGAGAGAGCAGCAGCAGAGGCAACAGCGAAGCCTTGGTCTTCATAGAGGGGGAATGCCTGTCATAAGTGATTGAGGACAAAAATAGTCCTCAATCACTTATAGGACAAATTTAGTCCTATATCAAGCCGTTTTGCAGGTTCCGCGTGCCATTTGCGGTTAGAAGTGGCGGAGAGTCTCCGAGACGCTTGCGGGTCGCGCGAGCGGATCACCAGCGGCGATCTCCGCGTCGGTGTTCTTTTCAAGGGATCGCGAGACCATATCCCGCGATCCGAGACCGACGGCCAGCGCGAGTGTGAGCACGATCCCTCCAAAGAGGATGCCGAAGGCGAGATCGACGACGGTGCCTCCAATCTCCAGGTGGTCGAGGACCATGGCGGCTGTCAGCACCAGCACCAGCCATTTGACGCCGAGGGAGAGAATGCGCGCATAGGAGAGGCGAGCGTTGACCGCTTCGATAAGCACGGTGCGTGCGAGGAAGCGGGCGATGAGGGTGCCAACCATGAACAGAAGGATGGCGCCGACCGAGTGCGTGAGATAGGGGAAGAGGAAGAACGAGACCTGCGAGTTGCCGGCGTAGGCGGCGTCGAAGGCGGAGATGCCGATCAGGCAGCCGAGAACGACCGAGCCCCAGAAGGCGGCGCGGGTCACCAGCAGAGTAGGGCTATGGGACGGTGCCCATTCCAGCGGAATGATGGAACCCTGCGCCAGGCGCTCGTCGAAGCGAAGCGCGGTCAGCAGCCGTCGCAGGACGGCGGCGAGAAAGATACCGACGACGGTCAGGATTGTCACTGCCAGCACAAGAGCGAGCAGGCCCGGCAAAAAGTTTGCCAGTGTCACCAGCGCTCGATGTGCGGATTGACTAAGTGCGAGTTCAACTTGTTGCCACATGGGCGGGTCTCCTTATCGGTTGGATGCTGGCCTTACTTCTCTTCGGTTAGGGGTTGAAGCGATCCGGCCAGCGCCAGCGGGATACGAGATACGGCTTATCGGTTTCAAATGCCTGTGCGAGTTCTTCGATGTGCTGCTCGGCAGGGATGCCGCTATGCACCAGGGTGAGGTGCGAGGCGACCCAGGCTAAGTAAAGTGGAGCGAGCGCGCCCATCAGGTGATTACGATTGATCGTACGCAGGCGGTAGGCAAGCACGAAGTCATAGACGATGCGTGCCCACAGGCTGTCGGGCATACGGAAGGCTTCCTGCGGCATGACCGACAGCCGCTTGAGGCCGAGAAGGCTGTGCGGTGGCAGCACCAGCGCCCAGATCTCCTGCAGGTTGGAGTAGGCAAGCTTAAAGGACTGCAGTATCGCGGTGATGTCCAGCGGTTCGCTGGCATCCGTCGCCGCCGTAATCGTTCGCTTCGGAACGGTGTGGCGAATGCGCTGCCAGTAGCTGGCTTTGCTATCGATATCGGAGAATAGCGATCCGGCGATCTGGCTCAGCAGCACATTCAGGTCTGGTGTAACCGGCGTCGGCGAGGAGCGGACCGGAATGTCGGTCTCCGCGATGGTAAAGTTGGCGACCGTCGCCTCTGCCACTGGCCAGAGAAGAGCGTCGTCCTGTCCGGCGGCGGTGTAGCGTTGCGCCGTGGTGGCCAGCCGTTCGGCCATGCGTAGCGAGACGCCGAGATCGATGGCGAGAGGAAAACGAGGGCGCGCACAGAAGAGAGAGCGCGACATCGGATAGAAGATAGCCGAGTTCAGCAGGCTTTCGCGTGGTCCGGGATGGTAGTGGGCGACGACGAGGTCGTTGCCGGTGGAGAGCGTGGCGGCAGCGAGCCGTTGCAGCGACTCCGGCTGCATGGTGTGCGAGTCGGCGCCGAGCATCAGGCAGGCCGATGCGTTGTGCTCCTGGGCCAGCTTATAGGTGTTAAAGTAATCGGCTGCAGTCAGAATCCAATTCGCCGACGAGACTGCCGCGGGCGTATAGGGCAGCAGGCGGAGCTTGTCGAAGCTGTGGCCTGCCGAGAGATTGGGAGCCGTATCCGGGATGGCGACCGTCAGCGGGATGCCGGGAAAGGCCAGAGCCAGGTTGGAGAGCGCCGGCTCGATGGTCTCCGGAGAGACGGTCGTGATGTGCACCAGCATACCGGTCTCCGAAGAGGCGGTTACCGGGGCGGTCGTCGTAGCGTTGCTGGGGGTCGTTGCCATCGATATCGAACGTCAATCTTGTGGTCTGATTTTAGGATGCCTGTAACTGGTGCGATGTAAAAGGGCGGATGACTGTTACTGGTAGCTGCGATGATACCTGCGGCTCATGTCTGTGGAGGCTGTAGCTCCAGCCAGAAGAAGGTGTAGGGCGCGAGCGTCAGGGGATACGGCTGATCGGTGATGACGGGAAAAGAGACGTAGCCGAGCATCTCCACCGGAGTCATTCCGGCGAACTCGGCGAGATCGAGAGAGACTGGCTGAGCGAAGCGCGAGAGATTGGCGACGCAGAGGACGGTCTCTGTGCCAGGTCGGGAGACGTCGCGGCGCCAGACCCTCTCCGTCTCTTCGCGGGATGGCGAGTTGGGATCGTAGTGGCGAATGTAGGCCAGCACCTTGCGATTCGTGGGATTGAGAAACTCCAGTGTTCCGCGGCCGAAGACCTGGAAAAGCTTGCGCAGCGCGATCATGTTCCGCGTCCAATGCAGCAAGGAGGACTGATCGGCCAGCTGCGACTCGACATTGACCGCCTGGTAACCCCACACAGGGTCCATCACCACAGGGAAACTGAGCTTCGCCGGATTCGCGGTGGAAAATCCGGCGTTACGGTCGGAGTTCCACTGCATGGGAGTGCGGACGGCGTTGCGGTCGCCGAGATAGATGTTGTCGCCCATGCCGATCTCGTCCCCGTAGTAGAGAATCGGCGTGCCTGGGAAGCTGAGAAGCAGCGAGTTCAGCAACTGGATGCGCTGCCGGTTGTTGTCCATCAGCGGCGCCAGGCGGCGGCGAATACCGGAGTTGACGCGCATCCGTGGATCGGCCGAGTAAGCGAAGTACATGTAGTCGCGTTCGTCGGAGGTGACCATCTCCAGCGTGAGTTCGTCGTGGTTACGCAGGAACAGCCCCCACTGACAGGTGTCTGGAATCGCAGGAGTCTGCGCAATGATGTCGGTGATGGGTAGACGATCTTCCTGTCGCAGCGCCATATAAATTCGTGGCATCAGCGGGAAGTGGAAGGCCATGTGGCACTCGTCCCCGTCGCCGAAGTAGGGGCGGACCTCGGCGGGCCATTGGTTGGCCTCGGCGAGCGTAAAGCGATTGGTGTACTCGTCGTCGATTGCTGCACGCAGACGGCGAATGATGGCGTGGGTTTCGGGGAGCGACTCGCAGGTTGTGCCGTCGCGCTCGCAGAGGTAAGGAATCGCATCGAGCCGCAAGCCGTCGACGCCCATATCGAGCCAGAAGCGCATCGCCTTCAGCACTTCGTCCATGACGGCCGGGTTGTCGAAGTTCAGATCCGGCTGGTGCGAAAAGAAGCGATGCCAGTAGTAGGCTTTGGCGGTCTCATCCCACGTCCAGTTCGACTTCTCGGTGTCGGAGAAGATGATGGGCACGCCCTTGTAGATCTGGTCGTTGTGGGACCAGACATAGAAGTCGCGTTCGGGCGAGCCTTCAGGAGCATGTCGAGCGGCCTGAAACCATGGATGCTGGTCCGAGGTGTGATTGATCACCAGCTCGATGAGGACCTGCATGTTGCGCTGGTGCGCGGCGATGAGAAAGCGTTTGAAATCTTCGATGTCGCCGTAACTGGGATTAACGCTGGTGTAGTCGGCGATGTCGTAGCCGTCATCGCGAAGCGGTGATGGAAAGAAGGGAAGCAGCCAGAGGCAGGTGACGCCGAGTTCCTGAAGATAGTCAAGCCGCGAGATCAGGCCGGGAAAGTCGCCGATGCCGTCACCATTGGAGTCCTGGAAGGTGCGGACGTGCAACTCGTAGATAACGGCGTCTTTGTACCAAAGTGGATCGGTTGCGCTTCCGGCTTTCTTCACAATTGTCTTTGCTCTCCTTAGAGACAGATGCAGAGGGTGGCTGACCGGTTGTAGCGCGCTCATTTGAAAGGCGATAGCGGGGAGGGACAACCTCTATCGTGGGAGCGGGACTCTAACAGATCTAACGAATAGAGTTATAGCGATGAATGTGTGCGTTCCAAACGCCCTCGAACGAATTTAAGACTGGACTGCTTGCATGCTGCGTGTACCGATTTCGACTTACAGACTACAGCTTCATAAAGATTTCAGCTTCGACTCTGCTTCTGGCATTGTGGATTATCTGCGCGCCCTGGGTGTCTCACACGTCTACTGCTCGCCGTATCTGCAGGCGGCCCCGGGAAGTCTTCACGGATACGATGTGGTGTCGCATCAACAGGTAAATGAAGAGCTTGGAGGACAGGAAGGCCACGATCGGTTTTCGGCCCGGCTCAATGAACTGGGAATGGGACAGGTGCTGGATATCGTTCCCAATCACATGTCTCTGGGCAAAGAGAACCGTTATTGGTGGGATGTCCTCGAGAATGGCGCATCGAGCCGCTATGCCTCGTTTTTCGATATCGATTGGCAGCCTGCAGAGGAGCGTCTGCGCGATAAGATCCTGGTGCCTGTGCTGGATGGCCAGTACGGCCAGGTTCTGCATCGTGGCGGCATCCGCGTAGTTCGCGCCAAGAACAAGTTTCATGTCGAGGCGGCATATCAGACGTTTCCCGCTGCCCCCCAGACGCTGGCCATCATCCTTGGCCGCGCGGCTGAAATCGCCCGTTCGAAGACACTGAGCTTTATCGCTGTTTCGTTTGGCAGGCTGCCCTCGCCGAACTATGAGGATCGTCGTAAGGTGCTGGCGGTGCACAACGACAAGATCGTTCTGTACACGATGCTGGAGCGGCTATGTGACGAGGAGCAGGGCGTCTGCGATGGCATCGAGCGCTCCATCGAGGAACTCAACGGCAATGAAGATGCGCTGGATGACTTCCTTAATCAGCAGAACTACCGGCTGGCGTACTGGAAGACATCAGGACAACAGCTGGGATACCGGCGTTTCTTCGACGTGAACTCGCTGGTAGGCCTTCGCGTGGAGAGGGAGCATGTCTTTGAGGAGACGCATGCGCTGGTGCTGGACTGGTTGAAGCGGGGAGTGCTGGATGGCGTGCGTGTCGATCATCCCGATGGCCTGCGTGATCCGCTCGAGTATCTGCAGCGTCTACGGGATCGCGCACCCGAGGCATGGATCATCGGCGAAAAGATCCTTGAGCCGGGAGAGTATCTGCGCGAGAACTGGCCGATTCAGGGAACGACGGGATATGACTTCATGCAGATCTCCGGGGGGGTGCTGGTCTCTCCGCAGGGGTTGCAGGAACTGACGTCGGTGTACCAGGGCTTTATCGGTAAGGAGATGGCCGCCCAGCTGGCGGACTACTCTGCGATGGCGCACGACAAGAAGATCAATGTCTCGCAGGAGGCGCTGGGTAGCGACGTGAATCGACTCACGACGATGTTTGTCGAGATCTGCGAGTCGAACCGCGATCGCCGCGACTACACCCAGACGGAGATTCGTCGCGCGATTCGTGAACTGGCCGCGTGTCTCGATATCTATCGCACCTACATCGTGCCGGTGCGCAACGAGATCACCGATGAAGATCGTGCGCACATCGCGCAGGCGACGTCCTGCGCCAAGTCGCGGCGGCAGGACATCGATGGCGATCTCTTCGACTTTCTGCGTGATGTTCTGACGATGGTTGTCACGGGACGGCGCGAGAGCGAGTTTGTTCTGCGCTTCCAGCAGTTCACCGGTCCGGTGATGGCGAAGGGTGTCGAGGATACGGCGTACTACTGCTACAACCGTCTGTCGGGCATGAATGAGGTTGGCGGTAATCCCGGGGGCAATGGTGTTTCTCTTGCAGAGTTTCACGCCTACAACGAAAAGATGCAGACAACGCATCCGCTGACGATGACGGCGCTCGCCACGCACGATACCAAGCGCAGCGGCGATGTTCGCGCGCGGCTGGCAGCCCTCTCTGAGATTCCATCGCGCTTCGGTGCTGCGATTCAACGCTGGTCGAGGATGAATAACGGCTTCCGCAGGCGCTCGGTGACGGGCTCCATGCCGGATGCCAACACCGAGTATCTCTACTACCAGACGCTGATCGGCGCATGGCCGCTGACGGTGGAGCGCGTGCAGGCCTACATGATGAAGGCTGTGCGCGAAGCCAAGCTGCAGACGACGTGGGTTGCGAACAACCGCGAGTTTGAAGATTCGCTGATGGAGTTCATCGCGCGAACCATGGAACATGCTCCGTTCATGAAAGATGTGGAGCAATTCGTGGAGCGCATAAAGGATGCCGGCCGCGTCAATTCGCTGGCACAGACGTTGATGAAGCATACGGCTCCGGGGATTCCTGATCTCTACCAGGGCACAGAGCTATGGGATTTGAGCCTTGTCGACCCGGACAATCGCAGGCCGGTGGACTATGAGATGAGGCGCCGGATTCTGAGCGATATGAAGGACATGATGGGAGAGAACGTGGCAACGCGCGTGATGGAACGCATGGACGATGGCATGCCGAAGATGTGGCTGATTCACAAGGCGCTGATGCTGCGCCGCGAACATCCGGAATGGTTCGGAGCGGAAGGGAACTACGCACCGCTGGCTGTCAACGGAGCGAAGTCTGATCATGTGATCGCCTACTCGCGCAGCAGCAATGTGGTGACGGTTGTCCCCCGGTTAACGCTCAAGGTGATGGATTCATGGAGGGATACAACCGTCATGCTGCCAGAAGGGACGTGGACCAATCGCTTGACTGGTGCTGCAATGCACGGCGGTCCTGTGTTGATGCGTACCCTCGTGCGCGAGTTTCCGGTTGCCCTGCTGGTAAGGGAGGGTGCTTCGAATGCATGAGTTTCGCGTATGGGCGCCAAAGGTTGAGCGGGTTGCGGTAAAGAGCGGCGATGAGACGCATCCCATGTCGAAGGTGGGAGAGCGTGGATGGTGGCGTGCCGTGGTGGAGAGCGCTGGCCATGGAACGGACTATGGCTTTCTGCTTGACGATGATTCCAAGGTCTATCCCGATCCTCGAGCGCTGTGGATGCCACACGGTGTTCATGGTGCTTCGCGCGTCTACGATGCGACGAGCTTTGACTGGACAGATCAGCGCTGGAATGCGCCGCCGCTTTCAAGCGGCGTGATCTACGAGCTGCACATCGGCACCTTCACGCCGGGGGGCACCTTCGACAGCGCCATCAGTAAGCTGAAGTACCTTGCCGACCTGGGCGTAACCCACGTCGAGCTGATGCCGGTGGCGGAGTTCCCGGGAGATTTCGGTTGGGGATACGACGGTGTTGCCTTGTTTGCGACTCGACATCAGTACGGAGGCCCCGATGGGCTGAAGCGTTTCGTCGATGCCTGTCATGCGAACGGTCTGGCGGTGCTGCTGGATGTGGTCTATAACCACTTTGGTCCGGTCGGAAACTACACCGGCCGCTTCGGTCCGTACATGACGGATCGTCACAGGACGCCGTGGGGTGATGCGGTCAACCTCGAGTTCGAAGACAGCGACCAGGTGCGCCGCTTCTTCTGCGATAACGCCCTGATGTGGATGGATGAGTTTCACATCGATGGACTGCGCCTGGATGCGGTGCATGAGTACGTCGATCGTTCCGGCATCAACTTCATGGAGCAGCTGGCCACGGAGGTGGAGCATCTATCCGCCGCGCTGGGCCGCTGCCTGGTGCTGATCGCCGAGAGCGACCTCAACGATCCTCGTATCGTGCGTCCGCGAGAGGGCCAGGGCTATGGCATGGATGCGCAGTGGAGCGATGACTTCCACCATGCTCTGTTCGCGGTTCTGCACGAGGACGAGCAGGGCAAGGGCTACTATGCTGACTTCGGTTCCATGCGGCAGCTCGCAAAGTCGCTGACGGAGGTCTTCGTCTACGACGGAATCTACTCACCCTACCGCCGCAAGATCCACGGTAAGCCGGTGGAGCAACTCTCGATGCATCGCTTCGTGGGCTGCATTCAGAACCACGACCAGATTGGCAATCGCGCGACGGGAGATCGTCTGGAGCACATCGTCGGGCTGGAGCGGGCAAAGGCTGCGCTGGGACTGGTTCTCACGGCGCCATTCGTCCCTATGCTATTCCAGGGGGAGGAGTTCGCTACTTCGGCTCCCTTCCAGTATTTCGCTCATCACGAAGAAGAAGAGATGGCGAGGGCCGTCTCCGAAGGACGGAAGCGCGAGTTTGCCGCCTTTGGCTGGGCGCCTGAGTCGATTCCCGATCCGGAGAGTCAGGAGACCTTCCTGCGATCCAAGCTTCCCTGGCAGGAGGTAACGGAAGGGGTTCATGCGGAGATGCTGGCCTGGTGCCGCAAGCTGATTGCTCTGCGTCGCCACTCGCCCTCGCTGAATGAGGGCATGCTGGGTCACGTGCACGTGGACTACAGTGACGAGGGAAAGTGGCTGGTGATGAACCGCGAGGACATGCGCGTTGTGCTGAATCTGGGCGATCAACCGCTTGAATTGCCGTTCAGTGGCTACCATCTGGAGCTTGCCTCGGGGACCGGTGTCACGGTCTCGGACGGCTTGCTGCAGGTCCCTCCTTCCCGGCTGGCGATTCTCTGTGCCGATGCCTAGAAAGACACGTGTCGCCTGCCTGGAGATCAAATAAACTAATCAGACGCCAACGGAAACTTTTAGCCTATTGAGCCGTCTGTTCTCGTAACGGACTCTGATGCAACGAATGCTGGCCATTCTGCATCCGTTGACCGATCTCCAGGGATTCACGTACGTAGCAAGAGGATTGCATGATGTGCAGGGGACTGACCTTTCGCGCGGCGATGCTTGCCGCTGTTTTCCTACCGGTGACCGGTGTAAGTCATCTATACGCCGCAGCGGCGGCACAGGCGCCGGCAGCTCCAGCAGGGCGCCAGCTGGGAACGATCAAGGCAATCGCCGGCAGCAACCTGACGCTGGCGACCGATGGCGGAGCCCAGGTATCAGTCACGGTGGTTGATGGCGCGCGGATCGTTCAGCTGGCACCCGGCAGCACGGACCTCAAGACTGCTCAGCCGATTACTCTCGGGGATGTCTCGGTGGGCGATCGCGTGCTGATGACGGGCAAGAGCGGCGATGACGGATCGTTCGCCGCGGCTCGCGTCATCGTAATGAAGTCGGGGGCGATTGCCGAGAAGAAATGAAGCGGACAAAGCCGACTGGCAGCACAGGGGCGCGGGCGGCATCGTGTCTGCCGTCAGCGGTACGACGGTGACGATCTCTTCCGGTGCGAAGAAGATTGCGGTCGATACGAACGGCACGACGAAGTTTCGTCGCTATGGCGCCGACTCGGTGAAGTTCGAAGATACAAAGCCGGGCACGCTGGACCAGATCCAGGCTGGCGACCAGCTTCGGGTGCGCGGCACCAAGTCCGAGGACGGCATGACGATTACTGCCGAAGAGATCGTGAGCGGCTCGTTCAAGAACCTGGCCGGCACACTGACTTCGGTCAATGCGTCAGCTGGCACGGTCACGCTGAAGGATCTCGCCACCAAGAAGACAGTGACGGTTGCTGTTACGTCGAACTCCGATCTGCGGCGGCTTCCCCCTGAGATGGCAACCCGGCTGGTTGCTCGCTCGCGTGGCGCAGCCGCTGGTGGCGCCGGCAACGGTGGCGCTCCGGCAGGCGGCGCAGCCCAACCTCATGCCCCTGCAGGCACGCCCAGTCAGCAGCCTGGCAACGCTGGCGGGACCGGTCGTGCAGCCGGGGGAGACCTGTCGCAGATGCTTGCTCATCTGCCGACCGAAACGGTGGCCGATCTCAAAGCCGGCGAGGCTGTGATGATCGTCGCTTCAAACACCGGAGACTCTGCATTGACAGCTGTAACGTTGTTGACGGGTGTCGAGCCGATCCTGGCGGCATCGCCGAGCGGGTCTCCAGAGATGACGCTTGCGCCCTGGAATATGGGTGGTGGTGGAGCTGAAGCAGGCGGTCCGCAGTAGATCGCGCTCCACGATGAAATCGATTTGTCCTCATTGAAAGAGAGGTAAGAATTTGCGTACCACGCTGAATATATTTGTGTGTTTTTTGATGGCCTTGACGACTCTGGTAACGAAGGCACAGGCGCCTGCGGGCGTTGCTGTCCATGGAGTTGTGACGGACCCCGATGAGGCAGTCATTCCGGGCGCCACGATCACCATGACTCCTGCGAAGGGCAAGGCGATCGTCGGGACCTCGGGAAATGATGGTTCGTACCAGCTGAATGGTGTTTCCCCCGGCACATACTCGCTGACCGTCACGATGAACGGCTTCGCTACGTTCGTGCGTCAAGGGGTTCGTGTCGCAGCGCCGATGGCGTTGGACGTCAAGATGGCTCTGCAGACGGAGTCGCAGCAGATTCAGGTCACTGCAGAGAACGCCCAGGTGAGCGTCGATTCGGATAGCAATGCAAGCTCGACCGTCATCAAGGGCAAGGATCTCGAGGCACTCTCGGACGACCCCGATGAACTTTCTTCGGAGCTGTCCGCTCTTGCAGGCCCGGCAGCAGGCCCGAGCGGCGGCCAGATCTATGTCGACGGCTTTACAGGTGGCCAGCTGCCCCCGAAGTCGTCCATCCGCGAGATCCGCATCAATCAGAATCCATTCTCGGCGCAGTACGACAAGCTGGGCTATGGTCGTGTCGAAGTCTTCACCAAGCCCGGCACCGACAAGTTTCATGGCAACTTCAGCATCCAGGGTGGTGACAAGTCGTTCAACACCTCGAACCCGTTCCTTGGATCGGCGAACTCGCAGCCGGACTACCACACGATCTTCATGATCGGCAGCATCAGCGGTCCGCTGACGCATAGCTCCTCGTTCACTGTTGGCGGTTCTCACCGCAACATCGAGAACAACAGCATTGTGAACCCGAGCGGTTATTACGCCACCTCGGCGAATGCGACAACCCCTTGCCCTCCCGGCCAGATCACCGGTTGCAGTTACTTCGCCTCGTACCCGGAGTCTGCCCGTGCGGTGCCGAATCCGCAGACACGCAGCGATATCTCGCCGCGTGTGGACTTCGCCCTCGGCGACAAGAACACGCTGACGGTCCGTTATCAGTACAACGTCAACGGCATCCAGAACTCGGGCATCGGCAACACGGCGCTTCCGTCGGCAGGCTACAACACCAACACGACGGAGAACACGGTCCAGATCAGCGATACGCAGATCTTCAGCGCCCGTGTAATCAACGAGACGCGCTTCGAATATCAGCGGGATAACTCCTCGCAGGATCCGCTCAGCACGGACCCGACCTTGTCTGTTCAGGGCATCATGACAGCCGGCGGCGCGAGCACAGGAACGCAACGCAGTACCAGCTCGCACATCGAGATTCAGAACTATACCTCGATCGCGCTGGAGAAGCACTTCATGCGTCTGGGCGGCCGTTTCCGCACCACGGGAGAGGATCTGACCTCAACCTCCGGGCAGAACGGAACCTTCACCTACTCCTACCTGCTGGACCCCTGCACCGACCCGAACCAGACGACAAAGCCCAGCGGCTGCGCGGGTATAACCCAGACATGCCAGGCTACCGCCATCTCCTCCTACCAGTGCGGCACGCCCGGACAGTACTCGGTTACGGCGATCAACCAGGCGACGGTGCATGGCCGCCTGAACGATGTGGGGCTGTATGCCGAGGATGACTGGAAGGCGAAGAAGAACCTGACCCTCAGCTTCGGTCTTCGTTATGAAGCGCAAAACGTCATCAACAGTAATCACGATTTTGCTCCGCGCGTGTCCTTTGCCTGGGGCATTCCGCGCGGCAAGGGCAAATCGCCGGTCACAGTCATTCGTGGCGGCTACGGTCTCTTTTATGACCGCTTCACACTGGACAACTATCTGACGACGCAGCAGTTGAACGGTACCGCGCAGGTAAAGCAGACCTTCATCAATCCTGGTGTGACCTGCACGCCGGCCGATCCTGCGGGATGCGGCGGCAGCACAACGAGTCGTGGCACGATCTACTCGCTGGGCAATGGAATCCGCAGTTCGTACACCATGCAGTCGGCGATCGGAATGGATCAGCAGATCGGCCGTATTGGCACGATCTCCGTGAACTACCTCAACGCGCGTGGAAATCACGAGTATCTGACGCGCAACTACTACGACCCCACAGTCGCAAATCAGGCCGCGCCGACCACGCCGTATAACTACCAGTTCCAGTCCGGTGGCGTCTTCCGTCAGAACCAGCTCCTGTTCAACGGCAATGCCCGGCTACGCTCCGTCAATCTCTTTGGCTTCTATGCTCTCAGCTGGGCCAATGCGAATACGACGGGTGCGACCTTCTTCCCGACCAGCAATAGCAACACGAAGGCTGATTACGGTCCTGCAAGCTTCGCCAAGCGTCAGTTCGGCGTCTTTGGCGGCAGTCTGAACTTCCGCTACGGCATTACGGCCAGCCCGTTCATGATTGCTCAATCGGGCACACCGTATAACCTCACCAGCGGCCTCGATCCGAACGGATCGTCGATCTACAACGACCGTCCGTACTTCATGAACAACGCCAGTGGCAACTGCCGGGATGCTGCTTCCTTCAGTGAGACCAATACGGGCAGCCTCACCCGCGTTCCTTACGACTACTGCACGGGGCCGGCAAACGTATCGATCAACCTCCGCGTGGCGAAGGTCTTCGGCTTCGGAGCCAGGACCGGTGCAGCCGCGCAGGGCGGAAACAGCGGCGGTGGCCAGGGTGGTCCCGGCGGAGGTCGTCACGGTGGTGGCGGTGGCGGCGGTCGTGGCCCCGGCGGCGGCGGTCCGATGGGAATGGGCGGCGCCAACTCCGGTCACAAGTACAGCTTTACGATCGGAGCCCAGGCGTTCAACCTGTTCAACATGGTGCCGTATGGAACGCCGACCAGCAGCTTGAGTTCTCCGCGGTTCGGTCAGTTCACGACGCTGGCAAGCGGACCGTTCAGCTCATCGACGGCGGTTCGCCGAATCATGCTGCAGGCCTCGTTCAACTTCTAACCCGGTCATCAAACAAAACGCTGGGTCCGCCATCATAGATTGGCGGGCCCAGCGTTTTTGTGTCTCAGGAAGCGCCGTACGTGACACGGGGCACGAGACGATAGAGACATCATCCAGGCGATGTGGTGGGCCCGTAGCGAGCACTACAGGCCCACCCTGCTTCTCTTCAGCGCTTAGGGGGCAGGGTGCCCAGTGGGGGCCTTCTCCGGAGTTGTTAGCGGCTTGCTGATCTCGTCCAGATAGGCCGTTGAGCCGTCGATGCGCTCGAGCACCGGGTAGAGCTCTCCACCGTGATAGTCGATGCTGGCCGTGGAGACGAAGGTATCCATCTGCAGAATCAGGTGAATCGCTTCGGTCTTGCCCTTGGCATTACGGATCGCCTCTTTGAGCGCGTCAGCGGAGAAGATGTTGCCATCGACCGCCAGGATCTTCGCTCCAGGAGCGATGTTGGCCTTGTCTGCCGGAGAACCCCAGCGAACGTCCGAGATAACGCCATCGGAGCTAAGCCGCAGTCCCAGCGAGTACCAGGTGTTGAGGCCACCGCGCCGCCCTCCTGTCGAAGCCATCGTCTTCTCCGAGGCGCTGGGCTTGTCGTGGAAGACAAGCTTGTAGCCGCCGCGCTCGATGCCGCTTAGATCCGCGCGAGGATTGATGTTGTCGATACGCTCATGAATAAAGTTGGCCCAGTCGTAGGGCATCACCTGATTCAGATCGCCGATGAGCTGTTCCCGGGTGTAGGGCAGAATCTCAGGCCCTGTGTTGCCGCCCTTCGCCAGGAAGAGGTGGAAGAAATCTGTGAGCGATTTCTGTCCATTCGTCTTCTGCCGGATTAGTGTGTCTGCGTCGAGCCAGAACAGCTCGCCCTCCTGGTAGTAGTCCTGTCCGCGGCGCCAATTGGACCAGGCAGGATTGCCGCCACGCAGGATGCTGGCGGCGATTGCCGTATCTTCCGTTGAGCGCCACTGACGTCCAGGCTTGTAATCCAGGCTGGCGGCCGACATCGCGAGCATATCGCGATACTGGTCCTGGGACTTCAGTCCCGATCGCGCTGCCAGTACGTTGCCCATGTACTGCGTCAGGCCCTCATAGACCCACAGCAGCGATCCCTGCTGCATCTTGGCGAAATCGTCCTGGTAGAGGTTGTAGGGGCGGCGATATTTTCCGTTCCAGGAGTGCGTGAACTCGTGTGCGAGCAGGTCGGATTCGGCGAGCTGGTGAGCGTCGTCTGCGAAGCCCTTCTCGCCAACTCCGTTGTCGGAGGACTGACCATGCTCGAGGCCCTCGCCTCCCGCGACGTCTGAAAGAGTCAGCAGGAAGTGATAGGCGTTGTAGTGATGTGACCCATAGGCCGCCAGCGATTCCCGGACGAGATTGTTCAGCTCCACCAGCAGAGACGGGCGAAGATTAGAGTCTTCCGGGCCATCCGAGACGACATCGATGTAGTGCTTCGGTGAGACCTCGGGCGCCAGCGCAAATTCATGAAAATACTGGCCTGCGATGACGGGAGAATCTTCAAGCTGCTCAACATTGGTTGGGGCATAGCGGGTCGCGCCGCCCTTGGGACGCTGCGCATCGTATCCGTCAACGGGAGTAAGCGCCGTTCCGATACCCCAGCCCTTTGGAACAACGACGGTGGGTTGAATCGGAATCTCCTTCACCGGTGTCTTCGCGGGATAAAGAAGGAGCTTTTCCCATTCGAGGACGGCCATCTTCTGACTGACGCGCGAGGTTACGATGCAATCGAGATGAGCGTGCAGCGTCGTTACGCCGGCCGGGACCGTTACGTGGAACTGGTAAAGATCCTCGTCATCGCGCCGCCACGTAAGTGGCTTGCCGTTCGCTGTGAAGACAACTCCGGTGATGTCGTTGGCCGGCCCGGTGGGGCGGTGATTGCCCGGGATCCACTCCGGTGTCGTCAGCGAGACCGTTCCCGGCTTCACCGGGATATCGATCTCCGCGTGATAAAGCTTGCGCGGCGCGTCCGTGAGGTCGGCGGTGATCCGTATGGGCGCCTGTTGCGCCAGCAAGGCAGTGGTGGTGAGCAAGGGAAGGGCCAGGACGGCTGCACGATAAGTCATCTGTGGGGTAGAGGGTCCTCTCGTAAGGCGATGAAATAAAAGCCCTGAGTCGTTATGACTTCAGGGCGGTTTCCACGGCGGCGACGATCAGGGGATCGTCTGGCGTGATCTCAGGCGAGAAGCGATCGACGACATTTCCATTGCGATCGATGAGGAACTTCTCGAAGTTCCAGAGGATGCCGGGTTCCGGGTTGCTCGACGCTCCGTTGTGCTTGGCTGCGAGAAAGCCATTCAGGTTCTGCCGGAGGCCCTCGCGCGAATCGCCGGAGGCTTGGGGCCGCGCGGCAATCAACTCCTGATACAGGGGATGCGTCTCCGGGCCGGTGACGGCGATCTTGGAAAACATCGGGAAGTCGACGGAGAAGTTCGAGCGGCAGAAGGTCTGAATCTCTTCGTTCGATCCCGGCTCCTGTGCGCCAAAGTCGTTGGCCGGGAATGCGCAGACGACCAGACCGGCGTCTTTGAAGCGCGAGTACAGCTGCTCAAGCGCGGTGTACTGCCCGGTGAGGCCACATTGGGAGGCAACGTTCACCAGCAGAAGAACCTTGCCGCGATAAGCGCCAAGGCTGGTGGGTTCGCCGGTGATGTCGTGTACTGGAATCTCGTAGATGTTCGCCATGCATTCAGTGTAGCGCTGTCTGTTTTTGCTGGAGTTTCGTCCCTCGCTTGACAGAGGCAGTACTATCGAATACGGCCATGTCTTTTTTTGATGTACTTTTCGGACGGCCGCTGGCGACCAGCGATGAACGCGCCGAGCATATCGGAGTCGCAGCGGGAATTCCTATCTTTGGGCTAGACGCCCTCACCAGTGCCGCATACGGACCGGAAGCAGCGATGACTCTGCTGATCCCCTTGGGGGTCGCAGGACTCGATCACATCGTTCCCGTCATTACGGCGATTCTCATCCTGTTGACGATCGTATTTTTTAGCTATCGGCAGACGATTGAGGCTTACCCGGCAGGCGGCGGTTCCTATACCGTGGCTACCGAGAACCTCGGCCATGGGGCAGGTCTCCTGGCCGCAGCGGCGCTGATGATCGATTACATCCTGACGGCCGCCGTGGGTATCTCTGCCGGTGTGACGGCGCTGACCTCCGCCGTGCCGTCGCTGCATCATCACACGCTATCCATCTGTCTTGTCATCCTGGCGATCCTTGCGATCGTTAATCTGCGTGGTGTGAAGGATACGGGCGCGGCGTTCATTCTGCCGACATTCTTCTTTGTGGTGACCCTGCTGGCGCTGGTCGTTGTCGGCGGAGTCAAGGCCTACATGAGCGGCTGGCATCCTGCGTATGTCATTGCCCCCCCTCCGGCGCTGCCGGCGACGATGAAGTACCTCAGCCTGTGGCTGCTGATGAAGACCTTTGCCAGCGGCTGCGCTGCGATGACAGGTGTTGAGGCCGTCTCCAACGGCGTGATGGCGTTTCAGGAGCCTCGCCCGAAGAACGCGAAGACGACGCTCACCATCATCGTCGCAACCCTGATCGTGCTGCTGTTCGGCATCGCATGGCTATCGAAGGCCTATGGCGTGACGGCCATGGAGCCTGACGCCCACAACTACCAGAGCGTACTGAGCATCCTGACACAGGCTGTCTTTGGCCGTGGATGGTTCTATTACTTCACGATGGGCAGCGTGTTGATGGCGCTCTCGCTGAGCGCGAACACAGCGTTCGCAGACTTTCCTCGTCTGGCGCGTGCCATCTCGATGCACGACTACCTGCCGCATGTCTTTACGCTGCGCGGACGTCGTCTCCTCTATACGCACGGTGTCTATGCGCTGACAGGATTCACCGCCGTCATCCTGATCCTCTTCGGTGGTGTCACGGACAAGTTGATTCCGCTCTATGCCATCGGCGCCTTCCTCGCATTCACACTCTCGCAGGCCGGCATGGTGGTCCACTGGCTGAAGATGGACAAGCATCCCGGCCGGATGTGGCATATGTTCGTCAACGCCTTCGGAGCAGTGGCGACAGGCATCACGCTGATCGTTGTACTGGTTGCGAAGTTTACAGCGGGCGCATGGGTAACGGCGCTGCTGATTCCGGTGCTGATTGTCCTGATGATGGTCGTCAAGCGCCATTACACCCGTGTGAAGCGCGAGATGCAGGACATGACTCCGCTAAGCCTGGCTAACTTGCAGCAGCCGCTTGTAGTCATTCCCATGGCACGCTGGGATCGTATCGCGGAAAAAGCTCTACGCTTCGGCCTGTTGATGTCCAAGGATCTGAAGATCGTCCACATTCACTCCGAGGATGAAGATGCCAGTATCGAGGCGGAGTGGGAGGAGAAGATTCTCGCACCCATCCGACAGGAAAAGCTCTCCGAGCCTGAGCTGGTGTCGATCTCGTCGACGTACCGGTTCATCATCAATCCGCTGATGGATTACATCCTTGAGCTGGAGTCGGAGAATCCCGGTCGCAAGGTAGCTGTACTACTGCCGGAGCTGGTTGTCCGGCACTGGTGGGAGAATCTGCTGCACAACCAGCGCGTTCAGCTGTTGAAGCTGCTGCTGCTGGTGAAGGGCAATCAGCGGATCGTGGTGGTCAATATCCCGTGGTATCTGTAAGCGAGCGAGGCGGCGACTAAACTGTCGTCGCCTTTGCTGCTTGATACGTGGGTGAGAGCGTACGCAGGTGTGCCACAGCCTCAGGAAGAATACGCAGCACATCGTCGACCTCTGCCTCAGTGGTCAGCTTCGACAGCGAGAACCGGATGGTGGCGCGTGCGCGTGCGGGCGACAGTCCCATTGCGGTCAGCACGTGCGACGGCTCCGATGCGCCGGACTGGCAGGCGCTTCCTCCGCTGACCGAGATGCCCTTGAGATCCAGGGCGATAAGGAGTGCCTCAGCCTCCACGTGATCGAAGTAGATGCTCGTCGTGTTGGCGACGCGAGATGATGCTCCGCTATTGACGCCTGTTTCGTCGACGGCAGCCAGAATGCCTTTTTCGAGGCGGTCCCTCCGTGCAGCCAACTTCGTTGGGCCATCGCCCTTGAGCCATTCCGTGCCGATCTCGACGGCCTTGCCGAAGGCAACGATGCCTGGGACGTTCTCGGTGCCTGCGCGGCGCTGGCGCTCATGCGATCCGCCATGAAACATCGGCGAGAGCCGTACGTTACGCCGCACGTACAGAATGCCTATTCCTTTGGGAGCAAAGATCTTGTGGCCGGAGAGTGTGAGCATGTCGACGTCTTTCAGCAGGCCATGCGCGCTGACGTCCAGCGACAGCTTGCCACCGGCCTGGACTGCGTCCGTATGAAACAGTGCGCCGCCAGCGTGAGCGATTCCTGCCAAGGCGTCGATCGGCTGGATCACCCCGGTTTCATTATTGGCGTACATGATGCTGACCAGCTTGGTGTTCGGCTTGAGAGCCGCAAGCAGCTCTGCCGGCTCGACGATGCCTTCTGCCGTGACCGGAAGGAAGGTGACCTCGACGCCTCGCGACTCGAGGGAGTGGGCGGCATGCAGTACAGCATGGTGCTCGATCGAAGAGGTGACGAGATGGTCGCCGGGCGAGAGCACGCCGAAGATGGCGAGGTTGTCGCTCTCCGTGCCTCCTGAGGTGAAGACAACCTCTGCTGGACGGCAATGCAGCATGCGTGCAACGGCCTCACGCGCATGATCGACGGCGGCGCGGGCGTGCTGGCCCTGCTGGTGAATGGAGCTGGCGTTGCCGTAGTGTTCCAGATAAAACGGACGCATCGCCTCGAAGACCTCGGGAAGCAGAGGCGTCGTCGCGTTGGCGTCAAGATAGATGCGGTGCATTTCTCCATTTTACTTCCAGTGCTCTAAAACAGCCTGATTTGGGACGAAGCTACGGCTGGCGGATGGCCGAATCTGATAGGCTGAGCCCGGTTCCTTTCCATTTTTCAACGATTTCTTAGCGACGAACGGAGAACACGACGATGTTGAAGCGGATGGTGGTTGCAGTAGCACTCGTAGCCTGTACAAGCCTGAATTCCCAGGCGCAGATGACGCCGGCACAGAAGATTACGCCGGGAACGATGGTCGATCCGGCCAAGTCGTTCGACGCTGCCCTGACGGCGTTTGAAGACCAGTTCATGGGCCTTGCCAAGGCGATGCCTGCCGAGAAGTACAGCTTCGCTCCCAGCGCCGCGATCTTCGCCGCCTCGCAGAAGACTGACTACCTCTCCCCGAACAACCAGGGTGTGCGCGGCTTCGGGCAGATGGTGGTTCATGTCGCCCAGGCGAACTACTTCTACGGTGGCATGCTCAGCGGTCTCAAGCCCGATGTCGACGTGAAAGCGTTGGCGGAGCTGAAGGATAAGGACCAGATCGTTGCAGCCCTGGAGAAGTCCTTCGAGTTCGTGCATAAGTCCATCGGCACGCTGACGGTGCAGAATGCCTTCGAGAGCGTCCGTGGATCGCAGACCCGCGTCAGCCTCGCGGGTGGCGTTATCGCACACGGCTTCGATCACTATGGGCAGCTTGCAGAGTACTTGCGGATGAACGGCGTCATTCCGCCGGCCAGCGACAAGAAATAACCTAACGATCAAAAGCGAAGGGAGCAGCCGCATCGGCTGCTCCCTTTTGTGTCTCTGCCGTCGGTTAGCGTTCGGCGATCGGTGTGTAAGGCGAAGGATAAGCGGGGCCGACGTACTCCGCGCGAGGACGGATCAGGCGATTGTCGTCGTGCTGTTCGATGACGTGGGCTGTCCAGCCGGCGATACGGCTTACTGCAAAGATCGGCGTGAACAGATCGATGTCGATACCGAGCAGCGTGTAGGTCGACGCCGAGTAGAAGTCGACGTTCGCATTCAGCTTCTTCTGCTCCTTGACGAAGAGTTCGATCTTGCGCGACATCTCGAACCACTTCATATTTCCTGCCGTGCGGCTCAACTCCTCGGACATGCGGCGAAGGTGGGTCGCGCGCGGGTCTTCGGTGTGATAAACACGATGCCCGAAGCCTGAGATCTTCTTCTTGTCCGCGAACATCTGCCGCACGTACTCCGCCGGATCTGCCCCAGCCTTATCAATCGCGTAGAGCAGGCGCATCGTTGCCTCGTTGGCACCGCCATGAAGCGGTCCCTTCAACGCGCCGATGGCGCCGGTGATGGCGGAGTGGATGTCGGCGAGCGTGGCCGCGATGACGCGGGCCGCGAAGGTGCTGGCATTCAGCTCATGGTCCGCGTGCAGGATCAGCGCAATATCAAATGTGTGTGCTGCCGTCTCGGAGGGCTTTTCGCCGTTCAGCATCCACAGAAAGTTTGCCGCGTGTGAGAGGGAGGGATCAGCCTCAACGACAGACTTTCCTTTGCGGATTCTGTCGAAGGTCGCAACGATCATGGCGATCTGCGACGTCAGCCGGTAAGCCTTGCGGACGTTGGCCTCGTGCGAGTTGTCCTTCTCGTCGGCATCGTAAAGGCTCAGCAGCGAGACGGCCGTGCGCAGAATCTCCATGGGCGAGCCGGTCGTCGGCACGCTACGCAGAAAATCGACGACCTTCGGGTCGAGAGTACGGGCTGCTGCAAGCTCCTTCGTGAAGGCCGCAAGCTCCGCCAGATTCGGAAGACGCCCAAACCAAAGAAGATAGGCGGTCTCTTCAAAAGTGGAGTGCTGAGCCAGTTCGTGAATGTCGATTCCACGGTAGGAGAGAACGCCAGCATCGCCGTCGATCCAGCAGATCGATGAAGAGGTAGCAACAATACCTTCAAGGCCCTTCGGTGCGACGGCAGTAGCCATAATGTAAATCTCCAAAACGAATTACAAATGGTTATAGCGCAGCCAGGAAAAGATTGTCACGGCAGGTGGGCGAATATCGGTTTCGCTGTGCGATGTTTAAGCCTCTGGCAACACGCCTGCCCGAAAGGGATGAAAGGGGGACAGCTCCACGCTGGGAGCCTTGCCTGCCAGCAGCTGACTCATAACATAGGCCGTGCCGGGGGCCAGCATGATGCCATTCCGATAATGTCCCGCGGCGATAAAGTGGTTCGGTGAGACCTCGCCCAGCAGCGGAAGCCTGTCGACGGTCGATGGTCGAAGCCCAGCCCAGGTCTCCAGTTCTGGTGCCTCCGCTACTGCCGGTAGTAGATCGGCTGCAAGCTGACGGAGGCGCGCGATGTCCTCGGGGTGAACTTTTTTATCGAACCCGGCGTCCTCAACTGTGGCTCCGACGATCCATCGTGTGCGTGCCGGGTCGGCTGTACGCGGCACAATATAGATCTCAGGTGTCCGGATGACGACATGCAGCGGCTGCGAAGGACTGGCGGCTACCGCCAGCATCTGGCCCTTGCGAGGCCTCGGACGAAGGTGCGCCGGAATTGTGGGGGTAAAGCCCCAGGCGCCGGTACAGTCGACGAAGCGGGATGCGGTGAGCGATTCATCGTCGGTGTGAATCTCAACGCCACGTGAGCTGGATCGTGCCAGGCGGATCGGGGTCTGCGTGTGCAGGGAGATCGAGGTGGCGCGTACGGCGGTGAGCAGCGAAACGGCAAGTTCACGCGGGTTCAGGCTGTTTTCATCTAACAGGATGAACGGCTGGGAGGAGGAGCGAAGCTCCGGCACGAGCAGACGTATCGTCTGTTCGGAGATCGTAGGAATGCCGGGCAGCGGCTTGCGTCCAGCTCCGAGTCCCTGGAGGGTTGTGCTGGTATGCAGCGAGACGACCGACCTTGAAAGCTCGAACAGCTTGTTGAGGAACGCTGGATAGCGGGAGATGCTCAGCTTCGACAGTTCGAGCAGAGCGAGCGGATTCTCCGGGTCGTAGGCGGCCAGCATGCCGGCTGCGGCGGTCGAAGCCTCGGCAAGTGGATCGCCCTGGTCGTAGACGGCTACACGCGCGCCTCGTTGGTGCAGCTCCAGGGCCAGCGAGAGACCGATGATCCCGGCTCCGGCGATGCAGACATCAGGGTGAGACATGAATTCAGTCTAGTTTGGTTTGCAAAACGATATAGTTTGGAATGAACGTTTAGCGCACGAAAATTGTCGTGATGTCTCGGGCCGCAAAACGTCTTACGTTCATGCTTCTGTAAGGAGAAAGCGATGAGTGAAGAAGAATATGTAGAGCAGCGGTCGGTCTCCGGAGCCCTGCTGGGCGCAGTAGCTGTAGCGCTGCTGGCAGGCCTTGGAGGTCTTTTTTGGTGCTACAGCATTCAGAAAGATCTGGGCGACACACAGAAGAAGCTGACGGTTGAGGTGCAGAAGAACGGTGACCTTACACAGAAGCTGGAGGCGACGAACGCACGTCTGCGCGCTACCAGCGAGACACTCGGCCAGAGCGTCGGCATGACGCAACGCCAGATTGAGCTTCGCACGCAGAACATCATCTCCCAGCAGAGAGCGGCCGAGGCCAAGATGCAGGAGGCGCAGGCGGCGACTCAGAAGCAGATCGGAGCTGTTTCGACCGAGGTCTCCAGCGTTAAGACAGACGTGGGCGGCGTCAAGACCGATGTTGCCGCCACCAAGACTGATCTCGAGCAGACCAAGACACAGCTGACGCGCGTGGTTGGCGACGCCGGTGTGATGAGTGGCCTGATCGCCAAGAATCACGACGAGGTTGAGATCCTGAAGCACAGAGGGGATCGAAACTACTACGAGTTCACTCTGCAGAAGGGCGCTCAACCCACGTTGCTGTCGACGATCAAGCTGCAGTTGAAGAAGGCTGACCAGAAGCACTCCCGCTACACGCTGAACGTCAGTGCTGACGACAGGGTGATCGAGAAGAAGGACAAGGGGCTCGACGAGCCGGTGCAGTTCTATACCGGTAAGGATCCCGCGCTGTTTGAACTGGTTGTGAACTCGATCGATAAGAACAAAGTCACGGGCTATCTTTCAACGCCGAAGAACAAGGCCGTCTCGCAATAGCGAAGTGGCTGTAGACGCAGAACGGGGGACGCTGATCGCGTCCCCCGTTTTTGCTTTGCCTTGGTTGAAACTACTTTTTCTTTGCGGTCTTCTTAGCTGACTTCTTGACTGCTTTCTTAGCTGCCTTCTTGGTTGCCATTTGCCTATTCTCCCTAGTGATTAGACATGGACCCTTCAACAAGCTGCATTGCAGCTAACGAAGGTATAGTTTTACGAAAATTAACTGTCAAGAGAAATCGAATGCTTCGCCGATTTTTTTTAGGCTCGTTCTGGGAGTACACAACGAAGCGAAACGGCGTCTCACACTTTGGCGTTACAAAGAATATGTTGTGCTGTGAGATGGCGCGAAGCGGAAGCTGTTTGATGGATGCTCTGCGATGGAGGACTTCATGAGAAACGACGTTGCAATCGTGTCCGCTGTGCGAACTCCTGTCGGCAAGTTTCAGGGAGCCCTCTCGCAGCTTTCCGCTATCGAACTTGGTGCCGTTGCCGTGCAGCATGCAGTGCAAAAGGCCAATATCGACGCGGCTTCTGTCGATGAGTGCATCATGGGTTGTGTGATTGCCGCAGGCCTGGGACAGAACCCCGCGCGGCAGGCAGCATTGCAAGCTGGGCTTGCCGACAGGGTCTCTGCGCTCACCATCAACATGGTGTGCGGCAGCGGATTGCGTGCTGTGGCGCTCGCGGCGCAGAGCATCTTGTGTGGAGACAATGAGATCGTCGTCGCCGGTGGAATGGAGTCGATGTCGAATGCTCCGTATCTTCTTCCGACTGCCCGTAAAGGAATGCGGATGGGCGATGCCACGGCTGTCGATGCCATGATCCAGGACGGACTCTGGTGCGCCTGCGATCATCAGCACATGGGCATGACCGCAGAGCTGGTTGCGGAACAGTTTCATATCACGCGAGAGCAGCAGGATGGTTACGCGCTCGAGTCACATCGTCGGGCGGCGGCGGCGCGGCGCGAACATCGCTTCGACAGCCAGATCGTTCCCGTTACTGTGCCCGGCGTCAGAAAAGGTGCAAGCGCGACTGTCGTGACAAACGATGAAAGCATTCGCGAGGACGCATCGATCGAGACGCTTGCCTCGCTACGGCCTGCCTTCAAGAGCGATGGCACGGTGACGGCTGGGAATGCTCCTGGTGTAAACGATGCTGCTGCGGCTGTGGTTGTGATGTCAGCAGGAAGAGCCAGGGAGATCGGGCTTAAACCGCTGGTCACCATCAAAGCGCAGGCAGTCAGCGGCATCGCTCCCAGGTGGGTGATGATGGCGCCAGTCATCGGAGTGCAGCGTGTGCTTGAGCGGGCCGGGTGGGATCGCGATTCCGTGGACCTCTACGAGTTGAACGAGGCCTTCAGCGTTCAGGCTATTGCGGTTGCAAGAGAACTGGGGCTTCCATTGGACAGGATCAATGTGAACGGCGGAGCGGTCGCCATCGGTCATCCCATCGGCGCCAGCGGTGCGCGCGTCCTCGTCACACTGATTCACGAGATGGTGCGGCGCGATGCGAAGCGTGGTGTCGCTGCCCTCTGTCTGGGCGGAGGGAACTCGGTTGCTCTGGCCGTGGAGAGAGAATAGAGAATGAAGTCCGTTCGCCGTTTTGATGGCAAGGTCACCGACTACGATCGTTACCGTGAACGCTATGCACCGGATGTGTTGTTGCCCATCCTGCGGCAGCACTGCGGTCTGGTGCCGGAGTGGCTGATCGCTGACGTCGGCGCAGGTACCGGTATGCTGGCCGATGTCTTTCTATCGAACGGCAACCCTGTTGTTGCCGTTGAGCCGAACGCAGAGATGCGCGACACCTGCACGGAGCTTCATCGTGGAATGACGCTGACGATCGTGGATGGGATCGCGGAGCAGACAGGACTTCCCGACCACTCCGTCGACCTGGTAACCGCAGGCCGCGCTATGCACTGGTTTGATCCGGAACGATCCATGGCGGAGTTTCGCCGCATCCTTAAGTCAGATGGATGGATTGCCATCATCGCGCTGGGACGCACGGAGAAAGGTCGCGAGGAGAATATTCTGCTGGAACAGCTCCTGCGTCAATTCTCCCCCGAGCACGCTGACACCCATGCCGGCTACTCCATCTATCGCAGTCTGGAGACGTATCTGACACGCGATCTCTATCGACGCGAGATCCTCTCCTCCATGAAGCTGGACTGGGAGGCGCTGCACGGCATGGTGATGTCGCTTTCGCACGCTCCGTCGCGCGAGGCTGATAACTATGCCGCGTTCGAAACCGCTCTGCGCTCGCTTTACGAAGGGTACGCTTCAAACGGCAGCTTCGTGCTTGAGTCGCGATACTGGATCAACATCGGCAGGCTTCCGCGATAGGGAAGCACTTTTAACACTCGATGACATTCAGAGCGAGACCTGCCAGCGATGTCTCCTTGTAGCGCGACTGCATATCAAGACCGGTCTGATACATGGTCGCGATCACCTGATCGAGCGATAGCTTGTGGCCGCCGGTCTCGTGCATTGCCATGCGTGCGGCGTTGATGGCTTTTACGGCACCCATGCCGTTGCGTTCGATACAGGGAATCTGTACCAGCCCTCCGATGGGATCGCAGGTCATGCCGAGGTTATGCTCCATGGCGATCTCGGCAGCGTGTTCCACCTGCTGGTTGGTTCCACCCAGAGCGGCAACCAACCCGCCGGCTGCCATGGAACAGGCCACGCCAACCTCGCCCTGGCAACCAACCTCGGCGCCGGAGATGCTGGCGTTCTCCTTATAGAGAATGCCGATAGCGGCGGCGGTCAAGAAGTAGCGCAGTAGGCCCTCGTCGCTGGCCTCGGACGTAAAGCGTTGATAGTAGTGTGCGATGGCCGGGATGACCCCGGCGGCTCCATTGGTGGGAGCGGTGACCACGCGCCCGCCCGCGGCGTTCTCTTCATTAACGGCCATGGCATAGACCGTGACCCAGTCGAGCGGCGCTAAGGGGTCGCGCGCGCCCTCTGTCTCCAGGCGGCGTGCAAGCCTCGGCGCGCGGCGTCGAACATTCAGGCCGCCCGGAAGAATACCCTCCGTTGCCAGTCCGCGTTCCGTGCACTGCCGCATCGTTCTCCAGAGAGACAGAATGCTCTGCTTGACGCGCTCCTCGGGCGAGGCCGTCTCGCTGTCGCCAGTGGTCGATGGACGCGTAATGGATTCGTCCGCAAGCAGAGCGACCTCATTCGCCAACAGAAGCTCCGCGATGCCGATCCTGTTTTCCGTGGCGATGCGCAACAGTTCGGCAGCACTCGAAAAGGGGAAGGGAACTGAGCGCGCTGTCGTTGAAGTATTGGCCAGCTGAGCCTCGAACTGTTCGGACGAGAGGATGAAGCCGCCACCGACGGAATAAAAGATCTCCTGGGCGAGGATTCCTTCCTGCGTAAAGGCAGTGAAGCGCATGCCGTTGGGATGAGTCGGCTGCTCTGCATCGGGATACATCTGATCGCGATGAAAGAGAAGGTCGTTTGCTTCGACAAATGGAATCGCCTCACGATCGAGGAGGTATAGCGTTCCGGTGTCGCGTACGGCTGCCAGCTCCGCGTCGATCACGCTCGGATCGACGGTGTCCGGAGCCTCACCCATCAGCCCAAGCAGGATGGCGCGGTCGGTGCCGTGTCCGTGGCCGGTCAATGCAAGAGAGCCGTAGAGGTTGACGGTGACGCGTTCAACACGATCAAGCTGTTCTGCGAGGTCGAGTGACTGGACAAAGCGCAACGCTGCCCGCATGGGGCCAACCGTGTGAGAGCTGGAGGGGCCGATGCCGATCTTGAAGAGCTCGAAGAGGCTCGTGTTCACGAAGTTATTGTAGGCGCGATGCCCACTCTGTCCCAAGGAGGTTGTGAGGTATGAGCTGGTGATTCTACGACCTTTGTGCCACAGGGAAGCGAGCCGTTGCGATGCTATACTCGGCGCACACTTTCCGCCTCAAGGATTCATCAGGCACATAGAATGCTCTTCAAGGCCCGCAGCGCTGCTGTCTACGGAATCGACGCACATCTCATCGACGTCGAAATTGACTTCTCGCAGATCAAGATCGATAAAGAGACCTTCAGTACGGTCGGGCTTCCGGACGCCGCTGTGCGCGAGAGCCGCGATCGTGTTCGATCGGCTATCAAAAATTCTGGCTTCGAGATTCCACCCACCCGCATCACCATCAACCTGGCTCCGGCTGATCTCAAAAAAGAGGGGTCGGGTTTCGATCTGCCGATCGCGATCGGGATTCTTGGAGCGTACGGTGCACTGACCATCAAGGATCTCTCCGACTTTCTTCTGGTGGGAGAGTTGGGCCTGGATGGCACTGTACGCGCTGTGCCCGGTGCGCTTCCTATCGCAGTCGCTGCACGGGCCAACGGCATCAGGCATCTGGTGGTGCCTGCGAAGAATGCGCGTGAGGCTGCGGTGGTCGAAGGCGTGAATGTCTACCCGGTTCACAGCCTGCTTGAGGTGCGAGAGCTGCTTAATGCCACGGCGAGCGGAACGCCTCCACTTCCGATGGCCTTTCAGCCAGGCGCCCTGCTTGAAGAGACGCAGCACTTTGCCTTCGACTTTAAAGATGTTCGCGGTCAGCATGTCGCCAAGCGTGCGCTGGAGGTTGCCGCCGCCGGTGGCCACAACATCCTTATGATCGGGCCGCCGGGCTCCGGCAAGACGATGCTCGCCAAACGCCTGCCTTCCATTTTGACGCCCTTGAAGTTTGAAGAAGCACTGGAGACGACGAAGATTCATTCCGTCGCGGGAGTGCTCGACGCTGAGCAGGGCCTGGTGACGCAGCGTCCGTTTCGCTCGCCGCACCACACGATCTCGGACGCCGGTCTGATCGGTGGCGGCATCGTACCTCGCCCGGGCGAGGTCTCGCTGTCACACAATGGCCTTCTCTTTCTGGACGAACTCCCGGAGTTCCCCCGCAATGTCCTCGAGGTGCTGCGTCAGCCGTTGGAAGATGGCACGGTGACCATTGCGCGTGCCTCAATGAGTCTCAGCTTTCCCGCGCGCTTCATGCTGGCCGCCGCCATGAATCCCTGCCCATGCGGCTACTTTAATGACAAGCGAAGGGAGTGCATGTGTACTCCTCCCATGATCCAACGATATGTCTCGAAGGTTAGTGGACCTCTACTCGATCGCATCGATATCCATATTGAGGTCCCCGCCGTGGAATACAAGGAGCTGCGCGGCGGTGCGGCGACCGAGGGTTCTGCCGAGATTCGCGAGCGCGTGCTGTCAGCCCGCCGCCGGCAGCATGATCGCTTCAGCGCCGCGAAGCCTGCAGCCCGGACCGCGGCGCGCCAGATTTACTCCAACTCCCAGATGCTCACTCAGCAGATCCGGACATTCTGCGCCCTCCAGCCGGATGCGGAGAGGTTGCTGGAAAGGGCGATGCAGCAGCAGGGGCTGAGCGCCCGGGCCCACGACCGTATCCTCAAGGTGGCACGGACGATCGCAGATCTGGCGGGATCGGAGCTGGTGCTGACCCCACATATCGCGGAGGCCATTCAGTATCGGACGCTGGACCGAAGTTACTGGTCCTAACCTGTTGAAAATAAGTGGATAAATTGCGGATTTTTCCGGGAGGTTCCGGTTTTCAGTTACGACATGCGGGCGGTGGATGGGGAAGGCCAATGAAACCGACGGTCAGTCATCAGAAATTCACTTTATAGAAGTTTTCTTTCCACAGACTTCCAAAATAAATATTGACCTTGACCTCAATAAGATTTACTTTTCTTGAGGTCGAGGTTGTTCCCGGCGGGTCCAGTGGGCCTGTGCACGATACGGGTAGCCCGGTTACAGCGCCCGTGTGTCGTAATTGCGGGCAGCTCTTCTCTGCTTGCTTTGCTGATACCTCAGGCGCTGGTCGCTGGCGAAATAAAGGGCAGACAGGGTAGTGACAACGTATCCCCTTTAGTGGGAATGCGGTACATGATTTGTGTTCGATTTTGGCATTAAACAGTTTTGATTGAATTATTTACAGAATTATTGCGGAACCCTTCGTGAGGGAGCTGCGTCAAATACAGTGTGACGTCGGAAACAATGACCTTCGGGTCATCGGTTGAAAACTTCTTGAAAGTCAAGAAGCAGCAGGACAAAGATTGCGAGCAGTGCCCGGTGTTGAACGCTCATCTGCCCGCGACAAAGATTGAAGAATTAAGGAGAAGATGATGCGCTCAGATCTGATTTTTGGAGCACTCACCCACGTGAAGAACCGTTATGAGCTTTGCCAGCTCGCCTCCAAGGCGACCCGTAAGCTCCACAAGCCCAACACCCGCCTCCAGGACACGACGAACGAAGTCCTTGACCGTTTCAAGGACGCAGCTCCGATGAACGGCCAGGCTGAAGCCCCGGTCGAAAAGATTCAGGTTCAGGATCGCCGCGCGGCATAACGCGCGGCAGTTCCATCGTTCATTGCTATTTTTTTCGCAGGAAAAGCATTTTCTCAACTTCGGGGAGACCCTATAATCTCCCGAAAGCAGCAAAGAAGTTCTGCAGGTCCTTTCCGCAATACCCCTCCGTAGCAGATCCCGCCCCTACAGCATTCCAATCCCTCCTATCTATCTCAAGGTAAAAATGACCATTTCTGAGTTGAAAGAACACAATATTGCAGAGCTTGGTAAGCTCGCACGTGGCCTCGATATCGCTGGCACCAGCGGTCTCCGCAAGCAGGACCTTATCTTCAAGATTCTGCAGGCGCAGAGCGAAAAAGAAGGCCACATCTTCGCCGAAGGCGTCCTGGAGATTCTTCCCGACGGCTACGGCTTTCTCCGGTCTCCCGATTACAACTACCTGCCTGGTCCCGACGACATCTATGTTTCACCGTCCCAGATCCGCAAGTTCGACCTGAAGACCGGCGACACGATCTCCGGTAACGTCCGTCCCCCGCACGAGGGCGAGAAGTACTTTGCGCTGGTCAAGATCGAGGCGATCAACTTTGAGTCGCCCGAAGAGACCCGCAACAAAATTCTCTTTGACAACCTCACCCCTCTGTACGCAGAGGAGCGCGTCAAGATGGAGACGGTCCGCGACAACATCTCCGGCCGAGTAATGGACCTGCTCACCCCGGTGGGCAAGGGGCAGCGTGGTTTGATCGTCGCTCCGCCGCGCACCGGTAAGACGATGCTGCTGCAGTCGATTGCGAACTCGATTACGGCCAATCATCCAGAAGTCGTCCTGATCGTTCTGCTCATCGACGAGCGTCCGGAAGAAGTTACGGATATGCAGCGTTCGGTGAAGGGCGAGGTTATCAGCTCGACCTTCGACGAGCCGGCTGCCCGTCACGTCCAGGTGGCCGAGATGGTCATCGAAAAGGCCAAGCGCCTGGTCGAGCACAAGCGCGATGTCGTGATTCTGCTGGACTCGATCACCCGTCTGGCCCGCGCCTACAACACCATCGTTCCGCCGAGCGGCAAGGTTCTCTCGGGCGGTGTGGACTCCAACGCGCTGCAGCGTCCGAAGCGCTTCTTCGGTGCCGCCCGCAACATCGAAGAGGGCGGTTCGCTGACCATCATCGCCACGGCGCTGGTCGATACCGGCTCCAGGATGGACGAGGTTATCTTTGAAGAGTTCAAGGGTACCGGCAACATGGAAGTCATCCTCGACCGCAAGCTGGTCGACAAGCGCGTCTTCCCGGCGATCGACATTCAGCGCTCCGGCACGCGTAAGGAAGAGTTGCTGATTCCGAAGGAAGACCTGCAGCGCATCTGGGTGCTCCGCAAGGTTCTCAACCCCCTCAGCCCGGTGGAAGCGATGGAGCTTCTGACCGACAAGCTGGCGAAGACGAGGAACAACCAGGAATTCCTGCACAACATGAGCTCGATCTAAGGGCAATTAAAAAATCACCGGGTCCGGGTGGTGCTGGACCGGCGATGATGGGTGCGCTTCCTGGTGAAGCGCACCCATCCTTTTTAAAACGTCACCGCTTAAAACGTCACAGCACTCAGGACTCTAATCCGCTTCCTGATTAAGTTCGCCGCAGGTCCTGAAGCTTCTTGACCCGGTATCAGTCTTGTGCCAGCTGGAGCCTGATTCAACTTCAAGAAAAAAAGATAAGGCGCAGAGATGGGATCTGCGCCTTATCTTCAGGTGTGGGAGACACGCGTTCTTAGCGGTGTCCGCCCGAGGCGACCAGAGTCTCTCCGGTCAGCCATCCTGAATCAGACGATGCGAGGAAGACGGCGATTGGTGTCAGGTCGCTGACCTGTCCGATCCTGCCGAGAGGCGCATCGGCCTCAACGCCTTTCTGAAAATCCGAACCGATGAAGCCAGCGGTGTGCGTTCCCTCGGTTTCGATCATGCCGGGGTTCAGTGAGTTCACGCGGATCTTCTTCGCGCCAAGCTCCTTCGCCAGGACGGCGGTGATGGAATCAACCGCGCCCTTCGTCGCCGTATAAACCGAGCTCGTGGGCGGATTCAGCTCCGTGGCTGCTGATCCAACGTTGATAACGCTGCCACCGTCCTCGCCGAAGAGCTTGACCGCTTCGCGGGTTGCGAGCAGGGTGCCGAGAACATTCGTCTTGAAGAGGCGATTGAATAACTCGGTGTCGACGGTCTCGATGGGGGCGAACTGGTAGACACCGGCGTTGTTGACCAGGACGTCCAGCTTGCCGAAGGCCTTCTTCGTCTCGGCAAAGATGCGCACAACGTCGTCTTCCTTCGCTACATCACCCTGGACTGCGATGGCCTTGCCGCCGGTCTTGGTGATCTCGGTGACAATCTTCTCCGCGCCTTCCTTGCTGGACGCGTAGTTCACGACGACGGAAGCTCCCTCCGCGGCAAAGCCCTTTGCGATGTCCGCTCCGATACCCTTCGATGCTCCCGTAACCACTGCGACTTTACCTGTAAGCTTGCTCATCTCGTCTGCCTCAATCCTTTTGTCGATAATTAGACAACTGTCAAATTGATTCGGCAAGCCAGAACAAGATTCAGAGAAGGGATGGAAATCTGTGGAAATTATGCCTGGAGATGACGCAGCAGGACCTGCTGGAACTGCGTCAGCCACGCAGGGTGCGCGGGCCATGCCGGGCCGGTAACCAGCTTGCCGTCAGTGACAGCCTCCGTAACTTCAAGCGAGACGAAGGTTGCGCCTGCCAACTCTACCTCGGGGGCACAGGCCGGGTAGGCGTTGACACGCTTCCCCGCGATGACGCGGGCAGCTGCCAGCAGCTGTGGGCCATGGCAAATAGCTGCGATCGGCTTATCGGCGCTGTCGAAGTAGCGAATGATCTCAAGCACACGCTTGTTCAGCCGCAGGTACTCCGGCGCGCGGCCGCCGGGAATCACGAGCGCGTCGTAATCCTGCGGCTTGATCTCGGCGAAGGTCGCATTGAGCACAAAGTTGTGCCCGGGCTTCTCCGAGTAGGTCTGGTCCCCCTCGAAGTCATGGATTGCCGTTCGCACGTGATCGCCGGCCTTCTTCTCCGGGCAGACGGCGTGAACGGTATGTCCCAGAACCTGAAGGGTCTGGAAGGGAACCATGATCTCGTAGTCTTCGACGAAGTCGCCGGCGAGCAGAAGAATCTTTGCGGACGTCATATCAGTCTTCCTTGTCTTCCTAGCAGCAGATGTTTGTGGCTCTAGTAGCCGTTCGCGATCAGGTATGCCTCATTCAGCTCGAAGCCGGCTTCGCTGGCCCCCTGGCGCTCGGCATACTTGCCCAGTACATCCACTTCGATATTCAGCGCCTCTCCAGGAGCCAATGTACGCAGATTCGTTGCGCCGAAGGTGTGCGGAATGATGGCGATCTCAACCTCGTTGCCGTGGATGGAGGCCACGGTCAGAGAGATTCCTTCCACGGTGATCGAGCCCTTCTCCACAACATACTTTGTCAGTGCTCCCGGAATCGCGAAGCGGAGCCGATAGTCCGTCGTCTCCGTATCGGCAGTCAGAGGCTCAAGTGCTATCAGCGTAGCGGTGCCATCGACGTGTCCCTGGACAACATGACCTCCCAGAGGAGATCCGGCTGGAGTTGGCAGCTCAAGATTGACCAGGGTATCCGCCTTCAGTCGCGAAAGGGTTGTGCGTGTGATGGTTTCTGCAGCCAGATCGGCAGAGAAGCGCGGCGGAAAGGCGTTGGGCTCAATGTCGAGTGCCGTCAGGCAGACACCGCTCACGGCCACCGAGTCGCCGGTATTCAGACGGGTGACCAAGGGAGCGGGTGCCGAGATTGTGATGCGGGTGACGCCGGCATTTGGTGTCACGACGAGAACTTTTCCGGTGGTTTCAATCAGGCCGGTAAACATAGTTACAGGGTATCAGTGTGGCACCTCGGTTGAGCCATCGACGCCTCATGCCCACGGGTCATGCAGGTAGCCAGAGATGCAGGTGTCGGCCCCGTAGGTGGTCACTGTGGGCCGTAGCAGGGACTGTTCCACGGCGAACGCCGGATCGGCTCCGTGGGCAAATGGGATGGCATCCTCACCCAGTTGGGCATCTGCGTGAAAGAACACGGCTTTGTCGACCAGGTTCTGACGCAGGAAGGCTCCATTCAGATGCGAGCCGGATTCAAGCAGCAGGCTGAGGATCTTGCGTTCTCCGAGCAGGTTGAGAGCAGCTGGCAGGGAGAGTCGTCCTGCGTGCTCCGGAAGGACTTCTACCTCGACGCCCCGCGACGTGAGTCCTTCGATGCGCGATGCCGAAGCCGTCGGCCCCGCGAGCACGAGGAGATCCCGCTTTGCCGACCACACCAGATGGGAGTCGAGCGGAAGGCGAAGGTGCGTGTCCATCACGATACGCAGCAGAGGCCTGCGTCGCGGCTCCTCGGTACGGTCAGTCAGCTGGGGATTGTCGGCCAGTACCGTGCCGATGCCTGTCAGTATTGCATCGGAGGCGTGTCGCAGCACCTGGACCTCGGCTCGAGATGCCGGTCCGGTCAGCCAGTGCGGCTGGTTCGGGAAGCGGGATGCCGGAGGCGGGGCCAGCTTGCCATCGGAGGATAGTGCTGCTTTAAGCGTGACAAAGGGAGTGCTGTTGCGGATGAAGTGCGCGAACGCGTCGTTGAGTTCTCGCGCCTCCTTTTCGAGGACGCCGACGGTGACGTTGATTCCGGCTTGCCGCAGTTTCTCCACGCCGCGGCCTGAGACCAGGGGGTTGGGATCGGTTGTGGCGACGACGCAGCGCGCAATACCTGCGGCGACCAGGGCGTCTGCGCAGGGTCCGGTCCGGCCATGATGGCTACACGGCTCCAGGGTGACGTAGGCCGTTGCGCCGAAGGCAGAGAGGCCCCTCGCCGCGACCTGTTTCAGCGCGACGATCTCGGCATGGTCATAGTTGTCGTAGAGATGTGCTCCCTCGCCGAGGACCTCGTCGTTGGCTTCGGTGCGGACGATGACGCAGCCTACCTGGGGATTGGGACTGGCGAGAGCCGTCGCCTGCTTTGCGAGCGTCAGTGCTCGCTGCATGAAGAGTTCGTCCTGTTCCTGAATCGCTGCTGGGCTCGTGGAGGCCATGCCTTGTTGAGGATAGCGCGTTGCCGTAGTCGCTGCAGGCACGGGGCCGGGTTACCCCACCAGCGAATCGACGAAGGCGTTGCTGTCGAAGGGAATCAGGTCGTCGATCTTCTCGCCGATTCCGGCGTACAGAACAGGCAGCTTCAACTCCGTGGCGATGGCGAGCACGATGCCGCCCTTTGCCGTGCCGTCGAGCTTGGTGAGTACGATGCCTGAGACGCGTGCCGCCTCCGTAAACAGACGCGCCTGCTGCAGGCCGTTCTGTCCGGTCGTGGCATCCATCACCAGGAAGGTCTGGTGCGGAGCGCCAGGCACCAGCTTTTCGCAGGTACGGCGCATCTTATCCAGCTCCTTCATCAGGTCGGTCTTGGTGTGAAGGCGACCGGCTGTGTCGGCGATCATGATGTCGGTGCCGCGAGACTTCGACGCGGTCAGAGCATCGTAGAGGGCGGCCGAGGGATCGCCGCCCTGCTTGGTTTTGATGATGGGAACATCTGAGCGCTGCGACCATACCTCCAACTGCTCGATCGCTGCGGCGCGAAACGTATCGGCTGCGCACAGCAACACGCTCTTACCCTGCGACTTATAGAGGTTGGCCAGCTTGCCCGTGGTCGTGGTCTTTCCAGTGCCGTTCACGCCCACCATCAGGATCACCTCGGGCGGAGCAGCGGGGTGATGAATCGTTGTGGAGACACCATCAAGAATCTGGCGCAACTCGTTCTTTAGAATCTCCTTGAGCTGGGCTCCGCTCTCAATTCCGGTACGCATGGCGCGCTGCCGGAGATTCTCCATGATGATGGCCGTGGTTGCGCTTCCGATATCGGCGGCAAGGAGGCGTGGCTCCAGATCATCGAGTGAGGCCTGATCGACTTCGCGGGTGAGTGCGACCACCGAGCCAAGAGACTCAGACAGCGATTCACGCGTGCGGCTGACCGCCTGTCGCATGCGGTCGAAGAAACCGAGCTTCTGCTCCGGTTCCTCAGGAGCTGATTCCGGTTTTTCAGGCTCAGCGGGACGCTTGCCGAAGAGAGACGAGAAGACCATACCTCTCTCAGTTTAGCGGATTCAAGCATCCCGCATGGGCTGAACAAAACCTTTATGCTGCTCGAGTTGCAGGCGCCTGCAGAATGACCTGCGAGGACGGAGGCGTCGTCTTGTCGGGGACGATCTCCTTGCCTCTGCTTTTTACGAAGATGACAGCAGCAAGAAGAATGACGATGAGAGCAACACCTGCCGCGACGATAACTGGCAGGAACTTCGAGTCGCCGACTCGTTCTTCCGGCGTGGGATCGTTTCGGGTTGATTCAATCGGCTCTGTCATGGAGGACTAGGATGCCGAATCCACAGACCAGGTCTACTCTTCTGGATCGGTGCCAGTCAGGACACTAGATGCCGATCTTGGCAACCCGGACGATGAACAGGATCAGCAGTGCAATCAGCACGATGGCCCCGAGGACGACGTGGAGAGGCTTGAAGAGCCGCCCATCTTTTTCGAAAGGGGGATCAGGAGGAGGAATGTGCTGGCGGTGTTTATGATCGTCGTGCATGGGAGTCATTAGAGCGCAGAAGGCGCTGAATCGCAACGTGGCTGAAGACGCTGAATCGACAACAGAAGGCGTTAGGAGTATTCGTCTCGTCCCGGACGGCTCATCAGGTCACGGATGGCGTCGGCTGGCTTTTTGTCGTGATGCAGGATGGCGTCGACCTGTTCCGTGATCGGCATCTCGACACCGTACCGTGCAGCCAGGCCGAGGGCCGACGCGGTGGAGCGGACACCTTCGGCGACCTTCCCGCCCATGCCGGCCAGAATCTCTTCCAGCTTGCGGCCACGTCCGAGCTCCACGCCGACGGTGCGATTGCGCGAGAGGGGGCCGGTTGCTGTCAGCACCAGATCGCCGATGCCCGCCAGCCCAGCCAGTGTCTGACGGCGGCCGCCGCAGGCCACGGAAAGGCGGGTGATCTCGGCGATTCCGCGCGTGATGAGCGCCGCAGCAGAGTTGTGGCCAAGGTTGAGCCCGGTGACGACACCCGATGCCAGAGCAATGACATTCTTCAGCGCTCCACCCAGCTCCACGCCTGTCACATCGTCGTTGGTATAGACACGCAGCGAAGCGGAGGAGAACTCCTTCTGGAGCATATGTGCCAGCTTGCCGTCCGTACAGGCAGCGACGATCGCGGAAGGACTTCCGGCAGCGACTTCCTGCGCAAACGTCGGACCTGAGAGCACACCCACGGGATTTGGCGTGATCGAAGAGATCACCTGCGTCATGCGCAGAAAGGAGCCTTCTTCGATGCCCTTCGATGCTGAAAGAATGACCTGGTTCTTGGTCAGCAGCGGTGCAACATGCGCCAGGATGCCGCGTAGATGCTGCGATGGTGTGACGCACAGCAGGATATCCATCTCAAAGATGGCGGCAGGGAGATCGCTGGTCACTTTGACGTCGAACGGGAGGGTATAACCCGGCAGGTATGGCAGATTCTCGCCAGTCTCAGTGAGTTGCTCTGCCAGCGCGGGAGAGTGTGACCAGAGCGTGATGTTGTGCCCGCCACGGCGAGCCAGTGAGATCGCCAGCGCTGTCCCCCAGGCTCCTGCTCCAAGAATTGCAATCCGGCTCAAGCTGCCACCTTTCGCGAACCAAATCTGTTTTCGGTTCCTGAGAGGAGCCTGCGAATGTTCTGGTGATGCTTCACGATGACGATGAGGGGAATCAGAATGTAGCCAGTCACGAGAATCGGCGTCCGCGCAGGAGCATGCGGCAGAGCAAACAGGGGAAACAGCGCAGCCGCAACGATCGAGGCCAGCGAGACATATCGTGTGATCAACACGATGAGAAGAAAGACTCCCAGCAGGTAGAGAACGGTGGTCAAGGGAACCAGTGCGAAGAAGACGCCCAGAGCCGTCGCCACCCCTTTACCGCCGCGAAATCCAAGCCAAACCGGGAAGCAGTGACCGAGCACGGCCGCCAGCGCGGCGGCCACGGCGATGTCATACGCCTGAGGAAATCCGTAGGGAGATGCAATATGCTGCGCAATGACGACGGCGACAAATCCCTTCAGCGCGTCGAGCACGAGCGTGAGAATGCCGAGACCCTTCGCTCCGGAGCGGGCCACATTGGTTGCTCCGATGTTGCCGCTTCCCGTGGAGCGGATATCCTGCTTGCGAAAGATGCGCACCAGCAGATAGCCGAATGGGATAGATCCCAGCAGGTAGGCCAGCGTTATCGAGGTGATCCAGGGTGTCATGAGCTTACAGGAGTTGAGTCTATCAAGTTACGCTCTGGATTCGCCTGCGCGTGGCGATGAATGTTTGTTGTCAGAAGCTTTGCAACTCGAGAAGACTCAAACGGATAAGTTCCAGGGCATGCTGCGAGGCCCACCAGCGGACGCGGTCGCGGTCGCCGGTCAGGTGCAGCTCTTTGACACGGGTCTCTCGACCGTCGGCGAGGCCGACATACACCAGCCCAATGGGTTTTTCGGCGTCCGGGCCTGTGCCCGGTGTAGGTCCGGCGATGCCGGTGATGCCGATGCCGATCGAAGCCCCGGTGCGCCTGCGGATACCCTCGGCCAGCGCCCGGCAAACAGCCTCGGATACTGGGCCTTCGGTAGCGACCAGCTCGGCCGGAACATCGGTAAATGTCGTCTTCAACTGATCGCTGTAGACCACGGCGCCGCCAAGGAAATAGCGCGAGCTTCCGGGAACAGCGGTCAGGCGTGAGGCCAGAAGGCCGCCGGTGCAGCTCTCCGCTGCAGCCAGGGTCAGGTGACGCAGACCCAGCATCAGCAGAACGACCTCCTCCAGGCTCTCTCCCTGCGAAGAAAAGATAGCCTCTTCCATCTCGGCTTCGATCAGGCCGGCCAGCTCATCGACCCTCGCTTGCGCCTCGATAGCCGTGCTCTTGGCAGCGATAAAGTGCAGCTGGATCTCGCCGTGGCCCGCGAGGATCGTCGTCTCGATATCCTCGTGCCGTTTATAGATCGGAGCCGTTCGCGCATCTACCTGCGACTCCGGGATGAGGGCCATGCGGAGCATGCGTCGTGCTATATGTCGCGGCGGCAGGGTTGCGGCCAGCACAGGCTTTACCAGCTGCAGAAAGAGAGGCTTCAGCTCACCGGGAGGCCCGGGAAGCAGGATCACGATCTTCCGGAAGCCGTCGACCGTCGTGTCGAAGATCTGCCCGGGCGCGCTGCCGTTCGGGTTGGGCAGGACGGTCGCTCCGTCCAGGACATCAGCCTGCTTCGCATTGTTGGGGGGCATCGCCATCTGCCGCGCAGCGAACCGTTTGTGCAGGTCGGTGAGAATCGTATTGTCGCGGCGGAGCTCGACTCCGAGCGCAGAGGCAGCGGCCTCGCGCGTCAGATCGTCTTCCGTGGGGCCAAGTCCGCCGGAGAAGATGATAATGTCTGCCCTGGCGATGGCATTTCGAGCAGCGCCTGTCAGGTGTCCCAGGTTGTCGCCGACGATCGTTTTGAATGCGACCTGCACGCCGAGTTCATTGAGCTGTGCGGTGAGGTAGAGAGAGTTCGTGTCCTGCCGGTGCGGCGTCAGCATCTCGGATCCGGCAGCGATAATTTCAGCGATCATGTTTGGCCGTAGTGTCCTGGCGGCGCTCGCGCGTGCAGCGCCTGCTGCTCCATGATAGTGAAGTTGCCGCCAGCTGTGCCTGTCTTTAGTGCATGACGCAGCGGAAGGTCAGGTTGATGCGGAAGGAGCCGGTCAGTGGGTGGCTTCCGGGACGGATCGGAGCCACACCGTGATAAATCAGCCGGGCCGGTCCTCCCCAGACCATCACGTCGCCACTTTCGATGCGAATTCTCCGAGGCGTATCGCTGCGTTGGAGCGAACCCAGCAGGAAGGTCGCTGGAAGGCCCAGCGAGACCGAGACGATGGGATGCGTGTAATCGAGTTCGTCCTTATCCTGATGCAGCGACAACTTTGCTCCAACGGCGTAGCGGTTGATCAGGCAGGCATTCGGTGTAAATGGAGCAAAGCCTGCTTCGGTGGCCGCAAGTTCAGCCAGTGCGAGAAATGAGCGCGGCATCGGCTGCCACGGCCTGTCGCTCAAGGGATCGTTCGTGGTGTAGCGGTATCCCGCGCGGTCCGAGGTCCAGCCGAAGGTCCCGGTATTCGTCATCGCAACCGACATGGTGTGGCCGCCGGGCACTGTCAGCTGACGGAACGGCGCGACGGCAGCAATCGTGTCGATCTCTTGCAGCAGGGAAGCAGCGTCGCTGCCGCAGAAGTTTCGCAGCAGCACCACGCCGTCGGCGAGGCCCTCCTGCGAAGGCGTCTCCAGGGGCCAAAGAGTTCCGTTATCGCTCATGAAGATTCATCCCATCTGCGCGCACGCGGCGCCGCACTCCGATTTGTTCAAACGATATCTCCGCAAAACGAAACGGCAGCCTGCGGATGCAGACTGCCGCCTGATGTTCGGTGACGAATGCTAGACCTTCGGCGCCCAACCCTTCTCGTACTCCCTGCCCCAGTGCTTCATTGCCTCCGGGTCGTTGAGGACATGGCCGTTGGTCTGGTCGAGCGAGAGACCGCGATTCAGCTCCCATGCAACGTTGGAAAGCTGCAGCATGGTCACGGCCACATTGCCGACCTCGATTGGCGCATTCAGTTTCTCGCCCTTCTGGATACCTGCGATGAAGTTGGCGAAGTGACGATCTGTCATCGAATCGGCACCCATCGTGTCCGAGGACGATGCAGAGTTCTCCACCTTCTCGGTGAACGAGGAGATCTTCTTTCCACCCAGGTCGTAGACGTCGTAACCGCTGCGGTCCACCACGATCGTTCCCGTCGTTCCCATGATGGCCGAGCCGCGGTCACGATCGTAGAACCTCATGCCCTGGCAGCACTTGCCTTCCCACGAGATGATCTTGTCGTCGTAGTTGAAGTTCGTCACCAGCGTGTCGTAAAACTGCCAGTCGTCCTTGAACTGATAGCGTCCGCCAGACGATGAGACATGCTTGGGGAATCCTACGTCGAGAATCCAGCGACAGACGTCGATCTCGTGCGTGCCGTTGTTCAGGGTCTCGCCCGTCCCCCAATGCTTGAACCAGTGCCAGTTATAGGGGTGATAGTTCGACATGTACGGCTTGCGCGGAGCCGGTCCCTGCCACATATCCCAGTCCAGCGTCGCCGGAACGGGGACAGGCTTGCCGAAGCCGATGGATTTGCGCGTGTTGCTGTACCAGGCCTTGGCGTAATAAGGCCGCCCGATCACACCCTCCTTCACCTTCTGCACCACCTCGATGGTGTGCGGGGAGGAGCGCTGCTGGCTTCCCATCTGCACCAGCTTTTTGTACTTGTCGCGGGCCGCGACCAGCATGGCACCCTCGGCCGGGTTGTGGCTGCAGGGCTTTTCCACGTAGACGTTTTTGCCTGCCTGGAGTCCTGCGATCGCCATAGGAGCGTGCCAGTGGTCAGGCGCTGCAATGGTGATGGCGTCGACATCCTTCGAGGCAAGCACCTTACGGAAGTCCTTCTCGGTGGCAACCTTGTAGCCGAGCTTCTTCTCGGCGTCGCCGGAGAACTTCTCGAGGATCGGCGTATCGACGTCGCAGACCTTTACGATCCGCGAGGTCTTTTCATTGGCTTTCAGGGAAAACAGGTGAGCGTAGGCACGACTGTGCAGGCCGATGACGGCGAAGTTGACGCGGTCGTTGGCCCCCATAATCTGGGCATAGCTCTTTGCGCTCGAGCTTACGGCGACGCCAGCAGCGCTGACCGCGAGTGTATCGAGAAAATCGCGTCGGGTGATCACTTCTGTTCCCCTCCTTAGGGAGTTAGTTCGGGCTTTGGCGGAAATCCAAACACCAAGGCGCAAGTGCGCAATAAATGTACACGAGCGGAGGAGACTTCGGCCACAATGCGGCGTTTCCGCCTTGTCTCTGAACGATTTCAGCCCTGGAGAGGACGGCCTTCGATATCCAGCGCAACGTGGAACAGCGAGTCCTTCGCCGCCAGAACCGCACAGCCGTCTTCCACAAAGGCCAGACCCACAAGGTTGTTTCCCGAGACTGCGAGCGAAGCCTCGCGGGACGGCGTAATGCGCACGATGCCGCGCTTTCCATGCAGGCTGGCTGCAACATACAGGTTGCTGTCCACGTCGAACGCCATTCCCTGTGCACGGCCGAGTCCCTGGTAAAAGACCGAGATGTTGCCGTCGCGGTCGATCGCGTGAATCGCCTGGTTGGAGGATGTCGTAGGCCCGGTGACATACAGCGTGCCTGCGTCATCGAACACCAGGTGATAAGCGGCGATCGAGGGTTCCAGTGTGGCGAAGACGAAGATCTCGCGGTGGGGGTTGATCTTGAAGATGGTTCCCGAACGGTCGCCGACATAGAGATTGCCATCGCGGTCAAAAGCAATTCCGGTTGCGATGCCCATGCCTTCGGCGTAGACCGCCATCTCTCCGTCCGGGGAGATGCGATAGACAGTGCCCTCGGCCCGCGAACTGGCGTACAGGTAGCCGTTGTCGTCGAACGCCATGCCTGTTGGATTCATCAGGCCGCGCACGAAAGGAAGCATCTGGAAGTCACGCTGAATACGGAAGATCGACACCGGCGTCTCCTGGCCGCGCGAGCCGGAGAGGGTGGTGAAGATCTGGCCGTTGGCATCCACCGCAGGATTCGATACCGGGTGCAGATTCTCTGCCATCGGCACCGCAATGCGGACATTGATCGGATTCGAAGGCTCGCCGTTGCGATGCACGATGAGATCCCCGGTGATCGAACCCTCCTGCACGCGCACGGTGATGCGGTCCGGCCGGCTCAGGCTGATCGGAGCGAAGACATCGCCGATGGTGGCATGAGGCATACGGCTGCTTCCCGGATCGAGATGGAGGCCACTCAGCTCCATCTCGCCTCCCGGCATGGCGGCAGGTGGACGAACATTGGTGATATGCGGTGCGGTCGGCGAGGTCCCGAAGAGGCTCATAGCTCCTCTAGCCTAGACCGCTGACAAGGGCAAGACAAGCTGTGCCGATGTCACGGCGAGTCAAATATTTAAAGGAAGTGATGGATGATCTGCCCGGTGATCAACGCCAGCACACCGGCGGCGACATCGTCCATCATGATGCCTGTCCCTTCGGGAAGCGACTCGAAGCGGCGCACCGGCCACGGCTTGAAGATGTCGAAGGCACGAAACAGGATCAGCCCCAGGATGGCATAGCCGGGAACTGCAGGCAGTGCGATCAGTGCGATCAGCTGTCCGGCAACCTCGTCGATGACGACATGTCCCGGGTCTTCGCGACCGCTCTCATACGCAACGATCGTCGACGCAGGAATGCCGATCAACGTGACGAGGACAGCGGCGATCGCCGTTCCTATGGCCAGCGCCGTTGTCGTCGGTTGAGCGATATGCGCAGCGGCATACCAGAGTGCAAGCGCTGCAACGGAGCCATACGTACCCGGTCCGGGCTTCAACAGTCCGGCGCCGAAGAAGGTCCCCACCGCCCAGGCCCAACGCGTCTTTTTCTCAGCCGGTGGCCGTATCTGTACGTTCGAATTGGCCACTAGTCTTCGTCGTCAATCTTGGGATTGTCGCGGCGAGAGCGCGAGAGCTCCTCCAGCAGATCCGGATCCTGGATCGGCGTGGAAACTTTGTAATCGCCCGAAGCCCATTTGCCCAGGTCGAGGATGCGGCAGCGGTCCGAGCAGAAGGGGAAGTTCTGGTTGTCGATCAGGACAACTTCACGGCAGGTGGGGCAAAAGAGGGCTTTGGCCATGGCAGTCTCGATTGTAAATCGGTGCGCGGCGGTATGGACTCACGCCGCGCACGGTGGCAGGTTTACGCGATCGAGCGCAGCAGGCCGCCCTCGGCGCGCAGTGCGGCGCCGTTGGTGGCGGCAGAGAGCGGGCTCGCGATGAAGGCCGTGAGGTGAGCGATCTCCTCGCTCTCGATCAGCCGCTGCAGCAGTGAACTGGAGCGATGCTTCTCGAAGAACTCCTTCTCCGCCTGCTCGGGCGTGGGGTTCGATTCGCTCGAGATGCTCTTCAGGAAGTCGACGATGCCCTCGGAGCGCGTTGGGCCTGGGCAGGATGGTGTTGACGGTGACGGCGGTGCCCTTGGTCAGCTCCGCCATACCGCGCGCGATGGCCAGCTGCGAGCTCTTGGTCATGCCGTAGTGCACCATCTCGGGCGGCGTCATGATGCCGGACTCCGAGGCGATGAAGATCACGCGGCCCGAGTTGCGCTCGAGCATCCTGGGGAAGTAGAAGCGCGAGAGGCGTACGCCGCTCATGACGTTCACCTCGAAGAGCTTCAGCCAGTCGGCGTCGGTGATCTCGGCGAAGGGCTTGGCCTCGTAGATGCCGAGATTGTTGATCAGGATGTCGGTGTCGGGGACCTGTGCGATGACGGCCGCAGCGCCCTCGGCCGTGCCGGGATCGGCGACGATGCTGCGCACATTTGCAATGCCTGCGAGCGCCTGGTCGAGCTTCTCTTGGCTACGCCCGGGAACGGTGACGGTCACGCCCTCGGCGGCCAGAGCCTTGGTGATGGCGAGGCCGATGCCGGCAGAGCCTCCGGTGACAATGGCGGTCTTCCCGTTGAGTTGCAGGTCCATGAATCGCTCTCCTGTTTCGTGATCTTCATTTAGATAGATGTCGAATTTGACCGGAAAGGTGCAAGGTTCAGTCGTCGAGGGCCACCATCAGTGGGAACTTGACGTGCACGGCCTTCTTGAGGCATCCAGCATGGCAGTACATCTCTTGCTCGGGATCTTGATCTGAACTGGAATGCAAGGTCAGGAAGCAGGGATCATCCCCCTCGCGTTCAATCCCCAGGGCACAGAAGCAACATTGATAGCCGCGATCGTGATCATCGAGACGGTGTTTTTGTCTCTTCATTACTCGATGATGCGAGCCACTACGTCGTAGTCGTGGGACTCGGTGATCTCGGCGCGATAGAAGGTTCCGGGGACGAGCTCTTCGTAGGGGCCGAAGTCGTTGATGAAGACCTTGCCGTCGATCTCGGGGGCGTGCTGGATGCTGCGGCCCTCCCAGAGAAGCTCGGTCTCTTCGCTCTCGCCTTCGACCAGGAGATCGATTTCGCGGCCAACCCACTCCGCCTTGGCCTTCGCGCTGATCTTCTGTTGCAGCTTCATCAGCTTGCGGCGGCGCGCCTGGATGGTGCGCTCCGGCACCTTGAGCTCGGCGTCCAGTTCAAAGGCTTTCGCGCCCTCTTCATCCGAGTAGGTGAAGACGCCGAGCCAGTCGATGCGCGCGGCTTTGATGAAGGCCTCAAGCTCCTTGTAGTCCTCCTCGGTCTCGCCGGGGAAGCCCACGATGAAGCTGGTGCGGATGACGATGCCGGGAACGATGCGACGCGCCTTCTCGATCAGTTCGAGGAAGATCTTTCCGTTTCCGCCGCGCTTCATCCGCTTCAGGACAGATGCGCTCGCGTGCTGCAGCGGCACGTCCAGGTACTTCGAGATGTTGTCGTGCGCGGCCATGGTCTCGAGCAGCCGCGTCGTCACCTTGTTGGGATAGGTGTAGAGGAAGCGCAGCCACTTCAGGCCTGGCAGCGCGGCCAGTGCTTCGAGCAACTGGGCGAGGCCGTCGGTGAGGCCGAGGTCTTCGCCATAGCAGGTGGTGTCCTGCCCGATGAGCGTGATCTCGCGCACGCCCTGCGCAATCAGCTTCTCTGCCTCCGAGACGATTGACGACAGGCGGCGTGAGCGGAACTTACCGCGCAGCTGCGGAATGATGCAGAAGCTGCAAGGATGATCGCAGCCTTCGGCGATCTTGATGTACGCGGAAGCGCGCGGCGTCGAGAGGATGCGCGGCGTCTCGTCGGAGTAGAGATATTCAGGTAGCGCAGCTGTCGCTCCGTCCCAGGACTCACGCGAGAAGCGGCCCTGACGCTCGCGCAGTTCGCCCTCAGGACGCGAGGCGATCTCGTGGTGCTCGATCTTCACCTGCGTCGAATCCTCTTCCGGCCGCGAGTGCTGCTGCACTGCGCTATGCGCCCGCGAGACAAGTGCCTGTGTGCTGTGATCCTGCGGGAGAATGTTGAACGGTGAATCAGACGCTGAGGCGGTCTTCGGCGTCAGGCCTGCGGCGGCGAGAATGCTCTCCAGCTCACCTGTGCCGACGACGGCATCCACCTCGGGAATATTCTTCTGGATCTCATCGCGATAACGCTCCACCAGGCAGCCGGCGACGATCAGCTTCTGCGCCCGTCCGCCATTAGCCAGCTTGTGCTGCGCCATCTCGAGGATGGTGTTCACGGACTCCTGCTTGGCGGAGTCGATAAAGCTGCAGGTGTTGACGACGATGATCTCCGCATCTTCAGCGTCACGAGTCAACTGGCCACCCGCGGAGTTCAACAGGCCCATCATCACCTCGGAGTCGACGAGGTTCTTCGGGCAGCCGAGCGAGATAAAGCCGATCTTCGGCTTATTCGCAATCGTCGTCTCGGCAGGGGCCAGGGTCTCAGTTGTGGCAGGCGGAGTCACAGTCTTTTAGTTTACCAGTTTTCAGGCTGTTTTCCTGCGAATCTGTCGGCGCAAAAGCCCTAATTTACAGGGCTTTTCAAATCACGCAGCGAAGTTTGACGCGCTCGGCGAGCGCCACGGATACTTAACCGGTAGACATCTACTAAATTCCTGTTTTTGAAGGCCCAAACGTGTCGAACATTCTCGAGTCTCTTCCAGCCGGACAGAAGGTTGGAATCGCATTCTCAGGCGGCCTGGATACCAGCGCTGCCCTGCACTGGATGAAGTTGAAGGGTGCGCTGCCTTACGCTTACACGGCGAACCTCGGCCAGCCCGACGAGACCGATTACGACGCGATCCCCCAGAAGGCCCTCGAATATGGCGCTGAGAAGGCCCGTCTGATCGACTGCCGCAAGCAGCTGGTCGCCGAAGGCATCGCCGCGCTCCAGTCCGGCGCCTTTCACATCACCACCGCCGGCGTCACCTACTTCAACACCACGCCCATAGGCCGTGCCGTCACCGGCACCATGCTTGTCTCCGCCATGAAGGAAGACGACGTCAGCATCTGGGGCGACGGCAGCACCTATAAGGGCAACGACATCGAGCGTTTCTACCGTTACGGCCTGCTCGTCAATCCCGATCTCAGGGTCTACAAGCCCTGGCTCGACGACACCTTCATCAACGAGCTCGGCGGTCGCAAAGAGATGTCGGAGTTCATGCAGCATGCTGGCTTCGCGTACAAGATGTCGGTCGAGAAGGCCTACTCCACCGACTCTAACCTGCTCGGTGCCACGCACGAAGCCAAGGACCTCGAGCACCTGAATTCAAGCGTCAAAATTGTTCAGCCCATCATGGGTGTCGCCTTCTGGCGTGACGATGTTGAGGTCAAGCGCGAAGAGGTCACGGTTCGCTTCGAAGAGGGCTGGCCGGTTGCTCTCAACGGAGTTGAATACTCTGACTCGGTCGAGATGATGTACGAGGCCAACCGCATTGGCGGACGCCACGGACTCGGTATGAGCGACCAGATCGAGAACCGCATCATCGAGGCCAAGAGCCGCGGCATCTACGAGTCGCCCGGTCTCGCGCTCATCTTCGCCGCTTATGAGCGATTGATCACCGGCATCCACAACGAAGACACCATCGAGCAGTACCGCGAGAACGGACGCAAGCTGGGCCGCCTGCTCTACCAGGGCCGCTGGTTCGATTCGCAGGCCATCATGCTGCGCGAGGCCTCGCAGCGTTGGATCGCCAAGGCCGTCACCGGTGAGGTCACGCTCGAGCTGCGCCGCGGTAACGATTACACCATTCTCAACACAGAGTCGCCGAATCTCACCTTCCATCCTGAGCGCCTCACGATGGAGAAAGGCGAATCCACCTTCTCGCCACGCGACCGAATCGGACAGCTCACCATGCGCAATCTGGACATCGCCGATACGCGCGACAAGCTGCTGACTTACGCCAAGGCTGGACTGATGACGCTTACCAAGGGCACCGAGATGCCGCAGCTGAAAGATGGCAGCGATAAGTAAGCGAGATCGTAGAAAGAAGAGTTGAGCGGGAGAGTGAAGACTCTTCCGCTCAACTTATTTCTGCTGTAGGTTGGCGAAAGATTGCGTCCAGATGAAGAGCAACGGCGATGGCACCACCCGCAATCGTGCATACCGCACGCCGGTGAGCGATGACGTCGCTCTGAACCTGATGCAGTGACAGCAGCACGACGATGTAGCTGGTGACACAGGCAGAGAACAGTCCGTAGTGGACGGTATTGGTTGCAAACGCAGAGAAGGCGAAGATGACCGACAGCGTTGCCAGCGTGTACGGCGTGGGATGAAGGTGTGCGACCAGTAAGGTACATAGCCATGCGCCGAGGAGCGTCCCCATGATCCGCAACGTGGCACGAGTGAGAGTATCCATCGCTCCCGGCTTCTGCACCAGCAGGGCAGTCATGGGGATCCAGTAGCCGGAAGAGATGCCGCTCTGAAGATAGATCCACGTGGCGGCGGCCATTGTGAGGACGATACGCACGACGTAAGCGGTGGAACCGGCGGTATCTCCCTCCAAAGGAAGATGCCAGACCTCTGCGATGAACTGCTCTCCGTGACGGTGCAGTGCGAGCAGATCGCGTCGCAGCTCCGGTGTGAGATGTAGCGCGGCCGTGGTCATTACCAGTTGAACGAGGCCGCCCAGAAAGATGATGCCCGCGCGCATGCAGGCCAGCTTCAGGCTCGTGGGAAAGGCCGAGGCAACCAGCAGTGCGATCGATGCCTGCTGACTCACCCAGGAGATGCCGTTGGCCCGAGGAAACACGCGGCCATAGATCGCGGCAGATATAACAGCTGCGATCAGTAGCGCATAACCGCGGTGCCCGGCCAGAGAGCCCGCAAGGCTGGCGCTCGAGACCGCGATAATCGCCAGCAGCATCGGAAGAACCCGCGAGTCGGCCGTTCGCTGGTTGGCCCCAAACCCAATGGTGTACGCTCCTCCACCCGCCAGCAAGGCCGCGCCCGGATGGCCGGCCATGATGCCGCCAAACAGGCAAATCGCTACGGCAGTGGCGCAGACAACGGGAAGATGAACTCGGAACTCAGACCAGTTGAAGGTAAAGATATCGCCAAGATAGCTGTGCGGAGCAACCGTCGCGGAGGATGCAGAAGGGGGATTAGCCATCTCAACTCAAACTAAACCAGCAGCTGTGAATTGCAAATGTGCCGTGTTCTGCTTGAGCGCGTGCGGCTTGATCAGGCTGTTCGTCTCGTCGATTTTGTTCGCTTAAGCTTTTGTTGCGACTGACGGGTGTATGCGCCTACGATTGAGGCGATCAACCCAGGGAAGCGTTCTTCAATCTCCGCACAGCGCGACGTGTTGTGCATCTCGATGCCTTTGCGCTCAGCGCGAATCAGGCCAGCCTCACGCAACACCTTGAAGTGTTGCGACAGTGTCGACTTCGGGACTGGCTTGTCGATGACGTTCTGAAATGCGGAACACGTCGAGGAACATTGCGAATAGGCCAGCTCTGCAAGGATAGCGACGCGCACAGGGTCTGAAAGCGCGTGCAGAATCGCCTCCACCGAGACGTCCTCAACCGAAGGGTGCAGAAGCGGTTTCATCCTGCATTCATCATAGGCCAGAACCTTCAAAGTTCATTAGTTCACATTTTCGGAACTTTTGCGCTTCGAGATGAATCCAACACCTGCGCAACAAAAGGAGAGCGGTTATGTCGAAGAAGCTTGAAGGAAAGATTGCACTCGTCACTGGCGGTAACAGCGGAATTGGCCTGGCCACGGCAAAGCGGTTCGTCGCTGAAGGCGCCACGGTTGTCATCACCGGACGTCGGAAAGAAAACCTCGACGCTGCAGTCAAAGAGATTGGTTCCAGCGCATACGGCATCCAGGCCGACGCCTCGAAGCTTGGCGATATCGACAAGGTCTATGCGGAGATCAAGCAGAAGTATGGCCGCATCGATGTGCTGTTCGCCAACGCAGGCGGCGGCGAGTTCGCGACCATCGATCAGGTGACGGAGGAGCACTTCGATAAGACCTTCGACACCAATGTGAAGGGCCTCTTCTTTACTGTCCAGAAGGCACTGCCGCTCATCCCGGAGGGTGGCACGATCGTGCTGAACGCCTCTATCGTCTCCGTCAAAGGAATGCCCGCCTTCGGCGTTTATAACGCCACGAAGGCCGCTGTACGCTCCTTTGCGCGTACATGGACCAACGAGCTGAAGGATCGCAAGATTCGCGTCAACGTTGTTAGCCCCGGCCCCATCGACACGCCCGGCGTTGACGGGTTGGTGCAGGACGCTGAACAGGCCAAGCAGCTCAAGGCGAACCTTGCCTCGCAGGTGCCGCTGGGGCGAATCGGTGAAGCCGACGAGATCGCGAAGGTCGTCGTCTTCCTCGCCTCCGATGATTCAAGCTACGTCGCGGGTGTCGAGCTGTTCGTCGACGGCGGCATGGTCCAGGTATAAGAACACCATTACAAACGCGGGGAGGCCGCTGCCTGAATGCAGCGGCCTCCCCGCTTCTTTCCCGTCAGCGTTAGGCCAGGCCGTTCCGCGCAATCACTTCCTTATAAAAATGTGCGCTCATCTTTGGCGTGCGCTTCTGCGTTTTGAAGTCGACGTAGTGCAGGCCAAATCGATACGCGTAGCCATCGGCCCACTCGTAGTTATCCATAAAGCTCCAGCAGAAGTAGCCTTTGACCGGCACTCCTTCTGAGACACCGCGATGCAGCTGCGTCAGATAGTTGCGCAGATACATCACGCGGTCGGAGTCATATACCTGTCCGTCGGGCGTCATGACGTCAGCCGAGGAGGCTCCGTTCTCCGTGATGTAGAGCTCTTTCACCTTCCACAGATCTGCCGTGAACTTCGGCGTCCAGTAGAGCGCCTGAGGTCCCACTGTCAGCCACGGACTCATCATGTGTGGATACGATTTCGGAGCAGGAATGATGGCGTATCCCTTCGGAGTGCTGTCCGCTCGAACCCATGTTGCGGTGTAGATATTCAGTCCTACAAAGTCGACCGGCGTGCCGATGGCCTTCATCTCTGCTGCAGTAAACTTCGGCGCATTCGCGCCATGATGTTCGAGATAGGCGTCGGTGTAACGGCCTTCCATCACAACTGTGAGGTAGCCTGCGTTCTCTTCGCGAAAGGCTTTGCTGGCGGCGGCGATATGCTCCGCATTTTCGATGATGGGGGCGCATGCCTCCGGGTTCTCAGCCAGCCCGACTTTGACTTCTGCTTTGGCATGCGCTCGGATCGCCTGCACCCCAAGTCCATGCGCCAGTACTGCATGATGACGCACCTGGTTCAACGCCGCGGGAGCAAGTTCGAGGCCCGGTGCGTGAATGCCCCTACCGTATCCCAGGTCGACGAACGAACGCATCTCGTTGAGCGTCATGAAGTGCTTCACGCGATCGGAGAGTCGTTCGGCAACATAGCCTGCATAGCTGGCAAAAGCCTCCGACGTATCGCGCGACTGCCAGCCCCCCTTATCTTCAAGCGTCTGCGGTAGATCCCAGTGAAAGAGCGTGCAATATGGCGTGATGTTATTGGCGAGCAGCTCGTCGACAAGCCGGTTATAAAAATCCAATCCTCTGGGATTCGGTGATCCCGTACCCGAGGGAAAGACGCGCGTCCACGAGACGGAAAAGCGATAGGTCTTCAGGCCCATCTCTTTCATCAGCTGAATGTCGCTCTTGTACAGGTGATAGTGATCGTCGGCGACATCGCCGGTATCCCCCATATTCGTCTTCCCCGGCGTATGAGAAAACGTGTCCCAGATAGAAGGACCGCGGCCATCTTCCTTCACGGCACCCTCAACCTGGTACGCCGCAGTGGCCGAGCCCCACAGAAATCCCTTGGGAAAGCTGTGGGCTGCTGGAAGAGCACTGGCAAATCCGGCAGCAGCGGACTCGGTCGAATACAGAGCGGAGGGCGCGAGAGCCGCAGAGCTGAAGAGTTTGGCGAAAGTGCGACGCGAGAGTCGATTGAGCAAGGGAGTATCGTCCTTGGTGAGTTTCAGGGAAGTTTAGTCGCTTCCTCCTCCGGCCGCCAATGGTCTGCTCCGCGCAGGAAGACGTTGGGGAGATATTGACGTGCCTCTTCTGAGGACAACTGATGCGACCAGGGAGCACGGGACGATAGTGCAGCACCCGCGCCGGTGCTGTTCGATTCCGCATAGTAAGCGGTCTTTTGATTCAACTCCTTTCCCCACGGGTCCCATCCAAGGGGAGAGAGCGATGCCGGTAGTTGCGTGTTGATGTAGATAACTCGGGAGTACGGCCGCCATGGCCGTCCCAGGAAAAAATGCTTGTCTGCAAGGCCCGCAGCATCGGCGGTCACACGGCTCGACAGGATCACGTAGCCGGTTGTCTGCTCGGCCGAGGTGCGCGATTGCGCCGTGAGATAGCCGGGGGAAAGCTCGTGAATCTCCGTCTGGTCGAACACCGCCGTTGCATTGCCGAAGATGAAATCGACGGTGCCTTCAATGTAGGAGTCGAGGTAATACTGTCGTCCGTAGTCGGCAAACAGCGTGTCCTGGTGGCCGAGAAAACGGCAGTGCTTGAAGATGGCACGGTCCGCGCGGACGACGATGGCGACAGCCTGCCCGGTATTGCCTGCGCTGTTTTCAAAGGTAAGATTGTCCGCCTCAAAGTCATCCCCGTTGACTTCGACTGTCTGTGTGAAGAAGGTGCCACCAGCCTGTTTTGCGTTCAGGCTGTTTGTGATCACGACATCCTGCGGCGATTGGCCTTTGCCGATGAGCGTCACGTTGGGATGAAGCTGCGTCACGATGATGCGTTCGTGATAGGTGCCTGGCGCGATCTCGATATAGACGCGGCCTCCTTTCGAGGGCCACGGATGATGGTCGAGGGCGTTTTGAATCGTCGGGAAGACGAGGCGGTCTTCATTGCCCGGTTGCGCCGCGGTCGCAGATGGATCGACGCGCACATGAACATCCTGGGCAACACACGGGCTGATGCAGGCAGCAAGAAGGAGTGGCAGGACCAATCGCATAGACGGCAGAGTAAACACCCATGTGGAAGAAAGGCAATCTCCTTTCTCTGCTGCGAGTTGGGTCGGATAGCATGGAGGTGCTAGAATCAAACGTGTGCCGGGTCCTACGCGACGTAACCCCGCCAATCCCGCCAGGTCCGGAAGGAAGCAACGGTAACGGGTCGTTACGGGCGCAGTGGGTCGCCCGGTACATTTTTATTTTCGGCGCTACATGCGCGAAATCATGGCATCTTGTTCACCCCAATCGACAATCGAATCCGGCTGAGGCTGAATGGGCTTGTTCCCCTTCTACGAGAAAGCGTGCGTGCCTGGAGCATTGCATGCCCGTCTATTCTTCAGAGAGAATTAATGGTGTTGTAAATCCTGATTCAATTGTTGCGAAATCCCCGAAAGGGCTGAGGTGAGAGTTTGAGTCTGACGTTAAAGCCGCGGACACAGGTGCGGGCAAAAATTTCCTCCGTTGGGTCGTATGTTCCGCCCCGTCTGCTGACGAACGCTGATTTGGAGAAGATGGTCGAGACGAACGACCAGTGGATCGTGGAACGGACCGGAATCCGTGAGCGTCATCTCGTCGATAAGGGCGTGGCGACCAGCGACCTTGCCGTAGAGGCTGCGAAGGTCTGCCTGGAAAAACGCGGCATCTCTCCCAGTGAGGTTGAGGTCATCATTGTTGCGACTGTCACCCCCGACATGCTTTTTCCTGCCACGGCCTGCCTTGTGCAGAACAAGCTTGGCTGCCCGGGCGCGTGGGGGTTCGATCTCTCGGCTGCCTGCTCCGGCTTCCCCTACGCTCTGCAGGTCGGCGCCAAGCTGGTTGAAAGCGGCGTCCACAAGAAGGTGCTCGTTATCGGCGCGGATGTGATGAGTTCCATCATCGACTACACCGACCGCACCACCTGCATCATCTTCGGCGATGGCGCCGGGGCTGTGCTGCTTGAGCCCTGCGAAGAAGGTGAGGTTGGTCTTATCGACTTCTGGCATGAGATCGACGGTTCCGGCGGAGCCTCGCTCAACATGCCCGGCGGCGGCAGTCTCAATCCCGCAACCGCCGAGACCGTCGCCAACAAGATGCACTACGTCCATCAGGATGGCCAGGCCGTCTACAAGTTCGCCGTGCGCAAGATGGCCGAGGCGTCGGAGACGGTTCTCTCTCGCAACGGGCTCCAGGGTAGCGAGCTGTCCTGCTTCATTCCCCATCAGGCCAACAAGCGCATCATCCTTTCCACGGCCGAACGTCTCGGCATGCCTGAAGACCGCGTCGTCATCAATATCGACCGCTTCGGCAACACGACTGCGGGAACCATCCCGCTCGCCATGCAGACGGCTTTGGACGAAGGCAGGCTTAAAAAAGGCGATCTTGTCCTTCTCGCCAGCGTCGGTGCAGGGTTCACTGTCGGTGCCACGCTACTCCGCTGGGAGTTCTAACCCTTTATTCATCAGTAACTTTGAATCAGGCGGCCCGTTTCGGGGCCGCCTGATTATTTAGGGGAACAATTTTTCGGGGTGGACGTATATCTAATAGATATATATCTATTAGATATGAAGTCGAAGAAGACCCAACACGCCGGATCCACAGCCAACGCCCTGCTCGGGCTGCTAACGCTCGGCGACATGTCCGGGTATGACATGCGCTCGCTGATCGATCGCTCCATCGGACACTTCTGGACTGAGAGCTACGGCCAGATCTACCCCTCGCTGAAATGGCTATCCTCTGAAGGGTTTGTCGAAAAGAAGACAGAGCGGAAGAAGGGAAGACCTGACCGGAACGTCTTCACGCTGACACCGGCAGGGCGCAAGCGGCTCAAGCAGTGGCTTGCGGTCCCGCCTGTCGTTCCTGAGATTCCGCGCAGCGAGCTGCTGCTGAAGCTCTTCTTCGGACTGCATGTGCCGCAGAAGGTCAGCCGTTCCCATCTTGCGAGCTTCCTGCAATTCCACGAGGACGCTCTCACGCGCTACACCGAGCTTGAGGCAAAGCTTCAGCGAGAAGAGACAGGTGATCCTCAGTTGCCGTACTGGTTGATGACGCTCAGCTTCGGCCGTCATCGCAGCGAAGCGTCCGTGAACTGGGCAAAACAGTCGATGGTAAGGCTCGACGATCTGGAGAAGAACCAGGGGCCGCGAAAAAGAGTCGTCGGCAGGAAAAAATAGTTCTGCAAAAGGAGAAAGGCGATGCACGCACATGACCCGTTGTGGGTAAAAGCATTTCTAGCCATTCATATCGCCGGTGGAGCCATGTCGTTCCTGCTGGCGCCCGTTGCCCTCGTCACCGCCAAAGGTGGCAAGCAGCATAAGCGATGGGGCAAGGTCTATCTCTGGTCGATGGGAGCCGTCGCTGCAACAGCAGTCCCGCTGGCGTTCTTCTTTCCGGTTAAGTTCCTTGCACTTGTGTCGGTTTTCAGCTTCTACTTCGCCTTTTCCGGCTACCGTGTGCTGCGGTTGAAAGATCTGGCCCGCGGAGGCAGCGCTCAGCCGATCGACTGGATGGCCGCCATCGTCACACTCTCCACCAGCATGCTGCTGGCGTGGCTCAGCTGGTTCCGGCCCACTTCCATCGAGGTTATCCCGATCGTGGGCATCATCTTCGGTTTCATTGGCATTCGCGCCGCCGTGCAGCAGATGCTCTCCTTTGTTCGCAAGCCGAAGGAGAAGATGTTCTGGTGGTACACGCATCTCGGCAACTTTATCGGAAGCTATATCGCGGCGTGGTCTGCCTTCAGCGTGGTCACCATCGGGCCGCGGCTCGGAAATCATTGGTATGTCTGGTTGTGGCCCGTGATGTTCGGTGTTCCGTCGATCATCGCCACCACGGCGTATTACAAGAGAAAATTTGCGCCGCGGCAGAACGCAACCGCTGCGGCATAAGAGGTCAGGCGACTGATTTGCCCTGGGGCTCAAGGCCTTGCGGTCCCGTGACACTCCGCGAGGCCTTGTAAATCTGCCGTATGGCGATGATGCAGCTCAGGATAATGACGCTCCAGATGACGATCAATACCGGCATCGCATACTCGGCGGAGAGCTTATCCCACAGCCGCAGAATGGGGCGGCCGTAGTACAGGCCCAGTCCCGCGGCGATCGCATGCCGCGTCGTCCGGCTGATCACGAAAGCCGTCATGAACTTGTTCTTTGACATCTTCAGCGCGCCAGCGGCCAGCACAAACGGGGCCAGCGGCATCGGTGGCGGCAGCAGAGCCGGCAGTGCCACGGAAAGGATCGCATGATGCTCCATCCATTCTCTGAGGTGCTTGAAGATGCGTGGGGGCACTCTGCGTTCGATGAAGGCCATCCCTCCCGACTGCCCGACGCGGTAGCTGACATAGCCTCCGATGGCCGAACCGGCAGACGAGATCCCCACCAAAAGAAAAAAGTTATTGTGGCGAGCCGCCATCAACACCAGCATGATATCCGTGAGTCCGGGGACTGGTAGTGGCACAAACGATGAATCCACAATTGAGACAAAGAAAAGCCCGAATAGTCCGAGGCCGAAGACAAAATGCAGGAGTGGGGAGCGGTGACCGCGTGGCGCTATGATCTCGAGCGCGCTGGCGGTCGTGTCGGCCGTAATCGTGGAGACGGTCGAGATCATATCGGGTATGACGCAAAAATTGCGTCTGAAGTCGCGTTGGACGGTATGAATTTAGTGATGGTTGGCCCGAAGGCTAAAGAAAACGCAGCGGAGCGAGCGGCGGTAAGATCTGTTCTTCTCCCGCATATTGCCGGAACAGCTCGATGGTGCGGATGCAATCCGGCGTCAGCGTATAGTGAATGTTCTCGGTCAGGTAGTGCCGGATCGTCGCCGGTGTCAGACCAATCCGCGGGGTCCACTCGCGTACCAGGTCTTCGGTATGCGTCAGACCACGATCGCGCGAGCGCACCAGGTCTGCCTCCAGCTGATCGGCCTTGATGCGTCCTTCCTTGATGGCTTCGGGCCGTACGGCCCATACTGCTGCCACCCACGGAAGCCCGGTCAGCAGCTTCCACTCATGCGCCACGTCAAACCACTCGCAAGGCCCCACGGCCGCCTCGATAGCCTCGCGGTTTTCGAGTGCCAGCAGCGCTGGATCGCCGATCAGCAATGCGGCATCTGCCTCCTGCAGCATCGTGACCGGATTGGCATGCCGTGTCAGAAATTCCGGGGCGTTGTTATGGAATCTACGTAGCAGCAGCTCGGCGTAGGCCCGTGAGCTGCGAGACGCATTGTCGGCAGCCACACTGCGGATGGTGCCCAGCGTGTGTGGTGCCTTCACGATGAACTGGATCGAACGGACCCGGTCGAGCGAGGCGATGGTGCAGCCGGGAACAACGGCCAGCTCAGGCGTCAGCGCTGCAATCGGGATCAACCCAAGATCGGCCCGGCCAGACAGCAGTTCCTCGGCACAAAGCGCCGGCAGCGTGTAGTGCAACGCATAGCGTTTCGCCAGCTCCTCCGCCACCGGAGGATGCTCAAAATCCCACATCAACGGCGCGGGATTCAGAAAGCTGATGGCGGCGACACGGACGGGATGGGACAGGGCAGGGGCCAAGGATCTAGTTTATTGGATGAGTGAGGAGGTTTTTGGATGCTGCGGTCGATTATCGGGTTTGAGCAGGACAAGGAAGAGCATTGGGTGGCGTGGCTGGACTGTGGTCACACCCAGCACGTGCGTCACGATCCACCCTGGACCATGCGGGAGTGGGTTATCACCGAGGAAGGGCGCATGTCCCACATCGGCAGGCAGCTTGACTGTAAAAAGTGCGACGAGATCATCCTGGCGAGGAGGGCAGCCGAGGGAGTGTAGGATTCGTGTGTCTCGTTTGAGGTCGTTGGGGGAACCATGAATCGTCGTAACTTTCTTTCAGCCAGCGGCGTGGGAGCGCTCGCCTTTGGCACAGGTGTTCCGCTGCCAGCGGAGCCGTCCGCAGCCAGCAGCCATGGATCGACAAAGCCCGTGCTGATGAAACTTGGCTGCCAGAGTGCGCCGACTACCGATGCACACCTGAAGTATCTTGCCCGCTACGGCGTCAAACACATCTGCGGCTATCCCCAGACGTCCGATGGCCGCATCGCCTCGACCGTCGAGGAACTGAGCCGCATGCGCGAGCTTGCGGAGAAGAACGGCATCGAGATTCTTTGCGTCGGTCCGCCTATCCTCGAGTCCAGCTACATCGACCGGGAGAAGCACCCGGCCATCATGCTTGCGCAGAGCCCGGAGCGCGACCGCGACATCGAGCAGCTGCAACTGCTCATCCGTAACTGCGCGCAGGTTGGCCTGCCGTCGATCAAATACAACATGAGCATCCTCGGCGTGCTTCGCTCCGGGCGCGTTCCAGGCCGTGGCGATGCCAGCTATAGCCGCTGGAATCTCACCGAGGCGAAGCCGAAGACGCCGCTGACCATCGCCGGCCAGGTCGACGCCGATGCCTTCTGGGAGCGGATCACTTACTTTCTCGACCGCATCATTCCAGTCGCCAATGAAAACAAGGTGCGCATGGCATGTCACCCGCACGACCCCGGCGTCCCGCCCGAAGGCTACCAGGGCGTCGATCGTGTGCTTGGAACCGTCGACGGCCTCAAAAAGTTCGTCTCCACCCGCGAGAGCGAATATCACGGTCTCAATTTCTGCCAGGGCACGGTCTCGGAGATGCTCCCCGACCCCGGAACGCAGATCTTCGATGTCATCCGCTACTTCGGCACCCGCAAGAAGATCTTCAACGTGCACTTCCGCAACATCCGCGGCCATCGTAACGACTTCACCGAGGTCTATCCCGACGAAGGGGACGTCGACATGTGGAAGGCGCTGAACGCCTACCGCGAGGTTGGCTACAGCTACATGCTGATGCCCGACCATGTTCCTCAGGTCGAGAGCGACCCGGCAGGCCTGCAGTCGTTCGCGTATTGTTACGGATATATCCGGGGCCTCATCCAGACAGCGCAGAGGATCTATGGTCCCCGAACGGGCTGAAGGAAGACCAAAAAATAATGAACGTTGGCCAGCAGAGCAGTACGGCTCATCGTGAAAAAAGTGATGTGGCGCGGCTGGCATGGCTCGCGCTGGTGTCGTCCCCAGGCATGGGAGCGACGCGAACCTGGAGAGCGCTGCGGCGCCTCGATACGCCGGGGCAGATCTTCTCCGCCTCTCTCACCGAACTGGAAGGCCTTGGCCTCACAGCGCAGGCGGCGCAGTTCGTCTACGAGGGCAAGGCACTCGCTGCTGCCGAAGATGAGCTCTCCCGCACCCTTGAGGCTGGCGGAAGGATCCTGACTCCCTCGGACGAGGCCTACCCCGAACGCCTGCGCGAGATCTACGATCCCCCAGCGGTGCTCTGGGTGCGTGGAAGCGTCGAGCTTCTCTCCTGCCCCGGCATCGCCGTTGTTGGCACCCGCCATCCCTCGACCTATGGTGTGGGCATGGCCGAGATGCTCTCGCGCGACCTGGCGGCAAGAAAACTCGTCATTCTCAGTGGAATGGCACGCGGCGTCGATACCGCCGCCCATAAAGGAGCGCTCGCCGCGCACGGAAAGACAGTAGCTGTGTGGGGAACCGGGATTGACGTGATCTACCCGAAGGAGAACAAGCGGCTGGCTGAACAGATCGTCGAGAGCGGAGGCTCAATCGTCAGCGAATATCCGCTGGGGACCTTTCCGGCACCGCAGAACTTTCCCGTTCGCAACCGCATCCTGAGCGGCATGAGCGTCGGCGTCCTGGTCATCGAGGCGGCTGAGCACAGCGGCACCCGTATCACGGCACGGCTGGCGATGGAGCAGAACCGCGACCTGTACGCCGTCCCGGGTAACGTGACCAACAAGAACTCGTGGGGGCCCAATACGCTCATCAAGCAGGGAGCGAAGCTGACGGCTACCTGGGAGGACGTCTGGGAGGACCTTCCCGCTCCGGTTCGCCGCCAACTTGAAGCAGAGATGGGAGTTAGCGGGGAGAATGAATCGAACCCGAACCAATCTGCATCTTTATTTAGCGAAACACGCCTTTCCGGTGACGAGCAACTGGTCCTGGGCCGGCTGAGGCAGGATGAGGCTGTTCAGCTGGATGCGCTGATCGAGGGTTTGGAGGGAGAGCTGGGAGCGGCAGAGATCTTCACCGCACTGTTTGAGCTGGAACTGGCTGGGCGAGTACGGCAACTTCCGGGAAAGAACTACATCCGACCTATGTGAAAGGCCCGGGGAGTGAGTCTTCCAAGCCTCAATAAAAAGTTTTCAACAGAGCTTAAGTACACTTTCTGGTGTCAGTTGCCGTCAGATGTGCCAGTGTGGGACTGGACCGCCCTATCTATTAATAATGGTAACGTTTTGGCACCGCCGTTCGTCTGTGTGGGATGCGAAGGGATGACGTACCGTCCGAATCCGTGTTAGGTTCGCAAGGGAATATCGAGAAGTTTGGGGAAAGTGGAACGTTTCGCTACGTCGAAGCGTTCTGTTCATGTGAAGGGATCAGATGGCAAAGTCACTCGTGATCGTTGAATCGCCGGCCAAGGCAAAGACGATCAATAAATATCTCGGCAGCGATTATGTGGTGGAGGCCTCACTCGGCCACATCATGGACCTGCCCAAAAACGACATCGGTGTAGAGCTCACGAAGAGAACCTTTGAGCCCACCCTGATCGTCTCTCCTGGCAAGGAGAAGGTCGTGGACCGCCTGAAGAAGCTGGCGGCCAAGGCCGATGCTGTTTACCTGGCGCCTGACCCTGACCGCGAAGGGGAGGCGATCGCCGCCCACCTGTCGATGCAACTGATGCCGGTGGTCAAGGACAAGTCGAAGGTCCGCCGCGTCACCTTCAACGAGATCACCAAGAAGGCCGTTAACGCCGCCTTCGCCAACGCCCGCGACGTCGATGAGAACCTCGTCGATGCGCAGCAGACGCGCCGCGTGCTCGACCGCCTCGTCGGTTATCAGATCTCGCCGCTGCTGTGGGACAAGGTTCGCCGCGGACTCAGCGCTGGGCGTGTGCAGACCGTCGCGCTGCGCCTAATTGTGGAGCGCGAGCAGGAGATCAACGCGTTCAATCCCGTCGAGTACTGGACCATCGACGCCGACCTTCTTCCTGCCGGTGGAAAGCAGGGCTTCACGGCTCGCTTCGTCGGCGTCAACGGAGTCCCCTCGCGCGTCGCCAACGGCAAGGATGAGGAGGGCAAAGAGCTCTTCATCGCCAATGCGCTGCCCGATGGCGAAGCAGTCGAAGAGGTCGTCAGCGAACTGAAGGGCGCTACCTGGAAGGTTCGTTCGGTCGAGAAAAAGGAGCGCCGCAATAATCCGAAGGCGCCCTTCACCACCAGCAAGCTGCAGCAGGAGGCCGCAGGCCGCCTCGGCTTCAACGTGCGCCGCACCATGGGCGTGGCACAGCGACTTTACGAAGGTGTCGAGATCGGCGCGGAAGGCACTGTCGGTCTCATCACCTACATGCGTACCGACTCCACCCGCGTGAGCCCCGATGCGATCGCCGAGGCACGTGAGTTCATCGGCAAGATCGGCTCGCAGTACCTTCCGGCCAAGCCGAATGAGTACGTCGGCAAGAAGCAGGTGCAGGCGCAGGATGCGCACGAGGCTATTCGTCCCACGTCGGTGAAGTTCACGCCTGACTCGATCCGCCGCTATCTCTCGGACGAGCAGTACAAGCTCTACAAGCTCATCTGGCAGCGTTTCGTCTCCAGCCAGATGACCTCTGCCGTCTTTGACCAGACCACGGTCGACATTGAGGCGAAGGCAAAGCTGACCTATGACTTCCGCGTCAGCGGCAGCGTGCTCAAGTTCGACGGTCACCTGAAGTTCGAGGAAGAAGAAAAGCGTGCTCGTGCCGCGGCGAAGGAGAAGCTCGCCAAGGAAGAGCAGAAGCTGGTCAACGAGACAGATGCAGAAGGCGAGGACGGCTCGGAGAGCCGTCTGCCCGAGTTGGCGTCCGGCGATGCGCTCAAGCTCGAGAAGCTCGATCCGCTGCAGAAGTATACGCAGCCGCCACCGCGCTACAACGAAGCCAGCCTGGTCAAGACGCTCGAAGAGAAGGGAATCGGACGCCCTTCGACCTACGCGTCCATCATCAATACGATCCAGGATCGCGACTATGTGAAGAAGATCGGCGCCAAGTTCGTGCCGACCGAGATCGGCATCGTCGTCACCAATCTGCTGGTGAAGAACTTTCCCTACATCTTCAATACGCAATACACGGCCACGCTCGAAGGCGAGCTGGATGCCGTGGAAGATGGGCACGAGCGCTGGACCGATCTTCTCAACGGCTTCTACGACCACTTCGAGAAAGAGCTCGTCGTGGCCGAGAAGAAGATGGAAGACATCAAGCGGATGGAAGAGCCCACGACGGAGATCTGCGATAAGTGCGGCTCTCCGCTCATCATGAAGTGGGGCAAGTTCGGCAGCTTCTACTCCTGTTCGAACTTCTCGAAGTCGAAGCCCATGACGGTCGCCGCTGGTCCGTGGAAGAAGGATCAGAAGGCGGTGCTCAAGAAGATCACGGACGGGTTGAACTTCCCCATGACGGTGAAGGCGACGACCGACGACGAGCTCGATTTCACCGCCGAGGCAGCCGACGCCAAGACCCTTGTATCCGCAATTGGCGCGGCGCAGGGGAAGGGCAAGAAGATCACGGTTGAGACCTTCAGCTGCGACTTTACCAAGGAAAACTTCGCTGCCAAGCCGGATCTGACGGCACCTGGCGCGGACGAGGCTCCTGAAGAAGAGGCATGTGACAACTGCGGCCGCACCATGGTGCTGCGCAACGGCCCGTGGGGCCCGTTCATGTCCTGCCCCGGCTATAACGAGGATCCTCCGTGCAAGACCATCCGCAAGCTCAGCCAGAAGGTGCAGCAGAAGCCCCCGGTTCAGCTGGAGGAGGCCTGCCCCAAGTGCGGCAAACCACTACTCCTGCGTAACGGCCAGTACGGCGAGTTCATCAGCTGCAGTGGTTATCCGAAGTGCAAGTACATCAAGCAGGATCTGCTTGAGGCCAAGTGCCCCAAGGATGGCGGCGATATCGCCGTACGCAAGACCAAGCGTGGCGACGTCTTCTACGGCTGCGTCAACTATCCGAAGTGCGACTTCGCCTCAAACCTGAAGCTGATCGACGAGACCTGCCCCAAGTGTCAGAGCGCCTATCTGCTTGAGGTGGCCAACGACAAGGGCACCTTCTGGGTCTGCCCTAACAATCACGAGGATCTTCCGAAGAAGCGCAAGAAGAAGGGCGAGCAGGAGACTGCTCCATCCGGTCCCGCTTGCAGTTATAAGAAGAAGATCGCCGGTCCGCAGGAGAAGCCTGCGGCAGAGCCTCTCAGCCGGCCTGACCCGGAGAAGACGCGGCCTGTTGTCGAAAGCGTGGCCTGAGGAGAGATCGAGTGGCAAGTACAGCAGACGGCGAACTGATTCTGAAACTCTACGAGATGCGGCGCGAGGAGCAGATGCGCAAGGCGCGCCGCTTCATGATCTTCGACTTCCAGCCAAAGTCGCTGGAGGAGCTGCGCGCCGTCTCGCGTGACCTCAATTCGCCTCATAACGCTGCCTGGCGCCAGATCACCAGCTACTGGGAGATGGCGCACGGCCTCGTTCTGCACGGCGCCCTCGACGCTGACCTTTTCCTCGACACCACCGGTGAGGGCATCCTCATCTATGCCAAGTTTCATTACTTCCACGTCGAGACGGAAAAGCAGTCCGGCAACCCATTTATGCGTAATACGGCAGCCCTGATTGCTAAATATCCTGCCGCGCAGCGGCTCCACGGCGGCTTCCTGCGGTCGCTCGGCCTGGACAAAGGCTGACCCTCTGCCAGCCGTCCAAAAGCACCTTCTGGCGTGCCGCGCTTTACTTTTTCCACAATTCTGCTAAAACGATAAGGACGTACCTGTTTCATGGTTCCATTGCAGTGGTTGTTCTTCGGTATTGTGTTGTTTGTCGTAAATAATTGAAAAGATTGGGTAAGTTCCTTATGGCGAAGGCAGTGTGGAACGGCCAGACGCTGGCCGAGAGCGAGACATTCGAAACCGTTGAGGGAAACATTTACTTTCCTGAGGAGACGGTAAAGCGCGAGTTTCTCCGCCCCAGCTCCACCACCTCCAGCTGCCCCTGGAAGGGGCAAGCCAGGTATTTCAGCATCGTCGTCGACGGGCAGGAGAACCAGGACGCAGCCTGGTACTATCCCGATCCCAAGCCTGCCGCTCGCAACGTGAAGCACCACATCGCGTTCTGGCGCGGGGTTGAAGTCACCAAGTAGATCCTTTTTCTCAAGCGCCATAGCAGTTCTTCCGGCCTCATCCTTTGTGCCTCTTCGGGACCAGATGCTTGCCTCATGGCACCGTGGTTCGGGTTGGATCGGTCGATTCGGCCCTAATCGTGCGCTCTTAAGTTCCATGTGAGAATGATCCCTGGAGAACCACGATGGCGGAACGTACGCCGCAGGACGCCTTCAAAGAGACACCCCTGGACGAGACGACTCTTGATCCTTCGACCCCGGCTGAATGGGCCGCGATGCGCTCTCTCGCGCATCGCATGGTCGATCTTTCCTTCGACCACATGGAGTCGCGTCGCGAGCAGTCTGTCTGGCAGCAACTGCCCGGCACCGTCCGCAGCGTTCTAAAAGACGAGGAGCTTCCCCGTCGTGGAGAGGGAGCCGTGGCGGCCTGCGACAGCTTTCTTCAGAACGTGCTGCCCTATGGTGTCGGCAACACGCATCCCCGTTTCTGGGGTTGGGTCATGGGTGGAGGTACCCCGGTCGGTATCGTGGCCGAGCTGCTCGCCGCGACGATGAATCCCAACGTCGGCGGCTTCGATGACTCCGCCACGATGGTGGAACTGCAGGTCATCCGCTGGCTGGCGGAGCTGATGGGTATGCCTGTTCATTCCAGCGGACTGTTGATGAGTGGCGGGACCATGGCCAACCTCATCGGTCTTGTCGTAGGCCGCTACGCCAGGGCAGGGTACGACGTCCGCGCGGAGGGCTTACAGGCTGGCCCTCCACTTCGCGTCTACTGCACCTCCGAGGCCCACAGCTGGCTCAAGAAGTCGATGGAGATGATGGGCATGGGCCGCTCCAGCCTGCGCATCATCGGCGTCGATGCGCGCTTCATGATGAACCTCGACGAACTGCGTCAGGCCATCGCGGACGACCGCGCCGCTGGTTGCCGGCCCATCTGTGTCGTCGCCACCGCGGGCACGGTGAATACCGGTGCCACCGACGATCTCGTTGCTATTGCCGACATCTGCCAGGCGGAGCAGATGTGGTTCCACGTGGACGGAGCCTTCGGAGCGCTCGCCTACTGGTCCGAGAAGCTGCGTCCTCTGGTGCGTGGCATCGAGCGCGCCGATTCCGTTGCCTTCGACCTGCATAAGTGGGGCTATATGCCCTACGACATCGGCTGCGTGCTTATCCGCGATGCAGAGCTGCACAAGGCAGCCTTCGCGACCGGCGCCAGCTACCTTACTGCGATGGAGCGCGGCCCTGCTGCGGGAGGCCTTTATTTCGCGGATCGCAACATCGAGCTCTCGCGTGGTTTCCGTGCTCTCAAGGCGTGGATGAGTCTCAAAGCCTACGGAGCGGACGCCATTACCGCGCAGATTGAAAAGAATGTGGAGCAGTCTGCCTATCTCGCTTACCTGGTCGGTGCCTCTCATAAGCTTCAGCTCGCCGCCGAGGTTCCATTGAACATTGTCTGCCTTCGCTATCAGGGAGCAGACGACGATCAGAACAAGGAGATCCTCATGCGCCTGCAGGAGCGCGGCATTGCCATACCGTCAGGCACGATCATCAATGGCAGATTCGCCATTCGCGTCGCGCACTCCAATCATCGCTCTCGTCGCGAGGACTTCGATCTTCTGGTCGATGCGCTTGAGTCGATTGGCGCTGAGGTGATGGCAGGGCATTAAAGAAAACGGGCGCTGCGAAGACCATTGAAAGCCTGCGCAGCGCCTGCGTCCATTGAATCCTAGTAAGCGCCTGCCTGCTGCAGCGGAATACGTACCTGGAAGCAGGTTGCTCCCGGGCGCGACTCGACGTGGATGTAGCCCGAGTGCCGCTGCACGATGCGCTGTGCGGTATCAAGCCCAAGTCCGAGTCCGCGTCCCGGCGCCTTCGTCGTAAAGAATGGCTCGAAGATGCGGTTCTTCATCTCCGGTTCAATGCCCGGTCCTGAATCCCACACTTCGACGTAAGCCATCTGGCCCTGCAGCCGTGTCTTCAGTCGCAGCGTTCCACTGTCATTCATCGCGTCGAGCGAGTTTTCGATCAGAGCGGTCCACACCTGGTTCAGCTCGCGCCCGTAGACCGCCACGGAAGGCAGCACCGGATCGAAGTCCGTCTCCACCTTGACGTCGCGCAGACGCGACTTGAACATCACCAGCGTATTCTCGAGCGACTGCGCCAGATCGACATCCTGGATCGGAGCCTGGTCCATGTAGGAGTAGTCCTTGATGGCGCGGATCAGGTCGAAGATGCGCACCGTCGAGTTGACCACGGTCTCGGCCATGCGTTCGGCACGAAGTGAGCTTGCAACGGTTGCAACGGCGACCGGCAGAGCCTCGGTAGTCATGATGCTCGCGAGCTCATCCAGATGATTGGTCGGCAGGCCCGTCTCTGCCAAAGCCGGGGCAATTGCCCAGGGATTGGGAATGTTGTGGCTCTCCAGCCAGCGCACGATCTCCAGTTCGTGATCGCTCTCCGCCATGAGGTCAGGCATCCCAGCCTGCGTGTTGCGCTCCAGCATCGATGCACGTACGTTGACGATCCAGTTGCGGTACTTGGAGGTGATCGAGTCAGGCAGACAAAGATTCCCCATGCGGTACTTCTGGTCGCCGTACTGGCGAAGCTCCGAGAACAGGCTCGACGCCGAGCGCTGCGCGGCAGATGCCGGATTGTTCAGCTCATGCGCCAGGTTCGCTGCAAGCTTGCCCAGGGAGGTTAACTTCTCCGCCTGCTGCTCGATGCGTGTCACCTCGCGCACGCGGTCCATCATCGTCGAAACGCATCGCTGCGTCATCGACGGAATCGCCTTGAGCATCTCGGGGAACTGGCTCTCGTTGAGCTGCAGAACCCAGGCGCTTCCCACGACGTATCCGGTCGCGCTGTACGAGACCATGCGCGAGTAAGGAAGCTTGCCGGTCATCTGTCCCGAACGGCCGATGAACATCATCATCTGGCCGCCTTCCTGGCGGCGAACATGAATTTCGCCCTTCAGAATGAAGACCATGTGGTCGGCTGGAGAGCCTTGAACAAAGGCCGTTGCGCCGTCCTCTCCCACGAGCTCCATGCCATGGGTAGCGAACCACGCGTACTCCTCCTCCAGCAGGCCTTCCAGCGCGTGGATCGTACGCAAAGCCTCAACGATTTGTGGGAGTGGTGTCGGATTGTCCGGTGGGGCAACGAAGACCGTCGGTATCGGTTGCGAGCCGACAGCTTCAAAGATGCTGGGGGCAGCCATTGTGCGAATCTCCCTCTGCCGTCGTGGGCAGGAACATAGATACGACAGGCGACTATGTCTCCATTGTGACAGGTTTCACACGGAGAGGGGAGCGTTTCCCCTGAGGATTTTGTCGCGTTTTGTGACGAAGCTGGAATAGCTTCGGCTGTCGTATCAGTGTCTGCGCATGTTCGGCAGAGGGCGGCTCATGCCCGGCTGCGGCCCGAAGATGCTATCCGGTCGAGCGTGGCCAGCATTCGCTGCACGATCTCAGGATGTTCTGCCGCAACATCATGACGCTCGGCAGGATCAGCGATTCTGTCGTAAAGCTGCGGTGCCGGAGCATTGCCCAATTCGATATTGGTCGCGGCTTCATAGGGTTCTTTCCTGCTGCCACGAATTACCTTCCACTTGCCCTCGACAAGGGATAGTACGCCTGCCTCTTCCACCAGAGACTCTCGGCCTTTGCGCGAGCGGCCGGTAAGCACAGGCCAAAGATTCATGCTGTCCGGTGCATCGTCGCGGCGCAGCGTCTGTCCGGTGAGCGACGCAAGCGAGGCCAGCAGATCGATCTGGTCGACAAGAGCATCCGTCGTCGTTCCCGGCTTGATGTGGTTTGACCATTTCACGAGAAACGGCACGCGTGTTCCTCCGTCAAAGTTGCTGTACTTTCCGCCGCGATACTCGCCTGCCGGCTTGTGTGAACCCAGCTTCTCCACGGCCTCATCCTTGTATCCGTCATCGACGACAGGCCCGTTATCGCTGGACAAGATGATTATCGTGTTCTCCGTCAATCCATTCTTCTTCAGCGTCTCGACGATACGGCCGACGCACCAGTCCAGTTCGGCGATGGCGTCTCCACGCGGTCCCATGCCCGTCTTGCCGCGGAAGCGCTCGTTGGGCAGGCGCGGCACATGAATGTCGTGCACCGGGTAATAGAGAAAGAATGGCTCGCTGCTCTTCTGCTCGATGAACCGCACGGCTTTGTCTGAAAGAGTATCGGCGATCTGTTCATCGACCCACAGCGCTGCCTTGCCGCCCTCCATGTAGCCGATCCGGCTGACGCCATCGACGATGGCCATGTCATGCCCGTGGCTTGGCTTCATCTTCAATAGCTCAGGATTCGCCCGGCCCGTCGGCTCGCCCGGGAATGGCTGCTTGTAGCTGACGTGGATCGGATCGGCAGGATCGCCGTTGACGACACGATGGTTCTCCACGAAGACACAGGGCGTTCGATCGGGAGTCGCCGGAATGATGAACGAATAATCGAAGCCAATCTCCAGCGGGCCGGGCTTGATCTCACCGTTCCAGTCAAGCCCACCGCGCCCCAGACCCAGGTGCCACTTGCCGACGATTCCTGTGCGGTAGCCTGCTCTCTTCAGCATTGCAGGCACCGTCAGCTGGTTGTCGTCGATGATCAGGGCTGCGTCGCCCGCAAGGATGCCCGTTCCCGGCTTGCGCCACGCATACTGTCCCGTCAGCACGGAGTAGCGCGAAGGTGTGCAGGTCGCCGAGGTCGCATGCGCATCCGTAAAACGAAGGCCCTCCGCCGCCAACGCGTCGATGTTTGGCGTGCTGACCGCAGTAGCGCCGTAACAGCCCACATCGCCATATCCAAGGTCATCGGCATAGATGAAGACGATGTTCGGCTGGCTGCCAGGCTTGCGTGCGCCAAGCAGGGATACCGTAGAGGCTGCTGTAAGAGTCTGGAGAAACTGTCGCCGATTCATCACAGTCCATCGTATCGCGAGCAAGAAAATGGGGCTGCGCCATCATCGGCGCAGCCCCGTTCTTACAGATTGGATTAGGCCTTGACGACCGTACCGTTCTCGACCTTGACCGGATCGAGGAAGGGCATGTTCTTGCGCAGTTCAGCGCCGACCTTCTCGATGCCGTGTGCAGCCTCTTCCTGGCGGATGCGGGCAAACTCGTGGCGGCCCGTCTCGTTCTCCTCGATGAACTTCTTGGCGAACGATCCGTCCTGGATCTCCTCGAGCAGCTTCTTCATCGCCTTCTTCGTCTCAGCGGTCACGATGCGCGGACCGGCAACGTAGTCGCCCCACTCCGCCGTGTCCGAGATCGAGTGACGCATGTATGCGAGACCGCCGCGGTACATCAGGTCGACGATCAGCTTCAGCTCGTGCAGAACCTCGAAGTAAGCGAGCTCAGGCTGGTAGCCTGCCTCGGTCAGAACCTCGAAGCCAGCCTTCACCAGCGCAGCCGTGCCGCCGCAAAGGACAGCCTGCTCGCCGAAGAGGTCGGTCTCGGTCTCTTCCGTGAAGGTCGTCTCCAGAACGCCGGCGCGGGTGCAGCCGATGCCCTTCGCGTAGCTCAGAGCCAGCTCAAGCGCCTTGCCCGAGGCATTCTGCTCAACAGCAACCAGTCCGGGGACGCCGCCGCCCTCGGTGAAGACCTCGCGTACGCGATGACCAGGAGCCTTCGGTGCGACGAGAGCAACGTCCACGCCAGCGGCCGGAACGATGGTGCCGAAGCGGATGTTGAAGCCGTGAGCGAACAGCAGCGTCTTGCCCGGGGTGAGGTAGGGCTCGACCTCAGCCTTGTGAACCTTCGCAGCCGTCTGGTCGGGCGTCAGGTTCATAATCACATCGGCCCACTGCGAAACATTCGCAACCGTGTCGACAACGAGTCCGGCCTTACGGGCGCGGTCGGCGTTCGGCGAGTCAGCGCGAAGGCCGACGCGAACCTCAACTCCCGAATCCTTCAGGTTGAGGGCGTGGGCGTGGCCCTGCGAGCCGTAGCCGATGATGGCGACCTTCTTTCCCTGGATAAGGGCGAGGTCTGCGTCTTGATCGTGATAGGTCTTTGCCATTTCAGTTTTCCTTAGCCGGCCATGCGCCATTTCAACATCGCTGGCGCCTGCCGTGTTTTTAGCGGTTCGTTTGCGGTTATTACTTCAAGTCTACCAACTGCAAAGGCGAAACTTCGAAGCTCAGGTCGATTGATATAAGCGGTAACGTTCGGTCGTAATGGCCGAAAACGGTCTCATGGTGATCTGCCCGGCATCGGTCGCAACGTGCCAGTCCACGGAGGTCGTGCTGGCGCGCCGCGCTGCAAGCAGGGCAGGCTTCGGTATCGTCCCGGTAACGGGATGAAGGGCAAACAGTGCAACAGGCCCGTGCATCAGGGCCACAACATCGTTGTGCTGCGCGTCCAGTGGAATCAGCCGCAGCGGCATGTCGATCGTGAACTCCACGCGATCGTTATTCTTCCAGGTACGATCGATCTTCAGCCAGCTGCCCGGCTCGGGATGAAGCTCCGCGTTGCGGCCATTGATCCGCACGCGGCTCCCCGCTCCGGCCCACGCGGGTACGCGCAGCGTGACGGTAAATCTCTCGGTACGATCCGTCCTGATCGTCAACGCGGTCTCGTTATCGCGGGGATATGACGTCTCCTGCGTCAGGCTCACTGACGCCGAACCCTGTTTCCACGTCACGCGCGAAGGCACATACAGATTCACCGCGATGCCCTGCGGAGTGCGGAAGTACGAGCTGATGCCATAGTCTGCTGTGAGCTGCGGGAAGGTGCCTGAACAGCACGGCCATGCCTGCTCGTAGTCCATCTTCGCCGCGTCATTGGAGTAGTCCGCATAGTAGAAACTGATGCCGTTCGGCTTCAGCAGGCGCGCGCCCAGGATCGTGTTGTACAGCACCGTCTCCATGCTGTCGCCATAGCTGCTCTCGCCCGTCGCGGTCAGCAGATAGCGTGTGATCTTGAAGTGGCCATACGCTCCGCATGGTGTCTCGAAGCTGGAGTGCGTCTTGGTCAGGCTGTCGGCAAGGCCGTTCGATCCCGGCTTCTGAAAGCTCTCATTCGGACCCCAGCCTCCGGTAGCGAAGCTCTGCTCCTGTACAAAGCGAAAGCCATTGCGTGCTGCTTCGAAGTGCTTCCTGCTGCCGTCGACCTTGTACGCCTGCATCGCGGAACACAACGCATTCACATGACTGTACGCGTGCTCGCCGGGCAATACATTGTGGCCGTCGGCCAAAGGATTGAAGTACGTATCGTCTTCGAGAAAACGTTGCGCAAGAGCGCGGTAACGATTCCCTGCGCCGCGCTTATAGGCAAGATAAAAATTCTCGGGCAGTGTGTACGACTCGTCCCAGGTATACGCGACGTTCTTATGCGGGCGCGCTGCCATCTCCTTGCGGTTCAGCGCCTTCTCCGGAAGCCACGGCAGCACTGCGTCCGTCGCCTTGTTCAGCACGGCGAGCGCGCTGGGATCCTGCGCAAACTGGTGCGCATCGCTCAGTCCGCACATCGTCTTTTCGAACGTGTAGGCGGGCAAACAGTAATCGCTGTAGAAATCTTTTGTCGCCGTTGGCGCAAAGCCTGCAACCAGCTGGTGCACCTTCTGCTGTGTCGCTGGATCGCGCGTTACGGCATACGCTCGAGAAAGGCCGGAGAGATACTGCCCAAAGCTGTGCCCCGGGATATAGCCCGTCATGTTCTTCGGCGGATTGAAGTCCGGCGACGGAGAGTACCATCCGCCCATATCTTCGCCCGGAGCCGACTGGCCCGCGAGTTGTCGAAATGGTTTCAGCAAGCTGTCGTTATTAAGGCCGAGAAACAACGCGTGGTTATGGCGAAACTGTTCGAGCATCGGCCCTTCGAGCAGCTGCACCTGGCCGTACTCGAACTGTTCCAGCGGAGCTGCTGCGGGCACGTCCTCGCCATGCATCTGCGTTGGCAACGACAGCGCTGCCAGCGTTGCCGCGCCCCTTCCCAGAAACTCACGTCGTGTTGTCGTGCTCATTCGCAGGCTCCGTCGCAGGTGCAGAGAATGTCTCTACGCCTCGTCCTCATCAAACTGGTTCGGCAGATCATCCTCGTCAGGGCGCTCGGGAAAGGCCACTGGAGCAGTGTCCGGCGTCTTCGTTCCCAGAGCCTTCAGCACGCGGCCAGTGTGGCGTCCGCGGCGCATCGCCATGCGGCCCGTGCGCGAGACCTCCAGTACCTCGAACTTCGATTCGCGCAGCACCTGCAGCAGGCCCTCGATCTTCGACGCGGCGCCTGTCATCTCCAGCATGATCGACTCTGGTGCCAGATCGACGACGCGTGCGCGAAAGACATTCGCCAGCTCAAAGAGCTGCGACCGTGAGTGTTGCCCATGGGGTGTCGTCGGACCTGCTGCCACCTTGATGAGGCACAGCTCGCGGATCACAGCCTCCGCGCGGCCAAGCTCGTCCACGTCGCGTGTGATCTCCAGCTTGTACAGCGAGGCGCGAATGCGGTCGGCCGCATGCTCCGGGGCCTCGCACACAATCGTCATGCGCGAGACGCCATCGCGCTCGCTCTCGCCTACGGTCAGCGAGACGATGTTGACGTTCAGACGGCGAAACAGGGAGGCCACCCGCGTCAGCACGCCGGGCTTGTCGTCTACGAGCGATACAAAGGTGTGAAGCATCTTCTGTCTTATGTCCTTATCAGGCGTTCAGTGGCGAGGCGGTCTCCGCCGTAGAAATTCTTTTCCAGGTCGACGGAATCAGGTCTGGATGCGGAACCGCCGGATCGAGCCAGCGATCAGGCGCCAGCACAATCTTGTCCGGGTTCGGGTTGAGCCAAGCTCCCCACCAGGAGAAGCTGCTGTTGGCGATGATGTGGTCGCAACATGAGGACATCAGCCGCAGATCTTCGTGGGCCTCCATCTCGTTGTTGTGGTCCACAAAGATGTAGCGCGGTCCAGCCGGAAGGTTCTCGCGGCAGAAGGCGATATCGTCGGAGAAGACAAAGAAAGTCGGCTTTGCCACGCGACCCTGGATCGCATCGATCGCATTCTGGTAGTACGTCATCGGCAGAGCATCGCGACCGCCGTAGATCGTCGTGTAATCTCCGCGCCGCACATGCAGCGAGACCGGATGCTCGCATGACTGTATCTGCTCGAAGACGATACGATTCTTCTCCTGTGGAGCCTGGCACAGCGTCAGCTCCGCTCGCAATGTCTCTTCAATCTCAGTCGCATATTGATGAGCCTGAAAGTATCCGTCGAGATAGATGATCCGCGTCGACGGGTTTACCGGAAGATCCGGCTGAAACACCCAGTCGGTCACAAACTCCGGCTTGTAGAGCCGCGTGCCAGTGGCCAGGCGCGCCATCTTGGCCAGCGGCCCCTTATACGATGCCGTCGAGCACAGCAGCTGGTCGCGCCCATTGCGCTCCCGTGTTGTCGTCGAGATGCAGAACTTCGGCAGCAGAAACGGACGTGGGTGGCCAAACGATGTAGCCTTCTCCTCCCGCTCGCGGATCACCTCCAGCGTCGCCCCATACCTGCGGGCAAAGAAGAGCCCCGCAGCGTACTGAAACAGCTGGTTGCCAAGTCCGGATTTTTGACGAAGGAGAATCTTCATGGAGTCACGTCTCGGTGGCTTACTCGTCTTCTGCAGTCTCGATCAATGGGTTTGGACGACGCACCATCTCGTGCAGTGCCGCTCCCGGAGCGATCATCGGATACACGCCATCTTCCTTCTCTACCGAGAAGTTGATGAGGAACGCCGTTGGCGCTGTTCTCGCCTCCGTGACGGTCTGCGTGACCTCCTTACGCTCCGTTACGTGGGCGCCCGGAATGCCATGGGCTCCGGCGAGCTTCACGAAGTCGGGCGAGAGGATCGGCGAGCAGGCATAGTTCTTGTCGTAGAACGCCTCCTGCCACTGGCGCACCATGCCGAGGAAGCCGTTGTTGATCACGGCCACGTTGACGTGGATGCCCTCCTGCTGGATGGTCGACAACTCCGAGGCGGTCATCTGGAAGCCGCCGTCTCCGGCGATGCACCACACGTCGCAGTCAGGCCGCGCCATCTTCGCGCCGATTGCTGCAGGCAGCGCAAAACCCATCGTGCCCAGGCCGCCAGAGGTGACCAGTGTGCGGGTGTTCTCGTGCTTGAAGTACTGCGCCTCCCACATCTGGTGCTGGCCCACGTCCGTCGCGATGATCGTTTTGTCCAGGCGGCCTGCAGCCTTTGCCTCCTGCCAGATGTCGTTGATCACATGCGCGGCGTACAGGTGGCCGTTGTCCGGCAGATTGATGATGTCGCGTACCGCGGCATCGCCCTTCAGCGCACGAATCTCTCGCAGCCAATCCGTCGTTGTGTTGCGCGACCCCGCATCGCTGGCATAGTTCTTGTCGTTGATCAGCGGCTCCATCGTGTTCAGCACCTCTTTCAGGTCGCCGATGAGGGCCACGTCCACCTTCACGTTCTTGTTGATCTCGCTAGGGTCGATCTCAATGTGAATCTTCTTGGCGTTCTGCGCGTAGCTCGCGAGATTGCCGGTCACGCGGTCGTCAAAACGCATGCCGAAGGCCAACAGAAGATCCGCCTGCTGAATCGCATGATTCACCCAGCTCTCGCCGTGCATTCCCATCATGCCCAGTGCCAGTGGATGCGAGGCAGGGAAGGCTCCGAGCCCAAGCAGCGTCGTCGCCACAGGAATCTGATAGCGCTCCGCGAAGGCCAGGACCTCGCGCTCTGCGGCGGAAAGGATGATGCCGTGTCCTGCAAGGATCACAGGCTTCTTCGAGCCGCGCATCAGTTCAATCGCGCGCTGCATCTCGGCCGACTCGGTACGAAGCATCGGGTGCGGACGATACGGAGCAGGTGCCGCATTCTCAAAATCGAAGATCGCCGTGCCCTGCTGCGCGTCCTTCGTAATATCCACCAGGACTGGCCCGGGACGTCCCGAGGCTGCAATCTGGAAGGCCTCGCGGATCATCGGAGCAATCTCTTCAGGCCGCGTCGCCACGAAGTTATGCTTTGTGATTGGCAGCGTGATGCCGGTGATGTCAATCTCCTGGAAGGCATCGGAACCCAGCACCTTCGACGAGACCTGTCCTGTAATGCAGACGATCGGAATCGAGTCCAGCATCGCCGTGGCAATGCCGGTTACAAGGTTCGTCGCGCCCGGTCCCGACGTGGCGATCGCAACGCCCACCTTGCCCGACGCGCGAGCATAGCCGTCGGCCATGTGCGCTGCGCCCTGCTCGTGCCGCGTCAGTACATGGTGAATGGGAAACTTCCGTAGAGCATCGTAGGCGGGCAGGATGGCTCCGCCGGGGTAGCCGAAGACCGTGGTGACACCCTCGCCTACGAGCGTGGCCCAAAGGATTTCGGCTCCAGTAAGTGTCGGATGTGCGTTTTTATCGGTCATGGTTTATCTCCTTTGTTGCCTTCCTGCATTCCGCTTACAGATTCAACGTCTTTACATCTGTGTATGTCTGAGTTCGAACTACGACGTCACCGCACCATCGCTCGCGCTGCCAACCGTGCTCGCATACTTCGCAAACACGCCGCGCGTGAAACGGGGCTCCGGCTGCTTGACGGCCTTCAGGCGCTTCGCAATCTCTTCCGCGGGAACTTCGAGACGAAGCTCGCGTTTGGGGATATCGAAGGTGATCAGATCGCCCTCGTGTACCGCCGCGATCGGTCCGCCCATAAAGGCCTCCGGTGCCACGTGGCCAGCCATCAGGCCTCGTGTCGCTCCTGAGAAGCGGCCGTCCGTCAACAGTGCGACGGTCTCCGACAGCTCAGGGATGCCCTTGATGGCAGCGGTAACGGCGAGCATCTCACGCATACCCGGCCCACCCTTCGGACCCTCGTAGCGGATCACGCAGATGTCGTTCGGGTTGATCTTGCCTGCCTCTACCGCGGCAAAGCAATCATCCTCGCAGTCGAAGACACGCGCCGGTCCCTGGTGGAAGATACGCTCGTGGCCTGCCACTTTGATGACGCACCCGTCCGGCGCAAGGTTACCGCGCAGGATGACGAGACCGCCCGTGGGCTTCAGAGGATTGTCCCACTCGTGGATGATCTGCTGGTTCGGTGTCTCGTGCGCGATCTTCGCTTCTTCAAACAGCGTCTTGCCCGTGACGGTAGGGGTGTCGTGCAGACGGCCGGTCTCCATCAGGCGCTTGGCCAGCACACGCGAGCCGCCCGCCTCCTGGTAGTCCTTCGCCGCGTACTTGCCGCCCGGCGAGAGGTCGCAGATGAACGGCGTCCGCTCTGAGATCTGGTCGAAGTCTTCCATCGACAGAGGAATCTTCAGCTCATGCGCAATCGCGATCAGATGCAGTACGGCATTGGTCGATCCCCCCGACGCGCAGACTGCGGCGATGGCGTTTTCGAGCGACTCGCGGGTGATGAGCTGCGAGGGGGTTATGCCTTTTTCCGCCAGCTGCATTACGAGGCGACCGGCCTCACGCGAGGCGCGAGCCTTCTCCGGCGACATGGCGGGAACGCCTGTGATCTCGATGGGCGATATGCCGATGAACTCACCAGCCATCGCCATGGTGTTGGCTGTGAATTGTCCGCCGCAGGCTCCGGGGCCGGGGCAGGCTGCCGCTTCGACGGCCTCGAGCTGATCGTCGTTGATCTTGCCTGCAGCGTGCGAGCCAATCGCCTCGAAGACGTTGAGGATGGTGATCTCCTTATCGCTGCCGTCGGCCTGCTTCAGATGGCCTGGCGCGATGGAACCTCCGTAGAGCATGAGACCGGGGATATCAAGGCGAGCAAGCGCCATGATGGCCGCGGGCATGTTCTTGTCGCAGCCGGCGATACAAACAAGCCCGTCGAAGGAGTTGGCGCGCGTGACGAGTTCAATCGAGTCGGCGATCACCTCGCGCGAGATCAGCGAAGCCTTCATGCCCTGCGTGCCCATCGTGATGCCGTCGTGCACGGTGATGGTATTGAACTCCATCGGAGTGCCGCCTGCCTCGCGGATGCCCTGCTTGACGGCCTCGGCGACCTGACGCAGGTGGAAGTTGCAGGGGCCGACCTCGGTCCACGTATTCGCGACGCCGATGATGGGCTTGTGCAGGTCTTCCTTGCTGAAACCGACAGAGCGCAGGTAGCTGCGCGCGGCGGCGCGGTTAGGGCCTTCGGTGAGGACCTTCGAATACTTCTTTGCCGGGCTAAGTTCGTTGCTCACTTGCTTCTTACTTCCTCTCTGTCGTTTGCTTTCGCAAAGCTGAAAATGCTTAAGCGGTCACGGTCTTCGGTGCCGACCAGAAATCCCTATCGTGCTTCTTCTCAAATGTGTCCAGCGACTCCACGTGACGCAGCGTCAGACCAATGTCATCCAGTCCGTTCAGCAGGCAATACTTGCGGAAGGGATCGATCTCGAAGGTAGCGTTGAATCCCTGATCGTCGGTAACCGTCTGTTCTTCGAGGTTGATGGTAATCAGGTGATCCGGATTCGCCGTGGAGCGTTCCATCAGTGTCTGCACATCCTCTTCGCTCAGACGGACGAGAATGATGCCGTTCTTGCCCGCGTTCGAGAAGAAGATATCGGCGAACGTCGGCGCGATCACCGCGCGAAAGCCGTACTGGTTGATCGCCCATGCCGCGTGCTCGCGTGAACTGCCGCAGCCGAAGTTCTTCTCGGCAATCAGAATCTGCGCGCCCTTATACTCGGCCTTGTTCAGCACGAAGTCCTTGCGCTCCTCGACGTGGTCAGGCGTCTCGAGATCGTAGCGCCAGTCGAAGAAGAGAAACTCGCCGTAGCCCGTGCGCTCGATGCGCTTCAGAAACTGCTTCGGAATAATCTGATCGGTGTCGATGTTGGGCAAGGGAAGCGGAACGGCCTTCGAGGTCAGAATATTGATCGGTTCCATTAGTGCTTTGCTCCTTCCGTCTGCTTCCACTTGCGGATGTCGGTGAAGTGACCGGTGATTGCGGCTACAGCAGCCATCTCGGGTGAGACAAGGTGTGTGCGCCCGCCGCGTCCCTGGCGTCCTTCGAAGTTGCGGTTCGACGTTGAAGCGCAACGCTCGCCCGGCGAAAGAATATCCGGATTCATGCCCAGGCACATGGAGCAGCCTGGTTCGCGCCACTCAAAGCCCGCGGACCGGAAGACCTCATCCAGACCTTCTTCTTCTGCCTGGCGCTTTACCGCCTGTGATCCGGGAACCACCATCGCCCGCACCGTGGTGGCGATGTGATGGCCTTTCACGACGCTCGCCGCAGCGCGGAGGTCTTCAATGCGTCCATTCGTGCAGGAGCCGAGGAAGACCGCATCAACCTTGATCTCTTCCATCGGAGTTCCCGGCTTCAGGTCCATGTACTCATAGGCGCGCTCGAAGCTCTTGCGATCGGCTTCGGTTTTTGCATCCGATAGTGTCGGCACTGCGCCATCAATCGTTGCATGCATGCCGGGCGAGGTGCCCCATGTCACGGCAGGAGCCAGAGTTGCAGCATCGATGAAAAGCTCGCGATCAAACACGGCACCCTCATCGGTAGGCAGCGTCTTCCAATGCGCTACGGCCTCGTCCCATGCAGCTCCGGTGGGAACAAACCGGCGGCCCATGAGATACGCGAACGTCGTCTCATCGGGAGCGATCATGCCGGCACGCGCACCCGCTTCGATCGACATATTGCAGATCGTCATGCGGCCCTCCATCGAGAGCGAGCGGATGGCCGAGCCAGCGTACTCGACCGCATAGCCGGTTGCGCCGTCGGTACCGATCTTGCCGATGATGTCGAGGATGATGTCCTTCGCGGTGACACCGAAGGGAAGCTCGCCATCGACCGTGATGCGAAAGGTCTTTGGCTTGGACTGCGGCAGCGTCTGCGTGGCCATCACATGCTCGACCTCGCTGGTGCCGATGCCAAACGCCAACGCACCGAATGCGCCATGAGTCGACGTGTGCGAGTCGCCGCAGACGATCGTCATGCCCGGCTTGGTGGCCCCCAGCTCCGGTCCGATCATGTGCACGATGCCCTGCGAAGAATCCTGCACGTCGAAGAACTCCACGCCAAACTCCGCGCAATTCTTACGCAGCGCATTCACCTGTGCCGCAGAAACCTGGTCGACGATGTGCAGGCGATCATACGCGCTGGTCGTCGGAACGTTGTGATCCACGGTCGCGATATGGCGATCCGGACGGCGAATGGGGCGGCCAGCCATACGCAGACCGTCGAAGGCCTGCGGCGAGGTCACCTCGTGGACAAGATGCAGGTCGATGTAGAGGATCGTCGGCTCGCCCTTCGGTTCGACGACGACGTGCTGCTCCCAGACTTTTTCAAACAACGTCTTCGGTGCTGTGCTCATATTCTTTCTTCCTACGCTGCTGGTGTTACAGGTTGCGAATCGTGAAATCGTGTGACCCCCGTCTGCGACGCCGGGATCTCGTGTGGCTTCCCATTCGGCTCGACGACGAAGGCATGCGTCACGAGGGGCGGAACTCTGCCCCCCTTGAGTTCTGCAGAAAAGATGCCAAGGCTGCGCTTCAGAGGAGACGAAAGATGTTGCGTCTCGTCCGTCGCGTCGGCGGGCGCGAGTGAGCGGTCGGGAAAGATCCAGAGCGTGTACTCGGCGTTGTCTTCATCGATGTTGTGTGACTCGCGGTTCCAGTCAATGGCAGCAAAGATCACCAATGGATGCCTGCTGCCGATATCGACAAACAGCATTCCGCGCGATGGGCAGAAGTTGGGAACACATCCGGTCGCAGTGAGATAACGATTCTCGTCTGCGCGCGCAATGCCGGGTACGGCAAGAAACTCGGTCGCTACGTCAGCGAGTGGCTTCCCATTTCCCCAGAAACTCTGCGGCGCAGCCAGATGGCTGCGGAGAAACTCATGGAAGCGAGGATCGCTCGTCAGCCCGTTCTCGTGGCCATCGGGAGCAGGCTGCGTGTACTGCCACATCCACGACAGGTCTTCCACCGCCGGCTTATCGCCGTGCGGATGAACCTGCGCGCCAGCAGCTCCTGCAACGAGGAGCAACGAGGTGGCAGCGAGTTGGATGAGCTTGCGCATCGTTCGGGCTTTCGTAGAGCTACTTCGTTGAAGCTGACTTCTTAGCCGAAAAAAACAGCAGAACGTTAATTAGAGGAAAGATGACGACCGCCGAAAGAATGAGAGTCCTCGTCGGAACCCCCATCTTCCACTGATAGACAAGTGCAGCTGCCACGGCCAGGTTGAACAACACCATCTTGCTCCGTGGCTGCATCGCAGCGCTCATACGGCGTGCATCGCCTGGCGACGGTCGATCGACTCGGCCAGCGCCTGGTGCACCTGCTTGCCCATCTCCTGCGTCGAGACCAGCTGCGTATTCGCATCTCCACGCGCAATATCCGCAGTCCGGTAGCCCGCTTCCAGCACCTTGTGGACGGCCTGCTCCACGGCGCGTGCATCCTGTTCCAGCCCAGCCGAGTGGCGCAGCACCATTGCTGCCGTCAGAATCGCACCCAGCGGATTCGCCTTGCCCTGTCCTGCAATGTCCGGAGCCGAGCCGTGCACCGGCTCGTACAGGTTGACGGCGCCGCCGATCGTCGCCGAGGGCAGCATGCCCAGCGAACCGGTAATCACACCGGCCTCGTCCGAAAGGATGTCGCCGAACAGATTCTCCGTCAGCACCACGTCGAAGTTCCGGGGAATATTCATGATGTGCATCGCCATCGAGTCAACCAGCTGATGCTCGAGCGTGACCTCGGGATAATCCTTCGCGACCTCGGTTACGGTCGCGCGCCACAGTTGCGAGACCTCCAGCACATTCGCCTTATCGACCGACGTGACCTTCTTGCGCCGCTTCGAGGCCAGCTCAAACGCTACACGTGCCACGCGGACGACCTCGTCGCGGGTGTAGCGCATCGTGTTGATCGCCTCGTTGGTCTGCTTGTTCCACTCACGCGGCGAACCGAAGTACAGGCCGCCCAGCAGCTCACGCACAAACAGTATGTCGACGTCCTTGGTCACCTCAGGACGAAGTGGGGAGCTGCCTGCCAGCGCCGCGTACGCCACCGAGGGACGCAGGTTGGCATAGCCGCCCAGTGCCTGGCGAATCTGCAGCAGACCCGCCTCCGGGCGCTTGTCCGGCGTCAGCGCGTTGAACTTGTTGTCACCCACCGCGCCCAGCAGCACAGCATCGGAGTCCAGCGCGGTATCCAGCGTTGCCGTCGGCAGCGGTGTTCCCGCCGCGGTAATGGCGACGCCGCCAATCAGCGCTTCGGAAAAGGTGAAGTCATGCCCGCCCAGCTCTGCGACGGCGCGCAGAATGTTCGTTGCTTCACGGGTTACTTCAGGACCGATACCGTCTCCGGCGAGAACTGCAATCTTCAGGCGCATGTTTCTGTTCCTTCTATGAGGGTTGAGGGGTCTTCGTTGCCCGGCTGCCTTTGTGCGTCGTTTTTAGATCGCGACCGTCGCCGGAGCCTTCTCCGGCTTCAGCAGCCCAAGAATGTCCTGGTCGTAGATCGACTTCTTGCGATCTGCCAGCTCGGTAAAGCGGTGGTATACCTCGTCCAGCTGTTCGCGAGTCAGCGCGTGGCCAAGTTTTTCCAGGCGATCTGCCAGCGCACGGCGCCCCGAGTGCTTGCCCAGCACCAGGTTCGTATTGCCCGCGCCGACCGATGCGGGAGTCATAATCTCGTAGGTCAGCGGATTGGCCAGCATGCCGTGCTGATGGATACCCGACTCGTGTGCGAATGCGTTCGCCCCCACCACGGCCTTGTTCGGGGCAGCGCCAAAGCTGATGCACTCGGCCAGCATCTGGCTGGTCGGGAACAGCTTCTCCAGCTTGATGTTGCTGGTGTATGGAAACTTGTCGCGGCGCACCATCAGGGCAGCAGCAATCTCTTCGAGAGCCGCGTTACCCGCGCGCTCTCCGATACCGTTGATCGTGCACTCCACCTGGCGCGCTCCACCCTGGATGCCGGCCAGCGTGTTCGCCACCGCCATGCCAAGGTCATCGTGGCAGTGCGTCGAATAGATCACGTTCTCCGAGCCCGGAACCCGTTCGCGCACCATGCGGAACAGCGCCTCATACTCTGCCGGTGTCGTGTAGCCCACCGTGTCGGGGATGTTGATCGTCGTCGCGCCCGCCTGAACCGCCACGGTGATCATCTTCACCAGGAAGTCGGGGTCGGTGCGCGTGCCGTCTTCGGTCGAAAACTCTACATCGTCGGTGTACTGCAGGGCGTGCTTCACCGACTCCGCCGTCTGGTCCAGCGCCTGCTCGCGCGTGATGCGCAGCTTGTACTCCAGGTGGAGGTCCGAAGACGCCAGGAACACATGAATGCGGTTCGACTTCGCCGGCTGAATTGCGCGTCCGGCGGCGTCGATGTCCTCGCGTTTGCAGCGTGCAAGCGAGGCGATTTTGGTTCCGGTCACCTCACGGGCGATCGACTCAACCGCATGGAAGTCCCCCTCCGAGGCGATGGCAAAACCTGCCTCCAGGATGTCCACGCCGAGGTCGCGCAGCTGGTGCGCCATGCGGAGCTTCTCCTCCAAATGCATCGTGCATCCGGGGGACTGCTCGCCGTCGCGCAGGGTGGTGTCAAAGAAGACGATCTGGTTTGGGTCACGCATAACGGTAGTCACTCTCGATCCCTGGGGTTATCATAACGCAGGCTTATGATGGTTTCGGCGCATATCAAAACTTCTAATCGCATCATTCGCGCTGCCTGCATCCGGCCCGAAACGAGGTAAAACCATTGGATCTCGTCCAGATGGAGACATTTCTGGCCGTCGCCGAGGAGCGCAGTTTCTCTCGCGCAGCCTCACGGCTCCATCGTACTCAGCCTGCCGTCAGTCAGGCAATCGCCAAGCTCGAGACCGAACTCGGCGAGGTGCTCTTCGACCGCTCCTCCCGCGATGGAACCCTCACCGATGCCGGGGAGGTTCTGCGCGAATACGCAGCCAAGCTGCTCAATCTGCGCGGCGAAGCCTCTTCCGCCCTCAGTGAGCTCCGCTCGCTCCACCGTGGCCGCCTCAATCTCGCGGCTAATGAGTACACCTGCCTCTACCTTCTGCCCCTTCTCGACGAGTTCCGCCGCCGCAACCCGCTCATCAAGCTGGCCGTCCAGCGCTCTCTCGCCAGCCGCATCTCCGACGAGATCCTCATGCACTCCGTCGAGTTCGGTGTCCTCTCCTTTCGTCCCGATGATGCCCAGCTGAAGTCCGTCATCGTCTACCGCGACGAGCTGGCCTTCGTCGTCAACCCGCGCCACTCCCTCGCCGGTAAAGACAAGGTCTCCATTCGCCAGCTCGGTACGCAGAACTTCATCGCCCACAACATCCCTTCGCCGCAGCGGCAAAAGGTCATCCAGACCTTCAACCGTCACAAAACTCCGCTGCAAATGGGCGTTGAACTGCCCTCCCTCGAAGCCATCAAGCGCTTCGTCGAGATGGGGAACGGCGTCGCCCTGGTCCCTCGACTGACCGTTGAGCCCGAGCTTAAAAGCGGTGCTCTCGTGCGCATCGAAGTCCCTGAACTGCAGACCGAACGCAGGTTGCGCCTCGTCTACCGCAAGCAGGCCAATCTCTCGCACGCGGCGCTGGCCTTCCTCAAGGTGGTCGAGACCTACGCCGCCTCGCAGGGAGACCCCTACAGTTTTCAGGCGGAGCGGTAGGAGATCGCCTGAAAATTCACGGTCCTGGGGAGGAACATTTTCCCAGAAACCAGCGTCTGTACGGGGCAGAGTCACTGTCTGCAGATAGGACAGCGGCGAACACGAGGTGACAGACGATGAAGTTCACACAATTGCGAGGAAAATTCGGCCGCATCGCAATCGCCGCACTCTGTGCCGGCGTTCTTTGCGGCGTACCGGCATGGTCACAGGATGCGGCCCCCTCCGGTCCTCCAGCAGGCGGTCCCCGTGGCCCCGGCGGTCCAGGCATGGAGAAGCACGAGCTCGACATGCTGACCCAGAAGCTCAGTCTCACCTCTGATCAGCAGACCCAGGTCAAGGCCATCCTCGACGACCAGGGTAAGCAGATGCAGGCGCTGCGCGAGGACACCTCCACCTCGCGTGAGGAAAAGCGACCCAAGATGATGGCGATTCGCAAGAGCTCCCAGGATAAGATCCGGGCCACCCTCACCGATGATCAGAAGACCAAGTACGACGCCATGATCGCCGAGATGCAGCAGCGCATGCAGAATCGCGGCCAGGGCTCGCAGCCGCCTCCCCAGTAGCGCCGGGGACTGCAGATTGCCATCGTGGACGAATGAAAAGGCTGGAGGTGCGTCACAGACTCCAGCCTTTCTTTTTTCTGCTCGCATAGAGAAGGCCGTCCCTGCGTTTACAATGAAGGGACGGTACTTGATGGCGCAGCAGTCGTGGTTTGCTCCGAGACCGGTGTGGACGTTTTTGAAGGGATCTGGCGAAGAATGAAGAAGACGATGTTGTTGGGCGCGCTGCTGCTGGCCACCGCCTCTGCCGGTTTTGCGCAGGAGAGCCGTCAGGATGCAAGCATCAGCGCAATGGGCGTTTTTTCGCCGCAGGTTAATGGCAATGCAGTACAGGTCAATGCATCCGGTACACTTGGCATTCTGGCCAGCTATCGCTACATGCTGACGCCGCGCAGCGCATTGGAGCTGAACTACTCCTTCTCTCAGTACTCGACGCGGTACTCCACCAGTTTCCTTCCCGATGTCCGGATTCACACCCGCCAGCAGGAGGTTACAGGCGCTTATGTCTTTAACTTCCGTAACTATCGCAACTTCTATCCGTTCGCGGAAGTTGGTGTCGGCGCCCTGATCTTTACCCCCATCCGTGATTACGCGACCACGAACCTGGACACCAAGAACACCACCACCATCGGTGGTCTGTTCGGCGGCGGCGTTGCCTACGAGCTGAGCCCCAGCTGGGATATCCGTGCCGAGTATCGTGGCTTCGTCGGCAAGACACCGAATTTCGGCCTCGATAACTTCAAGACCAACCGCTGGCAGGTTTTCTCGATGCCCGTGGTCGGCGTCGCCTACCACTTCTAATCTCTTCGGAGGCACCTCCGAGAATGAAAATCCCCGTCCGAGGACGGGGATTTTTCGTGGAAGGATGAATCTCGAAGCTGGGACTACTTGGACCGCTTCCTCAGTCCGCCGAAGTGGTAGGCCGCTCCGATCGTAATGACGTTGGGGTGCAGGCCCTGGGGGAACCCAAACCAGTTCTGGTATTCGTAGTCTCCGCGGAGGTTCAGAAAAGGGAAGAGCTTGTAGTCCAGACCACCGCCAAAGGAAACTATGTTGTAGGCAAGGTTGGCTGTCGTGACGCCCTCAGTCGCAAAATTGAATACGCCACGGCCATAGAGCACCTTGCCGTAGGGAGCGAAGCGCTGGAAATACGTGCGGGAGTAACGTCCACCGACCTCATAGGTCTTCTCATAGATTCCGGTGTCCGAGTCCTTGGCAAACCGGAATTCGCCCTCAATACCAAAGTGGTGGTAGAAGTCGTAATCAAAATAAAGCGTGGTGCCGCCGACGCGATTGGGAACATAATAGTCCGTACCGACGCTGGAGAATCCGGCACCGACCTGTAGATCTGCATGCTTGGTTGCCGTCGGTGCTGCCTGGGCGAGCAGCGCCGCGGGCGCTCCCAGCAGGGTCATACAAACAAAGAACTTCCTGAACACAGAATCCCCCTGATGATAGGACTGCCGGTCATCAGGACCGGAGCCTTATACCGAGACAGCTATCGAAATGTAGTGCAAGCAAAAGGCCAAATGGTTCTTAAATATCATCATAAATCGCTTAGAAAGTGTATGCTGCCCCAAATTAGCGACATCAGGGGGAATCGGCATGATACCGAGATCAGGTCATTCCCGGATCTCAGGATCAAAGGGACGTATTGAGCTGCAGATCCGCATCGACACTAAAGGTTTGACTGGCCCGCAAGCGGCTTGGTTCCGCTTATGGACTTATTTGTGGGAGATTCGCCGGGAGATCTCGATAATTCCTGCTTAAACAATGATGGCCAGCCGCAGCTGGCCATCATTGTTTAAGCCCTTAGTTCTGTGGAGGAGCCTGTGTTGCAGCAGCAGGCGGTTGCGCTGCCGGCTGTGCTTCGGTCGATTCTGCGGGAGCAGCGGCCGCAGGCTGCTGCGCTGCTGCTTCCGTAGGTGGCTTGTAATATCCGAGCTTGATATAGACCGGGGTGACCTCGAACGGCATCTTGTCTGCCGGCGAGAGCAGCGGCTCGAAGCCCGCATGCAGCGTGACGAGCTGATCGGTCCAGGGGTCGCGGCGTGTGAAGCTGGAGAGTGGCATTGCAGCCTGCTGCTTCACATCCTTCATGTCGAGCTTCGGAGCCTTGGCGATGATCGCTGCCATCCAGAACGTTGGATCAGCATCGCTCTTCACCAGTCCGTCGCCGATCATCGGCTCGTTCAGAGACTTCAGCGGCTTGACGCGCTCCTGCAGCTGCTGCAGGTAAAGGCCGAAGTACTGCTGGCCACCCTCAAGCTCCTTGGCGCTCAGCAGCTCCATTGCCTTCTTCGCGGCGGCCGTATTGTCCGCATCCGTATGGTGCATGGGAATGCGATTGAAGACCGAATTCGCCGGAAACAGCAGACGGTCATTGAAGGCGTACTTCGTATCCAGACGGTGCCCCAGCAGAATGTGGGCGATCTGGAATGCGAGAACAGCATTCAGGTTGCCCATTTGCTGAGCGCCGTCCTGGCTGATGATAGCGGTCGTATCCAGTAGACCCTTGGACAGAATGATCGTGTTTCCGACCGACAGAGACTCCAGCGGCTCGGTCATCAGCGTACGGACATGGATCGGACGCGAGAGGGTGATGTTGTTATAGGCGAGGATATTTCCAGCCAGCGCCTCGAGCGTCTTGTCGAAGTCGCTGGGAGCATCCAGAAGGCCTGCCTGGAAGAGGCGCTCCACGACGTTGTCCTCAGCCTGCTGAACCCACGCGCGCTGCGCGCCGAGCGGGCTGACATCCTGCGCATCCGTGCTGACATCTGTTGCGCCAACCACATCCATCGACGTATTCTCAGCGTCCTTCTGCGGAACCTTTAGCGCATAACCCCAGATGTTGTTGATCGCCTTGAACTTCAGGCTGCGCGAGATACTCTTCGGATCGCTCTCTTCCACGTAGAAGGAGGTCGGCAGCCACATGTCAGGCTGCACATTGGTACGCCAGCTGTCGAAGTGGTAGTACTCGCGAACATCTTTTTCGGATCCGGCGAAGTCACCGTTGAAGCGAACAACATTGCCGTTGCGCGTCTCCACCCAGATACGGCCATAGAATCGGCCTGTGGCGCGCTTGCCGTTGATCGGCGTTACGTCAAAGACAGCGGTCGGCGTGGTGCCGAGGAACTCGTTGCGGACGTAGCCAAAGACATAATGCTGACGGTCGAAGTCATTCGAGTCCATCAGAATCATCTGGATGAAGCCCGTCTCGTTGAACTGGAGATGCAGGCCGCCGCTCAGACCGGTGATGGCTGAGAGGGAATTCTTGAAGAAGCCCAGCTTGCCGCTACCGTTGCTGCCCTGCGAGGTTGTCTTGTTGACCTTGTAGCTCTGGCCGCCGATAATCCGGTCAAATTCCACTCGGCTGAGAAAGTGCTGATCCGCGTCCGGAGCCTGTCCTAGGACGGGGTCAGGTCGCATGTTCTGGATGTAGGTCTCCACCAGGGGAGCGCGCTCCTTGACGGTCTTAATGACCTCCTTCTCACGAGCAATGGCCTTATCGATCAGCTGATTCTGGTTTGCTGTGAGCTTGCGCGCCGGCAGGACATCCTGATCGGTCTTTTTCTTGCCCAGCAACGGCAGGGCAAACGCGGCCTGAGCCGTGACGCTGGTGGCCAGAAGGGCCAGTGCCAGACTGGCCGTAGGGTGTTTCCTGAAATTCATGGTTTAAAAGCTCCTGCGGTGACGTTGGGCATCCCCGAAAATGGTTGTGTCGATGGTAATGCAGATGCAAAAAATTGCAGCAGGTTAGCTTGGCTGTATGCCAATTTATCCCGCAAGTTGGAAAGCTACGTTGACGACACCCTCCCAGTCCACCGGATTGCCGGAGGCATCGGTGGCAGGAGAAAACCTGGTTGACTGGACAGCCCGGATCGCGGATTCGCCAAGACCGTGGCCAAGATCGCTCGTTACACCGAGCACATGAACCGCTCCGTTGGCGGCTACCTTCAGGCGAACCGAAACCGTACCTTCGATGCGCAGCTTGACTGCCTCAGCCGTGTATTCAGGACGCGGCTTGAACAGCACCTTAGGGGCATGAGCCGCGGTGGAGCTAGGCATATTTGGCTTCGGCATCGCAGGCTGCTGCGCCTGGCCCAGGTTTACCGGTCCGGCGACGCGGCCGGTCGAATTCATTGGTCCCGTCCCGCCAGCGACACCCAGCTTCACGCCCTGAACCGGCCGCGTGCCGTTCCCGGCCATTGTTTGGCTGGTCGGAGAGCCGGAGCCGAGTGAAACGGCTGATGCACGTGGACCGCTGCCTGTGTTGGACGCCGGCATGCCGGCCATTCCACGCTGACCAAGGTTGATAGAGGCAGTCGCAGGGCGGTCCGAAGGAGCAATGGGATTGTTGGTCTGCCCAAGCGCCACGGCGGAGGGGTGGGGCGAGTTATTCACCACCGCGGCAGGTGCCGGATGGCCAAGATTGACGACCTTTGGAGCCGGGGGAGCCACCACTGCCTTGGGCGGTGCAGGCACCACGATCGGCTTCGGCTCTACCATCTTCACCTCCGGAACCTTCGGCGGCTCCGGCATCTTCACGTCCGGCATCTTGATCTTCGGCGGCTCGACCTTGACGACGGGGACCGGAGGCAGCTTCTTCAGCACGGGCTTCGGCCTGATGGGCTCAATCTGCTTTGGAAGGGGCGCGAGGCTCAGTTCGGTCAGCTTCTGACGCTTTTCGATGGTCTTCTTCGCGGCAGCTCCCACGATGCAGACAATAATCGCGATGACGATATTCAGCGTGAGCGAGGTGAACAGCGATCCCTTGCTCTGCGTGCCATCGTTCAATACGCCAAAATGGGTGAATTGTTTGCTCTGCGGAGTGAGATCTTCGGTACGAAGCGGCTTCGCCATAAATGTCCTTCAAGTCGCCTGCTCTGGGGAGGGGCGTGGGAGTTTCACATCGGCCAGCGATATTTCCTGGCCCAGATTTCAAACACCGGAATCAGACCTCGTCGTCAGCCGGTCAAGATGAAGAGGCACATACTCTTGCCCGTTCAGTGCAACAATGGTCGACGGGATATGGTAGTCACGTCGCACGATGTTTCTAAGACAGACGGGAAGACTTGCGTCAAAGGTTGCAGCAGACCGTGCAATCGGAGGACCATTCCGTCATGTTAGGTCCCTGCCAATTCACTACTAGCAGTATAGTGCCCCAACCTAGCTGGGTTGGCACTGATACTTTCGTGGTACGCAGTAAATGTTAAAAGGAGCGTGAAATGAACATCTTAGTAACCGGCGGTGCAGGTTACATCGGTGGAACGGTCAGCCGTCTGCTGCTCGCCGGCGGCCATCAGGTAACCATCTTCGACAACTTCTGCCATAGCAAACCTTCTGCCGTAGCGCCCGGAGCGAAATTGGTTGAAGGGGATCTCGCCGACCGCGCCCTCATCGAAGCCACCCTGCGCGACGGACAATTCGATGGCGTGATGCACTTCGCCGCTCTTATTGAGGCGGGCGAGAGCATGAAGGTCCCCGAGCTCTACTTCCGCAATAACACTATGTCCACGCTCACTTTGCTTGAGGCCATGCTCGCCACCGGCCACAACAAACTGGTCTTCAGCTCGACCGCAGCCTGCTATGGTGAGCCGCTCTCCACGCCCATCACCGAAGACGCCCAGCTGCTTCCGACCAATGCCTACGGTGAGAGTAAGCTCCTCGTCGAACAGATGCTCACCTGGATGAACCGCATTCACGGCTTCCGCTACGCCAGCCTGCGTTACTTCAACGTCGCCGGTGCCATCGATGGCTACGGTGAGGCCCACGAGCCCGAGTCTCACCTCATCCCCCTCATCCTCGACGTCGCAATGGGACGTCGCGAGAGCATCAAGGTCTTCGGCAAGGACTACCCCACCAAGGACGGCACCTGCGTCCGCGACTACATCCACGTCCACGACCTCGCCCAGGCCCACTTCCTCGCCCTGGCAGCGCTTGAGCAGCAAAGCCGCCTGATCTACAACATCGGCAATGGCCAGGGCTTCACCGTTCGTGAGGTCATCCAGTCGGTCGAGCGCGTCACCGGCAAGCCGATCAAGGTCGAAGAGCATGACCGCCGCCCCGGCGATCCCGCCGTGCTCGTCGCCAGCTCCGAGAAGATCAAGGCCGATCTCGGCTGGAAGCCTGCCCTCGGAGAGCTCGATCAGATCATCGAGAGCGCCTGGAGCTGGCACCTCAAGCGTTACGCCTAAGAGACACATCATGGGCCGCAGGCGTCTTACGGTTCATAGGAGCTTCTTCTGTGATCGAGAGCATGTTCCACCTGCACCTTCCGCTGCTGGAAAAGATCCTGCGGCCCGTGATCGTCTATCTCTGCCTGGTCTTCTTCATTCGCCTCTTCGGCAAACGTGAGCTGGCGCAACTCAATCCCTTCGATCTCGTCGTCCTCCTCTGCCTCTCCAACACTGTGCAGAACGCCATCATTGGCGATGACAATACCGTCTCGGGCGGCATCGTCGGTGTCTTCTCGCTGCTCGCCACCAATTACCTTGTCTCGCGCCTCCTGTTCCGCTCGCCGAAGCTCAACAGCATGCTGGAAGGTCATCAGGCGGTGCTCATCCTCCACGGCAAGGTCGACTGGGATGCCATGAAGCGCGAGGCGCTCACTGAACTCGAGCTGAAAAGCGTTTTGCATAAACAGGGCCTCAATGACTACTCCGAGGTTGAAAAATGCGTGCTTGAGCCCAGCGGAAACTTTTATGTGGAGCAGGCAGACCCCCTCCGCGAAGGGCGCCAGCGCGGAGAGATCCTCGCTGACATCAAGGCCTTGACCGCCGAAGTCAGGGAGCTCAAAGCACTGCTCGCCACGCGGGGCTAGGATCGCCTCTACGGTGTGTCCGAGATCTTCTCCAGCGTCTTCCGGTAGCGTTCCGGCGGCTCGGCCATGCGCGCGTCCCGCAACGCGGCTCGATAGCCACCCATGAAGATCGAATACATCACCGCAAGCGCGCAGCCCACGCCAAAGGCGAAGCCCAGGAAGAAGCCGATCCCGACGGACCAGAAGAGGGTGCTGTTTGCCATGACCTTTCGATTCTATGCCTTGCCGCCCAAACGCCTGTGCCATCATAAGTGCATTCAAGGAGAGTGCCTGGATGAAGAGCTGGCTTGCTGTCATGGCGTGCGGTGCAGTTGCGGCTTCGGCCGTAGCGCAGGATGTAAAGACATTCGTCGGCCACGAAACACCCAATCTCGTCGCCACCTATAAGCAGCTGCACGCCGCGCCAGAGCTCTCTCATCACGAAGAGAAGACCTCCGCCTTCGTCGCCTCGGAACTTCGCAAAGACGGCTTCACCGTCACCGATCGCATCGGCCGCTACTACGACGGATCGCAGGCTTATGGCGTCGTCGGCATCATGAAGAACGGCTCCGGCCCGACTCTCCTTATCCGTGCCGACATGGATGCTCTCCCCGTCACCGAGGACACCGGCCTGCCCTACGCCAGTAAGGTTCGTTCCACCAATCCCGCCGGGCAGGAGGTCGGCGTCATGCACGCCTGCGGGCACGACATCCACGTCACCACGCTGGTCGGCGTCGCCCGCGCCATGGCTGCCATGAAGAGCCAGTGGCACGGTACGCTGATGCTCGTCGGCCAGCCCAGCGAAGAGACCATCGACGGCGCGAAAGCGATGATGGATGACCACCTCTACGAGCGCTTCGGCAAGCCCGACATGGCCATCGCGCTGCACGACTCACCCTTCCCCGCGGGGCTGGTTGCGGTTGTGCCCGGTCCTGCCCTCGCCAGCTCCACCTCCATCGACGTCATCATGCGCGGCATCGGCAGCCACGGCTCCGCACCTGAGGCAGGTAAAGATCCAGTGATGATGGCTGGCGAGTTCATCACCGAGGTGCAGACCGTCGTCAGTCGCTCCGTGCCGCCTCAGCAGCCCGCCGTCGTCACCATCGGACAGATCCACGGCGGCACCAAGCGCAACATCATCCCCGACGAGGTTCGCTTGGAGCTGACCACCCGTGCCTACAGCGAAGAGGTTCGGCAGACCATCATCGAAGGCGTCAAGCGCACCGCCCGCGGAGTTGCCATCGCTGCCGGAGTTCCCGAGGACCGCATGCCAATCGTGAACGTCCTCGAACACGAGTCCACCACGGCAACCATCAACGATCCCGCGCTTTCCGCAAAGCTTGTCAGCGTCTTCAAAGACAAACTCGGTGCCGATCACGTCATCGACGTGAAGCCGATCATGGGCAGCGAAGACTTTGGCTTCTTCGGCGATAACGGCAAGGTGCCTTACGTCATCTTCTGGCTCGGCGCCGACGATCCGAAGGACTTTGCCGACCACCAGGCCAAGGGCCTCTCCATGCCTGCGCTGCACTCGGCGCATTTTGCGCCTCTGCCGGAGCCCGCTCTCCGCACCGGGGTCACTGCCATGACAAGTGCCGCCATCAGCCTGCTTCAGTAGGACAAAAGACCTGTTTTAGGCCCCAAAACCTCGCCGCCGTTGCCGGTCGTGCGATCGGTGGCGTAACGTAGTTGGCACATCACGGAGGGGCAGGGAAGTGACTGTAAGTGTAGAGACGAAAGCCAATCTGAGCTCAAGCCTCAGAGAGAACCGTTCATTCGAACCATCGGCCGCGTTCAGCGAGAAGGCGCACATTAAAAGCCTCGAGCAATATGAGGCCATGTACCGCCGCAGCGTCGAGCAGCCTGAAGAGTTCTGGGCCGAGGCCGCCTCGGAGCTTGACTGGTTCACCCCCTGGTCGCGTGTCCTCGAGACCGGCCCCGATGGTTCTGCCCATGGCGCGAAGTGGTTCGTGGATGGCAAGCTCAACATGGCGCACAACTGCGTCGATCGCCACGCACTCGGCTCGCGTCGCGACAAGGTCGCTCTGCTCTGGGAGGGCGAACCCGGCGAGGTCCGCAAGATCACCTACGGCGAACTGCATGCCGAGGTCCAGCGCTTCGCCAATGTGCTCAAGGGAATCGGCATCCGTAAGGGCGACCGCGTTGCCGTGTACATGGGTATGTGTCCCGAGCTGGCCATCGCGCTGCTCGCCTGCGCCCGCATCGGCGCCGTGCACTCGGTTGTCTTCGGAGGCTTTGCCGCACACGCTATCGTCGACCGCGTCAACGACTCCGCCTGCCTCGCCATCATCACGCAGGACATCTCCTATCGCCGTGGCACCGAGGTTCCCCTCAAGCGCACCGTCGACGAAGCGCTGAAGCAGTGCCCCACGGTCCAGAACGTTGTCGTCTTCAAGCGCGGCAACACCGAAGTCCCGATGACCGAAGGCCGCGACATCTGGTGGCACGACGCCATGCAGAAGGCCGCGCCGGACTGCCCCGCAGAGCCGATGGATGCGGAAGATCCGCTCTACCTGCTCTACACCTCAGGGACCACCGGCAAGCCCAAGGGGCTGCTGCACACGACCGGCGGCTACTCCGTGCAGACTTATCTCACCTCGAAATACATCTTCGATCTGCACGATGACGATGTGTACTGGTGCTCGGCCGACATCGGCTGGGTTACCGGCCACAGCTACGTCGTCTACGGGCCGCTGCAGAATGGAGCGACCGTCGTCATGTACGAGGGCGCGCCTAACTTCCCCGAGAACGACCGTTTCTGGAAGATCATCGACGCGCACAAGGTCACCATCTTCTACACCGCTCCCACGGCCATCCGCTTCTTCACCAAGTGTGGCGTCGACTGGGTCCGCAAGCACTCGCTCGACTCGCTGCGCCTGCTCGGTACCGTCGGCGAACCCATCAATCCCGAGGCATGGATGTGGTTCCACCGCGAGATCGGTAAGGAGCGCTGCCCCATCGTCGATACCTTCTGGCAGACCGAGACCGGGGCTATCATGATCGCGCCCATTCCCGGGGCTGTCGCGACCAAGCCCGGATCCGCCACGCGGCCCTTCTTTGGCATTGTTCCTGAAGTGGTTACAAAAGAGGGAGAGCCCGTGCCCAACGGCCAGGGTGGCCTGCTCGTCTTCCGCACGCCGTGGCCCTCGCTCGCTCGCACGGTCTACGGCAACGCCGAGCGCTACCGCGAAGCCTACTTCACCGAGGTCCCCGGCAGTTATTTCACGGGCGACGGTGCACGTTGCGACAGTGATGGCTACTACTGGCTCATGGGCCGGGTCGACGACGTGCTCAACGTCAGCGGCCACCGCCTTGGAACCATGGAGGTCGAGTCTGCACTCGTCGCTCATCCCAAGGTCGCGGAGGCTGCCGTCGTTGGTCGCCCCGACGATCTCAAGGGACAGGCCATCTGCGCCTTTGTCACGCTGGAACACGGCCAAAAAGTCTCAGAGGAGCTGAAGCAGGAGATCCGCCAGTGGGTGGCCAAGGAGATCGGAGCGCTGGCACGTCCTGACGATGTACGGTTCACCGACGCTCTGCCCAAGACCCGCAGCGGCAAGATCATGCGCCGCCTTCTTCGCGAACTTGCCACGACGGGTGATGTGAAGGGCGACACGACCACCCTCGAAGACTTCGCCGTCATCGCCAAGCTGCGCGAGAACGACGAATAGACTGAGCGATCAGGCCGCGGACTATCGTAGATTGGTCCGCGGCCTGGTTTGCAGCGTGAAGTGGAAGGTCGTGCCCTTGCCGGGCGTGCTGCTGGCCCAGATGCGGCCGCCGTGCTGGTTGACGATGCTGCGGCAGATTGCCAACCCCAGGCCGGTTCCTCCCATCGTGCGTGTGTCTGACGCATCGCCCTGCTGAAAGCGGTCGAAGATGTGCTCCAGCTTGTCTTCCGCGATGCCGGGGCCTTTGTCGCTGACCGCGAACAGCGCCTCATAATCGTCCAGATTGCGTGCCGTCAGGTAGATCTCCCCACCCGGAGGAGAGAACTTGATGGCGTTCGAAAGCAGGTTGTCCAGTACCTGCAGGATGCGGTCAGGATCGGCCCAGACGGTGACTCCGTTGGCATCGCTGTAAAACCTTGCGCTTGGCCGTGGCGAACGCGTCTGCTGCTTGCTGACGGCCCGCAGCAGGAGATCCTCTGCCGAGATAACGGTGGAGTGCAGCTCGCTCTTGCCGCTCGAGATGCGCTCCAGGTCCAGGATGTCGTTGACCAGCCTTACCAGGCGATCCGTGTTGTTGATCGCAATATCGAGCATCTGCCGCGCCTTCTCCGGCCGCGCATCCAGGGCCCCACCGGCCAGCAGGCCAAGCGCGCCGCGCAGCGATGTCAAAGGCGTTCTCAGCTCATGAGAGACCGTCGAGATGAACTCGTCCTTCATCCGGTCCAGAGCCCTGCGCTCCGTCGTATCGGTGAATGCCACGACCACTCCGATGGCGCGAGCTTCGCCGCTTTCGCTCGAATTTGTGTCGATCAAGGGGCGTGCGACGTACTCGACGGGGAAGCTGGTCCCGTCCTTGCGCCAGAAGATCTCGCCGGCCACCCGAGCGGTTCCAAAGTTCGCTATGCTCTTCCAGATCGGCGACTCTTCGTGCTCATACGGCGAGCCGTCAGTCCGCGTGTGGTGGATCAGGTTGTGCATCACGCGGCCCAGGATCTCCTCCTGTCGATAGCCCAGCATCTGCGCGGCGGCGGCGTTTACTACCGTGACCTGTCCATCGAGATCGATGCAGTAGATGCCATCGCCGACTGACTCCAGGATGGAATCCGACTGCGTGGTCAAAGTCCTCAGCCGCCCCTCGGCGCGAACCTGCTCGGTGATGTCGACGCCGAACCCCAGAACATAAGGCGTCCGTCCGGGAGAATTAATCAGCTTGTTGCGATAGGCGATCACCTTCGTCTCGCCGTCGGTATGCTCCAGATACAGCATGCCCTGCGCCTCGCCCGAGTCGGCGATGGACTTGAGGTAGTCGTCGATCGCCATACGCCGATCTGCAGGTACAAATCTCGCCAGGGGAGTGCCGACCATATCCTCCACGGTGCGCCCGATTGTGGAGGCGCCGTGGATGTTGACCGACAAGAGGCGGCCCCGCATGTCATGCGTAAACACCATGCCCAGCGAGCCTTCGACCAGCTGGCGGTAGCGTGCCTCGCTCTCGCGCAGCGTCAGCTCGGCGGCACGCTGTGTCGTCACGTCGATGCCCGTCGCGATGAGGAACGTCACCTGGTCCTGCGCATCCTTCAGCGCCGTCGCCGACCAGGCAATACGCCGGATGCTTCCGTCGCGGCTCAGCCAGTGGTTCTCAAAGACGGCCGGAAAGGGTCCACTGCGTAGGCGCTCGAAGGTTTCAATAGCTTCGGGGATCTCGTGGCGGGGAATCAGCCGGTCCCACGGATAGCGCCCCACAAGGGTGGCAAAGTCGTAGCCGGAGGCCATCTCGCAGGCCCGGTTAAAGCGAACGATCCGTCCCGCGGTATCGAAGACAGCCACCAGTGCGCCCACCGTGTCCAGAACCGCGGAGACAAAGTTGCGCTCTACCGTCAACGCCGATTCGATCCTGCGCTGCGATCGCGCATCGCGATCCATCTGCCGGATACGTCCGTTCAACTCCAGCCGTGTAATCACCTGCCTGCCCAGGACAGCCAACGCATCGGTCTGCGCAGCAGACAGCTGCCGTGGACCGTGGTCCAGTACAGAGATCGTGCCGATGTTGATGCCGCCCGGCGTGGCCAGTGGAGCTCCGGCATAGAAGCGATAGAGTCGGCGATCCAGCACGATGCCGTCCGGCATGAAGTCCGGGTGCAGACGAGCTTCGGTCAGCTCATAGACGCTGTCTCCCTGGATGGTCGTCTCGCAGGGCAGGCTTCCCAGGGAGACCTCAGGGACCTCAACGCCAAAACGCGCCTTCAGCAGCAGCCGGTCCTGCGTCACCAGGCACACGACAGCTACCGGTGTATCGCACAGCTGGGCAGCAAGACGAACGATCTCGTCAAGAACGGGATCCGTCGCCGGATTGACCACTTCGTATTGCTCGAGAGCCTGCATTCGAAGCGCTTCGTCTTTGACTGAAAGAGCGTTCATCGTCCAATCCGATGGTAGGAGTTGCTTTCCCGCCCCGCACTGCTACTTTAGGTGTAGCGGCGGGCCTAAGGTTTTGGAACCACACAGCATTCGCCCGCTGCGGGGGGCTCGTTCGCACTCGCATCCATGACGACTTTCCACTCTCCGTCCGGCATCTTCTTCCATATCGTGATGTAACGGCCGGCGATGGTCACGGCTTGACCGTTTTTGTCCTTGGACCTGCCCTCATAGTGGCCCCAGGTAAAACCCATGTCGTTGGAGGAGCCCATCTGCGCTCCCTCCGGCGTCCAGCTCAGCTGGTACTCCTTGGGGTCCCAGTTCGCCTTCGCGGCGATGGCCAGTTTGCCGTGGACTACAGGCTGACCGTTGTTTAGCGTTACGGCATCGTCGGCAAACCAGTTGGCAAATGCCTTTCCTCCACCCTTCGCAACGTCCTGTGCAAACTTGCTTTCAAGTTCAATCAGCTGAATCGCGCCATCAGAGAGCATCGGATTGGTGAGCGGACTTACAGGCGTCGGCTTTTGCGTGAGCCCATCCAGCGAAGTCTGTGCCGATGGAATCTGCGCCAGCATTGGACGAGCCGTCATCGCGCACAACAGAGCACAGGCAGGGAAAAGCATTATTTTCTGCAGCTTATACATGTCATCCTCGAAGTTCGAAGACTCCGTGACGAACAGTAGCGGATGGGGTTCCGCGCATCTCGTTATCGGACGGAGCTCTCTACTTAGATGGGTCCCAGGGAGGGACTGGAGTCTCACTCTCATCAGATAGAGTGGAAAGCCCTTTATACCCCATTTCTACCGCTGGAAATGCTGTGGATCGCCTGAGGGAAACTGTTCTGCCCGCAGACATTCCACCTCAGGGTCACGTTACGGAGTTCCATCGTCACGTTACTGATATGCTTGCGCGAAGTGAGCCTCCCACTATCGCAACGCACCCTGATCGGAGTCGCCGCCCTGCTGCTTGTTGCCGGCGTTCTGCTCGCTATCTTTACCGACAGCGGCTCGCACGCCGCCGTGGTGCTGCGCTGGCTGGGTCTGCTCGCCATGGCTGCATGGGCTATCAGGCGCCGCTCACTGACGCCCTGGATCTTCTTCGCGATGCTGGCCGGAGCGGAGCTTGGCTTTGACGCCCCTGCCTTTGCCGTCTCGCTGCGCTTCCTGAGCGACATCTTCCTGCGCCTCATCAAGACCATCGTTGCCCCCCTCATCCTCGCCACGCTCATCACCGGCATCGCCGGGCATGGCGATCTAAAGAGCGTCGGCCGGATGGGACTTAAGAGCCTCATCTACTTCGAGGTGCTCACCACGCTCGCCCTGGTCGTTGGACTGACCGCCATCAACCTCAGCCGTGCCGGCGTTGGCCTCACCCTTCCGACCAGCGTCGCGGTCTCGGCAGACGTGCCGCACGCTTCTCCGCCTGCTGCCCACTGGCAGGACTTCCTCATTCACGTCGTTCCCGAAAATATCGCCAAGTCCATCGCTGAAGGGCAGATCCTGCAGGTAGCCGTCTTTGCCGTGCTCTTTGGCATCGCCCTGGCCGGTCTTAGCGAGAGCCGCCGCGCCCCCGTGCTCGCGTTGTGCGAGAGCCTCAGCGAGGTGATGTTCCGTTTCACCAACGTGGTCATGTACGTCGCGCCTGTCGGTGTCGGAGCGGCCATGGCCTTTACCGTTGGACACATGGGGCTTGGCGTGCTCCTCAACCTTGGCAAGCTGCTTCTGACCGTGTACGGCGCGCTGCTCGCCTTTGGATTGTTCGTGCTGCTGCCGGTCGCGTTCTTTACCGGTGTCCCGATCCGTCGCTTTATAGCGGCGGTCGCAGGGCCTGCAACCATCGCCTTTGCGACCGCCAGCAGCGAGGCCGCGCTTCCTCGGGCGATGGAGGCGATGGAGGCGCTCGGCGTGCCGCGCCGCATCGTGGCCTTTGTCATTCCCGCTGGTTACAGCTTCAACCTCGACGGCTCGACGCTCTATCTTGCTGCTGCCAGCATCTTTGTCGTCCAGGCAGCAGGTATGCACTTCTCGCTGACCCAGCAGATCCTGCTGATGGGAACGCTGATGCTCACCAGCAAGGGGGTCGCGGGCGTTCCCCGGGCTACGCTGGTGGTTCTGCTTGCGACCGCTGCGACCTTCAGCCTGCCGACCGAGCCGATCTTCGTTCTGCTAGGGGTCGACGCCCTCGCCGACATGGCCCGCACCACGGTGAATGTGGTCGGCAACTGCCTGGCCTCTGCCGTCGTGGCGCGGTGGGAGGGCGAGTTCGGGCTTGAGCCCATCAGCGAGACCGTCATAGAGGGTATGGCCGAATAGCCTCTCGATTGCTAGACTTGCTGCGCCTTTCATTTGTGCCCAGGAGACTCTCCGTGCAACGAAGGAACTTCCTTAAGGCCGCGCTTGCGACCTCTGCCGCCACCATGACCCCTGAGCTTCAGGCCCAGCCTTCTGCCTCGCACGAGTACTACCAGCTGCGCCGCTACAGCTTTCGCAGCGGACCCCAGACGAAGGCGGCCGACCAGTTCTTCGCCAACGCCTTCATTCCCGCAGCCAACCGCATGGGGCTCTCGCCCATCGGTGTCTTCCGCGTCGACATCGGCCCGCAGACGCCGACCTACTATGTCCTGATTCCCGGATCGAAGCTCGAGACCATCGTCGATCTTGACCTGCTGCTCGCTGCCGACAGCGAATTCTTGAAACTGGCCGAGCCCTTCTGGACCTCATCGGCGAAGGAGCCGCCCTTTGAGCGGGTGGAGAGCACGCTCTATAAGGCCTTCGAAGGCTGGCCGAAACTTGCCATCCCTACCGCTACTGCACAGAAAACAAAGCGGATTTTCCAGCTACGGACCTATGAGAGCCCGACCTACGGCGACCACGTCCGCAAGGTGGAGATGTTTCATCACGGCGAGTTTGCCTTCTTCAAGAAGGCTGGCTGCGAGGCGGTCTTCTACTCCGACGGCCTGATCGGTCCGAACCTGCCTAAGCTGACCTATATGCTGACCTTTCCCGACACGGCGGCACTGGAGGCGGGCTGGAAGCGCTTCGTCGACGATCCGGACTGGAAGAAGCTCTCCTCCGATCCCCGCTATAACTTTGAGGCGATCGTCAGCAACGTCGACAATCTCGTCCTCAGTCCGCTGCCGTACTCGCAGATTTAGGGCTCTCCGGGAACTGGACTGCTTACCAGCGGGGCACCTCCAACGTCCCACTCTCCGTCGCCGCAGGACCGAGACCTGCAGCCATGGTTGGTATACTTAACGGCTATAACGACCGGGACGGAAGAATTCTGGCGTCAAGTTGGTTCGTAGTTCTTGTAGGCAAGGCCGCCGTATCAGGATGTGCAGATGAACGGGTTTCTAGAAAAGATCAAGTCGCCAGAGGACGTCAAACGACTCTCGATGGTTGAGCTTGAACGTCTCGCTGAGGAGATTCGCGAGAGGCTCATCACAGGCGTCGCCAAGACCGGTGGGCATATTGGCCCTAATCTTGGTGTCGTTGAACTCACCATCGCCCTGCACTATGTCTTTGAGACTCCCAGGGACAGCTTCGTCTTCGACGTCAGCCACCAGGCCTACGTGCACAAGCTGCTGACTGGCCGCGAAGAGCGCTTCCACACCATCCGCCAGCCCGAAGGCCTTAACGGCTTCATGCTGCGCACCGAGAGCGACCACGACAGCTACGGTGCAGGGCATGCAGGTACAGCTCTCTCAGCCGCGCTCGGCATGGCCGTGGCCCGTGATCTTGCCGGCGGCACCGAGCACGTCGTCGCTCTGGCGGGCGATGCTGCGTTTACCAACGGCATCTCGTTCGAAGCCCTGAACAACATCGCCGCGCAGACGCGCCGCATGATCGTCATCCTCAACGACAACGACTGGTCCATCGACAAGAACGTCGGCGCCATCGCAGAGTACTTCCACAAGATCACCGCCAACGAGACCTTCTCCAACCTGCACGACAAGGCCGCTGGCCTGATCGAGAAGTTCGGTGGCAAGGCTGCCCGCCACGTCGTGCGCAAGGCCGAGGAGGCCGCCAAGGGACTCATCGGCCCGGGCATGCTCTTCGAGGAGTTCGGCCTCAGTTACTACGGCCCCATCGACGGCCACAACCTGCCGCTGCTGATCGAGACCCTGAAGTTTCTCAAGCAGCAGAACAAGCCTGTCGTGCTCCACGCCATCACGCAAAAGGGCAAAGGCTTTCCGCCCGCGATGGAGAAGCAGAAGAAGTTCCACGGCCTCGGGCCCTACGATCCGGAGTCGGGCGAGACCAAGTCGGCCGGGCAGAAGACCTACTCCGAGATCTTTGCGGAAAGCCTGACCAAGCTGGCCAATCTCAATGAAAAGGTTGTCGCCATCACGGCGGCTATGCCCAACGGCACGGCGCTCGACCTCTTCCGTCCGCACCACCCCAAGCGCTACTTCGACGTTGGTATTGCAGAAGAGCACGCCGTCATCTTCGCCGCAGGTATGGCGACCAAGGGATACAAGCCCTTCTGCGCCATCTACTCCACCTTCCTGCAGCGGGCCTTCGATCAGATCGTGCACGACGTTGCGCTGCAGAATCTTCCAGTTGTCTTCTGTATGGACCGTGGTGGCCTCAGCGGCGACGACGGCCCCACGCACCACGGCCTCTTCGACATCAGCTACCTGCGCTCCGTCCCGAACCTCATCCACATGGTGCCCAAGGACGAGGACGAGCTGCAGGACATGATGTACACCGCCATGTTGCATCCCGGCGCATCGGCTATCCGCTACCCTCGCGGTACCGGGCCTGGCGCCACGCCCAAGGCACAGCCCGTCGCGCTCGAGATCGGCAAGGCCGAGATCATCAGCGATCCCGGACGCGCCGATGTCGCCATCCTTGGGCTCGGAGCGATGCTGCCCGAAGCAGTGCGCCTCAAGGAGATGTTGGAGCACGAGGGCTTTGCGGCCGCGGTCATCAATCCGCGCTTCGCCAAGCCGATCGATCGTGCCTGCCTGTCTGACTTCGGCTCACGCTGCGGCCTTATCGTCACGCTTGAAGATCATGTGCTGGCCGGTGGCTTCGGTTCGGCCGTGATGGAGGCGCTGAATGAGCTGGAGCTGAACGTTCCCGTCGTTCGCATCGGCTGGCCCGATGCCTTTATCGAGCACGGCAAAGTCGAGTCCCTGCGCCTGCGCTACGGCATCAACGCCGAGACGGCGCTCGAAAAGGCACGGCCGCACCTCAAAAAAATGATGGACCAGGTACTGGCTCGTCACTCCTGAATTATCCGGATCGCAGCAGCTCGAAGGAAGAATGCATTCGCAATGCTGCCCGGCACTCTAAAGTGAAAGCCTCCCGGTTTTGTCGTGAGAATCTCCCTCTCCACGATGCAAGAGGTGCGGGTTCGCGAGGACCGTGTGCTTAAGCCGATTCGGGAAATCGTTCCTATGCTGCTCCGCAACAATAAGTTGCCGTTAGAAGTGACGAACTACCCTGGAGGGGGCGTTGACATTTGTGCTGTAAGACCGTCAACTGAGAATCAGGATGGCAAGTCGGTTAACCTCCAATCAGCCATGGAAGACGGCATCGAACGACCAAGGGGAGGCGGCGCCGGTGCACCACCGCGACCGCGGCCTGATGATGATTGGCCTGTTCAAGCTGGGTAAGGCCATCTTCTTCTTCGCATTGGGCATTGGCGCACTGCATTTGCTGCACAAGGATCTGGCTGACGAGATGTTGCGGCTGGCGACGGCCCTCAAGTTCGATCCCGAAAGCCGTGTCGTGACGTTGCTGATGGAGAAGGTGGACCTGATCGACACCCACCGCCTGCTGCAGATCAGCTTTGCGACCTTCGCCTACTCGGCGCTGGCTCTCACCGAGGGCATCGGCCTGATGCTGGAAAAGGTGTGGGCCGAGTACCTTACCCTGATTCTGACCATCTCCTTCCTCCCATGGGAGCTCTACGAGCTGGCACGCCATCCCAACTGGTTCCGGCTCAGCCTGTTGCTGATTAACCTGGCCGTGCTCTGGTATCTGTTGTGGCTGCTTCGCCGCAAAAAGAATGAACCTCAGTCCCAGGTGATGCCGAGAGAGCGGAAGGAATCTTTATCCGCATAGGTCAGTCATTCTTCAGGTCAGAAAAAAGAACTTCCAACACACACTCTAAGTCTTGATCTAAGTCGAGTAAGGAGCGAAAGGTTGCTTTCGCCTTTTTTTCGCTTACCAGATAGAGATGCGCCGCGCAAGTGTCTGGCTCGGTATGAACCGATACCGATAACACTACATATAGTAGTTACTGACTTGGTTTCCCCAATTACCTGATATATCCACAGCCCATTGTGGGAATGACGCGCAAGTTGCACAAATTATCGCTTTACAGCCCGCATCTAGCTGGAGGACTATGTGGATGGAAGTGGTCGAAAGTGGAGCAAAAGGGACCATCTCAAGTAAGATTTGAGGAAAGTCTACTCCCCTGACAGCCGCAACCGGGTTCCTTAACTGAAAAGGTGTCGAGGTTGTCATGTTTCGCGGAAATCACCCAACACGCGTGGATGAGAAGGGCCGGCTCAAGCTGCCTGCCGACTTCAAGCGCCGGGTGGACGAGCTTTACGGGCCTCAGTTCTACATCACCAGCAAGGACGGGAAGCGGGCCGAGATTTACCCGCTGAAGGAATGGGAAAAGATCGAGGAGAAGTTGGCCTCTATCCCTTCCATGAACCCGGCGAAGAAGAAGTTTCTGGACGTGACGAACTATTACGGCCAGATGGCAGAGATCGACGCGCAGGGGCGGTTGTTGTTGCCGCAGCTGCTGCGGGAGTCGGCAAAGGTTGTCGGAGATGTCGTCGTGCTGGGTTCGCAGACGTTTCTTGAGGTCGTCAACCACGATTCGTTCAAGGCCGAGCTGGAGGCTCAGCCGATGAGCGAGGCCGACATGGCGGCGCTGGCAGATTTTGGATTGTAAGACATTGGCCCCCAGGGGCAGCACAGAGGGCGGGGAGAGATGAACAGACCGCAACATGTGCCGGTTCTTTTCAATGAGGTTTTGGAATATCTGAATGTGCGGCCTGGCGGCGTCTATGTGGACGCGACGCTGGGGCTCGCCGGGCACTCCTCGGAGATTGCGAGGAGGCTGGGGCCAAAGGGAACGTTGATCGGGTTCGATCGCGATCCTGAGGCCATGGAGCTGGCCAAGGCAAGGCTCGAAGAGCTTCGCGGAGAGCTGGGTGACCAAATGCCGGAGATTCGGCTGGTGCCGAAGGCGTTCTCCGAGGCATCGAGCGAGATCAAGCCAGCGAGTCTTGACGGCCTGCTCGCCGACTTCGGCGTCAGCAGTCTGCAGCTTGATGAGGCGCACAGAGGATTCAGTTTCCGGTCGGATGGACCGCTGGACATGCGGATGGATACGCGCAGCGGAGAGACGGCCGAACAAGTGGTAAATCAGGAAGACGAAAACGAACTCGCCGACCTGATTTACGAATTCGGAGAGGAAAGGAGGTCGCGGAGAATCGCCAGAGCCATTGTGAGGGCCCGGCCGATTACGACAACGGCAGAATTGGCAAGAGTCGTATCGGCCGCGGCCCCAGCAATGAAAGGTGACAAGATTCATCCGGCGACACGGACCTTTCAAGCACTTCGAATTCGAGTGAATGACGAGCTGGGAGAGATCAGGACGCTGCTTGGAAGCGCGCCATCTCTGCTCAAGCCGGGCGGAAGGCTGGTATTGATCAGCTTCCACTCGCTGGAGGACCGGCTGGTGAAGGATGCATTTCGCGAGGCAGGACGCAGCGGCGTGTATGAGGTTTTGACGAAGAAACCGGTTGTAGCCGGTGAAGAAGAAGAGAGTCGTAACCCGCGATCGCGAAGCGCGAAGATGCGGGCAGTTGAAAAGATCTGACTGCAGTACTTGGTTCTGGATGGTTGAAGTCGGAGAAAAGTGATCGGGCCGGGGTTGTCCCACCGTGCTTTCAGGCGAAAGACAACCAGTAACACAATGTCCCTTCCTCAAATAGCAACCCCGGTCCGGTTCGTTATTGAGGTGTACGGCAAGAGAAAACGATTGCGATAGACAGCGGCAAGAGGTGTGAGATGGCAGCAACGGCGATAGCAGGACAGCAGATGGAGATGATGGGCAGGCAGCAGCGTCGGACGCAGTCGCTGGCCGAGCGCAATCGCGAGCTGTTTGACGTGCAGCGCAAGGCGCGTCGCGGACCGACTCCCGAGGTCTTCTTCACCAAGCACATCGACAACACGCGTCTGGTGAAGGCCGATGACCCGGAGCGCCGCCGCGAGATGCGCCAGTTCGCCGTCGTCATGAGCATGCTCTTCGTGCTGGTGATGGTCTATGTCTGGCAGCACTTCCTGGCCATCGAGATCGGTTACCGCGTCGAAGCGCAGAAGCAGCAGGTCGAGCAGCTTCGCGAGCAGAACCGTCAGCTTCGCCTGAACGAAGCGCAGCTGACCGACCCTCAGCGCATCGACACGATCGCCAAGCAGCTTGGGCTCGAAGCGCCTCAGCCTGGCCAGGTTGTGCGTCCGGACGGCAGCGTGATGCCTGCCGGTGCTGTGGTAGCGCAGGCCAGCACGGCTCCGGCCCTGGTTGCCCAGTAGTTCGCACGCTGCAGCGCCTTCCCGGCTTCGTCGCAACCCGTAAACAGTAAAGAGCGTAAACCGAGATGAACAAGGCGCCACGACAGACGTTGACCGCTCCGATCAGGAGAATCCGGTTCGTCTACGTGGCGCTTTTTTTCTGCTTCTGGACAGGTGCATTGGGACTGCGCCTGTTCTGGCTGCAGGTCGTGCGGCACCATGATTTCGTCGAGCGGGCGGCCAGGCAGCAGCAGAGAACCTTTGAGATCGCACCGCGCCGTGGCGTTCTGTATGACCGCAATCTGAAGGAGCTCGCGATGACGGTTCTGGTGGACAGCGTCTACGCTGTTCCCAGCGAACTCGGCGAGAACCGTGAGAACGCCGCGCAGATCCTGGCCAAGATCGTCCATAGCGATGCGCGCGATGGCTTTACGGCCGAGCCGCAGATGCTGGCCCGCTTCAATGCCTCGCGCAACTTTGCCTGGGTCGCCCGCCGCGTGGACCCGGAGATCGCTTCTCGCGTCCGCGAGCTCAACCTGAAAGGCATCTACTTCCAGAAAGAGTTCAAGCGTTTCTATCCGAACAACGACCTGGCGGCGCAGGTCCTGGGCTATGTCGGAACCGATGATACGGGTCTGGGTGGAATTGAACGGAAGTTCGACGATGACATGCACGGTGTTCCCGGCCATGTGCTGACAGCGATCGACGCCAAGCGTCATGTTTACGGTAGTGAAGAGAGCCAGCCGATGCCTGGCGAAAACCTGGTGCTCGCGATCGACGCGAATATTCAGTACATGGCTGAGCGTGCGCTCGATGCGCAGATGGAGAAGATGAAGGCCGCCCATGGCACGGTGGTCGTGCAGGACCCGCACACGGGACAGATTCTCGCGCTTGCGATCTCGCCTCGCTTCAATCCGAACGACCAGCGCCACATGGACGCCTCCGTGCTCAAGAATCTCGCCGTAAGCGATGTTTATGAGCCGGGGTCGACCTTCAAGCTTCTGACTTACTCCGCGGCACTGGATAGCGCCGGTGTTGAGCCCACAGACATGGTGGACTGCCAGAACGGCGCGATGACGATGTTTGGACGCACCATGCACGATGACCGCTCTGACCACTTCGGTGTCGTCACCGTGAAGTATGCGCTTGAGCACTCCAGCGACGTCGGCGCGGTGAAGATGGCCCTGAAGGTCGGGCAGAATCGCTTCTACCAGTACATGCGCAACTTCGGCTTCGGCGACCGCACCGGCATCGAGCTGCCCAGCGAGACGCGTGGCCTGCTGCGCAATCCGCGTAAGTGGGACGCGACCAGCATCATGTCGCTCGCCATCGGGCAGGAAGTGGGCGTGACGCCCGTACAGCTGGTCACGATGGTGAGCGCGATCGCCAACGGCGGCGTCTACATGCCACCTCATATTCTGCTGGAGTCAACGGATCGCATGAAGGGCGATCCGCAGCTGCAGCCGATCGCCTTCCGTCCTGCCAACCAGCTTCCTGCGCAGCTGCCGGATGGAGCGCATCGCGTCATCAAGGAGATCACCTCGGCCAAGATGCGCAGCATGATGGCAGGCATCGTCACGGAGGGAACCGGCCGCAAGGCCGCACTCAACGGATACAGCGCGGGCGGAAAGACGGGCACCGCGCAGAAGGTCGATCCGGTGACGCACGCCTACTCGCATACCAAGCTGGTGGCTAGCTTTGCAGGCTTCGCTCCAGTCAGCAATCCTGCGATCTCCGTTGCGGTTATCATCGACACGCCAACGGTGGGCTCGCGATATGGCGCTGAGACCAGCGCCCCGGTCTTCGCGCAGGTGGCGCAGCAGGTGCTGGAGTATCTTGGCGTGCCGCACGATCAGCCCCTGAAGTCGAAGCAGGAGCTCAAGCAGATAGCGCAGAAAGATCTCGCCGACGATACGCTTGAAGATCGTCCTGTAGACCTCAACAAGATATACGCCGACATCAACGATCTTCCGGCGGACGATCCGCTGCGCAATCCCGATGCCGACAAGGTTGCAGCGGGAACGTCCTCACCCGTGACGGCAAGCGCACCGAAGAAGGATTCCAAGTTGACTGCGCTGCTTCCGGCAAAAGTCGTGGATGCGTTCCATGCGTCGGAGAGTGCGAAGGATTCTGACGTGCAGCAGGCATCATCGCAACCGGCTCCCAAGGTTGTGCCGACGGTGCAGCCGCATAGCGACAGTGGTGTCGTGGTTGATGCCGGTCATCGCGTGCAGGTGCCTTCGTTCCAGGGCCAGTCTCTGCGCCTGGTGGTGGAGAAGGCCAACAGTCTCGGACTGCGAGTGCAGCCCACCGGCAGCGGACTCGCCAAAGAGCAGGCGCCTGCGCCGGGAACCTCCGTGCCCACAGGGACCGAGGTCGTGGTGCGTTTTGCTCGCTGAGCGATCCTGAAATCCTGCGGTAGCAGGCCTAAAATCAAGAGATATGAACTGGACCCAACTGCTGCGCAGGGTGACGACGATCAAGGCCGCCGGGTCTGCGATGGAGATCGCTGGCGTGCAGTACGATTCGCGCCGCATCCAGCCGGGTGACCTGTTTGTCGCGATGCGTGGTGGAAGCGCCGATGGCAATCGCTACATCGACGCTGTGATTGCAGCAGGTGCCGCTGGTGTTCTGACGGATTCCCGCGAGGTCTTTGATCGACTGCACCGTGAGCTGCCGGAGTTTGCCGTCGCCCTCGTCGAACATGGCCGCCGCGCCTTGGCCGAGTCCTCCGCCGCATTGTTCGGTGAACCTCAGAGACAGCTCGCCATGAGCGGCGTGACCGGCACCAACGGCAAAACGACGACGGCATTTCTGCTGGAAGCCATGCTGCGCAGCATCGGCCGCCGCTGCGTGCTGATCGGGACCATTGAGACGCACATCGCCGGGGAGGTGCGTGAGTCACCGCACACGACGCCGGAGTCGCGCGACATCCTCGATCTGTTTGTTGATGGTGTGAAGGCGGGCGCCACGGAGGCCGTGATGGAGATGTCGAGCCACGCGCTCGATCAGGAGCGCGTCTGGGGCCTACCGGTGGACGTTGCCATCTTCACCAACCTCACACAGGATCATCTCGATTATCACCAGACCATGGAGCGCTACTTCACGGCGAAGGCGCGTCTGTTTGAGGGCGTCGGCACGCCGCCGCCTCGTGTATCGGTCATCAATATCGACGACCCCTATGGAAAGCGCCTGGTCTCTGCGACTCACTCGTCACAGGTGATTCGCTATGGTCTTTCCGCAGCTGCGGACTTCTGTGCGGAAGACGTCAAGATGCGTGCCGGTGAGACCCGCTTTCGCATGACGACGCCTGCAGGCGTTGTGGAGATACGTTCTCCTCTGACCGGAAGCGTGAATGTCTACAACCTGCTGGCGGCGAGTGCGGCGGCGTGGGCACGAGGCCTTACGCTCGATCAGATCGTCGCAGCTGCCGGCGCGGGGGCGCAGGTGCCGGGCCGCTTTGAGGTTGTGCCGACGACAACCGGCATTACTGTCGTTGTCGACTACGCGCACACTGACGATGCGCTGCGGAACCTGATTACGTTGGCGCGCGATCTCGAGAAGGATAGTGGTGGCCGTGTCATTACGCTGTTTGGCTGCGGTGGCGATCGCGACCGCACGAAGCGTCCGCGCATGGGGCGGGCTGCGGGCGAGGGAAGCGACCTGGTGGTGCTGACCAGCGACAATCCACGCAGCGAAGAGCCTGCGGCGATTATCGCGGAGGCGCTGGCAGGTGTGCAGGAGACGGAAACAGCGTGCATCGTCGAAGAAGACCGCGCAAAGGCGATCAAGGTTGCCATTCAGGCGGCACGCCCCGGAGATATTGTTCTGATCGCAGGCAAGGGCCACGAGAAGGTGCAGATTCTGAAGACCGGGGCTGTGCCCTTCGATGACGTCGCCGTGGCATCACAGGTATTGAAGGAGATGGAATGAAGCTGACGCTGGGGCAGATCGCCGATTGGATTCATGCAGAGGGCGACTTCGATACGACAGCCGAGGCGCTGGGCTACTCCATCGATTCGCGCACCATCGGTGCGGGGGAGCTCTTCTTCGCGGTGAAGGGCGAGCGGCTCGACGGCCACGAGTATGTCGCTGCGGCGCTCGCGGATGGAGCCGTTGCTGCCGTGGTGAGCAACCAGTGGATCGTGCCTGCTGAGATCGATGCGACGAAGCTGCTGCGTGTGGCGGAGTGCGACGACTGCGTGCTGCTCGCACTGCAGCGTCTCGCCCATGCCGTCAGAAAAGACTGGGGGGGGCGTGTCATCGGAGTGACAGGCTCGGCAGGCAAGACGACGACCAAGGAGGCCGTTGCGCAGGTGCTGAGCGCGAAATATCGCGTGCTCAAGTCGGCAGGCAATCTCAATAACGGCTTCGGGCTTCCGCTGCAACTATTGAAGCTGGAACGCGAACATGACGTCGCGGTGATTGAAATGGGCATGAACCACGCCGGCGAAATCGCGGCACTGGCGCGGATCGCAGAGCCAAACTGGGCCGTCGTCTCCAACGTCGCGCCGGTTCATATTGAGTTCTTCCCCGATGGCCTGGCTGGCATCGCCCGCGCGAAGTATGAGCTGGTGGAGTCGCTGCCCGCAGACGGCATCGCCGTGCTGAACGGTGACGATGAATATGTGAAGGACTTCGGCCGTGGCATGGGCGCGCGCGCCATTCTCTATGGCACGGATGCCGCAGCGCAGGTTCGAGCCGAAAACGTTAAAGAGGCTGGCCTGGAGGGAATGCACTTTGACGTGGTCGCTCGCGGGCAGCGGGCGTCCGTTCAGTTGAAGCTGCTCGGACGCCACAATGTTCTCAACGCTCTGGCGGCGATCGCTGTCGGCCTTGAAAGCGGAATGACCCTCACGGAGTCTGCCGAGGCGCTACGTGGTCTGGAGCCCGGCGACAAGCGTGGCGAGATTCTGACGTGGCGCGGCGCGACGCTGATCAACGACTGCTATAACTCCAATCCTCGCGCGCTGGATGCCATGGTGGACGCGCTTATGGCGATGCCGGGCAAGAGACGCATCGTGGTTGCCGGCGAGATGCTGGAGCTTGGGCCGGACGCCGATGCGCTGCACGCAGCCTGCGGCAAAAGGATGGCGAGCCGTGGTGCAGACGTGGTGATCGGTGTCCGTGGGCACGCGGCGGCTCTGGTAAATGCTGCAAATCAAGGTCGCACCGAGGCCATCTTTGTTGAAACGCCGGAGCAGGCGGGCCAGTGGCTGCATAACAATCTGGCTGAGGGAGACGTTGTGCTGCTGAAGGCCTCGCGCGGTGTGCGGCTGGAGCGTGCGCTGGCTGGGCTGCGCGACTAAGTCACGGAGGGGAATGAAGTTTGATTCTCCACTGGAAAAACAACGCAGGACGCGCTGCCTGAGCCTGTTAACATGACTAACGACCCGGTCTGCCGCAGCGACGGCTACCGTCTATCTTCAGCCGATCTCATCGAAGGCGGACGTTTTGCTCTACTGGCTTCTTTATCAAAAGCTGTTCCCTTACTTTCGCCTCTTTCGTATCTTCCGCTATCTGACCTTCCGGACGGTCTTCGCGAGCCTGACGGCGCTTCTGATCGGCCTTCTGATCGGTCCTTATGTGATTGAGCGGCTGCGCGAGTTCCAGATCGGTCAGTACATCCGTGAAGAGGGGCCGCAGTCGCACCAGAAGAAGAGCGGCACGCCCACGATGGGCGGCGTGCTCATCTGCATCTCCATCCTGGTGCCGACGCTGCTGTGGTCCGATCTGTCGAATCCGTTTGTGTGGGTCGTCATGCTGTCGACGCTGGCCTTCGGCGGCATCGGTTTTGCCGATGACTACATCAAGGTGGTGCATCGCAGGAACCTCGGTCTGACGCCGCGCGCCAAGCTCGCGTTGCAGATGCTCGCCAGCGGTAGTGTCGCCATTGCATTGCTGGTGATCGCTCAGCACGGCAACTTCTCCACGCGGCTGTTGTTTCCGTTCTTCAAGCGCTTTCGGCCGGAGCTGGTATGGCAGTGGATGGGTCATGTTCCTCACATGCACTGGTTGGCCTACCTGCCATTCGTCGTGTTTGTCATGCTGGTCATCTCGTTTTCCAGCAACGCGGTCAATCTGACCGACGGGCTCGACGGCCTGGCGATCGGCTGCACCATCATCGCCGCCGGTGCTTTGACGGTACTGACCTATGTCAGCGGCCACGTCGTCTTCTCGGACTATCTCGAACTGCAGCGCATGCCGCTGGTCAGCGAGCTGGCGATCTTCTGTGGCGCCATGGTCGGAGCCAGCATCGGCTTCCTCTGGTACAACGCGCATCCTGCCGAAGTCTTCATGGGCGACGTCGGCTCGCTGGCGCTTGGCGGCGCGATTGGTACCGTGGCCGTGGTCATCAAGCAGGAGCTTCTGCTGCCGTTTATCGGCGGCGTCTTCATCCTGGAGGCAGTCAGCGTGATGCTGCAGGTGGGCAGCTATAAGCTGCGCAACGGCAAGCGCATCTTCAAGATGGCGCCGCTGCACCACCACTTCGAGCTGCTGGGCTGGTCGGAATCGAAGGTCATCGCGCGCTTCTGGATACTTGCGTTAATCTTTGCCCTGCTGGCGTTGACGACGTTGAAGCTTCGCTAACCGTTGTGGTCTGATTGGACTCGTGATGGAACTGAAGAACAAGCGTGTACTCGTTGTTGGCCTGGGGAAGTCGGGCATTGCTGCAGCGCTGTTTTTGCGGAAGCAGGGAGCGCGGGTGACGGTGAGCGATACGCGCAGCGCGGTCGCGTTGGCCAAGGAGATTCCGGGCCTGCTTGACGCCGGTGTCATGGTGGAGAGCGGCGGACACGGCCTGCTGACCTTCCGCCGCCAGGATCTGATCGTCATCTCTCCCGGTGTGCCGTTGGATACACCCGAGGTCGCGCAGGCGATCGGTTACGGCGTGCCGGTGATCGGCGAGTTGGAGCTGGCGAGCCGCTTTTTGAAAGGCCGCATCGTTGCCATCACGGGATCGAATGGCAAGACGACAACCACGACGCTGATCGGCAAGATCTTCGCGGATGCGGGGCAGCCGGCGCTGGTGGGCGGCAACATCGGCACACCGGTGATTGATCTTGCGCCGTCGAGCACGGAAGAGTCGCTGGACGTGCTGGAGGTCTCGAGCTTTCAGCTGGAGACGATCGAGGCGTTTCATCCGTGGATTGCGCTGGTGCTGAACATCACGCCGGACCACCTGGATCGCCACGGCAGCTTCGAGAACTATGCCGCGATGAAGACGCGGATCACGGAAAACCAGCAGGCCAGCGATTACCTGATCCTGAACGCCGAGGACAAGCCGACGCAGATGGTGGCGGCGAAGACAAAGGCGCAGATCTACTGGTTCAGCCCGCGGCGTCCTATCAAGCAGGGTGCGTTCGTGCATGGCGAAAGTGTCCTCTTTCTGGCGAAGGAGGGCGGCAAGCCGGAGCCGGTGATGCCGGTAGCGGAGATTCCGCTGCGCGGCGCGCACAACGTGGAGAACGTGCTGGCGGCGGTCTGCGCGGCACGGTTGGCCGGGATTCCGGCGGAGACGATTCGCGCGTCCGTGGCGAGCTTCAAGGCGGTCGAACACCGGCTGGAGTTCGTGCGCTGCCTGCAGGGCGTCGACTATTTCAACGACTCGAAGGCGACCAATGTGGATGCCGCAATCAAGGCGATTGAGGCGTTTCCAGCGGGCATTCACCTGATCCTGGGCGGTAAGGACAAGAACTCGGACTACAGCGTGCTGTCGCCGTTGCTGCGTGAGCGGGTGAAGGCTGTTTATACGATTGGTTCTGCGGCGGAAAAGATTGAGCGGGAGCTGAGCGGAGTCGTGAAGATGGTGGGAGCGGGTACGATCGACGTGGCCGTTCGCGAGGCCAATCGGGCCGCGGTTCCGGGCGATGTGGTGCTGTTGGCTCCGGCCTGTTCCAGCTTCGATCAGTTCGAGAACTACGAGCATCGCGGACGTACTTTTCGGCAGGTTGTAAACGCGCTCGGCCAATAGCGACGATCGAGACGCTGGGCCGCAGGAAGTAGGCGATGGCAAAGCGTGTAGGTGTCGACAAGTGGCTGTTTGGCGTGGTGCTGTTGCTGGTGCTGTTTGGGCTGGTAACGGTCTTTTCCACCTCGGCCGTGATGGCCAAGTCGAGCTTCGGGACACCTTACTATTTCATGATCCGTCAGGGCCTCTGGGCCAGTGCGGGCCTCGCAGCGCTCGTGGTCCTGATGCGCGTGGACTACCGCCGTTATAACGACCGGCGTATTGTCTATGCCGCACTCGGCGTTACTTTTATCCTGCTCGTCGGCGTTTTTGCGATGCGCGATTCGCACAACACCCATCGCTGGTTCCGTTTCGGCTTTGCCAGCTTCCAGCCGTCGGAGCTTGCAAAACCAACGATCGTTCTCTTCCTCGCTTACTTTCTGCAGACGCGCATTCACAAGATGGATGACTGGAAGGGGACGGTGATGCGGGCGGCATTGCCTCCGCTGGTCTTCATTGCGCTGATTTTGAAGGAGCCGGATCTGGGCACGGCGATCGTCTGCGTGGCCGTCACGGCACTGATGCTTTATCTCGCAGGTATGGATGTGAAGTATCTCGGCATCGGTGCGCTGTGCGCTACTCCAGTGCTGTATTACATGCTCTTTCGCGTGCCGTGGCGCCGGGCGCGCATGCTGGCGTTCGTCAATCCTGAGGCGGATCCTCGCGGAACGGGCTTTCATATTCTGCAGTCGCTGATCGCGGTGGGGACGGGCGGGCTGCGTGGGCTGGGGTTGATGGAGGGACGGCAGAAGCTGTTCTATCTTCCTGAGCCTCACACCGACTTCATCTTTGCCAGCGTGTGCGAGGAACTGGGGCTGATCGGCGCGATCTGCGTGATCGGCTTGTTTGTGGCACTTGGTTATCGAGGGTTTCGCGCGGCCTATCTCTCGACCGACCCGTTCGCGCGTTTCCTGGCCTTCGGCATCACATCGACGGTGCTGATCCAGGCTTTCTTCAACATGAGCGTGGTGGTGGCGTTGCTTCCTACCAAGGGCATCACGCTGCCGTTTATCTCGTTTGGCGGCACCAGCCTGTTTGTGATGCTGGCGAGCATGGGTGTGCTGCTGAACGTTACGCGTGAGATCGACTGACGTGGCGGCTGCGGGAAATCGAGCACAGGGGCTGAGAGTGATGATCGCCGGTGGAGGCACCGGAGGCCACGTGATTCCAGCGCTGGCGATCGCTCGGGAGCTGCGCGATCGTTATGGAGCTGAGGTGCGCTTTGTCGGCACGGCGCGCGGGCTGGAGACGCGGCTGGTTCCGGAGGCTGGTTTTCCGCTGGAGCTGATCAAGGTGGGGCAGCTGAAGAACGTCAGCATCATGACCAGGATACGGACGATGCTGGATCTTCCGTTGGGTGTGTTGCACTGCGTCAAGCTGCTGCAGGCGTTTCGTCCGCAGGTGGTGGTGGGGGTCGGTGGTTACGCTTCAGGGCCGGCGATGATGGCGGCGTTGCTGCTGCGGACGCCTACGCTGGCCTTCGAGCCGAACGCTGTGCCTGGGCTGGCTAACCGGCTGGTGGGACGGCGGGTGAGTGCGGCGGCGGTGAACCTGCCGGAGACGGCGAGCTATTTTCGTAATGCCACGGTGACGGGGACGCCGGTGCGGCCGGAGTTCTTTGCTGTGGGGCCAGGGGCCGAAGCCTGCAGGCGGGGCGAAGAGGCTGCTGGTCTTTGGTGCGAGCCAGGGAGCGCGGATCTTCAACGAGACGGTGCCGAGGATCATGGATCGCCTGCTGACGCTGGTTCCGGGGCTTGAGGTGGTGCATCAGACGGGTGGCCGGCACGGCGAGACGACGCTGGCGCTCTATAAACAGCTTGGTGTCGCGGAAAAGTCTGGCGTTGCGATGGATCGCGTGCGGGTGACGCCTTACCTGGATGACATGGCAGCTCAGTTTGCGGCTGCGGACCTGATTCTTTGCCGGAGCGGGGCGAGCTCGGTGGCTGAGGTGGCGGCGGCGGGCCGGGCGGCGGTGCTGGTTCCGTTTCCTCAGGCGGCGGACGATCACCAGAGGAAGAATGCTGAGGCGTTTGTGGCGGCCAAGGCGGCGGCGATGATCGTGGAGGCGGAGCTGACGGAGGAGAGGCTGCTGGAGACGCTGGTCTCGCTGCTGAAGGACGATGGGCGGCGGCAGGAGATGGGCTCGAACGCCCGTTCGCTGGCTCACCCGGAGGCGGTGCGTACGATCGGGGAGATGGTCGCCGGGCTGGCGAAGAGGTAACCCCCTCCCCCCCATCATTTTTCGTAAAATCTTGATTCCATGGGGCGTGGCGCAGGGGTCACGGCGTAAATTATTCGATCGTAAAGGCTTACAGGCAAAATCTTGATTCGCAATGGTTTATGGCCCATCTGGATTTTTTGGCGGGGGTGGGCTCATTTAAGAATAGCTGCTGGAGTGGAATGAATCGGCACGTGCTATCTATCTGATAAAAATTGACTTGCTTGGATTATGGGCTTGACAGGGCGGGCAGGCCGGCGAAGCTTGAGGCTGGCTTTTGGGGTTAAAGAGAACAGGCCCGAGAGGCTCGGGCCTGTTTCTATTTCATCGTGATGCTGTTTTAGCGATGACCGCCACCGCCGTGGGAGCCGCCGCCACCGCCGCCATGGAATCCACCGCCACCACCGCCACCGCCGTGGAATCCGCCACCGCCGCCGCCGCTGAAACCACCGCCGCGCGAGCCGCCGCTGAAGCCGCCGCCGCCGTAGCTGCCGCGGGACTGGGCTCCGCTGAATCCACCACCGCCGTAGCTGCTACCGCCACGGCTGGCGTAGCTCTGGGAAGAGGCGTAGCTGCGATTGCCGCCGAAGCTCTGCGAGGAGCCGTAGCCGCGGTTGCCGCCAAAGCTTTGCGAGGCTCCGGCGCTGCGATTGCCGCCGAAGTTGCCCTGCGCGAAGCTGTGGCCCTGGGCGCCGCCGCCATAGTTGCCTACATTGCTGCGTCCCTGCGAGGAGACGTTGGTGGCGCCGCGATTGCCGTTGCCGAAGCCGCCGCGGGACGACTGGCCGTAGTTGTTGCCACGGTTGTTGTAGTAGGAGCCACGGTTTCCGGCATAATTGCTGCCGCCGTGATTCGACCAGCTCGAGCCGCCGGGGCGTCCGTCGTAGTGGCCGCCATAGGGACGGTTGTAGGAGTAACCACCTCTCCAGCCGGGGCCGAAGCGGTTATAGGCGCTGTTGTACCAGAAGTGGCCGCCGCCCCAGTATCCGCCGTAGAAGCCTGCGCCGAAGTAGCCAAAGCCGTAGTTGATGCCACCGTAGTAGCCGATGCTGCGTCCCCAGTAACCGGCGTTCCAGAAGTAGCCGCTGTTACCGTAGCCCCAGTAGCCGGGGGTCCAGAGGGCTCCGGTGTAGGGGGGAAGAACCCACGCGCCATCGACCCAGGTGTAGCCGTCACCGCTCCAGGCCCAGTAGCCGGGAGTCCAGATATAGCCGTCGCCCGGCATAACAGGCTGTGCGTAGACAGGGATAACCGGGGGCGCGATGCCCACCGAAACAAAGACGCCTGCGTGCGCAGTGGCCGGAGCTGCTGCAAAGAGGAGAGCGCCTGCGATGGTCGCGGTGCCCAGGATATTGCGAATTGAACGGAAGAGGTTCATTGCCTGCCTTTGCCGGATCCTTCGTTTTGCCCGAACGAAACGGGGCTTCGAGGACGTCCGACCGAGGTTCCTGCCCGCTTTGCTGTGCGGATCAGGCACTCAGTTAATTAGACACAATGTAGCGTTATTTGTTGCTCAAAGTGAAGGCGTATTGGAAGCGGGTTTGTTTTGTTCGAGTTGCGTTGTACTTTAGAGGTTGAAAACCGCTTCGGCCGGGAGGTGGCTGGCTTTTTGGGTGGCATGGGTGAGATGTGGGTTGGAGTTTGTGCGGGGGTGAGCGGTGGTGGTCGAAAAGCGGGTCTCTCCACTTCGCTGCGCTTCGGTCGAGATGACAATTCTTTTTGGCTTGGGGGCTTGGGGGCTTGAGGGCTTGAGGGCTTGAGTTGCTTCGGGGCTTCGGAGGCTTCGGGAGTGGATGAGGGGGGGGCTGTGCAAAGGCCAGGGGCTTTGCTGGTCGGGGGCCGATTGAGGCGGTTTCGGCTGCTAGAGTGAAAGAGATATGGCAGTTCCGGTAGCTCCTTCAGGACACTTCTTCTTTCCGCCGACGCAGCGGATTCATTTCATTGGTATTGGCGGCATCGGCATGAGCGGGATCGCGGAGATTCTGCTGACGATGGGTTACCCGGTCTCGGGCTCGGACCTGCGGCGTTCGGCGGTGACGGAGCGGCTGGTGGGCATGGGGGCTCGGATCTTCGAGGGCCATGCGGCGGCGAATGTGGTCGCGAGCGATGTGGTGGTGACCAGCTCGGCGGTGAGCGCGACGAATCCCGAGGTGGTGGAGGCGCGGTCGCGGAAGATTCCGGTGATCCAGCGGGCGGAGATGCTGGCGGAGCTGATGCGTCTGAAGTACGGCATTGCGGTGGCCGGCATGCACGGCAAGACGACGACGACGAGCATGGTGGCGGCGGTGCTGGCCGCGGGCGGTCTCGATCCGACGGTGGTGGTGGGCGGACGGGTGAATGCGCTGGGGTCGAATGCGCGGCTGGGGAACTCGCAGTACCTGGTGGCGGAGGCGGATGAGAGCGACCGCTCGTTTCTGAAGCTGTCGCCGGTGCTGGGGATTGTGACGAACCTGGACCGCGAACATATGGATTGCTACCGCGATATGGAGGATGTCGAGGACGCGTTTGTGCAGTTTATGGACCGGCTGCCGTTTTATGGCGCGGGGACGGCGTGTATCGACAATGCGCTGCTGCGGGCGGTGCTGCCGCGGGTGCGTCGTCGTCTCTACACGTATGGCGAGAGTGCGGATGCGGACTTCCAGGTGAAGATATTGCCGCGCGAGGGGCAGGGATTTGCGCGGTTCGAGGTGGCGTACAAGGGCTCGGTGATGGGACCGTTCCTGCTGCATGTTCCGGGACGGCACAACGTGCTGAATGCGACGGCGGCGGTGGCGGTGGGCGTGCAGCTGGGCGTGGCTCCGGAGCTGATCGCGGCGGGGCTGGACAGCTTTCGCGGGGTGGACCGCAGGTTCCAGATTAAGGGCGAGGTGCGCGGCGTGACGGTGGTGGACGACTACGGCCATCATCCGACGGAGATTGTGGCCACACTGCATGCGGCGCGGGAGGCTGGGTTCAAGAGGGTGCTGGTGTTGTTCCAGCCGCATCGTTATTCGAGAACGCGGGATTTGATGCCGGAGTTTGCGGCGTCGTTCGGCGAGGCGGACTGCGTGGAGGTGCTGGACATCTATGCGGCGAGCGAGGAGCCGATTGAGGGAATTACGGCGGAGGCGCTGGTGAAGGCGATCGGCCGCGAGGGCGTGCGGTATGCGCCGGACATGGAAGAGGCGGTGGAGCGGCTGGTGTCGACGGCACGCGATGGCGACGTGATTGTGACGCTGGGCGCGGGGAGTGTGTCGCATGGCGGGCCGCTGCTGCTGGAGCGGCTGGGCCGGTAAGTGCAGGGCGGCCTGCGTGATTTGTTGCGAAGCAGTGTACGACCTTCGTGGCAGATGCGGGGGAGTGACGAGTTGGGTGAGTTCCTGAAAGGGTACAAGGCCGGAAGTTGAGCGTAAGCCCCGGGCGGTTCGCGGGATATAGTCAGGATGGCGGTTTCTTGCTATTCGGCTTGAGCGAGCGAAAGAGTAGTCGTGCGACAAAACGGCGGGTCAGCAGCGAGGCGCAGGACGGCGGTGCTTGAAGCGCCAGAGCCGGAGTATGTCGCGAAGGTGACTGCGTCGGATAAGAAGCCAGCGGCGTCGGACAGGAGCATGCGCAGAGACTTTTCCGATTTCGACGAGGAGTATGACGACTCGCCCGTGTCGCGAAGGCGGCAGGCGGGCGTGAAGCTGCGCGTGCGCGGCGGGATGCCGAAGTCGTGGGGCGGAAGGCTGGGCGTGCTGGCCGCGGTGCTGGTGGTGGTGGGATTGTGCGCGGCGGCGGTGATGGTGGCCAAGGCGGCGATTCTGCACGATGACCGGTTCGTGATTCCTTCGTCGTCGTCGATCGAGGTGGAGGGCAACTCGCATGTGACGCGGGCGCAGCTGCTGAGCATCTTCGGCGAGGACGTGGAGCGGAACATCTTCCGCGTGTCGCTGGATGAGCGCAAGGCGGAGCTGGAGCAGCTGCCGTGGGTGGAGCATGCGACGGTGATGCGGCTGCTGCCGAATCATCTGCGGGTGGGGATCGTGGAACGGACGCCGGTGGCGTTTGTGCGGCAGGGAAACCATATCGGCCTGGTGGATGGCAACGGCGTGCTGCTGGATATGCCGACGGATGTGCAGGCGAATATGCAGTACTCGTTTCCGGTGGTGATTGGACTGACGCCGTCGGACCCGCTGTCGCTGCGGGCGGCACGGATGAAGCTGTATGCGCGGTTTACGAGCGACCTGGACGTGTCGGGTGAGAAGATCTCGCAGACGCTGAGCGAGGTGGATCTGTCGGACCCGGAGGATGTGCGGGCGGTGGTGGCGGACAAGAACGGCGAGGTGATGGTTCACTTCGGCGAAGAGAATTTTCTGGACCGCTACCGGAAGTTTGAGGAGCATCTGCCGGAGTGGAGGACGCAGTATCCGCATTTGAGCTCGGTGGATATGCGGTACGAGCGGCAGGTGGTGCTGGAGATGCAGAAGGGCACGGCGGTGCCGGTGGGCGGCGGAGAGGCTGCGGCGGCGGATGCGTCGTCGGCTGCGGCGATTGCTGCTGCGGCGGCGTCCAAAGCGGCTGCTGCACCGAAGGCTGCTGCGAAGGAGTCTGCCCCGGCGGTGCATCCTGCACCGGTGAAGAAGCCGGCGGTGAAGGCGAAGGCCGCGGCGAAGAAGTCAGCTCCGGCGAAGAAGACGTCCCCTGCGGCGCATCATGCGTCGGCAGGTACGAAGCATGGAGAGTCGTTCTGGATTCATCCGAAGAAAGGATCGGCACCGGCGGATCAGGGCACGGGCACGCAGCAGCAGTTTCATCCGCCGCAGGTAATTCAACGATGAAGAGTCAGAGGCCGGAAAATCTGATTACGGTGCTGGACGCCGGAAGCACCAAGAGCGTGGTGCTGGTGGCGGAGCTGCACGATGGCGTGCTGCGGTATCGCGGGCATGGGATCGAACGCTCGCTGGGCATGCGGAAGGGGCTGATCGCGGAGCTGGGGCCTGCGGCGGAGGCGATCAATCGCGCGGCGCTGACGGCGGAACGCACATCGAAGGCGGCGATCGAGACGGCGGTGGTGGGCATCGGCGGAACGCATGTGCGCGGGATGAATTCGCGTGGCGGCATCAGCATGGGCAGCCGCATGCGGGAGATTACGCGGGAAGAGGTTCGCGCTGCTGTCGACCGCGCCCGGAGCGTGGCGCTGCCGCCGGACCGCGAGGTGCTGCACCTGCTGCCGCAGGAGTTCATCCTCGACGAGCAGCCGGGGATCCACGATCCGATTGGAATGGTGGGCAACAAGCTCGAGGTCAACCTGCACCTCTCGACGTGCTCGGGCGGCGTGGCGCAGAGCGTGATCACGTGCGCGAACCGTGCTGGGCTTGAGGTGACGGATACGGTGTATGAGGGCATCGCTTCGGCTGAAGCGGTGCTGAGCGCGGACGAGCGCGAGCTGGGCGTGTGCGTGGCCGATATCGGTTCGAGCACGACAGAGATGACGGTGTTCTTCGAGGGCGCGGTGGCGCATACGGCGGTGTTGCCGATCGGAGGCGACCACTTCACCAACGATCTTGCGGTGGGACTGCATGTGACGGTGGAAGAGGCCGAGTTCCTGAAGAAGACTTACGGCCACTGCGTGGTGACGGCGGTTCCGCAGATGAACGAGATCGAGGTTGGCGGCGATCTTGCGATCTCGGGCGGCCAGCCGGCGCGGATGGTGCGGCAGCGTTTTCTTGCAGAGATTCTGGAGCCACGTGCGCGGGAGTTGTTCACGATGCTGCGCGATAATCTGCGCAACGGCGGCGTGCTGGAGGCGCTGGGCGCCGGATGCGTCTTCACCGGTGGCGGAGCGATGATGTCGGGTCTGCTGGATAACGCCGAGAGTCTGCTGCGGGTACCGGCGCGCGTGGGATATCCGGTGCCGCTGTCGCGGATGCCGGAGGAGCTGGCGAAGCCGGAGTACGCCTCGGCTATCGGCATGTTGCTTTACACGCATCGCACGCAGGTAAGGAAGGCGAGCGAGGAGCAGGGGCTTCGCGCGAAGCTGAAGTCGATCTTTGCGGGAAGTTTTTAGTCAGCATGTTCATTGCTGTTGGTGAGACAACGGCACGAGCAAACATTGAGCCCCATATCTTCCGAATCGAGATATGGGGCATTCGTTTTTTCACGGTTGTTCTTGCGGAGCGGGTCCTGCGTTAGCTCGCTTCGATTAGCATGTTGCTTGTTTCTGAGGAGTTGTGGTCATGTCCTTTGTTTCGAGTGGGAAGAAGTCCTCTGCTGCTTTGGTTCGCCTTTTTGTTGCGGGCGTTGCTTTGTCGTTGTGCGCTGTGGCGGCGCATGCGGCTCCGATGCGATTGAAGGTGGAGCAACGGATCAATCCACTGGGCATTGATGCGGCGCGACCGGGGTTCTCGTGGCAGAACGATGCGGCGGAGCGCAACTGGAAGCAGACGGCGTACCAGATCCGCGTGTCGAGCACGATGGCCGGGCTGGTGGGCGGCGGCAAGCCGGATATCTGGGACAGCGGAAAGATCAGCTCGAGCGAGAGCGTGGGCATCGCATACGGCGGCCATGCGCTGACGTCGCGGCAGCGGTACTACTGGACGGTCGAGGTGTGGGACGGGCATGACCGTTCGAGCCGAGCGGCGATCCCCGGCTGGTGGGAGATGGGGCTGCTGCAGCCGGGCGACTGGACGGCGCAGTGGATTCATCGCGACGACGCGGAGCAGCAGCAGGAGCTGAAGGCGATTCGCTGGATCGGGTTGCCGGAGGCGCAGCCGGGCCGGGCGGTGCAGCCAGCGAAGGCGGAGTTTCGCTATCAGCTGCACCTGGAGAAACGGCTTTTTGCCGCAAGCTTCCATGTCTTCGCTCCGGGGGCGTTCACGGTGAAGGTGAATGGGGTTGAGACGGGGCGCAAGGCGGAGTGGATTGCGTTCGATCGCGAGGAGATCGGGGATCGTCTGCACTATGGCGAAGGAACGAAGGGCGATAACACCATCACGGTGTCGGTAGCGGCGCAGAAGGTGAAGCAGGGAGATCCGACGCCACCGGCTGCGCTGGCGGCGGTGCTGCGGCTGCATGAGAGCGCTGGCGCGACGCGCTCGGTGGTGACAGGCCCGGAGTGGAGCGTGGAGGAGAACGGCGCGTGGGTTCCGGCGAAGGAGCTGGGCGGATTGGATGCGCTGGAGCTGCGGGCGGGGTTCAACAACTCGACGATGAAGATGCCGGATCGCGTGGCGAGCGAGGCGTCGCTGCTGCGCAAGGAGTTTCCGGCGCAGAGCGGTGTGGTGGCGGCACGGCTGTATGTGACGGCGATGGGCAGCTATCGCGTGCTTCTGAACGGTCATCGCGTGGGCGAGGATGTGCTGACGCCGGGCTTCACGGATTTTCGCAAGCGGGTGCAGTACCAGACGTATGACGTGACGGCGATGGTGAACAAGACCGGCAGCAATGTGCTGGCGGCGGCGCTGGGCGCGGGATGGCACGGCAGCCCGATGATGTGGCTTGGGGCGCGGCTGTTTCCGGGGCCGGACATGCTGCTGGCGCAGCTGGAGCTGAAGTTTGCGGACGGTTCGACGAAGACGATTACGAGCGATGACAGCTGGAAGGCGAAGCGGGCTCCGGTGAGGGCTTCGGAGATCTATGCCGGTGAGACCTACGATGCGCGGCTGGCGGATGCGTCGTGGAGCACGGGCGCGAAGCCTGGAACGGGATGGAGCGCGGCGCTGGTGAGCGATGCTCCGACCGGAGTGGAGGTCTCGGCGCAGCCGGACAGTCCGGTGCATCAGACGGGCCGGGTGCGCCCGGTGAGCGTGAAGATGGTGGGTGGCGATGCCGTCTTCGACATGGGGCAGAACATGGTCGGCGTGGTGCGGCTGCATGTGCACGGCGCTGCGGGCACGGTGGTACGGATGCGTTTTGCGGAGAGGCTGAATCCGGATGGAAGCATCTACACGGAGAACCTGCGCAATGCGGACGCAACGGACACGTACACGCTGAGCGGCAAGGGCGACGAGTCATGGGAGCCGGAGTTTACGTTCCATGGCTTCCGCTATGTGCAGATCTCGGGATACCCCGGCAAGCCGACGTTGGATGCGATTGGCGGCGAGGTGTGGAACAGTCTGGAGGATCTGCCGACGATGCGGCTGAAGACCTCGAGCACACTGCTGAACAGCATGTATGAGCTGGGTATCTGGGGGCAGCGAGGGAACTTTGTGTCGATTCCGACGGACTGCCCGCAGCGTGATGAGCGGCTGGGCTGGATGGGCGATGCGGGCGTCTTCTGGAGGACGGGAGCGTACAACTTCAACATCGACGCGTTCACGCAGAAGTTTATGCGGGACGTGGTGGATGCGCAGACGCCGGGCGGGGCGTTTACGGATGTGGCTCCGGACATGCTGGGGAATACGGATGCGCACCCCGGTGCTCCGGGATGGGGCGATGCGGGCATTCTGGTGCCGTATGCCGCGTGGCTGCAGTATGGCGACCGCGCGGTGCTGGAGCGCAACTGGCCGGCGATGGAGCGGTGGATGGACTACGTGCTGAAGACGAATCCAAACTACCTGCGGCAGAAGTCGCTGGGGAATAACTTCGCGGACTGGCTGGCGCCCGATCCGCGCAGCCCGAAGGACATGGTAGCGACGGCGTACTGGGCGGTGATGGCTCGCCAGATGGAAGAGATGAGCACGGCGCTGGGACGCAGGGACGATGCGGCGAAGTACAAAGAGGTGTATGCGAAGGTCGCCGAGGCGTATCGGCGTGAGTATGTGCATGCGGATGGCACGGTGGCGGGCGATACGCAGACGGCGTATGTGCTGACGCTGTACGCGGGGCTGGCTCCGAAGGAGATGGAGAAGGGGATGACGGACCGCCTGGTGAAGGATATCGAGGCGCACGGCAATCACCTGACGACGGGCTTCCTGGGGACGCCGTTCCTGATGTTTGTGCTGGAGGACCAGGGGCGGGCGGACGTGGCGTACAAGCTGCTGCTGCAGGATACGTATCCGTCGTGGGGCTACATGGTGAAGAAGGGCGCGACGACGTGGTGGGAGCGCTGGAACGGCGACACGGGCGATCCGGCGATGAACTCGTACAACCACTATGCGTTCGGTTCGGTGATGGCGTGGGTGTATCGGCGCGTGGCGGGCATCGATACGGATGCCGCGGGTGCGGGGTTCCATCACGTGGTGGTGAAGCCGCATGCGGAGGCGGGGCTGACGAGCGTGCATGCGGAGTATGACTCGGTGTACGGCGAGGTGACGACGGACTGGACGCGCGGAGCCGATGGAAAGCTGGCGGTGAGCGTGCATGTTCCGGCGAATGCGACGGCGACGGTGTATCTGCCGGCGGCGGGTGCGTCGTCGGTGACGGAGAGCGGCAAGAAGGCGGAGGCGAAGCTCGAAGGCGACTCGTTCGTGGTGGAGGTCGGCGCGGGAAGCTACCGGTTCGGTCTGCACTGATTGCGAATGCAGGCGCGGAGTTGAGATTGAACCATTGATGGTACGTGGGTAGTGGAAAACGCGGGTGTTACTTATCAGGCAATGGTGTGAGAATTGAGTCAGCTTAAGGAGCCTCTGCACTCATGTCCAATCTGCCTGACGACGATATCCGCATCCACTACCACGACGAGATTCCGCGCGGGGCGCGGATCAAGGTGATCGGCGTTGGCGGCGGCGGCAATAACGCCGTGAATCGCATGATCGCGGCCAAGGTGGAGGGCGTGGAGTTTATCGCCGCCAACACCGATGTGCAGGCGCTGACGGTGTCGAACGCGCCGGTGAAGCTGCAGCTGGGCGTGAAGCTGACGAGCGGCCTGGGCGCGGGCGCGAACCCGGATGTGGGACGGCGCGCGGCGCTGGAGGATTCGGACAAGATCATCGAGGCGCTTGAGGGCGCGGACATGGTGTTTGTGACCGCCGGTCTGGGCGGAGGCACGGGCACGGGCGCGGCGCCGGTGATCGCCTCGCTGGCGAGCGAGATGGGCGCGCTGACGGTGGCGGTGGTGACGCGGCCGTTCGGGTTTGAGGGCAAGCGCCGCATGATGCAGGCCGAGCGCGGCATGCAGGAGCTGCTGGAGTCGGTGGACACGGTGATCGTGATCCCGAACGAGAAGCTGCTGGCGGTGGCGAAGGATGCGGGCTTCTTCGAGAGCTTCCGCATTGCAGACGACGTGTTGCGGCAGGGCGTGCAGGGCATCTCGGACATCATTACGATTCCCGGCGTGATCAACCGCGACTTTGCCGACGTGAAGACGACGATGGCGGGGATGGGCTACGCGGTGATGGGCACGGCGGTACGCTCAGGTCAGGATCGCGCAGTCGAAGCGGCGATGGCCGCGATGGCGTCGCCACTGCTGGAGTCGGGCGCGATCGACGGCGCGAAGGGCATCCTGATCAACATTACGGGTTCGAGCAGCCTGAAGCTGAGCGAGGTGAACGAGGCCTCGACGATTATTCAGAATGCGGCGCATGAGGACGCGAACATCATCTTCGGCGCGGTGCAGGACGAGACGATGGGTGATGACGTGAAGATCACGGTGATCGCCACGGGCTTCAAGCAGCAGGAGACGCCGGCTCGGCGCGAGCGGATGCTGGCCGAGCCGTCGTTGCCGACGATGCGTTTCGACGTTGCTCCCGAGCCGAGGATTGAGCCGCGGATCACAATGCCGCACTCGATGTCACAATCGACGGCTTCGCAGCCGAAGTTCGCCAGCGACCAGCCTGCGACGTCCCAGACTCCTCTCTCTCCGCGGGAGCGGATCGAGATCGTGCCTGAGCCGGAGCTGCGTACGGTGCCAGCCTCGGTGTTCGACGACGACTTCTTCCGGGCGGAAAACGAGCGCGCTGCAGCCTCGTATGTTCTTGCAGAAGAGGCGGTTCGGGTGGATGCAGGAGTTCGCGAGCCTGCTTACCTTCAGGCTGCGGGAACCGTCCAACAGGAGGCCCCGGTCCTCGATGCGAACGTGCGTTCGCCGTTCAGCGGCGGTGGTTCGCCGGTAGCGGGAGACACCTCGGAGCCGGATGAGCTTGATATTCCAGCGTTTCTGCGCCGGGGGCACTGATTCCCGGTTGGCGCTTCCGGCTGTTACCATTCCGGGCCTGTATGGGGCTAATGGGGGATTTCACAGCCGGGCGGAGTGCGCTGAGATGAGAATGTTCTCAGGTTTCTGGCCTGGGATTGGCAACTTCGTTGCCTGCTTCGTTTTAATGTAAGTAGAAGAGGGGTCGCCTTGGTTTCGAAACTTTTCAAGGTTGTTGGCGTCGTCCTTCTGGGCCTGGTTGTGGGTTCGGGGGTCGATGCATCGGCGGCGCCGTCGCGGAGCGCAAAGCATAAATCCTCCGGCACGGCACATAGCGTTACTGGCGGAAAGACCCGCGCCACAACAACATCCAGCAAAAAAACGACATCCAGCAAGAAAAGCCGAACGACTGCGACGAAGAAGACGGTCTCGGTGACGACGACCGGCCATGTGAAGCGCGGCGCGCGCACGCGGCTGGCGGTTCGCCGCAGCCATTATTACGAGCGATTTACGGCCAGCTCGTTTGCCGACAACCTTTCGCTGGGCGATGTGACCGAGGGGGAAGATCCGGTGGTTCGCGCGGCGGCGATCGAGGCGCTGGGCAACATGAACGGCACGGCGCTGGCCATCGATCCGTCGTCGGGCCGTATCCTGGCGATGGTGAACCAGAAGCTGGCGCTCTCGCGCGGCGCCGAGCCATGCTCGACGATCAAGCTGACGGTGGCGCTGGCGGCGCTCGAAGAGGGCATTGTGAAGAAGGACACGCCGGTGAACCTGGGCGGCCGCTATCACCTGACGATGACGGAGGCGCTGGCGCACTCCAACAATGCGTACTTTGAGACGCTGGGCCGCTCTCTGGGATTTGAGCGGGTGAAGCACTACGCCAACGAGTTCGGCCTGGGCGAGCTGGCGGGCTACAACATTCAGGGCGAGCAGCTGGGCATTTATCCGGACGAAGAGCTTCCGGCGTCGCTGGGCGGCGTGGGGCGCATGTGCTCGTTCGGCGAGAGCGTATCGATGACGCCGCTGCAGCTTGGCGCGCTGGTGTCGGCGATCGCCAACGGCGGCACGCTGTTCTATCTGCAGCATCCGGAGAGTGCGCTGGACGTTGCCAGCTTCCAGCCGAAGGTGAAGCGGCAGCTGAACATCGCCCCGCTGATCCCGGAGATTCTGGACGGCATGCAGGGCGCGGTGATGTACGGCACGGCGCGTTCGCTGCGCACCAACTTTACGGAGTTTCCGGTGATGGGCAAGACGGGGACGTGCTCGAACAACGGCACGCGTTTTGGCTGGTTCGCTTCGTATGCCGATACGCCGAAGGGCCGCATCGTGACGGTGATCTTCCTTGAGGGCGGCAGGCCGACCTTCGGGCCGAAGGCCGCTGAGCTGACCGGACAGTTCTATCGCGCTCTGTGGGATAAGAGCTACTTCATGCAGAAGGCGGAGCAGGCGACTGCTTCGGGCATGGGCGCTGATTGAGTTGAGGATGTTTGCTGGGAGACCCCGCCTGCTGGCGGGGTTTTCTTTTTGGAGGCGGCTGCTTAAAGGCTCTTGGGTGAGGAGAGTACGACGGTCTTGGCGTTGAGAAACTCGCGCATGCCTGCGGCGGAGAGCTCGCGGCCGTAGCCGGAGTGCTTGACTCCACCGAAGGGGAGGCGCGGGTCGCTGGCCACCATGGAGTTGACGAAGACGGCGCCGCATTCGAGTTCGGCGACGAGGCGCTGCTGCTCGGCGGGCTCGCGGGTCCAGACGGAGGCGGCGAGGCCGAAGGGCGTGTCGTTGGCGAGCTCGATGGCCTCGTCGATGGAGGCGATCTTGAAGAGCATGGCGACGGGGCCGAAGAGCTCTTCCTTGTAGACGGAGCTTGTGCGCGGGATGCCGGTGAGGACGGTGGGCTCGAAGTAGTTGCCTTCGCCGAGCATGCGCTCGCCGCCGGTGAGGACGCGTGCGCCTGCCTGTTTGGCGGCCTTGACCTGAGCCTCGAGTTCTTCGGCGATCTTTGCTGTGGCGAGCGGGCCGACGTCGGTGGTCTCCTTCATGGGATCGCCGATCTTCATGGCCTCCATGCCGGCGACGAAGCCGGCTTCGAACTCCTGGTAGATGGACTCGTGGACGAGGAAGCGCTTGGCGGCGATGCAGGATTGGCCGGTGTTGACGAGGCGGGCGCGGACGGCGGTTTCGATGGCGGTGGTGAGGTCGGCGGAGGGCATGACGATGAAGGGGTCGGAGCCGCCGAGCTCGAGTACGGACTTTTTGATGAGCCATCCAGCCTGGGCGGCGATGGCGCGGCCTGCGGGCTCGGAGCCGGTGAGGGTGACGGCAACGACGCGCGGGTCGGCGAGGACGCGCTCGACCTGACGCGATTCGATGAGGAGCGTCTGAAAGATGCCGCGAGGAAAGCCGGAGCGGCGCACGAGCGATTCGATGGCAAGGGCGCACTGGGGAACGTTGGAGGAGTGCTTCAGGAGGCCGGTGTTGCCGGCCATGAGCGCGGGCGCGAGGAAGCGGAAGACCTGCCAGAAGGGGAAGTTCCAGGGCATGACGGCGAGGACGACGCCTAGGGGGTCCCAGCGGACGTAGCTCTGGTTCTCGGTGGGGATGGGTTCGGGTGCGAGGATGCGCGCGGCGTTCTCGGCGTAATAGCGGCAGGCGGAGGCGCACTTGGCGACCTCCTGGCGCGAGGCGTGGATGGGCTTGCCCATCTCGAGGGTGATGATCTGCGCGAGGTCGTTGACCTCTTCGTCGAGCAGGGAGGCGAGCTTGCGCATGCAGAGGGCGCGATGATCGAGCGGGACAGCACTATAGGCCTTGAAGGCCTCATGGGCGAGGCCGATTTTTTCGAGCGCGGCTTCGTCGGTGAGGGCGTCGAAGGAGCGAAGGAGTTTGCCGTTGGCGGGATTGATGGAGGCGATGGGCATGCTGGTCTGCTACGAAGCAGATTAGCAAAGTTGCGTTGCCCTGAGGGCAGGCAGAGAGGCCGGAGCAGAGGAGAGTTGGCCGATTATCTGTATGAAATAATGAGCTGTAATCTTTCAGGCTGCAGGCGCGGGGTTTAAGCGGCTGGACGGCGAGGGAGCGGGATGCAGGCCAACCCTGAGTTTATGCGGCAGGCGATCGAGCTTGCGAATGAGAATGTGACCTCGGGGAGCGGCGGGCCGTTTGGCGCGGTGATTGTGCGTGACGGCGCGGTGATCGCGACGGGAGCCAATTGCGTGACGAAGGGCAATGATCCGACGGCGCACGCCGAGGTGGTGGCGATTCGGAATGCGTGCAGAGATCTGGGGAGCTTTTCGCTTGAGGGCTGCGTGATCTATACGAGCTGCGAGCCCTGCCCGATGTGCCTGGCGGCGATCTACTGGGCGCGCATGGATGGCATTTTTTTCAGCGGCACGGCCGCCGATGCGGCGGATGCGGGTTTTGACGATGCGTTTCTGTATGACGAACTGACGCGACCGATGCGGGATAGAAGCATTCCCTCGGAGCCTCTTCTCAAAGAGCGAGGCAGAGAGAGCTTCGATGTGTGGCGCAGCTTTGTGCAACGTGTGGATTACTGAGAACGGACGGGAGACGATGGCGACGAAGTCGAAGAAGGTTGCGGCGAAGAAGAACGATGGCGTGGTGAAGGTAGCTCTGCTGGGCTTCGGCACGGTGGGCAGCTCGGTGGCAAAGGTGCTGGCGCAGTCGAAGTTCGCTGGCATTGAGCTGACGCACGTTTATAACCGCAGCGTGGCGCGCAAGAAGGAGTCTGCCGCGGCGAAGTTCGTTCCTGCAACGGCGAAGTGGACGGAGAACATCGACGATGTGCTGAAGTCGAACGTCGATGTCGTGATCGAGCTGATGGGCGGCCTGAACCCGACGGAGGGCTGGCTGAAGAAGGCGATCACCTCCGGCAAGCATGTGGTGACGGCCAACAAGCAGCTGATCGCGTACAAGGGCGTCAGCCTGCAGAGGCTGGCAGCGCAGAACAATGTGCAGCTGGTCTACAACGCGGCTGTGGCCGGTGGCGTCCCGGTGATTCCGGGCATGAAGCAGGGGCTTGGCGGCGACCGTATGCAGCGGATCAGCGGCATCGTGAATGGCACCTGCAACTACATTCTGAGCCGCATGGAGACGGGCGCTGACTATGCGACGGTTCTGAAGGACGCGCAGCAGCTGGGTTATGCCGAGGCGAATCCTTCGGCGGACGTGGATGGTTTCGATGCACGCGCGAAGCTGTGCATCCTTTCGCGCATTGCGCTGCATGCGGACCTGAATCCGGATGAGGTGGCGACGCAGACGATCTCCTCGGTGGAGGCGGTCGACTTCATGTATGCGAAGGAGCTGAACTGCACGATCCGTCAGATCTCGCGGGCGCAGCTGGAGGGCACGGTGGTGCATGCGCGGGTGGCGCCGATGCTGGTGCCGATGGACTCGCCGCTGGCGTGGTCGCACGGTACGCAGAACATGGTGGTGACGAGCGGTTTGTATGGCGGCGATGTGGTGTTCTCGGGCCACGGCGCGGGCGGCGAGCCGACGGCGGTGGCGGTGGTGTCCGATCTGCTGGCCGTAGCGCAGGGTGCGAAATCGGTGGAACTGCCGGTGCGCAAGCGCCAGGTGACGGGCGAGTTTATGGCGCCGCACTATCTGCGCTTCGTGGTGGACGACAAGCCCGGCATAGTGTCTTCGATTGCGGGTGCGCTGGCGAAGGTGGGGGCGAACATCGATTCGCTGCTGCAGAAGCCGGGATATCCCAAGCACAAGCTGCCGTTCGTGGTGACGACGGAGCCTTGCCTGACCTCGACGATTGAGAAGGCGATGCATGCCATCGGCAAGCTGGACTGCATGCTGGAGAAGCCGATGACGCTGCAGATGCTGGTTGCGGACGATACGGCGGAGTAGCAGACGTTGCATCGCCCGGTGGAGCGGTTTCGGGCGCAGTTTATCTAGATAAAGGGCAGATGGATGAAGCTCTGGAAGTTGTTAGGCACGGTCGTACTGTTGACGGGATATGTGTCGGCGGCGGATATCGCGCCGGTGCATCATGAGCCGAATGCGCTGAACTCGAAGAAGGCGCAGAAGAGGCACTACGTGGTGATGGTGTCGCTGGACGGCTTTCGCTGGGACTATGCAGCGAAGTGGAGCGCGCCGCACCTGCTGAAGATGGCGGAGGAGGGCGCGAGCGCACCGGAGGGCATGATTCCCAGCTTTCCGTCGCTGACGTTTCCGAACCACTACACGATTGTGACGGGACTCTATCCCGAGCATCATGGGATCGTGGACAACGAGTTCCTCGATCCGAAGCGCGGCAATGCGCGGTATTACTACAAGGATCCTGCCTCGAGCCATGATGGGAGCTGGTATGGCGGGGTTCCGCTGTGGTCGCTGGCTGAGCGCCAGGGCCTGCGTTCGGCATCGATGTTCTGGGTAGGATCCGAGGCTGAGATCGCAGGCAAGCGGCCGAGCTACTGGGTGCCGTTTGACGATAATTTCGACGATGAGAAGCGAGTGGCGCAGGTGATGCAGTGGCTGGCTCTGCCGGAGTCGGAGCGGCCGCACCTGATCACGGTTTACTACTCGAATGTGGATCATGCAGGACACGACTTCGGGCCCGACTCGACGGAGTGCCGAGATGCTGTACACCATGTCGATGGCCTGATGGGCGAGCTGGAGGCAAAGCTGAAGGCGACGGGGCTTCCGGTGGACCTGATCGTGGTGTCGGATCACGGCATGGTGAAGTTCGATGACCGGCACTGGCTGGCTATCGATTCGATGGTGGACCTGAAGGGTGCGCCAAACGTCGGCGAAAGAGTCTATCCGAAGACCGAGGAAGAGAAGGAACGCATCTACTCGGAGCTGAAGGGGAAGAACGATCCGCGCATCGCCGTCTACCGTTTGAAGGACGTACCGGGGAAGCTGGAGTTCAATGAGAACGGCCGTGAAGGTGACCCGGTGATTGAGCCGCTGGCGTTGGAGCCGACGACGATTCATGCGAAGACGCCGCTGATCAAGGGAGTTGGCGGACACGGCTTCGACCCTGCGCAGGTGCCGCAGATGAAGGCGATCTTCTATGCGGAAGGGCCGGATGTGAAACAGGGCGTGAAGCTGGAGTCGTTCCCCAATGTGGATGTGTATGACTTCGTGGCGGGGATTCTTAAGTTGAAGCCGGCGAAGAACGATGGCGATGCGAAGGTGTTGAAGGTGGCTCGGCGGTAGGTTTGTGGCAATGCCGGAATGTGCTGGGGCCTTGCTTCGGACAGACAATGCAAAAAGCGAGGCTGTGGCCGGGATGCGGTGTGGTGAGAAGCAGGTCCCTCCACTGCGCTTCGCTTCGGTCGGGATGACCACTTGAAAGTGGCTTGGAAATATAGAAAGCAGAAGGCCCGGACAATGTCCGGGCCTTCTCAGTTGCAGCGACGTTTTGCGGCGGCTTAGTACTTTGCCATCGTTGGGTCGATCTTGTCGGCCCAGGCGAGGATGCCGCCGGTGAGGTTCGACACGTTGGTGAAGCCTGCAGCCTTGAGCGCGACGGCGGCCTTCTGGCTGCGTGCGCCGGAGCGGCAGTGGACGATGACCTCATCGTTCTTGTGGTCGGCGATCTCGCTGACGCGGCTCTCGATGGAGCCTACGGGGATCAGCGGTGCGCCGAGGTTGGCGATGGGGTACTCGTGGGGCTCGCGGACGTCGAGGACGAAGATGTTCGCCTTGGCGTCGATCTTTTTCTTGAGCTCCTCGACGGAGATCTGCGGGATGCCCTCGACGATGGCCGCGTCGCCGACAGCCTTGTGGCTGGAGACTTCGAGCGGGCCGACGGTGGTGGGCTTTTCGATACCGCAGAACTGATCGTAGTCGATCAGCTCCTTGATCTCGTGCGTGCCGCAGGCGGGGCAGTCGGGGTTCTTGCGCAGCTTGAGGGTGCGGAAGCCCATGCCGAGGGCGTCGACCATGAGGAGGCGGCCGACGAGAGGTCTCGCCGATGCCGAGGATGAGCTTGATGACCTCGGTGGCCTGGATGACGCCGACGAGGCCGGGGAGGATGCCGAGCACGCCACCCTCAGCGCAGGAGGGGACGAGGCCGGGCGGCGGCGGCTCCGGGTAGAGGCAGCGGTAGCAGGGGCCGTCCTCGGTGGCGAAGACGGAGGCCTGGCCTTCGAAGCGGAAGATGCTGCCGTAGGCGTTGGGCTTGCCGGTGAGCACGCAGGCGTCGTTGACGAGGTAGCGCGTCTGGAAGTTGTCGGTACCGTCGGCGATGACGTCGTACTCCCTGAAGATCTCAAGGGCGTTGGCCGAGGTGAGCATCGTGTTGTGCTTGACGATGTTGACGTTCTTGTTGAGGCCCTTGAGCATCTCCTCGGCGGAGTCGACCTTGAGCTTGCCGACGGTGGACTGCGAGTGGATGATCTGGCGCTGCAGGTTGGACTCGTCGACGACGTCGAAGTCGACGAGGCCGATGGTGCCGACGCCGGCTGCTGTGAGGTAGAGCGCGAGCGGCGCGCCGAGGCCACCGGTTCCCACGCAGAGTACCTTCGCGGCCTTGAGCTTGCGCTGGCCCTCCATGCCGACCTCGGGCAGGATGAGGTGGCGGGAGTAGCGGGCGATCTCTTCATTGGTGAGCTTTGGAAGCTCTACGGTTTCTTCGATGGCTGTTGGCATGGCTTTCCTTGTTGAACTTACTTAATTCTAGATGCTTTGGCCTATTGAACGGCTCAAGATTGGCAGTTCAAAGCCATTTAGCTCTCTTCAGGGCTTCTGCGAACTCCGGGCGCATCACCAAAATCCATTCAGAATTAGTTATATCCCCGGGTCTAAAGAAGTCCTTGCCCCGCACACGATTCGGTGTCTCAAATTCCCCAATTTCTTTGGCTAACTTTCCATAAAGAAGATTGACTGCTCGGTAGCTCTTGTAATGCACATGATGGCTGAGCATGGTTGTTGTCAGTGCACGGGCTTTGGCTTGTTCATGAAAGCCCATGTGGCATATTTTTCTTCCTAATCCTAGGGAGAGGTGTAGACCAAAAACGTACTGAAGGCACCTTCACTTAAAGAAGGCTTCGCTCGGAATGACACCTGGGTTCGGTTGTGCAGGGGATGGAGCTAGAGGAGGGGACAACAGCTACAACAGGCGGAGCCGCCTGCGATGGAGGGGATGATGGTGAGTTCGTCGGTGGCGGCGACTTCGGTGGCGTCCTTGGACGGGAGGTAGCGGAGGTCTTCGTCGTTGAGATAGACGTTGACGAAGGAGCGGAGCTTGCCCTCGGCGTTGAAGAGTTGCTGCTTGAGCGCGGGGAACTCGGTGGTGAGGTTGGTGAAGACCTCGGCCACGGTCGCGCCGGGAACGGCTACCGTCTCCGCTCCGCCGGTAAATGACCGGAGCGGGGTTGGGATGTGGATGTTCATGCCTGACCTTTCGGGGTAGTTGATGCAACGTCGATCTCTACAGCCTGATCGACGAACGTCTTGTCCTCTTCGCCGGTGCCGGAGAGGAGGAACGAATTGGTAATGGCGGCCTTGCCCTGCGCGATGGCGGTGATGATGTAGGAGCAGCCGAACCAGTGGGCTTCGGCGAAGTCGGTGGGCGACCACTGCGCCGGGTGATCCGGGTGCGAGTGGTAGAAGCCGACGATATCGAGGCCGAGGCCGCGGGCCTGCCGCTGGATCTTCACCAGCTCGATGGGCGCGATGTTGTAGCGGTTATGGGCGGAGTCGGTGCGGGTGTTGCCTGCGCGCACGATCTGGTGGACGTGGTTGCCGTCTTCCGTGGATTTGCCGAGGAGCACGCCGCAGCATTCGTGCGGGTAGGTCTCCTCGCCGTGGGCGCGCATGGCCTCGTAGTCGGTATAGGAAATATGCAGCATAGATGGATTACTCAGCGTCCTGCTCCTGCCAGAAGTGCTCGCTCATGTACTTCTCGGATGAGTCGGGGAGGATGGTGACGATGACGGCCTCGCGTCCGGCGGCTGCCTCCTGTTTCTGCGACCTGAACGGCAGCGGCGACAGCAGCAGCGGCGGAGACGCCGACGAGGATGCCGTGCCTGCGGCCGAGGGTGCGGGCGTAGCGGTAGGCGACCTCGGTGTCCATGTCGATGTTGGCATCGGCGAGGGCGGGGTCGTAGATCTTCGGCACGATGGCGGTGGCCATGTGCTTGAGGCCTTCGAGGCCGTTGAAGGCGGCGTCGGGCTGCATGGAGATGCATTTGACGGCCGGGTTCAACTCCTTGAGGCGGCGCGTGGTGCCCATGAAGGTGCCGGAGGTTCCGAGGCCGGCGACGAAGTGGGTGATCTGTCCCTCGGTCTGCTCCCAGATCTCGTTGGCGGTGGTGCGATAGTGGGCGCGCCAGTTCTCGTCGTTGGAGTACTGGTCGGCGTAGAAGTAGCGGTCGGGATGCGCGGCGGCCAGCTCGCGGGCCTTGCGGATGGCGCCGTCGGAGCCGTCCGCTGGATCGGTCCAGACGATCTCCGCGCCGTAGGCCGAGAGATACTTCTTGCGCTCGGGCGAGACGTTGGAGGGCATGCAGAGGGTGACGGGGAAGTGGAGCGCCGCGCCCAGCATGGCGTAGGCGATGCCGGTGTTGCCGCTGGTGGCGTCGAGCAGCCCCATGCCATTGCCGATGAGGCCGCGCTTGATGGCGTCGCTCACGATGGCCGAGGCGGCGCGGTCCTTGATGGAGCCGCCGGGGTTGTTCCATTCGGCTTTGCCGAGGATCTGGATGCCGTCGAGACCATCGGCCAGATTGTCGAGGCGCACGAGTGGCGTATTGCCGATACGATCAAGGATGGTCGAGCCGAGTGGTTTGACGGTGGTCAGCATGTTTCCTGGCAAGTTCCTGTCTCCCGTCGCGATGTTGCATTGATGGTCTGATGCGAATATGCGACAGTTAAATACGAGTCTAAACGATGGCCCTTCTAGCGAAAAACTCTAAGCAGCTCAGCTTCAACGATGCCCTCTCCGTTTTGGGGAGCCAGAAATTTGATGTGGCACCGGCGCAGGACGGTGCAAAGCGCACTCCAAATGCCTTCCAGGTCCGCAAGTACGGCTGTGCGGCGGAGATCGCGGCGGCCCCCAACGGGACGACGGAGATCCTCGCTCGTCCGGGAGTTCTGCTGAACGGCGAGATTGCGCGCCTGCTCGACCGGGGCTACCAGAAGTTCTTCAAGACGGCGAAGCTCGAGATTCCGGCGACCGCGGATCATCTGCGTTCGCTGCACGAGTTTACCGAGGAGCTGAAGCTGGCGATCGGCGGGATCAACCTGTACAACGAGTCGCTGGGAACGACCAGCGATGTGTACAACTACGACCGCGTCAAGGGTCGCAAGTAACTTTTATTTGTGCTCCGGCGCCTTGCCGGTGAACTCCGTGAAGAGCATCTCGCCGACGGCCCGATGGGTGGCGGTGGAGGGGTGCTCGGCGTGGTAGAAGTAGTACGTCCCGGGGTTGGCGCAGGGGGTTGTGTCCTCGTTGCGGATCTCGCGGCCGGCGCACCTGTCGGTGGTGTTGGTGATGCCGTAGCGGCCGGGATTCTGCATAACCTCATCGAAGTAAAGACCCCAGTGGCTGACCAGGATCTCCGAGCCTGCCAGTTGTGGCGAGATCTCTGACGGAATGCGCTCCAGGCTGGGATTGAGGCGGATGGCGACCTCTGCGAAGCCGGAGATGGCCGTGGGGAGCACGGCGACCTCGAAGCGGCGTGCGCCCAGCGCGTAGAGGGTCTTGATCTCGCCTTCGAGATTGTCGATGGTGGTCTGCGTGGCCAGGCTGTGATCGTTGAGTCCTCCTGCGAGGTAGAAGAGCGTCCGGTGCGGGTCGAAGGTGATCTTCTTCGCCTTGACCATCGCGGCGAAGTCGTCGACCTGGCGCTGCATACCGTATCCGAGTAGAAATTTTCCGATGTGGCGTCCGGCGCCGTTGCCGGTCTGCGCGCCGCTGATGGCGAAGTCGAGGCTTTTGCCGGCCGGATCGGCGATGTTTGAGGGATAGAGCCTGGTGCCGAGTTTGTCTGCGAAGTAGGCGACGGCTGTGGGGCCGTTGCTGTCGAGGTAGCCTTCGCCGATGTCGGAGTAGCTGTCGCCGAAGACGTAGACGCGGTCGATGGGCTGCGCCTTCGGCGCCTGCGCGTGGATGCAAGGGGCGAGAGCGAAGCCAGCGAGGAGCAGAAGAACGCGTGCTGCGATGGAGAGCCTCATGGAGGAGGGATGCTTCAAGAGCTGCCAGCGGTTGTGTTGGAGGCGAGCGCTAGCGGCGGCTCTGTTCACGCTGCAGCTCGCGGTAGGCCACGCTCTTGCCGATGCCGCGATCGCGGGCGACGCGTTTGAGGGCGTCTTTCTCGGAGAGGCCTTCGGTCTGTACGAGTGCGGCGACCTCGGCGGCGATGCTGCGTTTCGGCGTTGAATCCTGCTGCGGAGCGGGCGAGAAGAGGAGAACGATCTCGCCGCGGACGGAGGCGCGGGCGCTGAGCTGCGAGTGAAGGTCGGCGACGGTGCCGCGCAGGAACTCCTCATGCAGCTTGGTGAGCTCACGGGCGATGACGATGTGCTGGGTTGCGCCGAAGACGCTTTCGAGGTCGGCGAGCGTGCCGAGGATGCGGTGCGGCGCCTCGTAGAAGATGTGCACGGCGGTGTCACGGGGAAGCGCTTCGAGGCTGGTGCGGCGCTGGCCCTCCTTGGCGGGAAGGAAGCCGTGGAAGGTGAAGGTCTCGGTGGGAAGACCGCTGGCGATGAGCGCGTTGATGACGGCGCTGGCGCCGGGGATGGGGAAGACGGTGATGCCTGCGGCGATGGCGGCCTGGGCGATCTCGTGGCCGGGATCGGCGATGCCGGGCGTGCCTGCGTCGGAGACGACGGCGATGCGTGCGCCTTCTTTCAGCTGAGCGAGCAGCTCTTCGGCGCGGAGGCCTTCGTTGTGCAGGTGATAGCTGACGGTGGGCGTGGCGATGCCGAAGTGGTTGAGCAGCTTCTGTGTCTGGCGGGTGTCCTCGCAGGCGATGCGGTCGGCGGAGCGCAGGATGCGCAGGGCGCGGAGGGTGATGTCTTCAAGGTTGCCGATGGGGGTGGCGACGAGATAGAGGCCGGGAGCGAGAGGTGGATCGTTCGCGGAGTCCGAGGGCATTGCGGCTAGTCCTCGCGCTGCTGCTGGAACTGGGTCATGCGGCGGCGCGCGTTGAGCAGGCCCATGGAGTGGGCGAGGTTCTGCGGTGTGATGATGCCGACGATGCGGTCGCCGTCGAGGACGGGGACGAGCTGCGCGCCCTGTCCGCCCATGATGCGGCGGAGGGTGGTGACGAGCGAGTCGTCGGGCTGCGCGGTCTGGAAGGAGCGGGTCATGACGCCCTGGATATAGCCGTTGCCGCTGGCCTGGAGGGCATCGACGATGCCCTGGCGGGAGACGGCGCCGACGAGGTTGCCGCCGCGCACGACGGGGAAGACATCCTGCAGCGTGTGCACGGAGCTTTGCAGGGCATCTTCGAGCGTGTCGGAGGCGGAGAGCGTGCTGAAGTTGGTGAGCATGACGTCGCGCATGCGGACGGGATCGTTCTCGTTGGCGAGCAGCATGCTGGTATCGTCCATGTGCGCTCCGATGAAGACGAAGCCGCCGATCATGATGAGCCACATGTTGGGCAGGATGCAGCCGGTGATGGCGAGCAGGACGCCGATGATCTGACCGAGGCCGGCGGCTGCGCGGGTGCCCTTGAGGACGCCGTGGTTGCGGGCGAACTCGCCGCGGAAGATGCGTCCGCCATCGAGCGGAGCGGCGGGAAGAAGATTGACGGCGGCGAGAAGAACGTTGACCCAGACCAGGGCTCGGATGAGATGCGCCGGTGTGAGCCAGGGCTTTTCGAAGAGATTGATCTCGGGGGTGACGGAGAGGATGATCGCGGCGAAGAGGAGGCCGAGGAAGAGATTGGTCAGAGGGCCGACGAGGCCGAGCCGCTTGCCGATCTCGGGCGTCGCCGCGCGATCGTTCGCCTCGGGCGTGCCGTACTGCTGGAGGCCGCCGGTGGGCAGTAAAAGAATGCTCTGCAGATCGAGGCCGAACCATGCAGCGGCGATGGCGCGCGCGATCTCACGCACGACGACGGCGAAGAAGAGGATGACCCAGAGTGCGAAGCCCCGGCTGCCGGAGGAGCCGGAGACGGAGGAGTAGCTGATGGAGAGTCCAAGCAGGAGCAGGAAGAAGGTGTGGATGCGTATCTCCACACCGAGGAGCCTGCCAATCGAGAAAGACCATCCGCGCATGCTTATCATTGTATGCGTAGAGCGAAGTGGGGATAGGAAAGATGCGGATCATTGCGGGGAAGTACAGGTCGCGGCTGCTGGAGGCACCGCGGGGCATGACGACGAGGCCGACGAGCGATCGTCTGCGGGAGACGTTGTTCAACGTGATTGCGCCGCGTATCGAGGGGGCGCGTTTCGTCGATTTGTTTGCGGGCTCGGGCGCGGTGGGGATCGAGGCGATCAGCCGCGGAGCGAACTTTGTGTGGATGGTGGAGAATGCGCAGCCGGCGCTGCGGGCGATCCGCGAGAATCTTACGTCGCTGAAGATTGCCGCGGGCTGCAGGGTGGAGGAACGCAGCGCGATGGGTGCGCTGGAGGGCATGTTGAAGCGCGGGGAGAAGGCCAACATCATCTTTCTCGATCCGCCGTATGAGTCGGCGGAGGAGTATGTGCGGGTGCTGGGGCTGCTGGGCAGCGAGCGCGGCCTTGCGCTGCTGGAAGAAGATGCGCGGGTGATCGTGGAGCATCGCGCGAAGGAGGCGCTGGAGAAGAGCTACGGCGCGCTGGAACAGATCCGCAGGCTCAAGCAGGGCGATGCCGCGCTTAGCTTTTATGCTGTGCGTTCTGCGGTGTCTTCGTCGGGGGATGCGTCAGGAAGCGGCGTTTAGCGCGCGTGTGATGATGGCGTAGCCGTGATCTGAGAAAATGGCAGCGCGAAAAAAATGGCAGTGCGAAAGAGATTTCCGATGAGCAGGAGAGCAGAGCCGCATGGCCACGATTGAGTTTGTCCGCAACTACACCGACCACTCCACGGATCGCGGGTACCAGTTTGAATTTCGCTGTGACCATTGCTACAGCGGCTACATGTCGTCGTTCGATCCTTCGGTGATCGGCGCGGCAGGCGGTCTGTTGCAGGCGGCGGGAAGCCTGTTCGGAGGCCTGCTGGGGTCGGCGGGAAGCACGGCGTACGACATTCAGCGCGCCATCGGCGGACCGGCGCACGATCGTGCGTTGCAGCAGGCGGTCACCGAGGTGAAGCAGAAGTTTCGCCGCTGCCAGCGCTGCGGCAAGTGGGTGTGTGCGGAGATCTGCTGGAACGATCGCGCGGCGCAGTGCACGGGATGCACGCCGAAGTATGAGCAGGAGGTCATCTCCATGCGCACGCAGGCACAGATCGAGGCGACGCGGGACCAGCTGCGGGAGAAGGCTGACCAGACGGACTATGTGTCGGAGATCGACATGAATCCCGATGCGCAGGTGCGTATTCAGCCGGGCGGCCAGAATCCGCAGCTTGGCGCGCAGGCAGGCGGATGGCAGGCGACGCTGGGAGCGCAGCAGCCTGCGCTGGCTGAGCCGGCAGGCTGGCAGACGCTGCCGCAGTCGACCTCGGCGGCTCCGCAGTCAGCGGAGTGGCAGACGGTGCATGTGACGCCTCCGCCGGTGGCGAATGTCTCGGCCTCTTCGCACTGCACCGGCTGCGGCGCGACGTTGACGGGAGGCAGGTTCTGCGCCAACTGCGGTGCTCCTGCGGCGGTGCCGAAGCGGTGTGCGGGATGCGGACATGTCTCGGCGCCCGCGGCGAAGTTCTGCGAGGACTGCGGGACGAAGCTGGGCTGAGGAGGTTTCCCGGCTGAGCAAGGTTGTTGCGCTGATGCTTTTTAGGAGACGCCGCCGCCCTGGTGCTGTCCGTTGCCGAGATCGACGGTGAAGGGGACTTCCTTGTCGGTGAGCATGTTCCAGCCCGTACCGTGCAGCGTGCTGGCTTCGATGCCGGTGATGCGAATGCCTTCCCAGCTGAGCTTTGCTGTCGTCCAGGCGTGTCCCTGAGCGCCCCATGCGGTGACGGTGTGAAAGCCGACGAAGAGGATCAGATTGTTTGATGGCGCAGAGTGAACCGCGACGACCGGCTTCTGGTCGATGTGCGTGGAGTGCCCGGGCGCAGCGGTGTCGATGATGTAGGCGTAGCCTCCGGCGACGGCGCAGAGCTGGTCGGGATGCGGGCAGGCGTGGACGCCGGTGGGCATGGAGGCATCGCGAAAGCCCAGAGCACAGGTGGCGAGGAAGCTGCCGCCTGATGCAGGGCGAACGAGCAGCAGCATGGCTCCGCGGGCGAGCGCATCTTCTTCCCCGGCGATCTGCTGCGGATAGGTGAACTGGCGCGCGGGGGCGATCAGAGGCGGCGTCTTGAGGACTTCGACCTGCCAGTTATGGGCGAAGGTTTCGAGCGAGGAGGTGGCTGTGCTCATCGCGTTGCGTCCAGTGCCTGCGCGATGTCTTCGAGCAGATCGTCGATGTCTTCACAGCCTGCGCTGAGTCGGATGAAGCCTTCGGAGATGGCGTCGCCTCCCCAGCGGGCGCGGCGCTCGGCGGAAGAGGTGATGCCGCCGAAGCTGGTGGCGTCAGTCAGAAGCTTCGAGGCGGAGAGGAAGCGCTCGGCCGTGAGCTTGTCGCGCAGGATGAAGCTGACGACGGGGCCGAAGTAGCGCATCTGCTTTGCGGCGATCTCGTGGCCGGGATGCGTGGGCAGGCCGGGGTAGAGGACGGCTTCGACGTCGCGGCGCGTGGAGAGGTACTCGGCGATGGCCTGGGCGTTGGCGCAGGAGCGCTCGAGGCGCAGCGGCAGCGTGGCGATGGAGCGGTGGGCGAGCCATGCCTCCATGGGGCCGAGGACGCCGCCGGTGAGCATACGCCAGCGACTGATCTTCGCGTGCAGTTCGGGGTCGCGGGTGGCGACGTGGCCGATGAGTGTATCGCTGTGGCCGGTCATGGATTTGGTGTCGGAGGCGACGGAGATGTCGGCGCCGAGGGCGAGCGGCTTCTGGCCGAGCGCCGTGGGCGTGGTGTTGTCGACGGCGACGAGGGCACCGGCGCGGTGGGCTGCGTCGGCGAGTGCGGCGATGTCGGCGAGCTCCATCTCGGGGTTGCTGGGCGTCTCTAAAAAGAGGAGGCGCGCGCCCTGAAGAAGTTCTGCCTGCGCGTTGTTGGCGGTGTTGGCGAAGCGCAGCTCGACACCCATCTCGGCGAAGTACTCTTTGGCGAGGACGCGGGCGGCGTAGTAGGAGTTCGACGGAAGGACGACGGCGTCGCCGGGACGCAGCGTGGCGCCGAAGACGGCGGTGATGGCGGCCATGCCGGTGGCGAAGACGAGCGCTGACGCGGTGTAGCCTTCGGCGGACTCCATCTGCGCGATGGTCTCTTCGAGATGCGTCCAGGTGGGATTGTGGGCGCGGGCGTAGGTGTAGGGAACGCCGGTGGGATCGCCGGGTGCGTGATAGGGAGCGGCGAAGACGGGACCTGCGTGGAGGGGTTCGCCGGCGACGGCCCTGGTGAGGCCGGAGCGGATGATTCGGGTGGCATCGCGCATGATGCTTCGATTGTAAGTGTCCGATCCAGGTTTCAACGTGCGGTGAGGTGCTGCCAGCCGCCTGGCTTCAACTCGCTGCGTGTGCCGTCAGACGCGAGGATCGTGATGGCCGGCTGTGTGCGAGCGCGCCGGTGCATGGTGCCGATCCGCGTGATGGGAACGCCTGCGATGGATCGAGGCATACGTGTCGTGGCGGAGGCGGTGAAGAGCAGCTCGTAGTCTTCGCCGCCGTGGAGCGCGGCGTGGAGGGCTTCGGCGGGTGCGAGGCGGGCGGCGAGCGGATGCAGGGGAAGCGCGGCGGCGTTGATCTCGGCGCGGACGCGGGATGCTTCGCAGAGATGGGTGAGGTCGGTGGAGAGGCCGTCGCTGATGTCGATGGCGGCGCTGGCAAGTTTGCGGCGAAGCAGGGTTGCGCCGACGGCGAGTCGCGGCTGCGGGTAGAAGTGGGGATGGTCGCGCTGCGATGTCGCCTTCGATGGCCGGTTGGAGGCGAGCAGGGCCGTCAGCTCGGCGTGCGCTCCGCCGAGTGAGCCGGTGACATAGATGGCGTCTCCGGCGTGCGCTCCGCTGCGGCGCAGGGACTGGCCGGTGGGTGCGGTGCCGAGCAGGACGATGTCGGCGAGGATCAGGTCGGCGGGGGAGCCTGCGGTGTCGCCGCCTGCGAGCGGGGCTTTGTGACGGACGGCGAGCGAGCGTATGCCCTGGAGAAAACCGGAGATCCAGCGCTGGCCGCGGCTGGTCTGCGTGAGGCCGTTGGGAAGTGCGAGGGAGAGGAAGGCGGCGAGCGGTGTCGCTCCCATGGCGGCGAGGTCGCTGAGGCCGCGCGCGAGGCAGCGGTGGCCGACGGATGAGGCGGGATGGAGGTCGCGGCGGAAGTGGCGGTTCTCCAGGGAAAAGTCGGTGGTGACGAGAATCTCCCGATCGGATGGCGGACGCAGGATGGCGCAGTCGTCGCCGATGCCTAAAGCAATCGAACTTCCACTCTGCGGGAAGGTTTTGCGGATCTGCTCGATCAGGGTGAGCTCTCCGGCCGGTTTTGCGGTCTTTGTGGCCATATTCATGCAGGATACGCTGCTGGATTGAGGCTGCGGATGAGCGGTAAGCGTATTTATTTCTGTGATTTGAGATATGTGGTCCTGAGCTGCTGCTTTTGTGGTACACCTGGGCAACCCAAATAGCGTCTGTTCTATTGCAGGGGTGACTTCCGTTTGCTAACCTCGAAGAGGACGCCCAAGAGAGTCTGTTATTCACAAATGCGGATTGGTGAATTTCATTTGCCAGTCGATAAATGTGGGTGCATTCACTCCGAGTCGGCAATTTGTCGGCCAAACTCTGGGTCCGGGTCGTAGATTGAAGCTTAAAAAGCGTTACTACATCATGGTCGTCAGCCGCGACGAGGACGGAAGCCTGCACAAGGTTCCCGTTCCGATGCACTACGCGTACATCTTCGTCGCAGCGGCTGTGATTGGTATGTTCACGATCACGGGGCTGGCAGGATCGTACTCGCGGATGCTGATCAAGACGGCCCGCTTCAATCAGCTGCGCCAGGATCATAACGCTCTGCAGAAGGATTATGTGCACCTCGAAGAGGCGGCGCGTGAGAAGGATATTCAGGCAGCGTCGCTGGGTTCTCTGGCGAGCGAGGTCTCGGCGCTCTATGGCCTGACGGCGAGCAAGCTGGCGATGCCGGTGGGACGCCTGACGGGCCGCGCCAGCCGCAAGCATGCGGAGGACGTTGCGGAGCAGGTGGAGAAGACTCCCCTGACGGAGACCGCGAGCCTGAGCGATGACAGCTATTACAAGTCGGTGGATGCGTTCTATTCGCTTCGCAACCAGGCGTTGAGCGGAGCGGCGGCACGTTCGCTGAGCGGCATCAATCGTCCGAGCGACAGCGAGAGTTTGTTTGGCGGCGGTCTGCCCAGCGCGGACCTGAACGCTTCGGCGTACGCTCCGACGCTGTGGCCGGTGATGGGGCCGATCTCGAGTGGTTTCGGTCAGCGCATCGATCCTGTGCTGGGTAACGGTGAGGGTGAGTTCCACAAGGGGCTGGATATTTCGGCTCCCAACGGTACGCCAATCCGCGCGACCGGTGACGGCGTGGTGAAGTCGGCTCAGGTGGAGAACGGCTACGGCCGGGCGGTAGTCATCGATCATGGTCATGGCGTGGAGACGCTGTATGGCCACATGTCCGGCTTTGCCGTGATGCCGGGGCAGACGGTGGCGCGTGGAGAGGTGATCGGCTACGTAGGCCACAGCGGCCGCGTGACGGGCAACCATGTGCACTACGAGGTTCGCATTCACAACACGCCGGTCAATCCGCACAAGTATCTTCGCGTGACGCTTGCGGATCTTGGCGCGGAGACACCAGCACTTCCTGCAGGAAGCGCTGCCGGCGCAAAGGCTACGGCGAAGGCCGCGGGTCTGGATCAGTAACGCAGAGATGAAGAGATGGAGCAGAGAGGGCCGGGGATCCGGCCCTTTTTGTTTTGCTGTGCCCTGTCGGGAAGAGGGTGAAGAAGATTTCACCAGCGACAGCTATTTACTTTCTGTGAAAGCATAAAGAATAGATTTTATTCAAGATTTGAGGATTTTTATGCACGTCGTATCGCGTCCGATCAAGGGTTTGCAGTGGGTTGCAGCGGCGGCGCTGCTTGGCGTTGGCGCAGTCTCGATGCAGGCGCAGGGCAAGCCGATTGCGGGCGAGAATACAGACTTTACGCACTCGCTGAATAAGCCGGATCGGACGGAGTGGTTCCGCGATCAGGGCTTCGGTCTGTTCATTCACTGGAGCGTGGATTCGCAGCTGGGCGTGACGATCAGCCACTCGCTGGTGGGCGCTTCGGAGGACTATGACGACCGCTTCTTCAACGACCTGCCGAAGACCTTCGATCCGACGCGCTTCGATCCTTCGGAGTGGGCGCGGCTGGCGAAGCTGGCGGGTGTGAAGTATGTGGTGTTCACGACGAAGCATCACTCGGGCTTCGGCATGTTTGCGACAAAGACGACGCCGTTCAACATCATGAACACGCCGTTTCATCGCGATGCGACGAAGGAGATTCTGGATGCGTTTCGCAAGGAAGGCATCGCTCCGGGCATGTACTTTTCACCGGACGATTTTTACTGGCTGCATGAGAACCACAAGCTGATTCAGCGCGGCACGGACGCGGTGCAGCCGAGTGAGAATCCGGGGCTGCTGAAGTATGACTCCGACCAGCTGACGGAGCTGATGAAGAACTATGGCCCGGTGGATGTGCTGTTCTTCGACGGCGAGGCGACGAGCCTGCGTCAGCTGGCGTGGAAGATGCAGCCGAACATCGTGATCACGCGCGGCGCGATGCTGTCGCCGGAGCAGACGATCCCCGGCGTGCCCTACGACGGCCCGTGGGAGGCGAACGACACGATGGGGGACGCCTGGCAGTATCAGCCGCAGAACGATCACTACAAGAGCGGCACGCAGCTGATCCATCGGCTGATTGAGACGCGGGCCAAGGGCGGCAACTTTCTGCTGAACATCGGGCCGAAGCCGAACGGCGAGCTGGCCATCGAGCAGGAGGAGCGGCTGCGCGAGATTGCCACCTGGATGTTTGTGAACGGCGAGGCGATCTACGCGACGCGGCCCTGGATCATCACCAATGAGGGCGATGTCTGGTTTACGAAGAAGAAGGACGGCAGCGCTCTGTACGCGATGGCGGCTCCCGCGGTGCCGTGGAAGATGGGGCAGTGGCAGGAGCTGGTGCTGCACTCGGTGAAGGCGACGGCGAAGACCGAGGTGAGCGTGCTGGGGGCAAACGGCGAGGTGATGGAGTATTCGAACCAGAAGCCGGAGACGACCTACAGGATGGAGGCCGATGGCCTGCACATCCACACAATCCGCTCGCAGCGCATCCAGGACAATCGCCAGTGGCCGAACCCGGTGGTGTTGAAGATCACCAACGTGGAGCCGGCGCTGACGCCGCCCAGGGTGAAGACGCTGAGCTACAGCCGCGAGGCGGGCAGCGGCGCGGTACGGCTGGAGGGCGAGATGATCGATATGGCCGGGGCGAAGTCGCTGAAGGTGGGATTTGAGTATCGGACGATCGAGGGCGAGGACGTGAACTCACGGACGGCGCCCTGGACCGCGACTCCGCTTGAGACGGTCACCGCCGCCGGGAAGTTCTCTGTCACGGTTAATGGAATACCCGCCGGCAGCCGATATGAGTTTCGTGCGGTGGTTCATCATCCCCTGCTGGCACTTTATGGGGGAGATGTTCGTATTCGCCCGGCGGATATACATCCTGCAGATAATAAGTAACTTGGTTCCATTTTTATTTGTTTGCCGGATGTCCGTCGATCTCTCGTGGGAAAGCGTGAGGCATATTCCAGTGTCAATCCTTTGAGGTGTGCAACGTTTTGCATGGTTACCTTGTCTACTGTTACGGAGGCGTAAAAGGGTTGCTTCCATGGGGGTTGGACTCCAGGTCCCCCGGGGCTGCATCTTTTGTGTAGTAGCGGTGCTCTTCGGGCAGTCATAAAGTGGCCATTGACCTGTGGATAAGTGGCTTCGGCCTAGCTGTGACCACACTTGGTGGAGACGGACGGACATTATGGAGCTGCAGACGTCAGCGTCATACCGGCAAGTAGCGCAGAACGATTCCGGATCGATCTCTCTTTCAGAGATCATCTCGGCACTTTCGTTTGCGACTGACCTGACCGAAGGAGCAGTTCGCGGCCATGCGCTGCGCAGCTGCCTGTTGGGCATGAGGATCGCCGACGAGGCCGGTGTGGGGGGCGAGCAGAAGAACAGCCTGTACTATGCACTGTTGCTCAAGGACATCGGCAATCAGGAGATGATCGGCCTGCGTTGCGACCGCGGCGCCAGCATCGTCAGCAAGCTGGGTATGGGCGAGATGGCGGCCGATGCGGTTCGCAGTATCGAAGAACATTGGGACGGCACCGGCTTTCCGAAGCGGCAGCGCGGGCAACGGATTCCCCTGCTGGCTCGGGTGTGTGCTGTAGCGCAGCATCTGGATGTCTTTTCCGTCGGACGCAACACGGACGTTGCCATCGAGACGCTGGAGCAGTGGAGCGGGACGTGGTTCGACCCGCACCTGGTTCGTGCGGCGCTGGCGTTGAATCTTCGCGGGGAGCTGTGGAGCTGTTGCCGCTCCGATGACAGCCACGAGCTGACGCGGGCGGCGGTGCTGGAGCTTGATCCGCAGCAGCGCAAGAGGCTGGATGAGCGGCAGATTGACCTGATCTGCGAGGCGTTTGCAGACATCGTCGACTCGAAGTCGCACTTTACGTATCGTCACTCGATCGGCGTGGCCGAGGTGGCGCACGGGATGGCGCAGAAGCTGGGGCTGCCGCCGGAGCGGGTCAAGCTGGTACGCCGGGCGGCGCTGCTGCACGATATCGGCAAGCTGAGCGTGGCTAACTCGATTCTGGACAAGCGCACGCCGCTCAGCAAGGAAGAGTGGAAGATCGTGGAGCGCCATCCGGGGCTGTCGCGGCAGATCCTGGAGATGATCGAGCCCTTCCGCGAGATGGCGATCATCGCCGGGGAGCACCACGAGAAGCTGGATGGCACGGGATACCCGAACCGGCTGATGGCTGCGGACCTGTCGCTGGAGTCGCGCATCGTCGCTGTGGCGGATGTCTACAGCGCTCTGTCGGAGGACCGGCCGTATCGCCCCGGGATGGACAATCGTCAGATTCTGCCGATCATGCGTTCGTTAACGCCGGATAAGCTGGATGTCGATTGCGTGGATGCGCTGGCGGCGCTGATGGGCAATTCGGCGACGTTGCTGTTCGAGCCGGTGAATACACATGCCGGGAGCGTTACGCAGGTCGCCTGAGCACCCAAGCAGGGAATCAGCCAAAGATTTTTGAAACGGTCCGGATCTCCGGGCCGTTTTGCTTTGGAGCTTTGTCAGCGGGTGTCGCTGGTCGCGGTGGCGGAAGTGGCCAGCTGCTGCAGGAGGTCGGTGGGAACGGTTGCCGTGATGACGGCGCGGTCTTTGCGCTGGTCGATGCGCAGCGAATCGAACATCTTGAGCACGGCCGCGTCGTTGTCGTTGCGTGGCTGAATCTGCTGCAGCGAGCGGAGCAGGCCGATGAGCGTGGAGAGGTTCTGCGCGGCGCGGGCGGCGTCTTCAGGCGTGGGGGAGAGCTCTTCGATGCGAAGGCGCAGCGTGCCGGTGTAGCGCAGGCTGGCGACGAAGGTGGTGTCCTCGGGCAGGGGCAGCTGCAGGCCGAAGAGGGAGATGTAGCCGCGGTCGGAGAAGGGAAGTCCGATGTGTCCGATGCCCCAGGCGGCGGAGAGCAGCGGCACGTCGCGGTAGCGTTCGGAGAGGAGCGAGGAGCCGGAGAAGGGCGAGGCGGCCGAGCGGTGGCGGTCGAGGATGGAGTGAATCTGCTCGACGGTGGGCATGTTGGAGGCGGCGATGGAGTCGTAGCCCAGTTGGGCGATGCGGAGCGGCCGGGTGACTGTGCCGTCGCTGATACGGATGGTGTAGATGGTGTGGCCGGCGTAGCTCTCGCGCGACTGGGCGATGGACTCGAGGTAGTTGGCGAGGCGCTCGCCGTCGAAGCTGCCTTCGAAGACCTCGGAGTAACCGACGGGCCCGTTGGGGCCGTTGGGATTCTCCATGCGGTGCAGGGCGAAGGCGACGGAGTTGAGATCGCGTTCGGGCACGATGCCGGTGGCGTCGACAAAACGCTGGTAGTCGGGCGCACGGGTGACCTGGTTGCGGTCGAGGTGGGTGGCCAGGCGCAGCGGCTTGAGGTTGAAGTAGACGATGGCGTCGGATTCGGGCAGGAGCCTCGCGGCCTCTGGCGGCGCGGCTTTACGCAGCACGATGGCGATGATCAGTGCAGCGACAAGCGAGAGCACAACCATCAGCGAGTAGCGGGTGGATCGGCGAAACAACCAGTGGAATCGGCCAGACATTCAGTCTGTTTCTATCCTGTCCTGCGCCGGAGAGCAATACGCGTCGGATTCGGGCGAGCTATTCGGTGATGGCAAACGTGTAGATCTTGCCGCCGTTGGCGATGTTTGCGGTGCCGGGAGGCAGGATGCCGTACTCGCCTCCGCCGACGGCGTGGTCGATGGTGAAGGTATAGGTGCGGGCGGCGATGCGGGTGGCGTTGAACTTGACCTCGTCGCGGTCGGCGCCGCCGGTGGAGTGGAAGACGCCGCCGGTGAGGGTGCGGAACTCCCGGTAGTCGGGGTGGAGGCGGAAGCGCACGAGGGTGTAGTCGGCGGCGGCGGCGCCGTCGGGGGTGTAGACCATGAACTCGATGGGGGCCTGCAGGGCGAGTTTGGATTGAGCGCCGTTGACGCGGCCGTTCATGTCGGTCTTGATGATGCCGTGGGTGGCGGTGGACTTGAGCCAGCCGCCGGACTTGGCATGGATGACCTCGGCCTCGATGGGTTGCCAGATGCCTTTGCGGTCCTTGTAGTAGACGCCGATCTCGTTGACGGGAATGACGGTGACGGGAGCTGGCGGTGGATCGTCCGTTGCCTCGCCGCCGGGGGTGAGGCGCCTGCGGCCGCGGTTGATCATGGCGGTGATGACGCGCTCGGAGACGCCAGCCTCCTTGAGCGCGATCATGGCATCGGCGTCGGTGGTGTACTGGCCGGGCTGCGTGTTGATGGCCTGGATGATGAGGTCGTCGCTGAGATTGGCCTGCGCCATGCGGATGACGGAGGTGTTGTTGAGGGTTTTGGCGGGGGCGGACTTTGTGACGAGGGGCCCGGCGTCGGCCTGGGGAGTCTCGGTGACCTGGGCGCGCGCGACGGCTGGAACGGCCAGGATCGCGACAAGGGCGGCAGGAAGCAAGAATCGCAGCAGAGACATGCAGGGAACTCCCGGGGCAGTGTTCTTATGGGGTTGGACGAGGGAAAGGCTATCACGCAACCAGGGGATTTCGGTGGCGGTGAGAATCGTTTGAGATTGGTCTGTCATCATGGATATGGGGCGCGTTTTGCCCGGGAGATCTTTTTCGATGAAGTTGACCTTACCTGCCGGCGAGTTCAAGGCGTATCTGTTTGACTGCGATGGCACAATCTGCGACTCGATGCCGCTGCACTACATTGCCTGGAAGGATGTTCTTTCTGAGTACGGCTGCCACTTTGACGAAGAGCTGTTTTATGCCTGGGGCGGGATGCCGGTGGTGGAGATCATCGAATCGCTGAACCAGCGCCACAACCTGGCGATGCCGGTGGCCGATATCCAGCTCCGCAAGGAAGAGATGTTCTACGCGAACCTGCCGCAGATGAAGGCGGTGCCCGAGGTGCTGGAGCATATCGAGGCGCAGCATGGCGTGATTCCGTTTGCCGTGGTGTCGGGCTCGACGCAGGATTCGGTGCGGGCGTCGCTGGCGACGCTGAGCCTTCTGGACCGCTTCGAGACGCTGGTCTGCGCGGGAGATTACAGGAACAGCAAGCCGCATCCGGAGCCGTATCTGATGGCGGCTGAGAGGCTGGGAGTTCAGCCGGAGCACTGCCTGGTCTTCGAGGACACGGAGATGGGGATTGAGTCGGCGACAGCCGCAGGCATGGCGTCGGTGAAGGTACCGGCACCGTGGGAGCGGCGGGCGCTGGTGGAGATGGTGTGATGAGGCAGAGCGCTGTGGGAATCGGCGCTGTAACCGGCGTTGCGACTGCGGTTGCGCTGTGCTACATTCAGAACTGCGGCGCACTCTGCGCACAGCACCATTGCGCGTCACGCGACTGGAGCTTCAGAGAGCAAAGGCTGTCAGGGCTGGCGTAGCTCAGCTGGTAGAGCATCTGATTTGTAATCAGAGGGTCGGGGGTTCAAGTCCCTTCGCCAGCTCCAGTTTCCTCACAGCCGAGGAAGAGTTTGGTTGTACTGCCAGGCCGTTCTGGTCGCGCAGGCCTCCGGAGACTTTCTTCAAAGCACACGCGTTCGATCGGCGTCACTGGATCGGCGATGTGGTGTGGTGAATAAAGGACGGGTGCTGCCGATTTGAGAGGCTTGACAGAGAAGTGCACAGGTGGCCGAGTGGTTAATGGCAGCAGACTGTAAATCTGCCGCGTTATGCGCTACGAAGGTTCGAATCCTTCCCTGTGCACCACAAGTTTGGTTGTAAGACAGGGGAGCGTCAGTGGATTTCAGCCCTGCCGGCAGTGGACGGATGTTGGTCGCGCTGGGAGTGATTGGAGTTCTGGCGATCCTGGCCTGGCAGACGATGGAGCCAGGACAGTATCGGACGCTGACGTTGATCCTGTTAGGATTTTTTGCCTTTCGTGTAACGCTGCTGAGGCTTCGTTCGCGATAGGATTGTTGAGTTGGTTGTAACAGGCTGATGTAGCTCAGTGGTAGAGCACTCCCTTGGTAAGGGAGAGGTCATGGGTTCAAGCCCCATCATCAGCTCCAGATTTTCATTGGTAGCAGGCGGGCGGGAGTAACTCAGTGGTAGAGTCACAGCCTTCCAAGCTGTTGGTCGCGGGTTCGATTCCCGTCTCCCGCTCCAGAGCGTTCGAAGGCAGTAGCAGGAGAGTTTGTTGAGCACGTTGAAAGAGCAGCCGGTACTTCCGATCGCCGAACCCGAGGCGTTTGGTGCGGTGAAGACAGCGATTGAAACGTCATTTGCCACTGGAAAGATTCGTGACTTCCTGCGCTCGCTCGAGCAAAAGGGAGCGCGCATCCGTGAGTTCGAGTTCGTCCTGAGCAAGGGCCTTCTCGGGCCGAAGGCGGAGGCCGACTATAAGCGGCTTCCCGACGGAGACCAGGGGCAGATTCGGGAGCTTTACCTCGCGAGCCTCGAGAAGGTCGCTCCTGAGCTGAGGCAGCAATTCTTCCGGCTGTACTCGTACTACTGATTTCTCACTTCCAAGTTTGAAGTTTAGACCTGAACCGCCGGCCAACCGCCGGCCAACACCACGAGACGGAGAGAGCAATGGCGAAGGAAAAATTTGACCGGTCCAAGCCGCATGTGAACATTGGCACGATTGGCCACATTGACCACGGCAAGACGACTTTGACGGCGGCGATCACGAAGGTTCTGTCGAAGCACAACCCGAAGAACAGCTTCCGTTCGTTCGATACGATCGACAACGCTCCTGAGGAGCGCGAGCGCGGTATCACGATCGCGACGTCGCACGTGGAGTACGAGACGGCGAACCGTCACTATGCCCACGTCGATTGCCCCGGCCACGCCGACTACATCAAGAACATGATCACGGGCGCAGCGCAGATGGACGGCGCGATCCTGGTGGTTGCAGCGACGGACGGCCCGATGCCCCAGACGAAGGAGCACGTTCTGCTCGCTCGTCAGGTTGGCGTGCCGTACATCGTTGTGTTCCTGAACAAGTGCGATGCGGTTGAGGATCCTGAGCTGATCGACCTGGTGGAGATGGAAGTTCGTGAGCTTCTGTCGAAGTATGACTTCCCCGGCGACGACGTTCCTGTCATCCGCGGTTCGGCGCTTGGCGCCCTGAACGGCGAAGCACAGTGGGAAGAGAAGATCGACGAGCTGATGGAAGCGGTGGACAAGAATGTGCCGCAGCCTGACCGCATGGTCGACCTTCCGTTCCTGATGCCGATCGAAGACATCTTCTCGATCTCGGGCCGTGGCACTGTTGTTACGGGCCGTATCGAGCGTGGCAAGATCAAGGTTGGCGACCCTGCCCAGATCGTGGGCTTCCGCGACACGCAGGCGACGACGGTAACGGGCGTCGAGATGTTCAAGAAGCAGCTGGACGAGGGTCTTGCAGGCGACAACGCCGGTCTTCTTCTTCGCGGAACGGCGAAGGAAGATGTGGAGCGTGGCATGGTTCTGGCGAAGCCGGGCTCGATCACGCCGCACACGGTGTTCAAGGGCGAGGTTTACGTGTTGTCGAAGGAAGAAGGCGGTCGTCACACCCCGTTCTTCAACGGCTACCGTCCCCAGTTCTACTTCCGCACGACGGACGTGACTGGCTCGGCGAAGCTTCCTGAGGGCACCGAGATGGTGATGCCTGGCGACAACATCCAGCTGGAGATCACGCTGCACACGCCGGTGGCGATGGAGAAGGGTCTTCGCTTCGCTATCCGCGAAGGCGGCCGCACCGTCGGCGCAGGCACCATCTCCGAGATCATCAAGTAAGTCCTGTGCGGACGGCGGTAACCTGCTTCGCGTGGGTTTCTGCTGAAGGCCAAACATCATAAAGCGGCGAGCTTCGGCTCGCCGCTTATTGTTTGTGCGTTGCGGCAGACATGGCTCGCTCTTGCTGAAATCCCCGGAATCGGTTGAACTAACAGATTCTGTGCAGTGTGCAGAGGTTTCTGGGAAGAGCAGCTTGGTTTTTTGAAACAACTTCCTGCAGATAGTGTTTACTCCTACTGGAGTCAACGGAGGCAGTATGTTTCTTTCGAAGATGGTTCAGCTTTCGGCTTTGGGCCTGGTTCTTGCGGCACCTACCGTGGTGGCGCCTGCGCATGCACAGGTTGTCGTCAATATCGGCCCTGCGCCAATATGTCCGTACGGGTACTTCGACTATGCGCCTTATACCTGCGCGCCGTATGGTTACTACGGCCCGGACTGGTTTACCGGCGGTGTGTTTATCGGAGCCGGCCCCTGGTTTCATGGACCGCATGGCTTCTATGGGCATGTGGACAACCGTTACGATCCGCACCATGGATACGCTGGCCCCATGCCGGGGCGGGGAGCACAGCCGTTCAATCACTTTGAGGGCAATGAGGCCCGCGATGGTCAGGGTCATGTCGGCAATGCCAGCCATGGTCCTTCCGGCGAGCACTCAGCTGGATTCTCTGGTGGCGGACATCCGGGCGGCGGCGGACATTCCGGTGGCGGACGCCACTAAATCCATGATGCAGGCCGGAGGAAGGCCTGCCAAAGTATCGAATGCCGGATCGTGAAACGGTATTGAAAATCAAGCGGCGGTCATCACTGGCCGCCGCTGATTTTTACCGAAGCAAGGCTTTCTTTATCCCAGTCTTTCGTGGATAATAGTACGAGGCGAATGCGTGGCCTGACCGCGTCGTCCTCCGGTAATACAACTCAGGATTTGGTGGCAGGGACCAATAACCCCTGCGTCGCGGCGTGTCGGGAGTATTTCCTGCATGCTGCTTGCCAGCCAAAGCGGCTGGCCACGTTAGTAAGGAGAAGAAAACAATGCGCGAGATCATTACCCTCCAGTGCCCGGATTGCAAGAACCGGAACTATTCGACCACGAAGAACAAGAAGACTACGACGGGTCGTCTCGAGTTCTCGAAGTTCTGCAACACCTGCCGGAAGCACACGGCTCATAAAGAGACGAAGTAGGACTGGCCGTCCAGGCAGATGCGCTTTGCGCTCTGCCTTCGGACGGATCTGCCACTCCTTGGGGGAGTAAGCTCAACGGTTAAACTGTCGGTCTCCAAAACCGAACTTCTCGGTTCGAATCCGAGCTCCCCCGCCATCCTCTTTCGCGTCTCTCTCCATGAGGGACAAACAAGAGAGGTGGCAGCAACAGACGAAGTCAGCAGCAGAACGAAGATTCACAAGGCGGCGTTATGGCCAAGACAGTAGCGGTAGCGGAACAGCAGACAAACACCGGCATGCAGCAGTTGAAGGCACTGCCCGAGCGCACGAGCAGCTTTCTGAGGGACGTGCGCAGCGAGATGCGTAAGGTGGCGGCGCCGTCGCGAGAAGAGGTCCAGTCGACCACCACGGTGGTGATTGCGACTGTGTTTATCTTTGCGGCGTACTTCTGGCTGGTGGATAACGTGATTGGGCGCGGTGTGGAGTATGTTCTCCGCGTTTCGGCAAAGTAAGGTTCGATAGCAGCATCGCAGGCCACGAACGAGAAGCATACGATGCGTGGAGAAGGCATAAGCATGGCGGACGAGCAGCAGAATCCGGTGGAAGAGCAGGCGACCGAGGTAGCCGTTGAGGAATCGACGGAGCAGCTGGCCCCTCCGGTTAACGAGAACTTCAAGTGGTACATCATCCACGCCTACTCTGGCTTTGAGCGCAAGGTGCGTGAGTCTCTTGAGAGCCGCATCTCGGCCTTCGGTCTGCAGAATAAGATTGGCCGGATCATGATTCCGACCGAGCCTGTGACGGAGCTGCGCAATGGCAAGAAGTACACCATCGAGCGCGTCTTCCTGCCTGGCTACGTTCTGATCGAGATGGATCTGGACAACGATCTGTGGCATGTGATCAAGAACACGCCGCGGGTGACGGGCTTCCTTGGAACCGGCGACAATCCGGTTGCTCTGTCTGAGCAGGAGGTCAGCTCGATCCTGTTCCGCTCGGATGTCTCGAAGGACAAGCCGACGCTCAAGATCAAGTTCGACAAGGGCGAGCAGGTTCGCATCAACGAGGGTCCGTTTGCGAACTTCACCGGCGCGGTGGACGAGATCAACGAAGACAAGCAGACGCTCAAGGTGATGGTCAGCATCTTCGGTCGTTCGACTCCGGTCGAGATCGAGTTTTCGAAGGTCGATAAGGTCATCGACGAGTAAAGTTTTGGCCGCACTCTAAAGAGAGGGTGGCCTGGAAGTAAGTTTGAAGGTTCAAAATTAAGCGTGATGGCCGTGAGGCCGCCGCTAGAAGCGTAAGAGGATTTCGCAATGGCACCGAAGAAAGTAACTGGATACGTCAAACTGCAGATCGTCGCCGGCAAGGCAACGCCTGCACCTCCTGTCGGCCCCGCACTTGGCCAGGCCCAGGTCAACATCATGGAGTTCTGCAAGCAGTTCAACGAGCGCACGAGCAAGGATCCGGCGCTGGTTGGTCTGACCGTTCCGGTCGTGATCTCGGTCTACGCAGACCGTACGTTCAGCTTCGTGACGAAGACTCCTCCTGCTCCGGTGCTTCTGCTGAAGGCCGCCGGTATCGACAAGGGCTCGGGCACTCCGAACAAGGAGAAGAAGGGCAAGGTCACCGAGAAGCAGATCCTCGAGATCGCCAAGCAGAAGATGCCGGACATGAATGCTGCTTCGGTTGAGGCTGCTGCCAAGACGATTCGTGGCACGGCTCGCTCGATGGGCATCGATGTGGTTGCCTAAAAGAGATTGCTCTGACGAAAAGCCCCGGCTGATGCCGGGGCTTTTCTTTTTGCGTGCCATTCATATTGATTAAGAGATGACGGCGCCTCCGTCGGTGACGAGGATCTGGCCGGTGGTGTAGCCGGACTGCATGAGATAGATGTAGGCCTGCGCGATGTCTTCGGGTTCGCCGACGCGCCCGAGGGGCAGTTTCGCCGCCTGCTCCGAGTACATCGCTTCACGCTCTGCTTCGGACATGCCGGCCCACAGGGGTGTCTTGATCATTCCGGGGCAGACGGCGTTGACGCGGATGGGAGCCAGATCGAGTGCGAGGCCTCTGGTGAGGGACTCGACTGCTCCCGCGATGGCAGAGGTGGCGCTCCATCCCTTCCACGGACGTATGCCGACGATGCCGTTGGTCAGGGTGATGGATCCGGTGGCGCGGACGTGTGGTGCGCCGATGGTGGCGGCGAGGTAGATTCCCCAGAAGCGAACTTCGAACGCCTGCCGGGCCTGCTGGTAGGTGGGCTGGAAGGTTGGCATGGTATCGCCGGCGGTGATGACGAGATGATCGATCTCTGCGAGTTCGCCGGTGAAGAGCTGCTCGAGCGAGGCCTGATTGGTGACATCGGCGAGGGCTCCCTTAACCGTGGGAGGCAGCTGGCTGAGCGCAGCATCGATGTTCTTCTGACTGCGGGACGCAATCGTTACGAATGCTTCCTTCTCAGCGGCGGTTCGGGCAGTCGCAAAGCCGAGGCCTGAGGTGCCTCCAAGGATGACGACCTTCTTCCCTTTCAAATCCTGAGTGTTCATGTGTATCGACTCCCCTTCGGCGGGTAATTCACTTCCCGCAAAGTAGTAGATGGACTCAGATATCCATGCGATCTATGCATAATATTCATAATGAATATGCGTTGGTCGCATCTACGTCAGTCGGACATGAACCTGCTGGTGGCGTTTGCGGTGTTTGCGGAAGAGTTGAGTGTGACGGCGGCGGCCAGGCGTCTGTTGTTGAGCCAGCCTGCCGCGAGCCGTATGCTGGAGCGTCTGCGGGCGCAGTTTGGGGATGACCTGCTGGTGCGCGGGCCGAAAGGGTATCAGCTGACTCCGACGGGAGTTCGGCTGAAGGCGGAGCTTGACCGGCTGCTTCCGCAGATTGAAGAGCTGATCGGCAGACGGCCCTTCGATCCCTCCACAGAGGCCGCGAGCTTTCGCATCACAGGGGCGGACAACACCTGCGCTACGGTGTGTGGCTTGTTTGCCCGTGAGGTGCTGCCTGCTGCTCCGCGGGTTGAGGTGAACTTCGTTCCGTATAGTGAAGAGGCCTTGAGCGATCTGGATCGCGGGCGGGTGGATCTTGTGCTCTCGAATGATGACGTGCTGGTTCCGTCGCATCTGGAGTCGCGACGGCTGTACCGCGAGAGCTGGCATTGCATTGCGGCGGCAGGAGGCAAGCTGCCGAAGAGCCTTTCGCTGGAACGCTATCTTGCAGCGGAGCACATTGCGGTGTCGACGCTTGCGGGAGTACAGTCCATCCCGGATAAGCGTCTTGCAGCGCTGGGGCTTGCGAGAATGGTTCGGCTGCGGATGCCTTACTTCGGAGCAGCGCTGGAGTGTGTGGCGGGTACGAATCTCATGCTGACTGCGACCTCTGGCGTCGCGCAGGCGGCGAAGCAGCGAGGCGATCTTCGCGTGTTGGGGGCTCCGCGCGAACTTGCAGGCTTTGGTTTTCTCGCCGTGTGGCATCCACGGCTGACGAGTGATCCTGGCCACACGTGGCTGCGGGAACGGCTGGTGGAACTGACGCGTGCTCTTTCTTTGTAGGACCAATGCGTGTCGCTTCGTATGAGCAGGAATTCAGGAGGTTGTCTATGCAGGCAGCATCAGGCGCGACGGTTGTGGTGGTTGCTTACCGGCCAAAGCCGGGGATGGACGAGGAGCTTCTGCAGTTGACCCGCGAGCATGTTCCTCTGCTGCGTAGCCAGGGACTAGCTACGGAGAGGCCATTTGTCGCCGCGCGAGCAGCGGACGGCACCATCGTTGAGATCTTTGAGTGGGTTGCGGGAGCTGTGGAGAAGGCACATAGCAACCCGGTTGTCCTGAAGCTGTGGGAGAGGTACGCCGCCGTCTGCGAGTACGTGCCTTTAAACCAGCTGGCCGAATCGTCCACCATGTTTGCATCGTTTACTCCGATCGATCTGGATTGATTGCTATGTGCCGGCCTGTCTCTGCTAATCGTCTTTATGGATCAAAGAGAAGTTGCTGCTGGGCGGGAGCAGGATGGGGGTCGTTCGTGCGGTGTCCAGCTGAGCGAACGGGGGCGAGTGGACGGGGATCGCTGCGGTTTGTGGTCTCGAGTGAGTCGCCCGGATTGTCTGCTTCTTCGCGCCAGCGGCGGTTGAGGCCGTGACGTTCTCTGGCCTGCGAGACGAGGTGGCTGAGGTGGGCGGCGTAGGGCTTCGCCGCGAAGTCGTTGCGGGCGAACCGGCGCTCGTAGTCGGCGACGAGCGCCGGGTAGTGCTCCCGGACGAAGCTCAGGTAGGTAGGGCGGGAGCACGGCTTGAGGAAGAGGGGATTGGCGGCGAAGAAGCTGGCGTTTGCCTTCGCGGAGAGCGCGGCCATGCGGTCGATGGCCTCTTCCGTATCGGTGATGCCGGGGAGTAGAGGAGAGCAGAGGATGCCGGTGACAATGCCGGCCTCGCGGAGGCGGCGAACCGTCTCGAGACGAAGATCGGGGCGCGGCGCTCGCGGCTCCAGCAGGCGCGCCAGCTCGGCATCGGGCGTGGTGATGGTAATGTGCACGACGAGCCGATTGTGCTGCCCGATCTCGCGGAGGAGGTCGGTGTCACGCAGGATGAGCCGCGATTTTGTGACGATGCCGATGTTGTAGCCGGAGCGGTTGGCGAAGACCTCGAGGATGCTGCGGGTGATCCGCGCGCGGCGCTCGATGGGCTGCCAGGGATCGGTGGCGGTGCCGATGGCGATCTGCTGGGACTTTTGAAAGCGACGCAGCTCCTGCTGGAGCAGCCAGGCGGCGTTCTGCTTGAGGAAGATGAGTCGTTCGAAGGTGAGCGGGTCATGGAAGTCTGGCTCTCCAGGCGCAGAAGGCAGGGCGGAGGGCGCCATGAATTCGTGGGTGTAGCGGGCGTAGCAGTAGCGGCAGGCGAACTCGCAGCCGCGATAAGGGTTGATGCTCCAGGCCATCCAGGTCAGCCGTTTCGACACGGAGCGGTTGAGAAGGCTGCGAACCTGAAGGGCGCGGAACTCTACGAGATGGCCGTCATCGGCATGTTCGGCGTGGCAGGCAAGCCGCGCGATACCGACGGGTCCAGATTTTTCCTGACCGAGGATGGGAAAGATTGGTGTCTCTATTTTCGCCATTTGTTCGCCTTTGAAGACCAGCGTAGGCCGCTCCAGATGGGGAGTCAAGGGGAAGAGTCTGGATTTTGGGTAGGAGCCGCAAGTCGTGGATTAAAAGGGCTTGCGGGCTTTGGCGAAATCAATTTCCACAACGGGAATGTTTCCCCTTTTGGGAAGGTATCGATTTCTCCAGTTATTGGGAGGTTTCGAACGATTCGGCGTGTTTTGGACGCGAGCATTCCCAGATTAGGAATTGCCCAAACCGCTGTAACGTGTTTGTCTGTAAGCTAAGGTTTTTGGTAACACTCCTCTTTCGCTTTGTTGTCAAAGAGTTGCAGAAATTCAGGACACCTGAATTTCAGTTTGGCACTCTACGTGATTACTAAAGTGCAATTGCGTGCCTGGCATGGACGTAGTTCTGAGGGGTCATGGGAGATGCGGGCAATGCAGAGCAGTACAAGCTCGTTGAGGATCAACGGATTCGCAAAACTTTGGGGAGGCGACCGGATGCGCGCGCCTGGCCCCCCGATTTCTTTTCAACAGAGATGCGATGGCGGCGTGGATCGTCAGCTGATTGTTGTGCGGCATCGCCGTGCGGCAGGCGCTGTCTTACGTCTGCCGCGCTTCGCTCATAGAGCTGGGCAATCTGTGCGAGCGCTCTCGCACTGTTGTTGCTCTCGCGCTGCTGCTCGCACTGTTTATTCCGGACGTTGAGTGCAGCTGCTGAAAGCGAGCAAATAGAGAGGTCAGAGCCTCCCGGTTGGTGTTGCGAACGAACGGATGCGGAGAGCATTTAATGCGTTCATGGAGTGCCGGCAGCGACGACTGGAAATAGATAACGACATAGCGATTTGGCGAGTGCGGAGAGAGGTATATGGCGCCAGAATTGATGGCAGCAATGCAACGAGGTGGAGGGCCGCGGCCGTCCGGGTTCCTGGTGGGGTTATCCCCGCTGGCGGAGCGGACGGGCGAATCGGTCAGGCTACAGGGAAATCCGGCCCTGCATGTGCTGGTTGTCGATGATGACAGCGCCGTACGGAATGCCTGCTGTTCGATCGGCGAGGCGATGGGTTGTGTCTGCCATGGAGCGGACAGCCTTGCGCGTGCACGGGCGATTCTGAAGCATCACAAGATCGACATGCTTCTGCTGGATCTCCGGCTGCCTGACGGCGCCGGACTGACGCTGCTGGAACAGGTCAGATCGCTTTATCCGGAGACGGCGGTGGTGGTGATGACGGCGTTCGCCACGGTCTCTTCGGCGGTAGAGGCGATGCGCATCGGCGCTCGTGACTACCTGACGAAGCCCTTTGCGCTGGAAGAGTTGACGACGGTCATCGAGCAGGCGGGACAAAGGATTAATTTCGACCGCGAAAGCCGGCTTCTGCGCGAGCGTCTGCGCTCTCAGTCGGGAGACACCGGGCTGATCGGCAGATCGCCGGAGATGGAGAAGCTGTATCGCATTCTCTCGAAGGTGGCCTTTTCGACGCACCCGGTTCTGATCCTCGGCGAGAGCGGCGTAGGGAAGGAGCTGGTGGCGCGCTCCATCCATGAGAACGGGCCGAACGCGGCGAAGCCGTTTGTTCCGGTGGACTGCGGTGCGTTGGCACCGACCCTGATTGAGAGCGAACTGTTCGGTCATGTGAAGGGAGCTTTCACCGGAGCGGACCGTGCCAAGGACGGCCTGTTGGCAACGGCTGATGGAGGCACGGTCTTCCTGGACGAGATTGGAGAGCTTCCGCTGGATCTGCAGGCCAAGCTGCTGCGGGCTCTGCAGGAGAAGGAGATCCGCCCGGTGGGTTCGACGCAGTCCCGGCCGATCTCCGCGCGAGTGCTGGCCGCGACCAACCGCGATCTGACTTCGATGGTGGAGCATGGAAAGTTTCGCAAGGACCTTTACTTCCGGCTGAACGTGGTGAACCTGCGGATTCCTCCGTTGCGTGAGCGGCGATCGGATATTCCGCTGCTGGCTGTGTACTTCCTGGCTCGCACGGAGAGGGAGACCGGGGTGGAGCGGAGGCTTTCGGACGAGTCGTTGCGCCTGCTGGCAGAGTATGACTGGCCGGGCAATGTGCGCGAGCTGGAGAATGCAATTGAGCGCGCGTGTACCTTGTCCAGCGGACCCCTGCTGCACATGGGCGATCTGCCGACGCAGCTGCAGGACTTCAAGATGCATCAGCTGGTGACATCAGTTCCTCAGCGCGCCGAGGAGAGCGGTGCGGTGCGGACGGTGAAGCCTGCGGCGAATGGCGAGATCGTCTCGATTGCCGAGATGGAAAAGCAGGCGATCCTGGGCACGATTCGCCAGCTGAAGGGCGACAAGCTGCTGGCGGCCAAGCTGCTGGGTATCGGCAAGACGACGTTGTATCGGAAGCTGAAGGAGTATGGCATCACCAACGTGATGACTGGAGAAGCCTGATTGCGGCGCCGGTGAGATAGCATCGTAGCCGGAGGATGATCATGGCGAAACGGTGCACGCATCTGGGAGAGATTCGGGAGGTGACTCCCTCGGCGCAGGGGTGCGAAGAGTGTCTCAAGGTGGGCGGATGGTGGGTGCATCTGAGGATGTGCATGATCTGCGGCCATATGGGCTGCTGCGATTCTTCGCCAAGTAAGCATGCGACGAAGCACTTTCATGCGACGCAGCATCCCATCATGCGTTCGATGGAAGAGGGCGAAGACTGGGGATGGTGCTTCGTCGATGAGGTGGAGCTGGACTTTTCGCGCTGACGGAGGAGACCTCGCCCCTTGAGGTGCGAGGTTTGCTATGCTTGGCTCATCTTTGAAAAGAGAGTGAGCAACAGATGTCAGAACAGGCGGTAAAGATTACAGTCCGTCCTAACGGCCCATTGCGGGTCGAAGGATCGATTACGTTGACGGACGCAGATGGAAAGCAATGGGATCTGACCGGCAAGCCCGCGATCTCGCTATGCCGTTGCGGAGCCAGCGAGAAGCGGCCTTTCTGCGATGGAGCGCACAACCGGATTGGCTTCCAGTGCCAGGCAAGCCCTGGCAACCTGACGTAAATCGAAGGACAAAGACAGCCTGGCAGGGTAGATTCCTGCCGGGCTTCTCCTTTGATGGCCGTGTGAATCGAAACTTGCGCAAAGGAAGATACGGGATGAAGCGTTGCGGGTGGTCGTGTGTGCTGGCGGGAGCTGTTCTGTTGACGACGGCAGTGGCGTGGGGGCAGGTTGCGACGGATGATCCGCAAGCGATCCCATTGCCCGCGGCCAAACTGGATGAGTATGTCGGCCAGTACCACATCGCTGCGGAGCCGGACATCATCGCTTCGATCACGCGGGAGGGCGATGCCCTGTACACGGAGGGTTTGAGATCTCCGAAGACTCTTCTGCGCGCCGAGTCGCCAGACCACTTCTTCATCTCCGGCTCGGAGACGCGGCTGGTCTTTGAGCGCGACAGCAGCGGCAAGGTGACGGGAGTGTCGCGCCAGGCGACTGGACCACGCAGCGCATCGGGCATGGTGGAGTGGGTTCGCTTCAGCGACGAGGGCGCGCACCTGAATCATTTTGTGGAATACATGCGCACGGAGGAGATGGTGCCGGTGCGCGATGGCGTGAAGCTGCACCTGGTGATCCTGCGGCCGAAGGGCTCGGAGAAATCGGGCGAACCGCTGCCGTTCCTGATGGTGCGTACGCCGTATGGCATCGATGGCGAGTCTTCGGATTCAGTGAACGCGAGCAAGCCGGAGCTGGCGCAGAGCGGCTACATCTTCGTCTTCGGCGATATTCGCGGCCGCTATGGCTCGGAGGGCCAGTTCGTCATGAACCGCCCTGTGGTTGCGCATAAGACGAAGAGCGATATCGACGAGACGACGGACACGTACGATACCGTGGCGTGGCTGCTGAAGAATGTGCCGAACAACAACGGCAAGGTCGGCGTCTACGGCATCTCGTACCCGGGATTTCTTGCGACGATGGCAGGCATCGATGCGCACCCCGCGGTGAAGGCGATCTCTCCGCAGGCTCCGATGACGAATATCTGGATGGGGGATGACTTCTTTCACAACGGAGCATTCCGCGAGACGTATGGGTTCGACTACGTGCAGCAGCTGGAGGCGCAGAAGACCGATGTGCGCGTCGACAGCACGGAAGACACGTTCAACTTCTTTCTGCGCAATGTGAACTTCGCCGGCGCGGCGAAGAGTGCGGGAATGAGCGATCTGCCGACAGCCAAGGCGTTTCTGACGCATCCCGAGTACTCGAAGTTCTGGCAGGACATGGCGGTCGAGCCTCACCTGACGAAGGTGGAGGTTCCCACGCTCGAAGTGGGCGGCTGGTGGGACCAGGAGGATATGTGGGGGCCGCAGGCGCAGTATGCCGCACTGGAGCCGCACGACAAGAGTCACGAGGTCTTCCTTGTTCTGGGGCCGTGGAACCACGGTGGATGGGTGGCGACGACGAGGCACCTGGGCGCGGTCAACTTCGATGCCGCGACGGGGGATCAGTATCGCAAGACAATCGAGGCGCCGTTCTTTGAGAAGTATCTGAAAGATAAGCCGGGGTTTGATCTGAAGGATACGGCGAGCTTCCGTACCGGCGTGAACAAGTGGGAGCATTACAGCGCGTGGCCTCCGAAGGAGGGCTTTGCGCCGGCCAAGCTGTATCTCGCTGCTGCTCACGGATTGAGCTTCAAGGCGCCGTCTGCCGAATCGAAGGCGGAGTATGTTGCCGACCCCGCGAATCCTGTGCCTTACCGTCATCGGCCGATTCAGTCGACGTATGGAAACGGATCGAAGTGGCGGCCATGGCTGGTGGAAGATCAGCGCTTCGTCAGCGATCGCAAGGATCTTGCCAACTTCACCACAGCTCCTCTCGATCACGATGTGACGGTGACGGGCGATGTGATGGCCGACCTGTTTGCTGCAACGACAGGGAGCGATGCGGACTGGGTGGTGAAGCTGATCGACGTGTATCCGGACGATGCACCGGATGGCATGGGCAGCTATCAGCTGATGATCGCGGATGAGATTCTGCGGGGCCGCTATCGCAAGAGCTTCGAGAAGCCTGAAGCAGTGAAGCCCGGCGAGGTGACGGAGTACAAGTGGAGCCTGCATGGCGCCGATCACACCTTCCTGAAGGGGCATCGCATCATGGTGGAGGTGCAGTCGACGTGGTTCCCGCTGTACGACCGCAACCCGCAGACGTACGTGCCGAACATCATGTCGGCGCCTGCAACTGCGTATAAGCCGGAGACGATTTCGATCTATGGATCGTCCAAATATCCGTCACATCTTGAATTCGAGATGCCACAGTAACGGAGAGAGCTTTGAGCATTAAAACAATCAGCAGCCGTGAGGTCTATCGCAATCCGTGGACGAGCGTGCGCGAGGATGTCATCGAACGGGCCAACGGCCAGCGGGGAATCTATGGAGTGATCGACAAGGACCCGGCGTCGATCATTATTCCTCTGGAGAAGACGCCGGAGGGTGAAGAGTTTTTGTATCTGATCGAGCAGTTTCGCTACACCGTTGGCGGCCGGTTTGCGGAGTTTCCGCAGGGCGGCTGGGAGCAGGCCGATGTCGATCCGGAGGAGCTTGCGCGCGGAGAACTGCGCGAAGAGACCGGATTGGTTGCGGAACAGATGACGATGCTGAGCACGCTGCAGATCGCGTATGGCGTGATGAATCAGAAGCACCATGTCTTTCTGGCAGAGGGGCTGAAGCATGGCGAAGCCGAGCCTGATCCGGAGGAGCATGATCTTGTGATGAAGCGGGTGAGCGTCGCTGAGTTTGAACGGATGGTGCTCTCCGGTGAGATCGTCGACAACTGCTCGGTGGCGGCGTGGGGACTGTACAAGATATGGATCGAACAGGGACGTCCAGCGAGGTAGCGGATGAGCAGTGAATTGCACCCGGAATACAAGGAGAGGTCAGGCGTTGGGCTGCGTCTTGCGAACGCCGGCAGCCTGGCGTTTATCTTGCTGCAGAGTGCTTGCACGGCTGTGATGGCGATCAGTGGATTCAGACTGCTGATCGGGCTGAGCGCATTAGCTGCTGCGACCACGGTGTATGGCCCTGCGAAGGGGTTTCATCAGGATGCGATTCGTATTCCGATGATGGTGCTCGCAGCCGTTGGGGCGCTGGCGAATCTTTACTCGGTGTGGCGCGTGCGTTCGCTGCGCGCGCGGCCTGCGTCGCAGTGGAGGGTGCAGCCTGCCTCGAAGGAGAAGCTGCGTTCGGAGTGGATACAGATTGGGCTGGCGATCCTGACGCTGCTGCTCGTAGCGGTCGAGTGGGCGTTGCACCATAAGATACATCGCGGCTAGGCTGCATCTCTTTCCTACGGATCAGTGTCTTTCTCGGGGGGCGGTACGTTCAGCATCGCTTCGGTGAGCCTGGCGTGCAGGCGTTCGCTGTAGCCGAGCGGAAGCTCGAAGACGCGATCGTCGGCGGTAAGAATCAGAATATTGCGGGTAGAGTCGAGGATCGCGGAGCAGATCTCACAGTGCGCGAGATGCTCTTCGACATGCGCGCGGGTTGACGCATCGAGCGTGTTGTCGAGGTAGCCGGAGATGTAGTCCCAGACATGGCGGCAGTTCAGAACCATGGGAACCTCCTTCGGCTAACCGGTACAGCTGACTTCAACTGTGGCGCAAGCTGTTTCTGCAGCATCAGCCGCGCGCGATGGAGCCTCATCTTGACCGAAGCTATGGTGATGTCAAGTGCGTCTGCGGTCTCCTGGACATTGCGCTCTTCCAGTTCGCGAAGCACGAAGACTTCGCGATAGGCGAGAGGGAGTGCGTCGAGGGCGCTGCGTACGAGCGAGCGAACTTCTTTACGCTCGAGCGTCTCGGAGGGAATCTCGCGCCAGTCGGTGAGCTGCGCCGGAACGGGAGAGTTTTCGCTGGTGTCATCGATGGAGTCGGTGAGCTGCGGCTGCTTCCTGCGAAGTCGTGCGCGCGCCTCGTTGAGAGCGATGGCGATGAGCCACGTGCTGAAACGCGAGTCGGAACGGAACTTGCCAAGATGACGATAGGCCTTGATGAAGGCCTCCTGCGCGGCATCTTCGGCCTCGGCTTCGTTGTGCAGCAACGAGAGCGCCATCAGGTAAACACTTCGCTCGTAAGGGCGAATGAGCTCATGGAAGGTTTCGGTTTGCCCGCCTAACACCTTCTCGATCATCGCGGCCTCGTCCCTTCCTTCAGTCTGCGACGGCATTCGCTCCCCAGCGTGGTTGACGCATGTATGGATGGAATCGCGTTGCGATGAGCGCGTCAAGCGAAAAGATTCCGGGGCCGAAGAGGAGGATCAACAGCGCGGCGAAGAGGAAGGTGTATGGATCGGCGCCGTAAAACTTCTCGGGGTTCGAGAAGACCGAGAGCAATGCTTCGTGATCGGCGGTCCAGTATGCAACGAACATGGAGCAGGTCAGCAGGAAGGAGATCGGCCGCGAAAAAAGTCCGAGGAAGAGCAGGATGCCGCCGAAGAACTCCAGACCTGAAACAAAGTGCGCGTTGAGGGCGGGGAAGGGGATGTTGAGCGAGGAGAAGAACTCAACGATCTTCGGCTGGTTGTGCAGCTTGCCCAGACCGGTCTGCGTAAACTGCCAGCCCCAATAGAGGCGGACGAGAAGAAGAAAGGGGGACGCAAGTTTTTCAGCGATGTTGCAAAAATACTGATGAATGCTGGCGGCGCGAGCAAGGACGTTCATGGTTGCTCCGTAGCGGATGGCAGGCAGAGCCAGCCCATCTGCATGAGGTACTGGAAGGCCGACTGAAGATGCGCTGGCCGGTCGGCTTCGGCGATGCTGCTGTCGAGAAAAGCCGCGTCGATCGCGTCGCTGAGCGTGGCATTGGCTTCAAAGGCTCGAAGGAGTTGATAGTCTTCGAACGCGAGACGTTTGTAATAGACCGTGTCTTCGTGACGGTGCACGGCGAGATGGATCTGCTCGCGCTTGGGGCGACGCGAACGGTTGCGCCGTACAAGGTGAAGCGTGACGGCATTTGAGGCCTGCGTGCCTGCGGCATGCGCGTTGTCCTTGATGGCGATGAGGGCATCATCGACCGCGTATGGCGAGGCGATCAATCGCACGAAAGGCTGCAGGGCAAGCTGTGTCTCGTCACCGAGCGAAGCGATGGCGTCGGGAGCAAGAGGGGGAAGCCTTGCGTTATCGAAGGCCTCGATGTGTGCCCACTCCAGTGCTGCCATCGCGATGGCGCTCTCGGTGTGAGGCTCGGCGTACTGCGGGTTCTGCTGCAGCCACGGCACGATGGAGGAGCCAAGGTTGCGCAGCGTGAACGAGCGCGAGGGGTTTGTCTCAAGATAGGCGCGCATGAGGCGATTGAAGCGACGAGAGCCGACGATGGATCTCAGGCCGGGGAAGTCTTCTTCGAAGGAAGAGAAGAGGCGAAACCAGTACTGGCGGTTATAGATCTCGAGCCGTTCGAAGGAGCTGAGGCGATCGTTCGGCTTGATGAACGAATCCGCTTCTGCTGCAACGGAGCGGCCGTTGGCGTCGCGCTGCCGCGTGGTTTCAGAGCGCGTGAGCGGACGCATGACGGCGGTGGCCATCTGGCGCTGCAATTGTGCGAGCGAGCTCATGCGGTCACCGCCAGCGGCGATTGTGCGGCTGCATCGAGGTAGCGAGTTGCTTTCAGAGCTTCGGCATGAACTTCATCGAATGACGGGATGCGATCGTCCCACTCCAGCAGCGTTGCCGTGGGGCCGCAGCGCTCGATGGCTCGTGCATAGAGCTTCCATACGGGATCGAGCACAGGGTGATCGTGCGTGTCGAGGATGTACTTCTCAAACTTCGAGTGGCCGGCGATGTGGATCTGCGCAACGCGCTCCGCGGGGACAGCGTTGACGTAGGTATGCGGGTCGAAGCTGTGGTTCTGCGAGGAGACATAGATGTTGTTGACGTCGAGCAGAATGCCACAGTCGGCCTGTTCGACGACCTCGTTGAGGAACTCCCACTCGGTCATCTCGGAGAGGTGATATTCGGCGTAGCTGGAGACGTTTTCGACGGCGATCGGTATTTCGAGAAAGTCCTGTACCTGGCGGATCTTTTCCGCGGTGATCTTTGCGGCCTCAAATGTGTAGGGCATCGGCAGCAGGTCGTGGGTGTAGGTTCCGTCGACCGATCCCCAGCAGAGATGGTCGGAGAGCCACGGTGTATTGGTACGGCGAACGAGATCTTTCAGGCGGCGCAGGTGTTCGCGCGATAGTTTGTCGGCCGAGCCGAAGTACATGGAGACGCCATGCTGCACGACGCGGTACTGATCGAGGATGCTGTCGAGGATCGTCAGCGGACGGCCGCCGTCGATCATGTAGTTCTCCGAGATGATCTCGAACCAGTCGACGACGGGCTTCTTCTCAAGGATGTGCTGATAGTGCGGCACACGGAGACCGATGCCTACGCCGTAGTCTGTGAATCCGTTAAAACGATTTGCCGGCATGCTGCGTTCCTTGGTGCCTGATTCGCTGGTGTTTGATGAGAGATACTGTATCGCGGCGGCACGCGTTGACCTGCTGCCGCGATACAGTGAATTGCGGTGGAATTAAGCTGCCGGTGGCTTGGAACCGTCGGTGGCGCATCCGCCCTTGCCCTTGCAGCTGTTCTTGCCCTTGCAGCCGTTATCTCCGGCCTTGCATCCGCCCTTGCCCTTGCAGCTGTTCTGGCCCTTACAAGCGTGCTTATCTTTGTCGGCACCGAGGAAGGTAGCCGAGGCGCTTGAGAGCTGACCGAGCTGGGTTCCCTGCAGGGTCGATGCATGGATGGGGGTGGCGGAGCCGCTCAGCAGTCCGGTGACAGCTGCGCTCATCATCATTGCCTTCAGTGAGTTCTTCATCTCTCAAATCTCCTTGTGGTGTTGTTACGGGGTTGCATACTGAGAGTACGCACGATCTGCCCCGTTAGATTCGAACTGCGTGGAACGGTAACAGGGTTTCGAAAAGTTTTTTGCGATTTGTGGTGGATTGCGGTTAAACCTGGCATCTGTCCTCAACAATGTGCATCCAAAGCTTTTATGAGCACGCCGCACGAAGGCCTGACTCCGGAGAACAACCAGGAGTCGGCGAAGAAGAGGCACAGTATATGGTGGTGGATCTCGATCTCGCTTCTGATCGCTGTCATCGTTGTGGCAACGATTGCTCAGATCATGTTCTATCGCTCAGGCCCGATCCTTAAGGGGCGAGTCATCGAAACCCTGAGCACCAGGTTCGACAGCCGGGTGGAATTGGATAACTTTGAGGTCTCGGTCGTCAAGGGATTCGAGGTGTCGGGAGACGGCCTGAAGATCTACCCGCCGGACGATGTCGTTGAGGCGGGAGCAAAAGACCCCCTGATCTCGCTGGATCACTTCTCCTTTCACGCGAACCTGATGGGCCTGTTTCTCAAGCCGATGCATGTCGGCACGGTGAAGGTGAAGGGCATGACGATCAGCATTCCTCCACGGGAGATGCGGCAGCAGGCTGCGAAGAGCGACAGGCACATCGGCAAGATCAAGATCGTTGTGGACGAGATTGACTGCGAAGACTCCAAGCTGATTATCGGCACAGCGAAGCCCGACAAAGATCCTAAAGAGTTTGTACTGCAGCATATCGTGATGCACAATGTAGGCCCGAACGAGCCGTGGCGCTACGATGCGAATCTGGTGAACGCCATCCCGCGCGGTGACATCCACGCCGAGGGGACCTTTGGGCCGTGGGTGAATGAGAGTCCGGGTGATTCGTCCATCACGGGAAAGTATATTTTCGATCACGTCGACCTTGGGACGATCAAGGGAATCGGCGGCACGCTCTCATCGATCGGGGACTTTAGCGGACAGCTCGATCGTATCGTTGTCGATGGAGTGGCTGACGTGCCGAATTTCTCGCTGGATACGGCAAATAACCCTGTGCCACTGCACACAAAGTTTCACGCTATCGTCGATGGCACGAGCGGCGATACGTATCTTCAGCCTGTAGACGCAAGGCTTGGCCGATCGGAGTTCAGTTGCTCCGGCGCCATCATCAATATCAAGGGTGTAGGACACAATATCGATCTCAACGTGGACGTGCCGAACGGCCGGATCCAGGATTTTCTGGAGCTTGCGGTGAAGACCAAGCCGGTGATCATGACCGGGCAGCTCCAGATGAAGACCAAGCTGCACATTCGTCCGGGAAAGGAGAGTGTCACGCAGAAGCTCGGCCTCAATGGAGGTTTCAAGCTTCGCTCCATTCACTTCACGAATCCCGAGTGGCAGGACAAGATCGATATGCTTAGCCTGCGGGCGCGTGGCGATGCGAAGGATGCCAAGCCAGGCGCAGAAGATGTCGCTTCGCAGATGGTGGGAGCCTTCGGCATGGGAGGCGGCAAGCTGCGCTTCAGCAAGCTGGGCTACTCGCTTCCCGGTGCAGACGTTAATCTGGTGGGCGTCTACTCGCTTGATGGTAACGAGCTGGACTTCAATGGCAAGGTAAGAACCAAGGCTGCGCTCTCCAATATGGTGGCGACGTGGTGGAAGTCATGGCTGTTGAAGCCGGTCGATCCGTTCTTCCGCAAGAATGGCGCAGGCGCCGAGATCCCGGTCAAGATCAGTGGAACCAAGGGCGCGCCGAAGTTCGGGCTGGATATGAAGCACAAAGAGAAGGGCGAGTGATCGCCCTTCTCTGATGGAATTTCGGTGGATTTGGAACTACGGTGGATTGTTTAGAAGCTGTTGTCGTCTCCGCCGCCTGAGTCGAAATCGCCTGAGAAGTCCGAGCTGCTGTCGTCGAACGAAGACGAGTCGTCCTGGAAGTTGCTGGAGTCGTCGTTGAAGTTATCGTTGCCCAGCAGGCTGTCTCCGCTGTTTCCGTGATCGTTGTTCTCAACGGCCTGCGAGAAGCGAGACTCGTCGCGGCGGTCTTCGATGTCGGGGGAGAGGCTGCTGTCGTGTTCGTGCGCACCGGAGTCGCCGTAGTAGTTGTTGATGGTCTCCGGACGTTCGCTGTCTCCGATTCCGTATCCGGCGTTATGTTCAAAGCCGTGCAGCAGGCTCTCGACGCCTTCAAACGCCAGCGCACCAGCGGCGACGCCAGCAGCCGTTTGCATGGCTCCACGCAGGAAGCCGCCTCCGCCTGTGGGATAGCCGACTGGCTGAGGTGAACCGTAGCCGTAGCCGGGCACAGGAACGTACTGCGTCTGCTGCGCATAGGAGAACTGAGGTGGAGGCGGCGGTGGGGGAGCCTGTTGCTGATCGCGTCCGAGCAGGCCGCCCAGGAAGCTGGTGGCACGCTTTGGCTGCTGACGCAGCTGGTCGAGTTGCTGCGTGGCCTGGTCCAGCGCATACTGCTGCACCAGCACGGTCTGTGCGAGAACGTAGAGCGCATCGGGATTGCGACCGAGCGTCTGGTTGAGCATCTCTTCCGCGTCAGGATCTTTTTCGTCGAGCTGGGTCTGATTGACGCGCTGGATCAGCCCCTGCAACATCTCCTGTTCCTGTGGTGTCATGGAACTCCTTCAGTCATGCCCGCCCAAGAGCAACGCGGGCTAGGCAGTATGACGCGAGTAGATACGAAAAAGGTAGGAAAAGGTTCAGTGTTACTGGAAACAGGCGCGTTGGCTAGTGGACGGTCTTCATGCGACGGGACATAAAGTCCATCAGCAGGTAGTTGCCCAGCGTCTCCGGCGTGGTGAAGTAGGCCTTGCCGCGGCACATGGCGCTGACCTTCTGGACGAACTGCACCAGGGTGAAGTCGTTGGCCAGCATGAAGGTATTGATCATGATGTTCGATCGCTTGCAGCGGGCGACCTCTTCCAGCGTCTCCTCGATGACCAGCGGGTCGAGGCCGAAGGCGTTCTTGTAGATGCGTCCGTCGGGCAGGGTGAGGGCCGACGGTTTGCCATCGGTGATCATCACGATCTGCTTCATGTCCTTGTTCTGCTTGGCCAGGATGCGCTGTGCGAGGCGCAGGCCGTCCCGGGTGTTGGTGTAGTGCGGGCCAACCTTGACGCGCGAGAGCTGCGAGACGGGGATCTCCTCGGCGTAGTCGTGAAAGAGGACGAGGTTGAGCGTATCGCCGGGGAACTGCGTGCGGATCAGGTGCGAGAGCGCCATCGCCACGCGCTTGGCGGGCGTGAAGCGGTCTTCGCCGTAGAGGATCATCGAGTGCGAGCAGTCGAGCAGCACCACGGTGGCGCACGACGACTGATAGTCCGACTGGTGCACATGAAGATCGGAGTATTCGACGTTGAGCGGGGAATGCTCTTCGCCTTCGACGGCTGTGCGAATTCCTTCGCGCGCGAAGACGCTGGAGAAGGTGGCTGTGACATCGAGGTTGAGCGTATCGCCGAACTCGTAGAGCTTTGAGGAGCCGTTGATCTCGACGCCGGCGGCCTCGTGTCGCGTGTCGTGGCGGCCGATGCTGGAGCGGCCCAGCGGGCCAAGCAGATCGCGCAGCGCCTTGTAGCCGAGGAAATCCATCCCCTTGTCGGTGACCTCGAAGCGCGCGTTGGCGTCGCCATCACCGGCCTCGCCCTGTCCCTGCGGGGGCATCTCGGCGTTGATGAAGTTCTGCTCCTGCATCTTCTGGACGATCTTGTCGATCAGCTCTTCGACCTGATCTTCGGGCAGCGATTCGAACTTCTCCTGCGCCTCCTCGTCGAAGAGTTCGCCGGATTCGAGTGCCTGGCGAATGGCATCGCGCAGGTTCTCCATCGTCTGATCGTTGAATTGGGAGAAGTTGGAGTAGGGGTCGTTGAAGCCGGAGTCCAGTAAAAAGTCCGAGAGGGACTGCATGAGGTCTTCGAGCCCGAAGCTCGAGGAGAGATCGCCGGTGAACTTCGTGTATCGGACTCGTTTCATCGCGGTGGCCTCCAGTTTAGACGGTTAAGAGGCCGCCCGCGATGCAGAGCTTGGCGAAATTCAGCTTCGGGTACCGGTCATGACGGCGAAGCTGCTCTCTTTGAACCAGCAGTCGGCGTCGGCGAAGCCTGCGTTGCGCAGCCATTCGAGCTGCGGCTCCAGTGGAGAGCGGCGGTCCTCCTGCTGGCGGAAGAGCGAGTCGGCGATCTGTTGCTCGGTCGCACCCAGAGCGCGAATTTCGTTGAGCCAGCGCTGCTGATAGACCTCTTCCATGGCGGGCGTGGGGCCGGCGATGTGGTCGGTATTCACAAAGACGCCGTTTGGCGAGAGTGCCTCGTAGCAGCGCTGGTAGAGGCTCTGCTTGTCGTGGTCGTCGAGATGATGGATCGACAGCGTGGAGACGATGGCGCACTGCTGCTGCGGTAAAGGGGACTTGACGTAATCGGTCTGCGAGAAGGTGAGGTTGGCGTCGTCGGCCAGGCGCTCGCGCGCGAGATCGAGCATGGGCGCAGAAAAATCGATGAGATGGATGTGAGCGTCGGGGAAGCGCTGGCGGATGAGGATGGTCAGCAGGCCAGAGCCTGCGCCGAGGTCGACGATCTTCTTTGCCCCCGCAGGGATCAGCTCGATGGTGCGAGCGTAGATGCGGTCGCAGCCGGGGATGAGGCGCGAGCGGTTCTGATCGTAGGTGGATGCTGTGGCGTCGAAGACAGCCTGCGTCTGATTGGGCATCGATTCTCCTTCTGATTATGAAGATAATCAAAAATGATGGATGATTCGATTTTTATAAAAATTATGAATGACGTAATAGCCTCTGCTCAGGGGTGGGAAGGTACGTACCCGGAGATAACCGTCATGCTGCCTCCGATGCGCGTGGCGAAGGTCGGCGTGGTCAGTCCTAGAGCGACCGTCTGCGGGAGCTGCGGAAAGTAATTCGAATAGATCTCGGCGAAGGCGAAGAAGTCTTTGCCTTCGCCCTGGAGGAGCTGCTCCTCGGGGGTGTAGGCCTTGATGATCGTGGGGTCGTCGAGAGCGTGGCCGAAGAAGTTGACGGCGTCGCTGATCGTCTTGCCGCTGGGCGAACGATAGAGCATCAGCGGAACGCCCTGGCGCTCGGCGAAGGCGGCGAGAGGTACCAGCGGCTGCAGTGCGAAGGACTGGTAATGAATGGCGCGTTCGTGCCGTGCCATCTCCAGTGGCAGAGCGCCGCGCTGGTCGAGTTCGTTGATCGCTTCTTTGTAGGTGGCGATGCCCCAGCTGAAGAGTTCGCTGTCCGATGAGATGACGCCAACCGCGGTAGCGGCGAGCCCGCGCCAGTAGTGGTGATTGTTCCTCTGAGTGCTGGCCTTGTCGAACTCGACGGTGCGATGCGCTACTTTGTTCATCCATGCGATGTCGCGCGCGATGATGCTGCGATCGAGCGAAGGCTCATTGAGGAGTACGGACTCGCTGATGGCGACGGCGCTCAGCGTCCACTCGACCTGAAACCACGCCTGCGAGCTCTCCTTGGGGTCGTAGTCGAGCAGGGTTCCGGCCTGTGCCCAGCTATCGATCTGCTGCTGCGCGCACTGTGCCTCCTGCCTGCTGCCGGTGACGAGCCACTGGTTCATGCCGGCGGTGACGCGATGCTCGAAGCCATTGTAGAGACGCGTGACGGGAGCTTCCGCCGGATTGATGGGGCCGTGTCCGCCGCTGAGATAGTGCGGTGGAATGATCATGTGGCCGCTTGGCGGCGTGAGGGGAGCGAGCTGGGTGCAGAAGCTGAGCTCTTTGATGGCCTGCGCCGTGCGGGTGTCGTGATTCTGCGTCAGTGCGCGATGACGTGCTGCGACGTCGATGTAAGACGCCTTCGCGTTCTTAATCTCTTCGCTGGTTACGGTGTGTGTCAGGCCAAGCAGGAAAAGTGCCAGTCCGAATTGAAGCGATGTCGCAAAGCCCGATTTCAGCATTGCGGCATGTTATGCGAATGAAGATAGAACTGGCACCTACCCGAAAGAGGCGATTTAGTTGAAGCCTCGCCGTGAGCGGTTGCGCGGGTTGACTTCTTCCTGTTCGCGCTCGCGCATGCGCTCAGCGTATTGTGCTGCCTGGTCGAGGCGCTGCTTCTTTTCGGCTGCGGTGAAGATGCGCTCTTCGGCGCGGCTGATGCGCTTGTGCGCTGTCATGCCTTCGAGGAGAAACTCTGCGGCAGAGACGGTGGTCTCGGCTGCGGTCTTGCCATTGATGCCGAGCGGCGTCAGCTTTTCGAGGAGTCCCTGAATCTGCTCGAGCTCGGTGAGCGAGGCTGCGGCAGGCTGCGAGTCGTTCAGCTGGACGGTGCCGCCCAGGTTGAACCACTGTTCGATCTGCTGCGTGTTGGCTTCGGCGAAGTACTGGTCGAAGATCTGACCGACGGCAGAGTGAATGATCTCGCGGATGACGGTGTCGGCTCCGCGCATCTCGCCCTCGTACTCCAGCTCGATCTTGCCGCTGATGCCGGGCAGGGCAGTGTAGATGTCGCCGACGCGTGGGACGACGAGGTCTTCGCCGTGGAGGAGGGCGCGGCGTTCTGCATTCGAAAGCACCAGCTCCATGGTCGAGATGGGCAGGCGCTGCGAGACGCCGGAGCGCTTGTCGACTTTCTTGTCCTCGCGTGCAGAGAAGGCAATCTGTTCGACGATCTGCCGGATGTAATGCGGTATCTCGATGTTGCTGGCCGGGCGTTCGGACCAGGCCTCCTGTGCGGTGATGCGGATGCCCTCTTCGATGTCTTCGGGGTAGTGCGTGCGAATCTCGGAGCCGATGCGGTCCTTGAGCGGCGTGACGATCTTGCCGCGCGCCGTGTAGTCCTCGGGATTGGCGCTGAAGACGATGGCAACGTCGAGCGGGAGGCGCACGGGGTAGCCCTTAATCTGCACGTCGCCTTCCTGCATGATGTTGAAGAGCGCGACCTGAATCTTTCCGGCGAGGTCGGGCACCTCGTTGATGGCGAAGATGCCGCGATTGGCGCGGGGGAGCAGGCCGTAGTGCATGGTCAGCTCGCTGCCGAGGTCCTGGTTGGAGCGTGCCGCTTTGATTGGGTCGATATCGCCGACGAGGTCGGCCACGGTGACGTCGGGAGTGGCGAGCTTTTCGACGAAGCGCTCGTCGGGTGCCAGCCAGGCGATGGGTGTTTCGTCGCCGAGCTTCGCGATCAGGTCGCGCGAGTACTTGCTGATTGGCGCGTACGGATTATCGCGGATCTCGGAGCCTGCGATGTAGGGCGTATGCGGATCGAGCAGGGCCGTCAGCGCGCGCAGGATGCGGGACTTCGCCTGTCCACGGAGGCCGAGCAGGATGAAGTTGTGGCGCGAGAGCAAGGCGTTGACGATCTGCGGGACGACCGTGTCTTCGTAGCCGACGATGCCGGGAAAGATGGTTTCTTTGGAGCGCAGGCGGTCGATGAGGTTCTCGCGCAGCTCATCCTTCACGCTGCGTGCAAGACGTTCGGGGGTGTATTCGCTGGTACGAAGAGCGCCGAGGGTCGCAGGAAGGGAGTTCGCCATGTCTAAGTATAGATGGTCGTCGGGGCCGAAAGTCTCACATATGCCAGGTGAGGGACCGTACAAAAGGTTCCTGGGCGATGGAGGCGATGAAGGAGGGGGTGGATGGTTCCTGGTCCATGACAGAGGGCCAGCGCAGTTCGCATTCGATGGCGCTGAGCGCGAATCCTGTGTAATGGGCCGTCCACGATCGCATGTGGAAGCCGGCGGCTTTGAATTGGTGACGCAGCTCCGACTCGCTTGGAGAGGTGGACGTTGCCGATGGGGTGAAGTCGGGCACGTTCAGTTGCAGCGCGAGTGTGCCGGTGTGGTGCGTCGGGAATTTGCTCTCAATGCCCTTCAAGATCCACAGAATGAAGAGTGCGAGGGCGCTTCCGACGACGGCCAGCCAGATCTGTCCACCCCCGAAGATGAGGCCAAGGACGGTGACGAACCACAGCGTGGCAGCGGTGGTGAGGCCGCGGACCAGGCCATCTTTGCGGATGATGGCTCCGGCTCCGATGAAGCCGATGCCGGAGAGAATGCCCAGCGGAAGGCGCATGAGGTCGAGGACGACAAACGAGTCCGGCGTCTTTCCCCGTACGTTCATCAGCATGTTGGCCTGCAGCATGGCGAGCGTCGCCGCAAGGCAGACCAGCATGGTGGTGCGGACGCCGGTCGATTGGCCACGTTCGTCGCGGTCAAAGCCGATCAGGAAGCTGGCGACGAGCGCCAACACCAGCCGAAGACCGATTTGTTGCCAGGTGAGCGAGATTGGCATGGCGGTTTCATAAGATGTCGCCGCGCCGCGCCGGGTTAACCGCCGAGTTCGTCGAGCATGCCCTGCATCTCCGAGGCGGCGTGCTGATTGCCGGTCCGGGCGGCGGCTTCGAGGCCGCTCTTCAGGCGCTCGATGGCCTCGTCGCTGCGGCCGAGTTTGGCCAGCGTCTGAGCGGACATCTGGTAGGCCGGAACGTAGTCCGGGTTGTGGGCGGTCAGGGTGGTGAACTGGTTGAGCGCTTCTTCGGGCTTGCCCTCGGCGACGTAGGCCATGGCCAGACCATAGCGGGCGAAGGCGTCGGTGGGGTTCTGTTCAAGTACCTGGGAGAGCAGAGCGATGCGGTCCATCCTTCGATGGTGCGACGGAGCGCGTGGAGTTGGCAAGCCGCGGCGATTTACACTGTATTTAATGAGCGAAGAGGTCGTAGCAAGAACCGTATGCGGGTCGCAGTCCGAGCGCAGCGAGATTATCTTTCCCGCAGACGCCAATGCGCTGGGTAATCTTTTTGGCGGACGCCTGATGCAGTACATCGACCTGGTGGGCGCCATGGCAGCCAGCCGCCATGCACGTGCGGTGACGGTCACGGCCAGCATGGATCACCTGGACTTCGTTGCGCCGGTCCACGTTGGCGACCTTCTGATTCTGAAGGCCAGCGTCAACCGCGCCTTCAAGACATCGATGGAGGTTGGTGTGAAGGCGATGGTCGAAGACGTTCGCCGCAACCGTCTGCGTCACGTCTCTTCCGCTTATTTGACCTACGTCGCGATGGACATGACGGGACAGAAGCTCGTCGTTCCGCAGGTGATTCCGGAGACGGAGCACCAGAAGCGTCGTTACGAGGACGCAGGCCGCCGCCGCGAGATGCGAGCCGGCGAGACACTACGCAAGAAAGAGATGCGTGCTCTGCTCAGCGAAGAGTGGCACATCTGACAGGATTCAGGAGAAGGTTATGGGACACATGGGAGCAGGAGCACCTCAGGGGCCGCAGCCGCAGCCTCTACCGGGAGTAGCGCACGTCATCGCAGTGGGCAGTGGCAAGGGCGGGGTCGGCAAGACCACCGTTGCGGTCAATCTTTCGGTCGCACTGGCCAAGATGGGCCACAAGGTCGGCCTGATCGACGCCGACATCTACGGCCCGAACGTGCCGACGATGCTGGGAGCGACGCGGCAGCCGAACGTGGTGGGCGACAACCGCATCGAGCCCGTCGTCGGACACGGCGTGAAGTTTATCTCCATTGGCCTGATCTCGCCCGGCGACAAGCCGCTGGTGATGCGTGGACCGATGCTGCACCAGATCATCCGGCAGTTCCTGCAGCAGGTGGAGTGGGGAGAGCTGGATTACCTGATCATCGATCTGCCTCCAGGCACGGGAGACGTGGTGATCTCACTGGTGCAGACGGTGCCGCTGACGGGCGCCGTGGTGGTTTCGACCGGTTCAAACGTGGCGCTCGAGGATGCCCGCAAGGCGCTCGAGATGTTCCACCAGGTAAAGGTCGAGGTGCTGGGCATGGTGGAGAATATGTCGCAGATGACGCTGCCCAGCGGCGAGGTGATCGACGTCTTCGGCGCTGGCGGGACGGAGCGCACGGCGGCACAGTTCAACATCGACTTTCTCGGCGCGGTTGAGCTGAATCCGTCAATCCGCGAGGGCGGCGACCGCGGCATGCCGATGGCGCTCGCGGGACCGGACTCCAAGCTGGCAGGAGAGTTCTACGAAGTCGCCCGTCATATTGTGGAGAAGGCGAAAGAGGTCGCTTCGCGCGATGAGGATGTGCTCGAGATCAGCTAGCACCCGCTTGACGCGGAGGATAGACTGATCGAGCGAGGGAGAGCCATGGCGGATCAGGTACAGGTGACGGCGCGGCAGCGGACCATCCTGACGGCCATCATCGAGAGCTATATCGAGACCGGGGAGCCGGTTGGCTCCGGCACGATTGCACGTCTCGCTCACGGCGAGGTACGGGCGATGAGCTCGGCCACGGTGCGCAACGAGATGGTGGCGCTGGCCGATGCCGGATTGCTGGAACAACCGCATACCTCTGCCGGACGCATCCCCACGGCACGAGCGTTTCGTCTTTATGTCGAGCAGCTGAGCGGCGGGGCACGCATCAGCGCAGCGCGGCTCCCGGCCAGTTCGAGGCGCCATATCGACTCGAGTTTTGTTGGACTTGCCAGTACCCAGGCGGTGCTGGAGCGTACCTCGCACGTGCTGGCTACGCTCTCAAGCGGCGTTGGTGTGGCGATTGCTGCTGCAGCCGAGGGCGATGTGCTGGAGCACGTGCACTTTTCGCGGCTTGCAGCGGCGCGGGTGCTTGCCGTCGTCGTGACCCGTTCGGGGATGGTGCGGGACCGCGTGCTGGCTCTTGACCACGACCTGACGCTGAGCGAGCTTGAGACAGCCTCGAACTTTTTGAATGAGCAGTTTCGCGGCTGGAGCATCGAGCAGGTGCGTACTGAGCTGGCGCGGAGGGTCGAGCGGGAGCGCAGCGAATATCACCGCTTGCTGAATGCGGTGCAGCAGCTGTGGTCGAAGGCTTTACCTGAGAGCGGACCGCGCACCCAGACGGTTTACGTCGAGGGTGTCGCCAACCTGATCGGGGTCAACGTCGATGCAGACCGCCTGAGAGATATGCTGGTTGCGCTTGAGGCCAAGCAGCGCCTGGTCGATCTTTTGAACGCGTATATCGATGCAAGGCAGCAGAGCGTGCGCGTGGTCTTTGACCTGGAAGAGCAGGCCCCGGAGATGGCGGGTCTTGTGCTGATCGCCGCGCCGACGCACATGGCGGGCGAGGCGCGGGGAACGATCGGCGTCATCGGCTCCAAGCGGATGGACTACGAGAACACGATGAATGCCGTTAGCTACCTGTCGCGGGTCTTTGACCGTATCGTATTGCATCCGAACGAGTAAGACGGTTCGACTGAATTGGGTCCGGTGCGTCCCTGCGGGCTGCGATGGGGGACTTGCGCGATCGGCGATAATAGAAGAGGTAAGAACTTATGAGGAGACATCATTCCATGCAGGACGAGACGACCGTGCAGGCCGTTCAGGAAGGCGATGCTGTGACCAACGCATCCGAGGCTAACGCACAGGACGCCGCTGCCACATTTCAGGCGGAGCTGGATCAGGTAAAGGGAGAACGGGATCAGCTGGTGGACCGGCTGGCCCGGTTGCAGGCTGAGTTCGACAACGCGCGGAAGCGTGAGTCCAAGGAACGCCAGGATGCTCGTGACTACACGGTTTCGAACACGGTGGAACCGTTTCTCGGCGTGATGGACAACTTTCAGCTGGCTCTCAAGTCGGAGGGATCGGCCGAACAGCTGCGCAGCGGTGTCGAGCTGATTCTGAAGCAGATGGAAGAAGCTCTGCGCGGCCTGAACGTGGTCGCGGTCGAGACGGTTGGAGCGCAGTTTGATCCCAGAGTCCACGAGGCGCTGGGGAGCATCGAAACCAAGGAACATCCGGATCACCAGGTTCTGGAGGAGATCCGTCGCGGATATAAGATTCGCGAGAAGCTTCTCCGTCCGGCGCTGGTGAGGATTGCTGTCAATCCGGCGATGGTCAGCGAGTAGTCTGCAAGGCTGCGGAAGGGCAAGTTTTCAAGGATGAGTGCGACGTCAAACGTGACCAAGATTGACTTTTATGAGGTGCTGAGTGTCTCCCGGGACGCCTCCGATCAGGAGCTGAAGACGGCCTATCGGAAGCTGGCGATGCAGTATCACCCCGACCGTAATCCGGGGAACGCCGAGGCCGAAGATAAGTTCAAGGAGTGCAGCGAGGCTTACCAGGTGCTGAGCGACCCGGATAAACGCGCAGCCTACGATCGCTACGGACATGCCGCCTTCAACGGCAGCTCCAGCGGAGCGGGTGCCGGGCCATTCGGCGGCGGATTTGGCGGCGCACAGGACCTTGGGGACATCTTCGGCGATCTGTTCGGCGAGATGTTCAACATGGGCGGCGCGCGCGGCAGAGCTTCGCGCGTGCAGCGTGGACGCGATCTGCGCTATGACCTCACGCTGGAGTTCGAAGAGGCTGTCTTCGGCGTCGAGCGGGAGATCAAGATCCGCCGCAGCGAGACCTGCACTGACTGCAAGGGAACGGGAGCGGCCAAGGGCCGTCAGCCGATCACCTGCACGCAGTGCAATGGAAGCGGGCAGCAGCGGTTCCAGCAGGGATTCTTCTCGGTGGCGCGCACCTGTTCGGTCTGCGGTGGCACGGGAACGATGATCGTCGATCCCTGCACGACCTGCCGCGGTGAGACGCGCATTCAGACGGAGCACAAGATCCTGGTCAAGGTACCTGCAGGAGTCGAGCAGGAGACGCGTATCCGCTACCAGGGCGAGGGCGAGGCGGGTAAGTTCGCCGGACCGGCCGGGGATCTTTACGTGGTGCTCAACATCAAGGAGCACAAATTCTTCGAGCGCGATGGCGACGACCTGCACTGCGTGATGCCGATCTCGTTCCCACAGGCGGCGCTGGGCTCCGATCTCGAGATCCAGACGCTTGAGGGCGTCGAGACGATCAAGATTCCCGAAGGGACGCAGAGCGGGCGCGAGTTCCGTATGCGCGGCAAGGGCGTGCCTCACCTGAACGAGCGCGGCAAGGGCGACCTGATCGTCGAGATTCGTGTTCAGACGCCGGGCAAGCTCAGCAAGCAGCAGAAGGATCTGCTGCGGCAGCTGGCCGACACGATGACGGTGGAGAACACGCCGACCTCGCGCGGCATCTTCGACAAGGTGAAGGACATCTTCCAGTAGTCCTGATCGAGAAAGAAAAGGCCCGGATTTTGTCCGGGCCTTTTTGCGTCTGAATTAGCCGGGATTAGCCGAGCTGCGAACCGACGATGGCGATGGCTGAGATCGCTGCGGTCTCGGCGCGCAGGATGCGCGGTCCCAGCGTGACGTGCTGCCATCCCTGCGCGGTGAACAGGGCCATCTCTTCCGCGGTCCAGCCGCCTTCGGGGCCGATGGCCAGTGCGATGGAGGCGTCCTGCGAGGTGGATGCCTGGAGGGCAGAGAGCAGCGTCATACTCTGCTCGGTCTCCGAGAGCAGAATGCGCTGCGCCGAGACCTCTTCCTTGAGGGCTGTTGCCAGAGGCTGGGGATCGGCGATATCGGGAATCGTCGTGCGGCGTGACTGCTTGGAGGCTTCGAGCGCAATGCGCCGCCAGCGTTCGGCACGCTTTGTGGCGGCCTGGGCAAGATGCTTCTCGCTGCGGCGGGCGATGATGGGCGTGATGCGGGCGACGCCAAGTTCGGTGGCCTTTTCGATGGCCCACTCCATGTGGTCGAACTTGAAGATGGCCAACAGAAGATGCAGCGGCAGTGCGGAGTCGGACTCCAGCTCTTCGTGGAGGGTGAAGGCTACCTCGGCGGATTGGCCGGAGCCGGAGGGGCGAACGCTGACGATCTCGGCGCGGTGCAGAAATCCGCCGGCGACCACGTCGTAGATCTGTCCCGGCTCGGCGCGCAGGACACGGGCAAGATGCTCAGCCTGTTCCCCTGTCAGGGAGGCGGTGGTTTCGGTCCAGGTATCTGCGATCCAGCGGCGACGCGTCATTCCGTTTGCGAGGTCTTCCCTTGATCGGCGACCGCCACGTTGAGGTTCTGTGGGATAGCGATCTCCAGCGGCCCCTGATGGTAGAGGTCCACATTCAGTGTAGCCGAGCGTCGTCCGTTCCAGTCCTCGGCCGATATGGGGAAGTGCAGCAGGATCATGCCTTCCGCGGTTTCGCCGGGGCTGATGAGCGTCTCGCGCAGCAGGGGAGGAGAGGCCAGCTTCCGGATGGGAGGAAAGCTGGTGTAGATGGCCTCGAGATCGTTCTTCTGCGCCCCTGTGCCGGTGATGGTCTGGCCGTCCCGGGTCACGATGGTTCCGGTGAAGTCCTTGAGAAAGAGCGGCAGGTTCAGGCGGTCTGAGATCCTGACGGTGACCAGGGCGTAAAGATCGTCCTGTGATCGGTCGCGGTTGACCAGAATCGTGTCGGATTTGAAGACCGTATGAGTGGGATAGGCCGCAGCATGTGTGACTTCCGTCTCGGCGACGCTGTGCGGCGTATATCGAATCACCAGAGCGATGACGATTCCCAGAACAAGGAACGCAATGAGAACAGGGGCGAGCAAATTCCGGCGAGCGGGTTGGCTAAACTTTAAATCAGTCACGAGGCGCTCAGAATAACAAGGTCAAACTGTATACCGGCTCTAAAAAGTGGAGATACCTGTGCTTCCGTAATCTTGCGTTTCCACTGCTGCGGCTAACAGGTTCATTCTATTGGATTTTTTGCGGCATAAGTCTTAGCTGTCCCGCCGCACGGCATATTCGTCGAGCAAGACGGCTACCAGCGCTGCTGTGGGGACCGCCACCAGTGCTCCGGTGACGCCCGCCAGGGCAGTGCCCAGCAGCAAGGCGATGAGGATGGTCAGCCCCATCAGATCCACGCTGGAGCGCATGATACGTGGCGTGAAGTAGGCATTTTCGAGGTTGATGTAGACCAGATAGAAGAGCAGAACGCCCGACATCTTTGCCCAGGAGTCGAGCGCAGCCACGATCGCGGCGAGGGCGATGGTAAAGACGCCTCCAGCGATCGGGATAATGTTCAGCAGTCCCATCAGGAAGCCGAGCAACAACGCATAGCGCACGTGCAGCACGAAGAAGGTGATGGTGGAAGAGACGCCGAGGATCAGCATCAGGAGGCCCTGACCGAAGAGCCACTTGCTGATCTTCTGGTCCGCACGGCGCAACGTCATGTCGAGTCGCATCCGCGCCGTGGGCGGAAACAGCGAAAGAAAGAAGCTGTAGGCGTGCTCTCCTTCCAGCATGAAGTAGATGCAGAGGAAGAGTGCTGTGAGGATGTCGAAGAGATGGGTGATCCAGTTAGGCAGCGAGACGACAAGATAGCTGGCCGTCGCCGTCAGGGCGCTCTCGGCGCGGGAGGCGATGGTATCGACGCCCAGGCGATTGGCCAGGGGAAGATCCTTCAGCTTGTTGACGACGACCGGAATCCTCCTCGGCAGCTCGGTCGAGAACTGGTTGAGATCGCGCAGCACGGGAGGTAGACCAACGACGAAGAAGAGGGCCAGGAGGAAGCAGACGGCGATGATGAGCAGAACGATTGCAATCGCCCGGGATGGCCGCCAGCCGCGGATCTCCAATTGGGTGATGCGGTTGACGATGGGCATCAGCACGGCGGCAAAGAGCGCGCTGACGTAGATGATCATCAGCTCCTTGACCAGAAACCACGCCAGCAGGAGCAGCAGAATGACCCCAAAGGTAAAGAGGATGTGGCCGCGCACCATTGTGCGCGACTCCCGTTGCTCGGGTGTAAGGTCGATATTCACTCTGGGCTGGCCGCTCCAAGGTCTGCTTCTATGTGTGTCTGTTGATCGTGCGATGAAAATAAGATGCAGCGCGGCATTTGATAGCCGCCTGGCGGCAGCGTGTCAGGCGTGGTTCAGCCGGTTCAGGATCGCCTCGATCGTTTCATCCGCGGTCAGCACAGAGGTATCGACGGCGATGCGGGCCAGTCGGGAGTAAAACGGACGGCGGCGGGCGAAGCGCTGCTCGGCGAGAACCGGGTCGGCGAGCACGGGTCGCGCAATCTGCTGCAGCATGCAGCGATCGAAGAGGGTGGGGAAGGGGGCGTCGAGAAAGACGGCGAGGGTGAACGGTGTCTGCTCGATCATCAGCCGGTTGGTGAGCTCTTCCGGTGCTCCACCGCCAAGTGCGAGCACGACGTTGGCCTGGCTGAGCGCGGAGGCCAGAGCCGTTGACTCCAATCGACGAAAGCGCGGCTCGCCGTGCAGCGAGAAGAGGTCCGGGATCGTGGTTCCGGTGCGGTTTTCGATGTGGGTATCGAGATCGAGGAAGCTCCAGCCAATGCGCTCGGCCAGCATGCGGCCGATGGTCGACTTGCCGGCGCCCATAAAGCCCGTCAGAACGATGCGGCGGACGGAGGAGGGGACGGGCGGCACGGTGCGGGCGCTGGTTGCAGGGAGTGGTTCTGTTTGGCTGGATGACATGGTCGTTCTCCGTTCGGCGAATTCTGTAGCACAAGCAAAAGCCGCGACTTTTTGGGTCGCGGCTCGGAAGATCGAAGTCTCTGGAGGTTTTACTGTTTCTCAGAGAGGCATACGAGGACTTCTCCAGCCGCGGCAATGCGCCAGTAGCAATAGCTAAATCGGCCGGTCTGGAGACGGTGCGTCATGCTGGAATAAGCCTACAGCCGAGAAAAATGGTTTGCAACTGCAATTTTAATAAGTAAGTTCCGAACGCCAGAATCAGATCTTTTCGAGGTCCGGGGTCGGAGCCTCTGCAGCCATGCTGTTTTTGATCTTCTCCCACACGTTGTCGCTGGGATCGTGTGTCGGCTCAAGCAGCTGCCTGGCCTGATCGGCGATGTATTGCAGGTCACGAACCAGGGCAGAGCAGTTTTCACAGGTCTTCAGGTGTTCCAGCAGCTTGGGATCGTCCATCGCCCCTTCGCTTCCAGCAGCAAACAGCTCCGGGAGGTGTTCCTGAAACTCGGCGCAGGTCATCGGTGAGTCGTTCTTTTCGTTGTGCGAAGTCATAGCGCTGTTTCCTTCATTTCCCCCGATATCATTGGCTCTGGTTGACGCAGTAACTCGCGCAACTTCAGGCGGGCCTTGTGGAGCTGCGATTTGCTATTGCCAGTGGAGCACTCGAGCATGGTTGCGATCTCATTATGTTCGAAGCCTTCGACGTCATGCAGCACGAAGACCATGCGGTAGCCGGGCGGCAGCGATGCCACGGCGCGCTCCAGCGCAACGCGGTCCACGGAGCCTGAAAGCTGGACGTCACGGCTGCCGAAGTCGCGCTTCGGTGCGTCCTCCTCGGACGGGTTGATCGTCTCCTCCAGAGAGACCAGCTGCAGGCCCTTCTTGCGAAGGTGCATCAACACCAGGTTCACCGTCAGGCGGTGCAGCCAGGTGGAGAAGGCGCTTTCTCCGCGGAAGCTTCCGATCTTGCGGAAGAGGTGAAGGAACGCCTCCTGCGTCATGTCTTCGGCTTCAGAGACGTTGCCGAGCATGCGCAGGCACAGCGTGTAGACGCGACGTTTATGCAGAGCGTAGAGCTTTGAAAAGGCTTCTCCATCACCGGCTTTTGCGCGCTCAATCGCTTCAGCTTCTCCGGCAATGGGGGGATTTCGTTTGAAGAGGCCGGGGCCGGCCTTTGGTTCCGTCATTTGTTGGCCTTGGATCTCCATGGCGTAACGAGACTCCGATGTCTTCTAAAAAATAAAATGGTGAACTGCCCGCTTATACGGTGTGTAAACGGAGTATTTACTTGGCTCTTATTTTCTTGGAGTGCCTTCCCGGAGTAAAGGTTGTGTCGCGAACGCCGGAGCTGCCGGTGAAAGCCGCTATCTATCATGTTGTAAATGGTTTAGCTGCCGATGAAGCGGGCATAGAGCGAGCGGGCAATGGTAGTGTCCGTCGTTCCCTGGACGATGGCGCGGCCGTCGGCAAAGAGCGTGATGGTGTGAGGGCCGCGGACAAATCGCAGCAGAAGGTCGTTGAAGCGGACATCGCCGTGGGGTGCCAGCCGCTCCCGCATGGCGGCGAAGTCGACGGGGCGGTGATGCTCGTGAATCTGCACCGAGTTGCGGCCGCATAGCGTGATGTGTGGACGGCCTTCCCCGGCAAGATGGGTAAAGCTGCGCTCGTCGCAGACGCTGCAGCCCGCACGAGGCCGGGAAGCCGAGATCTCGGAGCGTTCGCTCGACCACAGATCGAAGGAGAGCATTGTGCGTCGCATGCGCTCCGGTTGGCCGGTCAGAAACTTGAGCGCCTCCGTTACCTGGATCGAGGCGGCAAAGTTGACTGCTGTTGCGAGAATTCCCGAGGTATCGCAGGTCTCCACCGGGCCGCTGGGCGGCTTAGGGAAGAGGCAGGCGAGGCAGGCCGTCGGCTCCCATGATTGGCCCGTGCTATCGGCTCCGCGCGGCAGGATGTTCATGGTCGCGGCGTAAGCTCCGATGGCAGCGGCGTAGATCCAGGGTTTGCCCTGGCTGACGGCATAGTCGTTGACCAGGTAGCGGGTCTCGAAGTTATCCGTGGCATCCAGCACAAGGTCGGCCTGGGCGAACAATTCCGCAATGTTGGCCGGGACGAGGTCGGCGACGTGGGCATGGACGGTGATGCCGGAGTTGAACTGGGCGATTTTGCGTCTTGCGGCCTCGGTTTTGGGAAGTGCCTGCAGCGCGTCGGACTCGTCGAACAGGACCTGGCGTTGCAGGTTGGACGGCTCGACGAAGTCCCGGTCGACCAGCGTCAGCGTTCCGACGCCTGCCCGAGCTAGCAGCGATGCGGCGGCGGCGCCGGTTGCTCCGCAGCCGGCGATGGCGACGTGGGCCTGCGCCAGTCGTTGCTGACCGTCGGCCCCGATGCCGGGGAAGAGAATTTGGCGGGAGTAGCGGTCTTCGTCGGTGATGCTGCCGGACGAATGCGGCGACGCGGTGGGCGTCGTGCCGGGAATCGGGTCGAGATCGAGCGGGGTCAAAGGCATAGAAGCTGCGATCCGCCTCCCCCTGGGAGGCTTCTGTTTCGTAGTATAGGGAATGCATAGCGGAAGGGCGAGCCGTCGGGACAAGTGGCCATGCAGGGAGCTGTGGCTCGGCAGACGGTGCGACCCGGTGTCTGCATCAAAACAAACCAGCAGGCGATAACGATTGTTTAGAGGATGGGTGTATCGGTTGGGTCAGCTTCAACCAGCTCGAACGGCATGGGGGACGTGCCGGCAAGGTAGAGGTGCGTTGAAGAGGATGCGCATGGCTGCTGCTTTGCTTCTCGGGATCGCCCCTTGCGCTCTGCTTGCTCAAAGCTCACCAGCTCCATCGCTTCCGTCCGCTCCTCAGCCGCAGTTTGCCGCTCAAGCTGCCGCTCAAGCGGTCCCTCAGAGTCCAGCGCCGCCTTCGAGCGAGGCTGTCTCGGCTGATAGCGCCATCGGCAGCTCTGTCTGGGGCTGGAAGGGGATTCATGTCGATCGGATCGAGTTCGAGGGAGTCACCTTCGACAGTACCGATACCCTGCCTTCCGAACTTGCCCAGAAGGCGGGTCAGCCGTTTGACCCGGACAACGTCCGTTCCAGCACGCGAAGGCTCTTCGGCAGCGGTCGCTATCGTGATATCACCGTTCGCGGCGTGCGAACGAACGATGGCATGGTCCTGATCTTTACGGGAGTGCCGCGTTACTTCGTTGGCCGCGTCACCATTACCGGGGTGAAGTCCGATAGGCTGTCCTCTTTGCTCGAATACGGCACCAAGCTAACTCCGGGGAGACCGTACACCGACTCGTCGGTTTCAGGCGGTTCGGAGGGGATCAAGGACATCCTGCGCCAGTATGGCTACTACGAGAGCAAGGTCTTTGCCGGAACGACACTGGACAAAGTCAACAGTCAGATCGACGTCGTCTATGACGTTGAAATCGGACGGCAGGCGCGTGTCGGCGAGGTTGCCATCGACAGCGCTGACCTTGGCATGACGGTGGAGCAGTTCCGTAAGAAAGCCAAGATCAAGCAGGGGAGCAAGGTGTCGCGCGACACGGTAAGCAATGCCCTCTCCCGATTGCGCAAGCAGTATCAGAAGAACAACCGGCTCGAGGCCACAGTCAGTATGCAGAAGCAGACCTATGTGCCTTCGCGCGGCCAGGTGGACTATGAGTTCAAGGTCAACCAGGGGCCGGCGGTAAAGGTTCTGGTCGAGGGGGCCAAGATCTCCGGAGCCCGTCTTCATCTCCTGGTTCCCATCTTCGAAGAAGGCACCATTGACAATGATCTGCTGAACGAGGGCGTACATAACCTCCGCGACTTTGTGCAGCAGCAGGGCTACTTCGACGCCAAGGTCGATGTTCGCCAAGTCGGCCAGGGAACGGCCGACGAGAGCGTGATCTTCGTCATCGATCGCGGCATCAAGCATAAGGTGCTCTCTGTAGATATCGCGGGTAACCACTACTTCTCCGATGGCATTCTTCGCGAGCTGATGAATGTGAAGAAGGCCGATGCCTACCAGCGAAGCGGTCGCTACAGCCCGGTGCTGGTGCAAAGCGATGTGAGTGCGATCGAGGCACTCTACCGGGCGAACGGCTTCGACCAGGCCGACGTAAAGACGAAGGTCACAGACAGTGATGTCACCACGGGTAAACCGGGCAAGATCACCGTTGTGTACACCGTTGAGGAAGGGCCGCAGAAGAAGTTTGGAAAGGTCACGATCACCGGCGTTGACCCCTCACGCATGGACGAGATCAAGACCCTGATGAATACCCAGGAGGGCCAGCCTTTTTCGCTGGTGACGGTCTCCGGAGATCGCGACACGGTCCTTTCCTACTATCTAAGCCACGGATTCGATCAGGCGCTGGTCGAGGTCCAGCAGCACAAGGAGGCCGGAGACGCTACACGCACCGACGTCGCGCTGCAGGTGCAGGAAGGCCCACAGGTCTTCGTGAATCACGTTCTGCTGTCGGGGCTCAACTTCACACGTCCGAAGGTCGTCGACAGCAAGATCACGATGCATCCCGGCGACCCGCTGGATCAGAGTGCGCTCCTGCAGACGCAACGCAATCTGTACGACCTCGCACTCTTCAACGAGGTCATCACCGCGGTGCAGAATCCCGCAGGCGACGCGCCTCGCAAGAACACCCTGGTTCAGATCACCGAGGCGAAGCGCTGGAACGTGACCTACGGCTTCGGCTTCGAGGCGCAGACCGGTAACCCTGGCGGCACGATTCAGACCAACAGTACAAAAGGTTCTTCGACGGAAGGGCGCGCCGGCGTCAGCCCGCGCGTCTCGCTCGATGTCTCCCGCATCAACCTGCGCGGCAGCGAAGACTCGTTGACACTGCATTCGACCTACGGCCTTCTGGAACAGATTGCAATTCTCACCTTCCAGAACCCTCACTTACTGGGCGCAAAGAACGTGGCGGCGTCGGTGTCTGGTGGCTATACCAACATTCAGAACATTACGACCTTCGCTTCTTCCACCCTGCAGGGCGACTTCCGCATCACGCAGAAGTGGAAGCGCACCGATACCTTTATCTACGATGCGCTCTACCGCCGCGTCGAGGTTGATCCCAACAGCCTGCGCGTGTCCCAGGATCTGATTCCGCTGCTTTCACAGCCGGTGCGCGTCGCCGGACCGGGACTGACATGGTTCCACGACACGCGGCAGCCATCACCACTCAATGCCAGCAAAGGTTTTTATTCGACGATCCAGACCTTTCTGGCCTCTTCGAAGTTCGGTTCCCAGACGAACTTCTGGCGCATTGATGGTTCCTACTCGACCTACTACTCCCTCTTCAATCATCGCTATGTCTTTGCGCGGAGCACACGCATCGGGTACGAGAAGGCATGGGGCGCCAATCCAAATGCCGGCAACGCCGCATGCGAGGGTGTGCTGCTGACGACGAATCCCAGCTGCAATACGGTGCCGCTGCCGGAGCGCCTCTACGCCGGCGGTGCGACATCGCATCGCGGCTTCGGCATCAACGCCGCCGGTCCACGCGACCTGCAGACCGGCTATCCCGTCGGAGGATCGGCCGCGTTCGTAAACACCTTCGAGCTGCGCATGCCTCCGCCGACGCTGCCGTATGTCGGCGACAGTGTCAGCTTTGTGCTCTTTCACGATATGGGCAACGTCTTTCAGAATCCGAAGGACATGTTTCCGAGCTTCCTGCGCTTCCGTCAGCCGAATCGTGGCACCTGCCGCGATGTCTCGGGAACGATCGGCACCTGCAGCTTCAATTATTTTTCTCATGCCGTCGGTCTCGGCGCACGTTACCGTACACCGGTTGGCCCTATCCGCGTGGACTTCAGCTATAACCTGAATCCTCCGATCTATCCGGCGATCGACGACTATAACGGCGACCCGCCGCACCTGGGTCGGGGCGATCACTTCAACTTCTTCTTCAGCATTGGACAGAGCTTCTAATCATGAGCGCGGCGCACAACCCGGGAATGCGATGGCATGGCGCAGGCCTCACGGCCCTGCTGATGTCGTCGCTGTTTGCTGTCGCACAGCAGCCGGTTGCGGCTCCCGGCCCGAGTGCTGTGCCGTCTTCGCCTGTGACCGCGCCAGTGCATCCTGCGGTTCCGCAGCAGAAGGATCAGGGGGCTGTTCTCGACAGCGTGGTGGCCATTGTCAACGGAGACGTCATTCTTGAGAGTGACGTGGATGAAGAGCGCCGCTTTGAGACGATCCAGCCCTATCGTGGTTCGGCGACGGAGTTCTCCCGCGACCTTGCGATTCAAAGGCTGATCAACCGTACGCTGATCACGCAGCAGGCCGCCGTTGAGCCGGGCACCACAACCATTACCGATGCCGATGTGAAGAAGCAGATCCAGACGCTGCGGCAGGATATTCCGCAATGCGAACAGTACCATTGCGAGACCGACGAAGGCTGGCAAAAATTTCTCGCTGCTCATGGCTTTACGGTGAGCGCCTTTGAGCAGCGCTGGCGCAGCCGCATGGAACTGCTGAAGTTGATCGAGGTTCGTTTTCGCGATGGAATCGGCATCGATCACGAGGAGATCAAGGAGTACTACGAGAAGACCATGCTGCCGGAGTATCAGCGGCAGCATGTGAAGCCGCCGAAGCTCGACGATATCTCGGCGCGAATTGAAGAGGTGCTGCTGCAGCAGCGGGTGAGCACGTTGCTGCGCGACTGGCTGAAGTCGCTGCGGGTGCAGGGCAATGTCTGGATTATGCAGAACGGAGAGGTGGCGCCGTGAGCGACGAGCATCAGCAGACACCATCTCCCGAAGACCCGCACCGCAGCCTGGAAAAGCGCCTCGAAGACCGTCGACGCCAGATTGAAGACAAGCTGGAGGAGAAGCGCGAGCAGGTCGAGGAGAAGCTGCGGGAGGTGAAGCGTTCCATTGCCGCACGCATCACTCGCGGAACGCTGTGGACGCTTGGTGGAGTCATTGCCTTTCTGCTGGCGGTCTTCGGCATCTTTGCCTGGTACACGACGACGGCAGACTTTGAGCATCGCGTGAACGCGAAGCTCGTCTCCGTGCTGGAAGATGCCACCGGTGGTCGTGTCGAGCTCAAGAGCTTCCACTTTCATCTCTGGAAACTCGCGGTGGAGGCCAACGGCCTGGTCATCCATGGACTGGAGCCGGCAGGAGAGGCCCCCTATCTCTCTGCGGATCGCCTGGAGCTGCGTGTTCGCATCCTCAATTTCTTTTCGCATATCGCGGGTCATGGACCTGCCTCGTATATTTCGCTGAACTATCTGCGTGTCGATCGTCCGCAGTTTCATCTGATCGTCGATAAAGACGGCAAGACGAACCAGCCGACGCCGAAGCATCCAAGCACCAGCACCAAGCCCATTACGGACACGCTTCTGGACCTTCGTGCGAGGGAGGTCGAAGTCGCGAACGGTGTTGCGTTGATCAACAACCTTTCGGTGCCGTTCGATCTGGCAGCGCGCGATCTCGATGCCGAGGTGCACTACATCTATCACACGGATCGTTACGGGGCGACGATCGATCTGCGCGATCTGCGAACGAGGATTGCCAGCGAGCCCGAGGCACAGTCCAGCCTGCATCTTGATGGCGAACTGGGACGCGACGTCGCCGTGCTGCATCATTTTGAGTTGCACACGGGCAACGCCTCCGAACTGAAGGCCAACGCCAGCCTGACCCACTTTGCACGGCCCGAGTGGTCGGGCAGTCTTTCGGGCACGGTCGAGGTGAGGCAGGTGGCCGTGATGACCGGCCTGGATGCGCTGCGCACTGGCACGGTCGATCTCGATCTCAAGGCGCGCAACTGCCTTGCCAATACGCCACCGGATCAGAAGAGGCCTCCGTTCTGGAAGCGTATCCATCCTCGTCTTGGCAATGGCAAGCCTGCTGCGCAGGAGGTGCCGGCGCCGGAGCCAGGATGCCCGGCGAACTTCCTGGTCGTGGGAACGGCGAAGGTGCATGGCGCCGGATATCGCGATGAGTATGTCGATGTACGAAACATCAACGCGACGACACAGATCAATCTCTCTCCATCAGAGTTCGCGTTGAACGAGATGAGGGCCGTGTTTCCGGATGGCGGCACGGTCACCGGGAGCATGCGCATTGAGCACTGGCTGGGCGAAGTCGCAGCGGACTCCTCCGATGCATCGCCGATGGTGAAGGCCGCGGCCACAACCACAAACACCGCGGCGAAGTCCGTTGGGGCGAAGCCTCCTGTCGCCACGGTGCCAAAGGTCACACCGTCGCATGCCTTTATTGACGCAAAGCTGAACGGCGTCCCGCTGCGCACCATCCTGGACATTACGGCCGAACACTTCGGCGACCTGGGCTTCGATACCGCTATCAGCGGTCCGGTCAAAGTGGAGTGGGGCGGTTCGCAGCGCGATGTCGCCGATTCGGTTGAGGTCGATGGAGATCTGTCCCTTGCGCCGACAGGTGTTCGCCGCAAGGGAGCTGCTTCCAACATTCCCCTGAGCGGTCACGTGCTGGCTCACTACACGGGAAGCAATGAGACGGTGCGGATTCAACAGCTGACGGCGCAGCTGCCGCAGTCGAATCTGACGGCCTCGGGCATCCTCGGCGTCAACGTCGGCGATCCGCTGACTGCCCTGCAGGTGGACCTGACGGTGCACGATCTCTCGGAATACAACCAGCTACTGATGTCGCTGGGTCTTGAGGCGGGCGGGAAAAAGGGCTCGGCGGCTATTCCGGTCAACCTGCATGGAGCGCTGCATTTTGTTGGGGAAGCACGCGGCGCGGCACGGAATCTCGATGTCAAAGGACATGTCGAAGCGCATGAGGTTGAGATTGCCATGGGATCGACGGATGCGCTTATCGATTCGCTGGTCGCCGATGCCGAGTACTCTCCCTCGACTGGAGTTGCCGTTGCCAACTCCACGATCCATCGCGATACGGCAACACTTCGGGTTTCAGGGACGGTGCAGCCAAGGCGCGTTGTCTCGAAGCGCGGCGCCGTGAGCTACGAGTGGGACCAGAACATGGCGCTCGACACCACTGTCGAACTGGACGATGCGCAGGTGAGCGATGTGCTGGAGATCGTCGGTCAGCAGGAGAAGATTCCAGTAAGCGGAACGGCGACGGCGAATGCGCATGTTACCGGGACGATCGACGACCTCAATGGCACAGGGCACATCGTGCTGTCGAATGGCGTTGCCTATGGCGAGTCGTTTGAGTCGGTGACTGCGGACCTGGCCGTGCATGGCAAGGCGCTCGACGCATCGCGCGTTGTCCTGAAGGCGCATGGTCTACAGGTCGCCGGGAACGGCGGATATGACCTCGCGAGCAAACACCTGCACGGGCATATCGAAGGCCAGAATCTGGAGCTGGCTAAGTTCGACACAGTTAAGAAATCTGCCTCGTCCGTCAACGGTAAGGTCTCGCTGGTCGCCGACGCCAATGGAACGGTTACGGAGCCGCAGATTAAAGCAAACGTGACGCTCCGGGAACTCTCTTATCAGGGGGAGGTTCTGGGCGATGCGATCGTCGATGCGCATAGCCAGGGAAGCACGCTGTCCATGACGGCAAGCTCGACCATCGTCGGCGCCAAGCTGAACCTGAGTAGCCAGACGCAGTTGACAGGCGACTTTCAGTCGCAGGCGAAGCTGACGATCGCGGACTTCGACATCAACCGGCCACTGACGATGTTTGGACCGGGAACTCTCAAGGCGCAGTCTTCGATCTCCGGTGTGGCGACGATCAGCGGGCCTCTCAAGCTTCCGAAGCAGCTGGGCGGTACGGCAGAGCTCAACAACGTCGACGTCAAGCTGCAGGGTATCGAGCTGAAGGCCGCCGAACCGCTGCGCGTCAGTCTGCGTGATGGCCAGGCGACGCTGGACCAGGTGCACATTGTGGGTCAGGACACCGACATGCGATTCAGCGGCAACGCGCAGGTCTTCGGCTCTGACGATCCTAAGGGCGGCAAGCTCGACATGAAGGGATCGGGCGACGTCAGTATGTCGCTGCTGCACACCTTCGATCCCGATGTCATCTCCAGCGGCAAGGTCACCTTCACCGTTGCGGCGGGCGGTCGAGTGATGAACCCGTCACTGAGCGGCAAGGTGCTGTTCGAGAACGTCAATCTTGCGCTCGATGGCGTGCCCAACGGTTTGAGCAACATGAAGGGCAAGCTTGTCTTCACCGACGACAGCCTGCAGGTTGAGACGCTGACGGCCAAGAGCGGCGGGGGCAACCTGAATATCAAGGGCGCAATCCGTTTTCGCCATGGCATCTTCGTCGATATGTCGGCTACGGGAGAGGCCGTGCGCGTCCGTCTCTATGGCCTGAGCGCGACGGCGACCGCAAACCTGAAGCTGCAGGGAACCATGACCGGAGCCTTGCTGAGCGGCAACATTCTGATCACGCGCTTTGGCGTGGGACAGGACGTTGACTTTGCCGCCTTCGCCGGGGCGGGCGGAACGATTAGTGCGCCGCCCGATCCGGATGCTGCGGCCAATAAGGTGCGGCTGGACGTGCATGTCACCAGTTCGCCGCAACTCGACTTCCAGAACTCCTATGCCAAGCTCGCCGGATCGGTCGACCTCAATATCCGCGGGACGGTCGCCTCGCCGGCGATCCTGGGCAAGATCCAGATCACGGATGGTAGCGCAACCTTTGCCAGCACGAAGTATCAGCTGCAGCGTGGCGATATCTTCTTCACCAATCCGGTACGGATTGATCCGGCGATCGACATCGACGCGGTGGCACAGGTGGAGAACTATTCGATCACGGTCGGTCTGCATGGCACGGCCAGTAACCTGAAGCCGACCTATCGCTCGGAGCCGCCGTTGAGCGAAGCCGACGTCTTTGCGCTGCTCGCCCTTGGCCGTACGCAGGAGGAGGCGCAGATCTCGCAGACGCAGCAGCTTCGTGCCGGGCAGGACCCGACGACGAGCGCGCTGCTGGGTGGTGCACTGAATGCCACTGTCAGCCAGCGTGTCGAAAAACTCTTTGGTGGCGGATCCGTGAAGATCGATCCCGCATTCGTCGGTACGCTGGGTAACTCCTCGGCGCGCATTACGATTCAGGAGCAGATCGGCAAACAGATCACGGCGACGTTTGCAACCAACGTCAACAGTTCGGCGCAGCAGCTGCTCCAGGTGCAGTATGATCTGAATCCGACCTCGTCGATTGTGATCGGGCGCGACGAGTCGGGTGTATTCAGCATCGTCTACAAGTGGCGCCGCCGCTATCGCTAAAATGAGCAGCGAATTACGTAAGCCGTCGAACGGGACGAAGGACAACAAGGAGAGACGATGATTACGAGATGGCAGAGAAGGGCAGCGGGCTGCGCCGTGATGGTATTGCTGTCTGTGAGTGAAGGACAGCTTCTGGCACAGGATGCAAGTAAAGACCCACAGATCCAGGCCGAAGTGACCAAGGCGCTCGACAATAAGCGATTTAGGGATGTGAAGGTCGGCGTACAGAACGGCGTGGTGACGCTCTCCGGTACGGTCGATCTCTATGCAGAGAAGGAAGACGCTGACCACAAGGCGCACCATCGCAAGGATGTGAAGGGCGTACAGAACCTGATTGAGGTGGGCGGCCCGACGGTGGAGGATGTGACGCTGCGCAATCGCCTCTCCGAGAAGCTGACCTACGATCGAGTCGGCTATGGCACGACTGCCTTCAATGCCTTCACCATCAGCGTGCTGAATGGAGTCGTCACGCTGGGTGGCGTGGCCTATGGTCCGACGGACAAAGATTCGGCGATCAGCCTGGTGGCGAATACGCCGGGAGTGAAGGATGTGGTGGACAACATCGACGTGGCGCCGACCTCCCCGATGGATGACCGGATTCGCCTGGCGACGGCGCGGGCGGTCTATGGGGCGCCGCAGCTGAACAAATATGCGATCGATCCGGCCAAGCCGATCCGCATTACGGTGATCAACGGAAATGTCACGCTCTCGGGCGTCGTGGACAGTGAGGCAGATAAGGATGTGGCCAACATCCGGGCGAGTGGCGTATCGGGAGTCTTCAAGGTCGTCAACAATCTTCAGGTTGTCGGGTCGGATAAGGAAAAGTAGATTTCGGGCTGATTCGTCTGTCGGGCCGCAGGGGTTCCCCTCTGCGGCCTTTCGCCTTTTAGAATGGAGGCATGGCTTCGTTATGGAAGAGTACGGCGGTCACCCTTGAGATGATCAAGTGGGAGCACTCCATCTTTGCGCTCCCCTTTGCAATGACCGCCGCGGTACTGGCGGCAGGGACCTGGCCCCCGGCAAAAGTGCTGGGGTGGATCATCGTGTGCATGGTGGCTGCGCGTTCGGCTGCGATGGCCTTCAATCGACTGGTGGATGCGAGGCTCGATGCAGCGAACCCGCGCACGTCGATGCGCGCAATTCCAGCCGGTTCGCTGACGAGCGGCTTTGTGCTTGGGTTCGTACTGGTAGCCTCGGCGCTGTTCTTCCTTGGGGCTGCGATGCTGAACCGCCTTACGCTGGTGCTGGCTCCTGTGGCGCTGGCGGTCGTGCTGGCCTACAGCTATATGAAGAGGGTCACGCGCTGGTCGCATCTGGTGCTGGGACTCGCCCTGGGCATTGCCCCTGCCGCCGCATGGATCGCTGTGCGCGGGTCGCTCGATGTCCGCATCGTGGTGCTGACACTGGCGGTGCTGCTGTGGGTGGGCGGCTTCGATGTGCTCTATGCCTGCCAGGACTTCGAACACGATCGCAAGGTCGGATTGAACAGCGTGCCGCAAGCCTTCGGCATTGAAGGAGCGTTCTGGATCGCGCGCATCATGCACCTGGGCATGCTGGGTATGTTGTGCTGGCTGGTTGTGCTGTTTGGATTGGGCAAGGTCGCCATCGCGGGAATCGTGATCGTGGCACTGCTGCTGCTCTACGAGCACATGATCATCTCGCCGAAGGACCTGCGGCGTATGAATGCGGCCTTCTTTACGCTGAACGGTGTGATCTCGGTGGTCTTCTTCTTTTTTATCGCGGCCGATGTGCTGCTACGCCGTTAAGCAAAAAGCCCGCCGGTTACGGCGGCGGGCTCTTGGGGCACTTCAAAATTTCAGCGGCACTTTGAGAAGACGGGTTAGCCGCGGAGAAGACGGGGTTAGCCGCGGTGCGTCTGATCACGGAATGAATCGATCTTCTCTTCAAGATTGTGCTTGATGTTTTGCGCCGTGTTGACGACCTTGTCGCGGGCTGCATCGAGCTTGTCTTCCGTGCGAAGCTTCGCATCCTGTTTATTGGCATCGGCGCGGTCGGCAGCTACGTCGTGGCGCTCAGCAGCAGCGTCTTTGGCGTTGCCCCAGGTTTCTTTCGCAGCACCTTTGACCTGATCGGCCACACCTGCATTGGCCAGCTTCTGATTGCCGAAGGCCTCACCGGCCTTCTGCTTCATGGCGCCTGTTACCTGGTCGAATTTTCCTTCCAACGTTTCTTTATTCATGATTTACTCCTGCACATTTACATATTTGAGAGCTGTGTTCGAGCGAGCGTCGTGGCGACGAACGCTCGAAGTTAGGGTGAGGTTGCGTTTGGTGGTCTATAACGGCTGGTGGTCTATAACGCTCTGCGACCAGAGAGAAGATTGAAGACCAGAACGATCAGAGCCAGAACCAGCAGAATATGAATCCATCCGCCCATCGTGTAGCTGCTGACCAGTCCGAGAACCCAGAGGACGAAGAGGATAATGGTGATAGTCCAGAGCATGCGCGTTCACTCCTAAGTCGTGAAATTGTTCAATGCCAGGGCCGCATCGCTGCGGCAAGAATGCCCTTGTTCCATGCGGCTTCCGAGATGTAAGTTGCGGCGGCGGAGGCCGAGGTTGCCATGGGCGGGAATAAAATGAATTTCAAAACAGGAGGCAACTTTTTGCGGATTGCGATTCAGGGTGAGGCCGGTTCGAACAGTCACATGGCAACGGTAGCAATGCTGGGCAAAGAGGTTGCCGACCTCGAGATCGTACCGTGCAACATCTCGGCCGAGGTGATGGGCCGGGTGATGGCGGGCGAGGTGGATGCGGCGGTGCTGCCGATCGAAAACAGCCTGCACGGTTCAGTCGCCGAACACTACGATCTGTTGCTGGAGCTTGACGTACGCGTCGAACGCGAGAGCCTGCTGCGCATACGGCACAACCTGATCGCGGCGCCGGGAGTGAAGCCGGAGGACATCCGTCGGGTGCTCTCGCATCCGGTGGCGCTCTCGCAGTGCCGCAAGTTCCTGGCCTCGCACCCGGAGTTCGAGGTGATGCCGTTCTACGACACGGCGGGCGCGGTGAAGCACGTGATGGCCGACGGGCTGAAAGATACTGCCGGGATCGCTCCGGAGCTTGCCGCAAGGCAATATGGCGGCGTCGTGCTGCAGGCAGGGGTCGAGGATCATGCGCAGAACTTTACCCGCTTTCACCTGATCCGCCGGACGATCGATTCCCAGTTGCTGCCCAGCCCGGAGGCAGACAACAAGATGAGTCTCGCGTTCGCGATCGACCACCGGCCGGGGACCCTGGTAGCTGCCCTGCAGCGCCTGGCGGCGGAAGGCGTGGATCTGACCAAGATCGAGTCCAGACCGGTGCCGGGCAGCCCGTGGGAGTACGTCTTCTATGTCGACGTTCGGTTTGACACACCCGCCAGGGCAGAGGCAGCAGTGTCGGCCCTGACCGAACACGCGCGCATGGTCAAGGTCCTGGGCCGGTATCGGGCCGCTGAGGCCTGATTCTCAGGTTCCACCGGATTTCAGACTTATTTCTTAGATTCGTGCGCAAAGATCCGTGCGCAAACTCTTGCCGGGAGCAGGTTTTGCATCTGCCTGTCGGTGGGACAGGTTTTCTACGCGCGATTGGGCGATGGTCGGAGGATTTTGAAATAAATCATTTAAGTCGATCATAAAAAAAGACTTACAGAATATTTGTTCGACCGCCACCGCACAAGCGAGTTTAAAGCGGCCTTATGTCCTGCGGTGCTCGTCTGCGATGTCCTGGCGAGGAGTAGAGTGGGAATCCACTCGGGAATCGTGATGGTTTGCCGATACGTAGTAGGTGGAAGAGGCGTCTCACAAGGGTAAGAGATCGGATTTGGCACAAAGCGGCCGGGGTGAAGGGTGTACGCCAGGGCAGAGTGGTTTGCGACTTTCTGAAAGTTGCTGCATCCTATAGCTGATAATTTGATAGAAGGACACTCAATGGCAAACGACTTCGTAAGTGTAATCAAGCCGACGGCCCACAAGCCCGAGGGTAGTGAAGGTGCCAACGACAGACGGCCGGTTCCGGTTCTGCCAGTCCGAGACACAGTCCTGTTTCCCCATGCGGTTCTGCCGCTTACGGTGGGGCGGGAGAGCTCTATTCAACTGATTCAATCGCTGGGTGAAGAGAAGTCGATTCTTGTCGTCGCACAGCGGGATGCCCGGCAGGACACGCCGCAGACCAGCGACCTGTACGCCGTGGGCACGCGTGCGACCGTTCACAAGGTCGTCAAGATGCCCAATCAGAGTCTGTTTGTCTTCACCGAAGGCAACGAGCGCATTCACCTGGGCGAGTTTACGCAGACCACGCCGTTTATGACGGCGGAGTATGAACTGATCCCCGAGATTGAGCCGGAGAAGACGCCGGAGAGCGAGGCGCTGCAGCGGAACGTGGTCAGCCAGTTCCAGCAGATCGTGACCTCCTCGCCGACGCTGTCCGACGATCTTCAGACCATCGCAATCAACATCGAGGAACCCGGCCGCCTGGCGGACTTCATCGCTTCGTCGCTGCCGTTTTTGACGACGACCGACAAGCAGGAGCTGCTTGAGACCCCGGACGTCTCCAGGCGTCTGGAGCGCATCAACAAGCACCTGGCGAAGGAGCTTGAGGTGCAGCAGCTGCGCAACAAGATCCAGACCGAGGTGCAGGATTCGGTGCAGCAGTCGCAGCGGGATTACTACCTGCGCGAGCAGCTGAAGGCGATCCAGAAGGAACTTGGCGACGTTGACGAGAGCCAGAAGGACATCACGGAGCTGAAGGAGAAGATCGAAGCTGCCGGGATGCCGGAGGAGACCAAGAAGGACGCCCTGAAGGAGCTGAGCCGGTTAAGCCGGATGAGCCCGATGGCGGCCGACTACAGCCTCACGCGCAACTACGTGGAGTGGCTGGCGGTGCTGCCGTGGTCGAAGGGTTCGGCGACAGCTGAGGTCGATATCAAGAAGGCGAAGGAGTTTCTTGACGAGGATCACTACGGCCTGAAGAAGGTGAAGGACCGCATCCTGGATTACCTCTCGGTGCGTCGTCTGAAGCCGGACATGAAGGGACCGATCCTGTGCTTTGTCGGGCCTCCGGGCGTGGGTAAGACCTCGCTTGGCCGTTCGATCGCACGGGCGCTGGGACGCAAGTTCTCGCGCATCTCGCTGGGCGGCATGCACGATGAAGCGGAGATCCGCGGACATCGCCGGACGTACATCGGCGCTCTGCCGGGCCAGATCATTCAGCACCTGAAGAGAGTCGAAGTCAACGACCCGGTCTTCATGCTGGACGAGATCGATAAGCTTGGACGCGACTTCCGTGGCGACCCTGCGAGCGCGTTGCTCGAGACGCTGGACCCGGAACAGAACAACACGTTCCGCGACAACTACCTCGACCAGCCGTTCGACCTGTCGAAGGTGCTGTTCATCTGCACGGCGAACCAGCTGGACACGATTCCCGGCCCGCTGCTCGACCGTATGGAGATCATCGAGCTGACAGGCTACACCGAGGAGGAGAAGGTCAACATCGCGGAGAAGTACCTGATCCCGCGGCAGCTGAAGGAGAATGGCGTCGATCCGGAGATGATCGAGTTTCCGACGGCCTCGGTGGGCTATGTGGCACGGCACTACACACGCGAGGCGGGCGTTCGTAAGCTTGAGCAGCGTATTGGTACGGTGGCGCGGAAGGTGGCTCGCCGTATCGCCGAGGGGGCGACGGAGAAGACCGTGATCACGCAGGAGGTGATCCACGAGTTCCTTGGCGGCATCAAGGTGCGGGTGGACACGGAGATCGCGGAGCGTACGAAGCGGCCGGGAGTTGCGGTCGGTTTGGCGTGGACACCGGCGGGTGGCGACGTGCTCTTCATCGAGGCGAACAAGATGAAGGGCAAGGGCGGATTCACGATCACTGGCCAGATCGGTGACGTGATGAAGGAGAGCATGCAGGCCGCACTGACCTGGGTGCGCTCGAATGCGCCGACGCTGGGCCTGGAGGAGGACTTCACCAAGGACGTGGATATTCACATCCACGTACCGGCGGGAGCGATCCCGAAGGACGGTCCTTCGGCCGGCATTACGATGGCGACGGCGCTGGTGAGCCTGTTGACGGACACGCCGGTGCATCCGCTGACCGCGATGACGGGCGAGATCACGCTGAGCGGCAATGTGCTGCCGGTGGGAGGCATCAAGGAGAAGTTCCTTGCGGCCAAGCGCGCCGGGGTGCGGGACGTGATTCTGCCGCTGGAGTGCAAGACGCAGGTGGATGAAGACCTGACCGCCGACCAGGTGGCTGGCGTCAAGATCCACTATGCGACGCGCATCGAGGAGGTTCTCGCGGTTGCCCTGCCCAAGACGGTGCAGGAGGTCGTCGAGGACGAGGCGGTTCGCGAAGAGGTAATCCACGCGGGCGTGTAATGCACTGGCGTGAATGCACTGTCGTGAATGCACTGGATGGATGTTGAGGAAGAGGCGGTTCGGGCTTGTGCCTGGGCCGCCTCTCGTCTTTGGAGGCTGAAGCATCGTCATGATGACCGTGGGACATTCGACGCTGGGAATCGAGCCGTTTCTGCTTGCGCTGAGCGATAACAGCGTGAAGGTGCTGGTGGATGTGCGGCGGTTCCCGGGGTCGAAGAGGCACCCGCAGTTTTCGCAGGCGGCGCTGTTTGATTCGCTGGAGCGGATTGGCATTCGTGGGGTGTGGCGCGAGGCGCTGGGAGGCCGCAGACCTCCGGCGAAGGAGAGCGTGAACACAGGATGGAAGAACGAGAGCTTTCGCGGCTATGCAGACTACATGCAGACCGAGGCCTTTGCGCGGGAGATCGAATGGCTTGCGGGGCTGCCGGAGCAGGAGCATGCAGTGGTAATGTGCGCGGAGTCTCTGCCGTGGCGGTGCCACCGTTCGCTGATTGCGGATGCGTTGCTGGCACGCGGTGTGGAAGTCGATGATCTCTTCGTGAAGGCAGATGGAGCGAGCCATTTGAAGCCGCATCGGATGACCTCTTTTGCCCAGGTTCGGAATGGCCATGTGCTCTATCCCAAAGAGCCAGTTCTGTTCTGAGAGTGGGATGTTCGAGCGCGCGTGATCTTTTCAGGCAGCGAGAGTCAAAGGGCTATAGTCGCGTATTCTTTTCAGGAGTATGCGAGTAACGGTCTTATTTTTTGGCGTGCTGAAGGAAGAGTTCGGCGGCGAGAGCGAGGAGATGGAACTTCCCGAAGGCAGCACGGTGGGCGACCTGCTGCAGCGGTATGCGGCACGCGCCGCGTCGCGGCCAAAGCTGCTTCAGTCACTGGCGGTCGCAGTGAATCGTGAGTATGCCGGGGTTGCGGATATCTTGCAGCAGGGCGACGAGGTTGCTCTGCTGCCTCCGGTGAGCGGAGGTGCGCGGTGAGGATTGAGATCGTTGAGGAAGCGATTCCTGCGGATCAGATCGCAGCCGCAATGAAGGCGGGGGCTGATGGTGCGGTGTGCGTCTTCGACGGCATTGTTCGCGATAATACGCGCGGAAGAAAGACGCTTTATCTCGACTATGAGGCGTATCGCGATATGGCGCTCTCGCAGATGAGGGCTCTGGCAGAAGAGGCGATTGCGAAGTACGGTGTACGCGATGTGGCGCTGGTGCATCGGCTGGGCAGGCTGATGGTGGGGGATACGAGCGTACTGATCGTGGTGGCCTCGGCGCATCGCGGGGCGGCGTTCGATGCCTGCCGGTGGCTGATCGATACGCTGAAGAAGACGGTACCGATCTGGAAGAAGGAACAGTTTGAGGACGGCGCGGTGTGGGCCGACGGCGAGCCGTTTCCGGAGGAGATCGTGCCGCAGTCTAATGGGACGGGTGGACAGCCGTGAAGATGCTGGCCGGGTTGTTGCTGGGGGGCGCGTTCTTGTTGCAGGCGCCGATCGTGCGCCGTCCACCGATGCCGTCGGTGGACCCGGATGCGGATCAGCAACAGCAGCAGACGCCTTCGAACCAGAACCAGGTTCCTACACTGAAGGTTGAGACGCGGCTGGTGAATATCGCCGTGAATGTGGTGGACAAGACGGGAGCCCCGGTCGGAGGCCTGCAGCAGGGCGACTTCGAGATTGTCGAAGACGGCAAGGTGCAGAAGATCTCGTACTTCGAGAGGGAGTCGACGACACCACTTTCGATTGTGCTGGCGATCGACGGCAGTGAGAGTGTGCAGCGGAACGAGTCGCTGGAGAAGCAGGCGGCGAAGAAGTTTGTGAATACGCTGCTGCGCGATCAGGACGAGCTGGATCTGATGGACTTCTCCGATACTGTGCGCGAGATTGTGCCGTTTACGAACCAGAAGAAGAGGATCGAATCGGGGCTGGGGGAGATTGAGCATGGTGCGGCAACGGCGCTGTACGACGCCATTTATCTGGCGTCGGAGCGGTTATCGCAGACGCGGAAGGATGCAGGCCGCAGACGCGTGCTCGTGTTGATTACCGATGGTTCGGATACGGCGAAGCGCTCCCGCTATGCGCAGGCGCTGGAAGAGGCGCAGCGTGCCGGGGCGATGATCTACTCGATCATCATCGTGCCGATCTGGGCGGACGCGGGGCGCGATACGGGCGGCGAACATGCGCTGGTGCAGATGTCGAACGACACGGGAGGGAAGTACTTCTATGTCGAGGATAAAAGTGATCTGGCGCCGGCGTTTGCGCAGGTCTCGGACGATCTGCGTACGCAGTATGTGCTGGGCTACTATGCGCCGCAGCGTGGGCGGGACAGCTCTTTCCGCACGGTAAAGGTGCGCATGAAGGACCCGGCGCTGCGCGAGAAGTACGACCTGCGGCATCGCAGCGGGTACTTCGCCGATGGGCGGTAGAGCTACGTTGCGCATCTTACTCGTTGAGACAGTCTGGACAGATGAGTGCTGTGGCGGATGACACGATTGGCCTATAGCCTTTGCGGCCGCAAGAGGCGAGACTGTTCGTAAATGCCGTGGTGCAGTTAAAGTTGAGTGGAGAAGGAGTACCTGTGAGCCAGTTTGAGTTTGTCGATGTCGCCGAGGGGATTGCGCGCGAGGCGGGTGCGTTGCTGAAGAACTTCTACCAGAAGGGTGTGACGGCCGAGTACAAAGGCGATGTCGACCTGGTGACGGAGGCCGATAAGGCCAGCGAGAAGCTGATCCGCGAGAAGCTGCATGCGGCGTTTCCTGACCATGGCGTCTATGGCGAAGAGGGCACGCGCGATCGCCTGGACAGCGAGTATCGCTGGTACGTCGATCCGCTGGACGGCACAACCAACTTTGCGCACGGGTTTCCGGCTTTTTGCGTGCTGCTGGGGCTGGAGCGGCGCAAGCCGGGCCTGGCGGCGAACGAGGATGGCGAAATGATCGCTGGCGTGACCTACGATCCGCTGCGCGACGAGATGTTTGTGACGGAAAAGGGCAAGGGCGCATGGCTGAACGGACGCCGGATCCATGCCTCGAAGGTGAAGACGCTGCAGGAGTCGTTGACGGCGACTGGCTTCCCCAGCCAGAAGCGGCATGGCAGCCCGAACATCCATTTCTATCAGCAGATTACGCTGCGCTCGCATGGAGTCCGCCGTGCAGGCTCGGCCGGGCTGGATCTGGCCTACGTGGCATGCGGACGGCTGGAGGGTTTCTGGGAGTTCAACCTGAACCCCTGGGATACGTCGGCTGGCGTACTTATGGTGGAGGAGGCTGGCGGAACCGTCTCGCACTTCGACGGCGGCAAATTCACGCTGGACAGCCGTGAGGTATTGGCCACGAATGGCTTGATACAAGACGAGATCGTGCACATCTTCACGGAGATGTTTGCGGGACGCGAGCTGGGCTCGATTCCGACGCCTGCGGAGTTTGCGGCGAGGCGCGCGGCAGCGGGGAAATAGGGCTGAAAAGGTCCGTGTTTACAGGGATTTTCGTTTGCCGGGCAGGAAGAAAATGCTGCTAGAATCTTCTTAAGCCCCACAACTGAAAGACGATGTTTTCAGCGGCGGCACAAGATTAGATTCAAGGGAGACTAAGAAATGGCTTATGTGATTGCGGAACCGTGCATCGGAACGAAGGACACTGCATGTGTCGACGCCTGCCCGGTGGACTGCATCCACCCGAAGAAGGACGAAGGCGGTCACGGCGATGCCGAGCAGCTCTTCATCGACCCGGTCGAGTGCATCGACTGCGGTGCATGCGTACCCGTCTGCCCGGTCTCGGCGATCTACGCCGGTGACGACCTGCCGGAGAAGTGGGTCAACTTCCAGCAGAAGGCCGCCGATCACTACGGCCGCTAACCTCTGGGTGGAGTTAAAGGAGCGATGCGCAGCCCTGTGGCTGCGCATCGTTGCGTTGGGAGACGATCTTGAGATCTGTGCAGGATGGCGGGTGCGATGACGCAAAGGCAGGATGAGGCGATCGTGCTGCGTACCTGGCCGTTTGAAGAGGCCGATCTGCTGGTAAGTCTGCTGACGCGGCAGCAAGGACGCATCAAGGGAGTGGCGCGTCATGCGATGCGCTCCCGTCGCCGGTTCGGCGGGGCGCTGGAGCCGATGACCTACGTTCGCGCCAGTTATGCCGAGAAGCCGAAGCAGGAGCTGATGCGGCTGGATGCATTCGAGATCCTCTGGTCGCCGCTGACTGACCCGGTGGACTACGAGCGCACGGCGGCGCTCGAGCTGGTCGCTGAGATTCTGGAAGAGGTGTTGCCGGACCAGGCGCCTGAGGATGCGGTCTTCCGGCTGGCACTGGCCGTAATCGCCGAGATGAAGATCGGACGGGTGTGGATGCCGGTGACCTATTTCACCCTGTGGGTGAGCCGGCTGATGGGGTGGATGCCGGCGCTGGGCCACTGCGCAGCCTGCGGTCTGGACCTTCGCGGAGGCACAGTGTGGTGGTCTACCGCTGCTGACGGAGTCATGTGCTCCGAGGACAAGCGCAGTGGCAGCGCGGCGCTCAGCGTAGCTTCCGTCGCAGAGGCGCAGCGGTTCTTCCGCACGCCGGTCGAGGAGTTGGCGAAGGAGGAGTGGCCGAGGAATCGCGCCGCCGATCTGCGCAGCTTTGCCGTGGGATTGCTGGAGCGCCACCTGGAGCGCCGCATCAGAAGCGCGCGTGCCCTGGAACGTTGATACAGCCTAGGTGCTGAGTCCGTAGAGAGCGCTTACCCAGAGCACAAGGCCGGTTGCGAAGCTGCCAGCAGGGCTTGCCGGACCTCCGGGCGCGAGGAAGGGGTAACCCGCCGCGATGAGGACCAACACGGCTCCCGTGATGTAGTGAGGCGGGTAGCAGAAGAGCCGGGCAAGCGGGAAGAAGTGCAGTCCAACGATAAGAATGATGGCGGGGATGATCCATTCGCCGTGATGCAGGTTGGCGAGAATGTTGCTGACCAGGAAGATGGCAAACCACTGGAGCGCGTTGATGATATTGAACCAGCGCGAGCGTCGCCGGGATGCCGGGGTTTCCGCCACTGCTTCGCGAGCGCTCCGATTGACGCCGTAATGGCGGAGAGCGAGGAAGAAGATGCTCGCGGCGATCAGCAGGACGACAGCAAAGAACAGGAAAGAGGCGTGTCCTGAACGCAGTGCTCCCAGGATCAGCCACGCTGCGCCGAAGAAGGCGAAAAACATGGCACCTGTGGCGCGGCCGGCGCGTGCTGCGGACGGAGATGTCGCGAGATCGGGCATTGTTGTCAGTATGATGGTGGTTTCGGTGGCTCGCAAGCCTATGAGCTGTCAACATCTTCGAGCATGGAGGTTACCTGGGATTGCATCCGTGGATTGATCAGCTTCATGGCGACTCTGCCGTATTCCCTCCGGGAACCACTGCTCTCAAGCTGGCAGTGGCTCTGGCGATCGGACTGCTCATCGGATTTGAGCGCCAGTGGTCGCATAAAGACTTCGGTGTACGGACTTTCAGCCTGACTGCGCTGCTGGGCGGCCTGACGGCGATGATGCCGCAGCCGGTGCTGATCGTGGGCATGGCTGGCGTGGTCATGTTGACGGTCCTGTTGAATGTCCGCGACATCCTGGCTACGAAGACGGTCGAGGGAACGACCTCGGCGGCGCTGCTGGTGACCTTTGTTCTGGGCGCTCTCAGCGGCGAAGGGCATATCTTTACGGCGACGGCTTCGGCCATCGTAGGGGCGTGGCTGCTGTCGCTGAAGCCGCAGTTCCGTGCGCTGGCGGGGGATGTCAGGCCCGAGGAGATTCGCAGCGCTCTGCTGCTGGGGCTCTTCGGATTCGTGATCTGGCCGCTGCTGCCCAATCATTACGTCGATCCGTGGGAGTTGTTGCAGCCGCGCGAAGCCTGGGTGACGGTGCTGGTCGTGGCCTCGCTGGGCTTTGTGAATTATTTCCTGCTGCGGGTCTACGGCACCAAGGGCGTGGGGCTGACGGCAGTGCTGGGCGGCCTGGTGAACTCGACCGCTGCGGCGACGGAGCTGGCGAGTACGCTGCCGGCGGCGGGCCTGCTCTCGCAGACCGTGGTGGCGGTGCTGCTGACCTCGGTGGCCATGTTTCTCCGCAATCTGCTATTGCTCGCGATCTTTGCTCGCGAGGCCGTAACCTATGCCATCCTGCCGCTGCTCGCGATGACGGCGGTGGCTGGGTATTTTGTGGCGAGACGCCACAGGCCTTATGACGACGAGCGCCCGATCGAGTTGAAGCTGTCCTCGCCCATCTCGCTGGGCAAGGTGATGAGCTTCGGCGGGCTATTTCTGCTGATTCAGGTCTTGGGTACGGCGGCGGCGCGGTGGATGGGAGACTCCGGCGTGCTGGTCGTGAGCGCGGTCGGCGGCATGGTCTCTAGCGCCAGCACCACGGCGGCGGCGGCAAATCTGGTGGAGCATGGCAAGACCTCGGCGCTGGAGGCAGGAATGGCTACGGTCATTACCTCGATCGTCAGCACGGTAATGAACCTGCCGATCCTAAAGCGTCAGCAGGCCGCAAAGCCGGTTTATGGCGAAATCCTGCTCGCGACCGTGCTTCAGGTCGCCGTCGGCGTGGCGGCGATGGTGGCGCAGGGGTGGCTCTCGCTGCACTGGCATCGGCTTCGCTAAGCGGATTCCATTAGAATCGAGTGGTTAGCCACAGTTGAAGAGAGAAGTATGAGTGAGACTGCCAAAAAGGCACTGACATTTCAGGAGATGTTGTTTCGGCTGCAGCGGTTCTGGGCCGAACAGGGTTGTGTATTACAGCAGCCGTATGACGTAGAGGTCGGCGCGGGCACGATGTCCCCGGATACCTTTCTGCGTGTGCTGGGACCGAAGCCGGTGCGGATCGCCTATGCGCAGCCGTCGCGGCGTCCCGCGGATGGCCGCTATGGTGAGAACCCCAACCGCCTGTTCCGCCACACGCAGCTTCAGGTGATTCTGAAGCCGCCACCGGAGCGCATCCAGGAGATTTATCTGGAGTCGCTGGAGGCGCTGGGGATCAACCTGCACGAGCACGACATCAAGTTCGAAGAAGACAACTGGGAGTGGCCGGTAGGCGGCGCCTGGGGTGTGGGCTGGCAGGTGATGCTGGACGGCCTCGAGATTACGCAGTTCACCTACTTCCAGCAGTGCGGCGGCATGGATCTCGACCCCATCTGCGGCGAGATCACCTATGGCCTTGAGCGCATCGCCGGGTTCCTGCAGGACGTGGACTCGATCTACGACATTGTGTGGGCGATCGAGCCGGACACGGGCCGCAAGGTGACTTACGGCGAGATGCGTCTGGCCGAAGAGGAGCAGTTCTCGGCGTACAGCTTCGACTACGCCGAGGTGCCGAAGCTATGGGAGCACCTGAAGCTGTATGAGGCGGAGTGCCTGGAGCTGCTGGAGAAGGCCAGGGGAATGGACAAGATGGATGCGCTGACGTTGAAGCGCTTTCCGGTGCTCGGCGCTTATGAACTGGCGCTGAAGTGCTCGCACATGTTCAACCTGCTGGATGCGCGTGGCGCGATCTCGGTGACCGAGCGCGTAGGTGTCATGGCGCGGATTCGCACCCTGGTTGTGGGCGTGGCAAAGGCTTATGCGCGGCAGGGAGAGCTGCTTGCGGCAGAGCCGGTAGGCGAGTTGGCGGTTTAGCCAGAGAGAGTGTGATGGCGGATTTTCTTTTTGAGATTGGTTTAGAGGAAGTACCTGCGCGGATGATCGCGAGCGCCGAGGCTGAGCTGAAGCGGCGCGTCATAGGCCTGCTGGAACGTGAACGCCTGATCGCCGCCGATGCCGAGGCAAAGAGTTATTCGACGCCTCGTCGGCTGGCCGTGCTGGTCCGTGGCGTAACGGAAAAGCAGGCTGATGCGAGCGAAGAGCTGACCGGGCCCTCGGTGAAGGTGGCATTCAAGGATGGCGCGCCGACTCCTGCTGCTGTGGCATTCGCAAAGAAGGCAGGCGTTGCTGTCGAAGAGTTGAAGACCGTGACGACGCCCAAGGGAGAGTATCTTGCTGCCACGGTGGTCAAAGCCGGCCGCGTTGCTGCCGAGGTGATCGCCGCGGAGCTGCCGAAGGAGATCGCCGGTATCTACTGGGCGAAGAACATGTACTGGCGCGCCGGAAAGCCGGAGCGCTTTGTGCGTCCCCTGCGCTGGATGGTGGCTCTGCTGGGCGCCGAGGTCGTTCCGGTTGAGTTCGGTGGCAAGACCGCCGGTGCGATCACTTACGGCCATCGCGTGTTGTTTGGCGACGCCGCGCTGAAGCTTGAGGCTCCGGCGAAGTATGAGGAGGTGCTGCTCGGCGCCTACGTCATCGCCGATGTCGAGACCCGGCGACAGAAGATCCGCAAGGCGCTCGATCGTGTGACCCGCACCGTGGAAGGCGCTCGCTGGCGCGAGGATCATGGCCTGATCGATACGCTGACGCACCTGACAGAGTGGGCCTCCGATCGTTCGGTGATCCTGGGTAACTTCGAGCCGGAGTATCTCTCGCTGCCCGAAGAGGTGCTTGTCACCGTCATGCGCGATCACCAGAAGTATCTGGCCGTGGAGGATGCGACGGGCAAGCTGGCTCCGCACTTTCTCGCCGTGCTCAACATGGAAGCGAACGATGCCGGGCTGGGCGTAATTCGTCACGGCAATGCGCGTGTGCTGAGGGCACGGTTCAACGACGCACGCTTCTTCTGGGAGTTCGACCAGCGCATGCCGCTGAAGGAGCGCGTGAAGCTGCTTGAGAACGTCACCTTCCAGAAGGAGCTGGGCAGCTATGCGGCCAAGTCGATGCGGGTACGCGAGCTTGCTCTTGGGCTGGCTGAGCTGGTGACTTCGCGCGGCGTCGTCGTGGATGCCGTCGCTCTGGACGAAGCTGCGGTACTGGCCAAAACGGATCTGACGACGGATCTGGTGAAGGAGTTCACCGAGCTGCAGGGCATCGTGGGCGGTCTGTATGCGAAGGCGCAGGGCTTCTCGGAGAAGGCTGCCGCGGCGATCTATGACCAGTATCTTCCGGAGTCGATGGAAGACGCCGTGCCACACACCGTTGAAGGCGCTCTGTTGTCCATCTCTGACAAGGCGGACACGATTGCGGGCATGTTCGGGCTTGGGCTGGAGCCGACCGGCTCGAAGGATCCATTCGCCCTGCGACGCGCTGCCAACGGCATTGTGAAGATGCTGGCTGAGAGCGTTCCGGCTCTGCCGCTGACGCTGAGCGAAGTGGCAGGACGTGCCACGCCGAATGAGGCTGTCGAGGCGAAGGTACGTGCGTTCCTCGCCGAGCGTCTGGAGTTCTACCTGCGCGAGGCGAAGGGGCAGGCCTACGATGTTGTGAAGGCTGTACTGGCTGCGGGCAGTGATGATGTCCGCGATGCTGTCTCGCGTGCAGAGGCGGTGACCTCGATGCGAGGCTCTTCCGACTTTGAGGCGGTCAGCGCGGCGTTCAAGCGCATGAAAAATATTCTGGCGCAGGCGAAGGAGAAGGGTGAAACCTTCGACAGCGCGAGCGAGTTGAAGGATGTTCATGCAGCGCAGGCGGGGCTCGCCAGGGCGGCGTCAGAGGTTGGCAGCCGTGTCGAGACGCTGAGTGTAGCGCACGAGTATGGCGCTGCGCTCGAGTCTGTGGCAACGTTGCGCCCGCAGGTGGATGCTTTCTTCGACCAGGTCATGGTGATGGACCCGGATGCCAATGTTCGCAGCGGCAGGCTGGCGCTGCTGGCTTCGATTGTGAAGAGCTTCTCGGGGATCGCGGACTTCTCGGAGATCGTCACCGCCGGATAATTTTCTGGTGTATATGAATGAAGGCAGGCCTTGGCCTGCCTTCATCATTTTGGGTGGACGGCTGCTGCGATAAACAACCCGAAGGTGTCTGGTAAGAGTGATGGCAGTCTTCTATCGTCGTTGCATATCCGATTTCCTGAACTTTTCGAGGAGGTAGACGGTGCCCTTACCGAGTGATGAGAAGCTGATTGCCCTGAGTAACGATCTGATTGCCCAGTTCAATGCGATCTTTGGCCAATACCCTGGATTTCGTCCGGCACACGCCAAGGGCGTGATGGTGAAGGGGACGTTTACACCGACGGCCGAGGCTGCAACGCTCTCGAAGGCGCCGCACTTTGCCAGGCCGCTGCCGGTGGTCGTGCGTTTCTCGAACTCAACTGGCCTGCCGCTGATTCCGGACAACGACCCGAACGCGAATCCACGCGGCATGGCCGTGCGGTTTTACATGGCCGAGCGGGTGCACACCGACATCGTCAGTCATTCCACCGACGGCTTTCCCACGCACACAGGAGCAGAGTTTCTGGAGTTCCTGAAGGCGCTGGCGTCGAGCGATCCGAAGAACCTGGCGGGTTCGCCGCTGGAGGCCTTTCTCGGCGCGCATCCCGAGGCTCTGGCGTTTGTGCAGACCCCCAAGCCCGCTCCATCGAGCTATGCGCGGGAGACGTACTTCGGCGTGACGGCGATGAAGTTTACGAATGCCGAAGGCGTGAGCCGGTTCGGCCGTTATCGTATTCTGCCTGAGGCAGGGAATGATTTCCTTGAAGGAGATGATCTGGCGGCGAAGCCTGCGGACTACCTGGTGGGTGAGATTGTTGAGCGCGTCGGTAAGGAGCCGGTGAAGTTTAGGCTCGCGGTGCAGCTGGCTGAGGAGGGCGACGTCGTCGACAACGCCACGGTACACTGGCCGGACTCGCGCACGGTGCTGACGCTCGGCACCATCGAACTGACGGCTCCGGTGGAGGATAGCGCCGCGGAGCAGCAGCACATCATCTTCGATCCGATTCCGCGTGTGGAGGGCATCGATCCTTCGGACGATCCTCTGCTGGAGCTGCGAGCCGCGATCTACCTGATCAGCGGACGCAGGCGGCGTGCGGCGGAGAACAAGTAGATCCACGCCGGCCGATTGCGGCGTCTGAAGGAGAAGAGGCGACCGCAGGCAGCGTTATGGAACAAAGGGGACCGGTGACACGAGCGCAGACGGCAGTTGGCTGGGACGCCATGGAGATGGCGGCCTCCCAGCTGTCGATCAGTGCGTTGCTGGCGCTGGCGGGCGGCTATCTCGACGGATTTACCTATGTGGGCCACGGGCATGTCTTCGCCAATGCGATGACGGGCAACGTCGTGCTGCTTGGCATCAGCTGTTTTTCGGGAGCGGTCGGCGCGGGAGCGAGGCATCTGCCTCCGATTGTGATGTTCGTGCTGGGCGTGACGGCGGCCAAGGCGCTGGAGGTTTACGCGCCGTCGTTGCGCCTCAGGTATCCGCACCTGCTGGCGCTCTCGGTGCAGATTGCGCTGCTCTCGGTGCTTGCGTTTCTTCCGGCCGGCACGCCGGATATGTGGTTCACCACCACGATCGCCTTTGCGGCTTCCGTGCAGGTGGAGAGCTTCCGCCGCGTGCATGGCAAGAACTACAACTCCACCTTTACGACGGGTAATCTGCGCACCTTCGCCGAGAGTTGCTTCTCATGGCTGTTTGCCGGGGGTGGGGAGGAGGCGCGGAGCACGACGGTGGACTTCGGCACCATCTGCTTCGCCTTTTTTGCAGGTGCCGCGGCAGGTGGCGTGGCCACGATGCATCTTGGCGGCAAGGCGCTGTGGGCAGATGTCGTTCTGCTGATGGTGGTGCTGCTGCGGGTGAGGCCGCGCGCGGCGACCTCACTGGTTAGTTGAGACGCTGCAGGCGTGCGATGAGCTTTTCAGCGAGCGGTTCACCGGATTCGGTCCAGAGCAGGCGGCTGGAGATGCCGGAGTGCTTTTCCACCGACAGCGTAAAGGCGAGCAGAATCTCGACGTTCTGCTGAATGTGCTTTTGCGCCTCCTCGTCGAGCGCCTCGTCTTCCTCGTCCATCACCCAGGGGGTATCCAGGCCGAAGTCCACGCGGATGTGGCCGTTCTGCTCGTAGGTGGCCTGGTCGAACTGGGGGCCGAAGCCGATGATCTTGACGGTGCGGGGCCGCGGCTTCCAGAGGGCATCGAGTTCAGCCCCACTTGCGCCGCTGTGTTCCGGCTGCCACAGGTTCCACTTCATCTCGAACTCGTAGGCCATGTCGTCGTGGAGCTGCTCGGTGGCTTCGGAGACGGCGTTCTCGATGATCGAGTCCTCGGTGGACTGGGAGCGGTCGTCGTTGACGAAGATTCGCTGGTAGACCGGCGATTCGGTGAAGCTGATGGGGTAGACGGTAGCCGTCGACACCCGCTTGTCGCCGCTGATGAGCGCGAACTGGCGCAGCACGGAGACCAGGGCTGCGGGCAGCGAGTCGAAGCGGAAGTTGGGGAACCAGAGGCTGAGGTAGAGCTGATCGGCCATAAAGACAGTCTATCGCTCATGGAGCCTGGGTGGGGATTGCCCCGCAGATGAGAAAATAAAGACTTGCGATGCGTGTTTCGGTAGACAGGCTACGAATTTGGTTGCTGGCGGGAGCTGGCCTTCTGGTGCTCGTCGTCGCAGGCTTCCTGGGACTGGCGCACTGGCGGGTCCATCGCTTCATCACAGAGCTGCCCCGGAAGCTGGGCGCCGATGTCCGGCAGGAGACCAATGCCTTTACCTGGTCGCAGACCGTCAAGGGCAGAGTCGTCTTCACGCTCCACGCGGCCAAGGCCATTCAGCATAAGGACGGCATGTACACGCTGCACGATGTGGGCGTTGCCGTCTATGGTCATGGCCAGGCGCAGAACGAAGAGACCCCCAGCGCCAAGAAGAATGAGCGCGTCGACCGCATCTACGGCAAGGAGTTCGATCTCGACCAGAACACTGGAGTGGTGAAGGCGATCGGCGAGGTCCATATGGACCTTGAGGCGCCAGCAGCCAAGGACGCCAAGGGCAAGATGGATTACGCCGCAGGCACCGATATCAAGGAGCCTCCTATCGCAGCCAGTGCGCCCGCCGGGCCGGGGACAGAACAGCACGAAGCGGGGCAGGGTGATCTGAAGCTGATCCACGTCAAGACGACGAACCTGGTCTACCTGCAGAAGCTGGGAACCGCGGCGACGGACGAAGATATCGAATTTGAGTACAACGGCCTGACGGGCCACGCCAAGGGAGCGGAGTACAACTCGGACACCGGCATTCTTATTCTGCATGCGGCGGTGAAGGCCAACGGGCTGCAGAATGGGAAGCCGGTTCTGCTGACAGCGTCACGGGCGGAGCTCGATCGAGACAGCCATACGGTAACGCTCAACGACGCCGAGTACCTTACGGTGAGCGGCGGCGGGGAGGGTCCCAGGGGACGGCAGACGGTCCGGGCTCAGCATGCTGTGATCCTCCTGCGGGACGGCGGCGGTATTGAGCACATCCAGGGTGAAACCGGCGTTACGCTGACGGCCGGCGATGGCGTTCGCGTGACCGGAGACCACGGAGAGGTGTGGTTCAATGAGCACGGCAAAGCTCAGAATGCGCACATATGGGGCAACGTTACCTACGCCGCGGACGACGAGACGCGCCATGCCACGGGCAACTCGTCTGAGGCCAGGATCGCCTTCGACAAGCAAGGCAATGCCGAACACGTCGTCTTGAATGGAGCGGTGAAGCTGAGCGAGCATGTGCTGACGGCAGCCGCAACACAGGGCGCAGCGAAGCAGGCGTGGAGTGACCGTCAGCTGAGCGCGACAGCGGTCGAGATGGGGCTGGCAAGCGATGCCGCTGGCCGTTCGCACCCGCGCGATGCGAAGGCTACGGGGAACGCGAAGCTGCGCGTAGTGGATTCGGTGGCGACGGGTAAGGGCACGCGCTCGAATGCCATGTCCGGTGATGTACTGACGGCACAGTTTGTGACCGGCAGCGACGGAACCAGCCGCCTGGACCAGGTTCACGGCAGCGGGCGGACCGTGCTGGAACAGACCACCGAGGCAGGTGTCGTAAACACGAGCAACGGCGACACGCTCGAGGTCCGCTTCCGCGAGGCCGCCAAGGGGGCTGCGTCCGGATCGAAGGAGATGCAGGGGGCAGAGATCGCCAATGCGGTGCAGCAGGGCCATGTCGTGGTGACGCGCCACACCCCGGCGAAGGCGGAGGGCATGGAGCCTGAGATGGACAAGGCCACCGCCGAACGCGCCACCTTCGACGGCAACACGCAGATGCTGGCTCTGAGCGGCAATGTACAGGTTAACAACGCGGAGGGAACGATGTGGTCCGATCGCCTTCTGGTCAACCAGGTCACCGGTGACGGTGCGGCTGAGGGTGGCGTCAAGGCCAGCTATCAGCAGGGTCCGCAGGCTGCCATGGTTCATGTGATGGCGTCGCGGGCTGACTTGAAGAAGGCCGGCGGTACCGCGATCTTCCACGGAGAGGCGGGGCGCCCTGCCCGTCTCTGGCAGAACGGCTCGCAGGTTGAGGCGCCGGTGCTCGAGTTCAACCAGAAGCGCCGCGACCTGATAGCTCACGGAGAGGGTGCCGGTGTGCCGATGGTGGTCCACACCGTTCTGGTCAGCACAGGCGAGACCAGCCAGCCAGTCGAAAAGACTGCTGCGGCGAAGCCGGATTCCATGGCACGGAAGGGCAGTGTCGTTCGCATCGCCAGCCGCGAGATGCACTACTCCGATACGGCGCACGAGGCGGAGTTTACCGGCGGCGTACGCATCGAAAGCGCCGATGGCGTCATGCGCGGCGAACGGGCTGTGGCTCTGCTGGACGCTGGCGGGCAAAAGGCTGCGGCTCCAAAGGCACAGGCGTCGGCTGCGGGGTTCCTGGGCGGAGGTTTGCAGCGTGTGACCGTGACGGGTTCGATCCTGATCGACCAGCCCGGTCGCAGAGCGACAGGAGACCGGCTGGTATACACGGCGGGTGATGGATGGTGCGTTCTGACCGGAACGGCGGCCGTCCCGCCGCGGGTGGTCGACCAGGCGCACGGTACGGTGACCGGAGGCGAGTTGCGCTTCCGCTCCACCGACGAGAGCGTCGTGATTTCTAATGGAGAGAAGGGCAGCTCCGGACCAAGGGTCCACACGGAGACGCGAGTGAAACGAGATCGATGAAGACGCTTTCGACCGAGGAGATCGGTAAGTCGTACGGCGGCCGCCAAGTAGTGCGTGGGGTCAGCCTGAAAATTGAGCAGGGGGAGGTCGTCGGTCTGCTGGGGCCGAACGGTGCCGGCAAGACGACGAGCTTCTATATGATCGTCGGTCTGGTGCGCCCCGATACCGGCCGTATCCTGTTGGACGGCAATGACATCACCCGGATGCCGATGTACCTGCGCGCACGTAGTCATGGCATCAGCTACCTGCCACAGGAACCATCCGTCTTCCGTAAGTTGACGGTGGAGGACAACATCCTCGCCGTCCTCGAGTCTCAGCAGACGAGCTGGGAGGGCCGCAGAACGCGCACGGAGAAGTTGCTGGAGCAGCTCAACTTAGGGCACGTCCGCAAGACCCAGGGATACGCCCTCAGCGGAGGCGAACGACGCCGCGTCGAGATCGCCCGCTGCCTGGCGATCGACCCGGCCTTTATCCTTCTCGACGAACCTTTTTCGGGAATCGATCCCATTGCCGTCCTGGACCTGCAGGAGATCATCTTCGGCCTCAAGCGGAGCGGCATCGGCGTGCTGATCACGGACCATAACGTGCGTGAGACCATGTCGGTGACCGACCGAGCTTATATCATTGCCGAAGGCAAGATCTTCCGTACCGGGACGCCTGGCGATCTGGGCCGCGACCCAGAGGTTCGGCGAATCTATCTTGGCGACAAGTTTTCAATGGATTGAGCTAAGGTAAACAAACTGTACAACTTCTGTGGTAACAGCGTGCACCGACGAGACCGCGTGTTGCCGGCGGTCTTCGCGTTAGACTTGCGCAAGAGAGCGCGAGGAGTTGTAGACTGTGGCCTACAAGCCCCTCCCCCCTTGCTCGTCGGATGATCCGCCGATGTTTTGGCGTGGACGATCGAACCCTGATTTCCCTGTATGACTGAGGATCCTGAGACGTGCTGCTACAACCAAAGCTGAACCTGAAAGTCTCCCAGCGCCAGGTGCTGACACCTGGACTGGTGCAGATGGTCAGCGTTCTGGCTCTGAACAAGCTGGAACTCAGGGAGATGATCAATACCGAGATCGTCGAGAACCCCGTTCTCGAGGAGATCGAAGATACCGGCGTATCGCTCGATGAGCGGGCCGGTATGGAAGGGGATCGCGAGCGCTCGGCCGAGGAGGTCTCCGCCGAAGGCGAACGCGCCGAGAAGGATCCCTTTGAAGAGATCGACTTCGGCAATTACTTCCAGGAGTATCTGGACCCGGGATTTCGAACCGCTTCAAACTTCGAGGAGTACGACAAGCCGTCGTTTGAAAATTTTCTGTCGCAGCCGGGAACGCTGAGCGATCACCTGCACTGGCAGCTGGGCTCGCTCAACCTCGATCCGGATGTTCGTATAGCCTGCGAGCTGGTCGTCGGCAATCTGAACGAGAACGGCTACCTGACCGCCACCGATGAAGAGCTTGCCGATGCCCTGGGGCAGATGGAGAGCGACCTTCCGAAGCCGATTCCCTTCGAGCGTGGCGCACGTCGCGATGCGCATCCTGAGATGGCTATCGTCGCTGCATCCGGGGAGACGACCGAGCCTGTGCCATCGTCCAGCGACCGGAATCGCAGCCAGCTTCTGCAGCTTGTCGCGGAGGCTCGCTCCGTCATCAACGATCTCGACCCTGTGGGTGTCGGCGCACGCGATCTGCGGGAGTGCCTGACGATCCAGATTCACGCGCAGCAGAAGGAAGCCGTCATGGTGCTGCGTCGTCGCGAGGCGAACGCCCGTGCGGCAGGCAACGGAACGACGGCTCCCTTGGAAAACGGCAACGGTAAGCAGCGCGATGTCTTTTCGCTTGCGGCCTTCATCGTCGCCAACTGCCTCCCGCTGCTGCAGAAAAAGGATATTCGCGAGCTGACCCGCAGCTGCGGACGCGATGCCGAGGATGTGCATGCGGCGGTGGACTTCATCCGTACCCTCGATCCCAGGCCGGGGCAGCGGTATAACCATATTGAGACGCGGCTCATCGAGCCGGACGTCGCCTTTGTGAAGCGCGACGATAGATACGTCGTGCTGGTCAATGAAGAGGACATGCCGGCACTCCGCCTGAACCACAGCTATCGCAGGATGCTGCAGGAGAAGCAGACGGAGAAGGAAGTCAAGGAGTACGTCAAGGAGCGCTACAAATCGGCGATCCAGCTGCTGCGCAACATCGAGCAGCGCAAGAACACCATCGTGCGGACCTGCGAGGTGATCGTGCGGCGACAGGCGGATTTTCTGGAGCATGGCGTCGAAGCCCTGAAGCCGATGATGATCAAGGAGGTTGCCGAGGAGATCGGGGTGCATCCTTCGACGGTCTCGCGCGCGGTGGCCAACAAGTATGTGCACACGCCGCAGGGCGTCTATGAGTTGCGCTTCTTCTTCTCCGAAGGGGTCAATGGCCCGGAGGGCGGCGACCTGCCGCTGGTGCTGTTGAAGCGCAAGGTGAAGAAGCTGATCGAAGACGAAGATCCACGCAAGCCGCTGACGGACGACTTCCTTGCTGCCGAGCTGCAGCGGCAGGGAATTCAGGTCACGCGACGCACCGTGGCCAAGTACCGCGAAGACATGCAGATCCCCAGCACGCACCAGCGCCGCGTTCGTTAGACGCTTCTTTTTTGCCAAAGTTTGCGTGCAAGGTTCGTGCCTCGCGGTGTCGCGGCGACGGGCGTAATATGTCTCCAACGAGGTACCGCGATGAACGTGGAATACACCGGAAGACAGACGACCATCACAAAAAAACTGAAGACGCAGACCGAAGCCGGACTTGAACGAATTGCAAAGATCATCGGCGATGGAGCAAGTGTGCATGTCATCCTTACCACTGAAAAATACAGACGTGCAGCCGAACTGACTGTGCAGTCGAGGAACCTCAAACTCGTTGCCTCCTGCGAGGCGACAGATATGGAAACGGCGCTGCATGACGCCCTGGCGGCGCTTGAGAAACAGGCAATCAAACAGAAGAAGCGGAAGACCACGATCAAGCGCAATGCCAAGGTCGGTGTGCGTGAGGTTGCGGTGGCGCCCACGGCGGACGGTGCGCTGGTCGTCGATGCTGAGTTGGCAACTATCGTGGCGCGCAACGGCGACGCCCGCAAGGTGGTGCCGATGCTGGTGCACTCCTTTCCCTCGCATTCGCCCCTGACGGAGCCACATCTTGTGCGTTCGAAGGACGGCGTGGCCCTGCGGCCGATGACGCTGGACGAGGCTGTAAAAGAGGCCGCCTTCCGCGACCGCGAAGTCTTCGTCTTCCGCGATCACGGCGGTCAGGCGATGGTGCTGCATCGCAAGCGCGACGGCAAGATGGAGCTGATCGAGGTTCCATAGACGACAAGAAACAGGGTGGGTGCGGCGCAGTTCCCGGTGGGGTCTGCGCCGCATCTGTTTTGTCTCTCGTGGAGAGATCGGCGGGATGCTAGGATGCCAGCATGCCACGCAGAGAATCGAAGAAAGCTGCCGTGAAGATCAACAGGGCTAAGCCGAAGAAAGTTGTTGCATCAACCAAGCCGAAGACCGGCAAGGGCAACGGTGAGGGCAAAGGCGAGCTGGTTATCCTTACCGGTCTTTCGGGATCGGGAAAGCTCTCGGCCCTGAAGTCGTTCGAAGACCTGGGCTTTTATTCCGTCGACAATCTTCCTCTGGAGCTGGTGCCGCGGTTCGCGGACCTGGTGCGGCAGTCGACTGAGATCGAGCGCGCCGCGCTGGTCGTCGATGTGCGCGAGGGCATGCGGCTCGAGGAGTTTCCCGCTCTTCTGAAGAAGGTGCGGCGGGTGCTGCCGACGCGTGTGCTGTTCCTGGAAGCCAGCGACGAGTCGTTGATCCGCCGCTTCTCCGAGACGCGCCGTCCGCATCCCATGGGCCGCTCGAACACGGTGGTGAAGTCGATCCGCGAGGAGCGCAAGCGGCTTGACCCGATCCGCAATGTCGCAGATATCGTGCTCGATACCACGAAGTTCACGGTGCACGATCTGCGCGCCCACATCGGGGCTCAGTTCGAGCGCGAAGAGAGCGATCGCAATCTAACGATCTCGACCAACAGCTTCGGTTTCAAGAACGGTGTGCCTGCCGAAGCGGATCTTGTCTTTGACGTAAGATTTCTGCCCAACCCACACTTCATCCCGGAGTTCCGCAAGCTGACGGGACGGCATCCCAAGGTTGCGAAGTACGTGCGTGACTTTCCACAGACGGCTGAGTTTCTGGATAAGACGACAGATCTTCTGAAGTTTCTCCTGCCGCACTACATCAAGGAGGGCAAGAGTTACCTGACGGTGGCTTTTGGCTGCACCGGGGGGCAGCATCGCTCGGTCTTTATCGCCGAGGAGATGAAGAAGCGGCTGACGGCGGCAGGCTATCGCGTGAAGAGCGCACATCGCGATATGCCGCGCTAGAAGCAGCGCATCGGCCATAGAATATAGAGATGGTCAGCGTTCCCAGGATCAGGAGAGTGGCAGCGTGAAGCGCATCTGGCGACTGCTGGTCTATGTACGGCCATATGGGCTGCATCTGCTGGCGTCAGTTTTCTTGATGGCAGTCGTCGGCGCGATGTCAGCGCTGCGCGTCCTGCTGGTCAAGCCTATCTTCGACAACGTGCTGCGGCCGGATACGGTGACGCACAGCGTCCTGGTGTATCAGGTCCCGCGGTTCGGGTGGAAGTTGAACCTGCACTTCCTGGTGCCGAGCCACTTTCAGAATGCATGGACCGTGGTGGCCTATGCGCTGGTTGTGTCGGCCGTACTGAAGTCGGTGTGCGATTACATCGGGACGTATCTCGTGAACTATGCCGGATTCGGCATGATTACGGACCTGCGGAATGACCTCTACAACGCCGTGCTGCGGCGGTCGGTTGCGTTTTTTCAGAAGCATACGACTGGTTCGCTCCTCTCCACGCTGATCAACGACGTCGAGCGGGTGCAGTATGCGATGTCGACGGTGCTGAGTGATTTTCTGCAGCAGCTGTTTACGCTGCTGTTCACGATCGGCGTGGTGATCGTGGTGGGCGGCAAGATGGCCTGGGTGCTCCTGCTGTTTGTGCCGATTGTGATCTCATCGGCCAGGCGCATTGGGCGGCGGGTGCGGCAGACGACGCGCAAGGGGCAGGACAAGCTCGCCGAAATTCAGAACATCCTCCACGAGACCATCACCGGCAACCGCATCGTGAAGGCCTTCGGTATGGAGTTGTGGGAGATGAATCGCTTCCGCAAGGCCGCGCGCAGGTTGTTCCGGGCGAATCTGAAGTCCGTCAGCGTGCAGGCCATCAGCTCGCCGTTGATGGATGCGCTGGGCTCGGTTGGCATCGCAGGGCTGCTGCTGTTTGGCCGCACCAGGATTCAGAGCGGGGCGATGACCGCGGGATCGTTTGTGACCTTCCTGATTGCGGTGTTTACGCTGTACGATCCGGTGCGCAAATTCGCTGTCTTTTACAACAGCTTCCAACAGGCGCTGGGCGCCAGCGAAGAGATCTTCAAGTTCATGGACGCGCAGGACGATGTGCGCGAAAAGAAGCGTGCTCATGTGTTGAAGGGCTTCCATCAGGGAATCGCGTTTGAGAATGCCTCCTTTGGCTACGCCTCCGATGATGGAGGTCTGGTCGAGGTGCTGCACGGAATCAATCTCGATGTGAAGCCGGGCGAGGTGATTGCGTTCGTTGGCCCCAGTGGCGCAGGCAAATCGTCGCTGGTGAATCTGATCCCGCGTTTCTTCGATGTGAGCGAGGGCAGGATCACCGTTGATGGGTACGATGTACGCGATGTCACCATCGCCTCGCTGCGCGAGCAGATCGGTAAGGTAACGCAGGAGACGGTGCTCTTCAACGACACGGTGCGCAATAACATCGCCTACGGTCAGCCTGACGTTCCGCTGGCGAAGGTCGAGGAGGCCGCGCGTATGGCGCTGGCGCACGACTTCATCATGAACATGCCGGAGGGCTACAACACCCGCATCGGCGAGAAGGGACTTCGTCTCAGCGGCGGCGAACGGCAGCGCCTTGCGATTGCGCGCGCCATTCTGAAGAACGCGCCGATCCTGATTCTCGACGAGGCCACCAGCGCTCTGGATACGGAGAGCGAACAGTTTGTGCAGGCGGCGCTGGCGAACCTGATGCAGGGACGTACCGTGTTCGTCATCGCGCACCGGTTGTCGACCGTGCGACGGGCGACAAGGATCGCGGTGCTGGAGCGAGGGCAGATCACCGAGATGGGAACTCACGAAGAGCTGATGCTGCGTTCGGGGACATATCGCCGTCTTTACGACATGCAGTTTGGAGACGAAATCGTTCCGGTCGCGGCTGGAGCCGTGGCCGTGGAGCCGGAGGGATTTGCTTGAACCCGATCTATTCGATGACAGGATTTGCCAGCGCGCGCGGCGCCGCTGATGACAAGCCGGGTTTTGCGCTCGCCATCAAGAGCGTGAACCACCGCTTTCTCGATCTGCACATGCGGCTGCCTTCTTACTGCGATGCGTTGGAGATGCAGCTTCGCAAGATTCTTAAAGAAACCCTCAAGCGCGGTCACATCGAAGTGACCCTGCAGGTGGAGCGACGCTCCAGCGCCCAGATTGAGCTGAACGTCGACCTGCTGGATGCGTATGTAAGCGCGTTCAAGAAGGCGTCTTTGCTTCACAACGTCGAAGAGAAGCCGGACATCAACTCGCTGTTGCGTATCCCGGGGGTGATGACGGCGGAGGTGCAGGCAGGCGTAGAGGGTAACGCCGAGCTGGACGCCGCCGTGATGGCCGAGATGCCTGCCCTGCTCGAGCGCCTGAACGTTGTGCGTGCCCAGGAGGGCGCTGCGCTCGCCGCCGAGCTGTATGCCTCCATGGGACGACTGCGTGTCTTTGCCGAAGAGATGGCAGGACTGCGCAATGGCGTTCGCGAGGCACAGTTCGATCGCCTCAAGGTTCGCCTGGCGGAGCTGACCGAAGGCGTCGCCGTCAGCGAAGAGCGTATCCTCGCCGAGGCTGCTGTGCTGGCCGAAAAGAGCGATGTGGAAGAGGAAATTGTTCGCCTGCGGACTCACATCGATCGCTTCGTCGCTATGCTCGACGAGGGCGGCGAGCTGGGCAAGCGGATGGACTTCCTGCTGCAGGAGCTCAATCGCGAGGCGAATACGATGCTCTCAAAGACAGGCTCGGCGGCTGGAGACAACAGCCTGCGTATTACCGAGCTTGGGCTGGAGATCAAGGCCGAGATTGAGAAGGCGCGTGAGCAGGTTCAGAACCTCGAATAAATCCTGTTCAATCCGCGGCAGAGCTGCCGTTACACTGAGGACATACCAATAGGGTGGTCTAAGGAGTAGATGGCCGGAATACTGTTTATCATCTCGGCGCCTTCGGGCTCAGGGAAGTCGACACTGGTGACGCAGCTGCGGACGCTGGTAGAAGGTCTGGACTTCTCCATCTCGTACACGACGCGGGCGCCGCGAGGGTCGGAAGAGCATGCCCGCGAGTATTACTTCACGACACGCGCAGAGTTTGAGCGCATGATCGCGGCAGGCGAGTTCCTGGAGTGGGCCGAGGTCTTCGGCAATTACTACGGAACCGCAGTCTCGGCACTGCTCCACGCCAAGGATCTGGGGAAAGATCTTCTGCTCGACATCGATGTGCAGGGCGCGTTGCAGGTGATGAAGAAGATGCCCGAGGCCGTGTCGATCTTTATTCTGCCGCCGAGCCCGCAGATTTTGGAGATGCGGCTCCGCAATCGCAGCGCCGCAGAGAACATGACCTCTGAGGCCATCATCGAGAAGCGTCTGAACGCTGCAAAGCATGAGTTGAAGCAGGTCTTCGACTATCGTTATGCACTGGTCAACGATGTCCTCGATAAGGCTGTTGCCGAGATGCGAGCGATCGTTCTCTACGAGCGCGGCACCGGCGACGATCTTCGGGAGCTGGCGCAGGCCTGCCGCACGGACACTCACACCACGGCCCTTGCGAGCGTTCTCACCGCCTTCGGCGAAAACTGAAGCATCGTTCACCGGGCGTCTGCATCTTCCGGCGACAGAAGTCCCCCGTTTGGGGAGGCGACACATCCCGTGGATTTGTAGATAATACCGACATATCCACAGTAGATGATCTCGTACGGCTGAGATACATTCAGACCACAAAGGGGGTCGTGTAGACCATGGACTCTGCATTCCACAACAAGTACAGCCTGGTAAAGGGTGCTGCCCGCCGCGCACGTCAACTGCAGTCGGGTGCTCCTGCGCTGATTACCTCCAAGTCGATGAAGGCCTGCCGCGTCGCGCAGGACGAGATTCGCCAGGGGCAGGTGAAGTACGTGCTGCCGAATGTTCCGGCGCGTACCGAGCCTGGCAGCCACTAAATCTATACGATTCTTCACAGCTGCCCGGCACGATAGCATAGAGCCATGGCAGCGGGAGAGTCAGAGCAGGCACTGCGCGCGTACGTCGAGTATCTTCGCGACCTCGGCGTGTACGATTTTTATCGCCACGGCGAGCCCGTGTATGCCGCCGATTTGCCTGCGTCGCAGCAGGCGACTGCTGTTGCACCAGCGCAGCCTGTTCTAGAGCATCCTGTTGTTGGGGATGCGCCGAAGCCGGCAGTGATGCCGGTCGTTGCAGCAGGACAGGAACCCGCAGCTCGCGCTGCCTCGCCGATGGCACCGCCTGTCCCGTCACCGCCAGCTCGTCCCGTGCCTGCTGCGCCCGTGATGCCTCCTGCCGTGGCTCTCGAAAGTTTTCAGGAGACCGCAATTCCCAAGCCTGTCAGTTTCAACGAACTTGCGCCGCTTCCCACGGAGCGTCTTGCCTCCACGGCGAAGCCCGCTGCTCTGGCCGCCATTCAGGAAGAGATCGGCGACTGCACCCGTTGCCCGCTGGCCTATGCGGGCCGTAATAAGATCGTCTTCGCCGATGGCGACTCGAACGCCAGGCTGATGTTCGTCGGCGAAGGCCCGGGAGCCGATGAGGATGCGCAGGGCCTCCCGTTTGTCGGCAAGGCCGGGCAGTTGCTGAACAACATGATCAACGCGATGGGCGTGACACGCGAGCAGGTCTACATCGCCAACATCGTGAAGTGCCGCCCGCCCGCCAACCGCACCCCGGAGCCGATCGAGGCGACGACGTGCTCGCAGTTCCTGTTGAAGCAGATCGACGTTGTCCAGCCCGAGGTGATCGTTGCGCTGGGTTCGACGGCGGCGACCTATCTGCTCGGCGTCAAGCAGTCGCTCAGCGGGTTGCGTGGCCGCTGGCACAGCTGCCGAGGCGCAAAGCTGGCGGTAACATATCATCCCGCCTTCCTCCTGCGTGACCCGCGCCAGAAGGCCGAGGCGTGGAAAGATCTGCAGATGGTCATGAAGGAGATGGGGCTGAAGCCTCCTTCGCGCGGCTAGGCGTTTGTTTCGTTACGGCGCGGGAATGCGAACGCTGTTGGCGCGGCAGGAGCGGATCGACCCACAGGACATCGGCGTGAGCTGCTTGCTCAGGCAGACCTCGACCGCGGTGAGGTAGTTGTTGCCGCAGGAGAGCGCCATCGCATCGCGCGGAATATCCGGGTTTGCCGCCGTGAAGAGAGCGAGAATCTGCTCCGGCGGAAGCGAGATCTGGTGATCCAGCTGTGAGAGCTTCGTAGGGATCGTCACCGACTGCAGCGCCTTGCGTGCCGCCGTAAAGTAAGCATCGGGAGCGAGGCCTGAGCAGGTGCCGTGCGTCTTCCACTCATGCTGCAGAAGGCTGGGATCCGGGTAGAGATCCTTATACTGCGAGGGGTCCGTCGGGCCGGGTGCGGTGGAGCAGTTCTGCTGATAGCTGCCGTTGGACTGCTGCGGCCACAGGCCATGCAGCACAAAGGTCGAGTGCAGCCCGCACTGGACGTTGGTCGGATGCGAGTGGCAGAACTCCGGCGACCACGAAAGGTTCAGCAGGTAATAGTCGAAGCTTTGTGGAGCCTCTGTGGCTGACTGCGCCTGGGCGACACCGGAGCGCGGCGTCGGCTTTGGCTCGGGTGTTGGCGATGGATGCGGATCGCAGCCGCTGAGAATGAGAGAGAACGCGGCGAGAAGAAGCGAGAGGATGAGTGCGGCCTTCTTCATGGTGAGGGAAGGATAGCAGGGATGGTGGCGCGACGTGGCTTCGGTGTGTTTCACTCTCTGCCATGGCTACTGTAAAGACCCGCCGCAATTTTCTGCTGACAGCCCCGATCGCTGCTGCCGCCGTCTCTCCCCTTACCGATACGCTGTTGCGCGCCGCAACAGCAGGGCAGACGGAGACCGCTGGCCCCCCCGTTCCCTTCGAGGTCTTTACCGCCGACATGATGGCGGCCAGCCTGAAGGATGTGCAGTCGAGCCACGGCGCCAAGAACCTCATCTCGCCCAAAGGCATGGACGTCACCATGGTGATCAGCGAAGAGAGCAACAAGGTCGCCAAGGAGTTCGAGTATCACGCCAAGCGCGACCACGTCTTCCAGGTGCTCGCCGGTGATACGACGTATCTGCTGGGCGGAACGCCGAAGAATTCTCGTGAGATCAAGCCGGGCGAATATCTCGCACCCGAGTCCGAAGGCCACAAATCGGTCTCCCTCAAACAGGGGGACTACCTCTTTGTTCCTCGTATGACCCCGCACAAGCGGGTCACCGAAAACAGCGTGAGCCTGCTGCTGATCTCCGCGGAGTAAGCCGGACGGTTTTGTTCCAGGAGCGGCCCACACATCAGTGGGCCGCTCCTGTTTTGTCAGGCGTCGCACGCAGCTTTGCCAGCGCGGCCTTCGTGTCGTCTCGCGAGGGGTCGAGCGCCAGGGCGTGCTCGTAGTTGCCGATGGCAAGGTCGGTCTTGCCCATCGCGGTGTAAGCGTCGCCAAGGTTGTTGTAGGTGTTGTCGTTGCGTGGATGCAGCTCCAGGCAGCGGTTGAGGATCGCGATGGCATCGTCGTATCGCTTCTGGGCGAGTAGAAAATAACCGGCGGAGTTGAGCGCGACTTCGGTGACGGTATTGTTGTCGATCGATTCCCGGTAGGTCGTCAGAACGCTTGCGCCCTGGTGGACGGCATCGTGGATAAAGCGCACGTCGGCTGAGTCGTAGCGATCGTACTTGATCCAGTCGAATGCCGGATGCTGGCCGCCGATGGCGTCGCTCACGATCGCCGGTGCGATGGCCAGCCCGTTGCTGCTGTTGGCGAAATAGACGACGGCACTGCGGCGCTTGAGGTCGATGGCGGTGAAAGCTTTGAAGGCGCCGTTGTCTCCCCAGTGCCAGAGATAGGTGCCGGTCCTGGTCTTTTCGATGCCCCAGCCCAGACCCCAGAAGAGCTGGGTGGAGAGCGTTGCGGGTGCGTGATCGGTGCAGTTGGTGCACGAGGGATCGACGGCGATCTGCGGGCTCTCCATCTGGCGCAGCGTCGCGGGCCTAAGGCCGCGGCCATGCAGCAGAGCTTCAAGGAACAGAGCGTAGTCGTGCGCTGTCGTAAGCAGGCTGGAGGCTGCATTGCCATCTTCACTGCGCAGCGGCGTGCGTTGCTGACCCCCGGCGTTATAGCCCATCGTGATGTTGGGGCCTGGGACGGAGATGTAGGTTGAGTCCTTCATGCCGAGTGGTGTGAAGACAAGCTCCTGCGCGATCTGGTTGAGCGGCTTGCCTTCAATGTGCTCGACAACGTGCTGCAGGTAGACGTAGCCTTCGCCGGAGTAGCTGAACCGCTCTCCGGGAGTGAAGTGGATGCTGAGCTTCTCGTCGCCGCGCCAGTTGCGAAAGCCGGTACGGTGGCTCAGGACGATGCGCGCTGTAATCTGGTCGGCTCGCGGATCGTCGGTTGGCGTCACGACCCTCTCGGGCCAGTAATGGGTCAGTGGCGTGTCGAGGTCCAGCTTGCCCTGATCGACCAGTTGCAGGACGGCATAGGCGAAGACAGTCTTTGAGAGTGAGGCGGCGCTGAAGCGCGTGTGCTCGGTGACGGGCTCGTGGGTGGCGGGATCGACGGTGCCGAAGCTTTTCACCCACGAGGTGCGGCCGTTCTGGACGAGCGCGATGGAGAGGCCCGGGATATCGGTCTGCTGCATGAGCGCAGGAATGTCGCGGCTGAGCTGGCCAATGGAGGTCTGCGCCCGGGCAGCACTGGCTGCCAGGGCGAAAAAAGCGGCGGCGACGAGCATCTTTTGTCTCATGGAGAGTCCGGGGTGTGGATTTCGATCGAGTTGTCGCCGTGCTTCGAAGCGTGCGAGGCGGTTATCCTGACTGTTGTGTCTTCTTACGCTGATATCGCGCTGCCGGTTCCCCTGGATCAGACATTCACCTACGCGGTGAATGGTGTGGTTCCGGTGGTGGGCGCGCGCGTGCTGGTCCCGTTCAGCGGCCAGCGGCTGATGGGCGTCGTGATGCGTGTCCACGACGAAGCGCCGCAGCAGGGTTTCGAGGTCAAGCCGATCCAGCAGGTGCTGGACGATTCAGCCCTGCTTCCCGATGAGCTGATGGAGCTGGCTCGCTGGATCGCGCAGTACTACGTCGCCCCGCTGGGCGAGGTCTTGCGCGGCATGCTGCCCCTCGGCGCAGAGGTGAAGCGGCACTTCGTCTATCGCATCACCGACGTCGGCCGCCGAATTCTCTACGAAGGCGCAGAGAAGGGGGCCTCGCGGCGTTCGAAGCTGAGCGCCGAAGACCAGAACCGCGAGTACGCCGTTCTGAACTATCTCGAGAGCGGCGAGGGGGCCAAGCTGGGCACCCTACGATCGGCCACCAACGCCAACAAGCAGCTGCTTGAGGGAATGGTCAAAAAGAAGTGGCTGCTACGCGAGGCCGTCGCCGAAGAGCGCGATGCGCGGCGGCTGGAGAAGGTCGCCGTGCTGATCGAAGATGCGCGACTGCCAAAGCTGAACACGAACCAGACCGCGATTTTGGCGGAGCTGGCTGCGGTTGGCGGACGCATGAGGGTTCGTGACCTTAAGGAGAAGCTTGGCCACGCCGGCGTGCCCGAGACGACGCTCACCACGCTGGTGCGTCGCGAGCTGGTGCGCATCGAGGAGGTCGCCGAGGAGTTTCACTTCGGCGGTGTCGCGACCCACGGCAAGAAGCACGCGCACGAGCACGTCCTGAACGAGCAGCAGATGGAGGCACTCAGCGCGATCGTCGCCGCGATGGCGAAGGGCGGCTTCGCCCCGCACCTGCTCTACGGCGTCACCGGCAGCGGCAAGACGGCAGTGTACTTTGCCGCGATGCGCCGGGCGCTCGATGCAGGGTGCAGTGCATTGCTGTTGGTGCCGGAGATCGGTTTGACTCCGGCCATGACAGGGCAGCTCGTAGCGGCCTTCGGAGACGAGGTCGCGCTGCTGCACTCACAGCTGACGCCTGACGAGCGTGCCGAGCAGTGGCACAGGATTCGCCGTGGCGAGGCGCGAGTCGTTGTTGGAACGCGCTCGGCTGTCTTTGCGCCACTGGTGAAGCTTGGCCTGATCATCGTCGACGAAGAGCACGACGGCAGCTACAAGCAGGAGGAGACGCCGCGCTACCACGGTCGCGATGTCGCCGTGATGCGCGCCAAACTGAACGAGGCTGTTGTTCTGCTAGGTTCGGCGACGCCGTCGCTGGAGAGCTGGTCGAACGCCGAGAAGGGCCGCTATGCGCGCGTCGAGATGCGGGAACGCGTGATGTCGCGCGCGCTTCCCGCCGTCGAACTGGTCGACATGCGCAACGAGTTTCGTGAGACCGGACAGGAACAGATCTTCTCCCGGCGATTGATCGAGGAGACGCAGGCGACGCTCGATCGCGGCGAGCAGGCGATCATCCTGCTCAATCGCCGCGGCTACTCCTTCGTGGTGATGTGTCGCAGCTGCGGCGACAAGATCGAGTGTGAGAACTGTGCCATCTCGATGACGTATCACAAGCATGGGACCGAGGGCGACGGCATCGCCAAGCCCGGCGAGCGGCTGGAGTGCCACTACTGCGGCTTCCGCCGCAGCGTGCCCAAGCGCTGCCCCAAATGCGACAGCGAGCACCTGTACTACCTGGGCGCAGGTTCGCAGCAGGGCGAGGAGCGGCTGCAGGAGATATTCCCCGGCGCCAGGATCGGCCGCATGGACCGCGACACGGTCCGTGGCCGCGCCGACATGGAGCGCCTGCTGGCGCGTCTGCATGCGGGCGAGATCAACCTGCTGGTAGGTACGCAGATGATCGCCAAGGGGCACGACATTCATGGCGTCACCATGGTGGGCGTTGTGGGGGCGGACTTCGCGTTGGGGCTGCCTGACTTCCGCGCCGCCGAGCGTGTCTTCCAGCTGCTTACCCAGGTCTCAGGCCGCGCCGGTCGCGGCGAGCTGCCGGGCCGGGTGCTGGTGCAGAGCTACCATCCCGACCACTATGCCGTGAAGTTCGCTGCACAGCATGACTACACGGGATTCGTCGCGAAGGAATTGCAGTACCGGCGGTGGATGCACTATCCGCCGTATGCCGTGCTCGCCAACGTCGTGGTGCAGAGCGACCGGCTGGAAGAGGCGACGGGATGGTCGATGGAGCTGGGCCGCTGGTTTCAGCAGTCCCGGCTCGAAGGCATACGCGTGCTTGGGCCTGCAGCTGCGCCGATCTCGCGGCTCAAGCGCATTTACCGGTTTCATTTCGTATTAAAAGGAGAGAAGAGGCAGGCGCTGGGGAGTGTGTTGCGCGCTTTGCTCGCTTTTTCAGAGGTGAAGGCGATCCCGCGTCGCAACCTGGTCGTCGACGTGGACGCCGTTCACCTGATGTAACCGTTGCCGTTAGAACAGTAAGCCTAGGTGAGTAGATGCAGCTCTTTGCCGGGCTTGAAGCGGACGGCCTTACCGGGAGCGATCGTAACTTCCGCTCCGGTTCTGGGGTTGCGTCCGATGCCCGTTTTACGGGGCTTCACGGTAAAGACACCGAAGCCGCGAAGCTCGATGCGATCACCTGCAACCAACGTCTGTTTCATGCTCTCGAAGATAGCGTCTACCGCAGCCTCTGCTTTTGTTCTTGGCAGGCCGGTGCGTTCAACAACCCTTTGTATGAGATCCTGCTTAATCATTCTGGGCCGCCGTCCTTGGGGCTGTAGATTTGAAATAAGTTACAGAGAAACTGACCGGGATTTGGTATTGGTGATACTAGAAACTTGGGGGCAGATTGTCAACGGCAGACCTCTACCGTAAGATGAAGAATCTAATGACAGTACCGGACTGAAACTGTCCGACCGGCCTATTTTGCCACAGGCGGGCGGCCAGGGTCGGATAAATTGTTAGAAGAAGTGAATTGACTGGCAGCAAGAAGGGAAGCGGAGCCGCGTGGCCATTAAAAGCGACCGTTGGATACGTCAGCAGGCGATCGAAAACGGAATGATCTCCCCGTTCAGCGAGAAACAGGTCCGTGAGGGCGTGATCTCTTACGGTTTGTCGTCGTATGGATACGACCTCCGGGTCTCCAACGAGTTCAAGATCTTCACCAACGTCAACAGTGCGATCATCGACCCCAAAAACTTCGATGAGCGCTCGTTCGTGACGGTGGAGGCCGAAAGCGTCATCGTTCCGCCGAACTCGTTCGCTCTGGCGCGCTCGATCGAATATTTCAAAATTCCCCGCGATGTGCTCACGATCTGCGTGGGCAAGTCGACCTACGCCCGTTGTGGCATTATCGTGAACGTGACACCGTTTGAGCCCGAGTGGGAGGGCTACGTCACGCTCGAGATCTCCAACACCACCCCTCTCCCGGCCAAGGTGTATGCCAATGAGGGGCTGTGCCAGATCCTGTTCTTTCAGTCCGACGAGGTCTGCGAGACGAGCTACGCCGATCGCAAGGGCAAGTACCAGAAGCAGCAGGGTATCGTTCTACCGAAGCTGTAAATGGGTCTCCGGGCGGCCTCGTTTGCTGCCCGGAATCTTCTCCGGGGCATCTGCAGGATCATGACGGATACACCGACAAAGAGCCAGCAACGGATAGGGCTGATCGCTACGGACCCACTACGCATTCTGGGGCTGGAGACGATCTTTGCCGAAGGGGACATCGAGGTGCTGCCTCTGTCCGCCCCTGGCGAGCTGGACGCTGTTGGTGTCTCTGTCGTCATGATCGACGCCGCCTGCACCGATCATCTCTTCGAGTTGCTGGAGACCTTCCGCCGTACCCGGCCTCATCTCCGTCTTATCGTCATCGGGCTTGAGGAGAGCCACGATTACATTCAGCGTGTGATCGGAGCCGGGGCTAAGGGCTACCTGTCGCATGCGGCGCGCGAGAACGAGATCCGGCTCGCAGTGGATATTGTCAGCGATGGTTCCGTCTGGGCCCCGCGCAAGGTGTTGGCCCGCCTGCTGGAGGCCTCTTCCTCAGAGACGCATGCGGTCGCTGCAGAGCCGAAGTTCACTGAGCGGGAGGGGCAGGTGCTGCGTCTCCTGGTCGCCGGACGGCCCAACCGGGATATCGCTGAGGCTCTGGGCATCGACGCGGCGACGGTCAAGGCGCACGTCGGACGACTGATGCGTAAGGTTGGCGTAGAAAACCGTATTGCTCTCACCATGCAGGCCGTGAATCGGAACCTGATAGCCCGTGAAACCCCCTGACGGAAAGATCCTTCGTGGGGAGATCTGACTGGGAAATCAGTGATTCCGAAGGTCTACAGACCTCCGTACCGTTGTACGTTCGCCCGCTCTCAGGCAATCTCATTTCAGCAACACAGACCTGGGAGAGGGGTTGTAGAGAGCGCGCTTGGTGATCCAGGCACTTCTCTACAACCCCCATTTTTTATGTCCTCCATGTTACCCAGGTTGGTCCAGACAACGCCCCCCTGTCAGAAAACATCTATCATCCTATTGCAAACAGTAGAGTTGTCCGTCTAAACGAAGACAGACTGTAAGAAATGAGGAACCAAAGGAATGAAAAGATATTTTTCTCAAGTGGCAACGGGGCTTGTATGCAGCCTGACCCTGGCGGCAGCATCGACCTCGGCATCTGCGGCCACTGACAAGGCGAAGCTTGTGGAGCGTCTGCAGGACGCGCAGGCCGTCATTACGCAGATCATGGCAGCTCCCGACAAGGGCATCCCGTCCAGCATCCTGGCCGGTGCTAACTGTGTCACGGTCATCCCCAGCTACAAAAAAGCGGCCTTTCTGGTGGGCGCACAGTACGGACAGGGCGTCGTCACCTGCCGTACGCCGCATGGCTGGAGCGCTCCGGTCTTCGTGCAGCTGGCAGGCGGCAGCTTCGGCTTCCAGATCGGTGTACAGGGCACGGACCTGATCATCCTCGCGATGAACGATCGCGGCCTGCAGGACATGCTCAAGAACAAGTTCAAGATCGGTGCTGATGCCGCCGCCTCCGCCGGTCCGGTGGGACGTAATGCGCAGGCCGGCACCGACTGGAAGATGAACGCCGAGCTGCTGACCTATTCGCGCAGCAAGGGCCTCTTCGCCGGAATCGACCTCGACGGATCCGTCCTCTCGCAGAATCAGGACGACACCCGTGTAATGTATGGCGCAGCCATTCCCTTCGAGTCGATCCTGAAGGGCAACCAGGCGACCCCGGACGAGGCACGTCCATTCGTCCGTACCGTAGCCACTAACTTCGTTCAGGCGAAGGACGAGAACAAGTAGCCCATAGCCCTGCAGAAAAAGTAGTCTCGCAGAATTTCGGGTGCAGCAAAACGGGGGGCGTCGACGCTCCCCGTTTTGCTGCGACACTCACCTGTCACTCGGGTTATAGACTGAAGCCTTGAACGTTCTGAACGAGAAAGAGTCTGCCCTGCCGAAGGCCTCCGTGCGCGAGACGCTGGAGTTCGTCGCGGTGTGGTTGCTGGTTCGGCTGCTCGGTCTCTTTCCTCGTCCTCTCGCGCGCTGGGTCGGCGCCGGAATCGGCCGCACGGCATACGCAGGATTGAGTCGTCTCCGCAAGGTCGGAGCCAATAATCTCGCCCTCGCCTTTCCAGAGAAGAGCGCCGAAGCCCGTGAAGATTTGCTCGCAGGCGAGTACCGCAACCTGGGGCATCTTCTCGCCGAGTTCTGCCTGATGCCCGGCTATACTCCGCAGCAGGCCAGCGAGTTTATCCGTTATGACGGCCTCGAGAACTACCTCCAGGCACGCGATCGCGGCAAGGGCGTCCTGGTTTTGACTGGCCACCTTGGAGCATGGGAGCTCTCCAGCTTTTACCACTCACTGATGGGTTATCCCATGGGGATGGTGATCCGCAGATTGGATAATCCCCTTGTCGACCAGTTCGTGAATAACATTCGCTGCCTGCACGGTAACCGCGTCATCCACAAAGACGACTTCGCCCGCGGCCTGATCGCGTCCATGCGTGCAGGCGAGACCGTCGGCATTCTCATGGATACCAACATGACCCCGCCGCAGGGTGTCTTTGTGCCGTTCTTCGGCGTCGAGGCCTGCACTGCCTCCGGCATGGCACGCGTCGCCGCACGCACCGGGGCGGCCGTCGTTCCCGGTTTCCTGCTGTGGGAGGAGAGCGAGCAGAAGTACGTCCTCCACTTCGGCAAGGAGATCCCGGTCATCAACACGGGTGACGCCGAAAACGACGCACTGGAGAACACGGCAAACTTTACTGGCGTCATTGAGAGTTACATTCGCAGGTATCCTGATCAGTGGCTCTGGATGCACCGCCGCTGGAAGACCCGTCCGGCGGGCGAGAAGGGAATTTACTGATGGCAACCACAGCAGATATCGCCGTATGGACCAGCGCGGAAGGAGCAGGAGCGCATAAAGCCGCTGACCTTACCCGCGTCTCCTCGCTGGAAGATGCATCGCCCGATGCCGTTGTCTTTGCCATGGACGCCGAGACGCTGGCCTCGGCACTGGCCTCGTCCGCTGGTTTGGTGCTTGCAAATGCAAAGCTCAAGGATGCCGATTCGCCTCTCGATGACGCACGTGTGTTGTGGGTGCGCGATGCACGCTATGCCTTCTCGCTCGTCGCCCACAAGCTGGCTGCGACCGGTCAGACGGGCAGTATCGATTCCACGGCTGTGATCGGCCGCGACGTTGTGATTGGCGAGGGGACCTCGATAGGCCCCGGCGCCGTGATCGGCGATGGCTCCCTCATCGGACAGCGATGCAGGATCGATGCGCGCGTCATCATCTACCCGGGAGTAGTCCTCGGCGATGAGGTTGTGGTGCAGGCGGGGGCCGTCCTCGGCGGCACGGGCTTCGGCTATGCGCGCAACGCCGAGACCGGCGAGTACCTGCTCTTTCCTCAACAGGGCCGTCTCATCATCGATGCCCGCGTCGAGATCGGCGCCAACACCACCATCGACCGCGGCGCGCTGGGTGAGACCCGCATCGGCTTTGGCACGAAGATCGATAACCTCGTCCACATCGGACACAACTGCATCATCGGGCGAAACGTGGTCATCGCGGCGCAGACCGGCATCTCCGGATCGAGCGTCGTCGAAGACGGTGCCATCCTCGGTGGACAGGTCGGTATTGGAGAGCATGCGACGGTAGGCGAGGGTGTCATCCTTGGCGGCGGCGCAGGCGTACTGAGTGGAAAAAAAATGCGGGGACCGGGAGAGGTCTTCTGGGGACGCCCGGCGCGGCCTTTGAAGGAATACCTGCGCGACCTGGCGCGGCTGAAACACCGCTAGGGCAGGGGGTAGACGATGGCGATCGTTGTTGTGGGCGGTCACTCGAGAAACATCGGCAAGACCAGCGTGATGGAGGGCCTCATCCGGGCTATGCCCGAGAGGTGCTGGACCTCCTTCAAGATCACCCAGTTCGGACACGGCATGTGCTCGGCCAACGGCGAGCCCTGCGACTGCGAGACGGCAGAACACACGCTGGCAGTCACAGAGGAACGTGAGTTAGCCTCCGGAACGGATTCCTCGCGCTATCTTGCCGCTGGGGCCGTCCGGTCGCTCTGGGTGCGCACGCGGACCGGCGACCTGGTGGAGGCGATGCCGCGTATTCGACGCGAGCTCGAGCACGCAGAGAATGCCATCATCGAGTCCAACAGCATCCTCCGCTTTCTCAAACCAGATCTTTACTTGAGCGTGCTGGATCCCACGGTGAGGGACTTCAAGAGCTCGGCTCGGCTTTTTCTCGATCGCGCCGATGCGGTTCTGGCGCCGGAGGGGTCGCTGGGACGGCCCGAATGGAAGGATGTGTCTCTGAAGCTGGTGCAGGGCATCCCTGTTCTTGCCATGCGTCCACCATCGTATGTGACCGACGAAATCGTCGCCTTCGTGCAGCAGCATCTATCCGCGATCGCAGCGCGGGGCTGATGTAGCCCTACGTATCGGGCCATTTGTGTGAATGTTGCGGCGCACACTGAATTCTGGGAATCTTCTGCGGTGTCTCGCCAGACTGCTTGCGGGCGGCCTATGGTTCACCTTCCTGCCCTCCCGCAGCGTCGGTCAGATTGATTGCACGGGAAGCATCATCAGATCGTCCACCAGGCCGACCTCTTTCTGCACGAACGGCTCGGCGTAGCGAACCCCCGCCAGCAGCCCGTAATGACGAGCCGTTGCCAGCATCCGCTCGCGGATATCTTCTTCCGGGACGAACAGGCCGCCGCCGGGCTGCTGGTTGGCATACTGCGAGCGATAGGCAAGCAGGGACTGCAGCCTCTGCTCGACGTGCGGCGTGATGTCGACGACAAAACTGGGCCGCACATCGGCGTACAGCGAGGCGTAGAGGATCTTGTAGGGGCGGTGAGGAGCATCGCTGCTGCCCGGAATCTCCAGCTTGCTGAGGCCGCTGACGAAGCAGGCCTCGTAGCCCAGGGTGGCGCTGGTGTAGTGGTCCGGATGACGCCCCTGCCAGTAAGGCAGAATGACGACCCGTGGCCGCAGGCGCCGCAGGACACCTGCGATCTTGATTCGATTGGGAAGGGTGTTCTCGACGTTGCCGTCGGGCAGGTCCAGAGCCTCGCGGTGCGAGACCTTGAGTATGCGGGCTGCTGCCTCGGCCTCTGCCTGGCGCTCAGCTGCTGAGCCGCGCGTACCAGCCTCGCCCTGGGTCAGGTCGAGGATGCCCGTCTGCCATCCCCGCGCCTGCATGGCGAGCAGAGTGCCTCCGCAGGTCTGCTCTACGTCGTCACGGTGCGCGGCGATGGCAAGAATATCGAGCATCGGCTCTGTCTTCTTCGGTCGAGGCCTAGTTTGCGTCGTTGGTCAGAGCGTCGAGGTAGGCCACATCGAGCGCCGTACCCTGGACGGTGATCTGAGAGTTGTTGATCTCGGATCCGTCGGTCGTATTGAAGGCGTGAATCTGGCCGCCATACGCGCTATAGACCTTGAACTGATTCTGCACCCAGCAGATGCCGGTCAGGTCGCCGTAGTAGTACTGGTTCTCGTTCGAATTCGGATACGGCACGCTGGACGCGGAGTTGGTCGGATCGACAGCAGGGACGATGGCTGCGGTCTTGGCCGTGCGGTCGAAGCGGGTCAGGCAGTTGTAGTTCTGCTTCTTGGCCGCGCGCTCACCGGTTGCGCAGGACTGCGAGCCGATCCACAGCGTGTTGTTGTCCGCAAAGAGCAACTTGCTGTGATTGCCGTCCGAGATCGAGTAGGTCCCGGTCACGGTCTTGCTGGCCTCGTCGATCGTCGTCAGATTGCCGGCAAAGAGTCCGTCGGTCTGCAACTGCTGGCCAGCGACGTAGAGAGTGGAGCCGTCCGAGAGGGCCACGGTCGCTCCGCCGGGAACGGCGATGCTGCCAGTCACCGGCGAGGTGTAGCTGGCCGATGTGGGATAGGTCGTCATCAGCAGCGCACCGGTCTGCATCATGGTCAGGCTCGAGGTCTTGCCGCCGCACTCCTGTCCGCAGTTCAGCACGTAGGCTGTCGATCCATCGATCGAGAAGTAAGCGCCAACGGGACGATCGAAGGTCGGAGTCGATGTGCTGTCCGGCACGGGCACAACGCAGTAAACCGGGTTGGTCTGAGGCTGGCAATCAATAGAGCCGGGAACCGCGGTCTGCGCCGAGTTCAGTTTCACCAGGCGATAGATCAGGTTGGAGTTGCGCACCATCGCGAGCACCGTGGTATCGCCCGTGTTCGCTGCCACGCGATAGACGTTCGGCAGGTTCAGAGCGTAGGTCCTGCCTGCAGCGATATCAATGACGGCCAGCTGACCGGTCGCAGATGACGCAGCATACACATGGCCGAAGCCGTCGGGTACAGCGATCGAGTCCACATTCGCGGGCAAAGTGCCGGCCGACTGCTTCACCGCTTCGGTGCCGTAGTCAATGATGTTCAGGCTGCCGTCGTTTCTGGAGTAGACGAAGCCCGAAATCTGCTCGGGGAAGTTGAATATCTGGCTGGGATAGGCAGCCGAATAGCCCGAGATCGAGAAGGTCGAGTTGGGATTGAAGATGCTGTTGCGAAGGTCGCGCTTGCCGTCGAGAATCTCAAGCTTGCCCTGCGAGGTGCCATCCACAGTCACACCGACCATCACGCGGCTGTCCAGCTTGCTGGGGGGCACCGGGCGATCCGCGAACGTGTACGTCGGAAACTTGTAATAACGCGTTTCGCATGCGGTCAAGCCAACCGCGACGACGGCGAGAAGCAGGCCGCAGAGAATCTGGGCGCAGAACGACTGGGTAAACAGACTACGATTCTTCAACGGTGACAAACTCCGAACTGCGCTGCAGGCTTGGGTTTTTAGGCCACAACTGTATCGCCCAAGTATAACAAAGGGAACCCACGGGGATGGGAAAGGTTGCTACGGTTTCGGACCGGTTTGGTGGCTCGCCGCGCGTGCCTTAAAATAGGAAGCGCAACGGAAAGAGAAAGAATGTCCATATCTTTGACGGAGACAGGCGGCATCTCGTCCACAAAACGCCTTTTTGCAGGTTCACCGGTTTTGTGTGACGGCGCGATGGGCACCATGCTTTACGCCCGCGGTGTCTTCATCAATAAGTGCTACGACGAGCTGAATCTCAGCCAGCCGGAGATGGTGCGTGCCATCCACCAGGAGTACCTCCAGGCCGGGGCCGAGGTCATCGAGACCAACACCTTCGGCGCCAATGCCTATCGTCTGGAGCACTTCGGCCTGCCCGACAAGGTTCGCGAGATTAATCTCGCTGGCGTGAGGCTGGCCCGCGCCAGCGTCAATGAGATTCGTGATAAGCAGTCCTCGGAGGCCTTTGTCGCCGGAGCCATCGGTCCGCTTGGCGTTCGGCTGGAGCCGCTCGGCAAGCTCGGACTGGATGAGGCCCGCGCCGCGTTCGCCGAACAGATCGCAGCCCTGGTCGAAGATGGTCCCGGTGTAGGAGTCGACCTGCTGTGCGTCGAGACGATGACCTCCATCGTCGAATCCGAGCAGGCCGTGCTGGCTGCCCGCGAGGTTGCGCCCGGAATTCCTGTCATCGTCATGGTGACGGTCGACGAGGACGGCAACTGTCTCGATGGCACCTCTGCCGAGAACGCGGCAAAGCGTCTCACCGCGACCGGTGCGGATGCGATTGGCTGCAACTGCAGCTCCGGCCCGGTGACGGTGCTGAGCGTCATCGAGCGCATGCGCCCGGTCACGAATCTTCCCCTGGCCGCGATGCCGAACGCCGGCATCCCGCGCGCCGTCGAAGGCCGCACGATTTATATGACTTCGCCGGAGTACATGGCGAGCTTTACCCGCAAGCTGATCAAGGCCGGTGCAACCTTCGTCGGTGGCTGCTGCGGCACCACGCCCAGCTACACCCGCGCCATGAAGAGCGCCATCCGTGCCATGGACGCCATGGACGGCGGAGCTCAGGTGATGGAACAGCGTGCGGAGGCGGCCACAGCCAGCAAGGTGGCTCCGCCTCCACTCAAAGACCGCTCGAAGGTTGGCTCCATGGTCGCCGCGGGCGAGTTCGTCTCCATGGTGGAGATCGTTCCGCCTAAGGGTATCGATTGCACTAAGGAGATCGATGGCGCTGCGATGCTGCACAGGCTCGGCGTCGATGTCATCAACATCCCCGACTCGCCGCGGGCCAGCGCGCGCATGAGCGCACAGAGCCTCTGCGTGCAGATTCAGCAGCACGTCGGCATCGAGACGATCCTGCACTACACCTGCCGCGACCGCAACGTGCTCAGCATCCAGAGCGATCTGCTCGGAGCGTCGTCGATCGGCCTGAAGAATGTGCTCTGTCTTACCGGCGATCCGCCGAAGCTCGGCAACTATCCGGACGCAACGGCGGTCTTTGATGTCGATGCCATCGGCCTGGTCAACATGGTTCGAAACCTGAACAACGGGCTCGATATCGGCAAGAATTCGATCGGCGCCTCGACCGGCTTTACCATCGCCGTCGCGGCAAATCCCGGCGTGCCTGATCTCGACCAGGAGGTCCGCCGATTCGCCTACAAGGTGGAGGCAGGCGCTGAATACGCCATCACGCAGCCGGTCTTCGACCTGCGCGTGCTGGAAGAGTTCCTGCGTCGCATCGAGCAGTTCCGCATCCCGATCATTGCGGGTATCTGGCCTCTGACCAGCCTGCGTAACGCGGAGTTCATGAAGAACGATCTTCGCGTCAGCATGCCGGAGGAGATCATGGCGAGGATGGCCACCGCAGGTTCACCGGAGGCAGCACGCGCCGAGGGGCTGAAGATTGCGCAGGAGATGCTGGCCGAGGCGCGTCCGATGGTGCAGGGCGTCCAGGTCTCGGCTCCGTTTGGCAAATACACGGCAGCGGCCCAGGTGCTGGGGCTCACGGAAAGCGTTGGTGTGTAGTGGCTGACTTTGAAAAGAAGCTGACCGATCTCGAATCCGTCGTTGAACGATTGGAGCAGGGAGACCTTCCTCTTGAAGAGTCGGTGCGCCTGTTTGAAGAGGGCATGAAGCTCTCCGAGAGCTGCAAGCAGGAACTGGACTCTGCTGAAGGCCGCATCCAGGTGCTGATGGAGCAGGGCGGCGGCAAGATGAAGGCGCAGCCGCTTGAGCTCGAGGCCGAAGAGGATGAAGACTTCGACGCGGATGAGGATGTCGATGAGGATTAAGACGTCGACCTCGCAACTCTAGCGAGTCGATTTGTCTTTCGCTCCATCCGTCTCACTGCTTAGCCAATAGCCCTTCCTTGCTGTGACGGTAAACTCCGGGTGATTCAGGAGGCTCACGTGGATTGGATGAAAGCCGGCCGTGGGGCTCGAGGGGGAAAAGCTGAGCATGTACCGATTGCGCATGTGCCTGCCGATAAGAGCGAGCGTGTCGTCCAGCTGGTTCTTGTCGGAAAAGCGCATGGCCTCTCCTCCTGAAACCTTCGCCACCTCTGCCGCAACATCTTTGCGCATGGCGTCAATCACCATGTTCAGCGGTTCGCTGAAGTCGAAGCCGCAGACGTTGACCTCTCCTGCGGTACCCGTTGCCAGGGTGACAGGACGGCAGGGGTGGGGAGGTTCCTTGAGCGCTCCTTTGAGCCTTGTTGCCTGCGGCGTGAAGGTCAGCGAGTAGATGGCCGTATCGGTTTCGCCCGCAGTGCGTGCCACCTCTTCGGCGGTCGTTGTGCTGCCCGAATCCTGCGGCTGTGAGATCAGCAAAATCACCTTGCGATGGCTGGCCGGTTGTTTCGCCAGCATGTTGAGGCTGAACTTGAGAGCGTCGCGAATAGCTGCTCCGCTATTGCCTGGGTCAGGCTGATCGATCGCGTCCTTCCACTGCTCGATGTCCGAGGTAAACGAAGATGCGGCCTCTGGCTGGCTGTCGAAGTTGACGATGGCGACCTGATTGGGCGCTCCGCCGAGCATCTCTTCCAGCATCGTCTCCAGACCGCGATACTTATCGAACTCTCGCACTGCGGCACCGCCGGTCTGCATCAGGACGACCAGCGAGAGCGGCTGCTTCGTTGTGTCGTCAAGGCGGATCTGCTGCCGGACACCGCGATCGTTCAGCTGAAAGTCTTCGGCGCGAAGTGTGTACACGACATCTTCTGTGTGGCTTTGAACAAGAGCAGGCACTTCGACAAGGCGTGACGAGACGCGCAACGTGCTGTCATCGGCCGTCTGTCCATAGACAGCAGGAGCGATGCAGAGAAGCAGCGCGGCGATGAGAGTCCTGCGCACGAGGAAATTGTAGCTCCGTGAGAGGCTTAACGGTCGCGACTGGTGACGAATCCGGGAACCCAGAGCAGGGCTCGCTTGGCATCGGAAGGCGGCAGATCTGCGATCGACTGGCGCGCGGCCTCGGCGTAGGCCATCGCTGTGTCGGCTGCGTATTCGATGGAGCCGTGGCGGGTCAGGATCTCGATGATCTGCAGGTGCGAGACGCGGGCGAAGCTGCGGTCGGAGAGGACGGTGCGAATCGCCTCACGGTCAGCGCCTGTTCCGCGTTCGAGAGCGTGGATGACGGCGAGCGTCGCTTTGCCCTCACGCAGGTCGCTGGCGACGGGCTTGCCGAGAACCTCTTCGGTGGCGGTCAGATCGAGGACGTCGTCGATGATCTGGAAGGCGAGACCGAGGTTGCGTCCATATTCACCGAGGCGTGCTTCCACCTGGTCGGCGTCGCCGTAGGGGTGCGGCGTGATCGCGGCGCCCAGCTGCATGGAGACCTTGAAGAGGCAGGCTGTCTTGCGATAGATGAGGTCGAAGTACTCTTCCTCGTTGATGAGCTTGCCGAGCTTTTCGATCTGCAGCAGTTCGCCTTCAACCATCTGCTGCGTCAGCGAGATGAGCAGATCGAGGACATGGAAGCTGCGCTCTTCGAGAGCGGCACTGAAGGCCTGCATGTACAGCCAGTCACCGGCGAGAACGCACTTGGAGTTGCCCCAGGTCGTGTTTGAGGAGGGGCGGCCGCGGCGGGTGTCGGCCTCGTCGATGATGTCGTCGTGTACCAGAGTTGCGGTATGCAGCATCTCGACGACGGCGCCGAGGCGAATGCGGCTGTGATTATCGTTGCCGAGCGACTTGGCGGCCAGCAGGAGAAGCAGGGGGCGGATGCGCTTACCGCCGCCGGCGATGAGATATTCGGCGATCTCGGTGATAACGGCGACGTTGGATGCCGATTGCTTGGAGAACTCGAGCTCAATGGCTGCGAGGTCGTCACGAAGGAGATCGAAGACCTCAGCGGCTGTCGCGATGGAGAGGGTGCTCACTCTGAATTCAGAGTAACAGGATGTTCACCATGGCAGAACGGCGACTCGAAAAATGCGGGGATTTTCGAGTCGCGTTCCGGCAGGATCAAGCTTAGTTGGAGCGGAAGTTGGTGAACTGCAGCTCGACACCGAAGTCACCGGCGCGTAGCTTGCCCATCACCTGCTGCAGGATGTCGCGGTCCTTTGATACGACACGAACGGTATCGCCCTGGATGCTGGCCTGCGCCTTGAGCTTGGAGTCTTTAATCATCGCGACCACCAGCTTCGCCTTGTCGGAAGGGATGCCCTGCACGAGCTTGATCTTCTGGCGCACGGAGGTGCCGGCTGCGGGCTCGATCTTCTCGTACTCGAGATTCTTGAGCGAGACGCCGCGCTTGACCAGCTTCTGCGAGAGGATCTCGATGATGGCCTTGAGGGTGTACTCGTCCTGTGAGGCGAGCTGGATGGTGTCCTGCCCCTGGAGCTCGATGGTGGACTTGGAGTTCTTGAGGTCGAAGCGCGAACCGACCTCTTTCGACGCCTGGTCGATGGCGTTCTTGACTTCCTGAATCTCAACTTTGCTGACGACGTCGAAGCTGTTATCTGATGCCATGTCTTCCAATCCTTCGCTAAAAAATTCCGGTTTCTATTATGTCAGGCTTCCACTACGGGACGCGTGACGGGAAAGAGCCGGTAAAAGTTCTCCGTTGTAATAGATGCGAGCTGTTCGGCAGGGATGCCGCGCAGCTGGGCCAAAGCCGCGGCGGTATGCGCGACGTAGGCGGGTTGATTGCGCTGTCCGCGGAGTGGAACGGGCGCGAGAAAGGGTGCGTCGGTCTCGACGAGGATGCGGTCGGCGGGCGCGAAGAGGGCGGCGTCGCGGATGTTCTGCGCCCTGGGATAGGTGAGATTTCCGGCGAAGGAGAGATAGAAGCCAAGGTCCAAGGCGTGGCGGGCGTCGTCGACGTTGCCGGAGAAGCAGTGCATGATGCCGGGCAGGCCGCTGGGCCGGAAGTGTTCGGCGATGAGGCTGTAGGTGTCGGCGGCAGCGTCGGCTGGACCATATCGTTCCTTCGCCTTGGGGGTGGCCAGCTCGGAGGTGCGGCAGTGGATGGCGATGGGTTTCTTCACCGCGATGGCGATCTCCATCTGGGCGATGAAGGCGGCTTTTTGAGTGGGGATATCCGGGTTTTCGAGGTGGTAGTAGTCGAGGCCGATCTCGCCGACGGCGATGCAGCGGTCGTGTGAGGCGAGGCGGGTGAGCTCGGCGAGGGCCTCGGGGGTGGCGTTGTGCGCCTGCTCGGGGTGAATGCCTGCGGTGGCCCAGACGACGGGAGTGTTGCGGGGCTGGGTGTCTGCCGCGACGGAGGTGGCGAGGTCGAGCGCCTTGTGCATCTCGGAGGGGCCTTCGCCGATGCCGATGGCGAGGATGGTGCGCACGCCTGCGTCCCAGGCGGAGGCAAGGATCTCGTCGCGTTCGGCTGGATGCGTGGTGTAGAAGTCGAGGTGCGCGTGCGAGTCGATCAGCATGTGTGGCTACCCCCTCTCCCCGGGGTCGTTTTTATGCAAAGTCTTCAAACGATGTACTTTATTGGCGCGGTTACCAAAGTTGCATGGCCGCTGGCTGAGCGTTGGCCCGTTTGGCTCCAGTCTTAGTTTAGCGGATGCGGAGGGGTGAATCGGCAGATGGATGCTATTGATGGAGTTTGGGTTAGGGGGTGATGGGGGTTGACAGCGTTTGTGGAGCCGGCCGGAGGGAAGTTTGCGCTGGGACTAGGTGGAGGTTGAGAAGCGGGTCTCTCCACTGCGCGGCTTTGCCGCTTCGGTCGAGATGACAGAGTTCTTTGGCTGCACGTTATATCCGCTGTACGGATTGGCGAGATGGCAGATATGCCAGGGTGATTTGCTGCGTGCCGTCAAAGAGTGTCCGATGGCAGATTTTCCCGGCGTTAGGGTCTGATGTGGTGACAGGCTGTTGGTCGGGTGGGTAGGATGGCGGCCATGAAAGATATGAGTCGTCGTGAGCTTTGTGTGGCTCTCTCTGCGTTGGCTGCGGTGGGGGCGGGGTCTGTGCCGGAGGCGGTGGGCCAGGCGCGGTCGAATGATGTTCTTGCGCAGTCGAAGAGCTGGACCTTCGATTCGCTGCCGGTGAAGAAGAGTTCGAACGGTGGCGCGAGCCGCGCGGTGGTGCAGGGCGTGGTGGCGACGGGTGAGCCGGTGGAGGTGCATGAGACGACGCTGCCTCCGGGCCAGATGCCGCATCCTCCGCATAAGCATCGTCACTCGGAGTTTCTGTTTATCCGCGAGGGCGAGGTGGAGGTGGACAGCAACGGCACCAAGAGCAGGCTGGGGCCCGGAGGGGTGATCTTCAACGCGTCGAATGTGATGCATGGGTTGAAGAATGTGGGTACGGTGGACGCGAATTACTTTGTGATCGCCATTGGGCGGGCTGAGGGATAAGCGTTTGTGAGCGTTGAGGGTTGAGTCTCCGGTGCGGTGTGGAATGACAACAAAACTGTGGCACCGACAAATGAAGTGGGGTGGCCGGGATGTGGTTGGGGTTGAAAAGCGGGTTTCTCCACTGCGCGGCTGCGCCGCTCCGGTCGAAATGACAGGTTGTAGGGGGATGGCAGGTATACAGCAGGTTGCAGGGGATTGCAGGATGTACAGGCAGGGTGGGTGTAGGGGACGGCAGCGCGTACAGACTGACGAGGTGTTGGCCGCGGGTTGGTGTCAGCCGCAGGTTGGTGTTGGCCACGGGTTTGGTGTTAGCCGCGGTTGGTGAGGGCACGGCTTAGGCCGTGCCCTTTTGAGTTGTGTGGTGGCTGTGCTTGCAGGATACGGGCGTGTCAGTCTCTAACGCGGATGACGATCTTGCCGAAGCCGCCTTGTTCGAGGCGGTCGAAGGCCTTGGGGGCGTCGTTGAAGCTGTGCACGGAGTCGATGACGGGGCGCAGCTTTAGCTCGTCGAACTTTGCCAGCATGCGTTCGAGGGCGCGTAGCGGGCCTACGGAGATGCCGCGGATGACGGCGTGTTTCTGAATGACGCCGAAGAGCGGAATGGTTGCGTCGAAGCCGTCGATGATGCCGATGATGGAGATCTGGCCTTCGGGGCGGATGGCCTTGATGGAGCGGGCGAGGTTGGAGCCGCCGACGACCTCGAGGATGTGATCGACGCCGCGCTTGTTGGTGAGGGCGAGGGCTTCGTTCTCCCAGTCGGGGGTCTTCTTGTAGTTGATGGTGTGGGTGGCTCCGAGGGACTTGGCGCGGGCGAGCTTGTCATCGCTGGAGGATGTGGCGATGACGGTAGCGCCAAGGGCTGCGGCGATCTGCAGGCCGAAGAGCGAGACGCCGCCGGTGCCCTGGACGAGGACGGTGTCGCCGGATTTGACGTCACCCTTTTCGACGAGCGAGTACCAGGCGGTGAGACCGGCGCAGGGAAGCGCGGCCGCTTCTTCGTCGGTGAGGTAGGCGGGCGCGACGGCGAGGGCGTTCTCGGTGAGGACGAGGTACTCGGCGAGGGCGCCGGGGATGATGTTGCCGAGGGAGTAGAGCGTCTCCTTTGCCGAGGGCTCGCCGTCGATCCAGCGGGTGCAGTAGCTGGTGACGACGCGGTCGCCGGGCTTGACGCGGGTGGTGTTGGGGCCGACGGCAACGACCTCGCCTACGGCGTCGGCGACCTGGGTGATGGGGAACTCAAGGTGCGGGTTGTAGTTGCCGTCGTAGATGAGCTTGTCGCGGTAGTTGAGCGAGACGGCGGAGATGCGGACGAGGGCTTCACCGGGGCCGGGTGTGGGCTGAGGGATGTCGTTGAGCTTGAGGTTTTCGCGGCCGAAGGCTGTGAGCTGCCATGCTTTCATCGTGATCCATCTCCTTGGTATAGTTCGAATAAAATCGAACTATGGTACAGTCGAACTATTGACGAAGCGCAGGAGCTTTGTCAAATGCGAGGTTGAGGAAAAGTGCCGATCTTTCTGCCCAAAGAGCCATCGCGCAAGGAGATGCTGATGACAGCGGTGCTCTATGCGCTGAGTGATGAGATTCGTTTGGGGATCGTAAGGCAGCTTGCGGCGAAGGGAGAGCAGGCGTGCGGCGTGTTTGAGGTGGACAGGCCGAAGTCTTCGCTGTCGCATCACTTCAGGGTGCTGCGGGAGTCCGGCGTGGTGTCGACGCGGAAGGATGGCAAGACGCTGCTGAATACGCTGCGAAGCGAGGACCTGGAGAAGAGATTTCCGGGGCTTTTGAAGGCTGTGCTGAAGGGGTAAGGCGTCCTGCGGATCAGTGGCTGCGCGAGTGAATGCGGGGGTTCCTCGCTTCGCTCGGAATGACAACTTTTTGTGGTGGGGTTTCTAAAAGCGATGTGGCGGTCACTGCTTATGCGGTGACCGCCTTTGTCTTTAGCGAAGCCTGGAGCCGAGTTCGATCTCGTCGCTATCGGCGAAGGTGGCGAGGATGGGCTTACCGTCTTCGCCGTGTGAGGCTGCGAGGAGCATGCCGTGGGATTCGAGGCCGCGCATCTTGCGGGGTGCGAGGTTGGCGACGATGACGATGCGGCGGCCGATGAGGTCTTCGGGGGCGTACCACTGGGCGATGCCGGAGAGGATCTGGCGCTTCTCGTAGCCGAGGTCGACTTCGATGCGGAGGAGTTTGTCGGCCTTGGGAATGCGCTCGGCGACGAGGACCTTGGCGACGCGGAGGTCGATCTTGACGAAGTCGTCGATGGCGATCTGCGGGGTGTCGGGTGTGGCGGAGCCTGCGGAGGCCGCGGCGAAGGGGCCGGAGGCGGGGGCTTCGGTGTGCGGAGCGGGAGGCTTGGGCAGGTCGGGTACCGAGGCCGAGGAGCCAGCGACATCGGCGCCGGGATTGTCGCCGGGAAGGGTGCCGGTGCGCGGGGCTGCGGCGGGGTGCGTCGGGTCGGCGGGCGCGGGGGTGACGTGGCCGATCTTCTCGTCGACGAGCCTGGAGGGGGTGGGAGGGGTGGGGTTCTCTGCGTCTGTCATCTGCTGAATGAGTTCCTTGGGTGCGCGGGGGAAGATGGGGCCGAGAGTGCCGAGCTTTGTGCCGGGCTTGAGGCCTCCCCAGGTAAGGTTGTTGAGTTCGCCGGACTTTGCTGCGGCTTCGATGTCGCCGAGGCCCAGCTGCTCCCAGACCTTCGCCGTGGAGTAGGGAAGGATGGGGTAGAGGACGGCGGTGATGACGCGGATAGCCTCGGCGGTGGTGGAGAGGATGGCGCGGAGGTCTTCTTTCGCGCTGGGCTCGTCGGATTTGGCGAGCTTCCACGGGGTGCCGAAGGAGAAGAAGCCGTCGACTTCGGTGATGTAGGCGGCGACGTTGGTGAGGACGCGGGTGAAGCGAAGGTCGGCGAAGTCGTCGGCGACGGAGTCGATGAGAGCGATGGCGGAGCCTGCGAGCTTGTTGGCGATCTCGGCGAGCGCGTCGGTTGCGGGCGAGGTGAGCCCGGGGTGCGCGGCGTCGAGGTTCTTCTCGATCATGGTGAGCGTGCGGCTGACGAGGTTGCCGTAGCCGTTGGCGAGATCGGAGTTGTAGCGCTGCACGAGGGCATCGAAGGAGAAGCTGCCGTCCTGTCCGAAGGAGATCTCGCGGAGGAGGAAGTAGCGGAGGACGTCGGAGCCGAAGAGGTCCTGCTCGGCCTTGGTGGGCGCCGGTGGGGCGTCGGGGGAAGCAGGTCCCTCCGCAGCGTTGCGCTCCGGTCGGGATGACACCTTTGCGGAGGGAAGCAGAAGGCCGCCGAAGGCGTCGAGGATGGTCTCGGTGCGGACGATGTTGCCGCGCGACTTCGACATCTTGGACTCCTCGAAGAGGAGCCAGCCGTGGGCCTGTACTTTTTTCGGCAGAGGCAGCTCTGCGGCGAGCAGGAAGGCGGGCCAGTAGACGCAGTGGAAGCGGATGATCTCTTTGCCGACGAGGTGCAGGTCGGCGGGCCAGAACTTCTGGAGCTTCGCGAGGTCGACGGGCTGGTCGCTGCCGTAGCCTACGGCGGTCATGTAGTTGGCGAGGGCGTCGAGCCAGACGTAGATGACGTGCTTCTTCTGCGTGGTGCTGGCGGCGGGCTCGGGGACGGGGATACCCCAGTCAAAGGAGCTGCGCGAGATGGAGAGATCCTTGAGCGCACCGGGGACGTATGGGGTGCCTTTGGCGGAGAACCGCAGGTCCTTCGACTCCGCGCTTCGCGCTTCGCTCAGGATGACACCTTCTGTGGGGGCCGAAGTGGCGTTGCCGGTTGGCGAAGAGCTAGCGGTTGGCGAAGAGACGTTGCCGCGGAGGAAGCTGAGGACTTCGTTACGGCGGGCTTCGGGTTCTACGCAGAACTCGCCGGACTCGATGAGGTCGATGAGCTGGGCCTGGTATGCGCTGAGGCGGAAGTAGAAGTTCTCTTCGGTGACGGTCTCGGTGGGCTTGCCGTCGGGGCCGATGGTGCCGGGGGGGCCGTCGACGAACATCTCCTCGCCGACGGAGTACTGGCCGGTGTAGGTGTCGAGGTAGATGTGGCCGCGCGAGTAAAGCTCGTTGAAGAGCTTCTGGACGCCCTGGACGTGGCGCGGCTCGGTGGTGCGGATGTAGTCGTCGTAGGTGATGCCCATGCGCTGCCAGAGGGAGCGGAACTGGGCGGAGACCTCGTCGGTGAACTGCTGCGGCGTAATTCCGGCAGCCTGAGCCGAGCGCTGCACCTTCTGGCCGTGCTCGTCGGTACCGGTGAGGAACCAGACGTTTTCGGCTCCGAGCAGGGTGCGCTGGCGGCGTGCGATGACGTCGGCTGCGATCGTCGTATAGGCGTGGCCGATGTGGGGACGCGCATTGACGTAATAGATCGGCGTAGTGAGGTAATACTTGCTTGGCTTCTCAGACATGGGGCAGTAGCCCCAAGTTTATCAGGGGCGCGGGGCGTGCCGGGTTTGGTGCGAGGAGCTTTTGGACGGTGTGCGGACGGGGCCGCACGGGTGGGGTCAGGAGGGCGCGCCGGGGGTCCTGGGTTCGGGGGCAGCAACGGCGTCGGCTTTAGCGGCGCTGGCTTCAGCGTCCTGGGCGACGCGAGCGAGGTTGAGGTGCTGCTCCATGGTGCGGCGTGCGGCGGCTCCGTTGCGGGTACGGATGGCCCGGAAGATCTCGCGGTGCATCTCGGCCGACTCTTTGAGGTCCTGCGAGTGGTGTACGGTGTGCTGGCGGTTCTCGTAGAGATTGGCGGTGATGGTTTCCATCAGCGCGGCGAGGATGGGGTTGCCGGCGGCGCGGGCGATGGTTCGGTGGAAGCGGACGTCGTGGATCAGATATTCCTGGGGATCGTCGAGGGAGGCGTACATCTCGGCGACCTCTTCGGCGAGCTCGGCGATGTGCTCGTCGGTTGCGCGCTCGGCGGCGAGGGCGGCGACGGAGGCCTCGAGGACGAGACGGGCTTCGAACATCTGCCAGGGCAGGAAGCCGTGGAGGACGCCGAGGACGGAGAGGGAGTTGGAGTCCAGGGCCGGTGGACCTGACGACACGAAGGTTCCGGCGCCGTGGCGGCTCTTGAGCACACCCATGGCGGAGAGGAAGCCGATGCCGGCGCGGAGGCTGGAGCGGGAGATCTGCAGCTCGCGGGCGAGCTCACGCTCGGGCGGGAGACGGTCACCTGGTTTGACCTCTCCGGAGGCGATGAGGGCGCGGACGTGCTCGACGACCTGCATGGTGAGCTGGCTGTGGGGGGTGCCTGCGTTGGCAGCCTTTTCTGCGGGCTCTTTGACAGCCTCTTTTTTCACGGCGGGGGGCGCTCCTTCTCGATTCGTGGAGAGAAGGGTAACACGGAGCTTATGAAGTGGACGGATGGTCCGAACCGAAGTGGTCGGGCCATCCGCCGTGATGCGGGATCAGGCGTTCTTCGGTGGTCCGAGGCGCGGAACGAGCAGCTGGAAGCAGGCGAGCGAGATGAGATAGAGGCTCGCCGCTATGGTGAAGACGACCAGCGGATGGAGCGAGAGATTGTTTTTGACGAGCCAGGTGAAGGCTGCGCCGCCAGCTGCTCCGGCTGCTCCGCCGATGCCGACGACGGTGGAGACGGCGGTGGAGGGGAACATGTCGGACGGGGTGGAGAAGAGATTGGCCGACCAGCCCTGATGAGCGGCGGCGGCGAGCGCGATGATGAGCGTCGCGGGCCAGGGGTTAGAGGGGAAGAGATCGCCCATGTGCGGCACAAAGATGAGCGGCAGAACCAGGACAGCCATGGAGAGCATGGCGATCTTGCGACCGGCGTTGACGGAGTAGCCGCGGCTCATGAGGAAGCCGGAGAGTGAGCCACCGCCGATGGAGCCGACCGAGGAGATGACGTAGACGGTGACGATGTACCAGTAGGCCTGCGAGAGCGAGAGGCCGTAGTTCCGGTTGAGGAACTGGGGGAGGTAGAAGAGGTAAAACCACCAGACGCCGTCGGTGAGCCCCTTGCCGATGGCGAAGGCGTAGGTTCCGCGGTTGGTGAGGAGCTTGCCGAGCAGAGGGCCGCCTTCGGTGACGGGGGCGAGCGCTGCCTGGGTCTGTGTGGCTCCGCGGCGGAGCTTGTTGTAGGGGAAGAGGAGCCAGATGACGAGCCAGACCATGCCCATCGAACCGGTGGCGAGGAAGGCGGAGCGCCATCCCCAGCGTGCCGTGACGACGGAGATGATGAGGGGCGCGAGGAAGAAGCTGACGTTGGAGCCGGAGTTGAAGAGGCCTACGGCCTTGCCGCGCTCGCGTGCGGGGAACCACTCGCTGATGGCCTTGATGGCGGCGGGGAAGTTGCCGGACTCGCCGAGGCCGAGGAAGACGCGGGCGATGCAGAAACCGAGGACGGAGCCGACCAGGGAGTGGCTCATGGAGGCAAGGCCCCAGATGAGGATGGCGAGGGCATAACCGGTCTTGGTTCCCAGCTTGTCGATGACGCGCCCGGCGAAGATGAAGCCGATGCCGTAGGCGAACTGGAAGGTGATGATGACGTTGCCGAAGTTGTTATCGAAGACAGGCTGGTGGAACTTGTCGGCGGCGAAGTCCCATCCCATGAACGGGACGTTGTGCAGGAGCGGCTCGATGAAGGCGAAGACCGAGCGGTCCATGTAATTGATGGTGGTGGCCAGGAAGAGCAGGAAGCAGACGAACCATCGCATGGAGGAGGTTTCGTTATCGGTAGCGGCGAAGCCTGTGTCCTGCAGGCTCGATGTGTTCGTCGACATGAAATCAAAGCTCCGGCAGCAATGCAGGTCAGACCATTGCAGATTGATGAGGCCAGCGAAGGCCGTGGGAGAAAGGGAAGAAACGGCGTCGGGATGAGGATAGTCGTTTAGAGGTGATGGATGTCAAGGAGGAAGCGAAGGTTAGGGGCGAATTCGTTTATTGGTTGGACCAATTTCCCGCATTGGAGGCAATGTGCGAGTTGGGATCGAGGCGGGTTGGAAGGGCGCTGGTTGTGGCTGGGTGGGGTCGGTGGTTGAGAAGCAGGTCTCTCCACTTCGCTGCGCTTCGGTCGAGATGACAATTTGTTTCTGCTGATGATGCCTGTCATCGGCTTTGTCTTCTGATTTCGACAACTAGCTTTATCTGACAACTAGCTTTATCTATTGATCGCGTAGAAGGCTTTAAAGAATTGAGCGGCGAAGCTTTTTGGGGCTCCGCCGCTCTTTTGCTTGGTTGGCTTCTGGCTACATCGTTGTGTTGAGGACGACGACGGTGGCGATGGGGTCGAGGGCCTTGGAGGGGAGCTGGACGTCGAGGGCGGTGCCGTTCTGGGTGAACTTGAGCGGCTTGTGGGCCTTGTCGGCGAGCAGGTAGGCTCCGGTGACCTTGCGCGGCATCTTGTCGACGTGGAAGCTGCCGGTCCAGTCGAAGATCTCGACGTAGACCTTGTTGCCCTTGGTGGTGGAGCGCCAGTTCCAGGTGGGAAGGAACTTGGGCTGTCCGTTGCGGCCCTTTTCGGTGGTGGAGAAGGTGCCGGTGGGGACGTCGAAGACGGTGGCCGTGGTGCCGTAGATGGCCTCTCCGTTGACGTCGAGCCACTTGCCCACCTGCTGCAGGCGCTCGACCTCGGGCGCGGGGACGACGCCCTTGGAGTCAGGACCGATGTTGAGCAGGTAGTTGCCGCCCTTGCTGGCGATGTCGATGAGGTTGCGCAGCAGGGTTTCGGTGGATTTGAAGTTGGTGTCGAAGGACTTGAAGCCCCAGGTGTCGTTCATGGTCATGCAGGATTCCCAGTCCTGGCCGGGGTAGCCCTGCGGTGGGATGTACTGCTCGGGGGTCTCGGTGTCTCCCTTGTAGGTGCCGCCGAGGCGGTTGTTCCAGATGAGGTTGGGATATTTATTGAGCAGCTTGACGACCTCGGCGGCGCGCTCGGGGGTCATGTTCTTGCCGGGGGTATCGAACCAGACGACGACAGGGAAGCCCTTGTAGTTCTCAAGCAGCTCCTTGATCTGGGGGATGGACTTGTTCTTGAGGTAGTCGTCGAAGGAGCCGTCCTGCGCGGGGTCCCAGTGGCCGGTCTGCTGGTTGTGGCCGGGGCGTACGGCAGCGCCGCCGCCGGGATAGGTCCAGTCCTGCGACTGCGAGTAGTAGAAGCCGAGCTTGACGCCCTGCTTGCGGCACTCTTCGGCGAGCTCCTTGAGGGGATCGCGCTTGAAGGGGGTGGCGGCGACGATGTTGAAGGGGTCGACCTTGGAGTCGAACATGGCGAAGCCGTCGTGATGCTTGGCGGTGATGACGATGTACTTCATGCCGGCGGCCTTGGCGAGGGCGACGATGTCGTGCGCGGAGAAGCCGGTGGGATTGAAGTCCTTGGCGAAGCCTTTGTAGTCGGCGACGGGGATGGAGAGGTCGTTCATGATCCATTCGCCGATGTGGGTGGTGCGCTTGCCGTTCCATTCGCCGGCGGGGATGGAGTAGAGGCCCCAGTGGATGAACATGCCGAAGCGGGCGTCGCGCCACCAGGCCATGCGGGCGTCGCGCTGGGCGGGAGTCTCGGTGTCCTGGATGGCGGGGACGGGGTGATGGACGGGGGTGGTGTCGGCTTTGGACCCTTCGAGCTGGGCGTATCCGAGGGTGGAGGCGGCGAACAAAAGGCCGGTGACAATGCTGCGTGAGGCGAGATTCACGGTACGTCCTCGAGGGGTGGAATAACGGCAGCGGAATTATAGGTGAAAGTTTTCATTCATGGGTGCAAATTGTTTTTCCGCCATAAAAGGTGGGGAATGGGCGGCGGTATGATCGCACAGGTGAACGATAAGGACAGGTCGGAGGCGGGGCAGCCTGAGGAGTTTATCGCCCGGCTGGGCGCGGGGGATGTACGGGCGCTGGCCCGGGCGATCTCCGTGGTGGAGGATGGCGGCCCGGAGGCGGCGAAGCTGTTGGCGCTGGTTCGCGCGCGGGGCAGGCGGGCGCTGCGGGTGGGCGTGACGGGCGCTCCCGGGGCGGGGAAGAGCACGCTGGTGGACGGGCTGGCGCGGCTGCTGGTGAAGGAGGGGCACAGCGTTGGCGTGGTGGCGGTGGACCCGACGAGCGCGGTGACGGGCGGAGCGCTGCTGGGCGACCGGATCAGGATGCAGGCGGAGACGGGTGTGTACATCCGCAGCATGGCTTCGCGGGGTGCGCTGGGTGGGGTGGCACGGGCTGCGGGCGAGGTGTGCGAGGTGATGGAGGCCGCTGGCCGTGACGTGATTCTGCTGGAGACCGTGGGCGTGGGGCAGGACGAGGTCGCGGTCGCAGGGCTGGTGGATGTGGTGGTGCTGGTGCTGGTGCCGGGGATGGGCGATGAGGTGCAGAGCATGAAGGCCGGCGTGATGGAGGCGGCGGAGGTTTATGCAGTCAACAAGGCGGACCGCGGCGGCGCGGAGCAGGTAGAGGCAGAGATCGTTGCGATGCAATCACTCGGAATGGCGATGGGATGGATGCCGCCGGTGGTGCGCTGTTCGGCGATGACGGGCGAGGGTGTGACGGAGCTGTTGCAGGAGGTACGGCGCTGCGCGGCGTGGAAGAAGGAACATGGTGTGGCGAAGAGTTCCATGCTGGGGGCGATGCCGGGCCTGCAGCTGGATCATCTTGGCGTGGCGGTGAAGAGTCTTGCGACGGCGCGCGGGTTTTATGAGGCGCTGGGTCTGCGCGTGGTGCATGAAGAGGCGGTGGAGCATGAGCAGGTACGCGTGGCGATGCTTCCGCTGGGAGGCACGAGGATCGAGCTGCTGGAGGCGACGGCGGAGGATTCGGTGATCGGCCGGTTTGTAGCGAAGCGCGGCGAGGGGCTGCACCATATCGCTATTAAGGTAGAGAGTGTGGATGCGATGTTTGCGCGGATGAAGGAGCAGGGCGTGCGGCTGGCGAGCGATGCGGTGAAGGTGGGCGCAGGAGGGCATCGCTACTTCTTTGTGCATCCGGCGAGCACGGGCGGTGTGCTGGTAGAGATTGTAGGGAACGAAGAGAAGGGTACGGATTGATGCGGCTGCTGTTGATGGATACGTGTGGGAGCGAGGGCTCGGTGGCGCTGGCCGATACGGACGCCGGTGGAGTGATTGCGCGGCAGACGCTGCCGGGCCGGAGCGCGTCGGAGCGTCTGCTACCGGTGGTGCGCGAGATGATGACGGTGGCGGGGTGGAAGCTGGCCGAGCTGCGCGCGATTGTCGTGGTGCATGGGCCGGGATCGTTTACGGGAGTTCGCGTGGGGCTGAGCGCGGCGAAGGGATTGAGCGAGGCGGGCGGGGTGGGGCTGATCGCGATCTCACGGCTGGCGGTGCTGGCAGGGTTGTCTGACGTGGCGGGCGAGCGGTGCGCTGTGCTGGATGCGGGGCGGGGAGAGTTTTACCTGGGCCTCTATAAAGATGGAGATGGAGACTGCGTGCGCGAAGCCCTGGTGACGGGGGAGGGGCTGCGCGAGGCAGCGCAGGGAGGGGCTGCGGTGATCGTCTGCGAGGAGAAGATGGCGGAGGCACTTGGCGATCTTGGGCCGGTCAAAGTGCGTGAGCCTCTGGCGGAGGATGCGCTGGCGATTGCGCTGGCTCGTGCCGAGGCGGGAGCGTTTGACGATGCCGCGCTGATCGATGCGAACTATCTGAGACGGACGGATGCGGAGATCTTCGCCAAGCCGGTGCAGGGCACGGCGCGATGACGGTGGCGATTCGTGCGGCGACGGTGGGTGATGTGGATGCTGTAGTCGTGCTGGAGCGGACGATCGCCGAGGCTCCGCACTGGGGGCGCGAGGAGTATGTGCGGATGCTGGCGGATCCTGCGGCAGCGGTGCGCCGGGTGCTGCTGATCGCTGAGCGGGATGCGGCGATGGTGGGCTTTGCCGTGGGCAAGGTGATTGGTTCCGGGGAGGATGCGGTGGGGGAGCTGGAGAGTGTTGCGGTCGCAGAGGATGCGCGGCGGCTGGGTGCGGGACGAGCGCTGTGCGAGGCCGTGATTGGGTGGTGCGCGGCACAGGGTGCGGCGGTGGTGGAGCTTGAGGTGAGGAGCGGAAGCGAGGGGGCGAGGGCTCTCTACGGCAGTCTTGGGTTCGTCGAGGTCGGTGTGCGTGCCGGGTATTATCGTGACCCGGCGGAGGATGCGGTTCTGATGAACCGGGTTGACCGTACGGCGTGATTTTCCGGGGCGAATTTTCTCCACAGAAAACGTGAATATCGGCTTTGCAAGCGGGAACGGGCGTGTGTTAGGGTAGCGGCCAGTGTAGGGCGAATTGTGTTGAGCCAGGAGGTATCCGTCTCATGCAGACTGCCAGGTTCCCGGAGTTACCGACCACCCCAGGACATCCCTCGTTGCAACAGCTGGTCCAGGAGCACAGCCTCTACGACCGCAGGCTGGATGCGTTGCGCTCGAAGCTCTTTCTGACCGAACCGGAGAAGATGGAAGAGATACGGCTGAAGAAGCTGAAGCTGAGCCTGAAGGACGAGATGGAGCGAATCAGGCGTATGGAATAGCCGTAAGGAATAGACGTCGGGTACGCATCTGGATTTCGTTTGACGGGGCGCCGGCCGATGCTGCATTTGAAGGCTGCGGTTGTTTGCCGGAGCGAGTGGGAGCAGGAGTGTATCCCGAGCGCGTTACCCGGTTCGGAGAGGGTGTCCGGGCCGTATAATCGAGTCACTTATGGTTCGAGACGGATATTTTTATGCGCTCGGTTTGGGCGTGGTCGCCGTAGTGATCTGGATGCTGACCCACCTGATCTGGCTGGTGGCGATCCCGGTACTTCTGGCGGCGTTCTTCCTTTGGTTTTTCCGGGACCCGAACCGCGAGATTCCGCAAGGGGCGGGGCTGGTGGTCTCACCCGGCGACGGCGTGGTGACTGAAGCTGACCGGATTGAGACGGCAGCAGGAAGCCGTCTGCGGATAAGCGTTTTTCTGAATGTCTTCAACGTGCATGTGAACCGTTGCCCGGTGGGCGGAACGGTGACGCTGGCGGAGCTGCGCAAGGGAGCCTTCCTGAATGCGATGAAGCAGGAGTCGGCGACGATGAATGAGCAGACCCTGATTACGATCAACGCGGGCAGCTACGAGGTGAGTTTTAAGCAGATCGCCGGATTGCTGGCGCGCAGGATTGTCTGCAACCTGAAGGCGGGCGATGTGGTGCAGCGCGGCGATCGCATGGGGCTGATCAAGTTCGGCTCTCGCGTGGATGTGCTGCTGCCGGTCGATGCGGAGCTTCGGGTAAAAAAGGGCATGAAGGTGAAGGGCGGCTCGACGGTACTGGCTGCGATCGCGGTGAAGTGATGGAATCGACGGCGTCGGGGACGGCGCGCCCGCTGAGTAAGGAACGGCGGCGTCCGAGCCGCGGGATGTACGTTCTGCCATCGCTGTTTACGGCAGCCAATATTGCAGCGGGCTATTACGCGATCACGCAGGCGATGCAGGGAACGGCGCTGGAGCCGCAGTACTTCGACCGGGCGGCGCTGGCGATCGGCTTTGCGGTGCTGTTCGACGGCGTGGACGGCATGATTGCGCGTCTGACGAACACAGCGAGCGACTTCGGCAAGGAGCTGGACTCGCTGGCCGATGTGATTACGTTTGGCGTGGCCCCAAGCCTGCTGGCGTATCTGTGGGGCTTCAAGTCGCTGCCGATTGCGAACTTCCTGATGCTGCGCGAGAAGGTGCTCCATCTGGGCATCTTCGTCTGCTTCCTGTACCTGATCTGCGGCGCGAGCCGTTTGGCGCGGTTCAATATCAGCGTGAATCCGCAGCCGCGCAATCCGGGAAGGCCGGGTAAGAAATACTTTGTCGGCATGCCGATTCCGGCGGGCGCGGGAGTGATTGCGTCGGTGGTGCACTTTGAGAATGGATCGCCGATCTTCGATCCACGGCTGTCGATTGTGTGGCTGTGCCTGATTCTGTTTACGGGCTTCCTGATGGTGAGCACGTGGCGGTTCTGGAGCGGTAAGGAGATCAGCCTGGGGCAGCGGCATCCGTTTCAGCTGGTGGCATTGATTGTGGCCATTGGCGCAGTGATTGCGCTGTATTCGGAGTATGCGCTGATTGTGGTTGCGCTGGGGTACCTTGTTTCCGGCGTGCTGGCGCGGCTGGCGTACTCGTGGGGCCAGAAGCGCAGGCGGCAGGCGACCGGGGTCAGTTAGCAGGACGCGACGGAACGGAACTTAGGCTCCGATAAAGCTTAAAGACGAAGGGTATACGTGGAGATGGCGAGCAGGCTGTATCGCATAGGAATCGTCGGGGCCTCGTCGCTGGCGGGCAAGGAGCTTGCCGATGAGCTGGGAGAGTCGGTGCTGGCGGCTTCGAATATTGTGCTGCTGGATGAGGATGAGTCGGCGGCGGGACAGCTGACGTCGGCGGGGGAAGAGCCGGCGTTTATTCAGAAGCTGGATGCCACGTCGTTCGACGGGATGGACTTTGTCTTTTTCGCGGGCGATGCCGAGGTGACGAAGCGGCACTGGCAGGAGGCGCGGAAGGCAGGGGCGAGCATTATCGACCTGTCGTATGCGCTTGAAGCGGAGAAGGATGTGCTGGTGGAGGCGCCGTGGGTCGCGGAGGTGGTGGGCTCGGGCAAGGTTGCCGACCTGAAGACGCCTGCGGTGATTGCGTCGCATCCGGTGGCGCTGATGCTGGCGCTGGTGGCGGCGAAGCTCAAGGCCGGCCCAGGATTGAAGAGCATGGCTGCGACGGTGATGGAGCCGGCCTCGGAGCATGGCCGTGCAGCGATGGATGAGATGCATCAGCAGACGGTGAGCCTGCTGTCGTTTCAGACGCTGCCGCGGGAGCAGTATGACGCGCAGGTGTCGTTCAACCTGCTGCCGTCGCTGGGCGAGAATGCGAAGGTCAAGCTGGGGAGAGCGGAGCTGCGGATACGCACGCAATACGAGCAGCTGGGCGGTGAGGCGTTGTCTCCGCTGGCGCTGCAGATGGTGCAGGCCCCGGTGTTTCATGGCTATGTGGTCTCGGTGCTGATCGAGTTGGAGAAGCCTGCGACGGCCGCGGATGTGGAGAAGGCTCTGGAGGGCGATCATTTCGACCTTGTGGGAGAAGATGGCGAGCCGCCCAGCAACCTGAGTGCCGCGGGGCAGGAAGACATCATGGTGCGGGTTGCGGAGGACTACGGCGATGCAGAGAGCGGAACGCGCTTCTGGCTGTGGATGGCCGCCGATAATCTGAAGCTGGCGGCGATCAATGCTATTGCCTGTGCCGTGGAGCTGCGCAGGCTGCGGCCTTCGGGCAAGGTGCAGTAGTCAACGGTTCAGTAGGGCAAGGTTCAGTAGAACGGCGGGCGCGGGTACGATGCTCGCGCAAAGAGTGAGGGAAGTGCAGCGCTTGCAGAGAGCGGCTGCGATGCTGGAGCAAGGAGAGCAGAGAGCGTGCAGGAGAAGAACGTAGGATCGCGACCGGAGATGCGCATTGGGATCGATGTGGGCGGAACGAAGATCGAGGCCCTCGCGATCGACAATGACGGCAAGGAGCTGTTGCGTTATCGCGTGGACACTCCGCGTGACGATTACCAGGGAACGATCGATGCAATCGTGGGACTGGTCCATCGGCTGGAGAGCGAGACGGGTCTGACGGCGACGGTGGGCGCGGGTATTCCCGGCAGCATCTCGGCGAAGACGGGGCTGGTGAAGAATGCGAATTCGACGTGGCTGAACGGCATGCCGTTCGATAAGGATTTGTCGAAGGCGATGAACCGCGAGGTGCGGCTGGCCAACGATGCGAACTGCCTTGCGGTCTCTGAGGCGACGGACGGAGCAGCGGCGGGCAAGAATGTCGTCTTCGGTGTGATCCTGGGGACGGGATGCGGCGGTGGTGTTGCCCTCGGCGGCCATGTGCATGCCGGGCCGAATGGCGATGGCGGCGAGTGGGGGCACATCCCGCTGCCCTGGCCCAGGGAGGATGAGAATCCGGGACCGCTGTGCTACTGCGGAAAGCCTGGCTGCATGGAGATGTGGGTCTCGGGCACGGGGCTTGCGCGCGACTACAAGGCCGTGACCGGAACGCCGCTGACCTCGCGCGAGATTATTGCAAACTTTCTGACGGGCGATGCAGACGCAACGGCGGCGGTGGACAGGCTGGTGGACCGTCTGGCTCGCGGTATGGCGAACATTGTGAACATCCTCGACCCCGATGCGTTTGTGATCGGCGGCGGCCTGTCGCATACGCAGTACATCTACCAGGCGCTGCCGGAGAGGCTGAAGGAGTATGTCTTCGGTGGCGAGTTCGATACGCCAATCCTGCAGGCGAAGTATGGCGATTCGAGCGGCGTGCGTGGCGCGGCGTGGCTGTGGCCGCTGGAGCGCTAGGTGGAATCGTAACGTTGAATGGCCTGGAGATGATCTCCAGGCCATTCGTTTTTTGCAGCATGATTGTCTACTGCTGGTCGGGGACGATGTTGGTCGCGGGCCAGTGCTCGGGCTGCGCATTTTGGTTGAGCGCGATTCCGACGTCGCCGTTGGTGGAGTCGTCGACGGTGATGTTGTAACCATCGAACATCAGAAGAGGCTTGCCGGTGAGGTTCTTCGCCGCGGCTGTCACGGTGATGGTGCGAGACTCTCCGGGTACGAGGGAGAGATAGTTGTCGGAGTAGAAGGCTGGCAGGACACGCTTGCCGGTGGCTGCGTCGTGGAGTTGAAGGTGCGTCATGAGCGCGATGGTCTGCGTGGTGTTGGTGATGGTGACGTGGATGCTGGTTTCGTCATTCGCCACGGCGGCCCTGGTTGCGGTGACGTTGAGCCTGGTTTTGGGCAGCGTAACCAGTGAGGTGAAGTCGTCCTGCGCGACGTTGTGCCAGTAGAAGTTGGTGGAGAGCAGCTTGCCGTTGCTGTCGGTGAGATCCAGCTTTACGAAGTAGACGGCAGTGATGTGCGGATTGACGTTGAGCTGCTCGACCTTTGCCACTGTGCTGGGTGCGACGGAGGCAACGGGATATGTCTTCGTGCCCGAGACTTTGCTCTCAAGATCGTAGATTGTGGCCGTGACGGAGGCGTTGTTGAGCGTCTCCGGAAGATTGTTGACGATCTGGATGGCATTGGTGGACTCGTTGAGCTGGACGTGGATGCTCTCCGCGGCCTTCTTCGCGGCGTAGAGAGAGGCATTCGGATCGAGGTCGTAGTGATAGAGCTGCCAGACGAAGCTGGGTTGAGCGGGGTGGCTCATCCATGTGAGGATGCCGGTGGTGGAGTGGAACATGTCGGCGTTCCGGCCTTCGTACATGGCGCGGAAGGCCTCGTAGTTGGCGAGCTGCGCTTTGCGGACGAAGTCTGCGAGATTGCGAATGTGGCCGTATCGTTTCGCGAGCATGAAGGGATACTCGTCGCCGCGCTGGGCGCCGCGCGCCATGTCGTGCTGCGCCCAGTCGTCGTTGATGGTCTCCCAGTCCTTCTGCGGCATCATGCCCTGGATGGACTCGATGGTTGGTACGGAAACCGATCCGGTCTCGGTCTTAAAGGCCTCGGTGATGTAGTAGAAGAAGCGCGGCGAGCGCCAGTAGTACGGTCCATGCGACGAGACGCCGCGCCCATCAGCCGAGTTCGACTGATAGAGCCGCGTGGGATCGAGCTTTACCATCAGCCCCTTGAGCGTATCGTCCAGCTCCTTCGGCGGATAGCCCTCGTTGCGCGCGCACCAGACGACGATGGAAGGATGGTTGCGATAGCGGACGACCTTGTCGGTGACATTGGCAAGATAGGTGGGGATATCGGTGACGTTGGGGCCGTCGCCGGGATTGGGTTGAAAGAACTCGTCCCAGAGAAGGATGCCGTACTTGTCGGCGGCGTCGTAGAAGTCGGGACTGGTACTTTGGCCGACCCAGTTACGGATGATGTTGAGATTCGCCAGCGCATGCATGCGGAACTGCGCATCAATGCGTTCCTGCGGAATGCGCTTCATGCCTTCATCGAGCCCCCAGTTGCCGCCTCGCGCGAAGATACGCACACCATTGACGGAGAGAGTGAGGTTCTCGGAGTCGGCTACCTGGTATTCGACTTTGCGAATACCAAAATTCTGCGATTGCTCCTGCGAAACAGCCTTTCCAACTACGAAACGCAGCGTGAGCTTGCTCAGATGAGGGTCGCCGTAACCGTTCGGCCACCATAGCTTCGGATTCTCAATATGCAGCTGCGGCATCGAAGTGCTGTCCAGCGTAATCGGCACGGTGCTGTTGGGAGAGAGTGTCACGGGCGTGGAGAAGCTGATTGGCGCACCCTGGCCTTCGATCGTGCCCACAAGGTTGCCGCTCACCGGCTTGGCCGAGGCATTCTCAATCGCTGTAGCGATCTTTAGATCGGCGGTCTTGTGCGAGTCGGCAATGTCGCTGGTGATGAATGTGTCCTTGATGATGGCCGGGCCGGTGGCGGTGATGGTGACGGGAAGCCAGATGCCGGTGTCACGGTCGCGAATGGCTGGCAGCCAATCCCATCCAATGGTGGAGAGAAACGTAGGGCCATCGATTGCAGTATCTCCACCGTTCTTGCCGATGCCGAGCGCAACCGTGTGCTCATGCGGTATGCCGGGGTGCGGCTGCGGATGAATCAACACCGCCAGAGTCGCTTTGCTGCCTGGCTTTACGGCGGAGGTGATGTCGAAGTCGCCACGGATAAACGCGCCGCGCATGCTGCCGACCTGCGCACCGTTCACGTAGATCTCGGCGGAGTAGTTGATGCCGGCAAAGTGCAGCCAGATGAGCTTGCCCTTGTTCGATGCGGGTACGGAAAACTCCGTGCGATACCACCAGCTGGTCTTATTGAGGCTCTCCGGAATCGCGCGCATGTTCTCGCCATAGAGTGGCTCCGGATAGACCTTGTTATCGACCAGCGTCGTAAGAACGGTACCTGGAACAGTAGCCGCATACCATCCTGCCGCAGAGAAGGCTCGCGAACTTACGGTCGCTCCGGCAGCATTGACCTTTGCCGCGTCCTGCATTTGCCAGCCGGAGAGAGTCAGGGGAGCTTGTAGCATTGTCGAGTTCTGAGCAGAGACGGAGTGAGGAGCTATGAGAAGCAGAGAAGAGAGCACGATAAGCAAGCGCCCAGGCAAGGAGCGAAAAAAATACGACAAAGATTTCATGATGCGATTTCTCCAGGAGGGGGGTGCTTTCGCATGAAAAACATGATTAGAAATGCGACATGTCGTGCCGCAGGATGCCGGGGTTATTCTAGCAAGCGCGCATCGTACCGGTTCTGTGACAGAGAGCACGCGGCAGATATGCGATACTTAAAAAGTCGCCTCCGAAGCCGAGCCAGCTTTGCCGCAGGAGAGCGAAAGTAGCTGCTCAACCTCCGAGCAGACGCAAAGCCGGGATGGCGGAACTGGCAGACGCAGCGGACTCAAAATCCGCCGAGGGCAACCTCGTGGGGGTTCGACCCCCCCTCCCGGCACCAAATATCTTCAGTAAAGACAATAGTTTGCGAAGCATCAAGCCTCCCACCCCGAGAGGCTTTTTCGTTCCCGAAAAGTGCTGGTGCCGGTTTTGGTGCCGGTTCGTTCCTGATTTGCTAACGTGAATTCAGGGAGGTGCCGAAGATGCCAAGAAAATCGACGAAGAAGGAACGCGGAGTTTTCGAGAAAGATCCCGGCTCTGAGATCTGGTGGATCCGGTACTACATCGATGGTCGCGAGCGTCGCGAGAAAGTTGGCCGCAAGAAGGATGCTGTCGACCTGTATCGGATTCGTAAGGCCGACGCCCTTCGTGGCGTGAAGCTCCCGGTGCAAAGGTCGAAATCAGCCTCGCGACGATGGCATACAACCTTAAGCGCATCGTAAACGTGATTGGCGCAACCAAACTGACAGAAATGCTCAATCGAGTTTGATATAACCCAGGCATAAAAACGCTCGATCCCAACTTCTGAGTGAGCCAGCGGGAGCAACGCGTCTCTCCCGCCATCTCCTTAACTGAGTTTCGTAACGACCTCGAACAGGCCCGCTGAGATTCTCTCTCGTTTCGCAAGCTTTTTCTTTTCTCTTTAGGGGTGTCCAGAGGGGATGGTTCTCTTTTTGAGAGGAAGCACAGCGAGAGTAGGAACGGCCCAAAGACGAACTGTGATGGTTGATTACCTTTCAATGAGTACATTGAAAGTTTTTGTGTCAAACGGGAATTCCGTGCGCAGGACACTGACCGAATCCTGCCTCTCCTTGACATTCGACAGAGGTGCGCGTAATTCTGTTGTCGACTATCGAGGGGACGATGCCAACATCCACAGAACTTCTGCAAGGCACGCTGGACCTGCTCATATTGCAGACCTTGGCTACTGGATCGATGCATGGCTGGGGCGTCGCACAACGCATCCAGCAGGTGTCAAAGGAGGTATTGCAGATTGGGCAGGGATCTTTGTATCCGGCTTTGCACCGACTGGAATACAAGGGATGGATACGTTCCGACTGGGGTAATTCGGAGAACAATCGACGGGCAAAATTCTATTCACTAACACGAGCTGGTGAGAAGCGGCTGAAGACGGAACTAGAAGACTGGGACCGTTTGTCAGAAGCTGTCGCCTTGGTGCTTGGGCGGATTCCAGAGGTATCCTCATGATCCGCGAACGGATCAGTCGGTTTCGATTTTTTCTTCGCCGGGATTTGTTGGCTCGCAGGCGCACGAGTGAGTTGGATGAAGAACTCCAATTTCATTTGGAGCTGGCCATCGCAGCAAAAATGGCTCAAGGGATGACGCCTGAAGGAGCACGGCGCGAAGCTCTGATCGAATTCGGGGGAGTCGAACAAGCACGGGAACAATGCCAGGAACAGGAACCTGGATGGTGGATAGACACGCTACGCCAAGACATGCGCTATGCACTTCGCGGGTTTCGGCGCAACCCAATATTTGCCCTTAGTGTGATTGCCACGCTGTCGTTGGGCATCGGATCCACTACGGCGGTGTTCAGCGTAGTGGATCGTATTCTGTTCCGTAGCTTGCCGTATACACACGATGATCATCTGGTATCGGTGGGGATGGTGCATTCGCTGGAGAAGCAGGAATTCATGATGGGCAGCTTCTTCTTTGATTGGCGCGACAATCAAAAGCCATTTGAGTCGATGGCAATCCAGGGAACCATGCCCCATGCATGCGATTTGATCGAAAACAATCCGGCACAACTTGATTGCCTCTATTTCGACGAAAAGTTTTTGCCTCTGCTTGGAATCTCGCCGGTACTGGGGCGCAATTTTCTGTCCGAGGAAGACCGGCCCAATGGACCTCGTGTTGTGATCATTTCCTACGGATTGTGGAAGGGCCATTACAACCTGGACACAGGAATCATTGGTCGCTTGATCGACATCGATGGCAGTCCGGCGCGCGTGGTTGGCGTTCTGCCTAAGGATTTTCAGTTTCCTACTCTTCAGTCAGCCGACGTGATTTTCCCTATGGCGCTGGACCGGGCCGCCCAAGCGACCGCGAACGGAGGTTTCGGCACTCCAATGCGTACGTTCGCGCGGCTCAAGCCCGGGGTAAGTATCACGCAGGCGAGAGAAGAGATGGTACCGCTCTTCGAACATACGCGCGACACTAGCATCCCGCTGAGTGTTCGCAAAGACGTTCACCTCAGCATTCGTTCACTGCGCGACCGTGAGACGCAAGACATGCAGTTGACGGCTTGGATACTACTCGGGTCCGTGTTGGCGGTCCTGCTGATTGCCTATACGAATGTGGCTGGTCTGATGATGGCACGGGGCGAGGCTCGGGAACGCGAACTGGCTGTGCGCTCTGCGCTAGGTGCTTCACGGACACGTCTCATTCGCCAAAGACTCACTGAGGCCACATTGCTCTCGCTTGCTGGGGCAGTTGTGGGATTGGCGCTTGCGGCTGGATTGCTAAGAATTTTTATCGATCTGGCTCCCACCGGGATTCCATTTCTTGAGCGGGCCGGCCTGGATTTTCGCATCGCGCTCTTCACCATACTTCTGTCGTTGGTTTGCGGAGCGTTGTTCGGTCTGTTGCCTGCTTTGCAGAGACCGCGCACTATTGCCTTGGCGGCGCGAGCCGCAAAAACCTCCAAGAGCACTGTCTTGCGGCGAAGTCTGGTGGTGGTGCAGATTGCCGTGAGCATGGTTCTGCTCTCGGGTTCGGCGCTTCTGTTGAAGAGTTTTCAAAACATTGAAAAACAGAATCTGGGAATGCAACCCGACGGCGTCTTCACTGTGCGGATTGCTCTACCCGGGTTCCGCTATAACACCAGCCAGAAGGAGATGGATTTCTACCTTCGCGCAGAAACAGCCATTCGGCATCTTCCGGGTATACGCGCTGTCGCAATCAGCGATTCAGTGCCCCCGGGAGGTTGGCAGGGCGGCGGTCGCTCTTCCGATCTGGTAGTTGAAGGCAAGCCAAAGCCGGAGCAAGGACCAGGCGAGCCATTGGCTGTACGTACCATCACGCCCGAGTATTTTCAGTCATTAAATATCCCAATCATCCGAGGACGTAATTTTAGCGAAGCAGATCGTGGTTCCAAGGAGTCTCCGATGATTATCAGCAGGCTTCTGGCAACTCGTCTGTTTCCTGACGAGGACCCGATTGGCCGGCGCGTTCATTCGGGCTATCGTCATACTGCGTGGTATACGGTCGTGGGCGTGGCAGATAACGTAAAAAATGGCGGGCTCGTAGAACCTGACACGCCGGAGTTCTATTTTCTTAGACACAGCGCTGCTGAAGATTGGGGTGGCCGAGCGCCGCTGTTGATCGTAGATTCTGTGCTTTCGCCAGAGGCGACCGTCTCGTGGGTGCGGTCGCAGATTGCGCAGCTCGATCCGACCGTCCCGGTAGCGACGGAAACCCTGAATGAACAGGTCACCAAGTTGGCCGATCGCCCGAGATTTGCAACGGCATTGTTGGGCTGCTTTGCGTTTACAGGACTGCTGATGGCCGTAGTCGGACTCTATGGCGTGATCTCATTCATGGCCACGCAGCGTACTCAGGAGATCGGAGTCCGCATGGCATTAGGAGCAACGCGAGCGGACATTCTGAAGCTGATCTCCGGCGAGGGAGTGCGGCTGATTGTGGCGGGAGGGGTGATTGGTCTGGCATTATCCATGGCCACGGCACAACTATTAAAGAGCCTTCTCTACGAGGTCAAACCGCGTGATCCGGCAATATATGCGGTGGCCACGTCTCTTCTGGCTCTAGTGGCGATTGCAGCAACACTCGTTCCGGCTCGGGCAGCAATGAAAGTTGAGCCGACAATGGCGCTGCGCTACGAATAGTGGCTTGCGATGTCAAATGGAGGCGATATCATGCTTGAATTACAAGAGATTTCGAGAAGTTTCCGGGGCATTCCTGCTATTCAGGACGTCAGTTTCAAGCTCGCGCCCGGCGAGATCGTTGGATTTCTGGGACCGAATGGTGCCGGGAAATCAACAACTGTCAAGATCATCACGGGAATGCTCCGCCCAAACGATGGCAGAGTTCTCTTTGAAGGCCAAGACATTCGAAAAGACATGGTCGCCTTCCGCAGCATCCTCGGTTACGTCCCAGAGGAAGCGCATCTCTATACCTATTTGTCAGGACTGGAATACCTACAACTGGTGGGGAGGCTTCGTGGACTTGGTGAAGCGCTCATTAAGGTTAAGGCCACCCGCCTGCTCAAACTTCTGCATCTTGAGTCCTGGCAATACTCGCCTATTTCTTCTTATTCAAAGGGGATGCGGCAACGCGTACTGATCGCTGCGGCTCTGCTGCACGATCCTAAATTACTCATCTTCGACGAACCACTTTCCGGACTTGATGTTGTCTCCACTCGTCTGTTCAAGGACCTTCTTGAACTGCTGGCGGCAGAAGGAAAAATGGTCCTTTATATATCGCATGTGCTCGAAGTCGTGGAGCAGATATGCAATCGCGTCATCGTCATTGCAAAGGGCAAGATACTGGCCGATGCTCGACCATGTGATCTCACCAGACTGATGAGTCTCCCCAATCTTGAAAGCGTCTTTGCCCAAATTGTTCAGCAACAGGAAACCATGGGTGTTGCAAGAGAGATGGTCGAGGTCATGCAGCTCAGCCATGTCTGATTCACTCCAACGTCTCTTCATGTCCGAGCCCGAAATACTGTCCTTGAATCCGCAGGCAGGTCTCGGAGATGTGCAGCCTGAGCGCAGTCAACTCTCACATCTCGTTCGTCATTTCCTAGAACGCTTTTTCAATCACGAAACTGCCTCACCTGACGGAGATGCCAAAGCGCGCTTGATACTGATCGCATTTACAACGGGCCTTCCTGGATTTGTGGTTGCCCTATACTTGTGGCCCGACTACCACTCCTTTATCCCATACATGCGAAATCATCATGTGGTTTGGGTTCCTGGACCGCCGCCGTACTGGGTTCAGGTTAACCAGCACTTCTTCTTTGCTCTCTACTCCTTCATTGTCATGGGCATCGTCACAGTGTTCGAGTGGGACATGTTCTTTCCAGATCTGCTTGATCTCTGGGTCCTCAAGACCCTGCCTATTGCTGAAATCCACACCTTCCTTGCCCGTGTGGCAGCCATTGCGATCTTTATCGCTGGCTTCCTCTTCAATGCAAATATCCTCGCCATACTGGTGCTCCCATCCGCTGTCGATCCACCGATTTTTTTCCGTTTCCTCATTGCCCACGTACTCGCCGTCCTCGCCAGCGGGCTTTTCGCTGCCACCTTCATCCTCGCTGTGCAAGGCGTACTTCTCTCCATCCTCGGTGAACGCTTCTTCCGCAAAATCTCTCTCGCCATGCAGAGTCTTTCCATCACCATTCTGTTGATGCTCCTATTGCTGTTTCCGGTCCTCTCCGGTGTCGTCCCCTTTGTTCTCCAGTCCGACACAAGATATGCATTCTTCTTTCCTCCATTCTGGTTCCTCGGCATCTACCAGTGTCTTCTTGAGGGGTCGTCGTCCGGGCTGCCCATATATGTGCAACTGGCGAAAAATGGTTGCATCGCACTGATGTTGTTGGCTGGTCTGGCAGTTATCGCATACCCGTTTGCATACCTGCGTCGAGTACGTCAATTGGTCGAAGGCCCCGGCGCTCAATCCACACAGAATCGGTTAGGCCTGCCAATCGCTCGACTTATCCACGGAACGCTGGTGCGAGTTCCCATGTGCCGCGCCGTATTCCACTTCATCAGTCAAACTTTGCTGCGCGTTCAACGTTACCGGATCTATCTTGTGCTTTATGGAGGCGTGGGAGTTTCTGTCGTTGCGTCCTCGATCCTTCGCTTATCGGTGATGCACCAACAAGTTCGTATGGAAATTTCGTCCGACGGCATCCGCGCGTCGACCGGAATTTTAGCGTTCTGGCTAATCTCTGGACTGCGCATGGCCTTCGTTTCCAATGGCAATGAGCAGGGAAGCTGGATTTTTCGCCACGTCCACGGCAGACCTCCTCATTTCGATGAAGCAATGGAGCAATTGCGAGCTGCTAGGGTATGGGTGCTCCTCTGGGCGCTCATTGTCACTTGCGGGACTTGCCTTGCATCTCGTGTCTTCGCTCCGGCAGAGCTTCTTACGTGGCCAGCAATGGCAAGCCAGTTACTCGTTGCTACAGGCATGTGTCTATTGCTTACAGACATCCTTTTTCTGAACGTCAAGATTGTCGCGTTTACCGGCGAACGGACAAGTGAACAGCCGAATCTCGCCACCAGCGTGCTCAAATATTTCGCCTTCGTTCCCGCTGTGGCGTGGATCCCACTGATATCAGAGCCATGGATTGAAATCAGTACACGGCACTTTATTATTGCTGCGGCAGCGATTGCCGTGACACATCTCGCACTCCGCAGCCGCCATCGCGTTATAGTCCGGGAACACTGCAATACGCCAGGCCTCGAAGAAGACGAAAAAGATTTCATTCTGAAGCTCGGCCTCCACTATTGAGCCAGTCCTGGCAGGGCATTTTGCAGGGACGAACAAACCTGACATCAAGTGGCAATTGACGTGAATACCAGTCCGCTCCTTTCTGTGGCCGCAAATCCGGTTAGATGGATCAGGGCCGAACGACGCGCTTCTAAGTAGGATTGTGTCGGGATAGGGTAATCTTTGGAAACAGCTTTGTGCCCTCGTACTTCAGGCCGCTTCGAAATATACCGTAAATTGCGTGAAGCAACTTTCTCGCAACAGCAATGAGTGCTTGTAGACGGGCTTTGTTTCGAGCGAGAAGGCTTTCGAAAAAGGCTTTTGCATGAGGATCGCAACGGGATGCTACCAGGGCGGGCATGTAAAGCGCTCTTCTAAGGTGGCGATTCCCGGCACGGCTGATGCGCGACGCCTTTCTCACCGAAGTCCCTGATATTTCATGAGCAGGATCAAGTCCGCTATGTGCAACCCATTCTCTCACCGTAAGATCTGTCGGGAGCGTGGACAGCTCTGCAAGCAATTGCATCGCACTCACCTGCGCAATGCCTGGAATGCTAAACTAACAGGTCATATCGCTTGCGAAGCAAGTTATCTTGCCGGACAAGTATCATCGCTTCGCGCCGAAGTCTTTTGATACGCAAGTCCAGAGACGCTACAGAGCGCTTTAAATCATTAACAACGCATCCCGGTGTGGAAGCGGAGCAATGCGCTGCGTGAAGGCGGTTCTGATTCTGAGCGCTCTGTACAGAAAGAGTCTCGACGTGCCGAACAATTGCGCGTAACCGCATTGAACTAGCACTAGGTGCGATCCAAGCCGTAAATGGCATCCGATGAGTGTATTCAGCTAACACCTCAGCGTCCGCCGCATCGGTCTTTGATCGTCGTATGGTTTGCGCAAATCGATTGGCGACCTTGGGGTTCAATACTGCGACTTTTATCCCTGCCGCTGCATCGAGTGCAAACGCGAGATCCAGAGAGTAGATTCCTGTTGCTTCCAATGACACTTGAACCGGTACCTTGGCTTTCTGTAGCCACACGATGAGACCTCTGTGTCCCACCGGATTGTTAGCGAAGCTCCTTTCGTCCAGTGGCTGGCCCGGCCCCCGAATCGCCACGGTAAGACTTTTGGCACTGACATCGACGCCACAATATAGTGTTTCCTCGATGCGCTTCTTCATGAACTGCCTCCAACGCTAAGATTCGGCTTCGGCTTCCGTCCCCGTGCAGTCACGAGCGGCTCTTATCGCCGACCTTGAACATGCAGGCTTTATGCCTCCGATTCTCCACGGCGTAATAAGAGAGGGACGGTGGCCGTTCTCTGCGACAGGCTCAGGATCGCCCCGGCCTCAGGTGGGTACGGCCTTTCCGCCGAAGCGCAACTTCATCTTTACGCCTCGATCCGCAACATACAAGGTGGGTGATGGAGGACGCAAGGTGGGCCGGAGCCAGAGAGGATACTTCCTCCACTTTGCCTATGATGAGGTGGAGGTTGTCAAACAGATCACACTACAAATAGAGGAAGGCTAATGGCAGGAATTCACAGTTGGTGGAAGTCTGAGAACAAGAAGTCGGCGCGTTCCGCGAGCATAGAACCTCATACCCGTCCGGGATGGTGCCTCGGACTAGAATACTTCCTTCCACAATCAACTTCTTGATGCCGAACTGACTAGCCAGGACCTCGAACGCTTTTGGTAAATCGGGTGCGTCTTCTCGAAAAGGTCGATGTCAGAGAATTGTTCGATCGCATTAGGATCTGTCTTTCCGTCGAGGCTCGACATCATGTGGCAGATAACGTAGGGACGCATAATTAGACTCCTTTGAGGCGCTGCCCCTGAGTTTGATGCCTTCCGCGATGCTCTGTCAGAAGAGCCGTCAGAAAGAATGCCAGGCCGACTACTGCGAACGCTGCTGCGACGTAGCCCGTGGATGCGAAGCCCCATCCGTACGCAATGGCAAGTCCGCCTGCCCACGCTCCAAGTGCGTTGGAAAGATTAAAGGCGGAATGATTCATTGCTGCCGCAAGAGACTGCGCATGAGGGGCTACATCCATCAGGCGAGCCTGTAGTGCGGGCACAGCGGCGAAGCCGATGCCGATAAAGAAGAGAACAATTGCGACGCCGATCACTGAGTATGCCGCAACCGCAAACAGGCAGAAGAAAGCCAGGTTCCAGAGCTGTACGCCCGCGATCGTGAGAGATTGAGCTTTGTCTGTCAGCCATCCGCCGATGATGTTGCCAACAACCATGCCCAGACCTAGCAAGCCGAGAAAGAGCGGCACTCGTCCAAGGGCGATCCCCGATACTTGAATTAAAGTAGGCGTGATGTAGGTATAGACGGCAAACATACCGGCAAAACCGACCGCGGCGGTTGCCAACGTAAGCCATACCTGAACATTACGAAAAGCCGACAGCTCTCTTGTTGGGGAAGCGTCTTTATGGGCCGCCAGCGACGGAACGGTGAAAGGGATCAACAGGGCTAAGAGCGCACCGCCTGCGCCGATTCCTGCGAACGCAGCGCGCCATCCGAAGTGTTGCCCAATAAACGTCGTCAGAGGGACGCCGATCACATTGGCAAGGGCAAGTCCAAGCATCACGCGACCGATCGCCTGCGCACGTTGGCGTTGCGGCACCATGGCCGCTGCCATGATCGAGGCAGTGCCGTAGTAAGCGCCGTGCGGAAGGCCCGCCAGAAAGCGTGCAATCGACAGGGTGCCGAAGGTCGGGGCGAAAGCGGTAGCAATGTTTCCAACAAAGATCATGAGGCCCAGCAGAATCAGTAGGCGGCGACGGTCCATCCTCGCGGTGGCAATGGCCACCAACGGCGATCCAATAACGACGCCCAGTGCGTATGCGCTGATGAGGTGTCCAGCATCTGGAATGCTGACATGCACCGATCGTGCAAAGTCGGGCAGCAGCCCCATTGCAGCAAATTCACCTGTTCCCATGAACAGGCCTCCGATACCTAGAATGAGCTGAGCCAGTCCAACACCATGGGGTGCTTTGACCTCAGCGGCTTCGGAAAGGCCTGTATTCGTTGCGGTAACCATCTCGTATCCAGTCGGTCGCTCGGGGCGTGACGCGGGTTTGCCCTTGCGTACAGCAGTTCGAAGCCTGAGTACGCAAGGGGTTATTTTTCTCTCATGCTGAAAAGTCGGCGCCCAGAGTTACGTCCTTCCATGCCTCAAAGTCCTGGCGCATGGAATCGACCCGCTCAATCGCCACGTCGTATGCGACCTTGCCAAGGAGGAGATGCAGCGGCGTGTCGGGCTCTTCGACCGCGCGAATAATAGCGGCCGCACCCTTGACAGGGTCGCCGGCCTCCCTATTGCTGCCATCGCGCAAGGCTTTCCGGGTTGCGCCGACGGTGTCAGAGTAATCGGCAATATGAATCGGGCTCTCGCTGGCAGAGCGGCCTGCCCAGTCCGTGCGGAACGGTCCCGGCTCGATCAAGGTGACCCGGATGCCGAGATTGGCCGTTTCCTTGGCCAGCCCAACAGAGAGACCTTCGACAGCGAACTTGCTTGCGCAGTAGTACCCCACGCCGGGGAATGTTGTGAGACCACCGATCGACGAAATGTTCAGGATGTGTCCCTTGCGACGCGCGCGCATTCCAGGAAGCACGGCCAGAGTCACGTTCGAAAGCCCGAAGAAATTGATCTCGAACATCCGGCGCACTTCTGTTTCTTCACTCTCTTCGATGCCTGCAAAGTAACCGATGCCAGCGTTGTTCACCAGTACATCAATACGTCCGAACTGTGCCTCGGCCAAGCGAACGGTTTCGGCAATTTGTTCCGGCTTCGTAACGTCGAGCTCAAGTACCAAAGCGCGATCTTTGTACGCTGCGGCAAGGTCCTCGATCGACTTCGTATTTCGTGCGGTAATGACCGCGGTGTAGCCCTTGGCGAGAACCTGTTCTGCAAGAGTTCGACCGAACCCCGTCGAGCAACCAGTAATAAACCAAACCATCTTGCGATTCCTCACTTTCATTTATTACGATAGGAGGATAAATATGGTGGTACAAGACGATACTTTATCGTGGTATGTCTTCTACCAGCCTGAAATGGTTGGCCCCATGAATGAAGAGCAACAACGTGCGGAATTGGCTGATTTTCTGCGGACGAGACGAGAACGCGCGAACGCATCTGAATTCGGAATTATTGCAGGACGTCGTCGTCGCACACCAGGTCTACGGCGCGAGGAAGTGGCGCAACTCGCACAGGTAAGCGTCGCCTGGTACACGTTTCTGGAGCAGGGGCGCCAAGTCAGGGCATCTTCCGATGTCCTGGAACGGCTTGCGCAGGCCCTGCGTCTTGATCGAGCAGAGAGAGAGCACTTGTTTCTGATTGCGCGCGGTCACCCGCCAGCCGACAAAGAAGGTGTCGGAAATGTCGTGGACGCGAACCTTCAAATGTTGCTCGATGCGATGCCATATCCGGCCTATGCCTCAATGAGCGATTGGACGATCATCGCCTCCAACCGTGCGGCACAGATCGTATTCCATGACTACAGCATGAATCCCAGCGGCCCGATCAATGTTCTCAAGCTACTCTTTACCGATCCGGTTCATCGGAGCATTCTGGTGAATTGGAAGCGGCAAGCGCAGGACACGCTAGCCATGTTTCGAGCAAGTACAGCTCATAGCGCCGGAGAAGCATGGCACAAGAAACTGGTAGAAGAACTGTCGCGAACCAGTCCAGAGTTCCGGAAGTGGTGGCCGAAACACGACGTTCGAGTGAATCATGGCGGCCCAAAGGAATTCAATCATCCGGTGGCTGGGCGTATGGTGTTCCAACCTTTGACTCTGCGTTATGAAGGTGAGCCAACGCTTCGAGTAGTGGTGAAGATTCCGCAAAATACAGCGGACACCGTCGAAAAGCTAAGTGCACTGCTGAACGGGAAAGGCTCCAAATCATTCGTCAGTGTGTTCCATAAAACAAAGTCACCGCGTAAGTCCTAAGAAACGCACAACTCGTCGCCTATCCCTGACTGGTGGTGCTTTGAAGGCATGGATATGCCTTCCCGATCAGCGCCAAATCGCTGATGCGCTTAGCGCGCAGGATTCATGAATTCTGCTCTAGCGCCAGAGGCTTTGAATCAACTCTTTCTAACCGCACGGACGCCCAATGGATGCACAGACGCGGCTGTCTCAGACGATGTAATTTTCCCGCTATAACGATCTGATGAAGTGGGGGCCTACGCATGTCCAGGTGGTGCAGGGGATGCTGCAAGCGCCCGGTATGACAGAAACATGGCGATGCGGAATGGAAGCCTGCAAGGCGCTTATCTGATCCTTGCAACTCGTGCATTGGGGCTGGATTGCTGGCCGATGTCAGGCTTTGACAACGCCGGTGTTGAGCGTGAGTTCTTTGCCGGAACGCAGATCAAATCGAACTTTATTTGCAGCCTGGGCTATGCAAACCCGGAAGCAGTCCACCCTCGCGGTCCGCGACTGACGTTCGACGAAGCAGGTCTGCTCGCCTGAGTGCCCTAAGTAGAAACGACACTCCTGGTAGTCGGCTTGGTAGAAGCGACTGACACTGTCGGCGCCAACGCTTTTTCAACGGAACTACGCGCCTTCCGCTTCGAAGATCTTTCGCGATTCCGACATGGCGTTGATTGTCAGGCACCGCGTTTGAGATATTCGCCAGGGTTGGCCCCGACAACTCGTTTGAACGCTTTACTGAACGAAGCGTCTGATTCGTAACCGACCGACCGAGCAACGTCGATGAGTTTCTTGTCGCGCTGGTGTAGTAACTGCATCGCCTTCTGCATCCGCCATTCCGTGACGTATTCCAGTGGAGTTTGTCCGAGCAGATCTTTGAAACGCGCTGCGAAGGCGGAGCGAGACATGCCCGCCGCTTCGGCCAGGGATTCCACCGTCCAGGGTGTCTTCACACTATCGTGAATGGCACTCAGAGCAGCGCCCATTTGAGGATCAAAAACCGCACTAAGCCATCCTTTGTTGCGTTCTGGTTCCGACGCGATATGCGCCCGGAGTACCTGGATAAACAGAACCTCGGCCAGTCGAGTCGCGACGACTTCAGATCCCGGAGCCTGTGCTGCCATCTCCGAAGCAAGCGCGTGCACTGTGTTGTGAAGAGCAAGCGTGCGTGCCTCATCGGCCTTCATCAAAATGAAGCTCGGCAATAACTGAGTGATCGGCTTCAGACTGGCGTGATCAAAACTCAAGGAACCACAGACGATGGTCGTCGGCGCGCCACCTCCTCCATAAAGAACAATATTGCCGTTGGCCCTGGCCCCGATCTCACGGAAGGTCAACCTCGGACGCGTTCTCGGGCTGTCGCGCAAAACAATAGAAGTTCCCTTAGCCAGTAAAAAGCAATCGCCACCGGTGAGAGGCACCGGCTCCGCAATCCCTTCAACACTCAGCCAGCAGTTGCCGCGCGAAAGCATGGCGAAGTGCGCCAAATCGGTTGGGGAAGTCTTTTTGCCGGAAGGCGCGACGTTTTCTTCGGCTTGATTTTCCTGTTTCACGCCCCACGGGGCTGTGGCTTCGAGCCTGTGCAGGCCGAAAGCGGTTATATGCATCGTTTTGAAGACATCGGTTATTGGATCCAACATAGCCTCCTCTTTTGGACGAATGGACAAAATATTAGGACTCTTGGGCAGTTCTCGTCCGTGGCTTGAGAGATCTACTCCTCTGTAACAGATGCTACACACCGACATAAGGAGCAGTTATGGGAAAACTTGAGGGAAAAGTTGCCGTCATCACGGGTGGATCGAGCGGTCTGGCGCTCGAAACCGCAAGGCAGTTCGTCGAAGAAGGTGCCTACGTTTTCATCACGGGACGCAGGCAGGAGCAACTCGATGAAGCCGTCAAGATGATCGGCCGGAACGTAACAGGCGTGCGTGGCGATGCGGCAAATCTCGACGACCTTGACCGTCTGTTCGAGACAGTCAAGAGAGAGAAAGGCAAGATCGACATCCTCTTCGCGAGTGCAGGCAAGGGCGAAGCCGCTGTACTCGGCGAGATCACAGAGCAGCATTTCGATAAGGAATTCGGTCTCATTGTGCGAGGAACGCTGTTTACGGCTCAGAAGGCTTTGCCGCTGATCAACGATGGCGGATCGATCATCATGACCGGGTCGGTCGCATCGGTGAAAGGCTTCCCAGGTTTCGGCGTGTATGCGGCGAGCAAGGCAGCATTGCGCTCATTCGCTCGCACCTGGCTCAACGAACTGAAGGACAGGAAAATCCGGGTAAATGTACTGAGCCCGGGGCAGGTCGACACACCGGACTCGCAGCGACTCGATAAGGCGACGAGGGAGATGTTCGAGTCCCTGATTCCACGAGGAAAGATGGGGCGTCCCGAGGAGATCGCGGCAGCTGCACTGTTTCTCGCTTCTGATGAAGCGAGCTACGTGAACGGGGTAGATTTCGCCGTCGACGGCGGATTCTCAGCGATCTAACACACCAATCAAAAGGAGCAATTATGGGAAAGCTTGAGGGAAAAGTTGCAGTCATCACAGGTGGATCGAGCGGCATGGCTTTGGCGAGTGCCAAGCAGTTTGTTGAGGAGGGTGCGTACGTCTTCATCACGGGTCGGAGACAGGAGCAGCTTGATGAGGCCGTCAAGGTGATCGGCCGCAACGTGACCGGCGTGCGCGGTGACGCGGCAAATCTCGACGACCTCGACCGCCTGTTCGATACAGTCAAGCGAGAGAAGGGCAGGATCGACGTTTTGTTCGCGAGTGCCGGCATAGGCGAAGCCGTCCCATTGGGAGAGATCACCGAGCAGCACTTCGATAAGACCTTCGACCTGAATGTGCGCGGCACGCTGTTTACGGTTCAGAAGGCGTTGCCGCTATTCAACGATGGCGGATCGATCTTCATGACCGGCTCAAATGCTTCGGCGAAGGGTTTTCCTGGTTTCAGCGTGTATGCGGCGAGCAAGTTGGTGTTGCGTTCCTTCGCACGCACGTGGCTCAACGAACTGAAGGATAGAAAGATTCGCGTGAACGTGCTGGTTCCTGGTGCTATCGCCACACCGATGCAGGAAGCCGTTCTCACCAAGGAAGCGAAGCAGTATTTCGAATCCCTGATCCCGCGGGGAAGGATGGGGCAACCAGAGGAAGTAGCTACGGTCGCGCTGTTTCTTGCTTCTGACGATTCGAGCTTCGTTAACGGGCAGGAAATGTTCGTCGATGGCGGCATGACTGCCATCTGATATCAGAGGATCTCGATGAGTGCATGATTCCATGCACTCATCGGAATCCGATAGATAACCATGAGGTTTCCCATGATCGATCCGTTCGAGCTGCCGTTCTCTTCTGCCGACTGGGAGGATTTACGGCGCCGTATCAGACAAACCCGCTGGCCTGACGAGATATCGAACTCCGACTGGATCGATGGAGCCAGTCGCGTTTTTTTGCAAGAGCTCTGTGATTACTGGGGGGACTCTTTCGACTGGAAGTCTCAGGTATTAAGGCTTTCGAAACTCCCGCATTATCATATGCAAACCACTGGGGGGAAGGTGCATTTCCTTCACTTCAAGAGCAGCGGATCTGCTCCAATCCCACTCGTCATGACACATGGCTGGCCTGGATCGTTCCTTGAATTCCTCGAGATCGTTCCGCTGCTGACTAGTCCTGAGGTGCACGGGTTTTCTAACCAACACTCGTTCGATGTGATCATTCCTTCACTACCCGGTTTTGGCTTTTCCGAGAGTCCTAAGGCCCGCGGTACGGACGCCTTTCGGATTGCTGCGATGTGGGTAGAGTTGATGGACAAGTTGGGCTATGATCGCTTCGCTGCACAGGGTGGAGATATTGGTGCTGGCGTGAGTACCGCTCTTGGATTGCGCCACAGCGAACATCTAATCGGCATACATCTCAACTACATTCCCGGATCTTACCGGCCGCACATTGCCGCAGGGGCTGAAATCACTCCGGAGGAACAGAACTTCCTGAGCGGTGCCGCACGATGGTACGACGAGAACGGCGCCTATGCCCATCTGCAGGGCACAAGACCTCAGACGCTCGCCTATGCACTCAACGATTCGCCGGTAGGTCTAGCGGCTTGGCTACTTGAGAAATTTCGCGCGTGGTCAGACTGTGATGGAGATGTATACAAAAGCTTTTCGAAAGACACGCTACTGACGAACGTCACTCTCTACTGGATGACGCAAACGATCGCATCCTCGTTCCGAATGTACCAAGAAGGTAGGCGAAGTCCGCTCCACTTCACTTCGACCGATTATGTTCAACCACCGTGCGCTATCGCATGCTTTCCGAAAGAGATCGTGATGCCTCCCCGTAGCTGGGTCGACCGCGGCTATAACGTCTCACGTTGGACGGTGTTTCCCGAGGGAGGACACTTTGCAGCCGCTGAGGTTCCCGAACTCCTCGCTGCAGACATCCATGCCTTTTTCGGTAGCCTGTAGCTTGTGGGCGCGGTGGCTAATCTACGAGAACGATCCGTACGGTCCTGAGATCTCCGTTGCTTTCGAGGACGATACCGTCTTCACCGTCACCTTCCAACGAGCATTCAAGCTTCAAGGGAATCTCAGCCGCGAGGAGCATGGAGCGTCTTGCACGTTGGCCAGTTACGAGGCAGCCGTCCGGCATCCGTAATCGACATTGCGGTGCCTCAGGAGGGCAACCCTCCCTGACTTCAGTCGCTTTGCGTCTTCCGTCACCCTCCCTCACGGGCCGTTCGCGCGCCGTAACACCCACCACTCCTTTTCATCCCATCACGCTGCGCTTGTAGAGTCCTAAAGCCGAATGGATGAATGACTACAACGAGACTCATTAACAAACGGGACGGGCTCATAGGAGACGCGTGGTGGCCGACAATTCTTACTTTCCCCCGTGACGTCGAGAAACGTTCCGGTGATAAAGGAGGCTTCGGCGCTTGCGAGCCACAAGACTGCGTTTGCGACTTCCTCCGGTTTTCCTCCTCTACCCATCGGGATCGTATCCTTCACTCGATCCACTCTGCCAGGTTCTCCTCCACTCGCATGCATCTCCGTGTAGATGTGGCCGGGCCGAATGCAGTTCACGCGTATTCCTTCGCGTGCCACTTCTTTCGCAAAGCCGATGGTGAAGGTCTCAATAGCTCCCTTTGAAGCGGCATAATCAACGTATTCGTTCGGACTGCCTAGGCGAGCAGAGGCCGAAGAGATATTGATGACGACGCCTCCGCGGCCCTGATGACGATGAGACATCCTTTTCGCCGCCGTTGCGCGTAAAGCATTGGACCGATGGAGTTGACCGCGAAGATGCGCTGCATCCGCTCAAAGCTAAGGTCTTCGACACGGGAGTGATGCGCAATGATTGCAGCGTTGTTGATGAGTACATCAATGCGACCGAACTCTCGATCGATCCCCATGAATAGCTGCTTGATTTGGTTTGGGTCCGCACTGTCCGCGCGTATTGCTAATGCTCGGCGTCCGAAAGCCTTCACATCTGCAACGACCGCGAGAGCAGCGGATTCATTGGACACATAACTCAGAGCGACATCGTAGCCCCTTTCCGCAGCAAGCCGCGCCGTCGCTGCGCCTACGCCGCGACTACCGCCCGTAATCAGCATCAATGGTGTGTTCGAATCGGAATTCATCCATGAACCTCCCGTTGTTTGAGTTGTGGCGCTAGAACCGATATAAGTGGCACGACGGCCAAGGCGGTGACGGCAGCAGCGGTGGTTCCCCAGACAATTCCCGCCAAGTCACTGAGTCGCCCATAAATCACGGGAGCAACTGCGCTCGATCCGAGAACGCCCGTGTAAAACATCGCAAAGGAACGCTCGATCTGCGTCTTTTTCACCAGTTCTGGGACAGTACCGTAGAGCACCGATGATGTTCCATTGAGCATGACCCCAAGGAATGGGAGCAGGATCATGCTTGGCCGAAGAGACAGGTAGAGCACCCCGAAGATTGCTGCTGCCGTACCAAGTTCAGTCGTCACCACAGTGGCCAGCAACCCAAGTCGTTCTCCGAGCCAGCCACAGAGAGCTTTTCCGAAGGCCCCTCCAATGAATACGAAAGAAAGAGCTAGTCCAACTGTCGTCACACCGGCTCCCTTTGCTTTGAGTAGGAACGGAAGGAACAAAAGGAATCCCATGCGGGTTGCCGTATCCAGAACGCCGATGATGAAGAGCAGCCAGAAGCCACGCTCGCTTGAGTGCCCGTGATCTGGAGATGAAATCTCTTCGGGCTGAGAACTTCCGGCTGGAATAGCAGGCATAAGCCACTGAAGCGATACGGACACCAGAAATCCCAATCCTGCGGCTATCCAGAGGGCCGATCGCCAATGCATCACCGTCAGCAACACGGACATAAGCGGTGGCAGGAATGCTTTACCGAGATCTCCTGCAAAGTTGTAGGTTCCGAGCGGCCCTCGAGCTCTAGTTCCATAGGCGCGAGATACAGCAGCAGAAGCGAGTGGATGTTGCGTACTTCCACCTGCGCCTGCAAGTGCGAGCGAGATACAGAGGCCACCCAGTCCACTGGAGAGCCCAGCCAAACCATAGCCAATCGAACTGAGTAAGGTGCCAAGTATAAGTATGGTTCGCGCGTTCCATAACTTCGCGAGACGCGAGGAAGGTAGTTGCAGCGCGGCCAGAACACCGACGTTCAAGCCTCGCAAGAGAGCGAGAGCCACATAGTCGAGCGAGAAGTCTGTCTGCCAGATCGGAAGCAGAACATAAGTCATATCCATGAAACCGTCATGAAGTGTATGGGCAAGGCTCGCCAAAGCAAGCGTCCGCCTCGCATCTGGTGCTGGCTCAAAACCCTTGTTCACTCTGGCCGCTGATTGATTGCTCTTTGCCGTATTCCACCTCGCTATGCACTGTTGTCCCATGCAAGTGGACACCAGTTCGGCGAGGACGTTCTAGAACGATCTTGCGGTTAGCGCGGGCGGGAGGTAATGCTTTGACGGTACTCACTTGGTGTCATGGCATAAACACTCTTGAAGTGCCGTCCGAAATGGCTTTGGTCGGAGAACCCCAGAGACAGAGCTACATCAATCAGACTGCTTCCTTCTGAGATCAATGTTCTTGATTTCAGAAGACGGGCCCGTGCCTGAAATGCCAGCGGCGAAAGACCGATGAACTTCGTGAATGTATGCGCAAGATGGTAAGGACTGACACATGCTCTGACGGAAAGAGAAGCCAGAGATGGCACTTTATCGAGTGATTGCAGAAGATAAGCTTTCATCTCGGTGACGAAGGATGGAGCACGAGATTGCCCTTCATCCTTCGTAGGCCCTGCCACTGCAAGCATCGTTTGTATGTGTGCAAGCAGAGTTGCGTTGCCAGCACTTGTCTTGTTTTCCTGAAGAGATTGGTAGGCCGAGAGAAAACGGTCAAACAGTGTCGAGTCAGACAACTCGACCGGTATGGGAGCCAACGGCTCCCTCAAGCGTAGGGCTGGAAGAGTTGCGATCTTAAAGCTGGTCTTCCCATGTTCGCCGCCCTTAGCTCTATGAACGAGATTTGGGGGGAGAAGCACCAGATGTCCCGGCTTAGCAACTATGGTTCCGGACTTGAACTGGTAGCACCGCTCACCGTGGGTCACTGCGACGAATTGCCAACCGTCGTGAAGGTGCCAACCGGTATCAAACCTGTCGACGAGTTTGCCCTCGTAAAGTTCGGCTCCCTCGATCACTTCACTTCGCGAAAGCTTGAGTGGCTTACGGCTCTGGTTTACCTCGCAGATGTCGCCAGTAAAGCTCATTGCTCGATTCTATCGACCACACAGCATGGGCTGCCTGTTGGTACCGGAAGTTGGCTATCGCAATTATCGCCCATGTGGCAAGAACGTCGTTTGATTACGCTGCCAGTGAGCCGTTCCGGATCATCGCGTCTTGAAAGCGACACTGATTGCCTCGACTGCGATCATCACTTCTCCAGCATTGAGAACCGGGTCGGGAAGCTCAATCATGGAAAGGACTCCGGTCCTCCAAATCTTTGAATCGCAACTGCTTTCATTAGACCAGCTTCCGTCTACTTATCGTCGATAGAACAGAGCACGCACCTCCATCTTTCGTCACCTGTAGCCTTCAAAGCGATTAGGGAATCGACCGACGGAGAAGGGGGCTGGAAACAGAAGCTATTTCTCAGACCCTCGTTCGCGTGCATGAGCGTACGTCACAGCATGGTTGCTTAGACTTGACCAATGCCCCCGTCCGCCATCAAGTCCGAACCAGTTACGTACGAGCTTTGGTCCGAGCCTAGGAAAACTGCTGCGTTCGCGATTTCTTCAGCCTGTGCAAGCCTGCCAAGCGGAACCATGCTTTTGTAGTGACCCACGACCGTCTCGTAGTCACCGAGACCGGCGGCTTGTGAGTCAAGCATCGGGGTGTCGGTCACACCAGGGCTTAGGGTGTTCACGCGAATGCCGCGATCCTTGAACTCTGCAGCCCATGTGCGAGCATACGAACGCAGTGAGGCTTTCGTTGCTGCGTATGCTGTGTGCCCCGCGATTCCCATAAGGTGCATCGCCGACGACACCAGGATGATCGAACCGCCACCTGTCATTAGCGGCAGCAGCTTGTTCACCAGGAAGACAGGTGCGCGGGCATTCAGATTGAACACCTTGTCGAAGTGTTCCGGTGTGATCGTGTCAATGTAACCCTGCTCGGTGATACCGGCGCTTGAAACGACGATGTCCACAACACCTTTCTCGGCTTTGACAGCGACAGCAATTCTGCTGAGGTCGTCCTGGTTGGTAACATCCGCCCGAATGGCCGTCACATTTTTGCCGATGACGGAAACTGCCTTATCCAACTCGGCTTGCCGACGTCCAGAGATGAAGACGTAGGCTCCTTCTTCCACGAATCGCTTGGCGGTTGCCAAACCAATGCCACTGCTTCCGCCTGTAATTACAGCTACTTTCCCTTTGAGTGCGCTCATCACAAGATCCCCTCGTTTTCGCTATATGTGTATCAGTCACTACAGATGTGTGCGGCAACTCATCCGATTCAAGATTTCTACTTAATTCCGAAGACTTCGTTGCCTAAGTCTCAGCACTCAGACCCAGCCTTTGCTTCTCTTACTATGGTCGGCGCTTTGATTTCGGTTCTCTGGAACGCCCTCATGGGCGGCTGGACGAACAGTCGATTAGGCAAACATCGCCTAGGTTTAGGCACCCATATGCGCGAAGCGCTCGTAGTTTCTAGTCGTTAGACGCGGCGCGCCTCGTCCTTTGCTTTACTCCTGACATCTGGAATGACCACTAAATAAATGTGCATCCAATGCAGAGCCTAGCACATCTGTAGTGATGATTCCATATGTGTCAACGAGGCACTCGGAATCGCTTATTAGTTTTTTTAGGAGGGAACGATGGGTCGATTTGACGGCAAGGTAGTGATTGTCACGGGTGCCGGTTCTGGGATAGGGGCTGCAACCGCCAGAGTCTTCTTGCGAGACGGCGCTTCGGTGGTCTTGAACGGTCGGCGCGAACACAAATTGCGCGAAACGTTGGCGGGAGTCAATCCCGCGAACGCTCTTGTTCACCCCGGAGATATTTCAAACGAAGCCTATGTTGCGACCTTGGTTGGAGACACGATCGAGAAGTTTGGACGGCTGGATGTTCTGATCAACAATGCAGGCTTTGCCATCTTTGGCCCTTTCGAGCAAACGACCACCGAAACCTGGCGTAAGGTGATGGCGACAGACCTCGATGGTGTCTACTTCGGCTGTCGAGAGGCCCTGCCTCACCTGCTGAAGACAGGTGGGACGATCATCAACCTTTCGTCTGCCTCCGGATTGGGTGCTGACTGGGGAATGAGTTCATACAACGCCGCCAAGGGTGCCGTAACGAACTTCACCCGCGCTCTGGCGCTGGAATATGGCTCTCGTGGCGTTCGTGTCAATGCGGTTGCCCCGAGCCTCACTTCCACCGAAGCAACAGGCGCACTTGAGGCTAATGAAGCAATTCAGGAGGCCTTCAGGGTTCGAATGCCGATCGGCAGAGCCGCGGCTCCGGAAGACGTCGCAGCAGTAATTGCGTTCCTGGCTAGTGACGAGGCCCGATTCGTGAACGGAGCGATTCTTCCGGTTGACGGCGGTTTGCAGGCCTCGAATGGCCAGCCAAACTTCCTGCACATTCTTGGTTGATGCATCAAGGAGAACGAAATGGCGATGAGCGCAATTGAAAAAGTTTTTTCGGTCTTCGAGGGCGTCACTTCCTCCGATCCAGATCTCGCGACCAAATACATGAATGAAGCACGGTTCGTGGAACATGCTCCAGCCCTCGCAGACGGCGTCGAGGGCTTCCGCGAGTATGTGCGTCAGGCAGCATCAGGCGATCATCGCATTCAAAGTGTCCGCGCATTTCAAGACGGCGCATACGTCGTTGCTCATTCTGAGGGAGCGATCAAGGGTCAGAGTGTCTTCTTCGATGTTTTTAGATTCGAGGATGGGTTGATCGTAGAACATTGGTCCTTCTCCGCTCCGGGAGCGGCTCCGAACATGAGCGGCCATACGCAGACTGACGGACCGGTTGTGGCTAGTGGCTTCGAGAATACCGAGAAGAACAAGACATTTGTAAAGGACTACTACGAAACGGTACATGTCTCGGGCCGCCACGATGACATACCGAAATACTTCCACGGCGACGCATGCATCCGACACGAACCTGGCGTCCGAGATGGTGTTGGAGCCTTCATGAACGACCTAGAAAGACTTGTGCGGAATAGGACGATTGACGAGATCAAGTTGGTTCTAGGTCAAGGCGACTTCGTCTTCATCGTTGCCGCCGGAACCGTCAACGAAGAGCCGTGTGCATACATCGACCTGTACAGAGTGGAAGATGCCAAGATTGCCGAGCGTTGGGGATTCCCTCAACAAATTCCTCCACCTCCGGCGTGGAGGAACAGCAACGGTCCCTTTTAAATTATGTCTCCTTTAGTTTGGTTCCAATTCTGGCTCGTCCTCTACTAGTGAGGGACCTGGTGCCGTTGCCAGCCGAAGCGCGAGCCAGACCCTATCAACAGCAACACCAACCGCAGTATGGAGAATTGCAATGAGTTATTCGATCCTCGGAGCGGGTGCAGTCGGAAAGGCACTAGCCAAGGCTTTTGCCCGCAAAGGGCTGGAAGTGTCGATTGCAAGCCGCAAATCCGTGGAGGCGCTGGCCCCGATCGCAAACGCTATCGGTCCAACGGTCATCCCCAAATCTCTAAATGATGCTCTTGAAGCCGAAGTCATCCTGCTCGCAATTCCTTTCGCGACCTACCCTGAGATCGCAAAGTCAATTCCGACCTGGGAGGGGAAGCTCGTGATTGACGCTACCAACGCCTACGGTGTTCCTCCGGAGAAGCTGGGAAATCGTGCGTCCTCGACCGCGATTGCCGAGGCGTTGGCAGGGGCAGACCTGGTGAAAGCCTTCAATCATCTGCCGGCCGCAACGCTCGCTCAAGATCCTGAGATCGATGGCGATCGGCGTGTTCTGTTCTTGTCAAGCAACTCGGAAGGTGCGGCCCGTAAGGTGGCGTCGATTGTAGAACAACTCGGCTACGCCGGCGTTTTCCTCGGGAAGCTGGAAGAAGGAGGCCGTCTGGTTCAGGCCCATGGAAATAGCTGGGCCCCACTCATCTTTCAAGACCTCTTCAGGAAGGGAGAGTAAGTCATGTACGACCATGTGATTTGGCCTGAACAATACGATCCGAAGATTTCACCCATTTATGCGCTGAACGACATCAACGTGAATGCTCCAGCCGAGTTGGTTTGGAAGATGCTTGTCGACGCTAAGAATTGGGCAGAACACTTTCCACCCGAGGACCAAGTGGAAATCTTGAGCGGCGAATCGGAACTGGCGCTCGGCACGAGATTTCATCGCGTGACGGTCGGTTTTCCGATGACTCCGATCGTTACAGAGTTTGTACCTGGCCGCAGACTTGCGTGGGTCACCACAGTCGACGGAGACGACTCCGGTTCGACTGCCTACCATGGCTGGGTGATCACCCCGACCGAGAATGGCTGTCACGTCCTCTCCGAAGAGACGCAGCAGGGGGACTTCTTTCTTGAACTGATCGGCAAGAAACATCCAGGGGCTCTGTTTCGCTATCACCAGGACTGGGTGGAAGGGATCAAGCGAAAAGCAGAAGGGCATTCCGAGAAGAACTGACCCTTGCAGATGATCTTGCCATGCGCGCAAACTTGGTCGGCCCTGGCCTGACGACGGGAAAGTTGATTCGTGAGGTTAGGGCTACCGAGAGTGTCAGGCCAAGGACAAACAGATGAACGGGTGAGGGAGATAACCGCAGACTCAACAGCCCTCTGCTTGCTTAGAAGCCGAGCATCTTCAGCGCGGTCTGCGAGGTTCTCTTGAGTTCTGTCTTCGTCGCTCCATTCGCAGCTTGGATCGAGAGACCTGCCAGGGTGGCCGAGATGAAACGCGTGAAGTCGTCAACATTGATGTTTTTAGGCATTTCACCTGCTCTTCTGGCTGCCAAAAAACGCTCTTTCATCGCCGCATCGTTCTGGTTACGGATCTCGGTCATAAGATCCCTAGCCTCCGCCCCCTCGGTGCTACACCCGACCGCTCCAGCAAGCGTCATGCAGGTCGGGGGATGGCCGGTTCCTGTCAAGAAAGTGACGGTGTTGTCGAAGAGTGCCCGGACCACTTTCGAGAACGTAGGTTCTGCCAAAGCCTCGGCGGCATACTGCGCACGAGTCTCGATGTATCGCTTGACCACATGGGAAAACAACGACTGTTTATCGCCAAAGGCGGCATAGATGCTTGAGGGGCTGAGATTCATCGCCTGCGTCAAATCGGCCATGGAAGTTCCTTCAAAGCCGCGCTTCCAGAAAAGCAGCATTGCTGCCTCAAGGGCAACGTCTCGATCGAACCCGATTGGTCGTCCCGTTTTTCCTTTACCGGTTCTCATGCTACCTCTCACCACTCCTGATATTAGATCCAGAAAGCCTGAATCTGATGCAGAATCGACTACATCTGTAATAAGCATTAGGTAACACAATTTCCAGATGTAGTTTCGTATTGCTCAAGGGGATGTTGACGTTGGAATCGATAAGCGTCGCAAGCGAAATTAATTGTGAGTTCTCCTCACAGGGCCGTGGCTACAGGTCACCTGCAGAGTTCGCCAGTCAGTTCGCGCTTAAGCGCGACCCGGTTGAAATAAAAACGGGCCGAGAACTAACTCTCTAACTGGTATCGAAAATCCAGGCCCTTCAACCGGCCGAAGGCTAACTCTGACCTTGATATAGAAAAGCCAGGCCCTTCAATACCAACCAATGGCATACCTTACGCGAGTACGTGCTAGTCATCGACCGAGATAAACTGATCGAAGATCTCGCGAATCAGTTTCCGTGTGTTCGATTCGGATAGATCATTGCCCAGAAGCCTCTGATTGACCGCCAATCCCTGGGAAAGGGAGATCATGGTGATCATCAGGTCCGCGGGTTTCAGAAGCATCCGCACTTTGGGAGCCTTTGCCAGGCGTCGAGCGATCTCCAAACCCTCTCGAAGCATATGGCGGTGCATCTCAGCGTAAAGAGCCTTCATCTTTTCGCTGCGTAGGGCTCCGGCTTCAAACTCCGCTTGCAAAAATACCCATTCCCCGTTCGTGACACGTGTTGCAAAGGCGTCGCGCATCTCCTTCACTAAGACCTTTGGATTGGAATTTCTGTCGAAGATCGCCCGAAAGAGGCTGTATTGTTGCTCTTGATCCTGCAACAGGATGGCGAGGAAGAGGTCTTCTTTGTCCTCGAAGTTTCCATAAAACGCACCGCGAGAATATCCCGCCTCCTCCGCGATGCGTTCGGCCACAGCATTGCCGAGCCCATCACGAAGAATATGCTTCCGTCCAACGTCGATGAGCCGACGGCGCGTCAGGGCCTTGCTCTCTTCCCGGGTGAGCCGCTTGCGAGGAGATAGGATCTTGGCTGAAGGTGACATTTGGATGCTCTTTGAATTCGAATGCAGGTCACATTCTAGCTGGTCGCCGGTTCATCCACCGTTTTAATGGATTGCTCTCCGCTGAAGCTTCTCTTCCTGGCTTGTTTTTGCTCAGAAGGAAAGACGGCCAGAACCATATCCAGCCCTGTATGAAGGTGGCAAGGGAAACAGTCGCGACGATCAGCCAAGGATGACCTAGGAGCTTCCTAACCTGCTCACGCATTGTGAATCGTAACGATCCTCAGCGGCATCTTTTATATGCGTTAAGCATATAAATTCAGATCGTATTTATAGCGGATTCAAAAAAATCAGGCATTCGTGTTCAAGTCAAACCGGTCGGAAGGGTCTAACAACCAGTACTGTTGCGCGAACCAACATTCTTTGCGCGAATGTCACCATTCCGGGGCAATGCAACGAGTTGGGCGATGGACTGTTGCCATGCCGAACCACAAACATCAATCCCTCAGGAGAAAAATGTCCACATCCCAGATCAAAGTTCTTTTGATCGTTCTTGCCGCGTTACCAACATTTGCCCTCGGTCTCGCAGCTTCAGCTCAAGGGATCAGTGCTACTCTCCCATCGGGTGTGTCTTCTTCTAGCGAGCAAACTGCCGCGATGGTTTTACCGGATGCTCCGGTACCAGTGTCCTCTCGAGAAGAGGAAGGGAATCCTGAGCAGGCAACCCCGATCCGTCTCCACCTCACGCGGCACTATGCTCCCGTTATCGAACCGGAATACCAGGCTTCTGGATTGAAGGGGAAGGACAAGGTGATCTACGCCACAAGGGAGATCTTTTCCTACGCCTATCCCATTGGCACGGTTTTAGCTGGCGGACTCTCTCAGGGATTCAATGCGGATCCGCTATTCGGCAAGGACAAGGAAGGATTTGCGCAACGCGTCGGAGCTGCAGGCGCCCGGCAAGCCAGCCAATTGATCTTCTCGGATGGCATCCTCGCACCTGTGCTGCACGAAGATCCGCGGTACTACGTTCTTGGTCCCGGACACTCCCTGATGAAGCGAATCTCATACGCTGCTACACGGGTGCTGATCACAAGGACGGATGGCGGACGATCGACGTTGAATGTATCCACATTAGTGGGATACGGCGGCGCTTCGGCCCTGACACAGCTCTACTATCCCGTACGAAGCCGCGGCCGAGAGACGACCCTGTCTGGTTATGGTCTCTCCCTTGGGGGCAAAGCGATTGGATATGAACTCGCCGAGTTCTGCCGGTTCTTCATCAGAAGTCAGCCCAAGCCTTGATTTGCGCGAGCCATCGCAAACGTCTCTGCGCGATGAGTCGATGAAAGCCGCGACGCAAACCGCAACAGGAACAAACCGTTGGGCACCAGAGACTCGGCTCGGCACAACTTCATCCAATGGGCATCAATCCCTATCCGACGAGCGACTGACAATCGCATTGAGATGAAGAGTGCCCCAGAAGTCGATTGCCCACTCGATGGAGGCCTGAAAGCCGATGCGAAAGGACGGGAGGAGTGCGACATGAACCAATTGCCAGGCAGTGAACGCCAGCATGCCATAGAGAGGTCTGCGCTGCTTGCCAATCTCGGTGATGGCCGCCCCTTGTCCCACCATCGCCATGATGCCTTTGTCGACATAGTGGAATGGCTCCTGCTTGCGGCCCGCGACCGTAGCCAGAATGTTCTGTGCACAGTGCTCGCCAGCTTGTTTGGCAACGGAACCAAGCTGTGGCAGGGGCTTGCCGTCCTGCCCAACACTATTAGCCAGGTCTCCGAGGACGTAGACGCCGGGATGCTCAGAAAGTGACAGGTCTTCTTGCACGTCAATGCGTCCGCCAGCACCCAACGGAATATTCAACGCAGAGGACAAACGAGCAGCTTTGCTCCCTCCAGCCCAGATAGTGATCTGTGCGGGTAATCGCTGGCCGCTCGCAAGGACAACCTCCGAAGCAGTCACTTCCTGCACGCTCTCGCCGAGATGAAATTGAACACCACGTTGTTCCAGTACCTTCTTCGCATAGGCTTGCGAACGAGGAAGGAACGGACGGAGCGGACTGCTCCCGTGATCAATGACCGTCAAGCTGATGGAACGAAGCTGAACTTCACTGAATAAGTGCTGGGGTGTCTTCCGCATGAGATCGGCAAGCGCGCCTGCAGTTTCCACGCCAGTCGCCCCCGAGCCAACAATGACTATGTTGAGGTTGCGTGCACGATCCGAGCCAGGCAACTCGGTACGCTCAAAAAGCCGGATCATCTCCGAACGCAGACTCTCAGCGTCGTCCAGCGAATAGAGTGGAAACGCAAACTGCTCCGCGCCTGGAACACCGAAGAAATGTGGCTCCGCGCCTGCGGCGAGGACAAGATAATCCGCATCATAGACGTCTCCAAGGCGGCCAGTAACACGACGCCTCTGGAGATCGACCGACACAATCTCGGACATCTTCACGTGGATATTGTCATGCCGTTGCAGGAGCGCCCGCAGATTGAAAGCTGCATTATGCGTGGAGAGAATGCCGGTCGCTACCTGATATAGCAGCGGCTGAAACTGGTGATAGTTGTTCTTGTCAATGACCGTGATGCGAAGGTTGCGGTTGGTGGCGAGAGTCTTCGCGCATGCCAGTCCGGCAAACCCCGCGCCGATGATAACTACATGTTTGGGTTGTGCCTGGTGCATTGTGCGCACTGCCGTCATCTTGCTCCCTCGGGTAAATGATCTTCAGATCAGATGAAATTATGAGTGGCTGCGATACATTATGTATATAAATACGAATTGTTCTTCCACTGCCGAATCTGGACCACATTCTGCATGTCACGATCCTCGTGCGCACCCATCAGAATACGTACGTATATAAGTACGACTTGAATCATTCCCCACCAAACGTAAGTTCGTGAGCGTTGCTGCGCTCAATGATCCGTCGTCAAATTTGAACCTTGCAGCGCTTGACTCGCATCTGACGGAGTAGCACAATAACTGAGCGTACTCAGTTATTGTACGTCAACAGGACGAAAGGTCGTTCGGTCATGCCTAGACATCCAAAGGGTCGGCGCGACAGAAACATGGCGCAGAAGCGCGACCGCATCTTATCCGTTGCTGCTTCGCTCTTTGCGGAGCACGGCTACGACACGGTGACCACGCAGGAGATCGCGGCCCAGGCGGGCATCGGCGCGGGTACGTTGTTCCTTTATGCGGCTTCAAAACGTGAGCTTCTTCTCATGGTGTACAACGGGGTGTTCCGCGGAACCATTGCAGAAGGCTTGCACCGAGCATCCGCCACAACAGCGGCTGATCCTGTCGCCGTAGCGTACGCGCTCATCGCACCCACAATCGAGCACGCCTATGGGGCACCCGGCAATGCGGCCGCGTATCAGCGGGAGCTGTTCTTCGGGGGGCCGAGGCAGGAGCACCGAGAAGAAGCTCTCGCGCTTGTACGCACCCTGGAATCAGCCATTACGGAACGACTCATGGACGCTGCTCGCGAGCAGGGCAGCACTGTCGATCCAGCTGCAGCCGCACTTGCCGGCCGATCGGTGTTCGCGGTGATGAACCTCGCCATCAGCCGCCTCAGTGTGGTACCTGAACTTTCGGGACAGGAAATGTTCGCCAAGACCGCCTACGCGGATCCTCTCGCGCAGGTACGAGGTCAGGTTGCTCAGATCATTGCCGGCTATCTTGCCGGTGCAGCCAGCCCGTTGAAGAAGCAACAGCCAGCAAGAGAGAGGAAGAAGAAACGTCATGTCTGAAATTAAGAAAGTTACCGTGCTGGGCACCGGTGTGCTCGGCGCCCAGATTGCATTCCAAACTGCCTACAACGGCTTTGAGGTGTCAGCGTACGATATCAACGAACAAGCAATCGAGGCGGCCCGGCAACGCATGGCAGGCCTTGTAACGTCCTATAAGGCCGATTTTCCTGAGGCTCCCGACGGCAAGGCCGAAGATACACTGAATCGGCTCTCCTACTTCACCGACTTAGCGAAAGCTGTGGCCGACGCCGATCTTGTGATCGAAGCGGTTCCGGAGGTGCTTGAGATTAAGCGTGACCTCTACACCAGACTGAGCAAGGTGGCACCCGCGAAGACTATCTTCGCAACTAACTCCTCGACCCTACTTCCGTCCGCCATCAAAGACTTCACCGGCCGTCCCGGCAAGTTCCTTGCCCTTCACTTCGCCAATCTCATCTGGAAGCACAACGTGGTCGAAGTCATGGGGACGACCGAGACCGACGCTTCCGTCATCGAGACCTGTATGACATTCGCGCCTAAGATCGGGATGGTGCCGGTTGCAATCCATAAAGAGAAGGCCGGCTACATTATGAACACGCTGTCCGTACCCTTTTTGAGGGCAGCACTGGAGCTCGTGGTCGATGGTTACGCAGAGCCGGCGGACGTAGACAAGGTTTGGCGTATTTCGAACGGAGTGCCTTATGGCCCGTTCCAGGTGTTGGACATCGTAGGGATGAACACCCCGTACAACGTCTTCGGCCACAGTGACGAAAAGGGACGACTAATCGCGGACTGGATTAAGCAGAACTACATCGACAAGGGAAAGCTCGGCCTCTCCAGCGGCGAGGGCTTCTACACGTATCCCTGAACTCCCACCGAGGGCCTGATGGACGGATCATGAATCGGAGCTGGCAGCTCCGGTTCATTTCCGCAGGCCAATGCCACGGTCCGCGGCACATCGAGAATGCCAAATGAAACACAGCTGACATAGTGAAAGGTACTCTTATGGCTCCTGAAGCATCGATGAAGAGATTCTTTGAGCTTGTAGATCCGGAGCTCAGGCCTGCTGCGGAGGCAGTCGGGAACATCGCTGAAGACATGCCCACGCCTACTGCTGAGATGACCTCCAGCGAGCTTGAGATTGCACTGCTAAAGTGGCGATCGGTGCCGGCGGCCTCTTTCCCCGAAGCGCCAGCGCTCGAAAGAAAAATCAAGGTTGAGGAGATCCGGGTTCCGGGGGAGCCTGGTCAGCCGCCGGTGCGCTGCCTCTTGATCAACTCCTCGCCCGGAGGAGCGAAGCCTGCAATTCTCCACACACACGGTGGAGGATTTATTCTCGGCAAACCCGATGACTTCGTCCCCTATCTGCGAGCGTATGCCGATGCGCTTGATTGCGTCATCCTTTCGGTCGACTACCGCCTTGCACCCGAGTCGACCTACCGCGAGTCCGTCTCCGACAATTACTCCGCGCTGAAGTGGCTGCATGCCAAGGGCGACGGGCTTGGGGTGGATGTTAGTCGCATTGCAATCATGGGTGAGAGCGCGGGCGGTGGTCATGCCACGTTGCTGGCTGAGAAGGCCGCCCGTTTGGGTGAAGTCCCGGTGGTGTTTTTGTGTCTGACCTATCCAATGCTTGACGATAGAACCGGATCACAACCGGTTCCATCTCACATTGGTGCCACCGTATGGACCGCGGCAAACAATCGTTTGGGCTGGCGTGCATTTCTGGGGACCGAAGTGGGGCAGGATGTCCCTGTCGGCGCTGTGCCTTTTCGTTTGCCTGAATTGGGATTACTTCCACCCACGTGGATTGGTGTTGGTGCGTTGGATCTCTTCGTCGAAGAGGATATCGCTTTTGCGCAACGCCTGATTCAGGTGGGCGTGCCGGTGGAGCTTCTCGTGGTGCCAGGTGCGTTCCACGCCTTTGACGCGTTAGCCCTGGGGGCCTCGGTAAGCCAGTCGTTTCAGTTGGCACGCCTCAACAATTTGGCGAAGGCGTTTGGACGTCCTCATATCGCGGTTGTCCCGGCAGCGCTCTTGCCACCGAAGTGAGGCGAGGTGCAGGGTGCTCGGTGTGGAGCAGATCGTAGGGGGTGTTTGAAGCAGGGCAGGGACACGCGACTACCGATAGAACGTCCGCCACCACGTGAGTCTTCAACCGTTGGCTTGTCGGTAGTGATCTGACGAGCCAGATGACTTTCACGATAAGCGCTTGGCATGACTCATCCGAGAAATCATGATCTACTTTGTGGACTGTACCTTCTGATTTTCTGCACTTGTCAACCACTGCCTGAAGACGGCGAGTGTACCGTTGGGATCTTCTTCCTGCGCGACGTGACCATCCTCCGGCAGCATGACGAGCTTGCTGCCCGCGATGCGCTGATGGAATTGCTCCGCATCCGGGGTCGCAGGGATGATCTTGTCTTTCGTACCCCAAAGGATAAGAGTCGGCACCTTCACCTGATCGATAGAAGATGGGGTCTTCATGTCCGATGGCTGCGCGAAGCGTCTGCCCAAGCGCTGTTCGATTGCCCTTGCGACGTGTGAGGTCGTAGTAGCGATCGACCGTGTCATCTGTGAGCCTGGACGGATCGCCATAGGACTCTTCCGCTCCCTTTCGCACTTGGGACTTCGGCAGAATATGGTGGGTAATAAAATCCATCCTCGGGTTCATTGCCATCTGCAGTCCCTGAGGCAGAGGTACGGAGCGCGGATAGCCCGCGGGAGAGATCAGGACTAGCCGCGCGACTCGATGAGGATGCGCGACCGCAAAGCGCCATGCCATGTATCCGCCAGATGAGTTGCCAACAAGGATCACCGGGCCGTTCACGTTGAGCTGGTCGAGCAGGCGCTCCAGAAAGCCGGAATAGTAATCCATGCTGTAATCTCCGCTAGGGTTCGGTCCGGTAAGCCCGAACCCAGGCCGGTCGAAACGGATGACGCGATGCGTAGCCTTCAACAGATTTGCCCAGTCGTTCCAGGTCTGAAGGCTTGAACCAGTTCCATGCAGCAAGACGATCGGTGTGGGATCGTCACGCCTCCCTTCATCTCGCACATGAATCTGCATTCCATCGAGGGCCACAAACTGTGAAGGAGCTTGAGCCCAGCGCAGCTTTAGGGAATCGACCGTCACATCAGGCTTCCAGAGGCTGGCGATCGCGACCACAAACAGCAGAATCACAACGACGACGAGGCCAAGGATGATTCGAGTTGCGCTAGGCATGAGTAACCTCCATCGCGTGGGCAAGCATCTCTTGGCGATTCGCTGACGGCATAGGCGTTCGATATTCCAGTGCAGTTTCCTTCATGTTGTTGCTCGTATCCCTTACACACCTGGTTTCCAAGTGATACCGCGATACTATGGAGAAGAAACAACGCGCACAAGAAGGCACTTTTATGAAACCGAGTCACTTCAAGGTTCCCACTCCACAGAGATGTTTCAGCAGCATCAGCGATCTGCCTCCTGAAGTGTGCCAGTCGGTCAGCGATGTGCTTGCTCGGATTGGCGACAAATGGTCGATTCTGGTTATCGCTATGTTGTCGCGCGGCAAGATGCGCTTCAGTGAGATCAAACGCAGCCTTGGTTCGATCTCACAGAAAGTTTTGACGACGACGCTGCGTGGGTTGGAACGAGACGGATATCTCACGCGTAAGGTGACACCGACCATACCTCCGCGAGTGGATTACGAACTGACGGAACTGGGGCGGGATGCTCTTGGTCCGGTCACTGCTCTTGCCAAGTGGGCCATTTCGACTCGGGAACGCGTCGAAGCTGCGCGTACCGAGTTCGACCGGAATACTCAATCCATATAGGGTCAATACTGAACTGAGAAGTCAGTTTCCCATCAGTCTGTGGCAGAACGCTTCATGCGGAGCATGGTGGTCCACCCATATGCTGCAGTTGCCGGTGCTATGCGCACACGCCTCTCTCCACCATCCGGGCATGGGAGGCCGTCAGGATTGTGGATCACGCAGCGCCCTATCTGTCCAAAGCGTTTGTGGACGCGCACTTTGCATTTCACGGAAGAGCTATCGGCGGTCAACAGCGGCAGCCTGAACGCTGGAACGCGCCGTCATTGCAGTAGCCGGAGACGACTCGGAGGATAGATTTGGATCCTTCGGCACATTTCGGTTTGCGGTGGGACAGGCTTATGCCGGAGCCTACTTCTCCCCCGAAACTCGAACGCAAGTCGAGGAGATCGCGCTAAATGTTAAGGCGGCATTCCGTGCACGCATCGTGCGTCTCGATTGGCTCGACGAGCGGACGCGAACGGAGGCGCTTCGCAAGCTGGATGCCTACGTCATTGAGATTGGGTATCCGACAAACATGCGAGACTACTCAACCTTACACTTCCAGGAGAAAGACCTCCTTGGAAATGTTCTGCTCTGTGCTCGATCGGATTGGCACGACATGCTGGCTCATCTGGGCGCTCCTGTTGACCGAAGGGAGTGGCTGGAAACGCCTCAATCCGCTGATGCCTTACACACCGGATGGCTTCGCCAGGTTATCTTCCCCGCAGGGTTTCTACTTCCGCCTGTGTTTGACCCGTCCGCAGATGCGGCAATCAACTATGGTGCGGTTGGAGCGGTGATTGGGCACGAACTGACGCATGGGTTCGATACCAAGGGCAGTGCATTGGACAGTGCGGGAGAGTTGCGGATCTTGGCGGTCTGAATATCGCTCTGGATGCCTACCATCTCTCGCTCAAGAATCACGCCCCACTTGCAGTGGATGATTTTTCTGGGGATCAACGCGTCTTTCTTGGATGGGCACAGCTCCGCCGGGGCAAAGTTCGCGAGGATGAATTGCGCACGTAGCTGACCTCTGATCCGCATACCCCACAGGAGTTTCGGGTCAACGGTGTCGTGCGCAATATGGATGGATGGTATGCAGCTTTCGGTGTGACATCGCAGGACCATCTCTTTCTACCTGCTGGTCAGCGCGTTCGCATCTGGTGATTACTGAAGGGGACAGGAGAGGATCATCTCTTTCGCGGTTTCGGCTTACTTCAGACTCGTATCAATGAGACGATGTCCTCGTCATGATGAGCACATCTCTTTATGGGTTACATCCAAAGGTGATGGACGCAATCGCTCATCGCTGAGACCGGGTGCCCTGTCGATGATCCACGCGATTTGCTGAAGCTTCGATCTGTACGGCTATCTGAATCAGATTCGTTCATTTGCGACGCTTGGATACTGGGTGTCGACGGAACGTTGAACTGCTGTGGCTTCTAGGACGCTTATGGCATTTACCGTGCCGGATTCGCTAGTTCCTCTTGCATGAAGAAATAGATTCAGATTGATCTTGCCGGCGACCGCGACGGTTGCGTGTTCCACGACCTGAGTCTGGAAGCCGGGAGCCGTCACCGTGATGCGGTAGGAGCCTGGTGAAAGCGGGGGCAGCGAAAAGGCCCGCGTCATTGGAGGTAATCGAGATATTTGAGTGGGTCTGCTCATTCTGAATGTCGACCGACGCATGCGGAATGGCCGCCTTCGCTGAATCGGGCACAATTCCCGCTAGTTGAGCGTTCTGGGCAAGGAGACGAGAGGCCGGAATGGTACTCAAGAGAAGGCAGGGTAAGCCCCAGGACGCAATTCGAGTCAGAAGGCAGCTGAACGCCTGTAGTGCGGCGCTCTTTTTACGAGATTAGTTCTATTGCCGATCCCATCAGTTCCCGGATCCTGTATAGATGCGAGCCAGCGCCTGCTCAAAGCCGCCACGGTTCGAAAGCTAGCAGTCAATAGATAGGAATCTCCACGACGAGGGCATCCCCCATGTTTTGCATAGCACTTCTTCATCTTGGAATGTATTCTCCCGAAAGAACGTAAACGTCGTTTACTTCGGACCAGCGTTGACGATCTTAACTGATCCAGACCATTGTTCTCTTGCTTCTTCGTTCCAATTTCTGTTTTGGAGATTCGTTTGAAAAATCTTTCTGCCGTGTGCTCTCGTGTAGTTCGATCTGGCCGACCAACTCGCACCAAGAGGAAGGCCGCGAGGGTGGCGATACTTTGCGGTATCTTTGCGGGAACAATGGTCCCCTGCGGCAGTGCGCAGAGTGCGCACTTTAGCGGATCCCAAGTTACATTGCCAATCACTGGCCTGAACAACCCTCGTCAGGTTGCGGTGGATGCCAGCGGGAATTTGTACATCGCCGATTCAGCGAACAATCGCGTACTGAAGGAAACCCCGTCTAACGGGAGCTATATACAAAGCACGATCGGCACTGGCCTGCAATCCCCGCTGGGTGTTGCGGTAGATGTTAGCGGCAACCTATACATCGCCGACTCGAGCAATGGTCGGCTACTGAAAGAAACGTTATCAGGCAAGAACTACTCCCAGAGCACGGTCAGTAGTACTGTTGGGGCAGCATGGAGCGTTGCTGTGGACGTGGGCGGAAATGTTTTTGTTGCAGATCCGAACGGCAACCGAGTGCTAAAGGAAACACCGTCAGGTAGTAGCTATGTTGAAAGCACGATCGGGAGCGGTCTTTCGCTTCCAAGTGCTGTAGCCGTGGACGAAAGCGGCAATGTTTATATCGGTGACCGAGGCAGCAACCAGGTCTTTAAAGAGACGCTGACCAATGGAAGCTACGTCCAAAGTACGGTTGTCGGCGGTCTGAGCTATATAAGCAGCGTTACTGTGGATGGCAACGAGAATGTTTATATTGGCGTCTACGGTACCACGGAGAATCAACAAGCGAGTCAGATTCTGAAAGAGACACCATCGGGTAGTAGCTATACCCAGAGTCTGGTGGGGCGAACTTCCTATCTTAATGTTGTTCCCATCTATATTGCGGTGGATGGCAAGGGCGATATTCTTATGGCAAATTACGCCAGCCTTGCAAAAGTAACTCCGTCATCCGGAGACTTTGGTTCCGTAAGTGTTGGCAGTGCAAGCTCGCCCGTATCCTTAATCTTTACCTTCGACTCAGCAGGTACTATTGCCAAGCCGTCGGTGCTGGCTCAGGGGGTAGAAGGTCTCGATTTTACAGATGCTGGCACTGGAACCTGCACGACTCTTGGGACAAGCTTTCCATATACCACCGGCGTGAGTTGCACGGTTGATGTGCTTCTAAATCCGAAGTTCACTGGCCCCCGTTATGGTGCGGCAGTGCTTCGGTCGACTTCAGGAAGTGTGATTGCTACCGGTTATGCTCACGGCACTGGATCAGGACCCCAGATCAACTTTCCGACTGGCAACCTAAGTACCCTATCCCTCAGCAATGTGACGAGCCCCTATGCCATTGCTCAAGATGCCGCCGGGAATTTTTATATTGCCGAAGCTGTGAGTGCCAATAGCCCGCAAAACGCGGTGGTCAAGGAGGTCTGGACGGGAAGCGGCTACATGCAGAGCGTTGTAGCCACGGGCCTGGCGTATCCAGTTGGAGTGGCGGTGGATGGAGCCGGGAATATCTATATTGCTGACCAAGATGCTACGAAGGTGTTGAAAGAGACGCCCCTGAGCGGAGGAGGCTACGCGCAAAGTGCTGTTTTCAGCAATCTCGGCAATGTAGAGTCCGTGGCAGTCGACGGTAGCGGCAATGTGTATATCGGAAGCCTCGCTTACAAACTGTTGAAAGAAACATTGACTGATGGCACCTATGTCCAGAGCCTGATCTCGGGATCTGTCTATCCGTTCGGGATCGCAGTGGACGAGAAAGGCAATGTGTATGTGAGTGATGGCTCGAGTCAGGTTCTAAAGCAGACCCTATCCAATGGCAGTTATACCGAAAGCACGATTGCCAGTGGCTTAAACGGGCCCCACGGGATAGCTGTCGATGGGAACGGCAACGTCTACATTGCAGAGACCTTCGGAGGGCGGGCGATCAAAGCTGCGCTTTCGGCGGGCACTTACTCGCAGACCACGGTCGCGAGCAACCTCACCGGCGTTCTGGGTATGGTCGTCGATGGGAGCGACAACATCTTTGCATCTGGCGCCCAGAGCAACAGTGTATGGGAAGTGAATCTTGCAGATCCCCCGAGTTTGACCTTTGCAACAACGACTTCGGGCTCGACAAGCAGTGTACAGACCGTTGCGGTTCAGAACACCGGCAACACTGCATTGAGTTTTCCAATACCGGCTTCTGGAAACAACCCCAGCATCTCTACGAACTTTAGTTTAAACAGTACGGGAACGACTGCATGCCCTCTAGTGGGGTCAGGTTCCTCAAGCGTGGGAACACTGGCAGCAGGCGACTCCTGCCAGCTTTCCATCAGCTTTGCACCAACTGGGGGAGGCAACATCACTGGATCGCTGGTGCTGACGGACACCAATCTGAATGCAGCAGCCCCAGACTATGCAACCCACAGCATCGCTTTGAGTGGTACTGCACTTGAGTTGCCGATACTGAGTTTTGCGACCATCACTGCACAGACATATGGCAATGCGCCTTTCACGATAAGCGCAACATCAGCCTCAGCTGGAGCCATTACGTACACTGTTGTCAGTGGCCCTGCAAACATCTCCGGAACGACGGTCACACTGACTGGAGCGGGCACGGTTGTGCTGAGCGCCAGCCAGGCAGCCAACGGAAACTATGCCGCGTCGATCGGGACGACCAGCTTCATCGTTATGCCAATGGTGCCTACGCTAACCTTTGCGACCATTACTGCACAGACATATGGCAACGCGCCTTTCATGATAAGCGCAACATCAGCCTCAACTGGAGCCATTACTTACGCTGTTGTCAGTGGCCCTGCAAACATCTCCGGGACGACGGTCACACTGACTGGAGCGGGCACGGTTGTGCTGAGCGCCAGCCAGGCAGCCAGCGGAAACTACGCGTCATCAACGGCGACTACAAGTTTCAACGTAGCGGCACAAACCCTTAAGCTTTCTGCCGGGTCTAGTTCCAGCAGCGCGACTACGACTTCAGGCGGGACAGCAACCTATACCCTCTCGCTGGCCCCAGGAGTCGGGACAACTTTTCCGAATGCGGTGAATTTCAATGTAACTGGTATTCCTACGGGAGCGACTGCGACTTTCTCTCCGGCAACACTTCCAGCCGGTAGTGCGGCGACATTGGTCACCTTGACGATTCAGACCAACAAAAGCCAGACGGCCCGCAATGAAAGCTATTTTCCCGGAAGTCCTATCGCTCCGGTGGTATTGGGATTGTTGTTACTGCCGATAAGTACCAAATCCGCTCGTAAGCGCCTGCAACACAGGCAGCGTCTATCGGCGATGCTAGCCCTGGTATTGCTATCTTTGGGAGCAGCGATGAGCTTGAGTGGTTGCAGCAGCAACAGTTCATCTTCAGCGAGCCAAAGCACTGCCAAAACCTACACCATGCTTGTCACAGCTACAGATGCGATAACAAGCCTCCAGAGTACGACCAGTCTGACACTGACCGTGCAGTAGAGACGCCACGCAAAGCAACTGAGGTAGGGCCTGCTCAAACCAGAGTGGCAGATGACCCCACGCGATCCGCGCGTGCCTGCATGGGAACGCACCAGCTACAAGCAGTGGAAGGCCGAACGCATGCCGTCTACGCAGACTGGTCGACATCCTCGACCAGAACGTCGGCAACGTTGTGAAGCATCCAGAAGGGACAGGCCAGTTCGACAACACGCTCATTTTCTTCATGGCTGATAACGGCGGCAACTGACAGCGCCTCAGACCACTGATAGCCTGATGGCGCTTCGCGGCTGTTGGTTTTTAAACATTGGCTAATAGCATTCAAGCGCAATGACTGTTGCATTCTCGTCAGGATTTACCTGGGGTAAGGAAAGAGTCAACCCCTGCTCTGTTTGTTGAAACTCGAGCTTCTGGTTGTTTGCAAGGAGGCGAGCATACAAGACCTTCGAGTGAATCCCTGAGACCACGAGCTTTGGAGGTGTCCAATCGAAGACGTGCAGGTAGATATTGTTCCCGCGGGCTGTTGATCGAAGATTTGTCAGCCCCTGAATCGGTCCATAGGTTGAGTCGTAAATCGCCTCTCCGTTTATGCGTAGCCAGTCGCCGATTGCCTGAAGACGTTCGACGAACTCCGGCTGCACCTGGCCGTCAGGCTGCGGTCCAATATTCAAGAGGAAGTTCCCGCCTCTGCTGGTGACTTCAATCAGGCCACGGATGAGTTCACGTGATGATTTGAAATCGTGATCGTTCGCGTTATAAGCCCATGTATGGTTGATGGTCATACATGTCTCCCACAGTTGAAAATCACGAGCATTGGGTACGCCCTCGTGGAAAGCGACACTGCGGTCGACACCCTTGACCTCGACATCCTTGGTCGGGATCGCCTTCGGTATGAATTGTTCAGGAGTTACATAATCGCCTCGCAGTCCGATGCGATCGTTCATCAAAGTGCCAGGCTGTAGTGAATGGATCAGCTTCTGAAAGCGAAGGCCGTCGTATTTTCCCTGATTATTCAGGCCGTCAAACCAGATCAACTTGCAGTCACCATACCGGGTAAGAAGTTCAGTCAGCTGCAGCTCCATATAGTTGAGGTAGGAAGACCACTCCGGTCTCTCCGGTTCCCCATTCCAGTTGCTGCTCGATGGCTTTGAGGTGTCGCGAAATCCCGGGTGATTCAGATCGGGCGGGGAATAGTAAAACCCGAGCTGCATATTGCGGCGTGCGCATGCGTCGGCAAGCGCCTTTACGATGTCTTTGCCATAGGGTGTCTTCGTAATCTTGTAGTTGGTGTAAGACGAGTCGAACATGCAGAAGCCATCATGGTGTTTTGTGGTGAAGACCATGTACTGTTGCCCGGCAGAGCGGGCAAGATCGATGAAGTGATCAGGATCGTATTTTGTGGGATTGAATCGTGCAGGCAGAGCGCGATATTCCTCTTCTGTGATCTTCCACTTTCCCGGTCGCATGATCGGCCATGATGCCTCAACGCTTGCCAGCGAATACGGACCCCAGTGAATAAACATGCCAAATTTGGCCGCGCGAAACCATGCCGTTCGTTGATCGGAATTCGATGCCTCCGAGTAGGCGACGCGAGAAAGAAATGGCAGGACGGAGGCAGACGCTCCCATGCGGAGCAGATTTCGGCGAGAGATTCGGGCGCTCATAGTTGAGAGCGAACTTACATAAGAGTCGAAATGCTTGTCAAACATTTAAGCGCTCATTTCTGAAAATTCGCGTAATATAGTCTGACTGTTGGCATATATGAGCGCTCGTATCCGCGAAGATCAAAATCCCGAAAAGCTTCTCAAAAGTGTCCTTGCCGACAAGCTTCGCCGAAAGATTTTGAGAGGTGAGCTACGTCCCGGGGACCGAGTTGTCGAAAACAGGTGGGCCCGCGAGTTTCAGGTGGCACAAGCATCAGTGCGTGAAGCGATCAATATTCTGATCCAGGATGGATTCGTCTCAAAAGCAGAGGGCAGAAGCGCTCGCGTGACCAACCTGACGAAAGACGATGTCCTGCTGCTTTATGAGCTACGAGGCGCCCTGGAGGGTTTGGCGGCTCGACGTGCTGCTGAATTGGGAGCAGATCTCAGTCAGTTGCAGAACGCCTTGCAGGCGATGCGGGCCGCGGCAAAAAAGAATGACATGGAAGCCCTGCTTGATGCTGAGCTGGCCTTCCATCTGAGCCTCGTCGCGTCGGGAGGCAATAAATATGTGATCGACCAGGCACGTAGAATTCTGGTCCCGTTCTTCGCATTTGTTCGGATACGCGTGATGGGAAGTGGACAGGGGGCCGATGCCTGGAATCGTGACCTCGAAATTCACGGACGCATCCTTGATCTGATTCAAGATGGCGAAGCAGAGATCGCAGAACGCTTTCTTCACCGCGCTATGGCGCGCTTTGCTGCGAATGCCTATGAAAACTGGGAAAAGAAGAGCTCATCGAACTGATTCCTCGTCTTGATCGATTACGAAGCAACAGGAGTAACTGATTGCCAATTATTGAAGCCATCTCCTCTGCTGACCTGCGATATTCGCTTCCGCACGGTGCGGGGAGTGACGCCGTTCATGTCGATCCCCAGTATTGTCTGGCGGTCACTCGTATCCGTTGCGGCAAGCTTTGCGGTACAGGTTTTGCTCTTACCCTTGGATACGGGAACAAGCTCGTTTGCGAAGCCATTGATATGTTGTCGGCTCAACTGGTCGGGAAGGATCTTGAGGAGTTGATGTCGAAGTTCGGCGAAGTGACCCGAGCGATGGCGGATGATCCGGTACTTCGCTGGCTTGGGCCTCACAAGGGTGTGGTTCATCTTGCGCTGGCCTCGATCGTCAATGCCTGCTTTGACCTCTGGGCTCTTAGCCGCGATCTTCCATTGTGGAAGCTGCTGCTTGAGCTATCTCCCGAACAGATCGCTAATCTACTTGATCTCAGCTATATCGAAGATGTGATCGATCGCCAGGAAGCAATCGATCTGCTTCAGTCAAACGTTACCGGCCGCGGCCTGCGGAGCAGCATCATCGCGCGGGGATATCCGGGCTACGACACTTCTGTTGGCTGGATGGCCTATGACGATTCGAAGGTCCGTGAGTTGACGAAAAAGGCTATGGATCGCGGCTTTCATGCCTTCAAGTTGAAGGTCGGATCCGCAGACCACACTCGTGATCTTCGTCGTGCCTCTATGTTGCGAGAGTCCATCGGGGAGGGCGGGACTCTGATGTTCGATGCGAACCAGCGTTGGAGCCTTCCTGAGGCGCGAACGATGTGCCGCCAGCTCGCTTCGTATCTGCCGCTGTGGATTGAAGAGCCAACCCACCCGGATGATATTCAGGCGCATGTGGAGCTTGCACAACTCATCTCGCCAGTTCGGATTGCCGCAGGTGAGCACATGCCTAATCGCGTGATCTTTAAAAACTTTATGCAGTCCGGAGGCATTCAATTCGTTCAGGCGGACTGTACTCGTCTTGCGGGTGTAAGTGAATTCCTGGCTGTGAGTCTGATGGCGAAGAAATTTGGACTGCCGGTGGTTCCCCATGTTGGTGACATGGGGCAGGTTCACCAACATCTTGTTTTGTTCAACCATGTCGCTTTGAATCACGACATTCAGTTCCTGGAGCATATACCTCATCTGCGGCAATATTTTTCGCAACCCGCAGAGGTGGAAGACGGCTTGTATCGAACGCCACTTCTTCCGGGGGCTTCTACCGGTCTCAAAGAGCTGGAGTCCTAATGGGTGTGGCCCGCGCTGATGCAAAAGTTGGCGTTCAGCTTCTGGTCGTAGAACATCTTCTGATTCAGAAGCCGCAGCGCGAGAGCTTCCGCCACCTTGAGTGAGGTGCAGGAAGCTCTCGCTGCGGGTTTAGAACTGCAGTTTGAGTGCGAATTGATAGAGCCGTGGTGTGTAGTTGGGGTCGGTCTGCGAGACCTGTCCGAAGGTCGCGCTGCCGAACTGTGAGGTGGAGGTTCCGTTGCCGATATAGAAGTTCGGCGTGTTCGAGATGTTGTAGCTCTCTGCGCGGAACTGAAGATTGAATCTCTCTGTGAGCGGGAAGGTTTTGAACAATGAGAGATCGACGTGACGGAAGTTGGGACCGAAGAGGGAGTTGCGTTGTGCGGTTCCAACGGTACCGAGTGGTTGAGGAGCAAACATCGCTATATTGAAGAACTGCGCGTTTGATTTGTTGCCGCGGGCGTCGCCGAGCTGGCTGGGACGATCGTTGCCGCCGCTGTTCTGTGGTGTGGCGCGATTGCTGTAGCCGTGCTTCAGGCCGTCGCTTTCGACCGGGTTGTCGGCGCCGCTGCCGGTGCTGGTAATGGTGAAGGGTTTGCCGCTCTGCCATACGGTGATGGTGTTCATCTGCCATCCGCCGAGGGCGACTTTTTTCATACCGGTGAAGGACTTGCCGAACGGCAGCTCGTAGTTAAGCGAGAGAGCGAACCGATTCTGGATATCGTTCTCGGCGATGCCGTATTCGATCTGGCGGATGCGGGTTGGATCGGCGTTGCTCCACCCCTGGTTGGACCCCTGCTGGGAGAAGCCGGTGATGTCGCTCAGCGCCTTGGCCCAAGTGTAGTTCGCATCGAAGGCCAGACCCTTGGTGAAGCGTCGCTGAAAGGAGGCCTGCAGCGCGCTGTAGTTGGAGACGCCGCCGCTATCGATGTAGCTGACGCCGGAGAGGTTTGGCAACAGACCGTTCAGAGGACGTGCTCCACCGACAGGATTGGCCGCGCTGCCGAGAGGAGCCAGCGGGTTGTAGGGCTTGGGCTGGTTGATGTTGTTGATCGACTCCGGCAGATGCTGGCCGATGTTGCCGACGTAGCCGATGGTGAAGACATTGGCTCCGAACTGCTGCTGGATCTGCATATTGAATTGCTGAATGATCGCGGAGCGGAACTTAGGAGCCTCAGCGACGAACGACAGGCCGGGGATGCCGGCGAGGTTGGTGATATCAGGTGCAACCGGGACGGGAAGTCCCTGGTCGAATGTGGTGGGAGCACCTGTGATGGTTGCGCAGCTAGGGTTCTGTCCGGTGAGCTGGCCTTGCGCGGTCTCAATCTGTACGGCGAGTGCAGATTGGCACGCGGGGCTGAAGTTGGAGGTGAAGGGTGCGTTCTTCAGGTCGGCGTTCGAGGTGTAGTTTCCGGGGAAGAAGCTCAGGCCGTATCCGCCACGGATAACCGTTGTGGGGGCGACGGACCAGGAGAAGCCGATGCGCGGGGCTACGTTGGAATAGTCGATTGGGATGTTGACCCGGCCGTCGACGCCGTTTTGCCCGGCGACCTTCAACGCGGAGTTGATGCTGGATGCGTTTGCAGTGAGTGCCTGTGGGAAGTCGAAGTTCGAGATGTGGTTATGCGCCTCGGTGAAGGGCGTGAAGACGTCGTAGCGGAGGCCATAGATTAAGGTCAGCTTCGAGGTGAGCTTCCAGCTGTCCTGCGCAAAGCCGCTGGGCTCGTAGCTGCGGTAGTCGGGAGAATTGAGGTTGTAGTTGCGGGTGGTGCTGGCCCATGCACCGACAAGCGTGGAGGCCAGCTGGTTGTTCTGCTGGGTAAGTTGATCGGCGTTGCTGTCTGTCGGAAGGTTGAACTGATAGGCGCCGGTCGCCGATGCGCTCTGTACATTGCGCGCCTGGCGGCGAAGGAAACTCGCTCCGAACTTGAAGTTGTGGTCGCCCTTGGTCCAGCTGACCGTACCCGCGTACTGGAAGGTGTTGTCGATGTCCTGCAGGGGAACATAGGCTCCGTCACCGATGTCGGAGAAGGGGCCAACGGAGACTGGTGTCAGAGAGTCTGCTGTCGCGGTGAAGGTATGACTCGACGGAAAGCCGATCTGAGTATTTGCTCCTTTGCCGTAGTTGAGTGGAAGAGAGAGGTTATTGATGCGGGTGAACGCTGCCCTGAGGTCGAGCAGGAGGTTCGAGGTGAAGATGTGCGTGAAGCCAAGAGCATATTGCTGGGCGACGTCGGTTGCTGGGCCGTCAAAGTCATATCGTCCGCCGCTGATCTGAAGACCGTCCTGGGTTCCAAGGCCCGGAGGCGTAAAGGTATTGACGGTGTTATAGGAGAAGCGCGCGAAAAACATGTTGTTCGAGTTGAAGCGATGGTCGACGCGAGCGTCGTAGGTGTTGCTGCTCTGTGTTTTGTTCGGGCTGGTGATGTAGTTGTTGGTGAGCTGGCCTGCCGGGCCGGCGTTGGGGGCGGGGAAGAGCTTGAGGTAGTTGAGGGCAAGCGGATCGATGGTATGGCCTGCCGTGCCGTTGGCGGTGGAGAGAAGCGACTGAGGCGTGCTGCCGCCAATGCCGTTGATTGCGTTGTATTCGGCCTGCGTGGGAACGGTCTTGGTATAGGTCACGCCTGTAACCTGACGCAGCCCTTCGTAGTCGAAATAGAAGAAGGTTCTGTCGCGGAAGATGGGGCCGCCGATGCTGCCACCGAACTGGTTTTGGCGCAGCTCGGGTTTGTTGCCGCTGCTCTGCAGAACGCTGCGGCCGTCGAAGATATCGTTGCGGAAGAACTCGTAGGCGCTGCCATGAAACTGGTTGGTTCCGGAGCGGGTGACGATGTTGATGACGCCGCCAGCGGTGCGGCCAGCTTCCGGGGCGTAGCTGTTGGTCTGGACGGTGATCTCCTGGATACCTTCGACGTTCGGCTTGATGCCGATGGAGCCGATGATGCGTTCGTTGTCGTCAATGCCGTCGACGACCCAGTTGTTGAGGGTGTCGTCCTGGCCGTTGACGGAGATTCCGGCGGCGTTGGTGCGGCGATCATCGGGACGGCCACCGCTGCTAAGGCCATTGCCGGGGCCTTCGTTGGCGCCGGGAACGATCTGGACGAGCTGGACGAAGTTGCGTCCGTTGAGGGGAAGATCCTGCACAGCCTTGGCGGTCACGGTCGAACTGACGGTGGCGCTGTCCGCCTGCAGGAGTGGCGTCTGCGCCTCAACCGAAATGGTTTCGGTGGAGGCTCCTATGGTGAGACGAGTGTCGGCGCGGGCACGGTCACCGGCCTCAACGGAGAGGCTTTCGGTGGTGGCTGTCTTGAAGCCGTTGGCTTCAACGCGAACACTATAGTGTCCTGGCGGCAGGAGATTGAAGGAGAAGTCGCCGCTGCCGTTTGTCTTGGTCGTGCGGATGTTGTTGGTGCCAAGGTTGCGGAGGGTGACGGTTGCGTTAGGCAGTTCGGCTCCGGAGCTATCGGTCACGGTGCCCAGGATGTCGGATGTCGTGAGTTGTCCGAAGGAGAATGTTGCACTAAGAAGGAGAATCATCAGCGGAAACGCGATCAGCTTTCCCGCTCTGCTTAGGCGGCGTACAGGGATCATGATCCTGTCGTGCAGCCCGGTCTTTAATGCCGGCTTTACTTCTTTCGTCGTAGTCATACTATGGCCTCTCTGAATGCGAAGACCGTCCCGTGATTTTCTATAGGGGAATAGCGCAGCTCGGTCCTCGGCTCAGAAACACGTTAGGCACGCGACAGCGGTTGACCAAGGTACTTACGGTAAGCAGAGGTGAAAAGGTGCTGTAAGTTGCACATTCATATGGGGGAACGCGGGGTTGCGGAATCGACGTATAATACGCCGATCCGTGGGGTATTAAGAATGCCTGCATCGGAGTTGAGAAGAAAACCCGGCTATGGCAACGCACGATCTGATCACACCTTCGGCCGATGACGGCATCTCGATTCATGGAGAGATGTTCAGTCGTGCCTACATCCTGCTCCATCTTGAAAAGATGGTCAGCAGCAGGCACTTTCGCAACAGCAAACGGTACCCGACGTTTTTACGATTCATCGTCGAGCAGACGCTGGAAGGGAAGACGGATCTGCTAAAGGAGCGAACGCTGGGTACCGACGTCTTCGGGAGGCCGAGCGATTACGACACGAATGCAGATCCTATCGTTCGAGTGACGGCCGGCGAGATTCGCAAGCGCATCGCGCAGTACTACCAGGAAATCGGACCAGGGGAGGAGCTAAGGCTCTATCTTCCAGTGGGTTCTTATGTGCCCCAGTTCGTGCACGCAACGCACGCCCCGCTTTTGCCGGAGCACGAGACAACGGAGGCAGATCTGGACACGGCCCAGGCCGAAGAGGTCGGATCGCCGAAGTCGATTGTGCAGCCTCATCGTTCTGCGTCCGCTACGAAGAGCATGGGACTTTGGAGCGTTCTCGCCGTGATGACGGTTCTGGTCGGTGTGATCGGCGGAGGCCTGCTTGCCGAGCGGTCGAGGGAGCAGCAGGGAATCCGCTCTTTCTGGAGCCCGCTGCTGTCATCAGGAGAACAGGTGTTTATTGTTATGGGCGTCCACTCTCTTGGAGCTCACGGAGAAGTCACGGAGGATCAGGGAACGACGGGGGCCGCGAACTCGGCACAGCCGAACATGTTGGCCAGCATGACCGAGCGGGATATGGTTCCCATCAGCGATATTACGAGCTACAGCAGGATGACCGATCTTTTGACGAGGCATTCGCGGAGCTACCGCCTCAAGGGATCGTCAGAGACCTCACTGGAAGAGCTGAGGGAGGGGCCAGTGATTCTGATCGGCGGTCTGGATAATGTGTGGACGCTGCGGCTGACGTCGAGTCTGCGGTTTTACTTCTCCCGCAATGGTCAGCTGAGCAGCGCGATCCTCGATCGGCAGCAGCCTGCGACGATGCTCATATTTAACAATATGCAGGCAGTCCAGGGCGACTGCCGGGATTATGCAATCGTTGCCAATTACTTCGATCCTACGATTCGGCAGCGTGTGCTGATCGCGGCAGGGATTGGCAAGAGCGGGACGCAGGCCGCGGCGGAGTTTGTCACCAGCAACGAAGAGCTGAAGGCATGGCAGAGCGGAAAGGGAGCTTCCGGCAAACAGAACTATGAACTGGTGCTTGCGACGGACACAATTAACGGTGAGCCGGGACCGCCTTCTGTCATTGCATCGACGTTCTGGTAGGTTCCGGACGCAAGCCGTTAGCGCTTGCTTGCCGCGGTGTGAGGTGTAACTGCCTTCGAGGGGGCAGTGGCTGGAGGGACGGGATAAGCCGGCGCGGCTCCGGGGAACGTAAGAACGATGTGCTGGAAGACGACGCCTGGGTCGCGGTAGAAGAGGGTCAGCGTGTGATGGCCTGCGTTGAGCGAACCAAGTTTGATTGTGCTGATCGCGTCGTTGCGCAGAACGTTTTCGGCCCAGCCTGAATTTGACGGGCCATCCCCTGCGACGGCTGCAGCTACGGGCTCTGTCGGGGCCGCAGCGTCGAGTTCGATGGGGGGCTGATGGTCGATGGCGACGGCGAAGCGCAGCTGGTGCTCGGAGTCAACAGGGAAGGTCGGCAGCAGATGCAGGGCCAGTGTCGCGGGACCTGAAGTTTTAGCTGTGAAGTCGTACTCGATCCACGGCGACTTTGCGGGTGCAGGTTGATTGGCCAGCAGGCCGGGCGAACCGAAGACGACAACGCTGGCTGGACCGTCTGCTTCATTCGAGATGCCGAGATGAGGAATAACCGTCCACGACGCCACGTCGGTGTCCAGCCTGCGATTGAAGTGAGCAGCGGCGATGGAGATGGTGCTCGCCGCGGCGGAGGCGGATTGGGGCGCCCATGATGGTGGTGTGGATTCCGTGGTGCCTGATGAAGCTGGACCGGTGGCGGGCATCTCGAAGACGTGGCGATTGCGCGGATGCGAGGACATCATGCCGTCCCACTTTCCGTCTGCAAGGGCGTTGTACTGCGCGGTGAGCTGCTGGATCTCGTCGTAGGCAGTGTGAGCCTCGCGGGCCGCCGCCGTAGGATCTTCAAGCGGTTGTGGCAGGTTGGGGGCAGATGAAAGGAAGCTGCGGTCAGTCTCGAGGAACTTGAAGTTCTGCTGCGCGGCGGCCTCGATCGGGTACTTCACCAGTTCGAAGAACGCGTTTTTGTATGCCTCCGGAAGATGCTGCGCCAGTGCTTGTTCGGTGTGGCGCAGCTCGCGCCAGTGCTGGCTGCGGTCGGTGTTCTGGTTGGCGAGCGAGCCATGTTCGGGCGGAACCGTGCCCCAGGCATAGGGGTTGAAGCTGGTGCGGCGGACGCCGTCGTTGTAGCCGTTGAAGCCCATGAACTCCGGCTTGCGAATGAAGTTCAGCTGGTAGTAGCGAGTCATGAGCTGCGCCATCTGCGATGCGAAGGCGGAGGGCTTGACGTGATCTTCGGTGACGGGGAACTGCTCGGCGAACCAGCGCTCGAGAAAGGTCTGGGGATCGAGCCGTGATATAGCCGGCTCGTCCCAGGCCAGCTGCATGAAGTAGTCGATGTCGATCTCGGCTGGCTTGAGGTCGCCGACGTTGAGCACCCAGTAGCGACGTGCGTTGTGTTCGTAGGCCTTGGTCATCTCCTCGCGGATGAGGGCAGGCGGCGTGGTGCAGAGCCAGAGATAGTCGTGCGGAGCGCCCCAGTAGGAGACGTGATAGTAGATGCCGGAGCCGCCGGGGCGGCGTTGCTCTTCGGCGTCGGGCAGCTCGCGAAGGTAGCCGTAGTTGTCGTCGGTCCAGCCTAACGTGACGTCAGGCGGAACCTTCATGCCGACGCGATAGAGATCGAGCGACTCCTTATAGAGCCAGATGATCTGTGGGATCTTTGTGATGTCGGGGTTCACGCGCTGCTCGAGCAGATGCCGCTGTGCCTCCACGACGCTTTCGACCAGACGGGCTTTGACCTCGGGGCTGCCGGTGGCTTCTAGACCGGAGTCGTGCAATCCGCGCAGGCCAACGGTGTAGAAGTTCTCATAGGCACCGTTTTCCACGAGACGTTTATCCCAGTAGGCGCGCATCGCGTCGGCGTTCTCCTGGTAGTTCCAGGGGCCGTCGGTCTTTCGGTTCCATTCGCCGACGTTATTTCGCAGCAGGGCCTCGGAGTGGGAGGAGCCCATCACAATGCCCCATTTGTCGGCGAGCTTCGCATTCTCGGGCACCGCATTAAACGCCAGTGAGCCGGGATGCATCGCTGGCCACAGCGAGTTGGCATGCAGGCGCAACAGCAGCTCGAAGATGCGTTCGTAGGTGTGCGGGCCTATATTTCCGTGGCCGCGATCGATGGTGGGGTCCATCTTCTTTGCCGCCCATGGGCGCAGCCCCCAGTCTTCGTCGTTCAAAAAGATGCCGCGATAGGGCACGGACGGCTCGTGCTGGAGATGCGAGCCGGAGCGAATATAGATGGCGCGGTGATGCGCGACCGGCACGTCGGCCCACCAGGTCCAGGGGGAGACGCCCATCTGGCGCGAGATAGTGAACAGGGCGTATGCCGCGCCACGACGGTCACTGCCCGCGATCACCAGTGCGCGACGAACGCCCGGCATGGGAGAGGGAACGACGGCTGTGACTGCGCTCTCCCATCGCCCGGCGACGGCGGAGACATCCAGCCGGTGCTCCGCGACCAGGCGATCGATCTCCGGCGAGTGGCCGAGGACGCCGACGATCACGATGTCCTGGGTATGCTGCTGATCGAGGGCGGAGAAGAGGCGCGGCGCAACGCCGGCCACCTGTTTCACGTCGGAGGCAAAGGCTTCGGCGACGACACGAACTGTATTTTGGCTCTCGGGAGAGACATAGAGGTCTGCTGCGTGCGACTCGGTGGCAAGAAGAAACTCTGACGGGGACGGTGCGCGGTCGAGACTGACGAGTGGTGACGCGGATTGTGCGAAGGAGACGGCAGAGAAGGCGATGCAGGCCGCGAACGGCAGAATCGAAGAGGATTTCACCATGGATGTTTGCCCCGACGGCTGCTGTTGGCAGCGCGCACCGATCTAGTGTATCGGCAGGGGCGGATAGCCCGGCTCTGGGCCCATTGTGAGGGAGAGTATGGTGAAGCAGTCGTTTGTGGGAGGGTATCGGTCTTGGAATATCGCGTCATGAATTCGATGCGCTAGACTGGCGACGTCCTATGTCCATCAAAACAGAGAATCGTGGCGACCAAGTCATGAAAGCCTTGCTGCGAACAGGCGAGATCTCGGTGCAGCAGCTGGCCGAGCAGGTTGGCACGTCCGCGCAGAACATCCGCAGGGATCTTGGCCGTCTGGAACGGCGAGGCCTGGTCCTGCGAACGCACGGCGGGGTGAAGCTGGTCGAGCCGCTGCTCTATGAGCCGTTTCGCCACGACACCTCCTTCCAGGCCCGCGAGCATCGCGCAGCAGATCAGAAGCGCCGCATCGCCCTGGCGGCAGCGGATCTGGTGCAAGAGAAAGACGTCATCGGCCTAACGGCGGGGACGACGACGACGCAGATTGGCCGCGCGTTGCGCTATCGCCGCGGGATCACGGTGGTGACGAATGCTGTGAACATCGGCATGGAGCTTTGCAACCAGCCCGCGATCAAAACCATGCTGACCGGAGGCACGCTGGCATGGGCCTGGACCTTTGCGCTCGCAGGTCAGGCCGCGGTGAACTTCCTGCGCGACGTGTTTATGGACAAGGCGTTTCTCACCGTGACCGGCTTCGATCTGAAGCACGGTTTGACGACTCTGGAGGTGGAGGAGGCGGCAGTCGCAAGCACCATGCTGCGGCAGGCGCGAAAGGTGATCGTCGTTGCCGACTCGTCGAAGATCGGCAAGGTCAGTCCGGCGCTGGTTTGCCCGATCTCCAGTATTCACACGCTGATTACGGATGATGGCATCGCCGATGACGTGGTGGATTGCCTTATCAAGCAAGGCATTGAAGTCATCGTCGTCTAGATGTGCAAGGCCGCTGCCAAGAGACGGAGCGCGCTGATATGGGGCTCCGCCTTTGTTGGTGGCAGCGCATCTCAGGAAGATTCTTTTGCGCTGCATTGAGGCACTCCGCATTTCACGCCAACAAGGTCAGCAGACACTTCCTTAGACTGCTGTCTCTGCCACGTTGAACGTGCTGGGCGATTAGCGCCTGCGCCGGTGGATTCCGGCGATGCTTGGAGTTTGCTCTAATCTAAAGACTCGATTTCGCATTCAATTCGGAGTGGTTATGTTCAAGGTCGTACTTCCTCTGCTCTGCCTGGCGGTTACGTGTTCTGCGCAAACTTTTCTGTGTGGTGCAGGAAAGAGCGCGCCCGGGACTACGGTGTTGCAGGCATCCACCATATACAGCGACAAGGCAGCGGGATTCGACCTGGAAGCCTCCCCTGCTGTGAGCCCCAGCGGTTGCAGTTCGGAGAGTGGCTTCTTCTTCTCCGTTCCATTGGAGGAAGGGAACTATCGCGTCACGGTCGTCCTCGGCGGATCGTACGCCGCGGTAACGACCGTCCGTGCGGAAGCGAGGCGGTTGATGCTCTTCCACGTGGCGACGGCCGCGGGAAAGACGCGCACCGAGAGCTTCGTGGTCAACGTACGGCGGCCGGAGATCGCAGGAAGTGGTGGGCGTGTCGTAAAGCGCAAGCCGCGCGAGTTGAACTCACTGAACTGGGACGACAAGTTGACGCTTGAGTTCGCGGGAACCCATCCCTCGGTACGCAGCATCCGCATTCAGCCAGCCGATCCTGCGACTCCCACGGTTTATCTTGCGGGTGACTCGACCGTCGTCGATCAGGATAATGAGCCCTGGGCGGCATGGGGACAGATGCTGCCAGGCTTCTTTGGACCCGAGTTGGCGATCGCGAATGACGCTGAATCCGGCGAGACGATCGCCAGCTTTGAGGGGGAAGGCCGCTTCGCCAAGATCTTCAGCACGCTGCATCGCGGGGACTACCTCTTCATTCAGTTCGCCCATAACGATCAGAAGCCGGGCAAAGGCTATGTGTCGCCGGAGCGATACGAAGATCTTCTCCAGAAATACACGAATCTGGCGCGAAGCAAAGGCGCGACGCCGGTCCTGGTGACGAGCATGAATCGGCGAACCTACGATCGTGGCGGACATGTGACCGACACTCTTGCTCCCTATCCCCAAACCATGAAGAAGCTGGCGGATGCGGATCATGTGTCCCTCATCGATCTGAATGCGATGAGCAAAATACTTTACGAGGCAGTCGGCGAGGCGAAGTCAAAGAGCCTCTTCGTCTATGCCGATGCCAATACCTATCCCGGGCAGATCCAGCCGCTGCATGACGACACGCACTTCGACGGTTATGGCGCCTATGAACTGGCGCGATGCGTCGTGCTTGGGATTCAGCAGGCAGGTCTTCCTTTGACCAGGCAGCTGCGCCAGCCGTCGCTGCGCTTCAATCCTGCGAAGCCTGACTCGCTGCAAAGCGTCGTCCTGCCGGTAGCACCGTTTTTTAATCTGGAGAAGCCATACGAGCGTTAGGTGCAAATTACGCTCGACCTCTTAACGGCAGAATCTCAGGCAACGCTTATACGGAAGATGGCCAGGTTACGGAACTGGCTTTTTCGTGGCGTCTGCGGGAGCTGCCAGCTTGGTGCCGAACTCTCCGTCGTCGGACTTCTTCTTGTGTCGCTCCGGATCACTCTCATACCCCGGTGTCGGTGCATCAAGAATTGCCGCGTTCAGCCCCTTCAACGTGGGTGACGGCGCTGTGCTGAGAAGTTCGAAGATGGCCACGTCATTGCGCCCTTTTTTCAGCCATGGAGCGGGCACATAGAGAGTGCCCTGCGGCCCGATGTTCCAGAAGCGTCCCAGCGGGTGGCCGTTGATCCAGATCAGGCCTTTGCCCAGGCTGCGAATGTCCAGGTAGCTGTCACCGACGGTCTTCAAGGTAAAGCTGCCGGAAGAGAAGTGCGGACCATCGGCGCTCGCTGCACCTGCTTGCGGAGGCGTCTGCATGGGAAGGGAATAGATCTCCCATCCTGTAAGCGGCTTCTCTCCCAGCACCGCTGCACGAAAGCCCTTGCGCTCATCGCGCATCCACTTGGTGGAGTTGAGCCGTCCGGTGTTTTCGACAAGAATGTCGAGACGCGAAGGGCCGTCTGTCTTGAGAGGAATTGCGTCCTGATGATAGTGGCGGTCGAGTGTGCCGACCTGCTTGCCATCGAGATAGACCACGGCGAAGTCGTATGGATGATCCAGCTTGAGTACGGCATCTACAGGATCGGTCAGCTGCTTGCGATAGAGCACGTAGCCGTAGCTCTGGTCGAGTTGTTCCATCGTCAGCGGCTCTTCACTTTTAACTGGCGCGGGAAGTGTCTTCCAGAGCGATGCCGTTGGGGCGAGCCTGAATTCAGGGATGGCTATAACGGGTGTGGTTGACGGCACCGGCAGCGGCTTCTCGTGCGTGTACTTCAGGATGACGTCGCGGTAGGCGTAGAACTTGGCCGTGGGATGCCCGGCCTCATCGATGGGCGCGTCATAGTCGTAGCTGGTGACGTTTCCGCGATACGCCCCTGTGCTTTGACTGGCACCTGCCATCTGGCCGAAGCTCGTGCCGCCGTGGATCATGTAGATGTTTACGCTGCCGTTGTGGCTGAGGATGTAATTCAGATCCTCCAGTTGCGGTCCGACAGGGCGAGTCTCATGAGGATGTCCCCAGAGATCGAACCAGCCGGGCCAGTATTCCGTGGCGAAGAGCGGCTGCCCCGGACGAAGCTTTTCCAGTGCTTCGAAGGCAGGCTTCGCGCGTCCCGTTCCGAAGTTCACGCCCGAATAGACGCCCTCGATCATGCCGTTGGCGAGCGCTTTGGAGGGATCGACCGTATAGAGCAGTGCCTTGTTGAAGCCGGCGCGCAGAAACAGATCGTACATCTGCTTCATATAGATGTGATCGTTGGAGAAGTTGCCGTATTCGTTCTCCACCTGCACGGCGATGACAGGACCGCCATTATCGACCTGAAGCGGGCCAAGTTCCTGCGCGAGGCGCCTGATCCAGTGCTCGGCCGGTGTCATGAACGCAGGGTCCCTGCTCCTGAGCGCCGTCGCCATCTTGGGATCCTTCAGCAGCCACGCCGGAAAGCCGCCAAACTCCCACTCCGCGCAGCTGTAGGGTCCTGCGCGCAGCAGCACCTTCAAGTGCTCTTCCTGGGCCATTTTGATAAAGGAGGCGAGATCGTTGTTTCCCGTGAAGTCGAAGACGCCGGGCTGCGGCTCATGAACGTTCCAGAAGACGTAGGTTGCGATCGTGTTCAGGCCCATCGCTCGCGCCATGCGGAGGCGCGCCCGCCAGTACTGCCGCGGAATGCGCGCATAGTGAAGTTCCCCGGAGATGACCTGGAAGGGCTTGCCGTTCAGGGTGAAGTGATCTCCTTCCACGGCGAAGCGATGGGCAGAGGGCGGCTGCGAAAACGCTGTCGCCGCCATCAGGGGCATCAAGGCCAGCAGGGTGTATGTCCGGAGAGTCTTCACCAGCGAAGGGTAAGGAGCCGAAAGCAATGATGTCAATAGAAGAACTATTTCCTGTACACCATACTGCCTATTTTGTTTACGGATATCCCAAATGCCCGTGTTGTCTGAAAATGCAGTAAAGGTGCGGATTCGAAGAAGTGTGGCTGCAATTAGGGAATTATTCTTCTATTGACAAACGTATTTTACGAAGAGTACTTTCACGCACGTTATCGAAAGCTTCTGGAGGAATGTCTGGTGACTCTTCATCTTCGAGGTGTCCTCGCCGGTTCACGGCGTCTAGCACCCACCGCAGCATTTGCTGCCGCTCTAAAAGTTCTTCCCATGGTTTTTGCGATCGGGTCCGTAACGCACGTTGGAATGCTGTATGCCCAGACTGCGGGTGAAGGTGCAATTCAAGGTACGGTGACCGATGCAACGGGAGCTGTTGTTCCCAATGCAAAGGTGACGGCAAAGAACCAGGCGTCCGGCGTGACAACAACACGTTCGACCACGGGAGATGGCCTGTATACGATCTCTCCGCTGATCCCCGGCAAATACGACATCTCAGTCAGCGCTCCCGGCTTCTCTGGCCTGACGCAGCAGAACATCCAGGTCGACGCACTGCATACGGTTGGCGTGAACCTGGCCCTCACGATCGGACAAGCGGATCAGAGCGTGACCGTCTCTGAGGCTCCTCCGCAGCTGGAGACGACCAACGCGACGCTCGGCGCCGTGATGGAGAACGAGACCTACTCCAATCTTCCCCTGCAGATGAGCGGACAGCAGCGTGATCCGACCGCGTTCGCAACTCTCGTTCCCGGAGCGCAGAGCGGCTCCCGGTCGCCGATTATTGCAGGCACGGGAAACTATCTTGCCGAGGTCTATCTCGACGGCCTTCCGGTGTCGACCATCAATCAGCAGGGAGATAACCGTCCGATCTCGAACGGCCTTAACGTCGACGCCGTCGATCAGTTCCAGGTCGTCACCAGCAGCCCACCGGCTGAGTATCAGGGCGCCGGTCTGATCAACTTCACCATGAAGTCGGGCGGCAACAAGTATCACGGCTCCGCGGCGATGTTCTTCCGCAACACCATCTTCGATACGTGGGGCTACACGGCGAAGTCGGCTCTGGCGACGAACCCGAATGCGAAGAAGCCGTACGAAAACCAGAACGAGATTGCGGGCACGTTCGGCGGCCCGATCCCGTTGACGCACAATAAAGGCTTCTTCTTTGCCTCGTATGACCGCTACCACGGCCGTAACGGCGCGAACCCGGTCTCGAATACCATTCCGACGACCCAGATGCAGGCCGGTGACTTCACGCAGCTACTGCCGGCTGGAACGAATCTGACCAACACCTCGCAGACCGGCCTCGCAGGTCAGATCTACGATCCGACCACGACCAGCTGCGTCGGTGGCACCTGCACCCGTCAGCCCTTCCGCGGACAGCTGAATGGCACGCCGACCCTCAACGTTATCCCCGCCAGCTATCTCTCGCCGATCGCTCAGGCCATGCAGAAGTATCTGCCGCAGCCGACGAACTCGAACCGCGAGAACAACTACCTCGGCGGCCTGCCCTCGGGCTACGACAACTGGTCGTTCGATACGCGCGTGGACTACGACCTGACCTCGCGGCAGCGCATCTCGTATGTGCTCGGTATGGGAACCCGTACCAACCAGCCTTACGTGATCGGCAGCAGCACGGTCCAGCTGCCGCTGCCCTATACCTGGGGAACCTACGCCAGCATCAAGCCGTTCATCACGGACGTGGAGCACTCCTGGGCGATCACGGATCGACTGGTGAACCAGTTCAAGTTTGGCTTCACGCGCTTCGCTCAGCCGGTTACGGCGCTTACGCAGGGCGTAGCCGGTTACCAGGCAAGCGATCTCGGAATCACCAATCTCCCCGGCGGACAGGCCTCGCAGAACTTCCCCGGAGCAACCTTCGGAACGACGCAGCTGTTTGGCACGGTGCAGGGACAGTGGACCGGCGCAGGTGCTTCCACAGCCTCCGGAGCGACCGTTCCGAATACCTTCACCCTCGTCGACAACGTTGCGCTGACCAAGGGCAAGCACTCGCTCACCATAGGAATCCAGATGCAGTGGCTGCAGGATAACGTCGCCGCGCAGAGCGGTCCCAGCGGCATCGTGGTTCTGCCGTTCAATGCCAATTCCACCGCGAACTTTGCGGGCAGCACGCTGTCGACGGCATCGTCGGGTTACTCCTACGCCAGCTATATGCTCGGCGCAGTGGGCGGAACGCCAACCTATGCCATCCAGGCGACGAGTGAGACCGGCGGCCGCTACAAGGCAGTCTCTCCCTATATCCAGGATGACTGGAAGGTAACGCCGAAGCTGACGGTTAACATCGGTCTGCGCTGGGATTACTTCTCGCCCTTCCACGAGGTGCTGAATCGCTGGAGCTATCTCGATCCCACGATGACCAATCCTGCAACCGGAAACCTCGGCGCGCTTCAGTTCGCAGGTAACCGCGGTGCCGGTATCAGCTGCAACTGCGCCACTCCTGTCCACGCCTACTTCAAGAACATCGGCCCTCGTCTCGGCTTTGCCTATTCGGTGAATGACAAGACCGTTATCCGTGGCGGATTCGCGATAGCGTACTCCCGCGCAGGCGGCGTTGGTGGTCGCGCAGGTGCTGGTACCGGTACAGGTCAGCTCGGACTTACCGGAGTGACGGCTACGGCTCCCGCCGAAGTGGCCACCGGAGCGGGCAGCGGACCTTCCTTCTACCTCAACAACAGCGCCGGGTTTGCGGCGCTGGGTATGGGCAACACGGACTGGGGCGGCCCCGGCTACACGGCTCCCTCGGTGACGGCTCCCAACGCCTCCAGCCTTATCCTGAATACTGGCAACTATCTCAACAGCTCCGGTAACTTCGTCACGGCAGGTTCCGCTCCCGGATATGCCGATCCGTATCTCTCGGGCAGGGCACCGCAGGTCGTCTTCTACAACGCGGGCGTGCAGCGTTCGATCACCAATGATCTGACGATCGCGGTGAACTACGCCGGCAGCCAGGCTCACTTCATCAACCCCAGCGGCGCCAATGGTCGCGGTTACTGGTCCAACAGCCTGAACCCGGTCTACCTCGCCGGGCTGGGTGGTGTCTCCTCGGCTACGTCGACGACGTCGTCCATCCTCGACGCTCCTGCAACCTCGGCCAACATCGCGAAGGCGCAGGCGGCGATGCCAGGAATTCAGGTGCCATACACCGGAGTGGCAGCGGCCGCGGCAAAGAGCAGCCGTCTGACGATCTCGCAGATGCTGCGGGCCTTTCCGCAGTACTCCAGCGTCTCCGATCTCTGGGGCGCCAACATCGCCAATATCAGCTACAACTCTCTCCAACTCTCGCTGGTTCAGAGGAGCTGGAAGGGCTTGAGCTACACGCTGAACTACACCTACGCGCATAACATCGGCGACGACGGCACCTTCCGTGGCGGTTTTGATCTGCCCTCGGGAGTCGTCTCGGGAACCTCGGCCTCTTACTCGCAAAACCGCATCGACCGTTCTTCGAGCACACAGGCGGTGCCGCATTCGGTCTCGGCCTTCGGTGTCTGGCAGCTTCCCTTCGGCAAGGATCACATCGGCGCGAACAACGCCCTGGTGAGGACGCTCGTGGGAGGATGGCAGATGTCCGGCATCTTTACCTACATTGGAGGATCGCCGGTGGCAGTCACATCGTCGGGATGCCGCACCGAGGTAGGAACCTGCGTTCCGGACCTCAACGCGGACTATCACGGAACCGGCCGTATCAACGGTTCCTACGGCAGCAAGAACACGGGATCGGACTTCACCACGCAGTATCTCGATCCCAATGCATTTGCTGCTCCGAAGAACCTGTTCACCGCGGCCAATCCCGTCTACCTGATCGGTAATGCAGCAAGAACGCATGCCTTCAACATGGAGACGCCTGGAAAGTACAACCTCGACATGGGCGTGAAGCGTTCGATCAATCTCGGAAGCGATCGCTACAAGTTCATCTTCGAGGCGAACTGCCTGAACGTCACCCACAAGCACACCTTCACTGGATTGAACTCGGTCTGGACCCCTGGCTCCACGACCTTCGGTCGGTTCACAGGTGCATCCGGAAACCGTGACTGGCAGCTGGCAGGGCACATCAACTTCTAGTTGATACCAGCCGCAGCACAACACGACGGGCGAGCTCAGGCTCGCCCGTCGCCGATTCAACGACAGGAAGAGAGGTCTTATGTCGTCCCGTAGAAGTTTTCTATCCGGTATCGCGGCCACGGCCGGGCTCGGCGCGGTCAGCGTCTCTGCTCAAGCATCGAAGCCTCACTCCGCCAGCTCCAAACGCAAGCGGCCGCTGAATGTCCTGTTCATCATGTCCGACGACATGAACGCCGAGCTTAGCTGCTACGGAAGCCTGTCGCGCGCGCAGACGCCGCACCTCGACGAGTTGGCCAGCAGCGGCGTGCGCTTCGATCGTAACTACTGCCAGTTTCCTCTCTGCAATCCGTCCCGCGCTTCGCTGCTGACTGGCCGCAAGCCCAGCCTGACGACGGTGCTGGGCAATCGTACCGATGTGCGCGCCGCTCATCCCGACTGGGTCAGCCTGCCGCAGCACTTCAAGGAGAACGGCTACACGACCTTTCGCACCGGAAAGATCTTTCACGGCGGCCTCGACGATCCCAAGGCCTGGACCACTGTAGGCTTCGACGAGGCGAAGGTCGCAGGCAAGACGTTCCCCGACGAGACGGTCATCAAGGCGCCACAGGAGCCTGTGCCACCGCCACCGCCGGGCATTCCCGGGCCGCTTCCCAATCACGGTGGCGAAGAGGACGGCTCTCACGGAGCGCACTCTGACCGCATGCTTGTCGTTGCAGGCGACGGGACGGGACATCCGGAGAATCACTCCGCGGATCTCGCCATCGAGTTCCTGCGCAAGCACGGCGATCGGCCCTTCTTTCTCGGCTGCGGTTTCTCCAAGCCGCACAGCCCGCCGGAGGCTCCGCAGAGCTTCTACGATCTCTACGACCTGGACAAGCTGGAGTTGCCGCAGAACTTTGATGCCTGGCCGACCGTGCCGCAGGGGTTCCCTGCGGCCTCCATTCGCAAGGTTAACGCCGATCTCTTTATCCGCCGTGGAGCCAGCGAGCTGGAGGCGAAGATGGTCCTCCGCGCTTATCTCGCCTCTATCTCCTGGGTGGACTGGAATATCGGCCGCGTCCTTGAGGCTCTGGATGAGCAGGGGCTGCGCGACAACACCGTCGTCGTCTTCGTCCCCGATCATGGCTACCAGCTCGGCGAGCGCGGTAAGTGGTCGAAGGCAGGATCCCTCTTCGAGATGGGAACGAGAGTCCCGCTCATCATCCGCGTGCCCGAGGGGAAAGGGAACGGGCGAAGCTGCTACCGCACCGTGCAGTCCCTCGACCTCTACCCCACGCTGGCGGAGATCTGCGGTCTGCCGCACGATCCCCAGTTGCAGGGACGAAGCCTGATGCCGCTCCTCAACGATCCCTCCAGCGCGTGGGACAATCCGGCCTTCAGCATCTGGAGCGAAGACGGCCATACTGTCTACGGAACGGCGGTGCGCACCGAGCGTTGGCGCTACGTGGAGTTCGGCGAAAAGGCGGCGCACGGTGCGATGCTCTTCGATGAACGAGCTGATCCCTTGGAGCTGACCAACCTCGCCGACGATCCGGCACATGCCTCCATCCGGGCTCATTTGTCCGGCTTGATCGCGCAGTACAGCGCCGATCAGATGGCATAGACGGCCAGTCAAAAGGCAGTATTAAACCCAGCGGATCTCAGAAATGCATCCGCTGGCTTTCCTGCGCGGGCACGCGGCCGGTGAGACCGGCGGATGCTATGCGTAGAGGTATTCTGCAAGATATTCACAAGATGTAGTATTGCGTCGCGACAGGACTCTAGATATAGTGAGCTAGTTCCTTGGTTCCTCATACAGAGGGTGAAAAGGGAATCCGGTGAAAATCCGGAACTGCCCCGCAGCGGTAAGCAGGTACGAACGCCGAAACGACACTGGGTATCACCCGGGAAGTCCGGCAAGTAGGTTGATCCTGTAAGTCCGAAGACCTGCCACGGAAATATTCGCTGACGCCTCCGAGGGGGGGCGAGGTGGCAGCGGCTCGTCTTCTCGTTCCGGGAGATGTCTCGCTGTCGTCCCCGCATCGCTTCCGAGGCCACAAGGAGACTCCCCGTGGCCGCATCGACGCAATCATTCGACACTGTTCCTTCACCTTCACCCTCCATTTATTCGAACGGGGCAGGCTCCACTCCCCAGTCGCACAACGGCTTCCAGGTCATCCGCCGCAACGGAACCTTTTCGCCCTTCGACGCCAATAAGATCGCAGTCGCCATCACCAAGGCGTTTGTCGCGGTCGAAGGCACAAGCGCCACCTCTTCGCGCCGCATCCACGAGGCTGTGAATGCGCTGACGCACGATATCGTCGAAACGCTGAGCCGCCGCGCCGATTCCTCTCGCGCCATCCATATCGAAGACATTCAGGATCAGGTTGAGCTCGCCCTGATGCGCAGCAGTGAGCACAGGGTCGCTCGCGCCTACGTGCTGTATCGCGAAGAGCGCGCCCAGGAGCGCCGCCGCCAGGAGGAGCAGGTGCCGGTCTCGCGCGCTCGCCTGCAGGTCCGCCTCAGCGATGGCCGCACCGAGCCGCTCGATGAAGCTCGTATCGAGCGCGAGGTCAAAGGCGCTTGCACTGGCCTGGACGGAGTCTCCCCCGAGGCTGTGATGGCCGAGGTGCGCCGCAACCTCTATGACGGCATTCTGTTGCATGAGATCGGCCTCGCGCAGACGATGGCAGCTCGTTCTCTCGTCGAACAGGAGCCGAACTACGCCTACGTCAGCGCGCGTCTTCTGCTGAACAACCTGCGCGAAGAGGCCATTGCCTTTGTGCTGCCTTCGAGTGTCTCCACCTCGCAGAGCCACAGCGATCTTCGCTACGAAGACTACTTCCCGGAGTTTGTGAACCGTGCAATCAAGCTCTCCATCCTGGATAAAGAGATGGGCAGCTTCGATCTCGCACGCCTTGCTGCCGCTCTGAAGCCGGAGCGCGATCAGAACTTCCAGTTCCTCGGCCTGCAGACCCTGTATGACCGCTACTTCCTGCACGAGGGCGGTGTTCGCTTCGAGCTTCCGCAGGCGTTCTTCATGCGCGTCTCCATGGGGCTGGCCATGCGCGAGATCGACCGCGAAGGGAAGGCTATCGAGTTTTACGAGCTGCTCTCGTCGTTCGACTTCATGTGCTCAACTCCAACCCTGTTCAATGCGGGAACATTGCGTCCGCAGCTCTCGTCCTGCTTCCTGACGACGATCTCTGACGACCTCGACAACATCTTCAAGTCCATCAAGGACAACGCTCTGCTGTCGAAGTACGCCGGTGGTCTCGGCAACGACTGGAGCGGCGTGCGTGGCCTCGGCGCGCATATCCAGGGCACCAACGGTCAGTCGCAGGGCGTCGTGCCATTCCTTAAAGTCGCCAACGATACTGCCATTGCGGTGAACCAGGGCGGTAAGCGCAAGGGCGCGGTCTGCGGCTATCTCGAGACGTGGCACATCGACATCGAAGAGTTCCTGGACCTGCGCAAGAACACCGGCGACGATCGCCGTCGTACCCACGACATGAACACCTGCAACTGGGTTCCCGACCTCTTCATGGAGCGAGTCGAAGCCGATGGCTCGTGGACGCTCTTCTCGCCCGACGAGGTGCCCGATCTGCACGACCTCTACGGCAAGGCTTTCGCAGAGCGTTATGCTTTCTATGAAGAGAAGGCTGCCCGCGGTGAGATCAAGGTCGCCCGTACCCTGCGCGCCCTCGACCTCTGGCGCCGCATGTTGACCATGCTCTTTGAGACCGGCCACCCCTGGATCACCTTCAAGGACCCATGCAACCTGCGTTCGCCGCAGCAGCACACCGGTGTGGTGCACTCGTCCAACCTCTGCACCGAGATCACGCTGAACACCAACGCACGCGAGATCGCCGTCTGCAATCTCGGTTCGATCAACCTTGCCAATCATGTCACCGCAACCGGCATCGACCAGGTGCGCCTGAAGAAGACCGTCGACACCGCGATGCGCATGCTGGATAACGTGATCGACATCAACTTCTACACCGTGCCCGAGGCGCGCTACTCCAACCTGCGCCATCGCCCCGTCGGCATGGGGTTGATGGGATACCAGGATGCGCTGTACGCCCTGCGCATACCCTTCGTCTCCGACGAGGCCGTACGCTTCGCCGACGAGAGCATGGAGCTGATCAGCTTCTACGCCATCTCGGCGTCGGTCGATCTGGCCGCCGAGCGTGGACGCTACGCGACCTTCGATGGCTCGCTCTGGAGCAAGGGCATCCTTCCGGTAGATTCCGTGGAGCTCCTGCAGACGAATCGCAGCGCGCCTCTTGAGCTGAGCCGCGCTTCCACGCTCGACTGGGCTACGCTGCGCGAGCGCGTGAAGACGGTCGGAATGCGTAACTCCAACACCATGGCCATTGCACCGACGGCCACGATCTCCAATATCTGCGGCGTCACGCAGTCGATCGAGCCGACGTATCAAAATCTCTTCGTGAAATCGAATATGTCGGGCGACTTCACGGTCGTCAACGCTGCGCTGGTGCACGATCTCAAGCATCGTGGTCTGTGGGACGAGGTGATGGTCAGCGATCTGAAATACTTCGACGGTGCTCTGGGAGCGATCGACCGCGTGCCCGAAGATCTGAAGAAGCTCTACGCCACCTCCTTCGAGATCGATGCGACGTGGTTGATTCAGGCGGCAGCGGTTCGTCAGAAATGGATCGACCAGGCGCAGTCGCTCAACCTCTACATCGCGGAGCCCAGCGGAAAGAAGCTGGATGCCATCTATCGCGAGGCATGGCATGCCGGTCTCAAGACGACGTATTACCTGCGCTCGCGCAGCGCAACCCACGTGGAGAAGTCGACGCTGAAGCGCACCGATGGAAAGCTCAACGCCGTCTCGGTTGAGCCCATCTCCATCAAGGCTTGCTCCATCGACGACCCAACCTGCGAAGCCTGCCAGTAGACCTGAAGGACGAGAAGAGGAGAACAGAGATGCTGGATTGGAATGAGAGTGTCGTTGCTGTAGCTGCGCCGGAAGAGAGCCCGGCGGCAGCAAATGCAGAGGCTGTTGTGGCGGACGCAACCGGCCTGGGAGAGATTGCACGTGGAGCTGCCCGTGTCCGTGTCGATGACAAGGCAATGATCAACTGCCGCGCCGATGTCAATCAACTGCTTCCGCTGAAGTATCGCTGGGCGTGGGAGAAATATCTCTCCGGCTGCAACAACCACTGGATGCCGACGGAGATCTCGATGCAGGCCGACATCGCCTTGTGGAAGAGTCCGAACGGCCTGACGGCGGATGAGCGGCGTTCGATCAAGCGCAACCTTGGCTTCTTCGCCGCATCGGAGTCGCTGGTGGCGAACAACATCGTGCTGGCAATCTATCGTCATCTCACCAACCCGGAGTGCCGCCAGTATCTTCTGCGGCAGGCATTCGAAGAAGCGGTGCACACGCACACCTTCCAATACATCGTGGAGAGTCTCGGTCTGGATGAAGGCGAGCTCTTCAACATGTATCGCGAGGTGCCTTCCATCACCGAGAAGGCTGCGTGGGCCATCAAGTACACGCAGCACCTCAGCGACAGCACCTTCGAGACAGGAACGACGGGTGCCGATCAGGCGTTTCTGCGCGACCTCATCGCGTTCTACGTCGTCTTCGAAGGCATGTGGTTCTACACCGGCTTTGCGCAGATCCTCTCGCTCGGCCGCAGAAACAAGATGGTGGGTATCGCCGAGCAGTACCAGTACATTCTGCGTGACGAGTCGATTCATCTGAACTTCGGCATCGATGTCATCAACCAGATCAAGCAGGAGAATCCGCATCTCTGGAACGACGCCTTCCGCGAGGAAGTCAGCGGGATGCTCCGCTCCGCCGCAGAGCTGGAGGCTGCCTACGGCCGCGACACGATGCCCAACGGCTTCCTCGGGCTGAGTGCCGATCTCTGCGAGCAGTACATGCACTTTATCGCCAATCGCCGCTGCGCGCAGATCGGCCTGGAGCCCGTCTTCACACAGATCGAAAACCCCTTCCCCTGGATGTCGGAGGCCATGGACCTGAAGAAGGAGAAGAACTTCTTCGAAACCCGTGTGATCGAGTACCAGAACGGCGGCTCTCTCGCCTGGGATTAGGTCAGTCTTTTCCGCCTGCTGAGCCTCGAGAGGGCTCGGCAGGCGTCGAGAAGCGGCTTGTGAGACTGCTCCTGATTGTGAAAATCAATCACGGCAAAGGAAATTTCGATGAGGCTCCGGAAGAACTCGGACGTCCATGCGAGTAGCGTTCAAATCCTGCGAAGTGAGTGGCAATTCAGCACTTTCTTTAAAGCGGATTCGCGGCAAATCCGTTAGAGTGGATGCATAGATTTTATTGATAGCTGTCTTTCCAGCTGCGTAGCCACGATGCCACGCGGCAAATCTCCCTTCATTTCTTTTTGGGCCAACGCCTGTCCGCATCTGTGAGCCACTGCTCTCAGAAGGGCTCGCATTTGTTTCCGGCAGTACATTCAACATTCAGGAAGAAGGTACTTCGATGGGATTTACCAGACGCGATTTTTTGATGCGTGTCGGGCAGGCTGGCGGATACAGCGCTGCGTTCACAACCATGCAGTCTCTTGGACTGCTGCCAATGAAGGCAGAAGCCGCGACAGCGATCGCCGCTGCTCCGGGAACCGGCAAAGGCGTCAAGATTGTTGTACTGGGTGGCGGCGTCGGCGGACTGATGACGGCCTATGAGGCCAAGAAGCTCGGCTATGACGTCACGCTGCTCGAAGCAAGGCATCGCCCCGGCGGACGCGCATGGAGCGCGCGCAACGGCGATGTCGTCGAATTCGTCGATGGAACCAAGCAGCCGATTACGTGGAGCGAGGGCCTCTATCAGAACATGGGACCGGCACGTCTGCCCTCCGTGCACGGAACGATGCTCGGGCTCTGTCGCGAGCTCAAGGTGCCTTTGGAGGTCGAAGTCAATACTTCACGCTCGACCCTGCTGCAGAACGACAAGGTCAATGATGGCAAGCCCGTGCAGCAGCGCAAGGCCATCAATGACACGCGTGGCCAGATCAGCGAACTGCTCTCGAAGGCGATCTCTGGCGGCGCTCTCGATCAGGAGCTGAGCGCAGAAGACAAGCAGCGCATGGTCGAGGTGCTCAAGGTCTATGGATCGCTCGACAAGGACAACAAGTACAAAGGCTCCGATCGTTCGCAGGTTCTTCGTTATCCAGGAGCCGGCCCTCAGACGATGCTCGTCGATACCAATACCCTCGGCGTCCATGAACTGCTGGATGCGAACTTCTGGAACGCCGAGCTCTACGAAGAGGCATGGGACTGGCAGGCGACGATGTTCCAGCCCGTCAATGGCATGCAGCAGATCTCCATCGCGCTGGCCCGCTCGCTGGGCCCGATCGTCAACTACGATTGCCCCGTCACTGAGATCGCCAAGACCTCGAAGGGCGTGCGCATCACCTACACCAAGGGCGAGAATGGCACGCCGAAGACTATCGAAGCAGATTACGCCGTCTGCGCCATGCCGCTGACGATCCTCAAGAAGATCAAGGCCGATCTGGACCCGGCGCATCGCGGTGCGGTCGATCGTGGCGGTTCGTCGTATCGCGGTTCGTTTAAGATTCCGTGGGAGTCGCGCCGCTTCTGGGAGACGGACTACAACATCTACGGTGGCCTCTCATTCCTCGCCAAGGGACCAAGCCCCATCTGGTATCCCAGCGCGAGTATGTTCTCCGATCGCGGCATCGTCGTCTCGGGCTACATGGACGAGGCTGTGGGCGACTTCGACAAGCTGTCGATGCAGGAGAAGTTTGAGGCCTCTCGCGCTTCCATCGAGAAGCTTCACCCCGGTCACGGCAAGGAGCTGGAGAAGCCGATCTTCGTTGGCTGGAAGCATATCAAATGGAACGAAGGCTCCTGGATCGGTTCCACGCCGCAGGCCGACTACGACATCATCACGCAGCCTGACGGTCCCATCTACTTCGCTGGCGATCACACCAGCCACGTCGTTGGATGGCAGGAAGGCGCAGCCCTCAGCGGCAAGCGTGCTATCCAGATGATCAGCGACAAGGTTAAGATGGCTCGTCTTGAAGGCAAGCACCGCGATACCGTCTCGGCATGATCACGCAGTTCAACCGACAGGAGAACTCTCAATGAAGAAGACCGTACTTGCCATGACCATGATGGCTGCCTGTGCTGTTTCCATGCCGGCGCAGACCGTGGTGAAACACATCCAGGACGAGAAGGCTGCGATCGCCAAGGGAGTCTGGGCCGGAGACACGTACTATCTCAGCGGCCAGCTCGCGTCGCCCGTAACACCCGCCGATCCCGCCAAGGGAACGCCGGCAGAATACGGTGACACCAAGGTGCAGGCTGCCAGCGTCTTCGCCAAGATTCAGGCGGCGCTGAAGGAGCAAGGGCTCGACATGAAGGACGTCGTTAAAATGACGGTCTTCCTCGGCCCCGATCCCAAGCTTGGCAAGCTTGACTTCGCCGGAATGCAGTCGGAGTACGTCAAATACTTCGGCACGGCAGAGCAGCCCAACAAGCCGGCTCGTTCGGCCTTCCAGGTTGCGGCGCTGGCCGCTCCCTGGGCCGCGCTCGAGATCGAGGTCATCGCTGTGAAGAGCAAGTAAGCTTAATATCAACATCAAAAAGAGGAGGCCACGCGGCCTCCTCTTTTTGCGTCTCTGCAAACGACTTCTATTTTTTTGCGATGTCGGAGTGAAGCGCAGGCATTGACTTCAGCTCACTGGCACGCTGTTCCACGGCATGCATCACGCGCAGCAGGTTGCCGCCGTAGATCTTCTTGATGTCGTCAGCCGAGTAGCCCTTTTCCAGCAGCGCCTTTGTGAGGGCAGGGAACTTGTTATAGGAGTCGAGGTCCGGCGGAACGCAACCGACGCCGTCGAAGTCCGTGCCGATGCCAACATGGTCGATGCCGCCGATCTTCACCGCGTGATCGATCTGCGCGACGACATCGGCCAACGTTGCCGGTGGCACCTTGGCGTTAAACTCAGCGCGCAGCTTCTCGATCGCAGCTGACTTGGCTGCAGGGTCCTCGATCTTCATCGCAGCCATGTATTTCTCGCGAATCTCTGCCTCCGCCGGTTTCGCGGCGTCGTAGTAGCGTTGCGAGAGGAAGTCGCAGCCAAAGTTGATCTGCATGACACCGCCTTTATCGGCGAGCGCCTTGATCATCTCATCGGTCATGTTGCGGGTGTAGTTCGAGACGGCGCGGCAGCCGGAGTGCGATGCAATGATCGGTGCGCTCGATGTTGCCAGCGCATCCCAGAAGGTCTTGTCGGCCGTATGCGAGACGTCCACCATCATGCCCAGGCGATTCATCTCGCGCACCACATCCTTGCCGAACGGCGTCAGTCCATTGTGGTGCGTCACCTTTGGATCGTCGACGTCTCCCTGCGAGTCGGCCCAGTTGTTTGTGTTGAAGTGCGTCAGCGTCATGTAGCGGACGCCGAGGGCATAGTAGTCGCGTAGAAGGCGCAGCGAGTCCTCGATCGCATGCCCGCCTTCGATACCCATCAGCGCCGCAATCTTGTGCTCCTTGTGGGCGCGCACGATGTCGTCGGCCGTCGTGGCAAAGACAAAATCATTCGGGTGCGCTGCGACGACATCGGTGCGGACAGTGTCGATCATCTGCAGGGCACGGTTCGCCGCGTGGTTGCCGTTGACGTACTCGGCTCCCACGTAGACGGCAAAGAACTCCGCTCCCAGAAAGCCCTTCATGCGGGCGAGGTCGGTCTGCCCGTGAGCATTGGGCGTTGCGATGTCATAGCCTTCGACCGTCAGCGAGGTGACGTCGTCATGCGTATCAATCAGGATCGCGTCACGTGTGATGCGGTCGATCTGCTCCTGTGTCGCCTGGTGCTGCTGCGAGATGGCAGGCAGGGAGAGCGCAGTGAGCATGGCAATGCTGGACATGGTTCGAATCATCGGCAAAGCAAAACCTCGTTGTGATTTGTAGTTCTCACCATAAAGCAAAAATGTGCGAAAAGATGGATGGCATGGCAAAGCAACGATGTCGATGGAGCAGGAGGGGCAGTTGAATAGAAGATAAAATTGTCTGTTGACACCTATAATCTGCTCGACTAGTCTCATGAGCATAACTACAAGCTATATCGCTCCTTATTGAGGTCCCTTCCTCTTGGGATCTCTGCGAACCATGAGTTGCTGTTGTGCCCATCGTAGAGACAGCAGAAAGACTGTGGACACCATCTACCGGATGTCCTCGTTGCTCAATGAATTCTTGCCTGTAGTACCCTCCGGCGGTGCAGTCGGAGAGTTGTAGAGACCCCAGACGCGCTCTACGACAGTTCCCAAATACAAATGAAATGACCGTACCCGGCTCGCTTTGACTGCGGGTATCCCTTGTTCTATTGCCTGGGCTGTACGTGTCTTTCTGATCCTCGCCTCGTCCTCTTCGGACAAGGTGATCGACGCTCCTGTTTCTGAAGACAAGAATGTGCTGGAGGCTGTGTATGTATCGCTTGTTTGGTAAGGTTTACAGTCTGTTCCTGATTATGCTGTTCGCTGCAGCAGTGCCATCGGTTCTGGCGCAGTCGAACTATGGCGCAGTACGTGGACTCGTTGCTGATTCCCAGGGAGCTGGCATTCCAAAAGCCACGGTCGTGCTGACGTCGGAGGCCAACAAAATCGCGCGTACCACCGTGACCAATGGTTCCGGTGAGTATGCTTTCAGCGCTGTCAATCCCGGCTCTTACAGCATTGTGATTACAGCTGACGGCTTCAAGCGCAGCGAAGCGCACGCAGTCACGATCGACTCCGGTAACACCATCGGTCATGACGTCAAGATGGAACTAGGCTCCACCAGCCAGAGCATTGAAGTTTCCGCGGCTGACCCCGTCGTCGATAACACGACCTCCTACGGCGGTCAGATGATCGACTCGCAGAAGCTTCAGAACCTGCCGAACCCCGGTCGTAACCCCTTCCTCTTCTCTAAGCTCGATAATGCGGTCGCTCCCGTTGGTGACCCTCGCTTCGTCCGCTTCCAGGATCAGAGCGGTTCTTCGACGATCTCCATCGCCGGTGCTCCGAGCAGCTCGAATAACTACTCGGTCGACGGCGTGCCGATCACCGACCTCAACAACCGCGCCGTCATCATTCCCTCTCTTGAATCCGTCGACGAAGTGAAGATCCAGTCGAACACCTACGACGCCGAGATCGGCCGCACCAGCGGCGGTATGTTCAACACGACCCTCAAGTCCGGTTCCAGTGCATTGCACGGCGTGCTCATGGGCGAGACCCGTCAGACCAACTGGGGCGCCAACACCTTCTTCAATAATCACACCAATCCACAGACGCCGCGCGGCGCAGCCGAGTTCTACTCCTATGTTGGCAGCCTCTCCGGGCCTGTGCCGTTACCTCGCTGGCTCGGCGGCAAAGACAAGACCTTCTTCTCCATCACGGAAGAGGGTTATCGTCAGCGTTCGCCTTTCGTCAACAACACATCGTTCGCCGTTCCCACAAACCTGCAGCGCACCGGTGACTTCTCCGAGGTTGGTACGGTCTCCGCAGATGGCACGACCTGCGTCAGCGGCACCTGCATCAAGAACCTTGCGGCTGGTGGCACAACGTATTATCCCGGCAATAAGATCACCAACATCAACCCCATCGGCCTCAAGCTCGTTCAGGCCTATCCTGTTCCCAACACCAACATCACTGCTCTTGGTGTCCCTAACTTCAACGGTGGCGATACACTCGGCGACCGCGCTGACGAGTTCATCGGCAAGGTGACGCATCAATTCTCCACCCGCTGGCTGGCCGACTTCTACTACATGCACTACGGTTCAAAGGAGCCTGGCGGCAACCCGCTGCAGACGCAGGCCAGCTACTCGGGCTCTTACCTCCTCTACCGTAAGGTGGACGCTATTGGTATTCAGAACACCATTACCCTGAATCCCACCACCGTACTGACGGTAGGCTTTGGGTTCAACCGCTTCCCGAACGACACGCAGGACATCAGCAACGGATTTGATCAGTCCACCCTGGGCTTTCCCAGCTACTACACGGCATCGATGTCGAAGAAGGCATTTCCCCGCATCGTGACGGACGGAAGCTGTCCTAACGGAACGACCCTGGTGTGCGAAGGTACCTCCAACTCGGGACCGGCCTCATTCTTCTCGCGCAATTTTGTTGCAGGCGTGGCTAAGTCGTGGGGCAAGCATAACTTCAAGGTTGGTTATAACTACCGCGCCATCAGCGTCACCTTCACCAGCCTCAGCGACACCTCTGGAACGTTCACCTTCAACGCGCTTTCTGGTGCTGCTGCTGCCGACATGCTGCAGGGCTACCCGACCACGGGCTCGTTGATCGTTCCGTCCAAGCTGGCATACACCACCCCCTACCAGGCGGTTTACTTCCAGGACGACTACCGCATCACCCCGAAGTTGACGCTCAATTTGGGCTTCCGGTATGAGCACGAGAACGGAATCCACGAAAGAAACAACCAGATCTCCGTTGGCTTCGACCGCACGGCAACCTACAACGCTCTGAACAGTGGAGTTCAGGCGACGGGCGGTGTCATGTTTGCCGGTCAAAATGGCTATGGCACCAACACTGGAAATATGGGGAGTGAATACAACCCACGTGCCGGTTTCGCTTATGCCCTTGATGACAGCACGGTGCTCAAAGGCGGATACGGTGTGTTTTATATCCCGCAGGTCTATAGCAATACCAATAGCTATGCGCCGGGTTACAACCTGACAAACTCCATCCCAACGCAAACTGCCACCAATGCGCCGATTACCCTCAGCAATCCTTATCCCACGATCCAGACGACCCCAACCGGCAACGCGAATGGGCTTGGTACGAGCATCGGATCGACGCTCTCCCTGATCGACCAGTATCGTCGCTCACCACTTTTCCAGAGCTACTCGTTGTCTCTGGAGCACGAATTCCCGCTGGGCCTCGCCTTGAAGATCGGTTACATCGGTGGCCACGGCCGAAATCTCACCAATAGCCTCAACTTCAACCAACTCGCGGATAGCCACTATTCGCTCGGTTCCGGGCTTAGCACAAGCACCGTCAATCCTTACGCTGGCATCGGCGGCTGGAGCAGAAACTCTGTTGCTCGTTACCAGACCCTGCTGCCGTTTCCTCAGTACCAGGGAATTACCCTGGCGCAGAGCACGGGGGTGTCTGACTACAGCGGCCTTGCCGTCAAGGTGCAGAAGCGTTTCAACAAAGGCTTGACCATCCTCGCTTCGTACACCTGGTCCTCAAACTGGGATAACCTTTGGGGATCTTCCAGCACACTTAACTCCGGCAATAACGGTCCGCAGGATGCCTACAATCTTTCGCCGGAGTACTCTCGCGCTATCAACGATATCCCCAACCGCTTCACGATCTCGGGAACGTATGAGCTTCCTTTCGGTCGTGGAAAGATGTTCATGAGTGGAGTCAACCGTTGGATGGATCTCATGATCGGTGGATGGCGGTTCAACGACATCATGATCATTCAGAACGGCGCCCCGCTCGCCATTACTCAAACGAATGCCAACAGCGCGCTTGGAAATGGCGCACAGCGTCCCAGCCTGATTGCAGGAGTGAACCCCTGTAAGTCCGGCCGTCCTGAGGATCGCCTGAACAGCTACTTCAACGCCAACGCTTACGCCATTACACCCCAGTACTCGTATGGTACGGCAGCTCGTACCAGCAGCTGCTACGGTCCTGGATATCTCAACTCCGACCTCTCCCTGAACAAGGACTTCCACGTGACGGAGAGGGTCCATGCAGAGTTCCGTGCGGAGGCTCTCAACGCCTTCAATACGCCTCAGTTCGCTACGCCGACTCTCTCGGTCGGTGGTGGCACCTCCCGCAACGCCTCCGCTGGCCAGATCACCGGCACACTGGGCTTCCCGCGGCTGATTCAGCTTGGAGCAAGACTCTACTTCTAACCAACACGCTTCAGTCACGAATGAGGGTCCCGGTAATCGGGGCCCTCATTGTTTTTGGGAAATACCACTCTTCTGAGTCTGTAACGGAATCGCACTGTCATGTTGTTATGTCCGTGTGATAGAAAGTCGAGACCGGTCGAAAGCTCCATTTGAAATTGTTTTCCCATTTGAAACTCGACCGGCTTTGGAGACAAGTGCATGTCTGAAGGAACCTGCGATATCGGTTTGGTTGGTCTGGCCGTCATGGGCCAGAACCTTGTATTGAACATGAACGACCACGGATACAAAGTTGCGGTCTTTAACCGCACGACATCCAAGGTCGACGATTTCATCAACAACGAGGCGAAGGGCACCCAGGTGGTCGGCGCTCACTCGGCCGAGGAGCTGTGCAAGCTCCTTAAAAGTCCACGCCGCGTGATGCTGATGGTCAAGGCCGGCGATGTCGTCGACCAGACCATCGACCACATCCTGCCTTACCTCGAAAAGGGAGATATCCTCATCGACGGCGGCAACTCGCTCTTCACCGACACCAACCGCCGCACCAAGGAGCTCGCAGAGAAGGGCATCCTGTTCATCGGCACCGGTGTTTCGGGCGGTGAGGAGGGCGCACGCTTCGGTCCCTCCATCATGCCCGGCGGTAACCCCGAGGCATGGCCGCATGTGAAGGAGATCTTCCAGGCGATCGCCGCCAAGGTAGAAGACGGTACTCCCTGCTGCGACTGGGTCGGGCAGGAGGGCGCAGGTCACTACGTCAAGATGGTCCACAACGGCATCGAGTACGGCGACATCCAGTTGATCTGCGAGGCCTACCAGTTGATGCAGGAGGCGCTCGGCGCGACCCCGGATGAGTTGGCGCAGATCTTTGCCGACTGGAACAAGGGCGAGCTCGACAGCTATCTCATCGAGATCACCGCCCAGATCTTCGCGAAGAAAGACGATGACGGCAAGCCGATGATCGATAAGATCCTCGACACCGCAGGCCAGAAGGGAACCGGTAAGTGGACGGCGATCTCTGCGCTCGACCTCGGCCAGCCGGTAACGCTGATCGGCGAAAGCGTCTTTGCACGCTGCCTCTCCGCGCTCAAGGAAGAACGCGTCGCTGCATCTAAGGTTCTCGAAGGACCGAAGAAGGTGCTCACCGTCTCTGAGAAGAAGGAGTTCATCGAAGACGTACGCCGCGCTTTGTACTGCTCGAAGATGGTCAGCTACGCCCAGGGCTACATGCTGCTGCGCGCGGTCGAGAAGGAGCAGGGCTGGGAGCTGAATATGGGCGGCATCGCATTGATGTGGCGTGGCGGCTGCATCATCCGCAGCGCCTTCCTCGGTGACATCAAGGCCGCCTTCGACAAGAACCCCAAGCTGCAGAACCTTCTGCTGGATGACTTCTTCTCGAGTGCGCTGAACAAGTACGGCTGGTCGTGGCGCAAGGCCATCATCCATGCCATCGAGATTGGCGTGCCGATGCCTGCGTTCTCAACCGCGCTGGCCTTCTACGACGGCTATCGCACAGAGCGTCTGCCGGCAAACCTGCTCCAGGCGCAGCGTGATTTCTTCGGCGCGCACACCTACGAGCGCGTCGACAAGCCTCGCGGCGAGTTCTTCCATACCAACTGGACCGGCCGCGGCGGCCGTGTCTCTTCGACCACTTACAACGCCTGATTGCAGGACCGCATGACAGAAGGGGCAAGCCTCATGGCGTTGCCCCTTCTGTCTGCTCAGGATGACCCGGGAACTGGTGCTTCTAAAGGATTGGGTTGCGCAGATCTGCTATTGCAGACGCTGCCATGCGTCGTAGGTAAAGATGCCGACGATGCCGACCGTCATGGCCGCAGCGGCAACTCCCAGGGCGCGGATGGCGGGCTGGAGCTGGTTGACCTTCCGGATAATCTCTTTCTGCTCCTGTTGTTCGTGCGATTCGGAGTTGCTGAGAAAGAGCTGGTCTTCTTCGTAGCGAGTGAGCTGACCGCGATAGGCGAGTAGGGCGAGAAAACAGGCTGCCACCACTCCCCAGACAATGAGCATGATCGGAATTGCACTCATACTTTGTACCTCCACCCACTTAAGGGCCGAACCACATTGGGCGGTTCACCTGCTGGTCCTTTGCGGGCCGGCAGCAGGTTCGCGTGGCAGCAGGTCGCCGTCCGACGGCATAATACGCCTCGCTTGGAACAAAACACCAATATTTTCGAATCAGGAATTTGGCTGTTGAATCTGGGCAGGTTCTATCTAGTGATGAACCAGAATATAGAGGGCCGCGACTCCTACCCCCAGCACGCCAAGAATAACCAGGCCCATCAGTGCTGCAATAAACTTGGCGGCTCGATCTGCTGCCTCGGGCGTTGGCTGCGTGATGCCAAACGTATTAATGAAGGCCTCGGCGAGAAAGAGCAGTGGTTTCATAGGCTTTGGTGGAGGTGACAAACCTGATGGTACCAGCTTTAAGGACCTCTGCATCCGTCGAACCCTGGCTGCATCTAAAAGAGATATGGAGTGGATAGGCCCTGATCCGCTCCGCCTGGGGAGGTTTCAGGCTTGCTCCCAACCCAGGCCGGGCATACACTGAGAAGGTCTAACAAGGAGATTCGATGTCCACTGCAACCGTTACCCCTACCGCTGAAGTTGTTACCGGAGCGCCAGTTTCGACCCAGCCGGTGAACCTTACCCCTGCGGCGATCGCCAAGGTGAAGGACATCATGTCGTCTCAGGATCCGGTTCCGGCGGGCCTGCGCATTGGCGTGGTCGGCGGCGGATGCTCTGGTTTCCAGTACTCCATGTCGTTTGAGAATCAGAGCGGCATGATGGATAAGGTCTATAAGTTCGAGGACCTCAAGGTCTTCGTCGACGCGACCTCGGCTATGTACCTGGTTAACTGCACCGTCGATTACGTCGAGACTCTCGAGGCTGCTGGCTTCAAGTTCGAGAACGCTGCCGTCAAGTCGACCTGCGGCTGTGGTTCCAGCTTCAGCGTCTAAATCGCTGATAAGAAACTTCTGACAAGAGCCCCGGTTTCGCGCCGGGGCTTTTTGCTGTCCGTCGCAAACCGGCGAATCCTGTTGTGCAGCGTCTAAGATAAGAGCGACGGCCTTTCTGCGGAAGGGCAACGATCTTTCGTCTCCGAGGGTAAACGCAGCGTATGAATGAGTTTGTGGTCCGGCTCTCCGACGAACGAGGTCGTGTGCAGGAACAGACCCACACGGCCGCGAGCGCCGAGGAGCTACGCGCGCGTTTCACCCAGGCCGGCTATTACGTCTACTCGGTCAAAGCGCGGGGTGCGATGGCCTCGGCTGGCCGCAAGAAGGTCAAGCTTGAGACCTTCCTCATCTTTAATCAGCAGTTCCTCACTCTCATCCGTGCTGGCCTGCCGATCCTTGGTTCGCTGGAACTGCTCAGCAAGCGCCAGAAGGTCATGCACTTCCGCCTTCAACTGGAGGATGTTGCCGCTCGGGTCAAGACCGGCGAGTCGATCTCGCAGGCCTTCGAGGCGCAGGGTGGCTTTCCCATCGTCTACACGACGACGCTCCTCGCTGGCGAACGCTCGGGAAATCTGGAAGAGGTGCTCGATCGCTTCCTCAGCTTTCAGCGCGTCTCGCTGACCTTCCGCAAGAAGCTGACGGCCAGCCTCATCTATCCGGCATTGCTCATCATTATGGTGATCGTGCTCTTTATCGGCCTCATCACGTTTGTCGTTCCGCGGTTTGGCCAGCTCTATGAGCAGCTGGGAACGACCCTGCCTTCGCTTACTGTCTTCCTGCTCAACCTCGGGCACAAGGCACAGGATTATGGCATCTACTTCGGGGCCGTGGTCGGCGCGCTGATCTTCTTATTCTTCCGCTGGACCAAGACCGATGCCGGAGCGATGGCAGTCGACAGGGTACGCATCAGCCTTCCCGTCATCGGTGTTGTCTGGCTCAAATATCAGGTTGGCCTCTTCTCTCGAACCCTGTCGACGCTGCTGACCGGCGGTCTGCCGCTGGTGCCTTCGCTCGAAACCGCGGCACGGTCGATCGACTCCAAGCAGGTCGCCAACGCCGTCTTTCGTTCCGTCGAAACCGTGCGCGAGGGCAAGGGGCTGGCTCGCAGCCTGGAGCAGACCAAGGCCTTCCCAGAACTCGCCATCGAGATGATCGAGGTGGGCGAATCGACCGGCGCTCTTCCGCAGATGCTCAACTCCGTCGCCGAGTTCTTCGAAGAGGATGTGCAGACGAACCTGACCGCGGCGATGAGCCTCATCGAGCCGCTCATCCTGATCGTCATGGGAGTCGTCGTCGTGACGATCCTGATCGCGCTTTACCTGCCGATCTTCAGCCTCAGCGCCAACGGTATGGGGCACTAAGCGTCTTCATCCCGTCGTCACGAAGTGAAATTCAGCAAGTCCATGGATGGCTTAACTAAAGTTCTCTAGTATGCTCGCAGAACCCGGGAGAACATTGAGCTTCTTCTCTCCACACGATCTCTGGTAAGTAAGAGGGAATGATGGCTTTTGCAGTGAAACATCGTTATGCGATACCGGTCCTGTCCGTTGCGATCCTGCTCTCCGGCTGTACGCGCACCTACTACAAGGCCATGGCGACGCTGGGCAAGGAGAAACGCGACATCCTCGTCTCCCGGGTCAAGGACTCGCGCAAGGAGCAACAGCAGGCCAAGGAGCAGATTAAGACCACCATGGAGCGGTTTCAGGAGCTCACCGGCTTCCAGGGCGGATCGCTGGAGAAGAGTTACAAGGAGTTGAACGGCCAGTACGAAAAGGCCGCCGACAGCGCACAGAAGCTCCACGATCGCATCGGGTCCATCGACCAGGTCTCCTCCGACATGTTCAAGGAGTGGCAGAAGGAGATCGACGGCATGGACAACCGCAACCTGAAGCAGCAGTCGGCCGCCATGCTGCGCCAGTCCCGTCTGCAGGAGGCCGGGTACATCAAGTCCATGCGCCAGACCGAGGCCCGCATGACGCCGGTGCTGAAGTCCTTCCAGGACCAGGTCACCTTCCTCAAGCACAACCTCAATGCCCGCGCGATCGGCTCGCTCAAAGGCACCTCCGCACGGATCTCCACCGACGTCGATGTGCTGATGGTGCAGATCGACGGTTCCATGGCGCAGGCCGACGCGCTGATCAACTCGCTGAACAGCGCGGACAACGCCCCGTCAAAGTAATGGTGAGCTGCGGTTTTACGGGAGCGTGCTGACCGCGCGCTTGGCTGCCAGAGCCAGCATCAGGCGCGAGAAGCCGCTGAACAGCATGCTGATGCCGACCAGCGTTCCGACCGCCCATAGAGCGCTGGCCGGCCACGATCTCCAGATCATCAACGCCAGGACGAAGGTCACCAGCCCATCGAGGAGCAGCCATCCCGCCCCGCTGCGCGGCCTTACCTGGAAGTAATGGATGACCTCGAAGATGGCCTCGACGAACAGATAGATCGCCAGCAGCAGCGTCAGCGAAGCCAGACCGGCCAGCGGATGCAGCAGAACGTAAACGCCGGTGATCAGGTAGACCGCGCCCAGCAGCAGCTCCCACAGCAGGCTGCCTGCCGCGTGCGTCTTGAAGGCGTAGATGAAGTGAGTGACGCCGCTGACCACCATCGCCCAGCCGACGAAGATGGCGATGCCGATGCCGCCGATGAAGGGAATCATCAGGGTGAGGAATCCAGCGATGATCAGCAGAATGCTGAGGAGGATGGACCAGTTAATGGCTTTTCCGGTGATGGTGGGGACGGAAGGGGCAGCGCTGCTCATGGCGAAAGGTCCTCCAAATGATGTGAGATTCTTCGGATTCCAGTTGCTGATAAACGGCCCGGCCGGATAGTACGATAGAGAAGCAGTTCCACTTGCCGATGGCAGGGAGCTCTGGCCCGAACGTATCGTACGATCGGCACGTACTTTGTTGTAGTTAGAGGGTACACCGACTCGTCTCTCCGCGCGAAACCAGCTGCGGGGATTGCCAGGCTCTCGGAGATGGCCAGTTTCCGAGCTCATGTTGTAACAGTTAGGCACCACAGGAGTCTTACGGGTATGGCGAATATTCCCCTGGCAATTCCGCTGGCTGAGGCGGGCGCTAACGAGTTGGAGCGGGCTCAGACGCTCGCTCGTCGTTACCACTCCGAATTCGTCGATCTTAAGAACTTCAAGATTCAGCACGACCTGTTCAAACGTGTCCCTGTCGACATGATGTTCCGCTACAGCTTCGTGCCGCTGGAGCAGGTAGGGCAGCGTCTCGCCATCGCAGTCTCCGACCCGTCGAAGCTCATGGTGCTCGACGAGATCGCCGGCCTGCTGGGTACCCGTCTCGAGACCCGCGTCGCAACGCTCTCGCAGATCAACGAGCTGCTGAAGAAGACCGAGCAGTCGCAGCGCGTGCTCGACGAGGCCAGCGAAGGCCTCGCCTTCGACGTGCTTTCAAACGACGACAATCCGGACGAGAACATCTCTATCGAGCGGCTCACCAGCGAGGACGACATCTCGCCCATCATTCGCCTGGTGGATACGACGATCTTCACCGCGCTCGAACGCCGCGCCTCGGATATTCATCTCGAGACCTTCGACGACTCGCTGCAGGTAAAGTACCGCATCGACGGCGTGCTGCAGCAGGCCATGGCGCCTATCGCCCGCGAACATCACCAGACGATCCTCTCGCGTATCAAGGTCATGAGCGAACTCGACATCGCCGAGCGCCGCGTACCACAGGACGGCCGTTTCCGTGTTCGCTTACAAGGGCCGCCTCATCGACTTCCGCGTCTCGATCATGCCGACCGTCCACGGCGAAAACGCCGTGCTCCGTGTGCTCGATAAAGAGTCGATGAGCGAGAAGTTCAAGAAGCTCTCGCTCGAAGTTGTCGGGTTCGCGGAACGCGACCTGGAACGCTTCCGCCGTTACATCAAGGAGCCGTACGGCATGGTGCTCGTCACCGGCCCGACGGGTTCCGGTAAGACGACGACCCTCTACGCCGCTCTGAATGAGATCAAGAGCGAAGAGGACAAGATCATCACCATCGAAGACCCGGTCGAGTACCAGATTCGCGGCATCACGCAGATTCCCGTCAACGAGAAGAAGGGGCTGACCTTCGCCCGCGGTCTGCGTTCGATCCTGCGTCATGACCCGGACAAGATCCTCGTCGGTGAGATCCGCGATGCGGAGACCGCGCAGATCGCCATCAACTCGGCGCTGACCGGTCACCTCGTCTTCACCACGGTCCATGCAAACAACGTGGTCGACGTTCTGGGACGCTTCCTGAACATGGGCGTCGAGCCGTACAACTTCGTCTCCGCGTTGAACTGCATCCTGGCGCAACGTCTGGTGCGTCAGATCTGCGAGTTCTGCGTGCGCGACGTGTACTACGACGACGCAGAGCTGATAGCCAGCGGTCTCGAGCCCCGGGACTGGCGGGGGTTTCCGTTCCGCGAAGGAGCTGGCTGCATCGAGTGCGGCGGAACCGGCTATCGCGGCCGTTCGGCTATTCATGAGCTGCTGGAGCTGGATGACGAGATCCGCGAGATGCTGCTCTCGAAGAAGCCGGGAAGCGAGATCCGCAAGAAGGCTCGCGAGAAGGGAATGGCCTTCCTGCGCGATTCCGCGCTGGAGCGCGTCAAGGCCGGAATCACGACCCTCAAAGAGATCAATAAGGTGACATTTATTGAGGCAGGCCGCTAGCGCAGGGCTCGCAGGAAAGAACAAGGTAAGCTGAACGGGATGGAGATTCTTCCTAAAAATCTGGGGACGCGCCCGAGGCTGGCGGTCGAACTTCGCCACGAGGGAATCGTCGCCGCGCGGGCTGAGGATGCAGCAGCGCTGCTGACCGCCGTCGCGGAGCGTGCACTGCCCGAGGGAGCATTTGTCTCCGGCCTCAAAGGCGGTCTGTTTCAGAACAACGCGCTGATCACCTCGTCCCTGCGCGAGGCGCTTGATGCCGCCGCCGGATCGCGCGGGGAGCGCATTCGCTACCTGACGCTTATCGTGCCGGACAGCTCGGTGCGTGTCCTGTTGCTGGAGTTCGACGAGCTTCCTGCCAAGGCCGCCGAAGCGCTTCCTATCATCCGCTTCCGTTTGAAGAAGTTGGTTCCGTTCGACGTTGAGAACGCGATGGTGAGCTACCAGGTGATGTCGCAGGAGAGCGGCATGGTGCGTGTGCTCGCGGTGGCGATGCCTGCCGAAGTACTCGCCGAATATGAGAGTGTTGTGAGTGCCGCCGGCTACATCACGGGTGCAGTGCTGCCCTCGACCCTTGCCGCGTTGGCGGGAGCCGAGGAACAGGATGCTCCGATTCTGCTGGTGAACGTCAGCCGCAACGGCGTCACGACGGCGATTGTGCGCGGCGGAACGCTGCTGCTGCATCGTGCCCTGGATCTCTCCGGTGAGATCAGCGAGCCGATCGCGGTTCCGGTGTTACAGGGCCCGGCTGCCGTAGAGCAGCTGGAGGCGGAGGCGCGCTTTGAGTCGCAGCTGATCGAGGCAACGGCCGGAGAGCAGTCGAATGCACGCGAGATCGTGCAGGCGATCAGTGTCGCCGTGGCCTACTTTGAAGACACGCTCTCGATGCTTCCGGATGCAGCGATCGCCGCCGGAACGATCTCCGCAGAGAGTCTGCGTTCGCTGCTTGCGACCTATGACATGACGGGGTTGAACGTGCAGCAGGCGCTGAGCGTCGAAGGACTGGCCGCTGGCGTCAGCTTGCGGGTGGATCGCAGCTGGCTGGCAGGCGTTCGAGGAGCGTTGAGAAACTAATGCGGGTTTCGGTCAATCTTGCAACGCGGCCCTTTGTCGAACTGCGCCCGCTCTTTGCCAAACTCAGGCTGGCGACGATTGGGCTTGTGGTTCTGGCGATCATCTTTATGTTCATGCTGCGCTCGCTGCGGGCCAAGGCGGATGTTGCCGAGACGGAGATGAATGCGCTCAAGGGCAAGACGCAGCAGTATCAGCAGGAGCGTCAGCGGAACGAGTCGCGCATGCGGCAGCCGCAGAATATGGCAGTCCTGGAGCGCAGCCAGTTTCTCAACGCACTCTTCGCCCGCAAGGGATTCAGCTGGACCTCGGTGATGATGGATCTTGAGCGCGTGCTGCCCGGCGGCGTGCAGGTCACCAGCATCGATCCCACCACATCGAAGACCGGCGAGGTCAGCATCCGTCTGCGCATCAGCGGGGAGCGGGAACGCGCTGTCGAGCTGGTTCGCAACCTCGAACATTCGCAGCGCTTTATCAGCCCACGGCTCTCGGGAGAGCAGATGCAGGCTCAGGATACCGGCCGCGTAGCGCTTCATCCGACCACAATGCCCGGTGCGGTTGAGTTCGACATCTTGAGTGGTTACAACCCGCTGCAGCAGGATGCGAAGTCCGGTAAGGCCGATAAGTCTGAGAGCGGTAAGTCCTCTTCGAAGAAGGCAGGCACACCGAAGGCACCGAAGACTGGTGCAACCGGAGCGGTAGACGCAAACGGGGCGTCGAAACCGCAGACCATATCGCGCAGGGCTCGCGGCGTGAAGGCCGCACCTCCGAATCAGCGCCACCTGGCGACGCCGCAGGGAGGTGTGCGATGACTCCGATGACGCGTGTGGCAGCGGTCGCACAGAGCGTGCAGGGTGTCTCCGAGCGGACGCGGCGGCTGATGACGCGGCGCAATACGTATTACGGCGTGGTTGGTGTGCTGGCGGCGATCAATCTCTACTTGCTGGTGCAGATGGGATTGGCGTGGCGGCGGGCGAACAGCCAGGATGCAAGTGCGCTGGCGCAGCAGACGGTCGTGATGAAGACGGCTGAGATCGCCAAGAAGCCGCTCGAAGGGCTGGATGAAAAGCTCTCAGTCGCGACCACCGACGCCGACAAGTTTTACGAGGCACGACTTCCGGTCTCTTATTCGCAGGTGCTGACCGAGCTGGGTGCGCTGACGTCGAAGCAGGGCGTCAAACTGGTGCGTGTGCAGTACGCCTACTCGCCTGTTCTGGAGAGCGGCAAGGCTTTGACCGAAATTCGCATGGATGCGAGCCTCAATGGTGATTACCGTCCGCTAGTCCTTTTCATCAACTCGCTGGAGCGGGACAAGATGTTCTTTCTGATCAGCGGGGTCACGCTGACCGGACAGCAGAGCGGCATGGTCGGACTGCGGCTGCGTTTGACGACGTATTTGCGTCCCAGCGTGCCTGGCGGACAACCGGAGAAACCAGCCGATCCGGTTCCGGATGATGCCGGGGAAGGGAGTGCGACGCAATGAGGTTCACTCCCGATCAGCAGAAGAAAGGCCTTGCGATTGGCGCGTTTGTGCTGCTCGCTGGTGGAATTCTGTACTACCAGCTGAGTGACGATAGTCCGGCACCGCGGCCTGCGGCGGTTGCTCCCGCAGCGACGGTGCCGACGCCTAATGCAGGACCGACATTGAACGCGGCTCGCACCACGCCTGGGACGGCAAAGAGCGTAGGCACGACTTCAGCTCAGCTCGATCCGACGCTGCACATGGAGGCGATGCTGACCGCCGAACATGTCGCATATGAGGGCAGTGGAAGGAACATCTTCTCCGCGAACTCGGCACCGGTCGATATTCCCAAGCCGGTGGCGGCGGCCCGGCCCAAGGGCGTGACGGCGACGCCGGTATCGCTGGCTCCGCTGGGGCCGCCTCCACCACCGCCGATCGACCTGAAGTTCTTCGGTGTGGCGATCTCGGGCGGCAAGCGCGAAGCCTTTCTATTGCATGGGCAGGATGTCTTCCTGGCCAAGGATGGCGATATTGTGCAGCGGCGCTACCAGGTGATCACCGTCCTGAACAATTCGGTGGTCGTGGAAGACAAGACCAACAACAACCGGCAGACACTGCCGCTGGTGATGCACTAGAGAGCCGACGTATGCAGCCGAGACGGGACATTCCGGCGCAGAATGGCGAAGAGGGATACATCCTCCTCGGCGCGGTGGTGCTGGTGTTCCTGGTGTTGCTGGCGCTGTCGGTTGCGGCGGCCAAGGTCTCGCGTGAGCTGCGGCGCGATCGCGAGGTGGAGGCGATTCATCGCGGCAACGAGTATGTCCGCGCGATCCAGCTCTACTATCGCAAGTTCGGCCACTATCCCGGCACCATCGAGCAGCTGGAGAAGTCGAACAACATCCGTTTTCTGCGGCAGAAGTACGAGGACCCGATGACGGGCAAGCCTGACTGGAGGATCATTCACCAGGGCGAGGCGAAGACGACGGTGAAGGGCTTCTTCGGCCAGCCGCTGGCGGGTCTGCCGGGAAGCTCAGGCGGCCTGGGCTCGGCGGCGTCGATGGTCTCGGCGGGGCAGACGTCGACGGTGGGCGGAAGCTCCGGTTCGCTGGGGAGCTCTCTGGGAAGCTCGAGTCCGACTTCGGGTGGCTTCAGCCTGGGCGGCTCGACCTCTTCTTCGGGCACCTCCGGGCTGACGGGCTCTTCCTCGACGGGTTCTACGGTGTCGTCTTCGTCGGGATCGTCGTCCGGTGTGAGTAGCCAGTCAGCGACGAGCGGCGGGATTGGCGGCGGCGGCGCGATCGTCGGTGTGGGCAGCTCGAAGACAGGTGAGTCGATCAGCGTGTTGAACGAGCAGACGACGTACCAGACGTGGGAGTTTCTCTACGACCCGCGGATTGAGCAGCTGAAGGCGAATGCTGCGCTGCTGGGCGGGGCCTCCTCGACGGGCACGAACGGATTTGGTTCGAGCGGGTCTTCGACCTCGCCGACGAACTCCAGCAGCCCGTTCGGGTCGAATAATTCTTTGGGTTCAGGCAGCTCGTTTGGGTCGTCGAGTCCGACGACACCAACGACGTCGACCACGCCGCAGTAGGACCCTCTCCCCCGGTTCGATTTTTCGCAAAGTATTCCATCGAAACGATTTTTTGGCGCGGTTACCTTTGGGGGATGATCGCCTCCCCCTGAAGCATCGATGTGCTTTTGCTGATGGAAGGGGGCCCGAATTCCAGTGTATCGGTTTGGGATCAATTGATCGGCATCCTGCAAGTGTCAGATTCTTTACGACTTGTTGCGATTGCTCGCTTGACAGCGGAGCGCGCTGTGGGCGGATTGCTGCTGGCGCAGACTACCTGACGGCTGCGGAGGCCGGGGATGGTAGAGGATGCCTGCGCGGCCTACTTCTTCGATTCCCAGAGGGCGATGGTGGCTCCGGTGGGGTCGGTGAGGATGGAGAACCAGCCGTGGCCGGGAACCTCCTGGTCGCGCATGAGCAGCTTGGCTCCGAGGGAGATGGCCTTGTCGGTGGCGGACTTGAGATTCTCGACGCCGATGTAGGGGAGCCAGGCCTTCGCGGTGGGCGCGTCGGGTATGGAGAAGATGCCGCCGCCGGGGCCGTTGTCGGGCTTGAAGGTGGAGTAGGTCCCGGCCGGACCCATGTCCATCTCCTCGAAGGTCCAACCGAAGAGATCGCCGTAAAAGGACTTTGCCTTGGCCTGGTCGGGGGTGTTGAGTTCCATGTGTACGAATGGATTTGCCATGATTGGCTCCTTGCGCTGGTGATCTGCTGCGGAGAAATCTTAGAGGGTTTTGGATTGCCTGTGGAGCAGATTGTGGGGAATGTGACGAAGCAAGGTGCGTTTGTGTTCGAAAAGCAGGTCCCTCCGTTGCGGCGCTGCGCGCCTTCGGTCGGGATGACAGGCGGTTTGGATGGCCTGTTGGGGCTGCGCGCTGCTGCAGCGGGGGCGATAACGATGTCGATGCACGCTAGTGGACGTTGGCCGGGCCTTTGCCGGGCTTCACTTTTTTGAGCATCCAGACGGCGAAGACGCAGCCGAAGCTGAGGAGGGAGAGCCAGCGGAAGACCTCGACGAAGGCCCAGGTGGTGGCCTGGCGCTGGAGCTCCATGTAAATGCGAGCCTGGGCGGGGGCGAGGGAGTTGCCGGGGCCGAAGGGGCCATCGCCGTAGCCGTGGGAGAAGTAGCTTTGGAGGGCGTGAAGGCGCTCCTGGAACTGCTGTCCGGTGATGGGGACGGCGTTGGCGATGAAGTTCTGGTGGGCGGCGCTGCGGCGGGTGATGAGCGTCTGGGCGACGGAGATGCCGATGGAGCCGCCGATGTTGCGCATGAGGTTGAAGAGGCCGCTGGCGTTGCCGAGCTGCTCGTTGGGCAGGGTGCCGTAGGCGGCGGTGGTGATGGGGACGAAGACGAAGCTGAGACCGAAGCCGGTGATGAGGATGGGGATCAGCAGGGTGGTGGGGGAGACGTCGAGGGTGATCTCGCCGAAGTAGAAGGTGGTGAGGCCGAAGACGATGAAGCCGAAGGTGAGCAGCAGGCGGGGATCGACCTTGTTGGAGAGGTAGCCGATGATGGGCATGCCGCAGACGGCTCCAATGCCGCGCGGAGCGACGACGATGCCGGCGGTGAAGGCGGTGTAGCCGAGCAGCTCCTGGTAGAAGAGCGGCAGCACGGTGACGGTGGAGTAGATGGCGATGCCGAAGAGGAAGATGAGCAGGCAGCCGATGGCGAAGTTGCGGTCCTTGAGGATCTTGAGATTGACGAGCGGGTTTCGGTGCTTCCAGCTGATCCAGAGCCACCAGGCGAAGGCGGTGACCATGAAGCAGAAGGCCCAGCGCAGCCAGGTAGCTCCGAACCAGTCGTCTTCCTGCCCCTTGTCGAGGATGATCTGGAGGCAGCCGGTCCAGACGACGAGGGTGCCGAAGCCGAGGTTGTCGAAGGGGGGAACCTTGGCGTTCTTAATGTAAGGCGGGTCGTGAACGAAGCGGGAGATCATGACGATGGCGAGGATGCCGATGGGGATGTTGATGTAGAAGGCGTAGCGCCAGGAGTAGGTGTCGGTGAGCCAGCCGCCGAGGGTGGGGCCGAGGACGGGGGCGACGACGACTCCGAAGGCGAAGACGGCGGCTGCGGCTCCGCGCTTGGCTGGAGGGAAGGACTCGAAGAGGATGGCCTGCGAGAGCGGCTGGAGGGCACCTCCGCCTGCGCCCTGGACGATGCGGGCCAGCAGCATGAGAGGCAGCGTGGGTGCGGCTCCGCAGGCGAAGCTGGCGACGGTGAAGATGATGACGCAGGTGACGAGGAATCGCTTGCGTCCGAAGCGCAGAGAGCACCAGTTGCTGGCGGGCAGAACGATGGCGTTGGCGACCAGGTAGCTGGTGAGGACCCAGGTGGCCTCATCGTTGGAGGCCGAAAGGGAGCCGGCGATGTAGGGCAGGGCGACCGAGGCGATGGCGGTGTCGAGCACCTCCATGAAGGTGGCCAGCATGACGGACATGGCGATGAGCCAGGGATTAACTCCCTGCCTCACTTCAGCGGAGTGATCCGCGGGAACGGTCGCAGTGCTGGACATGGTCGGCCTTTACGGTGACTTTGAAGCGTCCTGATGGAGGTCGTCTAACTATGTAGAAGCAAGGTAAGACGTTCAGGATGCTTGATTCCAGACTCGAAAGAGTGAGATTGGCGTGATTTGTCGATTTGTTCACGCCTGTCACGGACAGAGCGTCTTTACGCAGAGCCGCGATGTGGCGCGATCCTGCTGACGATCTTTGCGGGCGGCGGCAGGAACTGCGGAACCCGGCAATGCCGTTTACGGACGGGCGGAGCGGGCGTCGTAGCGATGCCCCATGCCGTCGATGTGGGAGAGGTGCAGGCGGAGGTCGGATGTGGCCTGGTGGTAGCGGGGGACGGGGGCGTGCCGGATTGCGGGGGAGCTGCGATAGTCGATGTTTTCCATCCGCCGGGATGCGGTCGTGGTGCTGCTGCCGGAGCACCAGGCGGAGAATCGGGCGGCGGTGCTGGAGGAGCATCCGGAGAGGAGGCCTGCGAGAAGCCCGGCGAGGCCGAGGAAGGCGACTTTAAGGGGGCGGCGCGTGGTGCGAATGGGGAACGGCTTGCGGTTATGCGAAGACATGGGTACCTCCGAGGCAGAGGATGGGTTCAGCGTGCAGAGCAACAGGTATTGCGTGATGAAGGTTAACGTCAGTGGTTCCTGTGAGCCAATGACTCATTCGTAGCATGAAACGCGAAAGTTTGGCTGAGAAAACAGCAAAAAAGGTTTGCTAAGCGTCTGAAGAGACAGGGATAGGGGAAACTGCATCCTGTATACGATAGAGAGCATCAGATAGGTTGACAGTAAGTGACTCAAGGTGTGATGATGACGCTGTGAGTCATCTGATTTCAGGCCGTGGCCTGCCGATGGGAGAGAAGTGATGGGGAAGATTATTGGAATTGACTTAGGAACGACCAATTCGTGCGTCGCCGTGATGGAAGGCGGAGAGCCGAAGGTCATTCCGAATGAAGAAGGCGGTCGCACTACTCCTTCTATCGTCGCGTTTACGAAGAATGGTGAGCGTCTTGTCGGCCAGGTGGCCAAGCGTCAGGCGATCACGAATCCGGAGAACACGGTTTACTCGATCAAGCGCTTCATGGGACGCCGCTTCAACGAGGTCTCCGATGAGATGAAGATGGTGCCCTACAAGGTGGTGCAGCAGGGTGACCACATCGCGGTGGACGCGCAGGGCAAGGAGTACACGGCACCTGAGGTCTCGGCGATGATTCTTCAGAAGTTGAAGAAGGCGGCCGAGGACTATCTTGGCCAGTCGGTGACGGAGGCCGTCATTACGGTTCCGGCGTACTTCAACGACGCGCAGCGCCAGGCGACCAAGGATGCGGGCAAGATTGCCGGTCTGGATGTGAAGCGTATCGTCAACGAGCCGACGGCGGCTGCGCTGGCGTATGGCCTGGACAAGAAGAAGGACGAGACGATCGCCGTGTATGACTTCGGCGGCGGTACGTTCGATATCTCGATCCTCGAGGTTGGTGAGGGCGTGATCGAGGTGAAGTCGACCAACGGTGATACGCACCTTGGCGGCGACAATCTCGACCAGCGCATCGTCGACTGGCTGATTTCGGAGTTCAAGGCGGAGAGCGGCCTGGATCTGACGACGAAGGGCAACGAGATGGCACTGCAGCGTCTGAAGGACGCGGCGGAGCGTGCCAAGATCGAGCTTTCGACGGCGCAGGAGACGGAGATCAACCTGCCGTTTATCACGGCGGACGCAACCGGACCGAAGCACCTGGTGCGCAAGCTGACGCGCGCGAAGCTGGAGTCGCTGGTGGACGACCTGCTGCAGAAGTCGGTCGGGCCGAGCAAGCAGGCCCTGAAGGACGCCGGTATTGACGCAAGCAAGATTGACGAGGTGGTTCTCGTCGGTGGACAGACGCGTATGCCTGCGATCCAGGAGCTGGTAAAGAAGCTGTTCGGCAAGGAGCCGCATAAGGGTGTGAACCCGGATGAGGTGGTTGCGATCGGTGCGGCGGTTCAGGCCGGCGTGCTGTCGGGCGACGTGAAGGACCTGCTGCTGCTGGACGTGACCCCGCTGACGCTGGCGATCGAGACGATGGGCGGCGTGGCGACGGCGATGATTCCGCGCAACACGACCATCCCGACGAAGAAGACGGAGACGTTCTCGACGGCGGCCGATAACCAGACCGAGGTTGAGGTTCACGTGACCCAGGGCGAGCGCCCGATGGCGAGCGGCAACCGGACGCTGGGCAAGTTCAAGCTGGGCGGCATTATGCCGGCTCCGCGTGGCGTGCCGCAGATCGAGGTGACCTTCGATATCGACGCGAACGGCATTCTGAACGTGACGGCGAAGGACAATGCGACGGGCAAGGATGCGAAGATCACGATTACGAGCTCTTCGGGTCTGAGCAAGGACGAGGTCGAGCGCATGGCGAAGGAAGCGGAGTCGCATGCGGCCGAGGACAAGGAGAAGCGCGACGAGATTGAGGCGCGCAACGGTCTTGATTCCATGGTGTACAACGTCGAGAAGATGCTCAAGGACGCGGGCGACAAGGTTGCCGCCTCGGACAAGAGCGAGTTGGAATCGGCGTTGGAGGATGCAAAGAAGACCCTTGCGGGAACTCCGAGCGTCAGCGATCTAAATGAGGCGAAAGAACGTCTAACCACCGTGAGCCACAAGCTTGCGGAGGCGATGTACAAGGCAAACGCTGCTGGAGCCGGGGAACCGGTTACCCAGGCAGAGGGTACCACCGAGGAGTCCAAGAAGGACGAAGGTGTTATTGATGCCGAATATGTGGATGTTGACGATAAGAAGTAGGTCAACGTCCACCGCAGGACGCAGTTTGTAGCAGTCGTAGTGAAAGAGGGGCGTTCCGAAGTGGGTGCCCCTCTTGCTTTACCAGGGCCCCGATGAGCTGTATGACGTGTAGGATTGCGGCTTACACCCAGGAAAGGTGTTGAACGTGAAGAACGGCAGTAACCCGAAGTGAGCAAGAGATCTCCGATCTATTGTGGTTAGAGAACCTGGAACTCAATCGATACACAGGAGGCAAAGCCATGAACGACACGATGTGGAGATGTGATCAGGTTCGTGCGGGCCAGCTCTATAACCGGATGATGTTCGACACGAAAGAAGAGGCGGAGCGCTTTGTCCGCCGGATGCAGCAGATGGAGCCGGACCAGGTGTTTTCGATTGAGGCGGTTGAGGCGAGCCGTGTCTGGAACTAATGTTCTTCTGAGGAAGAAATAGTTCTTCTGGTGAAGAAATAGACGAGTTTTGTTGCAGTTGATTTGAGCAGAACCCCTTTCCGGCGACGGTGATTTCTGGTGCTAGACCAGGGCCGTCGCCCATCGTTTGTCCGGAGGCGAAGAGGATGCCGGAGGGTAATGAGATTCACCGCTGGGCGGCGCGACATGGCGCAGCCTTTGCCGGGAAGCCGGTGAGAGTGGACGGTCCGCAGGGGCGGTTTACCGATGCGGACGTCATCGACGGCAGGAAGCTGGAGAAGACGATGGCCGTGGGCAAGCACCTGGGCTATGACTTCGGGAGAGATCGCATCCTGCATGTGCATCTGGGATTGCAGGGCGATTTTACGGAGGGCTCGGGACCGCTGCCGGAGGTAAAGGGCGCGCTGCGGCTGCGGATGTGGAATGCGCAGGCAGTGAAGAGGCCTGCGGTGCCGGGCGAATCGAAGCGTCATGCCTGGTATTCCGAGGACGACGGCACGGGACACCTGGAACCGGAGCAGGTAGCCTGGGTGGAGCTGCGCGGTCCGATGGACTGCTCGATCTACACGAACGAGAAGTGGGAGGCGCTGGTCAACAAGCTTGGGCCGGACCCGCTGAACGGCGATGGGCCGGAGAGGATGCTGCCCAGGGTGGCCAAGAGCCGCAAGCCGATCGCCGAGCTGCTGATGGACCAGACGATGTTTGCCGGCGTGGGGAACATCTTTCGCGCGGAGCTGCTGTACCGGGCGCGGCTGAGCCCGTTCCGGATGGGCCGCGAAGTAGACGAAACCACGCTGCGGTCGATATGGAAGGATGCGGGTGTGCTGATGCCGGCGGCGATGGTGGATCGCAGGATTATCACGACGAAGCCCGCGGACAGGCCGCACAAACGCGGCATGGCGCTGAAGGAAGAGGCGCATTATGTTTACCGGCGCAACGGGCTGCCGTGTTTTATCTGCGGGACGGTTGTGAAGAAGCAGGAGATGGCGGGACGGAACCTGTTCTGGTGTCCGACCTGCCAGGCTGAATAAGATAAAGAGATAGCGCTCGAGCTGAAGAAGACAAGAAAACTATGGCAACGACGAAGAACAAAGATTATTACGGCGTACTTGGTGTGAAGAAGACGGCTACGGCGGATGAGATTCGCAAGGCGTTCCGCAAGGCTGCGCGAAAGTATCATCCTGACGTCAATCCGGGCGATAAGAAGGCCGAGGAGAAGTTCAAAGAGATCTCCGAGGCCAACGATGTGCTGAGCGAAGAGAAGAAGCGGAAGATCTACGACCAGCTGGGCTTCTACTCGGACAACATCGACCCGGCGGCGGCCGAGGCTGCGGCGCGCGGCGGTTACGGCGGCGCGGGTTTTGGCGGCGGCGGACAGGCTGGCGGGCAGGAGGTACCGTTCGACTTCGGCGGCTTCGACTTCTCGGACTTTGCAGGCGGGGCGGGACGGCAGCCGCCGCCTCAGCCGGGCGGTGCGGGAGGATTTGGCGGAAGCTTCCGCGATATCTTCGGCGGGATGTTTGCGGGCGGGCGCAATACGGCGTCGCGCGGGCCGCAGCCGGGGACGGATCTTGAGTACCAGGTGAATGTGGACTTCTGGACGGCGGTACGCGGCGGCGTGACGCGGCTGGAGATTCAGCGGCAGGAGATCTGCCCGACGTGCAAGGGCAAGTCGACCACGGGCGGCAGCATGGAGTGCCCGGAGTGCCATGGCTCGGGGCAGGTGACGCAGATGGGCGGACGGATGAAGTTCAACATCCAGTGCCCGCGCTGCGGCGGCTCGGGCAAGGTGCAGAATGCCTGCCATACCTGCCACGGTGAAGGCGTGGTGATGAAGACGGAGCAGCTGGAGTTCCGCATCAAGCCTGGAACACGGGACGGGCAGAGGATTCGCCTGGCGGGGAAGGGCAACGCCGGTGTCGGCGGCGGAGCTGCCGGCGATCTGTACCTGATCATCAAGGCGGGGACGAATCCGGTGTTTACGCGGTCGGGCGACGATATCTACGTGACGGTGCCGGTGACGGTGGCGGAGGCAGCGCTGGGAGCGAAGATCGATGTTCCGACGATCGATACGCATGAAGGCGGGGGCAGGACGCAGCTGAAGATTCCGCCGGGAACGCAGACGGGGCAGAAGCTGCGGCTGCGTGAGAAGGGCGTGCCTTCAGCTGTACATGAGGGCAAGCGCGGCGATCAGATCGTCGAGGTGAGGATCGTGGTTCCGAAGGTGCAGGATGAGCGGTCGAAGGAGATTCTGCGCGAGCTGGCGAAGCTGAACCCGGAGGACCCGCGCGAGGAGATCTTCTCGCGGATCTAAACCCGGTTGGTGCAGGGCAGATGTTCAAGTATGCTGCGATGCGGCATACTTGTTCTGTTTAAGGGCGAGTTCTTTTGGGGCGGTACGGAGGGGTGTTCTTTGCGGGACCATGGATCGATTGTCAGCCGGGCATTATGCGTTTTGCTTCTTGGTGGTCTCGGCCTGCGGGGCGTGGCGTATGGACAGCAGGCTCCTCCTAAGGCGGCTCCGGCGCGTCCTCCCTCATACCCGGTGCGGGCGGAGGGCGATCCGGCGAAGATTGAGCGAGGCAAGCAGACCTTCAGCGCGAACTGCAGCTTCTGTCATGGATCGGATGCGAGAGGCGGCGAGACGGGGCCGAACCTGGTGCGTTCGCAGATTGTGCTGGATGACAAGAACGGCGAGCTGATCGGGGAGATTATCAAGAACGGCCTTCCGGGACGGGGCATGCCGCCGATCTCGATCGATGCGGAGGGCATTGAGAACGTGGTGGCGTTCCTGCATAGCCTGCAGAATGTGCAGAGAGGCATGTCAACGGCGGCGCCGATCGACATCCTGGTGGGGGATGCCGGTGCGGGCGAGACGTACTTCAAGGCGAACTGCGTGAAGTGCCATTCGGCGACGGGCGACTTTGCGGGGATTGGCGGGAAGTATCCGCCGAAGACGCTGCAGAACCTTGTGGTCTCGGGCGGCGGAGGGCAGCGCGGCGGAGGAACGGCATCGCATGTGCCGCCGACGATGGCGGTGGTGACGCTGGCCTCGGGCGAAAAGGTGGAAGGCAGGCTGGCGCGGCGCGATGCGTTCTTCGTCTCCGTGATTACGGCGGATGGCTCGCGGCGGACGTTTCCGCTGGAGGGAACGAAGACGAAGGTCGAGGTGAAGAATCCTCTGCAGGCGCACCTGGACATGCTGCCGAAGTGGACGGACTCCGATATTCACAATGTGACGCGGTATCTCTCGACGCTGAAGTAGAGCGTGGGGAGGGCAACGGTTTGGCAGGGCATCGATGACGGGATGGATGATGAGACGACTGGGTATGACGGCTGTGGCTTCGTTGGCGTTTGTAGCTGCACTGCTTGTAGCTCCGATGATGTCGGCGCAGGGGCTTGATCCGGCGACATTGCTGAAGCCTCCGACGGATTCGTGGCCGAGCTATGCGGGGGACTACACGCAGCGGCGTTACAGCACGCTGAAGCAGATCAACCAGGGCAACATCAAAAATCTTGCGCTGCAGTGGATTGACACGCTGCCGGTTACGGCGGCGCAGGCGAACGGACCGGATGCTCCTCCGACGATCATCGGCGGCGTGGCGGAGAAGACGGTGCCGGTGGCTCCGCCGCATGTGGGCGGTGTGATCCTCGAGGTGAACGGCATCCTGTATGTCTCAGCTCCGGATAATGCGTGGGCGGTGGATGCGCGCGACGGCACGGTGTTGTGGCACTACTTCTGGAAGACGCGCGGCGGGACGCACATCGGCAATCGCGGCATGGCGATGTACAAGGACTGGCTCTACTTCGAGACGCCGGACGATTACCTGGTGTCGCTGGATGCGAAGACGGGCAAGGAGCGCTGGCACAAGGAGATCTCGGATTTCAACCAGGAGTATTTCTCGACGCCTGCGCCGATCGTGGTGGGCGATCACCTGCTGGTGGGAACGGGAGACGACCTGGACTCGCCGGGATTTCTGCAGTCGTTCGACCCGGTGACAGGCGACCTGCAGTGGAAGTACTACACGGTGCCGATGCAGAAGGGCGATCCGGGGCTGGATAGCTGGAAGAGTCTCGATGCGGCGCGGCATGGCGGAGCGCAGGTGTGGATTCCGGGCTCGTATGACCCGGAGACGCATCTTTACATCTTTCCGACGGGCAATCCGACGCCGGCGTATACGAACTCGACGCGCGGGCCGGGGGACAATCTCTACACCTGCTCGATCATCGCTCTGAATGTGGATACGGGGAAGATGGCGTGGTACTACCAGACGTCGCCGCACGACACGCATGACTGGGACTCGACGCAGGCGCCGGTGCTGGTCGATGGAGCGTTCAAGGGCAAGCCGCGCAAGATGGTGTTGCAGGCGGCGCGCAACGGCTACTTCTTCGTGGTCGATCGGGTGACGGGGGAGCATCTGCTGACGTCGAAGTTCTCGAACGCGGCGAACTGGGCGAAGGGGATCGATGAGACGGGCAGGCCGGTGCGCGATCCGGCAAAGGATATGTCGCCTGCCGGAACGCTGATCTCACCGGACAACGGCGGCGCGACGAACTGGCCGCCGCCAAGCTACAGCCCGGATACTGGCCTGTTCTACCTGCCGTCGCGCGAGGTGTACGCGATGTACTACCAGACGGAGACGGATGAGCGGCGGGTGGCGGGCCTGGGAGGCAAGGAAGAAGATCCGGTCGGTAACCTTGGCGGGGCGATCACTGCGATCGATTACAAGACCGGGAAGATTGCTTGGCAGTATCGCTTTCCGAGCGGCGGCGCGGGAATCAGCGGCCTGCTGACGACGGCCGGTGGGCTGCTGTTCGGCAGCGATTCGGCGGGGAATTTTGTGGCCTACGATCCGGCGAAGGGAATGCCGATCTGGCACGCGAGGATCGGCGGGGTGTCGAACGCGCCGGAGACGTATCTTCTGGACGGGCGGCAATACGTTCTGGTGGCCGCGGGGACGAGCCTGGTGGCATTTGCTCTGAATCCGTAAGCGGCGCGCGAGCGGCGGATGGCTGGAGGGATGCCGCAGCACTGCAGGAGAGAGCGCAGATTTACATGGGGACAGCGGATGCGTGGCGGGTGATTTTCTTACGAGTTTGCTTGACAGGGTTATTCCGCCGTCGATAGTATCCCCTCGAAATGAGACGTCTCATATTTCATCTAAAAAACTGCTCCGGTGCCGGTCTCTTTGAGAGTGCGGCTCGATTCGTCCCTGCCTCGGACGCCGATCGTTTTACAGCGCGAGGGCGATGGATTGCAGCCGTTTTGCTGGCGTCGACCGGGCTTATGGCCGCGGAGGGCGTGGCGCTGGCGCAGGCCTCGACACCGCCGGAGTGGACGACAAGCAGTTACAGTCCGCAGCGCGATGCGTGGCAGCGGGACGAGACGAAGATCACAGCCCAGAATGTCGATGGCCTGAAGCTGCTGTGGAAGCTGAAGGTGGATAACAAGACGATGGGCATGCAGTCGTTTCGCGAGCCGTTGATCGTCTCCGGCATCGAGACGAAGGCGGGCGTGAAGACGGTGGCGATCCTGGCGGGAAGCTCGAATGACGTTTTTGTGGTCGATGCGGACTCGGGCGAGCTGTTGTGGGAGAAGAAGCTGAAGTGGGCTTCGGACCAGCCGCAGGAGGCTGGCGAGGGACGCGGATTTATCTGCACGAATGCACTGAGCGCGAATCCGGTGATTACGCCTGCCGGTGCCGGCGAGCGGGTGCTGTACCTGATCACGACGGACGGCTATCTGCACCTGATGAATCCGGCGACGGGCGAAGAGAAGCAGGCGCCGGTACAGATGCTGCCCGGCGTGTACGGCAAGCCGTATGGTCTGAACCTGGTGAACGGCGTGGTGTTCACGGTGACGGGGCAGGGCTGCGGCGGTGTGCCGAATGCGCTGTATGCGTACAACACGGCGACGAAGAAGGTGACGATGTCGTCTCCTCCGCAGGGAGGGCTGTGGGGCACGGCGGGACCGGCGATCGGCACGGACGGAACGATTTATTTCGAGTCGGGCGATCATCCGTACGATGCGAAGACAGGACAGCTTTCGACGAGCCTGCAGGCGTACACGTTTGCCAACGACACGCTGACGCTGAAGGACTATTACACTCCGTCGAACTACAAATGGCTGACGCAGCGCGACCTCGATCTGAATACGACGCCGGTGGTGTTTCCTTACAAGGGGCGCGATCTGCTGATCGGCGGCGGTAAGGAAGGGCGCTTCTTCATGCTGGATAGCAAGTCGGTTGGAGGAGCGGACCACCAGACGCCGCTGTTTCGCTCGGAGCTGATCGCAAATGCGAACGTCAACTTCCAGACCGAGGGCACGTGGGGCAGCTTTGCGGCATGGAAGGACAAGAGCGGTACGCAGTGGGTGCTGGCCCCGAACGGCGGACCGACGACGATGAAGTTTCCGACCAACTACGGCGATACGCCGAACGGCGGTGTGCTCGCGTTCAAGGTGGAAGAGAAGGCCGGTAAGACGGTGATGTCGCCGGCGTGGCAGTCGGGAGACATGATGACGGCCGAGCCGCCGGTGGTGGCCAATGGGCTGGTGTTCGTGCTGGCGGGCGGCGAATTCACCGGGCAGACCAACGATGTGGAAGGCGGCCTGTACAGCGCGGAGCAACGCATCAAGCGGTCGATCCCGGCGAAGCTGTTTGTGCTGGATGCGCAGACGGGGAAGCAGCTTTATTCGAGCGGCGACCAGATCGTGTCGTTCCTGCACCAGGCGGGATTGTCGGTGGCGGGCGGGCGTGTGATCTTCGGCACGTTCGACGGCACGATCTACTGCTTTGGCGTGAAGTAAACCGTTCGAGAGACGAACACATTGCAGTTCAGGTTTGGAAGAGGACATTTCAGCATGAAGAGATTGTCGACGGCATCGATCGGGCTCACGGTTGCAGGCGCCGTGCTCTGGCTGACGCAGGCAGGCGCGCAGACGGTGGGGAACTGGAGTACGAATCGCAACGATGCTGGTCGCGCCGGCGTGCAGAAGGCGGAGACGACGATTACGAAGGAGTCGCTGGCGAAGGACTTCAAGTTTCTGTGGAAGCTGAAGCTGGGTAAGGAGACGGGCGCGTTGCGCTCATATAGCGAACCGCTGCTGATCTTCCGGCTGATCAATTCGAAGGGCTTTAAGGACTTTGTGATCTGGTCGGATACGCAGACGGTGTATGCGGTGGACTCGGAGCTGGGGTCGATGCTGTGGGAGAAGCACTACGATGCTGCCCCGGCTGCGTGTGCGGCATCGAGCGTGGCGATGTCGATGGAGCCGCCGCTGGTGATCAACTTCGGCGCGCGCCGGGTGCCGGGGCAGAGGCCGCCCACGCAGCAGGGGCCGCTGGCGGTGAATGAGCGCCGCGTCGGCGTGGCAGCTGGTGGAGGCGGATTCGGTTTGAAGGGGATCTATGTGCTGACGGCGGACGGCTATCTGCACGAGCAGGTGATCACGACGGGCGTGGACTTTGCTCCGCCGGTGAAGTTTGTGCCGGGTGCGGTGGGCGTGACGAAGGGACTTGGGCTGGGCGGCAAGGTGATGTATACGACGACCGCCGCACCGTGCGCGGGTGCGAAGAATGCGCTGTATGCCATGGATATGACGTCGGCGAGCTATCCCGTATCGACCTACGATGCAAAGGGCGTGGCGCTGTTGACGACGATGGGGCCAACGTTGGGCGATGGCTTAGCCTATGTCGTCACCGGCAAGGGCGTGAGCGATGAGACTGCCGGGGTTCATGCCAATAGCGTGATTGCGTTGACTCCGGATGCGAAGGTGAAGGCGTGGTATGACGCGGGTGGAGCGCTGCGCAGTGTGACTCCGGTAGCGTTTGCGTACCAGGGCAAGAAGCTGCTGGCTGCTCCGGGGAAGGGCGGCAGCCTGGTGCTGCTGGATGCGGAGATGCCTGGTGGAGACGATCACCATACGGTGCTCGCGGAGACAACGGCGATTGGCGGTGCGGTGGGCGCATCCGATGCGTTGTCGGTGTGGCAGGATGCGTCGTCGGGAACGACGTGGTTGTTTGCGTCGGTGCATGGAGCGGTTGGCGCGGCGACGAAGTTTTCCACGAGCTATGGCGCGGCTACGCACGGCAGCATCGTGGCGTTCAAGATCGAAGAGAGTGGCGGTAAGCTGTCGCTGACGCCGCAGTGGATGACGAAGGATATGGTGAATCCTGCGCCACCGGTGATTGCGAACGGGATGGTGATTGCGCTGGCGCAGGGCAGTCCGGCTATGCCGGCAAAGCTGCTGGTGCTGGATGCGGCGAACGGCAAGGAGCTGTACACGAGCGGCAAGACGATTCCGACGTATGCCCAGGGGGCTGGCCTGTCGGTGGGAGATGGCCACGTGTTCTTCGTGACGCACGAGCATACGCTGTACTCCTTCGGTATCGGGATTGAGCACTAGAGCGAAGTTGCCAGGCAGCGGCTGCTGACCGGCGAGAGATCAACACGCACGTAAAAAAACACGCAACGGCGTAGAGGTGGGACGATGATGAAGAGAGCAGCAGTAGAAGAGGCAGTCGGTTCCGGTGGGGGCATTCTGCGGTTGGCGCCGTGCTGGGTGCCGCGTTCGTTCATGATTCCCGGCAGAAGGCTGAAGCTGCACCCGGATGACCTGTATGCCTTTGGAGGACATCGCGGCGGTATCAACGAGCGCTGGTTCTCTTCAACAACCAAGGCGTCGAACGGACCGGATACGCTGCCCGATGAGGGGCTGAGTTATGTGAAGACCGCGTCGGGTGAATCGTTTCTGCTGAAGGATGCGGTGGAGGTTGCCGGCGATGCGCTGCTGGGCGAAGAGGTGATGTCGCGCGAAGGCGGATGGAGCCTGCTGTGCAAGTTCTTCGACAACATGGGACCGATTCCGCATCACATGCATCAGACCGACGAGTTCGCAAAGCGGGTGGGGCATAAGGGCAAGCCGGAGGCGTACTACTTTCCTCCCCAGTACAACCAGATTCAGAACAACTTTCCGCACACGTACATGGGCCTGGAGCCGGGGACGACGAAGGCGGAGATTCGCGCGTGCCTGGAGCGCTGGAACCAGGGCGACAACGGCATTCTGAAGTATGCGCGGGCGTATCGACTGGTGCCGGGCGAGGGATGGCAGATCAACCCTGGCATTCTGCATGCGCCGGGATCGCTGGTGACGTATGAGCCGCAGGTGAACAGCGATGTGTTTGCGATGTTCCAGTCAGAGGTGGAGGGGCGTATTGTCGACTGGAGCCTGCTGACGAAGGACGTGCCGCCGGAGCATAACAAGGATCTCGACTACCTGGTCAGCATGCTGGACTGGGAGGCGAATGTGAACCCGGAGTTCGCGATGAGCAACAAGACCTTCCCGAAGGCGGTGCGGTCTGAAGATGAGATGAAGGATGCGGGATATCGCGAGGTGTGGGTGACCTATGGCACGCCTTATTACTCGGCGAAGGAGTTGACGGTGCTGCCGCAGCAGAAGGTGACGATCAAGGATGCTGCGGCATATGGCGTGATTGTGACGCAGGGACATGGAGCGATTGGCAAGACGACGATCTCCACGCCTTCGATGATCCGCTTTGGTGAGATGACGGAGGACGAGGTGTTTGTGACGGCGTCGGCGGCTGGACAGGGCGTTGTGATCGAGAACCGCAGCACGACGGACCCGCTGGTGTTGCTGAAGCACTTCGGCCCGGGGAATCCGGATGCCGCGTCGTTGGTGAAGCACTAAGAGGAAGCGAGCAGCAGTGATGAATCACGCAAAGCCTGCAGTGCATAATGCGATGTGGCCGGGGCTGGTGGGAAAGGGGCCGGATTCGGAGCCGCCGATCGACCTGGAGACGATGCTGGATCTGACGGCGGCGGCGGAGGTGAATGGGTCGAAGTTCGATGGGGTCGACCTGTTTGCCGCGCTGCCGCATGTGGATATCGATTCGAGCCGCGAGGACCTGGCGCGGCTGGCCGATGGGATTGCGAAGCGCAACCTGGTGGTGGGATCGCTGGTCGCCCCGGTGTGGGCTCCAACGGGCGGCGGATCGGCGATGGGCTCGGAGGAAGAGCGAGCGCGTTTTTTGAGGCAGGTGAAGAAGGCGTGCGCGATGGGCAGGACGCTGCGCGAGCTGGGAATACGCAAGTATGGCGTGGTGCGTATCGATTCGGCGACGAGCCCGGAGGAGTGGGCCAAGGACCCGATTGCAAGCACGAAGAAGATTGCAGCGACGTTTCGCGAGGCAGCGGACATCGCGGAAGACTATGGCGAGCGGCTGGCGGCGGAGGGTGAGATCTGCTGGGGCGGCATGCATGGCTGGAAGCATATGGTCGAGCTGCTGGAGCTGGTGGGGAAGCCGGAGACGGTTGGCTTCCAGGCGGATATGGCGCACTCGCTGCTGTATACGCTGGGTTATAACTCGCCGGAGAGCCGCCTGCTGCCGGAGAACTTCGACTGGTCGCAGCAGGATGTGCTGATGGAGGCGCTGCGCAGGCTGACGGATGCGCTGCGCCCGTGGACGTTTGATTTTCACGTCGCGCAGAACGATGGCACGGTGCATGGCGCGGGGTCGCACGATAAGACGGGACGCCACTGTCCGGCGAACGATCCCAACGGGAAGATGGATATTGTGAAGGTTGCCGGTCTGTGGATGCGCGGAGGGGATGGCGAGCCGACGAGGGCGTATCAGCATATCTGCTGGGATGGATGCATGTTTCCGAATGCGACGATGACCTCGCCGGAGACGTGGAACGATGTGCTGCGCACGCTGCTTGCAGTCCGCGATGCGCATGGATGGGATTGAAGCGGGGAGAGCCGGAAGGGTATGGCAAAGAGAGATCTGAATATCGGCCTGGTTGGCTATGGCTTCATGGGACGCACGCATTCGAATGCCTTTCTACAGGCGCCGCGATTCTTCGATCTTCCGTATCGACCGGTATTGAAGGCGGTCTGCGCCAGGAATGCTGAGCGCGCCAAAACATTCGCGGAGAACTGGGGCTATGCGTCGATTGAGACGGACTGGCGTGCGTTGATCGAACGCAGCGACATTGACCTGATCGATGTCGCCAGTCCGAACGATACCCATGCCGAGATTGCAATTGCCGCGGCCAAGGCTGGCAAGATGCTGCTGTGCGAGAAGCCGCTGGGGCGCGATGCCGTCGAGGCGAAGGCCATGGTCGATGCCGTGGAGACGGCGAAGATCGCAAACATGGTCTGGTACAACTATCGCCGCGTGCCTGCGCTGGCGCTGCTGAAGCAGCTGCTGGATGAGGGACGCTTCGGGCGCATCTTTCACTACCGCACGCAGTTTCTGCAGGACTGGACGATCTCGCAAGACCTGCCGCAGGGCGGCGAGGGGTTGTGGCGGCTGGACTCTTCGATTGCTGGCAGCGGCGTGACGGGCGATTTGCTGGCGCACAACATCGACATGGCGCTGTGGCTGAACGGTCCGATTACGGAGGTCGCGGCGATGACGGAGACCTTCATCAAGGAGCGCAAGCATAGCCTGACGGGAAAGATGGAGCCGGTGACGATCGACGATGCCAGCTCGTTCCTGGGACGGTTCGGCAATGGCTCGACGGGGATCTTTGAAGCGACACGGTATGCGCGCGGGCACAAGGCGCTGTTCACGCTGGAGATCAACGGCGAACAGGCGTCAGCTCGCTGGGATCTGCACGATCTGCACCGGCTGGAGTACTTCGATCATCGCGACGAGGGAAGACTGCGCGGATGGAGGAGCATTCATGTGACGGACAGCGATCATCCATATATGAAGCAGTGGTGGGTGCCGGGGCTGCAGATCGGGTACGAGCATACCTTCATCCACCAGGTGGCGGATTTTCTTGAAGGCGTGGGACGGAAGGAAGCTGTGGCGCCTACGTTTCGTGATGGGCTTGCGGTGGATTATGTCACCGATGCCGTGTTGCAGTCAGCGAAGAGAAAGACGTGGGAGGCGGTGTCGGCATGATGAGGCAAAGAGGGATACAGCAGGGCGTCGCAATGTTGAGTCTGTTTGCGGCAACGGTCTTTACGCTTCCGGCGCAGATGCAGCAGAAGAGTGCGAAGCCGGCTGCTGGCGGTGGTCATTTTGTGCAGCCGGAGCCGATCGATTTCGACGACCACACGGGCTGGACGCAGATCTTCGACGGCAAGACGCTGAACGGATGGGATGGGCCGTCGGAGGTGTGGCATGTGGAGGATGGCGCTCTCGTCGGCGTGTCGAGCGACGCGCATCCTTCGGGCACGACGAACATTATCTGGCGCGGCGGCGAGGTGGGGAACTTCAGGCTGCGGTTTGAGATCAAGCTGGAGGGCACGGGAGCGAATGGAGGCATCCAGTATCGCAGCAAGCTGGTGCAGCCGCAGATCCGCGAGATTCCCGCAGACCGGCTGGCGCAGATGACGGATGAGCAGAAGCAGCGAATGAAGAAGAGCCAGGAGCTGCTGCAACAGCATGCCAAGTGGAATCTGACGGGCTACCAGGGCGACTTCGATTACAACAATCGCTATACGGGGCAGCTCTACGAGCAGGACAGTCCGCGAGGCATCATCGCCTGGCGCGGACAGGTGGTGGCAACGGAGCCGGATGCGAAGCCGCGCCTGCTGGGGACGCTGGGAAGCTCGGATGAGTTGAAGGCGTTTATCAAGCCGGGCGAGTGGAACCAGTTCGAGGTCATAGCGGATGGACATACGCTGACGCATATTGTGAACGGCCATGTGATGGCGATGCTGGTGGACACCGATCCGAAGCACTATGCCGCGTCGGGGCTGCTGGCGTTTGAGATTGAGGGTGGCGGCGATGTGAAGATCTCGCATCGTAATGTGTGGCTCAAGAAGCTTCCGTGACGCTGCTCGGCGAGGACAAAGCATGAGCGATGCGGGCAAGGATGATCTGCTGCGACGGGTGGGGCGGCTGTCGCAGGTTGGCGGTGTCTCCAGCTTTACGCATGCGGAGGGGCGCGCGAAGGGAACGGCGACGCTGCGGGTGCGGACGGAGGCGGGGCTGGAGTTCTGGGTGGTGCCGGATCGCGGGATGGATCTTTACGAGGCGAGCTTTCGCGGCCAGTCGCTGTGCTGGCATGCGCCGCAGGGGATGGTGCATCCGGCGTATTCCTCGAACCGTGGACTGGAGTGGCTGAAGACCTTTGCCGGCGGTCTGTTGACGACGTGCGGATTGACGGCTGCGGGCGCTCCCTCGACGGATGAGGGCGAGGCGCTGGGGCTGCATGGCGCGATCTCGACGACGCCAGCGGAGCAGGTGGGCTGGTCGGAGACGTGGGATGGAGAGGATTGCCGATTCGTGGTGAAGGGGCTGTTGCGGGAGGCGTCGGTGCATGGCCCGAATCTGCGGATGGAGAGAACGATCTCGACTTCGCTGCGCTCCTCGTCGCTGGAGATTGAGGACATCGTTACGAATGATGGAGTGCGGACGACGCCGCTGATGCTGATCTATCACTTCAACTTCGGATATCCGCTGCTGACGGAGCGATCGCAGATGTATGCGCCCTCATCGATTGCGCATCCGATCGACGATCTCTCCAGGAAGAGCGTGAAGACGTGGGCTGGCTTTGAGGCTCCGGTGCAAGGGCAGCCAGAGCGCGTTTATTTTCACGAGATGAGGCCAGATGAGCAGGGCTGGGTTTCGGTTGTGCTGGTGCAGGATAGAGAGCGGCCTGACTTCGGTATCCGGTTGAGCTATGACGCGGCGAGTCTGCCGGAGTTCGTGCAGTGGAAGATGACGGGAGAGAACCACTTCGTGCTGGGGCTCGAGCCTGCGAACTGCCGGACGCTGGGGCGGAAGGCCGAGCGAGAGCGCGGAACACTGCGCATGCTTGGGCCTGGCGAGACAGAGCGTTTTCGTCTGCGGCTGGATGTTCTGGAGACTGCAGAAGCGGTTCAGCGGGCTATTTCGCAATCGAGTCAGTAGCTGAGACGACTCACCTGCTGGTCCGTGGATCAGCGATGAGCGCGTGTCTTCGAGCCGGTTTGCTTCCGTGCTGCTGTCTTCCTTGCGGGCACAGGCTTTAGTGGTTTCCCGGAAGATTCGCAGATCTTGAGCATTGCGGGGAGGCGAATCTTTCGCCGCGGAGCGTCTTCGCCTTTTTCGATGCGATCGAGGAGAAGCTCGACGGCTTTATATCCCATGTCGAAGGTAGGCTGCACGACGGAGGTGATGCTGGGGCGGAAGAAGTCCTCGGCGTTGATCTCGTCGAAGGTGATGAAGGAGAAGTTTTTGGGAGTGCTGAGACCGATGGAGTAGAGGCTACGCAGGGCAGCGAGGCCGGTGACGCCATTGGTGGCAAAGAGCGCGGTGGGGCGGCCTGCCGGATGCAGCATGCCTCCCTGGCAGAGCTTTGCGACCTCTTCCTGCTCGAAGCTGCCGCTCCAGACCAGCGAGCGGTCGAACTTGCGACCACCGCGCTGCAATGCCTGCCGGTAGCCACGTAGCCGTTCCTGCTCATTTCGCAGGCTGAGGGGGCCGGTGATGGCGGCGATGGAGGTGTGGCCGAGGCTCATGAGATGTGCGATGGCCATTTCAGCGGCTCCGCAGTCATCGACGCAGACAGAATCGACGTGCAGATCGGCGGGGAGTCGATCGAGGCAGACGACAGGGAAGTGTACGTCGGAGGTGTTGAGGCGATCGGGAAAGGCTTCGGTGCTGCCTGCGGTCACCAGCAGGATGCCTTCGACACGCTGCGCTCGAAGCAGTGCGATCATGTCGGCTTCGCGGTCGGAGCTGCCCTCGGAGTCGAGGACGATGAGGAAGTAGCCGCGCACGCGAGCCGCGGATTCGGCTCCGCGGATGATCTTGGGGAAGAAGGGGATGGTGATGTCGGGGACGACGATGCCGAGGGTGCGGGTGCGGTTGGTGCGAAGACTGCGCGCGATGAGATTGGGCTGGTAGTTCAAGACCCGAATGGCCTCGAGCACCTTTTGCCGGGAGCGTTCGCTGACGTTGGTTGAGCCGCTGATGACGTTGGAGACAGTTCCTGCGGAGACGCCGGCGAGTTTCGCTAACTCCTTTTGTGTGGGCGGCATAAGGGAAATCCTACATGATGCGGAAGCGTGTGCTGAGGTTCTCGGGTTGTGTCGAAGCAATGCTACGGCAGCTTTGACAGGCTTTGGCGGTGCTCGATATATTCTGGCTCAAAGTGAGACGTCTCAATACATCTTTTTGATGTCTGCGTGTAATGTCTCTGCCGGTACTCGACGATGTTGGCCCATTCGTCGAATAATGGACTGGCCGCGTGAGAACGATCGTGCGGGTTGTCGAAGATCAAGGCGATAGCGGGTGTAAGACCTGCCTGCGAAAAGTATCTGTGAGGGGGATCATGAGAGAAAGATCGTTACGGGGTGTCGCCTGCGTGCTGGCGCTGGGTAGTGGGGTATTGTTGGCCAGCTCGGCGGTGCATGCGGCGAGCGGACAAGCACAGGCCGATGCGGCTAAGCCGGCGTCGCAGTATCCGAAGCTGCCGGATGGGCCGGGGAGGGACACGCTGATCCGGGTTTGCGGAAAGTGCCATTCGCCGATGAACGTGGTCGCCAATGGGCAGAATCGTGAGGGATGGGAGTCGGAGATCACGAAGATGGCGGGGTTGGGAGCTTCGGCTTCGGATGAAGAGTTCTCCGAGATCCTCGACTATGTGTCGAAGAACTTTCCCCCGGTGACGGGCAAGGTGAATGTGAACAAGGCAAGCGCGGCGGATATCGAGGCACAGCTTGGACTGACCACCAAGCAGTCCGAGGCCATCGTTGCGTATCGCGAGAAGAACGGCGACTTCAAGACCCTCGATGACCTGAAGAAGGTTCCGGACATGGAGAAGGAAGTAGACTTCCGCCGTAACCGCATTGCTTTCTGAGCAGTCTTTTCGAACAGCAAAAAAGAAGAGGCCCGGCGATCGTCTGCCGGGCCTCGTTGTGTTGGTGTGTCAGGTTAGAAGATGACTTTGGCGGCAAGCTGAATGCTGCGGTTGTCGCCTGAGGTCGACGAGATCTTGCCGACGGTGCTGGGTGTGGAGATGTTGGACGCCGGCTGGGCAAAGATGCCGTGGTTGATGACGTTGTAGGCTTCGGCACGGAACTGTGTCGTGATGCGCTCCTTGATCTGGAATGACTTGATCGCGGAGAGATCGAACTGCACGGTGCCGGGACCAACCAGGGTGTTGCGGCGGACGTTGCCCTGGACGGTGCCGCCGGGATCGGTGAAGGCAGAGGCGTCAAACCAGCGATTGATGGAGCGATTGCTGAGGAAGGCGCTGTCGAGAGTACGACCGGGAGCGAGGTTGACGCGACCGGGAGTGTAGGTGCCGAAGGTGACGCCGGAGCGGGACGGCGAGAAGGGATAGCCGCCACGCAGCTGAACTGCTGTCTGGAGCGCCCATCCTCCGGCGATGGCGTTGCCCACGCCGTGTTGGAGCAGGGATCGTCCTTTGCCGAAGGGGAGGGCATAGCCTCCGCTGATGACGGCACGATTGCGAACATCGAATCGCGCATAGGAGTGGTCGAAGGAGAAGTCGGTGGAGTAGGCGGTGTCGTTGGATTCGACCTCACCGGAGTTGTTATCGAGGTTTTTGGACCACTGATAGCTGGCCAGGAAGTAGAGCGCGTCGTTTTTGGCGCGCTTCTCGACCTTGACGGAACCGCCGTTGAAGTTGGCGGTGGCCGCGTTGGCGCTGGTCAGGATGCCGTGCTGGAACTGCGGGAAGGGACGAACGCCGACGTTGGCGGTATTGCTGCCGCCAGACGCGTTGTAGCCCGGTTGGAGAAGGTCCATGTTCTGGTCATAGCGCTTCCAGAGCTTGCGCGTGGCGCTGGCGGTGTAGGCGAGCTCGAGTACGAGTCCATGGCCCAGATCCTGCTGCACGCTGGCGGTCCATTCCATCGTGTATGGCAGGGAATTGTTGGGGTTGATGGAGAAGGGCGCGGGTAGTCCGGCGGAGCCGAGAGTCGGGTCCGGGAACATGTTCTGCGCGAAGACGTTGAAGAAAGACTGCTGATAATAGAGCGGCGCGGCGTAGCGGGTGAACTGCAGCTCGTTGCTGTTGATGTTTTCGAAGAAGATGCCGCCGCCGGCGCGGAAGACGGTTCCGGAGCGAGGCTCGTAGGCTACGCCGACGCGCGGGCCGAAGCCTTTGCGACGTGGCTGCAGGATGCCGGGCTTGTAGGTGGAGTCGATGGTGACGTAGGGCAGGAAGGCCGTAGGGATAAAGGCAGGCACCTTGCTGTACTTGATCTTGCCGCTGGTGGGATCGAGTGTGCCTTCGAGTCCGTTCTGCTCGACGAAGGGAGAGTTATACTCCCAGCGCACGCCTGCGTTGACGGTGAGCCCGCGGCCTACCTGCCAGACGTCGCTGACGAAGGCTCCGTAGGTGTTGTCGCGGTAGTGGCCTCGGGTGGTGCCGAAGTTGCCGTTGCAGCTTGCGGTGCAGTAGCCGCGCTGGTAGTTCTCCAACGCCGTGTAGTAGGTGCTGGTGGCCGGGTTGATCTTATTGGCGGCATCGCAGGCGGAGCTGCTGCAGGCACCGAAGGTGAAGGCGCCCGTTGCATTGTTGTCGGCCAGCAGGATGACGCGGCGGTTCTGGAACTGGAAGCCGAACTTCAGCGTGTGCTTGCCCTTGACGATGCTGAGCGAGTCGCCCGCGCTGATGATGTTCTCGTTGCCGCCCTGGTTGGTGACGTTATCGAAGACATTCGTGAAGCCGACGATGGAGACGTTGGCGCGACCGTATTGGCTGGGATCGGTGAGGCCGGTGACGAACTTCAGGCCTTCCTGCGAGGCGTAGTTTGTTCCCGGCTGATAGCCGACGCCGTTCTCAAAGTTGAAGTACATGTTGTAGCCGATGCGTGCCTCGTTGACGATGTTCGGCGTGAGGATGAAGGTGTGTCCGAGGACACCGTTGCGGCCGATGAGCGTGTTGTTGATGCCGCCCTGGACCGACGGAAGAAACTGGTTGGAGTTGAAGTCGACGTAACGCTCGAAGAACATATTGCGCGGCGAGAGCGTTTGATCGGCACGGATGGTGTACTGATCGTAGTTGTCGGTGGTGGTTGGCGTGGCGCTGTAGTTGTACTGGCCAAGGATGGTGGCTGCGCCATTGGGAGTGGTGGGGACAGGGAAGGTCGGATTCATGACCTGGGCCAGCGTGTTGCCGGGGACAGGAGTGCCGAGCTGCGCCGCCGTCGGGAAGACACCGTAGACCGGTGTGTCGCGATTGGTGCGCAGACCTTCAAAGCCGCCGAAGACGAAGAGCTTGTCTTTCTTGATGGGGAAACCAAGCGTGCCGCCGTATTGATGACGCGAGAAGTGCGGCTTTTCGGGGTTGGTGACGGAGGTGGCGAAGTAGTTGCGTGCGTCGAAGATGCTGTTGCGGGCGAACTCATAGGCGCTGCCGTGGATGGAATTCGAACCGGACTTGGTGACCATGGAGACGACTGCCTGCCCCTGGCCGTACTCGGTGGAGAAGGAGTTGCGCAGAAGGTTGAATTCCTGGATGGTATCCACGTTGGGCTGGATGGCCATGTTGTTGAAGCGGATGGAGCGGATGTAGGTTCCGTCGAGAACGTAGTTGGTGGAGCTGCCGCGTCCGCCGTCGACGGTGATGAAGAGGCTGCGTGTTCCGAAGCGGCCGGGGCTGCCGGTCTGTCCGGTCTGCGGCGGTGAGACGCCGGGGGCGAGCGTTGCCAGCTGCAGCACGTTGCGTCCGTTGAGCGGAAGGTCGGTGATCTGCTTCTGGCTGATGACCTGCCCGACGGTGGCTTCGGAGGTCTGGAGCTGCGAGGGCAGGGTGCTGACCTCGACGGTCTCGGTGCGCTCGCCGACGTTCAGCGTGACTGAGCCGTTGGCCGTCTTACCGATCTCGACGTCCATCGAAGGAATCTCTGTTATCCGGAAGCCCTGCTTCTCGACGCGGACCTTGTAGTTCGAGGGGGGAATGTTTGGAATGGACCAGTCGCCGCTGTCGTTGGTCGTCGCCGTGCGTTCTGCGCCGGTGGCGTTGTTGATGAGATGAATGGTCGCGCCGGGAACGGTGGCGCCGCTGCTGTCGGTGACTCTGCCGACGGCGTCGGAACTGGAGCTTGCCTGGCCGAAGGCTGAGTTAGAGGTGAGGGTGAGACCGCCGATGAGAAGCAGTACCGCGAGAAGGGGGCGCGCAAGACGCGCGATCCGATCGAAGAAGAGCTGGAGATCGTGTGTCTCGTTCCGTACAGATTGCGTCCGGATGGTCGAGGAACTCATGAGAGAAGCCTCCAAAGTGCCTTTGGGGAAAGGAACTCGGTGATGGGGTGTTCTGTTTTTTCGTCCTGCTGCAGGCAGCGAACGCTTACCGGCCGTTGTTCATTCGGTGTCGTTGAGTAGTTCTCGACGGTCGGTGGTCAGTGGCGACATGGAAACCTTGCGCCGTATGCTCGCAAGGAAAGGGGGCGGCGAATCCTAGCCCGCGCCGCATTTCATCCTCGGTTCTTATCGAAAGCTGCTTGAGCTGCTGTCTTTTGATTCCTGAATGAGACGTCTCATTTTTCGTGCGAAATCCTACGTAGCTGCTTCAGAAGGTGTCAAGGCATTTCGTCATCGAAGAGGAAGTTTTTCAGAGCCCTCCGCTTACCAGCATTCGTGCGGCGAAGAGGAGGGCCCAGGGAGGGTATCCGGGGAGGATCAACAACCGTAGTTCAGAGGGTATCGTCGTTCACTGGATCGCAATGACCGCGACTTCAAACGGTTCAAGCTCTATGCTGCCGGTGGTTAGCTGCTTTTTTGCAGGTTGCTTGTCGCCGGTCGAGGGAGCTACGTAGGTCACGCTCTCGGCCTTTGCGTTTGCGGGAAGATGAACGGTGTGTGGCGTGGAGCGCTTGTTGATGGCAAGGATCTTTTTGCCGTGCGGTGTGACGAAGGCCTGGATCTCGATCTCATGATTGCGTTCTGCCGTGTTCACCAGGCGATCGCCGGGGCCGAAGTTGTCCTTGAGGAGCTTCAAGACCCAGAACCGGGCGTTTGGCTCGGACGTGTTGTAGTTCATCATGCTGACGGAGGGGTACTGCGTTGGATATCCAACCAGTTGCGACTCCCCGGTGACGTCGACGCCCAGTTTGGCTGCTTCGATGTAGATGTAGGCGTACATGGCTGCGGCGAGATTCCAATACTCCTTCGGTTCAGGCTTCGCCTTGTAGCCGGGGATGCTGTTGCTCTTGTTGTCCTCGGGAAGAATGACGCCGAGTTCGTTGAGGTCGGTCTTTGTTGTGGGGGAGAGGCGATGCTTGATCTGTTCCACGTAACGCACTGTGTTGAGGAAGCCGTCAGCCTGATCGAAGAAGGTGTATTGCATCGCCTCGAAGGGCTCCGACTCGGGAGGAGAGGCATAGAAGTGATAGGTCAGGAAGTCGAGCCGCGCGCCGGGAGCGTGATTTTTGGGGTTCAGGAAGTACTCGTACATGGCGCCGTGCGCGGAGGGTTTTGCTGATGCGACGGCCATGAACTTGATGTCGGGATCGACCTTGAGCATGGCCGCGGTGACGGCATCGTAAAACTTCGTGTAGGCTTCGGGAGTCCAGCGGTGCTCGAAGTCGATCTCGTTGAGCAGCTCCCAGTAGGCGAACTTGTAGTGATGACCGGACTCGTGCCATTTGCCGTTTTCGTCGGTGAGCCCACCCTTCTCGTACCAGCTCAGCAGGCGGGCATAGTAGTCGGCGGCCTCCTTCATGGTTGGGTCGCGGAGCTCCGTGCCCTGGGTGTAGCTCCAGTAGCTCTGGTTGGGGTCATCGGGATAGGTGACGGGCTTGTCGGTCTTCCATAGCCAGGCGGGCATGGTGCTGAAGTTCATCACCACGGAGTGACCGGCGGTGGCGTTCATGAAGTCTTCCAGCGTGGGGTCGATGTATTTGAAGTTCCACGATGTCTTGTCGCGCGTGGGCGGCTCAAGCTCTGCCACGGCCTGCTTGGGATAGGGAAGCCAGGGCACGTAGCGGACATAGTCTGCGCCCAGCAGCTTGAGCGCGGCGAAGCTGCCGTCGTGCATGGGCGCTCCGCGGAGAAGCATTGGATTGACGACGACCTGCAGGGTTGGTGTGGTCTTCGATTCGAAGGCTGTCCTGGACCAGTCGATGGTCAGCTCCGGGGGAGCGGCTGCCTGCTGTGCTGTTGCCATCAGTGTTGCCGCGAACAGGCTGCATGCCGTTCCCCAAAGAATGTGTTCTCTCATCTCATCGTTCCTTTCTCTAGCAGACCTGGTGGAAGCCCAGGTTCATAAGCGCTGCGATTTTGCGAATTTGCTCCGCGTGATGACCGATGCCAATGGCGCAATGATGCGCCGGCCCCTGGGCGTTCCATGCTTCTACGAATCCGCGCGCCCCAAGCGGAAAACGATAACGGCTGTTGGTGTTGCCGATCTCGAGAATGGGACCGGGGACGCTCTCCCCCTGCGCGACGAGAAGCAGGAAGCCGCGCTTGTCTTCGACGACGGAGAGTAGTGTGACGGGTCCATGCTGCACGTTCATCTCGACGGAGAGCCCCTGACCGACCTTGCCGTGGTAGACCTCGAGGCGGCGCACGCGAACTTTATCCTGAGCGATGCCGCTGTGTCCGGGGCCGTCATGTCCCATCAGTACGAGGTCTTCGCGGAAGTCGACGGCATAGTACTCGGTGAAAGAGCCGCCTGCACCGAGCCGATCGAGGAGCTTCATGGCGAGAGCGTTCTTGATCTCGTACTCGCCCGCGACCGGGATGCCCTGGCCGATCAGCATGGTGGCTCCAAGGATGATGGAGCTCATGACGTTTTCGTTCTCCTCGATGCCCGAGCCCATGTGGTAGTAGGCGAGCATGTCGAGCGCGCTGTCGGCGACGAGGTGGTCGAGCGCAACTGACGTTGCGGCTGCGCGCTCCAGCTCGCTGGGTTCGCAGTCCTCGTCGACGGTAAAGAATTCGCGCAGCTGATCGACCTTGTGGCTGATCTGGGGCGAGGAGACCTCGCGCCGCAACGCGCTCAGGCGCTCGACCTCGATCATCTCCAGGTGGACTCCAAAGCGTCCCGCGACCTGGACGAGATCGGTTGCGATATCGAGCATGCCGCCGTAGTAATGCCCCATGAGGCCGAGCCTGCTGTGGCTGAACATCTGCTGAACTTCAGCGGCCACGATCCATTGCTCGAGTGCGGTCCAGCAGACGGGATCGTCGTGCAGCATGCCGGTGACCTGATGGAACGGCAGATCGAGCCGCTGCAGGACGTTGGTGATCTCCGGCACCGGGCAGCTGCTGCAGTAGGCCAGCCACTCCGCGGTCATGGCGCGGCGGTCGCGCATCTGGTTGAAGCGGCTGTAGTCGATGGAGGCTTCCGGCTGGAGGTTGAGCACGATGACGGGAACGCGCGCGCGAAGGATGACGGGCAGTACCGTCGCCGACAGGGCATAGGTGGTCACGTAAACCAGGAGGAGGTCGATGTCCTGCGTGCGGCAGGCATGGCCTGCTTCGAGGGCCTTGGCGTGGCTGTCGACCAGGCCAAGATTGACGATGCTTCGCCGTTCGCTGGTGGAGAGCCGCTCGGCGACGGTAAGGAGGTAGCCCTCAAGCCGTTGTTGAAGGCCTTCGAACTGTGGCCAATAGGCTTCAAGGCCGAGTCCGATGAGGCCGACGCGGAGGGGGCGTTGATTCGTGCTGGCTGGCAATCCTGTCATCTCTGTGCGGAAGAGAGTAGGAGGCGGCATGAGCGGACGACAAATGAAATTTTGAGGCGCTTCGAAATTCCATATCGTGAAATAGTCTGCTCGGCCTGCCTGCTTGTTACGCGAGGAAAAGGCCGTTAGGCCTTTGATCGACAGAAGTGGGGGCAGCACGTCGTTGGGGGCTGTCAAATTCCACATGGTGAAATATTGGTGCGTCCAGATGTACTATGGCTTGCGGAGGAGGGATGCGTGGCGCGGATTCGGAAGCCGACAGAAGAGAGTCTCCAGCAGGAGAGCAAGGCTAGTTATGGCGTCCAGGCCGTGGAGCGCGCCTGTGCCATTCTGCGGGCCTTTCAGGCTGCCAGAAGCGGCCTCTCGCTGGGCGAGATCTGCGAACGGACGGGGCTGAGCCGCACCACGGCGTTTCGGCTATTGGCGACGCTGGTGGAGCAGCGTCTGCTGGAGCATCCGGAGAGATCGCTGTACCGCCCTGTCGCCACGTCGCTCTCGAGGAAGCGTCGCCTGGGCTACGCCTCGCAGAGCGATGAGTTCTCTTTCTCGCGCCTGGTCTCGGAGAGCATCCGCAGCGCGGCTTATGAAGCCGGAGTCGAGCTGATCGAATTAAACAACCGGTATAGCTCCACGGTGGCGATTCGCAACGCTCACAGCTTTGTGCGCGAGGGCGTAGAGCTGGTCATTGAGTTCCAGACGAATCAGCGGAGTGCGCCGCTGGTGGCCTCGACGCTGATGGAGGCTGGGATTCCGGTGATTGCGATTGAGATCCCTCACCCCGGGGCGGACTTCTACGGCGCGAATAACTATCGCGCAGGGATGCTTGCCGGGCAGGCGCTGGCGCGGGCCGCGATGCAGCAGTGGGAGGGAGAGATCGACGAATTGCTGTTGCTGGAGCTGCCGATGGCGGGGCCGCTTCCGCGTTCCCGTCTTACGGGAGTGCTGGCTGCCATCCGCGAGACGTTATCCGGCTTCGACGATCGGCGCGTTCATTTTCTGAATGGGCATGGGCGGTTTGAAAACAGCCTCGATGTGACGCGGCGCTATCTCTGCCGGAGCAAGGCGCGGCATGTACTGGTTGCCGCGTTGAACGATCCAAGCTGCCTGGGAGCGATGCAGGCGTTCGAAGAGGCAGGACGTGCGGCACACTGCATTGCTGTGGGGCAGAATGCCAGCATTGAAGCGCGCCGGGAGATGCAACGGCCAGGCTCGCGCATGATCGGTTCGGTCGGATACTTTCCGGAGCGTTATGGCGAAGCGGTGATCGCTTTGGCGCTGGATAAGCTACAGGGCAAACAGACTCCTTCGGCGACGTTCGTGCGTCATCAGCTGATCACGGCGGAAAATATGGCCTCGTTTTATCCGAACGACGGCCTGATCGCGACCAGCAGCAGCGATTCGCTGCTGTACAGCCTGCACTAGTCTGTTTTCGCTAGGAGCGCCTGCGCATCAGGCGAACGAAGGCCTGGACGGCGGGGTTGTTGTTGTTCTTCTGCCAGATGAGATAGAGATCGGCGTGCGCGGTGGCGGCATCGAGCTTGCGGAAGCGCACGTTCTCGAAGTGTAGCGCCTCCGCGGTCTCGGGCACGAGCGCGACGCCCATGCCCGCGCTGATGAGCGCGAGGATGGAGTGGATCTGGCTGACGTGCTGCACGTAGGTGGGCTGCATATCGTTTCTGCGGAAGAGGCTGTCGATGAGGGCGTAGAAGTAGAAGCCGTCCCGGGGCGAGAAGGTGATGATTGGCTCCCCCTGCAGATCGGCAAGACGGACCGCTGCCTTTTTGGCCAGTCGATGAGACGAGGGGACTGCGAGACGCAGAGGTTCGCGGGCAATCCGGATGCCGTCGGTCTGCTTATCGTTGGGAGGCTGCCGCCCCAGTCCAAGATCAATCTGGTTGGAGCGCAGTGCTTCCATCTGCTGGACGGTCACCATCTCTTCGAGGACAATCTCGACATCCTTCAGCTCGGCCCCTGCGCGCGCCAGCATACGCGGGAGATGGCGATAGCTGGAGCCAGCAGTAAAGCCCATCTTCAGCACGCCAGCCTGTCCCTGCGAGTAGCGCCGTGCCAGCGAGACGGCATTTTCCGCCTGCGCCAGCAGCTGTCGCGCCTCGGCGCGAAAGGCCTGGCCCGCGGGGGTGAGTTGCACGGAGCGGTTGTTCCGCGTAAAGAGCTGGAACTGCAACGTGTATTCGAGGATCTGGATCTGGCGGCTGAGGGGAGACTGCGTGATGTGCAGTCTCTTTGCAGCGCGTCCGAAGTGTAGTTCTTCGGCGACGACGAGGAAATACTGTAGCTGTCTCAGGTCAAGCATTAAGTCCTTTCCTGCATCATTCGTTGCTTAATATAGATGTTTTCAGCATTGGTCCATGGGCTATAGTTTTACCTGCAAACGAATGGGGTGCATAGAAACATCCCTACGTCGAAGAGGACACGACATGGCAGGTATGAACCCGAAGGAGATGGCGCAGGCGATCGGTAGCGGTCTGCTCTCCTTTCCCGTCACGCACTTTACGAAAGACAACGCCTTTGACGAGGGCCCCTATCGGCAGCACATCTCCTGGCTGCTGGAGCATAAGCCCGCAGGGCTGTTCGCCGCCGGAGGGACAGGGGAGTTCTTCTCGCTCGCTTTCGGGGAGTTTGCGCAGGTGGTGCGCGCTGCCGTGGAGGAGGCCGCAGGGAAGGCGCCAGTGCTGGCCGGATGCGGCTACGGCACCCAGATGGCGATTGAGTTTGCAAAAGCTGCCGAGGCGGCAGGTGCAGATGGAATTCTTCTTCTGCCGCCCTATCTTGTGCATGGCGAGCCGGGGGGGCTGGCCGCTCATGCCGAAGCTGTATGTAAGGCGACCCGCCTCGGCGTCATTCTCTATAACCGCGACAACTTCGTCATCCAGGAGGAGACGCTGGCCTCGCTCTGCGACCGTTGTCCGAACCTTGTCGGCTTCAAGGATGGCTACGGCGACATCGAACTGATGACGCGGATTTATTCGCGCATGGGAGACCGGCTGACTTACGTGGGCGGACTTCCAACGGCGGAGACCTTCGCGCTGCCATATCTGGAGATGGGCGTTACGACCTATTCTTCGGCGATCTTCAACTTCCTGCCCAACTTCGCGAACGATTTTTATGCTGCGGTCAGGCGCAGGGACCACGAGACGATCTATAAAGGTCTGCGTGAGTTTGTGCTGCCTTACAGCAGTATCCGAAACCGCCGGAAAGGGTATGCTGTTTCGATCGTGAAGGCGGGGATGAAACTTGTCGGGCGGGATGCGGGTTCGGTGCGGTCGCCATTGGTCGATCTCAAGCCCGAAGAGATGGACGAGTTGAAGGCATTGATTGGGGGACGGTCCTAGTCGGGATCAATCAGGCATGACGGAACGAAGCCAGACGCATATTCGATTCCTGATTGTGACGATGCTCTTTGTCGCGAGCTGCTTCAGCTATGGCGACCGGGTCGTTCTCTCGATTGTCGGGACGGATCTCTCGCACAAGCTTGGCTTCAATGCCCTAAAGCTGGGATATCTCTTCTCGGGCTTCAGCTGGGCGTATGTGATGGCACAGCTTCCGGCGGGTGGGCTGCTGGATCGCTTTGGCTCCAAGCGTATTTATGGTCTCAGTATCATTGCGTGGTCTATCTGCGCGCTGCTTGCAGGCTGCGTTGGATTTCTTCCGGTAGCGATAGGTTTCACGGCGCTGTTTGCGCTCCGCTTCGTCTCTGGCATTGCTCAGGCCCCGGTATTTCCCGGCAACGGACGCATCGTTGCCGCGTGGTTTCCTACGGCGGAACGCGGACGTGCCTCGGCGATCTTCAACTCGTCGCAGTATTTTGCGTTGGTTGTCTTCGGACCGATCATGGGATGGATCGTGCATCGTTATGGATGGATGGCCTGCTTCTGGTTCGGCGGCGCTGCAAGTCTTCTGCTCAGTATCGTGTGGTTCAAGGTCATCTATGGCGTGAAGTCGCATCCGCGGATCAGCGATGCCGAGGTGAGCTACATCGAGGACGGCGGCGGCCTTGCAAATATGGATCGCAACCTTGGAGCCGGTGCGAATCCGAATCAACTGACGTGGGCTGCGGTGCGGCGGTTGCTGAGCGTTCGCATGCTGGTCGGCATCTATGTCGGGCAGTACTGCATTACGACGCTGACGTGGTTCTTCCTGACGTGGTTCCCGGTGTATCTCAACCAGGCGCGGCATCTTTCGATCATGAAGACGGGCTTCCTGGTTGCGGTGCCTGCACTCTGCGGGTCGATTGGCGGAGTGTTTGGTGGAGTTGTCTCGGATCACCTGCTGCGCAAGGGGCACTCACTGACGTTCGCGCGTAAAGTGCCTATTGTGCTGGGCATGGCGCTGTCGATGACGATGATCTTCTGCAACTACGTCTCGACGCAGACGGTGGTGATTCTGCTGATGTCGCTGGCCTTCTTTGGCAAGGGATTTGGCGCGCTGGGGTGGACGGTGATCTCCGATGTCTCGCCTCGCAACATGATCGGCATCAATGGCGGACTGTTCAATCTGATCGGCAATCTCGCAGGCATCACGACGCCGATCATCATTGGCTTCATCGTGCAGAAGACGGGGTCCTTCAACCTGGCGCTGGTCTTTGTTGGCTTGACGGCGTTGGCTGCCATCGTCGCGTACCTGCCGCTGGTGGGTACGATTCATCGCGTCGACTTTACTTCGACGGCGGCAGAGAGGACTGTCTCCTAGATGGGTATTTCGGCTACTCCCCAATCGTCTCCATGCAAGTGATCCCTGTCGCTGGATACGACAGCATGTTGCTGAATCTGAGTGGAGCGCATGCGCCGTTCTTCACGCGGAATATCGTCGTGCTCAAAGACAATGCCGGAAATACTGGTGTAGGTGAGGTTCCCGGCGGCGAGACGATTCGCTCCGTGCTGGAGGCGGCGATTCCACTAGTGATGGGGCAGCAGATCGCTCACGATCAGAGCGTGCTGCGCCGCGTGCGCGAGACCTTTGCCGATCGTGATGGCGCGGGGCGCGGGCTGCAGACCTTCGATCTGCGTACGACAGTGCATGTTGTGACGGCGATTGAGTCCGCGATGCTGGATCTTTATGGCCAGTTTCTCGGCCTGCCGGTGGCGGCGCTGCTCGGTGAAGGTCAGCAGCGCGACAAGGTTCAGGCGCTGGGCTATCTCTTCTATATTGCGGATCGCCGCCGTACCGATCTGCCGTATCGTGCGGAAGAGGAGAGTGACGATCCGTGGTTTCATCTGCGCAACGAGGAGGCTCTGACGGCTTCGGCTATCGTGAAGCTGGCAGAGGCAGCTCATGATCGCTACGGCTTCCAGGACTTCAAGCTGAAGGGCGGCGTGCTTGAAGGTGCAGCTGAGATGGAGGCGGTTACGGCGCTGGCAGAGCGCTTTCCGCAGGCGCGCATTACGCTGGACCCAAATGGAGCGTGGTCGCTGGAGGAGGCGATCCGTCTCTGTTCCGGCAAGCACAATGTGCTGGCGTACGCGGAAGATCCATGTGGGGCGGAGAAGGGATTCTCTGGACGCGAGGTGATGGCGGAGTTCCGCGCGGCAACGGGGCTGCCGACGGCGACGAACATGGTTGCCACCGACTGGAGGCAGCTTCGCCACGCGGCGCAGCTGCACGCGGTCGATATCCCGCTGGCGGACCCTCACTTCTGGACGATGCAGGGATCGGTGCGTGTCGCGCAGTTCTGCCGGGACTGGGGTTTGACGTGGGGATCGCACTCCAACAATCACTTCGATGTCTCGCTGGCGATGTTTACGCACGTCGCCGCGGCTGCTCCAGGTAAGGTGACGGCGATCGATACGCACTGGATCTGGCAGGATGGTCAGCGGCTTACGAAGGAGCCGTTGCGCATTGTCGGGGGAGAGATCGCGGTTCCGTCGCGGCCCGGTCTTGGAGTAGAACTGGACTGGAAGCAGGTCGAAGACGCAAAGTTGTTATATGAGCGTATGGCGCTGGGCGGACGGGACGATGCGCAGGGGATGCAATACCTGATGCCGGGATGGAGCTTCGATCCGAAGCGGCCATGTCTTCTTCCACGAACGTAATAGATGTTGAGATTGATTGACGAGGACTCGATGCAGATCAGCGGCAGACTTCTTATAGGTAAAGAGAGCGTTGCGGGAACGGAGAAGGGCTTTCGTGCCTTCAACCCTACGACGGGCGAGACGATGGAGCCGGAGTTCTCCGGTGCCTCCAAGGCGCAGGTCGCAGAGGCATGCGAGCTGGCGCGGGGTGCTTTCGATGCGTATCGTGCGACGTCGCTGGAGCAGCGTGCCTTGTTTCTTGAAGCGATCGCCGATGCCATCATGGCGCTTGGCGATGAGCTGATCGATCGTGCGATGGCGGAGAGCGGCTTGCCGCGCCCTCGTTTGGAGGGAGAGCGGGGCCGCACGGTTGGGCAGCTGCGTCTCTTTGCAACCGTGGTCCGCGATGGGATGTGGCTGGGGCCGATCCTCGATTCAGCGTTACCGGATCGCAAGCCGCTTCCGCGTCCCGACCTCAGGCAGCGGAAGATTCCGCTGGGTCCGGTTGCGGTCTTCGGCGCGAGCAACTTTCCACTCGCCTTCTCGGTAGCAGGCGGCGATACTGCTTCGGCGCTCGCTGCGGGATGCCCCGTGGTGGCGAAGGCGCATCCGTCGCATCCGGGGACCTCGGAGCTTGTTGGGCTTGCGGTGCAGCATGCTGTAGCGTCGTGCGGTCTTCCTGCAGGCGTCTTCTCCATGGTGACCGGCGCGAGCAATGAAGTCGGTGAGGCGCTGGCCGCGCATCCAGCGATCACTGCCGTTGCGTTTACCGGAAGCCGCCGCGGCGGTCTTGCCCTGGCTTCGATCGCTGCAAGCCGGCCGGTACCGGTTCCGATGTACGCGGAGATGAGCAGCGTCAACCCTGTCTTTCTGCTGCCCGGTAGCCTGAGTGGCGATGTGTCGGTACTTGCTCAGGGATTTGCCGATTCGGCTACGCTTGGTGCGGGGCAGTTCTGCACGCAGCCGGGCATCGTCTTCGCTCTTGAGGGAGAGGCGTTCGATCGATTCGAGGCTGCTGCTGCCGAAGCCATCGCCGCGAAGGGGGCTTCGACGATGCTGAATCCCGGCATCCACGCCGCGTATGAGCGCGGACTCAGCAGCATCGAAGGCCATGATGGAGTGTCTGAGATTGCTCGCGGGAAGAGCGAGGGATCTGGAAAGTGCGGCGCGGTTGCCGGGCTGTTCAAGACGACGAGCGAAAAGTTTCTGGAGGATCGGCGGCTGTCGGAGGAGAACTTCGGGCCCTCCTCGCTTCTGGTGAGGTGCAAGAGCTTTGAGCAGATGAATGCGCTGGCCGAGTCGCTGGAGGGACAGCTGACGGCGACGCTTCACATGACGGCTGCAGATACGCCGCAGGCTCGATCGCTGGTCAGCATTCTCGAACGCAAGGTCGGACGCATCCTTATCAATGGATTCCCGACGGGTGTGGAAGTGTCGTATGCGATGGTGCACGGGGGACCGTATCCTGCGACGAGCAACGATCGCCATACCTCGGTGGGTGCGACGGCGATCGACCGTTTTCTGCGGCCTGTCTGCTATCAGAATTTTCCTGGCGAGCTTTTGCCGGATGCACTGGATGACGCCAACACGCTCAACCTGTGGAGACTGCGCGACGGCAAGTTGAAGCAGGAGTAGCGGCCTGCGGGCGCGATGTGATGATGACAGATCGGTGACGATGACAGAGCAAAGAGAGCCTCGATATATCCAGGTCGATGAACGCGACAACGTCGCCATCATTGTGAATGAAGGCGGCCTTCCAGCCGGAAGCGCTTTTGCCTCGGGACTGGTTCTGCTGGAGGCAGTTCCGGAGGCGCACAAGGTGACACTGACGGATCTTGCTGCAGGCGATCCTGTCATCCGTTATGGCTCTGTGATCGGCTACGCGACGCGCTCTGTGAAGCGAGGCTCATGGTTGGCGGAAGATTCGATTGAGTCGCCAGCTGCACCCGCCCTCGACAACCTGCCGATGGCGACCGCAACGCCCGCTCCGCTGCCGTCACTTGATGGCTATACCTTTCAGGGGTATCGCAACGACGATGGCACGGTGGGAACCAAGAATATTCTGGCTATCAGCACAACCGTGCAATGCGTTGCGGCGACGGTGGGTTATGCGGTGCAGCGCATCAAGGCAGAGCTTCTTCCTCGCTATCCCAACGTCGATGATGTGATTGCGATCACGCACAACTACGGTTGCGGTGTTGCCATCCAGGCGAAGGAAGCCGCGATTCCCGTGCGCACGCTGCGAAATCTCAGCCTGAATCCGAACCTTGGCGGAGAGCCGCTGGTGGCAAGCCTGGGATGCGAGAAGATGCAGCCGGCGCAGATGCTGCCCTCGAGCACACTGCCTATTCTTGCGGCGGAGCCATACGTGATGCGGCTGCAGGATGAAGAGCATCATGGCTTCGGCGAGATGGTGGCGGCACTGATGGAGATGGCGGAGCGAAGGCTGGAGCGCTTGAACCGGCGCGTGCGTGTCACCTGTCCGGCGTCGGATCTTGTGGTGGGACTGCAGTGCGGCGGCAGCGATGCCTTCTCGGGTGTGACCGCAAATCCTGCGCTTGGTTTTGCTGCGGATCTGCTGGTGCGCGCAGGAGCGACGGTGCTCTTCTCTGAGGTCACGGAGGTGCGTGATGCCGTGCATCTTCTGACGGCGCGCGCAGCGAACGAGCAGGTGGCGCGCGACCTGATTCGTGAGATGGCATGGTACGACGACTATCTTGCCAAGGGTGATATCGATCGCAGCGCGAACCCTTCGCCCGGAAATAAGAAGGGTGGACTTGCCAATATCGTCGAGAAAGCTTTGGGATCGGTGGCGAAGGCAGGCACCAGCGCACTGTCGGGCGTTACTGGGCCAGGGGAGCGTGTGACGCAGAAGGGATTGATCTTCGCCGCCACTCCGGCGAGCGACTTTATCTGCGGAACGCTACAGCTTGCGGCGTCGATGAACATGCACGTGTTCACGACGGGGCGGGGAACGCCTTATGGACTGGCCATGGTTCCGGTGATCAAGGTGGCGACACGCACGCCACTGGCGCAGCGCTGGCACGATCTGATCGACGTCGACGCCGGCCGCATCGCGACTGGAGACGCCACGATTGAGGATGTGGGGTGGGAGATCTTTCATCTCATCCTGAAGGTGGCAAGCGGAGAGCACACGACGTGGGCAGACCGTTGGGGGCTGCACAATGAGTACGCCCTGTTCAACCCCGGTCCTGTCACCTAGACGTTCTATGTTCTCGCTTCGAGTGCGTACCGCTATTTGGCTTTGTCGATATCGACGCCAAAGACGTACGTTGGGCCGAACATGTTTGAGCGGAAGATGATCATCTTGCTGTCCGGCGTAAAGCTGACATTCGGCTCGAGTGTGTAGTTGTGCTTCGACATGTTGACGAGGCGCTCGGCGTGGAACTTGCCGGGCTGTGGCCAGCTTTTATCGTTGATGCCGTTGGTCAGCAGCATCTCCGGGCGGAAGAGGTAGATCCACTCTCCGTCGGGTGCCTTGGCGACCTGGTGCGGATCGCCTCCGTCTCCGGTAAACAGAGTCGCATCGCGATTCACGTTGAAGTGAATCGACCATTCATCGCGCTGCATGTGATACCAGATGCGCTGATTGTTGGTGAGGTTCAGCGAGGCGAGCCAGAAGTCCTCACCCTTCGGGGTTTGCAGATCGTAGTAGAGGGTCTCGCCATCCTTGCCCCAGAACTCGTGGCCTGCAATTTCACCGGGCATGGTGCGTTGATGCATCAGGCGGTTGTGCGTGCCGTCGGTGCGAATGGTCCAGATGCGGTCGACCTTCTGCCAGGGGCCTTCATGGCAGTACATCAACAGCGTGGGGTCGGTGGGCGAGAACAGAAGATGATTGACCCAGTCGGTGCTGTGCAGCAGGGACGTGACCTTGCTGCTGCCGGTCAGGTCGAGCGTGAAGAGTACGAGAGGGATACGCGCGGCGAGTCGGCGCTCCATCATCTCACCCTTGTTTGCAGCCTGTTCGAGAGGACTGGTCTGTGTCGCGCCGGGACGGGCGGGAGGGTTGCCGCCGTTGCGGCCGAACTGTTCGTTTGGGCGATCGACCTCGTCGTAGGTACCGGCGGCGAGGGTCTCATCGGCATTGACGGTAATGACGTGGCCGCGGGGCGGAATCTTCGCGAGCATCTTGGTCTCGCCGGTCCGCAGGTCGGTCTTGTAGACCGCGTTCTCGTCGGTCTTCACGTAGAAGATGGAGGGTGTCTTGTGACCAACCTCCATCGTATGCACCCGCCCCTTGACGACGCTTCGCGTTGCGTGGGTCTCAAGGTTCAGCACGTTGATGCCGTCGGGTGTGGTGTAGACCATCTCCTTGCCATCGGGGGTATAGCCGTTGACGTTGAAGTAAAAGCTGGCGGAGTTAGGCTCGTCGGTCAGACGCGTGACGCGATGGCCGGTGTCCTTGTCAATCCAGGTCTTGGGAGGATGGCTGATCTCTTCCTGCGTCGGCATCTTGTCAGGAGTTCGGGTGTCTCTGCGAGCCTGCGCGGAGAGAGTGACGGGCAGCGCGATAAGAAGAGCGACGGCGGCAAGATGACAGCAGGTACGGGACGACATACAGGGAACCCTTTCGCGAAAGACTGCAGTATTCAGGTGTGAGAGATCTACCGAATCGCTCAACCTGCACAGAGGCGAGCTCAATGAGCCATGCACCTCTGTCGTTTTCGATCTCTCTTACATGGGCTGAAGTCAGCCCACAAAACCCTAATGTCGCCGCGATGGTTGTGTCAATAGGTGAGAAATTCCAATGGGGAATTAGATGACAGGTGGGATCATCATGACGGCCAGAGGCAGAGGTTGAAGACGCGCAGATCCTGGAAGTTCTTCCATCGGCCTCAGGTCAGCGTCGGTACAATGAGCTACCAGATGAACTTCGCCGCTTCTCCTGATCAGGATGGCTTGACCCGACGCATACTGCCGCTTTGCGTTGCGCTGCTGAGCATCGCGTGTGTGGCTGCCGTTATCTTCGGTGCGCGATGGCCGCTCCTCGGGGATGAGGGAATCATCCACTACGTCGTCTTCCTGATCGAAAAGGGGCACACGCCATACGTCGGAATCAAAGACCTGAATCTGCCGGGGTCATATTTCCTGGACGCGCTGGTCATCCATCTCCTCGGGCCGGGCGATGTGGGGGTGCGTCTCTACGATCTGCTGTTATGTGTGCTGGCCTGCGTTGCGTCCGCATGTGCAGTACAGCGCGATAAGAAGCAGATGCTTGCCGGCCTCTCTGCCGGTCTGCTCTTTGTGCTGGTCCATCTGCAGGATGGTTTAGTGGAGGCAGGGCAGCGTGACTTCGCCATGGCTGTCTTTGCCGTGTGCGCGTACGTCATTCTGGTGCGAGACGATGATCGATGGCTGCAGAGGATCTTCGCTTTTTCTCTCATCGTCGGTTTCACGGCGACTATCAAGCCGACGCTCCTTCTGCTGGCATTGTTGCCGTTGGTCTACGCCCCCTCGAGACGATTCATCGCGTGGCGGCCACTTGCCGGAGTCGCTGCGATGCTGTCAGGATTCTGTCTTCCGATTCTGATCGCGATTCTGTGGCTCGCGTCGCATGGGGCGGTCGGCGCTTTGTACGATGTGCTGACGACCATCGGGGCGCTGCATGGTCAACTGCCTCGCCGCGGCCTGTGGTTTCTGCTTGTACACAGTCTTTCGCCGCTCAACGAGTTCTTTCTGCTGTGGCTGATCGCAGTGCTTCTCGGCAAGATGAGATGGACGGCGGAGCGCGTGGCGCTGGCCTTTTGTGCGGCCGCGGGGCTGGTCTCGTACCTTGTCCAGGGAAAGGGGCTGTCGTATCACCGCTACCCGCTTCTGTTCTTCATGCTGGTGCTGATGTCGAATGATTTTTATCGCCTCATGCAAAGCCCAGGGTGGAGGAGATATGCCGGTGCAGCTGCCTTTGTGGCGTATGCCTTCGTGCTGGCTCCGCTATCGGTGTGGCGTATCTCTCGCTTCGATCATGCCGCGCCCTTTCAGGATGCGCTGGCGCAGAGGCTGATCGGGATGCAGGCGTCTTCCGCGGAGGGTATTCAGTGTCTCGATACGTACGTCGGCTGCAGCAGCACGCTGTATCGGCTAAAGCTGGAGCAGAGCACCGGCTATCTCTACGATTGCTATCTCACGATGCCCGTGAGTCCTTTGCGCGATCGCTACCGCCGTGAGTTTCTCCAGTCGCTGACAACCAAACGGCCCCGGACGATCGTGGTGACGGACCAGCCCTGCTTCATCGCCCACGAGGGATTCCAATGGATGGAAGCATGGCCTGAGCTTGCAAGCTACCTCGGCGAAAACTATCGCCTGGCGGATCAGTGGAGCAGTCATCAGCAGGTTCGCCTATGGAACCGGCCGGAGACCCCTGCGGCCTTCCGTATCTATCTGCTCAAAGAGTCTCGATAGCCGAAGAGTTCAATCGACAATTAGTTCCGGAGTATGGATGAGTCCCAGGGGATAGCTTGGGGTGTAGGAGGTCCAATCCATCGCCGTGCGGTTATTCTTCAGCGTCTTCATATAGTCACCGAGTGTGGTGACAACCTTGATTGAGATCGCGTTTTGTCCCCTCCGGACTGCCTTGGCCATGGGGTAGACATGCTCGCCGTACCAGCGAACGCCCAGGGCATGGCCGTTCAGGCTGACCTCGGAGATGGAGCGCACACGGCCGAGTGAAAGCCATTGCGGTGTCTTCGATCCAGTGGAAAAGCTCTGCGAGTAGGTGATGGTTCCGGCGAAGGACTTCAGGTCCTCGCGTTCATTGAAGTCGATGAGCTTGTCCAGCGTGATGGTTCTGTCGGTGCCGTCCACATGCTGAAGCCGCACCTTCCACGGACCCTGGAGAGGTTCCGATGCCGTCTCTTTTCGGTCTGCAATCGGATAAGAAAGTTCCACGGTATGAGGGATCGTCTTTGCGCGCGATGTTTCAAAGACGATCAGTTGCGATTCTGACGGGCCGAGGGAGATCGTTAGTGATCCATCGCTGATGTTCCGTTGCAGTCGGCTACGCTCACCCGTCTCCGGGTTCCATCGCCACGCAGACTTCTTCTCTTCGGGGAAGTGTGCCTGAAAGGTGTGGCGATCTTCCGGCCCGTAGTGGGTGAAGAAGAAGATGCTCTGATCTCCATTGCGATAGTGCAGCTGGCTGACGTAATCCTTCGGTTCACTGATGGAGACGTCCGGTTTCAGCGAAAAGCTTTGCTGCACCTCACGGAACCAGCCCACCATATCTTCTTCGCGCACGGAGAGCTGCGGCGTGCGCTCCGGGAATTTCGAGCGCATCGCCGTGAAGAGATCCTCCACCGTGCGGCTGTCTGCTTCCTGGTGCATAAGCCCGTCAGAGAGATGCGGCACTGTGTCGAGGAACACAAGCACTCCACCGCCTTCGACGAAGGTCTGGAGCTTCTCCGCTGTAGCGGGATGAAGTGATTCCACCCTGGGTAGCAGGATCGCTTTATAGGAACGCGTACGGAAGCGAAGCTTCCCATCCTTGATCGAAGACTGTGCGATGACTTCTTCCGACAGGTAATCGCAGCCGCTTCCGTTCTGGTGTATCGCCTCCCAGATTTTGAACAGGTACTCGGGGTAGGCGATCTTCGGAAAGGGGTCTCGCTGAAATCCATACTTGGAAGCGAGGTCTGCCTGCGGTGGAAGGATGGCGATGTCCGCCTGCATCTCACACATCTGGAAGAGCGCTGAGAGGCGCGCCTTGTACATGGTCCATAGATGAAAGTAGGGCCACCAGGTATTGCGTTCGTTGAAGAAGGTGCCGTAACGCACCCAGCCGGGAAATGGCGCCGCGAGCGGGCTGTAGTTGAATCCATGAAGGACGGATTGCGTCACACCGGAGAGCATGCTCTGGTCGCCAGCGAGCTTGATACGCTCCATGGTTGTGTGAAAGGGGTCTTCCGTGTTGGTCATCTCTTCGCAGCTGATCAGTCTCTTGCCGGAGAGATGAGCCGCGGATGAGACGAATTTGTTGATCATGGAATAGTTGCGGCCGTGAATATAGGAGCCGGTCCCAAAAGATTCGATCTCCTCCGAGTGAATCCAGGTCTCGCACTCGGGGATGTCGACCATCATTCCGGCCGAGATCGCATCGCACTCCATCCCATAGGCCTGCATGCGTGACTTGACGCCGATCTTACGGCACCATGCGACGAAGGTGGCGACGAATCTTTCGTTGAAGAGCTCTCGCTTGGTCGTCTCGAAGTCGTATCGCACGCGCTCGGTCTTCTCTTTGAACTCCAGCGTGAAGTTTGCCCCGTAGGGCGTGGAGACGGCGTTCCCCATCTCTCCCACCTTGAAGAGGACGAATGGCAGATAGGGGGCAAGGTCGTAGCCGCGACGCTGCTGGAACTGTTGCAGCATGTCGTCGCACCAGTTCGCGCCCTCCAGCTCAATACTGTCGGTGAAGAACGCTCGCAGTTGCGAGTGGAGCGGACCGAGCTTGTCCGTGAGGCGATCGGAGATCCGGTCAAGATAGCGGGAGACCGCAGGCCCGTTGTAGTGATTGAGCACGGGGCCACTTGCGCCCGGGGCACCATTGATGACGGCCATGTAGCCCGTAAGCTTCACGAGAAAATAAAGGACATGCTGTCCTTCCGGTACGTCGAATTCAAGAACGTTCTTGCTCTTGTCCCAGGTGATCGACGTTGCCTGCTCCGTGGTCGAGAGCTCATGGGGAACGAGCGAAGCGGAGATGAGTTCTTTGAGCGGATCTTTATAGGCCGAGACCAGATGAGGCTGCACGTCGGCCAGCAGCTCCTGCGATGTGAGACGGATGTGTGCCGGACCCTGGATGTCTCGTGTGCCGAGCGCCATCATCTGTGTCTGATCCTCGCGCGTTAGGAACTCACCGCCGTAGGGCCAGCCGGAGCCGACGATCATATCGCAGACCATGCCGCGCTGCTTTGCTCCGTCCATGACTGCTTTCAGCGCGGCGATCCATTCATCGCTCATCCAGATCAGGGGCTTGGTGTCGAGTGGATCGGCATCGGAAGGGAAGCGGATGGGGTTGATCTCGACGCCACCGATCGATGCCTGCTGCAGGATATCCAGCTCACGGAGCAGTTCATCCACACGGATGCGATCACCGTTCCACCACCAGCGCACCATCGGGCGATACTGATTTGGAGCATCGAGGAAGAGCTTGTAAAGATCATCCCCGGAGAGAGAGGCGTTGCTATCGCCATCTGCGTGAAGCATCGCCGGACCGGAGAAGGTTAACGCGCCTGCTGTGAACGATGCGAGTCGAATGAACTCTCTACGAAGCATGCCAATGGCTCCCGAAGGCAGATGATTTGTATGTGGTGGAAGGGGTGTTTGCCGGAACAATGAAGCCGCCGAAGGTATTTCACTTGCGGATCATAGAGGATGAAGCTGCATGTCTAACACGTTACAACGTAAATGCACTGTACGGGAATAAGACATATAAAGCGCACCGTGCTTCGCTAGGTGCGGCAAATGTCGGTAGGTAAGTGCGACGCAGGTGAGAAACGGTTTGCTGCGGCATTGTTGGGGGGGGCAAATCCATCTCGATAGCAAGCCCTACACCGTGATAGGCATTCTGCCCGCTTCCTTCACGTATCCCGACGCGAAGGTGCAGGTCTGGGTGGCCGAAGGTGGAGATTTCTCAAACCTAAGCCATACGCATCACGGTTGCGTGAGATCGCTGCCAGAATTTTGGAAGGCTGCCGAATTCGCGTGACCATTAATGAGGGATTAATTTGTCCTCGTTTTGATTATGGAACTCATAATCTTCCGATTTACAAAAAAGTACTCCGACCTCATGTGCTGAAATTTCGTTGCTATTATCCGTTTAGCAGCACAACCAAGTTCACTTTCACAAGAAATAGCTTCATCAGCACGAATGCTCAGAAATGGGTAATAAGCCCTCTTTTTTAAAAAAAACGAATATTTGAGCCCTCGGGAGTGACACCGGATCAGTCGCATGGGCTATGAGCTGTCCTAGATCGGTTCAAGGAGAGAATATGCTGAGGTCCATAGCTACTGGCGAACTGTCGAAGCGGAAAGTACTTTGCAGGCTTCTGTCCTGCCTTCTTTTGTTGTCTGCGCTTGGTACGTGCAGGGAAGGTTTGGCGCAACAAGGAAATACGGCCGGCTTATTCGGATCGGTCTATGACGGCCAAGGTGCTGCTCTTCCTGGCGCAACCATCACCGTCATCGAGATCGGAACGCAGCAGGTTCGTACCGACACGACCAATAACCAGGGAGAGTATCGTATCCCCTCGCTCACTGTGGGAACGTATAACATCCGCATCTCGAGGGTGGGATTTTCCCCGTTTGAAAAGAGCAGTGTCATTCTTCATGTCAATGACAACCTGAAGATCGAAGCGAAACTTGGCGTTGATCGTGTACAGACCTCGGTGGATGTGACCTCGGATCCCTCGCTTGTTCAATTGCAGGGCAACGACATGAAGGTTGTGGTGGATTCGCAGCGCGTCGAGGAGCTGCCATTGAATGGCAGAAATCTTGCAGATCTGGCACTGCTCTCTCCGGGAGTCTCGATTGCACAGAACACTCACGGTGCTGATCAGCAGGGGTATGGCGATGGTATCAAGATCACGGCCGGGAGTCGTCAATTCTCCATCAACGGAGCCCGAAACAATGAAACGCGCTATACGCTGGACGGAGCGGACAATAACGACACGATGTACAACTCTGGCATGCCGTTTCCGTTTCCGGATGCGTCGCAGGAGTTTAGTGTTGTCACTGCGGGCAAAGGAGTTGATGTTGGCTCAAGTCCCGGTGGGTCTGTCAATATCATCACGAAGAGCGGAACGAATCAGTACCATGGAACGCTCTTTTGGTTCGTCCGCAATACGGCTTTCAACGCAAACAACTTCTTCTCAACCACCGGTGATCAACTGAAGCGTAATCAGGGCGGGTTCACGATTGGTGGACCAATTATCAAGAACAAGCTCTTCCTGTTTGCTGGCTGGCAGGGTACTTGGGTCCGTCAGCTGGAAGGCAGTAATCTCGTGCAAGCGATGCCGGCGGCCTATCGCAGAGGAGATTTCTCAGATCTGCTGAATGGTAGCTCGAAGATACAGCTTGTGAATCCGACGACCGGAACTCCTTACCTGAATAACCAGATTCCGCAGTCGGCGTGGTCCCCGGCAATGCAGAAGCTGCTTGCGTTCTGGCCGGAGCCTAACGCCAATGGCTTGGTGTCGGCGCCTGTCTTAAACAATTCAACCGTCTTTCAGTATGTCGGTCGTGCGGATTATCTTCTGAATTCTCATAACACGATCTATGCTCGCTATCTGATGCAGAGCGACAATGCCCCTAAGCCGTTTATCGGGAATAACCTTGGCACAAGTCAAGACGGAGCCAAGACCAATGCGCATAGCGGCACGTTGGGATGGACCTGGACGATCACGAATAATTTGCTGGCAGATAGTCATGTGTACCTCAACTATGTTCCGGCACACCGAAACCTGGATTCCCCGTGGGGAAATATTAAGCAGGCTCTGGGAATCGACATCAACCCGCTGGCCAACGAGATGGACGTCGGTCTCGACGGAACCAGTGGATTTGGCCTGGGCAGCGCCGGTCGATCGGCGGATTTCAAGCGCGGCAGCGGAGGCTTTTCACAATCCTGGCAGTTCTCCAAGGGACGACACAATGTGAACTTTGGCGGAGAGATGCGCTGGTCACGCTATAACGAGTACAACCCCTACCATGCCTCCGGTGTATTTTCGTTCGATGGTCGTTGTACAGGCTTCGATCAGGCGGATGCCATTCTCGGATGTCTTGGCGAGTTCACGCAGGGAACGGGAGAGTTTGAGTTTCGCCGCCACCATTACCAGGCGCTCTATGGTGGAGACAGCATTCGGCTCACTCCGCGACTCTCGATTGATCTTGGACTGCGTTGGGAGCCATACACACCCCTGACCGATACGAAGAATCGCGATGTCTTGTTTCAGCAAGATCTTTATGCGACGGGTGTGAAGTCGCAGGTCTATAGCAATTCACCGGCAGGTCTCCTGTACCCCGGGGACACTTTAAACGGTCAAAAGCTTAACAATGGAATCACTGATTCGATGTGGAACCTGTTGGCTCCCCGCGCAGGTTTTGCGCTGGATGTGCTTGGTGATGGAACGATGAGTCTTCGCGGGGGAGCGGGCATTTATTACAGCACCCCCGAGGTCTATATGCTGAATGCGCTGAGCGATCAGGCGCCATTTGGTTACGACCAAAATATGCAGGGCGGTTCGTTCGATAAGCCGTACGAAGGGCGCGAATCGCTGAATGTCTTCCCTTTGCCGACGGGGTTCCTGAATAATCCAAACCTTGTATTCCCGACTCCGCTATTTGCGTATGCACAGGTCAAGCATTGGAAGATTCCTTCGACGTATGCGTGGAACCTGGCAATTGAACACCAGGTTGCTCCGGGATGGGCCTATCGGCTCGCATACGTTGGAAATCACTCGTCACAGCTCGCGTTTACTCAGGACATCAATGCTCCGAAGTATGACTACAGTATGACGGTGCAGGGAAACGCCCAGACGATCCAGACTCGTCGCCCACGACCGGAGTTTGAGCGCCTGTATCTTCTTCAGGCTGGACAAAACGCAGACTATAACGGGTTGCAGCTGTTTGTCTCGCATCCCATGCGGAACGGCCTAAACTTTACTGCCAGCTACACGTTTGCCAAGGCGTTGGATTACACAACGCAGAACGGAAGCGTAGAGGATATGAATGGAGGCTCATCTAGCCCAAACCCATCCAATCCATTTGCCTTTCGCGGAGCATCTGACTATGACCGCAAGCATGTTCTGGTTGCGTCTGTTCTGTATGAGACACCGAAGCTGACACGTGAAGGAACGTTCGCCTCGTTCTTTACGAATCGCTGGCGCATCGGTAGTATCGCTACGATCCAAACAGGTTATCCTTCGACGATCACCGCCAGCTCGACTCAGGCAGGATGCGGTCCGGGGTGTAGTCCCCACGCGGATCAGACGGGACCATTGAAGTTCAGCTCGAGTCGGTCGCGCTCGCAGATGTTGAATCAATACTTCAACACGGCGAATGTCACTGGCGGCGCTCCCGGGAGCTTCGGAAATATCGGCAGAAACACGTTATACGGGCCTGGATATGTGAACATTGATGCTTCGATCAACAAGGTATTTGCTCTTCCAGCGATGATGGATTCGGCAAAGCTTGAATTTCGTGCTGAGGCCTTCAATGTTCTCAACCATGCCAACTTTACTAATCCAGATACTCAATATGGGAACAGCACCTTCGGCATGATTACGTCCACGCAAGGAGATCCAAGAATCCTGCAGTTCGCGCTGAAGATTCTGTATTAAGTCAGTAAACGCACCAACTTTGCCTCGTACGCGTTTCGCATTGCGATAGCGCGTACGGGGAGCCGTACCTCTCGCCAATGACCCTTCATTCTTGTCGTCGGAGGGCTCAAGGCATGGAGACATTAATTCGAGGAGAAGAAGTGATTAAAGTAAATGGAAGGTCTTATCGCTTGGATACACCGCCTGTCGTGGCGGTTTGCCTTGACGGTACAGACCCAAGCTATCTTGAAGCGTGCGTTGATGTCATGCCGAACCTGGCAAAGATGATGCAGGGAGGTGCCCAGGGAATTGCCAATTCCGCAATCCCTTCCTTTACCAATCCCAATAATGTTGCGATTGCTACTGGCGTACCGGCAAAGGTGAATGGCATCAGTGGAAACTTCTACTACGATGCTGAGAGCGGCGCCGAAGTGATGATGAACTCGCCGGAGTATCTACGTTGCGGCACGTTGTTCGCCGCAATGGCTCAAGCAGGGCGTTCGGTTGCCGTAGTGACAGCTAAGGATAAGCTGCGAAGCATTCTCGGCTACGGTCTGGACGGAATCTGTTTTTCAGTAGAAAAGGCTCAGGACGTTATTCACACGGATCCTCGTTTGGCTATGGTTGCGGCGTTGCGCGGAGGCACATCACCAGGAATCTATGATCCGGAAGCGAGCATTTATTGCCTGGAGGCCGGTGCCGCGATGCTGGAGGCCGGGGTCGCTGACTTGCTCTATCTAAGTACGACGGATTATGTGCAGCACAAGGCGGCACCTGACGAAGAGTTGGCTCACGCGTTTTACAAGAGGGTGGATGAGATGCTGGGACGATTGCATGCGACAGGCGCAATTGTTGCAGTCACGGCAGACCATGGAATGAACGCGAAGACCTGTGCCGACGGAACGCCGAGAGTACGGTTTCTTGAAACGCTGTTGAACGAGGCGGGATTTGAAGGTGCTTTTGTCATCTTGCCGATCACCGATCCTTACGTGCTTCATCATGGAGCGTTGGGATCCTACGCGACGGTTTATCTCCCGAATGGCGGGATCGAAGATGCGCGAGCGATGCTTGCTGCGGTCAGTGGCGTCGAGCAGGTCTTGTCCCGGGATGAGGCTGCGAAGCAGTTTCTACTTCCGGAAGATCGGATAGGGGATCTTGTCGTGCTGGGGGACCATGTCACAACATTTGGCAGAACACCGGAATGGCATGACTTGTCGGGTGTCCATCAGGGGCTGCGTTCGCACGGCGGCCTGCACGAACGAAGTGTACCCTTCGTGATCAACCGTCCACTGCTTCCGGAATACGCGGAACGTCTGGCATCCGGCTTCGTCAATAACTATGACATCTACGATTTTGCTCTCAATGGAACACAGAGGTAACCAATGACGCGGGAGTATGCAAATTTGATTGTCGGCCAGGAGGAGGCGGGATCCGGCTGGCTGGATATCCGCAGCCCGTATTCGGGAGAGAAGGTTGGAGCTGTGGCGTTGGCTGATGCAGCTCTGACAGGGCGAGCCATAGACAAGATGGCTGCCGGCCGGGTTAGACTCTCTCGTCATGAGCGCTACCGCATTCTGAACGCGATGTCACAGCGGTTATCCGCCGAGATTGATGAGGTCAGCAGACTCATTAGCCTTGAGTCCGGACTTTCATTGCAGGACACGACGTACGAGGTGGGCCGAGCTTGTGATGTGCTGATGTTCTCGGCAATTCAATCACTGCAGGATGACTCCCAGGTCTTCCCATGCGATGTTTCACCTTCAGCAAAGCCGCGTCGAATTTACACGACGCGGCATCCGTTGCGGCTGGTCTGTGCGATTACACCCTTTAACCATCCACTCAACCAGGTGGTCCACAAAGTGGCTCCTGCGATTGCGGCTGGTGCCCCAATCCTGCTGAAGCCTTCACAGCTCACGCCGCTTTCAGCGCACTACATTGCTCGGTTGGCATATGACTGCGGATTGCCGCCGGAGATGCTAAGCGTGATCAACTGCGAGAGCGCTGCGGTTGCCGAAAGCATGATTACAAACCCTCTTGTGGAGATGGTAACGTTTACCGGCAGTACGGCCGTCGGCAAACGTATCGCGGGCGTGGCTGCTTATAAGCGCATTGTTCTTGAGATGGGTGGAAGCTCAGCGATGCTGGTGCTCGAGGACGCCGATCCGGAAAAGGCAGCAGAGTTGGCCGCTGCTGGAATCTTTAAAAACAGTGGACAGCGTTGCACTGCGATTCGACGCCTGCTGGTGCATGAATCTCTGGCGGATCGTTTTGCAGAATCTCTCGCTCACAAAGCTGAACAGTTGAGATTTGGCAATCCGATGGATCCGGCCACCCAGATGGGAACCGTGATCTCTGAGAAAGCGGCCATGGCAATTGAGCAGAGTGTTGAACAGTCGATCGCAGAGGGCGCCCGTCTTATAGCGGGGCACACACGCGAAGGAGCTTTATATGCTCCTACGGTCCTGGACAATGTTTCGAACGAGACGACAATCGCTCGCCATGAGACCTTCGGGCCGGTTGCACCAATTATCCGGTTCCAGAATTTGAACGAAGCCATCGAGATCGCCAATGACACGGAGTTCGGACTCTCAGGTGCGGTCGTAAGCGATCATTGGCCGTCAATACAGAGAGTGATCTCGGATCTGGAGACGGGCACGGTGAATGTTAATGAGATACCCGGGTTTCGCTTAGAGTGCTCTCCCTTCGGAGGAATCAAGTCTTCAGGTCTTGGATACAAAGAAGGCGTAATCGAGGCCGCTAAAAGTATGACCTATATCAAAACGTACTCACTTCCCTGGGATCGGCCATAAATGAAAATCCGTGTCATGTCCCAGACACTGCAATGGCAATCGCGTATCTTTGCCGTGACATGGGTGGCCTACGCCTCCTTCTACCTTTGCCGGAAGAACTTCAGTGTTGTTATTCCGCTGCTGTCTGGTCACAGTACGTTAGGGATGTTGGCTTTTGCCAACATGATTTTTGTGTACAGCCTGATGTACTCCGCTGGCCAGATGATTTGCGGCGTGTTGTCTGACAGATTTGGTGCTCGTCTCGTTGTGGCATTGAGCATGTGTATAGCGGCACTTGCCAATATGGCGATGGCGTTCACCTCTTCACCAAAGATCCTGTTTGCCATGATGATGGTCAACGGACTTGGCCAGGCAGGCGGCTGGCCGGGACTGGTGCAGATGATGTCCAACTGGTTTCCCAAGAAGAACCGGGGCATTGTGATGTCCTGGTGGACGACAAATTATGTGCTCGGCGCATTTTTGGCGACGCTTGCCGTAACGTACTTTGCTACACGTTGCACGTTTCTTCCCGGAGCAGCCTGGCAACGCGCGTTCTGGATGCCTGCTGTCATTCTCCTGTGCGTTGCGGCATTTTATTTTCTCGGCGTAAGGGACACACCGGAAGAAGTTGGAGTGCAGATCGTGGAGTTGGAAGAGACATCGATGCCTGATCCCAACGATCCGGCGTTGTCGCAGATTCTTCCTAGCCAGTCGATGTTTGAAAAGTTTCTCCTCATCGCGCGCAGTCCAGAAGTCCTCGTGATTGCTGGAGGATGTCTATTCGCGAAGATCACGAGGTATGCCTTTCTTTTTTGGTTGCCCCTCTACATGACGCAGCAACTGCACTATCGGGCGGCTGAGGCCAGCTATACCTCAGGTATTTTCGAGTTAGCGGGATTCGCAGGCGCACTTGCGGCTGGATATCTTTCCGACAAGTGTTTCGGTTCGCGACGATTTCCAGTGTGCGCTCTCATGTTCTGGGGGCTCGGTATTGCATGCCTGCTGCAGCCGTTTCTCGGTGCCGCCAGTCATTGGACGAATGCTCTGGGAATTGCCTTAATCGGCATCACTAATTTCGGCCCTGATACGTTACTGCAGGGAGCTGCGTCACAGGATGCGGGAGGTGCCTTGAGCACCGGAACGGTCTCTGGATTTATCAGCGGTGTGGGCTCGTTAGGGCAGCTGATCTCTCCGTATATGGTCGCACTGATGGCCGGACGCTTTGGGTGGAACTTGTTGTTCCATGTCTTTGTGATCTTTGCGCTGTGCGGTGGCTTATTGCAGGCTTTTTATTGGAACTACGGCAGACTGCCGGAAGAAGAACCACGGGAGATGACGGCATGACATTTGTACAGATAGCTCAGTCTGAAGGCGATACGAATCTTTCTTTGGAACGGCAGCAGTGGAACGAAGAATGGCTCGATGCGGAGACGCGTCATTGGCTTGAAGAGGATGCGAAGTATTTTCTACATCAATCTTTATCGACCCCGTGTTTAAATGTGCTCACCAAGAGCCATGGCGTAAATATTGAAGACCTGCAAGGCAGAAGTTACATGGACTTCCATGGCAACAGTGTGCATCAGGTGGGATTTGGCCATCCTCGTGTCATCGAAGCAGTGGCAAAGCAGATGCAGGAGATGCCTTTCTGCACGCGCCGGTATACGAACATTCCGGCAATCAAGCTGGCCTCGCGTCTTGCGCATCTAGCTCCTGGAGATTTGAATAAAGTCCTGTTTGCCCCAGCCGGTACAGCTGCGATCGGTATGGCGCTGAAGCTCGCTCGCGCGGCTACGGGACGTTATAAGACGATCTCCATGTGGGACTCCTTTCATGGGGCATCTCTCGACGCGATCTCGATCGGTGGAGAGGCAACCTTCCGTAACAACGCCGGGCCGTTGCTACCTGGCACAGAACATGCTCCGCCTCCGGACCCAGTGAATTGTCCATTCCACTGCGGAAGCAGTTGTAATCTGCATTGCGCCGGCTACATCGAGTACATGTTGGAAAAGGAAGGTGATGTGGCTGCGGTGATCGCGGAGACGGTCCGGAGCACCCCCTATATTCCCCCTCCAGAGTACTGGCAGGCGGTGCGAGCGGCCTGTGACCGGCACGGTGCGCTTCTGATTTTGGATGAGATTCCCCATGCTCTGGGGCGAACAGGAAAGATGTTCACCTTCGAGCACTACGGGATAGTGCCCGATATGGTGGTGATCGGCAAAGGCCTGGGCGGCGGCATCTTTCCGCTGGCGGCACTGATCGCTCGCCAGCATCTTGATGTTGCAGGGGATCGCGCACTCGGTCACTATACGCATGAGAAAAATCCGGTTGCGGCTGCGGCGGCGCTGGCTGCGATTGATGTGATCGAAGATGGTTTGCTTGACCACGTCTCGGCTCTTGGAGAGTATGCGTTACAACGGTTGCATGATCTGAAGGCACGTCACCCCATGATCGTTGATGTCCGGGGATTGGGTCTGCTGATTGGAGTCGAGGTCCGTTCTCCAATTGCAGGCCGGTCTTCAGCACAGGCTGCAGAGGCAATCATGTATGGCGCGTTGCGTAAAGGACTTAACTTCAAGACCACCATGGGACGCATTTTGACTCTCACTCCTGCCCTGACGATCACTCGTGAAGAGATGGGGAAGGCGATCGACATCATCGATGAAGAGATGACTCTCTTGGAAGGGTAGGGAGGAGATTATGACGCGGAATGATGGTGAAGCAGAGAGAAATAGTAGAGGGTCAATGCAGTCAAAAGAGCGGCGTGATTTTCTCCGGATGACAACAATGGGTCTTAGCAATGCCGCCATGGTTGGCTTGCTCCCATCGTCAATCCGCAAAGCGATGGCAATACCTGCTCATCGAAAAACCGGGACGATCAAGGATGTCGAGCACATCGTCATTCACATGCAGGAGAACCGTTCGTTCGATCACTATTTTGGTGTGCTGAATGGGGTACGGGGTTTCGGAGATCCGCGTGCGGTGCGTCTTCCCGACAATCGCCCGGTCTGGCAGCAAACAAGTGATGAACACGTTGACGGATACGTGATGCCCTTTCATGGGGACTCTGTAACTACAACGGCCTATACCGTCGATGGTTCAGGTCAGAGTCATCAGGACAACCTGACAATTCTCAATGGCGGAAGATACGATGCGTGGGGTGCGAGTAAAGAACTGCACAAGCGCATGGTCTATTACGATGCGCATGATCTGCCTTTTTATCATGCGTTGGCTAGCGCATTTACGATCTGTGACCACTATCATTGCTCGACGCTGACGCAGACATATCCAAACCGACATCACCTCTTCACGGGATGCAATGGGGGCGGTACAGTTGGCGGCGATCCAGTCATGTCAAATGCTGGAGAAGACGAGACGCCCTCTGCATGCATGGATGAGGACAAGAAGTTCGCGGCCTACACCTGGACCACGTATGCAGAACGCCTTCAGGCGGCAGGCGTTACCTGGAAGGTGTACCAGGAATACGATAACTTCGGCGACAACCTGCTATCGGTTTACAAGAACTTTCGTCCTGCGGACAAAACGTCCGAGCTCTATCGCCGAGGGCGCTCCTGGGTCTCCGAACATGACCCCGATCCCTCTAATCGGAAGCGTTCCGATGGGACGCAGTTGGTAGAGGCTTTCCGCCGCGATCTGAAGGCAGGCACTCTACCTCAGGTTTCGTGGATTGTGACGGCAGCCGATCTTTCAGAACACCCTGATCATGTTCCTGCAAATGGGGAGAACGTAACAGCACGGCTGGTCGAAGCATTGACGGACTTTCCAGATATGTTTGCCAAGACCGTCTTCATTCTGAACTACGACGAGACCGGCGGCATGTTCGACCACATGCCGCCCCCCCGCCCTCCAGCCTCGGAGGCTGAAGGGATCAGTACGGTATCTACGGATGGGGAGTTCAAGCATTATGCCGATGATGGCAAGAATGCGAATCTGGGAAAACATCCGATTGGGCTCGGCATGCGGGTTCCAGCGATTATTGTTTCTCCCTGGACGCGGGGAGGCTGGGTCTGTTCCGAGGTCTTCGACCATACGTCGGTCCTCCGCTTTGTTGAAGAACGCTTTGGGGTAAGAGAAGAGAATATAAGCAACTGGCGCCGCTCAGTGTGCGGCAACCTCCTCTCGGCCTTCGATTTCACAGATCCTGAGAATGACTGTCGTAGCCTTGCGTTGGCGGATACGGCAGACTACCTGGCTCGAGTGGCGCGCTCTAAGAATGGAGCGCAACTCCATATACCTGCAGCACAGGCCGCAACTCGCCAGGGAGCTGGCCAGCGTCGTGCACGGGCCCTACCTTACATCTTGTCAGCTGATGCTCTGCGGAGCAAAGATGGCCGTTTCTCTTTGAAGCTTGCCAACCGGGGAAAGTCGGGGGTGGTCTTTCATGTCTACGATTACGGCAAGCACCAAGGCCGGTGGGTGTACACGATTGAAGCAGGGAAGGAGTTGATGGTCTCTCCATGGAATGCACAATCGGAAGGAGATTACGATCTTGCGGTTCATGGCCCCAATGGTTTCTATAGAAGGTTTAAGGGAAATTCTGAAGAAAAGGAATCGCTCGAAGTTATCACGACCTATGAGCCCGAGCGGTTAGCGATCATGATCGAGATTCACAATCAATCACCCCAAAGCAAAAAAGTTACCATCACGCACGATGAAGCCTACCGGCTTTCGTCCGGTCAGCTACAAGTACAGACCATCTCATTACGGCCGGGAACAAAGGCACAACATCGAATATCTGTTGCCGGAAGCGACCGTTGGTATGGTCTGACTCTCAGATCTCAAGGAGACGGAGAGACCGTATGGCAGTATGCCGGTCATCTCGAAAATGGTCGAGCAAGCAAGACGGATCCAGCGATCGGTGCAATGAGGTTAGGCTCGTCGTAGCGGCGATTTCTCAACAAACAGGGGACCTTATTGCTGCGCTTCATCCCTTGCGGCGTCGGCGACGATGAGATTGCGAAGTACTGTCGCGGCAGGACTGAGAGGCTGACCAGCATTGGTCAGGAGCATTAGGGGGCGAGCTGCGCTGTAGTCTTCAATCGGAATGGCGACTAGGTTCCTGGACTTTAGGTCGGTTCGAACCGAACGCTGGGAGACGAAGGCTACCCCGAGGCCTTCCATCACAGCCTCTTTAATCGCATCGTTATTTGTGAATTCAATCTTCGACAGGGGGCTAAGGTTCGCCTTCTTAAACTCCTGCTCAGTTAGAATTCTCGTTCCTGACGTCTCCTCTCGGACGATCAAGCATTCGTTTTCGAGCTCGCGAAGGTGTATGGGAACTCCACGATTCAGTCGATGATCTGGGCTGCAAATTAGGAGCACGCGATCAATGCCAAGGAGTCGGGGCTCTAGTTCCGGCGAAGCGGGCTCGGAAGCAATGACTCCAATTTCAGCTTCTTGACGGAGCAGCAACTGCTCGACATGCAATTGGTCCTTGATGTGAACCGTAATCCGAATTCCCGGATAATCGCTCAGAAACTGGCGAAGAATGCGGGGAAGAATGTAGGCCCCAGGCGTGGAGCTGGCAGCAATCGTGACATAACCGCTGCTCAGACCGCGAAAAGCATCAATTGCGCGGTCTGCGTCGCGAACCCGATCGAGAATCGCAATCGCGTAAGGGAGAAACATTTTTCCGGCGGCATTGAGATAGGCACGTCTTCCAACGCGATTAAATAGGGGCGCGCCGACACGCGCCTCCAAAGATGAAATTTGCCCAGAAATATATGGTTGTGTCACTTCCATCTGCTCTGCCGCTTTAGTAAAGCTGCTGTATTCCGCAACAATTCGAAAGGCCCGAAGTTGGGAGAAGCTCCAGGAAATCTGTTTGTGTACGTCCATATATGTTCATCATCGCAGTGTTTACGGACTGGGTATAGTTCCCAATCTCTTTCATACAAATTAATGAGGGCCTTATGGACTGACCGTTTCTATGTACACGAAATCTATCTGGCCCAGCAGTTTGCTTATTCCAGATGATTAGTCTTCTAGGTATGACCGACGAGAATGTCGTGTTGGCATCCAGATGCGCCCGTATCACGAAGCCTGCGCGAAGGCCTGCAGTGCGCAGAGTGCAAAGACAAAGGCGAGGCCTATGGCCAACTGATCCAAGAAATCCAAGGAGCGCTCGAAACTCCCTGCCTTGACGACGCCAGGTTCGCAAATCATTTGCGAGATTCGTTGCAACAAGAGGCCGGGCATTCTCGTTCAGGACTGCCCGGCCAGGAATGCCACACGGTTGCTAGATCACCGAAACAGCGCCGCCATCGATCATGTAGTTCGCACTCGTGAGATAGGCAGCAGCAGGCGAGGCCAGAAAGCCGACAAGCGAGGCCACCTCCTCGGGCTCAGCCATTCGTTCCATCGGCACTCCCCCAAATCGATCGACAAGATTCTTATAGACCTCGTGCGGGGATGCGCCGGAGGCCCCACCCAGGCTTTCCATGAATTGAATCATGGGTTCCGTGGCAACTCCCCCTGGAGAAACAGTCAGGACGCGTACTCCCTTGTTCGCTACCTCATTTGCGAGTGCCTTACTGTAGGAGTTCAAGGCCGCCTTGGAAGCGGCATACGCCATGTTGACCTCCCAAAGTGGCATCCTTCCCGCAATACTGGAAATATGGATGACGACGCCGCTCTTCTTCGCGATCATCCCCGGCAGCAATGCGCGGTCCAGTCGAATGGTGGGCAGCAGGTTCAGCCGCAATTCGTTCTCCCAATGCTCGTCCGTGAGAACGCTGAAACCGCCACCAGGGGCGCGTAGCCCGCCCACGTTCTCGATCAGGATATCTACGGCGCCAAAGTTATCTTGAACCTCCTTCACCACGGTTGCGGTTCCTTCAACGGTGGTCAAATCGGCAGCGATGAATTGGTGTTCGGAATTGGCTTCGGACGGACGCGTTCGCGCCGTAACCACAACCGTGGCTCCAGCACGAGCTAGACGCTCGGCAATTGCTTTGCCGATGCCCTTGGTGCCGCCTGTCACGAGCGCAGTCTTGCCTTCGAGGGTGATGTCCTGCAGAAGTGAATTGGCCATTGCGTATTTCTTCTCCTTTTGTAAAACAAGCGTTTCAGAATAAGACATAAAAAGAGCTACGTCCGTGAAGTTGCTGAAGGCTGATGCGAATTCAGCGGGTGAGCTGCCGCAATAAAAAGCGGGCCATTCGCTTGATTTTGGTAGCATCCCGATCGAGGATGAATGATTCATGCCAACCGATATAGATGCTTATCAGGTAATCGGTAAGCAGCTTCGGGTCTTCCTCGGTCTTGATCTCACCATTTTTGATCGCGAGGGTAAGCAGCGAGCAAAGAAAGCGGTACATCGCATCGTTGTCTTCTTTCAATATGGCCTGAACGCGGATGTCATCGGCAGCGACTTCAAACGCAGCCTTGATGGCCATGCAGCTGTGCGCGTTGGTGGTGATATTGGTCACGGCATCATCGATGAAGATCTTGAGTGTCTCCACGGGGGACCTGCCGCTCGCACGATGAGAAGCGATGTATGTTGTACGGTCATCGGTGTAGCGTTGTACGCAGCGCAGAAACAACGCGTGCTTATCGCCAATGGTGTTATACAAACTGCTTGGGTTGATCTTCATGGCGTCGGTCAGATCGCGCAGCGATGCTCCCTTGTAGCCTTTTTCCCAAAAGACTTCCATCGCGGCCCGAATGGCCAGCTCTTCATCGAATTCGACGCTTCGTGCCATGCCATGAACATTCTAAATCAATTGTTCCATAATAACCACCCGCTCCTATCCGCTTGGCTTCGAACGGGTGCAGCCTGCCGATACCGGAATAGAGCGTTCGACTTTTTATCCCTTCCTCGGGTTGAGTTGTTTGGACTTACCAGCATCGCAAACCTGCCTTGTCTGAGTTGTTTCAGCGATGATTGATAGCCTTTAGAAGTGCCGCCGTATCCCAGTAGAAGGGCCTCAGCTCGAGGATGCGCGCCTCTCGTACACGAAAGAATTGCAGCAGAGGCCAATCGGCCTCACGTTGATTGCGGCGCACTTTCGCGTACACATGCGAGCGGCTCACAAGAACGTCTCCAAGCGGAAAAATTTCAGGGCTCTTCACCTCAAGCGAAGACCAAATCTCGGCGAAGGCTTGCATCCAGGCCTCAAACCCTGCATGCCCTCGCCATGTTCCGCCGTACGGCAGTGACGCTGGCTGGTAGATGACGCATTCCGGATCAAGGGTGGCTGCGATGCCGGAAAAGTCGCGAGTTCCCGACGCAAGGTAGGCAGTCTCTGCCTCATAAAAGCGCGTTAGCGTTGCCAGCGCAGGTTGTTGTTCTTGGGCATTCATAGCAAAACCTCTTTCGATTGGTTGTTTGTCGGTGTTTAGCGTGCGGCAACGACGTACGCGCAACATCCCAGTAGAACGGTCTGAAATCACAGATCTTTCCATCGCGGACGGTCACGACTTGTGTCATCGGAAAGTCTTGAACAGAGCCATTGATCCGGGATCGGGTGATCAGCCGGCACACTACGATGACCTTGTCACCGTGTCCGAAGAACTCACGCTCGGTGACTTCGAGCTTGTCGAAGATCGAGCTCATCGCAACAGGCCATGGCTCATATCCTTCATGGCCAACATGATCTCCCCATGGGGAAGGTCTGACGATTGGTGCAGAACTACATCGGGAGCCAGAGTTTTTTGCATCTCGTCAAATCTGGCGCTGCCATTCTCTTTATAAGTCTTCATGTACTTTCTGGATCTTGATCACGCTACCTGACTGTCCGGGCAGACAGAAGAAAAACGGCTTTCGGTCTGGCAGGTGACATTTAGGATGCTATTTACAGATCGATCGATCTATAATTTGACGCAGGAATGAGTGGGGTGGCGAATATACAGACCAGGCGATCCATAAACCACGATATCTCAACAGCGATCCGTGGGCGCGGACGGCCTCGTGAGTTCGATCGTGAGCAAGGTCTTCGCAAAGCGATGCAGATCTTCTGGTCCTTGGGCTATGAGGCCACATCCATGGCAGACCTTCGGGCAGCTCTTGGAATCAACCAGGCAAGTCTCTACGCTGCTTATGGCAGCAAAGAAGAGTTATTTCGCGAGGTTGTCACTCTCTACCGGAAGACCGACGGCGTCGCGACTGCGCGTGCACTCGCCAGTGATCTGTCCACGCACGATGCCATCCACGCCATGCTCCAGGATGGTGTCCATCTGTTCACCGCACACGCCGCGTCGCGCGGTTGCCTCCTTGTTCTGAGCACCATCAATTGCACCGTAGAGAACAAAGGCGTACAGGAGTATCTGTCTTCGTTGCGGAAGCGAACCTGCGTCGATATTGAGGCTCGGCTACGGCGTGGTCAGCGCGAAGGGGACGTAGCTAAAAACGTGCCAGTCAAAGCGATCGCCGCCTTTTACGCGACAGTGCTTCACGGTCTCTCCATTCAGGCAAGGGACGGAGCTTCCCGCAAGATCTTGACTGAAGTCGTAAACACCTCGATGAGAGCGTGGAACCATTTGGTCGGCGCGACAGCAAATCCCAGTGGCGGGAAAGCACGGAGAGCAACAAGCAGCCGAATATCGGAACAGGGCTGATCCTACATTTGCGGCTTCTGCGGCTGCTGGGCGGGGAGTGCGGAGCCGGTGTTGGCGTATGGTGCAAGCAGGACTATCCGACGCCGAACGGCAAGCCGCTCCTGATTCACGAGAAGCGAGAGGTTGCTGCAGGGAAGTATGCGAATCTCGGCTGGCACACGTTCCGCCGTACGTACCGTTCGTGGCTCGACAAGACGGGAGCGCCGATGAAGGTGCAGCAGGAGCTGATGCGCCATGCGTCGATCCAAGACGACGATGAACGTCTATGGACAGGCTATGACTTCAAGCGAAGTGGGAGGCGAATAGCAAGGTTGTGGATATGGTGCTCAAGCCGATGCCGGCGAGCGCCTAAACCTTGATTTTTGTCATTGAGAGTTTATGTAGTTTGTCCGAATGGCACAAACTACGTAACTAATTGATTTTATTTATTGGTTGCGGGGGTAGGATTTGAACCTACGACCTTTGGGTTATGAGCCCAACGAGCTACCGGGCTGCTCCACCCCGCTTCTTCAATATACTGCTGGTTTCATGTGGCGTCAAATAGCCTCATGGCAAAGAGATAACACGCCATAGATAATCTCTTTTGTAAGGGCAATGCTTATATATCCTCATAGGCTGCCGTAACTTTTTTCTTTTAAATACGTTTGATTAAGTGGGCAACATGTGCCGTCTCGATGGAGGGACGTATGTTTACGGATCACGGTTGGAGGCGCTTGATTCGCCTGGCCGTTCTAGGTGTAGTCGGACCAGCAGCACTCTCTGTTTCGGCTCTTGCGCAGCAGAAGAGTATGCCGGATGCACAGGTGGAGTCGAATGTCCTGAAGGCGCTGGCGGGTGTGTCTGAACTTGCAGATCAGGCTATCGGCACTACGACCGTTTATGGAACGGTTACCATCACCGGTTCGGTGCGTGATGAGGCATCACGCGACAAGGCTGAGCAGGCCGTCGCAACTGCTCCCGGCGTGGTGAAGGTTGTCGATGAGCTGGTCATCGGGGAGGCGACGCAGCCTGATGCGAATACATCACAGGCCGCCAGCGATGCCAGTCCTGACCCTGCCGATCGGAATATGCAGCAGCCTGCCGATGCAGGACAGCAGCCAGACGGACAACAGCAAGCTGATGCCGGTGCATCGATGCCGCCGCAGCAGCAGGGCGCTCCTCAGCCACCCTATTCTTCGCAGCAGGGGGCGCAACAGCAGTATCCGCCTTATCCGCAGCAGGCCGGAGCCTATCCTCCTGCCAGCACCTCGCCACAGCCATATCGCTCGCAGCAGGCAGGAGATTCCCTTACGCTGCCTGTCGGCACCTATCTGCAGGTTCGCATCAATCAGGCGATGGACAGCCGTCACACTCAGCCGGGAGCGGCTTTTGACGGCGTCGTCGTTAACCAGGTCGTCCTCGGAGGTATGGTCGCTGTTCCGCGTGGGGCTCAGGTGCAGGGGCAGGTCGTCGACGTTCATCCCAGTGGTGACTTAAAAGGCGGCGGAGGTCTTGCACTGCAGCTGACGCAGATTACTCTCGAAGGCCGCACCTACGCTTTGGCGACGGATCCGTGGACGCACCAGGGGTATAGCAAGACCGGCCAGACCGTCGGCACCACCGTCGGTCTCGGAGCCATGGGTGCCCTCATCGGAGCGGTCGCCGGTGGTGGTCCGGGCGCGCTGCTTGGAGCAGGCATCGGCGGCGTCGCCGGCATCGGCCTGTCCTCGGCGTCTCACCAGGGCGATGCTACTGTTCCTTCTGAGGCGCTCCTCAGCTTCCGGCTTTCGCAGCAAGTCCCAATCAATGCGGTCTCGCAGGCTGAACTTGATCGACTGGCCGCGACGATGCCGCCCCAGATGGCAGGACCGCAGCAGTTGCAGCGCCGCTATTCTTCACCGTATCCCTATGGCCCGGTTGCGTATCCTTATGGATATCCCGCACCGTACTACCCCTACTACCGCTATCGTTGAGCCTGGCGGAAGAGATTTTCGGCGGACCCCACACCGGGTCCGCCGATGTATTTTGTGGGGCTGGCATAACGATTAAGTCTCTACTCCCGGCAGGCAGGGGAGGGAATCCACCGCGCCCTCTGATTTATACTTTAAGCTTGCCCTGCATCCGGCAGACCCTCAGGGGGTCTTGTTCTGGCTTCGCAAATACCGGGCGCGCGTTCACCGTGTCGGATGGTGGCGTTGAAGTAAAGGTCTTCAGTCAAGCATGATTCGTATTCTGCAGCAGGACAACCGCATCACCAAGATTCTCTTTGCTGTCATTATTGGCTTTGCGGTGGTCACCATGGTGATCACTCTTGTGCCCGGCGTCTTTGACGACGCAGGCACGACCGGCGCAGACGTCTTTGCCACGGTTCGCCAGACAGGATTTCTTGGCCGCCTGGGCGTAGACAGTTCGACCGTGAAGACGACCGAAGTCAACCAGCTTGCCGCCCGTCAGCTTCAGCAGCAGCGTCTTCCCGAGTTTCTTCTGCCCTACATGTCGCAGCGGGCTGCTCAGATTCTGGTCCAGCGCCAGATCCTCAAGCACGAGGCAGACCGCATGAACCTGCAGGTCTCCGATGAGGACCTTCGTCGCGAGCTGCGGACCGGTGCCTTCGCGCAGTACCTCTTTCCCGGTGGCAAGTACATCGGCGACGACGCCTACATGAACTTCGTGCAGCAGTTCTTCCAGACCAGCCGCTCCGAGTTCGAGTCGCAGATCAAGGCTGACATGGAATTGCAGCGTCTGCAGTCGCTGATCACCGGCGGCGTCAGCGTCTCCGACAACGCCGTGCGTGAGGCGTACAAGACGCAGGCCACCAAGGTGAAGTTTGACTACGCCGTCATCTCGGCGGACGACCTGGCCAAGACCGTCGCCCCCAGCGACGATGAGCTCCAGAAGTTCTTCAAGGACAATGCCGCGAAGTACGCGACCGCTGTTCCCGAGACGCGCAAGATCCAGTACGCCTCTTTCGATGCCTCGAATCTGCCCGGCGGCAAGCCGCAGATCTCCGATGCCGATGTTGAGGCTTACTACAACCAGCACAAGTCGCAGTACGAGGTGAAGGAGCAGGTGAAGGTTCGCCACATCCTCGTCGCCGTACCGCAGGGTGCTGATGCCAAGACCGATCAGGCTGCCAAGGCGAAGGCCGACGACCTGCTGAAGCAGATCAAGAACGGCGGCAACTTCGCCGATCTCGCCAGCAAAAACTCCGATGACCCCGGCAGCAAGACGCAGGGCGGTGAGCTCGGCTGGCTCGATCGCGGCCGCACTGTTCCTGAGTTCGACAAGACGGCATTCTCGCTCAACGCCGGACAGATCTCCGACGTGATCAAGACGCAGTTCGGTTATCACATCCTTCAGGTCGAAGAGAAGAAGACAGCTCATCTGCGTCCTCTCTCCGAGGTCAAGGCTGAGATCGTTCCTGTTCTTGAGCAGCAGCGCGTAGGTGCCGCCGAGCAGACATTTGCTTCGCAGCTCGCCTCCGACGCCAAGAAGAATGGCCTTGAGAAGGCCGCAACGGCTCGTGGCCTCCACGCCGTCACCACTGATTATGTCGCCAAGGATGGCGTTGTAGCCGGTCTGGCCGATGCCTCCGGTCTGTTGACCCAGGCCTTTAGCGTGGTCAAGGGAGCTGATCCTGCCTCTGTCTCCACCGGCGACGGCTTCGCTGTCTTCCAGGTTGTCGACGTCAAGGCTGCTCATGCCCCTGAGTTCGCCGACTATAAGACGCATATCCTCGACGACTACCGTGAGCAGAAGGTTCCCCTGCTGCTCAACACCCAGCTGGCCAAGCTCGATGACCGCGCCAAGGTGCTCAACGATCTGAAGAAGGCTGCAGCGGAGATGAATATCCCGGTGAAGTCCAGCGAGATGGTTGGACGGGATGCCCAGGTACCGGAGATCGGCTCCATGGGCGGTCCTGCGAGCGTTGCCTTCTCGCTGAACAAGGGTGTTGTCTCCGGTCCTATCAACCTCGGCCGCTCCGGTGTTGTGCTGACGGTGACCGACAAGCAGGAGCCCACGGCCGACGAGATTGCCAAGAACTTCGATCAGACCCGCGAGCAGCAGCTCAACGATCAGCGCGAAGAGCTCTTCCGCGTCTATGTTGGCACGGTGACCAAGAAGTATGAGACCGCAGGCGCAGTCCGCTACGCCAAGAAGCCGACGGCTCCCGCACTTCCCACCGGCAAGTAAACGCTTCGAACCACCATCACAGAGGCCCGGGATGATCCCGGGCCTTTTTTGCCCTCCTGCATCGCTGCCCCGTTACCTTTGGGAGTCATGCCCGTCAGCTTTTATCTCAGACCATGACAGACTTTACACAGTCACCGTGCTCCCAATCTGCGTCCAACAGGGAGCGTAAAGAAATCAGACCGGTGGGGAGTGTCGATATGAGTGGGGAAGCAGTGAAGGAACAGCGTATCTCCGGGATACTGCTGCATGTGACGTCTCTCCCCTCGTATGGGGGCATCGGCGACTTCGGCCCTGCAGCCTATGCCTTTGTCGATTTTCTCGTCGCCGCCAAGCAGCATCTCTGGCAGGTCCTGCCATTGAGCCCCACGGGGTACGGCAGTTCTCCCTATTCAGCGATCTCCGCTTTTGCCGGTAACCCGCTGCTCATCAGCCTCGAGCGCCTTGTCGCCGATGGCTGGCTGACGCAGGATCGCATCGCGGGCCTCCCAGGCCACGATGGCGCGGCCGACTTTGGCGCTGCCTACGAGAAGAAGCTGCCGCTCATTGAAGAGGCTGCGGCGAACTTCCTCGATCGCGCACCCGACGATGCCCGCGCACGCTACCAGTCCTTCGCCCACGAGAACAGCACCTGGCTCGCGGATTACGCCATGTTCAGCGTGCTGCGCCGCCAGTTCGAGTACAAGAGCTGGAACGAGTGGCCCACCGATCTGGCCCTGCGTCAGGATGCAGCCATGGCCGCGGCGCTCGAGCAGTATGCTCGGGAGATCGCTGTCGAGCAGGTTGTGCAGTTCTTCTTCAACGAGCAGTGGTGTCAGCTGCGCGGCTACTGCGCCGAGCGCGCGATCCGCATCCTCGGCGACGTCGCGATATTCGTCAGCTATGACAGCTCCGATGTCTGGACCAACCCCGATATCTTCGAACTCGACAAAGAAGGGAAGCCTATCCGCGTCTCCGGTGTCCCCCCGGACTATTTCTCGGAGACCGGCCAGCGCTGGGGCAATCCGCTCTATCGCTGGAAGCTTCTTGAGAAGCGTGGCTTTGACTGGTGGGTCGCGCGCATCCGCCGCTCGCTCACCCTCTACGACATGATCCGGCTCGATCACTTCCGCGGCTTCGAGGCCTTCTGGTCTATCCCCGCCGAGGAGGCCACCGCCGTCAACGGTGTCTGGGTTAAGGCTCCGGGACACGCCCTCTTCAATCGTCTCCGCGAGGTCTTCGGCCAGCTGCCCTTCATCGCCGAAGATCTTGGTCTCATCACGCCCGAGGTCGATGAGCTGCGCCTCCACTTCCAGATGCCCGGCATGCGCGTCATGCAGTTCGGCTTCTCCGACCGCGGCGGCCACCTCCACCTCCCGCAGAGCTTCGTGCCTAATACCGTCGTCTACACCGGCACGCATGACAACAACACGACCCTCGGCTGGTGGAACGACGACATCGGCGATTACGAGCGAACCAACGTGCAGACGTATCTCCAGCCCATCCACCACAACGGTGAGGTCGTCTGGGCCATGATGCGCGGGGCCGCACGCTCCGTCGCCAGCATCTGCATCTTTCCCCTGCAGGATCTCCTGCACCTCGGCAGCGAGGCTCGCATGAACACTCCAGCTGCCATCGATGGCAACTGGGCCTGGCGTTATGGTCCCAACGCCCTGCACCCGGACTTCGCCACGCAGCTCGCGGCATTGATGGAGATGACCGATCGCGACGGCTACGTTCCGCCCGAGGTGGCCAATTCGCCCGTCATACCGTTGGCCGTCAGTCCGGCAGAGCAGCCCGACAGCATTTAGACTGGGAGAGCAATCCCAATCCCGAGGAGTAAACATGCCACTCTCTGGCGAAGCGATCCGCACCATGAACTACGTCGACGACATCTCCGTCACCCTGCGCCGCATCCTCGCCGTGCTGCCGTCGCTTACCGACGAGGAGCGTGCGCGCGTGGCTGAGCACATCAAGCAGGCTGACCCCAGCTACGACTCCGTGATCACTGCTGTTTCGGCCAAGAAGTGAATGCTTCTGCAGGAGTCCAACCCACGGCTCGTGTGATCGCCGTGATCGGCGCAGGTCTGGCCGGCCGCAGCTTTGCCATGGCATGTGCTGCGGCCGGCTTCTACGTTGTGCTGGAGGACGTCATGCCCTCGAAGCTTCGCAACGCCGAGGTCGAGTACGCCGACCTGAGTCTGCGCGGCGGCTTCGGTGAACTCCAGCTGGCCTCCACGGTCGAAGAGGCCGTTCGCGAGGCCGACATCGCCGTCGACTTCGTTCCCGATGAGCTTGAGTCCAAGCTCGAGATCTTCAGCATGATCGACCGCATGGCCCCGCCGAAGACGATCCTCTGCACCCCCAGCGAAGCACTCAGCATCACGGATCTCGCCTCCTGCGTCTACCGGCCGGAGCGTGCCGTCGCTGTGCGTGGCCAGCTGCAGAAGGGCGAGACGGTGCGTCTGCTCCATCCACCCCTGGTGGATGCGTTGGCCCTTGATACTGTAGTCGGCATGCTCACCGCGCTCGGTATCCGTACGGAGGTGCTCTCCGACCCGGACGCTCCCATGCTGGTAAAGAACCAGACCCTCTCGCGTCCGAATTAGGCGCTTCCATCCCCGTTCAGGAGAGGGCAATCCTCCTGTAAGATGCTCTCGCGGGAGTAGGTAACGGTTATTCGTCCCTGCACGGAACCCTTTCCTGACATTCTGCGTATCGGAGAGTGTCTCTTCGAGTCCAATAACCGTCATGCGCGCCTTGTACGACATCTTCGCTCAGGTCTTCCGCTCCATCGGCGCCAACAAGCTCCGTTCGTTCCTCACCATGTTCGGCATCGCCTGGGGCGTGGCGTCCTTGCTTCTGCTCATTGGGCTTGGCGAAGGCTTTCGCTCGGGGCAGCGTCGCGGGCTCTCCCAGCTCGGCACCGACGTCATTATGGCCTGGGGTGGCACGATCCCGGCACTGCCCAATCAGCACACCGGCATGCGCCCCTATAAGCTCACTTACAGCGACGTCGAGGCCATTCGTTCGGAAGCCAGCCACATTCGTGGCGTCACGGCCTTCATCAACCGCGGTGATCTCAAGCAGGTCAGTGAGTTCTCGAGCACCGGCGGCTCCGTTATGGGGGTCGAGCTTAACTATCCTGTCATCCGCAACCTCCCCATAGCCGAAGGACGTTATTTCGATACCGAGGATCTCGCCCTCCGTCGGCGCGTCGTCGTCCTTGGTACGAAGAACAACAAGCTGCTCTTTTCCGGCCGCCCCGCTCTGGGGGCTTTCATCACCATCAACGGTGCGCGCTTCCAGGTCATCGGAGTCGCCGCCAAGATCGGCCGTGGCAATAACGATGGCGACAATCAGCGCCTCTACATCCCGCTAACCACCATGATGGAGCTCTTTCCCATCACGGGTGAAAACGTCCCCGACGACGCCGTCACCTCCATCCAGTACCAGCCGCTCACTCCTGAGACCAATGAGACCGCCAAGGCTGAGTTTCACGGCATCATCGCTCAGCGCCACAATTTCGACGTCGCCCAGAAGGACGCCTTCGAGGAGTGGGACACCATCAAGTCCGAGCGAACCATCGGCCTCATCTTCACCGCCATGGACGTCTTCCTCGGCGGTGTCGGCATCGTCACTCTCGCCCTGGGAGCTGTCGGCATCATCAACATCATGCTTGTTACCGTCACCGAACGCACACGCGAGATCGGCTTGCGCAAGGCTTTGGGAGCCACCAAGCGCAGTATCCTCACGCAGTTCTTTCTGGAGGGCTTGTTGTTGACCGGACTCAGCGGCCTGATCGGCATCGTGGGTGCCGGTGCTCTCATGTTTGTCCTGGGCAAAGCCATGGGCGACAATCAGATGGGCTTCGATCCGCCTCGCCTTGTGCCCTGGTCGGCGGTTATGGCGATGACCACCTTGACGCTCTGCGGCATCGTCGCCGGAATCTATCCCGCCAGCAAAGCCGCCGCGCTCGAGCCCGTCGAAGCGCTCAGAAAGGAGTAGCGCATGCTCAAGGACATCTTTCGTCAGGCTATCGAAGCCATGCGCCACAACGGCCGCCGCACAACGATCACGATCGTCGGCATGGCATGGGGCATTGCTACCGTTGTCCTGCTGCTCGCCTACGGTGCCGGATTTGGCCGTGCCTTCGAGACCATCTTTGCCCAGTTCGGCACGAACATGATCGGCGTCTTTCCCGGTACGACCAGCGAGCAGGCCGGCGGCGCGAAAGCCGGCGTCAAAATTCGCTTCCAGCGCGACGACGTCGAACGCATCCAGGAGACCGTCCCCGGCGTCATTCATGTCTCACCTGTGCTGTGGAAGAGTATTCCTGTTCAGAATGATCTCCACACCTACACCTGGGAAGTCGACGGCGTCACCCCGGAGCTGCAGGAGATTATGAACATGCCGATCGAGGAAGGCCGCTTTCTCTCAGGCGCCGACCTCCAGCAGCGCGGCCATGTCGCCGTCATCGGTTCCGAAGCCAAGAGCAAGCTCTTCTCCGGCATGTTTCCCATCGGTCAAAAGATTCGCCTCAACGGCATCAGCTTCGAGGTTATCGGTGTGCTCCGGCCCAAAATGCAGGAGGGCGATGACAACATCAACCGCGTCATCTATATCCCCTTCAATACCATGGGAGATATCAAGGACACCAAGTATCTTGACGGCATCTGGATGAGCTTCCACGGTGACCACAAGGCCGTGGAGCGTGCCTTGCGGAATCAGCTGGGCGAGGCGCACGGCTTCCGTCCCTCCGACCGCAACGCCGTCTTCGTCGCCAATATTATGGAGCAGCTGTCGCAGTTCCGCCTGATCTCCATCGGACTACAGGCGCTGCTGCTCTTCATCGGCGTGCTCACCCTCGGTATCGCGGGAATCGGCCTGATGAACATCATGCTCGTCAGCGTGCAGCAACGCACCCGCGAGATCGGTGTCGAAAAGGCGCTCGGCGCACGAAAGCGCCACATCCTCTTCCAGTTTCTCGCCGAGTCGATGGTCATTACCAGCGTGGGAGGCATCGGAGGCATCCTCCTCGCCTTCAGCGTCAGTAAGCTCGTCGGCGGCATCACCTTTTATAGCGCCATCGCCACCAACGCCACCGGTGCCGACATCTACCTGCTCATCTCCCCGAACATCGTCATCATCGCGACCTCGGTGCTGGTTGTCGTAGGCGTCGTCAGTGGCATGATCCCTGCCATCCAGGCGGCAAATCTCGATCCCATCGAAGCATTGCGCTACGAGTAAGGCGAAGAGGGAAGAGAATCGCTAGCGCGGGCGCGGCATCGTCAGGTCGAGATCCCGCCCCGTCATCTGCTTCGTCAGCAGGATGATCTGACCCACATGCTGCTGGACATGTCCGACCACTTGGTAGATCGCATCCAGCACCGTCACGTCCCGCCCCTGGGGCGTAGCCCTCTCCATAAGCCGTTCATGCGGCAGCGCGGCGATCACCGCTTTGGCTTCGCTCACCGTGGCCGCGAAGTGATCCTGCAGCTGCTGAGGCGTCATGCCGCTCCGCGTGCTGAACTCTTCGTCACGCAGCCGCACATCCTCCGCCTTGCCAACACCATGCATGATCCATTGCCGCATATTCCCTGTCAGATGAAGCACCAGATTGCCTATGGCGTTTTCGTGAGCCCCATTTCGTTCCCAGATCTGCTCCTCGCTCAGCTTCTCCAGGCAGGAGTTGAGAAACCCGGTCATCTGATCGAGCTTCGCGGTGGAATGTGCAAGAAAAAGCGACGCTGCAGTATCGGCCATGCGGGGATTCTAACTGGCGGATCACAGGTTTGACCGAATCGCTTTCATGCCTTACTCTTAGAAGAGTGCGACGTCGGCAGGAGTAATCCAGCGGCTCGCCTTCAGCAAACCTGTTGCCTCCTCGTTCAATGGTAGGACAGTCGGCTCTGAACCGATCAATCGGGGTTCGAATCCCTGGGAGGCAACCAATACTCTGCGCAATATGACTTCCGCATACTTCTTTTTAAATTTAAGGGTTGGCGTAAAGTGCCTAAAAAATGGATGGTCTGGCAGGGGCATAAAAATACCATCTACATCCGCGTTCCGACAATGCAACCTGAATGGCCGATCGAGCTGGGCAGAATCACTAAAATTTAGCCCTGCGTGATTGGGAAGGTCACACGAAACCTGGCTCCCATGGTCGAGTCAGACTTCGCTGAGATGGTTCCTCTGTGGACCTCAACAATCCATTTTGCGATGGCGAGACCAAGACCGGCGCCGCCCTGGTCGCGATTTCGTGATGTATCGGCACGATAAAAGCGCTTAAAAATCTTATCGAGATCCTGTGCCGCGATGCCTATGCCGTTATCGGCTATTTCGAGCATCGCATTCCTCTGCTCTGAATAAAGTCGCACGCTGATCTTTCCTTGCTGCGGTGTGTACTTGATGGCATTGTCGACGAGGATGGTGATCAAACGACGAAGCAGCGAAAGGTTTCCCTCAATCCAATGATTTGGTTCGACCCCAATGTCTACCGATTGCTGTTTCACCTCGGCACGCGCCTGAAGGTGTGTGCAGGTTTCTTCTACGACATCAGAAAGAGGAACAAGAGAGAGCTGGATGTTCTGATGCTCCACGTCTGTCCTCGATGCCGCGAGAAGATCGTCAAGAAGCTGGGTCGTTGCTTCGCATTCGATCATGATGGTCTGCAGGGCATTTTGATACTCCGCGGCCGTCCGTTCGCGCTTCATGGAAACCTGAGCGGTTGCCAGCATCACTGTGAGGGTTGTCCGAAGATCGTGAGAGATATCTGCGGTGAACTGGGTGAGACTCTCCACGGCTGTTTCCAGCCTTGCTAGCATCTCATTCCATGTGACTGCAAAGCCTTGGATCTCATCGCCGGTTGCGGGAACGGGAAGTCGCTTCCGGAGGTCGCGAATGCTTATCGTCTGTGCGGCCCGCGTCATGCGTCCTATCGGTTCCATGGTTCGGTTCGCTAGAAGTAAGCCCCCAATGATAGAGACGCCCAGCAAGACCGGAATGCTGACAAGGTAAGAGTTTCGAACCATTCGAAGTATGTCGTAGTGCTCGTCGACCTGGCCGGCGAGTGCGACGTGAACAGCCTGTCCGCGTAATGTAATCGTCTGCTGGATAAGGCGCATATGCTTATCGCCGAGTTGGACCATACTGAAGCAGGGAAGATCGCAGCGATCCGCAGGCCAAGAGAAGGTTCTTGCATTCAATGAATGAGGATAGATGCTACGACCTTCGAGGCTACTCACCGCCAGTAAATCACTCTCAGGGCTAACAACACTGAATTGATGAATCAGATCAGATAGCGGAATCGCGGCCCAGGATTGCGGGGCGCTATTGACGAATAGGATGAGACGATCTACGCGCCGTTGGAGTGTGTGCTCGCGTGAGCTGGCCAAGGCTGTGCGCAGATAGAAGAACGAAAACGCTCCAAGCGCTCCGACGCACGCTATGGTTAGCGTCACGTACCAGAGGCAGATGCGTACTCTAAGCGATCGACGGTTGGGAAACACTGGAAGTAGAGAAGCAGTACCCAATCGATCGCATGGTGCGAATGAGACTGGGTTGTCCTTTCGTATCGATTTTGGAGCGCAAACTTGAGATGTAGAAGTCGATGGAGTTGTCACTGACGTCTGCATCGAAACCCCACCCGGCAGAGATCATCTGGTCGCGTGTCACAACTTTGTTCATCCGGCGCATGAGCAGGTCTAAGATCAAAAACTCTTTTCGGGTCAGAGCAACTTCTTCACCATCTCTCCGCAGGATCTGCTGCGCCTGATTGAGGATCAGGGATCCTACTGTGATGTTGTTGTCTGAGGCATTATGGCCACGACGTCCTATTGCCCGTACTCTGGCGAGAAAATTGTCGAGCTGAAAGGGTTTGGTTAGATAGTCATCTGCGCCCAAGTCCAGTCCGCGAACCATATTCGGCATGTCGCCTCTCGCGGTAAGCATCAGAATAGGGATCTGCAAACGCTTTGCGCGGACTTTACTCAATATCGTGAAACCATCGATTGCTGGAAGCATGATGTCAAGCACAACTACATCAAACTGATCGCTCGTTATGAGATCCATGCCCTCATCTCCGCGATGAGAGAGAAAGACGTTGTGGCCGTCTTCGGCCAGGCTTTGCTGGAGTACTACAGCGATTCTTTTGTCATCTTCAATGACTAGAACGTTCATAGATCGATTGAGCACGAGAAATGTGAAGATCCGACTGCTGTCTTGTGAATAGTCGGTTACTCGGTTTGTTCTCTCAGATTGCTCTCAGGAACATCAGTTTGAATCGCATCATTCCTGATTGCAAAAGAGTCGTGCGGAGATCGTTCTCCGTGTAAGAGGCTCTTTGCGATGACTTGAGGAGAATCGGTCTCTTATGAAGCGTCTTGTTGCCACCACGTTGATTGCCTTCCTTGCACCTGCCTCACAGGCTGCGACCACAGATGCCGTGGTCCCCGGACCTCATCGCCCCAAACTCATTATTGCGATTGCAGTCGATCAGTTCCGATATGACTACACCACACGCTTCCGAGCTCGATATAACGCCGGTCTGTCAAAGATGTTGTCTGAAGGGGCAATCTACACGGACGCCCACCAGGATCACTTTCCAACGGTCACTGCCACGGGACACGCAACTTATCTCAGTGGCTCTGTTCCGGCAACCAGCGGCATTATTGGCAATGAGTGGTACGACCGTAAGTCAGGCAAGGTGATTACCTCGGTTGAGGATGCTGAGACCAGGCTCTTGGGGGTTGACGGGGAAAAAGAAGGATCTTCCCCGCATAACCTGATTGTCAGTACGGTTGGCGATGAATTGAAGATTGCCGACCGCGGGGCTTCGAGGGTCATCGGTATTTCGATGAAGGATCGCGCTGCCATCCTTCCGGCAGGCAGAATGGCAGATGCGGCGTACTGGGTCGATAACCTGACCGGAGCTGTCGTTAGCAGCACCTGGTACCAACCGGAGCTGCCGGAATGGGTGAAGCAGTTCAACGCGCAGAAGACGGCGCTGAAATCTCTCGGTGCGAGTTGGCACGCTGTCGGTGACGAGCCCTCTTCCACGCCGCTGATGACGCTTCCTGCGACGCCTGGCAAAGCATATTTTTCGCAGTGGGAAGAGACGCCATTCGCCAACGAGATGCTCGAGGAATTTGCTGAGCGTGTCATGAACAACGAGAAACTTGGAAAGCACGAACAGACAGACATTCTCACGATCAGCTTCTCCGCAAATGATCACCTCGGCCACGCGGTTGGACCGGATGCACCGGAGGTTGAAGATATGTCGGTGCGTACGGACCGCGTTATTGGAAAGCTGCTCGATGCTGCAGTCAAGCAAGCGGGAGGTCGGGAGAACGTTCTTGTCATTCTTACCGCCGACCATGGCGTTGCACCAGTGCCCGAGGTGAACCTGAAACGCAAAATGCCGGGAGGCCGACTCGATAAGACCGTCTACATCAGCACTGTGGAGTCCGCTCTCGAGAAAAAGTTTGGCGAAGGTAAGTGGGTCATTGCGACTCAGGAATCAGGCTTCTACCTCAATGACGAACTGATCCAGTCGAAGAAGCTGAAACACAGTGCGGTCGAGGATGAGGTCGCCACTACTGTTATGACGCTTCCATACGTCGCGAGCGTCTATACCCGGACACAGTTGCTGCGTCACGAAGCATCACAGTCGCAAATCGATGAATACATCGCACGTGCCTTCTACCCGCAGCGCGGGCCAGATGTGCTCGTCGTCCTCAAGCCGTACTATCTCTTCGGAAAAGAAGGAACTTCGCATGGTTCTCCCTATGACTACGACAGTCATGTTCCTCTCCTCTTCTGGGGTGGTGGGATAAGAGCAGGTGTGTACAGCGAGAAGGTCGGCATCAGCGACGTTGCCCCGACGCTTGCCGCAATTCTTCAAATTCAGGCGCCGAGCGGTACGGTGGGCCACATCCTCCCAGAGGTTGCCGACCCATTCCTGAATAAGACGCAGGCAAAGACGAACTCGCGCCATCAGTAATTTTTTTCTTCAACCCCGCCACAATCAACTCATTTCCAAAGAGGATTTATGACCAGAAGTAAAGTGTTTGCGTTCGCCCTGTACAGCATTTTTGCCGGACTTGCGTGGTTCGATTTCCCAGTGTTCGCGATTGCTCAGGGAGCCCCGGTGACGTTACGGACATCGACAGCTATGCCGGACATTGAAGGCGACTTCGATTTCCTCGCAATCGACTTGAAGCGGGATCACCTGTTTATTGCTGCGGAAGAGCATCACACCATCGAAGTGTTCCAAGCCAGCACGGGCAAACATCTCCAGAGCATCAGTGAAGTCAAAACCCCTCATACCCTTGCTTACGTACCGGAAAAAGATGAGCTTATCGTAGCGGATGGCGGTGACTCTTCCTGCCTGTTCTTTTCTGCGGCTGATTTTCATCGGACCGATCGTATCCCGCTAATTGATGGATCGGTAACCGGCAAGACGGATTCCCCGGATGTGGGCTACTACGATGCAAAGCGTAGAACGTTCTTTATTGGCAACGGAGGCAAGTCTGCCAACCTGCCTTACTCCGAGATCGCGGAGATTAATGTCGACACGCATAAGGTTGTTAGAAAAATTCGAGTGGAAGGCATCAACCTCGAAGCGATCGCAGTGGATGAAGCGAATGACACGCTCTATGTCAATGTTCGCGACAAGAAGCAGATTGGTGTCATCGATCTCAAGACCGGGAAGGTGACTGGTACCTGGACGACCCCAGACCTGAACCTCAATACGTCAATGGCGCTCGATGCTGCAACGCACCGGCTCTTCGTCGTGGGCCGCAAGCCTGGCCTGTTCTATGTCTTCGACACCGCAACCGGCAAAGTCGTTGATCAGCAGCCCAGCGTGAATATTGCTGATGCCATGGCATGGGATCCACAGATGAAGCGGATCTATGTTGCTGGCTCACAGGGGCTTTCTATCTTTCATCAGGATGATAAAGACCACTACACGAAGCTGACCGACATTCCCACCAACGGTGGCAAGACCGCCCTCCTGGTCCCCCAGCTCAAGCAGCTTTACGTGGTCCACCCGAAGACGACGATCGACGATGCAGGCCTTCTTGTCTATCGCGTCAATCCATAGTTCGCATACTACGCCCTAGCCGAAAGGATATCTCCCATGAAGAACCGCTATTTCCGCAGCTCTCTTATCGTCACCACGTTCCTAACGGCATCGCTGTTTGCAACCGCCCAGAACACGGCTACCCCGCTCCCCGCCAACTACATCCACGTCAGCGCACCGATGGCTCAACGTCTGACGGTCGCGACCAAGCAGAAGCACCCCGAGATCGTGAAGCTTGGTCTACACGCCACTCCCCCATCAGCAAGTGATAACGCAATTATCGGCAGCGATGCACAGGCCAAGGTAGGGAAAAAGTCTTCGGACAAAGACATGAAGAAGGTAGCGGAAGCAAAGCCGCAAGCAGAGCGGATTGAGAAGGACGGTATCTATGACCTCTTTCTGCCCTTGTCTGATGCAAAGGGAAGAGACATCGGTCAAGGTTTTGTCGTGATGGAGGTGCCCTTCAAGAACGCTGACAGTCCAGAGCAGGCACTTAAGATCGGCGAGGGCATTCGCAACGAGATACAGCGTCAGATCCCCAGCCGGGACGCTCTTTACAAGCAATAGATCTCCACCTTGCTCAAGGAGTCGACATGAAGAAGCTTGCGGTATTTCTCCTCCCATTATTGTGTGTATCTTCTGTCTTTGCACAAACCGATAGAGGAACTCTGACGGGTACAGTCACCGACGCCGCTCGTGCGCGTATTGCGGGCGCCGAGGTCACGGTTCATTCACTTGCGACGGGTCAAGACCGTACCAGCAAGACCAATCAAGAGGGCGTGTTTACTATTGCGTCGCTGCCGGTAGGAACGTATGTCGCGCGTTTCACGGCCAGCGGATTCGGAAAGCGCGAACTTGAAAACCTAACGTTCGACGTGGGACAAACGCGAACCGTGGCGATTCAACTAGCGCTGGAGAGCGTAGCGTCTCAGGTCGAAGTGACGGCCGCCGACTCCGGTCTTTCTACCTCTTCTGCCGAAATTGGCGGAGTCGTGCATGGCAGCCAGGCGCAGGATCTTCCACTGAACGGCCGCAACTATGTCAGTCTGGTGGCGCTTGTGCCAGGAGCAATTGATTCTGGTACTGGAACGCAGGATCAAGTGCGATTTGCCGGCCTCTCTGCGGAGGATAATTCCTGGCATCTGGACGGTGTGGACAACTCTGGAATCAATCATCAGTACCAAAAAGTTGCAATTCGTCTACAACCATCGACTGAAGCGATTGCGGAGTTCCGCGCAAACAGCACAGCCTATGGCGCAGATCAGGGAGGAACGCCAGGCGGCCAGATAGAGCTTGTTTCAAAGTCGGGAACAAGCCTATTTCATGGGGCAGCGTGGGAGTTTATACGGAACGATGTTTTTGATGCTGCACCGTGGGGCTCGCACGGTGCACTACCTCCGCTCCGTTTGAATAACTTCGGTGCCAACCTCGGAGGTCCGCTCCTGAAGAAGAGACTCTTCTTCTTTGCGAACTACGAATCGTTGCGCCAAGTTCTCGACCAGGTCGTGACGGGCTCGGTCCCCAGTGCTTCATATCGTACGGCGACGTTGGCAAAGTCTCCATCCTTGTCACCGATTCTTGCGCAATACCCAATTGGCACGGTGGCAACCAGCAACCCGGATGTGATGACATGGTACGGAAGCGGTCGCCAGGTCGACCATGAGGATTCGGGACTTCTTCGTGTGGACTATCACCTGAGCGACCGTATGAATGCGTTTGTGCGCTACAGTACCGACCATTATTCGTTGACCACACCAGGTGACCTGACGGGCTCGGCTTTTACCACGCTTGAAACGCCGAGCGTGGTGGTGGGGGTACAGAATACCCTCAACTCAAGCTTGATGAACGACGCACGCTTCGGTTTCAATCGCGCGGCTTTTACACAAGGCGAGACCAACACGCTACCTTTCTCAACCGTCGTCACCGGCTTCACAAAGCTGGATGATCCCACCGGGTCCGTTCGTTACGATAACTCGTTCTCGTTTGTCGATGACGTGACCCTGGTGCGTGGCAGGAACACAATCAAGTTTGGTGCCACTGTGCGCCGTATCCAGGAAAACAAGTCGTCGCCGAGCGTCGCCGATGAGATTTACACCTATACCAGCCTGGCTAACTTTACGAACAACGTAATGGACTCTGATAGCTATGCCGGCGTTGTGCCTCTTACAGGTCAGCGTATGACCGAAACATTTGGTTATGTCATGGATCAGTTCCAGATGTCGCCGCACTTCACCGCAAATATAGGTTTGCGTTACGAATACTTCGGAGTCGATCATGAGGTCCTGGGACGTGGGATCGTCGTCGATCCGCTCAACTGTATCAAAGTCATATGCCCCACAGGAACGCAGTGGTATAAGCCTAATCTGGCCGATTTTTCGCCGCGCATTAGTATTGCCTGGCAGCCTCCTGTCTTGGGGCGTAAGACAGCCGTTCGTGCAGGCTTCGGAATCTATTATGGTGACGGGCAGTTTGGAAACCTTGGCACGCCAATTGGAAATCTGGCGACCAAGTACACGCTAACCCAAAAGCAGGCACCTGGACTCAGCTATCCGACGACTCCTTATCTGGGCGCGGTAGCTTACAGTTTTAGCCCCTCGGGATCACCCATCAACCGTCGCGATACAGCATCGAATCAGTGGACGCTCTCGGTGCAGAACGAAGTTGCGAGAAATACAATCTGGCAGGTGGCTTACTTTGGAAACAAAACAAGCCATGCTTTCTCTGACGTGACATTGAACGGGATTAATCCAACGACTGGCGTTAGGCCTTATGCGGGTTATTCAACGATTGACTATCGCGGATTCGCAAACGACGCACATACTCACGCGTTTCAAACCAGCCTACAGCGCAGCATGAATACAGGCTTATTGATCTCAGCTAACTACCAGTACTCGCACTCGATCGATAATGGTGGTCTGGGTGGTGGAGAGGCGGACATTCCTCAGGATTATTACTGCCACCGTTGTGAAATCGCTTCGAGCGATCAGGACATGCGTCACTACTTTGCGGCGAGCACGATCTGGAAACTACCAATTGGCCGGGGACACAGGTTCCTGTCACAGGCATCTCGCGCCACAGATTTTCTTCTTGGCGGTTGGCAGTTTGGTGCGCTGGGTACTGCGCGTAGCGGCTTGCCGATCAATGTCACCATGAGCCGAAGCGCTGGTGATCTACCCGATCAGTTGAATAAGAATCAACGACCGAATCGTGTCATTGGAGTGCCGTTATATCCGTCGTCGCAAACGCCGGGAAGCTGGCTGAACATCGCAGCCTTCTCCGCTCCCGCCGTAGGAACACACGGAAACGCTGGCCGTAATATCGCCCGTGCGCCGGGTCTATGGCAGATGGACACTTCGCTACAAAAGCGCTTTGTCATCACTGAGAGAGTTGGTGCTAGCTTCAGAGCCGAAGCCTTCAATCTCTTCAATGTTGCACACTATGGCACACCAGCTGCAGTGTGGGCCGCGCCGACAGGAAGTTCGGCAAATCCGAATAACTTTGGCGTCATCACGACATCGTTCAACAGCAACCCCGTGGGAACGGGCACTCCGCGAGAGCTTCAATTTATGTTGAGGGTCGACTTTTAGTTGTTCACTGCGGTATAACGCGAAAATAAAAATCTCTGAATTGGGCGAAGCAGATTGGGCAGTTTCCTGATTTGATTTGCTTCTGTTTTTCGGAGACTGCAAAAGCTCACGAGATACTTGCCGGCGTGGTACACCATCGCAAGATCTATATCCCTTATTTTCAATGCTTGTTACTCCCTGGGAGGCAACCAAGTCCACATTTGCTCGTGCTCCGTCAGATTTCCATTCGCGAGAATTTATTCATATAAATCGACAATTTTTTAGGTCCGAAACCATGCGAGGCCGTGCGCTGGCATCGCCCCGATTGCCGAAGGAGTATTCGCTCTGCAGTGCAGTCACTGGAAGGGGGCCGCTCCTCAACGAAGAACTTCTTGGCGAAGCGCTGGAGCCCTATGGCGGTTCCGTCACGATCGCCACGAAGTTTGGCTGGCAGCCAAATCCCGCAAGAGTCAATAACCCCGCGGATGCTGACTTGTGTGCCGGGCAGGCGAAGCAGCTGGGACTGGAATGTCTTACCTTGCATGTGGGCTGGGGTCTCGAAGACGATGACGATGCTTTCCGTCTGATCGATGCGGTTCTTGATGCTTCAGCCAGGTACTCCGTTCCTCTGTATGTCGAAACACATCGTGCAACGATCTTTCAGGATATGTGGCGAACGGTAGGCTTTCATCGACGCTTTCCGTCACTGGAGTTCAATGGCGACTTCTCTCATTGGTACACCGGCCAGGAGATGGTCTACGGAGGCTTCGAAAAAAAGCTCGAGTTTATTGCTCCGATCTTAAGCAACGTACGTTTTTTGCATGGACGCATTGGAAATCCTGGATCGATTCAGGTCGATCTCGGCGATGGGAACCCGGAGCAGCATCCTTATATTCTGCATTTTCGAATGTTGTGGACGGCAGCGATTGCCGGATATATGGCTGCGTCTGCAACCAGACAGCCTTTTCTCACGTTTACGCCAGAACTCTTGGCGGCGGACATCTATTACGCCCGGCGCTTTCGTGACGTGGAAGAATCGGACCGCTGGCAGCAATCGCTATTGCTTAGGCAGATTGCATTTGAATGTTTCAGGCATGCGCAGCAGCCTGAGCACGACACATAACGGCTCGAATGGGTACATCCTGTTGAACCATCGATTAAGTCATTGCACGTGCCAAGCGTGTTCGAAAGGCTCTTTACAGAAGAAAAGGTGCTGACGTTAGTTGCTTAAGCCTAAAATCTTTCCGATGGACGCACGATCGTCAGCGGTTTCGATCAAACAGCGGGCTACATCCGCACGTGAGATTTTGAAGCCGAAACGAGGTAGATGGCCTGTCTGAACGCGGTATTTACCAGTCAACGGCTTGTCAGTAAGTTGAGGGGGACGCACGATCGTCCAGTCGAGGCCGCTCTCCGCAATGATCTGCTCCATTGCGGTGGCATCGATAACCACACCTGGGAAAAACAGGCGGCCTAGAAGATATGTTGGGGGAACGATCGAATCCTTAAACAGGAAAGCTGTGGATACGATCACGGCACGCCGGATATCTGCATGCTGCATGGCGGTTGTCAGGGTTGTGGCGAAGTCCCGGAGAAGGTTGGCGTCGGCTTTTGAAACTGGCACGCGCGGACCGAATCCCGACAAAATTGCATCGTGACCGCTGATTGCTTTTGCAAGCTCGATACTATTCAACAGGTCGCCCTGCTTCACCGTGATGCGATTGCCAAATGGTTTGAGCCGCTCCGGCGAACGCACAAATGCTGTTACAGAATGACCGTCTTCGATGGCTTGGCGAACGGTCTCGAGACCGATGCCTCCTGTAGCTCCCAGGACGATGAGTTTCATGGTTTGCTTCTCCTCATAGCTGGTTATCGTTGTCGGTCGATAAAGATTTGGTGCTGCTATAGGCCTGTGTTGCCTCACCTTGAGAAGTGGCATTGCTCAGAACAGGCCACAAAAATGTGCGGCTGGAAGGACGCATCAGGTAGGAGACGATCAATGCAACGAACGTGACCAGTGGTTCAAGGGAAAGGAGTCCGTCGCCCGAAAGCAGATGAGAGTAGGAGGCGCTGAGAATGGTAATCCCAAATCCTGCGTACGCCCACTCCTTCAGCCTCGCAAGGCCGGGAACGAGGAGCACGCAGACACCGACCAGCTTCGACACTCCCAGGAGATTTGAAAAGTATGGCGGATAGCCCAGATGTGCCATTGCTCTCATCATGTCGGGCGACCGGATGATCGCGAGCACGCCGGAGATGGTCATGATGCACACCACGAACAGGGTTGCTATCCAATAGATCGTCGCATTCGTCTTTGTCATTCAGGTTCCTCTGAGAGATTTCGAGCGATTCCGGTCTCCCGCGACTAAGGCTGGCGGTTCGGGGCGATATGCAAGAGCAGGGCATAGTGCTTCACGGACTCCCCTGTGGTCTGGCAGGCTGAGAGGGGACGAACTGCGATTGCAGGTGGGAACCAGGAGTGAAAGACAGAGAAACATTGCAAACGAGAAGCTCGCTTTTCCGGATTGACTATGAATGCGGGCACGGCGAAACCGAGGTCTCATTCTGCGAGCGTAGCGAACGAGGGGTGTCCCCTACTTGTAAAAAATCGGCAGATTTCGTGGGCGAGCGTTCCGAAAAAACTCTTCCGGGGACGTACCGGTGAAGAGACGGAAGTCGCGCACCATGTGCGATTGATCGCAGTAGCCAGCTTCGAAGGCGATCTCTGTCAGCGTCTGCCCGGTGTCCCACAGCCGGCAGATATGCTCCAACCGGGCCAGACGGCTGAGCTTTTTGGGTGTCGCGCCCACTGCGGCACGGAAGTGTCTCTCCAGCGCACTTTGGCTCATGGCGGCATGACGCGCAATCGCTCGAATGGAGGCCCGTCCATGGGAGTTGCGGATGATACGTGCAGCCGCTTCGATCTGCGGAGAGATAACATTTTTCCCGCGGATTTGGCCGGAGAGAAAGCGTTCCACCGCTTGGATCTGGCCCGATCTCTCGCGTGTGTCGGCAAGAAGGTTCTGGATATGGTCGATCTGCTGCCGAGGCAAGAGATTGTCGAGCGATATGGTCTGGTTGTACAGGAGGTCGACGCGGTCATGCAGGATCGACGGAGCACCGACCTCAGTGAAACGAACGATGATGAGTGAGGAGCCGGCAGCGTGCTCGATCATGCGAGTGTGTTTCTGCAGACCGGAGACGATGGTGTTAGGGAGGATTTCGTTGTGCAGGGACGCCGCACCGGACTGTCGTAAGACGAGCGTGAGCGTGGTCTCCGGCAGTAGAACCTGTCCCCGGGATTTCTCCGAGTTGATCCACAGGATCTCACGCACGTAGCGGCGCAGCGTACCTCCTGGCCGGTGGACGAACTGTCGCACGTCGTTCATCACCAAGTTGGATGTGCAGCTTTGTCAGAAGACTCGTCTGCTGATGAAGATCTCTGGTGGGTAGGCAAAATCGCAGTGACCTGACCGTAGAGGTTTACTCCAGAATAGCTCGTGACTCGACACCAGATCTTTCGTTCCCCGGCGTGCCGAAGTCGAATCGTTCGTTTGACGTCGGAAAGAGACCGTCAATGAGTGCATCGGAGAGTGCATCGGACTGAAATCGTCATCGGGGAGTCTGGATTTTCTCCTCTGATCGACTCGGCGTTTCTCGAAATTCCTCTAGAATTTGACCAGTATCCGAGAGGCTCGTTATGGGATCGTTGCGGCAGGATGCACGTTACGGACTTCGGGCGTTTACGCGGACCCCCGGTTTCGCTTCCATCGTGGTCATCGTTCTTGCCATCGGCATCGGGGCGGCCATTGCGATCTTCACCGTCTTCAACGCTCTTGTGTTCCGGCCTCTCCCGCTGCCCCATCCCGAACAGCTCATACAACTCTCCGGCATCTACCGGAACAACTCCAGTATCCCGATCTCCTATCCCATGTTTGCCGAACTGGAGCGTGAGCAGCATGCCTTCTCCGGTATCTGTGGATGGAGTGCGGGCGCGAACTTCAACGTGGAAGCAAACGGCAGCGTTACCGCATCGCTCGTGCACTCTGTTACCGGAAATTACTACACCGTTCTTGGCGCGAATCCGCTGATGGGCCGCCTGATCTCTCCCGGAGACACACAGGGAAACAAGGTATCGCAGGTTGCTGTTATCGGCTATGAGCTGTGGCAAGAGCGTTTCGGCGGCGATCCTGCCGTCGTCGGCAAAGATATTCGTATCGATGGCAAGCTGTTCACCATCATCGGAGTTACGCGGAAGTGGTTTACGGGGATGATCGTCGGATCGCCGCCCGAGATCACCATTCCTGCCGGAGCAGCGCAACTGAGCGATCTTGAAAGCCGATCGATGCTGTGGCTCTTCGTAACCGGGCGGCTCAACGAGGGAACGAGCATCGAGCAGGCGCGCACCCAGTTGCAGACATTCTGGCCCAGGCTGCTGGAGGACACTGTTCCCACGCAGACCGTAGGGCCACGACGCCAGTCGTTTCTTGCTATGCGGTTCCGCATCGACCCGGCATCCGCGGGCAGCAAAAATATTGATCTCCGGTCCAAATTTCTGAAGCCGCTCTATCTGCTCTCGGGCATTGTCGCGCTGATCCTGCTTGTTGTCTGCGTCAACCTGGCGAGCCTTATGCTGGCACGCGCCAGCGCACGCCGCCACGAGATCAGCACACGCATCGCGCTGGGCGCCACGCCATGGCAGGCCATTCGGCAGATCGTGGTCGAAAGTCTCTTCCTCTCGACGATGGGCGCGTTGTCCGGCCTGCTGTTCGCCTTCTGGGGCAGCCAGCTCCTGGTCCGTCTTCTGGCGAAGGGCACCGCCGTTCCCGTGCTGCTCGATCTGAGACCCGATTGGCGCATAGGTGTCTTTGCCGCGGCCACTGCCATTCTCACCGGATTGTTTATCGGTCTTATCCCGGCATGGAAGCTCTCGCGGCAACATCCTGCAACAAGCCTGTGTGTGGACCAGCGCACCCTTGGTTATGGATTGGGCTCGCTGGGCAAGGCTCTCATCATCGCGCAGATCGCAATTTCCCTTATCCTGCTGCAGGCATCGGGGCTGTTTCTGCGAACCCTCAAGAGTCTGCGCACCTTCGATCCCGGCTTTGAGAGAGCGAGCCTGTTAGAAGCTCATCTTTCGCCACAGCCGCAGGATAAGGAAAAACTCGATGCAGCCAGCTATCGCAGACAGCTTCTTGAGGCCATGACCAACCTGCCATCGATCAAGTCTGCCGCCTTTTCAAACCTCTCCGTGCCAAACGGCGACAGCGGATGGAAGGAGACGCTCTCCACCGTATCCGATCCCAATCCCGCGGGGAACAGCACTGCAACACTCGCAGCCGTTTCACCCGGCTTCTTCAAGACACTTGCGATTCCCTTGATGTCGGGCCGCGACTTTACCTGGTTCGATGACAAACAGCATCCTGCGGTGGTCATCATCGATAGCCTTATCGCAAAACAGCTCTTTCCCACTGGCAGTCCCATCGGGAAACATATTCGTTTTGGCGTTCAACCCGATTTCCAGGATCTTGAGATTGTAGGGGTCGCTCAAAGCGCACGGATTCTGGACATTCGCGATGGCAATGCGCCTGTCATCTATACCTCTGCGCTTCAACTCCGCGATTTCGCCCGTGGAGGAACGCTTCTGCTGCGCGGCTCTGCCTCAACCGAAATCACCAAGGCCGTTGTTGACGAGATACGATCCTTTAATCACGAGTACGCGACTGGCATGACGACATTCGAAGAGAAAAGCGAACATACCTTTGTCTATGAGCAGATGACGGCAACACTCTCTACATTGTTTGCCTGCATCGCGCTGCTCATCGCCGGCTTTGGGCTTTTCGGCCTGATGTCATACGCTGTGACATTGCGAACCCGCGAGATTGGCATTCGCATGGCGATGGGATCACAGCGCAGAGGCATTCTGGAACTGGTTCTACGCGAAGCAATCCTGCTTACCGTGGCCGGCATTGCTGTGGGGCTTCCGTGTACGCTTGCTGCGACTCGGCTGATTGCGCACATGATCTTTGGTCTCTCCCCCGCCGACCCCATAACGCTTGCAAGTGCATCGCTAATCCTGCTGCTGGTGGGCACGCTGGCAGGCTACCTGCCTGCATTCAAGGCCATGAAGATGAATCCTGTGACTGCTTTGAGACATGATTGAGTAGGCATCATTTTGATATCGTTTACGCCTCGCTACTAATGAGTGCATCAAAAATGACCGACGGATTTCGAAACATTGGCAATGCGGGTGCCCGGCGTCTGGCGCGGGAGCGGCAGCTTATCGGTAGCCATCCGCTACTACCCCCGATGCGTGCTTGCCATTATTGATCCCGAAGATTGTCCAGATAGCTTCTGAGTAAACCGCGATCGGATATGGATCGATGATGAGCATAGCCCGTGGCTCGATCGGCTCACCTCTCTGCAACTCGCATGCAGCGATGACAAGTATGCGCGAAGGCTCAGATCGTTGGCCATCGCTTGCGCATCGATCACGCAAGGTCAATACGTCCTAATAGAATCGCGAACTGACGATGGTGGTATCGGTTCCATTGGCCCCGACAAAGTGGCTGCGGAGCAGGATCTCGAAGTTTCCAGAGCCGCCATGCGAGCGAAGAGCCTTGGTCACCACGGCTCCCATTCTGGAATCGTCGAAGAGAAAGGCGATGGAGGCATCCACCCCGGGATGAGCCGTCCCTTCGATCAATAGCACCTTGCCCCCCTCATTTGGATTGTCGGTGAGAGCAATGTAGCCAAATCCTTCGTCACCATTGAAGTTGTATTGCGACGGTTCTCCGGCTCTGGGCTTTCGGTTGACGACATAGAGGCGGTTGGAGCCATTTGTGTTGTCGTAGACGAAGTGAAAGTTGAGATTGGAGTCGAAGAGCGCAACCCAGGGGTTATACACAGGAGCACCGGCGAGGACAACGTTCCTATTGCGAAAGCTCTCGACAGAGAGGCCCCGGGGATAGGCCACACTGAACTGGTCGGCGCGATAATACGGCGCACGGGTAAGCCGTTCCTCCAGATCAAGGTCGGAGACAGTGGTGTAGCGGCGATTCGCCAGAGGCGCACCCACGATGTGCTGCTCCCGAAACGATGCTGGTGTGTTGGCTGAGGCTGTTCCGAATCGTCCCTGGATGTATTCATTCAAACTAAGTGGCTGCGGTAGGCGCGCCTCGTTGTTATACATGTTCAGCCCGGCATCGCCTGGAACGAAAATAGTCCTGTGGCGACTGTCGAAGAGCTGCCTCCATAACGGGGCCGTCTGGTAGGAACGCTGCTGCAGCGTCGCCATGCACCATTGCATCAGTAACGCCATAACTGCCCCAAGAAGCAGGAGACCGCCCATCTTCTTCCAGGAGGATGGTGCGGGAGCATGGATATCGGCAGAAGCCGGTATCACCACATCTTCCTGCGAGGGAGGAGCTGCCAGCTCCTCGAAGCGGGGCGCAGCCATGGGACGAGAGGTCTGGGCGTCGTCTGCTGGAGTCTGCAACGCCATATCCTGAAAGGATGGAACGTAGGCGCCGCGCGGTACATAAATGCGCAACGGATCGTGCGCGCCCTCTTCCTGGTAGTACAGGGCCAGGCGCTGACGGAGCTGGCGTGCGGTGGTCCGAACCACCGTATCCTCGCTGGTGTTGTATCCCGGAGCACGTCCGAAGACACGAATCCCGATTAACTGTTCCGTGCTTTCAGCAGTACGATCCTCGATGGCGCAGTTGGCAATATAGCGCAGGAAGGCACTCATGCGTTCCGATCGAACAAAGCTGCTGCTGGCAAGCAAGCGCTCTGTCGCCTGCCAGCGCGGATCTTCTGACCGACCGTCAGGGTGTGTTCTCCATGACTCCTGACTACTGTGCTCTGAGGTAATCATCACTTCATCAACGTAGGCGACTCTAGCACAGTCAGATGCAAAGGTTGTGAATGTTACATGCAGGTAAATCGCTGTCCGAAGAGACCCGTGGTTCACGTGGATCTACCCGTGAGCTGCATTCTTTTACTCCGGTTCGTGATGTCACGATGACCTCAATTCACAAGGGTTGTGACATTCGAAGCTCCTCGGAGATCCATACCATGCACACGTCCAGTACAGCGCCCCTTCCATGGGGCACCAGAAACGAATCCTTCTTCCAGGACCCGTCGCGCCCGGGTGTCCGGAAGGGAGATCGGCAGGCAGGATGTCGTCTGCTTCAGCTCGCAGTGATGATCCTGTTCTTCTCGGTTTCCTCTCTTCTCTTCGCGCAGCAGGGATCGAACGCAGGATTGACAGGGCAGGTGTTGGATCGGAGCGGGGCCGCGGTAGGGGAGGCTCGGATCGAGGCGACCAATAGCGAGACCCGTGTCGTTTACAGCGCGACCACGACCTCGGCCGGCCTCTACAGTGTCCCGTCACTCCCCCCCGGCACCTATGACATCGCGGCTCTTCATAACGGATTCAGCGAGTCCATCGTGAAGAATGTGATCTTCCATGTCGGTCAGCTGCAAACGGTCAACCTGACCCTCGACATCGCTTCCACCTCCCAGGTTGTCGAGGTCACCAATAGCGCGGAACTCCTGGAAACAGGATCGCCACAAATTAACGTCATCATCAGCAAGGAGGAGATGGAGGACTGGCCGCTGCTGGCGACCGGCGGAGAGCGTGACATCTCGCAGTACCTCTATAACAACCTGCCCGGAGCTACGGGCGTCTCGTTTACCGGCTCCATTAATGGAGGACAGACCCGGTCCAACGAGATCTACTTCGAAGGCGTTCCGCTGGGTACGATGGATACCGCCGAGGAGGGCGCAAGTGTCGATGCCGTCCGGGAGATGAGCGTTCAGACGGGTGTCATTCACTCTCAATACAACGGCGGCGGAACGGCGGTCACCAACGTCTCCATCAAGTCTGGAACCAATAATCTGCATGGTTCGCTTACCGGAATATTTCAGAATGAGGCTTTCAATGCGAACGGCTATGCTGCCAAGCAGGCAGGGCAGGTACGTGCGCAGAACCGCTTCAACCTGTTCAGCGTGGCGCTCGGCGGACCGATTTCGATTCCAAAGGTCTACAACGGCAAAGACAAGAGCTTCTTCTTCTTCAACTACGAGCGCGACAGCTTTAACAATCTGGGCTTCGGAGGATCCAACGCGACGATCCCGACCCCCGAGATGCTGGACGGAGATTTTTCCGCATGGCTCGATCCGTCGAAGACCCTGAATGCGAACTCGGGAAAGACGATTACGACCGACATTCTCGGTCGGCCTGTTGTCTTCGGACAGATCTACAACCCGGATACGACTCGCACGCTGTCGAAGGGCGAGGTCGATTCGGCGACCGGCAGGATCGCAAAATCGAATGGCTTTGTGCGCGATCCTTATGCCAACAATAAGATTGCGACGACGCAGTTTAATCCTGTCGCCACAAATATTCTGAAGCAGAAACTGCCCACGAACTTTCTGAGCAACCAGGTCGTCAATAACATTCCGACCCTCGCCAGTACAGTGCCGACGATCATGCAGCACTTCATCGCAGCCAAGCTGGATCAGGTGCTGACCTCCAATCAGAAGCTATCGCTTTTCTACGACTACAACGATCGAAAGAGCATTAATGGTTGTGGCCCGTGCTGGTCGCTTCCCAGTGAAAACAATATCCTTGATACCGGCTACAACCAGGTCTTCAAGAACCACATCGCCCGCATCAATCATTACTGGACGATTACACCGTCTATCTCAAATCACCTTGGAGCCGGATGGTTCCGCGCTCCGATCTCCTTCGATCCTGTGCAATCTAACCGCAAGTGGGCCGCCGAACTGGGGATTCCGAACTATGGTGGTTATGGTTTCCCCACAATCGACTTCTCGGGCGCTTCTGCTCTTGGCGGTGGAACTCAAACACTCGGTATCGCGGGTGCCTACCAGGGGCAGCTTCGCGGTAACTCCGACTTCATGCTGATCGATCAGATCTACGTCAACCATGGAGCGCATCAGCTTCAGGCCGGCTTCGAAGGACGCTTCTATTCGACCAACTGGACCAACGGCACGGCTCCGGGAACCTACGGCTTCAGCAGCGCTCTGACCGACGACGGCACTGCGACGACCAGTTACGCCGGCAATGCAGTTGCCAGCTTCCTGCTTGGCCAGGTGAACTCGCTTTCCAGCACGATCTACGCTGGAAATCAGCACTATCGCAGGCGTCAGGCCGGCCTCTACGTACAGGATGACTGGAAGGCGGCACGCAACCTCACTCTGAATCTCGGCCTCCGCTGGGAGTTTGTCGGCAAGCTCTACGAGACCAATGGGCAGTGGAGCGGCGTCGATCTGACGGTTCCCAACACGGCCGCGGGAAATCTCCCCGGAGCCCTGGTCTTCGCGAGCCAGTTGAAGCAGACCAGCTTCGAAGATCCTGACTGGAAGCTCTTTTTGCCACGTGTCGGATTTGCCTACACCCCAGCTCTCCGTGTCGTCTTTCGCGGCGGCTTCGGAATGAACACGCAGGCCCCGGTGTACAGCGCCGAACCTTTCCAGGGACAGACGCTGCCTTCCTCGACCGGATACTCCGCCTCCATCGCAGTCAACTCCACGACGAACCCTCAGCCCTACGCCGACATGGCAGTCGCCAGATTAAGCGATCCCTATCCAGCGCCGACCACATCTCTGCCGAACTACGACCCCACACAGCTTAACCTGCAGAGTGTGACGGTGAACAATCCGAAGGGATCGAAGCCCGTTCTCTATGCCAACTACACCTTCGGCGTGCAGGTCGACATGGGGAAGGGCGTCGTGGCCCAGATCAACTACATTGGAAACACAGGACGCCGAATTCGTGCCTCACAGCTGACTCAGATGAACCAACTGCCGGTCAGCTACCTGGAGAAGTACGGCGATGCTCTCCTGGATAACATCTCGCAGCATCCGGAGATCCCGCTTCCGTACAGCGGATTCAACGGGACAGTGCGCCAGGCGCTTGCACCCTATCCGCAGTTCGCTGGCGGTGGTGTCACCTTGTTCGATCCCGGTGTCGGCTGGTCTCGCTACGATGCGCTGCAGGCGACGCTGACCAAGCGAATGAGCAACGGCCTTTCATTCTTCGCCACCTACTCCTGGTCGAAGACGCTCACCAACACCAATAGCGGCCTGCAGGATGTCTATGACAAGAAGGCGGCCAAGGGAGTTGCCTCGTTTATCCATGTGCCGCAACTGTTCAAAATTACGGCTGTCTACGAGCTTCCCTTCGGAAGAGGCAGGCTCGTAAGCCTTCACGGACCGCTCGACTGGATTGCAGGAGGCTGGAAGATTGTCGGCAACGGGATCTATCAGTCCGGAGATACCCTCTCTATTACCGACGGCCTGGTCACGAACGGCCTCTTCGCCACGAGCAGGCCGAACCTCACCGGTGAGCCCATCAAGCTGGATCGCAGCGGCTTCATCGACACGGTACACAACACGGGGCCGCTCTACCTGAATCCCGCAGCCTTCAGTCATGTGGCGTATACCTCTAACCACCACGTCGGTCTCGCCAAGGGCAATGTTCCAACCATATTGCCTAACGTCCAGGGGCCGGGATACGCCTTCGAGAACATAGGCATTCAGAAGTCCTTCGGGTGGAAAGAGCGTCGCTCCATTTCGATTCGCATGGATGCCTTCAATGCCTTGAACCGGGCCGGCCGGGGAAATCCGGTGACCGACATCAACAATGCGAACTTTGGCCGCATTCTGAGCACTCAGAGCTCGGCCCGACAGAACTTCATGCCTCGCATCCTGCAACTGCAGGCCAAAGTTAACTTCTAGGCCGCAGCATTGCGCGTGCTGCCGGGGAAATTCCTGGTGGCACGCCTCCGCAGAGCATCGCTTCCAACAGAGATTAGGAAGGACCATCTTCGTTATGAATTGCATCGGGCTACGGCCTTATCTCGCAGTGATTACTCGCACGGTCGCACGTCCGACTCGACGCCAGCAGACCGTGGCTCAGACCATCCGCAGCCTTGCAGTCTGGTGTGTCCTCGCACTCACAGCAATGTCGGCACTCTGTCAGCAGGCCATCCCTGCTCCAACGCAGCTCTGGCCGGGGATGCGCTATGAAGAGTTGACCATCACGGGCGAGATCCCGGCCCTAGTTCATATCGTGGAGATTGCGTTGAAGACGCCCGGACTTCGATTTGCCGTGACCCCGGCAGACCGTTCACAGGGTATGGAGTACACCGCGCGCCTTACAAGCACTTATCTGGAAGAGCGCCACGCTCAGCTTGCAATCAACGCAATGTACTTTCTCCCTTTTCGCGGTGGAAAGAATGGTACGGGCTTTTATCCGCATGTAGGCGAGCCGGTCAATGTTTCGGGAGCCGCGCTCTCTGATGGCCAGACCGTCTCACCGGTCGAGACCGATCTTGACCCGCGCGTCGATGCGATGCTGTGCTTCCGTCATGCGGAGGGCACGATCGTCGATGGCCAGCAGTGTCCTGCAGAATTCCTCGATGGTGTCGCGGCCGGTCCAAGACTGCTGAAGCAGGGGCAGATCGTTCCCTCCACCCTTGACTACTATCTCAAACCTCAGCCACGCACCGCCTTCGGTCTCTCCAGCAACCGCGATAAGGCATGGATCGTCGTGGTCGATGGTCGCCAGCCAGGAAGTGTCGGAATGACAGGGCCGGAGCTGAGTCGAGTTCTTTTGCGGCTCGGAGCCAGCGATGCCATCAATCTCGATGGTGGTGGATCGAGCACGCTGGTCGTAGAAGGAAAAGACGGCAGGGCAAAGATCCTCAACCGGGTCATGCAGGCTGGGGTGTTAGGCATGGAGCGCCCTGTCGCCAACCATCTTCTGGTATTCGTTCCTCACCAATAACGCGGTAGTGGGGAGACTGTCGCTCGGGGCGGGAGCGCCTCGGGCGATCGTTTTGCGCATTCCAGCTTGCTGATCGGATACTCCAACCATCCTCCGACCGCAGGGATGAGACTCGCGCTTCGACAGTGGGGCTGCATCTGGCTTCCAGGGGCGGCATGGTAGCTATTGCATGGCAGCTATATAAAAGAATGAATGGGAGATACTAAGACGATCATTGAGCCGTTGTACACCTAAGGAATCTCCATGCAAGACGGTACTTCTGACCGCCTGAGTCTGCGGCGGACCCTACGTTTCTCCGATCTATTGTTGTATGGCATCGTCCTGATCCAGCCGACGGCTCCCATGCCGAGCTTCGGTGTGATCTACACCAAAGCGCACGGACACGTGGTCACGGCAATCCTCCTTGCGATGGTTGCAATGCTGTTTACCAGCATCAGCTATGGAAAGATGGCGCGAGTCTATCCGCAGGGAGGATCTGCATTTCTATACGTCGGTAAGGAACTGCACCCCGGTCTGGGGTACGTCACGGGCTGGTGTCTGATCATGGATTACGTCCTCAATCCCTTGATCTGCACTATATGGTGCAGCCGCGCCGTGATGAATTTTCTACCGCATATCCCTTATCCGATTCTGGCAATATTCTTCGCAATATTTTTTAGTGCATTGAACTGCTTCGGGGTAGAGACGTCTGCGCGGATCAATCGCGGAATGGCCGCGGCGCTTGGGCTCGTCATCCTTTTGGTGCTCGCCCAGGGAGTTCGCTGGCTCTTGCATCTGCATCATCCTGGGACGGCTTTTTTCCTGAAACCCTTTTATGACCGCAGCACGTTCAGCCCATCCGGCCTGCTTAGCGGGACATCGATCGCAGTGTTGACATACATCGGTTTCGACGGCATCTCTACGCTTAGCGATGAAGCTGTCCGGCCTGAGATCGATGTGTCTCGTGCCATCGTCTTTGCCTGCCTGGTTACAGGACTTCTGGCGAGCATTGAAGTCTACCTCGCACAGTTAGTCTGGCCAAAGGGATTGGCATTTCCCGACATCGATACGGCCTATGTCCATGTTGCGCAGAGGCTGGGTGGCCCGGCACTCTTCCTTATTGTGAACAGTGCTCTGCTGGTCGCCACCGTTGGATCGGGCATGGCATCCCAACTGGGCGCTGCTCGCCTTCTCTACGCGATGGGGCAGGATGGCGCTCTCCCTCGCCGCTTCTTTGGCTCCGTGTCGACGCACACTCGGATTCCCCGAAATAATGTGCTGCTGGTCGGCGCCATCTCTTTGATCGGCGCGCTGATGTTCAGTTACGAACTTGGAACCGAGTTGTTGAATTATGGAGCGCTGCTCGCATTCATGGGGGTGAATCTTGCCTGCGCGGTGCGGGCGGCGCGTGACAATCTTCAAAGCAAGCGGAAGGATATCTTCCTCGCCGTGTGTGGCCTGCTTACCTGTCTTTGCTTGTGGTGCAATCTCAGCCGACTTGCACTTGTCGCAGGCAGCATCTGGGCAGTCGTGGGCCTTGTTCTGTGGGCTTTTATCATAGGGCGCCGCAGCGCAGCAACGTCGAGCTCGATATCGTGACGAGACCACTCGGGGTTGCTCGAGTGGTCTCGTTCGAGAGAACGACGCGCAGGACGTGCGCCTTAGCTTAGTTTGCAGGATGCAGGTTTTGTCAGCTATTGAACCGACAACGGGGGAGCGAACAAAAAGTTGGCAACTGCTGCGAGCTGAGGCAAGCCGCCGGTGCTCTTTGCCTCCGGCGTTGCTTTGAATGTGGGATGGTCCGTCGCATGGATACCAAGACGAGCGAGAGTTGCCCCCTCGGCATTGGCTGGAAATCCACGATTCATCGACATGATCGCATGGCAGGTATCGCAGGTCGACGGTGCGCCCTTGGCCTGATGACAGGCAATGCAGCTGCCCATGCTGGTGTCTTTCTCCTGGGCAATCGCCGTGCGTTCGGCAACAGGCCCGTGGCACTGTTCACACGTAGAACCGGCATCGGTATGTGTCTTATGGCTGAAGCTCACAAACGACGGTATACGATACACGCGAACCCACAAGATAGGATCTTCATTCTTGGCCGCCTCGGCGAGACGCTTGATATCCGGCTTGTCGGTAGCGACCGTGGCATGGCAGCGCATGCACTTTGGTGGCTGCGGCATCGCGACCGTCATGCCGGTGCCACGTGGCTCATGGCAATCGTTACAGCTCATCTTCGCAGTTTCGATGTGGAGCTTGTGATTAAAGGCAATCGGCTGCGCAGGAGCAGGCTTCAAAGCATCGGTGTTCTGCGCCTGAAGAACGCCGGCGGCGCAGAACAGTACGGTGAGCATAAGCAAAAACTTCTGCATACAACCTCTTCCTGGAGAGTAGGGCCGTCTCCCGTCATCAACGGCGCATCGGTGTTGTTGCAAATGACATCAGGCTAAACGTTGCCCTTGCGCATCTCTTCCGCCAGATACTCTGATGCACGCATGGCGAGTGCGCACATCGTAATCGTCGGATTCTGCCATCCGGCGCAGACAAACACACTGGCGTCGGAGATAAACAGATTCTTCATGTCATGACTCTGGTTCCACTTATTCACGACGCCCTTCTTCGGATCGTCGCTCATGCGGGCCGTCCCCTGCTCGTGAATCGAGTAGCCCGGAGGATTGAACTCATAGTTCTTCACCATGACTTCAAAGCCCGCAGCTTCGGCCATCGCAGCCATGGTGTCGATATAGTCCTTCGTCATGTTTGTTTCGTTGGCCGTGTACTTGGTGTAAATATTCAACGTTGGAATACCCCAGGCATCGACGACCTGTTTATTCAACGTGACATGATTCTCATAGTGCCCGAGCGTCTCGCCCATGATGTTGGTCGAAAAGCCGCTCCCGTTATAGCTCTCAAGCTTCTGGTCGAGCTCCTTGCCGTAGAAGGGCAACGTGCGAGAGTCGAAAGGTCCGTTGCTGCATGAGACATTCACCGCATAGCCGCGCAGGAAGCCATTGCTCTTGGTCTCAAGGTTGCGGAACCGGGGAATCAGCGCTCCTCCACCCATCAGGCCATGAGGCGCTTTACCGTCGCGTGCCTCGGGAACAGAGCAGATGATGCCTGCACCGTAAATCTGGTCTGTCAGGTAATGGCCCAGCGCGCCGCTCGAATTACAGATCTCCGACAACATCAGCAGACGAGTCGTCTCCAGTGTCCCGGCCGCGACGATGACCACTCGCGCCTTCAGTTTCATCTCACGATGCGAGTGGCGATCGATGAAGAGAACCCCATCGGCCAGTCCGGTATTCTTATCCACCGTAATCTGCCGCACGATCGCATTCGGAATCATCGTGAGTTTGCCCGTTGCTACCGCATCCGGAAGCAGCAGATTCAGTGATGCCGCCATGCCGTCCTTGCCCAGAGAGGACCTCGGCTTGGTTACCGGCACGCCGATCTTCTTGCCGGCATCCACAAATCGCTGCATGGCGCCCGACCACGGAGACTTGTCCTCGATAAAGTTGCCATCCGGATACTGCGGCAGACCATCCGTGTGCCCGGTCACGCGAAAGATCTCTTCCACGCGCGAGTAGTACGGTGCCAGGTCTTTTAGCGAGACAGGCCAGTTTTCTCCGAAGCCGTCATGATCCTTGCTCTTGAACTCATAGTCGCTCAGACGGAATGACTGCCGCCCCCATACAGGCGAACGTCCGCCAACGCTGCGAACGCGAACCCAGTTATAGGGCTGCTCTGGCGGATGGTAATAGGGGCTGGTCTTCTCATCCACCCAGAAGTTCGCATTGAACTCGCTCGCCTGAAAGACGTGGGGCAGACGCCCCGGTGCGTCGAAGCCGCGATAAGGAAGCTCGTTCACAGGCTTCAGTTCGCGATCCTTCTCGAAGTTCAGCATTGGCCCCGCATCGAGCATCGTGCACGAGATACCTTTTTCCGTCAGGATCTTTGCGGCCATACCGCCGGTATGTCCCGAACCAATAATCAGGACATCTACCTTCTTCTGTGCCATGGTCTTCCTGTTCCTTCTCGCGAAATCTATTTAAGCGTGCTTGTGCTTGTTCGTTGGAGTCGCTTGCTCAACCGCATGGCTGACCCACGTCTGGATTCCTGGGTCGATAGGATGCCAGTACAGTCCCACTCCAGGTGTGCGCTCACCAGATGCCTCCGCTGCGATCGCCCATGCAGGGGAGTTGATGGTCGCCGTGCGAATATCGCGATGAGCCAGGTTGATAAAGCGAACGTGCCCCTCCCGTGGCGGATGATCGTTCATCCACCCCCGCAGGTGAGGTCGAATCACTGAGTCCGCCTGCTTCGCATCCGCCTTCGCAAACGGAACGCTGCACTGTTTCAGGCAATCGGCGTTCAACCGGTCGAGACCGTCGTTGTACATCGCCTGCTGATCGGCCGGCGAGGCTCCGATATAAAAATCCAGAAACTCTGGCGTCCCCGCCTTGATGGCGCTGGGAACGTCATCTCCTGCCGGCATCAGAATCTCGCACAGGTGAACCAGCGTCGCGTAACGGACCGCCGTAAAGTACCGCGCGTCCGTCGTCGCAAGAAGATCCGGCTGCGTGACAGGGATATTCGGCGTGTGAAAATGCGCCATCTCTTCTACGCGTGACCTGGCACGACTGCTGGATGCCGCCGATGGTTGCACGGCCATCGTTCCCTGGTCTGTCGCGTTCGGAGCAGGCGGCGGGTTCTGCGCCTGCGACCCGGACTGTTGTCCCGCTGCCGCGCCGGCAGTAACCGTGGCCACCGCAAGACCCTTCACAAAGTCTCTTCGTTTCATGGCCAAAATCCTAAGGCTTGCAAGTAGATATGGTCAATCGCAGAGCTCTTCCATGCAGAAATCCCGTTCTTTTTCGCTTCTTTTCTTGCCTTCTCCATACCTGCGCGTGCAGCGAAAATCCAATCGCTGAACCATTGGCAGTAGCTCTGCAGGAACCGCCGCATTCTCCTCGTCGCAGGCAGGCAACCTTTAGCGGGTCGTCGATTTTGCCTGCCCCTGTCCCGCGACACTGCACTCCGTAGGGAACCGAGGAAATGGAAGCGTGGACCACTCGTCGAACCCACACCCTGCGATACACCATCATCGCAGGGCAGAGAAGGGGACCACTCACAGCCTTGCTGCTTTCAACGTTGCGCGCCAGTTAGGGCGCAATAGAAGTCATTCTGCCGCTGACGATAAACTGATGTCTCGGCACGCGCGAAACCATCGCGCTGCAACAGGAGTTTCATGGCAACGTCAGAGGCAAAGCAGGCAGGCAGTGTACGGGTTGGATTGATCGGTTACGGCTACGCGGGAAAGACCTTCCACGCGCCATCCATCCTCGCCGTCGACAACATGCCTATCACCGTCGTCGGCTCCAGCAAAGGCGAAGAGCTGCGCTCCGTCTTCCCCTCCAGCATCTTCTGCGCTGCTGACGAGGTGCCCACGCATCCCGACGTCGATCTCGTCGTCATCGCCACACCCAACGACAGCCACTATCCGCTCGCCAAAGCCGCATTGCTCGCAGGCAAAGATGTCGTCATCGACAAGCCCTTCACCGTCACCCTCGAAGAGGCACGCTCTCTGCGCAGCATCGCCCAGCAGCAGGGCCGGCTCCTCTCCGTCTTCCACAATCGCCGCTGGGAGAGCGAGATCCTCGCCGCGAAACAGATCCTCGACTCCGGCGAACTCGGCCGCGTCACCCACTTCGAGTGCCACATGGACCGCTTCCGCCCCAACGTACGCCGCCGCTGGCGCGAAGACCCCGGCCCCGGTGCCGGTCTCTGGTTCGATCTCGGTCCGCACCTCATCGATCTCTCGCTCTACCTCTTCGGTCTGCCCGATGCCGTGCATGGCAGCTTCGCCGGCCTCCGCGATGGCGCACAGACCGACGACTGGGCCCACATCCAGCTCCTCTATCCACACATGCGCATCGTCCTCAACGCCACGCTTCTCTCCTCCGGAGGCATGCCGCGCGCGCTGATGCATGGCACCACCGCAAGCTGGGCTAAATACGGCCAGGACGTGCAGGAAGATCAGCTCAAGTCCGGCATGTCGCCGCGCGATCCCGCCTTCGGCATCGACCCCACGCCCTGCTATATCTACGACGGAGCTACCGGCGAGCGCCGCGAGATTCCCTCACCGCGCGGCAATCAGAAGGGCTACTACGAGGCTGTTCGCGATGCCATCCTTCACGGCTCTGGTCTGCCCGTCACCGCGCGCGACGCCATCACCACCATGGCCATCCTCGAAACCTCCTTCCGCTCCGGACAGGAGGGCCGCGTTCTGCCCCTCCCACTCACCGAAGCCGAAAAGGCCGAGTGGAGCGCTACCTCGTAACGAGGGCGTGTCTACTGGATCGTGATGGTTCGCAGGTAGCTGAACGTCCCCGAAGCCTCAGGCTGCACGCCCGCAATCCGGCGTGAGTAGACCACCTCATTGTTCGGATACCACAGCGGAATCCCCGGCAGGTCGACGGCGAGAATCTTCTGCACCTCGACGTAGTCCTGCCGCCGCTTCGCCTCATCCGTCTCCGCTGCGGCCGCCGTCAGCAGAGCATCCACCCGCGGATTGGAGTAGCGTCCTCGATTGGCTCCCTTCGGCGGAAACGCCGCGCTGCCGTAGGTGTAGCGAAAGATGTCCGGATCTTCGTTCGACCCGATCCAGCGCAGAGCATACATCTGGAACGCACCGCGCGTTACGTCCGCATAGAACGTTCCAAACTCCGCCGACCGTAGCTCCAGCCGTATGCCCGCCGCTCGCAGCTGCTGCTGCATCACCATCGCCATCAGCCGTGTGGTCTCATCGGTCGAAGTCTTCATCGTGATCGTCAGGCGAACGCCGTCCGCACCGCGACGATAACCCGCCTCCTCCAGCAGACGCTCCGCCCGCTCCACATCATGTGGATACTGCGCCATCGATGCATCATCCGCTGCAGCCCAGTGCCCTGCGGGCAGCAGCGTCTCCGCAGGCTTGGCCTCGCCACGCCAGATCGCATCGATGATGGCCTTCCTGTCGATCGCGCACGCAATCGCCTGACGCACGCGACGATCCTTCAGCGTCGCATCGTTGACGTTGAAGTTCGTGTACACCACCACCGAGCTCTCGCCCGAAGCCACGCCCAGGTTCGGCGCCTGCTTCAGCGTATGAATCATGTCCAGCGTCACCACGTTGCTGGCCAGGTCGGCCGCGCCCTTGCGCAGCTCCAGTGCGCTCGTGATCGCGTCCGGCACCACCGTGAAGCGCACGCCGTCGATCTTCGGCGCTCCTGCCCAGTAGTGCTCGTTACGCCGCACGATCACTTCTTTATCCTGCACCGCACTCACAAACGCAAACGGCCCCGTCCCCACCGGATGCAGCCCGAAGTCGCGCCCCGCGCCGCGCGGCACCACGCCGAACAGCCCATTGCTCATGTTGAACAGCAATCCCGCATCCGGATGCTTCAGATGAACCACCAGTGTCAGCCGATCGCGCACATCCACGCGATCCACGCTGGCAAACGCCCCGCCCTTGGCCGTGATCAGCGTGCCGTCCACCATGCTGCGGATCGTCCACGCCACATCCTCGGCCTCCATCGGACGCCCATCCTGAAACTGCACTCCATCGCGCAGATGAATCACCAGCGTCAGCGGATCGGTCTGTTCCCACGCGGTCGCCAGCCACGGCTTCAGCTTGTAGTGCTCGTCCTTCGTCACCAGCCCGTCGAAGATCACTCCGCCCACGCGCTCCGATTGCGCATCCGTCCCCTGTCGCAGGTCGAGATTGTTCGGGCTGCTCTCGATGATCATCACCACCGTTCGCGGATCGGCTGCCTTCCCCCGGCATCCCGCCATCGGAAGCAACATCGCCACAGCCGTAGCCACGCTCATGGCACGCAGCAGACGCCTCATGCGTGCGTGACCTTGCCCAGCACCACCGGCCGCGAAGCCCCCGTAGCGCTCGGAATATTTCCCGGTCTGCCATGCGCCGTCAGCCATGCCATCAGCGCGAAGGCCATGCCTTCCTTTGCCTGCGCGGGAATCCCCAGCTCATCCATCGTGCGTACCGTCACCCCCAACGGCTCCAGCCCCGCACGCAGCTGCTTCATCAGCAGCGCATTCTTCGCTCCGCCCCCGGCAACGATGTACTCCACGCCGCGTGCCATTGGAGCCAGCTGACCCAGGTGCGGCCACACAAAGCTGCGATACGCCTCCAGGATGGTCTCCGAGGTCAGCGCCGTCGCCGTCGCCACAATGTCCGCATCGCTCGCCCGCGCCTTCAGGCACAGCGCCATAAAGCGTTCGATATACTCCCCGGCAAACTCCTCGCGTCCACAGCTCTTCGGCGGGGCGGCCACAAAATACGCATCCTGCTTCAGCCGCTCAATCACCGCTGCCACCGGCCTGCCGCGCTTCGCCGTCGCTCCATTACGGTCATAGGTTTTGCCGAACAGCTTCAGCATCACGCTGTCGATCACCACATTCGCCGGTCCCGAATCGAACGCCATCACCGTCTCAGCAGTCGCTCCCGCCGGGATCGACGTCATATTCGCGATGCCACCCAGGTTCTGCAGCACGCGGCTCATCTTCGCCGAGCGAAACAGCACATAATCCAGCATCGGCACCAGCGGCGCGCCCTGTCCGCCAGCCGCAAGATCGGCAGGACGAAAGTCGCTCACCACCGTCACCCGCAGCCGCTCCGCAATCACCGACGCCTCGCCGATCTGCCACGTCGCCCGTACCGGTCTGCCCAGGTACTTCGTCGCCGCACCCTGGTGATAGATCGTCTGCCCATGACAGCCCACCAGCTGCGCTTTGACGCCATGCTCCACCTGAGCCTTCGCCACCGCGTCCGCGTAGACCTCGCCCAGCCGCCAGTGCAGCCGCGAAAGCTCCGCCGCCGCAATCGACTTCGCATCCATCGCCGCCAGCACCGCCTCACGCAGAGGCTTGGGATACGCCATGCTCGACATCCCCAGCAGCTTCACCTTCGGCGAGCCCTGAACTCCATCCGTGCCCTCCGCGATGCGGCACAGCGCGACATCCACGCCGTCAGCCGAAGTGCCGCTCATCACACCTGCAACGATCATCGCCTTAGCTTTGGTCATCCCTTCAGCTCCCGTTGCAGCTCCGCCAGCAGGTTCAGCGCCTCACGCGGCGTCAGGCCATCCACATCCACCTCGGCCACGCGGTCTACGATTCTCTGCGACAGCGGCGTAAACATCGTCATCTGCATCGGAGCCACGTACTCCGCTCCCGCCTGCGCCACCTGCTGGCTCTCCGCGCGCTCATGCAGCTTCAGCACCTCGCGTGCCCGCGAGATCACCGCCTGCGGCAGACCCGCCAGCCGCGCCACCTCGATACCGTAGCTCTTGTTCGCCGGTCCTGCCTCCACGGAGTGCAGAAAGACGATGCCGCTCGCCGTCTCCTTTACCGTCACGCGCAGGTTCTTCAGCCGCTCCAGCCGATCGGCCAGCAGCGTCAGCTCGTGATAGTGCGTCGCAAACAGCGTGCGCGCGCCGATGCGTTCATGCAGATGCTCCACCGTCGCCCACGCCAGCGAGAGGCCGTCGTACGTCGCCGTACCGCGCCCCATCTCATCCAGCAGCACCAGCGAACGGTTGGTGGCGGTATTCAGAATCGCCGCCGTCTCCGTCATCTCCACCATGAACGTCGAGCGCCCACGAGCGACATTGTCGCTGGCGCCGATGCGCGTGTAGATGCGATCCACCAGTCCCACCCGCATCTGTTCCGCGGGAACGAAACAGCCACACTGCGCCATGATCACCAGCAGCGCCGTCTGCCGCAGGTACGTGCTCTTACCGCCCATGTTCGGCCCGGTAATCAGCAGGATCGATGGCCCCGCATCCGCATCCAGGTACACCGAGTTCGGCACAAACCGCCCGCTGCCCGACTCCTCCAGCCTTCGTTCCACCACCGGGTGCCGTGCGCCGATAAACTCCAGCACGCCGCTCGACTCCACCGCCGGCCGCGTCCATCCATACAGCGTCGCCATGTGAGCGAAGCAGCTCAGCATGTCGATCTCCGCCACCCGCCGCGCCGTCTCGCGCATCCGGCCCGCCGCATCCAGCAGCTGCCGTCGCAGCGCGGCAAACAGGCGGCGTTCGATCTCGCTCGAACGCTCCTGCGCCGTCAGGATCTTCGTCTCGTACTCCTTCAGCTCCGGCGTCGTGAAGCGTTCCGCGTTCACCAGCGTCTGCTTGCGTTCATAGTCCGCAGGCACTGCCTTTGCGTTCGCCTTCGTCACCTCGATGTAGTAGCCGAAGACATTGTTGAACCGCACCTTCAGCGACGTGATGCCCGTCCGCTCGCGCTCGCGTTCCTCGATCGCAGCGAGCGCCTGCCGTCCGCTGCGGCTCAGCTCGCGCAGCTCATCCAGCTCCGCATCCACGCCCGCGCGAATCACGCCGCCGTCGGCAAATGAGACCGGCGGCTCGTCGGCGATCGTCGAGGTGATCACCCCATGCAGATCCACCAGCGGATCGAATCCCTGGCACAGCGCCACCCATCGCGCTGCCGTAAACCGTAGCGTCGCCTCCAGCAGCCGAGGCAGGCAGCCCAGCGTCGCCGCCACCGCCATCACCTCGCGGGGGCCCGCTGAATCCAGCGCCACCCGCGCCAGCAATCTCTCCAGGTCGAGGATGCCATCCATCGCCCGCCGTACCGTCTCGCGGCGCTGCAGGTCGCTCACCGCCTCGGCCACTGCATCCAGCCGAGCTTCAATCTCTGCGATCTCGCTCGAAGGCCGCAGCAGGGTCGCCCGCAACAGCCGCTTACCCATCGGTGTGCAGCACGCATCGAGCGTATAAAACAGCGTCGTCTGCGTCGTCTCGCCCGAGAACAGCGGCTCCACCAGCTCCAGGTTGCGCACGCTCACCGCATCCAGCTCCAGGCACGACGAGCGCTCGTAGAACCGCAGCGCGTCCACATGCTCCAGACCGCCCTGCTTGGTCGCCTGCATATAGTGCAGCAGCGCCCCGGCCGCAATCGCCGCCGTATCCCGTCCGCTCAGCCCCAGCCCGTCCAGCGAGTGCACACGAAAGTGCCGCTGCAGCAGGGGCAGCGCATGGTCTGACGAAAACACCCACTCATCCAGCGGCGTCTTCGTGCGAATCCCGTTCAGCCACGCCGACTCATCCTCGTCCTCGCGCTTCTTCTCCAGTCCCAGCGAGCCGCTCTGCGCCGCAAACAGCGATCCACCCGCGCCAAAGACCAGCTCCACCGGCCGCATCCGCCCCAGCTCATCGGCCAGCTGTGCCCGTGCCGCCGCTCCCGCAAACTCCGTCGCGCGAAACTCGCCCGTCGAAAGATCCAGCAGCGCCATTCCGAACACCGTCCCCGCGCCCGTCCCTGTAACAGAAACGCTTGCCAGGTAATTGCTCTGTTCCGCGCCCAGCGTCGGGTCGATCGCCGTCCCCGGCGTGAATACGCGGGTCACCTCGCGCTTCACCACACCCTTGGCCAGCTTCGGGTCCTCCATCTGCTCGCAGATGGCCACGCGGAAGCCCTTGCGCAGCAGCCGCTGCAGGTAGGTCTCCGCCGCGTGGTAAGGAACGCCGCACATCGGCACGCTCCTGGCCTTGTCGCGGGCCGTCAGCGTCAGTTGCAGCTCCCGCGATGCCACCACGGCGTCCTCGAAGAACAGCTCGTAGAAGTCGCCCATCCGGAAGAAGAGCAGGGAATCGGGGTAGGTATCCTTGGCGATCCGGTACTGCCGCATCGCCGGTGAAAGAGCGGCCAGCTCCGGGCTTAAATTTGTTGTCTCTGTTGCCATCGCAGAACCGCAGAATACCGTACATCGCACACAGCCGCCCGGGCCCAGACGGTATACTGAAGTTTCGGCGCAACTGGGCCGATGAACGAACACTTCATGTCTCTACTCTGGCTCAGGGTCGCAGTGCTTCTCTACGGTATCGCCGCATTGGCGGTACTGCCTGCTGCGCTGTACGAACGCCCCCGCTGGCGGCACATCGCGGTGCCCGCCACCATTGCGGCTTTGCTGTTCCACTTCGTCTCGCTCGCCGAGATGCTCAACGCCGCCCATCACAGCCTTCCCGTCGATACCCACGAGACCCAGGCCCTGCTCGGCCTCCTGCTCGCCTGTGCCTTCGTCATCGTGTACTGGCGCTACCGCACCGTCTCGCTCGGCATCTTCGTGCTGCCTATCTGCTTTCTGCTCTGCCTGATCCCCGCCTTTCGCCCCGGGCAGGAGAGCATGCCCTTTCCGCAGTTCCACACCGGCTGGATCTTCCTCCACGTCGCTCTGCTGCTGGCCGCCTACGCCGCCCTTCTGCTCTCGCTGCTGGCCTCCGTGCTCTACCTCATCCAGGAGCGCAACCTCAAGTCCAAGCACACGCGCCCCAGCGCCGAGTGGCTTCCGCCGCTTGAGACCACCGACCAGATCGCGCTCAAGTCGCTGCTCTTCGGCCTGCCCTGCATGACCGCCGGTCTCTTCATCGGCTCGCTCATCGCCCAGCAGACCATCGGCCCCAGCTACTTTCTCGATCCCAAGGTGCTCCTCTCCTTCGCCATGTGGCTGGCCTACGTCGGCATGATCTATATCCGCCGCCACTCCGGCCTTCGCGGACGCCGCGCCATCTACCTCTCGGCCTTTGTCTTCTTCGTGGTGCTGGCCGTCTGGTCGGCTAATCAGTTCTCCGCCGTGCACAGGTTTACGACGCCATGAGCCAGACCTTCAATCTCGTGCTCCTCGGCATCAACCACAACACCGCGCCCATCGAGGTGCGTGAGCGCCTCGCCATCCCCGCAGGCCGCCTCGCCGACGCCACCCGCACCCTCATCCACCAGCCCGGCATCCGCGAAGGCCTCATCCTCTCCACCTGCAACCGCGTCGAGCTGCTCACCGTGCAGGAGAACGCCGACCCCAACAGCAACGCCGAGCTCCTGCGCTTCCTGCACGAGTACTTCTCCCTCGCGCCCGCCACCCTCACGCCGCATCTCTACGAGTACCGCGAAGGCGAGGCCGTCCGGCACCTCTTCCGCGTCGCCAGCTCGCTCGACTCCATGGTCGTCGGCGAGCCGCAGATCCTCGGCCAGGTCAAGGAGTCCTACTCCGTCGCCCGCGAGGTCGGTGCCGTCGCCAGCTCGCTCGACGCCCTCATCCAGCGCGCCTTCACCGTTGCCAAAAAGGTCCGCTCCGAGACCCAGATCGGTTCCAGCTCCGTCTCCATCGCCTCGGTCGCCGTCGATCTCGCCCGGAAGATCTTCAACACCCTCGACGGCAAGACCGTTCTGCTCGTCGGCGCCGGCAAGATGTCCGAGCTCGCCGCGCGTCACCTCATGCAGCACGGCGCCTCCAACATCCTCGTCGCCAACCGCACCGCCGAGCGAGCCGAGAAGATGGCCGCACAGTTCAACGGCCAGGTCGTCCCCTTCGACGCGCTCTACGATCAGGCTGCCCGCGCCGACATCGTCATCACCTCCACCGGAGCGCCGCAGAAGCTCTTCGGCCGCTCCCACGGCCAGCACTTCCTGCACTCCCGCCGCAACCGGCCCATGTTCTTCATCGACATCGCCGTCCCCCGCGACGTCGATCCCCGCATGAACGAGGTCGAAGGCTGCTTCGTCTACGACATCGACGATCTCCAGCAGGTTGCCGTCGCCAACCTCGCCGATCGCAGCCGCGAGGCCGCCGCCGCCGAGACCATCGTCACCCGCGAGGTGGAAAAATATCAGCAGCGCGTGCAGTCGCTCGACGCCGCCTCCGCCATCCGCGGTCTCCAGGAGCACGCCGAGAACCTCCGTCAGGCCGAGCTGCGCCGCAGCGCCAGTAAGCTTGCCGGCCTCACCGCCGAGCAGCAGGCCGCCGTCGAGGCCCTCACCCGCTCCCTCACCAACAAGTTCCTGCACCCCCCCATGACCGCCCTGCGTGAGGCCGCCCGCGACGGCGATGCTCAGGCTCTCGCTGAGCTCGAAGCTCTCTACCTTGGCCAGCCACGCAGCCGCAACGGCTCCAAAAGCTGATTCAGGAGCTGCAGCGTCGGTTTGCGTCGAGGGTGATGGAAATAAAGGGTTCTCCCTCTGCAACCCGCGTTTTTCCAGAAAGTTGCGTTCTGATAATCGGCTATCTCGTTGGCCCACTTGCATTTAACGTGTGACATTTCATCCCTGACTGCATCTAAACCTAATGAGAGGTACCAAGATGCCAAGGTCGAAAATCATCACATTTGTTGCCCTGGCGACTCTTTCCGTAGCCGGTCTTGCCCAGCAGACATCTCAGGCCACGGTCTCAGCGCGGCCAGGCACCCTCAACTACACCGAAGGACAGTCCGTCCTCGACGGTCGCACCCTCAACGCAGGTGCCGAGACCGGCAAGACGCTCGCAGCGGGCCAGTCTCTCTCCACCACCACCGGTAAGGCGGAGATCCTGCTGACCCCCGGAATCTTTCTGCGCATCGGCTCCAACAGCACCGTGCAGATGATCTCCCCGAATCTGACCCACACCGAGGTTCGCCTCGAGCAGGGACGAGCCAACCTCGAAGTCGACGAGCTCTACAACCAGAACCGTATCCTTATCGATCTGCCCAACGGACAGGCGCAGATCATGAAGAAGGGTCTCTACGCCTTCGATGCCTCGAGTTCCTCGGTCAGCACCTTCGACGGACAGGCCAACGTCTACCCCGGCTCCGACCTCACGACCAATGTGAAGCCGGTCCAGGTCAAGGGCGGGCGCCGTCTGGTCCTCGCTGGTGACACCCTGCAGCCGGTCAAGTTCGACAAGAACCAGGCCAAGGACGATCTCTACAACTGGGGCAGCCTGCGCTCGCAGTACCTCGGCGAAGCCAACCTGCAGCTGGCCTCTTCCTACGCCGGTTACTCCGGCTTCAATCCCGGCTGGTACTGGGCTGGAGGCGGCTACGGCTATACCTGGCTCCCCGGCAATGGCCTCTGGTGGAACCCCTATGGCTTTGGCTTCTACTCGCCCTACTACCTCTACGGCGGCGGACCCATCTACGGTGGTTACTACGGCGGCTTCCGTGGCGGCTACGGTTATCGTGGTGGCTACGGATATCGTGGCGGCGCAGCCGGTTATCGCGGCAACCCCGCGGCTGCGGCCTTCCAGAACAGAACGGCTGGCGGCGGCGGCTTCCGTGGCGGCGGCATGATGGGCGGTGGCGGCGGTGGCTTCCACGGCGGTGGCGGTGGTGGCGGCGGACACCGCTAAGCCTCACCTCCGCATCTGGAACCTTAACCTCCGCATCTGGAACTCTTCTCACCCGGCAGCCGGTCATGGCTGCCGGGTGAGTCATTTAACCGCCTGCCCGTAACCCCTGCCTCCAACAAATCCAACGCCGCTTCCCGTATCCTAGAGAGACAGGATCTATGAGCTCTTCCGTTAATCTCTCCTCTCCCATTCGCATCGGGTCGCGCGGCTCCCAGCTTGCCCTCTGGCAGGCAAACTTCGTTCAGGCTGAACTGCGCGCCTCCGGCTACGAAGCCGAGATCGAGATCATCCGCACCACCGGCGACCGCATGCAGCAGCCCGGCTTCGTGCCGCCCCCCGACGTCGACGGCAAGGGCATCTTCATCAAGGAGATCGAGGAGGCGCTCGCCGAAGGCCGCATCGACCTCGCCGTGCACTCCCTCAAGGACCTGCCCACGCAGCTCGCCTCGCGCTTCACCCTGACCGCCATCCCGCGCCGCGCCGACGCCCGCGACGCCTGGGTCTGCGAGCCCTTCTGGTCGCTGCACACGCTTCCTTTCGGCGGCAAGGTCGGCACCACCAGCCCCCGCCGCAAGGCACAGCTCTGGGCCCTCCGCCCCGACATCGAATTCGTCGAGACGCGCGGCAACATCGACACCCGCCTCAATAAACTCGCTGGCGGAGTCTGCGACGCCCTCGTACTCGCCGCCGCCGGCCTCGACCGTCTCGGCCGCACCGAGTGGGTCCACCACCGCTTCTCGCCGCTCGAGCTCTGTCCCGCACCCGGTCAGGGAGCGCTTGCCATCGAGACCCGCAGCGCCTCGCATCCCATCGACGAGTGCCGCGATCGCGCCGTCCGACAGGCCCTCCAGCCGCTCGATCATCTCGAGACCCGCTTCTGCGTCGAAGCCGAACGCATCGCCCTCGATGCCCTCGGCGGAGGCTGCTCACTTCCCATCGGCGTCCACTGCGTGCCGGAGTACGAGAAGTGGCGTATCTTCGCCCAGGTCATCGCCTCCGACGGAGAGACCATGGTGCAGTTCGATCGCGAATTCCCGCTCTCGACCGACGCCGAGACCCTCGGCAGCACTGTCGCCGACGAGCTCAAAATCAGGGGAGCGCTCGATCTGCTCTCCCCCTCCATCATGTAACCCACGCTTCATCAAAACGGATAGGGAATTCTCCCCACCGTTCATCTTGTCGTGCGTCAAATCGCTATAAACTGCTTAATCGTATTGCTGTGAGGTGGAATGAACGAAGGTCGTTGGGTACTTTTGATTGCGAGTGAAGTTGGCGGTACCGATTCCGTCTCGGACCGCGCCATGGAACGTCTCGTCGAGGCGATCCGCGAGGAGGGCTATCAGGTGATTCGCACCTCCACGCCCGAAGATGGCGTCTCGCTCGTCACCAGCGATCCCTCCTACTCCGCCATCCTCCTCGACTGGGATCTCGAAGGCGAGGGCCAGTTCGACGAGCGCGCCGCTCTCAAGGTTCTGCGCTCCGTCCGTCATCGCAGCAAGAAGATCCCGATCTTCCTCATCGCCGACCGAACCCTCGTCTCCGAGCTTCCCCTCGAAGTCGTCAAGCAGGTCCACGAGTACATCCATCTCTTCGGCGACACACCGGCCTTCATCGCCAACCGCGTCGACTTCGCCGTCGAGCGCTACCACGAGCAGCTGCTGCCCCCCTACTTCCGCGAGCTCAAGAAGTACACCGACCAGGGAGCCTACTCCTGGGACGCGCCCGGCCACATGGGCGGCGTCGCCTACCTCAAGCACCCCATCGGCATGGAGTTCCAGCGCTTCTTCGGCGAGAATCTCCTCCGCTCCGACCTCGGCATCTCCACCGCGCAGCTCGGCTCCTGGCTCGACCACCTCGGGCCTCCAGGAGAATCCGAGCGCAACGCCGCCCGCATCTTCGGCGCCGACTGGACCTTCTACGTCCTCGGAGGCTCCTCCACCTCGAACCAGATCATCGGCCACGGCGTCATCGCTCAGGACGACATCGTCCTCGCCGATGCCAACTGTCACAAGTCCATCTGTCACTCGCTCACCGTCACCGGCGCCCGGCCCGTCTACATGAAGCCCACGCGCAACGGCTACGGCATGATCGGCCTCGTGCCGCTCAAGCGCTTCGCGCCGGAGTTCATCCGCGGCCTCATCGATCGCAGCCCGCTCACCAAGGGCGTCGAAGATCAGAACCCCACCTACGCCGTCGTCACCAACTCCACCTACGACGGCCTCTGCTACGACGTGAACCGCGTCGTCGAAGAGCTCTCCAAGTCCGTCCCCCGCGTCCACTTCGACGAGGCCTGGTACGCCTACGCCAAGTTCCACAAGATCTACCGCGGTCGCTTCGCCATGGACGTCCCCGACGACATGCCCGAGCGTCCCACCATCTTCTCCGTGCAGTCCACGCACAAGATGCTCGCCGCCTTCTCCATGGGCTCCATGGTGCACATCAAGCTCAGCCCCCGCGCTCCGCTTGAGTTCGACCAGTTCAACGAGTCGTTCATGATGCACGGCACCACCTCGCCCTTCTACCCGCTCATCGCCTCGCTCGACGTCGCCGCGGCCATGATGGACGAGCCCACCGGCCCCACCCTGATGTACGAGTGCATCCAGGACGCCATCAGCTTCCGCAAGGCCATGAGCTCGGTCGCACACCGCCTGCGCGCTGCTGAAAACGGCGACGGCTGGTTCTTCCGTCTCTTCCAGCCCGACCAGGTCACCGATCCCAACTCCAACGAGACCTTCGTCTTCGAAGAGGCTCCGGACGAGCTGCTCAGCGCCAATCCCAACTGCTGGACGCTCAAGCCCGGCGAGGACTGGCACGGCTTTCAGGACGACGATATCGCCGACGGCTACTGCATGCTCGACCCCACCAAGGTCACCATCCTCATGCCGGGCGTCAACGCCCAGGGCAAGGTCAGTGACTGGGGCATTCCCGCCGCCATCCTCACCGAATTTCTCGACTCCCGCCGCGTCGAGATCGCCCGCACCGGCGACTACACCGTCCTCGTCCTCTTCTCCGTCGGAACCTCCAAGGGCAAGTGGGGCTCGCTGCTCGAGAATCTCTTCGAGTTCAAGCGTCTCTACGACAGCGAGGCTCCCCTCGAAGAGGCGCTCCCCGAGCTGGTCGCCAAGTATCCGCAGCGCTACCGCAACTCCACGCTCAAGGAGCTCTCCGACGAGATGCACGCCGCCATGGTCGAGCTCAACCTGCCCACGCTCGTCGGCGATGCCTGCGACGAGGACTTCGACCCCGTCCTCACGCCGTCCGAGACCTACCAGAAGCTCCTCCGCAACGAGACCGAGAAGATCCGCTTCACCCAGATGCCCGGACGCATCGGCGCCGTCATGCTGGTCCCGTATCCTCCCGGCATCCCCATGTGCATGCCCGGCGAGCGGCTCGGCGGTCCCGAGAGCCCCGTCATCCGCCTCATCCTCGCCACCGAGGCCTTCGGCAAGCGCTTTCCCGGCTTCGAGCGCGAGGTCCACGGCATCGAGGGCGACAGCGAAGGCAACTACTGGATGCGCGCCGTCATCGAGACCCCCGGCCAGTACACGCCCATCAACGGCGACAACGGCGAGGCGCTCCCGCCCTCAGCCGCGCCCCCGGTCAAAAAAGTGCGGAAGACACAGCCCCCGCGCCACACGCAGGAATAATCACGCAGGAAGAATCAACAAGAGAGCCTTCGCCGCAAGATAGACCCCACGGCGAAGGCTCTCTTGTCTTCGCTTTATAAAATCAAGGCGTCATAAAATCAGGAGACGATGTCCTCCCTCGACGGCAAACGCATCCTCATCACGCGCACCCGCCGCCAGTCCTCCGTACTCGCCGGGCAACTCGCCGCCCTGGGCGCGACCCCCATCGCCATCCCCGCCATCGAGATCGCGCCGCCCGCCAGCTACATCACCCTCGATCGCTCGCTCGCAGCCCTCGACACCTTCGACTGGCTGCTCTTCACCAGCGCCAACGCCGTCGACGTCTTCGCCGCCCGCCGCAATCCATCCCTGCTGCCAAAACAGATCGCTGCCATCGGCCCCGCCACCGCGAAAGCCATCGAAGCCCTCGGCCTCAGGGTCGATCTTCTCCCGCCACGCTACGTCGCCGAATCCTTCGCCGAAGCGCTTGCGCCTCACGCAGCAGGGAAGCGCATGCTGCTCATCCGGGCCGAAGAGGCCCGCGACGTCCTCCCCGAAGCGTTAACCGGAGCCCACCTCACCATCGCTCCCGCCTACCGCAACCAGGTGCCGGCGTCTTCCATCCCCGCCGTCCGCGATCTCTTCTCCGCGCCAGAGCTTTACCCGGACGCCATCACGCTGACCAGCGCCTCCACGGCCCGCTCCCTCATCGCCCTTCTGGAAACCGCCAACCTCGCCCTGCCGCGCACCATCGCGCTGGCATCCATCGGCCCCGTCACCACCGCCGCCATCCGCGAACTAGGCTACAGCCCCACCATCGAAGCCGAAGAAGCCACCATCCCCGCCCTCATCGAAGCCATCAGGCAGCACTTCGCTTCAACGTAGCAGCGACACACACCTAATAAATTTTGAAGAATTAGACAGGCTGCCATCCCGCTCGACCGCACTCAGCACCTCCACAAAGCTGCCATCCCGCTCCGGCCGCACTCAGCACCTCCACAAGATTGTCGTTCCGAGCGACCGCGCTAAGCATTCCCACAAAATTGTCATTCCGACCGAAGCGAAGCGAAGTGGAGGAACCTGCTTCTCTACCGCCAACGCCTCCCAGCCACAAACCCGCAGCCACCAAGCTGCAAGCTCAAGCCGGGTGCGAGCTCCACGTCTTATCGGCCGAATAACAAAGCGTCTCCAGCGTGCAGTCCACGCACCGGGGCTTCCGCGCCACGCACACCTGACGCCCATGATGAATCAGCTCATGTGAGAAGTTAATCCACCGGTCCTGCGGCAGAATCTTCATCAAATCGCGCTCGATCTTCTCCGGCGACGTCTCCTTCGTCAGCTCCAGCCGCCGCGAAAGCCGCATCACGTGCGTGTCCACCACCACACCCACGGCGATGCCGTACCACGACCCCAGCACCACGTTTCCCGTCTTGCGCGCCACGCCTGGCAGACGAAGAATCTCCTCCATCGTCTGTGGAATCTTCCCGCCGAACTCCCGCACCACCAGCTCCGCCGCACCCTTAATCGACTTCGCCTTGTTGCGAAAAAAACCCGTCGTCCGGATCAGCTCTTCGATCTCGGGCAGGGAAGCCGCTGCCATCGCCTTCGGCGTCGGAAACGTCTTGAACAGCGCGGGCGTCACGATATTCACGCGAACGTCGGTGCACTGAGCCGACAAAATCGTCGCCACCGTCAGCTCCCAGGCATTGCGATGCGTCAGCGCGCACACCACGCCGGGATACGTCCTTGCCAGAATGTCCAAGATTGCGGCCACGCGTGCGGGGTCGAGCGGATTCCTCTTCGGTCCGCCCTTCTTCGCTGCCGTCTTTCCCGCACGCTTTGCCGTCGCCATCTATCCCAGCCGGTTCAGCATCTCTTCCGGCGAAAGCCGTACGCAGCTGAAGATCGGGAAGTCCTTCAGCGTATACAGGCTGGCCTCGGTCTCGCGCAGCTGCTGCACCAGGTCGAGGAAGTCCTCCGGGAAGTTCGTCTCGAACGCCACCACAAACTCCTGGTCATCCAGGCCGAACGAGTACGTCGTATTCAGCTTCACGCGCGGATACGCCAGCCCCACGCGGATATGCTCGTCCATCAACCGCTTGCGCTCTTCCATCGACAGCAGGTACCACGGCCGCGTCTTCCAGAACGGGTAGATGAAGATGTACTTCTGGCCGCCGGGACGGATCGCGCCGCGTCCCTCGCTCTCGCTCTCATCCGGACGGTCGATCTGGTACTGCGACCGCTTCGTCATCGCCAGGAAGTTATGCGGCGTCGTCAGGTAGCCGGCCAGCGGCGTCGACATCAGCTCGCTGCGCATCTCGTTCAGCTCATCCACCCCATAGCCGATCGACCACACGCACATATCCACATCGCCGCGCGTACCCGTCGTCGAGTAGGTCAGCGACAGAAACTCGCCTGGCTTGTTCCACTTCGCCAGCACCGCGGCAAAGGCTTTCTTATGAGCCTCGCGCTCCTCGGCAGGCAGGCGTCGCCACTCCGGCATCACTTTATAGAAGCTGAAGCAGACGATCTGCCGCTTCACCGGCGGCTTCGACGGGTCATGCGGCGCTGCGCCATAGCTCGACGCGGGACGTCCGGTGGCAGGGGTGGTTGCGGTGGAAGCCGGGGCAACGGGGGCGACAGTACTCTCTGACATCGATCTCTCCTGAACACTTTTAATGCTAGCGCATCAGGGCTCTCCACGCTTGCCGCCATTCCGGCGAGGGCCAGCTATACTCAAGCTGCATGTCCGAGAAGATCATTGCTGCCCTTGCCAGCTTCATTATTGCGGTTATCTCTGCCGGTGGTTACGTCGGCGTCGCCCTGCTCATGGGCATCGAGTCCGCCTGCATCCCTCTGCCGTCCGAGATCATCATGCCCTTCGCCGGCTACCTGGTGCACACCGGTCAGCTGAAGCTCTTCTGGGTCGCCACTGCGGGGGCCATCGGCTGCAACCTCGGCTCTATCCCCGCCTACTGGCTCGGTGCATGGGGAGGCCGCCCCGCCGTCGAGCGCTTCGGCCGCTACGTTCTGCTCAGCCGCCACGACCTCGACCGCACCGAACACTTCTTTCAGCGCTTCGGCGGTATCACCGTCCTCGTCGCCCGCCTGCTTCCGGTCGTGCGCACCTTCATCGCCCTGCCTGCCGGTATCGCGAAGATGCCGCAGCTGCGCTTCCATACCTATACCTTTCTCGGCTCCTGGCCCTGGTGCTACATCCTCGCCTACGTCGGCATGAAGCTCGGCGATCGTTGGGAATCCGATCCGCGCTTCAAGGAGATCTTCCACCGCTTCCACCTCGGCGTGGAGCTGGTCCTCGTCGCCTTCATCGCCTGGTTCGTCTACACCCACTGGAAGAACCGCGTGAAGGTCGAAGCCGTCTAACCTCATAGCAGGCCGTCCATGGCAGGAACGCTGCACTTCATCTGCGGAAGACTCGCATCCGGCAAGACAACCCTCGCGCGCCAGATCGCAGCCTCCACCCCGGCCGTTCTCTTCTGCGAAGACGTGTGGTTGTCGAAGTTGAGCGACGGCATCCGCTCCTTCGACGACTACCTCAAGTGGTCCCGCCGCTGCCGCGCCGTCATGGGCCCACTCCTCATCGACACGCTGCGCACCGGAAGCTCCGTCGTCCTCGACTTCGCCGGCAATACAGCCCGCGAACGCGCCTGGGTGCGATCCCTCTTCGAAACGGCGGAGGCCCCGCACGCTCTGCACGTCCTCTCTCTGTCCGAGGCCGCCTGCCTCGAAAATCTGCACCGCCGCAATCACGAAAAGCCCGAAGGTCTCTTCTTCGCCGAGACGACCGATGAAGACTTCTATGCCATCGCAAAGTACTTCGAGCTACCCCACAAAGACGAAGGCTTTCACCTCGTCCATCACTGAAGTGCAACACATTCAATATCCACGACGAACGGCCATAAACACGTAACCGCTAACCCTCCTTTACCGTTTACGCCTGTAAAAACGGGCACTTTGTTTGCATCGCCCTTCAACGCTCTTTCATACTGCAACTTCCGTGGCCACGGAAAATTGCAACAGGGAAGGGTCTCACCCAGCATGTCGAACGAATCCGCCGCAGCCAGGCCAGCGGCAACCTCCATCAAGCCAGCCACAGGAAAATTAGGCGTCATGATCCCCGGCATGGGAGCCGTCGCCACCACGCTGATCGCCGGCGTCGAAGCCGTGCGCCGCGGCTTCGCTCTCCCCATCGGCTCCACCTCGCAGATGGGAACCATCCGCCTCGGCAAGCGCAACGAAGGCCGCTCTCCGCTCATCAAGGACTTCGCCCCCATCGCCTCCCTCGACGATCTCGTCTTCACCGGCTGGGACATCTTCGGCGGCAATCTCTACGACGCCGCCAAGACCGCGCAGGTTCTCGACCGCGATCAGCTGGAGCAGATGCGCCCCTTCCTCGAATCCATCGAGCCCATGCCCGCCGCCTTCGACCAGCACTACGTCAAGCGCCTCGAAGGAAAGAAGGTCAAGGTCGGCAAGAACAAGTGCGATCTCGCCAACCAGATCCGCAACGACATCGCCGAGTTCAAGACCCGAACCGACCGCCAGGTCATGATCTGGTGCGGCTCCACCGAGATCTTCATGGAGCAGGCGCCCGTCCATCAGACGCTCGCAGCCTTTGAAAAAGGCCTCGTCGACGACGACCCGGCCATCACGCCCTCCATGCTCTACGCCTGGGCCGCGCTCAAGGAGGGCATCCCCTTCATCAACGGCGCGCCCAACCTCACCGTCGACATCCCCGCGCTCAACGAGCTCTCCCGCAAGATGAACGCCCCCATCGCAGGCAAGGACTTCAAGACCGGGCAGACCTTCATCAAGACCGTCCTCGCCCCCGCCTTCAAGGTGCGCAACCTCGGCGTCTCCGGCTGGTACTCCACCAACATCCTCGGCAACCGCGACGGCGAGGTCCTCGACGACCCCGACTCCTTCAAGACCAAGGAAGTCTCCAAGCTCGGCGTCCTCGAACACATCTTCCAGCCCGACCTGCACCCCGCGCTCTACAAGGACATCTACCACAAGGTCCGCATCAACTATTACCCGCCCCGCGGCGACAACAAGGAAGGCTGGGACAACATCGACATCTTCGGTTGGCTCGGTTATCCCATGCAGATCAAGGTCGACTTCCTCTGCCGCGACTCCATCCTCGCCGCACCGCTCGCGCTCGATCTCGTCCTCTTCATGGACCTCGCCGCCCGTACGCCCTCGCTGCGCGGTCTCGGCATCCAGGAGTGGCTCAGCTTCTACTTCAAGGATCCCGACGCCGCTCCCGGCGTCTACCCCGAGCATGACCTCTTCATTCAGAACATGAAGCTCAAAAACACCCTCCGCCACGTCATGGGCGAAGACCTCATCACCCACTTAGGCCTCGACTACTACGGCGATTAGCCCAAAGCAAATAAAAGGCAGCCGCGAGTTCGATTCGCGGCTGCCTTTATTTTTTAGCAGTCTTTTTGTTGTCATTCCGCAGCGCAGCGAAGGAATCCGCTTCTCCGACAAACTCTCCGCCAAGCCTACCGCTGCTCCGTAAGAGCCTCCGTCTGCTTCGACATCTGCGCCGTGCGCTCCAGCTTGTCCCAGCTGAACGGCTTGCCGTCGATCGCCCGCTTCAGCGTCTTGAACAGCACAATCGAAAACACCTGCCGATACGTGAACCGCTGAATCCAGATATGCACCAGCAGCCACGCATCCCCACGGCTCGCCGGATGCTTCCTCTCCAGTGCAAACGCCAGCGTCGAGGTCAGGAAGTCGATCACCAGGAACGCCGCGAAGAAGATCAGCAGCTTGTGAAAGCTGTCCGCCGAAGCCGACTCTGGATGGAAGTGCTTGTCGATAAAGTAGCCGATCACGCCTGCCACAAACATCAGGTCGATCAGCGGCGACACCAGCGGTAGCAGGATCTGGAAGATCACAATATTCGGCAGCGCAAACAGCCCCATTGCCCTGTGCTTCCTGATCGCGCCGCGATGTTTGAACACCGCCTGCAGAATGCCGAACGACCAGCGGAACCGCTGCCGCATCAGCCCGTTCATGTTCTCCGGCGCCTCGGTAAACGCCAGCGCCTGGTCCTCGTAGATCACCGAGTAACCCTGCTCCAGAATATTCATCGTCAGGTCGGCATCTTCGGCCACCGTGTCCGGGTGGTAGCCCTTGCCTGCATGTACGGCAGAGGTACGCCACGCGCCGATCGCGCCCGGCACCACCATCACCACGTCGAACAGATCCAGCGCGCGACGCTCGAAGTTCTGGCTCGTGATGTACTCCAGCGCCTGCCACCGCGTCCACAGGTTCACGCGGTTGCCCACCTTCGCATTGCCCGCCACCGCGCCGATCTTCGGATTCGCGAAGTGCGGTACCAGGCGCGTGATCGCATCGTGCGCAATCACGCCATCCGCGTCGATGCCGACGTAGATCTCCTCATCCGTATGCTCCAGCGCAAAGTTCAGCGCCTCCGCCTTGCCGCCGTTCGGCTTGGTTAGAATCGTCACTCTTCCCGAAGCGATCTCCGCCGGATACGCCTCGCGCGCAACCTCCAGCGTCCTGTCCGTCGATCCGTCGTCGATCACGATGATGCGAATGTTCTTGTAGTTCGACATCATCACCGAGCGGATCGTCCGCACGATGACCTTCTCTTCGTTGTACGCCGGAATCAGCACCGCAACCCGCGGAGCGTACTCCGGCCCGGCATAGTTCTTGCGTGTACGCAGACGATCGATCACCGCGCACACGCCGATGATGATCAGCCGTCCGCTCATCAGCACGTCCCCGACAAAGAACACGCCCACCACAAAGTTGTTGAAGAATCCGAAGACGAAGAAGGCAACCGAATCGACCATCGCCTGCCAGCGCTGCTTCGGCGTCAGGGCAGGCATCACCTCGGCCCGCGTCTTGCCCACCAGCTCCGATACCGGAACAATCTCGTAGCCCTTCGCGCGCAGCGTCTCGATCAGCACCGGCAGCGCCGCGACCGTCGCCGTCCGGTCTCCGCCGCCGTCGTGCAGCAGGATAATCGAGCCCCGCATCCACGCCTTCTTCTCCATCATGGCGAACTGCTCGAAGACGCTGTCGGTAATCTCCTTCGGCGTCTTGCGCGGATTCTCGTCCCAGTCGTTGGTGTCGATCTTGTCGCCGATAATCACATACCCAAGTCCCTGGATACGGTCCACCGGTGCCGCCTGGTCGTTCGTATCCGGCTCCTGGTCAATCGAGTACGGTGGACGGAAGTACAGCGGCTGCACACCCAGCTTCGCCGCAAACAGCCGCTCCGTCAGGTTCAGCTGCAGGTCCACCTGCGCATTCGAGATCGCGGCGATGTCCGGATGCGTAAAGCTGTGGTTTCCAATCTCGTGCCCTTCGCGATACACCCGCTGCATCGTGCCGACGTACTTCTCGGCCTCCTCGCCGATCATGAAGAACGCGCCCTTCACGTTGTACTTCTTCAGGATGTCGAGGATCTTTGGCGTCCACTCCGGGTCAGGCCCATCGTCAAACGACAGCGCCACCTTCCGCGGGTGATACCCATACTGCGTCACCGTGTACGACAGCGGATACGAGTGCATCGACTCCTGCAGCACCATCCGGTACTGCTGCGGGATCGATTTGTCATCGTCCATCGTCACGTCGCGCTCGCCGTTCTGAGGCTTGCGCGTCACGCGAAGAATGTCGCCCTCGCCCTCGGTATCGACGTCATACCCAGGCTCCACATGCACAAGATCCTTGTTCGGGTCCGCGTGCATCGGCGAATCCCAGATCTTCCACAACGAGTTGTCTTCCTGCCCCAGACGCCACAGCGCATACGTCTGGATGCCCAGCTCACGCGCCGCGCGCATCTGGTTCAGCACCGTCACCGCATCCAGGAACCAGACATTGTGACGAACGTGCGCATCCTCATCGTCATAGGCGAAGTGGACATTCAGCGTATCGTCGTCCAGGTCGATCTGTGAGTCCGAGTCATACGCCGCCTGCCACGCCTCCTGCGTCGAAAGCGGCACCGAAGAGATCACCTTTCCCGGCGCGGCCTTCCTGCCCTTCTTCGTCGGCGCCGGCAGCGTGGTCGTCCAGTCGTATCCATAGCTGCCCAGCGCGCAGATGATCTTTTCCTTGGGAACCACCTTCAGCGCCGCCTTCAGGTTGTCGATGAACCAGTCCTGCGATGCGATCGCTCCCGGCTCCGAGTCACTCTCATGCTCGTCGTAGTTCATCAGCATCAGCCCATCGGAGTGGTCGGCCAGGAACTTCAGGTCGAAGTCGTCGTCATGCACCGGCACGTTGATATAAAGCCGCAGGTTACGCGCATGAAAGTCGTCGTACAGCTCCGCCATCAGAGCCTTGAATCCCGGCTGTGCCTCCGTCGGAATCGCCTCGAAGTCGATCGACAGGCCGCGATAGCTCGGGTTCGCCGCCAGGAACGCGTCCGCCTGCCTGCGGAAGTTCGCCCGTGCCTGCTCGTTCAGAAGGAACTGGCCTATCTCGGGCAGAAACATGCCTTGCACCGGATCGTAGTTATTCACCAGCGGAAGCACATCGAGATTCACATGGTTCAACGCAATCGTCGAAGCCACCTTGCTGTCGCGATCCACCGGCGCAATCGTTTTGTTGTTCACCACGCGGTACGGCCGGTTGTCCAGGCTGTACGACATCAGGTTGCCTTCAGCCGAGACGACGTGCAGCCACTCCGGGAACAGGATGTCGATCTGCGAGATATGCTGACGCAGCGACGAGAAGCTCGCCGGGTCATCCTCGACGTAGTACGCCGCGCGCAGGCCCTCGCCCGAGTTCAGCGGAACGTCCGAAGGCTTCGTATCCGTCTTCCGATGCGCCGACCGCCTCAGCTTCTGCTGCTTCGTCAGCTGCTGGTTGGCCAGCGTGCGATAGTTCCTCTTCTGCGAGGCCAGCAGCAGCTCCGGCAGCGGCCGCATTCGCATCAGGCCGATCAGGAAGATGGTGCCGATCACCAGCCCGCAAAGGGCCAGAATGTCGAAGACGATCCGAAGTCGCTTCCAACGCTTTTTTTGCGGATCGTAAAAGATCGGTTTGCTCATAGGGAGAGACGGCCTCCCTGCGTGTGAAGACCTTCTGCCATCCTATGCACGCCCCTCAGTCCAGTCAACGCAGGTCAAAGTGTGTCAAGCCTCCGGTTATCATGCTCCTACATGGCAGAGTCAAGAGCGAGATCGCGTACTGCAATCGGAGCCCCCCTGGCCCTCGGTCTCGCCCTGCGCATCGCCTTCATCACCAACGCCGCACGCGTTGCAGGAGACACCCTCCTCTACGGCGACATCGCGAAGAATTGGATGCAGTTTGGCGTCTACGGCTTTGCCCGTACCGATACCGGAGCCGTCCCCACGCTCATCCGCCTGCCCGGCTATCCCATCTTTCTCGCGCTCTGTTTCAAACTCTTCGGACCCGACTGTTACTTCCAGGTCATGCTCGTGCAGGCCGTCATCGATCTGCTCACCTGCCTGCTCATCGCCGATCTCGCCCGCCGCGTCTTCGGCAACCGCGCAGGCCTTCTCGCGCTGTGGCTCGGCGTCCTCTGCCCCTTCACCGCCAACTACGTCGCCGCCCCGCTCACCGAGACCCTCACCCTCTTCTGCATCGCCCTCGCCTTCTATGCGCTCGAGCGCTGGCGTGCCGCCGGTGCCTCCTGGAACCGCTGGCTCTGGATCGTCACCGCGGCCCTCTCCTACTCCATCCTGCTGCGCCCCGAGCAGGGCCTGCTCGCCGCCGCCGTTGTACCCGCCATGATCTGGCTAGCCACGCCCTTCACCGAACCGCGCAGACTCTCCCGCGTCGTTCCCATCGTGGCCGCCTCCATCTGCGTCCTTCTTCCGCTAGTGCCCTGGACCATCCGCAACTGGCGCACCTTCCACGTCATCCAGCCGCTGGCCCCCCGCTACGCCACCGATCCCGGCGAACCCGTCTACCTCGGCTTCCAGCGCTGGTACCGCACCTGGGCCATCGACTTCTCCTCCACCGAGAACGTCTACTGGAACTGGGACTCCGACGACATCAACATCGACGACATCCCCTCCCGCGCCTTCGACAGCGACCAGCAGTACAACCAGGTCGATGCGCTGCTTACCACCTACAACGCTAATAACAACAACACCAACCCCGCCATCGAGCAGGCCTTCGACAAGCTCGCCGACGAGCGCATCGCCGACGATCCCGTCCGCTACTACCTCGCCATGCCCTTCGCCCGGCTCGCCGACATGCTCCTGCGGCCCCGCGTCGAAATGATGGAGGTCCCCCTCCACTGGTGGCAGTGGAAGACGCAGCCCAGGCGCACCGCGCTCGTCCTCGCCTATGCCTTGCTCAACCTCGCCTATCTATTGCTTGGCCTCTACGGCCTCTGGTGCTGGCGTCGCCAGCGTTGGAACGGACACGCCGCGCTCGCCTTTGCAACCATTGCCTTTGTGCTCTTGCGCTGCGCCATGCTGCTCAACCTCGACAACTCCGAGCCGCGCTACACGCTCGAGCTCTTCCCGTTGCTGCAGCTCTGGGCCGCCGCCATCCTCCGCGACCGCCCCGCATCCAGTCCCGCACAACTATCCTGAACCTGAAGCTGCAGCACGAAGCGGACGAACTATCGCTGCGTCGGCGCCGCGATAGCCGGTGGCCTTAGGCTCACCCGCAGCGCATCCATTCCCTCCGGCAGCCGGCATACCTTCACCATCGCGTTCGAGTAAGCGCACGCAAAGCCGGTTTGTGCTCCATGCGCCAGCACCACCCAGCCCACGCCCTTGCTCGCCAGCATCGTGACGCGTTCCGAATCCGTACGCTCGCTTAGGCGAGCCTGCGCCTCTTCGCCCGACTTCCACTCCTCCGACAGCGTCGGCGTAATCGCCGCCTCGCCTCCGTCCTTGGAGTAGTCCGGCAACGCGCTGCGCTCCGCAATCGCGCGGAAGCCCTGCGCATCCTCGCCGGACTGCGTAATGTAGTCGGCGTCCAGGGCAAACACAGCGTCCTTTGGGGTATTCGTGCGGATCCACTCGAACGCCTGCACCCAGCTGTTCTCCGGTCCCTCGCGGTCCTCTGCGATCTCAATCCTGTCCGACGCCGGAAACGTCTTCCGTTCCACCACGAACATGATCGTCGCCAGCATCGCGAAGACGCCCACCCAGCGCAGCGCACGCCGCCCCATCCAGCGCGACATCGCCGCGCCCACAAACAGGATCATCACCACGTAGATCAGCTGAAAGATCCGCATCGGCTGCATCCGCGCCACCAGGTGGTTGGTCGAATGCACCCGCGCAAACAGCACCGCGATCAGCAGCGCAATCGTCCCCGCCGTCACGCCCATCGTGGCCAGTTCGCGCTGTGCGCTGCCGCGGTTGCCCCGCCGCATCCACGCAACTGCCCCCAGAATCATCAGCGGAGCCACCGCTCCCACCAGCTCATACCAGTGCCACTGGCTCAGAAACCAGTAGTACCGCGACATCGCCACGGCCTGATAAGAGCTCGACTCCGGCTGCGCCACCAGCCGCAGCACCATCGCCGCCGCCACAGCCGAGGCCGTCAGCCCCACCATTGCGCCGATCCTCACCCCGCGCCGCTCCGGTGTCGCCGCCGCCGCCAGCGTCAGCACGCAGCCAAAGCCATACGCCGCCATCAGCGGATGCACCGCCGCGGCCACTGCCAAAGCAGCGCACGCCATCGCCAGAGCGCGCCAGTTCCAGCGTCCCTCCATCCGCGTCGACCGCAGGAAGTCCACCGCCCCCACCAGCGCAAAGATCGTCATCGGAGTCGAAACGCTGCGCCCCGTCACATACGGGTCCATCAGCATCAGCGAGGTCCCGGCAATCGGAAGCGTCAGCCACACCGCCAGCAGCGTCACCGCCGCCGTCCGCTCTGTCGTGCTGCGGAAGCACCGGCTCGCCAGCATCCACGCCGCCGCCAGCGTCAGCCATATGCTCGCCAGGTGAAGCAGAAAGACCACCGTCTCCAGCCCCAGACCCGACATCCGCACCAGCGCAGCCACCACAGGCGCAAACACCGAGAACCGCAGGTGCCCCATCACAAAATCGCCGTTCACTTGATAAAGAGAGGGGTCCAGAACCCGCTTCACCCCAGCCAGATAAAGGCCGCCGTCCTCGGCAAAGGGATGAAATCCATGGATGACCAGGGCCACCGCCGTCAGCGCCGAAATCAGGCAAAGAGCATAGCGACGTCTCTCCTGTGCCTGCGATGCAATGAACTTCCCGGTTAGGCCCGGTCGAGCGAGTACGGGTGTCGCCAAACAATACGCTCCTGCCGCTATCGCGGTCTCAGCTTCGATTGGTCCATCCTGGCAAATGCTTCCTTGCCGGAAGCTTACAACGGCGTTGCCGAAAGTCTTTCATCATCGATTCAGGCCGCCTGAAACCAGCCTGTCTGAAGACGCAGGTTAGACGCTAATCTAACCTCTCCTGCCATGTCCTGCGACATCCGATGCCATATAGGACGCGCCCACAGCCCATTTGGTCTACAGCCGTCCGTATCATTTGACTTGGTTACAATAAGACACTCCTGTACTTGCACTTCCGATTCCACGCCGGACGGTTTTCCACGCCTCGATGACCCAGAAGACGCCCCAGACCCGCAGCCGTAATCTCATCAAAACCGTCCCGGGCCTTCTCGTCAGCGCCTTCTTCCTCTGGTATACCTTCCGTGGAATCCACCCCTCCGAGTTCCGCTCGCTCCGCTTCGAGCACCCAATCTGGATCGCCGGTGTCCTCGGCTTCACCCTCGCCGGCTACACCCTGCGCTGCCTTCGCTGGACCCGCATGATGCGCCCCAGCGGCTCCGGCTTTCAGGTCTGCGCCCGCGTCCTGATGACCTCGCTGGCCGCCAACAACATCCTGCCCTTCCGCATCGGCGACATCATGCGTGTCTTCACCTACTCCGCCGATCTCGGAGCCTCGCCCTCGGCCATCCTCTCTACCGTCATCCTCGAAAAGCTCCTCGACATCTTCGTCGTACGGCCTCATCTTCATCGCCACCATGGGTCGCGATCTCCCCGAAAAGATCCGCCACGCCGCCGATGCCGCCGTCGTCATCTCCGTCATCGGCCTCTTCGTCCTCATGTTCGGAGCCGCGCACCTCGAAGCCCCCTTCAAAAAGCTCTTCGCCGCGCTCCCCGCCCACAAGCTCGTCCAAAAGCTCGAGCACTGGCTGCTCATGGCCATCGAGACCCTCCGCCAGCTCGGCATCGCCGGCAGCGCGACCCTCCTTCTGCAGAGCTTCATCGTCTGGTTCTGCGAGGGCATGATCTTCGTCTCCGCCGCCCGACTCATCGGCCTGTCCACCGACGCCCTCGGCCCCTGGGAAGCCGTCTCCTTCGCCAACCTCTCCTACATGCTTCCCAGCTCCCCCGGAGCCATCGGCCCCTTCGAGTGGGCCACCAAGAGCGCCCTCGTCAGCCACGGAGCCCCCCAGGCCAACGCAGCCGTCTTCGGCCTCGCCATCCACGCCTGGATGCTCGTCTCCGTCACCGGAGCCGGCGGCATCATCTTTCTCCTCCACCGCATCCGCACCCATAACCACACCCCGCTCCTCCAGGAGATCGAAACCCTCCCCGAAGAGCTGCCCGAGTAGCGGCGCAGCCGTGCAGTGGAGAGACCCGCTTTTCGACCCCAGACCATCCCCGCCTATACCCCTTGGCCTTGTCACCTCGCAGCGCAGCCAGGAGATTCACTTCTCCCGCCCCCGCCGGGTAATCCCCACCGTCCCCTCACGTAAACTAACTCAGACCATGTATCGCACAATCCAGCAGTCGCTCACGGCCGCCATTCAGGCCATCCTCGCCTCGAAGTACGACGTCACCCTCGCGAGCCTCGCCGTCGAGCAGCCGCCCTCCATCGCCATGGGCGAACTCGCCCTTCCCGTCGCCTTCGAGCTCGCCAAGCGTCTCCGCAAGGCTCCCCGCGCCATCGCCACCGAACTGGCCGCCGAGCTCTCCGCGCAGCTCCCCGAGGGCGTCGCCTCCGTCGAGATCGCAGGCGCCGGCTACCTCAACATCCGCCTCGATCGCGCCTGGGTCGCCCGCCACATCGCCGCCGACCGGCACGCCCCCATCGGCGGCCCCGGCTTCCGCCTCATCGAGCACACCAGCATCAACCCCAACAAGGCCGCCCACATCGGCCACCTGCGCAACGCCATCCTCGGCGACACCTTCCAGCGCCTCCTGCGCCCCGATACCTACAAGCACGGCTACCAGGTCGGCGTGCAGAACTACATCGACAACACCGGCGTCCAGGTCGCCGATGTCGTCGTCGGCCTCATGCACCTCGAAAACCTCGGTCTCGACACCGTGCAGACCCTCGTCGCCGACCTCGCTGCCCAGGGCAAGCGCATCGACTACTACTGCTGGGACCTCTACGCCCGCGTCTCGCAGTGGTACACCGCCGACCCCGATCAGGCCGCCGAGCGCAAGGCCCTCCGCCTCGCCACCCTCCACGCCCTCGAGCAAGGTGGCAACGAGATCGCCGAAGTAGCCGACCTCATCGCCACCGCCGTCCTCCACCGCCACCTCGAGACCATGCAGCGCCTCGGCATCGAGTACGACTTCCTCCCCCGCGAGAGCGAGATCCTCCATCTCCACTTCTGGGACGCCGCCCGCCAGCTCATGATCGAAAAAGGCGTCCTCTACCTCGAGACCGAGGGCAAGAACAAGGGCTGCTGGGTCATGCGCCGCGCCTCTGCTGAGCCTCGTCATTCCGAGCGAAGCGAAGCGGAGTCGAGGAACCCCCGCATCTCTTCGCAGGATGCCAGCGCAACCACCAACGCTGAGGCAGCCGAGACCGGCCCCGACGAGGACGCCAAGGTCATCGTCCGCTCCAACGGCACCGTCACCTACGTCGGCAAGGACATCGCCTACCACCTCTGGAAGTTCGGCCTCCTTCCCGGCAAGGACTTCGGCTACACGAAGTTCCACCAGTACCCCAACCACATGTGCTGGATCTCCACCGATAGCCCCAGCGACGAACACGCCCCCGCCTTCGGACACGCCGACGCCATCTATAACGTGATCGATTCGCGCCAGAACGACCCGCAGAACAACGTCATCGCCGCCCTCCGCGGCATGGGCTTCACCAATGAGGCCGACCGCTACACCCACTTCTCCTACGAGATGGTCGCCCTCACCCCGCGCTGCGCCCTCGACCTCGGCTACGATGTCAGCGAAGAGGACCAGAAGCGCGCCTACATCGAGGTCTCCGGCCGCAAGGGCTTCGGCGTCAAGGCCGACGACCTCATCGACCGCCTCACCACCGCCGCCCGCACCGAGGTCGACAACCGTCACCCCGACCTCTCCGACGACGACCGCGCCACCATCTCCAAACAGATCGCCGTCGGCGCGCTGCGCTACTTCATGCTGCGCTACACCCGCAACACCGTCATCGCCTTCGACTTCAAGGATGCCCTCAGCTTCGAAGGCGAGACCGGCCCCTACGTGCAGTACGCCATCGTGCGCGCCGCCAACATCTTCCGCAAGGCAGGCACCACCGCCGAGGCCGCATTGGCCGCGATGCCCACGCTCGACATCGCCCCCATCCTCAACTCCGAAGAGGGCACGACGCTGTGGGAGACCTGGCTGCTCACCTCGCGTCTCACCACCCTCATCGAGCAGGCCATCGCCACCTCCGAGCCCGCCTACTTAGCCAAGTACGCCTTCCAGCTCGCGCAGCAGTTCAACAACTTCTACCACCGCCACCACATCCTCAACGAAGAGGACGCCACAAAGAAGACCCTCTACCTGGCCACCGCAGCAACGGCGCAAAGAGAGATGACCCGCGCCCTGGGCTACCTCGGCATCGAGGCTCCCGAGCGCATGTAGAGAAGTTCTGGCAGCGAGCCGGTCGCCACTAAACTGTCATTCCGAGCGAAGCCGAGGAACCCCCGCATTTCTTCGCAGGATGCCAGTGCAGTAACAACCGCATCGCACCCACAAAACCGGGTGCCCCATCTTCGACGCCGCAGGCGGCTAAGGTGGGTTCGCAGGACGCAAGCTTGAGCCACAAACAAAAGAGGCGCCGGGTGCCCCATTCATGCAGCCCCACCGCATGAGTGGGTATTCGCGCAAAGCGCGAACCGCCTTCCTCCCCACTGCCACAACTTTGTCATTCCGAGCGAAGCCGAGGAACCCCCGCATTTTTTGCAGGATGCCATCGCAGTAACAACCGCATCGCACCCACAAAAACCGGGTGCCCCATCTTCGACGCCGCAGGCGGCTAAGGTGGGTTCGCAGGACGCCAACTCGAGCCACAAACAAAAGAGGCGCCCCTAAAGGGACGCCTCTTCTCACTAGCCAACAACCCTAAGCAAAGCTCCGCACCCACTCCACAATCGACCGCACCGCGACGCCGCTAGGACCCTTCGTCTGCCATGGCTTCACCTCTTCGTTCCAGGCGCAGCCGGCAATATCCAGGTGAATCCACGGTGTATCTCCCGCGAACTCCTTCAGGAACATCGCCGCCGAGATCGCCCCACCCCACCGGCTTCCGCCCGTGTTCATGATGTCGGCGATCTGGCTCTTGATCACGTCCTTGTAGTCGTCGGTGCAGGGAAGCCGCCAAAACTTCTCGCCGGAGATCTTCAGCGCGCCATCGAACTTCGCATACGCATCCTCATCGTTCGAGAAGACACCCGCGTTGATCATGCCCAGCGCTACCACGCAGGCTCCCGTCAGCGTCGCCGCGTTGATCAGGTGCGTGCAGCCCAGCGTCTTGGCATAGTGCAGGCCATCGGCCAGCACCAGACGCCCCTCGGCATCCGTATTCAGCACCTCAATGGTCTTGCCCGACATCGCCTTCAGCACATCGCCCGGCTTGTACGCCGTCGCGCTCGGCATGTTCTCCGCCGAACACACCACGCTGATCACCTTTACCGCAGGCTTCAGAGCCGCAATGGCCCGCATCGCGCCGATCATCGCCGCCGCGCCCGCCATGTCGTACTTCATCTTCTCCATGCCGTCGGCAGACTTGATCGAGATGCCGCCCGTGTCGAACGTAATGCCCTTGCCCACCAGTCCCATCACCGGAGCGTCCTTCGCCAGCGTCTTGCCCTTCTCCAGCTTGGGTTCGTAGGTCATCACGATCAGCGCCGGAGGCTCAGCCGAGCCCTTCGCCACCGCATGGAACGCGCCCATGCCCAGCTCCAGCAGCTTCTCCGTCGAGTAGACCTCGCACTTCAGCCCGGCCTCCGTGCACATCGCCTTGGCCCGCTTGCCCAGCTCCGTCGGCGTCAGCACGTTACCCGGCTCGTTCACCAGCAGACGCGCGAAGTTCTGCGCATCGCCCACCACGCGGCCCTCGTCGAAGCCCAGCTGAATCTCTTTCTTCGTGGTCTCTTCCACCTCGCGGGCTACCAGCGTCAGCGCATCCACCGAGCGGTCTTTGCGGTCGCTGCGATACGTGTCCCAGTCCAGCTCCGCCACCAGCGCGCCCTCCAGAATCGAGCGGCTCAGCAGCGTCGGCGGCAGATTCTCCAGGTGCTCATCGTCCAGCGCATGATCTTCGGGGAAGGCGATCGCCATCTCCCTCACCCCGCGCGGCTTGGCTGCACGCACCGCCGTACCCGCGGCCTTGCGCACACCATCCACCGACAGCGCCTTGGCCTTGCCCAGACCCACCACCAGCAGGCGCTCCGCCTTCAAGCCGTCCGGCTTGTGCAGCAGCAGCTGCTCCCCCAGCGTCGCCTGAAACTCACCCGTGGCCAGCACCGAAGCCGCGGCGTTGCTCACCGCGTCCGATGTCGTCAGCAGCGCCACCAGCGGATCGGCGTCTTTCCCGATCGAAACGTCCACTGCAAACACTGCCAGCAGCGGTGTGGCCAGACCGGCCGCATCCTGAAACAGTAACTTCGTCTCCATGGCAATATCCTAGCGCGACAACTGTTTATGAACCTACAAACTCCCAGCACAATCAAAAGAAAGGCCTTCGTCCACCCGTTGGCCTCAAACATTTTCCGGCGAGTTCCAATAGTAGCGAATCCTGATCAACGGCGCAGTAACCAATCCGACATAGCGGCGTAGCGAAAGGCCGGCCTAACGGCGCTGGCTGCGTGCCACCGCTGCACGGGCTTCTTTATCGGCCTCGCGTCTGCGTTCCGTCTCTCGCTTGTCCCAGTCCTGCTTGCCCTTGGCCAGAGCCAGTTCGCACTTCACCCGGCCGTGCCGGAAGTACAACCGCGTCGGAATCAGCGTGAAGCCCTTCTGCCGGCTCAGAGTCTCCAGCTTGCGCAGCTCCTGCTTATGCAGCAGCAGCTTCCGCGTCCGCAGAGACTCATGATTCATCGCGTTCCCATGCGAAAACGGCCCGATATGGGCATTCAGCAAGAAACACTCGCCGTCCTTCAGCAGGCCGTAGGAGTCCTTCAGGTTCGCCTTGCCCTCGCGGATCGACTTCACCTCGGTCCCTCGCAGCGCAACGCCTGCCTCGAAACGGTCCGTCAGGAAGTAGTTATGGCTCGCCGAGCGGTTGAACGCGGCATCGCGCTGCCCCGCCGCCACCGGATCGCGGTCCTTCGGCTTGGCGATCGCAGCCTTTGGCTGATACGCCGTAGTCGGATTGGAGAGAGAGCGGGGCACTGATCTATAAGTTTAACAAAAGTTTGACGTTCGCCCCGTTTCTTCTTCGCCGGCCGCGATCCGGGCCACCCTCCGGGCAGGGAATCGCCCTTCTCTTCGTCTGCATCTCACCCCCGGGCCTCCGCAGCGTCTAAACTTATAGAAATCTCGCAACTGCCGACGAGAGCACCCAACGACCATCTGCCCCTCTGCCAGGCGCGATGATCCATGGGGAAGACCTGTATATACCCGAGGGGAACCATTTGCGACGAATGCTATACTCACCCGAGCGCGACAGCCTGGCAGGCAAAGCCTCTTCCGGCAATATCCTCCCCCCATTCAGCGTGGAGGTACGCTCCTTTCCCGGCGCTCGGCTCACTCTTCAGCAACTAATAAAGGATGCGCAGAAACACAGAATGGGTCGCGGCTCGAAAGTCTTCTCCTCCACGTTCGCTACACGCGCTGCGCAGGTGCTTCCCGCCTTTGCGCTCGTAGCCGTCTTCTCCGCCAGCGTCAGCGCCCACGCTCAGTCCGCCAACAAGTGGTACAAGCGCGGACAGGCCGCCGAACTCCACGAGGACTGGGATGCCGCCTACGAAGACTATCGCCAGGCCATGCTCAAGGATCCCAAGGACCTTCGCTACAAGGCGCATCTCGAGAACATGCGCTTTCAGTCCGCTGTCTCGCACGTCGATCGCGGTCGCATCCTACGCCAGAACGGCGATCTCAACGGAGCGCTGAGCGAGTTCAACCGTGCCAGCTCCATCGACCCCGGCAACCAGGCCGCCCAGCAGGAGATCGAACAGGTCAATCACGAGCTCTCCGCTCCCCAGACCGCTTCTCCGACTCCCGGTCTTCCCGGAGTCTCCGGCCCCGATGTCGTCTCCCGCAATCTCAATGACGTCGCCGGACCCATCCGGCTCAAGCCCGTCTCCAACGACCCCGTCACCCTGCACGCGGTCGAGGACGTCAAGAACATCTACGCCGCCATCGGCAAGATGGCCGGCCTCAACGTCATCTTCGATCCCGACTACACCTCCAAGCGCATTCCCGTCGACCTCACCAACGTCTCGCTGGCCGATGCCCTGCGCATCGTCGGCGCCCTGGCCGGAACCTTCTACAAGCCCGTCACCTCCAACACCATCTTCGTCGCGCAGAACAACCGCACCAAGCGCACCGATCTCGACGAGCTCGCCGTCCAGACCTTCTACCTCACCAACGCCGCCCAGCAGCAGGATGCCAACGAGGTCCTCACCGCGCTCCGCAATCTGATGGATCCCAGCATGAAGATCACCCTCGTGCCCAGCCAGAACGCCATCGTCCTGCGCGCCACCCCCGATCAGCTCCTGCTCGCGCAGAAGCTCATCACCGACCTCGACCGCGCCCGTCCCGAGGTTGTCGTTGACGTCGCCATCCTCCAGGTCAACCGCGATAAGGTCCGCAATCTCGGTATCACCCTGCCGCAGTCCATTACCATCACGCCGCAGGCCGCTACCTCCTCCACCAGCAGCTCCTCGTCGTCCTCTTCGTCGAGCACCACCACCACGACCTCGAACTTCACGCTCAACTCGCTGGCCAATATCAACGCCACCAACTTTGCCGTCGGCATCCCCGCCGGCACCCTCAACGCCCTGCTGACCGATACGAATACCCATATCCTGCAGAATCCGCGTATCCGCGCTACCGACGGACAGCGCGCCAATCTTAAAATCGGCCAGAAGATCCCCATCGCCACCGGCTCCTACAGCTCTACGCTGTCCACCACCTCCAGCCTTGGCGTGCAGACCCAGTTCACCTACCTCGACGTCGGCGTCGAGATCGACATGACGCCCACCGTCCACTTCAATCGCGACGTCGGCCTTAAGGTCAAGATGACCGTCTCCTCGCAGCAGGGCTCCCAGACCATCTCCGGCGTGACCGAACCCATCATCGGCCAGAACGTCGTCGAGCAGCAGATCCAGCTCAAGGAGGGCGAGCCCAGCATCCTCGCCGGACTCGTCACCAAGCAGGACAACAACAGCATCAGCGGAACCCCGTTCCTCGGGGAGCTGCCCCTGTTCAAGTACTTCTTTGCCAGCAATAACAAGGAAGTGATCCAGAACGAGATCGTCTTCCTGCTCATCCCGCACATCGTGCGTGAGTCCGTCCTCACCCGCGCCAACGTCCGCGCCATCGACACGGGCACCAGCCAGGGCATCGAGCTGCGCGAGGATCCTTCGCTCGGCGATCTCGACATCCCCATCAATCCCATCAAGCAGGACACCAACCGCATCACTGCTGCCAACGCCGCCTCCGCGGCTGTGGAGACGTTGAAGCAGGCCGCTCAGCCCGCTCCTCGTCCGCCCGCAACGCCGACGCCCACTCCGGCAGCACCCGGTGCTACAACCTCCCCGCAGGCCGCTCCTGCCGCCGGAGGCCCGCCCATCAGCTTCATCATGACGCCTCCTGCCGCCAACCCGGCCGTCGGAAGCACCTTCCAGGTCACGGTGACAGCCGCCAACGCCCGCGATCTCTTCGCCGTCCCCATGCAGCTCCAGTTCAACCCCGGTGTGCTGCAGCTGGTCAACGTCGATGCAGGCGACCTGCTCTCGCGTGACGGTCAGGCCGTCTCCATCGTCCACCGCGACGAGGGCAACGGCCTGGTGACCATCTCGACCTCCCGGCCCCCCAATGTCGCCGGCATCAACGGGCAGGGAAGCGTCGCGACCCTGACCTTCAAGGCCCTGGCCCAGGGAGACTCCAGCCTCAACATCGTCAAGGTCGCCGCGCGATCCAGCTCACAGGCCACATTACCCGCCGTCGGCTCCCAGTCCGTGGTGCATGTCAGGTGATCGCTGTGCTGCCTATCGCAGAGCTCTGGGGCTCCCATCGCCACGGCGAATCGGCAAGCGTCGATTCGCAGACCGTCGATGTACAGAGCGTCGATGCGCAGAGCGAGGGTGCCCCACATCTCGCCTCTGAGATGTGGGACCGCAGATCGTCTTCATCGGGCATGAGGTGGACACCGTTGGCTGCGCTGGATAAGGGTGCGTCCATCAAACGCCCCATCCCCAAACGCTCCACGCCGCCCATCGAGCACGCCGAGGCCGGTCTGACCCTCGTCGAGCTCATCATCGTCATCGCCATCCTCTCGCTGCTCGCCACCGCTGCGCTGCCCATCGCGCGCCTCCAGGTCCGCCGCACCAAGGAGCGCGAGCTCCGCGCCGACCTCTGGGAGATGCGCGCCGCCATCGACAAGTACAAGGACGCCGCCGACAAGGGAGCCTTCCAGGTCAAAGCCGACTCCATGGGCTACCCGCCCGACCTCGAAACCCTCGTCAACGGCGTCGATGTGCAGGACAAAAAAGTCCGTTTCCTGCGAAAGATCCCCGTCGACCCCATGACCGGCAACGCCGACTGGGGCTTCCGCTCCAACCAGGACGACGCCGACTCCGACTCCTACGGCGGCCAGAACATCTACGACGTCCACTCCAAGAGCACCGCCACAGCCATGGATGGAACGAGGTACGCCACATGGTAGCGATCTCCTCCATCCGCAGAAGACTGGCTCCCTGGCTGTCATTCCGCTTCTCTGGCTTGTCATCCCGCAGCCCTGGCTTGTCATCCCGCAGCGTAGCGGAGGGATCTGCTCCCCTTCCTGCCCACGGAGACCGCCGCACCCGCGAGTCCGGCTTCACCCTCATCGAGCTGATGATCGTCATGATCATCATCAGCGTGCTCGCCGCCATCGCCGTCCCCATGTACGTGCAGAGCGTCCGCAACGCCAAGGAGGCCGTCCTCAAGGAGGACCTCCGCACCATGCGCGCCGCCATCGACGCCTACACCATCGACAAGCAGAAGGCCCCGCAGTCCCTCGACGACCTCGTCCAGCAGGGCTACCTCAAGTCCATGCCCAAAGATCCCATGACCAGCCGCGCCGACACCTGGGTCCCCTCGCAGGACGACGCCTTCATGACCCTCGACCAGACCGAGTCCGGCATCACCGACGTCCACTCCGGCGCCCAGGGAGTCGCCGGCGACGGCAGCTCCTACTCCACCTGGTAGCCGAGAACGACGCAGCTTCCATCGGACAGCCTAAGCCGTGCGCAGCCAATACTTCGGCCAAAAAACCAATACACCGTCATCTCGACCGAAGCGGCGCAGCCGCGCAGTGGAGAGACCCGCTTCCCGGCCACCGCACTCCAGCTCGCCCCTTCCGGTCTTATCCATCTGCCCGCCCCTTGTCCCCCGTAACTTTTCAGGCGCATACTACGTCTAACAGAGCGTTGAGCTGCGTCTCCCCCATGCAATCCAGGAAACCGGCTCCCTCTCAGGAGAACTCCTATGCGTAGCGCAGCCCAAATCGGCATGGCAGCCCTTCTTAGCCTCTCGGTCTCCGCCTACGCACAGTCCACGACGCAGCCCCAGACGCCGACCCCCTCCTCCACGCCTCCGTCTACCCAGGTGCCCACATCCACCCGCCCGTCACCGCCGTCTTCCACGACGGACGACAAGAACAACGGCCCCAGCGCCGACACCGGCAGCACCAAGGACAAAGACCCCGCCCTCGATCAAAAGGAGAAGGACCCCGCCAAGAAGTCCGACAAGGCCGACTCCCTCCCATCCCCCGGCGAGGCCCTCGATCCCCACATCAAGAAGGGCAGCGACGATGATGTCGACGCCATTGGCACCCGCAACATCGGCGGCCGCGGCATCGGCAACTGGTACTCCACCGACTGGGAGATCCGCACCGGCAAGATGTACTCCATGGAGATCGAAAAGTCGGCCCACATGGTCAACGATCCCGTCGTCGTCGAGTACATCAACCGCGTCGGCCAGAACATCGTCAAGAACTCCGACTGCAAGGTCCCCTTCACCATCAAGATCATCGACTCCGACGAGATCAACGCCATGGCCCTGCCCGGTGGCTTCTTCTACGTCAACTCCGGCCTCATCATGGCCGCCGACGAAGAGGCTGAGCTCGCCGGCGTCATGGCGCACGAGATCGCCCACGTCTGCGCCCACCACGCCGCACGCCAGATGACCAAGATGAACATGGCGCAGATCGGCTCCATCCCGCTCATCATCTTTACCTCCGGCTCCTGGACCGGCTATGGCATCTACGAGGCCACCCAGCTCGCCATCCCCATCGGCTTCCTCAAGTTCTCCCGCATGGACGAGGCCCAGGCCGACTGGCTCGGCGTCCAGTACATGTACAAGAGCGGTTACGATCCGCAGGCCTTCATCCAGTTCTTCGAAAAAATCGACGCCCTCGAGAAGCACAAGCCCGGCACCCTGGCCAAGGTCTTCAGCGACCACCCCCAGACCCCGGACCGCATCAACCGCTCCGAGGATGAGATCGCCACCATCCTGCCCGCCCGACCCGACTACATCGTCTCCACCTCCGAGTTCGACGACGTCAAGGGCCGCCTCGCACGCATCGAAAACAAGCGCAAGCTCAACGACAAGGGCAAGGACGGCAAGCCCACCCTGCGCCGTACCGCTGGTGGCAACAACGATCCCAACTCCACCAACCCGAACAATCCCTCCAGCACCGGCGACGACCGCCCAACCCTGAGCCGCCGCGACTAAGCAAGAAGCTCCGGGAAGACATAAGAAGCAGAGAGCAACTGCTCTCTGCTTCTCACTTTTAAGACGTCACCTGGCATCCGACCCCACAACCCATGGCAAAAAGAAAGACTGCCGCAAGGCAGCCCTTCTCCATTCATCTGTCGTGACGCATAAGTCGTCACGCATAAGTCATCCGCAGTATCAATTGTCGTCATCCCGCAGCGCAGCGAAGGGATCAGCTTTCCCCACCCACAAAAACTGTCATCTCGACCGAAGCGCGAAAGCGCGCAGCGGAGAGACCCGTTTCTCAACCGCGAATGACAACAAACCAATCAAAGCATCTCCGTCTTATACTCCGCCGCCAGAGCCACTGCCTTCTCCCCCACAGCCTTCATCTCCGCCTCGCTCAGCTTTGGCGGAGCTTCCGTCCTCCCACCCACCTTCACTCCCACCGCCTCAAACAATCCCTCCTGCCCCGCAGGAGAGCAGATACACAGCATCCGCGCCGGCCCATCGCCCACATTGCGAAACATGTGCGGAGCATTCGCCGGCACATGCACCGTCACGCCCGCCCGCGCCCTCTGCTTCTCGCCGCGAAAGGTAAACTCCAGCTCACCCTCCAGCAGCGTGAAGCTCTCCTCAAAGTCGTGGCGATGCGGCGGCGGTCCTCCACCCGGAGGAACATACATATCGATCAGGCAATGCCGCCCCGCCGTATCCTCGCCGCGCAGCAGAACCGTGTACGTATCGCCCACCAGCCCAAGGTGCATGGCCGTCTCCACATCCTTCACCACCAGGCTTCTCGCCAGATCGTCCGCCGGAATCATCGTCTTCTCCGCTTCGCTCATCGTCCCTCCGTATCCCCGTTCGATGCCGTCCGGAAGGCGTCGCAGCCCCAAAAAGCGATAAAATATCCCCATGCCCAAGAAGGAAACCAAACAGAAAAAGACCACCGGCTACACCGACGACCACGCAGCCGCTGGCCTCGAAACCAAGTTCCCCGAGATCGAGACCTGGCCCAACCAGTTCGCGGCCTACGAGATCCTCATCGACGACCCCGAGTTCACCAGTGTCTGCCCCAAGACCAGCCTGCCCGACTTCGGACGCCTCACCATCCGTTACATGCCCCGCAAGCGCTGCATGGAGCTGAAGAGCCTCAAGGAATATCTCTTCACCTATCGCAACCTCGGCATCTTCCAGGAGAACATCGCCAACCAGGTGCTCAACGACGTCGTCAAGGCCACCGACCCCGAGTGGGCGCTCGTCGTCGGCGACTTCCGCCCCCGCGGCGGCATCTCCACCATCGTCGAGGCCTTCTATCCCCGGCCCAAAAACTCCAAGGGCCCGCGATAACGTCACGATAATTCTTCGCTCTTCGTGACCGCCATCACAGCGCTCACGCGCGGCTCTCCTTAGCCTCATAGCTGAAGGGAGAGCCGCCATGACCCCGCTCCAGTTTCCCGACACAGCCGACGAACGCATCCTCTGCGATCTCATGCGCCAGATCACCTGGCAGTCCGACATCGACGCCCGCCACATCCGCGTCGAAGTCCGCGACGGCATCGTCTACCTCCGTGGCAGCGTTCAAACCTGCATCGAAGTGGTCGAGGCAGACCACGCCGCTCAGGCCGTCTACGGCGTCAACCGTGTCGTCAATCACCTCGAAGTCCTCGCCGATCGTCATCGCGCCGATCACGAGATCGCCCGCGAGCTTGCTGCGGCCCTCCGCAACACCACCAGCGTCCTCGACCATCTCCCCACGCACACGGTCGTCGACGGTGTCGTCACCCTCCACGGTGTATGCCGCTGGGAGTTTCAGCGCCTCTGCGCCGAACGCACCGCTCTCTCCATCATCGGAGTCCAAAGCGTCGTCAATCGCATCGCCGTCGATCCCAACGCCAGGCCCTCCGTCCTTTCCGTACCCAACGGCCCGTGTCTCGTCGGCAAGGCCAGCTGACATTCACGACATTCACCAGGAGGTGAACCATGAAGTCGTTCCTGATGCTCTGCCTCTTCGCTGTTCCCATGGCCTCTCTCCTCGTGTGGCATCTCGTGTTTCTCTTCGCCGTAAACCAACGCTTCGCCAACCATCGCGCCGGACAAGGACACGGTCGCCACTCGCAATAGCTCGTGATGCAGGCAGGCGCAAGGCGCAGTTACAGGTGCGCCTTCTTTCAGGCAAACTGACCTGCGTCCGCCTTGAACCGCTACCGGTTCCTGGCCTCCGCCCCCCACGGCTTCACTGCCTCCGATCCGCGCACCGTTTCTGATATAACAACTCCAGCCGGATGGGCCAGACCGCCCCACCGCTGTTCTCAGGCCCAGGTCACGCGGGTTTGACGATGGAAATTTCTCACCTCTTCGGTACCACGACTCTGGACCTACGCCCTGCAGGTTCTTCGCCTCTCCATCTGGCTCGTCCTGCTGGCCGCCATCTTCACGCCGCTCGAACGCCTCTTCGCCCTGCACCCCAAAAAGATCTTCCGCAAGGCCATCCTCACCGACCTCGGCTACTACTTCCTCAGCAGCTTTGTCCCGGGACTCATCCTGAGTCTTCCCGTCGCCGTCCTCGCATGGGCGACGCATCGCTTCATCCCCTCCGCCTTCACCGCATCCATCGCATCGCTTCCGTTATGGAGCCGCGTCCTCCTCGCCTTCGTCATCGGCGAGATCGGTTTCTACTGGGGACATCGCTGGAGCCACGAGATCCCCCTTCTCTGGCGCTTCCACGCCATTCACCACTCCGCCGAGCACGTCGACTACCTCGTCAATACCCGCACCCATCCCGTCGATATGATCTTCACCCGTCTCTGCGGTCTTGTGCCCCTCTACATCCTCGGCCTCGCCTCGCCCATGCAGCGCGGCGGCAGCCTCATTCCCGTTCTGCTCATCCTCATCGGCACCGTATGGGGCTTCTTCATCCACGCCAATATTCGCTGGCGCTTCGGCCCGCTCGAGTGGATCGTCGCCACGCCGGCCTTTCATCACTGGCACCACACCAACGACTCCCCCGACGTCATCAACAAGAACTACGCGCCCATGCTGCCCGTCGTCGACCGCATCTTCGGCACCCTCTATCTTCCGCACGACCGCCAGCCCGAGCGTTACGGCATCGACGAACCCCTCTCCCCCTCACTCATCGGCCAGCTCGTCGATCCCTTCCTGCCCTCCCCGCGTCCCCGGCATCCAGCGTCCCTCGATCCCTCGCTCGCAGCAGACACCCCCGAATCCCGCCTTCAGCACCAGGACAAGCGCGACGACGTATCCGTCGCGTAAAATCCGCCCTTCGTTTACCGAATATTCATCTACCGTCCGACACCTGTTGCGCAGTAGGCTTTTGCTTCTGTTTTCCCCTGCAACGTGCTGCACAGTTCGTTGAAGTATTTTGCATAGGGTTTCTCTCGGCACTGAAAACAAGGGATATATTCCCTCCCGTTGCTGCCCGCAGTGGCGGTCCGATTGCAAAGCCCTTTACGCACCACTTCTAACTTACTGGTCGATGAAGGTCGCCTCCCCAAGCCTCACTAGGGCGCCTGCAAGAGCCTCGACTGCTCTTTTACCCGGGCCCCCTAACCGCGTACCTCCCTGCGGGTACGCAGAGGAAATCTTCATGAAGACTGCAATTGCCAAAGTGGCACTCCGCTCGGCGGGCATTCTATCTGCTCTCACCCTGGCGGCTGCTACCGTCGCTCACGCCGATCCCATGATCGTGAACGGTGGCTTCGAACAGACGCTCACCCCGACCTCTTCGCAGTTCGGCTCACAGTATCCCTCCCAGCAGGTCACGGGATGGAACTCCACCGGTTACAACTTCGTCTTCCTTCCCGGAACGGCCAACACCACCGGTGCCGTCGGCACGGATAACCCCGTCATCTTCTGGGGACCGGCCAACGGATCGAACAACGGCTTCACCGCCAGCCCGGACGGCGGCAACTTCGTTGCTATCGACGGCGTCTACCAGCCCGGTCCGCTTACCCAGGTCGTCACCGGCCTGACCCCCGGTTCGCCCGTCACCATCTCCTTCTACTACGCCGGCGCGCAGCAGTATGGTTTTGACGGCGACACCACGGATGCCATCCAGATCAGCCTCGGTTCCGAGACCTACACCACGGATGTCCTCAGCGTCGACAACCATGGCTTCACCGGATGGCAGGCTGCCAGCTTCACCTTCACCCCAACCAGCACCTCCGAGCTGCTCTCCTTTATGGCAGACAGCACGCCCGCCGGTGATCCGCCCTTCGCTCTCCTCGACGGCGTCACCATCACCTCGCCCGTTCCGGAGCCCGGCTCTCTCGTCCTCCTCTCCACTGGTCTCCTCAGTGCTGCAGGCTACGTCGGCCGTCGCTACAGGAAGCTGAAAGGGTAAACCCCTTTCCGTTCCGCATCGAAGAGCTGTTCCCAATCGAAGAGCCGTGTCAGCCCCTCTTGCGCCGACACGGCTCTTTGCTTGCCCGCAACACGCACACGCATCGCTCAGGCGACAATAGCCTCATGCCAGTCGCCATCATCACCGGAGCCGCCCAGGGCATCGGACATCGCACCGCCCAGCTCCTCGCCGCCAACGGCTTCTCCCTCGCCCTCATCGACCTCCAGCCCTGCCCCGAAATCCCCGGCGCCGATGTCGCCCAATTCACCGGCGACCTCACCAGCGACGACTTCATCCTCTCCACCGTCGCCGCCATCCAGCAGCGCTTCGGCCGCATCGACACCCTCGTCAACAACGCGGGCATCAGCTTCATCGCGCCCGCTCAGACCGTCTCGGCCGCCGACTTCCGCCGCGTCCTCGAGGTCAACCTCGTCGCGCCCTTCCTCCTCTCCCGCGCCGCAGGCGAAGTCATGCTCCGGCAGCGCCAGGGAAGCATCGTCAACATCGCCTCCATCGCCGGTCTCTCCGGCATCGCCGACCGCTCCGCCTACAACGCCTCCAAGCACGGCCTCATCGGCCTCACCCGCACCCTCGCCGCCGAGTGGGGCGCCAGCAACGTCCGCGTCAACGCCGTCTGCCCCGGCTGGGTCAAGACCGAGATGGATCACGCCGACCAGGCCGCATCCGCCTACTCCGACTCCGACATCATCGACCGCGTCCCCATGGCCCGCTTCGCCACACCCGACGACATCGCCAACGCCGTCCACTTCCTCGCCGACCCCGCACGCTCCGCCTTCATCAACGGCCACACCCTCACCGTCGACGGCGGCTGGACCGCCGACGCCTCCTGGCAGTCCCTGCGCCTCAGCCACCGCTGATGCCATATCCACATCTGTAACCGTCCCTTCGCGCAATATTCATCCACGCTTCAATCCCGCCCTACCCCACCTCCTACGATGGCGAAGCTCCTATAAATCCATCTCAAGGAAGTCCAGGACTACTCCGGACCCAACACCAATCCCAACCAGTTCTTCGTCCTCAGCTTCACCGACAAGGACCTCAACGGCTCCGACTACGTCCAGCAACAGCGCTGCGGCCTCTTCAACTAGCCAAAGCCACCAGCCCACAAACAAGCGGCGAGCCCGCACCACAGGCTCGCCGCTTGTTCGTGCCTGTCATCTCGACCGAAGTGGAGAGACCTGCTTTTCGACCACGAGCGCCCAAGCTCACCCCACCATCCCCATGCCATAATTCCCAACATGGTCACACTCTCCGTCCTCTACCCCAAAACATCCGCCTCCCGCTTCGACCACGATTACTACCGCGACACCCACACCCCGCTCGTAAAATCCCGCCTCGCCCCCGAGAGCATCACCATCCTCCGCGGCCTCTCCACCCCCGACGGCCCGCCCGTGACCTACGAGCTGATGGCGCTCATCAGCTTCACCACCCTCGCCCATCTGCAGTCCGCCCTCGCCACCCACGGCCCCGAGGTCATCGGCGACATCCCCAACTTCACCGACGTCCAACCCATCATCCAGATCAACGAGTAGGCAAACCCACCACCAATGCCGTCATCCCGACCGAAGCGGCCCAGCCGCACAGTGGAGGGACCTGCTTTTCGACCCCACGGACGCAACGATCCAACACCAATGCCGTCATCTCGACCGGAGCGAAGCGCAGTGGAGAGACCTGCTTTTCGACCACGAATGACCAATCGCCCCTCGTCTCGTTTTCTGTCCTCCCAACGGAGCAGGAAGGGAAGCGATCTGCCGCAAAACCATCGGCACCTCCGCAACCCATTACCCGTCTCCACTTACATGATTTATCCACAGCAATTTCTTGACACCACACCATATTCTTAAAGTAAGACATGAACAAAACGAGAAAGCCCGGCCATAAGCCGGGCTTTCTGCTTTAAGCGGCCCCTCCAAAAGGTAACCGCGCCCGCAACCCGATTCTTTCGAAGACTTTGCACAAAAAGATCCGGAGGCCCACCCATGAACGACTTCGAGTTCGACCTCGCATCCCTGCCGCAGGACATCCCGCCCAGCGCCACCGTCCGCTGCCACCACCGCAAGCCCGGAGGCGAACGCTGCGGCAGTCCCGCCCTCCGCGGCAGCAACCTCTGCTACTACCACAACGAAACCCGCGGCACCCCTGAGCAGATCGCCATCCGTAAGGCTCGCCACCGCTCCATCATGCTCCCCGGCAATCGGCTCCGCACCCGCGCCGACATTCAGGCCCGCCTCGACGCCGTCACCCAGGCCATCGCCGGCAACCAGATCGACCTCCGCCGCGCCGGACTTCTCCTCTACGGCCTGCAGATCGCCTCCAGCAACATCAGCGAGCACCAGCGCAACCACTTCAAGGCCCTCCCCAAAACCATGGAGTACCTCTGCGAGCCTCGCGAGTTTGAGAACGCCGAGTACCTCGAGCACATGCGCAACTCCGGCGATCACTACGGCACCGGCCGCCGCCCCCAGGCCACACCCGAAGGCGAGCCTATCTCCACCGCCCCCAATTACGTCTCCGCCGAACGCGTGGCCCACGACCAGGCCATCCCCGACTTCACCCCGCGCCCCGCCCAGTGGAAGAAGATCTCCAATTCCACCGGCTCCATGCTCCTCGAAGAGCTGGGCCGCCACCACAGCAGGAACCAGCCCCTCACCGGCTCTCCCGCAGATCGCAAGCCATCCGAAGACGACGTTCCCCAATGCAGTCTCTCCGCGACACCATGGCAAGCCGGCGAACCGGAGCACATCGTCATAGCTGCAATGCAGGCAACCTCCATACCCAGGACTCGCGCACTCTCCACCAGCCACCTCGCCTCCGGCGAAGCCACACCACCCACCAATCTGTCATCTCGACCGGAGCGAAGCGCAGTGGAGAGACCCGCTTCTCGACCACGAACGCCACCCAATCACCCCACCACACCGTCATCTCGACCGGAGCGAAGCGCAGTGGAGAGACCTGCTTTCCGGCCACGTACGCCACCCAATCACCCCCACCACACTGTCATCTCGACCGGAGCGAAGCGCAGTGGAGAGACCTGCTTCTCAATCACGAACTCTCCCCACCACCCGACCCTGCTATCCTCCCTGTGATGGCTTCGGCGACCAAACCAACCCGCGTGGCATCTGTCGCCGGGGCGACCACGGCACTCGTTCTCCTCACCGCCCTCAACTTCGTCAACTACATCGATCGCTACATCCTGCCCGGCGTGCAGGAGCAGATCAAGGGCGAGTTCCATCTCACCGACGAGCACATCGGAACCCTCACCTTCTGGTTCATGCTCGCCTACATGTTCACCTCGCCCATCACCGGCTGGCTCGGCGACCGCTTCCCGCGCAAGCCCATGATCGTCATCGCGGCCCTGTTCTGGAGCGGCATCAACTTCTTCACCGCCTCGGTCCACAGCTACGACTCGCTCAACCTCCGTCATGCCGCGCTCGGCATCGGCGAGGCCAGCTTCGGCATCTTCGCTCCCGCTCTGCTCAGTGACTTCTATCCGCCCGAGCAGCGCAACCGCGTCCTCACCATCTTCAACGTCGCCATCCCCGTCGGCGCCGCACTTGGTTATCTGGTCGGTGGCTTCGTCGGCGAGCATCACGGCTGGCGCATGGCCTTTATCGTCTCCGCAATTCCTGGAGCCATCATCGGCCTCCTCATCCTCTTCTTCATGAAGGAGCCCGCGCGCGGAGCCAGCCAGCACGAGAAGGCAAAGCTCAAGAAGGGAACCGTCCTCGAGCTTGCGAAGAACAAGGCCTACCTCGCCTCTATCCTCGGTTACGCCGCCGTCACCTTCTCGCTCGGAGGCATCTCCTGGTGGATGCCTTCGTTCCTGCAGCGCATCGAAGGCTACACGCAATCGAAGGCCGCTTTCCTGATGGGCGCCATCACCGTCGTCACCGGCCTCCTCGGCACCATCACCGGCGGCGTCGTCGCGCAGCGCTGGTCGCGAAAGACGCCAAAGGCGCTCTACCTTGTGCCCGCTCTAAGCGCCGCCCTCGCCGTGCCGCCCGCGCTGATCTGCTTCTTCGGCCCGCACAATCTCACGGTCCCCGCGCTCGCTCTGGCGATCTTCCTCATCTTCCTGGGAACCGGCCCGGTCAACGCCGCGACGATGAACGCCGTCCGTCCCGAAGTCCGCGCCACCGCCATGGCCGGCCAACTGTTCATGATTCATGCGCTCGGCGACGCCATCTCACCGCGCATCATCGGCGCCGTCAGCGACCGCTCCACGCTCAACCTCGGGCTCGGCTCCACCCTCATCACCATGGTGCTCGCCGCGGTCATCTTCCTCATCGGCTCACGCTACGCTCCACCGCTCACCGACGATGTAGCCGAAGCCGCTGCCGCATGATCCGCCGCTGAGGTTCACTCGATGTCGCATCATGAATTGTGAACCAGCAGCGGATGAAGACCCTCATCCCTGAATTGTCATCGCGCGGTTTACGAAATTCCCATACTGCAGTCAAAGAAACTGTCACCCCTGCGAACAAAGAAATTGTCACCTCAGCGATAAAAGAATTGCATCCCGCAGCGTAGCGGAGAGATCTGTTTTTACTGATGTACCTTAATCGAATCACAACCGGTTTTGCCTGGCTCGTCGCCCTCGGCTGGCTCTGGAAGGCAATCACCGCCTGGCGCGGACTTCCGACCATTCCCAATCTTCACGAATCCCGCTTCAACCGCAGCCCCCGCAACAATCCCTCCATCACGGTCATCGTCCCGGCTCGCAACGAAGCCGAAGCGCTGTCCGCCTGCCTCCAATCCCTCCTCGCGCAGGACTATCCAAACCTCCAGATCATCGCCGTCGACGATCGCTCCACCGACGCGACCGGCAGCATCATCGACCAACTCGCCGCTGCAAATCCGCAACGTCTGAAGACGATCCGCGTCATGGAGCTTCCCGAAGGCTGGCTCGGCAAGACGCATGCGATGGCGCTCGCCGCGCGCCACGCCATCGCGATGCATCATCCCGACTACCTTCTCTTCACCGACGCCGACATCCTCTTCCAGCCCGAAGCCATCCGCCGCTCGCTCGCCCAGGCCGTCGAGTCCGACGCTGACCACTTCGTCACCTTCCCGACACCGATCATCAAGAGCCCCGGCGAAGGCATGATGCTCGGCTATCTCGGCGTGATGGGCCTCTGGGCGACGCGGCCCTGGAAGGCCTCCGATCCAAAAGCGGTTCGCGACTCCATCGGCATCGGAGCTTTCAACCTCCTCAAAACCGAGGCGTATCAAAAGCTAGGCGGCTTCGACGCCCTGCGCATGGAGATCCTCGAAGACCTGATGCTCGCCCGCAAGGTCAAAATCCTCGGTCTCAAGCAGCGTGTCGCCGTCGCGCCTGGGATGGTTTCGCTGCACTGGGCGAAAGGCGCAACCGGCATCGTCAACGTGATGACCAAAAATCTCTTCTCGGTCTTCCGCTTCCGCGTCGAGTTGATGCTTGGCGCCTGCATCTTTCTCCTTCTATTCTGTCTCGGACCGTACGTCTTGCTCGCGTTACCGGCAACGCGAGTTCCTTCTATCCTGGCGCTGCTCGCAATCGCGGCGCTCTATGCTCTCTCCGAGCGTCACAGCCGCATTCGCGCGGCCTACTTCCTTCTACTGCCTGTTGCGGCACTCCTCTTCCTCTACTCCATCCTCAAGTCAACTCTCCTGACGTTGAAGGCCGGTGGTGTGACCTGGCGCGGAACGTTTTATCCCCTCGCCGAACTGCGGCGAAACGCCGCCCCGCTCAAATAATCTCCCCACCTACGAAACCTTTCGTCACAAACTGGGAACCTCGTCCGAACCACCGCGTAATTCGCCGGTAGCGGTAGTCCGAAAGAGAGGTTCGTGATGTCCCAACAAGCGCTTTCAGGCGTTATAAGGTCGCTTTGTCTCTGCGCCCTTCTTCCCGTCATTTTCGTCACGCGTCCTGTCGACGCACAGCAACCTGCTTCAAAAGAGACAGCAGCGACCTTGCAACAGGAGATCGAGAGCGAGATCGATGTGATCGGCTCCGCAACCCGGCAGCAGCTTCCGGCAGAACGCATCGGCTATCTTTGGGCGGTGCTGGCGTCGAAGTATCGCAAGGCCGGCAACTTCACCTCGTCGGAGAAGGCGTATCTGAAATCGTTGGAACTGCAGCGCAATACCCCTTCCGCGGCGCGCAACTATGCCACTACGCTCGATAACTTCGGCATGCTGTACCTGGTGTACGGCAAGCTGGATGAGGCGACGCGCTATAACCGCATGGGGGAAAAAGTCCGCGAGGGACTTGGTATTCCTCTGGAGCTGGCGAGAAGCAAGGAGCATCTTGCGGAGATCGATCTTGCCAGGCACCGGTTCAAGCAGGCAGAGATGGAATCGATGGAGGCGCTTGAAGTGATGCGCGCGGTCAATGATCCTGAGCCGCTCGATCGCATCGCGGCGCTCAACGGACTTGCCTTTACGCACTGCCTGCTTCGTCGCTGCGCCGAAGGGCTGGCTGCGGCGCAGGAGTCGGTTGCGTTGGCGAAGAGCAGCTTTGGCGCTGACTCGATGCCGGCAGCGCACGCCATGATGGCCCTGGGATTCGCATCCTGGAAGGGCGGCAGGCTGCAAGAGGCAGAGCCTGCAATGCGGTCTGCGATCGAGACAATGCGGGCACAGCCGGTGCCGGCCGGACGATCGCTGCTACTGGCGCTGATCGAATATCAGAATTATCTGACGCAGTCACATCGCGATGAAGAGGCAGACAACGTCACCAAGGAGCTGACAACAGAAAAGGCGCTACTCGCGAAAGAGTGCGCCTCCTGTGTGAATGTGCAGAGTCTGTTGCAGCGATGAGCGATCAGGCCTCGACGAGTACGCGGCCGTAGCGACGCTCGACGTACTCATCGAGGATGACCTGAAACTCCTCAACGATACGGTCGCCTTTGAGTGTGGTGTAGAGCTTGCCGTCGACGTAGACGGGAGCCTTGGGCTCTTCGAAGGTGCCGGGAAGCGAGATGCCAATGTTGGCGTGCTTGGACTCACCAGGGCCATTGACGATGCAGCCCATGACGGCGAGCTTCAGCTCTTCGACACCGGCGTACTGCTTCTTCCACTCGGGCATCTGCTCGACGAGGTAGCCCTGGATGCGTTCGGCCAGCTCCTGGAAGTAGGTGGAGGTGGTGCGGCCGCAGCCGGGGCAGCTGGTGACCTGCGGCATGAAGCTGCGGATGCCGAGCGACTGCAGGATCTGCTGGCCGCAGCGAACTTCTTCGGAGCGATCGCCACCGGGTGTCGGTGTGAGCGAGACGCGGATGGTATCGCCGATGCCGGAGAGGAGCAGGGGAGCGAGGCCAGCGGCAGAGGCGACGATGCCCTTCATGCCCATGCCAGCCTCGGTAAGTCCGAGGTGCAGGGCGTGGTCGCAGCGGCGGGCAAGCTCGGAGTAGACGTCGATGAGATCGCGCACGCCGGAGACTTTGGCGGAGAGGACGATCTGGTCGCGGCGAAGGCCATAGCGCTCAGCGGCGGCTGCGTTGTCGAGTGCGGAGACGACCATCGCCTCCATCATGACGTCGCGCGCGGGGAGCGGATTGGATGACTTCGAGTTCTCGTCCATCATCTTGGTGAGCAGCGCCTGATCGAGCGATCCCCAGTTGACGCCGATGCGCACAGGCTTCTGGTGCTGAACGGCGACCTCGACCATGGTGCGGAAGTTGTCGTCATCTTTGCGGCCGATGGAGACGTTGCCGGGATTGATGCGGTACTTGGAGAGAGCCTTTGCGGTGTCGGGGTACTTGGAGAGAAGGAGGTGACCGTTGTAGTGGAAGTCGCCGATGATGGGCGTGTTCCATCCCTTCTGCTGGAGACCTTCGACGATGTAGGGCACAGCTTTTGCGGCATCATCGTTATTAACGGTGATACGGACCATCTCCGATCCGGCGCGCGCAAGGGCGGCGATCTGCTGGACGGTGCTTTCGACGTCGGCAGTATCGGTGTTGGTCATCGACTGAACGACGACGGGCGCGGAAGAACCGACTTGAACACCACCAATGTTGACCGTTACGGCACGACGACGCTGTATCTCAGGCATAAACTCTCCACCTTAAAGTTTACCATTCGAGGGCGGTCGAAGGACGCGATACACTGAGGCTATGGCCCGGTAGCTCAGTTGCATAGAGCAGCGCACTCCTAACGCGAAGGTCGCAGGTTGGACTCCTGCCCGGGCCACCACTAAACCTCTGATATTGTTGACCATTTGTGTGGATCCGTCACGGAATAGAATAGCCGTGTCTCTCCAGGGATACTTCGTGGCCGGTTTCCGATGCCTGTCGGTGCACCTTTGTGCGTGCACAAAGGTGCAGATCACGGTCCGCGCCCTATGATCGAGCGCGTGGAACATTCTTAGATAAGGAGATGTCTATAACAAACGACGGCAATCTTCTTATGGATTCCAGGCAGCGGGAGGGTCTGCATCAAGGTTTTTGCGAGGCCTGCAAGATTTGTCATACACTTGCGTTTCGACGTTTATCACCCTCTAAATGATTGGTTCCGGGCGCTGAATCGATTGTGTGTTGTAAGCGATCATAGGGAGTCTATCGAAACGGATCTGGATGGACGAAGCGATGCAAAAGTCGGATCATCGTGTGCTGTGGTCGGGGTGTATGCCGTTATCGGACCCTGGTGGCGATGAAAGGGGTGTCATTGAGCACGACGTTTTGCGCCTTCATCATCATTTCGGCCCACAGCTGTCGCGTCACATTCTTTCGCTGGGGCTCAAACCGGCCGAGGCTGAGGATGTCATCCAGGAGGGCTTCCTCGAACTCTTCCGACATCTTACTGCGCGTCGCTCACGACAGAATCTTCCGGGGTGGCTCTTCCGCGTGACGCATCGGATGGCGATTAAGCGGCGTCGCCAGCAACGCTCTCTTCAACTCCTCGATTTTCAGCGGGACGCGGATTCGTTCCCCTCGCAAACGGTCAATCCTGAAGAAGAGGCGATTTTGAATGACCGGCAACGAAAACTCCGTAATATTTTTCGCGTTTTACCCGAATCGGACAGACTCTGCTTGCAGCTGCGAGCAGAAGGAATGAGCTATCGCGAGATTGCAAGTTCGCTGAAGATCTCACTTGGTTCCGTGCATAACTCGTTATCCAGGTCATTTGATCGATTGAAGTCGGGGCAGGAGTAGAGAAGGCAATTGGGTTGGGCAACTCCACGAAGGTCGTCCTGCAATGCGTCATCCATGGAATTCAGTCTGAACGCTTTTGCCCTGGATGGCCTTTAACGATTGACGAGTTCCATATGGCTCTCCTGATCACACGGCAAAGTGCAGAATGAGGTACCGATGTTCGATAAGACGGACCACCTGTCACAGCTTGAGCTCTTGCTGTTATTTGACGGCGAACTGAACGAGGAAGATCGCGCCAAGGCTCTGCTGCACCTGGAGACGTGCGATCGATGCTCCGCTGTCTTCGAGGAGACTCAGAGCCTGAGCAGGGAACTCGATGGAGTGATGTGGACGAAGGTCTCAGTCGAAGATCATACGCAACAACAGGAACGTCTGAAGGATTTGCTGAAAAAGGAATCGTTGAGCCATCCAAAGGCGGCTTCGGAGAGACTCTCCTCTTCGATCGTTGCGTATGCCGCGGTGGGGCTTCTTGTTTTGGGGCTTACGGGTTATGGCGCGTATCAGCGCATCGTTTCGGTGCGGTATGGTGCGAGGGATTTTTTATCGTCGCCAGATCCAAGCCTGACGCCAGGCGATGTGAGGCAGGTGTCCTACTCGGAGATTTGTCCGGCAAAGGATGAGGATAAGGATCCTCCTGTACCGGCGACGACTGCGCAATCGGTCTTTAGAGAATATGGCTTGTCGGCGCGAAGCAAACAGAAGAACTTCCAGGTGGACTACCTGATCAGTCCTCAACTTGGGGGGACGAGTCAAATCCGAAATTTATGGCCAGAGCCTTACGAGAGGACGATCTGGAACGCTCGGGTGAAAGATGCTCTGGAAGACAGGCTGCATATGCTCGTCTGCAAGCGTGAGATCGAACTGAGCGATGCTCAGCATGCGATAGCGACAGATTGGATCGGCGCGTATAAGAACTTTTTCCACACGGAATCCCCGCTTCAGACTCAGGCCATGACGGAGCAATAAGCCACCTCCAGGCTCATTTCGCGTTGCGGCCTTTGAAGTGCGAGGACGGGAATGCGATTTCTTCGCGCGATCTCGCATGGCCTCCACAGGGATTCGTAACTTTCCGAAAAAAAGAATGAACGGATTGCCCTGATCTGGCATTAACACCATGAACACGGAAAAATTTAGCCTTCGAAGGAATCATTACGGATGCTGGTCAACTCGCGCCTCGCCATTCTGTCTCTGGTGCTGTCCGTTCCTATGGCGCAAAATGTCGCCGCTCAGAATCCCCAGACTTCTTCAGTTGTAGGTGCTGGAGAGGTTCGGCTTCAGATACACGATTCGGCAAACAGGCCGTTACAGGCTCACGGGACGCTGACAGGACCCACGGCGACTCACGTTCGATCGGTCGAAACAGCTTCGGATGGCTCTCTGGTGCTGTCAGGACTGCGTTTTGGCCAATATCGCCTTCAGATATCGCATCCCGGCTTTGCAACAAAGATTCTGGATCTGAGAATTCAGTCTGCATCTCCCATCAGCCACGACGTGACGTTGGCAGTCGGCAGTGTTTCGACGACCGTTGACGTGATTGCATCGACACCGATCGGGCCTTTGGATCTGCCGCAAGCTGATGTTCCGGTTCCAGTTCAATCGCTGACTTCGCAGACGATCCAGGATACGAACGCGATTGACCTGACCGACGTGATGAAGCGTCGTCTGAATGGCGTTTATGTCAATGAAAATCAGAACAATCCCTTTCAGCCGGATGTGAACTATAGAGGCTACACGGCGTCTCCGCTTGTCGGTTCCCCTGCCGGTCTGTCAGTTTATGTGGATGGCGTGCGCCAGAATCAACCTTTCGGCGACGTCGTGGCCTGGGATCTGATTCCCAAGGTCGCGATCGACTCCACTGAACTTATTCCTGGATCGAATCCGGTTTATGGCCTTAATACGCTGGGTGGCGCCATTGCCGTGCAGACGAAGAACGGCCTCACAAATTCGGGGCTCTCCATCAGTGGTTATGGCGGAAGCTTTGGCCGCAGGGCTCTCGATGCGGAGTATGGCGGCAGCAACAAGGCCGGTCTGAACTGGTTCGCTGCGGGTACGCTGTTTCACGAGGATGGATGGCGAGTCCAATCCCCATCCAGCGTGCGCCAGTCCTTTGCGAAGCTTGGCTACAACAGAGACCGTACCGTCCTTTCGCTTTCGGGGGGCTATTCGATCAATGATCTGACGGGTAACGGCACCCAGGATTTTCGCGCGATTAACCGCACTACCGGTCTGAATCATGGCTACAACAGCGTATACAGTATTCCTGACCGGACGTGGCAGCACTCTCCCTTCCTTACATTCAATGCGACTCACGGGTTGTCGAACAGTCTTAGCTTCAATGTCAACGCGTATGTCCGGTATATCCGGACCAATACAACAAATGGCGACATCAACGACGACTCCTTCGATCAGTCGCTTTACACCTTGAGCACGGCGGATAAGCGTGCGCTCACTGCTGCCGGAATACCGTATCCTGCAACGATTACTCCGGCCAATACTCCGTTTCCGTACCTGCGCTGCATTGCGCAGGGATTGGAGGAGGATGAGCCGGGAGAGAAGTGCACCGGCGTCGACACGGATACCGTGGACAAGCAACACGCCTATGGCTTGTCCGGCGTGCTTTCCTGGCAAACCGCGCACAACCGCCTGGCTGTTGGAGCCGGCTGGGACAGGGGATCGCTCACCTTCGTTCAGAGTGCGCAGTATGGCTATCTCAACAACGACGGACTTACGATTACGCGAATCCCCACGTTTCTCGATGGCTCGACTGAGGTTGATGGCGATCCCCAGGACAACCGGGTCAACCTGCATGGAACGACGAACACTCCCAGCTTCTTCGTAACGGATACATTTTCTTACGGGAAATGGGTCTTCACCGCGTCAGGCCGTTACAACCACACCAACATTAACAATGTGGATCGTCTGCCTCCTGTTGATTATCGCGGGACGCTAACCGCGGTGAATGTTTTTCAGCGCTTCAATCCATCTGCGGGAGTGGTTTATAAGGCTTCGAACGCGCTGAATGCCTATTTCAATTATGGGGAGAGCAGCAGAGCGCCCACATCCACTGAGCTTGGATGTGCCGATCCGGATTTTCCCTGCAGCCTTCCCAATGCCCTGGTCAGCGATCCTCCGCTTAAGCAGGTTGTGAGCAGGACCTTTGAGGCTGGTCTACGTGGCAATCCGAGCGCAACCCTGAAGTGGAGCGCGGGCTTCTTCCATAGCGACAACTATGACGATCTCCTGTTCGTCGCTTCGCAGCAGACCGGGTATGGCTACTTCCAGAATTTCGGTAAGACGCGACGCCAGGGCGTGGAGACAAGTCTCTCTGCAAGTCTGCGTCATGTCGATGCGGGAGCGGAATATACCTTCCTGGATGCGACCTATCAGAGCCCGCAGACTCTAAGCAGCGGCAGCAATAGCAGCAACAGCAATGCACTCGATGGGGGCAAGGGCGTTACAGATGGCGGCAACATCACCATATCGCCAGGCAACCGGATACCGCAGGTGCCGCAGCATATGCTGAAGCTGTTCGGCGATTTTCATCCCACCAAGAGGCTTTCCATCGACACGGACTTCAACCTGATCAGCTCGTCGTATGTGCGCGGAAACGAGAACAACCAGCATCAGCCGGACGGGATGTATTTTCTTGGATCAGGAAAGAGCCCTGGCTATGGGGTCGTGAACCTGGGAACGCGATACAAGCTTTCGAATCACTTCGAGCTGTTCGCCGAGATCAATAACCTGCTGAACAGGCATTACTACACCGCCGGTCAGCTGGCCACGACACCATACGATGACAACGGCAACTTTGCGGCGCGGCCGTTTGCCCCTGTCAGCTTTGATGGAGACACCGAATATCCGGTTCGCAGCAGTACATTTCTGGCCCCCGGAGCTCCGATCACAGTGTTCGGCGGGTTGAAGGTCACTCTGAGGAAGCGTTGAATGATGAGCCGCGCTCAATTCGGTATGTTGAGCGAAGTGCTTGCGCTCTCTCACTAAGTCCGATCTCATTGTTTCTTAGTTTGGGCGAGGGTTGGGCATGAACCAACCCGCCCGTCGGCGTGCTCGAGGTGATCTGAGCTGTTGATGGGCTTGATGTAGAAATGGCGCCATCCAAGCGGGCCGTGTGAGATGATTTCACACTGTGTGATCAATGGCGCCCTAATCATCGCGCAGGATATGGAATAACAGTGAGAACGCCTAACCTATGATTGTGGATGATCTGTGTCGTCGGCAGGCTGCCTTCTGTGCGGCTTTCGTTGTGATTGCAGTCCTCATGATTAGCGCCCATCGTCATGTTGAGGCTGCAGCCGCGGGACCAAAGAATCTCGACTGGCCCGTCTACGGTGGCAGCAAAGCGGGCGAGCGCTATTCGCCGCTGACGCAGATTAATCGTGACACCGTGAAACGATTGAAGGTGGCCTGGACATTCGACACGGGTGAGGCCACGGGCATGCAAACGCAACCGCTCATCGTTGGCCGCACGCTGTTCGCGTACACGCCCAGCCAGATTGTGCTGGCGCTGGACGCCGCGACAGGGAAGGAGCTGTGGCGCTTCAACTCCGGTATTAAAAGCAGCCAGCCTGATCGCGGACTCTCCTACTGGAGCAGCGCGGATGGTAAGGAGAAGCGTCTCTTCGCGCAGACGCTGTACGCTGTCTGGGCGCTCGATCCGGCGACCGGCAAACCCATTGAAGGTTTCGGCGATGGTGGCCATATCGACCTGCGTAACGACCTCGGCGTTGAGTCTCCGCAAGGCACGGTCGCCATCACTACGCCCGGCTCCGTCTACAAGAACCTGATCATCCTGGGCTTCCGCACGGGAGAGACCTCGCCTTCGCCGCACGGGGACATTCGTGCCTATGACGTCCGCACAGGGCAGATGAAGTGGAGCTTTCATACTATTCCGCACCCCGGCGAGCCTGGCTATGAAACGTGGCCGAAGGACGCGTGGAAGTATACCGGTGGGGCGAACAACTGGGCCGGATCGGTGATCGACGAGAAGCGAGGCATACTCTACGCTCCCACGGGCTCTGCCGTCACAGACTTCTACGGCGCAGACCGTGCGGGGAATGATCTTTATGCGAACTGCCTGCTCGCCATCGATGCGGCGACGGGCAAGCTGCTGTGGCATTTTCAGGCCGTGCATCACGACATGTGGGATCGCGACTTTCCGGCACCTCCCGTGCTGGTCACCGTGCGCCATGATGGCAAACTGGTCGATGCGGTGGCGCAGGTGACCAAGCATGGCCAGGTCTTCGTCTTCGATCGCGTTACCGGCTCGCCGCTCTTCCCCATGGAAGAACGTCCGTATCCCGCCAGCACCACACCCGGCGAGGTTGCATCGCCAACGCAGCCGATGCCAACAAGGCCTGAGCCCTTCGCACGCCAGCGCTTGACCGCAGACCTGCTGACGCAGCGCACCCCCGAAGCCCATGCATGGGCCGCGAAGGAGTTCGGCACTTTTATCAGCGATGGCCAGTTCATACCTTTGCGCGTGGGCAGGCAGACGGTCGTCTTTCCGGGCTTTGACGGTGGTGCGGAGTGGGGTGGTGAGGCCGTCGATCCCAAAGACGCAATACTCTATATCAACTCCAACGACATTGCATGGACCGGCGGCCTGAAGCCGACTGTTGCAGATGGCCCGGGCGCGACCACTTACGGCAGTCAGTGCGCTGTCTGTCATGGGGTCGACCGCAGAGGGCAGCCGCCGGCGTTTCCATCGCTGGTGGATGCAACGACGCGACTCTCGGCGAACGAGATGGCGGGGGTAGTCCACGATGGACGCGGTCGTATGCCCAGCTTTCCCACCCTCACAGGGGACACACTGCAAGCGCTGCTGGCCTACGTGCGCACGGGCGATGAGTCGGCAGGCCGCAGCGTAAATCGCGACGATAAGGTTGAGCTTGCCGCAGGCGCCGGCGCAAATGCGGCACCGCCAGCCAAATACCAGTTCACTGGTTATCGCAAGTTTCTCGATCCGGAGGGCTATCCTGCCGTGGCACCGCCGTGGGGCACACTCAACGCGATCGATCTGAATACGGGGAGATACGTCTGGAAGATTCCGTTCGGCGAATATCCTGAACTTGCGGTGAAGGGGATGAAGGATACGGGCAGCGAGAACTATGGTGGTCCCGTTGTCACCGCAGGAGGCCTGCTCTTCATCGGGGCCACTAATTTCGACAACAAGATGCACGCCTACGATGTAAGCAATGGCAGGCTGCTGTGGGAGTACACGATGGACTTTGCCGGCAACGCAACGCCAGCCACCTACATGGTTGCGGGCAAACAGTATGTCGTCATTGCGACCAGCAGCGTCCACAATCCCAAAGCAAAGCAGGGCGCGAAGTATGTAGCTTTCGCACTGCCATAGCCTCTTTCCGACTGGCCCCGCTAAGAATTTTTTGTGGAGTAGATTGTATCCGTGTTGAAGGATGGAGTGCCCGGTTCTCTTTGTTCCAGTGTGTTGCTTCGTCACTGGCACATAGCAAGCCGGGAACTCCACCTTCCCTCAATGTGTAGAGAAAAGCACGTTTGTGACGACTTCATCTCGCCTCGTTTGCGATAAGACGCAAAGCACGCCTATGTGACCTACGCATGGTCTGCGACAAGGAATGTCTGATTCTTCTCCATCGACTTCGTCAATCTCTGAAGATCGGCCTGGGTGAGTTGAGCGGGTAGAAAATCTGTCCTGCCCTCCGGATGCACAGCATCCTTCATCATCCGCTCGTGGTGATACGTTGACACACTCAGCACGCGGCACGGATGTTCACTCTTGTTGAAGAAGGTATGAGGCGCGTTGGGCTGCACCATCAGACTCTCCCCGACTTCACACGTATCCCACTCCGTGACACCCTGGTTGTTCCAATACCCAATTGCCAAAGTGCCTTCGAGTACATAGAAAAACTCTGGGAAGGGGTGCCTATGAAGTGGAATACCCATGCCCGGCGCGAACGTGCTCTCGAAGATAGAGAAGGTGTAGCCCGTGTTTTCTCCCAAGGCCCTCCAGAGCAACTTCATTTGCCCGACATCAAGCGCAGGACCGCCTGTTTTGTTGTTCTTAATAACGTTGTGATGAATGACTTCTTCAAGTGGTGTGGGGAAGTTTGACATAAAACGATCCTTTCTTAGAACAAAGGTGATGCTCTGATGTGAACGCCAGAGCTTGTGAGTTACGCAGCTAGCACTCCGCTAGCCCTGGCACAGCCGATCGGATTGCCTCGATGAGGTGGTTGGCCGACCAATGAGGAAACGGATTCTGGCAGGAGCCTCGTCTGGCCTCCGCGACGTTACTGGAAAAAGTAAAACTGCTCGCCGAACGTTTTCTTCATATCGACCACCTGTTTGCGCGCATGCAGCGTCTTAATACATACGAAGCCAAGACGAACGCCATGACGAGAATCGGATCGAATCTATCCCAGGTACTCCCACCGCTATTCACTTGTGAATAGAACGCGAGTAGAAGATTGATGGTGAGACCGGCATAAGCCCACTCAGTCAATCGAGGCACATTGGGAATCAAAAGGCTTACGCCACCAAGGATGTGGGTCACGCCAATCAGAGGGATGATATAAAGCGGGTATCCGAGCTGCTGATTCGCGATCCTCCATTCCTCGGGATCGTGAATGAGATATAACCTTCCGAAGTACACCCAGACGAAGGCGACAAGGGCGGTTATTACCATCGCAGCTATTTGCGTCGCTCGACCTGCCCGCGCGGATGTATCTATTGTGTGTTCATTTTTCATATAAAAGCGACCCTCCTCGCCAAAGTGGAACCGGACGATCAGCCGTCCGGATTCCACCCGCTACCCCGGACTTATGCCTTGACGGCGTTGTGCGCAGCCGCAAACACATCGCGTGCAGAGGTCGTACCCGCTACATGCTCAGTACCCGCGGCTCCGAGGTCCATCAATCCCTCATTGACGCCCTCATACAATTCTTCGGCAGGTCCAGTGTGGCCCTTCGGGATGCCGAATTGCTCGAACACTTCGGCCCACCCAGCACGCGGGACTGCAAAGGCTTTTACGTCGAGTGACAGGACCTCACCCAACTGTTCGGCCACTTCATCCGCGCTTACCATCGAACCCAGCTCGATGAAGCGATGCCCTGACCATGCCGGGCCGGTCAGAAGTTTTGCGACCTCTGCACCGATGTCGTCTGACGCGACCATCGTCGATTTTCGGTTCGTAGGATTGTAGAAGACCGGTAGCGTTCCGCCCTGGGCGGCCTGTAAGCCGAAGAGAAAGTTTTCGTAAAAGCCGCCTGCGCGCACAAATGCGACCTGAGATGGCAGGCTGCGAAAGCCTTGCTCCAGGAGTGATGATGCCGTGATCAGCCCCAGCCCGCTTGTTCTATTCGCGCCCATCGACGAGAGCGCTACCACTCGCGGGGAACTCACCTGGGTCAGTGCTTCAACATAGTTCGCAATCACGCCCTTTGCTTCTCTGTAATCAGGCGAGGGCGCCCATACAGGCGGCAACATAACAAACGCGCCCTCAACACCTTTGAGCGCCGAAGCTATGGCTGTTGCATCGTTCCAGTCTCCATCCACCAACTCCACGCCCAGGTCTGCCCACTTCGCCGCTTTCTCGCGATTGCGCACAAGGGCTCGCACCTGTTTGCCTTGCTTCAGCAGATGCCGCGCCGTGGCGCCCCCAACGTTTCCAGTAATGCCCATGACTAAATACATGCTCGTTTCTCCTTGTTAGCTCGAAGATGAGCTCTAGTGCGAACGCCAGAGCTTGTGATTTGCGCAGCTAGCACTCTGCTAGTCCCGTGGCTTCCACAGTTATCTGTCGCATGAATCGTTACAGTCCCTTACACCGCCGATCGGATCGCCTCGATGAGAGAGTTGGTTGATCCTCGCGGAGGTCTTGCTATGTGGTCGTCACGGTCACGGCCTGACGCACATACCGGCTGCTTTCCAGTTGCTGCACCATGAAGGCAGCCAGATCTGCGCGCCCGATCTTGTACGCCTTCTCGCCGCTCTCCGTGCTCAGCACCCTGGCAATGCCGGTCTTTTCGACGTCGGTCAACATTGGGGGCCGCACGAGCGTCCAGTCCAGGTTGCTGCCTTCGATCTCGGCCTCCATGCCCGCCTTGTCTACCAGCAGACCCCGCAGAAAGGTCTTCATGAGCAGGTGCTCATTGAAAAAGCCGGCGTTCTTGACGCTCTCGCCCGCGCCAACCACCGAAATCTTCAGCAATCGCCGCACGCCATTGCGCCGCATCGCGTCCACAATATTGTGTGCGGCGCGCGTCTCCATCGTCGTCACTTTCCACGGGGTCTTGCCGCCCAGCGCGTCGATGACCGCATCCTGCCCCGCTACCGCAACGTCGACTGCGGCCGCATCCAGCACATCGCCCGCAACAACCCGGACGTTCGCCTTCTTGTACTGCGCGGCATTGCGTACGAAAACCGTCACCGTATGCCCGGACGCCAGTGCCTCATCGACCAGCGCTTCTCCACTCCTGCCCGCTGCTCCAATCACTAGAACTTTCATCGCATCCCTCCTTCTGCCTCGTATTTGGCCGTCCATCCAAATGTGCGACCTGACGATTAGAGGTATACAGTAACCAATGGTTACAAAATATTCGATGGTTTTAATTTCGACAAATTGACGCCTGCGCGCTTGTAAATATAACCAATGGTTATTAATTAACAAATGGACGCAAATATCGCCGAAAGAGGCTAAGCTATTGAAGTGACAACAACATCACCAAGTCGTCGGGTAGAGCGCAAGGAAAGGCTGCGGGGCGAAATCCTTGCGGCTGCCAGCAAAATGTTTGCCGATCGCGGCTACGAAGCCGTGACGCTTCGCGCGATCGCTAAAGAGATCGGCTATACGCATGCCGTGATCTACCAGCATTTCCCTGATAAATGGCATATTCTTGCCGAATTGAGCAGCGAGACGATCGGGCTGCTGATTCAGAACTTCGATGCGATTGCCGCTAGACATCCGTCACCGAAGGAGCGTCTTTTTGCGACTTCACGCGGCCTTATTCAGTTCTGCATCGCCCATCCACAGCAGTTCCGCAATGTCTTCTTCGGGCCGGAGAACCGCAACGGCATTCGCGCTGGACAATATATCGACGACCTTGGCAGGCCTTTGTTTGAACGTTTCGTACAGCTTTTTTTCGATGTTGCCAAGGATGAAGGATTGCCAGGCAAGGATGACATCGTGGTAGCTCACACCTGGTGGTACACAATCTTCGGCCTCGCCACGCTCATGGTCATCCAGGGGGCTGTGCCTGACTTGCCTGACCAGACTCTCGTGGTCGAGCAAACGATCGCCACACTGTGGGCGGGCGTCCAGGCTGTTCCGCGATTGCCGAAGAGCGCAGTCTCTAAGCGATCCAGCCGGTCCATTGCTCCAAAGCGCTAAGAGCCCCTGTCTATTGAGGAGTCGTTGGAGACATACCAGTGGGCTACCGGGACCCACCACTTTCCAAGGCCGTGCCGAAGATGTCGGATAACTCGGGCGGGCATGAAACAGTGATCGATGATTGTTGAATCAAGGTCAGTGTTTGGCAGACGAACAGCTTAGTCCATGCGCTTAGCAAAGCCGACGAAGTTATCGATCGTTGGAGATGACACGTCCTGGCGGGTTACGAGCGCAATCTCCGATCGTCCAAACGTGCCTGGGATCGTCTTTGAGACGATCCCAAGCCCCTGCGACATGACGACTGAACGAGGGAGAATGGAAATGTCTTCGCCTGCAGCAACGAGCGCGACGGCGGTGTACATTTCGCCGGTCTCCTGCACGAGATTGGGTGTAAAGCCGGCACTGGCACACATGCGCATCACCTGGTCGAAGAACCCGGGAGCCCAGCGCCTGCCATAGAGGATGAAGCTTTCCTCGGCGAGATCCTTAAGAGACAACGACTTTTTCCCGGCGAGACGATGATGCTTCGATAGGACGATCACGAATGGTTCTGTGTGTATGGGAGTGAAGAGAAGTCCCCGCTGCTGAGCCGGGAGTCTGACGAAGCCAATGTCGAGCGTCCCGTTCGCCAGTTGTTCCAATTGCGTGGTCGTCCGCAGATTCATCAGCTCAAGCTGGACGAGCGGATATCTGCGACGGAAGGCGGTTGCGAGCCTGGGGATGATGCTAAGAGCCGCCGAGGACACGAAGCCAACCCGAAGAAGACCGATCTCGCCACGGGAGGCACGCCTAACGCGCTCGACCGCTTTTGCGGTGCGCTCAAGCGCCTCGCTCGCTTCGCCGACAAAGAGTCTTCCCGCATCGGTCAGTTCCACTCGCCGCTTGTTGCGGAAGAAGAGGCGCACGCCAAGCTCTTCTTCCAGTTGCTGGATTTGCGTGGTGAGAGCGGGTTGAGAAAGGTGCAGGATCCTGGAGGCGCGTACGAAGCTGAGAGCCTCGGCAACAGCCAGGAAAGAACGCATGTGTCTAAGCTCCATCGATTTTCTCCAATACGGTCTATTCGCTAAAACAGAATTCTGCATATCAATCATACGATTGGACAGAATACTGGAGGGGACCTCTAATCGATTGCAGGACAGGGATCAGGAACCCGGTCCTTCAAGGAGGTTCTTCCATGCAAAGTCCAGACGAGTCCTCAACGAGCAATACTGCATTGTCGCGGCGAGCGTTCATTGGCGCCGGATCTGCCGCGCTTGCGACCGCTGCGATTTCGACATCCGCACTCGCGCAGCAGGCGCAGGATACGGATGGTGCCGAACACGATCATTCTTCGAGTAACCCGGGACCTGTAAACAGCACACTGTTTGGGATCAATCCGAATACGAACACACCGCCGCCCACAGACCACGGCGATATCGGCCCGATCTGGTACTCCTTTGACCTTGCGCGCAAGCGTGTCGAAGAAGGCGGTTGGACGCACCAGGTGACTCAGCGCGAGCTTCCACCATCGGCGGACATCGCGGGCGTGAACATGCGTCTTACCGCGGGCAGCTTCCGCGAGTTGCACTGGCACACGGCAAATGAGTGGGCGATCATGGAGTACGGAAGCGCACGGGTTACGGTGATGAATCCCGACGGAACGATGTTCATCGACGACGTTGGGGAGGGCGACCTGTGGTTCTTTCCGGCGGGATACCCGCACTCGATTCAGGGCCTGGGCCCGGATGGATGCCAGTTCCTGCTCGTCTTCGATGAGGGTGGATTCTCGGAGGACGGCACCTTTCTGATCTCGGAGTTTATGGCGCATGTGCCTCCTGAGATTTTGAAAAAAAACATGCGGCTCTCGTCCTCTGACATCGCAAAGCTTCCAAAGAATGAGCTGTACATCTTCCCGTCTGAGCTGCCGAAGTCGCTATCCGCGGATCGGAGTGTTATCGGTGGCGGCAAGGTCGCGGCGCAGCAGCAGTACACCTTCAGGATGGGCTCGATGGAGCCGGCCTTCAAAGGTGCAGGCGGCGAAGTCCGTATCGTCGATTCGACGAACTTCCCGGTGAACAGCAGCATCGCCTCGGCGCTGGTGCGGATCAAGCCGGGCGGCATTCGCGAGCTGCACTGGCATCCAAATGCATCCGAGTGGCAGTTCTGGCTCAAGGGGCATGGACGGATGACGATCGTGATGCCCGAGGGCCGGGCGCGGACGATGGACTTCGCTGCCAATGACGTTGGCTTTGTGCCCGCAGTGGCAGGGCACTACATCGAGAACACGGGCGAGACCGATCTTGTCTTTCTGGAGATGTTCAAAGCGCCGCGGTTCGTGGACGTGTCGCTGAATAACTGGATTGGGCGGATGCCGCCGGAGATGGCTTCAGCGCATCTGCATCTCGACGCAGCGGCACTCAAGAAAATCCCAACGGAAAAGCAGCCTATCATCGCGGGCTGAACGAAGAGGCCGGCGCACGACGGGTGGAACAACTGGCGCCCGTCGTGCGTCCGCTTCATGAGGTCTAAATCATGTCGGCTCATTTTTTTGTGCTGGTCGTATTCGCTATCTCTATCGCAGCAGGCTTGCTCGGAGCGCTTACCGGGCTTGGTGGAGGTATCGTCGTCACACCGGCGCTCACCCTCCTGCTTGGCGTGGATATCCGCTATGCCATTGGTGCGAGCCTGGTGTCTGTTGTCGCTACATCGTCAGGTGCTGCGGCTGCATATGTGCGGGATGGGCTATCGAATATACGGATCGGTATGTTCCTTGAGGTTGCGACGACGGTGGGCGCCATCGCCGGTGCACTACTCGCAAGCAAAGCTCCAACGAGCGCTCTGGCGATATTGTTTGGCCTGGTTCTTCTGCACTCTGCCTGGCAGGTTGTGCAGCCCCAGAAGCAGCAGGTGGTCACTGGGCCAGCTGATCCGCTGGCTCAGAGGCTAAGGCTGGCCGGTGTTTATACCTCGCCTCAGGGGGACGTGGCGTATCGTGTCTCGCGTGCGAAGTCTGGTTTTGGCCTGATGTATGTCGCCGGCATGCTCTCGGGGATGCTGGGAATCGGTTCCGGAGCGCTCAAGGTGATTGCAATGGACCGTGTGATGGGAATGCCCTTCAAAGTGTCGACTGCGACGAGCAGCTTCATGATCGGGGTTACCGCTGTGGCAAGTGCTGCAATTTATCTCAAGCGAGGCTATATCCAGCCCTTGATCGCATTACCGGTGATGCTTGGCGTTCTTTGCGGATCCATTCTGGGAGCGCGGCTCCTGGCCCATCTTCCGGTAAAAACATTGCGGCGTCTGTTTGCCATCGTCGTGGCCGTCATTGCGGTCCAAATGATTGCACACGGTCTGCATGGAGGAAAGTAACAGGCCATGAAAAGCTATTCGCTGGAATCTCTTATCAGTGCGACCTTGCGCATCGGCATTACAGGTGCAGCGATTCTGGGTGTTATCGGCGGAGCCTGGTACCTTGGGGCTTACGGTTCTCATAGTGTGTCGTTCGCAACATTTCGTGGAACGAGCTCTGCCTTCCTTTCGCCAGTGGAGATCGTTCGGGAGATCGTCTCCCCTTATGCGCAGCCGGCAGGGAAGAGGGAACTGGCTGTTGTGCAGCTTGGAATCCTGCTGCTGCTCGCGACGCCGGTGATGCGCGTCGCCTTGTCTGTTGTGGGTTTTGCATTGGAACGCGACAAGACATACGTGGTGATTACGTCTGTGGTACTTATGACGCTCCTGATCAGCGCCTGCTTTCTTTAGTAGAGAGATCGGTTCGACTTTATGGACAGGTGGCACAGCCGGTTGAGTTGGAGACCGAGCCGCCCCATAGAATCATCTCTATGAAGCGAGTCGTTATCGTAGGGCCGCCTCCCGTTCAGATTCTGGATGTTACTGGGCCATTGGAGGTTTTCTCCAATGCTCCCGATTATCAGGTTCTCCTTGCGACGCCGGGTGATACCAGGTCGGTGATGACGAGTCGAGGTATTGCTCTTGGCGAAGCTACTCCATTGAGCGAACTGGTGGGGCCGATCGACACACTGGTCGTTGTGGGTGGACCCGGAGCTGAGTCCGGAGTTCCGCATGAAGAGCTGGTGGCGTGGCTGGAGCGAGTCGCTCCAACTTGCCGCAGAGTGGCTGCCATCTGCACCGGTGCATTTGTTTTAGGACAGGCCGGACTGCTCGCCGGGAGACGAGTTGTAACGCACTGGAGCTTTTGCGCGCGCCTTGCGCAGGAATTTCCGGAGGCAGAGGTCTGTCCAGAGCCCATCTTCCTAAAGGATGAGGGCATCTACACTTCGGCGGGAATCACGGCGGGCATTGACCTGGCATTGGCGCTGGTGGAGGAGGATCAGGGGCACGAAGCAGCCTTGCGTATTGCGAAGTTCCTGGTGATGTTTCTTGTGCGGCCTGGCGATCAATCTCAATTCAGCCACATGCTTTCGATGCAATTCGGAGCGTCACGTCCACTCCGTGAGCTTCAGGTGTGGATCCAGGATCATCTGCAATCGAAGCTAACGGTGGAGACGCTTGCTGAACGAATGGGAATGAGCGAGCGTCACTTCGCGCGTATTTGCCATAGTGAACTCGCCATGAGCCCGGCGCACTTTGTGGAGCGCCTCCGGGTTGCAACCGCGCAGTCGCTCATCGATACATCGACCAAGGGCCTTAAGGAAGTTGCCGCGGAGTGCGGTTTCAGCTCCGCTGAAGTGATGCGCCGGGCGTTCGTTCGCACATTGGGTATCTCTGCTGGCGATTATGCGCAACGATTCGGTCGCATGAAGGGATAGAGTGGGACCCTTGCATGTCCGAAATCGTTGCAACGGTGTCATGGCGTCCAGCATGGGGAATCGATAGGTTCTTCCTATGGGGAATTCCCATAGGAGATGCGAGATGACGAAGACTGCGGCACATGAGCACGGCATGGATATTCGGGTACCCGATAGCAGACTAAGCCAGGAGATCACAGAGTTTATTCGGGACAACGAGACCCCCTTACTGTTCAATCATTCTTCACGCGTGTACTGCTTCGCGGCGATCACCGGCGAGCGTGAGGGACTGCGTTTTGATCCTGAGCTTCTGTATGCCGGTGCAATGTTTCACGATCTGGGGCTGATGCCGACTTTCAGCAGTGAGCATGATCGCTTTGAGGTGGATGGCGCTAACGCGGCTCGCAGCTTCCTGACGGATCGCGGCATCTCGCTCGACGATGCGAGGACGGTGTGGACCTCGATTGCGTTGCATACGACACCTGGCATCCCTCAGTACATGGACCCTGTGATTGCTCTTGTCACCGCGGGGGTGGAGATGGATGTTCTTGGACTGACCTATGACAAGTTCAGCGAGCAGGAGAGACATGCTGTTGTGAGTGAGTTTCCGCGCACCCCCGATTTCAAGGAGGACATCATCCAGGCTTTCTACGATGGCATAAAGCATAAGCCGGAGACGACTTTTGGAAACGTCAAAGCCGACGTGCTTGCGGACAAGGACCCTGCATTCATTCGGGGAAACTTCTGCTCGGTGATTCGCGGGTCCGGCTGGCGGCGCGGCTGATCAGGGGGCATCCTAAGAACTCCAATCCGACACCGCCACGAGCGCCCACGGGCTTCCGGTCACTAAGCCCGTGGCGAGGATGAGAATCCTCTCATGCTTCCTGGAGCAGGCTGATTCAGCAATTGCCGGGCCTAGAAAAGAACGGCATTGTGAATCAAAGCTCTATACCGACGGGGCCGCCGCAGCATTGGGGAATGAGGTAGAAGTCTCGCCTGTGCATCGCATCAGGCGAGGCTTTGTCATCATAGAAGTCATGGTTAGAAGAAATACGGGTCTCTTGGGGTCGAGTCGTACGCTGCACATAGTTTGGATGGTGGTTTGGATGGTGATGCTGTCTGCCGGCAGACAGATGCGAGCGCAGGCCACCGAGGCAGAGAAAGCGACGGACAATCAAACTAAGGGCGATCAGGATGCAATTATCTTGAGCAACGGTGATGCCCTCACTGGCAAAGTCGGTAAGGTCGTCTATGGGAATGTGAGCTTCCACGACGACGTGCTGGGCGATCTCACGATCCCGCTAAATAAGATCAAGTCAATGCATACGGCTACGGTGTTTGCCACGGGATTGACCACACAGAAGCTGAAGAAGAAGAACATCGCGGAGCAGGTGCCGGTGGGAACAATCAAGCTGGAGAACGAGACTCTCTCTGTCTTGTTGCCGGAGAATAAGGTGCGTGAGTTCCCGGTAAAAGATATCTCCTTCATGCTTGAAGAGGCCGCCTACACACGCGAACTGCACAACCAGTCGGACTTTTTCTACGGATGGAATGGCACCGTGACCCTGGGTGCGGCGCTGGTTAGCGCGACGAATAGTTCGCAGACCTACACTGGTGGCGTCGGACTGGTGCGAGCGATCCCCACCATTGCAGGATTGCCGGCCGGAAGCAAGACGATTCTGAACCTGAGCGGAACCTATGGCCTGGCGAAGGCCCCGGAGATCATCTCCGGAGGAACCGTCTACCAGACGGAATCGGTGACGAAGACAAATATTCTCCACGGCGACCTGGAGTACGACAAGTTCTTCTCGCCGATGGTCTTCGGCCTGGTGAATGGAAGAGCAGACCACAACTTCGGCTCTGGTTTGGAGCTGCAACATGCTTATGGCGCGGGCATCGGCTGGGCGATCCTGCGAACGCCACAGAACGATCTCTCGTTCCGGACAAGTCTGCAGTATGAGCAGCAGCTGTTCTACAACGGAATCACCAGCGGGCTGGGCACGCCGAGCGAGAATCTGGTGAGCGCCTCCATCGGAGAGACGTGGAGCCGTGTCTTCCCGCACAACATCAAGTTCAACGAATCCGTGAGTTTGAACCCAACCTTCAACGTCATCCAGGCCTACTCCGGCGTCGCGTCGGCCGGCTTTGTCTTCCCCCTCTACAAGCGCCTGAACTTTTCTGTGATGAACACCGACAACTACCTCGGTAACCCGCCGGAGGGCTTCCGCCGCAACTCGTTCCAGTTCACCACCGGAGTAACGTACACCCTGAAGTGATCCCGAGGACGTTGCCCCCAGGTTGTGTAGATTGTCGGACGGGCAGCGCGCGGGATCCATTCCGGTATGAGCGTGACTTGGGTCTTCTTGAATATGGTGTTATCTGTGCAGACAAGGGGCTGCATATGCAATCACTTTGCGTTATAACTATTCCGCGGAGACAGATGTGAATCATATCGACCTGAATAGACGCCATGCCGTGATTACAGGGGGTGCCCAGGGCCTGGGGTTTGCCATTGCAGAGCGGATGTTGGCTTCCGGTGCCTCGGTTTCGCTGTGGGACAAGGACCCGGCGCTTTTGAAGGACGCTTGGGAAAAGCTGCAGGTAGCTGGAACTGTGACGACGGAAGTCGTGGATGTTGCGGATGAAGCGAGCGTCAATGCTGCTGTAGCGAACACGGTCAAGCAGCACGGAGCGATCGACATCCTGGTGGCAAGCGCCGGAATTGCGGGGCCGAACTTCAAGACATGGGAGTATCCCGTCGACGCATGGCGCCAGGTGATGGAGATTAATCTCACCGGGGTCTTTTTCTGTTGCCGCGCGATTGTGCCAGGCATGATGGAACGCAACTATGGACGCATCGTGAATATCTCTTCGATCGCGGGTAAAGAAGGGAATCCGACGGCGTCCGGCTACAGCGCGTCGAAGGCTGGGGTGATTGCGTTGACCAAGTCGCTGGGCAAAGAGACCGCGAGCTACAACATTGCGGTGAACTGCATTACCCCGGCTGCGGCGAAGACCCGCATCTTTGAGCAACTGAGCCAGGAGCACATCGATTTCATGCTCTCGAAGATTCCTCGCGGACGTTTTTTAATGCCGGAGGAGTTGAGCGCGATGGTTGCGTGGCTGGTGTCAGAGGAGAACTCGTTTACGACGGGCGCGGTCTTCGACTTGAGCGGGGGCCGGGCGACTTATTGAGAGGCTTGTGCATGCAATACCTGTCTGCTGGCCGGGATGGCTGCACGAGCGTATTGCAGAGATCGACGACCAGCCAAGCGCTCGCACCCAGTCGCCAGGTGCGAGCGTGATGTCGTCTATTTTTTCGCAGCTCTGATGGCTTCAGAGATGTTTGCTTCACTGCGAAGCCTGATGTCTTCAGACGAAGATCCGATCAGGATATCGAAGGTTCCGGGTTCGACGCGAAAGTCGTGAATCTTTACGTCATAGAAAGCAAGATGACTGTAAGGAACTTCGAATGAAATGAGCTTGGTTTCACCTGGCTTCAAAAGTACGCGTTCAAAGGCGCGGAGGCTTTTGATGGGCTGATAGGTCGAGCTGCTCCGCTGATGGGTGTAAAGCTGTGCGACATCTGCTCCCGCACGCTCGCCCACGTTCTTAATGGCGAAGGATACGGTAAGCCCGGCAGCGGAACGTGCGACCTTCAGGCCGCTGTAGGAAAAGCTTGTATAGCTGAGGCCATGTCCAAACGGGTACAGGGGAAGGCCTTTGAAATACATGTACGTATAGCCCTTGCTGACGTCGTATTCATTCTGCGGCGGGACGCCATCAAGGCTCTGGTAGACGGTATAAGGCAGGTGGCCGCTGGGATTATTGTCGCCGAAGAGTGTACGAGCGATGGTGTCGCCTGCTCCCTCGCCGGGATACCAGGCGCCAAGGATGGCTGGTAGGTGATCGTTCGCCCAGGTGACGGCCAATGGTCCGGCATTCTCGAGGACAAGTACGGTTTTGGGGTTGGCCGCATAGACCGCTTCGAGTAACTGCTCCTGCGCGCCAGGCAGGTCAAGATTGCGGCGGTCGCGACCCTCGGCTTCGACCTTTAAATTGGTGCCAAGGCAGAGAACGACGATATCGCTCTTACGTGCCAGCTCGACCGCACGGTCGATGGCCTTTTGGTCGAGCGAATCGATGTAGCCTGTACCTTTTTCATACTCAACCTTGACCTTGTTGCCAAGCAACGATTCAAGGCCACGCGTCACACTGACCTTTCTGTATGGCGTGCCGTAATAATTGCCGGTCTCGTAGTCGTCGCCACCGGCGGGGCCGATGACTGCGACGGACTTGATCTTCGCTTTGTCGAGAGGGAGGAAGTTCTGGCGGTTGAGAAGAAGGGTCATGGACTCAGCTCCGAGCTGGTCGGAGAGCTTGAGATGCTCAGGCGAGCGTACGACGTCCATGCCGATCTTCGAGTAAGGGCTGTCCTCGGGTGGATCGAAGGCGCCGAGGCGGAAGCCGACGCGGAGGACGTTGCGCAGGGCGCGATCGATCTCCTTTTCGGTGAGCATTCCGCGCTGGACGGCGAGGGGCAGGTTGGTCTCGAACTCGGGATCGTCGGAGTCGTTACCTGCCTTGATGGCCATGGCGGCGGAGTAGACGGGGTCTTCGGAGAAGCGTTGCCCGACTTCGTTGTGGCGTGTGCTGGAGAGAAGCTCGACGGCGCCGAGGTCGTCGGTGACGAAGCCATCGAAGTGCCACTTGCCGCGGAGAATGTCGGTGAGCAGGTAGTGATTGACGGCGTCGGGCGTGCCGTTGATGGCGTTATAGCTGGACATGACGGACTGGGCGTGCGCCTCCATGATGGCATCGCGCCAGTGGGGGAGCCAGTACTCGAAGAGGTTGCGTTCATCGACGGTAGCGGAGAGGTGCTGACGCCCGGTTTCGACGTTATTGACAGCGAAGTGCTTGACGGTGGCCGCGAGCTTGAGGTGACTGATGTCGTCGCCCTGCAGTCCGCGGACGTAGGCGACGGCCATGCGCCCGGTGAGGTAGGGGTCTTCGCTGAAGACCTCCTGCACGCGGCCCCAGCGCGGGTCGCGGCTGATGTTGATGACGGGCGAGCGGAAGACGAGGCCGTGGGTGGTGCGCGGGCCTTCTGCCTTGGCGTTATAGAGAGCGCGGCCTTCGTCGCTCATGGCGACGGCGACGGTGTGGATCAGATCAGGGTCCCAGGTTGCGCCCATGGCGGTGGCGATGGGAAAGAGCGTTGTTGGCTGCTTCGACCACACGCCGTGGAGGGTCTGGTTCCAACCGCCCCAGGCTGGGAGGTTGAGGCGCGGCAGACCCTTGTTGGTGTGGTTGAGCTGCTGCGCCTTCTCCTCGAGCGTGAGCTTGCCGATGAGGTCGGTGATACGGTCTTCGACGGGGAGCTTCGTATTGCGGAAGGCCGGTTGCGACTGCGCCAGAAGCTGCGATGAGGTGAGTGTGGCGCAGGCGATGGCGCCCGCAATGATCCAGTGCCGCATGGGAAGACCCTCCGGTATTGCTATGTATTGCTTTCGCGTATGTCGCGCGATTCGCGTACGACCTCGAAGACGGCGGACATATCCTTCTCGCCGAGGCCCTGCTGCTCCGCCTGATTGAGGAGATTGAGTGTGGCGGTTGCGGTGGTGAGCGTGACGCCGTGCTCTGCTGCTGCTGCCTCGGCGTAGCGAACGTCCTTGTTCAACAGGCGCAGAAGGAAGTTGACCTCGTAGGTGCGGTCGGTCATGCGCTGGCTCATGGCGTTGAAGATGCCGCTGCCGGGCGCGCCGGTCTTCAGCATCTCGAGTGCCTGTTCGCGATTGAGGCTGGTGCGTTCGATCCACGTAAGCGCTTCCGCGAAGGATGCGACCTGCACTGCGCAGAGGAAGTTATTGATGAGCTTCAACTGTCCGCCACTGCCGACAGGGCCGAGATGCACGATACCTTTGCTCATGGGTTCGAGCACGCTGCGCACCTTGTCGAGCGTGGCATCTTCGCATCCGCAGAGAAAGGTGAGCTGGCCTGCCTCGGCTTGCGGACGACTGCCGGTGACTGGAGCTTCAGCGAGACCTATGCCTTTGGCTTTGCTCTTCGCATCCAGCTCTGCGATCCACTCCGGCGAGAGGGTGCCGCACTCGACGATGGTGCTGCCTGCCATCATTGCTGCGAGCGCACCGTTATCGCCTAGCCAGGCTGCGCGCGAAGCATCGTCGTCGGAGAGGATGGAGAGGACGACGTCGGCATTCTTTGCTGCTTCGGCAGGCGTGTCGGCGATGGTTGCGCCCTGCGCGGCGAGCGGCTCAGCCTTCTCGCGTGTGCGGTTGTAGACGGTAAGGGGAAAGCCTGCCTTCAGCAGGTTTGCCGCCATGCCGCGGCCCATGGTTCCGATACCGAGAAGAGCTACTGTTTGCTTCGACATTGATTCAGGCTCCTTATGCCATCGGCTGTACGCGGACGGCTGAGGACATGGTCTCATCGGCGGCGATGGTGTTGGTCAACGGGCGGCCAAATCCTGTGAAGCTGACCTCGGTGACGTCGCCTGCGGCGAGGCTTACGTTGTCACCGCAGGAGAGGGCATCCGCGCCGAGGAAGTGGACGTGCAGCATGCCGGGCTGGCGGTGTCCGGCGAACTTGAAGTGATGATGCTCGAGGTTGGCGAGCGAGTGGCACATGTTGTCTTCGCCGGTGCGGATGTTCTTCTCCCATATCGGCGCGCCATTGCGCAGCACGCGCACCTTGCCGGGAACATCGGCGAAGTCTGCGCCGATGACGATCTCCGGCCCGAGCGAGCAGACGCGTAGCTTGGAGCCCGCGAGGTTGAGGTAATTTTTGCGCTCGAAGACGTGGTCGGAGAACTCGTTGCCGGTACACATGCCGATGCGATGCGGTTCGCCATCGCTATCGATGAGATAGATCGCGGCGATCTCGCCCTCTTCGCCGCCATCCTCTGCGTGGCCGGGAATGTTGAGCGCGGCAAACGGCGCGCGAATACTCGCGCCGTCACCCTTGTAGAACCACTCGGGTGCGATGCCGATCTCGCCTGCTTCGGGCCGGCCTTTCTCGCGACCCCACTCAAACATGCGCATGCTGTCGGTCATCTCGGCGTCGGACTTCTTCGTCGTCTCCGTGTGCATCGCCTGGCGCTCGCGTGCGCTGCCGAGGTGCGTGAGGCCGGTGCCGGAGACGAGCGTGCTCTGCGGCGCGCCCGGCACATCGATTGGTGCAAGCAGCGTCCACGCTGAGTTCTGCGCGTAGACGTCGTCGTAGAGAATGCGGTCGCCGGTGGCGAGCGACTGTGCGAGCTTCGTCAGCGGAAGCTTCTGCGTGAGCGCACGCTGTGCAAGCTGGTAGACCGAGGTGACCTCCGCGAGCAGGATGAGGTGAGGCTCCTCGACGAGCGCGACACCACGCAGGTCGCCGTTAGCAAGTTGAACGAAACGCATCGTGGTGGCTCCTTATTCGATGACATGGAATCGCTTCAGCGACTCTTCGTTGACGGTGAGGCCGAGGCCGGGCAGGTTATCGTCGAGATTGATGGTGCCATTGGTCGGCGTGGGCTCGCCGTCGAAGATGTACCAGAAGAGCTCGTTGCCGACCTCGACGTCGACCTGCGGGAAGTACTCGGCGATAGGTGAGTTAAGGCTCGCCATGACGACGTGATAATTGTGCATTTGCCCAGCATGCGGTGTAACGGGAATCTGGAAGGATTCGGCCAGCGCGCAGATCTTACGAGCCTGGCTGATACCGCCGACACGATTGGTGTCGAACTGGATAACATCGAGCGCGTTGTTTTCGAGCAGCTCGCGGAAGCCGAAGATGGTGAACTCGTGCTCGCCGCCTGCGATGGGAATGCGGCCGTAACTCTTCAACTCCTTGTAGCCGCGGGTATCGTCGGGGATGACGGCCTCTTCGAGCCAGCGCAGCTGGAAGGGTTCGAGCAGAGGCAGCATGCGCTTGGCGTAGTCGAGTGTCCACCCCATGTAAGCGTCGGTCATGAGATCGATGTCGTAGCCAATGACCTCGCGGACATTGCGTACGAGTTCGATGTTCTTCTGCATTCCAGCAGCGCCGTCGAGCGGACCCCAACCGAAGCGCAACTTCATCATTTTGTAGCCTTCATCCTTGTACTTCTGTGCCTCGGTGCGAAGTTCGGGGATGGGCATCGCGTAGAGCCGGCTCGCATAGACGGGGATATTTTCCTTGGTGCGACCGCCCAGCAGGCGAAAGACCGGCTGCCTGGCGTCTTTGCCCATGAGATCCCACAGTGCGATATCGACTGCAGAGATCGCCGTGAGGGCTACACCCTTGCGGCCGAAGGCGAGGGTACGGCGGTACATCTGCTGCCAGAGGTATTCGACGTCCCACGGGTCTGCGCCGAGAAGCAGCGGCTTGAGGTAGATGTCGACGAGCTGCTTGGTCACCATGGGCGAGAGCGCGGCGTTGCCCAGGCCGATGAGACCGTTGTCGGTGAAGATCTCGACCACAAGCCAATTGTGAAACGCGAAGTTCCCCATCGAGGCCTCGCGGAAGGAGACGAGATCCATGGGATTGGTGCAGAAGTGTGGGGGAAGGGGAACGGTCTTGCCTTCCCACTGGACGACGCGAGTACGGACTTCGGTGATTTTCATGCGGCGCTCTCAATTTCCTGTAGGTCAATGGCGCTTAGTGGTTGAATCCTGCCAGCGAATAGAAGGATGGCGAGGAAGCCGATGAGATGAAAGGTTCCAACGATGAGGAACAAGGTCGCATAAGTGAATCCGTGGCCCAGCAGGTATCCGGCGACCAGGCCGAAGAGTGCACCTCCAATGGCTCCCCCAAAGCCGATGAGGCCGGCGACGGTGCCGACGATGGTGAGCGGAAAGACGTCAGTCGGCAGGGTCATGATGAGTCCCGACCATGCCTGTTGGCAGAAGAACGCAATACTGAAGAGCACGAGTGCGATCTGTACGGGTGCGATCGAAACCAGCATGACGACGGGCATACCGAGGGCGCAGCAGCCGAGGACAAGCTTGCGGGATACATCGATGGAACGGCCGTTCTGGATGAGCCGCGAGGAGGCCCAGCCGCCGATGAAACTTCCCACACCCGAGGCTGCGTAGGGAATCCAGGCGTAGTAACTGACCTGCTTGATGTCGAAGCCGCGTACGTCGTAGAGGTACTTGGGCAGCCAGAAGAGCAGGAAGTACCAGGCGGAGTCGGACATGAATTTGGCGAAGACGAAGGCCTGCACGCGACGCATGGAGATGACCTTGCCGAGTCCTATACCAGCACCCAGGACGCGGGCGTCCACGGTGTTCGAAGAGAGCGTCATGGAGTTGGAGCGATAGGCGATGGCCCACCACACGACCCATGCGAGTCCTGCTGCTCCAGCGACGAGGAAGATGGTGCGCCACCCGCTGGTGAGCAGAATAAAACCGATGATGGGAGGAGCGAGCACGGAACCGACGGCAGTTCCTGCGTTGATCAGCCCCATGGCGGTCGAGCGCTCCTTCGGCTCGATCCACTCGGCGACGACGCGCGTCGCTGCGGGAAAAGCTCCTCCCTCGCCTCCACCCAATAACAGGCGAGAGAAGAGCAGCAACGTGAAGCCAGTGGCAAGACCATGCAGGGCGCAGGCGATCGACCACCACACCATGATGAGCAAGAAGCCTTTCCGTGTTCCGAGCGCGTCCAGCAGCCTGCCACCCAGCACATACATGGCGGCGTAGGCGAGCAGAAATGCTGTTTGCAGATAAGAGAACTGCTGGTTGGACAACGGAATGTTGTGTTGGATGGCGGCGATCGCGACCGGCAACGTCTGCCGGTCGAAGTAGCTGATGGCGATCGCCACCGCCACCATCACAACGAAATACCATTTGCGATTGGTCACGCTTAGCCTGTTCCTCTCTACCAGGTAATCTTCATAAGCGAGATGCTTTGACGGGGAAGCTCGGTAGGGAGATTGAGCTTGCCCCCGACGACATCCACCCATACGGGTGAGGTCAGCAGCTGTAGTCCGGCGATGGCCTGCAACTGCGCGTACTGCTCGGTTGTCGGCTGCTGGGGTGAGCCCATCGACTTCCACACGGTGTAGGCGTTGCTGTGTGTGTCGTCGATGCGGTAGTGCTGCACGAGGACTCGTTTGATGCCTGCTGGAAAGCCGCTGAGCTCGACGGTTGTTGGCGTGGCTGCAGCAGGCTGATCGGCATCGTGATAGTTCCAGAGCAGGACGGTCGCTTTGCGATCGTCGATAGCCGCCATGCCATCAACATCCGTCTTCTCGCGAACGCCGGTCTTGACCAGTGTTTCCAGAGGAACGCTTGCTGTGCTGGTGGTCGCAACACGCGTGCCGGACATGAGGCCGAACATACGGAAGAGATTGAGGATTGGCTTGTTGATGCCGTTGGTGGAGAGGGACCGGAAGCCTTCGAAGTAGTCCTTGTCTTCGAACTCGAAGGACCAGCTGAGCATGGAGAGCAGGTTGACTTTGTGCTTGTCCTGCAGCTCGAAGAGCGCCTTGTATGCGGCTGCGGTATAGGCGGGGTAGAGTGTGCCGTTGCGGTAGTTGTTGGCGGGGTTGACGCGTGAGGAGCATGCGGCGCAGCCCTCGGGGTCGGCTTCGCTGATGATGATGGGGAGGCCTCGGTACTTCGCGTATTGCGAGATGAGGTAAAAGCCGCGGTCGGCATCCGCCAGCTCGTGGTTGATACCCATGGTGACGCGATTCTCGACGATCTTTGGCGATCCCTTAGCGTGAAAGGAGATGAAATCAAGCGGTATGGATTTGCCGTCAGCGAGGCTCTTGCCCGACTGGACGTGATCGAGGAAACCCTTGAGATAGTTGTAAGCCTTCTCATTGGAGGGGCTGGTGGTGGCTGGGCCTCCGACGTGCGCGCCGGGAAGGACGGACTTTACACCGGCGACGGCGTAGTCGTAGAGCTTCCAGTAGTCCTCGGGGGTGGAATGCCAGTAGTCGATGTCGGGCTCGTTCCAGACCTCGAAGTACCACTGGAGCACGGTCTCCCGGCCGTAGCGTTCGACGAAGTGCGCGGTGACGACGCGGATGAGCTCGCCCCACTTCTTGTAGTCCTTGGGGGGATTGTTAGACGCTCCGCTGATGGCGCTCTTGGGGTAGTGAACCTGGTAGGGGACTTTGCGGTCGGGCAGGTCTGCGGCAAGATCCTTGGGCATGAAGCCGAACTCCACCATGGGACGGACGCCGGCGGCCTTGTACTCGTCGAAGATGCCGTCGAGGATCTTGAAATCGTAGACGGGCTTGCCGGAGGCGTCTTCGGTGTAGACGTTGGTGGAGCTGAACTTCAGCTCGGCCTTGCCGTCGCCGGAGGTGAGGAGATGATGCGCACGGATGTAGACGGGCACGGGGCTGAGGTCTTTGAGCTCGCGCAGCAGGACTTTACCGTCCTTCATGGTGGTGTAGTTGCCCTCATCGTAGCCAAACCAGCTGTAGATGGGCTTGTATGGACCAACCTTGCTGGCGAGGTCGACTGTGATGATGGCCGGGCTCTCGGTAGAAGCTGCCGGCGCAGGAGGGACTACCCCCTGCGCGAGCGCCGCCTGTGCTGAACAGACGATGAGAGAGGCAATGAGAGAGTTCTTCATGTATGCAGTATTGAGCAAGCTGGTCCTCGTCTGGTTAGAAGTTGTACTTGAGTGCGAACTGGATTTGACGCGGTGTGTTGGAGGAGCTGGTGACCTGTCCCGCAGCCGCGTTGTCGATGGTCACGTTGCTGGGAGCGTTGAAGCTGACAGTGTTGGGGAAGTTGAAAAGCTCTGCACGGAAGGATAGCGTGCTCTCACCTGGGAGCGAGAAGTTTTTGAAGATGGAGGCGTCAAACTGGTTGTAGGTTCCGGAGCGCAATGTGTTTGCGCGCACCTGACCGTAAGTGAAGTTTGGAGCGACGACATATTGCGTTCTGTCGAACCATGCGCCGAGCGACCGCTTGAAATTCGGATTGCCGCCTGCGGGATTGAGGTTCGGACGTTGCGAGCCGACGCCGGTGTTGGCGCGGTCGGAGGAGATGATGGGCGTGTACGGAGTTCCGCTGCGGACGACCAGGATCGTCTGGGCCTGCCATCCGCCGATGAGGGCATCGACGAATCCATTGGTACGGTTGAGGTAGGTGCGGCCGTGGCCGAAGGGGAGCTGATAGCTGCCACTGATCGCGACATTGTGAGGAATGTCATAGGGTGCGCGGGCATATTCGTACGCTGTATTTCCTCCAAGGACGGATGCCTGGTTATACTGCAGCGTCTTGGAGTAGGTGTAGGCGACCAGAGCGCTGAAACCGCGGTTGAAGCGGTGTTCGAACTTGGTCTGCAGGGAGTCGTAGTGATTCGACATATCCTGCGTCTGATAGGTGATGCCGCTCCACAATGGGTAAGGCCGGCGTGCCTGGATTGCGCCTGTGCCCGGCACCAGTGGAACGTTGGCGTCATTGCTGGAACTCAGATGGACGCCACGATTCGCAACATACCCGATCTCAAAGAGATCGTGATCTGTGAACTGTCGCTGCACGTTCAGACTGTAATGGATATTGGTTCCCATGCTGAGGTGGGTCCGCGTTGGCCCAAGCGACGGAGTGGAGGTCGCCGAACCGAGCGGGGAGCCGAGGAAGTAGTTCGCAAGCGAGCGGGTGGGGGTGACATTTTGTGTCTGATTGATCGTCTCCGACAGCCGATACGGAAGCGTGTTCAGATTGACGCGACCGCCGGTGCCTTCCGGTTCGTAGAACATTCCGAAGCCGGCGCGTATGACGGTTTTACGATCTACGCCGAATGAGATGCCTACCCGTGGCGCAAACTGCGTCTTGTTGGTGTAGGTGAGGTTTAGAGGAAGGCCTGCCTGACTGCTGGTCTGAATGTACTGTCCAAAGTATTGGTAGGCAGCAGGTGCAGCAAACTGACTGGTGAGGTCCGGCACCGTACCTGTACCTGAGACGATGATGGGCTTCGACTGCGTGGGGTCGAAGGTTCCGATCTGCCCCTTATATCCGTCGAGCCAGGGCGAATACTCGTAGCGAAGACCCATGTTGATGGTAAGCCGATCGCTGACGCGGTAGTCGTCCTGCACGAAGAACTGCTTGTAGAGGCCCTGGCCGCCGAAGTTATCTGCTGGATAGGCTCTGACAACGGCAGAGGGATAGCCGAGCAGAAAATCGGCATAGGCATCGCCGCTGGTCGTGTTGTTACCGGTGGCGTTGCCGTTGAAGGTGGAGGAGCCGGCGAAGTTCTGACTGTCGTAGCCGAGCCACTGATAGTAGCGGAAGAGCACGCCGAACTTAATCGCCTGCTTGCCCTTGAGGATGGTGAAGTTATCGGTTGCTTCGAAGGCCTTGCGGTCCTGCGACTTCGGGCGCTGATCGAATCCCGAACCCTGCAGGGAGCCATAGCCGCTCCAGGCGTAGTCAGGAAAGACGCCGCCGACACCCGGCCGCAGCAGATCGCTGAACCCGCTGACGCCGAAGATTCCGTTCCAATCAGGTCCCTGCAGGAAACCCTGCAGGCGGACGTGGCTGGGGAGGAAGTGCGCGCGTGCTTCGTTGACCATGGTTGAGCCAACGTTGGATATCACGCCAACGGCGATGTCCTGCCCCCAGGACGTCAGGGCCGCATTGCCCAGGGCCACTGAGGAGTTGGGATCGACTTCCTTCTGCTGGATATAAACCCAACGCGCGAACAGACGATTCTTCGGTGTGATCTGGTGATCCAGGCGGACGATGTACTGGTTGAAATCGATCGACTGCGAGGGGGCAGTGCTGTTGGTCCCAGTCGCGGTGTTTTGGCGCGGGTAATACTGCTGAATGGCAAGCGCCTGCGGAGAGAGGCGGCTTGCAGGAATGATATTTCCCGGGAACGGCTGAGGAACACCGCCGACGAGATTAGTTCTGTCGTAGATGATTCTGTTCGAGCCAAGAAGATCGGAGAAGTTTCCGGCGCGGCGGGCATCAGATGGAACGATGATGTTGTTGACAAGGCCAGTGCGCAGGCGTTGGCCCTCGAAGTTGAAGAAGAAAAACGTGCGGTCCCTGCCGTTGTACAGATGTGGAACGCTTAGCGGTCCGCCAAGATTGCCACCGAACTGATTTCGCTTCTGCCGTTGACGGGTGAGCGAGAAGTAGTTGCGAGCATCCAGGGCATCGTTACGCAGAAACTCGAAGAGGACGCCGTGGTATCGATTGGTTCCCGGCTTAGTTGTCGCGTTGAAGAAGGCGCCGCCGCGGTTGTACTCCGCCGAATAAGGACTTTGCACGACCGAAAACTCTTGCAGAGCATCGATCGAAGTCTGGATGAAGGTGCCACCCTGATGCTGTTCGCTGACGTCGACACCATCCATGAGGAACGAGGTTGCACTGCCGCGAATCCCGCTAATGACGTTTCCGTTGACAACCTCAGGACGAATGGCGAGCGAGTTGCCGGTAGGCGGCAGCAGCGCAGCGCCTGGTGTGAGCTGCGCAAGCCGATAGAAGCCACGACCGTTTACAGGCAACTCAACGACTTGCTTATTCGTGATGACGGTGCCGACAGTAGCCGAATCCGTTGAAAGCAATGGGGCAGTAGAGGTTACCTCAACCGTCATATTGGCAGTACCAATGGGCAATACAAGATCCTGACGGACAATCTGTCCTACTTGGACCTCTATGACCTTGGTCGTTGCCCGCTGAAAACCCTGTGCCGTGACCGCAAGGGTATAGTTTCCAGCCAGCACAGGCGTGATGACGAAATCTCCACCTTCGTTCGTCTCGGCATGCTGCATGATGTTGGTGGCAACATTTGTCGCCTCAATGCTGGCTCCGACGATAATGGCTCCCGTGGGATCCTGAATGTGGCCGACAAATCGGCCTTGCTCAACCTGGGCGAGAGCGATGTCACTGAGCGATGCCAAACTCATGATCAGCATCGCGAGCACGGATAGTATCTTTGGGCTTCTGCAAAACATACCTGCGGCCTCCAGCCGTTCAACCCCGAAAAGTGAAGGGTTACGAAACGCAGCGAAAGGTACTACCTTTGAGAAAAATCTGTCAAGACTTTCTTCCGATAGATCGACAGATAGGCGCCTGGAGGGAAGACGGATGGCAGGAATTCCCTTTGTCTGCGTCCTGGCGTGGGATAGCGATTGACGATCGGGACGGCCCTCGCTGAATATGCGTGTATGCGTCAGGCGAAGAAAATGATCGATGAGCCCTTGCTTCCAACTTCTTTGACCGGAAGCAAGGAGAATGTTACCCAGTTACTCATTCAGCGGTTTCAGGAACTACTGCGTGAAGGGGTTTTGACGCAGGGTACGCGCTTGCCCTCAGAGAGGGAGCTGGCGGCGCACTTCAACGTGGCGCGCTCATCGCTGCGCCAGGCTCTGAAGGTGCTTGAGATCATGGGGATCATCACGCAAAAAGTTGGCGACGGCAGTTATCTGAACACGGATACTTCAACCATTCTTGCTGTTCCACTGCAGTTTCTCTTCTTGCTCGACGACACGTCGGTCGAAGAGCTGACGGAGCTGCGACTGCTGATGGAACCAGGCCTTGCACGCCTTGCGGCGCAGCGTGCCACCGCAGATGATATTGCTCTGTTGAAGAAGTCAATTCGAGACCTGGAATCCAGTTCGCAGGATCGGTTGAAACTTGTATCCTCGGACCTGCTCTTTCATCGAGCGATCTTTCAGGCTTCAAAAAATCGTACGGCGAGTAGTCTGTTTCAGACGATTCACCATGCAATGGCAAAGATGATTCTGGTGACGTCCCACTTGGTTGAGCTGGAGCATACTCTCTCATTTCATAAGCCGATCATGCGTGCGATTGAGCAGCGCAAAGGAGATGAGGCGGCAGATCTGATGAGGGATCACATCTTGGACGCAACAGCATTACTGTTGAATGAACAAACCAAGCAGCACGAGTCGCAGCTGCATTCCAGGGTCATTCAGACAAAAGAGCCAATCCATAAGTTGAAAAATCCAAAAAAACGCTAATGGATGAGCTGTCTTAAAGTTCGGAGAAATAGATTCACTTCGTTGGCTTTCGCCTGCCCGTCTTACCTGTGTGTATGCCTACCGCTGAGTCCGGCAGGCCGAATGTGAAAAGATCGCTTCCGGCTGCAATGGCAAAGTACTGTTTGCCATCGACTGCATAACTCATCGGAGACGCATGCACCTGCTGGCCGGTGTTGAAGTGCCAGAGGGAACGGCCGTCGCGCCCATCCACGATTTCAAACTCATCGGCAGGATTACCGAAGGCAACCAGCCCCGTTGCCGTGCTCATAACCCCGGCGAAGCTGCGCGTGTCGCCCACCTGCTCGTAGCTCCACACTCGTTTCTGAGTGCTTAGATCATATGCATTGAGAAACTTCCGGTTCAGCTCTGTGGGCAGATGGGTTGCTCCGGTCGAGTAGTACGCATGTCCCTCTTCGAAGCCTTCGGGCTTCGCCTTGTACACGCTGCAGTCTTCCTGCGAGATGAAGTAGAACATCCGCATGTGCTCGCTATATGTGGGGGAATACCAGTTTGTTCCGCCTGCATAGCTTGGGCACATCCGCGTGCCCTCCTCCATCGGGATCAGATCCGTGCGAATGGGGCGTCCGTTTGCGTCGATCCCTTTGGCCCAGTTTTGCACCTTCACAAACTGCGTAGCTTGGAGATACGCGCCTGTCTCTCGATCGAGCACATACAGAAAGCCGTTACGGTTTGCCTGTACCAACAGCTTTCGCTTCTTGCCTTTGAGGGCGGCATCAATCAGTACGGGTGTCTCGGTTGCATCGAAGTCGTTCAGGTCGTGTGGCGTGAACTGGAAGTGCCACTTCAGCTTGCCGGTATCGGGATCGAGAGCCAGGACGCAGTTCGTGTAAAGATTGTCGCCTTCGCGCACGCTGCCATCGAAGTCCGGTGAAGGATTGCTTGTGCCCCAGTAGATCGTGTTGAGCTCCGGGTCGTAGGTGCCTGGCATCCACGTTGTTCCGCCGCCATGCTGATAGGCCGAGCCCTTTGGCCAGGTCTCTGAGCCTGGCTCGCCCGGTGCAGGAATCGTCCAGAATCTCCACGCCTCTTTGCCGGTCGTTGCATCGAATGCCGCAATAAATCCGCGCACACCGTCGTCGCCGCCCGATGTCCCGACAAGAACTTTGTCCTTCACAACCAGCGGTGCGCTGGTTGCTCCGTAGTTCTTGTTTCCCGGAGCATAGGCCACATCCCAGAGCAGGCTTCCCGATCGCGCGTCCAGGCAGAGCAGATGAGCGTTGTCCGTCTCCATGTAAAGACGATGCCCCAGGATCGCGACGCCGCGGTTGATGTGCCCCGAAGCATCGTCGATGAGTCCCTGTGTCACGGACCGCTGGTGATGCCATAGCACCTTGCCCGTCACCGCATCGAGGGCATAGGCATCATTCGAGCCCGTCATATACATCACGCCATCCACGACGACCGGCGTGGCTTCGAGGATGCCTGCGTTGCGGCTGTGAAAGACCCACTTCACCATAAGCTGCCCCGCATTCTGCGGCGTCACCTGCGTGAGGCTGGAGTAGCGGCGTCCCGTGTAGTCGCCGTTATAGGAAGGCCAGTTCTGCCGGAGCGTTGTGCTGCGCAGCATCTCGGTGGTGACGATGCCGCTTTCCTGATTTTTTTCTTGGGCTATTGCTGATGCAACCCCACACGCGGCGAGCATGCCACACGCGGCAGACCGCAGAACGCTCTTCCAAAGCTGAGTGCTCATCTCGCACCCTTCGGTTCTGCGTAGGGCAGATACCCCGTTGCCTTTTTTTTGACCCGTGTTCTTATCACTGTTCACCGTGTTTGTTGCCCGCTGTTGCGGGATCGATCTTGCTGGCCGATAACACCAGGTAGCTGACGATGTCGTTCAACTGCCTCTCGGAGAGCCTGCTCTTGTAATCGGCCGGCATCATGGTGTGGCCCGTGTACGTCACCTTTACAGCGGACTTCGCGAATCTGTGAAAGCTCCCATCCTCCGTCTGAACGATGACCTTGAAGTTATCCTCTGACCGCAACACGCCGCGTAGAACTTCCGCACCATTCGCAACTTCTACGACTTCAGAGTTCGGCGTCACGATGGTGGCGGGATCGAGGATGGCTGTCCGTATCCGCTTCACCGGGGCACCGCTGCCGTAGGAGGAGAGGTCGCTTGCCATGAATCCACCCTCTCCGTGCATCATGTGGCATTTTGCGCATCCCGCTTCTCCGTGGAACAACGACCTGCCTGCGAACTTATCTCCCGTGACCTTTACCTGCCCTGTCCTCCCCTGCAGCTGTCGAAGGTATGCGACGACGTTACGAATGCCGTCATCGCCCAGATAGCCGAATGCAGGCATTCCCGCGCCCGCCACACCATTCCTCACAAAGCCAGCCAGGTCAGGGTCTGCCATAGAGCTGATATTGGGGTCTGTCGCGATGTCGGGCGCTCGCTCGCCGCCGCGGCCATCTGCACCATGGCATCCCGAACAGTTCGTCGCAAAGATCCTGCTGCCGGCAGAGGCGTCTCCCTGGGCTAGCAGCAGAGAGGGAGCGAATGCCAGCATCGCGATAAGCGCTACAAGCAAGTGCCGGACTTTCGACAGGAAATCGTTATACATAAAGTGGCTTTAGAACGGTCATATCTCAACTGGGAAGAAGTTCGCCATGCGCACGCAAGTCAGCTGCAAAGCAAAAGGCGGCATTCATTTTTTCGTTTGTAGGGTTGATATATCAGTGTTGCGTCTCGCTGGTCAATCAGCGTCCTCCCACGAGAGCTCATCCAGCTCAATACGGATAGGCGAACAAGCCCGGTTTGCTTTTCTCAAAAGATCCGGCTTGTGAGAGATGGAGGAGAGAATTAGAGCCGCCAAGTTCCAACCGGCGACTGCCGGTATCTATGGCACTCCACATCGTGGGGAGGCTTAAGGTTCGCTTAATGAATCCTATAGTTCAATCGGACTGAACGAGGACTGTTTTTGTCCTATATGATAAGAGCTACAAGTAAAGCCTCCTCGGCTGTCTTTTTGGCGAAGTACCGAAGGAGGCTGAGATCGACAACATTTGAAAGGCTGACGAATGCCCACCACTATAGATCATGTGGAGCACGATCAGCTATGGATGCCATCATGCGCCTTAGCAGCTTCGTCTTCTCTGGATCAGATCAAACGCAAAGCGGTGCGATATGACCGCTCGACGGATCCTCTTTTGGTTACACCTTTTTACTGGTATCACGGTTGGCAGCGTCGTGGCGTTTCTTGCCATTACGGGCAGCATCCTCGCCTTCCGGTCGCAGATCATCCGGTGGTCGGAGCATAAGTTTGTGTCTGCCGTGGCACCTGCACAGGGCTGTGTCACTCCCTCCCAAATTCTGACGAACACGGCCTCTCTTGGGTACGGTGCGCCATCCTCATGGATGTCGTATGCCGACCACCGGCCTACCGAAGTTGCCTTCCCGCACGGTAGGCTGCTGCTGGTCGATGCGTGCAGTGGGGCCGTGCTGGATGCGAACGCCGGACAATTACGCGGGTTCTTCGACCAGGTCCATGATCTGCATCGCTATGTCGCCTTTGTTGGCACGAAGAATGAAGGCTTGCGCTCGATCAAGAACGCTTGCGTACTCGCCTTCTTGTTTCTTCTGGTGAGTGGTCTGGTGCTGTGGTTGCCGCGGCAATGGACGTGGAAGCATGCGCGGGTTGGCCTGGTACCGAAGTGGAAGGGGCTTGGCCGTACCTCGGAGTGGAGCTTGCACACAGTGGTTGGCTTCTGGCTGTTTCTGCCATTGGTGACGATCGTGCTCACAGGACTGATCATGGCTTACGCGTGGGCGAATGGCCTGTTGTATCGCGTCGCGGGAGAGACACTGCCGCCGGCGCGTGCAGAGCGTGAAGCCAGGGCCGACGTACTTCCGGTGGAGCGTTACAAGGATCTCGACCGACTGATTGCCAAGGCTGCAGCGCAGGATCCGGCGTGGTCGAGCCTGATGTTTCGCATGCCGCCTGCCAGGGGCAAGGAGATCGCCTTTACGTTGGATGAGGGGAATGGTGGCGATCCGCGCACGAAGTCTCAGTTGTCGTTGACGCGTAAGACCGCGGAAGTCTCGAAGTGGACACGGTACCAGGACAACACGCGCGCAAGGCGGTGGCGGCTGCTGGCCCATTTCGTTCATACCGGAGAACTCTTCGGGATTGTCGGGCAGACCGTGTCGCTTCTTACAGCACTGGGCACCGTGCTGCTGGTGTTGACAGGCTTCTCCCTTTCGATTCGTCGCTGGTTTGCGTGGCGAGGCAGGAAGAAGCGTGCCCACAGAACACCGCAGAGCATGCGAAACAGCATAGCGGCTTAGCGACTGGGCAGCTTATAAACGCCGTGTCCCGGTGGTCTTTTGGCGAAGCACCGGGCAGGGTTGAGATCGACAAAACAACCTCTTGCATAGAGGGAAGGAAGACACCATGAGAAGGAACTATACAAGGGCTTTACTGCTGGCCCTGGGGGCCGGCCCGTTGGCTGCCATGCACGTTGCTGCTCAGACTGTGGATAGCGCCCCCGCAGTCTGTGTGGGAGCAAAGACTGCGGTTGAGCTGTCGGTCACGGATGCCCAGGGTGCATCTATTTCCGGAGCTCACCTCTCGCTCAGCTGCGGAGCGGCGGTAGAGGATGAGAAGACCAATGAGACGGGCGTCGCTCACTTTGAAGTACCTGCCGGGGCTTACATCGTGCATACCGATGCGGAGGGGTTCCAGGCGCAGGAACGGACGATCAACGTCATGGCGTCAGTCGCGGCATCGCATTTTGATATCACACTGGCTGTGCGATCGAATGCAGAGACCGTGACGGTCTCCGCGTCCAACGGGTCGCTTGTCGCAGCCACCGACATTGGTACGCGTACGGAGACATTGCTGCGGGATGTGCCGCAGTCGCTGCAGATTGTGTCGCGGCAGGTGCTGGACCAGCAGCAGGCGCGCAGCATGAACGACGTGCTGCGGAATGTCGCCGGTGTTGTGATTCCGTGGACGTCGGGTGGTCGATACGAGAGCATTACTATTCGTGGCTTTACGACGATGAACCAGTTCAAGGACGGTTTTCGGAACGACCCGAACTCGAATCGCGCGCCGCTGGAACTGAGCAACGTGGAACGGGTTGAAGTTCTGAAGGGACCTTCTTCGATGGTCTTCGGGCGACTTGATCCGAGTGGCGTCGTGAATGTCGTCACCCGTTCGCCAAGCCCAAACCGTGCCTTCAACGCGAGCTTTACCAGCGGTAGCTTCCGTTACAACCAACTCAATCTTGATTGGACCGGTGCGTTCAATAAGAAGCAGTCGGTGCTGTACCGGGTTACCGTGTCTGGACTGGATACGAAGAGCTTCCGCAACTATGTGTTTACGCAAAAGGCGTTTGTCGCGCCGGTAGTCACATGGGTTGTGAACCCCACGCTCTCCGTAAGGCTTTATAGCGAGTTTCTTATTCAGAATTCGGTGAACGACCAGGGACTGATTGCGGTCGGCACACGGCCTGCAAATGTTTCCATCAGCACCTACCTGAACGATCCCAAGCTCATCGCGCCGGACCGCCAGGGCAAAGTGGGCATCAGTGTCGATAAGACTGTAGGAAGCCATTGGGTGTTGCGCAGTTACGAGCGCAGCTCGGTCGGCGTGTCGATCTACAACTCGCGCGTCGCGCAGTCGCTTTCAACGAAAGACAATCGCACGATCACGCTGAACGACTCCACCTCGGAACAGAACTTCCAGACGCACTACTGGATAAACGAAGCCGTGGGACGCCTGCGAACCGGGCCGATCGGGCACACGATCCTGGGTGGTTTCGAACTTGATCGCGAGATCAATCCCAACTATGCAAAGGCGAGGCCCACTGCACTTGGCGCAGTCACGCTTGATCTCTACAACCCCAACTATGCAGCGCTGCCGGCGCGCGTTCTCGAGATGAACCTTTCGAACAACGCCGATGGTGCCTATGGCGGGTTCTACCTGCAGGATCAGATTGAGCTGCGGAAAAATCTGAAGCTGACGCTGGGCACGCGGTATGACATTGCCAAGACGATCACGGACACCTATTTCAGTGCTCGAGGCGCATATGTTCCGCACGTATCCGGCCGCAACACCGCGTGGTCGCCTCGTACCGGTATTGTGTATCAGCCAATGGAAATCGTCTCGCTCTATGCGACCTATGCGAAGTCGTTTCAACCGCAGATCGGCACGACGTTCGATAGCTCGCCCTATCAGCCTACGCGCGGCGAATTGATGGAAACGGGGATTCGCTTCACGAACCCATCGCAGCGCTACGTGTCCACGATCTCTGCGTATCAGATCAAGCAGACCAACGTGCTGACGGCTGACCCAGTGCATTCCGGCTATTCCATTGGCGTGGGAGAGCAACGCAGTAAGGGCATTGAATCGGACAACACACTTCAGCTCACTCGTAACTGGAACATCATCGCTGGATATGCGTACGACATCCCGCAGGTCACGCGAGATAATACCATTCCCGTTGGGAATCTCCTCGCAGGCGCTCCGCGGCACACCGGAAACTTCTGGACCCATTACACCTTGTCGAACGGCGGTCTGAAAGGCCTTGGTGTGGGTGCCGGTGTCTTTGGCTCCGGCCGTCGCTACGGTGACGCGAGCAACACGTATCTCACCCCGGGTTATGCACGTGTGGACACGAATCTATCCTATTCGCGCACACTGCACGATACGAGCCGGCTCAACGTCAACTTCAACGTGCAGAACGTTGGAGATCGCCGCTATTTCGAGGGCGGCAGCACGCGCTTTCGTATCGCTCCGGGAGCACCTCGCACCTTCATCGGTTCGATTACCTGGACTCGTTAGCTCTTGAAAGGAAATCACTAAATGTTTCGTTCTTTGTGGAAGTGTGTTGCTGTTTGTGGACTCTCGGGTGCTGCATTTGCGCAGACCGCTGTTCCTGCTTACAAGCCGACTCCGGTATCCGTGCCGGAAAATGCGTCGTATCTCACGCGCGAGGGCAGAGTTCAGATTGTGGGCAATGACGGGTGGGAGGACATGATGACGAAGTTCGATCAACTGTTCCTCGAAACGCATCCGGGATTCAAGCGGCAGTTTCAGCCGGTGATGAAGGGGAGCTCGGTTGCCATACCCGCTTTGCAGAGCGGTGTTTCGGCGATGGCTCCGATGGCACGTGCGATGTGGGAGGACGATCGCTTCGCGTTCAACCGTTTGCATGGTTATGACCCCGTCGACATTCACATAGGCTATGCAGCGTTTGGTCCGCGCGAAGGCCGCAAAAGTCCTCCGGGCATCTATGTGAATGCGAAGAACCCGATTGCCGGGCTGACGATAGAGCAGGTGCGCCAGATCTTTACGGAAGGTGCGAAGGGCGGCTCGATCACCCGGTGGTCGCAGCTAGGGGTGAAGGGGCCGTGGGCGAAGCGCGCGATTCACATCTACGGACTCGATCAGGGCAGCGGAGGAACGCTGGCATTCCGGTCACAGTTCCTGGAAGATCGCACCTTTGTTCGGACTTACGAAGCCCTGCCCAAACCTGCTGACATTGGAGATGCGGTTGCGGAGGATCCTTATGGCGTGGCGCTTATGGGATTCTTCGATGCATCGAGGATACCCTCGGTGCGTCCTTTGCCGGTCGCTGTTGCTGCAGGTATGCCGTTCCTATTGCCGACGTACGAGAACGTGTCGGCGGAGCAGGTTGCATTTCCCGCCTACCTGCATGTGTACATCGATCGCGAACCCGGCAAGCCTGTCGATCCGTTTGTGAAGGAGTACATTCGGATGCTGCTGTCCGGGAAGGGGCAGGCGATCATTGCGTCACAGAAAGATACTGACGAGGGATACGTTCCTCTGAACGAGGAAAAAATCGGCGCAGAGTTAAGAAAGCTCGACTGATCACTGGGCGTGATGGGTGGTATCCAGCCGTTACGCCCAGCATCCAAGGATGAAGGGAAGCCTCGCCTGCTCAAACCAAAGTGGAAGGGAAAGCAGCGCCATAGACCCAGTGCGTTACAGCCTGTTTCCTGCTATCCAGGTACTCTGCCGCAGGCGAACGACAGGCAAAACTATATGGTGGAATGTTTGATGTAAGTTTTTGATTTAAAGGGGTTTGATGGCGGAGAGGGAGGGATTCGAACCCCCGATAGCCTTGCGACTATGTCTGATTTCGAGTCAGGTGCATTCAACCGGGCTCTGCCACCTCTCCGTAGCATTTATCTTATCACCTATCTATAAGTTCGGGGCTTGGGGACATGCTGGTTTGGCCATGTAAGGCGTAATGGGTTACGACTGGGACAATGCGCCCTGCATTGTTGCCCTCGATGGTCGTGGATGACGCCGACGACATCTAAGCGGAGGACGGAACGCAACCTCGCAATCACTTCAATGGAGTGATCGGATTAAGCCGGAAATCGTAAGCGCCAGCTTCCCAAAAGAGGCATAGATCAAGGCCCCGGATCAAGCAGCGGGGTCTCTGCGCCGAGGCAGCGATAATGCCCAGCATTCATCTGAATGCTCACATCATGTGTATGAGGCGCGAGCTTCGGATTCTCTCAATCTGGTAACGGTGCGGCGTGAGCGACACTGCGTCTTTTCTAGCTTGGAGCCAATGTGCGGGCGCCCCGCGTGTAGCGATAAATGCGGCGTCTGCATTCCTTGCAGGAATAAGCCCCAAAGCTGATAAGGCGAAGATGTTTCTCCCAGCCTTCGCGGGGGGATCGGCGAAAAATTTTAGAGGCTCTACATTTCTTGCATGGAGAGGATGAGACGTAATTCATTCAGAGGCACCTGGGGAGGTGAAGTGCTTACACTTAATAAACTAGCAATGTGGCCTGGGTTTTGTCATGGGTACGAAGGTATATAGCTCTCTGGGCGATGTTAGATTTCCAACAAATGTGGTGAATGGAAAGCTAAATCGTACGAGAGTGATCGAGTTCTGCAAGTTCTTCCTGCCCGTGTTCCGGCGTGCGTCCTGAGTATTGCCGTTGCTGAAATAGAAGGGGATATCGCGTGCTGCCACCTCTCCTATTGACAACGATTTACCCTGAATGTGGCCTTGAGGCAACGGACCGGCAGGAGTATTCGAGTGGAGATGGCATGGACCGGAGATTTGCAGCAGACCGTGCGCGAACTCGCGCGCTCGGTTGGCTTTGATCGGGCCGAGGTCGCTTCTCTGGACGAGTCTCCCGGCCAGGCGGACGCACTCGATGCTGACCGCTTTTCCTCATGGATCGAAGCGGGCCACGCCGGCGAGATGGAGTACCTCAAGCGCCGCGACGAGCAGGGAACCCTGCTTCGCTCCAGTGTTCGGACTGCCATGCCCTGGGCGCGCTCGGTCCTGGTCTGCGCGATGAACTACAACGCCTCGGCGCCGCGCTCCATCGACAACGCGCCCGTAGACTCCGGCTGGATCGCACGTTATGCGTGGAGCGGCAGGGAAGAGCCTCAGGAATCCCCGGCAGGTGTTCCGGGCAGAACGCTTCAGCCCACCGATTATCACGATGAGCTTCTCAGCAGGCTTCGTGAGGTCGAGGCTCGCATCCATGAGCATGCCGCCTGCGAGACGCGCTGTTACGTCGATACGGGGCCTCTGGTCGAACGCAATATTGCTGCGCGTGCCGGTATCGGCTGGATCGGCAAGAACACCTGCGTCATCAATCAGCAACTCGGATCGTGGCTTCTGCTCGGGGTCATCGTCACCTCGCTCCCTGTCGCCGCCGATGCGCTTTCGATTCCTGCGCAGGATCGCTGTGGCAGCTGCACCCGCTGTATCGATGCCTGTCCCACGGATGCCCTGCTCGCTCCGCGCCAGATGGATGCCTCCCGCTGCATCGCCTATCTCACGATCGAGAAGAAAGGGACGATTCCCGAGGAGCTTCGAGAACCCATGGGAAGGCAGGTCTTCGGCTGCGACATCTGCCAGGATGTCTGCCCCTGGAACCGTCGCGCACCTGTCTCCGTAAAGCAAGGTATGGCGTCGCGGCCCGAGCTGGTGAACCCATCGCTCGCATGGCTGGCCTCGCTGGACGCGCCAGGATTTCGCCAGCAGTTCAAAGGCTCCCCGCTCGAGCGCACGCGCCGTAAACGCCTCCATCGCAACGTCGCCGTCGCCATGGGCAACAGCGGCGACCCGAGCTGCCTTCCGCAGCTGGAGCAGTGGAGCCAGGGTGAGGACGATGTGCTTGCCGAGACAGCTCGCTGGGCCGTACAGAAGATCCGCAGCTCGATATCGCCTTCCTGACGCCGCTACCTCCGCATGCTGCCTCTCGTACTCTGCTAGCATCGAAGCTGACCCACGCGCCTCTCCGGAATGCAGCAACCCGAAGTCGCATCGTCCCCGTCTTCTGGATATGTCTTCGATCGTTCCACGTACAACAAGGCCACCTCAGGAAGCGTCACCGCTGCCCAATGCCGCCCCGCACGACCGACAGGAGAATCGGCCGGAGCCGGACCTGCCCATCGAACAGGTTCAGCCCGCTGTTCCCAAATCAGGCGTAGGCGCACAGATCGTTGCGCTGCTGCGTTACATGGCGAAGACCGAGGTGCACACCTACGCCTTCAGCGTCGCGGCTAACGCCATCCTTTCGCTGTTTCCATTTATCGTCCTTCTGCTCACCCTCTGCCGCAGCGTCTTCCACTCCCGCAACATGGAGCAGGTGGTCGGCGACATGATGCGGGGCTTTCTGCCGGTGGGGCAGGACTTCGTGATGCGCAACATGCAGCTGCTGGCGCATCCCGGCAAAGGCGTGCAGTTCTTCTCCGTCGTGATGCTGCTCATCAGCTCCACGGGAGTCTTTCTTCCGCTGGAGGTGGCCCTGAACAACGTCTGGGGTGTGGGCGAAAATCGCAGCTATCTACGCAACCAGGCTGTCTCGCTCGGTTTGGCCTTCGCCGTCGGTCTGCTGGCGCTGGCCTCGGTGGGCTTTACTTCGAACTCCAGGACCATCCTTCCTCTGATCTTCTTCGGTCATACCGAAAATGCGGCCTATTACCTGACCGCCTCGTGGTTTTTGCGGATCTGTGCCGTCGGCGCGAGCATTCTGATCTTCTTTCTGATTTACTGGATTCTCCCGAACCGCAAAGTTCCGGCGCGTGCCGTCCTGCCGACGGCGTTAATCGTCGGTCTTTTGTGGGAGGTCGCAAAGTATCTGTACGTACGCGCCCTTCCGTGGCTGGATTTCCAGTCCGTCTACGGTCCGTTTTATATCTCGGTTGGCCTGATGATGTGGGCCTTCCTCACCGGCCTGCTCCTGCTCGCAGGCGCACAGGTATCGGCAACCCGCTATGCTCTCCGCGTCGCGCGACAGGCAAAGCGGGAAGAGGTAAAGAAGGCAATTCAGTCCGAAAGCAGCAGTCAGGGTAAAGAGTGACGATGCAGACGCAAGCAGACGCCGGGAAAAAAGGATGGAGACCACCCTCCGGGCTCGCCGGGGCCGCCTTCTGGCTGGCCTCATGGTTCTGTCTTCTGCTTCTGCTGCGGCTGCTTCCAGGCTCTATTGGAACCTTCTTCAGCATCGTCCAGATCCTCGTCGGCATCGCACTGGCCTGCGTTGCCATTCCGCTGGCGGTTCGCATCGTGCGCCGCAAGATGCTCTGGAGCCTGCGCAATAAGCTGGTCGTCACCTACCTGCTGATCGGCCTCGCTCCGGTCATTCTTTTCGTCACGCTCGTACTTATCTCGGCTTATGTCGCCGCCGGTCAGTTCTCCATCCATCTCGCCGACTCCCGCATTCAGGAAGAGCTGAACCAGATGGCGAACGAGAACTCCCATCGCATTGGCCACCTCGCTCAGCTGGTGCAGAGCCGCCAGGCGCTTCCGAATGGCGACTTGCCTGCCGATACGGCCAACGGCTCGACGACGACCCGCCTTCGCCTGCATCGGGACATGGCGGTCTATATCAACGGGGCCCCGTTCGACCCCACCCGCACCCACGGCAAGATGCCTCTTGGACTTCCGCCATGGGCCACCGAGCTTAAGGGCCATCAATTCCAGGGTCTGGTCATCGACGGCGACGATCTTTATCTCACCGTCGTCGATCAGGAGCGCATGAACGATGGCCGCATGATAAGCCTCGTCGACAGCCTGATCGTCGACAGCAAGGTGATGGACATGATCGCCAGCGGCCTCGGCCGCACGCAGATCTTCGCCGAGCCTCTGGGGGGCAGCGAGCCCGACTCCCTGAACGCCGTACCCAGCACCCCGCGGCCCTCCGGCAGCATCCGTGCCCGTGCCCGCGAGCGCGTCCGCGTAGCACGGCAGGCAGCCATCGTCGGCGGCGCACAGCCTCCCAAGGCCAGTCTCATCGACACGCAGGTCCACTTCCTCTCCACCATCGGCGTCGTCGACTGGGATACCGGCGAGCATGACAACATCCCCATCAAGGTCGACTCGCGTCCCTCGCAGCTCTACTACCAGCTCTTCGGCGCCTCGCTCGGCGGCATCGTCACCAGCGCCTATCGCGTCGGCCTTATCGTGCTCTGCGTTCTGTTCGCTCTCATTGAACTGCTGGCCCTCGTCATGGCCATCCGCCTCAGCAAGACCATGACGGCCTCAGTCTCCGATCTCTACGACGCCACGCTCCGCATCGACAAGGGCGACTTCAACCATCGCATCGGTGTCACCCGCGAAGACCAGCTCGCCGAGCTCAGCCGCTCCTTCAACAAAATGACCCTCTCCCTGCAGCGTCTGCTCATAGAGCAGAAGGAGAAGGAGCGCCTGCAGAATGAGATCTCCATCGCGCAGGAGGTACAGGCCAACCTCTTCCCGCGTCAGATCCGCAGCCTGCCCACGCTGGAGCTGCACGGCATCTGCCGCCCCGCACGCTCCGTCTCCGGCGACTACTACGACTTCCTCATCTTCCACGAAGAGGCCCATAACGGCGTCCCCGATCGTCGCGAGACCGGCGTGGGCATCGCCATCGGCGACATCAGCGGCAAGGGCATCTCCGCAGCGCTGCTGATGGCCACCCTGCACTCCGCCGTCCGTGCCTACCGCTTCGCCAGCGAGGAGCTGGTCTTCAGCGAGTCTGCCGTCGAAGGCCTGCTGGCCAGCCGCGACGAAAAGGGAGGAGACTGCGACGAGCTCTTTCAGTCGCCGGGCCGCATCCTCTCACTGCTCAACCGGCATCTCTACCGCTCCACGCAGCCGGAGAAGTACGCCACTCTGTTTCTCGCGCACTACGATGCGGATAGCTCCATGCTGACCTACTCCAACGCGGGGCAGCTGCCGCCGCTGGTGCTGGGCCGCGACAATGTTGTGCGCCGCCTCGACCAGGGAGGCACCGTCGTCGGCCTGATGGACGGCATGAGCTACGAAGAAGATCGCTTCCAGATGCGCTCCGGCGACATCATGGTCGCTTATTCCGACGGCGTGACCGAGCCGGAGAACGACTTCGGCGAGTTCGGCGAAGAGCGTCTCATGGAGGTGGTCAGCCGCTACCGCGACCAGCCCCTCCACGTCATCTCCAGCCAGGTCATGCAGGCGCTCGACGCCTGGATCGGCGCCGAAGAGCAGCCCGACGACATCACCCTTGTGCTCGCGCGACAGGTGTAGCGGCGTTCCTTACCCGCAGGCAGGGACGCCGCGTTCCAGCTTCGGCTTCAGCGAACAGTGTAGGACTTCACCGCGATATCGTTCGGCGAACCGCCCGCAGGCAGCATGGTGAACAGAGCCGCTCCCTGGCGTCCCTGCGTCCGGATCACCGAGACATCACCCGAGTGCGCGTCGGCGACCAGCAGCAGATGTTCATCGGCCGAGAAGGCCAGCGCATCCGGCGCGGAGCCGGTATGGATCGTCGTCACCAGCCGCCCATCGTCGATGCTGTAGATGCTCACCAGATCGGCGCCGAAGTTCGCCACCCACAGCGTTGAGTTGTCGTGGCTCACAATCCCATGCGTCGGCTTGCTTCCGATCGTGTAGGTGCCCCCCACCTCGTTGGTCCACGTCGAAAGCTCCGAGATGGAGTCATCGGAGAAGTTCGAGGTAAAGATCTCGCCTCCATCGGGCTTCATCGCCAGGTGGACCGGCGTGTTGCCTACATCCAGCATCGTCAGCAGGTGATCGGTCAGAGCATTTGGATTCTGTTTCGCAGCCCAGGAGTCGGGCGACTGCGACAGGCTGATCGCCATCACCTGGTGGCCGCTCGAGCAGGCGACAAAGGCTTTGGAAGAGTCCGGCAGAATCTGCACGTCCGTTGCCCCCGGGCATCCCGGAAACGCCGCCCGGAACTTCAGCGCAGGTCCCTCAGACTCTGTGGGACGCGCAGGTGCCGTCGGCGCAGGGGCCTCCGGCGATCCTCCGCCGGGTCCTCGGTAGGTCGAGATATACGGCGCGACGCTGTATACCGAGACGCTGCCCGACCTGCGATTCGAGACCACCAGCGACCGCATATCCGGCGCGATGCGCGCCATGCCCGGCTGCTCGCCCGTGCCGACGACGGCGATCTCGCGCCGCGCGTCCAGGTCGATCACGCTCACCGAGTTCGACCCCGAGTTCGCCACATAAGCCCGGCCACCCTGCGCATCCACCGTGATGAAGTACGGCTGCCGGTGCACGCCGATCGTGGCGGCGACGCTGTTGGTCGTGGCATCGATGACCGTCACCGAGCCGGACCGCGTATTGACGGCGTAGACCTCGTTGCGTCGCGGATTCACCGCAATGCCTGTCGGCTGGTCGCCGACGCGCAGCGTGCGGTCCGGCCGCAGCGCCACCAGGTCCAGCACCGTGACCGTGTTGGAGGCGCCGTTGGTGACGTAGGCGTACTCGTGATAACCGGCAGGAACGTCCGGAAATCCGTTGCGGCGGCAGCCTGTGAAGACGGGGAGCAGAGCGAACGGAAGCAGGGCGGGCCCAAGGGCGCGCAGGCGATGGAAGGCTGTTGGCACTGGTGCGAGTCTATCGGGGTGGTCCCAAAGCCTGCAAGACTGACGAAAGATCAATCACATGCAGCCCTCGGGAGGGAAAAATAAAATGCCGCGAAACTTTCAACGCGGCAGCGTGTCTACCTATGTGATGCGGGGAGTTGCCAGATGGGGAGCTCTCACATCGTCTGTAAAATCCTTCTCGGACAACGAAGCTACGGCCTCTGTAGCTTCGTTGATTTTTTTAAAGAAGAGGAATTTACCGGTTATGCCGCCCCAGCGCGGCCCACTGCTTCGCCACCCAGCCCGCATAACCAAGCTGCAGCGCAATCGTTCCCACATACACATACACAAGGTGTTTGTGGGCCATCGTCGAGAGATCAAAAAAAGTTTTCCAGGTCATAAGTTGTATCGGTCTCGTCTGTTGCGGCGTCTCGCCTACTGCGGTGTCTCAAGCGAGGCCTCTAGCGCCATCAGCGCCGCCTCCTGCTCAGCCAGCTGCCGCCTGCGTTCCATCGCATAGCGGAAGCCGATCACAAAGATGCCCCACATCGTCCAACCCGCCAGATTCCACAGCACGGCGGGAACAAACTGCGGAGCGATGCCGCCGCCGTTCGGCCCGAAGACCGGTGCCGGGTGCTGCGTGCGCCACCACTGGATCGACATGTATACGATCGGTACATCGATCCCGGCGAAGATCGCCAGAACCGCCGAGAGTGCGCTCGTCTGCCCCGTGGGCGAAAACCGTCGCAGCAGCAGGTAGCTGACGTACAGCAGGAACAACAGCAGTTCCGTGGTCAGGCGTGCATCCCATGCCCACCAGATGCCCCATGCCGGCTTGCCCCACAACATGCCTGTCGCCAGGCAGATACCGGCGTACAGTGCGGTTACCTCGGCCGAGGCCACCGCGAGGGCGTCGGCGTTCAGCGCCTTCAGCGGATCGCGCCTGCGCCAGTACAGGTAGGCCAGAGAGGCCCCCAGGTTCACATAGGGGAAGACGAGGCTCAGGATCGCGTGCGCAAAGTGGTAGTAGAAGATGCGATGCAGATTGCCCATCGTCTCTTCCGGGGGGGCGATAAAGATCGCCTGCCGGAAGCCCACGACCAGCACCGCAACGGTTGCCAGCAACCAGATCACAGCGACGTTACGAAGTATCGGGGAACGGGACACAGTAACTATTATTTTACCGCGAACCGCAGCGCAGGGCTGCCGTTCGTCCCAGGGCATTATTCAGCATTCAGGACCGTCTCGAACAGCAGCACGCAGACCGTCGTGTAGATGACGTCATATCCCGCCAACTGTGTGATCCAGCTGCGGATCTGCAGCGGATCGAGATCGCCCGTCAGTACGCCCGTGGTCGCCTGCACCATCATCAGGATGGCAGGCAGCGACAGCGGCAGCAGGATCAGCGGCAAAAGCAGCTCCCGGTTGCGGGCGCGAAGTCCCAGCGCCGCGAAGAACGTGCCGTTGACCACCAGCGCCCATGTCCCCAGTGGCAGGATCAGGGCAAGCAGCCAGCCGTTGCCAAGTACCTGCAAATTGAAGAAGACCACGAAGACCGGCGCCAGCACCGCCTCCACGACCAGCACGAAGACCATGTTGGCCAGTGCCTTGCCCACAAACAGCGCCGAGGCCGGCGACGGTGCCATCCGCTGCGCCTCCAGCACCTGGTTGCGCTGCTCGCGGCTCCAGGACTGGTTCAGCGCCGTCATCGAGGCAAACAGCAGGCCCACCCACAGGATGCCGCCCGAGATCTGCCGCGTCACCGTCGGGTACCCCGCCGGGTCGAAGGCGATGGCGAAGACCACCACGACCAGAAGCACGAAGAACAGCATGCCGTTGATCGCATCGCGCGAACGCCACTCCAGGCGCAGGTCCTTGAGCAAATGATCGAAGACGTAGCCGAAGTAGCTCACCGCGCCTCTTCCGTTTTGGCCTTGGTCAGGTCGGCGATCGCCGCCTCCGCCGCCCGCAGGTAGTCCGCAGGAGAGAGCAGCACCTGTAGTCCACGCTGCCCCGCGGAGACGCTGATCACGTCGAACAGCTCGATGGTCTCATCGGCGAAGGCAGGGAAGGGCTTCTTCGCTCCCATTACCGTTACGCCGCCACGGATATATCCCGTCAGCGGCTCCACGTCCTTCAGCGAGGCCAGCTCGACCTTCTTCGCACCGGCCGCATGCGCCAGCTTCTTCAGGTCCAGCTCTGCATCGCCGGGGATGACGGCAAACAGGTGCTCTCCTGCATTGGTGCAGGAGAGCAGTGTCTTGAAGACCTGCTCCGGCGGCAGGCCGATCTTCTTGGCCACGGAGAGCGCCGTCAGGTCCTCGGGATCGACCTCGTAGGCCCGCAGCTCATAACTGATTCCCAACTGGTCCAGCAGGCGCGCCGCGTTGGTCTTCTGTGGTGCAGCATGTTTCATCCGAGCAGCCCGTCCACGACGTCCACGATCTGCCCCTGTCGCATCATGATCTTGCGATCGGCGATCGGCTCGGCCAGCGAGGCCTGGTGCGTCGTCAGGATGATCGTTCTCGCTCTGCCGCCTGCGACCGGCCACGTGCGAAAGTCCGCCAGCAGCTCCACCATCTGGCTTGAGCTGCCTACGTCCATGTTCGAGAAGGGTTCATCCAGCAGCAGCAGCTCTGGATCGGTCTGCAGCACGCGAGCCAGTGACGTCCTCTGCCGCATGCCCTGCGAGTACTGCCCCACGGGCCGCTTCAGCGTCGGGTCCAGTCCCACTGCGCGCAACGCCATCTCAGGCGAGCCCACGCAGTCGCAGCCCTCGCCCTTGTGCAGGCGCGCAAAGTATCTCAGGTTCTCCATCGCGGTCAGTTCGTCGTACAGCATCGTTGCGTGGCTCATGTAGGCGATGCGGTGGCGATGATCATGCGGCTCGCTGCCGAACACCGTTGCCTTGCCGCGTGTCGGTGTCATCAGGCCTGCGATCACGCGCAGCAGCGTAGACTTACCCGCGCCGTTCTCGCCCAGGATCATCGTGCAGCTGCCTGCGGGGAAGCTTACTGTTGCATTGCGCAGTGCCGCAAAGCTTCCATAAATCTTCGACGCACCCGACACCTCAACAGCCATCGTCGTGGCGGCGGACTCGGTGCGGATTGCGGTAGCGGTCGACATCGTTCTCCTATGCGAGTATATGGCTAGACCTCGATGGCTTGCAGCGATCGGCCATGACCGAGCGCGGAAGGATGACAGCATGAACGTTTTCAGAGGCGTCCTCTGCGCCTGTACGGTGGCAGCGTTCAGCACGCTTGCGCATGCGCAGGCGGCGGCAACCGAGGCGGCGAATCGCAGCCTGGCACGCGACCTCTTCCGCCAGATCATCGAGATCAACACCACCGATTCGGTCGGTAGCACCACCGTCGCAGCCGAAGCCATGCGCAAGCGCCTGCTCGACGCCGGCTTTCCCGCCGCCGACCTGGCTGTGCTTGGCCCCAATCCGCGCAAGGGCAATCTCGTCGCCCGTTATCGCGGCAAACCCGGCAGCACGAAGAAGCCGATCCTTCTGCTCGGCCACATCGACGTCGTTGAAGCGAAACCCGAGGACTGGAGCACCGATCCCTTCGTCTTCACCGAAAAGGACGGCTACTTCTACGGCCGTGGCACGCAGGACATGAAGGACTCCGTCGCCGCCTTTATGGCCAGTTTCATCCGTCTGCGCCGAGAGGGCTTCGTACCCGACCGCGACATCATCCTCGCGCTCACCGCCGATGAAGAGGGCGGCGCCTCCAATGGCGTCAGCTGGCTGCTCAAAAATCATCGCAACCTCATCGACGCCGGATACGCGCTCAACGCCGACGCCGGCGGCCTCAACACGCTCAAGGGCAAGCCCGTCAGCCTCGGTGTCGAAGCCACGGAGAAGCTCTATGCCGACTTCCGTCTTACCGTCACCGATCCCGGCGGCCACAGCTCGCTGCCGCGCAGGGAAAACGCGATCTATAAGCTCGCCACCGCGCTCTCCCGGCTCGAGGCCTATCGTTTTCCCGTCGAGCTGAACACCGTTACACGCGGCTACTTCCTGGCGGCGGCGAAGACGGTCACCGGCCAGCCCGCCGACGATATGCGTGCCGTTCTGTCGACGCCTCCCTCCGCCGCAGCGGTGAAACGTCTCTCCGAGGTGCCGCTGTACAACGCCATGCTGCGCACCACCTGCGTCGCGACCATGCTCGAGGCCGGTCACGCCCCCAACGCTCTGCCGCAGCGCGCCCAGGCCAACATCAACTGCCGCATCCTGCCGGGGCACACGCCGCGTGAGATCCGCGCCCGCCTCGTCGCCGCCATCAACGATCCCTCCGTGACGGTGCAGTTGCTGAACAGTGCGCAGGCCGCCAGCGACGAGGGCCTCGACGACGTCTCCGTCGCTCCGCCCCCGCTCAACCCCGAGGTCTTCAGCGCCCTGCGCTCCGTCATTGCGACGATGTGGCCCGGCCTCTCGGTTGTGCCCGAGATGGAGACCGGAGCCACCGACAGCAAGTACACGATGGCTGCGGGCATCCCGTCCTACGGCTTCTGCGGCATGGGCATCGACGAGGACGACTCCCGCGCGCACGGCCGCGATGAGCGGCTGGGCGTCGAGGCGTACTACAGAGGCGTGGAGTTTCAGTATCGCTACCTGAAGACGCTTACCGGCGGTGCAGGGAAGTAGCAGCAGTTCTGCGAGAGCAGCGGTTTTGTGAGGAAGAAGAATCGTCAGCGGGCAACAGGAAGCGCCGTGGCTGCCGCAGTAGGTGCCTTACCCGTTGCGGCGGGAGCGTACTTCGAGGCGCACTTGGCCTGCAGCTGCGTGGCGTGGAAGACGCCATCCTGGCCGAAGGTGCCGATCGCCAGCGCCTGGGCATCGTCCTTGAAGGTATCCGGCGGAGGCTCGGTGCCGCGATAGCTCACCTTGAGCTTCCGGCCTTGCTCCAGCAGCGTAAACGTCGCATTGGTGCCAGCCCGCTCGATGCTGCCGGGAGCCACGTTGCCTGCCACGCGCAGGTGGCGCACATAGGCCTTGTTGCCCATGCCCTGCAGCTCGCCGATCGTGACGTAGTAGCTCTTGTTCTGCTGCACGCCGGTGATGGCGAGATAGGCGACCGTCCCAAGGATGATGACGGTTGCAACGATGATCTTCAGAGGACTCTTCCGGCTATCGTTCGGCATGGCTGTGAATTATTTTAGCTGAGTGCCGTTGCCTGCTTCAAAACAATAGCCGATAACCGCCTGAGAGCCTCGTCGGCGAACCTAGGCGCGCGCCTTATTCGGGACCCGCCGCAAAAGCTGCTCCAGCCGTGCAAGATGGTTCTCCGTCTGCTTCATGTAGTCGCGGAACTCATTCACCAGCTGCTCATCGGTGGAGGCATCCGCCCCGCGGGGTGTGGCATGAATCATCTCTCGTTCCACGTCCAGGGTCTGCTTGAGATTGTCGACATAACGAGAGTGCAGGTTCTCAAATCGTTTAGAAGACATCGTGGACTCCACTTCATCGCGGAAATGTGCCGAACCACCCGCACCCGGGGTGTCGGTCTGGATCTTGGGGAAGGCCCTATATTCTTGGACGGGGCCGTGGGTTGGAAAGTTGGCCGGCCCATCTGCAATTGGTATCTGCAATTGGTATCGGCGATATACTCGGAGATACGTCCGAGAAGTCGAAGCACTGGTTCGGAAGAGGGGGCATATGAGCACAAACGGCACACACTCGCACGCAAATGGCACCAACGGCAATGATTACAGCGTTCCTGCGGGCCGCGCGGAGTGGATCGTCAAACGTAAAGCCGAAGCCGAACGCACCGGCGACTCGAACATGTCGCAGATGCACTTTGCCCGCAAAGGATTGATCACCGAAGAGATGGCCTTTGTCGCTCAGCGTGAGAAGGTCTCTCCTGAGCTCATCCGCTCCGAGATCGCCAAGGGAACCATGATCATCCCGGCGAACATCAATCACGTCGAGCTCGAACCCATGTGCATCGGTGTCGAATCCCTTTGCAAAATCAACGCCAACATCGGCAACTCCGCCATCACCTCCAATGTGGATGAAGAGCTCCGCAAGCTCCACACCGCGGTCCATTATGGCGCCGATACCGTGATGGATCTGTCGACGGGCGGCGACATTCCGTCTATCCGCGAAGCCATCCTGCGCCACTCGCCCGTGCCCATCGGCACCGTGCCGCTCTACGAGGCGCTCTCACGCGTCAAGAAGGTCGAGGATCTCAACATCGACCTCTACCTCGAGGTCATCGAGGAGCAGGCGCAGCAGGGCGTCGATTACTTCACCATCCACGCCGGCGTTCTCGTCCAGTACATCCCGATGGTGGCCAAGCGCATCACCGGCATCGTCAGTCGCGGCGGCGCCATCATGGCGCAGTGGATGACGCACCACCACAAGCAGAACTTCCTCTACGAGAACTTTGATCGCATCACCAAGGTCATGGCGAAGTACGACGTCAGCTACTCCCTCGGCGACGGCCTCCGTCCCGGTTCGGTCGCCGATGCCTCCGACGAGGCGCAGTTCGCTGAGTTGAAGACGCTGGGCGAACTCACCCGCCAGGCCTGGAAGGACGATGTGCAGGTCATGATCGAAGGCCCCGGCCACGTGCCGATGGACAAGATCAAGGAGCAGGTCGACAAGGAAGTCGAGCTCTGCGACGGCGCGCCGTTCTATGTCCTCGGACCGCTCGTCACCGATATCGCTCCCGGCTACGACCACATCACCTCGGCCATCGGCGCAGCCATGATCGGCTGGCACGGCGCGGCGATGCTCTGCTACGTCACCCCGAAGGAACACCTCGGCCTGCCCAACGAGAAGGACGTCAAGGACGGCATCATCGCCTACAAGATCGCCGCTCACGCCGCTGACATCGCGCGTCACCGCCCCGGTGCCCGCGACCGCGACGACGCCATCTCGCACGCCCGCTACACCTTCGACTGGGACAAGCAGTTCGCTCTCTCGCTCGACCCGGAGACGGCGCGCAGCATGCACGACGAGACCCTGCCCGACGACTACTACAAGGAAGCCGCCTTCTGCTCCATGTGCGGCCCCAAGTTCTGCTCCATGAACTGGTCCAGCAAGGTCGATCAATTCAATGAGAAGGAACACGGTCTCAAGAAGCCGGACCTCACACAGATCGTCACCGAACAGATGGCGCTGCGCGGCTAACCGCTGCTCTCGCAAACAGAAATGCCGCACTCGAAGGAGTGCGGCTTTTCTTGGTATCAAAGTCTGCTAAATGCGAAAGTCTGAGACCGTTTGGCTTTCCGTTGTCTGCGCGCCCACCAGCGCCGGCGCTTTACAGCGAGTCTTTCTCCTTTTTGTCAGAGCCTATTGTCAACAGGGAGGGAGCGATGATCATTGCCAGGAAGAGTCCGGCGAGAATCAGGTCATGAAGCATGGGGAGGGTCTCCTCTTTGATCCCGGCGTTGCGCCGTTGTCAAGAAGATCATGCAACTGTTTGCATAAGGGAAACATCCCCCGGAGGAATCGTGCTCCTCCCCCATTGGTTGTAGATCGTGGTCAAATTCCTGGCAGCTCTATTGCTTCGTGAGTCGCTCTATTGCTCGTGGCTCTATTGCTCGTGATAGTCGACCATCAGGCCGCCATCCACCACGTAGGTGCTGCCGGTGACATAGGCTGCCTCGTCCGACGCCAGAAAAGCCGTCACCCCCGCGACTTCTTCGGATGAGCCCATCCTCCCCAGAGGGATGTTCTTCAGCAGCGAATCCAGCTTCGGCTTGTCATCCAGCAGCTTGGCGTTGATCGGCGTCGCAATCGCCCCCGGGGCCACATTGTTGATCGTGATCCCCAGCGAACCCAATTCCACTGCCAGGTTCCGCGTCAGCATGCGCAGGCCGCCCTTGGCCGCGCAGTACGTCGAGAAGTGAGGAAACGCCATATCCTCGTGCACCGAGCTGATGTTGACGATCCGTCCCGGCCTCTTCGCCTCTCGCAGGCGGCGCACAAAGGCCTGCGTCAGAAAGAACACGCCCTTCAGGTTCACGTTCAGGACCATGTCATAGTCCTCCTCGGTGACCTCCCAGAAGTCCGCCCCCTTCTCCACACCCGCGTTGTTCACCAGGATGTCGCAACCGCCCAGCTGCGTCCACGACTCGTCGATGAGCCGCTGCAGGTCCTCCATCTTCGAGACGTCGCCCTGCACCACGACCGCCCTGCCGCCGGCTTCTTCGATCTGCTGCTTCGTCTTCGCGGCGCCCTCGGAGCTGCCACGATAGTTCACCACCACCGCCGCGCCATCGGCGGCCAGCCGCACCGCGATCGCCTGTCCGATGCCAGATGATGATCCTGTGACCAACGCCACCTTGCCGTTCAGCCGACCCGCCATCGTCTCTCCTCTTACGAACCGTTATGCCGCTTTCTTTGCATGAGTCTTTGCGGCGTGCTTCTTCGCGGCCTTTCGGGGAGCCTTCTCATGCTGCTCCGCGATGATGCCCGACAGAATCGTCTTCGCTCTTTCAAGCGCCTTGTGATGCGAGGCGGAGAGGTTTTTCCCCGCACGGTTGATGTAGAAATTCAGCATGCGCATCCCCGAGGCCGGTCCCTTGGGCGAGACCTTCTTCGATGCCAGGGCCTTCGCAATCACCGTAGGACTCTTGGTAAACAGACCCGATTCCGGGTACGTCGATTCCGTATCAACCTTCGCTGACCACTTCTTCGCTGTCGTCATCGGTTCCTCCCGTGAGCGCATCCTCTGCGTCCATAGGATGCGGATCGAGCCGCCTCCTGCCCCGCCGTGCCTGGAAAAAATCGCTCAGCATGCGGCTGCACTCCCCGGCGAGCACGCCCGTCGTCACCTCGGTGGTGTGGTTGAGCAAGGGGTGATTCATCACCTCCAGCGCGCTTCCGCACGCCCCCGCCTTCGGGTCGGTTGCGGCATAGATCAGGTGTGCGATTCGCGCATGCAGGATGGCTCCTGCGCACATGGCGCAGGGCTCCAGCGTGACGACCAGCGTGCACCCCCTGCCTTCGGGTGTCAGAAGGCGATAGTTCCCCAGCGCGCGGCCTGCCTCACGCAGCGCCACGATCTCGGCATGGGCCGTCGGATCGGAGTCGCGCAGCACGCGATTCTGCCCGCGACCGAACACTGTCTCTCCGTCCGGCCCCACGACGATCGCTCCCACCGGAACCTCGCCTGCGGCCTCTGCGGCGCGGGCCTCGGCGATCGCCAGCCGCATCATCTCTTCCTGGTTCATCGCCCTAGTGTAGCCAGTCTGCGGCTCGATGCTGCCGGCACAGCGCCTTAATCCTGCGGCGGCGTGTTCGGCACCAGCTCGCCGTGGTGGTAGACCGCGCTGATCTTCCTCGTATTGCGCACGTCGATCAGCGGATCGGCATCCAGCAGCAGCAGGTCCGCCAGGTATCCGTCCTGGATCAGCCCCACGTTCAGATGTGGATTCATCTGGTGCAGCAGCCGCCCATTCTCTCCCGTCGCCAGCGTGATCGCCTGCATCGGCGACAGGCCCGCCGCCACCAGGTCCTCCAGCTCGCGATGTTCGCTGAATCCCGGGATGCGGCCCACCACGGCACCCGAGTCCGTTCCAAAGCCCACCGCCACGCCGCCGTCAAAGATCGTCTTCAGGTTCTTCATCGCCATCGCGTGGTCTTTCTTCGCCTGCTCGGTCGAGGCCAGCGTCTTCTCCGCGTATCCCGGAGCCTGCAGCTTGGCCAGCAACTCCGGCCCCGCCGCCTGCTTGAAGAAGTTGGTCTCCATCACCTCGGGATGTTCGGCGTACAGATAAAAGGCCTCATCCAGCGCCAGCGTGGGAATGTACCAGGTCTTGCGATCGACCATCTCCTGCACGATGGCGGGATCGACCGCCTGATCGCGAATCGAGTGCGCCAGAATGTCGACTCCTGCATCCAGCACGCTCTTCGCATCTGCCTGCGTATACACATGCGCAGCCACCTTCAGATGCTTCTTGTGCGCCTCGTCGATGACGGCCGTATAGACCGCAGGCTGCATCGGGGGAATCTTGCCATGTCCGCTGTCCAGCCAGAACTTGATCAGGTCGACGTGATGGCCTGCCATCTCATCCACGGCCTTGCGGGCCTCGTCCGGGCTCGCCGGGCGATACACCTGGTCTGGCGCCGTCTCCAGCCCCGGCGCTCCATTGGGCACGCCGATGCCGCGGCCGGCGGTGAGAATCGTCGCTCCGCCCAGCTTGCCGGCGCGCTGTTGATCGCGCAGGTCATATACCAGGTCGCGGTTAGCTCCCAGCGAGATGATCGTCGTCACGCCGTAGCGCTCGAACTGGTTCAGTGCCTTGGTGACGTTCTCTGCCGTGTACGCATTGGCGGACGACTCTGCATTGTTCAGCAGCAGGCCAAGATGCGAGTGCGCGCTGATCAGCGCCGGCATCACCACCTTGCCGGCGCAGTCGACTACGTCCGTGCGCTCCGGCTGATCCTTCTTGAACATTGGCCGCACGCCCGTGATCGTGCCCTTGTGCAGCCATACGTCCATGTGCTGCTGCGGCCTCGCGCCCGTGCCGTCAACCACCGTGACGTCGTGCAGGATCAGCTCTTTCTGCTGAGACAGCGCGGTGAGTGAGGCGCAAAAAAGAAAGGCACACGTAATCGTTCGCATCGTCTTCAAAAGGTCTCCCATAACGTCAAACACGTCGAAGTCGGCTCGTAGGCCAAAGCGTTTGGATGCCGTTGTTCCCGGTAGGGTTTACGCCGGCTCCTGTTGCGTCATGCAGTGTAGCGCGCCCAGGCCCCAGATGAAGTCCGTGCAGTGAATTCCCGTCACCCTGCGCTCCGGAAAGCACTCGGCGAGGATGTTCAGAGCCAGCCGGTCGTTGGGGTCGTTGAAGGTCGGCATCATCACCAGGTCATTCGCGATGTAGAAGTTCGCGTAGCTGGCCGGCAGACGCTGGCTGTCGAAGACCACCGGCGCAGGCATCGGCAGCTCAACCACCTTGAAGGGCTTGCCCGAGAGATTCCTGGCCGAGCGCAGCCGATCCAGATTCTCTGCCAGCGGAAGATGATTCTCGTCGTGCGTGCTTGGCTCCACGCAGGTCAGAATCGTGTTTTCCGCCACGAAGCGCGTGATGTCGTCGACGTGGCCATGCGTATCGTCCCCCGCAGCGCCGCGATGCAGCCACACCACCTGCTCAATGCCGAGATAGTCCTCGAAGGCCTTTTCCAGCTGCTCGCGCGAGACGCCCGGGTTCCTCTGCTGTATCTCCGACAACAGGCACTCCTCCGTCGTCAGCAGGATGCCCGCGCCGTTGGTGTCGATCGAGCCGCCCTCCAGCACCAGCCTGTGCTGCTTGCCGTTGATCTCGACCTTCGGCTCGAAGGACTCCATCGCGTAGAGCTTCGAGATGTGCTTCGGAATCTGGTCGTCGCGGCGGTAGTTGTCATACTTCGCCCACGCATTGAACTTCCAGTTGGTCAGCGCCAGCTCGCCCTTGGGGTTCTTCACGAAGATCGGGCCGGAGTCGCGCAGCCACACGCGGTCCGTCTGCCAGGGATGAAAGTGCAGCCGCGCCATGTTCGCCCCGGCACGCAGCAGAATCCTCCGCGCACGTTTCTCCGACGCATCGTCGTTCACGAGAATGTGAACGTCCTCGCAGCACGAAAGATGACGCACAATCTCCGCATACACCCACGGAATCGGTTGAAACTTGCCCGGCCAGTCCTCGGCGTTATGCGGCCACGCGATCCACGTTGCGGTATGGGGAGCCCATTCGGCGGGCATGCGAAAGTTACGGTCGCGTGGGGTGCTGATCTCGAGGGTCAATGTCGTGTGATGTCCTTGGGTGAAGCCTAATCCTTCCTGAAATCGTTTCGGTAAACGTTCAGAAAAACGATCGCCGCAGGCTGCTGTCGCCAGCGGGGCAAACAGGGCGTCGCTCCATTAAGGTTATCGTGCCGCGCCCGCTTCGACAACGTGCCCAAGCACCTGCTCCGCGGCCCTCTCGCCCGACCGGATCGCCGCATGCACCGTGCCCCAGTGGCCGCTCGTATCCGTATGCTCTCCAGCGAAGTAGAGCGTGTCGGCCTGCGGCAGCGTCATCTTCGATCCGGCCTCCATGGCGCCTGCCGGAACGTAACTGTACGCTCCCCGGGTAAGGGCATCGCGGTCCCAGTGGTGCACGTGGCAGCCGGTCATCAGCTCGCGTATGCGATCCGCATCCATCGAGAAGATCTCCGCCAGCCGCTCGCACGCCATGCTGCCCAGCTCCTCGGCCGAAAGCTTCGAAAGCCCTGCGGCCTCCGGGCCTCCGCTCCAGCCCGTCAGCGTATTGCTCTCCGCAGGATGCGCCGTCCACCACACCCGCGGTACGCTGCCAAAGCTCAGCAGAAAGCTCAGCCGCTCCATCCCTTCGGGCGGAAGATGCTGCCAGAACCGCTCGCGAAACGTCATCGTGAACCGGCACGCCTGCCCCATCCGCAGACGAAGCGCCTCATGCAAGGCATCGGGCGCGGGCACAAACACCACCGTCTGCTGCTGCAGCACGCCCAGGGGCAGCGCGATCACGGCACGCGACGCCTCAAAGTCCTGCGGCACTCCGTCGTGGCTCGCCCGCACGCGCACATGATCGCGGCTCCACTCCACGCGCTCCACCAGCGTCTGGGGAACAATCTCGCCGCCTGCCTCCGCGATCTTCTTCGCCAGAAACTCGGGCAGACGGCCATAGCCGTTTCGCAGACGAAAGCCGCGATCGCCCTCGATCTTGTCCTCGGCCGCCTGCTGCATCGCCAGCGCCTGCACGCCGATCACGCGATGGTCGGCGGCATTGAATCCCTCCACGTACCCGATCACCGACCGGGCATCGTCCTCGTCGAGCGAGCTCTGCGCAACATACTCGGAGAAGGGAATATCCGGCTTCTCCCATCCCTCCAAACCCTCAAGCACACCGAAGATCGCCTCCCGCTGCCCATGATCCGTGGTCAGCCGCCCATCCTCGAAGCTGACGTTCTCGCCCTCGATCTCGTAGATCTCTTCGCCAGCTTCTTCAATCAGTTGCAGAAGCTCCGGCGGCCGTCCGTGGACGAACTCCGCGCCCAGTTCGATGACTTCGTCGCCATCGCGGATGGTAAAGATGCGGCCGCCTATGCGATCACGCGCCTCCAGCACCGTCACCCGCCACCCTGCCTCTGCCAGCCGCCGAGCCGCCGTGAGACCGGCCATCCCCGCCCCAATCACCAGAACCGTCTTTTTCTGCGAAGTCATATATCGCATTCGATGCTACAGCCCCGCAGGCTGCTACAGCCCCATAGGCTGCTACAGCCCGCAGTATGATGGCGTTCGGATACAGGCCGGGACTTCTCCACGGTTTGCTTCATCCATATAGGATTGAAGAGACTTATTTTTCTGGAAGGCTGTCCTCGAACATATGGCAATACCCTCAGGTGTCACCGCAACCGCCTCGCCATCCGGAGCACAGAAGACGGACATCCGGGCGATGAGCATCGCCACGATGCTCTTCTTCATGTGGGGCTTCCTCACCTGCCTGAACGACATCCTGATCCCTCACCTCAAGGGCATCTTCGATCTCACCTACGCCCAGGCGATGCTGGTGCAGTTCTGCTTCTTCTCCTCCTACTTCCTCTTCGCCGTGCCTTCGGGCAAGCTGGTGGAGTGGCGCGGCTACAAGGGCACCATGGTGATTGGCCTGCTCGTCATGGCCACCGGAGCCTTCCTCTTCCTCCCGGCCTCGACCGCCGCCTCCTTCGGCCTCTTCCTCTCGGCGCTCGTCATCCTCGCCGCGGGAATCACCAGCCTGCAGGTCGCCGCGAACCCTTACGTCGCCAACCTCGGCCCACCGGAGACCGCCGCCTCGCGCCTGAATCTGGCGCAGGCATTGAACTCCTTCGGAACCTTCATCGCACCGTTCTTCGGCAGCGCATTGATCCTCGGAGGCACTCAGCTCACTCCCGCAAAGCTCAAGTCGCTCTCCGCGGCGGCCCTCGAGTCCTATCGCGTCGAGCAGGCCTCCTCCGTTCGTCTTCCGTACATGGGCATCGGCCTGATGCTCGTCCTGCTGGCCGTCGCGCTGGCTATGGTCAAGCTGCCCCAGATGGACTTCACCCGCGACATCCGTCCCGGGGAACTGGACCACGCCTCCTCCGCCGACAGCATCTGGAAGCATCCCGTGCTCCTCGCAGGCGCGCTCGGCATCTTCGTCTACGTCGGTGCCGAGGTCTCGATCGGAAGCTTCCTGGTCAACTACTTCGGTCTCCCTGAGATCGCAGGCTTCTCCGAGCGCACCGCCGCGCAGTACGTTTCGCTCTACTGGGGTGGCGCCATGGTCGGGCGCTTCATCGGCTCCTGGCTGCTGACCAAATTCCGCACCAGCACCGTGCTGGGAAGCGCCGCCGTCGTGGCCTTCTTCCTGGTCGTAGGATCGATCCTGACCAACGGCCACACAGCCATGTGGGCCATCCTCGCCGTGGGCCTCTTCAACTCCGTCATGTTCCCCAGCATCTTCACCGTCGGTCTTGCCGGCCTTGGACCGCTCACCAGCAAGGGCTCAAGCCTGATGGTCGCGGCCATCGTCGGTGGCGCTCTGATCCCGCTGGCTGAGGGACATCTCGCGGATGCAATCGGCGTCCATCATGCCTTCGTCATCCCCGCAGCCTGCTACATCTACATCGCGCTCTTCGGTTACTTCGGCGGTCGCCGTTCCGAGCGCGAGGTCGGCATCGCGACTCCCGCATAACAACCGTCGCCTGTTGGTTCAGGCGACGGTATTCTCCAGCGTGCCGATGCCGTCGATGCCGATACGCACCACATCGCCGATGGCCAGCGTGAAGTCATCCGACGGCACCACGCCCGTTCCCGTCATCAGAAAAGCGCCCTGGGGAAAGCTGTTCTCGCGGAACAGGTAGTCGGCCAGCATCTGCGGCTCGCGTTTCAGCTCGGCCAGTGCGGTCGAGCCACTGAAGGCCACACGCCCTCCCCGCAGAATCTCGATCCGGATCCTGGTGCTCTTCGCCAGCGGCTCCTCCGCCAGCAGAATCGCCGGTCCCAGTGCGCAGCTTCCGTCATAGACCTTCGCCTGCGGCAGGTACAGCGGGTTCTCCCCCTCGATATCGCGTGAACTCATATCGTTGCCGATGGTATATCCCGTAATCGTCCCCTTTGCGTTCAGCACCAGCGTCAGCTCCGGCTCCGGCACCGACCACGTCGCGTCCTTACGAATGCGGACCTGCCCTCCCGGCCCCACCACGCGCGGCCCGCTGGCCTTGAAGAACAGCTCCGGCCGCTCCGCCACGTAGACGCGGTCGTAAAAACTTCCGCCGCCCGCCTCCTTCGATTCCTCCATTCGCGCATTGCGGCTGCGATAGTAGGTGACCCCCGCGGCCCAGACCTCCTGCGTACCCACCGGAGCAAGAATCTCGCCTACCCTCGGCTCCTTCACCGGCGTTCCACTCAGAGCGGTACGGGCGCGCGTCACCAGCTCCGGACTCGCAATCAGCTCATCCCAGTCCGTTCCCTCCAGGGAAAAGTAGCCGCCATTCTCTTCGACAACAAACCCGGCCTTCGTACGGTAAAGCTTCATGCTCTCTGCTCCTCGGTTGGTGGTGTCGTCAATCGTTGCACAATCGCCTCCGTGTCGTACACGCAGCCGCCCCACACGCCTCCGCTGGCTCCCACCATGGCCGCCCACAGCCGTGTCGCCTGCGGCAGCTCGGGATGCGGTGCCAGGTCTTGCCGTGGCGCTCGCGCAGCCAGCCTGAGACGGCCTTCTTCAGCGGGGAACTGCTCCGCTCCCTCGCCGACAAAGTTCACCGTTCCGTGTAGTCCCACGCGGTCGATCACAATCTCAATTACATCGCCCTCGCGTACCTTGCCGACCGGACCTCCCGCCAGCGCCTCCGGCGAGACATGCCCGATGCACGCGCCCGTAGAGACCCCGCTGAACCGCGCATCCGTCAGCACCGCCACATGCCTGCAGTGCGGCAGGCTCTTCAGCGCCGAGGTGATCTGATAGATCTCCTGCATCCCCGCGCCCGCCGGTCCACCGCAGATCAGCACAATCACATCGCCCTTGCCGACCTCGCCGCGTTTGATCGCATCGATCGCCGCCGCCTCCGTGATAAACACCTTCGCCGGTCCCACATGCCGATACACTCCATCGGCATCCACCAGAGACGCGTCGATCGCCGTGCTCTTGATCACCGAACCCTCCGGCGCAAGATTGCCCGAAGGAAAACACACCGTCGCCGTCAGCCCGCGCCGCCGCGCATCCTCCGGCGACATGATGACTTCAGCAGGCCTCTACGCCGTCCAGCTCGCGCAGCCGGGCCTTCAGCAATTGCCGCCGCTCACTCTGCTCCCACCACGCAAGATTCTCCGCCAGCGTCTCCCCGCTGACGGTCTTCACGCTCGTATCCAGCAGCCCGGCGTCGCGCAGATGCAGCATCACCTCCGGCACGCCTCCCGCAAGAAACACCTGCACCGTCGCAAACCCTCGCGGCCCATTCGGCAGCGCATCCACCAGCCGGGGAACCTGCCGGTTGATCCGCGTCCAGTCCTCGACCGTCGGCCTGCGTCTGCCCGCAGCGTGAGCGACCGCCGGAATGTGCAGCAGCAGGTTGGTCGATCCGCCAAAGGCCGCATGCACCACCATCGCATTTTCGAACGCTGCATCGGTCAGTACGTCGCTCGTGCCTATCCCCATCTGGGCCATGCGCAGCATCGCCCGCGCCGAACGCGTCGCCGCGTCCAGCCACACCGGTTGACCCGATGGCCCTAATGCCGTGTGCGGCAACGCCAGCCCCAGCGCCTCGGCCACCACCTGCGAGGTCGCCGCCGTCCCCAGGAACTGGCAGCCGCCTCCGGGACTTGCACACGCGCGGCAGCCCATCTCTGCGGCGTACTCCAGCGTGATCTGCTCCTGAGCGAATCGCGCGCCGATCGTCTGCACCTTGCCGGCGTCTTCTCCCGCATCCGGCAGCAGCGTCACCCCGCCGGGTACAAGGATGCTCGGCAGCGTGCCCGATCCTGCCAGCGCCATCATCATCGCGGGAAGCCCCTTGTCGCACGTCGCCACGCCGATCACGCCGCGCCTGTTTGGCAGCGAGCGCATCAGCCGTCCCAGCACCATCGCCGCATCGTTGCGGTAGGGAAGCGAATCGAGCATGCCCGCCGTGCCCTGCGTCCGTCCATCGCAAGGGTCGGTGCATGCACCTGCGAAGGGCATCGCATGCAGGTTGCGCAGCTCCCGCGCCGCCTCAGAAACCAGCAGCCCGACCTCCCAGTGCCCGGTATGAAATCCCAGCGCAATCGGCGTCCCATCCTCCGCGCGCACGCCTCCATGGGTGCTCAGGATCAGGAACTCGGGATCGCGCAGCCGCGCCGGCTCCCATCCCATCCCCGCATTCTGGCTCAGCCCGAACAGGTCGCCCGAAGGCCGTGTCAGCAGCATCTCCGGCGTGATCGGCAACATGCCCTCCGGCCCCGGCGCATGGGTCTTCACCGACTCCGTCACCCCGGCTCCGCTCTCCAGCACACTGCTCACCGGAATCGTTCCCTGCCGTTCCTGACTCATGCCTTCAATGGCTCCCCAGCGATCTTCTTCGGTAACAGAAACAGCAGCAGCGCCGAGGCGATCAACGCCGTCGCCATCAGCAGAAAGCCCGCCCGCGAGTCTCCCGTCAGCGACTGCAGCAGTCCCACCAAATAGCTGCCCGCAAACGCTCCCAACGCACCGCTGCTGTTGATGATCGCCAGCGCCACGCCCGCCTCTTCGCGCGGGACCCGCTCCGGCACGATGGCAAAGAACGGCCCATACGGCGCATACATGCACCCTCCCGCCAACACCAGGCAGACAAAGGACGCCACGAAGCTGCGCTGCGCAAAGACAAACGATCCCATCATCGCCACGCCCGCCAGCAGGAGCAACGGCCACACCATCTGTTCCCGCTTCTGCGTCCTGTCCGAGATCGACGACACCACGATCATCAGCACGATCGCGAACATGTAAGGGATTCCCGCCAGCAGGCCCGTCTGCCCCATCGAAAGCTCCGACCCCTTGTGCACAATCGTCGGCAGCCACAGCACAAAGCCATATACGCCGATGCTCCAGCAGAAGTACTGCACCGAGAGCAGCAGCACGTCCCTCCGCAGAAGGGGATTGCGCGACGTATTGCCTCTGCCCACCGCGATCTGCTCGCGTTCGAGCGTAGCCTCCAGCTCGCGCTTCGCCTCGTCGCTCAGCCACGCGGCAGCCGCAGGCCGGTCACGCACCTGCGAGAGCCACACCGGCGCCCATAGCAGGGCAGGGAGCCCTTCGAGCACAAACGTCATCTGCCAGCCGAAGCCCTGGATCAGGTAGCCCGTGATCGCCGACATCCACAACACTGTCACCGGATTGCCCAGGATGAAGATCGAGTTCGCCCTCGACCTCTCCGCCCGCGTAAACCAGCGCGTCAGCAAGAGCAGGATCGCCGGAAAGATCACGCTCTCTGCGACGCCCAGCAGAAATCGGACCAGCGCCAGCAGCCAGAAGTGCCGGATCACACCGGTCAGTGCAGCCAGGGACCCCCACGTCACCAGTGCGCCGAAGACCAGCCAGCGCACGCTGTGCCGCTCCGCGATCTTCGCGCCAGGAATCTGAAAGGTGAAGTAGCCCAGGAAGAACAGCGCGCCCAGCAGCGACGTCTCCGGCCCCGTAATATGCAGCGTGTCCGCCAGCCCCGCCGCGGCGCCAAAGCCGAAGTTGGCGCGGTCAAGATAAGCCAGGCTGTAGGTGACGAAGATCGTAGGCAGCAGCAGCAGCCAGCGCTTGCGAAGATTCACAGCGGCAGGCGTCTCAGCCGTGGCGGAGACAGTCTCCTCCGCCGGGACGTTCGGATTGAATGAGCCGGAGTTCATGCGCGAAACAGATGTCGCAGGCCCCTACCGCACCACGAAGCACGGTTCGCGCGACAACCAACTCTAAACCCACCCTCACGCTTGGCGCTATCTCTTCGCCGACTTCTTTGCAGCCTTCTTCACCGCCACGCTCTTCTTCTTTACTACAGCCTTCTTCGCCACAGCCTTCTTCACCACAGTCTTGACCGCCTTTTTCGGCGTCTTCGCCTTCGGATAGATGTCGCCCGCAAACGCATAGTCCGTTGCGTCGATATCCAACCCGCCCACGATCGGCTGCCCATTCTTGGTCAGCGATCCAGGAATCTGGTAGCACATGATCGACTTCGCATCCACACGCGTCCCCCGCAGCGTCGACTCCTCGATCGGCGTCAGCACCTGCTGCCGCACCTCTTCCTCGCTCCAGCCCTGCGTCTGCATGAAGTACGCAATCGCCTTCTCCGGATCGATCTTCGCCACCAGCGCCCGCCGCATATGCTCATGCGGAAACCCCAGCGTATGCCCCGTCTCATGCCGCACCACGCGATGAAACTCCGACTCCGGCGTATTCATCGTGAACGCCTCAAGATTCATCGTCTGCTGCTTCTTCGGGATGTGCAGGATGTCGGTCCCCACATACGACCAGTAGCCGCCATCGGCTCCGCCCGTCCGCGCAATCCGCACCTGCGGATCGGTCTTCGACGGCACGAAGCTGACGTTCGCCGTCTTCGCCCAGGCATTCATGTGCAGCAGAAGATGCTTTTGCAGATCGGTCGGCGCATTGTCCATAAAGCCCACCGTCAGCTTGACGCCCTTGATGCCCCAGTACTTCGTCGTCACCACCGCGATGCGCTCCGGCGTAGGCACAAAGCCCGGCATCAGGTTCGAGAGCCGCTCAATCGGCGCATGGTTCAACGGGTTGATCGCAGAGGCCGTCTTCGCTGCCTTCACCAGCAGCTCCTGCGCAAGGTGTTTCGGAATACAAACCAGCGTAATGCTCATGGCCGTCTTCTCCTTGGCTGTCGTACGAGACCCAGGACCCAGCCGCCATCGCAATCTTTCGCTGACTCGATAGAAGTGTCACAAATCATGCGCGTTCGCTTCGGAGAAGTCAATGGAGCGCAGACGCAGAAAAGCCCCGGCTTCGCGAGGAGCCGGGGCTTTTCAGTGCTGTGGTTATCGGTTATGCGTTCGCAGTCTCGTTCTGAGAGGCCTTGCGCTCGGCAGCGGTCTGTCCCAGCTCCGCGGCCAGACGCTCCGTGGTGTAGGCCTGGATGAAGTCGCCCGCCTGGATGTCCTTGAAGTTGCCGAGATCGATACCGCACTCGACACCCTGACGGACTTCCGGCACATCGTCCTTGAAGCGCTTGAGCGAAGAGATCTTGCCCTTCCACACTTCCTCTCCGTTGCGCTCCACCTTCACCTGCGCATCGCGCCGGATCAGGCCATCGCGAACGATACAACCTGCAATCTGGCCGACCTTCGTGATCTTGAAGACGTTGAGCACCTCTGCGCGGCCAAGGTAGTTCTCCTTGAACACCGGCTCCAGCAGGCCGTAGCATCGCCTTCGTGATCTCGTCCTGCAGCTCGTAGATGATCGAGTGGATGCGGATCTCGACGTTCTCGCGCTCGGCAATCTCCGTCGCCTTGCGATCAGGCCGCACGTTGAAGCCGATGACGACCGCGTTCGAAGCCGAAGCCAGCAGAACGTCCGACTCGGTGATTGCGCCCACACCGGCACGCAGCACGCGAACACGAACCTTCTCCGTCGACATCTTCTCCAGCGAATCGGCCAGAACCTCGACCGAACCCTGCACGTCGCCCTTCAGGATCAGGTTCAGATCCTTCATGCCGGCCTGCTTGATCTGCTCCGCAAGGCCCTCGAGCGACACACGCGAGCTCTTCGCCAGCTGTGCCTCGCGCTCCTTCATCGTGCGGTAGCGTGCGATCTCCTTCACGCGATCGCGGTCTGCCATCACCAGGAACGTATCGCCCGCATCCGGAATCGACTCCAGGCCAAGGATCTCGACCGGGGTCGAAGGTCCAGCCTCGGAGATAGCGCGTCCACGATCGTCGAACATGGCGCGAACCTTACCGAAGGTGTTGCCGACGATGTAGCTGTCGCCCGTACGCAACGTACCGTTCTGCACCAGGATCGACGCCACCGCACCGCGACCGCGGTCCAGCTTGGCTTCGATGACGGTACCGACGGCCGGACGCTCCGGCTGTGCCTTCTGCTCGTTCACGTCTGCGACCAGGCAGATCATCTCTTCCAGCTTGTCCAGATTCAGGCGCTTCTTCGCCGAAACCTCGACGTACTCCACATCGCCGCCCCATCCCTGCAACTGCAGGCCACGTTCAGCCAGCTGCTGCTTGATGCGGTCGGGCTGCGCCTCCGGCTTGTCGATCTTGTTGATCGCCACGATGATCGGCACATTGGCCGCCTTCGCGTGATCGATCGCTTCCAGCGTCTGCGGCATCACGCCGTCGTCCGCTGCCACCACAATCACGACGATGTCCGTCACCTTGGCGCCGCGTGCACGCATGCGGGTGAAGGCCTCGTGACCCGGGGTATCGAGGAAGACGATCTCACGGCCGAACGCCGGGGAATCCGGCTTCGCAACGTGGACCTTGTATGCGCCGATGTGCTGTGTAATGCCGCCGGCTTCGCCAGCAGCCACGTCCGTCAGACGGATCGCGTCCAGCAGCGAGGTCTTACCGTGATCGACGTGACCCATGACCGTGACGACAGGGGAGCGCACGGTCTCGGTCATGCCGGTCGTATCTTCCAGCAGGCCCTCGATCGCCTCGTTCTCCATCTGCTCTTCCACGGAGATGACGGTGACATCCGCTCCGAACTGACGCGCGACATCCTTCACCAGCTCGCCTTCGAGCGACTGGTTTACCGTCACGAACACGCCGCGCATCAGCAGCGTGGCGATCAGGTCCTTGCCGCGGATATCCAGCTTCTCGGCAAGATCCTTCACGCTGATACCTTCCGTCACCGTAATCGTGCGGGTGATCGGCAGCGGCTCGTAGGGAATGTGTGCTCCACCAAAACGCGGCGGCGGAGCAAAACCCTTCATCGGGCCTTCTTTACTCTTTTCGTAACGCTGGTTGCCGCCACGACGCTGGGGCGGGCGTCCGGCAGGACGTGCCGGTGCCTCACCAGGCGCACCCGGAGGCAGAAGTCCTCCCGGACCACCAGGGCGCGGGCCGCCAAATCCAGGGCGAGCGCCGAAGCCGGGGCGTCCGCCGGGACCGCCAGGGCCACCGAAGCCCGGACGACCACCCGGACCGCCGAAGCCAGGCCGTCCGCCAGGACCGCCAAAGCCCGGACGACCGCCGGGGCCACCAGGACCTCCCGGACCGCCGGGGAAGCTGCGCGTCGGATGCATCGGACGTCGAGCGCCCGGAGGCATCGAGGGACGTCCGCCGGGACCACCCGGTCCACCAGGACCGCCGGGGCGAGGACGCTCAAAGATTGGACGATTGCGTGGCGGCGCACCCGGTGCGACTACCGGGGCCGTATAGATCGGGCGCGGGCCCGTCTGCGGCATAATCACGCGGCGCGCAGGAACAGCCGGGGTAGCGGCGGCTCCGGGAGCTGCAGGCGCAGCCGGTGCCTCGCTGGCTGCCGCTGCCGGAACTGCTGCTGCAGCAGGTGTCGGAGCAGGAGCGGGTGTCGCTGCTGGAGCTGCCGGGGCCACAGGAGCTGCGGCTACGGGTGCAGCAGGAGTCTGTGCGACCGCCGGAGCCACTGCCGCCGGGGCAGGAGCTGCAGGCGCGGCCACCGGAGCGACTGGCTTGGGAGCTGAAGCAACCGGGGGAGTCGCCACAACCGGGGTAGCCTGGGCTGCAGGAGCCGCCGTGACCGGCGGACGTGCAACCACGGCGCCGGCCGGAGGACGGCTGGCAATCGCCGGAGAGGGCGGGGGAGCCACGATATTCGGGCCCGCGGAACGGGGCTGCGGAACAATCCTGCGCGGTCCCGTCGCTGCCTGGGCCGGCGGCTGTACCGCGGGAGCCGAAGGCGGAGGTGTTGCCACCACGGGTGCACTGGGGGGAGCGGCTGGCCGAGCGACGACCGCCGGGGGCGGCACGACCGCTGGACGCGGCAGTACCGGAGGAGCGGACTTCGCCGCCGTCTCCGCCTGCTTGCGCTCCAGGATGGCCTTCAGCGCATCGCCGGGCTTGGAGACCTTCGACAGGTCGAACCGCGGCTTTGCCTCGCCAGAGGACCTGCCGCCGCCGGAAGAACGGCCGCCGGTAATGTGCGTGCGGACCTTCTCCGCCTCGTCGAACTCAATGGAGCTCGAGTGGGTCTTCTTTTCCGTGACGCCAACTGCCGTCAGCGCGTCCAGGATGGACTTGCTCTTGACTTCCAGTTCGCGTGCCAGATCGTTGATTCGAACTTTACTCATCCGTTCCTTTTGCTTCCCCTTGGCGATCAGCTGTTCATATCAGCCTCTTGAGCGTGGGAATTGTCGGTACTTCTATTATCACTGACTTTGCTGCATCCGCGATGCAGCGCCTCTGCTGCACCGCGGCTAGCCACGGTCGTTTCCGTCGTCGATGCCTTCGTCCGAGACCTCCTGGGCCTCATCCACCAGCGTGTCGACCATATCGTTGTCCTGTTCGATCTGCTCTTCGCGTGCATCCGCATCGCTGTAAGCATCCGAGTCCGAAGCCTGTTCTTCCGCGTCCGCAATATCCTCAGCCGAGAACGCGTTCTCTTCCTTCGCAGCGCCCGTACCGGCTTCGCCCGCAAGAATCTCCTCTGGAGTCTGTTCCATCGAGTGCTCCTCTTCCACAGCGGAGACATCCACCGCAGTTGCCGGACGCTCCTCACCCTCTTCGTACTGACCGAAGTAGTGGCGCACCGCGACCGAGATCTTCTCTACCGTCTTCTCTCCGATGCCCGGAACCTCTTCCAGCTGCTCCGGCGTCATATCGGCCAGCGACTCCACGGTCGTAATGCCCGCAGCGATCAGCTTTTCGAGAATCGTGTCGCCAAGCTCCGTCACCTGCTCGATCGGCGTCGAAGGTCCGCCGCCCATGGCGGTCATCTGCTGCTCGACCTCCTGGCGCTTCTCCTCTTCGCTCTTGATATCGATCTTCCACTGCAGCAGCTTCGCCGCAAGACGAACGTTCTGGCCCTTCTTGCCGATCGCCAGCGACAGCTGCGTATCGTCGACGATCACCTCAAGCTGCTTCTCGCCCAGATCGGTGATCGAGACACGGCTCACCTTCGCAGGCTGCAGTGCCTTCTCGGCGAACGTCGTAATCTCGTCCGAGTATTCGATGATGTCAATCTTCTCGCCGCGAAGCTCGCGGATGATCGACTGCACGCGCATACCCTTCATGCCCACGCATGCACCCACCGGGTCGACGTCCTTGTCGCGCGACTGCACGGCAATCTTGGTCCGCTCGCCCGCCTCACGCGCGATCGCCTTGATCGACACCGTATTGTCGTAGATCTCCGGAACCTCGCTCTGGAACAGGTTCTGCACCAGCAGCGGGGAGGCGCGTGAGACGATCACCTGCGGTCCCTTGGCTGCGCGATCCACACGGATCAGAACCACGCGAACGCGCTCGCCCACGGCAAACTGTTCGAGGCGGCTCTGTTCGCGCTTCGGCATCCTGGCCTCGGCCTTGCCGATGTCGAAGATCACATCCATCGGCTCCAGGCGCTTCACCGTCGCCGTCAGCACCTCGTTGGCGCGGTGCGCGTACTCGTTGAACACCGTATCGCGCTCGGCCTCGCGAACCTTCTGGAAGATCACCTGCTTGGCCATCTGCGCCGCAATACGGCCCAGCGGACTGGTGTCCTTGTAGAAACGGAGCTCGCCGCCTACCTCAACCTCGGGAGCCAGCTCGCGAGCCTGCTCCAGCGTCAGCTGGTTAACCTCGTCCTCCAGCAGCTCCGGGGTATCCACCACCGTCTTGTACACATAAGCCCGAATCTCGCCGGTGTCGCGGTCCATCTCGGCCCGCATGTTTTCCTGGGTCTTGTAGTACTTACGGGTCGCCAGCGCAATCGCATCTTCCACAGCGCCCACCACGACATTCGGGTCGATCCCCTTGTCGCGGCTCAAAATCTCGATCGACTGATACAAAGCACTTGCCATCGTTGTTCGTCCTTCTCTATCTGCGCTTTGTCCGGCGGACGGCTCAGGTGCCTCGCCCGTCGGAGTTGAATCATTCCGGTAGCTCTGTTGGATGCATGAGAGCGGTTAGAACTCCGCCACCAGTTGAGCCTTTTCAATATTCGCCAGCGGAATCTCCACCACCGGCGCCGTTACGGCCTTCTTTGCCTTGCCCTTTTGCTTTACCGCCGACAGGTCCAGTGTCACCACGCCATCGGCAACCGCCGTCAGCCGGCCCTGCCAATGCCGGTTGTCATTCACCGGAGTGAACGTCTGAAGCTTCACCAGACTTCCCGTGAACCGGGTGTAGTCTTCCGGGCGATACAGCTTCCGCTCAATGCCCGGTGACGAGACCTCCAGCGTATATTCGGCTCCCGGCATCAGGTCTTCCACGTCCAGAACCGTACCGAAGTCCTGCGCAAACGCCGAGCAGTCCTCATGCGTCACGCCGGAGAGCGTCTCCACCGCCACGCCCTTGGGCACGGTCAGCTCCGGATCGGCTTCACCGCCTGCAGCAGCAGCCTCAGCCGCCGCTTTGATCTTCTCCGTCAGCTTCGCCCGCTCCTCCGCATTCTTCTCAATAAAGATGCGCAGCGTGCGAAACTTCCCGCCTCCCTGGACCTCCAGGTCCACGACGTCCAGATGATACGAAGCCGCCACCCGCTCCGCCGTCGCCCGTATTGTGTCCAGATTCAGCGCCATAACTCTCGTCCCTGTTGCCTGTGTTGCGCCCTTCGGCGACCCGCGCCGGAGACCAATTTCAGAGCAAATAAAAAGTGGGCTTTAGCCCACTCATCTCTTCCGTCTTTTTGCCGGTAAGTTCACGGCCACTTGCAGACAACGGAAAAAACGCTGCAAACCAAATGATACATCGATATCCCTGGCGATTCAAACCAGCCTCCGCCAGAGCCCCTGCCTGCTCAGTCAAATGCCCCTGCGATCGCCGCCGCAGCCAATACCCGCTTGCATTTGCGGCCACTCGCATTCTCTGCCTACGATCAGAAATCCGCAGATGCAGATTACAGTGGCACCCCGCATGCCGGGTGCCGGGTGCCCCATTCATGCAGTTCCATCGCATGAGTGGGACAATCGCGCGAAAAGCGCGATCCGCTTCTAGTCTTTACTTTCCCCACGGTTATCCCAGCCGAACAGTTATCCCCGACCCACCGTCATCCCGACCGAAGTGGAGGGACCTGCTTCTCTACCGCAGAGGTCTCTCTCAGGCACAAGCACCCCCCCACAAAAGCGCCCACAACCGGACACAAAATCCACTCCCGGACACCACACCCCATGACAATCCGCCCAAAAGCCGGGATTTCTCTGGCACTCCACCTGCATCTGTCTCACAATGGAAGACCGTTTCGGAGGCCGCACATGGACATCCCCCGCCAGCGCCCCATCCTTACCTGGAAAGACACCGCGTGGTGGCAGGCCACGCGCCAGGCGGCCATCGCGGGAGTCATCATGACCGCCATCGCCGCCCCGGCCTCCGCCTGGCTGGCCTCGCAGCTGATGCACCTCTCCCACCAGCCCCTGAGCTTGCCTCCTCTGCTCTCCGAGCTGGCCAAGGGCAGCCTCGCCATGCTGCCCTACCTCTGGGCCTACTTCTTCGCGCTCGAGCGCATCGCCCGCAACCGCAACAAGGACTATCCGCCCCGGCTCTCCTCCCTTTCCTGAAGATTCCCGGGAAGTTCTCGCTCGTAGCGCCGCAAAGCCCACTGCGCCAGCGGTAATTCACCTCGCTGCAATCAGCGATTCTTGCTGCATCCTCCGCCTACCCCGTACAATCAAACATTAAATTCCAACGGCCAGAGGCGCCTCCTGCGAGGCCCGCCAGCGGACCCAGAAGGCACATGATCAATCTCCCGGTTCCCGAAGCGCTCACCTTCGACGACGTCCTCCTCGTACCTGCCTACAGCGAAGTCATCCCGACCCAGGTCTCCACGCAGACCCAGCTGACGCGGAACATCACCCTCAACACGCCCCTGCTCTCGGCTGCCATGGACACCGTCACCGAGTCACGCCTCGCCATCGCCATGGCGCAGCAGGGCGGCATGGGCGTCGTCCACCGCAACCTCACCATCGAGCAGCAGGCCGGTGAGATCGACAAGGTCAAGCGCTCCGAGTCCGGCATGATCGTCGACCCCGTCACCATCGCCCCCGAGATGCCCATCGCCGCTGCCCTCGAGGTCATGCGTCGCTACAAGATCTCCGGCGTTCCCGTCACCAAGAACAAGAAGCTCGTCGGCATCCTCACCAACCGCGACCTCCGCTTCGTCTCCCGCACCGACATCCCCATCTCCGATGTGATGACCAAGGAAAACCTCATCACCGTCGCCGTCGGCACCACCCTCGAGCAGGCGGAGCAGATCCTCCACAAGCACCGCGTCGAAAAGCTCCTCGTCGTCAACGACGAGTACGAGCTCAAGGGCCTCATCACCGTCAAGGACATCCAGAAGAAGCTCAAGTACCCCAACGCCTGCAAGGACTCCCAGGGCCGCCTCCGCGTCGCCGGAGCCATCGGCGCCACAGGTGACTTCCTCGAGCGCGCCGCAGAGCTCGTCCGCGCCCGCGTCGACGCTCTGGCCATCGACTCCGCCCACGGCCACTCCTCGCGAGTGCTCGAAGCCGTCCGCGAGTGCAAGGCCCGCTTCCCCGAGATCGACCTCCTCGCCGGAAACATCGCCACCTACGAAGGCGCCCTCGCCCTCATGAAGGCTGGCGCCGACGCCGTCAAGGTCGGCATCGGTCCCGGCTCCATCTGCACCACCCGCATGGTCACCGGAGCAGGCATGCCCCAGATCACCGCCATCTCCGAGGCCTTCCGCGCCGGGCAGGAGACAGGAATCCCCATCATCGCCGACGGCGGCATCAAGTACTCCGGCGACGTCACCAAGGCCATCGCCGCAGGCGCCTCCGTCGTCATGATGGGTTCGCTCTTCGCCGGCGTCGACGAGTCGCCCGGCGAGACCATCCTCTACCAGGGCCGGTCCTTCAAGTCCTACCGCGGTATGGGCTCACTCTCCGCCATGGCTCAGGGTTCGGGCGAACGATACTTCCAGGGCAAGGACGATATCTCCGAGGCAAACCAGGAACGCACCTCGCTCACCGCTCGCGAAAACGCCTCCTCCAACCGCCTCGCCAAGTTCGTCCCCGAGGGCATCGAAGGCCGCGTCCCGCATCGCGGGCCGTTGCAGGACGTCGTCTACCAGATGGTCGGCGGCCTCCGCTCCGGCATGGGCTACCTCGGTTGCTCCTCCATCCCTGAGCTGCAGCAGAACGCCCGCTTCATCCGCATCTCGGGCGCAGGCCTGCGCGAGAGCCACGTCCACGACGTCATCATCACCCGCGAAGCCCCCAACTATCACGTCGAGTAGTCCGGTTGGACACGTCGAGTCATGGCGTCGGACAAGCAGGGAAGCAACGACTAAGGGACTCTTCAAACAGGGGCGCTGCGATAATCGCAGCGCCCTTTTATCTTTCCCGGCAACAGTGCTTGTGCCAAAAAACCTGTCAACCCTCCATGTGAGCTAAGCGTATTGTTTGCAATGAATTAGCCGTGGCATGTTCATTCCGCCTATTCGCTATACTTAAAACAGGGGACGAAACCAGTCACGAAATCGAATCGCCAACTCGCGTATCCCAAATAGAATCAAGAATTTAGCCGTAACTGTCCGCGAATGAATATTTTGCAAAAACCTGCCTCGGTAAGTCGAATGATTTGAAGACTTTGCGTAAAAAGTATGGGGGGGACCCATGCCCATCGCCAGCCTGACCCTCGAGATCGAAATCCCGCACGCGCAATCGCTCAAGGACCGCCGCCAGGTCGTCCGCTCCATCAAGGATCGCCTGCGTCACGCCTTCAATCTCTCCATCGCGGAGCTGGACCGCGCCGAAGTCTGGAATCGAGCGACGATAGGCATCGTAGCGATCTCCAATTCCACCAGTTATTTATCCGGACAACTTCGAGAGATAGATCAAGCTGCTCACCGCATCGCCAATGGCCTGGGAGCGCAGATCCTCGATTCCTGGGCCGAGATGCTGGGCGAGGAGCGGGAAGAGATCGTCTAACGACTACATCCTCCACCGGCTGGAAATTAGGACGTTCTGCCGGATTTTGATATCCTCAAGCGTTTACTAGGCCTAAATAACATGCCCGAACAAAGAGCGAGAGCGTACCACCGCAGCCGAGTTGCAAACACCTTTACGGAGGAGATTGGAGCCATGCTGGAAGGCGAGCTCTCTGACCCTCGCATCGCGCCCAGCTATGTCACCGATGTCGTCCTGGCACCCGGCGGTAAGTCCGCAAGAATCTACGTGGCGGTCTACGGCTCCGAAGCCGAAGAAGAGTCTACGCTGGCTGGTCTGATGACCGCGCGTGCCTACATACGATCGCAGCTCCGCGACCGTATGGGGGTCCGCCATGTGCCCGAGCTGACCTTCGCGATCGATCGTTCCGAGCGCATGACGGGACGTATGGATGAGCTCTTCGAGCGCATGCGTAAGCGTGGGAAAAAAATAGGGATCCCCACGGAGGCCACCCCCTGACCATGAGCGCCGAGACCTCCATTCGGGCGCTTCTCGAGGCCTTTCGCTCCCATCCGCGTTTTATCGTCACCTCGCACGCACGCCCTGATGGCGATGCGATCGGCTCTGTTCTTGCCATCTCCGAGATCCTCGGAAAGCTCGGCGTCGAAGTCCGCATGATTCTGTGCGACGAGATTCCTGCGATCTACCGCAGCCTGCCCAACGTCGATGCCATCCTCCAGGCCCCGGATGTTCGTGAGATAGAGCCCGACCTCAGCGTTCCCGTCATCGTTATGGAGTGCGACGGCATCCCGCGCACCGGTCTTCAGGGCCTCGACGGCCGTATGTTGATCAATATTGATCACCACGCCAGCGGCCGGGAGTTCGCCAGCGTCAACTGGATCGACGAGAACGCCTGCGCCGTCGCCGAGATGGTTTATCGCCTTGCCCGCGGTGCTCAGGTCGAGATCACTCCCTCCATGGCGACCTGTCTCTACACCGCGATTCTCTCCGATACCGGCTCCTTCACGTACCCCAGCACAAGCGCGGACACCTTCGCCATCGCGCACGATCTTGCCGCTCACGGCGCCGACCCGAGCCTGATCGCGCGGGATATCTACTTCTCCAACCCCGAGAGCAAAATTCGCCTCCTCGGGACAGCCCTGTCGAACATGCATACCGATGGTCCTCTGGCCTGGAGTTGGGTGACGACGGAGGATATGGTCCGTGCCGGAGCTGGAGCTGAGGACTGTGAGGGCGTCGTCAATTACCTCATCTCGATCGCGGGCGTTGAATCCGCTGTCTTTTTGAGGCAGCTTCCCGAGGTCGATACGTACCGCCTGAGCATTCGCAGCAAGGGCAAGATCGATGTGGCTCAGGTGGCTGAGCATTTCGGCGGTGGCGGGCACCGAGCCGCCAGCGGTTGCACGCTTGATGGTCCTCTATCCGTTGCGACGGAGAAGGTCCTTCATGAATTGAAAATGGGACTCTGTTAATCTGGTCTGGTTCAAGAACGAGAAATGACTGAATTTGCAAAATCCGCCGAGGTCGGCGAGACGCAGCAGCATGCACCGGAAGCAACCTGGCGACAGCTTTGGCGCAACCCTGACGCTATCGCCGCCCGCGAGGTCATGCTGCTGATCCTGGTCAGCGGATTTCTTTTGCTTTTCGGCTTGGTGCCATCGTTCGGAGGAGACCAGCTCGGCCTCGTTGGAGCGGACGAGCCACGCTATGCCCAGGTCGCCCGCGAGATGCTGCAGGCGCACAACGAGGCCTGCCATGTTGCCAAGGCGAAGATCATCCCGCGCAGCCTGCGCTGGAACGATCTCGAGGCCTCCTATCACTGCCTCGCCGGCGGCACGGTGACCCCGATCCTGTACGGTCAGCCCTGGCTGGAGAAGCCAGCGCTTTATTACTGGCGTGCCATGGGCTTCTTCAAGGAGTTTGGCATCTCCGACTGGTCGGCGCGCCTGCCTTCGTCTTCGGTCGCCTTCGCGCTGATCGTCCTGATCTACCTCCATATGCGGCGATTCCGACCAGGAGGGCACCTGGACGCGGCGCTGATTACGGCTTCCTGCGTTGGCATCGTCAGCTTCGCGCGCGGCGCCTCGACCGATATGCAGCTGGCAGCGCCGTTCTCGATCGGCATGCTGGGCTGGTATGCCTGGTACGAAACAGGCAAGAAGTTCTGGCTCTTCGACCTCTATTTCTTCGGAGCTGCGGCCACGCTGGCGAAGGGGCCGGTCGCTCCGTTCCTGGCGTTGGTCATCATTACTCTCTTTGCCGGTCTGCGTCGCGAGTGGTCGTTGCTGCGGCGCACTATCTGGCTACCCGGCGTGCTGCTCTACCTTGCCATGGTCCTGCCGTGGTTTATCGCGGTGCAGCACTACAACCCGAGCTTCTTCCGGGTCTTCATTACGGAACACAATCTGGAACGGTTTACCACCAACCGATACCAGCACCATCAGCCATTCTGGTACTACGGAGCCGTGCTGCTTCTGGCGTTGATGCCCTGGACGATCATTGGCATTCGCGCCCTGATCGACTCCATCGAGGTGTCGATTGCCGAGTGGAAGGTGCGGCATAATCCGACGCGCTATCTCGGCCACACCCGTGCCGGAGATGCCTTCCCGGAGTTTCTCGTCCTCTGGGCGTTGTTTCCCATACTCTTCTTCTCCTGCTCCGGCTCCAAACTGCCTGGTTACATCCTTCCTTCCATTCCTCCTCTAACGATCCTTTCGGCGGATTACCTGAACCGTACACGGCGCACCGGCCTGCCACGCTGGCTGCTCTGGTCGCATGCCGCTCTCTGCGCCGTGCTGGTCTTTGTGCTGACGCTTTCGCCCCAGCATATGAAATACGAGACGTTGGTGCCCTCGACCGGCTGGCTGCTGACGGCGACGGCGTCGGCGCTCGCACTGGCCGCCATGGTGTGGCTGATCGTCCGGAAGTGGGGCATTCCACAGCTGACCAGGGCGACCCTGATTCCTGTGCTGGTGATGCTGATCTTCCTGCTGGGTTTCCATGGCCGCGATCTCGACCTCAATTATTCGGCGCGCCCGCTGGCGCGGCAGATCGCGCAGGCCGCTCCGGATGTGAAGCTGGTCGCGGTCGAGTCCGTACGCCGCGATATCGACTACGGCCTTGCCTTCTACCGCGATGAGCCCATGCTGCACTACGCCACGGACGGTGTTCCGGAGGGCGTGCATCTGCTGGTCATCCGCGCCAGCGATACGGCGGATCTGGATCGCTATCTGGCTGGCCGGGTTTACAAGTCGCTCTTTCTGTACGACCCGCAGGGACTCCAGGTCTACCGGGTCGAGGCCCGGCACTAAAGCGGGGAAGTGGCTGATCAGAAAGAGTCCAACTCGAGATTCGCATGCGCCCGTATCGGAATTTTCGATAAGCTCTAGCCATACCGTTCGAGCTGAATGTCGGCGGTCGAGTCGATGACTGTCGCGACACAAATCGAAGTTCTGGATCTGCGGCATTTTTCCGCACGTCAGCTGCGTCCTCTGCTCGAGGCGGAGGCGCGGCTTTGGGAGAACCGCCTCCGCTGGGACTATCGCAGTTCGACCGAACTTCTTCTGCAATATCTCGATTCCCGCATCCTGCCAGGATTTGTCGCGCTCGATCACGGCCGCATCTGCGGCTATACCTTCTGCGTCTACGAGGGGCAAAAGGCGGTTGTCGGCGATGCCTATGCGGTGACGAAAGACGGCGCGTCAAACCTTGCTGTGACACAGCTGCTGCTGCGTCACCTGCTGGAGCTGGTCGAAAACTCGCCGAATGTCGATCGCGTTGAGTCGCAGCTGCTGCTCTACGATACCGGCGCCCTCGAAGAGGCATTTCTAGAGGCCGGTTTCATGCAGCACCTGCGGCTCTTTATGGAGTGTGATCTTGCACAGCGTCCTGCTGCGGTGGAACTGAAGGAGCTGCCGCCGGGGCTGGAAGTGGTCTCCTGGTCTTCGAGCTACTATCAGGCGGCGGCCGAGTTGATCCACGACGCCTATGCCGGCCACATCGATGCGCGCATCAACGATCAGTACTGCTCGCTGCACGGTTCGCTGCGTTTCCTGCACAATATCGTCCGTTTTCCCGGATGCGGCGTCTTCGATCCCAACCAGAGCTGGCTGCTGGTGGATCGCAACCGGAACATGCTGGCGGGAATGCTACTGTGTTCCCGGGTTGCGCCGGATGTGGCGCACATCACCCAGCTGTGCGTGCGTTCGACGGCCCGTGGACTTGGGCTTGGTCAGATGCTGCTGGCGCACTCGATGACGCAGCTCGATCGCGCGGGATTTGCCGCCATCACACTGACGGTCACGGAGTCGAATCGCCCTGCGGTCACGCTGTATGAGGCATCGGGCTTTCATGTGCGATATCGCTTCGATGCGATGGTGCTGGATCGCAGCACAAAACCAAGATAAAGGCGGGCAGAAGAAAGGCTCGCTTGACCATTGCGGCAGCGAGCCTTTCTTTTTGTTCCTGCAGCGAGCTGCTTTAGAAGCGAAGGAAGAATCCTGCTCCCGGCTCAAATGTGTGGCTCTGCTGCTGGATGGTCAGGTAGTTCTGTCCGAAGTCAGGCGCCTTGAAGAAGGTCTCGCGCATCTGAGCGCGCAGGCCGAAGTGATCTCCGAGGACGATCTTCTCCGCTCCGACGGAGTAGTAGTAGGTCATGCGAGCCTGTTCGGGAAGGCTCTGACCTCCGCCGGGTGTCGGACGAAAGGCGGTCGAGCCAAATCCAGCGGAGAAGAAGGGCTGGATGCCCGCCCACTGGTGTGGTGGATGTGCGACATAACCAATGGTGTACTCATTCGCGTTGGTCTGCGCGCCGGACGTGATGTAGCTGGAAAAGTTCTGGGTGTAACGAGCGTACCCATAGTTGAACTCCCCGCCGATCCAGGGTGACTTGGTGTAGCGGATCTGAATCAGGGCGCCGACCGTGTTGGAGGTCTTCTGGTCCAGGGTGACACCGAGGTAGTTCGTTCCCGAAACATCCTTGGTGAAGGAGCCAAAGCCGCCAACGCCGAAGTCGATGCGAGAGAGCTGCCGGTTGAGCGCTGTGTTATTGGACGCCTGGGCGCGCAGAGATGGGACCGCAAGTGCGGCGAACAGGCAAAAAGCGAGGCTCCGGACAATGCCGGGGCGGGTTGCAGTCAACATCAGCGAAGAGCTCCCTCAATACGAAAGATCGTGCCTCTCCAGTTTACTTGAATGGCTGGTTTCCGGGGCGGCTGACGACCTCGACCAGAAGGGTCAAACCGTCGACGGAACGGACGACGACAGATTCCCCTGGTGATGGATGGGGGGGATCTCCCGGGAAGCGGGCCTGCCATATCTCTCCGCGGACCTCGACCTGACCGATGGGAGCCAACGGGGTGCGGACTTCGGCGATGACGCCGATCAGGGCTTCCGGGCCGGTGAGAATCTTGTTGCGCCGGGCTCGAAGGGCGATGAAGGCGAGTCCGAAGGTGATGATGGCAAAGGCCATTCCGAGGGCGATCGCCGTGGTGAGGTGGACGCGCTGCTCGGGAATGGGGCCATCGACAAGGGTGGCAAGGCCGAAGATCAGGGCGACGGTGCCAGCTAATCCCAGAACGCCATGCGAGGCGAACTTTGCCTCGAGCACGAGGAGGACGATCGCAGCCAGCAAAAGGAAGACTGCGGTGTAGTGAATGGGAAGCAGGTTGAGGCCGAAGAGAGCGAGCACAACCAATAACGTCCCTACGGCTCCAGGGACGACCGTTCCGGGGACGTTGAACTCGAGATAGATCAGCAGCGCGCCGAGGATGAGCGTGACGACGGCGAGGTCTGGGTTGGCGAGCCGTCCCAGGATGCGCTCCCTTAGAGAGTGAGGGAAGAGGACGACGGGCGCGCCGGCAAGGTGCAGAGTGACTGGTGAGCCATCGAAGCGCTGAATGGTGCGCCCGTCCAGCTGGCGTAGAAGATCGTCGTCGGAGAAGGCCGTGAGATCTGTGAGATGCAGATGCAGGGCCTCTTCGTCGCTGTACGACTTTGAGTTGCGGACGGCGTCTTCAGCAGCGTCGGCGTTTCTTCCGCGTCGCGTTACGTAGGAGCGGAGGAAGGCCGCGGCGTCGTTCTCTATCTTCTGCTTGAGGATGGGATCGGGCTGTCCGCCAAGAGTGACAGGGTGCGCAGCCCCGGCGTTGGTTCCAGGAGCCATTGCTGCGATGTCGCCGGACTCGAGGATGAAAAATCCAGCGGAGCCGGCGCGGCTGCCGGTGGGCGAGATGTAGACGATGACGGGGATGGCGGATTGCTCGATCGCCTGGACGATCAGGCGCGTGGAGTCGAGCAGGCCTCCCGGGGTACCCAGCGAGAGAAGGACCGCGGATGAACGGCGGCGCTTCGCCTCCTCCAGTCCGCGTTCGATGTAGCCCGCAGAGATAGGCTGGATCGTATCGTGAACAGATAGCTTGATGACTGGCGCGGGCTGCGCGCAGGCGATGACTGGAAGGATCCCCAATGCGAAGAGGAAGAGAAGCCAGCGCACTGGAGACGAAGCTGTCATGGCAGACTCTGACCGCGTGACGCCAACGCCTGCTTCATGCCGAGCGCGGCGGTGTTCCTGGGATCGAGCTTGAGTGCCTGTGCGATGTTGCTGGCGCAGGACTGATTCTGGTTGTCGTGCAGATCGAGCCGGGCAAGGACGAGGTAGGCCCTGGGATTGGGATGGAGCTGCAGGGAGGCCTGCGCCTCGCTGCGTGCGGCGATACGATCACCGCTCTGCTCGCGCACCTCTGCGATGCCTGCACGGGCCTCTGCGCTTGAGCCGTTGATGCCGAGCGCGCTCTGGAACTGCTGCTCGGCCTCGGGAACGAGGCCCTGGGCAAGATAATCACGGCCAAGCTGAACGTACTGTGCCACCTGTTCGGAGGAAGGAAGAGTGGCCATGCGTGCGGCGCGCATCTGATCGAGCTGGAAGGCGGCCTGGCGGAAGGAGGCCTCCGAGTAGGTACGACGAATCCGTTCCACGGGCTCGAAGGTACTCGGTCTGGTTGTGGCGACTGCAGGAGCTGTAGTGGTATGGGCGTCGGCCGGGAGAATCTGTTCCGGCGGGCGACCAGCCGCGATCAGTGACTTCAGTTGAGGCGCCTCGGTGTCTTTAGGACGCAGATGCATCACCTGGTCTGCCTCGGACTGCGCGCGGGCGTAGTCGCCATGGCGGGCGAGGGAGACAGCGAGGTTGTAGTGAAAATCGGCATCGTTGGGATCGGCCGCGACCACACGCTCAAACAATGCAATCGCATTATGACCCTGACGGCTGGAGGCAACGGCTTCGTTGTTGATGACCTCGGGGAGAGGGAGCCGAGTGGCGACAAAGGCGAATGCTTTCTCGGCATCAGCGTAACGGCCGGAGTTGAATTGGGCGAGACCAAGATAGAAGTTCGCCTCGAGGGCGCGGCGGTCCGAACGCGGAACGCGGCCGAGGGTTGCCGCAGCCTGATCGAAGTCGCGTTCTGTAAACTGTGCCTTGCCCAGGGCAAGAAGTGCCGCGGTATAGCCGGGAGACAGTTGAACAGCGACCTTCAGACGCTGGACGCGCTCCTGCGGCGTGGAGGCGGAGATGCCGCGGATATAGCTTTCGAACGCGCTGAGGCTGACCTGGCCGGAGGCGGCAAGGAAGGTTTGTTGCGCCACGTTGAACTTCGGATCGATCTGCCGAGCGATCTTCCATGCAAGGTCGTTCTGTACGTCGAAGAGGCGGACCAGCATGTTGGAGTCCTCGATCGGCGTCGACATGCTCAGATGATTCACCTCGACGATCTGCGCCTGTGCGGTGATGTGGCCCTGGCTGACGTTGTAGCTTCCGATGATGACGTAGCTGGCATCGAGCGTCTGCGCGATGCGAATGGTGGTGGCACGCGTTGGCCGGAAGTCAGTCGGAAGACCGAGATGGTCGAGGGCATACTTGCGATCGTCGCTGGAGATGGTGAGGAAGCCGGAGGAGTTGAGCCTCTGGTTGAGCGTGTCGGGAAAGGACTCGCCGATCCAGCTGAGGTCGGCCTGGCCGGAGTGGTTCTCGAAGGGAAGCACAAGAACCACGCGGCCGTTGAGCTCACTTGTGTCGCTGGCCTGCAGCGGTGCAGCCTGCGAGACACCGCAGGCGATCAGCAGAAGAAAGAGGAGCGAGAGGCTGCGCTGTCCGAGGCGGGATGAAGAGAACCGTAGCACAGGTTGAGTATAGAAGGTGAATGCAGCCTCCGTCGTTGGAATAGCCTCAATTCACGCAGGTTTGCACTGAGACTGATAAGCTTCTGACGCGGGATCTGCTGCGGTGCGCACTCCCGATCACGAAGCATAGGAGATGAAACAGGATGATACGAGGGATAGGTGTGGCCGCGTGCGTGGCTTCGATCTTTCTGGCGGGGAGCCAGGCAGCGATGGAGGCGCAACAGGCGGGCGCAGCGAAGCACAAGGTGGTCGTTATCAGCCTGGATGCCTTTGGCGCGGAGAGCCTGCACGATCCACATCTTCCAGCTCCAACGCTGCACGCCCTGATGCACTCGGGTTCTTATGCGACGGCGATGCGCCCCATCAATCCGACGGTCACATGGCCGAATCACACGGCCATGATCACAGGCGTCAATGCGAGCCGGCATCATGTGGTCGTGAATGGCCTGATCGTGAATCAGCGTACGGACACGGCCCCGAAGATCGAGCCGCACACTCCAAAATCCGAGCTTGTCGCTGTGCCGACCGTCTACGACGCTGCGCACCAGGCAGGCTTGACGACAGCGGAGGTTGACTGGGTGGCGATCGAAAAGGCTGACGGCATCACGTGGCGCTTCACCGAGTATGGCGACCCGGATGGGCCGATCGGACAAGACCTGGTGGAGAAGGGAGATCTGACCCACGACGATCTGACCCACTTCGGAAAGCCGTCGCAGTCATGGCGTGATCGTATCTATACGCTTGCGGCGACGGACATCATCAGGAAGCATCATCCGGACCTCATGCTTCTTCACCTGCTGGCGCTCGACAGCATCGAGCATCAGACGGGCTTCGGCAATAACTCCGACATCAACACGATTGCCTTCCTCGACGATCGGGTTCGCGACGTGATCGAGGCAGTTCGCGAGGCGGGCGATCTACCCAACACCACGTTCCTCGTCGTCTCCGATCATGGCCAGATGAGCGTGCATCATCATCTGGATGCGAATGCTCTGCTGAAGCAGGCGAAGATGCAGGGAAGCGTGGCCACCAATCCGACCTTTGCCATTCCGGAGGGCGGTTACACGCTGATCTACCAGAAGCATGCGACACCGGCATCAACGGCAGAGCTGAAGGCGCTCTTTCAGGGCAAGCCCGGAGTGCGAGAGGCACTGACGCCGGCGGAGGCCGCGAAGGTGGGCTGGCCCACGCCTGCTGAGACCAACCAGGCTCCCGATCTGCTGGTGTATGCCGAGAATGGATTTGCGTTTTCGGGCAACAGCTCCGGTGAATTTGTCACCGACACGAAGGAGACCGGAGCGCACGGGTATCCGAATACGGAGCCGCTGATGAAGGAGATCTTTATCGCGTCCGGCGCAGGCATCGCCAGCAAGGGAGAGATCCCGGAGTTCGACAACATTGACGTGGCGCCGACGATTGCGCGACTGCTTGGGGTCACGCTGACGAACGTGGATGGCAAGGCGCTTGAGGCGATCCTGAGTGGGCGGTAAGCAGCGCGTAGCTCAGGCTGCGCAATGAAGCCAATCGTTACGGGGTAGGCTGCCGCAGTGAAGCGTCGACTGCGCGCGGGAAGCGCAGCACGGCGGCCCACTCTCCTTTGCGATGCGCCTGCCATACGATGTCGCCGTGGAGCATGGTGGCTGCCTCGCCGGGCGAGAGGTCGTGGTGGAAGTCGAAGTACTTGGCATCAGCTTCCCGATGTCCGCGTGCCAGGTCGAGCTTGCCAGGCGGGGGCTCCCACTTGGTGGAGAAGATCAACGCGGTGTCGTAGGCTCCTGGGTCCTGCGCCGCCTGGGCGATCTGGCCGTAGGCGAAGTTTTCGAGCTTGACGACCTTGAGCGGCTGGCGGATATAGCCAAGCTCCGGCCGCGTCATCTCGGCCGTTGCGGGCCACGCGGAGAGCACCGTCGCCTGCGGGTAGCGCTTGGCGATCAACGAGATTGCCTGCTGATGCAGCACGATCATGTCGCGGTAGGTGAGGTTATCCTCTGGCGCAAAGGCATACGGGGGGTTGATCCAGATCGCTGCCAGGAAGGCAGCCGCGCTGATCGCCGCCAGTGGCCACCACTGCTTAACGTGGCGTTGCCATGTGGCAACACATAGCAGCAGGATCAGTGGGAACATCGGCAGAAGATAGCGTGTCAGCAGGGCCCCGCCAAGCACGGAGAACGCAGCCCAGTTGGCGATCAAAATTGTTGCTATGGCTGCGATGGTGCTTCGCGCAAGAGGCTTTGGTGACTCGTCAGAGGCAGGAGTGAAGCTGACAGCGATGGCGCATCCCACCGGCACGAACATATTCATGTGCGTCGCAAGATGCAGCAGCCTGTGCCATAGCGACAGCAGGATTCGATGCACACCGAGGTTTGCCGTGGCGTTGTAGCGCAGATACTCAGGGTTACCGAAGGTGAAGCCTGTCTGGTGATGGTGATAGGCGTACCAGGCGATCAGCGGCAGCAGAGGGGACAGGAACGAGACCGCCCACAGCAGATGCATCCTGCGTAGCGACGGCTTTGAAGAGAAGCGCCAGGCGCGTAGTGCTTCAAGTGCCGCCAACGCAAGCGGGGTAACGATTGCTGTCTCTTTGGAGAGCGCGGCGAAAGAGAATAAGGCCGAGGTGACGATCTGGTTGTCGGAGTCAGGCTCGAGGTAGAGGGCTAGTCCCCAGAGGGTGAAGGCTGCAGCAAAGATGTCGGCGTGTGCCAATGTGCTCTGCGCAAACCAAACCGGGTAGATGGCGGTGAGCAGCGTGACGGTGATGGCTGCGGGGACATTGAGCAGGGAGCGCACGAGGCGAAAGACTGCAAGCAGCGCTGCGGCGGCGATCATAACGATAAGGGTGCGCGTGCCGCTGATGACGAATCCCGAGAGATGCCACCAGGAGGCCAGCAGGATGGAAGGCAACGGAGGATGCGCGTTGGTCAGCGTGGTCTGCGGGATCAAAGAGCCGGTGCGGAAGAAGTCCCATGCCGCCGGGATGTAGTAGCCGGCCTCATCCCAGAAGTAGGGAAGTCGCAGTAGCGTGATATGGGAGAGATAGACGAGCGCAAAGAACAGCGGATAGAGCATCCCCAAGGGGAGATCTGCCGGGCGTCGGCTGCTGGGAGAGGGTCTCACGCTTGTCCGGAGTTCTGTAATGAGAGATTAGTGAACGGGGCCGCCGGGCTGAGGCAGGTGCTGATTTAGTTCGATTGTGCCAAAGGTCTGCTCGTACTGTTCGAGGTTGGTGCCGAGAATGCTATGCAGTGCCTTGGCCTGCTGCGGGCTCAGATAGATTCCCTGGAAGTTCTTGACGTTCAACTCTTCGGGCTGCTCCTGCGACATGGTGCCGAAGACCAGCAGAAAGTCCCACACGGACATGCGAACCTGAACGCTGTTTGCGTATCCTTCGCGATAGTCGGGGGTAGAGATGAGGTTGACCTTGGTCTCGGGCGTCGTCTTTGGCTGGCTCATAGGTTCACTTTACAGAGAGGAAGAGGTTGGTGCGAAAGGGGGGACTTGAACCCCCACGGATTACTCCGCCAGATCCTAAGTCTGGTGCGTCTGCCAATTTCGCCACTTTCGCATTAGCTTCATACTTATTTTATATCAATGACTTGCGGCGGTTTAGAGCCATTCATCTTTTCCTGGCTTAAGTGCCGGTCGCCGATTCAGTCACCAACCTCTCCACGCCATTCCTATTGTGATCGGGGAGAGACGGGCATACCGCATCGTTATCTTTATTGTCGCATGCCCCATGAGGTGGAAAATGGTGCATCTGTCCACGTCTAGACCGCTGACAAAGTTGTGTCGGTTGCAGTGCCAGGTGTATGCATCTAGTCGGGCAGCGTCAAAATGATCCCAGTCGAATGTGAACTACGGTATCGGCACTGCGATGAAAATTAAGACCACGGTCCGTCTGGTCTCCATTCCAGAGCCGCAAAGGCTTCCATTGGCCATTTTCGTAATGCCCTTCTTCCGCGCTGAGAATCTGCATGCGAATGCCAGGCAGGTGGCCGGCGGTATGAAAGGCGACGCTTGCTTCGATACCGGTTACAAGGAATTCGTCTGGCCCCAACTGTGCCACCAGGGCGCGGCCGGAAGAGTCGGACGTGCCTGGCGCGTGTCGACCGTCGTGCTGAGGAAACCCAAAGCGCACCGATGCCTTCCATGTTCCGAAATCCAGTTCCTGTTCCGCTTGTCCAGGCAGTTCAATGGCAGTCTTGAGCGCTCCGTCGTAGTTCAAGCGGGCAAGTTCGGAGCTCATGGGACTGAGCAGCGTGTAGTTTCTCGTGTGAGCCTTTGGATCTTCTCCTTTCTGAAAGGTCCATCCCGTCTCATCCACGCCGAATGGTGAAAAGCCGATGGCTCCATGACCAAGGGCCAGAAATAGATAAGGAGCATAGCGATCCCCGTTACCGGTCTCTGGAATCCAGAGTGCATTATCGGGCCGTGCATATGTTTCAAGGATGGATGTGTAGAACGCAGTGTCGTCGGAATAGATGTCCGGGCCGATGATGTCAATTGAGGGGGCCAGCGCTTTCCAGAGGGGAAGCATGAACTGGGTCGGGCCACCTGAGGGATATTGGATTCCGGGATTACGCACCTGGCGCTCGGGCAGCTCTGCGATCGGATACGACAGCCAGACATTGCAGTACATCGGGATATTGAATTTAGCCTTGCCTGCCGTGGCAATTTCGTTGAGATATTTTGACTGGTGATACGCCTGGAAGGCTTCGTCGGCGTCAGCTCCAAAGGCTTCATTCCATGTGCCGGCATGGAGGTGCAAAGCGCGTACAAGCTCGGCCGGTACCTGGCCTGCGATCTCTCGATTCGATGCAGCAGAGTAATCGCGGGCAGCGCCGACGATGCCTGACTCATTCTCTACCTGCACCATAATGACCGTGTGATCTTTGCTGTCAATCTCCGCGAGATGATTCATCAGCGCTTCGAAGGCATGCTTGTCCGCTTCCAGATTGTTGCGGGACTGCGCGGATAATACGTCGATCGGTTCGCCATTGCGATTCATCACGCGTGGATATCTGGCTGGATCGGTCTTCACCCATTGCGGCACGTAGTGCATGTTTCCGTTTTTCCATGTGCCGAACCAGAGGATTACTAGATGCATTCCATGCTGCCGGCTGCCCTGAACGAGCATGTCGACGGAAGAGAAGTCGAAGTGATTCGGTTGCGGCTCCATCTGTTCCCAATAGATTGGCGCTTCGATGGTGTTTGCATGCATCCGTTCCAGTGAGGGCCACACTTCCGGCATCGTTGAAGGCCAGGTACTGGAATTGTTGATCTGTGCTCCGAGGACAAGGAATGGCTTACCGTCGACGATCAGTGCATGACGGCCGTTGTGTTCCGCGATATGAGGGGCACTGTCTGTCTGTCCGTGGACAGTCATGGCAGAGCATGCGGTTGTGAGGCAGAGCATCATGCGCAGCCAGCGCTTTAAAGTCGTGTTGGTTGAAACCCCTATCATCGTCATTGTCTCCATCGTTGAATCCCCAAAATACTAGGCACCATGTCTGTGTGCCTTCGAGTGTTGTCTCCTCAATCAGAAAATGGCGGCTGTCCATGAGCATGGGCGGGAGAGGAGCAGCGTGGGATGCGCAAGTTTACAGGCAACAGGTTGGCGAAAAAAAGTGCAGCCGCAGGGTATCACTTCGGATCGTACTTTCGTTTGATACGGCGACGCCAGACGGTCGCCTTTTGCTACGAGCTGCCAGAGTTGGGAGTTCAGGGAGAACTAACTCAGTCTGCGGCGCAGGTGATCTGTCTGCCGCGCCGGTTCTGACGGTGAGGAAGTTGCCATACGCTGGTGTGTTACTCAGAGTGAAGAGAATCCGACAAGCAACGCCGGAACAACTGGTGTCTTTTGATATGACTGCAAGTGATGATTTAGTTCACAGCAATAACAAATAAAGATGCGAGCTTATTGATTGCGATGAAAAGCCATCATTTGCTATGGATTTGATAGACGTCCCCAAAAAATCTTCATCATTGTTCTTGACACCAGTCCTCGCCAATCCTATATAGTTTCCGTCGCGTAAAAAGTCCCCCCTGAAGGACCGGGTTATGTGACGTGACCAGAGGCGGACGCGAGGGAATTCTGCCAAATTTCGTTTGGCAGACGTTGTGGCATTTCTGGAGGCTGTTATGTTTCGTGCTGTTCTCGTTAGTCTTATGTTGGCCAGTATCACTACCATGACCCTCGCTCAGACGGTCGAAAGCCAGCAGATCACAGGTACGGTTACCGACTCGACTGGTGCATTGATTGCGGGTGCTCAAATCGTGGTCGCCAATACGGCAACTGGCCTCAGCAGGACTGTGACAAGCAATCAAGATGGTATTTATAACGCCCTGAATATTCCGGTAGGCACGTACACGATAACGACGACGATGCAGGGATTCAAAAAGTCTGTGATTACAGGCGTTAACGTAGACGTGGGTGCAAAGCCGGCGGTCCTTATTGCTCTCGCGGTGGGGTTGGTCGACGAATCGGTGGAAGTCAAAGCTGACACCATGCAGATTCAGACGACCAGCGCCGAGATCGGCGCTGTCATTACCAGTCAGCAGGCAACGCAAATTCAGTTGAATGGCCGAAATTACATTCAACTGCTCACGCTTCAGCCTGGTGTTTCGCAAACGGTTGCCAGTGGCTTCAACATCTTCGGTACCTATGGGGCGAACGGCAATTCGCAATCGGTCAATGGCATACGCACCGACTCCGCGAACTTTTTTATCGATGGCGTCGACAACAAGGATAACGGTGGAGGGGGCAACAACTTCGTCAATATCTCCCCCGATGCGCTGCAGCAGTTTCGCAACGTGGCTTCCAGCTATGATGCCAGCTACGGTGGCACCTCCGGCGCGACCGTCTCTGTTGCGGTCCGCAGCGGCGGCAAGGACTTCCACGGCGTTGCGTATGAGTATTTCCGCAATGACGCTATCCAGGCATATCAGTTCATTCCCATCGGCGGCGCGGTGGTCAAACCCCCACTGCGCTATAACAACTTCGGCTATACAGTTGGCGGGCCACTTTATATTCCAGGCCATTTCAATACCCGGAAGGACAAGCTATTTTTCTTCTGGGCACAGGACTTCAAGCGTGTTCGTACTTCAAGTATCGGCAGCTATAGCGTCCCGACTCCAGCAGCGCTTGCTACTGCCCTGGCTGGCCCTACGACAGCGACAGGCCGAGCGCTTGCAGCCACGCTGCTTACCTCTCCGACCGGCAACTTCAGCTACCTGAATGAGAATCCTTCGAATCAGCAGGAGTACCTCGTCAAGGTGGACTACAACCTGAACGAGAAAAATCAGATCAATGGGCATTTTGTTCATGACGCTTATACCAATGTTGGCAACCCGACAAACTTCATCATCTTCCAGCGTCGTCTGCCTGGCTTGACGGCTTCCGTCCAGTGGACGCATACGTTCAACTCGAAGACGGTGAACACGATTGTCAGCTCTTATTCCGGCAATATCATCTACGAGACAGATGGCATCGGGGCCAACCCACAGTTCAACAAGTCAGTGCTGCGCTCGGACTATGGACTGAATTATGCAACGCTTTACAACGCGTCGACGTATATTCCGCAGATTGCGATCACGGGCTACACGCTTCCATCAACAACTCCTCTGGCATTCAACAACTATCAACGCATCTACGCAGGCAAAGACGATTTCTCGCGCATTCTAGGGGAATCACGCTGTCAAAATGGGTGCCTATGTGTGGCGCGGTCGCAAGAACCAGACTGCTCCACCCGCACTGAATGGCCAGTTCACCTTTCCAAGCCTGGCTTCGCTTGTCCAGGGTAACTTCTCGCAATACACGGAAGGCAGCAATACGCCACAGGTTCAGGCGCGTTTCACTCAGGCTGAGTTTTATGTGCAGGACGACTGGACTGTGGCACGAAATCTCACCCTCAACATGGGATTGCGCTGGCAGTACATGCAGCCCATCTATAGCTGGGCTAACAATGCTTCGGGCTTCAATCCCGGCTATTACGATTCATCGAAGGCGGCGACCATTAGTCCGACCTCCGGCCTGATCACCAGCGCACCCTCGCCCTATAACGGCATTGTGCTCCCCGGCAGTGGCTTTCCGTCAAAGGCCGCATCGGTCGTTCCTGCCTCGGTCCTCAACAATCCGCAGGTTCAGGCGCTCTTTCACAACCTTCCGCTTGGGCTCGTGAATACGAAGTTCGATACATTCGCTCCTCGCGTTGGCTTCGCTTGGGACATCAGCGGTAAGCAGGAAACGGTATTACGCGGTGGCTATGGCATGTCGTATGAGCGCGTAGAGGGAAACTATTACTACAACGCCGTATCGCAGGTTCCTTTTACCGCTGTGGCCAACCTCAGCACGGCAGGCAACGCTGACTCACTGGGTAGCGTTGGTACGTCGGCGGCTCCGCAAAACATCACCAATACGCCTGATCCGAACCTTGCTCCGCCGCGCATTCACAACTACAGCATCGGCATCCAGCATCGCTTCACCAGCAACATGGTGTTTGAGCTGAACTACGTCGGCTCACACGCGGGAAACCTGACCTACCGGAAGAATCTCAATCAGGCTGCAGCCGGTACAGAGCAGGTGAATCCTGGTGTAGCTCGCAACGCGCTGAGGCCTTACAAGGGCTATGGAGAGATCTATCAGTACACCAACGGCGCGACGGCTAACTACAACTCGCTCCAATCGCGCCTGCAGATGAACTTTCAGCAGGGCGGTATTATCAATTTTTCCTATACCTGGTCCAAGGCTCTCACTGAGGGTTCTACGTTCGACTATCAGCCACAGAACAGCTTCAATCTCGGAGCAGACTACGGGCCGGCAAACTACAGCCAGCCGCAGATTTTCGTGGCGAGCTACGTTTACCCGCTTCCTTTTTGGCTCCATGACACAGGGTGGTACAAGAGGGTGCTCAGCGGCTGGCAGGTATCGGGAGTCACGCGCATCTCCAGCGGTCTGCCGATCAACGTCACGCAGCCGACCGGCATCTCGACCGCTGGCAACCTTGTGACGACGAGCAATGTCGCACAGCGTATGAACATCGTGGGCAGCCCTTATGCGCATGGAGGCAAGCAGTATCTAGCCGCGACAGCGTTTGCGACGCCTGCAGCAGGGACCTACGGAAATCTTGGCTACGACGCCATCAAGGGACCACTGTTCAACAACTGGGATGCGGCTTTGCAGAAGAACATTCCCATCCACGAGTCGATTGGACTGGAGTTCCGTGCCGAGATGTTCAACGTCCCCAATCACCTTTCGTTGTTCACGATCGCCGCTGTCTCGGGAAGCTCGAATTTTGGTCAGGCGACGGCCGCGACCGATCCTCGCACGATGGAGTTCGTACTTCGTGTTCACTTCTAAAAGACAAACCTTAGCAGGCAGGTTCATCCACAAAACATGGACCTGCCTGCTCATTTCTTTGCAGATCGTGGAATAGTAGCAAATGTATCCAGCGCGTCACGCCCAAGATCAAGAGTGATGAACCCGATGAAAATTCTGCTGAAGAGCGCCATCGTAGTGACGTCCATGGCTGTGCTTGTCGTCCCGCCGATTCGAGAAGCCGCTGCACAATCAGGTAACAATCGTCCAGCCAGTCCAGCCAGCCGCCCTAGCTTTTCAGTCGGGAAGCAGGCGTCTTTGCCGGAGCACGCAAAGTTTGCGCCCGAGCAGATTAAAGATGGTTCTGCTCTCTTCACTCAGAACTGTGCATTCTGCCATGGTAAAGATGCGGGCGGTGGTGAGAGTGGACCTGACCTTACCCGGTCAAAGCTTGTAAGTGCGGACAAGAACGGCGAAGGCATCGGACAGGTAATCCGCCATGGCCGTATGGAGAAGGGGATGCCTTCGTTCGGAAGCCTCTCGGACAATGACGTGGTTGCTCTTGTTGCATTTGTACATGCTCAACAAGATGCGGCGATGTCTCAGACGGGAACCCGCAAAGGAGTTGAGGAGTCGGACCTGCAGACGGGCAATGCACAGGCTGGTAAACAATATTTTCAAGGAACGGGGGGCTGTGCCAGTTGTCATTCCCCGACCGGCGATCTTGCCGGAGTCGCCACGCGCTATACGGGCTTGAAGCTGCTGGAGCAGATGCTTTATCCCAAAGAGGTAAAGGCGAAGGTGAAAGTAACAACCCGGAGCGGTCAGACCTTCAACGGAGTGCTGGAGTATCGGGATGAGTTCACTATCGGTCTGCGTGATAGTTCCGGCTTATACCGATCCTGGCCGACTGCGGCGATCAAGTTTGACATCGATGATCCTGTCGAGAAGCACGTGGACATCATGAGCAGGTACACCGACGACGATATGCACAATGTGCTCGCCTACCTTCAGACGATGAAGTAACTGGGTCGAATGATGCAAAGGATTCTCTTTATGCACCGCTATAAAAGTCTCGCCTCCATCTCTCTGGCTATGTTGTTTTCGGCGTTGGTACCTGGTGCTGCTGTAGCACAGCAGGTCGATGCCAATATGTTGTTACATCCTCCTGCTGATAGCTGGCCGATCTATCACGGCGATTACTCTGGACGGCGGAACACAGCTTTAGTGGAGATCAATCAGAGAAACGTCTCGGGTATGACGTTGGCGTGGACCTTTCAGGCCCAGTCATCGCAGACGATCAAGTCGAGTCCCATTCTCGTGGATGGCATCCTCTACTTCACCCTTCCGGACAATATTTACGCTATCGATGCACGCAGCGGACACCAGCTATGGCACTATACAGCGCCGCCTAACCATGCGTTTCATATCGGCCAGCGTGGCGTCTCGATCCTGAAGGACAAGATCTATTACATGTCGACCGATGCCCATGCGCTGTGTCTCGATGCGAAGACCGGGAAGGTGCTCTGGGATGTTGTCGTCGGCGATTCAAATGCCGGTAACTGGTCGACGATGCCACCTCTGATCGTCAACAACCATGTGGTGGTTGGTATCTCCGGTGACTTCGACAATCTTCAGGGCTTTATCCGATCACTTGATCCTGAGACCGGGGCGACGCAGTGGACCTGGTACGCGACGTTGCCGGTCGGCACACCCAAGATGACAACCGGCGGCAATGTCTGGATGATGGGGACATACGATCCTGAACAAAACCTGATGTTCTGGGGGACAGGGAATCCGACGCCGGTGCTCAACGGCAAGCCGCGTCCCGGCGATAACCTCTACACGTGCAGCATCGTAGCGCTAAATCCCGAGACAGGTAAGCTTGCCTGGGCCTTTCAGCCGTCTCCCCACGATACGCACGATTGGGATGCAGTAGAGACTCCGGTGCTCGCCGATGTGGATTTCAAAGGCGTCAAGCACAAGGTGCTGATGCAGGCCTCACGCAACGGTTACTTCTTTGTCGTGGATCGCACCACGGGCAAGGCCCTTATCACGGAGCCATTCGGTCCAGTCAACTGGACACTTGGAGTTGATAAGGATGGTCGCCCTATTCCGAATCCGGCAAAGGAGCCTGCTCCCGATGGCCGTCTCATCGCGCCGGACGAGGGAGGGATGACGAACTACCGTGCACCGAGCTTTGATCCGAAGACCGGACTGTTCATCGTCAGTGCATCGCCCAGCTACAGCGTCTACTTTGCCAAGCCCGCAGATGGTACCTATGGTTGGGCGGGCGCGGATTACGGCGTCTGGAACAAGGGTGTGCTCGAGGCGATCGACTATCGGACCGGCAAGATCCGGTGGGAGCATGACCTGGGACGCCGCGCCGGATCAGGCGTTCTGACAACTGCGTCAGGGCTCACCTTCAGCGGGGACGGCGAAGGGAACTTCCTTGGACTCGAGACAGCAACGGGCCGCACGCTCTGGCATGCAGGTACGGGAGCGAACATCGCTTCTTCGCCGATCAGCTATCAGCTCGATGGCCACCAAGTCATACTAATGAGTAGCGGCAGTGTTCTTTATGCATTTCGCCTGCCGGAGCAAATCGGAGTAGCAACGAAGAAACCGCGAGGCATGAAATGAAGAGATGCACACTAGCGATTGCCACTCTGGCGCTCTGTCTCCAGGCAACGACAAGCTGGGCAGCAGCGCACATTCGCGTGCTGATCGTCGACGGTGAGAGCGCTGCGGCTTATCACAATTGGAAGGCTACGACGCCCGTGCTGAAGAAGGAGCTTGAAGACGCCGGCATCTTCGACGTGGACGTGATGACTGCGCCCCCCGCTGGTGATGATTTCAGCGCGTTCCACCCTGAATGGAAGAAGTACGGTGTCATCGTCATGAACTACGACGCCCCTGACGAACGATGGTCTGCTGCGTTGAAACAGAGCTTTGAGGAGTACATGAAAGGTGGCGGCGGGCTCGTTACTGTGCATGCCGCGGATAATGCCTTCCCGCACTGGAAGGCATGGAACGAGATGATCGGGGTTGGCGGATGGCGCGGGCGTGATGAGAATGCAGGTCCGCACTGGATCTGGAAAGATGGCCATCTGGTTGCCGACAAGGCTCCCGGAAAAGCAGGTGTGCATGGCATGCGCATCCCCTATGCCGTCACCGTGCGCGATGCGAATAACCCAATTATGAAAGGTCTACCCAAGGTGTGGATGCACCAGGGGGACGAGCTTTATGCAAATCTTCGCGGCCCCGGCGGAATGACGGTGCTTGCTACGGCCTACTCCGATCCCGCAAATCACGGCACGGGATACGATGAGCCTCAGCTCATGGTGTCGCGATTCGGCAAGGGACGCGTCTTTCATATGACGATGGGGCACGATGTCTATGCTCTCAGCTCTGTAGATATTGTCGTCACGCTGCAACGTGGTGCTGAGTGGGCTGCTACCGGAAAGGTCACACAGCGTGTCCCTGCTACGTTTCCAACTGCGAACACTGTGAGCTATCGTACGGATTTTTCTGCGATGGATCCGAATGCCCCCAAGGGTTTGAATCCCCTGGACCAGGCTTTACCAGCGCGGTTGCCACGTCCGGCAGCTCAACATCAATAGTGCAGATTGACGCCGTAATGCCATGGTGGATCAGGCAGCATGGAAAAACGTAAGGACTGTCGTACCATTCGAGTAACGGTCCCATGAGCCTAAAGCGACAGGAGAAATCGCGAATCGTTCAGACACGCAGGATTCGGCGTATCGACGTCACAACACTCCAGACGGCGTCGAGCGACATTGCGCGTGACATCAACCGCGACATTATTCTGGAGTTGATCCGCTTCAAGCAGCCGCTTGCGAGAGCAGATCTTGCGCGTCTTTCGGGGCTGCGTCCTAGTACCGTTTCCAAGATTGTGGAGCAGCTCGTCCGGGAAAATTGGGTTACGGAGGGTGCTGTTGTTAAACCTGCGCGCGGCCGTCCTTCGACGATGCTGACCGTCAACAGTTCGATGGTCACCTTTGCATTGGACATGCGGCCGGATCACAGTATCTTAGCCATTGTTGATCTTAGCGGCCGCTTTTTGCATCGTGAGAATATTCCTGGCTTCACGGATCTTAAGCGTACCGTGGTGCAAATCGGCAAACGTATTCGCGGCTTGCGAAAGCAGCACCCACATATGTCTTTTGAGGGAATTGGTGTCAGCGTGCCTGGGCGTGTCCATCCCATAACGCAGCGTGTACTGCTCTCGCCTAACCTGAAGTGGCACGACTTCGATCTGAAGGGTGCTCTTGAGCGAGAGTCCGATCTCCAGGTGGAGATTGAGAACGACGCAAATGTCTGTCTCATCTCTGAGCTGTGGTACGGGCGTCTGCAAGGAGCGAGAAACGTGGTGCTGGTGGCGGTTGCTGAAGGGCTGGGAACCGCGATTCTTGCTGGTGGCGACATGCAGTTTGGCTCAAATGGCCTTGCAGGAGAGTTTGGCCACGTCCTGGTCGACCCGAATGGACCATTGTGCGGTTGTGGCCAGAAGGGGTGCTGGGAGGTTATTGCATCATCGCGCGCGACCGTTCGCATGTTCAATGAGTCAAGCGGGCGCAAAGTCGAATCTGTTTACGAGGTGATGCGTCTGAGTGAAGACGGCAATCGGAACGCCATCAAGGCGCTTACAGCGCAGGCGCGCGCTTTGGGGCGAGGGATGCGAATGATCACAGCGACATTGTCGCCAGAGCTCATTCTTGTCGTCGGGGACATTACGTCGTCATGGGACAGCTATCATGCCATCATCGAGCAGGAGCTGTCAGACTCGATGCTTGCGGGAATGCCCCCTGTTTTGCGGGCTGCCGGTGATGCGGAGCTGGCTCGTTTGAGCGGGAGCGCCGCTATGCTGATGCAGCGTCATGCCACGTACCATCGATCCACGCATGAGCGTCGCCCATAAGACGGTCAGAAGCTTCTCTGAAATGTTCTCTTCATGCGATCGAAGCGCTGTTTTTCAGACAACGCTAGAGAAGGCCGTCCTTCTCCTTGAAGCGTTGGTAGCGGTTGAGCAGAGAAGCCGGTCCTCGGACATGGAGAAACACAAGGTTGCCCTCGAAACGCGTCTCGTCGATGAGAGCCCCGGCTTCGAGCGAGGCGAGTATGGCGCCTTCGGATTGCGGAAGTCGAAAGCTCGATTCGATGATCGGGTCTGCGACGAGCGCGGCATCGATGGCAGCCAGAAGTTGTTCGAGACCTGAGCCCTGAAGTGCCGAGACGGGAATCGCTTCACGATCATTTGAGAGGTGAGCGATCTCCTGCGACGGGACGAGATCTGCTTTATTCAGAATTTGGATGACGGGCTTGCTTGAGACTTCAAGCTCGGCTAAAACTTTTTCAACCTGGATCTTTTGTTCTTCGCGCATTGGACTGGAGGCGTCTTGCACGTGAAGAAGAATTTCCGCCCGCTCGACCTCTTCGAGGGTGGCGCGGAAGCTCGTAACGAGAGTGTGCGGGAGGTTCCGGATGAATCCGACAGTATCCGACAGCAGGATCTTGCGGCGGGAAGGGAGCTGCAGCTGCCGAAGCTTGGGGTCGAGAGTGGCGAACATTCGCGATGATTCAAGCACTCCAGCCTCCGTGAGTGCATTGAAGAGTGTGCTCTTTCCCGCATTGGTGTAGCCGACGAGGGCTACGACTGGGACTGGGACAGCCTCGCGGCGTTGCCGCTGCTGATGCCGGATGCGGCGAACCGAGTCGAGCTGCATCTTGATATGGTCGAGGCGAAGGTTGATCTTACGGCGATCGGTCTCGAGCTGGGTTTCTCCCGGCCCACGTGTTCCAATGCCACCTCCAAGTTGCGACATCGCGCGACCACGTCCAGCCAGCCGGGGAAGCTGGTATTCGAGCTGGGCAAGCTCTACCTGAAGCTGGCCCTCGCGTGTTTTGGCGTGGCGGGCGAAGATATCGAGGATGAGCTGTGAACGGTCGATGACATGGCAAGGGAGCCGGGCTTCGATGTTGCGTAGCTGCGAGGGGCTAAGGTCGTGATCGAAGAGAACGAGCGAGGCGTTGGTGGAAGCAACCACAGCAACAATCTCGTCGAGTTTGCCCTGGCCTACGAGGCTGGAGGGATCGGGTTTCTGGCGGCGCTGAACGATTGTGGCTGCAATGGACGCGCCTGCTGATCGCGCAAGTTCTTCGAACTCTGCACGCGTGGCCTCAAAATCGAGGGTGGTTGTGGATTGATCCGAAAAGTCTTCTTCTCCAGCCATGACTGCAGCTGCGGTCCGCGCAAGTCGAGCGGCTTCTGTAATCTGTTTGCGTTTGCGGAGTTCACCCGTGAACTCGACTACGACAAGAACGGCAAGTTCCTGCTGCGTCTGGGAGGTGCGGAGTTCGCGGGCAAGGAGTGCTGCGTCCTGCGCCTCACTTGCTTCGACGAGACTGCGACGGACGGTCTTTCTGCGATTCCTGCGTGATTCCGATTGATCCTCGGCAGCTTCGAGTGAAGCCTTCTTGCTGGTCAAAGTAGTCTCAATTCAGTGCCAGAGATTCTGGCCGACTCTCTTCATGATACTGGAACAACTGACATTGGATGTTTCATGATGCGAGATGTTCCCAGCGTGCCGGATGCCTGGCAACCAGGTGTTTTATCGGCGGCCTGCTGTTTCTAAAGGGCAGCGGTACGAGGGACGGTTTAGCTACCCGCGAAATATGAAACATCTTTGATGAATGTTCATCGATCTGGCGGCGAGCATGTGTCAGGTCTAGGTTTGTACCTGCCGTGTGGCCAAGGCTTGATGGCGCAGATGTTGCACTGAAATGAAGATCAATTTAAGGACCGATGATTTGACGCTAAAGCGATGGATGCGAGTTTTTCTCCGGGTGTGGCTCCTGCTGTTCTTCTCGTCGTTTGCGTTGCTTCAACAGATGAGTATCCAGGCGTCTGCGGCTGAGATCACTTCCGGTCCCGGAATCACGATCGTGTATCCATCGGCTCAAGATGGATTCGTCACGCTGGTGGTTGAAGATGAGAGCGGACGGCGGATCAAGAATCTGGTGTTCGACCATCCTGTTCATCGCGGCAAAAATGTCATCCGTTGGGATGGTTCGGCACTGCAGGGCGTGGTGGCTGCCGGTCACTATCGTGTGCGTGGACTTTTTCATCGGGAGATCGCTCCACATCTCGAGTATTCGATCTACTCGCCGGGAACGCCACCGTGGCCTACTGCGGACGGTACAGGGGCGTGGTTGGCCGATCACACGGCACCTGCGTCGGCGCTGTTTCTACCGCAGGGCAGCTCGTGGCCTACCAAGTCGGATCAGCCGGAGATGTTGCTTGGCGCGGAGGCCGCGGAGGCCGGCCATGCCTTGATGTGGGTCGACCTGGATGGCCGCAAGCTCGCTGGCACAAAGATCCGGGGATGGAATGGAGGCATTGCGCTGGCGCGCGATGTCGGTAAGAAGCCGAATCCTCAGCACATCGCCTATACCGTCTATGTGGTGAATCCGAGCCGCGATTTCGGGGTGAAAGATCCAGGTGCGCTGCAGATTTATGCCATCACCAAAGGTGGCCTGACTCCGGTGGACAAAGTGATCGGCGGGGTCCAGATGCATGATGCGTTTCGCCAGTTGGTGGGGCTGGCGGCGTATGACGGCTTGCTGCTACTGGCAAACCCGGCGGCGAATGAGATCGTCGCGTTTGATGTGAGAGATGGCGTGCGGCCTGCGTTCGCGCGATTCCATGTCGACAAGCTGGGGGCGATTGCCTTTGAACCGGATGGCCGCCTCCTGGTCAGCAGCGGCGGAGCGATTGTGCGTTGTGCGGTACAGAATGACTGGCACAGCGTCAGCCTTGTGGACGAGAGCACGGTCGTCGCCAAGGACAAGTTGCAGGCGCCGAAGCAGGTCCTTGAGGCTGATGGTGAGATCTATGTGACGGATTGGGGAACGAGCCACCAGGTCAAAGTCTTCGATGCGGCTTCGGGAAAGATGCTGCGGGTGATCGGAGATCCGGGAGGGCCGCAACTTGGAGCCTATGATGAGCGGCGCATGGCGCATCCGCTGGGGATGGCAGTCGATTCGCGCGGTGTGCTGTGGGTTGCGGAAGAGGACTATCTCCCGAAGCGGATCAGCCGGTGGGATGCGAAGTCAGGGCGGTTCCTCAATGCGTGGTACGGACCGACGCAATATGGCGGCGGAGGGTTTGTCGATCCGAAGGATAAGACGAGGGCGTACTATCCTTCGATCGGAAACCCGGGCAGCATGGGCTTGCTGGAGTTCAAGGTCGATCCGAAGACGGGAGACTCGCGGCTGGCGGCGGTGCGGTATCGCTATCCCGATCCGCTAAACGATGCGATCAGTTATGCAGGGTATCCAACGCGGCCGATCTTCTTCCCGAACGACATGATTCCGGTGGGCTCGCACGGCGGTATTACACCGGCGCAGACGTTTTACTTTAAAGGCCATCAATATTTCACCGATTCCTACAACACCTACTGGTATAACCAGTCGCATGTGACCACGTTGTGGATGCTGCAGGATGGCATCTGCCGGCCGATTGCATCGGCAGGCTGGGTGGGGTCGGGGGCGCATCACTGGACGACGCTCGATCTCCCTGCGATTAAGGAGAAGATCCCGGCAGGTAATCCTGACGGCGTTTTCTTTACGTGGACCGACAGCAATCACGATCATGCGGTGCAGCCGGACGAGGTGCAGTTCTTCCGCCCCGAGGTGCCGGGATCAGCTGGCGTGGTCATCCAGCCTGATCTTTCGGTGATCAGCGGCGGGCCGTATCAATTGCCGGCGGCTTCGGTCGATGCGTTTGGCGTCCCTTCGTATGACTTGAGCCAACTGCGCCTGCTGTCGAAGACGCCAGTGAGCGGTGAGGTTGCTCTCAGCCCGGACGGGTGGTTTATCGCAGGCATGAGTGGTGTGAAGGATGGGCAGTTGCAGTGGACTCTGCCGGAGCGGGGCATCTCGACGCCACCGGAGGGCCCGGGGGATATCGAAGGTCCGAAGCGGATGCTGGGGTATCCGGTGAAGTCCGCACGGGGTGAGGCGGGATACATGGTGGCGCGTTACTCCTACATGGGCGAGATCTACGTGTATACGACCGACGGGTTGTTGGTGACGACGATGGGCGGCGATGCCAGGACCTCGCAGTTCTGGCCGTACAAGGAACAGCGGGTCGGAATGCCGATCACAGGACTGAGCTTCGATGCGGAGCAGTTCTGGCCGTTCATGTTTGCGCTCGACGATGGAGGCGTTTATCTTTCGGTGGGAAAGTGGCACAGCTCGATCGTTCGGCTGGATGGTTTGGATTCGATACAGCGAATCGATCTGGGGAGCATCACGGTCACACCTGCCGAGATTGCTGCCGCGGAGCCGCTTCGCCATCAGGCAGCAGATACATTCCGGCCTTCGGGAAGAGGTGCACGTACGGGCTTTGCCAAAGGGCAAGGGGATGGACTTCGGATCGTGGCCTGCGGACCAATGGGCGCCGATCAGTAAAGGCTCTTCGTTCCAGATGGGGACCGATGGTCAGAAGCTGGTCGTCGCTTATCGCACCGATCAGCCGCAGCTTTTACAGAACGCTGCGACCGAGTTTCCGTTTGCCTTTACGCAGGGCGGAGGGCTGGATCTGATGCTTCGTTCTACAGGGGAGAGCGATGCGAGAACGCCTGCTGTCGGCGATGTGAGGCTTTTCGTTACAAAGCGCAATGGCCAGCTGCTGGCGGTGCTGTACAAGCAGCGGGCCAGCGCGGCGAAGAACCGCGTGACCTTTGCTTCGCCGGTGGGCGAGGTCACGTTTGATGATGTCGAGGATGTGAGCCGGTTCGTCGAACTCTCTGCGAAGGGTGGCGACTACCAGCTTTCGATTCCATTGTCACTGCTGGGGCTGAACTCGCCTGGCGGCAAGGCGTATCGCGGTGATGTTGGCATGGTGCTCAGCGATGGATCGCGGGCTCGTGCGAGGATGTACTGGCACAACAAGGAAGACTCCATGACGGCGGATGTGCCGAGCGAGGCGCGGTTGAATCCCAGCCAGTGGGGACTGTTCCGGTTTCCGTGAGTTGATGCATCTGCTGGAGGCGTATGCAGTCTTCAATCCGATTGGTCGTCGCGACGAGGGATGTATGTGGAGAGGGCGCTCTCTGGCATCCCGCGCAGAACGCGATCTTCTGGACGGACATCAATCGCCGACTGTTGCATCGCTATGTGCCGGAGCGAGAGGCGCTGGATACATGGGCCTTCGACCAGCCGGTGACTGCGGTGACATCGACCAGCGATGAGGATCTGCTGCTGGTGGTGCTGGGAGGCAGCATTGTCTTGTGGAGTCTGCGTCTGGAGAAGATCGTCCGTACGCTGTTTACACTGCCTGAATGGCCGACGGTGCGTTGCAATGATGCTCGCGTCGCTCCCAACGGAACGCTGTGGTTCGGCACGATGGAAAACAACGTGCGTGCCGATGGCAGCACGGGGGAGGTCGGGCAGTGGGTAGGTTGTCTTTACTCCCTTGCTGCGAACGCAGAGCGGCACATATGGATGACGGGATTCGGAATTGCTAATACGGTTGCCTGGTCTCCTGATGGCACAGTGATGTACTTCGCGGATACGTTGCGCAACTGTCTTTACCGCGCAACGTTCGATGTTGAGCGGAATCAGATCGCCGATCGAGTGGTCTTTAGCGAAGGATTCGAACGAGGTCTTCCGGATGGCTCAGCGGTGGACTGCGATGGATACCTGTGGAACTGCCGATACGGCGGTTCATGCGTGGTGCGTTTCGCGCCGGATGGCTCCGTCGCTGACGTCATCGAGACGCCGGTAAAGAATCCGACGACGTGTACGTTTGGTGCAAACGATCGGCGAACCCTCTACATCACCTCGGCAGGAGCGGTACGCGACGATGACGGCGGTATAGAAGGTGCGCTTCTCGCGCTTGCGGTGGAGATTCCGGGGCTGCCCGCCACGCCGTTTCTTTTATAAACGGACGGGCAGTTGAGCCAGCAGACCTCCATCGACGCGATAGGAGGCTCCGGTGAGGAATGAGGACTCTTCGCGTAAAAGAAACGTGATGACATTAGCGATCTCACCTGGCCTGGCGACGCGGCCGACGGGATGATTGCTGCCCCACTGTTCGAGTAAGTGCTCGGAGGGCGTGTCGCCGCGGAAACGCTCCACTGAGGAGCGCACCATGGGCGTGTCGACTGTTCCCGGCAGAACAGAGTTGATGCGGATGCCGTCTTCGGCGTGATCGATCGCCATGGCTCTCATCAGAGATTCGAGCGCGCCTTTACTTGCGGCGTATGCGGCCACGCCAGCCTGGCAGGCGATGGCTTGTACCGAGGAGACCAGTACGATCGATCCGCCCCTTACCATGGCGGGGATTGCGGATTTGCAGGCGAGAAACGCTCCACGGGTGTTGATCTTCTGCACGAGGTCGTATTCCTCGAGGGGCGTGGTGACGACCGAGCCGTATCGCTGGATGCCCGCACTGTAGACAAGCCAGTCGAGTGGCGCATCGGCTGTTGCCGCGGCGACAGCTTCTTCGATCTCTGTGGGGACACATACATCGCAGGCGACATATTGGACATGGTTGCCCAAGGCATGGAGTGGTTCCTTGACGTCTGCGATCGTGATTGCGACGTCACAGGCGTGAAGTGCTTCAACGGTAGCGAGTCCGATTCCAGAGGACCCGCCGAAGATGAGCGCATTTTTCTTCGTGTGCATAATCTATTCCAAATCCTGTAAGAGTCGCTCGGCCATCAGCATGGCGCCGCGCAGTTCGGCGAGTCCGCGCAGGCGGCCGATTGCGGGGTAGCCGGGCGCCGCGCCGCGCCGGCGATCGCAGAGCAGCTCCTGCCCGTGATCGGCGCGGAAGGGAAGGTCGCCGGTTGTTCCTTCTGCCATGCGCCGGCGCTGCTGTTTCATGATCTCGATCACAATGGCGATCAGGTCGGCGTCGCCTTCGAGGTGCTCCGTTTCGAGGAAACTTTCCGGTGCGTCTGCGAGCGTTGGCTCACGCTGCGTGGAGCGCAGATGGAAGAAGCCGATTCTGTCGGCGAAGGTGCGGACCATGGAGAGAAGATCGTTGTCCGGCCGGACGCCGAGCGCTCCGGTACAGAAGGTCAGCGCGTTAGAGTGTCCTTGATATTGGGCGAGTATCCATTCGAGATCAGACGCGGTGCTGACGATGCGGGGCAGGCCTAGCAAGGGGCGAGGCGGATCGTCGGGATGAATGCAAAGCGTGATGCCAAGCTCTTCTGCCACGGGGCAGACGGTTCGAAGAAAGGTGGCGAGGTGGCCGCGCAGATCTGCGTCGGTGAGGCCGGAGTATGCGGCTAGAAGGTCACGGACCTGTTCTAGGGAAAAGCTGCCGTTTCCACCGGGAAGCCCCTGCAGAATGTTTTGCTGTAGCGTGTCGATCTCGGGCTGAGAGAGCTGTTGAAGATAAGAGTGCGCGGCTTGTGCGCAGTCTTCGCCCCAATCGATTGCAGCCTGTGGGCGGCGAAGCAGGTAGAGATCGAATGCGGCGAAGGCGATAGCGTCGAAGCGTGTCGTGTAGCCGCCACGCGGAGCGGGGGCATGCAGATGGGTCCTCATCCAGCTCAAGAGCGGCATCCAGTTGTAGGCGACGGTACGGATTCCACAGGCAGCAAGATTACGGAGCGACAGCTGGAAGTTATCGAGGTGTAGTTGCCATCCCTGGCCGCGCATTTTGAGGCACTCGCTGACGTCCAGGCTTTCGACGACGGACCATTCCAGTCCGGCGCGTTGGATCTCCTGCAGACGCTGCCGGATGAGGTGAATCGGCCATACCTCGCCGGGAGGAATCTCGTGCAGGGCGGTAACGATTCCGGTTGCTCCAGCTTCGCGGGCGTCTCGCAGAGTGACACGGTCTGCAGGTCCAAACCAACGCCAAGTTTGCTTCATTGCCATCGATGCCATTTCCGGGCAAGGCTTACTTGCCAGATATTTGTGCCCGATTCCATTGCAGGATATCGAGCGTTTAAGGTATTTTTCCTGTGCTGTTCCGTCATGCTACTGGCAGGTGTTCTAACCAGCCTCACGATCGTAGCGACGTCGATGGAGATACAGAAGCGTGGCTTTCCTCTAAGAACAGTATTTCGCTGTATGAAACAAAGACGTAACTGAACGGGAAAGCCAACGGATGAGGATAAGGATGTCTGCGAAGAGTCAACTGGTTTCATCGCAAGAACAGGGCGCCCATACGCGCAGCTATACGATTCAGGCGGTTGTGAGGGCTGCCTCGATTCTCCACGCCTTTCAATCGACCTCGGAGGTGCTTGAGTTGCGGGTGATTGCGTCTAGGGTTGGCCTGCACAAGGCGACGACGTTTCGCCTTCTGGAGACGCTGGTGGAGACGAAGTTGCTGGAGCGGGCGGGCAAGCAGGGTTATCGCTCCTGCGTTCAACCGGCGCGCTCCAAGAGGTATCGCATCGGCTATGCGTCGCAGAGCAATCTGCTTCCGTTCACCACAACGGTCAGCGACAGCCTGGTGGTTGCCGCCAATGAAGCCAACATCGATCTGCTGGTGCTGAGCAATGGATTCAGCTCTCGCGTCGCGCTGCAGAACGCGGAGACGTTTGTTGCGGAGAAGGTAGACCTCGTGATCGATTCGCAGATCAACGTCGCAGTGGCGGCACAGATCGCGGCGAAGTTCTCCGATGCGCGGATTCCATTTATTGCGCTCGATATTCCGCATCCCGGTGCGATCTACTTTGGCGCCGATAACTACAAGGCCGGAAGGATGGCGGGGCGGCATCTTGCGCGCTGGGCGGCGAAGCATTGGAAGGAGGGGCCGGAGCAGGTGATTCTGCTGGGAGTGGATGCGGCCGGTCCTCTGCTGAACGCGAGGCTGACCGGGGTGGTCGACGGTATCAACGAGGTGTCTCCCCAGGGACACACGATTCCGATCCATCACTACGACACCAAGGGGGGCCAGTTTGAGGCGACGCTGGACACGGTGAGGAAGCATCTACGTAGAAAGCGTCCGGAGAGGGCTCTCGTCGGCGCGGTAAATGACTCCACTGCGCTCGCAGCGCTGCAGGCGTTTCGGGAGGTTGGTCATGAGCGAGCCTGCGCCGTCGCCGGGCAGGATGGCAGCGTGGCTGCGAGAGAGGAGATGCGCCGTCCATCCAGCCGGCTGGTGTGTTCGGTCGCTTATTTCCCGGAGACCTATGGAGCGCGCATCGTTCAGCTCGCTCTCGACGTGCTGAAGCATAAGCCGGTGGCGCCAGCAGTCTTCGTGCAGCACGAACTGATCACGCCACAGAATGTCGACAAGATTTACCCCAACGATAGCTGGATGCGTGCGCACTCGCATCGCGCATAACCCCATTTATTTTTCCTGTTATTCGTATCACGATGCAAGACATGACGTGGAGCGACAGGGGTAGCTGTTGTGGGATTGTTTCCATCCTGAATGATCAAAAAGTTCCGTGTTTCTGGCATGTAAGTGGCTTGTTGCGACGAAATCACCGGCCTCCGCGTTAAGCAATTTCGTTTTGCATCGCGAGACAAGTAACGCGGCAGGTCAAAGTCGATGAGAAGTAATTGACACGCTCTTAAGCCCGCGAATACAAAGCTGCTCGACTCTGGCAATGACTTGTGCGGTATCCGCTGCGGGCGAAGCCAGAGGAAGTGGTACGGCCGTAGGAGGCTTTATGCAGCACGACGCAAGAGAGCGTAAGAGATGGAATCTTCGCCACACAGTAACTTTTATCTTTCGGGTGAGTCCGGCCATTATTTGTCTGCCTCTCCTCTTTCTGTTTTGCATCGCCGGGGCTGTGGCGCAGACGGGCCAGGGAGCGATTGGCGGATCGGTAAAGGATTCGGCGGGAGCTCTTGTCCAGAAGGCCACGGTAGAAGTTGTGAGCGACGCTACCGGGGTGAAGCTGTCGACGACGACCAACGACGTTGGTGTCTTCCAGGTGCAGGCGCTCAATCCAGGCATGTATACGATCATGGTTGCGAAGAGCGGCTTTGAGAAAACGACGACGAAATCGGTCAACGTGGCGGGCGTCGGTGTTACGACGATCGACGTGACGCTTTCGGTCGGTACTGCCAACGAGGTGGTGACCGTCAATGCGGGCAGTGACCTGCTGACGAAGACACAGTCGGACGTGACGACGACGGTCGATCATGCCATTGTTGAGAGCCTTCCTTATCCGGAGCGCAGCTCGCTGGGGGCAGCATTGCTGGTGCCCGGTGTGCAGGGCGATGCGCTGCAGCCTGGTGGAATCTCCACCGAAAATCCGGGTGCCTATACCAGCTATGTCACACCGGGTGCGAGCATCGTGATCGGCGGAGCGCCTCCGGGAACGAGCTCGATCGTGGTGGATGGATCGGACGTGACGCAGGCGAGCCTGGCTCGCACGGGAGTTAATCTCTCGGGGCCGGAGGTCCAGGAGGCCACGGTCATCGTGACAGGTCTCTCTGCGCGCTATGGCCGCACTGGCGGAGGCGTGATCGTGCAGAGCAGCACGTATGGCACGAAGGACTATCACGGCTCGGTGACCTACCGGCACACGGATCCTTATTTCAATGCTTTTCCGGATGGGAACACGGCTCCGAATGCATTGCATGAGAACTACTATGGCTTTTATGTCGGCGGCCCTGTCTGGCTGCCGAAGATCTATCCACATCGTGATAAGACATTCTTCTTCGTCGGCGTTGAGCCGGCGCGCATGAAGAATTCGTTCGGCTTTCGCGGTACGTTTCAGACGCCCGATGAGCTTGCAGGACATCTTCACAACTCGCTGGCGCTTTTGAACCAGAGCGTGCTGAAGAGCTCGGGATATGCGGCCGCGCTTGCTGCGCCGCGCGTCGGATCGATCAATTACCAGTCCACGGTGGATGCCAATGGGTTTCCGAATGGGCCTTATGACACGGCGCAGATTCGTTCGATCGCCAACGACGATGTCTCGGCTCAGCTGGGTAAGAACCAGTTTGCGCAGTATGTCCTGTCGCAGTTTCCTACGCCGAGCAATCCCGGTCCTTATGTGAAGTTCGACAATGGGCAGGGAACATCGCAGAACGATGGAACGAATGCCACCTACAAGCGCGGTGTTCTCAACACGGATAATCGTTACTCGATTCGCATCGATCATCACTTCAGCGATGCGGACCAGATGTTTGTCCGCTACACGGTGATCCCGGTGAATGCGGCACGATTCTTTGCCGTCGATCCGACGAATCCGCTAACCATCGTGCCGACGGATGAGGCGAACACCCATGACATCGCGCTGGGATATACCCACGTCTTTTCGCCAACGGTGGTAAACAGCTTTCACTACTCCTTCATGCGCGTAAACCAGCAGAGGCTTCCTCCGCCGATTACGCGGACGAAGGATTATGCCGCAGCGTATGGCTTGACGCCTGCTTCGTTTGGCTTCGGCTTTCCTAGTCTTGGCAATCTGAATCAGAATGGCGTCGCCTACACGATGCAGATGGGCCTCTCGAACGCAGCAATCCAGGTCGACCAGAACTTTATTGCGGGCGACGATATTACCTGGACGCATGGGCAGCACCTGTTTCAGATGGGCGCCGATATTCGCTGGCTGCAGTCGAACCAGTACGACCTGGGAGGAGCGACCGGAGGACGGTATAACTTCCTGGGAGCGCAAACGAACAATGGATCGACCGGAGGCGCTCCGCTGGGGACGTTCATCCTTGGTACGATCTCTGCCTTCAGCAATACACCGGTCCAGATTCCCGGCTACTATCGGTGGCGCTACTATGCCGGATATTTTCAGGACGATTGGCGGATTACTCCGAAGCTGACGCTCAATCTCGGTATGCGGTACGAGTTTGAGACGCCGCGCATGGAGAAGTTCAACAACCAGGCGTACATCGCGTTGAATACGCCGGGCAATCTGAATGGCGTGTTGCCGACAAACACGGCTCTTTGTTTCTCGGGGGCGTGCGGTAATCCTAAGACGCTCTGGCCGGCGAACTATAAGGGCTTCGAGCCGCGGCTGGGCTTCTCGTATGCGCCGACGGCACGCATGACCGTTCGTGCGGCCTACACGCTGCAGCGGCTGCCGCTTACGGGGTATGAAAATCTTCCGGACCCGAACTTCAACGTGGCTTCGCAGTCGGTCGGCAACCAGAGCGGAGGTATCGTCGCGAACTCGACGGTGAATTACATCACCAACCCGGTTGGCGCGCTGACGTCTTCGTATACGTCGCTGGCGGGGAATCGTGGCCCGATCCTTTACTCCAATGGACTGGCGCCGGTGTTCGTGTCGCAAAAGAGCTCCGTGCCATATACGCAGACATGGTCGATGACGCTGCAATATCAGCCTGCTGCGCAGACGGTGTTACAAGCGACCTACAACGGATCCAAGGGAACGCATCTAATCGGCGCCTTCCCGAATCCTTTTTCGACGGCCTTGAATGTGCCGACTCTCAACACAATTGTGAATGCGGTGCAGACGCACCAGAACCTCGGTGCCTCGTCTCCGAACAAGTATGGGATTACGCAGAACGGAGCGTTGGTCTCAGAGTCAAATCTTCAGCTGTTGAATCCGTATCAGAACTTCTTCAACCAGACGATTCCGGAGATCTATCCTCGCGGTGGAACGATGGAATATAACGGGCTGTACCTGAGCGTGAATCAGCGCTTTGGGCATGGCTTGTCGCTGCTGGCGAACTACACGTGGTCGAAGACGCTGGACAACGTGCCGGATACGAATACGGGAGCGAACGGCGGCGGCTTTGGCGCGGCTCTTCCTCAGAATCCGTATGACGCGAATGCAGAGTGGGCGGTGGCCAGCTTCGACCAGGCGAGCCGATTGAAGGCGGGATACACCTACGATCTTCCAATTGGCCAGGGATATTTTCTCAGCTCGCATAACCGGTTCGTCGACAAGTTGATTGGAAATATTTCTACAGCGGGCATCGCGACGTTTGCAGATGGTCTGCCGAGTGCCGTGACGCTTGGAACGGTCGGCTACTTCGTCTCTGTGACGCCGGGTGGAACCAACGGGTGCACGGTGAGCGGCACAAATAAATACTGCACGGCAAACGCTTTGCCTGGGGGCTACACGCTACGGCCGGACATCGTGCCTGGCGTGCCTCTGATCAATAAGAACTGGAAGAAGAACGCACTGAATTCAAACTTTACGCCTTATCTGAATCCTGCTGCGTTTGCGGTTCCCGGCTCGATCAACAACCCTCGGCTGGGGAACGCTCCGCGCACGCTGGCTGGCGCACGGAGTCCGCGCCAGGCGCTCTTCGACATGCGTTTTGTGAAGGGCTTTCAATTCAGCGAGCGCTACAAGCTCAACGTCAATGCCACATTCAGCAATGTCTTCAATCATCCGGTTTATTACGGTGTGAGCAGGGCGCTGAACAGCTCGAATACTGTATCGAATGTCACTGGAACGATTACGCCAGTGGGTACAGCTAATTTCGGACAGTTCAACCAGTCCCAGACTGCGGGTATGTCGCGCGTAATTCGAATTGGAGCGGAGTTTGTCTTTTGAGCTCAGCGGCTGCCAGAGCTCTTTGATTAAAACCATGTCCGGAAGATGCTGTATCGAGCATCTTCCGGGCAGAGACATTGCTGAGACCTCTGCGCTTCTGCTCCGCTGTATGCCAAATAGCATCCACGCTGACGGAGGAGCGAGCTAGTTGCTTGCTGGGAGATCTATTGAACGGGTAGGAGCGTCAGAACTCCCACTTTCCTCCAAAACCGCCTCTGACTTCGTTGAGTTCGTACAGATTGGGGAACTCAAAGGTCCTGCCAGCTTTCAAGGTCTCCGTCGCATGTTTTGCCAACTCAGGCGAGACGATTCGTTGAAAGTCTTTCTCGAAGGTTCCCACGTTGACGCACCACCATTTATGAGTCGCGGATTCTGATGCGGCGATAAACGTGACGGTCTCCAGAGCCCCTTTGGCTTCGCCCTCGTTCTTCAGAAATGGTACGGCAATCAACTTATAGTGAGTAGGCATGAGCCCTCACCCCTTTCCTACTGGAGAAACGCCTTGTTCTCCCAACTCATGGGTTGGGAGTGTTGCATGTATGCGTTCCATAGTTCGGCAAGTGCCTCATCGTCGCTTGCAAAGCGGTACGCCACCGGACCGTGAACGCGGTGAAACATGCGCAATGCCTGAAGTACGCCGTTATAGACACTGAGCGAAGAGCGCACGCAGTCGGTGGTCGTGAGGCTCGTACCGGTAATTTGGTAATCGACCAGGCAGCGCGCGTTCATTGGAGAGAAGCGCACGGTAACGTTCATGCCAGTTGCGCAGAACATTGCTGTCGTCATGGAACCGTTGATCGTTGTCCAGCTCAGATCTGAGCTGTGGTCGAATGTTGCGAACAAAGCCTGAAAAAATCCCCTAATCTGCGTGGTCATTCCATGTCTCTCCTTCAGCTCAAATCCCATTATGGGAAGATAGCAAAGAAAAGGCGAAAGTGGGGGGACTTGTGTGTATTAAATCGATCACCCAATTGGTTGTGGTTTTATGCCTTGTCAGCGGCCTTTTATGCGTTGGAGCGAGGTATCTGCAACTTCAAAGAGCGGCTTCGAGGAGTTGTTGATCGCCAGTTTCGTCGAGTCTCCAACGCCGACCAAACAGAAGCGGATTTCCTGACAGCTTCGACGAGAACACCATAACGCATGGTTATCGTTAGGCACTCCAAGAACAATAGACAACCCGCGCACCTTCGCAATGAACCGATATAAGAGATAAGAGGTTTCTAGCTCGTCGCTTCGTGAAGGAATTTGTCCCTTCTTGCAGAAGCATAGAGGTTTGTTTTCCCAACCTTTCGCTCTTATGCTTGCAGATGCAGGAGTTTTGGCTCCCAGAGAAAGAGGAATCAGTTTCATGCCGTTACCGACGAGTCAAGAGAAGGATTCTATCGATTCACAGCCACAGCAGTTTGCCAGCGATAACTATTCAGGTATCTGTCCGGATGCCTGGGAGGCGATGGCTGAGGCGAACGTGGGCTATGCGCGTTCGTATGGCGAAGACGAATGGACGAGCCGTGCGGCGGAGATGTTTCGCGAACTGTTCGAGTACCCGTGCGAGGTCTTCTTTGCGTTTAACGGGACAGCGGCAAACTCGCTGGCGCTGGCCAGCCTGTGCCAGTCCTATCACGGCGTCGTCTGTGCTGACAGCGCGCATGTGGAGACGGATGAGTGCGGTGCGCCGGAGTTCTTCTCTAATGGGTCGAAGCTTCTGACGGTGGCGACCACCAACGGCAAGATCCTTCCCGAGGTGGTACGAGAGATTGTCCTGCGGCGAAGCGATATCCACTTTCCTCCGCCCCGTGCGCTGACGATCTCGCAGGCGACGGAGACGGGGCTGGTGTATCGCCCCGATGAGATTGCCGCGCTTGCGGAGACGGCGCGTTCACACAAGATGCATCTGCATATGGATGGTGCGCGTTTTTCCAATGCCTGCGCATCGCTGGGCTGCACTCCCGCGGAGATCTCATGGAAGGCCGGTGTCGATGTGCTGTGCTTTGGCGGCACGAAGAACGGCATGGCTGTAGGCGAAGCGATTGTGTTTTTTAACCGCGAACTGGCGCGGGATTTTGACTATCGCTGTAAGCAGGCCGGGCAGCTGGCTTCGAAGATGCGGTTTCTCACCGCGCCATGGATACGGATGCTTGAGAACGGCTCATGGCTGAGCAACGCGGCTCATGCGAATACCTGCGCGCAACGGTTCGCAGAGGGCATCAAAGGGCTGGACGGGATTGACGTGATGTTCGAGGTCGACGCGAATGCGGTGTTCGTTCGGGCCTCCGAAGAGGTCTTTCAGGCGCTGCGGGATCGTGGATGGCGCTTCTACACCTTCATCGGTGGAGGAGCGAGATTTATGTTTTCGTGGGATTCTCGCGAGGATCGTATTAACGAGCTGCTGGCAGATTTCAGGGAGATTGCCGGGTAGTCATTCGGTCCCGGTCGATGTGGCTGATGCAGGCTCAGGCAGGATTGGTTTCGATCACGGGCTGCACGTGGCCGCTGGTGGCTGCGCCAGCGTCGTGCCTCAGGCTGAGGCTGTCGAAGACCGGGCCAAGGGAGAGTGCCGCTACGGCGAGAATGGCGTAGCGGAAGTCCGCAAGCTGCGGCATGGCGGCGGAATGGCCGCGTCCATGTGCGATTAAGCGCAGCGTGATTGCTCCTACGGCGACGCCCATGCCCATACTCAGCTGCATGATGGCGCTCAGGAAACCGTTGGCGCGGCTCATTTTGTTGGAGGGAATCTCGGAGTAGGCCAGAGTCGTCATGCAGGTGAACTCCAACGATCTGCAGGCACCGTGAAAGAAGAGAATGGATGCGATGAGAGCAGGAGGCGTGGATGGTCCCAGCGCGGCGCAGGCCACCATGGAGCCGGTAGTGATGAGCCCGTTCACGATCAGGAGCTGGCGGAAGCCGTAGCGTCGCAGAAGTTGAATGACGACGGACTTCATGCTCAGGTCGCCTGCAAAGAGAGCCAGAAGATAGAGGCCGGAGTGAAAGGCGCTCATGCCGAAGGCTATCTGGAACATCAGCGGCAGCAGGAAGGGAAGCACGGAGACGGAGATGCGGAACAGGCTTGCCCCGTAGACGGAGAGGGAATAGGACTTCAGCTTCATCGACTCCAGATCGATGAAGGAGGTCAATGGACGACGGCGTGCGCTGGCGATGGCAAGAAATCCGCTGAGCAGACTGAGGACGAAGATGATGGTGGGCGTCTGCCAGTGCTCGCCCTCACCGCCAAGCTTTTCCATGGCATAGACGGCACCGGAAGAGGCCACGCCACCCAGGGCAAAGGTGAGCCAGTCGAAGGGGTGAACCTCTTCAGCGCGGGTGTTTTCGATCCAGAGCATCGTCAGGACGAGGGCGACGATTCCGAGGGGAAGATTGAGGAAGAAGATCCAGTGCCAGGACCAGTAGGTGGTGATGAAGCCGCCAAGTGCGGGTCCGAGCACGAGCGCCGTCAGGCCGGGCCAACTGATGTAGGCAATGGCCTGTGCCAGCTGGTCCTTCGGCGTGTTGCGAAGCACGATGAGGCGGCCGACGGGGACCATCATCGCGCCGCCCACGCCCTGCAGGATGCGCATCAGGGTGAATTCTGTCAGTGTTTTGGAGACACCGCACAGAAGAGAGGCGATGGTGAAGGTAAGAACCGCTGCGCCGAAGACCGAGCGCGAGCCGAAGCGATCGGCGACCCAGCCGCTGATGGGGATGAAGACGGCAAGCGTCAACAGGTAGGCCGTCATGCCGATGTTGAGGCTAACGGCGCCGATGTGAAAGCTTCGCGCCATCTGCGGCAACGCCGTGGCGATAATCGTGCCGTCGAGATTCTCCATAAAGAATGCGCCCGCGATCAGGGATGTCACGTAAAGCGGGGAGCGATTCTTAGTCATAGAACAAGTTTACGAGATACGGAAGCCTGCAAAATGTCTTGGATATAGCCTCGTCGGCAATGTAATTACGGCATATGGCCCTTGCATCGCCTTCCATTAGGCCGATACCATCTAAGGCGATATCGAATCGTCCCGGATGATCTGGGGCAATCTCGCAAATTCTTGTAGAACTTGAGGCGGAGGCTCTCAGCCAGCCGCCAGGAGCATCATGTCAGACGAACGCCGTACGCGGATCCGCTTTTTTCTTGCCTTCTGGCTCTTTATTCTCAGCGGAGTCGCCTTTCTCGACAGGACGAATCTTTCGATTGCCGGACTCCAGATCAGTACCGAATATGGGCTTGGCAATCAGCGCCTCGGCTGGATCTTCAGCGCCTTTCTCATCGGTTATGCAGGTTTTCAGCTTCCTGCGGGATGGCTTGCAGCCCGTTATGGTCCGCGTCGTGTCCTGACACTCGGCGTGCTCTGGTGGGGCATTGCAACAGGATTGACGGCGCTTCTGCCGAGCGGAATTGCACATGCGGTTCTTCTGCTGGTGACGATCCGGTTCGCGCTGGGCGCGGGTGAAGCGGTGATCTATCCGGCGGCCAACCAGTTCGTCGCTCGCTGGGTGCCGCTCGAAGAGCGAGGCTTTATCAATGGGCTGATCTTTGCGGGCGTCGGAGCTGGTAGCGGCCTGACCCCCCCGCTTCTCACCTGGATTATCAGCACCCAGGGCTGGCGCGCCGCGTTCTGGTTCAGCGCTGTGATCGGCCTGATTGCGGGTGCAGTGTGGTGGTTTGCGGCACGCGATACTCCGGAAGAGCACCCGGCCGTTTCCCAATCGGAGCTGCGCGAGATCCGCGATGGCCTGAGCTATACGCCGGTGAACTCCAAGACAGCCGATGCCGCGCCTTCGATCTCGTTGCGGGCGATTCTGCGGCGTCGCGACCTTCCGGCGCTGATGTTCGGTTACTTCTCGTTTGGCTATGTCGCATGGATCTTCTTCAGCTGGTTTTTCCTCTACATGGCGCAGGTGCGCGGGTTCGATCTTAAGTCCAGTGCGCGCTATTCGATGTTGCCGTTCCTCTCGATGACAGTCTGCTGCCTGGTTGGTGGAGCTCTCAGCGATCGCCTCACAGCTCGTTACGGTCTTCGCGTTGGCCGCTGCGTTCTGGCGTCGGTCGCTCTGGCGTTCACGGGAGTGTTTCTTGTGCTTGGATCGCAGGTATCGAGTCCACAACTGGCCGGTGTCATCCTTGCTGGCGGCGCAGGTGCGCTCTATCTCTCTCAGAGCTCTTTCTGGTCGGTGTCGAACGACATCGCCGGACGCAGTTCGGGTGTGTTCTCCTCCATGGTGAACATGGGCGGACAGATCGGCGGCGCGGTCACTGCATCGCTGACCCCCTGGATTGCGCAGCGCTTTGGCTGGACGACGTCGTTTGCGTTGGCCGCGGCGTTCGCCGTCCTCGGAGCAATCTGCTGGCTTACGGTGCATCCGGAACGGCCGCTTGACGCTTAGCCTGCCCGCTTTTTTACAACGCGTGCCATTGCTTCCGTGGGGAAAATGTGGTGCGCTAGAGAAGTAGCCGGAAATTTCTTCGTCCCATAGCCTGTCGCGTGCGGGATGGAGGGCAGTATTCGTGATGATCAGCACGTTGAACTCGAGAAGGCGGGCCTGCTTCAATCAAAGATTGCGGCGTGCGATTGTGCCGCATGCGCTGGCTCTTGCGCTGTTTGCCTGCTGGAGCGTCGTCGGGACTTCGTCGGGACATGCGCAGCCACCTGAGATCGCTCCGTCGGGACAGCAGCCGTCGCAAGGGAACAACGTCCAGCGCCTGTACCACGATCGCCAGGGCGTTCTCTGGGTTGGCACACAGGACAGCATCGAACGTCTTACGCCGGAAGGGCAGGAGGCGTTGCCGGCGGTCGGTGGGGTCAGCCAGGAGATCGTCGCTCCCTTCGCCGAAGACGGCAGCGGCGGCATGTTTTTTGTCACCAGCGGCGGGCTATTTCTTTGGAGCAAGGGGTCAGTGCACCGAATCGTGCTTGAGCTGGCTAGCGGCGATGCCGCTGTCGCGATCTATCACGATCCGCAGCAGCGCATCTGGCTGGGGACACGCACCGGCGTCTATCAACTGAAACCGCGTAAGGACCCCCCGGCATCTTCTCCTGACGGGGTCGCTTATGATGCGGTTCTGCGTGCGAATGTGCATGGGGCTGTAACGGCCCTGACCGGCGATGCCGCAGGCAGCCTGTGGATCGGGACAAGTTCCGATGGCCTCTGGCGTCTGGATGCCAATGGTCTTGTGCGCGCCACGCGAGGCGATGTGGAGGCGCGTGGCATTGCGAATGAAGCTGGCGACGTCAATGCAGCTACCGCCCGGAAGAGCAAGAGCAGCTTCTACGAGATGTGGATCTTCTACGCGGTGCTCGCTATCGTTGGCGTGTTCGTCGCCGCGTATCTGCTGCGCAGGAGAATGCAGTTGATGACCGGGCGGCTGGGAATTGTTCTCGAGGAGAGAAACCGGATTGCCTCCGAATGCCATGACACGCTGATGGCTGGATTTGCTGCGATCTCATGGCAGTTGGAGGCCACGGCGAAGCTCTTCAAGGACAGTGGCTCGGAGGCAACGCCTGCGGCGAAGTCCTGCGACCTTGCCCGCAGCATGGTCTCGCACTGCCAGGCCGAGGCGCGACGAATCATCTGGGATCTGCGCGATACGGGAGAGGTAACGGATGTCCTCTCTCAGGCACTGTCGCGTGCACTGTCGGCGAGTCATCTGCAGGCTTCGATCGAGACGACGCTCGATGTAGAAGGCGATGAAGTTCATCTTGCTCCCGGATGTGTGCATCATCTCGTCTGCATTGGGCTGGAAGCTGTCTCCAATGCGATTCGTCATGCTCAGCCCTCACAGATCGTCGTCAATCTTCGTTACGATATCGATGCGCTCGCTCTTTCCATTCGCGATAACGGCAACGGATTTGTCCCTTCCATTCGCTCGGTTTCTCCTCGGGGACATTTTGGAATTCCTGTGATGGAAGAGCGCGCAAGAAAGCTGGGTGGCAGCTTTCGTATCCAGACAACAGTGGGCGGTGGCACGGAAGTGTTGGTCAAAGTAGCCTTCAATGCCATGCAGCAGCCCGTTAACCAACAGCATCATGTGATACGTTGGATCGGAATATGAAGCAAATTCGAGTCCTTCTGATCGAGGATCACTTTCTCGCTCGCGTCGCCCTCCATTCCGTGCTCTCCGGGCATCCACAGATCGAGATCGTTGGCGAAGCAGGCGATGGCGAGCTCGGGATCACGATGTTCCGTTCGCTGCGTCCCGACGTGGTGGTCCTTGATCTCAGGCTCCCCCGTATCAGCGGCTTTGATGTCATCGTCTCCCTGCGAAAAGAGTTTCCCTCGGTTCGTATCGTTGTGCTGTCCAACTACCAGGGCAGTGAGGATGTCTATCGCGCTGTTCGCAGTGGAGCGATGGCTTATCTGACCAAGGATGCCAGCGGGGAAGAACTCCTCAGCGCCATTCAGAGCGTAGATCGTGGGCTTCGATATCTTCCGCACGGCGCATTGGATCGCCTGGCGGAGCGCATGCCGTCGGTCGACCTTACTCCGCGCGAGACCGAAGTGCTTGCCTGCATTACGCAAGGTCGGAGCAATCGCGAGATCGCAGAAGATTTGAAGATCGCAGAGAAGACTGTGCGCATCCACGTGAGCTCTCTGCTGGAAAAAATGGGTGCGCGTGACCGCACGCAGGCAACTATTTACGCCTTGCAGCGCGGTTTAGTTCATCTCGATTAACTGGAAAAAGACTCAAAACAATAGGCTTTTCATGTAATTAAGGCATTTGGCCTAGGAAACATCCCACCATGCGTCCATTGACGGACGTGTTTCCGCGTAATGAAATCTTCGTTAAAGAAACAGTTTGATTAGCTCCACGGCATGATCACGTGCCACTAGGCCCAATCCGGTGGCCGCTTATTGCTCGATCTAAATGAGAAATATGAGCCTGCCCTAGCAGGTATTTTGAGGAGGAGTGTCAGTGAAACGATTTGTCTGTTGTCTCGTGTTGCTGTTTACGCCGCTATTGATGCGCGCGCAGGTTGCAAATAATACGTCGTTGGTCGGTACGGTCAGCGATCCCAGCGGCAGTGTCATCGCCGGTGCTCATGTTACCGGTGTCAACCGCGACACGAAGGTTGCCTACAGCGGAGATACGAACGCTCAGGGATATTACGCAATCCCTTTCGTAGCGCCCGGCACCTATAACGTCACCGTTGAGATGAATGGTTTCCGCAAGGTGACCAGCTCGGGCGTCGTTGTGCAGCTGAACTTTGCTGTTCGTACGGACTTCGCTCTTACACTTGGCTCGGACAACACCGAAATCACGGTCTCAGCTGCGACTCCTGCTCTGTCAACCGACGATGCGCTCGTCGGCGACACGCTAAGCACCCACACGGTTGAGAACCTGCCGATGAACACGCGCCGCGTGATGGATCTTGCCACGACCGCGTCGAACGTCATCCAGGGACCCAAGACCTCCTTCACGGGTACGCCTCCCGGAGCCAACTACATCGGCGCTGGTACGCGTGAGGTCACCAACTCGCTGACCCTCGACGGCATCACGATCATGAACTCGCTGATCTCGTCCTCGCCGGTCACTCCGAACCCCGATGCCGTTTCGGCCGTCCAGATTCAGAGCGGTAACTATACCGCTCAGTACGGCGCCTACATGGGCATCCACATCAACTCCGACACCAAGGCTGGTACGAACCAGCTGCACGGTACGGGTTACGACTACGTGCAGAATGACTTCTTCAACGCCAAGCCCTGGCTGGCAGCAGCTGGCTCGAAGACGGCGAAGATGCGCTTCAACCAGTTCGGTGGCGTGCTCAGCGGTCCAGTTGTGATTCCGCACCTCTACAATGGCCGCGACAAGACCTTCTTCATGGGATCGTATGAGGGCCTTCGTCAGTATCAGCAGAGCCTCAGCATCGGTTCGGTTCCGACTCTGAAGATGCGCACCGGTGATTTCTCAGAGCTTCTTCCCAGCACGCAGTTGTACAACCCTGCGAATCGTACTACGCCATACGTGAACAACCAGATTCCCGTCGACCCTGTTGCCGCGAAGCTGATGCAGTACTACCCCAATCCGACGAACAACGCCATCAGCAACAATTTCAACGGTTATGTTCCGGTCAGCCTGGTCCAGAACCAGACGCTGGATCGTGTCGACCACAACATCGGCGAGAATGTTCGTCTCTTCGGACGCTTCCTCTGGCAGAAGTTAACCTTCGTGCAGGGTAATGCTGTTCCCACCTCGAACGTTTACTCGCCAACGACCGACCGTAATGGCATGATCGGCTACACGCACATCATCACGCCGAACTTCATCAATGACCTTCGGGTTGGGTTCAACGTTCTCACCAGCAACGTCAACAATGGATTTGCGCAAGATGGCCTCAATAGTGCAGGTTCCGCACTGGGCATCCCTGGTTTCACCGCTGACGTCGACAACAACAACCCCGGTATTCCCACTGTCGCCGTTACAGGCTATCTCGGTCTAGGTTCGGCGGGTTCGAACTGGAAGCAGGATGACCGTACGGTCCATGCCTATGACCAGATCTCGTGGACTAAGGGCAAGCACAACATCATGGCCGGTGCTGATATCCGTCGCATGACCATCGGACGCGCGGCGCAGAACGATCCCCGCGGTAACTTCACCTTTAGCGGACGTTACACGACGCAGTGCGTTCCCGGAACTGACGCGACCTGCACCAACGCGGCCTCTGGCAATGCTCTGGCTGATATGGTCTCCGGTTATGCGTCCACCGTTACCACGCCCACCTTCCAGGTCAAGGGTTCGGTTGGAAGCTGGCGTAATGGTTACTTCGTCCAGGACAATTGGCAGGTTAGCCAGAAGCTGACTCTGCTCTATGGTGTCCGTTACGAGCAGCCCACCATCCCCTACTCGCTGAATGGATACGCGCGCATCCTCAACTCCAGCTTTACTGCTCTAATTCCCAACTCGACTGCCACCAGTGGTGCGGCTTTCACTCCCACGCCCGGCTTCCAGTTCACCGGCGCCAATAACAACCTGTGGGCTCCCCGTCTTGGTTTCGCTTACCGCGCAACCGATAAGATTGTGGTCCGCGGCGGCGGCGGTATCTACTACAACCCGAACCATCTGAACGCCTTCACGCTGGCTAGTGGTAACTATCCTCTGGCGAACAGCACTGTCTACAATGCGAACTCGTACTTCTCGGTCAACACGTTCTCGAACCCCAGCGGCGGCGTAGCCGGTGCAGGTGGGTGCAATCCGAGCGTTGCAGGAAGCTATTGCTCAGCGTTCACGGATGCTCCTCGCCTGCCGACTCCCCGTATGTATCAGTGGAACGTCGACACCGGTGTTGAACTCTGGAAGAACTCTGCCTTCGAGCTTCAGTACCTTGGTTCGAAGTCTGTAAACCTCGACTTCTCGTGGCAGCCTAATACTCCTGCCCCTGGAGCTGGCACGATCAACTCGCGCCGTCCGTACCAGAGCTTTGGTGCGATTCGTGAGATCTACAACGGCGGCTGGTCGACCTACAACGGCCTCACGGCGATTCTGCGTCAGCAGATGAACCACGGTCTCTCCATGAATCTGTCCTATACCTGGTCGCATAACATGGATACCTCGAACGATGCGAATGGTAGTGGATATCTGATGAATCCGTACAATATTCACGCCGACTACGGTAACTCCAACTGGGACATCCGTCACCGCTTTGTCGCGACAGTTCTCTATGAGCTGCCGAAGTTCGAGCGTGCCAACTACGCCGTCCGCACGGTCGTCGGCGGATGGCAGGCAAACATGATCCTGACGCTGCAGACTGGTATGCCGTACAACGTCGGTCTCTCGTCAGATATTGCTAACACGGGCACCAGCGGTATCCAGCGCCCCAACTTCGTTCACACCGGCACGAACACCTGCACCGCGGACTTCGTGGTGAAGAATGGAACCTCGGCAAGCTGCATCGACGCGACCGCTTTTGCGACGCCCGCGCAGTATACCTATGGCAATCTGCATCGCAATGATACGCATGGTCCAGGCCGTGAGTTGGTGAACTTCTCGATGTTCAAGAACTTCCCCATCTTCGATCGCATGACGTTCCAGATGCGTGCCGAGGCATTCAACCTGTTCAACCACGCCAACCCGAGCAATCCGAACTCCAGCGGCAATCCGCAGCTGGGAACGGCGACGTTCGGTACGATCACCAGCACGCAGACCGACCCACGCGTTCTGCAGCTGGCTGGAAAGATCAACTTCTAACCCTACTGAGGCCGCCGAATTATCCGGCGGCCTCGCTACTTTATCCTCACTTCAGATACCCTGACGTCGGCATTACTTTCCATCTGCCTGAGGAGTACCGGACCGTTGAAGCATTCCGTTCTGACATCGTTCTTTCGTTCGCGCGCCACGCGCATCTTTACCACCGCAGCTATCGTCTGCGGTTCACTATTTACAGCCAAACTTATCGTCCATGCTGATGCGGTGAAGACTGCGGCGGACTATAACGCAGATCCTGCCGCGATGCTGGATGCTTACCGCCATGTTGAGGCCGCTTCAGTCTCTGACGCCATGGAGCAGACCCTGCACGAGAAGCGTTATATGTCGCATCGGATGCAGGCGATCTTTCCCACGAAATTTGCAGGTACCGCGCTCACCGTCAAGCTGGTCAAGCAGGAGAATCACGATGCTGATGCTTTGGGGGGGATGCTCAAGGCGATCGATTCCGGTGGCCCTGGCTCCGTGTATGTGATGCAGGTCGAGGACGGTGCTGATATCGCTGGCATGGGCGGTCTCATGGGCACGGCGATGTTCTCCCGGGGCTTCGTAGGAGCTGTTGTTGATGGTGGCGTCCGCGACCTGCCGCAGTTGAAGAAGATTGGCTTTCCTGTTTATTCGACGGGGCCTGTGCCTTCTACCTCCGTGACGCATTATCGCTTCGGTGGCATGAATATTCCGGTCGACTGCGATGGCGTTCGCGTTAATCCGAACGATATTATCGTTGCCGATCAGGATGGTGTTGTTGTCGTTCCGCGCGATAAGGCAGCCGACATTCTCGTACTTGCGCAGAAGCTGGATAACAGCGAGCACTCGATGTATCCCTTCATCGAAAAGTTCCATTCGATCGAAGAGGCCGTTAAGCAGTTTGGCAGGATCTAGCAATCCTAAGCTTTTGCAAGGCCTTTCGATGAGAGGGCTCTGTGACCGTTTCTGAAGTGCATCAATGAAAGACAGGGGTAGAACGCAATGTCCAGCGGTACTGACAACTCTATTTTTAGCCGACGTAGTTTCTTGAAGGCATCGCAGGCCACGATGGCGCTGGTGGGCGCCGCTCCTTTAACTGCCGCTGTTGAAGCCGTCGCAGCTCCTGCAGCGCCAGCAGGACAGGATTACTACGACAAGCTTGGTGTTGAGAAGATCATCAACGCAGCAGGAACCTATACGACGCTAACCGCGGCTTGCATGCCTCCAGAGGTTCGTCGCGCGGTAGAAGTCGCTGCGATGCATCCGGTTCGGCTCCAGGAGCTGCAGGTGAAGTCCGGAGAGTACCTGGCGAAGAGGCTTCGGTGCGAGGGAGCTCTTGTCACTTCGGGAGCCTCGGGTGCCATTACTCTGGCGACGGCGGCTTGCATGGCAAATGCGAACGGCAACAAGCCCGGCGTACTTCCGCAGGATGCAGCCAGCCTCAAGAACGAGATCATTGTGCAGAAGTCGCATCGCTACAGCTATGACCATGCGATGATGCTTACCGGCGCGGTTATTCGTGAGGTGGTTACGCTGGATGACTACAAGCGCGCCTTCAGCGAAAAGACCATCATGACTAACTTCTTCAATGCAGCTGAGGAAGAGGACGGTCCACAGGCTGAGATCGGTCGTGAGCAATGGCTGGAGATCGCGCATCAGCACAACGTGCCTTGCCATGTTGATGCAGCTGCGGATATGCCGCCGGTCGAAAATCTCTGGAAGTACACGCAGATGGGCTTCGATCTCGTCTGTTTCTCAGGAGGCAAGGGAATTCGCGGCCCGCAGAATGCAGGCCTGTTGCTGGGCAAAAAGCACCTCACCGATCTTGCCTTGCGGAATACCAATCCTTATGGCGATGCAGTCGGTCGCGGTATGAAGGTAGCGAAGGAACAGATCGTCGGTATGGTGGCCGCAGTGGATTGGTTGCTGGATCAGAATGAGGAGTCCATGATCGCTGAGTACAGCCATCGCGCAAAGATCATCGGCGATGCCGTCAAAGGAGTTCCTTCCATGCAGATCAGCACGGTCACGCCAAAGATCGCGAATCATGTGCCGCATCTTCTGCTGAAGTTCGATCCTTCGACTGTGGGCATTACTGTGCCTGAGGTGCTGGAGAAGCTGCGTGCGCAGAAGCCTTCGATTGAGCTCAATCCAAACTCGGGGCACAAGCCGAATCAGGGCATTCCGTCCGATGCGAACACACTGGTTGTGGGCGTATGGATGCTACAGCCCGGTGAGGCAGAGATCGTTGGCCGCAGTCTTCATTCGGTTCTTACAAAGAAGGCGTAACTTAAACATTCGATTGACCATCACGCACAAGGAGCGAATATCCATGGAAAAGCAGTCAAGAAGAGGTCTTCTCAAGAGCGCAGCCAAGGCTGCCGTTGCTGTTACCGGTGGCGCCGCTATGGCGCAGACCGCGAACGCCCAGGTCTCCGGGAAGTTGGAGAAGAAGTCTGTTCCGCCGAAGACGCAGAACGACAAGGTGCCAACGACCACGGACAAGAAGCCTCTCTTTTCGAGCATCGTGACCTACGGCAACATGGTGTTTCTCGCCGGCGTTGGAGCTCACTTCCAGGGAACGATCGAAGAACACACCAAGCATGTGCTCGATGAGTTGGAGAAGAACCTCATCAAGGCCGGCTCGTCGATGCAGAAGGTTCTGAAGGTCAATGTTTACCTGAACGACCTGAAGGACTACCAGGCGATGAACTCGGTCTATGCTCAGGCAAACTGGGGCGATACTCCTCCGGTGCGCACGACGGTTTCTCCAGCGAACGGTATTCCCGGCAACTCGTTGGTCGAGATCGACTTGATCGCCTATATGTAATTGCTGCTCGATGTCATTGGATGAACAAACCTTACCTTGAAAGGCGGACACATGTCGCTCGTTCGTAAAGTGCGCGTCTCGCGACGCGATCTTCTGAAGCAGACCGGGGTGATCTCCGCTTTCGGTGCAGCGAGTGCTATCGCTCCCTCAGTTGCCAGCGCAACCATGCTGGCGGCTGAGGGAGGACAGCATAAGCTCCCGGATCATCAAGGAACGGCAGAAGACAATCTCTTCACCCGCATTGGTGTGCGCCCTATGATCAATGGTCGTGGGACGTTTACGATCATCAGTGGTTCGCGCTCCTTGCCTGAAGTGAAGCAGGCTATGTATGACGCCTCCTTCTACTTCGTTCATCTCGACGAGATGATGGACGGCATCGGAGCGCAATTGGGCAAGTTGATGGGCGCGGAGTGGGGAATTGCCACGACCGGCTGCGAGGCTGCCATCTGCCTGGCAACCGTGGCCTGCATGGTCGGCACGAATGTCGAGCAATCGCAGTCGCTGCCTTATATCAAGAAAAAAGACCAGGTCATCATCCCGAAGACATCCCGTAATCAGTACGACTTCGGCGTTCGTATGGTGGGCGCCGAGATCGTAGAGGTTGAGACGATCGATGAAGTGGCCGCGAAGATTTCGCCGCGTACCGCGATGATCTACATTATGTCGAATCCCGGCAATGCCTCCGGACCGATGAGTATCAAGAACATTTGCGCGGTCGCAAAACAGAAAGGCGTACCGGTCTTTGTCGACGCTGCAGCCGAAGAACCGATCAGCCCCAATATTCATATTCAGAACGGCGCTACGCTGGTCGGATACTCGGGCGGCAAGTGCCTGCGCGGACCGCAGTCGTCAGGCATCATGCTGGGGCAGAAGGATCTCTGTAAGGCTGCATACTTTCAGGCGGCTCCGCATCACAACTATGGCCGCGCGTTCAAGTGTTCCAAGGAAGAGGCGATGGGCATCCTCGCTGCTGTGCAGACGTGGTATAAACGCGATCATGCCGCGGAGCAGAAGATGTGGCGAGTGTGGCTGAAGACGATCGAAGATCGTATGAAGGGGTTGCCCTCGGTGACGTGCACTTATCACGAACCTGAGGACCTCTCCAACCATGCGCCGACGCTTGAGGTTGCATGGGATGCGAATGTCCTCAAGATCACCGGAACGGAGCTTTCGGCGCGTCTTTATGAGGGCACGCCTCGTATTGCAATTGGAGGAGCGCGTGGTAAGCGCCCTGAGATGATGCAAAGCAGCATCACCGTTATGCCTTACATGATGGACGCAGGTGATGAAAAGATCATCGCTGACACGGTCTACAAGGCACTCACAAACCCCGGCCATTATGAAAACCCTGTCATCCCGACCGGAACACCGGAGAAGGTGGAGGGAGACTGGGCCGTGACGATTCACTATCCGAGAGGGACCGGGGAGCAGAAATTTACTCTCCGTCAGAATGGCAACGATATTACCGGCAACCATATCGGTGAGATTTACAAGGCTCCAATGAAAGGTTCAATTCATGCCGATCAGCTGGAGCTGACGAGCGGTATGGCCGTCGGTGGAAATACAATCCACTGGACGTTCAAGGGGAAGGTCGAAGGCAATGAGGCCTCCGGCAGCGTTAATATGGGCGAGTATGGCGATGCCACCTGGAAGGCTATTCGCGCCTAGTTACGATCATCCTGGGTTTGCCAGTGATTTCACTATTCTTGAGGAGCATATGATTCAATCCTTCTACAAACGATCTGCGAAGAGCCTGGCGTGTTGCTGCGCGGTTCTTTCGCTTGCTGCTGCCTCGGTTCATGCTTATGCCCAGGCTCCGAACCTTGCCTACGATCTGATCCTGCAGAATGGCCATGTCATTGACGACAAAAACCACGTCGACACGGTGATGGACGTCGCGATCAAGGATGGCAAGATCGCCAAGGTTGCTCCTCATATCGCTTCCTCCGATGCGCTGAAGACCATCGATGTGAAGGGCCTCTATGTCACTCCGGGTCTGATCGACATCCACGTCCATGTCTACGCTGGAACTGGCGAGCGTAACTCCTACGCCGGCGATAACAGCCTTCCTCCTGATGGTTTTACCTTCCGTGTTGGCGTTACGACCGTCGTCGATGCCGGTTGCTCGGGCTGGCGCAACTTTGAAGACTTCAAGCAGCGGATTATCGATCGCTCGAAGACCCGCGTTCTTGCTCTGCTCAACATCGTCGGCTCCGGTATGCGTGGCGACAAGTACGAGAACAATCAACAAGACATGAGCGGAGAAGAGACTGCCAAGATGGCGTTGAAGTATCCTGACATCGTCGTAGGCATCAAGACGGCCCACTATGCCGGTCCTGAGTGGACGCCAGTTGACCAGGCAGTGATCGCCGGTACGAAGGCGAATATTCCGGTGATGGTCGACTTCGGAAGCAACTTCCCGCAGTCGCGTCCACTCTACGACCTGCTGACGAAGAAGTTGCGTCCCGGCGACATCTACACGCACATGTACTCTGGTCTGCGCAACGAGCAGGACCCTGAGACGAAGGGACCGAGCAAGGGGATGATCGAAGGTCGCAAGCGCGGCATCTGGTTTGATACAGGCACGGGCGGCGGCAGCTTCAAGTTCTCGCTCGCGATTCCAATGATCAAGGATGGCTTCATCCCCGACTCCATCTCGACCGATCTTCACATCGGTAGCATGAACAGCGCGACCAAGGACGAACTGAACGTTGCCAGCAAGATGATGGCGACCGGTCTCACGCTGCAGCAGGTCGTCGCCGAGATGACCTCTCATCCTGCTCGCGAGATCAAGCGCGAAGAGCTTGGCAACCTGTCTGTTGGTTCGGTTGCCGATGTTGCGGTACTTCGCCTGGAAGATGGACATTTCGGCTTCACCGATATGGTCAATGGCCGTCTGGATGGGACCAAGAAACTAACCGATGAGATCACAATCAAGGACGGCAAGATTGTCTATGATCTCAACGGGATGGAAGCCAGCAAGTGGGACGCTGCGCCTGAGCCAAACGACGCTTACGCCTACAAATGGACGAGCTTCGCACCGCGTCCGCATGTAAAGCCGGAGCCCAGCGACAACAACCGCCACTAATTGTGTTTCTAACGCAAACTACAAGAGGCCCGATGCATTGCATCGGGCCTCTTATTATTCATCAGGCAGAATGAGTGTAACTTCTCGTTCTGCGATGCCGCGAAGCTAGTAGAACACGATGCACTGTGGCCGTGACAGAGGGAAGTTCTTGCCCTCGTTCGCCAGCTTGCCCGTCTTTGCATCGCGCGCGAAGACGGATAAGTTGTCGCTCGCCTGGTTGGCAACCAGCAGCCATTTCCCCGTCGGATCCAGAGCAATGTGCCTCGGCGTTTTGCCGCCGCATGAAGTTCTCTCCATCAGTGTCAGTTTGCCATCGGTCGGCGAGATCGCGAACGACACCATGAAATCGTCCAGGCGGTTGGCGACATATAGAAAGCGGCCTGCCTTATCCATCACAAGATCGGAAGGAGCGGACGGACCCTGATGATCTTCCGGGACGGTCGAAATCAACTGGAGCGTTGTGAACTTGCCCTTCGTAGCATCCCAATTCAACGCATTGACCGTTGAACCCACTTCATTCGCGCAGTAGGCCCACTTCTTGTTTGGATGAAAGAGCAATGCCCGTGGCCCCGACCCCGGATCCGCCTTCCATGCGGGCGGATCCTGAGGCGTCAGCTTCGCGGTCGCTGCATCCAGGTGGTAGACGTGTATCTCGTCTAATCCGAGATCATTGACAAAGAGATATTTGTTGTCCGGAGAGACGGTCACGCGATGTCCACGGGGCCCCTTCTGCTGAGGTTTTGGACCACTTCCCGTGTACTGAAAGAACGAGACCGCATCGCTGATCTTGCCCGTCGCATCGACGGTAAACGAGGTAGCGCTGCCTCCGCCATAATTGGCTGCAAATACGCAACGTCCGGTATGGTCGACGCTCACATGGCATGTGCCGCCTCCCCCGGTAGCGACCTCATTGACCTTGGTTAGCTTGGCCGCCTTCCGATCGATGGTGTAGCTCGAGATAGCGCCGGAGCGTTTGTCCTCATAGCGATCGAGTTCGTTTGCGGCAAACAGCATCTTGCGATTGGGAGACAACGCGAGGAACGTCGGCATCTGAGCTTCAACGGCAAGGCCAACCTGCTTCAGTTCGCCTGCTGCCGAGTCGAAGCTGTAGGCATAGATGCCTTTGCTCTCTTCTTCCGTCTGGGTTCCTACAAAAAGCATATGCTCCTTGCCACTCTTCGCCAGCGCGGCTAACGGATGTGCTGCGACCACTGTGGCCGAAGACCCCTGAAGAAATCCACGCCTCGACATCTTTACCATCTTCACTCCTCGTTGCTGTACGAACTTGCTAGATATACATCACGGCCATGCTGCGCGGCGAATCCAAAGCCAGCAGCGTCCGGGGGGTGCTGATCTGTCCATTGGAAGGATTGAGCTGAGCGGCAGTGATCTCGTCACGCTCGCTGCTGATGGTAAGAATCGTCCCGTTGCCGGATAGGTTGAGTGCAGCAAGCCGTCCCAGCTCCGCCCCGTAGCTGCCAGCGTTACGAAGGCTGCCATCGGAGGCGACACGCCAGGAACGGATTCCGTTCTCTGTCCCATAGGAAAGCAGTAGCTTGTTGGATGGGTGCAACGTCAGAGCACGCGCCCCGTACGAGAGTTTTTGTTGGAGATCACGTATGTTGCCTGTCTCATGATCGTAGCCGTAGCGCTCGATCGAACCGTCGCGTGCAACATACAGAGCGCTCGCAGATTCGTGGAGCGCGACTTGGTGAAGCGAAGCCTCTCCGTCGATGGCGGTCTGCGCGTGCGGTATAAGCGAGGCATCCGCGGCAGCCAGGACACTCACGCGTCCGGTTCCGGCATCTGCGGTGATGGCGCGGCCCTTGCGATCAAAGATTGTCATCTGTGGCAGCGCGGCACGTCCGCTGGTATCACCCGTAACTTTGAAGATGCCGCTAACCCGACCGAGAGAGCCGTCCGCGGTGACGGGCAGAACGTTGTAAAGACCGCCGCCCTGGGATGTGACGAGCAGCCTGGTCCCGTCAGGGGAGAGCGCAGCGTGTCGCGGCATGGTCGCCGAGAGCGATAGTTCCTGCTGTCCAAGCATCGTTAGCTGTCCACTGCTACTGATTGCATAGGATTCAACGGTGCCGCGCGGAAGACCGCCGTGCTGGCTGATCGCATTGACCGCATAGAGCATCTTGTTGTCTGAAGAAAGAACGATGGATGCAGGATTACGGCTGGCGATGCGTTGAACTCGCTGCAGCCCGCCGTCCTTCACCGCAAGGACTTCAATGCCTTCAAAATCAGCCGACGAGCATCCGACATATACGAAGGAAGCGTCATGCAGTGCCTGTGTCTGCGAACCGAATAATTGCGTAGCTCCGAATGCCCGAGTACCGATCGCGGCGGTTCCCATTGTCTGGACAAATTCTCTGCGGCTCCAACCTTTCTTTCCGGTCATCGCTTTCTCGTCCTTTTCGCCCATGTGACATGCAGGGCATTCTGTTGTTCCTTTGGAATGATGATCGCACAGAGAGGGCATTCGATAACAGCGTGTTACTCGCTTAGGGCAAATGGCTTAGCTGGCATCTGGCGCTCGATTCCGGGCGAAAGAGCTGAAATGCCATCCTGTCTCAATCCCTAGTCTATCGACGGGAACACTAAGGGCGGTCAGAGGCGATCTGATGGGGAACCGGTGTGTCTGCAGGCGTTAGGATTGTGGTGAAGTATTTCAGACGAATAAGCTGTTTCTGCAGTATTGAAAATGACGAGAGAGGGAGCTGTCCTTCCTCGAACACGGGAGAATCGCTTATGCAGCATCGCATCGTCGGTACCACCATGCCTGTCCTCGAGTTCGCGCTCGACCATAATGATGCTGTCATCTCAGAAGCTGGTGAGTTGTCGTGGATGAGTCAGTCCATCCAGATGACGACGCATACCCAGCACGGCGGTGGTGGTGGTCTGCTTGGCGCGTTGAAGAGGGTCGCAGGCGGCGGCACGCTGTTTATGACGGAGTATCGCGCGTATGGGGCTCCGGGGACAGTGGCCTTCGCAGCGCGCGTTCCGGGGCACATCGTTCCCGTGGAAGTTGCGCCGGGGCATGAGTACATGGTGCATCGCCACGGATTTCTCTGCGCCACGGCCGGGATCAATCTCGGCGTGGGGTTTCAGCAGTCTCTTGGAGCTGGCATCTTCGGCGGCGATGGCTTTCTGCTGCAGAAAGTCTCCGGGCAGGGGATGACGTGGCTTGAGCTCTCAGGAGAGGTCATCGTCCGCGATCTGGCGCCAGGCGAGACCCTCCGCGTGCACCCAGGCCATGTAGGCGCCTTCCACGCGAATGTCTCGTTTCAGATCCAGCGCATTCCCGGTATTCGCAACCTGATCTTCGGCGGCGATGGCATCTTTCTGGCCTCTCTGACGGGACCTGGTCGTGTATGGCTGCAGACGCTGCCGATACAGAGGCTTGCGCACCAGCTGCAGGAGTACATGAAGGTTGAGCGTGTCGAGTCGAACACGGAGGCTGGTGTGCTCGGAGGGATCGTCGGCTCGGTACTTAAGGGGATGTAGGCGATCAGGCTTTGTTGGCGCAGCCGTCGAGCGACCACGCGTTGTGACGACGACTGAAGAGCAGCGCCGAAAACACAATCGCATACAGAAGCTGTGTGCCGGCCGCGGTCCAATCCTGTACCAGCGATGAACCGAAGGTAAGCACCATCATCAGCAGAGACGCCGCAATGAGCGCCCATCGTGTCTTCAGCCCGATCAACAGCAGAAGTCCGATCAGGCCTTCGACCGCGGGCAGAATCATGCCGAAGACGTGAATCAGCGCAGGTGGCAATGGAGAATGCGCAAACTGCGTCGCAAGGTGTGTGGCGAAGACATCCGGCCCGGCGAGCAGGCGGCTGACGCCATGCATCAGCAGATTGATGCCTACAAGCGCACGCAGCAGAGCGTAGGCGATCTTCTCATCACTGTTCGAGGGGTTGAATATCATGTGGCCTCCAGATCACGCTAATGTCGTTATTGATTCGATGCATATCGGTTCTTGACGTCACACCGTATCGATATCCTTGATCGTATGTCGTCTCAATTGAAAGAGCCTTTTCTGCATCTTGCCCACGTGAATGTCGCTCGTGGAGAGAATGTTGTTCTCTACGACGTGAATCTTTCCGTCAATGCTGGCGAGCATATTGCGATTCTCGGTCCCAACGGCTGCGGGAAGTCAACGCTGATCAAGACCATTACCTGCGAGTGCTACCCCATCGCGGAAGAAGGAACCAGGGTCAGCATCTTCGGCCGTGATCGCTGGGATTTGACCGAGTTGAAGAAGAGGCTTGGTGTTGTGTCCGCAGAGCTTCCCGGTAAGCCGACACTGACGACGTCCGGGCGCGATGCCGTGATCACAGGTTTCTTCTCCGCGTCGACGCTATGGCCGAATCTAACCGTTACGGACGAGATGCGTGATCGAGCCGATGAGGTTCTCAAGCTGATCGACGCCGAGTCGTTGCGAGACAAGCTTGTCGGTCATATGTCGGCCGGCCAGCAGCGCCGTATTATGATCGGCCGTGCGCTCGTCGCCTCGTCGCAGATGCTATTGCTCGATGAGCCGTCGAATGCGCTGGATATTTCCGCACAGCGCGAGCTGCGCAGCCTTCTCCGAAAACTGGCGCAGCAGGGAACTGGAATCATCCTCATCACGCACCAGGTCTCCGACATCATTCCGGAGATCGACCGCATCCTGATGATGAAGGACGGACGAATCGTAGGAGATGGCCCGCGCAGTGAATTGTTTACCGCAGCGAGGCTAAGCGACCTCTTTCGGACCGAGGTTCACCTGGTTGAGAAGGAGGGCTACTATCACTCCTGGTAACCGCCTTGTGGCCTAATGCCCGTAACCAGCAGCATGCTCGGGCACTTTGCCACGGAAGAGCCAATAGACGGTGATGGTATAGATAATGGCCAGCGTAATGCCGAAGCTCCACCATACCAGCCCAACGTGAAGCGTATGTGGTCCTGACAGGGCGCGGTCGATGGTGATGTCGTGCCCGGCAGTGCCGACGGAAGGCAGGACCACAGGGTATAAGCCTGCAGCGGCGCCTACCAGCATCGCGGCGAGGTACAGGCAAGAGCCGAGGAATGCTCGCCACTCCCAGCCTCGCGCCAGTGAAACGGCAATGATGGCAATGCCTGTGATGACTGCCGCTGGAGCAAGCCATGCGACGCCGTGTTGGCGGTAATGAGCCAGTGACTCTGGCCGTGCAATGATCGTCGCCGGCACGCTGGCAAGCGTTACGGCAAGAACAATAGGCCATAGTTTCTTGGCCCATGCTGTCGTGCGGGCGTTTAAGTCTCCCGACGTCTTCAGGGAGAGATAGAGCAGACCGTGCTGCGCGAGAGCGAGCAGGGCCAGTATGCCACCGATGACGGTGTACCAATCGAGGATGCCGGGGTTGGGGCCGGTTCTCCAGTTCGTCCATAGCGGCAGGAAGAAGTAGTCGTCAGCGCCGATAGGAACGCCGCGAACGACGTTGGCCAGCGCGGCTCCAAAGAAGATGGCGAGGATGGCGCTGGAGAGAGCAAAACTGGTATCGAAGAGACTGGCAAACACCTTGTCATGCGTATGTGCGCGAAGCTCGATGCTGAGGCCGCGCAGGATGAGCAGCCACAGCACGATGGTGAGGGGCAGGTAGAAGCCGCTGAACGATGAGGCGTAGAGAAGCGGGAAGGCAAAGAAGAGCGTGCCGCCGCCCGCGATCAGCCAGACCTCGTTGCCGTCCCAGACCGGGCCGATGGCGTGCATCGCTTTGCGGCGGTCCTGCTCAGTGCGAGCCACCAGCAGATAGACGATGCCGACGCCGAGGTCAAAGCCATCGAGCACGGTATAGACCGTGAGCATGAAGGCGACGATCCAGAACCAGAGTGTTCCCATACTCTCTCCTTGCGTCTTGATCGAATTCGTTATGCGGTGGTCAGTGTGTGTCCGTCGTGACCGGCATCAACCACCGGAGCGTGCGGCCCTTTTTGAATCGCAGTGTAGACCATCACGATCCATAGGATGGAGAGCACGCTGTACATGCCAAGGAAGCCCAGCAGGGTAAACAGGCTGGTCCCCGCGCCGACATGCTTGGAGTAGCCTTCGGAGGTTCGCAGCAGACCGTAGACCAGCCATGGCTGACGTCCAAGCTCTGCAGTCATCCATCCCGCGGTATTGGCGATATAGGGCAGTGGGAAGCTGAGCATCAGAGGCCACAGAACCCAGCGGGTAGAGTAGAGTGTTCCGCGCCACATCAGGAAGGCCGCGATTGCCATCAGAGAGACGAAGTAGGTCCCGAGGCCGGCCATGATGTGGTAGCTGTAAAACAAGAGTGGCAACGCGCCGGGCCAGTCGTTTTTAGGAAATTGGTCAAGGCCCTTCACCTCAGCCTTGGTTGTGCCGTAGATGAGGAAGCTGAGAACCTTGTTGACCACGAGCGGATTGTCGATGGTCTGATTCTCAACGTCTGGCTGCCCCATCAGAACCATCGGCGCGCCGGCTTCGGAATGGAACAGGCCCTCCATGCCAGCCACGGCAATGGGTTGATGCTTTGCCATGTACTTGCCGTGCATATCGCCGGTGGGGAAGATCTGCGTGATGCAGGAGATCACTCCCGCAATGACGCCGACCTTGACGTAGATGCGGCCGTATTCGGTATGCCTGTTCTGCAGAAGATAAAGCGCGCCGGTCGCTGCGACGACGAAAGCTCCCGTGATGACGGCCCCGGACATGTTGTGCGCATACTGAATCCACGCCCAGGGATTCATCAGCAACCCCCAGAAGCTGGTGACCTCGTAGACTCCATTGGGCAGCAACTTATAGGCCACGGGATGCTGCATCCACGCGTCTGTGACGATGATGAAGAAGCCTGAGATCCACGAGCCGACGAAGACCATGAATGCGGCGAACCAATGCAGCGGACGGGAGATGCGCTTCTCGCCGAAGAGAAGCAGGCCGAGAAAGGCTGACTCGAGGAAGAAGGAGAAGACGCCCTCCATCGCCAGCGGCTGGCCGATCACGCCTCCTGTGCGGCGAGAGAACTCCGACCAGTTCGTGCCGAACTGGAACTCCATGGGGATGCCGGTGACGACGCCCAGGACAAAGTTCACCGCGAAGATGCGTGCCCAGAATCTTGCCGCGACATCATAGCGTTCGCGTTTCTCTTCGTCACTGGTGCGGAGGGCTACAGTCTTCATCACTACAATCAACAACGCTAGTCCCATGGTGAGCTGCGGGAACAGGTAGTGATAGGTGATGGTGAAGGCGAAGTGAATGCGGTGCAGCGTTAGTGCGTCCATCAGGAGGTTCGCTCCCTTCTACGACATACACAGTATGAGGCGAAACGTGGAAATAAGGAGCAACGAGCAAGACTTACAGCGCGATTAGCGTAGCCTCAGTTCTTTTAGCTTGCGATCTTCGCACAAAAGGGAAGGCCCTGAAGAATCTTCCTTCAGGGCCCTCTTTCTCAAACATTATTTCTGTTTATGCCTGCGGCTTTGGCATCAGGCGTACGAAGGACTGAGAGACCTTCTGCCAGTCTCCGAGGAGCGTCTTGGCCAGACCACTGTCGGTCAGAGCCACATGCTCTTCGATCAGGCTACGCAGGCTCTCCTGGACTTCGGCCTCGAGCGTAGCGAAAGGCTGCGGTTCGATAAAGTCCGGATGGAACCTTCCCTTGGAGATGAAGCTGCTGTCCGCGTCGTAGATCCATGCGACGCCACCTGTCATGCCGGCGCCGAAGTTGAGTCCGGTGGGACCAAGCACGATGGCTGTACCGCCCGTCATGTACTCGCAGCCGTGATCGCCGACACCTTCGACGACATTGCCACAGCACCGGAGTTACGCACGGCGAAGCGCTCACCAGCACGGCCAGCTGCAAAGAGCCGTCCTGAAGTAGCGCCGTACAGGGCAACATTGCCGATGATGACATGCTGTCCGCTGTCCTGCGCAGCCAGGCCGCGGGGACGAATGATGATCTCGCCGCCCGAGAGGCCCTTACCCACGAAGTCATTAGCCTGACCGTCGAGGATGATCTGCATACCCTCCGCGGCAAAGGCTCCAAAGGACTGACCGGCGGTGCCTTCCAGGCGGAAGGTGACGTCGGCGTGCAGATCGGCCTGAGCGCGACGCAGAGAAAGCTCCCCGGCGAGGCGTGCACCGACCGAACGATCGCAGTTGGCGATGTGCGACTCGACAACATACGGCCTGCCAGCCTCGACGGCTTCGATCGCAGGAGCAACCCACTGCTCGTCGATCGGAGGCTTGGGTTGCGGTTGATCGTTGCGTCCCCCCATCCAGCGACGCGGTCCGTCACCGGGTTGTGCCAGCATGGGCGAAAGATCGAGGTTGCCATCGAAGCGGACCTGCTCCAGCAGATCGGAGCGGCCGACGGCAGCCTCGAGCGAAGGCAGACCGTAACGGGCCAGCAGGTGCTGGACGTCAGCGGAGATCTGCTCGAAGAAGCGAACGACGTGCTCGGGCTTGCCGCGGAACTTCGCCCGCAGTTCGGGCTTCTGGGTAGCGATGCCGGTGGGGCAGGTGTTCAGGTGGCACTGGCGCGCCATATCGCAGCCCAGGACGACCAGGACCGCGGTACCGAAGGCGTACTCATCCGCTCCCAACAGGGCAGCGACCAGCACGTCGCGTGCGGTGGCGATGCCGCCATCGGTACGCAGACGCACGCGGCCACGCATGCCGTTCTGGATGAGCACTTGCTGTGCCTCGGAGAGGCCAAGCTCCCACGGGTTCCCGGCGTACTTGATGCTGGACAAGGCAGCCGCGCCGGTGCCGCCGGTATTACCGGCGATGACGACGTAATCGGCATAAGCCTTGGCGACGCCCGCTGCGACTGTGCCGACGCCGCAGCCGGAGACCAGCTTCACACCGACGGTGGCCTTCGGGTTGACGCGCTTGAGGTCATAGATCAGCTGCGCCAGGTCCTCGATGGAGTAGATGTCATGATGCGGCGGAGGCGAGATCAGCGACACGCCGGGCTGCGCGTGACGCAGGCGAGCGATCAGGCCGCTGACCTTGTGACCGGGAAGCTGTCCGCCTTCACCAGGCTTGGCACCCTGCGCGACCTTGATCTCGATCTCCTCGGCGTGTGCCAGGTACTCGGCAGTGACGCCGAAGCGGCCCGAGGCGATCTGCTTGATCTTATTGTTGAGCGAGACGTGGACCGCAGGTGCCGCAATGACGGGCTCGGCAACCGCCACGCCTCCCTGTGCATGCATCTCGGCGCTGGTGCCACCAGCAGGAGGCGTCAGGCCGGCATCGGTCGGATTCGTCCGGTAGACGGCAGAATCCTCACCGCCCTCGCCCGTGTTGGAGCGAGCGCCGAGCATGTTCATCGCAGCTGTAATGGTCTGGTGAGCCTCGGGGCTCAGTGAACCCAGCGACATGGCGCTGGCAATGAAGCGCTTGGTGATGTTAGCTGGTCCTTCCACCTCATCGAGTGCAAGCTCGGGACCGGCAGGGCGAATCTCCAGCAAGTCACGCAGCACCGCGGGATCGCGGCTGATGACGTCCTTGGTGTAGATAGCGAACGCTGCTGCCGGATCGGTCGGCTGCGGCACGTTGCGTGCGCTGCCGACGACAGATTGCAGCGCCTTGACCGTGGGCGGCTGCCAGGCATGGGGCTCGGAGAGTTCAGCCTTGCGGAAGCGGACCCAGCCGTAGTCCGGCAGGTCGGTTCCAGCCACAGGCACGGCGCTCTCGGCCGGGAGCCAGGTATGGCGCAGCTGACGCTCTACCTCGGCGAAGCCGATACCCGAGAGGGGAGCCGGGGTATTTGGGAAGCAGCGTTCCACAATGGTGGAGTGCAATCCAAGGATGTCGAACTGGCGGGCGCTGCGATAGCTATCGACCACGGAGATGCCCATCTTCGACATCACCTTGGCGAGGCCGCCGTCGAGCGACTTGAGCATCTTCTTCTCGGCGGCAGCTGGCTCGGTGCCTGCAGGCGCCAGACTGCGCGCCGTCTCAAGCATCAGCCATGGGCAAACTGCTCCGGCGCCATAGCCGATGAGCACGGCAGCGTGGTGGATGTCGCGGCAGTCACCGGCTTCAACTGCGATGCCGGTGAGGGTGCGGATTCCGGCTGCAACCAGTGCCTGGTGCACGGCTCCAGTTGCCATCGCCATCGGAATCGGCAGCTTCTCCTGGCTGGCACGCCGATCGGTCAGAATGAGCAGGCGAGTGCCGTTGCGCACCATGTCGATCGCCTGAGAACAGATCGCATCCAGTCCCTGAACCAGAGTGATCGACGGGGAGAACACACAGTCCAGTTCGGCGAGCTGCAGGTCCTCTACGTGCGGATACTGCTTCTGGCGCAGAGCCTCCATCTGCCCTAGCGAAAGGAAGGGCGAAGAGAGCGAGAGGCCTGGGAGGGGAGCATTCTTGTCCAGAAGATGAGGCCACGGGCCGAGGCGCGTGTGCATCGAGACGACGATGGACTCACGCAACGAGTCGATCGGCGGATTCGTCACCTGCGCGAAGCGCTGGCGGAAGTACGCATACAGTGGACGCGGAGTGCGTGCCAGGAAGGCGAGCGGCGTGTCGTCGCCCATCGACCAGATGGCGTCCTTACCCTCTGCGGCCATCGGCTGCAGGATCATCTTGACGTCTTCGCGGGTGTAGCCAAAGCCACGCTGTACCGCAGATACAGCCGCTGCATCGCCGTAGGGAGCAGCCTCAAGCGGAACAAGTGGAGCATCTTCGAGCAGCTTGGCGTAGCCCATGTTGCCGTCGAAGAAGCCAGCCAGCGTCTCGTCCTCGTAGAACTCCTTCTTTTCGAGGTCGATCAGCAGCATCTGGCCAGGTCCGAGACGGCCGGAATGTGTCACTTCGTTCGGATCGAGGTCGACGAGACCGGCCTCCGATCCAGCAACAACGAGTCCGTCCCTGGTGACAGCGAAGCGGCAGGGGCGCAAACCGTTGCGGTCGAGCGCGGCGCCGATCAGGCGGCCATTGGCAAAGGCGATCGCCGCCGGGCCGTCCCATGGCTCGGTGCAGTCGGAGTGATAGCGCAGGAACGGCGAGGAGTGACCTTCAGCGGAGGCAGGCGGCATCACCATGCGTACAGCTTCGGCGAGGGTACGGCCGTTGTGCGCTATCAGTTCGATGGCCTCATCGAGGCTGGTGGAGTCGGTACCACCCTGGGTGAGCACAGGCTTGCACTCGACCGGAAGCGTAGAGTCGCGGGCCGCCATGCGGGCGCGGTTGCCCCATACGGTATTGATCTCTCCGTTGTGTCCGAGGGTGCGGCCGGGCTGGGCCCGGTGCCATGTGGGAAGGGTATTGGTGGCGTAACGCTGATGGAAGACGGCGAACGGCGTGACATAGTCCTCTGCCGTTAAATCAGGATAGAAGGCAGCGAGGTCTGTGCCGGTACACATTGCCTTGTACACGATGGTTTCGGTGGAGAGACTACAAACATAGCCATCGACGTCGCCCTGCTCATGAGCAAGCTCAAACTGCTTGCGGGCAAGATACAGGCGGCGCTCCATGGTGCCCGATTCGGCGCCTTCAGAGTCGGCCACCAGCACCTGACGGATCTTCGGCATGGTCGAAAGCGCCATCTCGCCAAGGTATTCGGTCTTAACGGGTACGTCGCGCCAGGCGAGGACCTTGAGGTCCTGCGAGGAAAGGCAGCGCTCGATCAGAGCTTCGACACGAGTCTCTTCCTCCGGGATGAAGAGCATACCTACGCCCAGCTGCGCTTCAGGCGCCAGCGAGATGCCGGCCTCACGAAGCAGCAGGGAACGAGGGACGTTAGCCAGTACGCCGACACCATCCGAACTCTTGCCGTCGGCAGCAGTGGCGCCACGATGCGCAAGGCGGCCCAGGGCGGTTAGCGCCTGTTTAAGGATGGTATGAGTCGCTTCAGCCTTAATAGAGGCAACAAAACCGACGCCGCAGGAGTCATGGTCAAAACGCTCATCAATCAGGGATGGCGTAGACGCATTACCGCGCGCGCGGGAGGATAAAGGCTTAGGAGCAGAGACGTGTGCGCAAGGCCGGTCCATAGTTCACTATACGTCCGGTGAATAAAAGTGTCACCGGAGATACCTTTCCGTCAAGGTGTGTTTAGGCTGACTCCTCGTGGAGTCATTGCATAAATATACACCAAGGATGTATATTTATGCAGTCCGGCAAATGACCTATCTACCGGGCAGATGGCAGAAAATAAACAAGAATGAAACAACAACGTCATACCGTTATTCGTGAACTGCTGGGAAAAGGTCCCATTTCCAGTCAGGACGAACTGCGGAAAAAACTTGCGGGGCGTGGTTACCATGTTACACAAGCAACCCTCTCCCGCGATATGCATGAGTTGAGATTGTCGAAAGGGCCGGATGGATATTCGCTCTCAAACGGCAACGGAGATGAGGATGATTCGCTGCCGGGCATCCGTGAGGTGCTGGGCAGCTTTGGACTTGAGGTACGCCAGGCGATCAATCTTTTGGTGCTGATTACGACAACAGGCGGCGCCCAGCCGATCGCAGCGGGCATCGACTATGAAGACTGGCCCGAGGTGGTGGGAACCATTGCGGGCGACGACACCGTACTGATGATCTGCCCCGATGTGGAGCAGGCAGCGAAGCTGAAGACACGAATAGAAGGGTACCTTGGCTAATCAGGGAGTGGAGAGATCGACGGAGGCCGCGAAGCTGAAGGCGGCTGGAGCGCTCGTGCCGCAGGTAGCGATCGCCGGCGTCAGTGGATATGCAGGTGGGGAACTGGCGCGCCTTTTGCTGCGCCATCCCGGCATGCAGGGAAGCGCGCCGATATTTCTGGGCCGGGCTGGAGAGACCTCCGGTGTGACCACGACGATCGAGGAGATCCATCCTCACCTGGCGATGATTGCAGCTCGCCCATCGCATGCCGTTGAACCATTTAATTGGGACCGCCTGGTCGATGCCGGCACCAAGATTCTGTTTATGGCGACGCCGCATGAGCAATCGCGGGAGTGGGTTCCCGAGGCGATCGCTCGCGGTATTCGCGTCGTCGATCTGAGCGGTGCATGGCGTCTGAAGGAAGATGCCAACCGCGCTGTCTATAAGCTCACGGATGCCGACGCATCGGTTGCCGCGAAGCTGCAGGCCGAGGCGGTCTTTGGCTCCCCGGAACTCCATCGCGAAGAGATTCGCACGGCTCGTCTGGTTGCCAATCCCGGCTGCTACTCGACATCGGTGATTCTTGCGCTTGCTCCTCTTACGCGTGCCGGTGTGATCGATCTTGATCGTGGCATCATCTGCGATGCAAAGTCTGGTGTCAGTGGCGCAGGTAAGGCGCCGACTTCGAAGACGCACTTTATGTCTGCGGCTGATAATCTTTCCGCATATGCCGTCTTCGGGCATCGCCATACAGGCGAGCTGCTGGAGCAGCTGCATGTGGCGGCCGACCAGATTCAGTTCACCCCGCACCTGCTGCCGATTCCGCGAGGCATTCTTTCGACGATCTACGTGCGTCTGAAGAAGAAGACCGCAGTCGAGGAGATCAGTGGGTTGTTTAGCGATTTCTACGAATCAAGCCCGATGGTCAGGCTGCATGCGACGCCGCAGCTGCCGCAGATTCAGCACATCGTGCGCACGAACTTCTGCGATATCGGCTTTACGCTTGCCGAGGACGGACAGAGGCTGGTGATCGTCTCCTGCCTCGACAATCTATTGAAGGGTGCAGCCGGACAGGCCGTACAGAATATGAACGTAATGTTGGGTTGGAAGGAAGAGGAGGGTCTGCTGTGAAATTCGTCGTAAAGCTTGGCGGCGCGGGCCTGGAGAATCCGAAGTTGCTGCATGCCGCTGGTAAGGCAATCGCCGAGATGGTAGCCGATGGCAACCAGGTCGCCGTGGTGCATGGTGGTGGTGTTCAGCTAACCAAAACTCTGGCGCAGTTGGGCAAGAAAAGTGAATTTATCTCGGGCCTGCGCGTGACCGACGCGGAGACGCGTGATGCTGCATTGATGGTGCTCGCAGGCCGCGTGAACAAATCGCTGGTCGCATCGCTGGCCTCGCACGGACAGTCTGCCGTCGGTCTCTCCGGGGGCGATGGGCATGTCTTTCGCGCTCGAAAGAAGAAGACGAACCCCGATCTCGGTTTTGTCGGAGAGATTGCGGCGACCGACCCTCGCTGGCTGGATGCAATCTGGACGATGAAGGCTGTTCCTGTGATCAGCTCGATCGCACTTGGCTTCGACGGCGAATACTACAATGTGAACGCGGACGAGATGGCTGCAGCGGCGGCGATTGCAACGAAAGCGGACGCTCTCATCTTTCTTACCGATGTGCCCGGAGTCAAGGGCGCGGATGGCAGCGTGATGCGCTGGGTGACGCTGGCGCAGATTCCCCTGCTTGAAAAGCAGCAGGTGATCTTCGGAGGCATGCTGCCCAAGCTCAATGCCTGCCGTCAGGCGCTACTGGGCGGCGTCAAGCGTGTGCGCATTCTTCCTGCAGAGTCCGCGGCACTGTTGCCGGACATCTGCTCGACGCGGGTCAACGACGGAACGGAGGTCATGGTCGCATGAGTCTGGCATCGATTCAGGCTGCAGAAAAGAAACTGCTGCTGAACACCTATGAGCGGAACCCTTATCTGTTTGTCAGCGCGAAGGGCGTTTATCTCCGCGATGAGAACGGGGACGACTTTCTCGACTTGCTGAGCGGCATCGGCGTCTCGGCGCTTGGGTATGCTCATCCGGCGATCGACAAGGCGATCGCGCAGCAGACGGCGACTGGCCTGCTGCATACGTCGAATCTCTTCTATCACCACGGAACGGCAGAGCTTGCTCTGAGACTGACGGAGATTAGCGGCATGGATCGCGTCTTCTTCTGCAACAGCGGCACCGAGGCCTGGGAGGCGGCGCTGAAGCTGGCCCGCGCCAACGCCACGAAAGCACGTGAAGAAGGCAAGACGATCGGTACGAAGTTCCTTGCCCTGGAGCATAGCTTTCATGGCCGAACGATGGGTTCTGTCGCGACGACGCACAAAGAGAAATACCGTACGCCGTTCGCTCCGGTGATGCCGGATGTCGAGTTTGTGCGCTTTAACGATGTCGCGGATCTACGCGCGAAGTTTTCAAGCGATGTCTGCGCCATCTGCCTGGAACCTGTGCAGGGTGAGGGCGGTATCCATCCTGTCTCGCAGGAGTTTTTTGCGGCTGCGCGCGAACTGTGCGACTCGACCGGGGCTCTGCTGATGGCCGATGAGATCCAGAGCGGTGTGGGTCGAACCGGAAAGTGGTTTGCATACCAGCACTATGGTATTCAGCCGGACGTCACCACACTCGCCAAGCCGGTTGCGGGTGGTGTGCCGATGGGGGCAATGCTATGTGTCGAAAAGGCTGCCGCGGCAATTACGCCCGGCATGCACGGTACGACCTTTGGCGGCGGCCCGCTGGCGTGTGCGGCGGCGATCGCCGTGATCGATACGATTCAGAACGAGAAGCTCCTCTCCCATATCCACGAGGTGGGCGGATTTTTCAAAAGAGAGCTGGAAGGCCTCATGAAGAGCCATGACAGCATCAAAGAAGTACGTGGCCTCGGCCTGATGCTGGGTATGGAGCTACACTCGGCTGAGCTTGCGAAGCAGATTGCAGCGCAGTTGATGGAGCGGCGCATTATTATCAACCGGACCAGCGAGACGGTCCTTCGCTTTTTGCCCCCATACATCCTCGAGCGTGAACATGTTGAAATGACAATAGCCGCTCTTGATGAATTGTTGAAGGCAAATACGGTACTTGCAGGCGTTGAGCCGGCGGGAGAGACGATACATGGGTAGCAAGACGGTTGTGATGAACGCAAAGTCAGACGGTGCCGAGGAGATTCCGGTGCGCAAGCCTCAGGTAAGCCTGGGCATTCAGTCCGATACGGCATTTAACGAGGCCGCCAAGCGCCTCTGTGGACGGGACCTTTGCTCGATCGGTGATCTGACGGTGGAAGAGACCGCAGCCATCATGGAGCTGGCGCATGCAGTGAAGAATCATCCGGAAGACTTCCGGCATGCTCTCGACGCCAAGCAGATGGTCATGTTTTTTGAGAAGGCCTCACTGCGCACGCGCGTTACCTTCGAGGCCGCAATCAATACGCTGGGCGGCAACGCGATCTTCGTCGATCAGACCCAGTCCCCATTGGGCGAGCGCGAGTCTTTGTCCGATATGGCGCGCAATCTCGAGCGTTGGATGAGCGTGATTGTGCTGCGCACTTATTCACACGAGACCATCACGGAGATGGCAGCGTGTTCGAAGGTTCCGGTCGTCAATGCTTTGTCTGACCTGGAGCACCCCTGCCAGGCAATTGCAGACTTCCTGACACTCGAAGAGCGCTTTGGCTCCGCTGAGGGGCTGCACTTCACCTACATTGGTGACGGCAATAATGTGTGCCACTCGCTGATGTTGATTGCCGCCCAGCTTGGTGCGCATTGCACGGTTTCGACCCCGAAGGGATTTGAGCCGAAGTTGGACATCATTCATAAGGCAATCGAGATTGCTGAGTCGACCGGCGGCAGCATCACATTGCAGCACGATCCAGTCAAGGCGGTCGAAGGCGCCGATGCCGTCTACACCGACGTCTGTACCAGCATGGGCTTTGAGCATGAGGCGACCAAGCGCGCTCCGATCTTCAAGCCCTATCAGGTTAATGAAGATCTGATGCAGAAGGCCCAGCAGGATGCGGTTTTCATGCACTGCCTGCCGGCACATCGCAACGCCGAGGTGACCGATGCCGTGCTCGATGGACCGCAATCGATCGTCTTCGACCAGGCTGAGAACCGCCTGCATGCGCAGAAGGCGATTCTCCTGATGCTGCTCGGCGGAGCCAAGCGGATTACCAGTGGGCGCGGACGCGGCACGCAGGCGCGCAAGCGGCCTTCGCTGACCTAACAGAAAGACAAGGAGCTCGAACACGTGAGCAAGATGTGGTCGGGGCGGTTCCGTGAACCGCTGGACCCGGCATTCGAAGAGTGGCAGCGTTCGTTTCCGTTCGATGTGCGGTTGCTTCCGCAGGAGGTAGCCGCCTCCAAGGCTCACGCGCGCGCCATTGCAGCTGCGGGAATCCTTACGGAAGCCGAGCTTGTGAAGATGCTGGACGGGCTCGACAGGGTCATCCCCTTCGCGCTGGAGGAAGCCGGAGCTGTATCCGGTCTCACTCCAGGTGCAGCTGCTGCCATCGTGGCTCTGCACCCCGAGGCGGAGGACATCCACCACTTCGTTGAGCTCACGCTGACGAAGGTCATCGGCGACCTCGCGCTTAAGCTACACACCGGTCGCAGCCGCAATGAACAGATCGCGACGGACATGCGGTTGTTTGTGCGCGATGCAATCGATGAGACGCTTGCCGGTACGGTCGCTTGGCGGGAGGCACTCGTAGACCAGGCGCAGGCAGCAGGCGAGGCGGTGATGCCGTCGTATACGCATCTTCAGCGTGCCGAGCCGGTTCTGATCGCGCACTGGCTGCTCGCGTATGTCGCAATGCTGGAACGAGACTTTTCGCGCCTGTCTGACTGCCGCGCACGGCTGAATCTGTGCCCTTTGGGGTCGGGAGCAATCGCTGGGGCGACTCTCAAGCTTGATCGAACGATCGCCGCTGAGGCGCTGGGATTCGATGGGCCGACGACCAACAGCATGGATGCCACCAGCGATCGCGATTTTGCGATTGAGTTCACGCAGGCTGTCGCAACTATCGGTTTGCACATCTCGCGCTTTGCCGAGGAGCTGACGCTGCATTCGACAGCCGAGTTCGGCTTCCTCGATCTGCCGGAGCGCTACTCGACCGGATCGAGCGCGATGCCGCAGAAGAAAACCCCGATCTGACGGAGCTGATTCGCGGCAAGTCGGGGCGCCTGCAGGGAGCGGCGATTACGCTGGCGACGATCGTCAAGGGACTTCCGCTGGCTTATAACAAAGATCTACAGGAAGGACAGCAGCCTGTCTTTGATGCCGCCGATACGATCACAGGCATGCTCGCGCTCCTCCCCGGCTTTACGCGCTCGCTGCGCTTCCGTGAGTCGGTGATGAAAACCGCATCCGCGCAGGGCTACCTGAATGCGATGGCTGCGGCGACCTACCTGACCTACAAGGGCGTTCCGTTCCGAAAGGCGCACGAGAAGATCGGAAATGCTGTCCGTTTCGGCCTGGAGACGGGCAGGGAGCTGAATGAACTGACGCTTGCAGAGCTGAAAGAGCTGGGCGAAGAGTTCGAGGCGGACTTCTTCGACGCGATCACGCTCGAGGCGACCCTGGACTGCCATGATGTCACCGGCGGTACGGCGCGTAACCAGGTGAAAGATGCTTTGCGAGGTGCATCGGCGAGGATTGCGACCGATAAGGCCTGGCTTGCATCTGTACACTTGAAGCTCGGGGCTGCATTGAAGCCCGGCGTGGAGCAGATTGCACGTGTCTAATGCGTCGCTGTTGCCGGTAAGCGAATCCACCTCATCCACTCGTTCGCGGGTTGGCGGTGCGGTGGTGCGCAAAGCGAAGCTTCCCGATGCCGTGAACATCTTTGAACTGGTTAACTCGCTCTCCGGGGACGGTACTCTGCTGCGCCGGAGCTATGCTGAGATTTGCGAGAATGTTCGCGACTTTTCGGTAGCGGAGAGTGAGAGCGGCGTCTTTCTTGGATGTGGTGCGCTTCATCTCTACGGGCCACATCTTGCAGAGGTCCGTTCGATCGTCGTGAAGCCGGAGGCCAAGGGGCAGGGGGCCGGCGGAAGGCTGCTGCGTGCGCTGCTGGAAGAGGCCGAGGACCAGAGCGTCACCTCGGTTTGCCTGTTCACGCGCATTCCTGACTTCTTCTTTCACTTTGGTTTCCGCGTCGTCGACCGGACCGTGCTCCCGGACAAGATCTACAAAGACTGCCAGACCTGTCCGCGTCTGTATGCCTGCGACGAGGTTGCGATGGCCCGCGGTCCTATTCCCAGGGTAGCCGTGCTGGGACCCAGCAAGTTCGATCAGCCAGAGCTTGTAAAGCTGCAGGCTGGGTCGATCGCGCCTCATCCTCAAAAGTAATTCAGGTTAACCGGTTGTCCTGCATCCCTCAAAAGGATGCCCGGACGTGCGCTTTTGGCATTGTTCCTTCGTCCGGGGACATGGCAGGCTCTCGCCCCGCTAAGGCGCATCCAACTATGGTGAATAGCAACTGTTGGGCGTTGTGGTTCCGTATTGGCAAACCCACGGCGATTCATTAGAGTTGCGGGGACCGGATACTTCCGGAGCGTGAGGCTGGTCTGAAACGGAAGGATGCAAGTCAGGTGGCAGCTGAAGAAAAGGCGGCCGTCCCGGGCAGCGAAAAGTACCAGCGCATCTTGGAGGCAGCGGTAGAAGTGATTGCAGAGCGCGGTTACTTCAACTCCCCGGTAAGTGAGATCGCCAAGCGTGCCGGAGTTGCGGACGGGACGATCTACCTCTATTTCAAGAGCAAGGATGACGTGTTGCGGACGGCGATCGACTCGACGTTCGAGGCGTTCTATCGCAAGGTTGAGGAATGTTTTCTGACGCTGAAGGGGCCACGCGAGCAGCTGGAGTTTATCGCCGAGGTTCACCTGTCGAGCCAGCAGTCCAACCGAAGCATGGCAATTCTGATGCAAACGGAGATGCGGCAGAGCGCCAAATTTATCGCTGAGTTTTCACATCATCATCTGGTGAAGTACATTCAGGTGGTTCGAGAGGTAATACGGCGCGGGCAGCAGGAGGGAATTTTTCGCCGGGACATCTCCGATGGCGTCGTTGCACACTGCATGTTTGGTGCGATCGACGAACTGCTGAGTACCTCTATCTTTACCGGACGAACCTACGATACAAAGACGACGGCTCATCAGGTGATCGATGTCCTGATGAATGGAATTGCGAAGGACGCATAGTGGCGATAACTGCCTGCGTGCAGGCGAAGAATGCGAGAGGTTGCTGAATGTTTCATCTGCGAACAGTAAACGATGCTTTTGGGCTGGCCACGGGGCGCGGCGCGCACATCGTCATGCAGGGGCAGCGGGCGGCAGCCGAGTGGGAGCCGATCAGCTCCACACAACTGTATGGCCGAGTTCGCGCACTGGTTGAGGTCTTTCGTGGCTGGGGTCTCGAGCGCGGAGATCGTGTCGCGTTGATCTCTGAAAACAGATGGGAGTGGCAGGTCACGGACTTTGCTGCGCTGGCGATGGGCTGCGTAGACGTACCACTCTACCTGACGCTGACGCCGGAGCAGCTGAAATACATGCTGCAGGATTCCGGAGCCAAGGTCGTCGTGGTCTCCTCCGCAGAACTGTACGAGCGTGTCGTTGCTGTGGGCGAGCTGCCGGAGTTGGAGCACGTCGTGGTCATGGATGCAGGCGAGTTTCCCGGCGCCGAGAGCTTCGCCACTCTCATGGAGAAGGCTCCCGCGTTGGAACAGAAGAGCGCGGAGTTCGATGCCATGGTGCAGGAGGCGAAGCCCGAGGATCTGGCAACCATCATCTATACCTCGGGTACAACCGGAGAACCGAAGGGCGTCATGCTCACGCATGGCAATCTGGCCAGCAATCTCAATATTTCAACCGGGCCACTAGGCTTGAGCGATCGGGACGTCAGTGTCTCATTTCTCCCTCTCTCTCACGTCACGGCTCGGCACATCGACTATGCCTTGCTCTGTCACGGAACCAGGCTGGCGTATTGCGGCAAGTTCGATCAGCTGCCCGAGGCGATGAAGAAGATCCAGCCGACATTCTTAGTCGCGGTTCCGAGAGTCTACGAAAAGATCAGGCAGGCTATTGAATCGAAGTCAGCGGCATCGCCACTGAAAAACCGCATCTTTCAGTGGGCGCTCGGTGTTGGCAAGGCCAATCGCGCGCAGATAATTGCTGATGTTGAGCCAAGCTCGCTGAGCTGGAAGATCGCCAACAAGCTGGTCTTCAGCAAGATTGCGGAGGCCTTTGGTGGCCACGTGAAGATCTTCATCGCTGGAGGCGCTCCCCTCGGCATCGACACCGGCACATGGTTTGCCGATGTCGGTATCGTTATCTTCGAGGGCTACGGCCTGACCGAAACCTCGCCAGTCATCGGCGTGAACTATCCCGGGGCCAATAAGCTCGGCACGGTCGGCAAGCCGCTGTCTAACGTGCAGTGCCGGTTTGCCGCGGACGGCGAGCTTGAGGTGAAGGGACCCTCGGTCTTCATCGGTTACTGGAACAAGGAGAAAGAGACGAAAGAGGCCTTCACTCCCGATGGCTTCTTCCGCACCGGCGATATCGGCCATATCGATGCGGACGGCTTCCTCTCCATCACGGATCGCAAGAAGGAGCTATTGAAGACCAGTGGCGGAAAGCTGATTGCTCCGCAGCCGATCGAGAACAAGCTGAAGGCCAACATGCTGGTCGCTCAGGCCGCCCTGGTCGGAGACAAGCATAAGTATGCCAGCGTGCTGATCTCGCCGAATCTTGCAGCACTCAAGGGATGGGCACAGTCCCAGGGCGTGACGGCAGAAGATGCGGCCCAGCTGGTGAAGCATCCACGAGTCATCAAGGCGTACGAAGAGATCGTGGCAAAGGTCAATGAGGGCCTGGCGCACTTTGAGAGCATCAAGCGTGTCTGCATCGTCCCGGAGGAGTGGGCCGTGGAAGATGGCACGATGACGCCGAGCATGAAGCTCAAGCGACGCATCATCAATGAGAAGTATGCGAAGGAGATCGCTGAATTTTACGCCGATGAGGCAACATCGAAGGGGTAAGCCGGGTCATGGTATAGCATTCGGTATACCGAAATATCTTCGAGCGGAGTGCCTTCCGTCGGGAGCAACGATGACTCGTTTTCTTCGCCTGTTGTGTGTCCCTTTTCTGTGTACAGCCGTAGGTCTCTGCCAATCTCAGCAATTGACTGCGCCGTCCTGCCCAACTGTTGCGGGAGCCCGGCCGGTCAGCATTACACCGGCGAAACGTCCGACGGATGAGCAGATTAAGGCGACTGCGGAAGCCGCCGCCGCCGACCCCAGCGTGATGGTTGCTGCGGAGCCAATTGGCAACTTTGGCGTCGCACGCTATCGTCTTGCGGATTACGCCGAATGCACCGGCGGCGGATGTTACTGGGCTGATCTCGATGCGCAGACGAAGCGGGCTGAAGCGGTGCTCGATCGCGCTCTCGCAGCTGCGAAGCCGGGCGAAAAGCTGGCGATGGTGCTCGATATCGACGAGACCTCCCTGTCTGGCTTCTGCGAGTTTCGTAGGGAAGACTACGGTTTTCTGTTGGCCCAGTTCAATCGCTGGGTGGTGTCTCCTGAGGCGTCTATGCCGATTCCCGGCACGCTGCAGCTCTATCAAAAGGCGCGCGCCGCAGGGGTCGAGGTCTTCTTTATCACCGGTCGCTGGGAGGAGCAGCGGGAGGCGACTGCGAAGAATCTTGAGCTGGCCGGATACAAGGGATGGAAGGGACTCGCTCTCAGGACAGGCCCTCAGAAGAAGATGACGACGGTCGATTACAAGAGCGAGGAACGAAAGAAGATCGTAGATGCTGGCTACCGCATCGTATTGAATATGGGTGACCAGTGGAGTGATCTGAACGGCGAGCCACGCGGAGAGATCAGCGTCAAGCTGCCGAATCCGTTCTATTATCTCCCGTGATACTGTACGACTGGCACGGAGGACGGAGATGAGTCTGGAGGATGTGGCCGCAGAACGCAGGACCTTTCTGCGGCGCGCAGAGCGCACGGAAAAGAAGTACCTGAACCCGGTTCCTACATCAGTGGGGGGCTGGAGGACACTGCGCGATGCTCTGCCTGAGTATCTGCGCAACAAGGAAGAGAAGTTTCCGAAGACTCCCCTGGGACCGTTCCGGACAGACGCCGCGATTTACGAGACACCATCTGCCAGCGGTCTTCGTGTGACGTGGATGGGGCACTCTTCGACTCTTATTGAGATCGACGGAGTGCGCGTGTTGACTGATCCGGTGTGGGATGAGCGCGCCTCTCCGCTACGCTGGGCAGGGCCGAAGCGTTTCTTTGCCCCGCCCCTACCTCTCGAAGCCATGCCTAAGCTCGATGTGGTGCTCATCTCGCACGATCACTACGATCACCTGGGAGAGTCGACGATACGAAAGCTTGCTCGTCTGGGCCATCTTCGCGAGACCGAGTGGATTACCTCTCTCGGTGTGGGAGAGGTTCTGGAGCAATACGGCGTTGCGAAGCGCCGCATCCAAGAGCTGGACTGGACCCAGAGTTGCAACGTGAGCGCCTCGTCCGGCGAGCTTGAGATCACTGCCGTTCCGACCCGCCACTTCTCCGGGCGCAGCATGTTCAACCGCTTCGAGACGCTTTGGTCAGCCTTTGTCCTCAAAGGGAGGCAGCACAAGGTCTACTTCGGTGCAGACTCCGGCTGGTGGCCCGGCTTTGCCGAAATCGGTGCAGAGTATGGCCCGTTCGATCTCACCATGCTCGAGATTGGCGCCTACAACGACCTGTGGAAGGAGATCCACCTCGGTCCCGACGGAGCGGCGAGGGCTTTTCTGGATCTGGGTGACAAAGGCCTGATGATGCCCATCCACTGGGGTCTCTTCGATCTGGCTCTGCACGGCTGGCGCCAACCCATCGAGCGCATGCTGGAGGTTTCGGCGGAGACGGGAATCCAGTTGTGGTCGCCAGCCCCGGGGCAGCCGTCTGACGTCTTCGCCGGGACGCCGCTTCAGTCCGACTGGTGGCGCTGAACCCTGGTCGCACCTGAAGAGTGATCCCTCCCTCCGGTTGCGGTATCATGCTGCCGGTTTGAGAGGAGGGTTCGATGCGTATTGGAATGCTGACCGGTGGCGGCGACTGCCCGGGTCTGAACGCTGTAATTCGTGCTGTCGTTCGCAAGGGGATTCTCCACTACGGCGATGAGTTCGTCGGCTTCATGGAGGGCTGGCGCGGCGTTCTGGACGACGCAACCATGCCGCTCAACATGGAGACAACCTCAGGCATTCTCCATAAAGGCGGAACGATCCTTCGCTCCTCCCGGACGAACGTCAAGAAGATCCCCAATGGTTTTGAAACCTGTCTCCAGGTTATTGCCAGTCACAAACTAGATGCCCTCATTGCGCTGGGAGGAGACGACACGCAGTCGATTTCACTGGCTCTCAGTGAGCGTGGCGTGAAATGTATCGGTGTCCCCAAGACGATCGACAACGATCTCAGTGGTACGGATGCCTGCTTCGGCTTCGATACAGCAGTCACTATCGCGACCGAGGCGATCGACCGACTTCACTCAACAGCCGAAGCGCATAATCGCGTTCTGGTCTGCGAGGTGATGGGACGTGACGCGGGATGGATCGCAATCACCTCGGGTATCGCAGGAGGAGCGGACGTCATCCTGGTGCCGGAGGTTCCGATCGATATCGAAGAAGTATGCCGGCTGCTGCGCTATCGGTACGATCACGGCAAGAAGTTTGCCATCGTCGTCGCGGCAGAGGGGGCGAAGTTCCCGGAGCGGGAACAGGCTTCTCAGGGAGCGGCCGTCGATGCCTTTGGCCATGTCCGGCTCAGTGGAATCGGTCAGCAGTTGGCCGAGGAGATCGAAAAGCGAACCGGCTTCGAGACCCGGAGCGTCAACCTTGGTCATACGCAGAGGGGAGGCACCCCATCAGCCTATGACCGCATGCTGGCAACACGCTACGGGGTCCGGGCCATCGACCTGGCGCACGAGGGTAGATTTGGCCGCCTGGTGGTGCTCAAGGGGACGCATATCTCTGATATTCCTTTGTCCGAGGCGATCGCCAAGACGCGGACCGTGGATCAGGACCTGCTCGATGTCATGACCAGCCTGGAGCCTCCTAGAAGGTAGTTAGCGTTTAGTTATCAGTTATTTGCTGGTAAACATCACAAAATAATCGTTGTGCTTCAGGGCAAAAGGGGATACAAAAAGTGTGCTGGGCTTCGACCGGTGGTTTCGGTTTTTGCCCGTCTCTCTCAGGAATTGGAGCGTTCTTATCCGATGGCACCGATGACACAGACGGCACCGCGCGAAGTGATGGACATCCGGCAGGCGTCGGAGTATCTCGGCATCAGTGGTGATACTCTCTATCGCTACGCTTCGGAGGGCTTCATCCCTGCATTCAAGCTGGGTAATCGCTGGCGATTTAAGAAGTCGCTTCTGGATTCCTGGATGGACGAGAAGAGCGGCGTGGTCGCACCGGCTGCCCCTGTCGCTCCGAAGCAAAAGAAACCGGTCGCGCGCTCTCGCTGAATCTCTTTTCGCCGAAATATTTTTGAAGACAAGTCATGAGCACCATGCTGACAGCATTTGTCATGAGGGTGTGCAGCGTTGCGCTTTAGTAAGAATCTGAAACCCATGACGACAAAGCTACGTTGCGCCTGGGCGGAGAGCGATCCGCTGCTCCGCGACTATCACGATAAGGAATGGGGCAGGCCCGTCCACGACAGCCGCGAGATGTGGGAGACGCTGATGCTGGAGGGATTTCAAGCAGGTCTCTCCTGGCTGATCGTGCTGCGTAAGCGTGAAGGGTTCCGCAAGGCGTTCCATGGCTTCGATCCTGTCAAGGTCGCTCGTATGACGGCCAGCGATGTGGAGCGGCTGATGCAGGACCCCGAGATCATCCGGGCAAGGGCAAAGATTGAAGCCACAATCACCGGTGCGCAGATCTTTCTTGCGATGAAGCGTGAAGGAGAGGATTTCGCAAAGCTGATTTGGGGGATGGCGGGCGGCAAGCCCATGGTGAATACGACCGGCGCGGTCTACACCAGGACCGCCCTCAGCGAAGAGATTTCAAAAGCCCTGAAGAAAAAGGGCTTCAAGTTCGTCGGTCCTGTCATCGTCTATGCCTGGCTGCAGGCCGTGGGAATCGTAGAAGACCACTCTTCGCAATGCTTCAGAAAAAGCATCAAGAAGAAGCTGTAAGACTAACTATCCATTCATCTTGGAAGCAGCGTGTGAAGGGTGATCTCCGGGGGGCAGTTGAAGCGGAAGGGAAGGCCCACCGCTCCAATACCGCGGTTGACGTAAAGCTGCATGTGGCCGAGCCGGAAGTGCCCCTCGACGTACTTCTGCCCCATCGGCGGCAGAATCAGGGGGCCATAAAACGGCATGCGGACCTGGCCTCCATGCGAATGTCCGGAGAGCATTAAATCGACAATATTTCCGCGAGGATGGGCGACAACTCTGTCGGCGTAGTCCGGTTCGTGAACCATGAGGATGACCGGCACATCGGGATTCTCCGGCAACGTCTTATCGAGGTCGGGATGACCGGCCGCAATATCGTCGGTCCCGGCCAGCCAGAGGCGTGAGCTGCCGCGTTCGATGGCGACGTAGCGATTGACCAGCACGGGGATCTTTGCCGTGGCCAGGGCATCGATAACCAGCTGCGAATTGACGGAGGCGTCATGGTTGCCCAGGATCGCGTATGTCTGAGGTGCCTTCAGGGTGCTCAAGATCTCTGCGCAGCGATACGCCGCGTGGTTGCTCGCAAGGAAGGTCAGCGATCCACGGGTGATGAAGTCTCCTGTGGCTAGAACCAGATCCGGTTTCAGGTCATTAACCCGCTTGACGACATATTCCAGAAAGAGCGGCTCGGTGAACTCATCCAGGTGAATGTCCGAGATCTGGGCGATGCGGAATCCATGGAATGCCGCAGGCAGGTTGTCGATCCGGATGCTCGTTTCGACCTTGTCGATAACGTGACGTTCGATCTCGCCTGCGTAGAAGGCAAGTCCAGCGGCAGTAACGCCTGAACCCAGAATGAAGTTACGGCGTGTGAGCCTGAACGGCGCGGAGTCGCTCCGGGGAGAAGACATAGTCCATGATAACGGGTCAGATGCTCAATCTCCTTGCCGCACAGAGGGCCTTGCTTGAGTAGAATCAAAGGGATGAACTTTGACGTACGGAAGAGGAAAGCGGCTCGCGCAGCGAAGGCAGCCGGGATGGATGGGTTGCTGATTACCCATCTGCCGGACGTCCGGTATCTCTCAGGATTTACTGGCTCCAACGCCGTTCTGGCCTTCTCCGGTGGCAGGGCTGTGCTGTTGACCGATGGTCGTTATACCGTTCAGGCCAAGGCAGAAGCTGTCGGCACTCGCGTCATTATTGCGACAAAACCAGTGCTGTCCGCTGCCTGCGAGTGGCTGGTGGAGGCTGGAGTCTCGCGTTGCGGCTTCGATGCTTCTCATACCACCGTCTCCGCGCTGGAATCGATGCAGAAAGCGGTCCCGGCAAAGCAGCGTCGTGGAATGTTTTCCGCCGTTGAGCCGATTGTGGCGCGTTTGCGCGAGGTCAAGGACGCTGACGAGATCGCCAGGATTCGCAAGTCGGCACTTTTGGGCTGCAGCCTCTTCGACGGAATGCTCGAGTTTCTTCAGGCCGGACTGAAGGAGTTTCAGGTCGCCGCGGCAATTGGAATATCGGGCGCGTCTGGCTGGGGCGGAAGCCATGTCTTTTGAGACGATTGTGGCCTCCGGGGAGCGAAGCGCCCTCCCCCACGGCCGGGCCAGCGAGGCAAAGCTGCCAAAGAGAGGTTTTGTCACCATGGACTTCGGCGTTGTGGTCGACGGCTATATGAGTGATATGACCCGCACCGTGCACCTCGGACGCGCACTTGAAGGCGAGCGGGAAGTGTATGATGCGGTTTTGGAAGCGCAAAAGGCCGCCGTTTCGGCGGTCGCACCGGGCGTCACTGCGGGCGAGATCGATGAGGCCGCCAGAGGCGTTCTGCGGCGCGCCGGGCTGGACCAGTTCTTTACGCACTCTACCGGGCACGGCGTAGGGCTGGAGATTCACGAGGGGCCAAGACTAGCTGCGAAACAAACGCAGAAGTTGGAGGCTGGAATGGTGATCACGATCGAACCGGGTGTTTACATGCCCGGAAAGTTCGGTCTGAGGATCGAGGATATGGTGCTGGTGACGGCCACGGGCGGCGAAGTGCTTACGCCCAGCGTCAAAGCATGGATTGAGCTGTAAGAACAGAGGAGTGCCGGCAACAGGCACAGGAGAGACGATGGACGGATCAAAGATGCAGGAGCTGCGAGAACTGGTCGAATTTCTGAAGGCGAACGAGATCGCCGAGTTCGACATGGAACAGGCCGATCTGAAGGTGAGGATCAAGTTTGCCGGTGATCCGGCAGCGGCGGCGAGCAGTTTTGACCTGGCTCAACTGAGCCGCCTGATGGCCTCGGCTCCGGCCGCAGGAGCGGCTCCCGTGGCTGCAGCTGCAGCCCACACCGCGGCCGCGCCGGCGCAGGCAGAAGAGAAGCTGCACGAGGTGAAGTCTCCCATCGTTGGCACCTTCTACGAGTCGCCTGCACCGGGAGCATCCGCGTTTGTGCAGATCGGCGATCAGGTTGAGGTTGGCCAGGTGCTCTGCATCGTGGAGGCCATGAAGCTGATGAACGAGATCGAGTCCGATGTCGCTGGTGAGGTCGTCAAGCGTATCGGCGTCAGCGGTCAGCCGGTCGAGTATGGCCAGCCGCTGTTTGCGATCCGCCCGCGGTAATCACTCACACGCAAATCGACGGAAGGCATCAGGGATCTATGTTTCGTAAGGTATTGATTGCAAATCGTGGGGAGATCGCGCTGCGCGTGATCAGCGCCTGTAAGGAGATGGGCATCCGTACGGTTGCCGTGTACAGCGAGGCCGATAGAAACTCGCTGCACGTGAAGTTTGCCGATGAGGCCATCTGCATCGGGCCGCCACGTTCGGCGGAGAGCTACCTCAACGTGCCTGCGGTCATCTCTGCGGCCGAGATCGCCGATGTGGACGCCATCCATCCGGGCTATGGCTTGTTGAGCGAAAACGCCAACTTCGCCGAGGTATGCCGCGCGTCGAACATCAAATTCATCGGGCCTCCTCCCGAGGTGACGCGCATGATGGGCGAGAAGTCCACGGCGCGGCAGACGATGAAGAAGGCCAAGGTGCCGATCCTTCCGGGATCGGATGGCATCATCGCTAGCGAAGGTGAGGCGTTGGAGTGGGCCAAGAGTGTTGGCTATCCGGTGATCCTCAAGGCGGTTGCCGGTGGTGGCGGTCGCGGCATGCGTATCTGCCGCAATGCGGCAGAACTTCCGGGGCTTTACAACCAGGCTTCGACGGAGGCGGCTGCGGCGTTCGGCAACGGCGATCTGTACATGGAGAAGTTCATCGAGCGGCCGCGCCACATCGAGTTCCAGGTGCTGGCTGACGAGCACGGCAACGTGATGTCGCTGGGTGAGCGCGAGTGTTCGATTCAGCGCCGCCACCAGAAGCTGATCGAAGAGGCTCCGAGCCTTCAGATCACGCCGAAGCTGCGCGAGGAGCTGGGCAAGACGATCAAGAAGTCGCTCGAGAATATCGGCTACTGGAACGCCGGAACCATCGAGTTCCTGATGGATGAAGACGGCAAGATCTACTTCATCGAGATGAACACCCGCATTCAGGTGGAGCACTGTGTCACCGAGATGGTCACCGGCATCGATCTGGTGAAGGCGCAGTTGCGCATCGCCGCGGGCGAAAAGCTGAACTCGATCGTGACCAGCCCCGTTGAGATTCGCGGCCATGCCATCGAGTGCCGCATCAACGCCGAGCACCCGGAGAAGTTCACCCCCAGCGCTGGCAAGATTACGGCGTTCAACGTACCGGGAGGCAATGGCGTTCGTGTCGATACGGCCCAGTACTCCGAAGGCATCGTGCCGCCCTACTACGACTCGATGATCGCCAAGCTGATCTGCCACGGCAAGGATCGCGAAGAGGCAATGAATCGCATGCAGCGTGCTCTCAGCCAGTTTGTGGTGCAGGGCATTCATACGACGATTCCGCTGCACCAGAAGATCTTCGCCGATGAGGAGTTCCGCTCCGGTAAGTTCGACACGAAGTTCATGGAGCGGTTCCTGGAACGGCAAAAAGAAGCCTGAGGGGCTCGAGACGGATGAGAGCGTTCGTGCGGCGGAATGTTGTCCGGTTGCTCTGTATCGCTGTGCTGGCCGTGCCTGTCGTGACGGCTGTCGCACAGCTTCCGATGCCCCAGACTTCGCAGAATGCTGAGACGCCTTCTCCTCTTGAATCGATCGCATGGATGGCAGGGAGCTGGGTTGCGGACGCGAAGCCGCCCGGAAATGGAAAAGCTTCCCGGGTGCTGACGCGGTTTACACCGCAGCTTGATGGCCGGATGATGGCTATGGAGACCAGCGTCGACGGGCAGCCGGTCTACGCTGGAATGTACGCATACGACCCTGCGAAGAAGACCATCACCTTCTGGTACGTTACCCCGAGCGGAGAGTCGATTCGTGGAACGGTCATGCCTCATGCAGACGATCAGCTTTATGACATCGTCATGACGCTGGTCAACGGTATCGAACTGCACTTTCAGACCAAGGTCCACCGCATCGACATGGATCATTACACCTGGGCACTCTTCACCACCATCAACAAGGGGGCGACGTGGGACAAGCTCTTCGAGGTCGAGTACCACCGGGTTCCCTGAGCCTGCCTCGTCTTTATCCGATCGTTGATGCGGAGACGCTGCGATCACGGGGTATCGCACTCGATCACTATGTGGCCGAGCTGCGCGATGCCGGAGTGACCCTGCTGCAATATCGCGACAAGACGGGCAGCCAGGAGGAGATCCTGAGAAATGCCCGCATCATCGCGGATCTCTTCCGCGGCATCGAAAGCACTCTGATCCTGAACGACGATCCCGTGCTGGCGATGCTCTCCGACTGGAACGCGGTTCACGTCGGTCAGGGCGACACGAAGATTGGCGATGCTCGTGTGGTGCTTCCGCCGGAGGGTCTTATCGGCTGCTCCACGCATATCGATCAGCAGGTCGCGGAGGCAGACGTCGCGGGAGCTGATTACATTGCCATCGGACCGGTCTTTGCGACCAGTACCAAGGCTGATGCAGAGCCTGTCGTCGGTCTGGAAGGTGTCCGGAGCGCCCGTCTGCTGACCTCGCGTCCACTGGTGGCTATCGGCGGTATCGCGGTTGAAAATGCTCGGGCAGTCATCGAGGCGGGTGCCGATTCGGTTGCCGTGATCAGCGCGCTGATCCGCAACGACGCCACCCCCGGTGAGATGGTCGCACGATTTATGGAAGAGATCTCTGCCTGATCCAAGCGGCCATTTGCTATCCTCGGCAAGGCGCATCAATTCCAGCTATGGAAAGAGAGATGGATGGCAGTCTTTGAGGCCGAGTCGCTCGGCGCGGGATCGGTAACCGTCATCATCCCGGCGTATAACGCAGAGCGATTCATCCGGCGTTCGATCGATAGCGCCCTCAAGCAGACCTATGCCGTGAGCCAGATCATCGTCATCGACGATGGCTCGAAGGATGCTACCCGCCAAATTCTCTCAGAGGAGTTCGCTGGGCGAGTCACCCTGATCGAACAGCAGAACGGTGGCCCAGCCAAAGCACGCAACGCAGGCCTGCGCATCGCAACCGGAGAGTACATCGCATTTCTGGATGCCGATGACTGGTGGGAGCTTGACAAGATCGCGGAGCAGCTTCGCGTTCTCTCTGCCAGCCCTCAGGCAATCGGCAACTACACGGGGTTGCGGGTGGTTAGTGAGACCGAAGAGTTGCTTGCTGACCTCGATCCGGTCGTTCCTTCAAATCTGAATGAGACCTTCCGCTGGTGCAATCCGGGAGTTCCACCATCTTCGGTTCTGCTGAGGAGAAGCGCACTGGAGAAGCTTGACCATGGCTATGACGAGAGATTGCGCGGCAGCGAAGACTGGAATCTCTGGTTCCGGCTCATCAAGTTTGGTTCGTTTTGTATCTGCCCCGAGCCGTTGACCGATTACGTCTCCAGCGCCGGCGGCTTGAGCGGCGATGCCGATCATATGTTCGGCGACTTTATGAAGATGCTCGACGATACGCTGCTTGCCGGACAAAGCGGCCTGCGTCGCGCGATCTGGCGGCGGCGCATCCTTAGCTACCAGGCCTTCAAGGCTTGCCTGACCGCTCGCGCCGCGGGAAATAAAGTTGCCGAGCGGTCGTACATGATGCGTTCGATTGCGGAGTGGCCCTCGCCGTTCTGGGCTTCCGAGAGGTTTCGCTACTTCGCCGTGACTGCGATGCGGACCTGATACATTTGCGTCGTAGGCGAGACAATCGCCGTCATTTACGGTAGAACAGACTTCAACGTGAAAACTTCAGAAGAGAAACTTGTGGGGATCCCGCAGCAGCCGCAGTTTATCCAGGGCATGGGCCTCTTTTCTGCGACCGCCATCGTCATGGGGTCGATGATCGGGTCGGGCATCTTTATCGTCTCCGCCGAGATGTCCCGCACGCTGCAGTCGCCGGCACTTTTGATTGCGGCATGGCTGGTCACTGCCGTGATGACGATCATCGGAGCGCTCAGCTATGGCGAACTGGCAGCGATGATGCCTAAAGCGGGTGGTCAGTACGTCTACCTGCGTGAGTCGCTCGGCCCTCTCTGGGGTTTTCTGTATGGATGGACGCTCTTCCTCGTCATCCAGACCGGAACCATCGCCGCGGTGGGCGTCGGATTTGGAAAGTTTCTCGGCATCTTTTTCCCCTCGATCGGTACGACAAACTGGATCTGGCATATCGCCCGCGTCCCGGCATGGCATGTGGGGCCGATGGTCCTTGGCAACATGGATCTTGGGATCAACACGGCGAACCTGGCCGCGATCGCGATCATCACACTGCTTACGGTCCTTAACACCCGTGGCGTAAAGATGGGCGCTGCGATTCAGAACCTCTTCACTTCGGCCAAGGTTCTGGCTCTGGCTGCAGTCGTGTTCGTCGGAATCGTCGTTCGCGATCCGCAGGCGATCGCCGCAAACTTCGGCGCTGGCTGGAAGAACTTCTGGGCAGGTTCGGGATGGCATGCGCTGCATCCCTCGCAGCCGGGCGGCACGGAGATGGTCGGCATCCTTACCCTGATCGCCGTCGTGCAGGTCGGCTCCCTCTTCAGCGCCGATGCCTGGAACAACGTAACCTTCACGGCAGGAGAGATCAGGAACCCGAAGCGCAACTTGCCGCTTTCTCTCACGATTGGCACCGGCGTCGTTCTTCTGCTCTACATCCTCTGCAACTTCGTCTACCTGAGTGTTCTGCCCATGGCCGGCGATCCTCATGGTACGACGGTCCTTGCCCGAGGTATCCAGTATGCGCAGGAGGATCGTGTTGCCACGGCCGTCATGGAGCGGGCGTTCACCGGTTATGGCGCCAGGCTGATGGCTGTTGCCATTCTGATCTCTACCTTTGGCTGCGCCAACGGCATGATCCTCGCCGGGGCGCGCGTCTACTATGCGATGAGCCGGGATGGACTGTTCTTCAAATCGGTTGGAACGCTCAGTGAAAAGTCGAAGACCCCAGTCAATTCGCTATGGGTGCAGTGGGCATGGACCTGCCTGTTATGCATCTCCGGCAGCTACGGTCAATTGCTGGATTACGTGATCTTCGCGGTCCTGGTCTTCTACATCCTGACGATCATCGGCCTGTTTGTTTTGAGGCGAACAAAGCCTGACGCTGCAAGACCTTACAGGGCATTTGGATACCCTGTTCTGCCGGGTCTTTACATCGTTATGGCCTCATTCATTTGTCTTGTACTATTGCGATACAAGCCTCAATATACGTGGCCCGGCCTGATCCTCGTTCTGCTCGGTGTTCCGGTGTATCTGGTATGGAGGCGTCGCGGCGTCGTTCCTGTCGCATCGACAGAGACGGCCGGTACGTAGACGCGCAAAGGAGAGACTGGGAACATGTCGAAGCTATTTGCAACAAAAACGATGGATGTCCTCATGGAGGAGGCGCATGCCGAGGGCGAACATACTCTGGAGCGAGCCCTTGGGCCGTTTCAGCTAACGGCCCTGGGAGTCGGTGCTGTCATTGGTGCCGGTATCTTTGTCCTGGCGGGTCTGGGAGCGCACTACGCTGGTCCCGGCCTGATGCTTTCCTTCGTGCTGAGCGGCCTGGGCTGTGCCTTTGCGGGTCTCTGCTATGCAGAGTTTGCCGCGATGATTCCCCTGGCCGGATCGGCGTATACCTATGCCTACGCCACCCTTGGCGAACTGATCGCATGGATCATCGGTTGGGACCTGACGCTTGAATACGCCATGGGAGCCAGCACCGTAAGCTCCGGCTGGTCGAATAACTTCGTTGAGCTATTAGAGGTCTTCCACGTCAAGTTCCCGCTGTGGCTGGCCTACGATCACTGGACCGGTATGCGGAAAGCGACGGAGTTCGTCGCTCGCGATGTGATGTCTGCGAATTATGCCTCGCTCGCACCTGGATCGCAGGAGTACATCAAGCAGATGGCGGCGATCGTTGCCGCACCAACAGCGGACATGGTTGCGCGAGCGCACACCTTACTGGGAGCGCCGGTGCTCTTCGGCCGTGAGATCGGGTTCAATCTTCCAGCTCTTTTGATCGCCCTCGTCATCACGACGATTCTGGCGATCGGGATCAAGGAGTCGGCGAAGTTCAACTCCACGATCGTCGTCGTCAAGGTGGCCGTCGTCCTCTTCGTACTTGGTCTCGGAGCCAAGTACGTCCATCCCGGAAACTGGGGAAACAACTGGTCGACCTTCGCTCCCTTTGGCTTGAGCGGCATCGGTGCCGGAGCGGCCTACATCTTCTTTGCGTATATCGGATTCGACGCCGTGTCGACGACGGCGCAGGAGGCCAAGAATCCGCAGCGCGATCTGCCGATCGGCATGATCGCCTCGCTGACGGTCTGCACGCTGCTGTACATCGGCGTGGCGGCGGTTCTCACCGGCATGGTGCCGTGGCAGTCGGTCAACATCGAAGCGCCTATTGCCCGCGCCTTTCTTGACCGCGGCTTGAACTGGGCGAGTGACATCATCGTGGTCGGAGCCCTTGCCGGACTGACCAGCGTGATGCTGGTCATGTTGCTTGGCCAGACTCGAGTTCTCTACGCCATGGCCAGCGATGGCCTGCTGCCGAAGAAGTTCTTCGCCGAGGTCCACCCGCGCTTCCGCACTCCGTTCAAGAACACCTTCCTGGTCGGCACCCTGGCCGGGATCGTCGGTTCGGTCACGCCGATCGACGACATCGGAAAGATGGTCAATATTGGAACGTTGTTGGCCTTCGTTATTGTCTGCATTGCCATCATCGTTCTTCGCCGGACCGAGCCTGACAAAGAACGTCCCTTCCGTACGCCGTGGGTTCCGTTCATTCCGGTCATGGGCATCCTGTTCAACGGCTACATGATGATCAAGCTAGGCTGGCTGAACTGGGCGCGCCTGATCGTATGGTTGGCCATCGGTCTTGTTGTCTACTTCAGCTATAGCGTGAAGCACAGCAAGGTCAGGCAGCGGTTGGAAGGAAAGGTCGGCGTCTAAGCGCGAACCGAAGCAGAGGAATCAACAAGAAGAGGCTCCCATCGTGGGAGCCTCTTCTTGTTGATTCATAAAATCGAACGGCTTAGTGTGCCTGCGGAGCAGGGGACTGCTGTTGTGGAGGAGGCGTCGATGCCGCCGGCACGGTGGACGGAGTTTCCGGGGCAGGCGTCGCGGCAGGAGGCGGAGCCGCTACGGCTGGAGCAGGAGTTGGGGCAGGTTGCGTTCCGCGCTGAATCTGAACCGGAAGGTTTACCAGGTTGGACGACTCTGGTTCATCCCGCAATTTCAGATAGAAACCCGATTTGGGTGGACGAGGCAGATTGATTGTATTGCCGACAAAGCCTTCGGGCACGTCGACAGGAGTCGTGAATGCCGAGTCGATCGCGACTGCATCAACCAGGTAAAGGCTCGACCCGGTAAGCGTGCATCCTGCGGAGGGATCGCTGGGGCAGTGAATGTTGTCCAGTGATGGCAGGCGCACCAGCGTCGCCAGCGGAATCCAGTCCCCAGCGGTGCCGTCCGGGGACACGGGTCTCAGACGCAACGGACCGAAGCCGGAGGTCCCGAAGCTCTTGAGTGGATCGAGCGTACCCAGGATCGTGTGCGAGTTCTGCAGGATCAGGCTACCGGACGAGACACTGAGCGTGGTGTGCAGGGCATCGTCCGGCGAGGCGATCTCAATCTTCGAGTCACGCGGAAAGGCGTTCTGCGAACGGAGCGCGAAGGTGAGTTTCTGATCGATGGGAAGATCGTCTGCGTTGGCCAGATGGATCGGCGAGTTACCACCCTTGCCGATGCTCTTGTTGAGCAGGGTGACGGTGGGGCGTGGCGGAGCAACGGTAATGGGAAGTGTCAGAGTGCGTCCGTCACGGAGGGAAACGTGACCGATCAGATGATCGCCTGCCTGCATCTTCGGAGCCTGGTCCGAGGGGGCTGCTGTCAGCGTCAGCGTCTGCCCGTGTTCCGCTGCAGCTGGATCGCCCACTGGGTGGAAGGCGAGATTGTCGATCGTGAGCTGTTTGACCTGATCGAGGCTGGTGCCGTTGAGCAGGGCAGTCGTGTCTCCAGCGTGCAGCGCCAGTGCGTTCAGTTGGGCTGGTTCAGAAAAGGTCTGCGCGGACACGGAGGATACCGCATCCGAGCCGTACTGGTGCACGTCGAGATGCAGGGAGCCTGGGTCGATGGACTTGAGCGAGAGGGTCACGTCCACAACGCTGGCACCCTTTTCCGATGGCTTCCACTGAACATCGATAATGCGGCCTGACGGACGCTCTACGGAGATCTTTTCGATGCAGGCCGTGCCAGTGGAGACCAGTGTCAGATGGTTGTCGCGGCCCGCGATCAGCGGGCCATCCGAAGAGAGCTTCCAGCCCGTACCATTGAAGTCCTGCAAGGGAAGTGTCGGACCGGTGAACTGATCAAAGCCCCAATAGCCGACGATGGTTCCTGAGACCGGGGTGTGAGGCGCGGTTGGATCGCTGGGCGATTTTGAGGTGCCGGAGTCGTCCTTTCCAGAGACCGGAGGAGCCATTGGTTCCGCGCCCGGTGTTGGCAGCAGTTTGCGTCCCTTTTCCGGAGCAATAACGAGGCCACCTTTGTAAGCATCTGCCACGAGCGGAATATCCGGCCGCGGCGAGCCACCTGTTACATGCAGGTAGAGGTCATGGGCAAAGGCCGTGGAGAAGACCAGTGGAGCGCCTTCTACCGGAACAGCCACCCTCGGCTCCAGCAGGCAGGTGATGTGTTTGGGATCGGATGCACGCAGTGGCGGAGGAACCGCCTTCTGAATGGCCGGAAGACCGATAACGATAACCGACTTTGGATTATGAAACGAGGGCGGCGTGTTCAGTCGCAGATTCATCTGCTCCTGCTGCGGGAAGGCGATGGCAGGAATGTATTGGTATTGCGCCGTGTGCAGATTACTGGTCAGACGGATCAGGTCGACGACGGCTCCAACATAGGCGGAGTACATGCCGGCACCAGCCATCCCCGTATAGGAGGCCTGATTGATGAAGTCTGAGGCTGATCCATTCGAGAGCAGAGAAGCAACGGTCTGCCCGTGGCCGTCGTCAAGCAGCGTCTGGCTGCCTGTCTGCGTAAGGCAGCTGAACTGCTGGTCGGCCGGTTTCTTGAAACAATCCGCGTTGGGTTTTAGATTGAGCGTGCGAGACAGTAGTGTGGAGTGCTCTTGAAGGGCCTTGGCATCGTCTGGAGGCACATCCTTGATCAGGTCGAGGTATTTCTCAATTCGCTGCTGCTCAAAACCTGCCTCGGAGAGATCCTGCGAGGCGCGAACGAAGATGCCTGGCCGTCCCTGGACCGCGGAGCGAAGCGTTGTATAGTCTCCACCTGTCTCCGGCGCCAGGAAGAGGATCGCCTGCTGGGCCTCATCGGGAACCGTGATGGTAACGCCCTCTTCGCGAACCTTCTTGTTCCAGGTCTCGATCTTGGTAAACCAGGTCTCCGGGGGAGGATTGGTGGTTCCCCTCAGAAATACCGAGACGAGCAGGTAATGGACCGACTGGGTGCGCGGCAGGTCGGCAAAGAGCCAAAGCTTATCGCCGGGCTGAAGGTTGGGGACCGAAGCGATCGGCAGCGTCTTGCCGTTCCGGGTCACACGGACATCAACGCGTGGGCCCGTTAGGTCAAAACGCGCCGGGCCGTCCGCAAGTGCAGCGGCGGACCCGAGAAAAAATACAGATAATGCAAGAGACGCAGCTTTCAGACGACCGCAAAATAAGGCCATGATTCCATCTTAGACGGCAGAAACCCGCTGATCGGATGCAAATCCGTTGAAACCTGTAAGGTGCTCTATTGATTACGAATCCGACCGGAGGCCTGATCGCTGGCAATAACGCCGTCCCGGATAGTGACGATACGATCTGCAAATTCCGCGATGTCGGGCTCATGGGTGACCAGAACGATCGTATTGCCCTTGGAGTGGAGTTCGTCGAACAGGGCCATAATCTCGTCACCAGTCTTCGAATCGAGGTTTCCCGTGGGCTCGTCCGCAAGGATAATCGAGGGATTGTTGATCAGCGCCCTGGCGATGGCCACGCGCTGGCGCTGACCTCCAGATAACTCATTTGGCTTGTGCAGCATGCGGGTTCCCAGGCCAACGCTTTCGAGCGCAGATTTTGCACGTTCCTCGCGCTCTCCAGCCGGGGTGCCGTTATAGATCAACGGAAGCTCCACATTGTGCAGTGCCGTGGCGCGCGCCAGCAGATTGAACGTCTGGAAGACGAAGCCAATCTCCTTGTTGCGGATGCGGGCCAGTTCGTCGTCGTTCAGCTCGGAGACGTCATGCCCGTTGAGCCAGTACTTTCCCTGGGACGGCGAGTCGAGGCAGCCGATCAGGTTCATCAGCGTCGACTTTCCCGATCCTGACGGACCCATGATGGCAACGTACTCATTGTGACGAATACGAAGGTTTACGCCGCGCAGGGCATGGACCTCCTGGTCGCCCATCTCATAGGTCTTCCAGAGGTTATCGGTAACGATGACCTCGCCTGCCTGCGGTCCTGTTGCGCGGGCGATTCTCGTTTCCACTGCTGTATCGATAGCCATCCGGTTCTCCGGTCCGTTCGCTTACAAGAATAGTACGTTTCTTCAGGCAATACGCCTGAAACTGCCGATCGGTTCCGCTGGAAATAGCCCGTCAGGATTTGTCTGTCTCTGTCTCCGGAGTATTGTCCCGTTTCACCGTAATTCCGCTTTTAAGGGCGCGCAGAACTTTGTAGCGGCCGATGACGATCTCATCTCCCGGTTTCAGCCCGCCGAGAACCTGAATGTCGGTCGCGCCCGTGATCCCGGTCTTAATCGGGACAAACACCACACGCACCTTCTTCTTCTGCTGTTGAAGCAGATAAACACCCTGCACCGATGGCCCTTTGGCAGGAGCCGCGCCGCTGGCTGCAACGATGTTTGTTGCGGACGGCTTGCCATCGTTTGCCGCCAGCTCTTTTTCAGCCTCGGGCACGCGCTGCACGAGGGACTGGATGGGAATCGTCAGGACATCCTTCTCGTGCGCCGTCGTGATCTTTGCCGTCGCTGAAAGGCCGGGTTTGAGGTCATCCGAGGTCTCGTCGAGCGTAACGACAACCTTAAAATCCTTGGCCTCTTCGGTGCCTGTGGTGGATTGGCTGGTGGCGAGACCCGTAGTGCGAAGAAGCGCCTGATCCCCAACCTCGGTGACATGTCCTCTGAAGACGCGGCCGGGAAGGGCATCGATGGTCACGTCTGCCGGCTGGTTGAGCCGCACGTTGACGATGTCCGTCTCGTCCACTTTAACCTCAGCCGTGATGACGCTCATATCGGCAAGAGTCATCAGCGTAGAGCCCTCGGCGTTCTGGATGCCGACGACGACGGTCTCGCCTTCGCGTACCGGGACGTTCGTAACAAGGGCGTCAAACGGGGCGCGGCTCTGTGTGAGGCCGAGGGAGTAGTCGTTGCCTCGTAGCGTCGCGACTGCCTGATCCACGTGGCCGCGAGCGGACGCTGTCTGCGCCTTTGCCTGTGCTACGGCCGCAATGCGCTGTTGCAGAGTGGCATCTGAGACGTCGAAGGCAGCTTTCTTGGCGTCGAAGTCCTGCTTGGCGATCAGCTTTTCGTCATAAAGTGCGCGAGCGCGGCCGAAGTCGAACTTCTTCTGCTCGAGATCGGCCTTGGCCTGTTCCACATTGGCCTCGGCTGTCCGTTCGGCGGCGACGTAGGAGTCAACGTCGGTTTTGGACGCAGCGATGGTGGCGTGCTGGGCCTGGACGGCCGAGGCGGGCTGTTCGCTCTCCACCGTAGCCACAAGCTGGCCCTGCTTTACGTGATCGCCTTCTTTGACGTTCAGCTTGGTGATGCGCCCGAAGGCTGTGGCTCCCACGTTGACGTAGGTCTTGGGTTTAATCTGGCCGGTTCCGTTCACGATGGAGACGAGATCCTGCCGAACGGCCTTTCCGGTTGCGACCTTGGTAACGGAGCCCTGGCTGTGCATGATGGTGCCGATGACGATTCCAGCCAGAACGATGACTGCGACAGTGATCAGTATGATTTTCTTTTTGCTCATCTGGAGTTATCTTTGCACTGCTTTGTGCGGGCCTTGCTTGATTTAGCCCTCTAGGCGGCGGCCCTTCCCGGATAGGCACACGCCGCGTGTTTCATTTAAAGGCTGGGCATAGATACGGATTCCTGTGACGTCTGGTTCCGTAATCATGCACCCTGCCGGTGTCGTGCCAGCTACCTGTCTCTCGTGCAGATAGCCTGACGGACTGGCTAACATCTGCGAAAAGGCTAACGTCTATTCAATACTGGCGTTGTGGCACGAATGATAGCAGGCGGAAGGAGAAATCTTCCATCTTGTACGGTGGCGTACCTGCGCACTACAATATAGATTGCATCAGGAGTGTCTTAGCACCATGATCCCGTCTCGTCATCTTGTCCTTGGTACGACGTTTCTATCGCTTGCCCTGTTCGGTGGTAAGGCAGTGCAGGCCCAGTCCACGACCACGGATGGCGTGACCCAGAAACAGTCAGTTGAAGAAAAGCCCGATCCGCTCAAGCGTCAGCCGAGCGATAAGGAAAAGTTCGCCCAGCAGAAGGCCCTCCGCCAGGAGTTGAAGGGCGTCTACAAGAAGTGGCTGGACGAGGACGTGCGCTGGATCATCACCGACCAGGAGATGCAGGCCTTCAAGAGCCTTGCCAACGATGAAGAGCGTGATACCTTCATCGAAAATTTCTGGCTGCGTCGCAATCCCAACCCGGACTCTCCTGATAACGAATTTCGCGACGAGCACTATCGCCGCATCGCATACGCCAACGAGCACTTTGCCGCTGGCAAGCCGGGCTGGAAGACGGACCGCGGCCACATCTACATCGCCTATGGCAAGGCGGACTCGATCGATTCACACCCCAGCGGCGGCAACTATCAGCGCCCGATGGACGAAGGCGGCGGAAATACCTCCACCTATCCGTTCGAGGTCTGGCACTATCGCTATCTGCAGGGTATTGGCGACAACATCGATATCGAGTTTGTCGACACCTGCATGTGCGGCGACTACCACATGACCATCGACCGCTCTGAGAAGGACGCGTTGAAGATGGTTCCAGGCGCCGGTCTGACGATGTACGAGCAGATGGGACAGTCCGATAAGAAGGACCGCTTTTCGGGCGGCGGACTTGAACAGCTTGGCAATGGGCCCATGTCCGCGATGAACCAGTCCAAGCAGTTCGATCGCCTGAACACCTACGCCAAGCTGATGGCGGCTCCCGAGATCAAGTTCAAGGACCTTGAGAGCTACATGGTCAGCTCGAAAATTCTGACCGGCCCTCCGTTCCTTTTCGATGTGCGTACGGACTACGTCAAGGTCACCAACGACACGATCCTGATTCCCATTACACTGCAGATTCGCAACCGCGACATTACCTTCCAGAACAAGGACGGCGTGGCGACAGGAACGGTCAATATCCTTGGCCGCGTCTCCAATCTGACCAATCGCCCCATCCAGACCTTCGAGGATACGGTGAATGTTCAGGTCCCCAGCGACCTTCTGGGCCGTACACAGAACAACGCTTCGGTCTACTGGAAGTCGGTTCCGCTGCGCCCGGGTCTATACAAGGTCGATATCGTGATCAAGGACGTCAATAACCCCGATCACATCGGAACCTGGCATCGCAGCATCAATGTTCCCAAGTACGACGATGACCGCCTCGCGGCTTCATCGCTGATCCTGGCGGACCAGATGGAGCGCGTGCCTTCCAAGGACATCGGTGCCGGCAACTTCGTGATTGGAAACACCCGCATCCGTCCGCGTGTCTCCTCCGGTGGAATGCAGCCGGTGACCTTCCATCGCAACCAGAACTTGAACTTCTGGATGCAGGTGTATAACCTCGGTATCGACGAGAAGAGCAAGAAGAATGATGCAAAGATCGAGTACGTCGTGACGGATATGACGACGAACAAGACGATTCTTCAGACCGAAGAGCTCACCTCGAAGACGAACCCAAACGCCGATCAGGTTACGCTCGAGCGGTCAATGCCGCTGGGCAGTCTGGATCCGGGCAAGTATCAGATCTCGATCAAGGTTGATGACGGGATCTCGAAGCAGCAGATCGCAGAATCTGCGCCCTTCGTTATTGACTGAAGTGTTTTTGCTGGAGTGCTGGAGCAGGCAAGACAGTTACGCAGACTACATGGCGATAACTGGTTGCGTGGCGCGACCTCTCAACGCGCACCCTATTTTTGCGGACGCGTTAACTTTTAGGAGCAGCCGTCGACGCCAAGGTGCCTAAGACCGTGCAGCGAAACCAGGTGAAGATCGCGATCGTTATGCTGCTGATGGCAGCTGCGACCGGCTGGGCCGGAACTCCGGCCACGGTCACAGGGATTGTGCGCGATACCCAGGGTGTTGTGCAGATGGGGGCCTTGGTTCAGGTTCTGGGAGCCGACTCCGTCATGGTCGGAACCGCGCTCACCGACCTGCACGGCCGCTACCTTATCGCCAATCTTCTTCCCGGAAAATACGAGGTCAGGGCTTCCGGCGCGCTCTTCGTGCCGTCTACGCAGCGTAATCTTCAGCTGCGGTCCGGCAAGCGAACCATCGTCAACCTGACGATGAATGCCATCTTCGATGCCACATCATGGCTACCAGCGGAACGCCGAAAGGCTGACGAGCCCAGCGATGACTGGAAATGGACGCTGCGCTCTGCTGCAAATCGTCCCATCCTGCGTATTTTCGATGAAAACGGCGACCCGGTGATGATCTCGTCGAGTGCTGCCGAGCACACGCGGACTCCCGACAAGGCACGTGCCTCCGTAACGTCAGGCGATGGCGGCTTTGGCGCGGGCGGCATCCATAATGTCTTCCAGATGGATCGAGCCCTGCCGGATGGCTCCGATATGCGTCTGCGGATAGATGTTGGAACCATGTCCGGCCCAGCTGTTCGGGCTCCGTCCACGTCGCTTGCGGTCGGATATCAGCGCCGCCTGGGATTCGCGGGAGCTGGCCGCACAGTCGTCAGCTATCAATCGCATCCCGAGATGCTGAGCAGCGGCGGAAGCTCAGGATTCGATACCGCCGAGATGGCGTCAGTGCAAAAGACCTCCCTCGGCGATACGGTCGATCTCGAGGCCGGTGGAACTGTCTATGTTGTGCATGGACCGGCTTATGGGATGGCATCGCGCCCATTTCTCCGGATCACGGCGCATCCCGGCAGCAACTGGCGTGCCGGCTATCGAATGGCGACCTCTCGCGATCTCCAGTCATTCGAGGGACTCGATTCGGTTGAGTTGGAGCTTCCTGTCGCCGTCCTGCAGCAGGGCAAGATGCAGCTGGAGCGTGGCCTGCATCAGGAATTCTCCGTGTCGCGTAAGACAGGGAGAGGCATGGTCCAGGCGTCTTACTACAAAGACAATCTCAGCAACGTTGCCTTGTCGGGTTCGGGACGCCTTGCCGTCGCGGATCTGAACGGAGACGCGCAGGGAATACAGACGATCGGCCTGATTACGGATACGACGACAGACACCTTCCGTATGATGGGTTCGGGCTATCACGCGCAGGGAGTGAACCTGATGCTGACCGAGCCCATCACGCAAGCACTGTGGGTGGCGGTCGAGTACAGCACAGGTGCAGGGCTATCTGCTCCTGCCGGCAATGGCGCGGTGCAGATGACTTCCCTCGCATCGACCCTGAAGCCGAAGGCTTCGCAGTCGGCTACGGTGGCAATCAAGGGGCGCGTGATCCACAGCGGAACCCAGGTCAGGGCCTCCTATCGCTGGCAGCCTGAGGCGCTGGTCACTGCGGTCAATCCTTATGCGGCCTTCAGTGATCAGGCGTATCTCAGCTTCTTCATCCGTCAGCCGATCCGCTGTGGCGGCCTGCTTCCTGCAGGTCTTGAGGCTACCGTCGACATGACGAACCTTCTGGAGCAGGGGTATCGGCCGATTCTGTCCAAGGATGGGCGGACGCTCTTTCTGGCACAGGCACCGCGCATGGTGCAGGCCGGATTGGCCTTCAACTTCTAAGCCGAGCTCCTTTTCAAGAGATCCTCAACTTCACTGGCCGTTGGCATGGAGTTCTGTGCTCCGTAACGGGTCACTGCGATGGCGGCGGCTGCGTTAGCATAGCGCGCTGCATCCGCAGGCTGTTTGCCCTGCGCCAGTTGCGTAGCGAACGCTGCATTGAAGCAGTCTCCCGCGGCTGTCGTATCGACTGCTTCGACCGCAATGGCGGCGAGGTGAACCGAAGAAGTACAGTCTTGCCCCTTCAGAAAAACGCCACGCTCGCCGAGCTTGAGTGCCACATTCCTGGCTCCCATGGAGAGAAGCCGGTCTGCGGTTGCTTCAAGGGAGAGTTCCTCCGTCGAGTGCAGGAGCGTGGCCGCTTCGGTCTCGTTTGGAGTCAGCCATGTAACCTCCTGCAGCAATCCAGGTGGAAGATCCTGTGCCGGGGCAGGATCAAGCATTACCGGAACGCCCGCATCGGCGGCAATACGCGCCGCACGAAGTACCGAAGGCAATGGGATCTCCAACTGAAGCAAAAGAACCGAGGCGGTGCGGATGGCTTCCGCTGCAGATTCGATGCTCGTCTCATCGAGTGCCTGATTCGCTCCGCCGATGACGACGATGCTATTGGCTCCGCTCTGTGCGCGGGTGATCAGGGCGATGCCCGATGGCCCTTTGACCGGGGAGACGCCAGATGCATTGACCCCTGCCTGCTTGAGTCCTTCCAATAGCCGCACGCCGTAGCTGTCATCTCCAACCCGGCCAATCATCGCAACCGTAGCTCCCAGCTTTGCGGCCCCCACCGCCTGGTTGGCGCCCTTCCCGCCAAGCAGTTCCTCATAGCTTTCGCCTAGCACCGTCTCCCCTTCAAGGGGGATACGTTCTGTGGTGACGACAACATCAAGATTCAAGCTTCCTGCGACGACGATCGGCTTTAGCGTCATCCTGCGATGATAATGGCATTGGAGAGTACGCCATTTTGTCCTCGCCCGCAGGAATACTGCTTGAGGAATAGGTAGGATGGAACGTGATCTTCAAAATGTAGAGTCTGGTAGCGGAGAACTGGTTTGGCGTTTTATCTGGCATTGGATGTAGGCGGCACGAAGACAGAGTATGTCCTGGCGGACGAGAGCAACGAGTTGGCGCGTGTTCGCAGCGGAACGATCAAGCGGATGCGCACGGATGCGACATCTGCACTTGAAAATCTTGAAAAGGCACTGGCGGAGATCGAAGCCGTTAGCGGGATTTCCATGCGGAATGTCTCTCGCAGCTGCGTGGGAGCCGCGGGCGTCACTGTTCCATTGGTAACGGACTGGATTCGCGAGGCCTTCTCTACGCGCGTCGGCGGCGAATTGATTCTGGTTGGCGATGTGGAGATCGCCCTTGATGCCGCGTTCTTCGGTGGCCCCGGCGTCCTCGTCATGGCTGGAACAGGTTCGAACGTGGCCGGCCGTACTTCGGCTGGCGAGTTGACCACAGCTGGCGGTTGGGGACCCGCACTGGCCGACCAGGGATCGGGGGCACGCATCGGACAGCAGGCGCTGCGCGATACCTTCCTTGCCATGGATGAAGAGCGTGAGACAGCCCTGCTGCCCGGGATTCTAAAACTCTGGGGACTGGCGGACTACATGGAGCTGGTCGGCTATGCCAACCAGATTCCCTCGCCTGATGTCACCAAGCTAGCCCCGGTAGTCGTGGAGTGCGCAGCGAAGGGTGACGCCGTGGCGAAGGGAGTTCTACGTCGCGAGGCCGAAGAGCTTGCGCATCTTGCGAGGCTTGTCATTGACCGTCTGCGCCGTGCCGACACACGGACAGGCTGGCTCCCTGAGCTAGCCTTCACCGGCAGCATCCTCGAGCATGTTGCCGAGGTTCGTGATGGCATCGTCGAGGTTCTTCGAGCGGAGTTGCCCGATCTCAAGGTGCTCCCCGGCGTCGTCGATCCGCTGCAGGGAGCACTCTGGAGAGCGCGTAAGGGCTAGGGCTTCAGCAAGCCAGGACGTGAAGCGGCTACCTCGCCCAGCAGCTCGCCGAAGAGCGTATTGGCCCATGCGAACCATGCGCGGGTGAACTTACTCGGGTCATCTTTGAAGTAGCTCTCGTGCATGAAGCCGAAGCCCTTCGCCGAGCCTTTCAGCATGATGATCGAGCGGCGGATCTCATCGTCGCTCGTGCTGGTGAAGGCGTAGATGATCTGCGACATCGGCCAGATCATGTTTTTGCCGATGTGTGGCCCTCCGATGCCTTCCCCAGCTGTGCCGCGGAAGAACCACGGGTTCCGTTCGCTCCAGCAGAAGGCGCGTGTGCGCTGGTAGAGCGCTGCATCCAACGAACTCTCCAGGTAGGGAAGTCCCAGCAGGCTGGGCACATTGGCGTCGTCCATCAGCACCTGGCTGCCGAAGCCATCGATCTCGTAGGCCCAGATTGTTCCCTGGGGAGTGGTCGCAATGGCGTGTTGCTTCAACGCCTGCTCCACTTCGGTCGCGAGGGCTGCGGCGTCGTTTGCCAGTGCCTCATCGTGTGCAATCTCATGAGCCATCGTTGATAGCTGTCGCAGGGACGCTACGGCAAAGAGGTTTGACGGCACCAGGAAGGGGAAGATGCAGGCATCGTCCGACGGACGGAAGCCGGACGCGATCAGGCCTACCGGCTTCACGGGATTGCCAAACCCTCCGGCGGGAAGGGTCTCCGTCGTCGTATCCGAGATGCGGCGGAAGCTGTAGGGGCCTTCGCCATTCTTCCTCTGCTGCGTGCGGAAGGTGGCGACGATCAGTTTCATTGCCTGCAGCCATCGGCTATCGAAGGGGCCGGTGTCGCCGGTCATCTTCCAGTAGCCGTGTGCAAGGCGGATCGGATAGCACAGGGAGTCGACCTCCCACTTGCGTTCGCCGACGCCCTGCTTCAGTTCAGTCTTATCCTTCATGCTCCAGGACAAGGCCGGGGCATTTAGATCGGCCATAAACGCGTTGGCGTAGGGATCGATCAGGATGCAGCGGGCTTGCCGGCGGATGACTCCTTCGAGGAGATCGCGCAACTTGCGATCTTTCTTTGCCAGAGGAAGATACGGCCAAATCTGCGCTGAGGAATCGCGTAGCCACATCGCCTGAATGTCGCCGGTCAGAACGGCCGTATCGGGTTTGCCTTCGAATGTGCCCGGCTCCACGGTCGTGTCGAGCGTGTTGGGGTAGCAGTTGTTGAAGAGGGTAGCCAGTTCAGGATCAGCGATTCGCTTGCTGCGCTCGGCAAGAAACTCTTCCACGGCACTGCTGGTGAACCGCCGCTCAGCGGGAGATGGCCTGCCTTTCGACATGTCCCACGGGGCTTGAACGGGGGGAACTTCGACTGTCGATTGTGTCGCCTGGGCTTTTGCGGTGCTGGGGATGCCGGCGGTGGCTGCTGCTGCGCCTGCAATGCGAAGGAACGCTCGTCTGCTGGGTACTGGGTTCAATTGCTTCATCGGTATGCCTCTGTCATTGTGGCACAGTTGCCTCACCCATCCAGATGCTTGAAAATAGTTGCGGAACCCTGCCTTGGAGTCTTCCTGACGTTCACCATCGTGATGAGCATCCGGGCGAACCGTAACCATTGATGATGGAGTATGCATGATTAGCCGTAGAAAGTTCTTGCAGCGTTCTTCCGCTGCATATGTTTTGAGCGCTGCACCGATGACCAAAATCGTTGAAGCGGCGGTTGCTGGCAAGAAGATGGAAGACCCCCTGCAGTGGGTGGACGCTCGAATTGGTACCGGTGGCCACGGCCACACCTTTCCAGGAGCAGCCCTGCCCTTTGGCATGGTGCAGCTTAGCCCGGACACCTTCAATGACGGCTGGGACTGGTGCTCTGGTTATCACGTCTCCGACGACTCCATCATGGGCTTCAGCCATACACATCTGAGCGGTACCGGGTGCGGCGATCAGCTCGACTTTCTCGTTATGGCAGGCACCGGTGAGGCCAAGCTTGTCCCTGGCGATCGCCGCTCCCCGGAGAAGGGCTACCGCTCACGCTTCGACCACGCCGATGAACGCATGGAGCCCGGCTACTACTCCGTTCTTCTCAAGGACTACAACGTCAAAGCCGAGCTGACCGCGACCGAGCGCGTAGGTGTTCACCGCTACACCTTCCCCGCAAGCGACAAGGCATATCTCATACTCGACCTGCAGCACGGGTATGGTCCCGGTGACGGCCCGGTCACGTCAGCCGAATTGAAGATGACCGCGCCCGATACTCTCGTTGGCGGTCACAAGACCTCGGCTTGGGGCAAGAATCGCCAGGCGTACTTCTCGCTGAAGGTCTCGAAGAAGCCCGAGCGCATCGTCTTCTTCTCTGACGATAAGGAAGTTCCTGTTCCCGCTGATGGCAGCCAGATCGAAGGCAAGAACCTGAAGGCGGTTCTCTACTTCAAGACCAAGGCTAAGGAGACGATCCTGGTCAAGACCGGAATCTCTGGTGTGGGGACCGATGGCGCTGCGAAGAACGTCGCCGCCGAGGTTCCTGCCTGGGAGTTCGATAAGGTCCGCGCTAACGCCAAGGAGATCTGGCGGAAGCAGATCTCGAAGATCAGCGTTGAGAGCGCCAATGCGACGCACAAGCGTATCTTCTACACCGCGCTCTATCACATGTCGCTTGGGCCTACGCTCTATGACGACGTCGATGGCCGTTATCGCGGCATGGACAGCGAGGTGCACCAGCTGCCTGCTGGCCAGCACAACTTCTCCACCTTCTCTCTTTGGGACACCTTCCGCGCCGCGCATCCTGCCTACACCCTCATCGAGCGCGAGCGTGTGCCGCTCTTTGTCAACACGCTGATCCGCATGGCGGAGCAGAGCCCCGCTGGCATGCCTGTCTGGCCGCTGATGAACACTGAGACCGGTACGATGACGGGCTATCACTCGGCTGCCGTTATCTCTGAGGCCTGCTCCAAGGGCTTTACCGGGATCGACTTCGAGAAGGCCTACGAGGTGATGATGAAGCGCGCCATGGTCGACGATTATCGCGGCCTGGGCTACTATCGCAAGCTTCACTTCATCCCGGCCGATAAGGAAGAAGAGTCCGTCTCGAAGACCTTCGAGTACTGCTACGACGACTGGTCGATCGCGCACGTCGCCCGCAAGCTGGGCAAGAACGACGATGCTGCCATGCTCACGCAGCGTTCGCTCAACTATCGCAACTACTACGATTCCTCGACCGGCTTCATGCGGCCTAAGCTGGAAGACGGCAGCTTTACATCTCCCTTCAACCCGATCGACCTCGGACACTCGACCAAGTGGCGGGATTACACCGAGTCGAATGCCTGGCAGACGACCTTCGGCATCCAGCATGACCCTGCAGGCCTGATCAAGCTCTACGGCGGCAACGAAGCCTTCGTGAAGAAGCTCGATGGCCTGTTTACTGCGGCCCCGGATCTTCCGGCCAACGCACCGCCGGATATCGCAGGAATGGTTGGACAGTATGCGCACGGCAATGAGCCCTCGCATCACATCTCCTACCTCTACGTATACGCGGGCGCTCCCTACAAGACGCAGGCCCGTGCTCGCAGCTTGATGGAGACGATGTACTCGGCGGAACCGGACGGCATGCAGGGCAACGAGGATGTGGGTCAGATGTCGGCGTGGTATCTGCTCAGCGCGCTCGGCTTCTATCCCGTCGATCCCGTTAGCGGCAACTACGTGCTTGGCTCTCCGTTGTTTGAAGGCGCGAAGGTGCAGCTTGCAGCAGGGAAGGTGCTCGACATCGTCGTCGAGCGTAAGGATCCCTCGCACCAGTATGTACAGTCGTTCTCGATCAACGGTAAGCCGCAGCAGCGGGCGTGGTTCCATCACTCGGAGATCGTGGACGGCGCCAAGCTGGTCTACGTCATGGGGCCGGAGCCGAATGAGAAGTTTGGAGCCGACGAGGCTTCGCTTCCGCCTTCGCTGAAACTCGCGTGAGCGCAAAGGTTATCTTTGAGCTGTGCGCGGAGACGCTGGACGCGTGCCTCGCGGCGCGCGACGGCGGGGCCGATCGAATCGAGCTGTGCTCGGCGTTGAGTGAAGATGGACTCACGCCGAGCCACGGCTTCATCCGCGCTGCTGTTGAGCTGAGTAGGATTCCCGTTCATGTTCTGATCCGCCCTCGCGGAGGAGACTTCTTCTACTCCGACTGCGAGTTCTCCATCATGCAGCAGGATGTGCTTCACGCGCGTTCCCTCGGTGCCAATGGAGTCGTGCTCGGTGTGCTTCATGCAGATGCGACCGTCGATGTGGAGCGGACGCGACAGTTGGTAGAGCTGGCGGCGCCGCTTGAGGTGAGCTTTCATCGCGCCTTTGACCTGACGCCATCGCTCGCCGAAGCTCTTGAAGCTGTCATCGCGACAAGATGTCGTCGCGTGCTGACATCAGGTGGACAGCCTGACGTCGTCTCAGGTGCAGCCAGTCTGCGCCAGCTCGTGACACAGGCCGCAGGCCGGATCGCAATTGCCGCCGGAGGTGGCGTCCGTCTCGAAAACGCCCGCCAGGTTGTTCAGAAGAGCGGTGTCGGCCAATTGCACGGCAGTTTGAGGCGGGCTATTCCCGCGGATCCGTCCGATTCGCTGACGCGGGACGAGATGAGCTACATCGTTGATCCCAAAGATATCCAAAACATGATGTCACTGCTCCACGAGTCTTAAACCAAAAAATTAGTCCAGTCGCCAAGAGGTTCGGCACCTTCTACGAAGGATTTCGTTGACATCTACGAATTTTGTCGTATACATTTCTTCGCATGAAAGAGATGTATTCCCTTCCGAAGCCTACCGAAGTCGAACTCGAGCTATTGCGCGTGCTGTGGGACAAGAACGAGGCGACGGTCCGCGAGATCTACGAAGTCATCAACGAACAGCGCCCCATGGGATACACCACTGTCCTGAAGATGCTTCAGATCATGACGGAGAAGGGGCTGGTCGAGAGGACGGAGTTCGGCAAGGCGCATATGTATCGTGCTGCGGCAAGCCAGGATCAGACCCAGAGCCAGATGCTCCGCGATCTGAGCGATCGCCTCTTTGCCGGTTCTGCCGCGCAGCTCGCGATGCACGCCCTTGCCATGGAGCCGGCTACGGCAGAGGAGTTGCAGGAGATTCGCCGGTTGATTCAGCAAAAGAAGGAGAAGCGATGAATTCTTTGATCCCGATTCTTGGCTGGACTCTTATTCACGCCTGCTGGCAGGTTATAGCGGTTGTTCTTGCCTACCGTCTGCTGGATTCGCTGTTGTCTCGATCGCGTAGCGCTATGCGTTACACGATTGCCCTCGCAGCGATGATGGGGATCGGTCTCCTATCGGTGGTGACGTTTGGCTACGAATACCGGCGTGTTGCGACAGAGTCGCATCTTCAGATGCAGCGTGCTGCAAACGGCGGTGCTGAAGGAACGGCCGAATGCAATTCGGCGTCGACGCTCGCAGGCGCGAACGGCACGCCGGATCAGGAGCAGGGAACCCTCGTTCGTACCTGGCAGTCAGCTCGTCGGGGTACCGAGGCCGTCTTCCTTGCGGTATCGAACGATGCAATGCCCTGGATCGACGCGCTCTGGTTTGCAGGGGTGATGGCCCTCTCGGTTCGGATGCTGGGCGGCTGGTTTCATCTGCGCAGCCTGCGACGCAGCACGCGCGCGCAGGCTCCAACGGCAGTGTATGCGGCATTCGTCTGCCTGGCTCAGCAGATGGGAATTACGAAGAAAGTCGATCTCTTTGTCTGCTCTCGCATCTGCGGACCCGTGGCCATGGGAGTCCTGCGCTCGATCGTTCTCTTACCGGTCTCGGCTCTGACCCAACTTAGTCCGGAGCAGCTGGAGGTCGTGCTTGCCCACGAACTCGCGCATATCCGCCGTGCCGACTACCTGTGGAACATGTTCCAGTCGATGATCGAGACTCTCCTCTTTTTTCATCCCGCGGTCTGGTGGATGGGTGCGAGAACGCGTCAGCTGCGCGAACTCAGCTGTGACGATTCGGCGCTGGCCTGCTGCGGCGATCCGGTTGTCTATGCCACGGCGTTGCTCAGGCTGGAGGAGCAGCGTCATGCACAGCTGCGTCTCGCCATGGCGTTTCGTGGAGACAGCGGCGCAGGCCTGAAGCTCCGCATCGTCCGCATGCTCGAGGGGACTGCAGGGAAGCAGAATATCCAGCGCGGCGAGGTGGTTCCCTTGTCTATGGCCGGACTCTTCATGCTGCTGGGAGCGATTGTGCTTCCTGCGCCTCATGTCCTGGCGAAAGGCGCTACGGTTATTCCGGCTGCTCCAACGGCTCTCGCTGTTCCGACAAAGCCTGTGCCGCCCAGGCTGCCGGCTGTTGCCCCTGCGATTCGGCCGGTGGCACCTCTTGCTCCTCTGGCTGCAGTTTCAGTCGCAGCTCCGGCCGTGCATCTACAGCAAAATATCCAGACACTGAATTCGGCGATGTCCAGCGCTAGCGCTGCAACGAGCGCTATTACGGCAACCACGATGGATGGAACCGGCGGCGTGCAGGATCATTACGCTGCTGCGATGAGCCGGTTAGGCTACACCAATGCCGAGTCACTTGTTGCGATGAAGATCAATGGCATTACGCCAGAGTACGCCGAGAAGATGGCGCTGACTGGTTATGGCAAGCCTTCAGCCAATGACCTGATCGCGCTTCACATCTTTCATGTCACGCCGGAAGAGGCAGAGAAGCTACGTGCCGCCGGCTCCGGCCCGACCACGATCCAGGATCTGATTCGTTACAAAATATTTAAAGTAAATGCCGAATATATCGAAGCGATGAAGGCTGTGGGGCTTGGCTCTCTCAGCTCGGAAAAGATCGTCGTGCTGAGAATCCAGAACGTCACTGCTGACTTTGCCCGCTCGGCGCGGAAACAATATCCCGACCTCACTGTCGATCAACTGATCCAGATGAAGGTCTTTCGTATCGACGATCAGTTCATTGAGCGGGCGCGGAGCCTTGGCATCACCCCGCTGACGATCGACAAGCTGGTCCAGCTCCGTGCCACCGGAATGCTGGACGATAACTCTGTGCAGAGGTAAGCCTGATGACAGATCTTCGCCGCGTGATTGGAGCCGCACTTATCGCTTTTGGAGCGATTGCACTGGCATATACCGACAGCATCAACGATGCTGTCGGTTCCAGATGGAGTCAGGTCGTGCAGCTCGCTGGCAGATCAATGCCGGGTAGGTGTCTTTCCGCCAGTAGAGACAGTGGGCTTCGCCGTCTTTATATCGTTCAGGTGAATAATGGCAGCAGCAGCGGTGTAGCGAACAGCTGCAGTTGGATCATCAAGCCGAAGCTCGAGCGTGCTTAGCGTCGTCTGATCATTACGCTGCGCAATGGCTGCGATCGCTGCGATCTGCACGATCCAGCTTTTGTCATTGGTGGCTTCTTCCAGAGCCCCCAGGCTCTTAACGTCCGGGTCCTCCGCCAGGATCTTGGCCGCTGCGGCGCGAACCGGTGAGGTGTCGTCCTTCGTTAGTGTCTTCACCGCGGTGTAGGCGATGCCACCAAATGGAACGAAGCCAATACCTTGTTCAAAACCGAAGGCAGCCAGCTTTTTGGGATCGTGGAGCATCTTCTTCTGTTCGTCCATCAGACTGTCGCCGCTCTTCTTCTCTCCGGTAAGCACGGCATAGAAGATGTTGTAGCCATAAGAATCATTCATCGCCAGTAGAGCTCGCGCGGCTCCAAGGATCACCGAGGGGTCCTTATCCGTCTGAATAATCTTGTGCAGCTCTTCTTTCGCGGCGGTTGCCTTGATTGCGCCGATGGCGCTGGTTGCTGCCTCGCGAACCTCAGGTCTCTCATCGGAGAGAGCCTTGATCGCCAGCTCCGGTGCCTTGGCATCGCCCGTCAGCATACCGAGCAGACGAACTGCCGTGACTCGAGTTTCGATGTCTTTATTGGTAAGGCCTGCCTGGAGAGTGGTCCAGGATTTGGTGAGCGGCTGCTGAGACTGAGCCGTAACGGAGACCAGAAGGGTGAAGGCGAAGAGTTTTACAAAACGCACACAGCGGGGTGCCATGAAGGCTACCTCAATTTTTAATTTGGTTGCAGTCTATGTTGTACGTCTTATCACTTGCCTAAGTGAGCTTATCAGGCTCCGATGGGTAATTCGGCGCTCAGGCCCGTTCGTATATGATCCCGACGTGGCCGCGCGACCGCTCTTCTTTGCGTTGAAAACCGCGATGCCAGTTGTCTAATGCACTTCTGGGGAGAACAGGTGGATGCGGCATATCGGCATCATCATGAATGGCGTCACCGGACGCATGGGAACCAATCAGCATCTGGGGCGCTCAATTGCAGCGATCCGCAAGCAGGGCGGTCTTGAGCTAAAAGATAAAAGCCTGGTGATGCCTGAGCCGGTCCTGTTAGGTCGGGATGCCGCCAAGCTGGAGAAGCTGGCCAAAGAGTGGGGAGTTGAGAAGTGGTCCACTGATTTGGCGGCTTGTCTCGCTGACCCTGAGAACACGATCTACTTCGATGCACAGTCCACCCTGCTGCGTGCCGATGCGGTGAAGTCTGCGATCAGCGCGGGGAAACACGTTTACTGCGAGAAGCCCCTTGCCGGTACGCTGGAAGACAGCCTTGAACTGGCGCGGCTGGCCACTGAGGCGGGCGTAAAGAACGGCGTCGTGCAGGACAAGCTCTATCTGCCTGGCCTGCTGAAGCTGAAGCAGGTGATCGCCAGTGGCTTTCTGGGTAGGGTGCTTTCGGTGCGGGGCGAGTTCGGTTACTGGGTCTTTGAAGGCCCCAATCCTCCGGCACAGCGGCCGTCGTGGAACTATCGCAAGGAGGAGGGCGGTGGCATCATCCTCGACATGTTCCCGCACTGGCAGTATGTCCTCGAAAACCTCTTCGGCAGCGTGCTGTCCGTCAGTTGCACGGCGCGGACGACGATCCCGCAGCGCGTCGACGAACGAAACGAAGTCTACGATTGCAACACCGACGACGCGGCCTATGCCACCTTTGAACTTGCGGGAGGAGTTGTGGCCCATATCAACTCATCCTGGGTGACCAGAGTGAATCGCGATGAGCTACTGGAGCTGCATGTCGATGGGACGGAGGGCAGCGCGATCGCCGGTCTGCGAGAGTGCAAGGTCCAGCCCCGTGTCACGACGCCCAAGGCTGTATGGAACCCCGATATTCCGAATCCCATTCCTTTCCGCGATGGATGGCAGCAGGTGCCTTCTACCGTGCCGGAAGCAAACGCCTTCAAGATTCAGTGGGAGATGTTTCTGCGTCATGTCCTTGAAGATGTGCCGTTCCCGCACAGCTTTCTCAATGCGGCCAAGGGGGTACAGCTGGCTGAAGCCGGGCTGCGTTCTTGGGAAGAACGGCGCTGGATCGATCTTGAGGAGCTGAAGCTCAACTAACCGATCTTCCAAACAATAGAGAGCCATTATGGAGATTCGTCTTCCCCTCGACGGGGGACTTTCCAGCTATCGTCTGAACGAAGAAGGACCGCTGCCCGTGGTGGCCGGTGGTCCGCCGCGGTCCCGCGTGGCCTATGCTGCTGCGCACGTAGTCGTCGATCCGCTGGAGCCACAGCGGCTCGACATGGAGGCGACGATGGCGTTTCGCCGTCACCTGTGGTCGCTGGGCTTCGGTGTTGCTGAAGCGATGGATACCTCGCAGCGAGGCATGGGGTTGAACTGGGAGACGGCGCGTGAACTGATCCGGGTTTCGGCATCCGAACGTGGCGGTGCGATTGCCTGCGGTGCAAATACCGATCAGCTTGACCCGACATGCGAACCCACCGTCGACAAGGTGATCAGAGCGTACGAGGAGCAATGCGAGGCGATCGAGAATGCGGGCGGACGCGTGATTCTCATGGCAAGTCGTGCTCTGGTTCGGTGCGCCAAAAGCCCGGAGGACTACGTCCGCGTGTACACGCGTCTGCTGAGCGGGCTGAAGCAGCCAGCGATTCTGCATTGGCTGGGAGAAGCGTTCGACCCGCAGTTGCGCGGCTACTGGGGCAGTGCCGATGTCGATCAGGCGATGGATACCTGTCTCGGCATCATTCAGGCCAACCATGCAAAGGTCGATGGCGTGAAGATATCGCTGCTCGACAAGCGGCAGGAGATCATCATGCGGCGGCAGCTTCCTGTGGGTGTGCGCATGTATACCGGCGATGACTTCGACTATGCCGAACTGATTCGGGGCGATGAGCAGGGGCACAGTGATGCTCTGTTAGGTATCTTCGACGGCATTGCCCCGGCGGCAGCGCTCGCACTGCGGGCTTTGGACGCTGGTGACATGACAGCTTTCGAAAGACTGCTGACGCCGACGGTGCCGTTGTCACGGCATATCTTTCAAACGCCTACGTTCCATTACAAGACGGGGCTGGTATTTCTGGCGTATCTCAATGGGCATCAACGGCACTTTGTGATGCTTGGCGGTCAGCAGAGCGCGCGATCGGTGGTTCATCTGGCGCAGCTCTTTGTGCTTGCCGATCAAGCGCGGCTGCTGGCCGACCCTGAGCTTGCGGTGAAGCGCATGCGGCCGGTGCTGGAGATCGCAGGGGTGGCGTCGTAATGGCGGAGCTGTCACGGCTGAGCTTCAACCAGATGACGGCCGGCAAGGCAACACTCGCGGAGGTCGCAGCTGCATGTGTTCATCATGGAGTGGAGTGGATTGGTCCATGGCGCTACTCGGTCTCGGAGAATCCATCCGCAGCGGCTCAACTCATCCGCGACGCAGGATTGAAGGTATCGAGCCTCTGTCGCGGTGGTATGTTTCCAGCGGCGACGAAGGAGGAGCGTCAGCGCAGGATTGACGATAATCTCCACGCGATCGATGAGGCTGCTGCGATTGGGACCGATCTGCTGGTGCTGGTGAACGGGCCTGCGCCGGACCGCGATCTCGAGGGAGCGCGGCAGATGGTCGTCGATGGGATTGGTGCCGTGGTTGATTATGCATCCAGGTGTGGCGTCAGGCTGGGGATTGAGCCGCTTCATCCCATGTTCGCCGCCGACCGTAGCGTCGTGGTCACCATGGGGCAGGCGAACGAGATTGCTGCGAAATTTCATGCGGCCGATGTTGGACTGGTTGTCGATGTTTATCACATCTGGTGGGATCCTCAGGTTTACACCGAAATTGAGCGCGCAGCCGAGCGTATCTTTGCCTTTCACGTATCGGACTGGATCGTTCCTACGCCTGATTTTTTGATGGGTCGCGGCATGATGGGAGATGGCGTCATCGAGATCGAGAGACTTCGTAGAGCGGTGGAAGCCGCGGGTTACCGTGGGCCGATCGAGGTCGAGATCTTCAACGAGTCGCTATGGGCACAGTCGCCCGATACCATCATCAGTCGTACCGTGAGTTGCTTCCGGGAGTTTGTTTAGAGCGTAATCGTTGCTTTTCGTGCTAAACGTATGGCATGAATGCGCAATGGCTAAGACGGTTGCTACTTGGAGTTGCACTTGTTTTTCCGCTGAGCGCTCAGGTCGTTGCCCAGCCAGTACGGCACGCAGAGCATCCCAAGGAGACCGCCGCCGTGAACGGCGCGGCGCCTGCGACAGTCTATGCTCCTGTCGCTGTTGTCATGGATGGCCGGACGGTTATCGAGATTCGCTGGGGCATCGGCAGCATTACCCCGCAGGTGCGTGCCGCGGCTATAAGTGAGCGCCTGCTGCGGCTTGCTAGAGATGGATCGCAGTCGATCGACATCGCAACATATCCGAAGGAACTGAGAATCGATGTGACGCAGGGAGACCTTGTGCTGGCCTCGGTCTTCGCCGGAGACGCCGAGGCCGCAGGTGTCTCCGCTCCGGAATTGGCGCTTTCATGGCAGACGGCGTTTACTCAGGCGATTAATACATACCGTGTAGACCACACACGCGGCCGCATGCTCGAGCGCATGGGGCTGACGGCGGTGGTTGTCCTGCTCACAGTAGCTGCGCTCTGGCTGCTGGTGCCGATCACGCGATGGGTGTCCGGTGTCATCTCGCGTGAGATCCTGTCACGGCTGACTCGGGCGAAAGGGCAGAGCTGGTCGCTGATCGACGCAGAGCAACTGACCGGCATCTTTCGATTGTTGTTGCGCACGATCCGGCTGGGTGTCTCGTTGTTTGTCATCTATGCGGCGTTCCAGCTTCTCTTCCTGATCTATCCGCAGACGAAACCGCTGGGCGAGAAGATGCTTGCAGGTGTCGAGCGGCCGCTCGAGCAGTTTGGCTGGGCTGCCTGGAGCAGTGCGCCTTCGCTGATCTTTATCCTGATCATTGCGGTGGCGTGCAGATATCTTGTGCAGTTGGTGAGCTTTGCTTTCCAGCGCATCGGAGAAGGACACGTGCGGATGGAGGGGTTCAAGCCGCAGTGGGCCCAGGTGACATCGCGACTGGTCAACCTCGCGCTGGTCTTGCTTGCGGTGTTGATCGCCTATCCGTACATTCCTGGTTCTCAATCGGCTGCGTTCAAGGGCTTTTCTTTGTTTCTCGGCGTGCTCTTCTCCCTGGGCTCGACAGGAGTTGTGTCCAACGTGCTGAACGGCGTCCTGCTGACGTATATGGATTCGTTTCAGAAGGGCGACTTCGTACAGATCGGGGACGCGCAGGGCTATGTGGAAACGACATCCCTGTTCGTCACGCGGCTTCGAACTCGCCAGCAGACGGTGATCACGATTCCGAACTCGCAGGTGCTTGGCGGACAGATCATCAACCACAGCGCGGCTGCAGAAGGATCGCTGTCCTTGTCGACGACGGCTGGTATTGGTTATGACACGCCGTGGCGGCAGGTGGAAGCGATGTTGCTGAACGCAGCCGGCAAGACACATACGGTCCGTCAACAGCCCGCGCCGTTCGTGTTGGAGACGTCGCTGAACTCCTTTGACATCACCTATGAGCTGACTGTTTTTCTGACCGGACAGGCGCCGCTGAATGCTGTGCGCGCCGAACTTAACCGCAACATTCTCGATGAGTTCAACCAGTTTGGCGTACAGATTATGACACCAGCTTACGTGCGAGATCCGGAGAGGCCGGCGGTGGTTCCGGCAGGGAGCTGGTATGCCGCGCCGGCAGTGCCTCTGGAGCAAATGCCACCAAAATAGTCCTATATTTTCAGCTCAATTTTGGTGCAATGCGTTTTACCATAGAGGTATGAGCGAAGTTCTGGAACAGGAAGCGAAGGCGGGGGCGGGACACGCCCAAAAGTACACACGAAACAATCCGTACCACTCGAATGTGAATGTCAACGTGCAGATCACGGCCGAGGGTTCGGAGAAGGAGACGCGCCATGTCGAACTGGCGCTCGAAGAGGGGATGACCTACACCCCTGGTGACGCAGTCGGTATCATCCCGGAGAACCGTCCGTCGGCGGTGGAGGATGTGCTGAAGGCTCTCGGCTACAAGGGCGATGAGCGCGTGCTGGATCACTACAAGGTTGAGATCTCGCTGGAAGAGGCGCTGCGTAATCGTTTGACGACCGGCAAGCTGTCGCGTGGCGCGATCACGCAGATGGCGAAGCTGGCACCTGAGCACGAGGGGCTGAAGGGCCTGACCGGGCCGGACAACCGCGCCAAGGCTGAGGACTATTGCTGGGGCCGTGAGTTTGTTGACCTGGCTACGGACTTCCCGGGCGTCGTGACGGATCCTCAGCAGCTGTTCAACATCCTGCCGCGCCTGACGCCGCGGATGTATTCGATCTCGTCGAGCCAGAAGGCTCACCCGGATTCGGTGCATACCACCGTGCGCGTGATCCGTTACGAGGCGCATGGACGCGACCGCCAGGGTGTTGCTTCAGGCCACCTGGGTGACCGTTCGGAGATCGGAACGACGATGCCGATCTTCCTGCACTCGAACAACAACTTCCGTCTTCCTGAGAACTCTGAAACGCCGGTGATCATGATCGGGCCGGGAACGGGTATTGCTCCGTTCCGTGCGTTTCTTGAGGAGCGCCAGGTTGAGGGAGCCAAGGGTAAGAACTGGCTCTTCTTCGGGGAGCAGCGCTCGAAGCTGGACTTTCTTTATCAGGATCAGCTGGAAGGCATGGTGAAGGACGGCTTCCTTACACTTCACACTGCGTTCTCGCGCGACCAGCACAACAAGGTTTATGTGCAGGACCGGATCTCTGAGAACGCCAAGGCGGTTTACGAGCTGCTTGAACAGGGCGCTTATTTCTACGTCTGCGGCGATGCTACTCGTATGGCAAAGGATGTTGAGCTGGCGCTGCTGGACGCGATCGCTCAGGGCTCGAACGGCACGCTGGAGCATGCTAACGAGTATCTGGCGAGCATGAAGAAGCAGAAGCGTTACCAGCGCGACGTATACTAGGCCCCCCCCGGGGGTTTAGTCCTAAAATCTTGAAAGATAAGGTTTTAGCTTGATACCAGTCCGCTAAATTCTTGATAATCAATGGTTTAGACGTAAATTATTGATTCTAAACAGTAAAGCCCTTGCCACCCGGCAAGGGCTTTTCGTTTCTATGGGCCTGATTTCCATCATAGCCGTTGGCTGCTAACAAATCGGCAGGCTGGTTTTGTGGCCATCCTGTTTGATTTCTGCTGGTTGCCAATGAGAGGGGCTTGACAGTTCCATTTGGGACCTGATGAACTCGTGGCCGGCATGGGGAATTTCTGCATCTTGCGTGTTGCAACACGCATCTTTAATGAAGACTGCAGTTGAGTCAAAAGGAGGCACGGCAATGAATATCGTTGTGTATGGTGCGACCGGAAACTCGGGTTCTGAGATTGTGAAGGAGTTGGTAGCGCGTGGTCACAAGGTGACGGGCGTGGCCAGGAACGTGGAGAAGCTGAAGGATGTTGCAGGGGTAACGGCCAAGAGCGACGATCTTTCGAACGCGGATGCGGTTGCCGCTATTATCAAGGGCGCGGACGTTGTTGTTTCGGCGTATCAGCCTCCCGCAGAGAATACGGACAAGCTGATCGACGTAACGAAGCTGGAGATTGAGGCGGTGAAGAAGGCTGGCGGACCGCGGCTGGTGGTTGTGGGCGGCGCCGGACAGCTTGAGGTTGCTCCCGGTGTGACGCTGATCAAGTCGGGTTATCTGCCGGAGGCATACATGCCGATTGCCGTCTCGCACGAGAAGGCGGCTGAGGTCCTGAAAGCCTCGGACATTAACTGGACATACCTCGCTCCTGCTGCTTACTTCGTTCCTGGTGAGCGTACGGGCAAGTTCCGCCTGGGCAGCAAAGAGCTTGTGACGCAGCCCAATGGTGAGAGCAAAATTTCATTTGCCGATTACGCGATTGCGCTGGTGGATGAGATTGAGAAGCCGAAGCATGAGAAACAGCTGTTCTCGGTTGGATATTGATTGTTGCGTGCTGATCATTGCGTCAGTGACGAAGAGGGCGGCCAACTGGCCGTCCTCTTCTTTGTTTGCTGGCCATAAGAGTGTTTCTCGTTACTCATCCCATCGTTGCTGTCACGCCGAACTTAATGAGTGTGTTGGCCTGGACGCAACAGTTGAGTTTTGGAGCCCTGTATCGCACTCCTCTGCGACTTCTGAGTCAATGGAACCCGTGGAGATCCTGCACGTATAGATTGAGGAACGATGGAGATCCATGTTGAAGTTTCAAGTCCTGGTCAGCTTGTTCGTCGCACTGAGTGCTGCTTCTGCACCTGCTCAATCACCGGCATTTCGATTTCTGCAGAAGCCAGGTGACTATCCGGTTGGTCTAAAGGTCATCGAGCAATACGACCGAACACGCTCTTTTCCTGCGGGGAGCGAAGCCTACCGCCCTCTGCAGACGCTGATTTGGTACCCGGCGGTCAAGAGCATGAACAAACCAATGACGGTCGGCAATTACGTATCGCTGGCCGACGAGGAGATTCATTTCAACGCGCCAGATGAGAAGCAAAACAAGTGGCGCCCGCGATTTCGGGCCGTGTTCGACATTCCTCTCTGGGCAGTGCGAAATGCTGCTCCCGCCGAGGGCCGTTACCCGGTCGTGATCTACGCTCCCAGCGATTCTGCGACGGCGTGGGAAAACGCCGACTTGTGTGAGTACCTTGCCAGTCATGGTTATGTTGTTCTGGCGAGCCCTTCCATGGGTGCCTCAACACGTGACATGACGGACGATACCGAAGGGATCAACGCGGAGGCGCGTGACATCTCGTTTCTCGTGACCTATGCATCCGAACTGCCTCAAGCCGACGTGTCTGAAGTTGCAGTGGTGAGTTGGAGCTGGGGCGGAATCTCAAGCCTGTTTGCCGCCGCTCGAGACCCGCGCATCCACGCGCTGGCAGAACTGGACGGAAGCATGCGCTATTTTCCAGGTCTCGTGCAGAAAGCTGGCGATGTGCACCCGAACGAGATGAAGATACCCCTTCTCTTCTTCGCGGCAAACAGTTCGATGCTGATGGAAGCTCTCGACAGCTACTACGATGGCCCTCCGTCGGATATCGTCGGCCCGAGTGTTTTAAATGCATGGAGGCAAGCAGATCTGTTCAGTGTGAAAATGCTCGGCATGTCTCATCCGGAGTTCTGCTCCATGTGTCAGCGGCGTAAGACGGCGGAGGACTACGCGGAAGATGAGGTAGCGGACTACGGACGCGATGACACCAATACGGGCTATGCGTGGGTCGCTCGCTACACGCTTGAGTTCCTGGATGGCTATTTGAAAAACGATGCTTCAGCGAAAGCATTTTTGGTTAGAAATCCCGCTGAGAATGGTGTACCAAGGCATACGATGGGTATCACTTTCCGCGCCGCCGGCACCCCAGGCAAAGAGCCTACACGTTAGTCCCGTGAAGCAGGCATCGGCGTTGCGATCCTTCGACGATGCGCTGATGAGCGCCAAATCGCCAATGTGCTCATTGACTCGATTGGTACCGTGAAGTCGGCTTGTCGGAAGTGATCGTTGGTGATGAGCGAGCTAGTAGAGACCTGGCAGATCGCTTTTGAGAGGGGCAGCGAGGGCGGCTGCCCCTTCTCTATTTTCAGACGCGGTGGTTGTCGGCGCGCCATACGGTGATGCTCTGTTTGATCGCTTTGGGCTCGAGGTTCTGTGTGAGCGTCTTGCGGACGAGCGCGGGAAGTTCTTCGTCGCAGCAGAAGCGGAGGGCGATCAGCTGCCGGTTGTCGAGTTCGCTGATGTGGGCGAGCTGGTCCTGCGGCAGCAGGGAGGCGAGGCGCAGGCGCTCTTCGAGGCGGATGATGCGGTTCTGGAGCTTGAGGTCATTCATACGACAGCGCAGGGCAAGGGTGAGAAGGGCGAGCGCGACGAGGATGGACCAGTGGCCGAGGTATGGATAGTCGTGCCGGAAATGGATGGCGATGTAGACCGCGACTCCGAGGTTGATGAGCAGAACCGGGATGATGAAGAAGTGCATTGGCGGATCTAAGCGTGCGTGGTTCTTGTAGCTCTGTGGAGCGGCCATGGTTTTCCTTTCGTGGCGGGGCGGCTTCAGCATAGCAGGTGGGGTTGGAGGGGCCGGGGTGCATGTTCGTGGAGAGGGGAGAGAGGGGTTTCGGTGGTGTGGATGGCGATGTGGTGAGTGGGGAGAAAGCAGACTCCTCCGTTTTGCTGCGGAATGACAATTTAAGTGGGTGGGATGGCAACTACAGGAAAGTGGGATGACGGCTTTGAAAAGGCGGAATGACATTTACAAAGCGGGATGACGGCTGATGAAGTGCGGTTGGATTTTGCGGTAGGCTGGAGGGATGGCGACGAAGACGAAGAAGCGTATTGGTGTGCATGTCGGGACGAGCGGCGGAGTGTGGACGGCGGTGGAACGCGCGGTTGAGGCGGGTGCGAATACGTTCCAGATTTTCTCTTCGAGTCCGAGGATGTGGAAGGCCTCGCCGGTGAAGGCTGCGGACGCGGCGAAGATGGCGGAGCTGCGCGCCAAGCACGATGTGGGGCCGGTGGCGGTGCATGCGAGCTACCTGATCAATCTCTGCTCGCAGACGGATACGGTGCGGGAGAACTCGACGAATGCGTTTCGCGGCGAGGTGGAGAGGGCGCTGGCGCTGGGGGCGGAGTTCCTGGTGCTGCATCCGGGGAGCTGGAAGGGGCTGACGCGGGAGCAGGGGCTGACGTATGCGGCGGCGTCGATCGAGAAGGCGATCGAGGGGATCGACTTTACAGGGAAGAAGTTTCAGATTCTGATCGAGAACACGGCTGGCGCGGAGTTTTCGCTCGGCGGCAAGCTGGAGCAGGTGGCTGAACTGGTGGAGACGCTGAAGGCGTGCGCTCCGGTGGCGGTGTGTCTGGATACATGCCATGTGCATGTGGCGGGGTATGACCTTGTGACGGCGGATGGGTATATCGAGACGATGAAGCTGATCGAATCGACGGTGGGCTTTGATGCGGTGAAGGTGTGGCACTGCAACGATGCCAAGGCGGCGATGGGATCGAAGCTGGATCGGCATGAACACATCGGCGAGGGCACGATTGGAGCGGAGGCGTTTCGCCGGCTGCTGCATGAGCCGAAGTTTGCGCACTGTGCGTTTATTGCTGAGACGCCGGTGGATGCTCCGGGGGATGAGGCTCGGAATGTTGGGGTGCTGCGGGCGCTGGCGGCTGGGTGAGGGCTTGCAACGCAACAAGTTTCGGGTCAGACTGAGCTGGAAGTGAGAGCCGTGCGGTAGAGGGATGCTCTATGCGTGTGCGTTTCGTCCTTGCATTACTGGTGTGCTCAACGGGATTCTGTCAGTCATTGCCGCCCGCTTCTTTGCCTGTAACCGGGGAACCGTATACGGCCGAGCGAACGATGACCAGCTATCAGAAGCTGGCGGATGGAACGACCATCGAAAAACAGAGTACGGCGTCGCTGGCGCGGGATTCGCAGGGACGAACGTGGTCGAAGGTGAAGCGGCCTGGCGACCCTCTGCGGCCGGAGACCATGCGGTATGAAACGATCAGCGTCTTCGATCCGAATACGCGAACCTCGACAAACTGGTGCACGTGCAGCAAGGTTGCGACGGTGAAGCACTTCGGTGAGCCGCTGCCGAGAAGGACCGAGCGAGTGCCGGGGGCCGAGGGGATGGATGTCTACCTTGGGCCCGACCGTGAGCATCGGTTGAAGTATCACACTGAGGAGTTACCACCGCAGATCATCATGGGAGTGACGACGCGTGGGTCGAAGGTCGTGCGGATTGTTCCGGCTGGAGTGGATGGCAATGACAAAGACCTGACGACCACGATTCAAAGCTGGTATTCGCCGGAGCTGCGGCTGGCGCTGATTACCATCATCGACGACCCGGTGAGTGGATTGAGGAAGTTCGAATTTTCCAATATGAAGCGTACGGAGCCTGACCCCGCACTGTTTCAAGTGCCGGCGGGTTATACGCTGCGTGACGAAGAGAACCGCACAGCTGCCCGTTGAACCATTGCAGATGTGCGGTCCCTGTTGAAGATTATGGTTTCTGTGTAGGGCGGAGTAGGACTTCGCTGACGAAGGACTGCGGCGCCTGGGTGACGAGCATGGCGACGACGTGGGCGACGTCGGCGGGCTGGATCTTGCGGGGGTTGTCGGTCTTGTCGCGGCCGAAGCCGGTGTTGACGGAGCCGGGAGCTACGACGGAGACGCGGATGTTGTGGGGGCGCAACTCTTCGGCGACGGAGTAGGTGAGGCCGTTGAGTGCCCATTTGGAGGCAGAGTAGGCGGCTCCGTTGGGCAGGGGATTGCGTCCGGCGAGCGATGAGATGTTGATGATGTGACCGGAGTTTGCGGCGATCATGAGGGGCGCGAGGGCGCGGATCATGAGGTAAGGGCCGCGGAGATTGGTGGCCATGAGGTTGTCCCACTCATCGGGCGTGGTCTCGTGGAGCGGCTTGCCCAGGATGCCGATGCCGGCGTTGTTGATGAGGATGTCGCAGCGACTGTGGTGGGCTTTGATGGTGTCGGCGAGTGCGGTGATGGAGGAATCGCTCGTCAGATCGAAGCTTGCGATCTCGGCCTGACCGCCGTCGGCAGCGATTTCGGACTGGACCTGCTCCAGCTTTGCCTTGTCGCGGGCGGCGAGGACGACGGTGGCTCCCATGGAGGCGAGCTGTTTGCTGATGGCGGCGCCGATGCCGCGGGCTGCTCCGGTGACGACGGCGAGTTGGCCTTTGAGTTCCTGGGTCATGTTGGGTTGGATGCGGTGGGGTGGGGGAAAGGAGCGGTTGGGGTGGTGGTGAAGGAAAGCAGGTTCCTCTACTTCGGTTGGGATGACGGAGGGAGGAAGAGCGGTTCGCGCTTTTGCGCGAAGCCCACTCATGCGGTGAGGCTGCATGAATGGGGCACCCGGCTTTCCGCGAACCCGGTTTTCCGCGACCCACATCTCTTCGAGATATGGGGCACCCGTATTGGTGCGTCCGGCGTGAAGTTGTGGCGATGCGGGCGAATGCGGGGGTTCCTCGGTTCGCTGCGCTCTCTCGGAATGACACAGTTTGTGGCGGGTAAAGAAAGAGAGACGTCGGATGGCGTCTCTCTTTTTGATGAGTGATGGTGTTTGGCTTGATGAGTGACGGTGCTTGGCGCTAGCTGTAGAGCTCGGTGGTGATGAGGTCGTTGCGGAACTTGCCCTTGGGGTCGTACTGCTGGACCAGGGATTTGAAATCGTTCAGGCGTGGGTAGGCCTGGTGGAAGTGATCGGGCTTGAGGGTGGAGAGCTTGGCCCAGTGGGGGCGCGGGTTGAAGGGGGCGAGCTGGGCCTCGATGAGCGGGAGGATCTTCTGCACCTCGGGCCACTCGCGCTTCCAGGTGAAGTGGATGGCGAGGGAGTCCTGCTGGTGGGCCATGCTGAGCCAGAGGTTGTCGGCGGCGATGACGCGGAGCTCGGTGGTGAGCAGGTGTGGCGTGATCTTGTCGCGGAGGGTTTCGACGGCGCGGATGGCCTTGTAGGCGTCGGCGCGGGGGACGAAGTACTCGGTCTGCAGCTCTTCGCCGCTGGAGGGGGTGAAGTTCATGCGGAAGTGGGGAAGACGCTCGTACCAGGGGCCGGGGAGGTTCATCTGCGGGGTGCAGTTGACCGGGTCGAGGGCGGGGATGGGATGCAGATTCCGGTTGGCGAGGCGGGCGTTGTAGAACATCTCCGGGGTATCGAGGGGATGGTCGGCTTTGACGAGCCGCTTGAGCCAGAGCTCGGTGCCGCGGGAGTGCTGCCAGTCGGTGAAGATGCTGACGGAGTAGCCGGCGCCGAAGATGTCGTCGAAGTGGTGTTCGAGCTCGGCGAAAGGGATGTCGGTGTAGACGGTCTGCGCGACCTGGAAGGAGGGTTCGAGGTCCAGGGTGATTTTGGTCATGACGCCGAGGAGTCCGAGGTTGACGACGGCACCGTTGAATTTTTCTCCGTCGGCGCGGGAGAGCTTTTGCAGGTCGCCGTTGGCGTCGACGAACTCGATTGCCGCTACGGAGGAGGACAGGTTCTTGTTGTGGAGTCCGGAGCCGTGGGTTGCGGTGGCGATGGCTCCGGGCACGGAGATGTGGGGCAGGGAGGCGAGGTTGTGGACGGCGAAACCCCTGGCGTCGATGACGGGGGCGAGGTCGCCGTAGCGGACCCCGGCGTCGACGGAGACGGTGCGGGTCTTCTCGTCGATTGTGATGTCTTTGAAATGGCTGAGCGAGACCTGGGCGTGGGTGCTGTCGGCGAGGGCGTTGAAGGAATGACGGGTGCCGAGGGGGCGGATGCTGGGGTTGTCCTTGATGACCTGCTGGAGTTCGGCGACCGTGGTGGGCTCGAAGAGATTGCTGGTGTGATAGGTGAGGTTGCCGGCCCAGTTGGTGCGGGGCTTCTGAGCGGGAGCGGAGGGAGATTCAGCGTGAGCGAAACGGGAGAGGATGCTTCCGGACACGAGGACTCCTGAGGTCTTGAGGAACTGCCGTTTATTCATTGTTGACCTTATTCCGATAGGTTACCGCTGGTTAGGTTCAGACAGACAGCACGGAAACAATGTAGAGATTTGGTAAGTCTTAGACAAGTTTTCCGGGTTGAAGTGAAAAGACCCACAGTACATTTGGAGCGTTGGCTCAGGAGAGAACGATGCGCAGGACGATGGCGGTTGGTTTTCTGGCGTTGATGACGACATTGGCGGGAGCACAGGCGACGGCGAGCGATGCGCCTCAAGAGGTTATTGCAAATGGGGGATTGATACACACGCTTATGGCGGCTCCTGTGGTGGGGCAGCCGTATTCGGCGATGCAGGTTCGGAGGATCAAGAGGGTACTGGCGGATGGGACAAGGATCTCGCATCATGGACACCATTCGGTCGCGCGAGATTCCGCTGGAAGAGTGCGGGTGGAGCGGAGGATGGAGGAGGCACAGAATGGACAGCCGGAGACGGTGATGGTGTTCGTGCTCGATCCTGTGGCTCACACCATGATGATCTGGACGACGGGACCCAGGACGACGAAGGTGGCCACGCTGATCAGGCTGCCGGAGAAGAAAGAAGCGGCGAAGCCTGCTGCGGAGAAGCAACAGGCGGCGGAGGATTCAAGGCCGCAACCAGTGGTGACGACCGAGGATCTAGCCCCGGATACGCTGCAGGGCTTACCGGTCACGGTCAGGAAGGTGACGACGGTGGTTCCGATTGGGAGGTCTGGCAATGATGCTCCGATTACGAAGATTCATGAGACGTGGACGTCGCCCGATCTGAAGCTGGTGATGAAGGAGCAGTGGGAAGACCCGAGATCGGGAGAGCAGACGGTGGAGCTGGATCCGTTTTCTCGGGCAGAGCCTGACCCAGCGCTGTTCCGTGCGCCTGCGGGTTACTCGGTGAAGGATGTTCGGCAGACGCTGAAGGAGTTGCAGGAGAGGCTGGATCAGATGTCGAATTAGGTCGGGTCTGCACCTCGCGGCCCGTTTCTTTACAATCGATAGATATGGCCGAGATGGTGAAAGACGAGAACGAGCGCGACGGACGATATAACCCAGCAGCGATTGAGCCCAAGTGGCAGGCGCGGTGGGACGCCGATCCTGCGCTGTATGCCGCCGAAGGGCACGATTCGGGCAAGCCGAAATATTACTGCCTGGAGATGCTGCCGTATCCCAGTGGCCAGTTGCACATGGGGCATGTGCGGAACTACTCGATCGGCGATGCGCTGGCGCGGCATATGTGGATGCGCGGTTACAACGTGCTGCACCCGATGGGATGGGATGCGTTCGGTTTGCCTGCGGAGAACGCGGCTCTGAAGAACAACACGCCGCCGCGCGAGTGGACGCTGAAGAATATCGCCGCGATGAAGACGCAGATGCGGCGGATGGGATTGAGCTACGACTGGGCGAACGAGGTGACGACCTGTCTGCCGGACTACTACCGGTGGAACCAGTGGTTCTTCCTGAAGATGTTCGAGAAGGGCCTGGCGTATCGCAAGAAGAGCAAGGTGAACTGGTGCCCGGACTGCCAGACGGTTCTGGCGAACGAGCAGGTCATCAACGGCCGTTGCTGGCGGCACGAGGAGACGATCGTCGAGCTGCGCGACCTGACGCAGTGGTTCCTGAAGATTACGAAGTACGCCGATGAGCTGGTGGAAGGCCTGGACAAGCTGGAGGGCTGGCCGGAGAAGGTGCGCACGATGCAGCGCAACTGGATCGGACGGAGCGAAGGCGCGCTGGTGGACTTTGCGGTCGACGGGGCTTCTGCAGTAACCGCAGGTCCTTCGACTTCTCCTTCGACTCACTCCGTTCGCTCAGGATCCGTTCAGGATGACACCTGTAAAGCGATTACGGTGTTTACGACGCGCGTGGATACGATCTTTGGCGCGACGTCGGTGCAGCTTGCTCCGGAACATGCGGTGGCGAAGGCATTTGCTGCCGAGGATGCGGAGCTGGCGGCGAAGGTCGAGGCGCTGCTGGAGGAGCAGAAGAAGGCGCGCGAGTCTGATGCGTTGGGAGCGATCGAGAAGCATGGCGTGAACACGGGCCGGTTCGCGGTGAATCCGTTCAATGGCGTGAAGGTTCCGATCTGGGTGGGCAACTACATTCTGGCGGACTATGGCACGGGCGCGATTATGAGCGTTCCGGCGCATGATGAACGCGACTTCGAGTTTGCGACGAAGTATGGGCTGGAGATCAAGCGGGTGATCGCGCCGAAGGATGGTGGCGAACCTGAGCTTCCGTTTACGGCGGAAGAGGATGCGGTGCTGATCAACTCCGGCGAGTGGGATGGCCTGGGCTGCGTGGATGCACAGCAGAAGCTCTCGTCGCTGGCGAAGGAGCAGGGCTTTGGCGAGCCGACGGTGACGTATCGCCTGAAGGACTGGGGCGTGAGCCGTCAGCGTTACTGGGGCACGCCGATCCCGATGGTGTACTGCCAGAACGGGCATGCGGGCGTAGAAGCAGGCGGCGTGGTGGCGTTGCCGGAGAGCGCGCTGCCGGTGCTGTTGCCGGAGCAGATCGAGATTACGCAGGAGGGCGGTTCGCCGCTGGGCAAGGTGGCTGACTTCCTGAACACGACGTGCCCGGTGTGCGGCGGACCGGCGAAGCGCGAGACGGACACGATGGATACGTTCGTCGATTCGAGCTGGTACTTCTACCGCTACACGGATGCAAAGGACAGCACGGTTCCGTTTGCGAGCGAGAAGGCGAACTACTGGTTCCCGATCGACCAGTACATCGGCGGCGTGGAGCACGCGATTCTGCACCTGATCTACTCGCGGTTCTGGACGAAGGTGATGCGCGATCTTGGCCTGATCAAGAACGATGAGCCTGCGGAGCGGTTGTTTACGCAGGGCATGGTGATCAAGGACGGCGCGAAGATGTCGAAGTCGAAGGGCAACGTGGTCTCGCCGGACCTGATGATTGAGAAGTATGGCGCGGATGCGACGAGGATGTATGCGTTGTTCGCGGCGCCGCCGGACCGTGATCTGGAGTGGCAGGAGGAGGGCGTTGCAGGCATCAGCCGCTTCCTGGGGCGCGTGCACCGGCTGGCGACGAAGTATGCGGAGCTGGTGCGGGAGGGGCAGTCGCCGCAGCTGGCTAGCCGTACGCAGACCGATCAGAAGTTGCTGAGGAAACTGCACCAGACGATTGCGAAGGTGACGCAGGACTTTGGCGGACGGTGGCACTTCAACACGTCGATTGCGGCGATTATGACGCTGATCAACGAGATTGTTGCGACCGAGGCGGCGATGGATGCGGGCGAGGTTTCGCCTGCTGCCGTGGCGGAGATCTTCCGCAATCTTGTGCTGCTGCTGGCTCCGTTTGCGCCGTTCTTTGCGGCTGAGATGTGGGAGCAGATGGGCGGCGAGGGCGTGGTCTTCCGGGCGGCGTGGCCGGTGGCGGATGAGGATCTGGCACGGGAGAATGAGATCGAGATTCCGGTGCAGGTGAACGGCAAGCTGGTGAACGTGGTGAAGGTCGCCGCGGGCAGCAACGATGATGCCGTAAAGGCCGCAGCTTCGTCAGATGAGAAGGTGAAGGCGCGTATTGAAGGGAAGACCGTGGTCAAAGTGATCGTAGTGCCGAACAAGCTTGTGAATCTCGTGGTGAAGTAGTGGCCGGTTCTTTTAACGACGGGCAGGGGACGATCGTTGCCGTTGCGGGCGGTGATGTTCGGGCGACGCAGTCGTTTGTTCGGGTGCTGGAGGAGTGCTGGAAGCGTCCGCTGCTGACGCTGTACGAGGTGCTGTGGAGATGGATCTACGGCATTCCTGCGCTGTGGCTGTTGTGGCGTGTGGGATCGCGGATTGTGGCGAGTGTGCCGCTGGATATTCACGGCCTCGAGGCGATGACGGTGACTCAGCCGATGAAGGCTGCCCAGACGCTGGCGCAGGCGATGGATGTGCTGCTGCCGCCTGTGATGGCCGAGGCGAAGTGGCTGGGGCCGCTGCTGCTGGTGACTTGGTCGGTGTGGTCGGCGCTGGGGCGAACCGTGGTGCTGCGGAAGATCGACCCGAGCCTGAAGGCGCGGCCATTCACGCTGATGGTGCTGCAGGCGATTCGCGTGGTGGCGCTGTTGGCGAGCTTCGGCGTGTGGTTTGCCTGCCTGCAGGGCGCGGCGCGGGTGACGGTAACGAATCCGCTGGCGCGTGGTGGAGACCCAAACCTGGTGGGCTACTTCGCACTGACGATCATCGCGACGATCGGCCTGTTTACCCTGTGGGCGATCGTCAGCTGGGGATTCAGTGTGGCTCCGCTGCTGGCGATGCTGCGCGACGAGGGGCCGGGGGCCGCGCTGGCCGGGGCGTTCCGGCTGGGCAAGCTGAAGAGCAAGCTGGTAGAGATCAACCTGGTGATGGGGATTGTGAAGATCGCGCTGATTGTGCTGGCGCTGGTCTTCTCCTCGACCCCGCTGCCTTTTGAGAGCATTACCACGCCGGAGTTCCTTGGCATCTGGTGGGCCGCGGACGGGGTGCTGTACCTGGCGGCTTCGGACTTCTTTCATGTGGCGCGGCTGCTGGGGTATCTGCGGCTGTGGAAGGCGTACGAGGAACATTGATCGCGACGGAGTGGCGCCGTTTACACTTGTAGTGTGGACACCTCTACGATCGTCATCCTTGATTTTGGGTCGCAGTATACGCAGCTGATTGCGCGGCGTATCCGCGAGTTCAACGTATTTTCGGTTGTGCTGCCCTGTACGACTCCGCTGGAGAAGGTTCGGGAGCTGAAGCCGAAGGGCATCATTCTCTCCGGCGGACCGAGCTCGGTTTACGACGCCGATGCTCCTGCGGCCGATCCGGCGGTGCTCAAGATGGAGCTGCCGGTACTGGGCATCTGCTATGGCCTCCAGTTCATGACGTATCACCTCGGCGGCAAGGTGGAGTCCGCGCCGGCACGGGAGTACGGCCATGCGCAGGTGACGGTGATCGAGGAGACTCCGCTGTTCCGCGGCCTGCCGCAGACGCTGGATGTATGGATGTCGCATGGCGACGAGGCGAAGGAGCTGCCTGAGGGCTTCAGGCTGACGGCGAAGACGTCGAACGCTGTCGCGGGTATAGCGAATGAAGAGCGGAAGATGTGGGCGGTGCAGTTTCATCCCGAGGTCGCACATACGCGCCAGGGCATGGAGCTGCTGAAGAACTTCTGCATCGACATCTGCGGAGCCAAGGCGGACTGGACGCCGGAGCACTTTATCCAGTCGACGGTGAAGAAGATCAAGGCGCAGGTTGGCGATGGTCATGCGATCTGCGGGCTGAGCGGCGGCGTGGACTCGTCGGTGGCTGCGGTGCTGGTGGCCAAGGCGATCGGCGACCGGCTGACGTGCATCTTCGTGAACAACGGCGTGCTGCGCAAGGAAGAGTTCGCCAAGGTGCAGAAGACGATGCGCGAGGGGCTGGGGCTGAACGTCGTGGCCGTGGATGCGGGTGAGCGCTTTCTGACGAAGCTGGCCGGCGTGACTGACCCGGAGAAGAAGCGCAAGATCATCGGCAACGAGTTCATCGCGGTGTTCGACGATGAGGCCGGGAAGATATTTCAGGCCGAGAAGAGCTCGGGTGAAGAGGTGGCGTGGCTGGTGCAGGGAACCCTGTATCCGGACGTGATCGAGTCGTCGAGCGTGCATGGGCCTTCGCACACCATCAAGAGTCACCACAATGTCGGTGGCCTGCCGGACGATATGAAGCTGAAGCTGATCGAGCCGCTGCGCGACCTCTTCAAGGACGAGGTGCGGCGGATTGGCCGCGACCTGGGTATGCCGGAGGAGATCCTGGAGCGTCAGCCGTTCCCCGGACCGGGCCTGGCGGTACGTATTTTGGGTGAAGTGACGGCCGATCGTGTGGCGCTGCTTCAGGAGGCGGACGAGATCGTCGTGACCGAGATCAAGAAAGCGGGGCTTTATCGCAAGGTGTGGCAGAGCTTTGCGGTCCTGTTGCCGGTGAAGAGCGTTGGCGTGATGGGCGACCAGAGAACCTACGCGTACACCTGTGCGATCCGCGCGGTGGAGAGCGAGGACGGCATGACGGCCGATTGGGCGCCGCTGCCGTATGAGGTGTTACGCACTATATCGAGCCGTATCGTCAGCGAGATACGCGGGATCAATCGCGTGGTGTACGACATTACCTCGAAGCCACCGGGAACGATCGAGTGGGAGTAAGAGAAGCGGCCTTCGGGCCGCTTTTCTTTTTTGAGTGCCGGGTAAATTGTTGTGACCGCGAATTGGTAACCGATAGAAATGACCGAAAGATAGGGACGGCTGACAGTTGACAAGGGCTTGCCTTAGGGTAGACTCCTCCCTAAGGTGTCATGAATCGTCATAAAGCCATCTCGGATCGGTTGCTACTCGGGGCTATCTTCCTCGGTCTCAACCTCCTGTGCTTTTTGGGGATTCTGCACGGCCAGCATGTCTTCCAGCACACGCGTTTGAACTACTCGCACATTCCTGTTCACTCCACACGGAGAGCAGGATCGTCGCGCAGTGAGAGCGAGAGCTCGGCGACGGTGGTCGTGGCGCATTTCGATCACTCGTTTGCAGATCATGCTCCGAAGGTCATGCTGTCGCAGGGCCATCCTGGTGCGGGAACGCACATCCAGGGTGCTATTGCGACCGCCATGCTTCGCCTCGTCCGCCCGGACGGATTGACGGAGCCGCTGGCTGATCAGAATGTCATTGCCCTGGGAGCTGCACCTCGTGCGCCCGGGCTTGGACGCGCTCCTCCTATCGCTGCATAATCACACCCCTCGCAGAACTTCATCGTGCGACAGGGGCAGCTGCTTCCGCACATTGCGTGAGCGCCTGACCCTCTCAAGAGCCGCCAGACGGCAGTTTCGATGAAACCCCTTCAGCGAAGTACCGATGGCTGTTCCTGATGCCCTGCTTCAGGTCAGTCCATGGAGAAGATTATGCAGCAGTTGATTGATGGTTACGCCAAATTCCGTTCCAAAGTCTTTCCCCAGCATTCCGAGCTTTTTGAGAAGCTGTCCACCGGACAGCAGCCGCAGGCGCTGTTTATCTGCTGCTCGGATTCACGCGTGATGCCAGAGATGATCATGCAGTGCGAGCCGGGTGTCCTGTTTCCGATTCGTAATGCGGGCAACCTTGTTCCTGTCCCCGGCGAGGCATCGAGCGGTGTGGCGGCGACGGTGGAGTATGCCATCCGCGTGCTGAATGTCGCCGATGTCATTATCTGTGGCCACTCGGACTGTGGCGCGATGAAGGGCATGCTGCACATGGAGCAGCTGGAGTCGTTGCCGGTGGTGAAGGCGTGGCTGGAGAATGCCGGCGCGTCGTCGCGCGGAAGGCTCGCCTCGGTGAAGGACGCGGAGGCGCTGCCCTTTCAGGAGAAGCTGGCGCTTCTGGCTGAACTGAATGTCATCGCGCAGGTGGAGAACCTGAAGGCGCATCCAGCGGTGTACGAGGCGATGCGCCGCGGGACGCTGAAGGTTCATGGATGGATGTACGACATTGGCAGCGGAGGGATCCGCCGCTTCGATACCGAGAAGGGAAGCTTCGTTGCTCTACTTCCTGAAGATCAGCCCGTCATTGAGGCTGGCGTGCGGGACGAACGGAAGATTGCTTAAGGAGACGTAACGTGAGCACCTCGGTTGAGATCCGCAATCCAAAGCACGAAGTTACAACACCGGCGGGCGGCTCTGCGCGCCCGTCCGGTGCGTGGATGAAGGACCTTTCGGCGTCGCTGGTGGTCTTTCTGGTAGCGCTGCCACTGTGCATGGGGATCGCGCTGGCGTCGGGGATGCCCCCGGCGTCGGGGTTGGTGACGGGCATTATCGGTGGGCTGGTGGTGGGCTTTCTTTCGGGACAGCCGCTGCAGGTCTCCGGCCCGGCGGCGGGACTGGCCGTGATCGTGTTCGAGATGGTGCGCGAGCATGGTGTGGCGGCGCTTGGACCGATCCTGATGGTTGCGGGCGCGATACAGCTGGTGGCCGGTCTGTTGAAGACGGGGCGCTGGTTTCGCGCGATCTCACCCGAGGTGATTCATGGCATGCTGGCCGGTATCGGCGTGCTGATTGTGATTCAACAGTTCCACGTCGTACTGGATCGCACACCGGAGCATAGCGGTCCGGCGAACATCAAGGCGATGTGGGGGGCGATCTTCGGCGGTCTGTTTCCGCTGAACGGAAGCAAAGAAGAGGCTGCCGCACTTGTGGGACTGATCACGATTGTCGTGATGGTGTTGTGGGAGCGATTCCGTCCGGCGAAGCTGAAGCTGGTTCCGAGTGCTTTGCTGGGCATTGTGACGGCGACGGCGACGGCGCAGATTTTTGCTATGAGCGTGAACCGGGTGAAGGTGCCGGAGAACCTGGGGCAGATGATCTCGCTGCCGCACCTGAGCTCGATGCAGGGAATTGGCCTGTCGACGCTGGCGGGCACGGCCCTGGCGCTGGCGTTTATCGCAAGCGCGGAGACACTGCTTTCGGCGGCTGCGGTCGACCAGATGCAGACGCGGCACAAGACGAACTATGACCGCGAGTTGATGGCGCAGGGCGTCGGCAATATGCTGTGCGGCTTTGTGGGGTCCTTGCCGATGACGGGCGTGATCGTGCGCAGCTCGGCCAATGTACAGGCGGGCGCGGAGACGCGGCGGTCTGCGATTCTGCACGGCGTGTGGATGCTGATGTCGGTGGTGCTGTTCGCTTCTGTCCTGCGCATGATCCCGACGGCAAGCCTGGCGGCGGTGCTGATCCTGGTGGGCATCAAGCTGGTGAAGCCGGCCGAGATTCGTAAGCTGGCGCGATTCGGCAAGATTCCGGTGCTGATCTACTTCGCGTCCATGATCACGATCGTTTCCACAGACCTGCTGACGGGCGTGATGGTTGGCGTGGGGCTGTCGCTGCTGCGGCTGCTGTACACGGTGACTCATCTTGATGCGCGGGTGGAGGAGCAGGAGGGCGCGACGCACGTGCATCTCTCCGGCATCGGCACGTTCCTTGCGATACCTCGTATCGCACAGGCGCTGGACGAGGTGAAGACGGAGTGCGAGGTCCACATCCACTGCGTCAATCTGCGCTATATCGATCACGCCTGCATTGAGGTGATCGAAGGCTGGACCGAGCAGAGGGAACAGAACGGCCAGCAGATTCATATCGAGATGGAGAAGCTCCATATGCGCTATCGCGCTCCGGTGAGTGAGACCGTGAGCTGACAAGTTTGATTTTTCGCAAGAGCGGGGCTGCAATCCCGTCGGCCCCGCTCTATTTTTTCAAAGTTTTGAAGGTGTTGTCCGAGAGAAGTACAGACGATGTAAATAGCAGTACTTATAAAAGCAAAGAGAACGGCGGCCTGATCAGGCCGCCGTTCTCAATTGAAGCCGGAGAGCGTTGTCGCTTAGCCCAGCTCGTCCATGCTCTTGGCTCCGAACTTCAGATACCAGGGGCTGGCGGCCTTAAGCGCCTTGTTGACGTTCTCGATATTTTCGACGCCGGTGGTCTCGAGCCACTCATGGAAGGCCTTGGCGCCCTGCTTAGCGAAGATCGGAATGCCTTCCTTCCAGGTGGCGCGGCCGCAGAGGACGCCGTTGAACTTGGTGCCGGACTCGGCGGCCAGTTCGAGGGTCTCGATGAAGACGGGGTTGGAGACGCCGGCCGAGAGATAGATGAAGGGCTTGTGTGTCATGGTCTCGGCGTCGCGGAAGTGCTGCAGAGCCTCGGCGCGGGTGTAGGCGCGCTCGCCCTTGAAGGCCTTGGTGCCTTCGACGAAGGTCATATCGATGGGAACTTCGACCTTGAGGACGTCGACGTTATAGCGCTCCTTGCCGAACTCGGCCATGGAGCCGGAGACGACCTCTGGCTTCTTCTTGGCGTAGGCGAGGGATTTCTCGTCGCCACCATCGGCATCGTAGCCGACCGTCTCGAGGAAGAAGGGGATGTCGTGGGCGAGGCACTCGTCGCCGATGCGCTCGATCCAGGCATGCTTGAGATCGTTGATGGAGGTCTTCTCGTAGGGAGTGTAGTAGAGAAGGATCTTGATGCAGTCGGCACCGGCCTCTTTCAGGCGACGGACGCTCCAGACGTCGAGCAGGTCGGGCAGGCGGCCGGGCGTGGCGGCATCGTAGCCGGTCTTCTCATAGGCGAGCAGCAGGCCCTTGCCGTTGCGCACCTTGGAGGCAGGCAGACCGAACTCCGGGTCGAGCAGGATGGCGGAGGCGTGCCTGGTAAGGACCTCGGTCACGTGAACCTTGAACTGCTCAAGGTCGTGGGCATCGGCTGCGGCCCCGCGCTCCTTGGCCAGAGACTTCTGCAGCGAGCCACGCTGGTCCATTGCGGCAGCGGCGATGACGCCGCGCGGGTCGGATACGGCTTTCAGTCCGGCAAGTTTCCCTGGGGTCAGCTTTGACATTGCTCTTTTCTCCTCGGTGTTTGAGTCTCGCTAGACGGTCATTCTACACAGCAAATTGAACAACTTGCCTCAACGTAACGGGTGGGATCGGTCTATGCCTCTATTCAATAGGGCAACTCTATCAATCCTAATAGGTTAGATGTCAAAAGCAGGCTGAAGGGAGTTGCATGTGCCTCAAAAGGTGGGCGTTTACCGTGCAGGGGACCGGCAAAGCCATTGAACAGCAAAGCCCGGCACGCTCATGAAGTCTGGGCGTGTGTCGGGCTTTCTTCGTTCTACTCGAAGGACTTATTCGGAAGCTGCAGGAACAGGCGTTAGCGCATGGCCGGCTTTTTAAGTGAGGATAGCGTGGCTCCGTTGGAGCCAAGGAAGCGCTCCTTGGCGCGGAGCGCGGGGCGGATGATGGCGCTTTTGAGGCCATCGACCACCTGGCTCGATCCTGGAGGGTTTGGCGTAAGGCCGAGCTTTCTCAGGTAGGAGTTCATGCGGTAGACCTCAGCCTCCGGAAATTTGGCCTTACGAAATCCAAGGCTGAGAGAGACGGACATACTGTCTCCCACGGTGATGAGATGGGGAAAGAAGGGAGGCTGGTGAACTCCCTGATACGGCCCCATTACGTAACTTTTTGGTTCCTTGTTGTGGCTTCTCTCGATGAAGCTGTTGCCCATCCAGAACTCTTCCATGTGTTCAGAAGTGACTACGGCGCGATCGTTTCCATCGAAGAGACTGACGTGCTTGATGCCGTCGATCTGGAGAAGGAAATTGACCTCCTGATCGACGTGATAGGGCGTCTGCTCACCGGGAGAGCTGATAAAAAGCGTTGCGATGGCACGGCTGAAGTCGCGCTGGAAGTCGATGCCTGTTACTTCGCTGAGGTTGAGGATGCAGGCAGCCAGCAGATCCCGGTAGACATCGACCTGCTGGATATCGGAGAGCTTAATGCGAGATCCGCTGAAGTCGATGTTGTCATAGGCTTCGTCCAGTGCCCGTTGAAATTCGGGGGATCCCCATTCCAGATGCCCAACATCTTTCTTGATGAAGAAGCCTGGGGGAATTCCGCCGAACGACTGCCTGACGTGAAGAGCCCCGATCGTCTCTACCAGACGCTTGACGGCGTCGCGGGTGAAGAGTTCGTGGCCGCTGAGGCTGTGAGAGAAGAGGAAGGAATCTTTGCCGACGGAATTTGCTAATTCCGTCATCGGGGGGAAATAGGTCGTTGCAACTCCTGTGGAGGACATGAATCGGCCTTTCAACTCGCAAATGGGAACAGCAATAAATCTTTTTTCAGGGGAGTTTCCGGATAATAGGTTCGCTATCAGGGCCGGTCAAGTTTTTTTGCAGGGTATGACGACGACTAATCGTTGCTCTCGTCGTAAGTAAAGGCAAAGCTTGCCTTTGGCAGCGAAGCAATCCGGTTTCATGAAGGCTAAGCCACGTTCCGCTCCAAAGCGGAGCGAATGCTATAGATAATTGCGGTTGAGGAAGACAGCATGAACGCGATGATGACAGCAGGTTCTCTGGTATTGCTTTCGGCGGCAGCTTTCGCCCAGGTGCAAAGCTCCGCGCTGACGGTGCCTGGTCGAGACGGCCAGGCACCGGTGATCCAGCACAATGGGCGGTCGTATGTGGAGGTGGAGTCTTTGGCCCGCATCACGGGGGCGACGCTCGGCTTCCAGGGCAGCAGGGTAGTCCTGACGCTGCCCGCAGCGCTGCCAACAGCACCAGCGTCACATGCGGCGGATGCTCCGCAAACCAAACCTGCGGACAGTGGCTACACCCGCGAATTTCTGCAGGCAGGCGTCGAGCAGATGACGGTGATCCGCGAGTGGCGCAGTGCAATTGAAAATGCAGTGCGTACGAACAATCCAGTCGAGCAGACCTGGATCTCCGGATATCGACGCAATGCGGATAGCCGCATGCAGATGGCGACAGCCTCTGCGGCAAGCGATGCAGATCGGCAGGGGCTCGCTTTGCTGCAGGGGGCGATGAGTCTTATGCAGCAGATGAGCGGTCGTTTTCTGGGGTTACGCTCTTCGCTGACCTTTGTGCCGACCGATGCCCTGGATAACGATCCGGTGGATCAGAAGATCCTCGCCTGCGCGCAGGGGATGGCTGCGCAGGCGGTTCCGGGAGGCAAGTTCGAGGATGTTGCCTCCTGCCACTGAGCAGGCGGTCTGGTTATTTTGCGGAGCGGATCGCGGCCAGTTGTGCCTCGAGCAGCTGGTGGATGCCTTTTTCCGCGTAGTCGAGCATCTCGCTAAGCTGTTGGCGGGAGTAGGAGTCCTTCTCCGCGGTCGCCTGTGTTTCGACCAGTCCGCCAGAGGCGAGCATGACGACGTTCATGTCGACGGTGGCGCGGGAGTCCTCTTCGTAACAGAGGTCAAGCAGGACGTTGCCGTCGACGATGCCGACGGAGGTTGCGGCGACCATCTGGCGCAGGGGCGATGCCTTGAGAGTTCCTGCGGCAACGAGTTTATCGAGGGCGATGGCAAGGGCAACCGCGGCGCCGGTAATGGCTGCTGTGCGGGTACCACCATCGGCTTGCAGGACGTCGCAGTCGAGAATAATGGTGCGTTCGCCGAGGGCCTTCATGTCCACAACGGAGCGCAGGGAGCGCCCAATCAGGCGCTGGATCTCATGGGTGCGTCCGCCGATCTTGCCTCGCTCGGCCTCGCGCGGAGTGCGGGTCAGGGTGGCGCGAGGCAGCATGCCGTACTCCGCCGTCACCCAGCCGCGGCCGGAGTTTCGCAGCCAGGCGGGGACACCCTGTTCGATGGAGGCATTGCAGAGAACCCGGGTATTGCCGGACTCCATGAGAACGGATCCTTCGGCCATGGCGACAAAGCCCGGCGTAATGCGGATGGGACGGAGTGCGTCGGCAGGGCGGGCATCGGGGCGGAAGATCTGGAGTGCGGCGGACATTCGGAGATTATAGAGGGCCTGCTGATAGAAGAATCAAGGGTCTGCAGCGGTTTGTACCGATCAAGTGCTCCGCGAAGGCCTCTCTGCGGCGCTCATTGCGTGGCGGAGACGATGAGCGTCCCGAAAAAGGTCAGCAGGGCGGACAGGAGTTTTAGGGTGGGATGTGGGAAACTGGTTGTCAATTCCCCCAATTTGTTGCATACTTACAAGAGCGTCTCAATCCCGTATTGAGACTAGTCGATAACCACGCCCCGGCAGTGTTTCGCCGAGAGGGGTGGGAGATGAGGAAAGATGGCTAGGAAGATCTCCAAGAATCTGGCGAAGGCGCGCGCGCTCGTTGAGCCCCGTCCTTACGTCCTGGCGGACGCGGTTCCGCTGCTCCAGAAGGCAAAGTACGCAAAGTTTGATGAGACGGTCGATCTGACGCTGCGTCTCGGTGTCGACCCCCGTCATGCGGACCAGATGGTTCGCGGCACGGTTGTTCTCCCGCACGGTCTGGGTAAGACCAAGATTGTTGCTGTTATCGCCTCGGGCGACAAGGTGAAGGACGCACAGGTTGCCGGCGCTGAGTTCTTCGGCGGCGAAGAGCTCGTCGAGAAGATTCAGAAGGAAGGCTGGACCGATTTTGATGCCCTGATCGCGACGCCCGACATGATGAAGTCGGTCGGACGTCTGGGTAAGGTTCTCGGCCCCAAGGGCCTGATGCCGAACCCGAAGACCGGTACCGTGACCACGAACGTGGCTGAGGCGGTCAAGGAGATCAAGGCCGGTAAGGTTGAGTTCCGCACGGATAAGACCGCTCTGGTTCACGTTCCCGTAGGCAAGCTCTCGTTCGATGCGCAGAAGCTTGTCGACAATGCGATGACGGTCATTACCAGCGTGGTGAAGGCGAAGCCTTCGGCTGCCAAGGGTAAGTACATCAAGGGCGTAACGCTGAGCTCCTCGATGGGCCCTGGCATCCAGCTGGATTATGCGGCGGCTGAGGCTGCCGGCAAGGCTTAGGCAAGGCGAATCGCGGTACGGTTTGGCCGCAAAGCTTGCGGCGCTCAAATTTCAGCTAGCGTTTTGGCTAGCAGTGAAGGCTAGGAATTGTTATGGCACTGTCCAGATCACAGAAGTCGGATAAGGTAAAGAAGCTCGCTGCAGAGCTGGAGACCTCGACCTCGGCCATTATCGGTACGTTTACCGGGCTGACGGCAGCGAAGGACTTCAACCTGCGCAAGGCGGTACGGGCTGCCGGTGGCAGCTATCACGTGGTGAAGAACAAGCTGGCCGCAAGGTCGGCTGAGGGAACGAAGATCGAGGAGGCCCTCAAGGGCCTTAAGGGCGTATCTTCGGTTGCCTACACCTCGGGCGATCCCGTGGCTCTGGCCAAGGCGCTCTCGACCTGGGTGAAGGATAACTCTGAGTTCACCTTCAAGCTGGGCATCGTCGACGGCAAGGTTCTGTCGATCGAAGATATCGGCGACCTGGCGAAGCTGCCGGGCAAGGAAGAGCTCTTCTCGAAGCTGCTGTTCCTCATCAATTCCCCGGCGCAGCGTCTTGCGACGGTGATCAACGCGACCGGACGCGATCTGGCCGTCGTGATCAACCAGGGTGTGGAGAAGGGCAAGTTCGGCGGTTCGGCTCCTGCAGCACCTGTGGCAGAGTCGGCTCATGCCGAGGAGTCAGCGGCAGGGGAGCAGCCTTCGGGCGCAGCGCAGCCGGAGAACGCGACGGCGTCGCAGGCCGGCGAGGCAGCGGACGAAGCTCCCGCAGAGGGATAAGGTTTCGCGCAGTTCTGTTCAGGTGCGCTGGTCTGGGCGCAACGGAAACCTGAATGGAGTTGAGCAACGGTGGCAGAAGAGAGCCTCCGGTGAAGCAATCGGCAGTACAAGTACAGTAATTATTGGAGAGAAAAATGGCGGACATTCAGCAGTTGGAAGATCAGATCGTTAGCCTCAGCCTGCTCGAGGCTTCGGCTCTTGTAAAGAAGCTTGAGGAGCGCCTTGGCGTTTCGGCTGCGGCTGCAGCTGTGGCTGCTCCGGCAGCTGGCGGCGGCGCTGCGGCGGCTGCCCCGGCAGAAGAGAAGACCGAGTTCACCGTCATCCTGAAGGATGCCGGCGCGAACAAGATCAACACCATCAAGGCTGTGCGCGAAGTCACCGCCCTTGGGCTCAAGGAAGCCAAGGACCTGGTTGACGGAGCTCCCAAGCCCCTGAAGGAGAACATCTCGAAGGACGACGCGGCTGCAATCGCGAAGAAGTTCGAGGGTGTTGCCACGGTCGAGATCAAGTAACAACCCAGATAGTTGCACGCCTGGGCGGAACGAGTTATCCTTTCTTTTCAGGGAAGAACCGTTCCGCCCAGCTGTGCTCGGTTGGCGAAACGATTTCAGTCGGCAGTTGAGCGAGATATACGGTTGTAATCCGGTCCATCCTCTTGAATTGAGAGAGAGGTTAGGGGGCCGGCCATTATGCGTTTCTAGCGGCGGATGCGCATAGTGCCACTGGTTTCAGGCAGACAGCAGCGAATTTGGGGCAAGGCGAGCCTCAAAATGGCGGCAGACATTTATCTCAACACGAACGAAATAGTGCACAAGTCGAACCTTTGCGCTCGCGGGACACGCTGTCCCTCTGAGCGCCTTGTCGTGTTTTCAGGTACTTCCGCCCTCTCGATTCTCGTTGCGGGCAACAACTACGGGTTCCTTATAGCAGATTCCGCCGGCAGCAGGCGAACCAGCGCTGTGAATAGTCAGGAAAGTTAATCGAGCAGGCGTCCCGCATTGGGACAGTTTGAGCATGAGATTTTGCGCACAGGGCCAGCCGTTTCGAGGATGGCAGGACCTGACGAAGTACGAGGCGCAGAGAGAAAACAGCAGGAGGGCCTTGACCGGGGCTCTCCCCGGCAAAGGGAAGAGTCATCCCGAAGCTGGTCCTCGAAGGTAAGTATTCAGGGAGAGAGCATGTCCAGCGAAATGCGCGCGATCCGAAGCCGTCTAGATTTTTCCAAGATTCCAACCGCAATTGAAATTCCCAACCTCATCGAGGTACAGCGCCGTAGTTATGAGCGTTTCCTGCAGATGGACAAGCTGCCCCAGGAGCGTGAAGACAACGGCCTGCAGTCGGTCTTTACCTCGGTCTTTCCGATCACGGACTTCCGTAATGTCTCGGAACTCGAGTTTGTTGATTACTCTATCGGCAACTGGGAGTGCAAGTGCGGCTACCTCAAGGGCCTGAATCACCTGCGTACCGCCTGCTCGCATTGCGGTCATATGGTGATCACCGACCCGTTCCACCCGGGCGACGTCCTTTGCAGCTTCTGCGGAACCTACAACAAGAACACCCCGGACTTCTGCACCAAGTGCGGTGACCCGGTGGGTCTGCAGTTGAAGTACGACCAGGCTGAGTGCGAAGAGCGCGGGATGACCTATTCGGCTCCGCTGAAGGTTACGATCCGCCTGAAGATCTACGACAAGGACCCGGAGACGGGTGTGAAGACCCTGCGCGACATGAAGGAGCAGGAAGTGTTCTTCGGCGATATCCCGCTGATGAGCGCCAACGGCACCTTCATCGTGAACGGCACGGAGCGCGTCATCGTTTCGCAGCTGCACCGCTCGCCCGGCGTCTTCTTTGAGACGGCGAACAACCGCACCTACTTCCTGGGCAAGATCATTCCGTATCGCGGCAGCTGGGTTGAGTTCGAGTACGACCAGAAGAACACCCTGTACGTCCGCATCGATCGTAAGCGTAAGTTCCTGGGCACGATCTTCCTGCGCGCCCTCGGTCTGCGTACGGACGAGGAGATCCTGAAGACCTTCTACACGGTCGACACGATTAATGTGAAGGAAGGCAAGCTGAGCTGGAAGGTCGCGGCGGAGGGAACTCCCAGCAACCTGCAGGGAACGCGTCCCGCCGCGGCCATCACGGTCAAGGGTGAGGAGATCGTTCCGGCCAGCCGCAAGATCTCGGCACATGCCATGAAGTCGCTGCGTTCGCACAACGTCGAAGAGGTTGAAGTGGAGACCTCCGAGTTCGACGGCGCGATGACGGCGTCCGATGTCGTCGACCTGACGACTGGCGAGCTGCTGTACGAAGCCAACCAGGAGCTGACCGCCGACAAGCTGCACAAGATCCTGCAGTCAGGCGTAACCAGCTTCGAGCTCTTCTTCCCGGAACGCGACGACGTAGGCAACATCATCACGAACACGCTGCGTCGTGACTCGGTGCGCAAGCCTGAAGAGGCTCTGATCGAGATTTACCGCAAGCTGCGTCCGGGCGACCCGCCGACCCTGGATACGGCTACGGCTCTGTTCGAGGGCATGTTCTTCGATTCGCGCAAGTATGACTTCTCGCGCGTGGGCCGTCTGAAGTTCAACATCAAGCTGTACGAGAACGGCGATGCTACGGTGCTCGACCGTCGTACGCTGACCCCCGAGGACTTCTACTCGACCATCAAGTACCTGCTGAAGCTGCGCAAGAACATCGGCGTGGTGGACGACATCGATCACCTTGGCAACCGCCGCGTCCGCGCTGTGGGCGAGCTGATGGAGAACCAGTTCCGCATCGGCCTGGTCCGCATGGAGCGCGCGATCAAGGAAAAGATGAGCGTGTATCAGGAGATGTCGACGGCGATGCCGCACGACCTGATCAACGCGAAGCCCGTGATGGCGGCGATCCGCGAGTTCTTCGGAAGCTCGCAGCTGTCGCAGTTCATGGACCAGACGAACCCTCTGTCGGAGATCACGCACAAGCGCCGCCTGTCGGCCCTTGGGCCTGGTGGTCTGTCGCGTGAGCGCGCCGGCTTCGAGGTGCGCGACGTGCACCCGACTCACTATGGCCGTATCTGCCCGATTGAGACGCCGGAAGGTCCGAACATCGGCCTGATCTCGTCGCTCTCGTGCTTCGCACGCATCAACGAGTACGGCTTCATCGAGTCGCCGTATCGTCGCGTGAAGGATGGCAGAGCGCTGGATTACGTTGCTGTCTCGAATGCTGGAGAGAGCGGTCTGCGTCAGGGCGACTACCTCGAGATCAACGAGGCGAAGAAGCTCAACGATACGCTGAAGAAGGACAAGAAGCGGACGATGGATCTGATCCCGTTCAGCTTCTACCTCTCGGCATGGGAAGAGGATCGTCACACGATCGCTCAGGCCAACATCGAGCTCGACGAAGAGCAGAACATCGTTCAGGACATCGTTGATGCCCGCCGCCAGGGCAACTTCATCCTGGTGAACAAGGCTGAGGTCGATTACGTTGACGTCTCGCCGAAGCAGCTGGTCTCCGTGGCTGCCTCGCTGGTGCCGTTCCTCGAGCATGACGACGCGAACCGCGCCCTGATGGGTGCGAACATGCAGCGTCAGTCGGTTCCGCTGCTGGTGGCCGAGGCTCCGTTTGTCGGCACCGGTATGGAAGGCGTTACGGCGCGCGACTCTGGCGCTGTGATTCTGGCCAAGCGTAACGGTATCGTCGATTCGGTCGACTCCGAGCGCATCATCATCCGTGTGGAAGGTGAGCATCACCCGACGCAGCTGTCGCGTGAGGTTGGTTCGGACATCTACCAGCTGACGAAGTTCAAGCGCTCGAACCAGAACACCTGCATCAACCAGAAGCCGGTGGTCCGCAAGGGCGATCGCGTGCTGAAAGGTGCGGTCATCGCTGACGGTCCTTGCACGGAACAGGGCGAGCTTGGTCTTGGCCGTAACGTGCTGGTTGCCTTCATGCCGTGGCGCGGTTACAACTTCGAGGACGCGATCCTGATCTCGGAGAAGCTGGTCCGCGAGGACTACTACACCTCGATCCACATCGAGGAGTTCGAGATCGAGGCCCGCGACACGAAGCTGGGACCGGAAGAGATCACGCGCGATATTCCGAACGTCTCCGAGCACGCTCTGCGTGACCTGGACGAGTCGGGCATCATCCGCATCGGCGCGAAGATCTCGCACAACGACATCCTCGTCGGCAAGGTCACGCCGAAGGGCGAGACGCAGCTGACTCCGGAAGAGAAGCTGCTGCGCGCCATCTTCGGTGAGAAGGCCGGCGACGTTCGTGATGCTTCGCTGACGTGCCCTCCCGGTATCGAGGGAACGGTCGTCGACATCCGCATCTTCTCCCGTAAGGGACAGGAGAAGGACGAGCGCGCCAAGCAGATCGAGCAGGAGCAGATTGAGAAGCTGGAGCGCAACCTGGCTGACGAGATCCGCATTCTGACCGACGAGCGTCTGAAGCGTCTTGAGGCGATCCTGGGAGGCAAGGAAGTCCAGGCCGACCTGCACGACGAACGCACCAACAAGAAGCTGCTCTCGAAGGGCGAGATTCTGAACCGCGACACCATCGAACTGATCTCGACGCGCAACCTGAAGCGTATTCGCTACGCGGACAAGGACCCGCGCGTGAACGAGCAGATCGACGAGATCGAGGAGATGACCTCGCGCCAGATCGACGTGCTGCGTAAGATCACCAACGAGAAGATCACCAAGATGGGCAAGGGCGATGAGCTCGCGCCTGGCGTGATCAAGATGGTCAAGGTCTACATCGCCATGAAGCGTAAGCTTTCGGTCGGTGACAAGATGGCTGGCCGTCACGGTAACAAGGGTGTTATCGCCCGCATTCTGCCGGAAGAGGATATGCCGTACCTCCCGGATGGAACGCCGGTCGAGATCGTCCTGAACCCGTTGGGCGTGCCTTCGCGTATGAACGTCGGACAGATCCTCGAGACGCACCTCGGCTGGGCAGCTCACGAGCTGGGCAGGCAGGTTGCAGAGCTGGCTGCGAAGATGGATTCGGCCAATGAGGTCCGTGAGCTCTTCAAGGCACGCTTCGCTGGTACCGCTGCTCTCAACCAGCTGCTGACGTTGGACGACGAGCAGACGCTCCGGGTAGCTGCCGGCATGAAGCGCGGCATCTGGTTCGGAACGGCTGTGTTCGACGGTGCTCGTGAGACGGAGATCAAGGCGCTGCTGGCGTCGGCTGGTCTTCCGAGCTCGGGTAAGAGCCTTCTGCATGACGGCATGACGGGTGATGAATTCGAGCAGCCCGCCACGGTCGGCTACATCTACATGCTGAAGCTCTCGCATCTTGTCGATGACAAGATTCACGCCCGTTCGATCGGACCGTACTCGCTGATCACGCAGCAGCCGCTGGGTGGTAAGGCGCAGTTCGGCGGACAGCGCTTCGGTGAGATGGAAGTCTGGGCGCTGGAAGCTTACGGTGCAGCTTACATCCTGCAGGAGCTGCTCACTGCCAAGTCCGACGACGTCTTCGGTCGTACCAAGATCTACGAGGCGATCGTCAAGGGCGAGGCTGCGATCGAGCCCGGCGTGCCGGAGTCGTTCAACGTGCTCATCCGCGAGTTGCAGTCTCTCTGCCTTGACGTGGAACTGGTCAAGCAGAGCGATCAGAAGAAGCAGCCGCAGCCTGCGATCGCTGCAGCCGACTAACTTGCTACAGGGAAGCCGGGAGGGCAGTCAGAACGCCCTTCCGGCAGCCGCTTACCCTTGATCGAGCGGCAAGACAACTGAAATTGAGCTTCAGATCCAGATAGACGGCAAAGCGATACGCCGAGAGTTATCGCAAAAGTTTTGTAACCGCAGCATGACGCTGCCACTGCTATACGCAGGAAATAAGGGAGACGCTAACTATGTTCCGCTCGAGCCCCTTCGAACTGACCGGACCGATCGCTGACTTCGACGCGATCAAGATCCAACTTGCCAGCCCCGAGAAGATCCGCAGCTGGTCCCACGGCGAAGTTACCAAGCCGGAAACCATCAACTACCGTACCTTCAAGCCAGAGCGTGACGGCCTGTTCTGCGCCCGCATCTTTGGACCGATCACGGACTGGGAGTGCCTCTGCGGCAAGTACAAGCGCATGAAGCATCGCGGCGTGATCTGCGATAAGTGCGGCGTCGAAGTAACGCTGTCCAAGGTTCGCCGTGAGCGCCTGGGCCACATCGAGCTGGCCTCGCCCTGCTCGCATGTATGGTTCTTCAAGGGCCTTCCTTCGCGTATCGGCCACCTTCTCGACATCTCGCTGCGCGAGCTTGAAGCCGTTCTGTACTTCGAGTCGTATGTTGTCGTCGATCCAGGCGATGCTCCTGTCAAGGAGCGCGAGGTCATCAAGGACGAGACCAAGTTCCGCGAGCTGGACCAGCAGTATCGCCCCACGGGCTTCAAGGCCATGATGGGCGCCGAAGCGATCAAGGAGCTGTTGAAGCGCGTTGAGATCGACGAGCTTGCGATCGAGCTGCGTGAGCGCATGAAGCAGGAGTCGTCGCTTCAGAAGAAGCTCAAGTACTCCAAGCGTCTCAAGATCGTTGAGGCCTTCCGCAAGTCCGACAACCTGCCGCAGTGGATGATCCTCGACGTGATCCCCGTGATCCCGCCGGAGCTTCGCCCGCTGGTGCCGCTGGATGGTGGACGTTTCGCAACGTCGGACCTGAACGACCTGTACCGCCGCGTGATCAACCGTAACAACCGCCTCAAGAAGCTGATGGACCTGCACGCTCCCGAGGTCATCGTGCGTAACGAGAAGCGCATGCTGCAGGAGGCCGTCGACGCTCTGTTCGATAACGGCCGCCGTGGCCGCGTGCTGCGCGGTGCGAACAACCGTCCTCTGAAGTCGCTCTCCGATACCCTCAAGGGCAAGCAGGGCCGCTTCCGTCAGAACCTGCTCGGCAAGCGCGTCGACTACTCCGGCCGTTCCGTCATCGTCGTCGGCCCGGAGCTGGCGCTGCACCAGTGCGGTCTTCCGAAGAAGATGGCGCTCGAGCTCTTCAAGCCGTTTATCTATCACCGTCTGGAGCAGACGGGCCACTGCACGACCATCAAGCAGGCCAAGGAGATGGTCGAGATGCAGGAGCCGATCGTCTGGGACATCCTGGAAGAGGTCATCAAGGATCACCCGGTGCTGCTGAACCGCGCCCCGACGCTGCATCGCCTCGGCATCCAGGCCTTTGAGCCGGTCCTTGTCGAAGGCAAGGCCATCAAGATTCACCCGCTGGTCTGCACCGCCTTCAACGCGGACTTCGATGGTGATCAGATGGCTGTGCACATCCCGCTCTCGCCTGAGGCGCAGATCGAGGCTTCGGTGCTGATGCTGGCATCGCACAACATCCTCTCGCCTGCGAGCGGACAGCCGATCACGGTTCCGACGCAGGATCTTGTTCTCGGCATCTACTACCTCACGAAGGCGAAGATCAATGCCAAGGGTGAAGGCCGCGTCTTCGCCAACATCGAAGAGGTGCTGATGGCGCTCGAGGCCAAGCAGGTCGAGACGCTCACGCCGATTCGTCTGCGTTACACCGGTCCCGTGCTCGACATGACGACCGCGTACGACGATCAGGACCTTACGCATACCGAGCCGGTGGAGTTCAACAAGCAGTACATCAACACCACCGTCGGCCGTGCCATCCTGAACGATGCTCTTCCGGAGAAGATGCCTTATGTCAATGGCCTGCTCAAGAAGAAGGGCATGGGGCAGCTGATCAACTACTGCTACCTGAACCTTGGTCTTGAGGTTACGGTGAAGACGCTGGACCGCATCAAGGACCTCGGCTTCCGTTACGCGACGCGTTCGGGTCTGTCGGTTGGCCTGGACGACATGGTCATCCCGGAGTCGAAGTACACCGTTGTCTCTGAAGCTGAGAAGCAGGTCATCAACGTTCAGCAGCAGTACCTTGATGGTGCGATCACCAACGGTGAGCGTAACAACAAGGTCATCCAGATGTGGTCGAGCGTCACCGAAAAGGTGGCCGACGAGATGTTCAACAACATGAAGCGCGCGGACAAGGAAGGAGCCATGAACCCGATTTACATCATGGCCGACTCCGGTGCTCGTGGTTCGAAGCAGCAGATTCGTCAGCTCTCCGGTATGCGTGGACTGATGGCCAAGCCCTCGGGCGAGATCATCGAAACTCCGATCACCGCGAACTTCCGCGAGGGTCTGACCGTGCTGCAGTACTTCATCTCGACGCACGGCGCTCGTAAGGGCCTTGCGGATACTGCACTGAAGACCGCTGACTCGGGTTATCTGACCCGTCGTCTGGTCGACGTGGCGCAGGATGTGATCATCTCGCAGAACGATTGCGGCACGGTGGAAGGCATCTATGTGACGCCGATCATCGAAGCCGGCGAGACGATCGAGCCGCTGCGTGACCGTATCATCGGCCGCGTCTCGCTCGAGAAGCTGAAGGACTACGAAGGCAAGACGATCGTCGAAGTGAACCAGGAGATCGACGAAGATCTGGCCAGCGCCATCCAGGCAGCCGGTATCGAGAAGGTGAAGATCCGCTCGGTGCTGACCTGCGAGTCCAAGCGCGGCGCCTGCATCCTTTGCTACGGCCGTAACCTTGGCTCGGGCAAGATGGTGGAGATGGGCGAGGCAGTTGGTGTCATCGCGGCTCAGTCCATCGGTGAGCCCGGAACCCAGCTCACGATGCGTACCTTCCACATCGGTGGTACTGCATCGCGAGTCTCTGATACCTCGCACATCGAGGCGAAGAACACGGGTACGGTTCGCTTCATCAATCTCGTCACGGTTCGCGCGAAGTCGGGCGACCTGGTTGCGATGAACCGGAACGGTTCGATCGCGATCATCGATGACAAGGGCCGTGAGAAGGAGCGCTACGCAATCGTCTATGGTGCGAAGCTGAAGGTTGAAGACGGTGCTACCGTCGCTCTGGGCGATCGCCTGGGCGAGTGGGACCCCTACACCTTCTCGATCCTCACCGAGATTGCCGGTACGGTTCAGTTCAAGGACCTGCAGGAAGGCGTCACGCTGAACGAAGAGATCGACGAGGTCACGGGCCTCTCGCGTCTGGTCGTTGCGGACTCACCCGACGAGAAGCGTCAGCCGACGATTCTCATCAAGTCGGCCCAGGGTAACAAGCGTTACCTGATGCCGAGCCGCGCTCACCTTATGGTGGTCGATGGCGACGAGCTTTTCCCGGGCGACGTCCTGGCGAAGATCCCGCGCGAAACGACCCGTACCAAGGACATCACCGGCGGTCTGCCGCGTGTCGTCGAGCTGTTCGAGGCACGCAAGCCGCGTGACCCCGCGATCATCTCGAAGATCGACGGTGTGGTTCGCTTCGGCGATGTCACCAAGGGACAGCGCAAGGTCTACGTTACGGCTGACAACGGGCAGGAAGAGGAGTACTCGGTTCCGCGTGGTGTCTATGTCAACGTGCAGGAAGGCGAGCGCCTTCGTGCCGGTGACGCGCTGATCGACGGTCCTCGCAACCCGCACGACATCCTTGAGGTGCTCGGCGAGCGCGCTCTGCAGCAGTACCTGGTGAACGAGATCCAGGAAGTCTACCGTCTGCAGGGTGTGGCGATCTCCGATAAGCACATCGAGGTCATCGTTCGGCAGATGCTGCGCTGGGTGAAGGTCGAAGAGGTAGGAGATACCGCCTTCCTTATCGATCAGCAGACGGATCGCTTCCGCTTCAACGAAGAGAACCAGCGTGTGCTGATGAGTGGCGGCAAGCCGGCGATTGGTCGCTCGTTGCTGCTGGGCATCACGAAGGCGTCGCTCTCGACCGACAGCTTCATCTCGGCGGCGAGCTTCCAGGAGACCACTCGCGTTCTGACCGAAGCCTCGATCAACGGCTCGGTGGATACGCTGCGCGGTCTCAAGGAGAACGTCATCGTCGGTCGTCTGATTCCCGCTGGCACTGGCATGGAGTACTACCGCAATGTCGAGCTCTCTCCGGAGCTTGAGGAGGCGGCAGCCCAGGTCCAGGCCGAAGTCCAGGAGGCGCACGACGCCGAAGAGCGCGAGCTCGAGGCGATGCGTATGGAAGGCGAGCAGGAAGAGATGGCAGCCGAGTAAGACGGCTCACGAAGCGCTTACTGCTTCAAACTCAAAACGGCAGAGCTTCGGCTCTGCCGTTTTCTTTGGCTGCTACTAAAAGAAGGAGTCTTTCATCACGATTTCCTTGCAACGCGGAATGAAAGCGGTATGCTCAAGGACGTTCCAATACTTTTGTGAGTGGGGATCAGGATGAAGAGAATACTGTGTTTGATGCTTGCATCCGCCGCGACACTGCTGGCGCAGTCGACAGTACCGGGTTCGTGGACCGTTACCGGTGATGTTCAGGGTTACCCCATCAACGAGTCGTGCAGCTTTGCTCAGGACAAGGATAAGATCGCCGGCACCTGCAAAAACGGCGAAGGGAAGACCTTCGATACGACGGTGACCGTCGCTGAGAAGAAGGTCATCTTCGTCCATGGCGGGGAGTATCAGGGAGAGGCTCTCACGCTGACCTTTACCGGATTTATGAATGACAAGGGAGAGCTCGGTGGCGATATCGATGTACAGCCACTGAATGTTTCCGGGACATTTACGGCGAAGAAGGCGGAGCAGAAGTAACTTCTTTTCGCTACGTAAGCGTGCTTGCAAATGGAAACGGCGGACTCATAGATAGAGTCCGCCGTTGAACGTTTGTGGCGTTCAGAAACTGATTTAGCGAGCCGCGCCGACCAGGGTGATGTCGAGATTCAGCGGAACTTCTGTGGGCTGATTGCTGACCGTCCCGGGAGCAAAGCGATACAGGCTGACTGCTGCGAGCACGTTGCGATCGACGAGGACCCCGGCCGATTCAACGATGTGCAGGTCGGAGGGAACTCCATCCTTGCCAACGATCATGCCAACAACAACGTGGCGGGGGCCGCTGTAGGAGAGCGACGAGTTGTTATCGAGTGCAACGTCGGTCGAGTGGATCAGCTTGGGGGCAACAACTCCGGTCGAGATGCGGAGGGCCTTGGTGGATGCGGTGCGGTCACCGGCGCCAGCGAGCTCGGCAGGAGCAGCAAGCCGGGACTCCAAAACATTCTTCGGTTGTGCAGGCGAATTTGCCTGAGCGTGAAGCATAACGGGGGAAAGGATGAGCGAAGCTAGAAGTGCTTGACGCATTATGTTTCTCCTGAGAGTTTTGAAGTACCCGTCACCACTATAAAATTTACTGAATACAGTTGTCAAATGCTAAATTTTAAAAAATATAACTCGTTTATTATCAGCGCTTGAGTTTCATGGATAACTCAGTAAGCATCCTGTTTTGAATGGCTTTACCGTTTATCGCCCGAATCCCTTTGCGGGCTCGTGGCGAAACGTTTTGGGGTACTCCTCAGCTGGCCAAGGGATATCGGCCGTGGGATGGCACCTTGAACCCGGCCATGTGGCGTATCCTCTTGGGAATGAGAGAGGTTCTTGTCATCGATGTCGGCGGCACCCATGTGAAGGTGTCATCAACCAGTCAGCAGTCCCCCCTGAAGATTCCCTCCGGTCCGACGATGACCGCCAAGCTGATGGTGGAGCAGGTAAAGCTTGCCACCAAGAACTGGCAGTATGACTGCGTCTCCATTGGGTATCCCGGCCCAGTCGTCCATGACCGTCCTCTGGCGGAGCCGCATAATCTGGCAGCAGGATGGATCGACTTCCCGTACGAAAAGACATTCGGCAAGCCGCTGCGCTTCATCAACGATGCGGCGATGCAAGCCCTGGGGGGCTATCGCGGCGGCAAGATGCTCTTTCTCGGAGTGGGCACAGGCCTGGGGTCTGCGATGATCGCCGAGGGGCTCGTTATTCCGTTGGAACTCGCCCATCTGCCATACAAGAAAGGTCGTACCTACGAGGAGTGGGTCGGCAAAGACGGTTTGGACAGGCTGGGAAAGAAACGCTGGCGGAAGTCAGTGCTGGACATCATGGTGCGTCTTAAGACTGCGCTGATCTGCGACTATATTCTGCTCGGCGGAGGCAATGCCAAGCTGATGAAGTATCTCCCACCGCACGTCATCCTGGGCGATAACGGCAACGCGGTCATCGGGGCATCCGCTTATGGCAGAGTACGGATGAGCGGATGGTTCTCTCTCCGGACATGCAGTCTCTCAAGCCGGTGCTGGCTCCGGCCAAGAAGGCGGCGAAGGGAAGGCGTTCCGCGACGCGATAACCCTGACGGGGGAGGCGTGACGTCCGGTTCTGGGGTAGTCTGAAGACGTTTCCGAAGTCTTCGGAACGAGGGGTCGCGATCACTACTGAAACCGCATGGAACGCCTCTAGTGTGCCTTCCGCAGGCGGTCGTCCGCTTGCGGCGTCGCCGGCTGAGCCGACGCCGATCGAACAGGTCGTCGAGGCTCTGCGTGGGATAGCGGTATTGGATGGTCTGACGGAGCAGGAGTATCGCTGGTTCGCGACGCACAGTACGGAACGCGTTGGGGAAGATGGGGCGCTCATCTTCTGCGAAGACCAACCCTCCTTTCATATGACCATCATTCTGCGCGGAGACGTGATGGTACATCGCCGCAAGTCCGGGCCGGTTTCGCGCTTTGTGGGGCGTACGGCGCACCTGACGGGTAAGCTTCCATTTTCGCGAATGAAGTCCTGGGGCGCGGACGGACGATGTGTGGGAGAGGTCTGGGTGCTGGATATTCACCAGGATCTCTTCGGTGAGATGTTGCAGGTTATTCCCTCGATGGGGCAACGCAGTGTGACGCTCCTGCTGGACCGCGTTCGCGACTTTACCCGCATGGATGAGCAGGCGGAAAAGCTGCTTGCCCTGGGAAAGCTGGCTGCGAATCTCTCCCACGAGCTCAATAATCCGGCCTCGGCTGCACAGCGTTCCGCGTCGATGATTGCCGCCGAGTTAGTGCGCACGGACGAGGCAAAGTATCGACTGGGGAGGATGTTCACCTCAGAGGAGCAACTGGAGCAGTATCATCAGTGGTTTCGGAATCTGCAACAGGACGTGCGCAACAGCTTCGAATATTCGGCGTTGCCGCGAAGCCCTCTGGAGGCGAGCGACCGGGAGCAGGAGCTGTCGGAGTGGCTTGCGGCGCATGGTGTGATGACCCCCTGGGAGTATGGGCCGATTCTGGCGGAGATGTGCGTCACGACGGCAAAGCTGGAGCAGCTGGAAGCAATCGTTGGCCCGAGTGTGTTGCCGATGGCGATTACGACCGTCTCCGGTTCGCTGCAGGTCGAGGCGATGTCGCACACGGTGATGGATTCCAGTGAACGGATCTTCGAACTCATCAGCGCGATTCGGGGGTATTCGTTTATGGATCAGGCGCCGGTGCAGGAGATCGATCTGGTCGAATCGATTCGCAACGTGCTGGCGATGTTTCGCTCGCGCATGAATCGCGTGGAGACGAAGCTGGAGTCTGAACCGGAGCTGCCCCTGGTCAGCGCATACGGCAGTGAGCTGAATCAGGTCTGGTCGGCGTTGATCGAGAACGCTCTGGATGCGATGCACGATGAAGGCATTCTGACGATTGCGATTCGGTGTACCGCAAAGATGGTGCTGGTTGAGGTTCGGGATAACGGGCCGGGAATCCAGCCAGAGATTCAGTCGCGCATCTTTGAGCCTTTCTTCACCACCAAGCCCCTGGGGACGGCCATGGGACTGGGGCTGGATACGGTGCAGCGTATCGTCGGAAAGCATGCAGGATCGGTCGCGATCGACTCACGCCCCCATGCCACCTGCTTCCAGATTCGGCTTCCTGTCAATCTGCTCCAGGCCTACTAGCGTTTGAGGCGCATCGTTGTTCAACAACGCAGAAGATTGCGCTGTTCGAAAACGTATTGGCCGGGGTATGCTTGACGCCACCGGAGCGGTCATCCGGAGGTCATGCAACAGAACGACTAGGAGGCATCTCTATGCTGAGCCTGTTGTGGACAGCCCTGATTGGGCTGGTTGTCGGCGCCCTTGCCAAGTTGATTATGCCAGGGAAAGATCCTGGGGGAATTTTGATCACGATGGTCCTTGGAATCGCAGGATCGTTCCTCGGAACGTTTCTCGGCAGGATGATCGGACACTATCAGGAAGGGCAGTCGGCCGGGTTTATCGTCTCGCTGATTGGAGCGATTCTGCTGCTTGCGATCTACCACTTCTTCCGCAGAAACCAGACAACCTGAGCATCCGTATCAGATGCTCTGCAGGATGCTCAGTCCGTTGCAGGATCCTGCGGTATTCGCGAACTCGCTGAATGGCACGGGCCCGGCGATGTAGTTGCCCTGGGCCTCATCGCACTTTCGGCGCATCAGGAAGCGAAGCTGTTCGTCGGTCTCGACGCCTTCGGCGACGACGCGGATGGAGAGCCCGTGCGACATGGCGATGATGGTTCGAACAACAGCGGCTGCGTTCGGGTCGGTCCCAGCCTGCTTGACGAAGCTCTTGTCGATCTTGAGGCGGTCAACCTGGTACTGCAGCAGATAGGAGAAGCTCGAGAAACCGGTCCCGAAGTCGTCGATGGAGATACGAACGCCAAGCTCACGGATACGCTGCAGCTTGCTCAGATTGTTGTCCGTATTGACCATCAACATGTTTTCGGTGATCTCAATCTCGAGGTTGCGTGCAGCCAGCCCACTTGAGGCCAGCGCATGTTCGATCACCTCGACCAGGTTGCGTTGCTGTAACTGTCGAGGCGACAGATTGACGGAGACGGTCAGATCCGACCCCAGCGTGTCCTGAAGAGTTTTGCCCTCATGGCAGGCGGTCATGAAGGCCCATTCTCCGATGGAGATAATGAGGCCCGTCTCTTCTGCCAGCGGAATAAATTGTGCAGGAGATACGCTGCCGAGCTTGGGATGCTTCCAGCGCAGCAGGGCTTCCATGCCTGTCACCAGGCCGGTGGTCAGCGAGAGCTGTGGTTGATAGTGCAGCGACAGCTCCTTGTTGGCAAGGGCATGGCGTAGTGCATGCTCCATGGTGAGCCGATCGGCGGTCTCCTTGAGCATGTCCTCGGTGAAGACCTGGTGCTGGTTGCGGCCACGCTCCTTCGCAGCGTACATGGCCGAATCGGCACGCTTGAGCAGATGCTTGGCGTCCGATGCGAAGTCGGGGTAGACGCAGACGCCGACGCTGGCCGTGACGTTGACGAGGTACTCGTCGATCTTGATCTCGGGTGAGAGTTTGGCGACGAGGTTCGAGGCGCAGAGCTCGACGTCCGCCAGCGAGGTGATGTCCGTCATTACGACGACAAACTCATCTCCTCCGACGCGGGCGACGACGTCGGTGCTGCGAACCGCGCGCCGGAGCCGGGTGGCGGCTTCGATGAGAATCTGGTCTCCGGAGGAATGACCGAGAGAATCGTTGATGCGCTTGAACTGGTCCAGGTCCACCACAAAAAGCGCCACCTTGGTTCCATAACGCCGAGCGCGCTCGACTGCTTCGACGGTCTTGTCCCGGAGCAGAGCGCGGCCAACGAGGCCTGTGAGCTGGTCATGGGTCGCGAGGTGCGTGACGTATTGGAGCATCTGGCGACGGTCCGTGATATCGATCGCGATACTTACATAGCCATTGATCTCACCTGATTCCGAAGAGACGGCGCGCATGGCCACGCTAGTCGGAATGCGGGAGCCGTCACGGCAGATCAGGGTCCACTCCTTCTCGTCGACCGTTCCCGCGGACGCTCCTGCAGTAAGGATCTCGAAGCCGATCTGCTCGATGTCGTCGGCGTAGTCATGGGCCGGCTCGGCGCGCGCTGTCAGTTCGCGCTCATCGTAGAGAACCGTGATGGAGACATTACCCACCAGCTCCGTTCGCGAGTACCCGGTCAGTTTCTCGGCAGCCTGGTTCATGGCCGTGATGATGCCGCGTGTGTCCGTCGCGATAATGCTGAAGGGTGCGTGTTGAATTACCGAATCCGTGAACGTGACGAGCTGCTCGTATCTTTGCTGGGCGGACTTGGTCTCGCTGATATCGCTGGATGTAACGGCGAGGCCATCTCCAAGACGAATGACCTGGTAGCGGATCCATGAGGGCCTGATATGAGCTTCCGCGGGAACCTCGTACATCTCAGTGCGGGGGATGCCGGTTTCAGCGACTTCGCAGAAGACCTCGAACATGCGTTTTGTCAGCAGGCGGGGAAGAGCTTCGCTGAAGTTCTTCCCGACGATCTGGACCTGGGACAGGCCAATCTGATCCTGGGCGTTGGCATTGACATACTGTACGCGGAAGTCAACGATCCTTCCTTCACTGTCGCGGACGGCATCGAGCAGGCAGAAGGCATTAAGACAGGATTCGGTTGCGGCGTGGAAACGTGAGAGCGCTTCCTCCTTCTGCTGATGAGCGATCCGGCTGTATCGATCGTGAAGGATGGCCCAGAGCGCCAGCGTGATACCGGCGACTGCGATGACGATGGTGAATGCCTGGCTCTCGTGCAGCCCTTGGTGGATACTCCAGACTAGGGAAAGTCCAAGAAACAGGGACACAACGACGAATCCAGCCTTCCACATCCACGGTCGGGGGGAGTCCAACACCCAAGCCCTCAAGGTTCTATCTCGTGTTCGAAGTCGGTTGGTGTTGTCACGGGAAACGAGTCGCAAATCGCTTCTTTAACAACAAGTTATGTGTATGGTTGCGTGTTGGCCTGATTAGGTTGCTTGCGGTATGGATCCAGTGCTGTGATCGTAGTTCAACAGCCTTATTTATGAATCACTTTCTCTGAAAACTTTAATAAAAGCCATCATTTTTTTAGTCCAAAGGTCTGTAGACCTCTGGGATGAGGATTGTTCTGAGTCGTTTCAGGCCATATGACCGGATAAGCGCAACATATTTCGCGAGATCTCGTCTATACGGGCGTATGCCGCTCCAAAAAATGGCCGCTCTCCGCTCTTGGGCATGGATCGCTCTTATATCCCTGATTCCTCTGTCTGGCCGTGCGCAGTCGAGTGCCGTGACTTCAGCGGCCCAGACACAAGCTGCACCGGCGACCACGGCTCCTACTATCTCTGTCGATGCCCGCCTGGTCAACATTCCTGTGGTTGTTCGCGACAAGAAGGGAGCTCTCGTCCGCGACCTGCACAAGGATGATTTCGATCTGCAGGTGGATGGTCATCAGCAGACGATCCGTTACTTCGATCTAGACAGCAATCTGCCTCTGACCCTTGGCCTGTTGATCGATACCAGCTACAGTCAACGCGATGTGATCGACGACGAGCGCGAGGCGAGCGGCACCTTTCTGGACGAGATGCTCAAGACGGACAAGGATCGGGCCTTTATCATCCAGTTCGCCAATCAGACGGACCTCCTGGCCGATCTCACCAATTCGCGGCCCAAGCTGCAGGCCGGATTGAAGCAGGTCGACACGCCGAGCCGGAGCAGCAACAATTCGTCGAATGACCCCTCGGATGATTCCGGCAGCGGTAGCGGAAGACAGCAGGGCAGGGGCGGACACGCCGGCGGCGGAACGACGCTCTACGATGCGACGTTCCTGGCATCGGATGAGTTGATGAGCAAGCAGAAGGGGAGAAAGGCGCTGATCATCCTCTCCGATGGGGTCGACAACGGAAGCAAAGAGAACCTGGTGAAGTCGATTGAGTCGGCGCAGCGCGCGGACGCCATTCTCTATGCCATTTACTTCAAAGGAAGCGAGTCGAACTCCGGCAACCACGGCAACAACGGGGGGCACGTTCCCCGTGGCGGCGGCATCGGGTTTCCTGGAGGCGGAGGAGGCTATCCAGGGGGTGGTGGTTATCCGGGTGGCGGCGGAGGTCGTGGTGGTGGCGGCGGGCGCGGCGGTCCTGGAGGCGGCGGAAACAGCCATGTCGATGGAAAGAAGATCCTGGAGCGGATGACGCAGGAGACCGGAGGGCGTCTCTTCGAGGTGTCGAAGAAGCAGACGGTCGCCCAGATCTACGATCAGATCGCCGAGGAGCTGCGTTCACAGTACCGGCTGGGATATACCCCGGATACGGCGACGGCGGCGGATGGATATCACCAGATAGATCTGACGGCGAAGAAGAAGGATCTGCGTCTCCAGACGCGGGACGGGTACTACACCGGAAACAAGGATTAGACCCCGGACGTTCCAAACGAGCCGGAAGCGGTTTGCGTCTCCTCTGCCCATGTTGCATCTTAAACAAGACAAGTATCTTGTTTGAGGAATCCATATGGGCAGATTCATGTTTAAGTCATTCTTACGGCGTTTTGCGGTCGCCGCACTCTTCACGGGTCTTCTGGCCGGGGTAACCGCGCAGGCGCAGATGACGGTGCCGTTCGTCAAGAAGAACATCTATTCGGACACGGCGAACGCCAGGATGGATATCTCCGCAGCGGTGAAGAAGGCAAAGGCGGAGCGGAAGCGGGTCATTCTGGACTTCGGCGGAAACTGGTGCGGTGACTGCCAGGTGCTGGACTATTACATGCAGGACAACGTGAACGCTCAGCTTCTGGCGAAGCACTTTGTCGTCGTCCACGTGGACATCGGCCGCTTTGACCGGAATGTGGATGTTGCGAAGCAGTACAAGGTTCCCATCGAGAAGGGAGTTCCCGCGCTCGCGGTGCTCGATTCGAATGGCGCACTTCTTTATTCCCAGGCAAACAAAGAGTTTGAGAATATGCGTAACATGAGGTCGAGCGACGTCACGGAGTTCCTGAATCATTGGAAGTCGAAGTCCTAACCTATCACCGCTACTGCGGATATCATCGGGCATCTTCAACCGTCCCTGGAGCCTGAGACGACCCTGTGAGACAAATGCTCCGCATCCACGTCATTCTCCATCGCGCGGTCTTGAAGGCGGTGGAGCATGACGTATTCAATCTCGCGCAATCGGCGGCATATTCGGCGATGGTGGCGTTGTTTCCAGCCATGATCGTCTCTGCTGCGGTGATTGCGGTGCTTCCGGATAACGCTCCGATTCGCAACCAGGTCAGCTACTTTTTCAGCCGGATTCTGCCGCCGCAGGTGATGCCGCTGCTGGAAGCCTATTTCCAGCCCCACAGCTCCAAGTCGGCGCAGGCTTTGCTGCTGGCTTTTTTAGTCTCGCTGACCGGCGCGTCAAGCGTGATCGCGACCTATATGGAGGGGCTTCGCCGTGCCAGTGAACTGCCGGGAGACTGCTGGACCTTTGTGGCGCGACGGATGCGATCGTACGCCCTGGTGCCTCTGTCGCTGCTTCCGCTTGGTATCGCCAGCATGCTGGTCGTCTTCGGTCATTTCGTCACCCGATGGCTCGCCTACCATGTGGTGCCCTCCATGCGAACGGAGGTCTACGTGGTTGCTTCGATCATTCGCTGGGGCGTGGCTCTCGCAAGCTCCATCGGCCTGATTGGCCTGATCTACCACATGGGGACACCGTCGCGTCAGCCATGGCGGCAGGTGCTGCCCGGTGCCGTCGCCGCCACGGCGATGTGGTTTCTGACGACGCTGACTTTTGGCTGGTATGTCACCCGTTTCGCCAACTACTCGCAGGTCTATGGTTCGCTGGGCGCGGGCATCGCCTTGCTGTTCTGGCTCTACATCATCTCGCTCAGCGTCTTCTTCGGGGCGGAGTTTAATGCGCAGTTTCATCTGCATGGCCATATGCCGGTAAACGATCAGAACGCAGAGCCATCTTAGCCTTTCCGCCTCCAGACGGTTAGAATGTCCAACGGAGCACCTTTGTGTGATCCATTCAGCGAGATCGACATTACTCTCGCGGCGTTTGAAAGGGACTTCAGCAACAATTTCTCTATGACCACCAAGGCTTCTTTTATCGACACCCTCTCAAACGGAGCCGGCACTCTTCGCCGCGCTAAGATCGTCGGAACCCTGGGGCCGGCCTCAAGTTCGATCGAGGTCTTCCGCAAGCTGGTACGCGCAGGACTCGACGTGGCACGACTGAACTTCTCGCATGGATCGCATGAGCAGAAGGCGGAGCTGATCCGCATGGTGCGCCAGGTCTCGCGCGAGGAAGGGAAACCGATCTGCATTCTCGCCGACCTGCAGGGGCCGAAGATCCGTACCGGCAAGCTGAAGGATCACAAGCCGGTGCAGCTGGTTGCGGGCAAGCAGATCATCATCACGCCGCGCGAGATCGCAGGTACCGCAGCGATGGTGGGAACAACATTCACCACGCTGGCCGAGAATCTTGAGCCCGGCTCCCGCATCCTGCTCTCAGATGGCCTGATCGAGCTGATGGTCGAGCAGATCAAGGGCGGCGACGTTGTCTGCCGCATCGTCAACGGCGGCACGCTGGGCGAGAACAAGGGCATCAACCTGCCGGGCATCCCGGTGAAGGTACCGTCGCTGACAGAGAAGGACGAAGAAGATCTGGTCTTCGCCGTCGGTGAGGGCGTGGATACGATTGCTGTCTCCTTCGTGCGCACGGCGGACGACGTCCGTCATGTCAAGAGCCGCCTGGCTGAGCTGAACTCGGATGCGTGGATCATCGCGAAGCTGGAGAAGCCGCAGGCGATCGAGCACCTTGACTCAATTCTCGAGGTGACGGATGCCATCATGGTTGCGCGTGGCGATCTCGGCGTCGAGGTTCCTCCGGAGAAGGTACCGGCGATTCAGAAGCACATCATTCGCCGCGCCTCGGAGTATCGCAAGCCTGTGATCACGGCGACGCAGATGCTCGAGTCAATGATCGAGAATCCTCGTCCGACCCGCGCTGAGGCCTCCGACGTGGCCAATGCCGTCTATGACGGCACCGATGCCGTGATGCTTTCGGCGGAGAGCGCGGCCGGCAAGTATCCGGTCGAGTCGGTCGCCATGATGGCGAAGATCGTCATCGAGACCGAAGAGCAGATCCGCCGCGATCCTCCTCCGACGAAGCATCATGCACGCGGTGTTCGTCTGTCGGTGGCCGAGACGATCTGCGAGTGCATGGCGCATTCGGCGCAGGACCTGGACATGGCGGCGATTGCAATCTTTACCGAGAGCGGCGCCACGGCGCGGCTTCTGTCGAAGTACCGTCCTGACCCTCCGATCTTCGCTCTGTCGCCGTTTGAGAAGGTGATCAACCGCTCGATGCTGTTGTGGGGAACGTATCCTCTGCTGTGCTCGCGTTTCCATGACACGGATATGCTGGTGAATATGGCCGAAGATATTCTGGAGCTGCATGCGGGCGTTCAGGAGCGTCAGATCGTCGGCATCGTCGCCGGTACGCGGACACGCTCGGGTGCGACTAACTTCATGCGGCTGCACATGATCGGCGATCGGGAGAAGGATGTTCCTGCCCGTGCCGCAAAGTCAAAGGCGGCAAAGAAGTCCGCGAAACCCGCGAAGAAGGCTGCTAAGCCAGCGAAGAAAGCGGCAAAGCGTCGCTAAATCGTTTGACCGCTTGGAAACATTGAAAGGCCGCCCGGCGCTGGGCGGCCTTTTTGCATCCGGTCACGATTCTCTTGTCGATTGCCGCGCCGGGGCGTACCCTAATCGCATCGCGAAACCCCGTCTGTTCCGCGTTCTTTCCCCTTGCCTACAACTCAATTGCACGCTGTCTCAGGAGTGAGTCCCATGTCGCAGCTCTCGAACGATTCCGCCGCCTGTAGTGGCTTCTCTCGCCGCTCGTTTCTTCGTACCGCCTCCGCGTCGCTTGTCGCCGCCCCTATCCTGACCGAGGCCCACTTTGCCCGCGCTGCCATGATGGACGCAGCTGCCGGCGTTCCCGAGTTCACCATGAAGGGCGTCTACATCGACGCGAATGAGAACCCGCTCGGCCCTTCTGAGAACGCTCGCAAGGCCATTGCCGATATCATTCCCAACGGCGGACGCTATGCGATGCCGGTTTACATCGGCGTGATGAAGTTGTTCGCTGAGCAGATGGGCGTGCCGATGGATCACGTGATGATCTACGACGGCTCCAGTGCTCCTTTGCATTTCACGACACTTGCATTTACGTCTCCCTCGCGCAGTTTCGTCTGTGGCAATCCGACCTACGAGGCTGGACAGCGCGCGGCGGATGTAAACGGCGCTAAAATTCACGCGGTGCCGCTGTCGAAGGACTATTCACACGACACCGAGGCGATGGTAAAGGCCGATCCCAACGCCGGGCTTATCTACATCTGCAATCCGAACAATCCGACTGGAACGATCACGTCGAAGGCACAGATTGACTACGCTGTCGCCAACAAGCCGGCGGGCGCGGTGGTGCTGGTCGATGAGGCGTACATCCATCTTTCGGACGCAACCTCGGCCATCGATCATGTGAAGGCAGGGAAGGATGTCGTCATCCTGCGGACCTTCTCAAAGATCTACGGCATGGCCGGCATTCGCTGCGGTTTTGCCATCGGTCGTCCCGACCTGTTGAAGAAGCTGGAGACCTATGGCCAGTCGCCCATGCCGATCACCGGCATGATCGCAGCGCAGGCCAGCCTGATGGATGCCAGTCTGGTGCCCACGCGGAAGAAGCTTATCGCCGATACGCGCAACAAGACCTTTGCGTGGCTGAAGGCGAATAACTATGACTTCGTGCCATCGGAGAGCAACTGCTTCATGATCGACGTGAAGCGTCCGGGTAAGGAGATTCGCGCTCTGATGGCGAAGGACCAGGTCTACATCGGCCGCAGCTGGGCCGCGTGGCCGAATCATGTTCGCGTCACGGTGGGTCTGCCCTCGGAGATGGAGACCTTTCAGGCATCATTCAAAAAGGCGATGAGCACGTCGGCTTCGGCGTTCAATGAGCGTCCCTTTGTGCGGCGTGACGAGGACGGACTCTACGTCTAAGCAACATGGTCTAAGGCAACGTGCAGGGTAATAAGAAAGCCGCCTCGATATGAGGCGGCTTTTCTGTTCTGTCGTGAGAGGACGTTACTTCTTCGCCTCGAACGCCGAGGACGCCTTGTTCATCTCCTCGGCGGAAACATCGTGTGAGGAGACGAGGATGCGGTAGTGGAAGGTGATGGTCTTGCCTTTGTCGACGGTGTAATCGAGCTGCGGCATCTTGTTGTCGAAGATCTTCTGTCCCAGCGGATTTGCGGCGAAGAGGCCGTAGCCGCGGGCGTGCCAGAAGGTAGGGTAGTTGGGGTTGCCGGTGTGATCGAGGATGGCGATGGTCTCGGTGTGACCGTCGGTGGTGTGGCCGGTGAGCTTGCACCACTTGCCGCGCGTGGACCACACGGCGTCGCCCTCCTTGCCTTCGCTGGTCAGATAGACACCCGTGGCTCCGGCAGTATTGCCGGTGACCGTGGTTGGCCGTCCGCTGGCGTCGGCGAAGACGCCACCCTTCTCGGTTGCTGACTCCAGGAAGTGAGCGACGCGGATGCCGAGCATTCCCTCCTTGTCGTCATGGAAGACGACCTTTTCGAGAGCCGTCATCCTAACGGTCATGTCGATCATGCGGGTGTCGCCCATCTGCGAGAAGACGTACTTCGTGCGCTGGTTGAAGATCTTCTGGCCCGCGCCGGTCTCCCAGACGGAGTCGGCGACGAGTTCGCCGCTGGCTCCGCTTTTGGTGGAGACGATCTTCTCGTGGTGGATGGTGCCCATCTTCGGCGCCTGTTCCGCTTTGATCGCGGTGGAGTTGTTCCAGAAGTCGAAGCCGTTGGCGTTGCCGTAGTTGAACCACACTCCGGCGTGATGAGGATGATCGACACGCTCGCCATCGCGTGGTTCAAGCGGATACCCGCGGGTCACCGTCACACCATCGGCGGCGACCAGCGGGAAGAGCACAGGCTTCATTAGCGAGTTGGGCCAGACATACGCGGTAAAGGGCTTTCCGTCGATGGTGACATCGACGCGCTGCTTCGCCGTATCTGTCTTAACCTCAACCTTTGCCCACGCCGCGTGCAGACTGCTCATGACCAGAAGGGAGCCCGCCAGCAGCTTATGCATGCGCCTTGCCTCCAGCCAGGATCTGCTGGGTTTTCTGATCGAAGGTGATCTTCTGGCCGGTCTGAATGGCCGCAATGCACATGCACAGGGCGACGGAATGACTGTAGCCGGCATCGACGTTGGCGTTGGGCTGCTTGCGTGAGCGCACGCACTCCATCCAGTTGCGCATGTTGGCGGAGGTCTGAGGATCAGCTCCGGTGTTGGCAGCGGTGGATGCAGCCTCAGCGTGTTCGCTCAGGGCAAAGGTGGGCAGGAGATCCGCCTTCATGTTCATCTCAGCCGCAGCCTTCGCCGTGAGGCCGCCCTCGGAGTTGACGACCTGCTTGTCCATATCCAGCGAGCCGCCGTTGGAGTAATAGATCTCCTTGACGCCGCCGGCGGAGTTGGTCTGCCGCGAGGAGTAGAGCACCTGGAAGCCCTTGGTCAGATCGTCTTCCGGGCCGTAGTCGAAGACCGCCGTCATGGTGTCCCAGTTCTTGCGGCCGTCGTGCCACTGGTAGATGCCGCCGTTGGCGACGACGCTGCGCGGGTGAGGATAGCCGGTGAACCAGTGCACGGTGTCGATCTGGTGCACGAGCCACTGGTCGGGAATGCCTGAGGAATAGGGCCAGAAGAGGCGGAACTCAAGATACTTGCGCGCGTCGAAGGCCTCATAGGGCTGGTCCATCAGATAGCGCTTCCAGTCGGTGTCCTGCTCCTTGAGCAGCGGCACGACGTCGGGACGGCGCCAGCGGCCGGGCTGGTTGACGTTCCAGGTCATCTCAACCATGTTGATGTCGCCGAACTTGCCGCTCTTGATGTACTCGTAGGCCTTCTGGTAGCTGGGCGTCGAGCGGCGCTGGGTGCCGATCTGCACGATCTGCTTGTTGGCGTGAACGGTGTTGCGGATGGCGAGCGCGTCCTTCATGGTGTGCGCGAGCGGCTTTTCGACGTAGGCGTCGCGTCCGGCCTTGACGGCCTCGACACCGTGCTTGGCGTGCTGGAAGTCGGCGGTCGCGATCAGAACGGCGTCGACGTCCTTGCGGGCGTAGAGCTCGTCGTTGTTCCGAACCGTCTCAACCTTCGGGCCACCCTTCTTTTCAATGTAGGCGACGCCCTCATCACGGCGGCGGTTCCAGAGATCGGAGATGGCGACGAACTCGAAGTTCATCTCCTTGGAGTGCTGCAGGAAGGAGGGAATCAGCGCGCCCTTCATGCGGTCGCCGCAACCTACCACGGCAGTGCGCACGCGATCGTTGGCGCCAACGATCTTGGCGTAGCTGGTTGCGTTCCATGTTGCGACGGTGCCGGCGACGGCCGCGCCCATCTTTACAAAATCACGACGACTGGTCTGTTCAGGTGCCATCTTCTTCCGCTCCTCCAAAGGGTGCAAGCTGCGGAGACAGGGATCTGCTTCGAGTGAATCAGCATCCAGATTCAAAACGAAGAGTTGATCGGTTCCGTCAGCGGCGGAAGTGTACAGAAGCGAGGATTGGCTTGACCACTAAAAGAAGGGAATGGTCGATAAACGAACGGAAATCAATAGTTCCCCCTGAAAGGCTCGCCATCGAGTCGGCTTCTTTGAGTGAAGAGGATTGGGGTGGTCGAGCCATTCCCGGAGAATCAGTGGTGTTTGAAGTACTGGATGGCGCGTTCATGCTGCTCAGCCTTCTCGCGCGATGCGAAGGTCCCCAGGTTTCTCCGTTTGCCGGTCTTGGGATCGGCGTGTCGGGAGTAGATGCGGAACTCGCCGGTTTTGAGTTTGCGGATCATCGTGAAATTCCTCCTGCGTGTGATGAGATGCCCTGATGTTTCTTCCCCGTTTTCCGCATTCGAGAAGCCCATACAATCAGAGACATGGGCCGCATACGTATCCTGTCCGACCTGGTTGCGAACCAGATTGCCGCTGGTGAGGTGGTGGAGCGTCCCGCATCGGTCGTTAAAGAGCTGCTGGAAAACTCCCTCGATGCCGGGTCGACGCGCATTCGTATCGAGGTGGAGGGTGGCGGCCGCAAGCTGATCCGCATCGTCGACAACGGCCACGGCATGATGGCCGATGATGCTCTGCTTGCCTTCGAGCGGCATGCAACGTCGAAGCTGCGAACGTCGGACGATCTGCTCTCGATTGCGACCCTGGGTTTTCGCGGGGAGGCCCTGCCGTCGATCGCCTCCGTCTCGCGGCTGACGCTGGAGACGCGGGCAGCGGAAGAGGAGGCGGGCACCGTCGTCGAGATCAATGGCGGCCATATCCAGCGTGTGGAAGCCGCAGGGCTGCCGGTAGGCACGACCATCACGATTCGCGACCTCTTCTTCAACACGCCTGCACGCCGCAAGTTCCTGCGCTCAGAGCAGACAGAGTTGTCGCACATCGCGGCGCTGGTGACGCACTACGCGCTGGCGAATCCATCGAAGCACTTTGAGCTGCACTCTTCGACACAGGCTTTGCTGACCGCACCTGTGACATCGAGCAACGGCGACCGCCTGTTTCAGATCTTTGGCCGCGATACCAGCATGCACATGCTGCCGACAGCGGCAGAGATTGATTTCGCGCGCGCGGGGCTGCCTGAGCCGCCGCCGTGGAAGAGGGAGCCGGACTACGAGTCACCTGCACCGGGGATGCTGCGACTCTCCGGGTTTGTCTCGAAGCCCGACCTGCAGAAGCTGAATCGCAACTCGATCTACATCTTCGTCAATGGAAGACTGATTCGCGATCGCCTGATCCTGCACGCGCTGACCGATGCGTATCGCAACATCATTCCGCCGACTTCGTATCCGGTTGTGTTGCTGTTCCTGGAGATGCCGCCGGAAGAGGTCGACGTCAATGTGCATCCAGCGAAGACGGAGGTTCGCTTCCGGCAGTCGGCGTTCATTCACGACTTTGTCCGCGACTCCGTGCGCAATACGCTGATGCACGCGCGTCCGGCAGCAGACTTCCTGCAAGCGTTGAACAACAACTCGCCGCTGGCCAGTGCATCGCTGCTGGTCGATGTCAGTCCGCTGCCAGGAGATCCCTCGCAGCCCGGCTTCGATCCGCAGTTGCCCCCGACGTCCTTTGGCTCGGAGGGAGTTGTTAGCGCAGAGGAGATCGCCTCATTTACTCTGCAACCCGCGGCACAGCCTGCAATCGCTGAGCGTCTGGACTTCAGCCATCCGGCTATTCCCGTGGGCTACTCCGACGAAGCCGTACTGACGCCGGATGGAGAGGCGCAGACGCTGAACGCGCTGGCCACGCTGCGTCCGCTGGGACAGTTACGAGACTCCTTCATTCTGGCGGTCAATGACGAAGGTCTCTGGATCGTGGACCAGCATGTAGCTCACGAGCGCGTGCTGTTCGAGAAGATTCTGCGCGATCGCGAGGTGGAGCGCGTGCAGCGTCAGCGCCTGCTGATGCCGGTGCTCATCGATCTGCTTCCGGCGCAGATGATCACATTCGCCCGGCTGGCTGCGGAGCTGGAACGCAATGGGTTTGAGGCCGAGCCCTTTGGCCCGAAGACTATCGCGATCAAGGCTGCCCCGGTTGGTCTTGAGGGAAGAGAACTGGAGCGGATGCTGGAAGAGGTTCTGGCTGTCCCGGATCGTGAGCAGCAGACCGAGAACGCAGAGGCGCGCCGGCATCGCATCGCGGCATCGATTGCCTGTCATGCTGCGATCAAGATCAACACTCCACTGGAGCCGACCAAGATCGATTGGCTGCTGCGTGAGCTGGCAAAGACGGAGCACCCGACCAGCTGCCCGCATGGGCGGCCTATCGCACTTCGATACTCCATGAAAGATATTCAAAAAGCCTTCCAGCGAATTTAAATGCACGCCAAAAACAATACGAGGAGCGGCAAAGGTGCCGCTCCTCGTATGTCATGTCTGGACGTATTCCTTTTACGTGTTGACCTTTACTACTGACCACCTTGTCCTGCCTGAGCAGGGCTGACGTTAACCGTAAACTTCGTGCCGTTTGAGATGGAGATGTTCTGGTTCTGCGCATCCAGAACTCCTGCGCTCTCAGGTGTGGTCGGCGCGCTCAGCATAACGTTCGGCATATTGCCTACCGGCACGCGATCCTGCGCGCTCTTCAACATGGCGCCCTGTTGAGCCGATGCCTCGGTACTTCCAGTGGCTGTCGGCATTGGCTGAGAGGACGGGGCTGAGGAAGCGCCGCCTCCGCTGGCTCCAGCCGATGATCCGCCACCGCCGCCTGCAGAGGGAGCCATGCCTCCGCCAGGAGAAGGCATATCCATCGACTGCGCCATCGCCGGACCTGTTACCGACGTGACTGCGGCGCGGATAGGCATGTCTTTGCCATCCTTCGTTACAGCGCGATTGAGAGAGATGACCAGGTGAGAGTTCTTCTGCTCCTTGGACTTCGGCGTGACTTCAACGACATTACCGACCAGCCTGGTTCCTTTCGGAATGGCATTGCCGTCCGGCAGTTTGGCGTCCGCGGTTGTCTTGGCATCGACCTCGTCACCCGCCTTCGCCTTCTTCGTGTCGATGTTTTTGGTGAATTCGGCTTCCAGGCTTGTGGCTTGCACCTGAGCAGCCGTTTGCTTCTGTTGTGGGGATGCGCCTGTGTCACTCGTCGCCTTTGGCAAGGACCCACCCTGGGTTGTTCCCGGCGTCATGGCCGGGTCTGGAGCCTGCGGAGTAGCCGTTGTTTGCGCCGACAGCGTGATGGACATCACGGTCAGCGAGGCCACAGGCAAGATTGTTCTGATCATGTTGCGGAGTGAGTTTTGCTGCATCCGTTCTCCTTTCATGCCATGCCATCTGCGCTTTGGCCGGCTTTTTCGCTGCCCGCCAGCCCTGCGCACAGTTCTGTGACGACAGGAGCCATACTCGCGTTGCTTTTGAGACATGCGCCAACTGTGGTTGCACAGGGATTTGGGCGGCTAAGTGGTATGGTTCGAGTGGTTCAGGGAAGAATGTTACTCGGGAAGATTTTCCGTGCGAAAAACGGGAGGCCGGATTACGTCTTTTGCAGCACTTTTTGCCCCCATCCGGGAGCCGATTTACTGATATTCTTGATCTTGCGCGCGACTTACCCAGAACGCAGCGCCGTATTTTTCTCTCGACCCAGGTTGAGACCGCTGCCAGCCGTCTCCGGCGCAGCAAGGAAGGCAACACCTTGAGTAATCCAGGCACTCCCTCGGCAGGCCAGCTGGCCGCTACGCGCGTCGCGCACTGGCATCACGATGCCCAGCCAATTTTGACCATCAACATGCTGCGCGACTGGCTGAACACCTCAGGCCTGGTACTCTACACACCCCGCATCCAGCAGCTTCCTGCTCCCGCGCCCTCCTTCGTCGAGGTGATTCTTGGAGCAGCAACGCCTGCGCCGACGCTCGCAGAACTGGCGGAGCCCCGCACGATGCTGGCCCGCCTGATCGCGGACAGCGGAGCGATTCCGCTGAATCTTCTTGGATCGCCTAACGGGGCAGGAACGGAGACGCCGGATTTTATCGTCTCGCCGTTGGCGTTCCCCTACATCTTCACTATGCGGGGCGACAAGACCTGGAAGCAGCCTCCCGCAGTCAGCGGAGCCAGCAGGGTCTCTCCTCTGGCGCTTGCCAGCTACAACCTGATTACGACCAAGGGGCAGATGACGGCAGCAGAGCTGGCGACCGATCTTGGCAACGAGGTTACCGAGTCCGCCGCTCTACGCGCCCTTACGGAACTCTGGCAGCACCTGCGTGTCCTGCCCCTGTTTCAGGCGGATGGCTCTGCGACGCTGTGGGAGCTGGCTACGACGCGCTACACCAAGCAGATCAAGGCAGGCGCCAACGCCGGACAGCCTTCCGCGCTTTCGGCGCTGACCTCGCTCTACCTGAGCCAGGCGATCCTGCCAACCGATGAGGAGATTGAGATCTTCCTGTCGCCGCTGGCTTCGCGCTCGCGCATCCGGGAGGTCCTCAACGCGCTGAACTCCGCGCGGCAGCTGGATAGCGTCGTCATCGACGGCAAGGCACGCCCCTACATCAGCGGAGAGTTCCCAACGCTCGCAGAGCTTCCGGAAGTCGTTGCGCCGGCTGCAGACGACGTGGACGCTCCTGCCGCTACGACCGAGGGCGACGCGTCCGCGCCGAGGGAACGCATCTCGAAGTTTGCCCGTTCGTCCAATGGCGAAGAGCGGCCGCGGAAGCCGTTTGTGCGCCGTGACGGCGAACAGAGCCGTTTTGCAGATCGTGGAGGGCGCCCCACTGATCGTGGAGATCGTCCGAAGCCCCGGTTTGATGGACGTCCCGACCGTGAGCGTCGTCCCTTCAACCGTGAAGATCGTCCGTCCAACCGCGGAGACCGCCCGGACTTCACTAAGCCGTGGAATGACGATCGCCGCGATCGCCCGGCACGTCCGCCGCGCAGCGTCGAAGGCCAGTCTGGTGGAAACTCGGAACGTCCGTCGCGTCCGCGATTTGATCAGGACCGTGGTGGAGAGCGTCGCAGCTTCAGTGGACGCGAACAGTCTGGCGAGCGCCGCAGCTTTGGCGACCGCGCGCGCAGTGGACCGCCCTTCCGCAAGTTTGATGCTCCGCGCGACCGCTTCAAATCGCCGCGCAGTGAAGGCGGGGAGGAGTCGACCGAGAAGCGCTTCGATGGCGAAAGGAAGCCTTTCGGGGATCGCAAGCCCTTCGGTGAGCGCAAATCGTTTGGCGATCGCAAGCCCTTCGGCGACCGCAAACCTTTCGGCGAAAGGAAGTCTTTCGGAGATCGCAAGCCGTTCGGGGACAAGCCGGCCTTCGGTGAGCGCAAGTCGTTTGGCGACCGCAAGCCTTTCGGTGAAAGGAAGTCTTTCGGGGATCGCAAGCCGTTTGGGGACAAGCCGGCCTTCGGTGAGCGCAAGTCGTTTGGCGACCGCAAGCCTTTCGGTGAAAGGAAATCTTTCGGAGATCGCAAGCCGTTTGGGGACAAGCCGGCCTTCGGTGAGCGTAAGTCGTTTGGCGACCGCAAGCCTTTCGGTGAAAGGAAATCCTTCGGAGATCGCAAGCCCTTCGGTGACCGTAAGCCTTTTGGTGATCGCAAGCCGTTTGATGGAGAGTCGCGCGATCGTGCTCCCTTCAAGGAGCGTCGTAGCTTCGACGGTGGTGGAGAAGGCGCACGTCGTCCGCGCCGGTCTCCCGAAGAGGGTGGGGCGCCTGCATTTGGCAAGAAGCCCTTCGGCAAACCTTCGTTCGGAAGGCCCTCGGGTAAACCGTTCGACAAGCCCTTCAAGAAGGGACCGGGCTTTGCCGGAAAGTCGGATCGCCCCTTCAAGTCTTCTGCCAGTGGACCTCGCAAGGAAGGTTCGTTCGGAAAATTTGGTGGTAGCAAGAAGCCGTTTGCCAAGCGCGATACCCCTCGAAACAAGGGGCAGGAATAAGCCTGGGTACCGCCCTCAACTTCAATCGTTTTCAAGAACACCAATGCGAGTAAGATAAGCCGCGCATGAGCAATAGCACTGTGACCGCTACAAACTTCGCTACGCCCCGCCAGCGTCCCGTCATCGCCATCGACGGCCCCGCTGGCGCGGGCAAGAGCACGCTTGCCGCGCATCTTGCACGACGGTTCGGCTTTCTTAATCTTGAGACCGGCGCGATGTACCGCGCTTTGGCACTGAAGGCTGTTGAAGGCGACCTGTCCTTTGATGAGGAGCAGCCGCTTCTCGAACTGGCTAACTATACGCGCATCCAGTTGCAGCCGCAGTTGGAGGGCAACCGCGTTCTGCTCGATGGCCGCGATGTCTCGCTCCGCATACGGGATGCCGATGTGACGGCCGCAGCGTCGCGCATCTCGGTGCATCCTCATCTGCGTGCGTGGATGGTCGATCAGCAGCGTGCCCTGGGAGCGGCAGGTGGTGTGGTGATGGAAGGACGGGATATTGGTACGGCTGTCTTTCCCGATGCTGAGGTCAAGATCTTTCTCGATGCCTCGCCAGAGGTGCGCGGCGGACGGCGTTATCGCCAGGTTTCGATGCCTCCTCTGCTGCCAGAAGAGCGTATGGAACCACCCGCACCCACACCGGAAGAGGCCGCGGCTCGCATGCTGGATCAGGAGAAATTGTTGCGTGAGATGAAGGAGCGCGACGAGCGGGATCGCAACCGGGCCGAGTCACCGCTGCGCCCCGCAGAGGACGCAATCGTGCTCGATTCGACTAGCATGACTCTCGATGAAGTGCTTGTTCAAGCCGAGAAGATCGTGCTCTCGCATCTGCAAACTGTGCCTTCCTGAGCACACTTAGAGATCTCATGAAATTGTCGCAAGCGTCGTATTAGCAGTAGCTTGCGTGACTCCATGCACCATGAAGTGTGCCTGGAAAAGATTTCTCAAAAAAAATTCTCGAATGTGCTAACCTTCACACATCGTTTGAAACAAGTTGGTTTTCTGCAATGCTCGTCTGAGCGGACCCGATTTGGATCTGGCGGCAAATCATCAGTTAGAAACAAGGAACGAAACAAAATGGAACAGGGAACAGTGAAGTGGTTCAATGACGCTAAGGGATTTGGCTTTATCAGCCGCCAGAACGGCGAGGACGTGTTCGTGCACTACTCGGCGATCAATTCCAGCGGCTTCAAGAGCCTTCAGGAAGGCCAGGCAGTTCAGTTCAATGTGGTGAAGGGACCGAAGGGCTGGCAGGCCTCTGACGTTCAGCCGCTGTAAGATTCGCTCCGAGCTGCACAAACCAAATCAATCGACCGGTACTGCAAAGGGGATGGCTTCGGCTACTCCCCTTTGCACGTTTAAGTCGATCAATCTCCGGCAGAGAGACGCCCCGATTGCATGACTGGGGCATTTCTCTGCCGGAGATTCACTGTGGGTGACGCTTATTTGTCGCCGCTTGTACCAAGGGCAAGATCGATCAGTGTCTTCTCCTCGATGTCGTGCGCCTTGGCTGAACCGGTTGCCGGAGTGGCGCTGGCTCTACGCTTAATGCTCAGAACCGCGCGGTCTCGCGCGATGCGACGGAGCAGCGGCATGACGTAGAACTGTGCGCCCATGTTTGCCGGCTCTTCCTGCACCCAGACGATCTCCTCGGCTCCGGGGTGCTGATCGAGCGCAGCCTGCAACTCTTCCTCGGGCCAGGGATACATCTGCTCCAGGAAGATGATGGCGACACCTTTTTCCTTCCGCTTCTCTCGTTCGACCCGAAGGTTGTGGCCGATTTTTCCGCTGCATACCAGCAGGCGGCGAGGATTGACAACGTCGTTGTCCGGAAGAACGTTGAGGAAGCGATCGCGTCCAAAGTCTGCCACAGGCGACGAGGCATCCGGGTGACGCAGCATGCTCTTCGGGGTAAAGACAACCAGCGGCTTGCGCCAGTTGCGCATCGACTGACGGCGCAGCAGGTGGAAGTACTGCGCTGCGGTCGAAGGCTGGCAGATCTGCATATTGTCGTTTGCCGCCAGTTGCAGATAACGCTCTATGCGGGCGCTCGAGTGTTCCGGCCCCTGGCCTTCGTAGCCGTGAGGCAGCAGCATCACCACTCCCGAGAGCAGGCCCCACTTGGCCTCGCTGGATGCGATGAACTGATCGATGATGATCTGCGCGCCGTTTGCGAAGTCGCCGAACTGCGCCTCCCACAGGACGAGAGCCTCCGGGTAGTCGCGGGCGAAGCCGTACTCGAAGCCGAGAACCGCAGCTTCGGAGAGCAGGGAGTTGTAGACCTCCCAGCGTCCCTGATCCTTGCTCAGGTGAGCGAGCGGAGAGTAACGCAACTCCGTCTCCGTATCGACCAAAACTGAGTGGCGCTGATTGAAGGTGCCGCGCTGTGAGTCCTGGCCGGTCAGGCGAACCAGTGTGCCGGACTCAAGCAGAGAGGCGAAGGCAACCAGCTCGGCGGTGCCATAGTCGAATGGCTTTGCACCTGTGCCCATCTCCTGGCGCTGCTCGAAGAGCTTCTTGACCTTGGGATGAACGTGGAAGTCAGCGGGTGCCGTAGTGATCATCTGCACCAGCTCGTTGATCTTCGCGGCGGAGATGCCGGTGTTCACCTCGAACGAAGCCTCATGCTCGCCGCCAAAGTAGGCATCCCAGTAATCGGGCAGCTCCGAGAGCTTGGGGATGTGTTCTGCCTTGGTCGCTTCCTTCTGGTCGTCGAGAAGCTCCTTCTGAATCTGCTCGGCTTCCTTCGCCGGATTGACGCCGATCTGGTCGGCGTAGATCTGATAAAGCGGCTTGCGGTCCTTGATGATGGCGTAGCGACGAGGCTGAGTCACGGTCGGATCATCGACCTCGCTGTGACCGTGCTTGCGGTAGCCGATCAAGTCGACGATGATGTCACTGCCGAACTGCTGGCGGTACTCGACTGCAATCGCGGCCACGCGGACGACCGCATCGGGATCTTCGGCGTTGACGTGGAAGATCGGAATCGGGAGCCGCTTGGCGATGTCGGTGGAGAAGCGAGTCGAGTTCGACTCCTCCGGAATTGCGGTAAAGCCAAGCAGGTTATTCACGATGACGTGAATGGTGCCACCGATGTTAAAGCCGTGCAGCGTGGCCATGTTTAGCGCTTCTGCTGTAATGCCCTGACCGGCGAAGGCTGCGTCGCCGTGAATGATGATCGGCAGTACCTGTTGCTTGCCGCCCTTGCCGATGCGCTCCTGCTTGGCGCGGGTGCGTCCCATAAGCACAGGATTGACGGCTTCAAGATGGCTCGGGTTCGACGCGAGGTGAAGGCTCATCACCTTGCCGTCGGGCGCGGTGTACTCCCCCGTGGCACCCATGTGGTACTTCACGTCTCCGCCGCCCATCGTGCTGCGCGGATCGACATCCTCAAATTTGGTGAAGATCTCGGATGGATCACGACCGATGGTGTTGGCCATCACGTTGAGACGGCCGCGGTGGTTCATGGCCAACATTGAGGTGGTGACGCCCAGGCCGGAGCCGACCTCAAAGATACGATCGAGGAAGGGAATGAAGGCGGTGACGCCTTCGAGCGAGAAGCGCTTGGCGCCGAGGTAGCGCGACTGAATGACCTGCTCAAAGAGGTCGGCCTTGATCAACTGGGTGAGAATCAGCGACTGGTTGGCCTTTGGTGCCTTGATCTCCATGCGTTCCTGCAGCCACTGACGCTGTTCCGGGCTGGGGATATGCATGAACTCGACGGCGATGGTGCCGCAGTAGTAGCCGCGTGCCTCAGCGGCAAGTTCGCCCTCGGGGGCGGGAGTCGGAAACGGCTCGGGCGGAAGGTATTGTCCAAGAGGATCGAGAGATGCCTGCAGATAGCCCCACCGTCGGAAGATATCAAAGACGGTGTCGCGTTCGTGTTGCTCCATGGGCGATTGCGTAAGTGCCTCTGCCTTGCTGGCCATTGCTGCCTCTCGGTTTCCGAAAGATCGAAATATAGGCACGGCCCAAGCTTCCCCTACGCCGGAGACGGCCTATATCTATGCTAGACCTTTCCGAGCCTTCCCGCGCAAACCTTCCTGTTACTTCCGTGGTAAGGGGGTTGCGCTGGTGGCCTATTTCGGGACAAAGTCACGTTTTGGCAAAAAAGAAGTCGGGCGAATAACGAACATTTTGTGCGGAGGTCGGCTTTTGGGATCTTTCACTGCGGTGGTGTCGGGCTTGAATCGGGAGGCGTCTTCGAGGGCGATTCGTTGTTCGCGGGGTTGTCATCGATCGTCGAGAGGCCCGGCAAAATCTTGGACGAGGTCTTGAACTTGCGATACTCCGAGTCGGTCACGCGAATCGTTCCGCTGAAGCTGACGAAGAGCATGACGCGCGCCGCGCCTCTACCGGTGATCTCCGCGGGCAGCCAGACCTCGTTGTTGATCTTCTTCTGCCGGATGGCGAAGCTCGTGTCCTTCCTGATATTCATCACCAGCCCGGCGCCGATCTTGTAGCTGTTGATGAAGTGCCCCTCGAGACGGGCGATCGTCCGATCCTGTTCGTCCACCCAGATTGTTCCCGCAAGATTGCGGATCACGTCCTCAAGCCGGTTGTGCGTCTTCGCCTTGGGATCTCCCGTGTAATCGATGACGATGGTGTCGCGTCCGTCCATCGTCATGCGCCGTGGGTTGGTGAAGCTGCCGAGAGAGAGAAAGCGCGAGACGGTGACCTCTTCATAGCCATGGGAGTCCGTCTCTTGTCCTTTTTGCGCGGCCTTCTGTTTGCGTTCCTTCGCCTTTGCGATCTCCTTATCGATCCGGTCGCTCTCTTTCTTTTGTTCGTCGGCGGTCAGATCGCGGTCATTTTTTCGAGTGAGCTTGTGGATCTCAACGCCGTTGAGCCAGAAGACGTCGAACTCCTGGTGTTCGATCTGTTTCCCATCGGCATCTTCGCGCCTGGCGTCCTCGTGATAGAGGTAGTCCTTCTGGATCGCCTCCAATGTGCGCTGATGGTCTTCGACCTCGTGCATCAGGGTGGCGACATCAGGCAGAGCACGGTCTTGCTGCGAGGGAGATGGCTGCTGGGCGACGGAGGAGAGAGCGAAGAGTCCGCAGCCCGCGAAGGCCAGAACGCTTCTTGCTGGAGGGACGCTCATCACCGTTTCCTATAGACGTGCGTCGCGCGCAGATGACAGCAGGAGAGGCGAGGGGACAACTTACTCTGCCTCGTGCGGCGTGATCTCGCGTGCATAGATCTGATAGGAGATCGCCGGTGGATCGTCCCCCTTGTGAAGCGCGCGGACACGGGCGCGGATGGCTTCGTCGGCGGCGGTGACGCGCTCGCGGGAGCGCAGATAGTCCAGCCAGGACTCCATGATGAAGGTCTCGTTCAAGCGTTGCGGATCGATCGCATCGCGATAGATGCCCCAGCGGATCGCGCCGTCACGCAGTCTTACGCCGCGCAGTTGATGAATGGCGGTGGTGAACTCTCCGTAGTTTTCTGCCGGGATGGTGTAGTTGATCGAGATGCGAACTGGCCCCGCGTGGACGGGGTCATCCTCGTTGCTCGGTCCTTCCGGAAAGGGAGCCAGCTGTGGGGCAGGCCGGGAAAACTGATGCGGCGTGTGATCGGGAACCGGCCCTCTGAGAACGTGGAAGCGGCGAATGAGAGGGTAGCTCAGTCCAAGGCCCACAGCCGATGCGGCAAGCGCAGTGGGCGTGGAGGTGTGTTCTGCGACGATGCCCCAGATGATGGAGCCGAAGGCCATGCCGCCCTGAAAGGTCATCAGGTAGGTGCCCAGCGCTCGCGCCTGCACCCATGCGGGCACCGAGAGCTGCACCGAGGTGTTCAGTGTAGACATCGTGCTGGTCCAGGCAAAGCCCGAGATGACCAGCACCGGGATCACAACGTACGCATGTGGCACATAGGCCAGCACCACCAGAGTAATGACGTCGTAGAAGGTGCTGGCGGCGATGATCTGGTCGGCGGTAAATCGACGTCGGATGCGAGGGAGCTGCGTTGCTGCGATGACGGCGCCAGCTCCCAGTGATCCGTTCAGGATGCCGTATCCAAGCGCTCCCTGGTTGAGATCGCGCTTGGCGACTACGGCAAGCAGCGACCAGATGGCCGAGACGAAGAAGGTGAAGGTGAAAGCACGCGTCAGCGAGGCACGCAGCTCCGGGGCATAGCGCACGTAACGCAGCCCGGTCATGATCGATCCGGCAATACGCTCAGACGGCAGGGCGGACTTGAACAGCGGCGTGCGCTTCCAGTTGTAGAGAACCCAGATCACACCGGCGAACGAAATTGCGTTCAGAAGGAAGACCGATCCTGCACCCATATAGACGCTGGCAAAGCCCGCGACCATCAGGCCGCCAAGCGCAGGGCCGACGGCACGTGCGAGATTGTTGGAGGCCGCATTGAGGGCGACGGTGTCGGGGATGAACTCGCGTGGCACCAGCTCCGGCACGATCGCCTGCCACGCCGGATTGTTCATCGCGGAGCCGATGTTCAGCAAAAAGGTGAACGCCAGCAGGGCCCAGGGAGAGATGTGTCCAAGGAAGGTAAGCAGCGCAAGGATGGCCACGGAACCGAGCATCCAGGCCTGCCAGATGATCAGCAGTTTTCGGCGATCGAAGATGTCGGCTGTGGCTCCGGCCAGCAGGCCCAGCATCAGCACCGGTAGCGAAGCTGCCGTCTGCATCAGGGCGATCAGTAGAGGGGATGCCGTCAGCGAGGTCATCAGCCAGGTGCCGGCCGTGTCCTGCATCCAGGTACCGACCGACGAGACGGTCGAGGCAATCCAGCGATCGCGAAACAGGGCTATACGAAGGGGAGCAAAGCCGCTGGGGACTGGCTTGACGACTGAAAGCTTCGGGTCGGTATTTGGCGTTTCGAGAGGCATGCGCTCTCTCCAGTCTACGAGAGTCGCATGGCAGAGCGCACGGGGCACCGAATCACGGTGTTTACGGTGCCCCGGCGTTGCGTTAGAACAACAGCTTCAGGCCAAACTGAATCTGTCGCGAGGTGGTTGCTGTAGCTGTGACGACTCCGGCAGTAGGGCTGGCAACGATGGCTGCCGTCTGGTTCGAGGATGTTCCCTGAGTGGGCCCCGAGGAGAAGACCACGGGATTGGGCGTAGCGAAGTTGGCACGGTTGAGGGCATTGAAAAACTCTGCGCGGAATTGCGCACGCACGCGTTCGGTGATGTGCGTCGCCTTGAGCAGTGAGATATCGACGTTTGCCAGTCCCGGGCCGGTCAGCGTATCGCGGCCAAGGTTGCCGACGGTGCCATAGGCCGGTGCCAGAAACGCATTCGGGTTGAAATACTGCTGTACTGTGCGTGGATACAGATTGCCGTGGAAGTTGGGGTTGATATCCGGCCGAACCGGATTGCGTGTATCGCCGGAACCCGTCGGGTTGTAACCCAGCTGCGGCGAGAAGGGAAAGCCCGATTGCAGCGTCACGATCGTGCTCGCTGTCCAACCGCTGACGGCGCGGTTAGCGATGCCGCTCAGGTTCGATCCAATCAGGTGACCTGCACCGAAGGGGAGATCGTAGCTGCCGTTGATGGCGACGATGTGGTGGATGTCTGTCGCAGCACGTCCATAGTCGATGGAGGGATCGGCAGGGTAGGAGACGAAGGCCGGTGTGTTTGCAGAGACGCTGGTGTTCCAGGCCGAGCCGTTGTCGAGGTTCTTTGAGAAGGTGTAATTGCCGCGCACCTGCAGACCTCGAGTCAGGCTGTGGCGCACGTCGACGACGAGGCCGTTGTAGTTGCTCATGCCCTTCGAGATCCACGACGTTGTATTCGCAACCGCAGGATTCGCCTTGGTCGTCGTTGGGTAGTAGATTCGTCCGTTGACAACCGTGGCCTCCGGTTCGTTGAGGTCGGCGGAGAGAACCTGGTTGTAACCGTGCGAACCGATGTAGCCCAGCGTCAGGGACGTATTCGGCGCAATCTGCTGCTCGATGTGCAGGCTCCACGAGGCTACCGTCGGCGTCGCAATATCGGTCTGTACTGTAGACGGCGAGATCAATGTCCCGGCAGACGGTTGCGTCGACGAGTTGATGTTCAGGCTGGAGACGGCGACGTTGGAGAGTGACAGCGTCGTGTTGAACGGCGCGGCCTGGTCGACACGATAGTTCAGATTGTCGAGTAGAGAGTAGTGCAGACCGAATCCGCCGCGGATGCTTGTCTTTCCATCGCCGAAGACATCCCAGGCCACGCCGACCCGAGGCGCAGGCAGAAACTTCGCGCGGTTGTTCGTCAGCGGGGAGTTGCCGACAGTTGGGTTGGTATCGATGACTCCGTTTGTGAAGAGGTAATTGGCCGCGCGTCCCTGCACTTCATTGAAGCCATTGGTCGACTCCATGCGCAGGCCGGCGCGAATCTCCAGGCGGGGTGTCAGGTGCATGGTGTCTTCGATGTAGGCTGCTCCCATCCACGAACGCCATCCCAGCTTGGTGGGCGCTGGAACGACGGTGAAGGTCTTTACTGTGCCCTGAAGGAAGGTCGTCAGCGAAGCGAATGAGGCTTGTCCAAACTGGTTCTGCGCCAGGCTGTCGTTCGACTGCATGCGCTGGATCCAGCCGCCGGCCTCAATCTGGTGGCGCCCAAACGTCCAGAAGATATGGTCGTCGAAGGTGAACAGGTTGCGTGTGGTCGCATTGTTCGAGCCAACGTTGGCGCCTGCTCCGGTGATCTGCGACGATCCGTTAGAGGCTGTCGACCCTGCAATAACGATGGCCCCGACAGGCTTGCCGGAGACCCATCCGGGTACCGTCGCTCCATCAAGTGGCGAAGATGAGCCAAGGAAGAAGAACGACGCCCGAGAGTAGCCGAAGCGCGCCGTATTCAGCAGCCGGGGAGAGAAGACATGCTGCTCCTGAAGGCTTGTTACCTGCTCGCGCAGGTCTTCGTTGATGGAGGCCAGGGGGTTCTGTGTCGGCGTATCGGCTGTGGAGTCGTCCACCGTGTAGACCGCGAAGAAGAGGTCCTTCGGCGTTACGTTGTAGTCGAACCGCGTGGTGCCGAAGTCCTCGCGTATGCGCTGCATCGGGTTCGAGTAGGCAAGGCCAATGCCGGTCTGCTTGCCATTCGCATCGAGCAGATAAGCGCCGTTCTGCTCAGGCCAGAGGTTGAGCAACGGCGCTACGCCAGGTGCGATGCCATAGTTCTTACGCGCTCCGCTTGGATTGGCCGGATCGGGTAGATAGCCCTGCCTTGCCTGCGTATCGGGGACAAAGGTGACGTTCGAAAGACCGAGATTCTGCCGGTAGCCCTCGTAGTTCGCAAACAGAAGCAACTTGTCTTTACGAATGGGACCGCCCAGCGATCCGCCGAAATTATTGCGCTGAAACTCCGGAATCTTTGCCTGGTCGAAGTAGTTACGTGCGTCGAGCTTTGAGTTGCGCAGAAACTCGTACACCGAGCCATGCACCTGGTTGGTGCCCGAGGCGGTCACGATGGAGATCTGCGCTCCCTGCCGCTTGCCGTAGCTGGCAGAGTAGCTGTCGGTGACGACGTTAAACTCGCGCACCGCGTCGACACCAAGCAGTTGCCCGCTGGTGCCTCCAGGAGTCAGGTTGATCAGCGATGCGCCGGTGTACTCGATGCCGTTCAGGAGGAAGATATTGTCCTGCGGCCTGCGGCCAGAGATCGCATACATGTTGCCGACTGATGAGTTCGAGGTGCCGATCGAGCCGGAGCGCTGGCCGGTGTAGTTCACCACGGCCGGGTTCAGCGTAACGAGTTGATCGTAGCTGCGCCCGTTCAGGGGAAGCTGCTTGATCTGGCGCTCGTCGATCAGCCCCGAGGTCTGCTGCGTCGAAAGATTGACGACGCCGGGTGTGTCCTCGACGGTGACCTGTTGCTCGACGGAGTTGACCGTTAGCTGCAGATCGACTTGGCGGCTCTGCCCTACGGTGAGTCCGATGCCGGTGCGATGCTGCGGCGTGAAGCCGTCGTGGCTTGCAGATACCGTGTACGTCCCGATCGTGATGGATGGCGCAGAGAAGCGTCCATCGTCGCCGGTCGTAAGGCGGCGTTCACTGCCTGTCTCATCGTTATGGACAACTACGGTCGCCCCGGAGAGAGCAGCGCTGCTGGGGTCCGTGACGGTGCCGGAGATGCTGCCGCCGACAACCTGCGCACGCAGAGAGATGGGAGTAAACAAATAAAGAAAGACGATCAGGGCAGGCGTGATCCTGCGCAAAAAGATTTGCATGGCGGACTCCAGAAGAAAAGCAGGGACACTCACCTCTTACGGCGAGCGGACATTGATTCGTGCGTTAAAGAGAAACTGCTGGTTCTCGCGCTAAGGCAGGCGACAACAACAGCGAACAGCGATGGAGGTGCTACGGATCACCGTGCCACTCCGTGGTTATAGCTCCAGTACACAAGGCCCAGCGTGATCAGGGCGATGGCGATCTCGCCGAGAATGCCCACGATCAAAGGCCGCCAGCCCTGGCTGGTCAGGTCGCGCAGGTTGGTACGCAGGCCAACGCCGGCAAAGGCAGGCAGGAAGGCCCACTTGGAAAGATTGGCGAGGCTTGTCAGCTGGTTGTGTGAGAAAAATCCTGAGGTCGCAAGGATTGCAAGAGCGAGGAAGCCCAGGATGAACTTCGGAAACTTGCGCCAGAGAAAGACGCCTTTGTGTTTTACGTCAGGAGCCAGCCCGCGTGAAGACCAGTACACCGCGTAAGCCAGCACGACGAAGCCGATGAAGCCGGAGCGCGCGGTCTTCGCCAGCACCGTCCACCGTCCCGCCTCTTCACCATAGAGAGCGCCCGTTACCAGCGATTCTGCGGTGTTGTCGACCGCAAGACCGGCCCACATGCCGTATCCCTGCTGGCTCATGTGCAGCGCGTGTCCGATCGCAGGAAAGGTAAAGAGCGCAATCGCACCCAGCGTGAGAATCGCGGCGATGGCGGTGGAGGTATCTTCTTCCTCGGGCTCGATGGCTCCCTGCGCAGCCATAATCGCCGTTACGCCGCAGATGCTCGAACCGATGGCAAGCAGGCTGGTCAGCTTCGGTGGAAGGCGGAAGATACGGCCGAGCAGATGCATGAATGAGAGTGACAGAGCCAGTTCCACCGCAACCAGGCCAAGCGCCAGGCCGCCGATGTGGAGGATGTCCTGCAACAGGAAGCGCGCGCCGACAAAGACGATGCCGAGCTTCAGCCAAAGCTCGTAGGTCGCGACTCCGGGGCGAAAGACATTGGACAGGCCAACGGTGTTGCCGATTGCAAGGCCCAGCAGAATCGCCCAGAGAACATATTCGAGGTGTGGAAGGGGAAGAGTGGGATGCGCGGCCTGGAGCTGCTTGAAGGTGTGCTCCAGAAGCTTGCCAAGAAAGCCGATTCCAAACAATAAAGCCATACCCGGCAGAACCCGCAGAAACCGCTGCGTGAGTGTGGGGTTTTGGTTCGAGACTGGCGATGGAATCGTGTGGGCCGACATAAACAGCGGATGCTTAGAAGGATACCGGCGGGATGATGTTCAGCCGAATCAGGGCTGCGACGGTCAGAGCAATCGCAATGGCGATCAGGTCGATATTGATGCGGTTCGTACTGGAGTCGGGGCGTGCCATCCGGTTCTCGATTCTGGTTGTCTGCTTCAGGAGGTGGCCTGCGCGGAGGCAATAGAAAAACCCACGCAGTTTCGGGGGTGCCGTTTGCGTGGGTTCCGATAATCTTGCTAAGCGATTTTTTTCAGCTTAGAAGCGGGAGAGTCCGACGCAGCAACAGCAACAGCTGCCCATACAACAGAGGCAACAGGTGCTGGCCGCGATGTTCTTCGATCCCATTGATACTAAGTTTATTGTTTTGCCGGGAGCGAGTCAAGGCTGGACCGCTTAAAAAGGAAACCCACGCAGCGCGGTGGGGGCTGTTGCGTGGGTATTCCATTTGAAGCAACGAAGTGGGTGGACTTCGCTATGACCGACTCAACCCGAAGGGAGTCTTGCCACTCGACAAAGATAGCGACAACGGACAGGGGAGTCAAGGAATATCAATAAAAATGTCCGTCTTCCCTCATAAGATTTCCTTATTGGGATTAACATAGAAAATACTTATTTATCAATACTATAGACGGTCGCTACGTGATTTATTTTTGCCTTTTATTCTCTCCGCATTGCTAAAGACGGCAGATCAGGAGTTCGCGCTCATAGATCATCTCAGGCGGGAGGTGGTCATGGAGAGCCAGGAACAGCTCTTCGTGATCCATGACCTCTTTGCGCCAGGCGGCGCGGTCGACTGTCTGTAACTCATCGAAGATGGCATGCAGACGTTCGCGGGGCATTGCGATGCCCTCCCAGCGAATGTCTTCGAAGTACGGCGTCCATCCGATGGGCGTCTCCTTGCCCTGAGCCCGTCCGCGGACTCGATCGACGATCCACTTCAGCACGCGCATGTTCTCCGAGAACCCCGGCCAAAGAAAGCGTCCGTTCTCATCTTTACGAAACCAGTTCACGTGAAAGACGCGCGGCGTGGAGTTCAAGGTGCGCTGCATCTTGATCCAGTGCCGGAAGTAGTCGCCCATGTGATAGCCGCAGAAGGGAAGCATGGCCATCGGGTCGCGTCGAACTTTGCCCAGCGTACCGCCTGCGGCGGCAGTCATCTCGGAGCCCATCGTCGCCCCGGCGTAGACACCGCCTGACCAGTTGAAGGCCTGATAGACCAGCGGCATCGTCGTCGAGCGCCGCCCACCAAAGATGATGGCTGAGATGGGGACGCCGGTAGGAGTCTCCCAATCCGGATCGATGGTCGGGCACTGGCTGGCCGGTGCGGTGAAGCGTCCGTTGGGGTGAGCCGCTGGCTTGCCCGTTTGTTTGCCGATGGCGGGAGTCCACAGATTGCCCTGCCAGTCGAGACACTCAGCGGGCGGCTGGTCGGTCATGCCCTCCCACCACACGCCGCCTTCAGGCGTTAGCGCGACGTTGGTGAAGATGGTGTTCTTCGCGAGCGTCGCCATTGCATTCGGATTGGTCTTGGGAGAAGTGCCAGGAGCGACACCGAAGAAGCCGGTTTCGGGATTGATGGCGCGAAGCTGGCCTGTCGCGTCGGGCCTGATCCAGGCGATGTCATCGCCCACGGTCCAGATCTTCCATCCCTCGAAGCCTGCTGGAGGAATCATCATGGCGAAGTTGGTCTTGCCGCATGCGGAGGGGAAGGCGGCAGCGACGTAGGTCTTCTCGTGGCTGGGCGATTCGACGCCGAGGATCAGCATATGCTCGGCCATCCAGCCTTCATCGCGGGCGATGTTGGAGGCGATGCGTAGAGCGAAGCACTTCTTCCCCAGAAGGGCATTACCACCATAGCCTGACCCGTAGCTCCAGATCTCGCGTGTCTCCGGGAAGTGGACGATGTACTTTTCATCGTTGCAGGGCCACGAGACATCCTGCTCGCCTGGTGCCAGCGGAGCGCCTACGGTGTGCATGCATGGCACCACGCGCTTGGTGTCCTTATCGATCTCGGCGAAGACAGGTGCGCCGATCCGGGCCATGATGCGCATGTTGACGACGGCGTAGGCCGAGTCCGTCAGCTGAACGCCGATCTTCGACATGGGCGAGCCGATAGGACCCATCGAAAAGGGGAGCACATACATTGTGCGGCCGCGCATGGAGCCGCGGAAGAGCTGCTTGAGCTTTCTCCGCATGACGAAGGGATCTTCCCAGTTGTTCGTCGGGCCGGCGTTGTCCTTGGAGAGAGAGCAGATGAAGGTGCGGTCTTCGACGCGGGCGACGTCGTTCGGCGCAGAGCGGGCGTAGAAGCAGCCCGGCCACAGCTTCTGGTTGAGGCGGATGAAGGTCCCGGCGTCGATCAGCCCCTGGCACAGAGCGTCGTACTCGGCCTGTGAGCCGTCGACCCAGTGAATGGATTCCGGCTGCGTCAGGTCGGCCATCTTTTCGACCCAGCGGATGAGGTGTTTGTTGGTGGTCAGCGGGCCGGTGAGGACAGTACTTTCAGTCTTCTCATTCTTCATGGGGCAGACGCTCTCCCTTTGATTGACCAGTCTTCGCTCCCGCAGAAGGCATGTCAATCAAGGTTTGCTGAAATGAGCGGTATCCGGCCGTTCTGGGCGATTATCGGGAAGATATGGCGGTCTCAGCATTTCTTTTCTTCCAGATATCGAGCAGGGTCGAAGCCAGCGTAAAGAAGACCGGCCCAAGAACGATTCCGTCGATGCCAAACAGTGTGATGCCCCCGAGGATTGAAACCAGCACCGCGACCGTGTGCTGGCGCAGACGCGGGCCGATCAGAAGCGGGTAGAGGAAGTTGTCGATCGTGCTGACGAAGCCGCCGCCCCACGCTGCAAGTACTGCGGCTTTGCCCCAGTGACCGCCGAAGCCGAGATACAACGCGATCGGTACCCAGACCAGGAAGGCGCCGAACGCTGGAACCATGGCAAGCGTGCCGGTCAGGATCGCCCAGAACAGCGGGTTGGGCACGCCCAAAAACCAGTAGCCGAGTCCGGCCAGCGTTCCCTGGATACCAGCGATCGCGAGCCGTCCCAGTGCGGTTGCGTAGATTGCGTCGCCAACACGCGTCGTCAGCAGGTCCGACTCATCGTCGCGCATCGGTAAGAGGGAACGCACAAACGACAGGATCAGATCGCGATCCCGCAGCAGGAAAAAAAGGATGAAGAGCATCACGACGATCTGCGTGATTGCCCCGAAAGAGCGCCCGATGAAGCCTGCAAACCGGCTGCCGAGAAATGCGGCGACGGACTTCGCCATGTTCGCAAGGTCGAGCGAGTCGGTTACGGTGTTGATGCGCGCCGCGAAGGTTGGGTGCCGGGAGAAGTAGTCGGTGATCTTCTCCTGCGTCTCCGGGCTGCGGAGCGAGGTGATGACATCGAAGGCCTGCCCGATCAGGTTCTGGGCGAGGAGGTACACCGGCGTCACGATGACAAGCAGGATCAGCACAAGCGCCACTGCCGCACATAAGCTGCGGTTACCGATGCGGGCAGAGAGCCAGCGATACGGACGCTGTACGATGACGGCAAGAACAGAAGCGCCAACGATAGCCGAGACGAACGGCTGCAGGATGAAGGCGCAGATAGCCAAAACGGCAATTGTCAGCAGATACAGGCTGGTCTGCTTCCAGGGTGACTCTCGACTATCTTGCATTCAGGCTCCGTGCCGGCGTTGAGCGCCTTACATTAGGTCGCGAATCAGGAGTTTGTGGTTGCCCGAGCGGCTTATCGCTTCATGGGAGGCAGTGCGATCTCCGCGTAGCGAATGCGCTGGCGGTTCCAGGTGTACGTCATCAGCATTCTGCCATCCTTCGATTGGATGATGGCAGGGTAGGAGTACTCTCCGGGCTGATCCTCAAGCGTCGAGATGATGTCGAAGTGCTCTCCATCGGAGCTGATGGCGACGTTCAGCGGCGTGCGTCCCTTCGTCGTGTTGTTGAAGATGAGCGCGACGCGGCCATCGGCGAGTCCAACGGCGTCAATTCCGGAGTTTGGGTTCGGCAGGTCGATGGGGCGAGCATCGGTCCATGTCACTCCGTTGTCGCTCGAGTCCGAGACGCAGATCTTGCCGATATCGCGCGTGGGTCGCGCATAGAGCCGAAGATGTCCGTGGCCAAGGTCCACGACCGTGGGCTGAATGATGCCGGTGACATGTTCCGATGGCGTTGCCCCCGTGTCCGGTGCGCCGGTGGAGTATTGTGCGGGGACTGTGATGGGGCCGGACTTCCACCAGGTCTTTCCGTTATCGGTGCTCCGGTCGATCCAGGTAGCCCACGAGGTGTAGCTCTCGACCGAGGTGCCGCTGACGATCGTGCCGTTCGGCAGGACCAGGGGCTTGTCCTTGATTGGTCCCATCAGGCCCGCGGGCAGATGTTCCGGCTTCGACCAGGTTTTTCCTTCGTCAGTACTGAAGATGCGAGCGCCGGTCCAGGTGCGGACGTTCGGTCCGAACTTGTAGTACATCCACAGCCGCCCATCGTGGGTCTTGAAGAGCACAGGATTCCAGCAGGGAACGCCAGCCTCGCGGGCGAGCTCGACCGGGGCCGACCATGTTCCGGCGGCGGTACGGCGCGCGGCCCAGATCGCGACGTCATTCGCTCCTTCTTTCGCTCCGCCGAACCATGAGGCCAGTACATCGCCGTTCGAGAGCTCGACCAGCGTGGAAGCATGTGCCGAGGGGAAGGGAGCAGTTGTGTAGATGAACTCCTGCACCGGGGCTGCGGCTCGAAGCGGCACGCTGCAGGGAGCGATGAGGGCGGCGACAAGCAGAAGCGAGCGAATGGAGGCGCGAGGAGTCATACGTCGAAGATTTCCTTATGCGGGCAGGATCAGATCGCTGCCATTGTAGGTCGATGAGGCCTGCATTGTGACAACAGGTGTTTGTCCGCAGTGCTGGGGGAGGTGAGTCTGGGCTACAGCTCCATGGCGAATTGCACTGAAGACGGCTCGAAGGGCGATGGTTTTGGTTCGGTACAAAGGTCGAGGACCAGCCGTTCCAGAACGAGGACCTTGCTGACCGGAGAGCTGCGCAGCTCGATGTCGGCCCGCGCCACCAAGCGGATGGCTCGCGTAAGATCGCGGCGTGACTTGTAGCGGCGTGCCTGGCGGATCAGGTCGTCGGCGGCGAAGGGAGGCATGCGGAAGCCCTGCCACAGCGCCTGCCAGATGGCGCGCGAATCGCGCACATTCTTCTCGAGGATGATGAGCATCTGCCGGAAGGTGCGGGCCAGCATGTAGAGATGGCCAATGGCCGCGTCTTCGCCGCCGTCGGAGGCGTTCAGCAGGCCGTGCAGCAGGGCCAGGGCACGAGCACGGTCGCGCTGCGAGATGGCGTCGGTCAGCTCGTAGAGAGATCGCTGCTTGGCTGCCAGCACCATCGTCTCGACATCGCCGAGTGTGACGCGGTTCTTCGCAAGTTCTTCGGTGCCACGTACGCCGACGTACAGCAGCAGCTTCTCGAACTCGGAGGAGATGAGCATCATGTCAGCCCCGAGGGAATCGACCAGCTCCCGTGCCGCATCGGGGTCGAAGCGAACACCGCGTGCCTCTGCGGAGGCAGTAACCCAGCGCGTAGCATCGTTCTCGTCGACACGCGCCAGTTCGACCGTGCCACACCAGTCGCCCAGCGTCTCACGTATGCGCTCGAAGCGTTCCTTATCCTGGTAATCCATCTTGCGCAGATCGGTGGGGATGCGCAGATGATCGGCGATGAAGAGGAGCATGGCCTGAGGATTCGGCGAGCGGAAATAGGCCTCGATGGCGGCAAACTCTTCCTTCTTCGAGCCGCGGCCGTAGAGATTCTTGATGTTGCGAATGAACAGCACCTGGAACGGAGCCATGAGGGACGGTGTTTGTGCACGGTCGAGCGCGTCGAAGATGCTGGTCTCGTTCAGGTCGATGTCGTGCAGCGCGAAGTCGCGAAAGCCTTCAGGGACCAGTGTTGCGAGGACAGCTCGACGGCAGCGGTCGTAGAGAAAGATCTCATCGCCGAGCAGGATGTAGCCGGGCCGTAGAGACGCGGCGGGGCCGCCGATCTCGGAGGTGAACCGATCGACGGACGCAAAACTGCGAAGTTGCTGAGGTAAGCCGCGCGAGGACGTAGCCATTAGAACGACTCCAGCATATCGCTTACGACCGCCTTGGCGAAGTCCCGCGACATGCGATTGACGGCGGGGGAATCTTCCTGGATAAAGCCGCTGAGGTCTTGTGTGGACTGGTACTGCTCGCGAAAGGTGACGGCATCATTGCGGTAGAGGACGCGGCCGTCCTGTGCCGTCAGCAAAACGCCTGCCGTGACCGAGACGAGATAGCTGGAAGACTGCCCCGAGGTTGCATCGTAGGTTAGCGGGGTTACGGTCTGCGTCAGGATGGTGCCGCTCAGGGTAGCGTCTGCCTCGGCATCATCTTTATTGATGACGCGATATTTGGTGCGCGTATTGAGCTCGCGGATGACTGCCTGCGTGAAGGCAACCTCGGTGCGGTAGGACTGAACACGCGTCGCGAAGATCGGCACCGACAATGTGCGGACATTGGTGGGAATATGCGTGGCAGAGCCTGCGGTGTGATAACCGCAACCTGTGAGGAGGACCGAGAGCGTAATAAGAATGGTGGCGCGAAGCTTCATGCGTGTCTTGTTTATTGTCGCATTCAGGCCACGCGCTGCATGTGGGTATCTTTGAAGTGTGTTGGGTATTTCAACCCATACCCGAGTAGTCGGTCGAAGGCGATATGAGCGATCCAGATGGCAGCGATCGCCACGGGAAGCGAGCCGCCGCGAGTGAGCCCATATGCCAGCACAAGCGCCGGCAGGACGTAGTTGTGGACGAGGTTGTAGAGGCTGGCTCCCAGACCGACGTTGATCGTGTAGCCAAGCATGGAGAGATCGGGCACGAAGAACAGTGCAGCGAACAGAATCCAGCTGAAGTGCATGTGGGCGTAGCCCCACACTGTCGCCGACAGTACGACCGCGGCCTCAAGCCGAAGCAAGATCAAGGGCTGTTTGAGCAATGCCATTCCTCCTTCAGGACAAAGAAAAGAGGCGACATGAATAGTCGCCTCTTTTCTTTGGTTATGTGATGAAGTTTACGCCGGGGAAGGCTGGCCTTCGTTGAAGCCAGGCTTACGGCCACCCTCGGGCTTGAGGATCTTCTGAGCCTCACCACCCGAACCCGGATCAACTGCCGCGAGTGCCGACTTCATCGGAGGAAGATCCTTGCCTTCGATAATCAGCTTGATCTCGATAGCATCGAGGGTCTCGCGCTCGAGCAGGGCACTGGCGAGCCGGTGCATGATGTCCTGGTTCGTGTTCAGCAGGTTGTAAGCCGACTGATAGGCGACATCGACGAAGCTGCGAACCTCGGCGTCGATCTGGCGAGCGGTCTCATCGGAGAAGTCGCGGTGCTGTGCGATTTCGCGTCCGAGGAAGATCTGCTCCTCCTTCTTGCCGAAGGTCATCGGACCGAGCTTCGACATGCCGAACTCGCAGACCATCTTGCGGGCGAGGTCGGTGATGCGCTCGATGTCGTTTCCGGCACCAGTCGTCATCTTGCCGAGGAAGATCTCTTCGGCGCAGCGTCCGCCCATCAGGGTGGCGAGTCGCGTCTCGAGATACTCCTTGGTGACGGTGTGCTGGTCTTCCTCGGGGAGGTAGACCGTGACGCCGAGAGCCATGCCACGCGGGATGATCGTGACCTTGTGCAGCGGATCGGAGTGTTCCCGCAGAGCCGAGACGAGGGTGTGACCGGCCTCGTGGTAGGCCGTAACCTTCTTCTCTTCGTCGGTGAGCAGCATCGACTTGCGCTCCGCGCCCATCATCACCTTGTCCTTGGCAACCTCGAAGTCATACATGTGGACCGACTTGCGGTTGTAGCGGGCTGCGGTGAGTGCGGCTTCGTTGACCATGTTGGCCAGATCGGCACCGGAGAAGCCCGGGGTTCCACGAGCCAGAATGTTCAGATCGACGTCTTCCGCCATCGGAACCTTCTTGGCGTGAACCTTGAGGACCTCTTCGCGGCCACGGATGTCCGGACGATCGACGACGACGCGGCGATCGAAACGGCCGGGGCGGAGAAGCGCCGGATCAAGCACGTCGGGGCGGTTGGTCGCAGCGACGAGAATAACGCCGTCGTTGGACTCAAAGCCGTCCATCTCGACCAGCAGCTGGTTCAGTGTCTGCTCGCGCTCATCATGTCCGCCGCCGAGGCCTGCGCCGCGGTGACGTCCGACGGCGTCGATTTCGTCGATGAAGATGATGCAGGGAGCGTTCTTCTTGCCCTGTTCGAACAGGTCGCGGACGCGCGAGGCGCCGACGCCGACGAACATCTCAACGAAGTCCGAACCGGAGATGGAGAAAAAGGGAACATTGGCCTCGCCAGCGACGGCGCGAGCCAGCAGGGTCTTGCCGGTTCCGGGAGGTCCGACAAGCAGCACACCCTTGGGGATGCGGCCGCCGAGACGCTGGAATTTCTGGGCCTCGCGGAGGAACTCGATGATTTCCTTGAGCTCTTCCTTGGCCTCGTCAACGCCGGCGACGTCCTTGAAGGTGATCTTCTTCTGCTGCATCGAGAGCAGGCGGGCGCGCGATTTACCGAAGCTCATCGCCTTGTTGCCGCCGGACTGCATCTGCCGCAGCAGGAAGAACCAGAGGCCGAGCAGAAGGGCGAACGGAGCCAGCTGGATCAGGAAGCCGAGCCAGGCGTTCGAGTTCTGGTCCTTGATGGTGATGTTGACGCCATGATCGCGCAGGGTCTTGTACATATCCGGGTAGTTACCCGGGATCGTGGTGTGGAACTGCGCCTTGTCGTCGCGATAGTGTCCGGTGACCTCGGAACCGTTGACGGTAACCTCGGCGATCTTCCCCTGGTCGGCATCGTTAAGCAGCTGGGTCAGGCTGATGTTCTTTTCCTGTCCCGCGCCCGTTCCCTTGACGACAAACTGCCACAGGAACACTACACAGGCGATCATGAAGACCCAGATCAGGATTTGTTTAACGGTCGAGTTCAATGCGTGTGCCTCATTTCCCGGTCTTTTTCAGGTCTTTCGCTTAGCCTGTGAAGACCCGGGCCTCTCTCGGAAAAGCCCGTATTAAGAGCCTACATCGTTAGACGATTGGGATAAAGGATAGGTTCCGTGGCGGGTGAAACAAATCAACGGCCCCTGGCCCGTTTCCGGCGCGTTCAGTGGATTAGATTCTACTCCCGGCAACTCGATTCAGGCCGCCGGTTCCGCTCCACGGCTGCAACTAAGGGGTAACTGCACCAGACTCCGTCCGGCTCAGGCGAAGTTCGCGGGCGGAACGTTCCGCCCGGAGACCCTCGGCCAGGTGAACCGAGGCCCCGGTTCGCCCTGCCACTGTCGGCAGACTGGCGAATCCTGCAAGCGCGAGCAGGCGGGTGGTGTCATCGAAGCTGATCCGCGATCCCAGTTGCCGGGCCGCTGCCCGCAGGACTCGTCGCCGGAGGGCAGGATCAAGGGAGCGTAAGCGTTCCAGCTCGATAGCAATAGACTTATCGCCCGGCGCCGTGGAGACCGCGCGGCCCCCGCCCCGAACCGGCTTGCCGGGAAGCAGGATCTGGGGGAGCACGCGGTTCAACTCCCCCTGCCAGCGGTTCTCCTCCTCGCGGGCCAGTTCAGCCAGATTTGCCAGCGTCTGGTCGATTGAGGGATTGAAGCCCCGGAGCTGTGGCATCAGCTCGTGGCGGACACGATTCCGGGTGTAGGTGGTATCGGCGTTGGTGGAGTCGGTACGCCAGACTTGGTTCCGCGCATGGAGATAGGCCTCCACCTCCAACCGCCGGGTCGAGAGCAGGGGACGGAGGATCTTTCCCGGGCGCTGACCGGGGGAGGCGATGGTTACGACAGGATGGATGGCCGAGAGACCCTCCGTCCAGGCCCCCCGGATCAGCTTCATCAGGACGGTCTCAGCCTGGTCGTCGAGGGTGTGAGCCGTGAGAACGGAGTCAGCGTGCCCGGAGGCGATCAGGGTCCGGAAGAACTCATAGCGGACCTCGCGGGCTGCCTCTTCTACCGTCTCCCGGTTTTCGGCGGCTCGCGCGGGAACGTCGGCCCGGTGGAGGTGTAGAGGAATATCCAGCTGGATACAAAGGTCTTGCACGAAGACGAGGTCGGCCTCTGCCTCTGCCGCGTCGCGTATGCCGTGCTGGACATGTACGGCGGAAAGCCCGATGCCGAGCCCATTGCGTGGAGCATTGTTCGCCTCGTGGATGGCGAACAGGAGGGCGACGGAGTCGGCCCCGCCGGAGACGGCGACCGAGAGGCGGTCTCCGGGCTGGATGTGGTCGCGATGGAAGGAGAGAGGCGAAGGTGCTGGCATGCACTATCCATCCTATTAGGCTCGCCTTTGCCCGGCTGCGCAGCGGCTGCCACTTCCTGTGCGATACCCGGCGATTACGCGGATGCGATGAAACCATTACCTGCTGCTATTCGTTTTCTGAACAAAGACATGCTCGAGATCAGGGTGGTGGGACCGGAAGATGCTGAGCAGGTGGCGGCTCAGCGAAGGAACATGTTCATCGATATGGGGCAGCCAGACGATCTGCGCCTGCAGGCAATGGTCGAGGCTTTTACTCCGTGGGCGCGAAACAAGATTCAGGAGGGACGTTACAGGGGGTGGTTTGCCTGGGAGAACGACCGTCCCATCGGCGGCGGTGGGATGTATCTGATGGACTTTCCTCCGCACTGGCGCGATGCGCAGCCATTACGCGGTTACCTGTTGAACTTTTACGTGGAGCCGCAGTCCAGGCGGCGGGGCGTAGCCTCGGCTCTTCTGCGTCACGCGATCTCCGAGGCTCAGGCCATGGGCATCCGTGTCGTCAGTCTGCACGCCTCCGAAGCTGGACGGCCGATCTACGAACATGCGGGATTCGACGCCAGCAACGAGATGATGCTGATGATGGAACCCCTGGCAAGAGTCTGAGGATTTGGCAGGTCGATCTTGTATACTTCGCAGGTTATGCGAGTTTTTGTCATTATTCCGGCCGCGGGTATTGGTACCCGGATGGCCGCAGGGGTTCATAGCGCCGCGCCGAAGCAGTTTCTCAGCGTGGGCGGCGTGCCGGTGCTGGTGCGTTCGGTAAAGGCGTTTCTGGATGTGGCGTCAGTTGATGCCGTCTGTGTGGCTGTGCGTGGCACGGAGCGGGAGCGGGTTGAGGCGCAGATGCAGGAGTTCAACCTCGGGCCTCGTGTCCACATGGTCGAGGGTGGCAGCAACCGGCAGGAGTCGGTCGGCAATGCTCTGACGGCGCTTGAGTGCGATGACGACGACGTGGTGCTGGTGCACGATGCCGTTCGCCCGCTGATCGACAGTGCAACCATCGAGCGCACGATCGAGGCGGTCGCAAAGCACGGAGCAGCCATCGTCGGTCTGCCCGCGCTCGACACGATTAAGCAGGTCGAGCGAACCGCTGACGGCGCCATCATCACCTCCACCATTCCGCGTGAGCGCGTCGTGCTGGCGCAGACGCCACAGGGAGCCAACTTTGGTCTGCTGCAACGCGCCTTCGCCGAGGCGGAGGCCGACGGCTTCGAGGGCACCGATGAGGCGAGCCTTCTGGAGCGAGCCGGCGTGGAGGTCACGGTTGTGCCGGGATCGCCGCGCAACTTCAAGATCACCCAGCCCGGCGATATCGAGCTTGCAGAGTTTTATCTGAACCAGACGGAGGGTGCGCGATGAGTATGAGGATTGGTTATGGCTTTGATTCGCACGCCTTCAAGCCGGGCGTTCCGCTGGTGATCGGCGGCCTGGCTATCGAGCATCCTGAAGGCCTGGCCGGTCACTCTGACGGCGACGTGCTGCTTCATGCCATCACGGACGCTCTGCTGGGCGCGGTCTCGGCTGGCGATATTGGCACCTTCTTTCCGCCGAGCGATCCTCGCTGGAAGGGCGCTGCCTCGGATATCTTTCTGCAGACTGCTCTGGAAGAGGTTGCGACGGCTGGCTACAAGATCGTCAACATCGACACGGTGCTGGTGATGGCGAAGCCGAAGATTGTGCCCATCGCCGGGGAACTGCGCGAGCGTGTTGCTCAGTTGCTGGGTGTGGAGCCGGGGGAAGTCGGCATCAAGGCGAAGACTCCCGAAGGTCTGAATCAGGATGGTGTAGCCGTGGCTCATGCAACGGTTCTGCTGGAGAGCGTCAAGCTGGTTGATCCTCCAGCGCGCATGGTTGCAGTGGCCGATGTCGATGATGAGATCGACGAGGTGGTCAAGGGACTGGTCGGCGGATCGCGTGATGTCTCTGCTCTGGGACGCAAGCGCCCGACGTTCGATACCGACGACATTACCTAGTTCTTGTCTTGATACAGAAAGCAAGCGGCAGGCGAAGAGATTCTTCACCTGCCGCTTTGTTTGGTCGTTTCTACTTGACGATGGCGAGCGCAAAGCCGTCGTAGCCCTTGCTGCTGACGGTTTGAATCGCCGTCGCATCGAGGCGCGGATCGCTGCCCAGTTTTTCGAGGAAGGTGCGCGTGCCGATGATGCGAGGGTCTTCGCTGGCTGGATCAACGATGGCGCCGTCGCGAATAACGTTATCGCCGATGATGACGGTGCCGGGACGTGACAGCTTGATCGCCCAGTCGAGATAGTTCGGATTGTTGGGCTTGTCGGCGTCGAGAAAGATGAGATCGAAGGGGCCGGAGTTCTCCTCTGCGAGCTTGGCGAGCGAGTCGAGCGCGGGTCCGACGCGGATATCGACGACCGCTGCGAGTCCGGCGCGGCTGATGTTGCTCATCGCCACCTGGGCGTGCTTCGGATCGAGTTCGAGCGTGACCAGTCTGCCGTCCGCGGGCAGCGCACTCGCCAGCCAGATGGTGGAATAGCCGCCGAGGGTTCCAATTTCGAGGATGCGGCGCGAGCCCTGCATACGGGCCATCAGGTGAAGCAGCTTTCCCTGCGTGGGAGCAACGTCGATGGCGGGCAGACCGGCGCAGGCGTTGGCCTCCAGGGCTTCGTCCATGGAGTGATCCGGGGAGATGAGGTGATCGGTGAGGTAGCGGTCGACGGTGATCCAGATGCCTTGATCCATAGAAGACAAGGCTAATGGGAATCGTACCGTAGCGGCAAGCCGTATGCCGCCGCTGCCGATACACTGAAGCTGATCGATGCCTTGGTTGGGAGAACGAATGCGTAACGGTCTTGCGGGTCTCGCTTTATTGGCTGGCACTGTAGCGATGGGACAGACGGTTACCTCGCCGCACCTGATGGATGCTCCTACGGTCGCGTCGTGCAACAGCACCGACGAGTGGGCGACGCCTGCGGAGAAGGCCTGCTATGCGATCACGCCGGACTACGCGGCGACGATGGCATACCTCGACCGCGTGCAGAAGGCGGCGCCAGGACAGGTCAAGATCGAGACGTTCGGCAGGACGGGTGAGGGGCGCGATCTGGATATCGTCATCGTGTCGAAGGATGGTGTCTTCGATCCGGCTGAGATTCATGCGGCGAAGCGACCGGTGGTACTGGTGCAGAACTCGATCCACGCCGGGGAGACGGATGGCAAGGATGCCTGTCTCGCCCTGTTGCGCGACATGGTGGTGACAAAGTCGAAGTCGGCGCTGTTGGATCGCGCCGTGTTCGTCTTTATCCCGATGTACAACGCCGATGGGCATGAACGCAGAAGCCGCTACAGCCGCATCAATCAGGATGGACCTGCGGAGATGGGATGGCGCGGAAACGGAATGAATCTTAATCTGAACCGCGATTATCTGAAGGCCGATGCTCCGGAGACCCGCTCGTTCCTGGCGATGTTTCATCGCTGGCTGCCGGACTTCTTCGTCGACGATCATGTCACTGACGGCGCGGACTATCAGTACGATGTGACCTTCACTATCGACGATGGGCCGAATCTGCCAGCGGCGACGGCAAAGTGGGTGGACGATGTGGCGACGCCGACACTCGAAAAGTATGTCGATGGGCACGGACACCTGGCCGCTCCGACGTACATCACGCTGACGAACGATAATGATCCCTCGCAGGGACTTGGGTTCAACGACAATCCACCGCGGTTTTCGACGGGCTACATGATTCTCGAAGGGCGTCCGGGAATGCTGGCCGAGTTGCACATGCTGAAGGACTACAAGACGCGTGTGACGGGCAACTACGAGCTTCTGGCCGGGCTGATGGAGATGGTGAATCGTGAGGCAGATAAGCTGATCGCGCTGAACGCCGCCGCCGACAAAGAGGCCGAAGCAATGGGCGCTCATCCGCTGAGCAATGTGAAATATCCTCTGGCGCTCAGCTGGGGAGGGCAGACAACGCCGTTCCTGTTTCGCGGCTACAAGTACACGCGGGAGCTGAGCGCGGTCTCGGGCGCAATGTGGGTACGGTACACGCATGAGCCGTGGAACGTCTCGCTTCCGTTTCAGAGCGGATACAAGGTGGCGGCAGAGACGACGCTGCCAGCGGCGTATCTCATCCCGGCGCAGTGGACGCAGGTGATCGATGTGCTGGCTGCGCATCAGGTGGAGATGACGCGCACGACGGCTCCGTGGTCGGGTGATGTGGAGACCTATCGCTGCGCGGGGATGACCTGGCAGGAGACGCCGTTCGAGGGACGGCATCCGACCTTTAATGGTGAGGCGATGCACGATGCGGGCAGGTTCGGCAACTGCGTTCTGGTGCGCGAGCGGATGAGCTTTCCGTCAGGTTCGGCGCTGGTGCGGTTGAATCAGCGTCTGTCGAAGGTTGCGGTGGAGTGGCTGGAGCCTCAGGCTCCGGATTCGGCGATGCAGTGGGGCTTCTTCGACTCCATCTTTGAGCAGAAGGAGTACGGCGAGGCTTATGTGCTGGAAGAACTGTCGCGAGAGATGATGGCGAAGGATCCACAGCTGAAGTCGGAGTTTGAGAAGAAGGTGGCAAGCGATCCGGTCTTTGCCGGGAATCCTTATGCGCGGCTGGAGTTCTTCTACGAACGGTCGCCGTGGTATGCGGCCAATCGCGTTGGGCTGTATCCGGTGGGACGGTTGGGATCTCTGGAGGGGATTCCACTGGCAAAGTGACGGGATTCAGGCTCGGCGTGGGATAGACTGCGTGCATCCGGTTTCAACTTCATAGCGTTCCACTTCATAACCAAGGACGAACGATGAGAGCAGTGTTTTCTCTTGCGATGGGTTTGTTTGCTGTCTCCGTAGGCGCGGTGGCGCAGGCTCCGGCGGCTTCGGACGATTTTGTCAGGACACACTTTGCCAAGTACGAGTACCGCATTCCAATGCGGGATGGAGCGAAGATGTTCGCCGCGGTGTATGTGCCGAAGACGGGAGCGTTCAAGGATGCGGGGCCGTATCCATTCCTGATGACGAAGACTCCGTACAGCTGCGGACCGTATGGTGTGGACAGGTATCCGGCGATGCTGGGAACGAGCAGGGAGTTGATGGAGTCGGGCTACATCTTCGTCTGCGAGGATGCGCGCGGCCGCTATGGCAGTGAGGGCGTCTTCGAGGAGATGAACCCGCACATCGACGAGAAGAAGTCTCCGAAGGATGTCGATGAGTCCAGCGACATGTATGACACGGTGGAGTTCCTGCTGAAGCATGTGCCGAACAACAACGGCAATGTCGGCATCATGGGCATCAGCTACCCGGGGTTCTACACGTCGGCGAGCATTATTGATTCGCATCCTGCGATCAAGGCGGCCAGCCCTCAGGCCCCGATGACGGACCTGTTCTTCGGTGATGACGCCTATCACGGCGGTGCCTTCATGCTGGGAGCGAACTATGGATTCTACCGCGCGTTCAAGCCGCAGAAGAATCCGGTGATTCCGGCTGCGGGCAGCGGTGGTGGACACGCTGCTGATCCGAAGGAAGATCCGAACACGTATAAGACGCTGCTGGAGGCCGGGGCTACGGGGAACCTGGACACAGGCAAGGCTTACCTGAACGGTGAGAACTGGTTGTTTCACGATCAGCTGATGCACACGACTTACGACGACTACTGGCAGAAGCGTGATCTGTCGCGGCATATGAAGAACGTGCATGCGGCGACGATGGAGGTCGGTGGCTGGTTCGACGCGGAGGACTTGTCAGGGCCGTTCAAGACCTTCCACGCGATCGATAAATACAACCCGGGCAATGCGGGAATGAACACGCTGGTGATCGGGCCGTGGACGCATGGCGGCTGGGTGCGCACCGACGGCGATCACCTGGGCGATGTGACCTTCAATGCGAAGACGTCGCTGTTCTACCGCAAGGAGATCGAGCTTCCGTTCTTCGAGCATTATCTGAAGGGCGTGCCGGCGAAGCCGCTGCCGAAGGCTTATGTCTTTGAGACGGGCACGAATGTGTGGCGGAGCTACGATGCGTGGCCTCCAAAGCCTGCGGTGGCGAAGACGCTGTACTTTCATGCGAACGGCAGGCTGAGCTTCGAGGCGCCTGTGGAGAAGGCGGGCGTCGATGAGTATGTGAGCGACCCGGCGCATCCGGTGCCGTTCGTTGGCTACCCTACCGATACGGTGCCGCAGCGTTATATGGCGGATGATCAGAGGTTCGCTGCGATGCGGTCGGATGTGCTGGTGTATGAGTCGGAGCCGTTGACGGAGGACGTGACGATCGCGGGGCCAGTGAAGCCGAAGCTGAAGATCGCGTCGACGGGAACGGATGCTGACTTCGTGGTGAAGCTGATTGATGTCTATCCATATGACTACCCGGCGCCGGAGGGTGAATCGTCGGGGAACAAACGGATTGTTGGCGCAGCGCCGGTGGTGATGGGCGGCTACGAGCAGCTGGTTCGCGGGGAGCCGATGCGGGCGAAGTTTCGTGACAGCTGGGAGAAGCCTGCTGCGCTGACGCCGGGCAAGGTGACGGTGGTGAACGGCGAGATGCCGGATGTAAATCATACGTTTCGCGCCGGGCACAGGATCATGGTGCAGGTGCAGAGCTCGTGGTTTCCTCTGGTGGATCGTAATCCTCAGACGTTCGTCGAGATTCCGCTGGCGAAGCCGGAGCAGTTTGTGAAGGCTACGGAGAGTGTGTATCGGAGCTCGTCCGAGGCCAGCGGAGTTGAGGTGCTGGTGATGCCTCAGCCTTGAAGGGGGCCCTATACTTATTGGTGCAAAATCTTGGATTGAAAGGCTTTATAGGTGGACCACCTAAAGTCTTGTGAATCAATATTTTGCAGCTAAATTCTTGATCTAGAAGGAGATGGCGCCGGGATTTCCGGCGCCGTTTTCTTTTGGCCCACTTTTAGTTTAGCGAATGGGGTGGGGTGGATCGGCAGCCTGGGCAGCTGCTGACTGTCTGCGCAAGTTGTTTATTTTGTTTATTTTAATGGGGATGTTGAGTCGTTTGCATGTTGGCGTGGGGTTGACAGCATTTGAGCTTTGTAGGTGGAGGTGGGGTCTGGGAGGCTTTTGTGGCCGAAAAGCAGGTCCCTCCGCTGCGGCTTCGCCTTCGGTCGGGATGACAGCTGTGATTGTGGGAGATGAGATAAGAGCCCGCGGCTGGGTGGCTGCGGGCTCTTATTTGTTGTGGCTAGTTAAACGTTGGCGAAGGGGTCTTCGAGGGAGGGGCTCTGCGGGGTGAACATGTCGCCGCCCTCGGGGGTGACGACCCAGTCGTCTTCGAGGCGGATGCCGAACTCGCCGACGATGTAGATGCCGGGCTCGTCGGAGAAGGTCATGCCTGGTTCGAGGATGGTGTTGTTGCCGCGGACGAGGTAGGGCCATTCGTGGCCGTCGAGGCCGATGCCGTGACCGAGGCGGTGGGTGAAGTGCTTGTAGTCGGGGCCGTAGCCTGCGTCGGTGACGACCTTGCGGGCGGCGTCGTCGACGGCGTGGCAGGGGGCGCCGGCCTTGCCTGCGGCGAGCGCGGCGGACTGGGCTTTGTGAACGATGTCGAAGACTTTTTTCTGTTTGTCGGTCGCTTTGCCTAAGACGAAGGAGCGGGAGATGTCGGACTCGTAGCCTTCGACGGTGCAGCCGTCGTCGAGGAGGATGATCTCTCCTTCTTTAATGACCTGGGGCTGGAGGGAGCCGTGGGGCAGGGCGGAGTACTCGCCGACCTGGCAGGAGGCGTAGCCGGGGAAGCCGGTGCGGTTGTAGCCGAGGCCGATGAGCTCGGAGACATGCTCGTTGGTCATGCCGGGTTCGAGGGACTGGAAGGCAGCCTTGTAGACATGGAGGGTGATGTCGTTGGCGAGGCGCATGAGGGCGAGCTCGGCGGCCGACTTGACTGCACGGCAGCCTGCGGTGATGGGGGTTCCGTTGACGGCGGTGAGATGCGGGCTGGCGTGCTGGATGCCGTCGGCGAAGGCGAACTGGGTGCGCTCCTCGATGCCGATTTTTCCGGTGGAGATGCCGGCGTCTTTGAGTGCTTTGACGAGTACAGCGTAGGGGCTGTCGTCCTCGTTCCAGGTATAGACCCTGGTGACGGAGGCCTGGGGGAGCGTGGCGGGTTTGGCTTCCATGCGCTCGCGGACGCGGCCTTCTTCAAAGACGGGGCAGACGACGAAGGGAGCGCCTTTGACGGGGAGAACCCAGGCGAAGAAGCGCTCGGACTGGCCCCAGCGGAGGCCGGTGAAGTAGGTGAGAGAGGAGCCGGTGCAGATGACGAGGGCGTCGATCTTGCTTTTGGCGAGCAGCTCGCGGGCGCGTTCGACGCGATGCTCGCGCTCGTCGAGGGTGATGGGCACGGGCTCGGATTTGCGGCTGGTGAGCGCGGCGATGGCGGGGGGAAGCTTGATGCCGGCAGAGGACGGTGAGCCGGGGCGCTGGGCCTCGAGGCTGAGAGAAGGGGCTGCAACCGCTGCGGAGGCGGCGAGAAGGAAGCTGCGTCTTGATGGCATGAGGGGATTGTACTGCGTGGTTTGGACGGCTTTGTCTGTTGTTTGAGTGCGATAGGCTACGGAGATGTTCAAGTATCGCTGGATTGCGTTGGCGGTTGCGTTTGCAGGCGTCGCGGCCGGGCGAGCCGAGATTCTGCGGCCGAAGGTGGTGGTGGTGGCCTACTTCGAGGTGGGCAAGGATACGGGAGACCGGCCTGGCGAAGCTCAGTTGTGGATCGAACGGGATCACCTGGATCGCGTCATCGACGTGCCGGGAATGTCGCATGTCGTGCGGGCGAATGCGGATGGCTCGGAGATCCTGGCGGTAGTTGGGCCGGGGCAGATTCGTCCGGCGGTGAACCTGATGGCGCTGGGAGCGGATGCGCGTTTCGACCTGCGGCAGAGCTACTGGATCATCAATGGCATTGCAGGGGTTTCACCGAAGGACGGAGCGCTGGGGGCGGCGTTCTGGACGGATTACGTGGTGAACGGCGACCTGCTGCACTTTATCGACCCGCGAGAGATGCCGGGGAGCTGGCAGGACGGTTATTACGCGATCGACAAGAGCAGACCGGAGGAGCAGCCGAGGGTGGAGGCGGGTTCGGCCGAAGATGTGCGGACGTGGAAGAAGGATGAGGCGCAGATCAACTGGCGAGGGACGGTGGTGAAGATGAATCCGGTGCTGCTGCGCTGGGCGTTCGGCTTGACGAAGGATGTGTCGTTGCCGCAGAACGATGCGATGAAGACGCTGGGGAGGCGGTATGCGAACAACCCGCTGGCTGCCGGACCACCGAAGGTGTCGATTGGCGCCAATATTGCGACGGAGACGTTCTGGCATGGCGCGCGGATGGATGACTGGGCGCATCGCTGGGTGAGCTATGCGACGGACGGTATGGCGACGATGGGCACAACCTCGATGAACGACTCCGGAGCGATGGTGGCGCTGTACTCCTTGACGAAGCAGGGGAAGGCGGATTGGAACCGGGCTCTGCTGCTGCGGACGGCGAGCAACTTCGATCGTCAGCCGGACGGCATGACGGCGGAGCAGAGCGCCAATAGCGAGAAGCATGCTGCCTTTACGGGGTATGACGCTTCTCTGGAGTCGGCCTATCGGGTGGGTAGTCGCGTGGCGAAGGAGATTCTTGCGGGACGGCTGCCGGAAGGTGTCGCGCGGTAATCGGCGGGATGGATAATGTGCGGGATGGATAATGTAAGGAAGAGCTGATGATTTTGTTTTACGAGATCTTATTTTCTGAGGCGGACCCGCGATGGCGATGATTACGACGGTGCAGCAGCATATTCTCCAGCAGCAGCAGGAGCAGATGAAGGCGAGTGGGCGCGAGGCGTCGGGAACCTTCAGCTGGCTGCTGAGCGGCATCACGCTGGCGACGAAGATGATTGAAGCGAAGATTCGGCAGGCGGGGCTGGCTGATGTGCTGGGCGCGGCGGGCGCGGAGAATGTGCAGGGCGAGCAGCAGCAGAAGCTGGACGTCTATGCCAACCAGGCTCTGCTGCACTGCCTGGGGCTGCGTGACAGCGTTGCCGCGCTGGTGAGCGAAGAGGACGAGGAGCCGGTGACGTTCAATCGCGATGCGGAGACGGGCAAGTACATCATCGTCTTCGACCCGCTGGACGGCTCGAGCAACATCGACGTGAATGTGAATGTCGGCACGATCTTCAGCGTGTTGCGCAGGATGCCTGCGGAGCTGGGAACGCTGGAGGAGTCGATTCTGCAGCAGGGGTTCCGGCAAGTAGCCGCGGGGTACGTGGTCTATGGGCCGTCGACGGTGCTGGTGTATACGACGGGCAATGGCGTGCACAGCTTTACGCTGGACCCGACGATCGGCGCGTTTGTGCTGAGCGAGGAGCAGATGAAGATGCCGGAGCAGGGCAGCTACTACTCGACCAACGAGGCCAATGCGGCGACGTGGCCGGAGGAGTATCGCCACTACGTGGCGCTGCTGCGCGATGGCGGCCTGGGCAAGACGTACAGCTCGCGTTACATCGGCAGCCTGGTGGCGGACTTTCATCGCACCTTGCTGAAGGGCGGCGTGTTTCTGTATCCGCCGACGGAGAAGCAGGCGAAGGGCAAGCTACGGCTGCTATATGAAGCCAATCCTCTGGCGTTTATCGCAGAGCAGGCTGGCGGCATAGCGACGAGCGGTGCGGGACGGATACTGGATATCAAGCCGGAGGGGATTCATCAGCGGACGCCGTTCTGCGTTGGCAGCAAGCGCGAGATGGAAGCCCTGAAGGAGATACTGGCGGGAGTTGCGACGAAGTGAGCTTTACGGCAGTGGTGATGGATATTGTCGAGGAGCGGCGTGAAGCAGGGCGGCAACGCTGGCTGGTGCAGTTGGACCGCACGGAGTTTCGTCCAGGGGATGCCGGGATGCTGGAGGCCGTGGCTCGGAGCGGGGCGCGGCTTGAAGTGCCGGTGCTTAGCGTGGTGGAGCACGAGGGGGAGCTCTGGCACCAGGTAGAGAAGCCGCTGTTGCAGGAGACCGTGGTGACGGGGCATGTGCTGACGGCTTCTCCATAGAGGTAGCAGGTTGCGTGGACGAACATCTTGGAGGCGCGGCGGCTTCCTGCTACACTAAGCGAGTCGCAAAATGACGTTGCCTGCCTGAAGCATGAGGCTGGTTCGTCGGGTGGAGTGGGGCTGTAGCTCAGTTGGGAGAGCGCCTCGTTCGCAACGAGGAGGTCAGCGGTTCGATCCCGCTCAGCTCCACCAAATAACTCAAATCCACATAAATGAAATCTGGGGCCAATAAGCAGCACAAATGCTGTGTGGGTCCCATTAGCGGCGCTTACGCAGCCGGTTCATCCTTCACAAGAGAAACGATCTTTTCTCCCGCTCTTCTTCTCGTCCCCGATCGACTGGACATACCGGGGATCGTGAAAGGTATCGGTCATGGAGGCACTGAACTCCTGTTCCTTCCAGAGGAAGAGGGGACGTATCGAAATAGTTTCTAGCGCGATCTTGTCGCCGTCGCGGGCTGCGCTCGCCGGGGCCCTGGCTCGAACGTCCAGGTGATGAAGCGTAAGGTTCATCACCTTTGTCCTGGTGGGCGGAACAAGGTGCTCGGCATCGCCAGCCGGAACATATTCCAATATCGCATCGGCTTATACGCTACGGATCGTGTCATCGCAGAGACGCAGCCTCATCCCGTCTCAGATCCGAGATGACCAGGAGGTCCGTAGATGTTTTGTTTGAGTACCTGGCGACTGAAAGGTTTCGAAGTTAAAGAAGAGGACCCAGGCACGGCTCTGGGTCCTCTCCTTTGTTATGGCAGCTGGGTTTAGAAGTTGTACTTGAGTGCGAATTGCAGGACGCGCTGGCCGAACTTGGTGTCGGTGATGCCGCGATTGGCGTTGCTGACCTGCGAGCTGAAGGCGCTGTTGTTGGCGGTCTGGAGCTTGATGGTGATCGGATCGGTGCTGCTGAATCCGGGCAGGGGATGGTTGAGGAAGTTGAAGCCCTGGGCGCGAAGCTGGAGCGAGTTGCGCTCGTTGATGTGGAAGGTCTTGTAGATACCGATGTCGGTGTTGAAGAAGCTGGGGCCGCTGAGGTACGGAGCCTGGCGGATGCCCTGCGTGCCAATGGGTGGAGCGCTGAAGCAATCCATGTTGATCTTCTGGTTCTGCTTCAGGCTGGAGGTTGGGTTGCAGGTGAGGATGGGGAGCACGGACTGCACCGGCGTTCCGAAGTAGGTGGAGGAGCCGATGGTGTGGTTGAGGGTGGTGTTGAGGATGGTCAGGCCGAGGTTCTGCGAGGAGTTGGCCTGCAGGTTGCCGCCCGCCTGCCAGGTGGTGGTGCCGGAGAGCGTCCAGCCATTGACGACTCCCTCAACCAGCTTGTGGCCGTGGACGGGCGTGCCGAGGTCGAAGGCATATGAGGTGTTGACCACGTGTGGGCGGTCGATGTTGAGCACGCCGTAGTTGCCGTGGACGCTGAAGGCGTCGACCGTGGAGTTCACGATGCCCAGCGCCTTGGAGTAGGTGTAGTTGATGTTGTAGGAGAGGCGGCCCGAGCGCTTGAGCCAGCTGGCCTGGATGCCGTTGTAGTTGGAGTATCCGACGTGGGTGGCGACGGTGATGGAGTTGGTGCCGTAACCGGCGCGATAGGGGTAGTAGTCGACGATGTTGGAGACGTTCTCGGGGTCGGAGGGCGCGGGCGCCCCGGTAACGGGATCGGGACGGAAGAGTCCACCGAGAGGAATCTTGTTCTGGTTGATGAAGTTGGCGCCGCCGATGCCGGATGAGCCGCTCTGGCCTCCCATCAGCAGGTCGGTGGAGTTGTTGCCGACGTAGGCGACCTCGAGCAGGGAGTTGTAGGGCAGCTGCTGCGAGATGGTGAAGTTATAGGCGTAGGTGTTGCCGACCTGGTCGTCGTCCTGACTGGTGGCGTAGACGCTGGAGGCGGCGGAGCCGAGGGCGGAGCTGTTCTTGCCGAGCGCACTGATCTCGGCCAGGGTGATGGCCTGTCCGCTGGGCGAGTTATAAGTCTTGATGCCCTGCGAGGTGCCGAGCGGCCCGGCGTAGTCGTTGAACTGGTCGTTCCAACGATAGATGGCCCATCCGCCACGGAGAACGGTTCTGCCGTTGCCGTGCAGGTCGTAGGCGAAGCCGAGGCGCGGTTCGAGGAAGACGGCCTGCACGGGCGATCCGCCGTTGGGTAGCGAACCGTCGAGGGCATGCCAGCTGACGCCGGGGTAGAGCGAGGTGCCCAGCTCGGAGGCATACTTCTCCGGACGCCAGACCGCGAGACCGACGCCGCTGCGATCCTGCCAGCGGCCGACGTGATCCAGGCGCAGGCCGAGGTTGAGCATCAGGCGCGAGGTGATCTTCCAGTTGTCCTGCACATAGCCCGCGACCGTGGTGTAGTACATGTCGTTTACGGGGTTGATATTGGATTGGGTGAAGCCGCTGGTGACGCCCATCAGGAAGTTGGCCAGCGGATTGACGGAGCCGATGGTGAGGCCGGTGATGGCATCGGTCTTCTGGCCGCTGGCGTAGGAGAGCGAGCCATTGGGCGAGCCGTAGGTGCCCTGCTTGTTTCCGGCGCGTGCCCAGTAGCCGCCGATCTTGAAGCTGTGGTTTTTGTATATAAAGCTGAAGTCGTCGGTCACGGAGGGCGAGGACTTGATGGTGTTGTAGGTGCCGCCCTGCTGGAAGAGGTCGGGCTGCGAGATGTCGGGGAAGGTGCGGGCCCCGGCGGAGTTGATGGAGGGCACCAGTGTTGAGGCGTTGGGATAGGCGGTGCCGTAGGGATATCCCAGCGTGCTGATGGCCAGCGCGTTGAGGTCGGTGGCGGTGAAGGGGTTGCTGAGGTGGCCCATGGAGATGCGCACCTCGTTGGTCATCGCCGAGCCGAAGATGTGAATCCAGCTGCCGGAGACGACGTTGGAATTGACGGGGCTGAGGAGATTTCCGCCGGGGTAGGCGATGGAGTAGGACGGCGTGTAGTAGATGTGCGCGAAGCTGACGCCGACGTCGTGCCCGTGCTGGAAGCTGACGTAGACCTTGTCGTGGTCGCTGATGTTGTAGTCGCCGCGCACGCGGTAGATGTAGCCGTTGTGCTGGGCGCTGGTGGGCGAGTAGTAGTTGTAGCCCGAGGCGTTGGTGGTGGGATCGATGTTGGGGGAGGGAAAGAGCTTGAGCAGCGAGAGAGCGCCGGGATCGAGGTTGGCGCTGGGGATCTGCGAGCCGGTGATGGCCGCGCCGTTGGGGGCGATGGTGCCGGTGAGGTTGTTGCAGAAGTCGGTGCGCGAGGCGTCGATGCCGCCGCTGGCCGCGCAGAGCTTCGCATTGTCGGGATCTGCGGCGGAGAAGTTGCCCGCGCGCATGGCCGCGGTGGGAACGTAGGACTGCAGCGGGGCGGAGGATCCGAGGTTCTGCCAGAAGTACTCGTAGCCTGCCCAGAAGAGCAGCTTGCGGCTCTTATTAAAGTTGGTGCCGGGGATGAGGACGGGACCGCCGATGCTGCCGCCGGGATAGTAGTAGGCGTCCTCGGGGCGCTTCACGCCGGCGTTGTTGTTCTGCCAGGTGTTGGAGTTGAGCACGCCGTTGCGGGCGTAGATGTAGGCCTGTCCGTGGAAGACGGAGGAGCCGGAGCGGCTGATGGCGTTGACGACGATGGGGCCCTGCGGGGCGTCGGCGCCGAAGTTGGAGGTCTGCACCTTCACCTCCTGCGTCATGTCGGGGTTGACGGTGGCGATGGACCAGCAGGCGCAGCCGGGGTCGATGATGCTGGCGCCGTCGAGCAGGTACGCCGTGCCGCCGCGATAGGGCGCTCCGTTGGTGCTGAGGCCCACGCCGATGGCCGAGCCGGAGGAGGAGGCGTCGTTGAAGTTGAAGCCGGGGCCGTTGCCGACGCCGTTGGCCGTGGTGGTGACGCCGGGAAGGATCTTGAGCAGCTCGGAGATGTTGCGGCTCTGGATGGTGAGGCGCTGGATGTCCTTGGTGGAGAGCAGGGCGGAGCGCTCGCCGGAGTCGACGGGCGCGACCTCGCCGACGGTGGACTCGACGGTGATCTGCTCGGTGCTGGTGCCGACGGTGAGCGAGAGGCTGAGGTTGCGGGTGTCGCCGGGGTTGACGACGAGGCCCTTCTGCTCAAGCTGCTTGAATCCCTGCGCGGTGGCGTTGAGGGTGTAGGTGCCGGGCTTGATGCCTGCGAAGTTGAAGAAGCCGGAGCTGTTGGTGTCGAGCTCGCGGCGGTCCTTGCTGCTCTCTTCGGTCAGAACGACGTGCGCGTTGGGGACGATGGCGCCGGTGCTGTCGAGTACGGTGCCGGTAAGGCTGGCCGTGGTCTGCGCGTGGAGCGCGAGCGGTGTGAGCAGAGTGGTGAGGGAGTAGAGCGAGGGCTAGGAAGAGGGGAAATTCAGACTTATTTCTTCGATGGAGTTTCATGGCGTTCGTGCCTCCGGAGGAGTGTCTTATCGTTGCGCGTTGCGGAGCGGGTGCATCTGCGGTGTGTGTGCCTTTGCGGCTCAGGGCGAAGGTCGGTGGGTGAGGGGCGGCGCGGCTCATGGGTGAACCACCTCGATCAGGCTGTCGATGGAGCCGCTGCCCAGTGCGGGGCCGTCGGCGGCGAGCTTGTGCCGGGCGTCGTCCCAGTGCAGGCGGGTGAGGGTGAAGTCGCCTTTTTCGTAGGCGTAGGTTTTGCCGTCGTCGTTGTAGAGGGTGAAGTCGCCGTCGCGGCCGGGATAGACGCGGAGGCTGGCGATGGTCTGCCTGTCTTCGGTGCTCTCTACCGGTGAACCAAGAGGAAGGATGGACCCGGCGCGGACGAAGAGCGGGATGGTGTCGATGGGAGCGGCGACGCTGATGCGCTGGCCGCCGCGCAAGCGCTCGCGGGTCCAGAAGTTGTACCAGTCGGTGCCTGCGGGCAGGTAGACGGAGCGTGTGGTGGCGCCCTGCTCGGTGACGGGAGCGACGAGGAAGGCCGGGCCGAACATGTACTCATCGCCGAGGTCGGCCACGTTGGGGTCATTGGGGAAGTCGAGGAAGAGTGCGCGCATAAACGGCGCGCCGGTCTGGTTGGCCGTGTACCCAAGCGAGTAGAGGTAGGGCATCAGCTGGTAGCGCAGGCGCAGGTACTTCTCGAGAATGGGCTGCGCCTGTTTGCCGTAGCTCCAGACCTCGTTTTCGGGGCGCGAGCCATGGGAGCGGAAGTTGGGCTGGAAGACGCCGTACTCGAACCAGCGGGTGTAGAGCTCGGGATAGTCGTCGTAGTTTCCGATGTTGGCGCGGGCGTCGGAGGGATCGAGCAACGGCGGGTGCGCCGGAGTGTGTGTGGCTGCCGGGTATTGCCAGCCGCCGATGTCGTTGGACCAGTAGGGCATGCCGCTGGCGGTGAAGTTGATGCCGGTGGGCACCTGGCGGCGCAGCGTGTCCCACTTGGCGTCGATGTCGGAGGACCAGAAGATGGCGCCGTTGTGCTGCGCGCCGAGGTAGCTGTCGCGCGAGAGGATGAGCGCCCGCTGATGCATATCGCGCCGCATACCGTTGTAGAAGGCGGCGGTGTGGAAGAGGGGATAGACGTTGAAGAACTGCGTGCCGGGGCCGATGTGGAAGTAGCTGCCGTTGGGCGGCAGGTCGGGCTCGGTCTCGTCGGCCCAGAAGGCGTCGAAGCCCTTGGCGACGTAGTTCTCATTCACGATGCCCCAGAACCACTTTGCGGCGTCGGGGTTGGTGGTGTCGATGTCGGAGCCTGCGCGGTCGTAGGGCAGGCCGTTGGTGGGCGTGCCGTCGGCGAGCTTCTCGAACCAGCCGTTCTTCAGCACGGTAGCGTAGTAGCGGCTCTCAGGAACGAAGCGCGGCCAGACGCTGATCATGGTGTGGAAGTGCAGGTCGTGCAGCTCGCGGTTCATGGCCGTCGGATCGGGCCACTTTGCCGGATCCATGTCCATCTGGCCCATTCGGGTGTAGTGGAACCAGTCGACGACGAGATCGTCGATGGGCAGGTGGCGGTCGCGATAGCCGTGGGCGACGGCCATCAGCTCGGCCTGCGAGGTGTAGCGCTGCTTGCACTGGATGTAGCCGAAGGCGGACTTGGGTGGGATGGGCGTATCGCCGGTGAGCAGGCGGTAGCCGCGATAGATGGCGTCGTAGTCACCGACGATGACGAAGAAGCTGACACGCTGGCCCACCTGGCTGGAGATACGGTCTTCATCGTTGAAGCCGAAGGCGAACTGCGTCTTCGAGGGGTTGTCCCAGACGATGCCGTATCCCTTGCTGGTGAGGTAGAAGGGGACGCAGACGCTCTGTCCGGAGGGGGCGTTGTAGTCGTGGGCGCAGTTGAGGACGTGGCCGCGGCGGTCGAGGTAGCCCTCCTGGTTTTGCCCCAGGCCGTAGACGTGCTCGTCGGACGCGGCCGAGAGGCCGGCGCCGACGGTATAGAAAGGCGGGTCGGTGGGGCGGCGGTCGTAGTTGATCTGCGAGGTGCCGTCCTTGTAGTTGGGCACGGCCATCTGCCAGCCGGTGAGGTGGACGAGCGGCGTGCCGTCGGCGCGGGAGATACTGAGGCCGACCCATGGAGCAGAGCCGTTGAAGAACTTCGCGATGTCAGCGTGGGTGCCGGTAGATGGACGCTGCTCACCCTGCGGGGCGACTGCGATGCGAAGGTGATCTGAGTGGAGGAGATCGCCGTCGGGACCGCGAGTGGCTGACCATCCGCTTCCAGATGGCTTGGCGAGAATGCCGTAACCGGGGGCCGCGAGGGCATCCTCACGTCTGAGACTCATGCTGATGCGAACGATGTTGTGTGCGTATGGTTCTACCAGGACGGTGGCTTCGCCGCGCTGCAGTTGAAGTTGCTGGGCAGAGAGAGTGAGGGCCGGAAGGAATAGCGTGGAGCCGGCGGCAATAAGGCGAAGGGCCGCAGTGCGCGAGTGGGATGGCGCGCCAAGACTGGCAAAGATAGAACCGGATGAAAACAAATGAGCTCCTGACTATGTCGATTTTGTGAATCGGAAGTCGCGGAGAACTACACGGGAGCCTGTAACTGCCTGACAAGGTTCGGTACGCGGAGGCTACGGTACGCGGCACCTAACTGATTGATTCCAATTGATTGACTGACGTAGTTTGGGGACGTACTATACCTCTGCTGCGGGGGATGCCGATGACGAGAATCTCAGAGATGGAGCAGGTGAACCCCTTGGCGTCGACACTGGTATCGAGCGAAGAGAAGAAGATCATTCTCGACCAGCTGGAGACGCTCATGGAGAGCACCCCTTTCCGTGGTTCACAGCAGTGTCGGCGTTTTCTCTCTTATGTTGTTACGCATACCCTGAACTCAGACGACGGTTCGTTGCGCGAACGTGTCATCGGCAATGCAGTCTTTGGGCGTCCTCCGAACTATGACACCAACGATGACCCGGTGGTACGTCTGCGCGCCTCTGAAGTGCGCAAGAGGTTGGCCCAGTTCTATCAGTCTCTTGAGCAGGCACCCAAGGTGACGATCCAGATCCCCCCGGGATCCTACAAGGCGACGTTCTTCTGGGGGAGAGTCGACCTCGTATCACATAATGACGAACACCTGGTTGTGGCGGGGACAGAGGGTCCGCTGCTGTCGCCTGTGGAAGCTCCAGCGCCACTCGCGCACCAGAATAAGAAGCCGACAGAGGTTGAGGCGCCGAACTGGCGCGTGCCGGCGCGATGGTTGTGGGCGTTGCTGGCGATCATCATTCTGTTTGGCGTCGCAGGAATCCTGGTTCATGTAGGACAATCCAAGCAAGAGAAGGCGGTCAGGGATTTTTGGCAACCTCTGCTCATCAGCCCAAAGCCTGCGCTGATCTCGGTGGGAAGCAATGCCGTCTATCGCGTCTCCGACGAGGTGGCTGATCAGTATGGTCGAGACCATCATCTGGAAGGCAGCGGAATGGAATTCTTCCCGGACCTCAGTCCCGACACGACAATACGTTCTTCGGGAATGCATCCGGCGCCCGACAGCTTTGTGGCGCTGGGTGACGTAGCAGCCATATCGGTAACGGTTTCGAACCTGACGCGGCTGCAGAAGCCATTCCAGGAGCGCTTTTCCAATGACATCTCCTTCGCGGAGATTCGAAGCAGCCCAACGGTTCTAGTGGGCGGGTTTAACAACCCGATGACACGTGAGCTGACGAAGAACCTGCGATTTTTCTTTGTCTCCCGCAATCGCATTCAGGATCGTGAGAGACCAGAGCAGGCGTGGGTGCTGCGCGCCTCGCAGGACGCGCACGACACCGAAGACTATGCCATCATCTCGCGTCTGCTGCCGCAGGATGGATCCTCGCCCATAATCAGCGTTGCAGGACTGGGACAGTACGGCACGCTTGCTGCCACGGAGTTTGTCTTCAATCCCGAGAGGCTCAGCAAGTTCGAACATTCGGCCGCTAAGGATTGGCGTCAACGCAATCTACAGATCCTGTTGCATATCAAGGTGAGCGACTTCAAGCCTGCACCGGGCGAGGTTATTGCAGTCCACATCTGGTAGTTCGGAATATCTGTAGTGACGGGCTCAACAGAAAGGGCCTCGCATACCAGCTGCGAGGCCCTGCCAAGACTTTGATTGCTACTTAGAAGACGAATGCTCCCTGGAAGGTGATGTTCCTGGGCTTGGCCACTTCATAGGAGTCGAAGGTTCCGATCTGACTCGTGAACTGGCTGCCACTTGCAGAACTAATATTTCCACTGGGATTGAGGAATTGCGCGTGATTGAACAGGTTAGAGATCTGTGTGACGAAGTTGAACTTTACGCGCTCGGTGATGGGAGTACTTTTAATCAACGAAACGTGAGTCTGATATAGGTTTTGGCCCTCCAGGCTGTTCGGTAGCGCATTGCCGAAGTGTCCCTGTTGCGGAACTGCGAAGGCAGCCATATTGAACCAGTTTGTCTTCGATTTCCCTCCAGGGACATTGTTCGGATCACCGACCAGGTCCGGGAGACCACTCAAGGTATTTGTGTTGGAGGGATCGGAGCCGGAGAATGATGGCGAAAAGTAGATGCCTGACGCCAAGTAGGTCATTACGTTGGTCGACCAGCCGCCCACCACACGTTCCGTCAGGCCTCCGGCGCCGTTCAAATAATGGCGGCCGTGGCCGAAGGGAAGCGCATAGGTCAGCGTACCGGAGCTGTAGTGCCGGCGTGTCATGCCATCGTTCGCATAGCGAGACAGCAGGTTGTATGGATTCTCAGTGTTTAGATAGTTTGCCTGGCTGCTCGACAGGGAGTAGTTGGCGGAGAAGGTAAGCGAGCCGACACGGCGACGAACGTCGAACTGCAGACCGTTGTAGTTGGCGCTGCCGTTATAGCGGGTCATCGTCGCGGATACGAACTGAGGATATGGATTGCTCGATGCTGTGAAGGGTGTTGTGCCTGGCATCGGCTTGTTAATGTTCACAGAGTAGTTCTGTCCCGTACTTCTGGAGCCGACATACGATACGCGGAAGCCCGTGCTCTTCAGTTCGATCTCATAGGTCGCGCTGAACTGGTGGATGTGGCCGTGTTCGGTTTGGAGCGGGTAGCCAACGATGCTTTGGCTGGGAGCCACTGCCGTGCCCGGTGTTCGATGGATAGGGGTTAGGGAAGGAGAAGGCGCTTCCGTTCGGAGAGTTGTTGTAGACCTCACTGATTGAGAACGGCCCGGTTGATCCAAGCTGAGGGTTGATCGGAAGAAAGTTGTTGAAGGTGCCTGATGATCCCAGGCGCGAGATGTAAAGACCGTAGCCTCCACGGACGACGGAGTGGCTGGTCAATTGGTATGCCACGCCTATACGCGGAGCGACGTTGGTCTTGTCGACCAGAGCGCGCACACTGCCAGACTGGACCCTGATGGTATTGGGATAGAACGGACTCACCTTTGAAATTCCGGACGGATCGACGATGACGTTCCCCGTGGTTGGGTCAAAGTTGTACATCAGGTGGTCGGCGGCTGTTGGTGTGCCATAGATATCCCAGCGCAGGCCGTAGTCGATGTTCAGTTTTGGCGAAATCTTGAATGAATCCTGCGCGAAAAGACCGTACTCGTTCAACGTTTGTTCGCGGGCTCCTAGCGGGTTTGTGCGCTGGCTCTGCCGCGGAAGCCCAAGCAGAAAGTCGGCATAGGCCGATTCGGTCGTTGCAGTACCTGATTTAGAGATGGAACCGTCGAAGGTAAACGTACCGTAGTCGTTCACGAAGCCGTAAAAGTTGCTGAAGCGGACCGCTGAGCCTCCGAACTTCAGGACGTGACGTCCCTTCTGCCAGGTGAACGTGTCCACGAATGTGGTCATGTGATTGTTTGCTTTGGTGCCGCCAGCGACATTTGTGAGTGCTGTAAGTCCAGTAATGGAGATGCTGGGAAATCCCTGTCCGATGCTGTTGCCTGGGTTCGATCCCTGCAGGCCTGTGGTCGCCAGCACCTGGGCTCCGTCAGGAGGCGTTTGCCCGGCGTTGCTCTGTCCGTCCACCATGTAGTCGGTGGAGTAGCCGAAGCGGAACTCATTAATCATCTGCGGCGTGAAGAGGTGCGTGTCACCCGCAGCCCACTGCTGATGACGCCGGTTACGAGTCCACACCAGGATGGGGAGGCCATTGTTGAGGACGTAAGGTGTCTGACGCATCAGCCAGCGCACAAAAAAGGAGTTGTTCTTCGTCAACTGATGATCGATGCGGGCCAAGGGCCAGTCGCCGCGATAGAGGTCGCTGTTGAAGGGGAACTGGAAGGCATAGTTGTTGACGGCGCTTGTTGCGGGCCCAATGTTTGGGGCTGGAAGGTAGTTGTCCTGAAAGGCTTTGGCTACCGGGCTGATGCGCGAGGCCGGGATGGTGTTATTGGGGAAGGGCAGACCGGTCTGCGGATCGATGATGGGCGACGAAAAGACACCGGAGCGCCATGCCGCGGTGGGAACACTTGCACGCGTCTGGTAGCCGAGGGGAATCTTCTGCGCAAACCACTGACCGTAGAAGAAGGTGCGATCGCGCCAGATGTAGCCTCCGCCCTCGAGATTCCACTCGTGCTGCAGATAGGGAATCTTTTGGGTATCGAAGTAGCCGCGCGCATTGAAGACGGAGTCGTAGATGCGGTAGCTGGCACTGCCGTGGAATGTATTGCTGCCGCGCTTCGTCACCATGTTGATCTGCACAGGAACGGCGCTCTCGGCGGGAGCGTTGAAGAGCGAGGCCGAGACCTGTTCAAAGAAGTTGGCATTGTTGCTCTGGTTGCCCTGAAGATCGTTTGCAATACCGTCGAAGGTCTGCGACTGCTGCTGTTGTGTCTGACCATTCGCAATCGGAGATCCCGTGCCACCCTGCACGCCGGAGAGGGTTGTCAACATGGAGTATGTCGAGGGGTAGATCGTGACCTGAGGGGAGTCGTCGTGCTGCTTCGCTGTGAACAGGCCAGCGAGCGTGGACGATTCGGTCGAGATGACCGCAGCTCCCGCTGAGACGGTGACCTCTTCCGTCGTCGCGCCAAGTGCGAGTGATGGATTCACTCGGCGCACCTGGCCGCTGTCGAGGATGATGTTCTGCGCCACAAACTGTTTGAAGCCGGACGCATTACAACGCAGCTCGTAAGTTCCAGGCTTTAGTTCGCTGAGTTCGAAGTCGCCATTGTCGGTGGAGGTGGTGTCGCGTACTTTTTGGCCGGTCACCGGCTCGTAGAGCGAGATCTGAGCCTTGGCCACGACGCCGCCGGTCGCGTCCATAACGGTGCCACGCAAGGTTGCGTTCACAGTCTGCGACCTTCCTGAAGCGGTAAATCCCAACAGCAGGAGAGCCATCAGAAGACGCTGGAATATGGACCATCTGCCTGATGACCGGGGGATATCGCAAAGACGTGCGGGACCGTTGAGACAGAACATGGCATGACCTCTCGGAAGAAAAAACCTTTGTGACGTGTGGAGAGAGTATGCTTACGTTTTGCTTCTTAATCAATATCTTTTTAATTATTTGTTTATGTTTAATATTATTTTGCTGCTATTAATGAATCACGCCGGCGGTAAACGCTCTAAAAGAGTAGATATAGCAACTGTCACCGAGCTGGTTTAGGGAAGGGGAAAAGAGCTCAAAACCAGAAGTTGAACGGTCCGTCATGCAATTCTTCCGTCACTTCAGGACGGATGCCGATACGGTCATCGGACTGTTTCCATGCACAGGAACACGCTCGCCGCATTTGAGATCGGCCGTCCTGGTAATTGATTTTTTCGACGGATGCACAGACTCCCCATATCGTGATCTCTGATGTCAGTGGTTATGGCAGAGAGGCTCTAAAGAAGGACTTCAGTTCTATAACCCGACTTTCCAGATCATCGCGGTGGATTCCGATTGTCTGCGAAGTCTTAAAGTGTGACTATCGTTGCCATCCATGATGAATCGTCGAAGCTTTATGCTGAATGCCGCCGCAATGACCGTGATGTCCTCCGTGCCCTTGCGAGCGAAGAACATGCTACCCATCCGCATGGCGGTTGAGTACAACATGCTGCCCGAGAGCCTGTCGATCCTGCAACGTTTTCAGCTTGCCAAAGATTCCGGCTATGAGCAGATCGAGTGTCCCACAACACCCGATCATGCCGATGCGGAGGCAATGAAGGTCGCTTCGGAAAAGGTCGGACTACCGATTCACTCCGTCATGAATATGGATCACTGGAAGTATCCGTTTTCCTCTGCGGATCCTGCGGTGGTGGAGAAGAGCCTTGATGGCGCGCGTACTTCTATTCGAAATGCGCATCTCTGGGGAGCTTCGACGGTACTCCTGGTGCCGGGGGTGGTGAATCCCCAGACGTCGTATAAGGATGCGTACACACGCTCGCAAGCAAACATTCGCAAGCTGATCCCACTGGCCGAAGAGTTAAACGTAACGCTTGGGCTGGAAGAAGTCTGGAACAAGTTCCTGCTCAGTCCGCTGGAGTTTGCGCGTTATATCGACGAGTACAACTCGCCGCATATACGAGCGTACTTCGACGTGGGCAACGTCGTACTCTACGGCTACCCGCAGGACTGGATTCGCACGTTAGGAAAGCGCATTGTCAAGCTGCACATCAAGGATTTTTCGTTTCGGCGCGATAAGGCCAGCGGCACCTCTGTAGCTCGCTGGGTATCTCCCGGTGATGGCGACATCGACTGGACTGCCGTACATGCAGCGCTGGAAGAGATTGGCTATCAGGGAACGGCGACGCTCGAACTCAGTTCCGGGGACGCAGATTACCTGAAAGAGATGCGACGCCGCTTTGCTCTCATCCTGTCCGGTGAGATGCGTTCCAAGGCTTAGTGGTCGATCCTTACACTGCACTCCGATTTCAGTGGGCAGGAATCGTATGCTGTCACGCATAACGCAGACGCCGTATTGTTCGTTTGAAGGTGCTTGTCATGTATATGATGTCCGCCATGCAATTGATCAGTCGCTATCTTCTGCTGACGGCTAGTCTGGCGTCCGTGGTTGCCTGGGGGCAAACCCCAAGCTCTCCGCTACCGGAAGGTGCGCACCGCGAAACCGTCCAGCGCGCCTGCTCAAGCTGTCATGCCGTGCAGATGTTTAGTGGACGCAGGATGACCCGGCAACAGTGGGGAGCTACCGTGTCGGACATGATCGGGCGCGGAGCAAAGGTCACTGATGACGAGTTCGACGAGATCGTAGGCTATCTCGCAACGGCGTTCCCTCTCAATGGCGACACCAGCGCAGGCACAGCGGCGACGAAGCAAACGAAGGCTCCGCGCAAGCCCAGCCTGATCGATCAAGCGGGCTCCCAAGACAAGCAGATCGTCGATGAAGATGCCGCCGCGCTCGGCAGGACGGTCTATATTGCGCAGTGCATCACCTGCCACGGAACGCGCGCGCGCGGTGGCAGCCGGGGCGCCGACCTGGTGCGGTCGGTGCTGGTTCTGCACGATCGCTACGGCAGCACGATCGGACCGTACCTTGCGAAGGGACACCCCAGTACCAAGCCGGTAGATCTGACCAAGGATCAGGTTGTGAACTTGTCTCACTTTCTGCATCAGCAGATCGGCGATACGCTGCGCACGGGCCCATACAACAACGTGGGGAATATCCTGGTGGGCGACGCCAAGGCAGGCGAGCTCTACTTTGAAGGCGCTGGAGGCTGCACACGATGCCACTCTGCAACCGGCGACCTGGCACACATCGCCAGCAAGTATGATCCACCTGTGCTACAGCAGAAGTTCGTGTTCCCAGAGAACCGCGCGATCACCAAGCAGGGTACGGCTTCGCGTCAACATGGTGTAGCGACGGTTACTGTCACAACATCTTCAGGAACAACGGTGACCGGGGAGCCATTGAATATCGACGACTTCAATGTCTCTCTGCGAGACGCCACAGGCCGATATTTCAGCTTCAAGCGCAGCCCCGACCTCAAGGTAGAGAAGCACAATCCTTATGCCGGTCATGAGGCACTTCTCGAAACATACACCGACAAGGATATTCATGATGTCGTGTCGTACCTGGAGACCTTGCAATGAAGTTTCTTTCGGCCCTCTTTCTTGCCTTGTTCAGCGTTGCTTCCATGCATGCCGCGGGCCCGGGGCAGCAGACAGGCGCTGGTCTCGATCCAGCGACGCTACTACACCCGACAGCGGATTCCTGGCCGACCTACAACGGAGATTACTCCGGCCGACGTTTCAGCACGCTGAACCAGATCAACGATAAGAATGTGAAATCGCTGAGCCTTGCATGGCTATACCAGCTGCCGAATGCGGGCGAAGGAGTAGTCCGGCGGCTTGCCGGCACACCGGTAGTCGTGAATGGCGTTATCTACATCACGGTGCCGGACCACGTGTGGGCGATTGACGCGCGCACCAGCCGGACATTGTGGCATTACGAGTGGACATCCAAGGGCGGCATTCACCTTGGCAATCGCGGCGTTGGCATCTCGGGCAATTCTTTGTACTTCGAGACGCCGGACTGTAACCTGGTCGCGCTGAACGTAGCTGATGGCAAGAAGCTTTGGAGCCAGTCCATCTGCGACCTGGACCAGATGTATTACGCTTCGGTGGCTCCACTGGTGGTAAAAAATCATGTCATCACCGGTGTCAGCGGTGACGATCTGGATCGTCCTGGATTCCTCGAGGCGCACGATCCGGAGACTGGTGCACTGCAGTGGCGCTGGTCGGTTGTACCCAAGCCGGGCGAGCCGGGGTCTGAGACGTGGCCCGATGCCGATGCGATGGCGCATGGCGGCGGCATGACCTGGATCTCGCCCACCTACGATCCGGAGCTGAATCTTCTTTACATCGGCACAGGAAATCCGCAACCGGTGCTCGCCGCCAGTAGACGCAAGGGCGCTAATCTTTATACAGAGTCCATCGTGGCGCTCCATGCCGACACCGGGAAGATGGCCTGGTACTTTCAGCCGTCGCCGCATGACACCCACGACTGGGACGCAGTGCAGACACCGGTTCTGTTCGACGGCGAAATTGATGGCAAGCCGCACAAGTTGCTGGCACAGGCAAGTCGCAACGGTTGGTTCTTTGTGTTGGATCGCGAGACGGGGAAGAACTATGTCAGTTCGGAGTTTGTGAAGACGAACTGGACCAAGGGCCTGGATGCCAGGGGGCAGCCGATTCCTAACGCTGCCAAGGAGCCGCAGATTCCCGGAGTGTTGGTTGCGCCAGATGCCTCCGGCGGAGTGAACTGGGAGCCGCCGACGTTCAGTCCGGCAACGGGACTGTTCTACGTGAACGCCACGCACTCGTATTCGATGTTCTACATCTACGACGACAGCGACAAGCCGGAAGGCTGGGGTGGCCGTCAGACCGGCAACTGGTCTCAGGCGATGCTGCAGGCCCTAGATTACCGCACCGGAAAAATTAAGTGGAGCCACAAGTGGGAGACGCCGGGCAACAAAGGTGGGCTGCTCAGCACTGCTGGCAATCTTGTGTTTGCGGGCGATCCGAACAACAATCTTGTCGCACTCGATGCGACTACCGGCAAACCTCTATGGCACGTCAACCTAAGCACCGGCCTGTCCAATGGCCCGATCACTTATGAGCTTGACGGCCACCAGTACCTGCTTGTTGGCGCAGGCGACAAGTTGTTTGCCTTCGTCATGAACTAATCCTTAGCGGAAGCAGCGCGGAGTTCTGATTGAGAGCGTGTTAGTGAGAGTGCGATGAGTGCAAGCACGGGGCCGTAAAGCTCTACCTTGATCTCCAGGGAACGTAACTCACGCTGAGAATCGAGTGGCAGGGAGAGAATGGTCGCTGCTCCTCCTTCGACCTTCGTGCCCTTGCCTTTGAATGCGGGGCGATCGAGTATGCGGACTTTGGCTGTTCGCAGATCGACGCGCGTGGGAAGCGGAGCATCGTTGGTGAAGAGGTAGTCGTCGAAGAGATAGTCCTGCTCGATGGGCCACCATGTCTCGGGGTTGCGTAACGCCAGCGTCGCGGGTTCGCCGCTGGCGTAGTGCACGGTGACGGTGGCGTGCGTCATGCGGCTGGTCTGTGGGAAGGTGGAGCCGGTGAGAAGGAGATGCAGCGCGGTGGCGCTGCCCTCGAGCGAGAGCTGCAGCGAGGCGTCGTCCTGTTGCCAGAGCGAGAGGAAGCGGCAGTTGGGGGCGTCGTGCGCGGGAATGCGGAAGCGAAGCCCCTGCGGCGTGGTGAGTTCGCCGGGCAGGGAGCGCAGGCCGCTGTCGTCGATGACGGGCTGCGTGTCGAAGGCGGCCCAGGCGCCGATGCCCTGGCGTGGGATCGACAGCGAACAGAAGCTGGAGCGCGGAGAGTCGTAGTCACGCTGAAAGATCTGGCGGAGATGATGCTGAAGATGCGGCGTGAGGTCGAGCGGCTCGATGCGCTCTCCGGCAGTAAGAGCTAACGGAGCGGCGGAGAGCGGTGCAGCGGCGGCGGTGAAGGTGATGGGCAGCAGCCAGCGGCAGGAGCCGTGGTGCATGCGGGCGAAGATGGTGTGCACGCCGGGGGAGACGGCATGACCGTTGCGCAGGCAGTGCTGAGGATCGTGGATGGCGCTGAGGCTGATGCCTGCTGGAAGATGCAGCGGTGCATGCAGGGGGTAGCTCTGGTGCTGGGGGATGGCAGGTGCGGGGGCTCCCGCCCAGACGATTTCGACGGCAAGGCTGCGGCTGGCGGGGCAGACGATCTTGAGCGTGGGGGCTCCGATGGCGTCTTCGAGCCAGATTGCGGCGATGGGTTTTCCATCAAGATGCACACGTGGGGTTCCGGTGCGCGGCGCACGAAGCAGCAGGGTGACGGGAACGGATTCTTGAAGACGGCTGGTGAAGTGCAGTGTCTCCGTGGAGTTGCTGCGCTGCCATGCGAGATCGAAGTCGATGTGATGGAGCGAGGCGTGGCTCCAGTGCGATGGGAAGCCGGGGCGGAGGACGATGGTGTTCGAGAGCAGGTTGGGCTGGACGCCGAAGAGACCTTCGACGAAGGCGCGCGAGGAGATGCCGATGGGATCGCCGAAGTCGCGCTGCGCCTCCTGGCGATGGACGTCGAGCGGGGAGGTCATGTGGAAGTTGCCGGGTGAGAGTCCCTGGAAGAGGCTGTCCAGCAGATTGCCTTTGAAGATGCGGTAGGCGTTGTCTGCGTCGCCTGCCTGCCAGAGAGCGAGGGCGAAGTGCATGTTCTCGGCCAGCAGAAGTAGGTTGAGTGACCAGATGTACGGCAGCCAGTCGGAGCAGGCGAGTTGAAAGAGCTGCTCGGAGGGGACGTCTGCGCCGTGCACCGGAACATGGGGCAGAGTGTATAGACGCTCGGCGGCCATCTGCCATGCCTCGAGCGGCGTGACGGCCTCGGAGTCGATGGTGTGATAGACGGTCCACAGCGCGGGCGAGGTGTAGACGGTCTGCTGCGCGAGGATGTCCTTCGATTCTCCGATGGAGCCGGTGGGAGCGATCCAGAGAAGCGTGGTGAGCGCTCTGCGAATAAGAGTGGCCTCTGCTGCGTATGGCGCGGCATCTTCGCCGAGCAATGTCGCCAGATGCGCTGCGGCTTCGTGCGCGAAGAGGTTGTAGGCGGTGGAGTGGGCGACGCCTCCGCCGTTGTACTGCAGGTTGTCGCTGGCCCAGATGGCGGCGTAGGCCTCGTAGAGAGGAAGCTCGTCTCCGTTGTGCTGGTAGGCGCGGCGAAAGAGCCGCTGCTCCCATGCGAGGTGACGCTGCAGGGCGGGCCATGCCTCGCGAGCGAGGTTGCGGTCTCCGGTCCAGCGCAGATGACGAATCAGCGCGTCGAAGAAGACCAGGTTCATGTCGTAGTGGTTGTGCGAGAGGTCGCCCTGGCTGTGCAGCAGGTTTTCGGTGCGGGCCAGATGTGATCCGGGATCGGGATGGCCGGTCGCGACTGGGCCTGTGGTTGTGACTGGGGATATGTTCTGGCGGGCGAGCCAGTGGCGGCTGTGGCGCTGGAAGCGCTCGTGCCATCCGAGTGAGCTGAGGCAGTAGGGGCCGCGCCAGCCGGCGAGCGGAACACGCCACGCAACGGCGCCGTGCATGACGCAGCCTGCGGCCTCGTCCCATAGAGCGTCGGAGGCGGTGGAGAGCGCGGAGGCCGCGGCGTCGATGAAGGCGTCGGGTGTGCTGGCCTGGAGACGGTGCGCGGTCTCGGCCAGCGTGGCGATGCGCGTCGCGGCTTCGGTCTGGAGCTGGTTCTGCGCGAGTGCCTGCAGTGGAGTAAGAGGTGCGGTGGAGTGGGGGACATCTACGCGAAAGAGATGAAGATGCAGCGGCTGATCGGGGACTGTCGAGGCGAGCAGGATGGGGAGCTTCGGCGTTGTCTCGGTAGCGCTGCGCCACAGTGTTTCAGGAGGCGTGTTCCAGTTCGTGGCGTCGGCGATGCGTGTCTGCGTGCCAGGAGGCAGGGAGAGATCGAGCGTTGCGGCGTGGGCCTGGACGCGAACGGCGACGGGTGACACGGGCGACGGCGCGGAGACGGTGTAGATGTTGCCGGTGCACTCTTCGGGGCGAAGCTGGAAGAACTGCGCGACTGGCTCGGATTCGCAGCCGATGTCGCCGCCGCGCTTTCCTCTGCGTCCGCTGACGCCTCCGAAGGCGCAGAGAAGGCGCGCTTCAGGGGGAAGCTGCGTGGGTGTGACGATCAGCTGGAGTCCTGAGCCATTGCCGACGGTGAAGCTCTGCACCTCGATGGAGCCGCCGTGGAGGTGCGGGTCGGCGATGCGGTAGTGCATGAGGCCGTCGCGGTAGGTGGCGACGATCTCTTCGGCCTGGTGCAGCCAGAAGGAAGTCTCGCCGATGGATACGGCGAGGCGCAGGTTGCCGCCGTGTCCCGGCAGGTAGAGAGAGAACTCGGGGCGGTCGCCTGCGTCGACGCGGAAGGCGATGTTGGCGCCGTAGAGCGGGCGGTTGAAGAACTCGGAACCATTGCGGATGACAAAGCCGCGATTGACCGGCTGGTAGCGCAGGGGGAGAGCGGTGTTTCCGTGCAACAGGGGCCGCACGTCGCCCAGAATCTCCTCCGGAGAAGCCGCTGCGGACTGCGGCCTGGCTGCCTGCGAGAGGAGCAGGCGATTAGAGGAGAGTGCTGCTGCCGCTGCGCTGTGTAGAAGGAACTGCCGACGGCTCCAGTGCGGATCAGGACTCATTGAATCATTGACTCCTACGACGGCTGCTTCACGACTCGCTCGATCGTGCGCTTGTCGACGGTGTTGAGAGAGAGGTCGACGAGATCGCGGCTGCGGCCCAGCTGGAAGTCTTTCACGGAGCGGAGGTCGAAGACGACGGGGCTTCCGGTGCGCGGGGTTTTGATGCGGAAGAAGTCGACGTCCTCGACGTCGTTGAGCCAGAAGGCGGGGCGCTGATCGGGATGCTCGCTGGCGATCTCGATGTTGGAGAATTCAAGGTTGCGTGCGTGGCGGATGAAGAAGCCGTGGGCGGGAAGCGCGCCGAACATGCCGGAGGAGGGATAGGAGTTTTCCTTCTCCGCGGGGACCAGCGCTGCGGTCTCGGAGGTGCCGCCGCCGATGTGGTGCAGATAGAGATTGTGGAGCTGGATGTCTTCGATGTTGTAGCCCGGGATGCCGCTGATGGTAGAGGCGACGCGTGAGGCGCAGTTGGTACTGACCACATCGCTGATAAGAACGCGGCGCAGCACGCCGACCGGTCTTCCGGCAGGAGCGCGCAGGCGGCTGCCGAGGCGCAGCAAAAGGACGGAGTTGGCGCACTCGTTCATCGCGATGCCAGTGAAGGTGATGTTCTCGACGATAGCTCCGTCGACGCTTTCGAGCGCGAAGCCTGCGCACTGGTCGAAGACGCAGTTGGAGATGGTGATGTTCCTGAAGCCGCCGGCGGATTCGGTGCCGAGCTTGATGCGTCCGGTGGGCGCGCCGTGTTCGCCGGGAGCGAAGTGCTGATAGCTGCCGTCGAGCATGGCTCCGAGCTTGTAGTTGCCGGTGACGTAGCAGTTGGAGATGGTGACGTTCTCGGTGGTGCGGGCGTAGCCGAGCGCGAAGGAGCTCTTGGGGCAGATGCCGTCGTCCCAGGGCGAGTTGACGATGCAGTTGGTGATGCGCACGTTGTGGCAGCAGTCGACGTCGATGCCGTCGCGCATGGTGTCGATCTTTAGATTGTCGATGGTGAGATTGTCGACGCCGGTGGCGAGGACGCCGAAGTGTCCGCCGCGCAGGATGGAGATGTCGCGCAGCACGACGTTGTGGCAGTTTTTGAGTGCAATGGCCTTGTTGCCGACGCCGGGCAGCTCGGCAAGGGGCGGCTCTTTTTTGCGGCCGACGGAGAGGCCTTTGCCATCGATGAGTCCGGTGCCGAGGATGGCGATGTTGCTGAGACCTTCGCCCCATATGAGCGAGTTGTGCCAGTGCGAATGGCCGAAGTCCTGATACTGTTCCCACGGATTTGGCTCTGCGGCGTCGTAGCCTCCGGTGGTGGTGCCCTGGTCGGGCACGCTGGCGGCCAGGAGCGTTGCGCCGGGCTCGAGAAAGAGAGCGATGTTGCTCTTGAGGCGGATGGAGTAGCTGGCGTAGGTGCCTGCAGGGAAGCGGATGGTTCCTCCACCGGCGCTGGCGGCGGCTTCGATGGCGCGATTGATGGCGGGCGAATCGATGGTGGTGCCGTTGCCGGTGGCGCCGAAGCGGCGGACGTCGAAGGTCTCGGCGGGATGGCCGTGGAGAGGGGCGGAGGCCGCGCCGTAGGCGCTGGCGGGAGTGAGACCGGCAGCGGCGGCGCTGAAGGCACTCAGGCGGAGGATCTCTCGGCGGCTCGAACTCAAAGGGGTATCTCCAGGGCTACTTCAAAGAAGGTAAAGAGAGTGACTTCAGGTAGAAAAAGAGGCGACCGTCCGAGGAGTGAGGCGGTCGCCTTTCGAGTGTTAGAAGCGGATGTGTGCGGAGATCTGAAGGACGCGAGGATTGTTGGCCTGCGCGCTGATCTGGCCGAATGCGGTGGAGGTGGGAGTCACGTTCGGCGAGCTGAACTGTGCACGGTTGAGGGTGTTGAAGGCCTCCAGACGAAGCTCGCCGGTGAAGGTGTCACGGATCTTCATCTGGCGGGCGACGGAGGTGTCGAGGTTGTTGGTCCTGTCGGAGCGATATTTCGAGAAGGTGGAGGGGAAGGTGCGGACGTTGGTCTGCAGCGTGACGCCGTTGACCGAGACCGAGGGCTGGTCGGCGGCGACGCGGTCGAACTTCGTCGTGTCGAAGGCTGTGACGTTTGGTGTTGTCTGGCGGGGATTCCAGCCGAGGTCGCCGCCGTAAGAGATGAGATTGCCCCATGTAATGGGAGCGCCGGACTGCAGAGTGTAGACGCCGCTGACGGCCCAGCCTCCGAGGAGAGCATGCGCGATGTGTCCGGTGAAGCTGTCGCCTCCTGTCACAGAGAACGGCAGGGTGTAGACGGTCGCGAGGCTCAGCTTGTTGGTGTAGTCAAAGCTGGAGACGCGGCGCTCGTACTTGACGTCAGCATCGTTGAGCCGCGTGACCTGCTCGATGTTCTTGGACCAGGTGTAGTTCACGATGGCCGAGAGGCCGTGCGAGAGACGGTGCTGTACGCGGGCATTCAGGCTGTTGTAGTTCTGGCTGCCGTTGTTCACGTTCTGCAGGGTGAGACCGTTGATCGGATACTGCGGATACGCGGTCAGCAGCTGGCCTCGGGCGATGGTGGCTCCGTTGAGCGTGGTTCCCGGCAGCAGGCCTCTGAAGGGATTGCTGACTGTCTGCGTGAGCAGGGAGACGACGTTGGCATCGCGCACCGGGCTCTTGCTGAGGTACTGCAGCGGAATCGGGTTCATGTACTGGCTGCTGACCTGCAGCTTGAGGTAGTGCGCGCCGATGTAGGCGAGCTGGAAGACGGTGTTGGGATCAAGCTGCTGCTGCACTGAGAGCGCCCAGCGCTCGGAGTAGCCGTTGCGCTGATTCTGGTTATAGGTGCCGACAGCGAGTCCCTGGTTGGTGGCTGCTCCGCCTGCTGCGCCCCTGGCCTGGATGAGGCCGTTGGGGAAGGGGTTGTCGAGCGTGGACGCCGTGGTGGCATAGTTGTCGTTGGTGGAGACGTAGGGCGTGTTCTGACTGAAGCCCGCGCTGTTGGGTGTGGCCATGTTCTGGATGGGGAAGACGAAGATGGAGAAGCCACCCGAGATGGTTGTGTTGCCGTGGTACATGTCCGGCGTCCATGCGAAGCCGAGGCGCGGGCTGAAGGTATAGGAGTTGGTGTTGTAGAGCTGGCGACGCGCGTCGCTGGCGTAGACGACACCACCCGGAACCTGGAACTGTCCGGCGGGAATCTGCGGAATCGGGCTGGCGTTGTAGTTGCCGACGGCGGCGGCGGTGAGCGGGGTGGTCAGAGTGGGATCGAATCTGGCGATCGCACGGTTGTCGCGCTCGCGCATCGGGAAGTCGTGATCGAAGCGAAGGCCGGCGTTCAGGGTGAAGGTGGGCGTGATGCGCCAGTCATCCTGCACAAAGCCGGCGACGTAACGGGTCCAGGTTGCGGTGAAGACGTTGCGATCGATGCCGCCCGAGGTGGGCAGGCCGAGCTCGAAGGCAGCGAGGTCCTGACCGAAGGGCGCGGCTGCCGAGGTGCTGGACGCCTGCGTGAAGTTCGAGCCGAAGACGAACTGCCCGGTGGGATAGCCGTAGGAGGTGTTGTAGACGCGGTACTCGCGAGCGTCGGCACCGAACTTCAGAGCGTGGTTGCCGATGATCTTGGTGACCGAAGCGAAGATGTGGAAGCTGTCGTTCCAGTTCGCATTGGGCGTGTTGTTGGGGGTGAAGAGGCAGGCGTAGGTGGTGACCGAGCTGCCGGTCTTGTTGCAGGCCGAGGTGGCACTGAAGGCCATGCTGGGGACCTGCAGGATGTTTGCGCCGTCGGAGAGTGAGGACGGGAAGTTCAGCGTGGAGGGATCGGTTCCCTGGCTGGGACCGGAGGTGAGGGCGGCGTAGCGGGTCCAGTTGAAGCGGAGATTGCCGACGGTGGTGGCGTTGAAGGTGTGCACGTCGTCGACGACGGCTCCCCAGTTGGTGCGGGACAGTTGGGCGCCGGTGGCGGCGTTGCCGAAGTAGTTCGACGTGGACTGCAGGCGGCTGTTGTGGCGGATGTCGAAGAAGAGCTTGTTGCGCGTGCCGATGTTGAAGTCCATGCGGCCGAATTGGTTGTCGTAGGTGTCGGTGCTGGCGAAGTTATTGAAGTAGTTGTTGAGCGTTAGGGCGTTGGCGCCTGCGACGTTCGGAGCGGGGTAGTACTTCAGCGCGGCGGCAGCGATGGGGTTGACGGAGGGCAGCCTGTTTCCGGCGAAGGGCGTGCGGACGACGGCTCCGTTGACGGTGCGTGCGGTGGAGGGATCGTAGATGGTGTACTGCGATCCTCCGGCGGTGAGCAGATCGGAGAAGTCGCCGGTGCGTTCAGCCATGGTCGGCACGTGAAGATAGCCGCTGGAAGGCTGCGAGTCGCGGATGCCCTCGTAACCGAACTGGAAGAAGACCTTATCGCGGCCGTCGAAGACCTTGGGGATTCGTACCGGGCCGCCGAAGGAGAGGCCGTACTGGTTGTAGTGCGTGTTGGGCTTAGGTGTGCCGGTGCGGTTGCTGAAGTAGTTGTTGGCGGTCAGCGCGGCGGTCTGGTTGTACTCGTAGGCTGAGCCGTGGAAGGCGTTGGTGCCACCCTTGGTGACCTGGTTCACGATGCCGCCGCCGGAGTGACCGTAGGCTGCGTCGACCTGGAAGGCGTAGACCTTAACTTCCTGCACGACGTCCTGCGGAGGGCTGTAGGCGACCTTGAGCTGGCTGTCGGTGTCGGGCGAGCCGTCGAGCAGAGTTTCGGTGGTCTGGTTCTTTGCACCGGCGATGGTGATGGAGGCGGCTCCGCCGTTATCGAAGGGGCGAACCTGCTGCTGCGGCTGGGTGCTGGAGACACCGAGCGCCAGCTGCGCGAGCACGACAGGGGTGCGTCCGTTCTGCGGCAGGTCCTGGACCTCTTTGGTGCCGATGCTGGTGCCGATGGCGGCGTTGGTGGTGTCGACCATGGCGGCGTCGGAGTTGACGACGATCTCGGTGGAGACGTCGCCCGCGGTGAGGTGGATGTCGATCTGGGGGTGAGCCCCGGCGTTAATGGTGATGCCCTGGCGGACGTAGGGCTGGAAGCCCTTGGATTCGACGCGGACCTCGTAGGAGCCGGGGGCCAGCGAGGGGGCGCTGTAGGCTCCGGCGTCGTTGGTCGTGAGCTTCGAGACAGCTCCGGTCTGGGTCTCACGAACGGTGACAACGGCCTGCGGAATGATGGCGCCGGACGTATCGGTGACTGTGCCGCTGATGGTGCCGCGGAACTCCTGGGCTAGAAGAAGGCGATGACCAAGCGCGGTCAGCGTCAGCAGCATGACAAGAAATCGGAGGAGATGCCGGGTACAAAACGCTGAAGACATGTGTGCGTTGAGGAGCACAACTTTCGACTCAGATGATGCTTGCATTCAAGAAGACCTCAAGAGAATTTGCAGGCCGTCGACTGCGTGAGTTGCTTGTACTTTTTGATGGTCAAGTGGTCTGACCAGGAAACGTATCAAACACCTGTTTCAATCCTCAAGCTATATGGAGGGATGGTCGCAGGGCGGTAGCTGCTAAGCGGAAATAAACTTCCATAGATAAGAAAAATAATTCCCGAATGAAATTAGTCCTGATAGGAAACAGTTGTCAAGGCCAGGAAACAAGGATTTGGAAGGAGTAAGCCGAGGCATCTGCCGAAATTAGATGAGATGGCTGCTCCGGGATTTCAATCCGCCATGGCCTATGGATCTGTGTCCCAACGGCGTCCCATGACGAGGTAGTGGATGGACCTCTAACAATTGGGCATAGTCAGCGCTAACGTTGCTCGGGCAGCGCGAATAGTCGATCGAGGTCGACATTTATTTTATTCCTGAAATTGTTTTTCTATTGACAGTTGCAAGGAGGCGTTCTTAGGATTTGTGCGCTATTGGAATGATCTATCTATAGAAACTTTATTTGCGAGGGACGGCCTAAATGTATTTCAGGGATCTGCGTGTGTTTTTCTGTTCTTTGTTGTGTCTATGCGTAGTGCTCATTGCTTCGGATCTTCAAGGACAGATTGCAGGCCAGGGGGCCATCTCCGGAACCGTGACGGACAATTCAGGAGCGGCGATTGCCGGTGCGACTGTGACGGCGATGGAGAACAGCACGCACGTCTCAACCGTGCGCAAGACAACAGGCACGGGGTATTACGTTATCTCGCCACTGACGCCCGGGCAGTACACGATCGTAATCAACGTTCAGGGCTTTCAGGGTTATAAGCAAGAGAACATCACGGTAAATGCGCTGCAGACGGTTGGGCTCAATCCCCAGCTTGTGGTCGGCAGCGTGACGGACATGGTTACAGTTTCGACGGCGCCCCCTGCGTTACAAACCACCAATGCCACCCTGGGGGCCGTGATGGAGAACAAGACCTACTCCGAGCTGCCGATTCAAATGACCAGCGGAACGCCGCGCGATCCGACGGCATTCACCAGCCTGATGCCTGGTGTTCAAAGTGGAGGACGATCGGGCATCTTCAACGGTGTGGGATCGGGCAACTCCAATGAGATGTATGTCGAGGGCGTTCCCCAAACCACGGTTGATTCGCAGGGAGACAATCGAAAGCTGAACCAGAACTTGTCGATCGAAGCCGTCGATCAGTTCCAGGTGCAGACCAGCGGCTCTTCGGCGCAGTATCAGGGCATTGGCGTAGAGAATTTCTCCATCAAGCAAGGCACCAACCAGTTTCACGGCAATGCGTACGCGTTCTTCCGGAATACGCTCTTCGACAGCTGGGGTTACTTTCAGCCATGGGCTCCGGTTGTGCGGGCCGATGGTACGAGCGCGTTGCCAACGAAGAAGAACCCGGAGCACCAGAATGAACTCTCCCTGTCTATAGGGGGACCGATCAAGAAGAACAAACTCTTCTTCTTTGTGAATTACGATCGCTATCATTACACGGGTGTTGCGAACCCATCGCTGCAGACCATTCCTACCAACGATGCCCGGAATGGTGACTTTTCAGCCTACAGTGCTGCCACCGGATACAACATCTACGATCCTTCTACGGCAGCGTCCTGCACCGCTGCAAGCGGCGGGGTTCCATGTGTCTATCAATTCATGGGGCAGAAGAATGGCATAGCGACGCGCAATGTGATTCCTGCGTCGAGAATCTCTTCGATTGCCCAGGCGATGGAGAAGAATCTTCCCCCGGTCTCGAACTCGGCTCTGACGAACAACTACCTCTATGGTCGTCCGGTTGGAAATAACGTATGGGGATTTACGGGGCGCCTGGACTACACGATCAGCGATAAGCAACAGATCTCGCTGATCTCGACCTCGGGCGATAAAACGTTCGTCCCCTGCGATTATGGCTCGACTTCGGTTCTGCCGCATCCTTACACCAACTGCACGCATGTGGATGAGCGGACGACGACCGATATCTTCAAGCACACATATACATTCACACCACACGCAGTCAACCAGTTTCGCTATGGGTACACGCGTTTTGCGACGCCGATTCAGAATCTGACCGATGGAACGGACGACACGGCCGCCAATCTGGGGATCGGCAATCTCCCGGCAGGACAGGCTTCCACGACGTTTCCGGGGGCGACCTTCTCCGGAGGAGTGGATAATCCGACAGGCTTCTCCGCGCCAACAGGACAGCATGAGGCCGTCAACACCTACACGGTTGGCGACGAGTTTCAGTGGATCCGTGGGCGTCATTCGATTACGTTTGGCGGCACGTTTCAGTGGCTGCAATTCAATCAGTCGTCCGCAGATAGTGCTTCAAAGCCTCTCACCTTTACGTACACGAATTACTCGACTGCGGGCTTTACAAACGGCAATATCAATGTGAAGAGCGGCCTGGCCTTTGCCAGCTTCCTGATGGGAGCCGTGGACTCAACGTCCTTATATATTCAGAACTTCTCTACGCTGGGCGCCAGGTATAAAGCGTTTTCACCGTATCTGCAGGACGATTTCAAGGTTACGAAAAATCTCACGCTTAATCTTGGTCTGCGTTGGGACCTCTACACGCCGTTCACAGAGAGCGAGAACCGCTGGTCCGGGTTCAACCCCACGCTGGCGAATCCTGCGACGGGTTCGCCAGGAGCAATTTTCTACTATGGGCATGGGGATGGAACCTGTAACTGCAAGACGACTGTGAACACCTGGTACAAGAACCTGGGCCCACGGTTGGGTTTTGCGTACCAGGCCAGTTCGAAAGACGTCATCCGCGGAGCGTTCTCGATCATGTATACCCACAGTGGCGGTGTCGGTGGATCAAGCGCAGGAAACTATAACGGAACAGGCCAGGTTGGCCTGACCATCAGTCCTGCCTTCTCTTCCTCGAATCAGGGCGAGCAGCCAGCTTTCTTCCTGAATCCTGCATTGGGGAATACCAGTTTGCCCGCGTATTCGACGACGATCAATCAGTCGGCGAGCGCCAACGCCGGAAGCTATATCGCCGGTAACGGAGCGGCTGTCGTCGCAAGTTCGGCGAGCTACGCAGATCCATATCTCTCGGGTCGTCCGCCATATGCGGTCAGCTGGAACTTTGGCCTGCAACATCTGCTGACGAAATCGCTGACGTTGAGTGTCGATTACGCTGGCAATCAGGGCCATTTCCTGATTGCGGGTTTGCGCGGCCACTACAACAATCAACTTGCACCGCAGTACCAGGCACTCGGCTCTCTTTTGAAGCAATTGCCGAACAATGTCGATAAAGCGACCGGCAAGACCTATTTGCAAGAGGCCCAGGCAATTCTGCCGGGGATCGGTCTTCCGTATCCCAACTATGGAGGGCCGACTGCAAATCTTGGTCAGATGTTGAAGCCATTTCCGCAGTATTCGGCCGTGACCGATACCTATGGTGATGTTGGAAACAGCAGCTACAACGCACTGCAGATCTCTCTGGCACAACGCGAGTGGCATGGGCTGAGCTTTACGCTGAACTACACATTTGCGAAGACGATTGATGATATCTCCGGTTCTCGCAGCGGTTACGCGATCCCATCCAATGTGATCGATGGGGGGCGTGGGACCGTTGAAGCCAACAGAATTGATCGCTCCGTCAGTTCGAACAATGTTCCAAATAACCTGCACATCTTCGGCGTGTACTCCTTGCCTTTTGGGCAGCGGGATCAACCTGGCGGTCAGCATTTTATTGTGCGTGCCCTGACAGGCGGATGGAAGCTCTCGTTTATCTTCTCGAAGACATCGGGCGCTCCGCTGACCATCAGTGGTGTGAACTGCCAGACTCCGGGAAGCTGCTACCCCAGCTATAACCCGGCATTCACCGGCCCCGTGCGTGTCAACGGGAGTATCGGCAAGGGGCTGACGGCGACAACCGTCAACAATGTTTCTTATATCGATCCGAACGCGTTCATCGCGACACCCGGCAATGGGGGGTATAACTTTGGCAATGCCGACAGAAATGCGCCCTATCACCTTTACAACATTGGGAGCTATGACCTGGATGCAGGGCTAAAGCGAGAGTTTCCCATCTGGGAGAATCTGAAATTTACGTTTCAGGCCGATGCATTCAATGTAACGAACCATACTCAGTTTGGAGGACTGGGGACATCCTTATCTAACCTGAGCGCGTTCGGCAAGGTTACCAAGCAAAATAACAGCGCTCGCGACTGGCAGTTTGCTGGCAAGTTCAACTTCTAATCACACTGGTTGAGCTGCTGGGATATTGGGATAGAGCGACAGGGAAGCGAGGCTGCCTTCGGTGGAATCGAGTTGCCGGGGCATCCTTCGCTTCACGGTTGCGCAAGCTCGGAGTGGAGTCTCTTCCTCCTGAGCGTACTCAGCACTTCCGTTACAAGAGCAAATAAGAGACACGGTTTACAGCCAGAGGTGGTGTGGCTTGCAGCTAGTACGCTGGGTAACATCCTGATCCGTGCGTAGCTTAGTTGACCGTCGGTTTGACGGTCGAGTCTGTATTCATTACTCGTAGCGCAGAGCCTCCATGGGGTCGATTCTCGATGCTCTTTTTGCGGGGAAGTATCCGGACATCGAGGCGACCAGGAGCAGAAGCACTACGGCCACGGTGAGGCTCAGCGGATCGGTGCCTTTGATTCCGAAGACCATGTTTGCCACGAGACGGTCTCCCGCGACAGCCACGGGGATACCGATGGCGATACCGATAACCACCATGAGCAGAATTTCGCGCATGACCAGCCAGCTTACGTTCGATCTGGCGGCGCCCAAGGCCATGCGGATTCCGATCTCATTGGTGCGGCGGCTGACCAGATAGGACATGAGGCCGTAGATGCCGATGGCGGAGAGGAAGACAGCGAGCAGGCCAAAGAAGGCCGAGAGCTGCGCGAGCAGACGCTGGTTCGTCATCGAACGCGAGACCTGCTCATCGAGTGTGGTGACGTGCGAGATGCGCACATTATGGTTGATCGACTTGATCGCCTGCTGGACTGAGGAGGAAACGTCGCTGAAATCGCCGTTGTAACGGACCTCGAAGTCTCCGAAGGTCCATGGTTGCTGGACGTAGGAGAGATAGTTGACGTTCTCGGTCCGCTCCTGCAGACTCTCGAATTTTGCGTCTTTGACGATGCCGATGATTTCGTACTCATTCTCCGGATCGTTGTTTTTGATGTGGATATGGCGGCCGATGGGATTGCCGGGAGGGATGAGCGTCTTTGCGATGTTCTCACTGATGACGGCTACACGTTGCGAAGTTGCGGTATCGGTGGCGGAAAAGGTGCGTCCTGCGATGAGCGGGATCTGCATGGTCTTGAAGTAGCCGTTGCCGACGATATTATGATGCACCGTAACGTTTTCATTGTTGGGCATTCCGGGGACAAGAAAGGAAGAGCTCCAACTGCCCTCGCGAAAGGTGAAGGCGGAGAAGCTAGCGGCCTTGACGTTGGGCAGCGCACCGACACGAGTTTCAATCTGTTGGTAGAGAGCATTGAGGCGAGGATCCGCGTCTTTGTAGCCGAGGGCATCGGCTTGGGGAGCCGCTGAAGAGAGCATAAGGAAGGCCGCGAAAAAGCACTAACCTCGGCAGCGTCTAGATGGCAGAGAAGATTACGTGCGCGCCGAGACGATGTATCGCCAGGCGCGCAAAGTCTTCATCGAGACAATGTCAGAACGAGTACCTGAGGCCGAACTGCATCGACCTCGGACTATTTGACTGCGAAGTTGCCACGCCAAGTGTCGGAGAGGTTACTCCGCCGCCGCCGGTGCTGAAGAGTGGATGGTTGAAGAGGTTATACGCTTCTGCACGGAATTGGAGCTGATGCTCTCTGATGGCGAAGTTCTTCAAGACGGAAAGGTTCGTGGAGAAAATTCGAGGTTGCGAGCCAACTGTCCGCGTGGTGCCGTATTGGCCCGCTGCAGGTTGCGCAAAACAGGCAGGATTGAAGATGTTGAAGCGCGTGCGCTGGAATCCATGCATAGGATTGCAGGTGAGATTTGCGTAAACACCATGGTTCGGGCTTGTATCCGCGTTGTTATTCGCGGTCACGCTGATTGGTTGGCCGGATGCAACGTACTGAAGGCCCGATAGTTCCCAACCTCCAATTAGCTCACGATTGAATATATTGTTCGAGTTTGCGAACCGTTTACCGGGTCCGAAGGGTAGGAAGTAAATCGGACTGATGTTGAGGTCGTGACTACGATTGAAGCTTGCCGGACCGTAGGTCAGCTGAGGGGTGTAGATCGACTGGATGTTATTGTTGTCGCCGTCCACGTTGTCCATCGCCTTCTGCCAGGTATAACTGACGAGAAGTTGGAGATCCTTGGAGAGTCTTCGATCGAACTTGACACCCAATGCGTTGTAGTTCGCGCTGAAGGCGTTGAGCTGGCCGTCAATGGGACCCGCGCTGGGATAAGGACGAACGTCGAGCTTCCCAGATGTATTCCCCGCAGAGAGAGCGATCGGCTGATTGAGATCAGCGCGAGCAGACTGGTGCCGGGTGACGTTGCCGAGGTACTGTACCGTGAGCATCGTGCTGCTACCAAGGGTTCGCTCGATGTTTAGGTTCCATTCCTGCGTTGATGTGTCCTTAAGGGTTGGGGTGATGGAGTAACCGCCTTGGCCGGGAACTGATGGTGGATTGGCCTGAAATAGGTTCTGTATATTCTGCGGCGATTGGATGTTCAGGTTATAGCTCTGGGCCACCACATTCGGCGAGTACAAAAGCATGAACTGAAGATTGTTGTATAAGATCGGCGCGTAGTAAATGCCATAACCGCCGCGAATAGCAAGATGATCTGTCGCCTTATAAGAGAAACCGACTCGTGGGCCCCAATCGTTGTAGTTCGCATTCCAGGCACCGGGCCGGTTCGCATTTGCTGCCAGCACGTAGAGTGCACCGCGTCCATTCTTGTCGGTTGGGGGATTGACGTAGTCGTACCGCAACCCGAAATTCAGGGTCAGGCGGGGAGTTGCTCTCCAGTCGTCCTGAACGAATCCGGAGACATCGAATTCGCGGAACGACCCGGCAGAGGTACCCGTCAGACCGCTACCGCTGACAGGGAAGCCGAGTTCGAGATCGGCTAATGCATTCCCCTGATTGGTCGAGCTGCGCTTTCCGGAGACGTACTGGGATGTCGCGGATCCGTCGAAACCGTAATTGCCGTTGTTCGTGACGACCCAGCTTCCGTTGAATTGGACCCGAATGAATTCACCGCCGAAGCTGAACGTATGGTTTCCGCGTGTCCAGGTGACCTGGTCCGCGAACTGATAACGGTTTTGGATGGCGCCTTGAGGAGAGTATGGATCACCGAGCGAGGTGTAGTTCGAGACAGAGATCGCAGGTGGTGTCGATTGCGCGAGCAACGGGTTAAGATTCTTCAGTCCGTAATAAGCCGCGTAGTTGTTCGCACCGGTTCCTTGCTGTGTACGAAACAGATTGCTGCGGTTGTAACCAATCTTCACGGCATTGACGACGTGGTCATTCAGAATATAAGTGTCCGTGATGGAAGCATTGGTGCCTTTTAGCGGAATGCTGATGCCAAAAAATCCTGGAACGATGCTGTTTCCACCGCCGGAGCTACTGTAGCTGGCTACCGTTCCAAAGACCTGGTTCTTTTTGGAAACGTTCCAATCGACACGGCCGAGGTATTCGTCATAGTTGCTAATGGAGGGAAGGTTCACCTGATAGTTCACATTGTTCGCGTTGAGCGCCATATTCGGGAGCGGATAATTTTGCAGCCATAGCTGGGCGAATGGGTTGATAGCCGGCAGCTTGTTGTTCGGAAATGGATTGGACGTGCCGGTTGCAACATCGTACGTTGAGGGATCGTAGATGACCGGGTCAGCTGAGAAATCTCCCTGGCGCTCTGCTGCTGTTGGAACACGATTCTGCGAGAGTCCAGACGAATGACTCCGCAGGCCGGAGTAATCGAAGAAACCGAAGAGCTTGTTTCGGAAGATCGGGCCGCCCAGGTTGCCACCGAAGAGGTTGTATCGCAGAGGCGCCTTCGATGTCGCATACCAGTTTTTCGCGTTTGCAGCATCATTTTGCAGGAAGTCATACACGGTTCCATGAAAGTCGTTGGAGCCGCTCTTGGTAATAACGTTGACGATCGCGGGTTGCCGGAAGGTGGCGGGAGCGTTGCTGTAGAGAGTGGACACCTCTTTGGCGGCCTCAACAGAGGCGACGATATTTGCGGTCTGCGTGAGAAGGTTTGTGTTATCGATTCCGTCCTGCAGAAACTGTGTCTGATTGGGGCCTAGACCGGCGAGGATGACTGAGTTGCCGGTCTGACCAAAAAAGCTCTGGTCGCCAGCCGAAGTATTAGAATCCGTGCCGTTCTGTGCAGCCGGGCCCAGCGTGGCAATGCTGAGAAGGCTGCGGCCACTATTTGGTAGCATCGTCAGTTGCACACTGTCCACGGATGTGGACAATTCATGACTGTCCGTCTGGAGAGCTACTGATCCGGACGATCCGTTTACCGCGATCTCTTCCGAAATATTTCCTACCTTCATGTGAACGTCAAGGTTGAGACCGCCCAAAGTCAGCGACGCCGAAACGACTGCCTTATTGAATCCGGCCGCTGTTGCCGTGATCCGGTATGAGCCGACATTCAATGAGGGGGCCGTATAGAATCCGTTTGCGTCCGTCGTGGCGATACGCACTGCTGTGGTTTCTGTGTTCAGGATGTTGATGCTGACATTTGGAAGTGCGGCGCCGGTGCTGTCAGTCACCGTTCCTGTGATGCTGGCGAGGTTTGTCTGCGCAAATGCCTGCGGTTGAGGAACAACCGACATTAGGATGATGATTGAAAGCAGTGCGGGGAGAATATAGCCTGGAAGCGTCGCTTTTCGGTGGGTTCGACCCGCCGTTTGTGCCGTTCCATTCTTCTCTGCGCTCCTGAGTCGCAAGCTTTGAATGAGCAACTTCGATCTCACGTCCTACCCCCTGAAATGACACGAATCATGAAGCATGTGATTACAAACCTCACAAGTGCTACGGTTCGGTTGGATTGGCTGTCAATGATCCGCAGGTATGGTGCAGGTGTGGTGCAGTACGCACAGTTATCGGAGAAATCGTAACCAATGCTCCCGTGATGACTTGCCGCGTGATTATGCGCGGTAACACCACGTTAGTGCGCCGCAGTATTAAGGCAGTGCACTGCAGTCCCATCGGCACTCTAGCAGCGAGGAGTCGCCTGCTTACCGAAGGGCCTTACGCGACAGTGCCGCGGCAAGGCGCTCGTGGGGAAGTTTTCAGGGAGCAGATCTCTTTTCGCCTCAGAGACGAAGGCGTTGCACACATTGCGACTCCTTTATACTGTGGAGCCGCAGAAGGCATTACCAGATCTTGCTTGCAATGACCTCTACCGAGGTGGGCGCGCAGTTCACCAAGGAGGCGTGGAGAACAAGCTCGATGTTCTTGTTCATGAGGGCGCCACGGGGAACGCCTGACAGTGCTCGCATTTGCACCGGATCGGTAACGAAATTCGCTGCAGCGTGCGTCCCGCATGTGGAAAGGCCCACGACAGCCAGTACCGGCGCTTCGTTTTTCGAGTTCATGATTCGAAAGACGAGAGCGTAATCTTCCATCATCCTCGGTGTCATCTCTGCTTTCAGAGGATTAAACCACCGCCGGTGGGTCCCCCCTCGCTCGCGAATCCCGAAGCCGCGATCCAGGTAAAATGGGAGGCTTTCATTCATCACCCGTGTCCAATAGTTATCAAAGGAGCCAACGAGGATGAGAGGGGATCCCTTCAAATCCATATAGGGAAGGTTCGCACCGGAGCGCATGATCGGAGTTCGATTGCGCCCACTTAAAAATGCGGCTAATCGTATATCGGCATAGACGGAACCCGTAAGCATTCCCTCACCCCATGAGAAAACACGGTTTGGGCCTGTCCCCGGTGCATCCACCGATGGTGGTTCGGGCACGCGCACCGGCGAGGTCCGATCTTCCGGCGATGTTGCTTCATCGAAAGGAGATGCCTCTTCAAAGACCGGAATCGTCCCGGTGTAGACATAGATCGGCTGCTTGCTTTTCAGGATCGGCGCCCATAGCAGATTGAGCTCACTCTGCGAGGATCGCAGGAAGAACCACCACGTTCCAAGGAGAAGGAGCATGGCGGCGGATGCGATGGTGAAAATCTTAAAACGTCGGTCCCACCCGGGCGCCCACGGAATGACAGCAGCCAGGCCAATCCGTCGAACCATGCCTGCCTGCGTTTGGGGGCTATCGGGTGCGATCTCAGAGGCCGCACTGGAAAGCGAAGGCGTCTTTGTTTCAACGAGAACGGTTTTCGTTCCTGGATTCTTGGCGGCCGTCCGAAATACGAAAGATGGGCGGTAGGTGCCACTGGGGATCACGATCTGGACTGGAGCGTGCTTGCCCTCATCCCCCTCGTCATACTTTGCGAGCCGTTTCCGGAGCAGCCCCATCCGGGATCTAACGATCGGATCGTCCGTCGTGTCGTAGTCGGGACGTCGGCCAAAGACGTTCATCCCGATAATTCTCTCCTTGAGAGCATCTTCATTCCCTTTGATCACTTCGTAGACGACGTATTGCAGCAAGTTCTGCAGCTGTGGACTGTCTCTGAAGCCGGGGCTCTGCAGGATGGAAGTCAGCACTTCTTTGATGTATTCGGAGGAGTTTTGTCCGTCTTTCTCGGGCTCTTCGCCAATGGTGTCAATTTCGTTTTTTATGGCAAGCACCGCAGCACCTCGAATCTGATCCACGTTACGAACTGGTCAACGACAACGGGTCATTGACGCGTCTCAGAGCAGCCATAATACAGCACTGCACCTGCACCGTTCCCGCAGAACGTTGACAGTTCAAAGGGGCACTGTTCGAAGATAGAGAGAGGCTGGACTGGAATCGAATGCAGCGGCGACCTCTCGAGAGTGAGCTCGCACACCGCCGGGCCGCCAGATGTGGGAAAGATGCCTTGCGCCTCAGCAAACTTCTTGATCCCGGACGCAATGGAAACAGTCAATTGGAAGAAGTTTGCCAAGAGGAGAGGTATGGATCGTCGTGAATTTATCGCGGGAGCGAGCACTGTGTTGCTGAACGGAGGACTCAGCTCCGGAAGCGCCTCGGCTGAATCCAAAAAACCGGATGGTCTGATTACCGCGGCCTATTATTTTGGCAACTTTCACGTGGACCCTCGGAACGAGAAGGCTCACGGCAACGGCTGGACCGAATGGAACCTCGTCAAGGCGGCAACCCCGCGCTTTCCAGGCCACAATCAGCCCAAGGTGCCGCAATGGGGTTATGCGGACGAGTCCACGCCGGAAGGCTTCAGTCAGAAGATCTCCGCCGCTCGCCAACATGGTGTCGATGCGCTCTTGTTCGATTGGTATTGGTATGAGGATGGACCTTTTCTGAATGGTGCCCTCGATAACGGCTACCTTAAGGCCGCGAACAATCAAGACGTTCGCTTTGCACTGATGTGGGCGAACCACAATTGGATCGACCTACACCCTGCGAAGCTCGATAGCCCCGGGAGGATGCAGTTCCATGGCGGCATTTCGCGTAACGCCTTCGATGCAATGTGTCAGCGTGTGGTCGAACTCTTCCAACATCCCTCGTACCTCAAGCTGGATGGAGAGCCTTACTTCTCCATCTACGAACTCTTTCGCTTTGTAGAAGGGATTGGAGGAGTCTCGCAGGCTGCGTTCGCACTCGATGCGCTTCGCCAGAAGGCCCGTGCCGCAGGCTTTCCTGGTGTCCACATCAACGCAGTCACATGGGGAGTGAAGCTTCTACCGGGTGAGGCTGAGGTCAAGAACTTGCCACAGTTGCTGCAGCAGCTGCGCATCGACAGCACTACTTCCTATGTGTGGATCCATCATGCGCATCTTTCAAACGCATGCACCACGGAATATGCAGACATACGTCGCCAGTACGAGGCGTACCGCAGTCAAACGTCTACAGAACTGGGTTGCATGTATTTCCCTAACGTAACCGTTGGGTGGGATGCCACGCCTCGTACGTGTCAAACGGACAACTTCCGTGTAGGCGGCTACCCTTTCACCTCGGTCGTCGTTAATAACTCGCCGGAGGCATTCGAAGAGGCGCTTCGTTCGGCAAAACAGTTTGCACTCAGTCAACTGCCCAGAGGCAAACAGTTGATCACCCTCAACTCTTGGAATGAGTGGACTGAAGGGAGTTATCTCGAACCTGATGTGGAACACGGGAGTGCGTACCTCGATGCAGTCCGCAAGGTATTTCGATCATCTTGACGATTTGTTCAGAAGTATGGGAAGTGAGGGAAAATCTGCTGCAGAACTAAGCGATGGCCGGAGTGGATTTGCTCCTGATCCTTCCTTCACCATCGCATGAGTCGCGGGCGTAAACACCCGCGACTCACTATAAGCCCCGTTGATGCCACAGCCATGCAGAGCCTATGACTCAAATCCCCGTATGTAGGGGGTATTCGGCGGCCGCTGCCCCGATTCAAAGAGCGGTCCGTGTGTGGAGTGATAGTTCATGTTCATGAACGGCGTCTCGATGCGGCGTCCGACAGCAGAGTAACGGCCGTTCTCCCAGTTTGAATCCATGTAGTGGTTCACGATTCCGGTTGATAGAAGTAAGCGCTCGGCATTGAACGGTTCCTTTCGAGTCAGCATCATCTCGGTGATCCAGTGCTCGTGGGCGTTCGCAGCATGGTACTGCGAGATGGGGCCGGGCCAGCCAAGCATCGAGACGATCGTTGGGTCTTTTTGCCCTGCGATTTCGCCGGCATAGGTCCACCCCACACCCTCGCCCGAAATAACCGCAGCGTTGGTCCCATCGTTGTACTCCACGATGCAGACGTTTGATCGCTTGCCCTCCTGAAAGTGTCCCGGCTTCAGGTCAAAATTCTTCCGCACTGCTTCAAGCAGATTACCGGCCCAGGGATTGGCTTCGACCCACTTCCATGTTTCAGGTCCACGAATGGATTGCACGGATTTGACGCCTGTCTCACCGCCCTTGCGGCGATCTACAAATGCCTGCAGCACGTCGACACAATGGGACATGGCTCCCTCATCCGGGCAGCTTCCAACCACGATCGAGTTCCTGATGGGCGTATCGATAGCGAGTTCTATCTCGGGCTTGCGGAAATAAGTCGGTATGGACGACCCGCCGGTAAGAGGAAAGTTCAGTTCACGGGACTTGTCAAACATCCACTTGGCGTCGTCCCAGTTATAGGAGAGGTGCTTGTCGCTAAATATGGGCACGGAGCGATTGCTCTGCTCGAAGACCCGGATCACCTGCTGGTAGATCCACCAGCGCGGCAGCAGCCAGTGCCCCTTGAGATCGGTTGGATAATTCCCATGTTCAGCGACGATGACAACGCCATCCACCGCAAGTTCGTTACCCCCAAGTGTTACAGCCTCGCCGACTGACTTATAGATGGGAATGTTTTTCGCTTTGCATACCTTCTGGCCCAGTAAGCTCGTGTCCAGCTGATGGATGTAAACAGACACCACGTCCACCCGCGAAGGCGTGTAAGCGCCGTGCCACCAATAACCATCCAACAGCTTGTTGACGATCCAGTCCGCATGTGAAGTCGGCAGACCCCAATAGCTGACAAGGCAGGCGATACGAGGCCGTTTTTGCGAAGTCTGCGCAACCGCATCGGGACTGATACCGGTCAAAGCCGCCAAACCAGCCATGCCGGTAATTCCCAGCATTTCACGCCGGGTGAAGAGGGCGGTCGGCTCCATGGTCTCGGAGATTGGGGAGGAATCTGTCGCCAGGCCTGCAGTTTCGAATTGCTTCTTTTTCATAATGGTTATTGGTCCTGTTGATCACAGGTTATTTTTTTACAACAAATGCAGCAACCTACTCCTTTCAATGGTTCTAGTAGTCCGCCGATTCGTATATGTGTAACGCCAGCGTTTTTGCTTTCACTGGTCTCGCGCATCCCTGAACTACAGTTGTGTCAGAGGTCTGGCATCGTGACGCCGGAATGTGAGCAGGTAGTAGACGACGGGCGTGACGATCAGGCTGAGGAGGATCGAAATCAGCAGGCCACCGATGACAGCAATCGCCAGCGGTTGCAGCATCTGCGATCCGGCACCGAGGGCGAAGGCGAGCGGCAACATGCCGCAGATTGCCGCGGTGGCTGTCATGAGTATGGGGCGAAGACGACGCTGGGCCGCGTGGAGCATGGCGTCCATGGCGGAAGAACCTTCTCGCCGGTAGCGTTCGTCAGCGTCAAGGAGAAGAATTCCATTCTTTGCGACGATACCGATCACCATGATGAGTCCCATGAACGAGGCGACGTTGAAGGTGGTGCCGGTGATGAGGAGAGCGAAGACGACGCCTGCCACGGAGAGAATCGAGGATGTCAGGATTGCTGCCGGAGCGGAGAAGTTGCGGAACTCGACCAGCAGCACGCCGAATACGAGAGCGAGAGAGATGATCAGGACCTGGAGGAGCTGCCCGAACGATTGCTGTTGCTCCTGGTAGGTTCCTCCGTATTCGATGCGAACGGTGGAAGGCAGGTGCATCGCAGCAACGGTGTGCTGCACCTTGACGATGGCGGTCCCAAGGTCCGAACCTTCCAGCTGGGCGGTGACGACAACCATGCGTTGGAGGTTTTCTCTCCGGATCTGGTTCTGCGGTGGCAGCTGCGTGATCTGCGCAAGAGAGCCGAGGGTGGCCAACTTGCCCGTTGTGCTGTTGAAGACGGTGTTTTCAATTGTGTCGAGCGATTGTCTTGTCTCTTCTCCGAGGCGTACGCGCACGGTGTAGGGACGACCATTGGCGATGAGCGGATCGGTTGTCGTCACGCCGTCGAGGATGGAGGTGGCATCCTCTGCCACTTCCTGTGGAGTGAACCCCATGCGTCCAGCGACGGTTGGATTGACCTGAAAATTCGTTGCAGGGCCGCTGATGGTATTTTCAATACCATCTTCCACGCTGACGACACCGGGAATCTTGCTGATGGCGTCGCCGATGCGAGGTGCAATGTTGTTCAGCAGCTCGGGATCGGCCGCGAAGAGCTTGATCTGAATTGGTTCAGGAGCGTTGGAGAGATCGTTGATCATGTCCTGAAGGACCTGGATGAGCTCGACGTCGAGTTGCGGCTCTGTCTCCTTTACTTTAGCGCGGGCTTCGGCCATGATCTCTTCGATGTCGCGGTTCCGGTTCTTCTTGAGCTTCACCGTCATGTCGCCAGTGTTGGCTTCGGTGACAGCGGCGAGGCCCATCTGCAGACCGGTTCGTCGAGAGGTGCTTTCGACCTCGGGGATGGAGTGAAGGATCTTGTCGACGTGCTCAAGGACGCGATTGGTCTCGGTGAGGGAACTGCCGGCAGGCATGATGTAGTCGAGGATGAATCCACCTTCATCCATGGATGGAAGGAGATCGGAGCCTAACGCCTGATAGCCAAAGTAGGTGCCGACGACGAGAGCGCCGCAGAGGCCGAGCAGCATCAACGGGCGCGAGAGAGCCCAGGAGAGAATTTTCTGATGCCAGCGAAGAACGGCGGTCATCGCGCGGCCATGCTCGTCATGGTGTGCCGGCTGGGACGAAGAATGACTTCGGAGAAAGACGAGGCTCAACGCGGGTGTCCACGTCACTGCGAGCAGCAGGGAGCTGAGCAACGCGACCGTCATGGTGATGGCCAGCGCGCGGAAGAAGCTTCCTGTGACACCGGTGACAGAGATGAGTGGAAGAAACACGACCACTGGGGTGATGGTGGATCCGACGAGAGGAACGGCGATCTCGCGCAGGGCCAGACGGGCAGCCTTTTCGCGCGACTCGCCGTTGTCGCGATGCAGGACGATGTTTTCGACGACGACGATGGCATCGTCGATCACGAGACCGATTGCGGCGGCCAGCCCCCCGAGCGTCATGAGATTGAAGCTGGCACCGAGGATCCAGAGGAACAGCACGGTGATAGCGACGGTGACGGGAATCACAAGGCCAGCGACCAGTGAGGAGGTCCAATCGCCAAGGAAGAGGAAGAGAATGATGCAGGCCAGGCCGAGCCCGATGAGGATGGCATCGCGCACGCTGCGAATGCTCTCGCGCACCAGCTCCGATTGATCGTAGTAGGGCTTGAGCTGCACGCCGGCGGGCAGTGTTTTCTTGAGCTGCTCGACCTGCACTGCGATGGCATCGGCGACCGAGACGGTGTTGCTGGCCGGTTGACGAGTGATGTTAAGCAGGACGGCTGATTTATTGTCGGCCGTGACGGTGGTGTACACGGGCAGTACACCTTGCTGAACGGTGGCGACGTCGGAGACACGGACGGCGTTTCCGCCTGCAGTGCTCTTGACGACGAGCCCGCCCAACTCGTGTGCGTCGTGAGCCTGTGCTCCGACCAGACCCAGGACTAGCTGATGATTGGCCTCGTAGAGGCCGGGCGAGTCAATGATGTTGGATGCCTGCACGGCGTTCACGAGATCGAGGATGGTGACGCCGGCTGCCTGCATTCTCGCCATGTTGGGAACGATGTGGTATTCAGGCACCTTCCCGCCCTGGACGGTTACGGTGCTGACGCCCAGAACACGATTGATCGGAGGCTTGAGCTGATAAGTGGCGATCTCCCATAGCTGTGTCTGCGAGAGACGATCGGAGGTGAGGCTATAACCGAGGATTGGAAATGTCGCGAAGGTGAGCCGATTGGTGGTGATGGTCGCTGTGGCCGGTAGTGCCTGCCGCGCGTTGCTCAAGGCCGCATCGACCAGCTGAAGCGTATGGAACATATCGACGTTCCAGTCAAAGAAGAGGCTGACCTCTGCAGAGCCGCGGCTGGTGGTGGACCGGACGGTGACCAGGCCCGGCACGGAGTTGATGGCGTCTTCGATCGGTTTTGTGACGGTGACCTGCATCTGCTCGACAGGCATGACACCGTTGTCGATACCGATGACCACGCGAGGAAAGCTGGTGTCGGGGAAGACGGAGATCGGGACTCGTTGTGCTGTGTAGATTCCTGCGAGCGAGAGGACGATCAGGAAGAAGAAGATCGGTCCCCGAAAGCGAACGAGCCAATAGGGATTCGAGGCTACAGCCGTTTGCTGGCTCATTACTTCGCGTCTCCCTCTGCGTCTGCCTTGCCCACAGTGACCCTGGTTCCTTCGTCCAGACCGTAGCTCCCTTTTGTGATGACGGTCTCGGAGCCATTCAGCCCCTGAGTGACCTGTACATCTTCACCGTCGTTGATGCCGAGCTGAACATTCACCTTATGGGCGGCGCCGGACGAGTTGACCACCATGACCGACTTCGATCCGTCTTCGGCCGTTAATACCGCAACGAGTGGGACCTTTACGGCTTTGAGGACGGTGCGTCCGATGATGGAGACGCGCACCGGGGTGCCGGCCTTGTACTTGCTGGTACTGTTGTCGATCTTCAGCCAGACCTCGACGGTCGTACTGCCGGGATCGAGTGCCGGGCTGATGAGGGTGATCTTCCCGGAGACTGGCTCGTCCACGCCCGGGATGGTGATCTCGGCGCTATCGCCAAGATTCAGGCGCTGAGCGACGATCTGGGACAGGTGCACCTTCGCCAGCAGAGACGATGTATCCATCACGGTAACGAGCGGCGTGCCGGTGCTGGCCGTCTCGCCCGCGAAGAGAGATCGATCTGTGACGACGCCGTCGATCGGGCTGTGAATCTCTGCATAAGAGACCTGTGCCTCCGCTGCCTGGTACTTGCCCTTAGCGGAGGAGAGCTGGCCTTTTGCGAGTTCCATCGAGGCAGTTCTGCTGACACTCTTGAGCGAGGTCAGGTGATTCGTGGAGATGTCGTAGGCAGCCTGGGACTGGGCGAGGGCTGCGACGGCCGTATCGAGATCTCGTCCGGGGATGGCGCCTTCTTCAAAAAGCTTCTTCCGCGCGATGACGATCTCTTCCTGGAGATGAAGCTGTGCCTTCGCCTGAGCTACATCGAGTTCGGCCTTCGCATAATCTTCAGGAACCTGGGCTCTGGTCTGCATGTCGTAGGCCGCCTGGGCAGCGGTAAGCTGACCCTGATTGTCGAGCGCCTGTGCCGAGAGGTCCCGGTTTTCAAGGACCGCGAGCAGTTGGCCAGCCTTCACCTTTGCGCCGCGCTGGACGTAAAAGGTTCGGACGGGCGCGGTGATCTTGGGAGAGATGGCGGCCTGAGCCAGCGGCGAGAGCGTGGCGTCAGCCATCACGTGCTCCGAGATATCGCCGAGCTTCGGATGTTCCGCTTCGACCGTGACGACAGATGGAGCGGTATCATCTGTGGTTTTCTTACATGCACTCAAACCCAGGGGGCAGAGGAAAGCAGCAGTGAGAATAAAGCGCGTTGAAATTGATCGAGTGGTGTCGTGGAATCTCATAGATCAAATGCTTCCTGTAAGAACCTGGAGTGCCGCCAAGGCGGTTTCAAAGCGTGTCAGTCCGTCGGCCTGCGATGTCTGTGCGGTGAGGTATGAATTTTGGGCGTCGACGACCTCCAGTGCGGTGGCCTCGCCAGCCGCGTAGCGGAGCTTGGTCAGCCGCAGGCTCTCCGCTGCGGTGTGAACGCTCTGATCGAGGAGATCGAGCTGATCGCGCGCAGTACTTGCTTCTGCATAGCTCTCTTCAAGAGTGGCGATCAGGCGACGTTGCGCCGCGGTGAGTGTCACCTTGGCCGCGTCCCGGAGGATCTCGCTCTGTTTGACTTTTTTCTGCGTAGAAAACCAATCCCAGACAGGGATATCGAGCGTGCCACCGATGGAGTAGCCAAGATTTGGAACGTTGTCGGGGCCGCGTTTGGCGAACTGTGGCGCATCGATGCCGTACGTAAAGTTGAGTGCGACGTCGGGAAGGTAGGCTGCCTTTGCGGATTTGACCCCGGCATCGGATGCCCTGAGGCCGGCAAGCGCACTGCGAATCTCCGGATTGTTGGTCGAGGCAAGCTGGTTGACCTCATCGCGTGTGGGGAGAGGCGGCGAGGAGGCGGGGGCGTCGGTGGTGTAGGCGGCGCGAGGATCGGGAAACAGGAGGACGGCAAGCTCAAGACGCGCCCTGCTGGCGAGGACCGTTGCATCCGCTAGATCGCGCTGTCGCTGCTGCAGCTGGAGCTCTGCCTTGACTACGTCGGCGTGGGCGACTTCGCGAACGGCCTCGCGCTTTTGCGTCAACGAGGAGAAATCCCGAGCCTCCTGGAGCGCTTCTGCCTGGACTTTTTGTTTCTCTTCCGCGGTGCTGACGGTGTAATAGAGGCTGACGACGGTGGAGACGAGGCCTCGTCTTGCGATCTCGAGCTCGGCGCTGGCACGAGCCGAGTTTGCCGATGCGACCTGGGCATCAGCGAGCTGCTTGAGTCCGACGGTCTCGTTGATGGATGCCTGGCTGGTGTACTCATGAATGGCATTATTCGCAATGAAGATGGGAGATGACTGCGTGCCAACCTGCCCACCCTGGTTCGTCTGGCCGTTGGGCTGGGTGTAGAGCATCTGATTGTGGTAGGTGACGGACGGAAGCAGGGAGGCCTTCGCCAGATAGCTATCGATCTTCATCGTCTTTTGCGCTGCCACAGCCGCAGCAAATATGGGCTCATTCGCCTGTGCCTGCTGGATCGCTTCTGTCAGCGAGACATGACGCGGCAAATCTGCCTGTTGCGCGGACGCGAGCAGGGACACTGCTGCGACGAAGCCGAATGAGGCGGCGAATGTATGAAAAGAAAACGACCTTCCAGCCATCTCGCTAACTTACGAGAAGGACCTTAAGCCTCACTGAATATCTGCTGAATCCCCCTCTCGAAACATTTGCCTGGGCCGAATTTGCAGATGGGCGGTTCCATGGAGCAAGATGCAGCGCAGCATGTGTGGGATATCAGGAGTAGATTGTCTCGGTGAAGACTATATGGATGGAGTCCTGACGCAGATGGTGAAGGACGCTTTGCTTTAGTCAGGTTGAGCTCTTGAGATGCCGGCGAAAAGTGGCGATGCGAGATCGACTAGTGGACGCGCATCGTAACGATCCGGCTATGAATCGGAACGCCGCCGCTGATATCCACCTCGAGGAGGGCCTCGAAGGGGTGAACCTGCTGATTGCTGGTCGCTGCAGCAAGCAGTTGTTCCGCACCAGGGCGCGACGTGGCAAATTCGACTGCGGCCTCGGTACCGAGGGTTGTCAGTCCGCTAAAAACGAACGTGCGCAGGTCGTTGTCCGCTCCAGGGCGAAGAGCAATCACTGCGTAATCCCGCGCAGGAGGCCGTTCCGGACGCATGTAGCGCGAGGGCTCACCCGCTTTCGGGTGCCGATTGATAAATCCGGCTTGTCCCGGTTCCGCGGTCAGAACGAAGTCGTCGGCGTGAGGCAGAACCTGCAGCGATGCATTTTCGGCGATCGAGCCGATGAAGATCAGGTTGTGGAGTTTAGCCTCATCCCACGTAACCAGCCGGCTCCGCTTCAGCACGAACCTTGCGCTCGTCGAGTCGAAGAGGCGGGTGATCTCGCGGACCGCCGAAAGCTCTCCGATGCCGGTGTACGTGTCAATCAAAGGACCCGAACCTGTCGATCCGGTTCCATCAGGCTCCGCATAGCGCATACCGGTCCTGGAATCCCCGATAAACGAAGCGTTGCTGTAGATCACCAGGGGCTCGGCCCCAATCAGAAACGGATGCCATAAATGCTCCACTGCACGATCTGGCGCGATGGGGGCGGCCATGCGCTTTCCCAGCAGGAAGCTTGCCGCGGCGACGGCAAAGAGACCGATCAACCCGATGGCCCAAAGAAGCCATTTCCGTCTTTGAGGCAGGATTACCGCTGCAGCATCATCTGCCAAGATCGGCTGGTGCGCCTGTGACGGCATCGCCGCCAGAAGAGATTCCTCATCGTGGACTCCCGCCGATACCCTCGCGTGCGGTGCTACTGCGGCGACCTCCGGCTCGGGACGCAGAGCCGGTTCGGCATCGCCATCCAGCTGGTTGTCGGTGAAGACGGGGAGATAGTGTCCCTTGGGAATTCGGATCACCATCGGCTCCGCTACTCCCTCGGGGGAATCGAAGTAGGTGGCGAGTTTGATTCGGAGCAGCCGTGCCTGGCTGCGAACGATGCTGTCTTCGGTCGAGTTAAAACCTGGACGACGATGGAAGACATGGATCCCGATATGCTGTTCGGTCGCTTCATCCGGCGTCTCGCGGAGCGCGCAGGAGGTGACATAGAGCAGAAAATCACGCAGCCGGGCAGAGTTCTGGAAGGGTTTACTCCCGATTACCCGCTGTACGAGATCCCAGCGAACATCTCCTTTGAATTGTTCATGTTGCTCAAGTTGCGCGAGTGCCATTTTTGCCACGTTTCGAGTCTTTCACACCGTGAAATTGACGGTCAAATCTCCCGAGCACGGATAGACAGCTCTACATGCATCCGAGCAATGTGGTCGGCGATCCTTAAAGGATCCATATATGAGACGCAAATTTAGGGTCTCGCGGCAACAAGAGTCGTTTTTGAGGCTTGGTTTTGGAGGCAAGGGATGTTTACAAGAAGACAGATGAAATTGTCCGTTTTGAGGCTGGGGCTCGCTACAGGAGTAATTGGGCTGATGCTACCCGCGGCAACGCACGCGCAGGCTATCTATGGTTCTATCTATGGCACGGTGACCGACAGCACTGGAGCGGTCGTGCCAAACGCAAAAGTTACCGTCCTAGACGTGGCGAAGGGGACAACGTCTATCGTCCAGAGCGATGCAGGCGGTTCCTGGAGAGCCGACCACCTGATCCCCGACACCTACACTGTGACTGTCGAATCCGGAAGCTTCTCTCCTGCCGAAGCCAAGGGCATCGAGGTTCATGCGGATACCGCACAAAAGGCTGACTTTGCGCTCCAGACAGCCGGCGCACAGGAGAGCGTCACCGTCTCGGCAAATTATGTTCCCGTCCTGAAGACGGATCGTGCCGACGTAGCGATGGTTCTCGACCAGACCTCTGTGCAGAACCTGCCGAACCTGAACCGCAACCTGACGCAGTTCGCTCTTCTGACTCCGGGCATGCAGCATTCGACCTTCAACATCTCCGGGCCTGAAAACCCGCAGGGTGGATTGGCGCTGAACTCGAACGGCTCCAACTATGGAGAACAGGGTTTCATCCTCGACGGAACCGATAATCGCGATCCGGTCCTGGGCATCATCGTCATCAACCCCAACATCGACTCCATTGCGGAGACAAAGTTCACCACCCAGAACCCTGAAGCAGAGTTCGGCGGAGCCGCTGGCGGATTTATCAGCGTCACGACCAAGTCGGGCAGCAACGGCCTGCACGGCGATGCTTTCCTGTTCCGCCGCAGCGATGCCTTCTATGCGCGCAATCCCTTTTCGCAGTATGCGCCCGATCCGGTAACGGGCAAATATATCCCCAGTGAGCTCTACAGCCAGTTCGGCGGCGCGCTCGGCGGTCCGATCATCAAGGATAAATCCTTCTTTTTCATGGACTATCAGGGCCTCCGCCGCCGCATCGGCACCAGTGTCCAGCAGAACGTCCCCACCAATACTGTGCGCAACACCTGCCTGAACGGTGGAACCGGCAACTGCGACCTGCGTGAGTACACCTCGTCGATCCTCTATAACCCGGCGACGAAGGTACCCTACAGCACAACAGGAGGCCTCATTCCAGTCTCCGCCCTCTCGCCCCAGGCGATCACCTTGATGAAGGCTCTTCCTGCCCCGACCGCCTCCGGCACGGCGAACAACTACACCGCTTCCGGCAATGGCAAGGTCGACGGCGATCAGGCGGACCTCCGTCTCGATCACACCCTGTCCAACACCATCCATCTCTTCGGACGCTACGACTACGCCAACTTCCGCCTGCAGGGGGCACCCGTCTTCGGCGCCGCTGGCGGCACTGGATTCGGCCTCGGCAATACGACCGGCAACACCAGCGTCCAGAATCAGAGCGCAACGGCAGGGATGGACTGGGCGGTCAGGCCGACCCTCGTTGCCGATCTCCGCTTCGGGTTTCTCAGCTATCACGTCGCCGAGAGCAAGTACGATGCAGGCTCAACGCCCGCAACCGCAGCAGGCATTCCAAATCTGAACGTCACCCCGGACTCCTCCGGTTCGCCGACCTTTGACTTCAACGAAGGAGGACTGAGCGGCTTCGGCACCGAGGGCTGCAACTGCCCCTTGCTGCAGAGTGAGCAGGTCTTTCAGATCGTCAATAACTGGACCAAGACCGTCGGCAATCACACCTTGAAGTTTGGCGGCGATCTTCGCTATGCCAAGAACATCCGTAATGCCAGCGACTACAACCGCGCCGGACGCTTCGTCTTTGCAGGAAGCTCCACGTCGGGCGCAGGCAGCACCGGTCTCGATCTCGCATCCCTGCTGGTCGGTTACGCGGCGCAGTTCCAGCGCTTCGATGTCTACATCAACGACCAGTACAGCTATCAGAAGCGCGGTGCCTTCTACGGGCAGGACTCCTGGCGTCTCACGCCCAAGCTGACGGTCAACTACGGCGTCCGCTGGGATCTCATCTTCCCGGAGACCGTCAACGGTGCCGGGCATGGTGGATTCGCCTCGCTCGCCACCGGTGGAATCCGCGTCGCGGGAGTCGGACCCTACGGAACCAACGGCAACCAGAAGATGGACTACATGAACCTGGCAGGCCGCTTTGGATTTGCTTATCAGGTCCATCCCAACACCGTGATCCGCGGCGGCGTCGGACAGATCTATGACAACGTCGGCTACTTCGGAACCCTCTTCGGCAGCGTGCTCTCCCATAACCTCCCCGTGCAGGCGAACGAGAACTCCAGCCTGATCGGCACGACTGGCGGCTATGTGACGAGCTTGTCTTCTCCGCCCATTCGTCCAGGCGCACCCCTGGTTCCTGCCACTGGAGTTATTCCCTTCCAGGATCAGTACGCGCAGCAGTTCCGCGGGGAGCGCATTCAGCTCCCCAAGGTCGACCAGTTCAATCTCGCTCTTCAGCAGCAGTTCGGAAGCAACCTGACGCTGGACGTAGCCTATGTCGGCAACGTCGGCGAAAGAGTGTATCCGGGCGAAACCTATGGCTACGACCTCAACTCGCCCGTACTGCCGACGTCTCCTGCTCAGTTGAGCGATACGGTCGCTCGTCGTCCCTACTACAACAAGTACGTCAGCCTCTATAACGGAGCCGTTGTCACCTGCTGCTCCAACAGCATGACCTCGGCGCAGCCCTCCGGACGCGCCACCTACCATGCTCTGCAGACCAAGCTGGAGAAGCGCTTCGCCCACGGTGTGCAGTTCAACGCAAACTACACCTGGTCCAAGGCAACTAACTTTGCCAATGACGCGGCCTTCGCTAACTATCGTCAGGCCAGCTATGGTCCCAACGACACCAATCGCGCTCAGGTCCTCGTCCTGAGCGGCGTCGCGGAGCTTCCGTTCGGCCGAAATCGCATGTTCGCCAACCACATGAATCGTGTGGCCGACACCGTGATCGGCGGATGGAACCTCAGCGGGCAGACGACGTGGGAGAGCGGCAGGCCCTTCACCGTCACCTACGCCGAGTGCGGAAGCGATCAGGATCTCGATACCAACTTCGGCAGCCCCGGTGTGACAAGCGACTGCCGTCCGAATGGACAGGCAGGCGCTTTCAACATGAGCGCCGGTGGGTTAAATACGTCGAGTCATGCGCGGCAGTACTTCACCCCGGTCGCTCCCATGACTGCCAACGGCATGACCTCGGGCGCCTTCAGCCGGCCCGCGTTCGGAACGTTTGGCAACATCGGCCGCAACTCCTTCGTCGGTCCCCGCGACTTCTTCGCAGACGTCTCGCTGATCAAAGACATTCCGATCACGGAACGCTTCAAGGGGCAGTTCCAGTTCCAGGCCTTCAACGTCTTCAATCACACGGCCCTGGATATCCCAACTGCCTCTAACGCACGCTGCGTCGATTGCACGACCAATACGACCGGCACCATCACCTCGCTGGAGCCCAACACGAACATGCGACAGCTACAGTTTGCCGCTCGCGTTTCGTTCTAACCTTGTACGCAGCATGAGCCACATGGAACGATCGCGTCACCGATTCATGTGGCTCCCATGCTGTTCCGCAGGGCGCACCTCTGTTGCTGCGTTCCATCCGCAATCGCTTCTGCTCTTGTTGAAGTTGTTGCGAGCCCCGGCGCGCAGCATCAATGTAACGATTGAACTGTCATTGGACTGTCTTGGAAGAGGATGTATGAGATCTCGCCTGTGCCGACTATTGTCGATCGCCATGCTGGCCGTCGTATGGACGGCTTGCTCGCCTTATCTGTCTGCGCAGCAGCACCCGACGCTGAACACGGTTCCGGCGTTTACTTTGTCCAGCACAGCGATGCATATTCGGCAGGCGGTGAAGCCGAATCTTCCCTTCACGGTGACAGGCAGCTCGGGAGCTATCCTCGGCCTGCAGAACGGCAATATCGAGCTGTGGGATCTTCCTACCAAGGTCTTCAGCAATCTTCAGATCACGGCTGAGCTTGACGGATACGCCGTTCCCATCAAGCTCAACTCCATCGCGGCTGCGATTGACGTGGAGCCAGATCACACAACCATTACCTACTCCCATGCTGCGATTACGGTTCGGCAGCACATGTTCATTCCGGCAGGACCGCAAGCCAAAGCAGGCAGCGGAGCCATCGTCTTCTTCGAGATCGAGTCCACGCGGCCGGCTACGCTGACCATCTCGATGGAGCCTGCAATGGTGCAGCAGTGGCCTGCGCCGCAGTTCGGGCGCCCCGGCGTGAGCTGGGTTCCGATGGGCACAGGCGGTGGTTACGTCATGTCTACCGATAATCCGGCTAACTTCGGCTTCATCGCCATGCCCAATGCGGAGCCTGGTGTCCTGTTCCCCTACCAGGAGCGTCCCGAGAGCCTGCCCATGCAGTTCAAGGTGCGCTTCGACCCCAGACGAGACAGTGGACATTACTTTCCTCTTCTGACGGAACTTCCAGCCAGAGGAGAATCCAACTCCCCGGCCGCGGTCAACGCCATGATGGCGCGACTCGTTGCAAAGTCCGAGGCGCTTCCACAGCTGTATCGCGAGACCAGCGACTATTACGCGCACTTCTTCGACCATCGCCTGACCGTAAAGACCCCCAACGAGAATCTCAACAAGGCGCTGCGCTGGGATGAGATCGCAATCGAGCAGAGCAAGGTAAAGACCGGCGATGAGACCGGTCTGGTCGCAGGCTGGTACCCGTCTTTCGATTCGACGCGGCCTGGCTTCGGCTGGTACTTCGGCCGCGATACCCTGTGGAGCCTATATGCCGTCAACAGCTATGGCGATCGCGATCTCGCGCGGCAGGCTCTTGAATTTATCAGCCGCCGCCAACGCGACGACGGCAAGATCATGCATGAGTACTCGCTGACCGCCGACTCGCTCGACGGCGTGATGAAGTGGTCGAACTTCGGCTATGAGTACGCCGCCGCCGATGCCACGCCGCTCTACATCATGGCCATCTACGACTACGTCAGGACAACCGGCGATCTCGCCTTTCTGCGTGATCACTGGGAGCAGGTCAAGAAGGCGTACGCCTTCGATCGCGCGCATGACACCGACGGCGTCTATGACAACAGCCAGGGAACAGGATGGGTTGAAGCCTGGCCTCCTGTAATGCCGCACCAGGAGATCTATCTCGCCGCGCTCGACGGCATATCCAGCGACCACATGAGCGAGCTTGCCGGCTTGATGAACGATACCGATCTCGCGGGATCGGCGCGAACAACGGCGGCTCACATTGCCGCAAGCGTTGCACATTACCAGCTGCGGGATGGTCGCTATGCCTTCTCCCGCGGTCGCGATGGGGCGTATGACGATACCGCGACGGTGTTTCCCGCCGTCGCCATGTGGACGGACGCCAGGTATCTTCCGCAGCCCGACGCCAGCCTGAGTGGCTGGGCTAACTTCCGCTTCGCCACCGACTGGGGAGTTCGCGCCGTCGCCGAAGGTGAGCGCGTCTACGATCCCATCAGCTACCACCAGGGAACCGTCTGGCCGCTCTTCACTGGCTGGGCCGCGATGGCGGAGTACCGCGGCAATAAGCCGCTCGCAGGCTATGCGACGCTGATGCGCAACGTGGACCTCACCTGGCAACAGGACCCCGGCTTTGTGACAGAGGTGATCTCCGGACAGTTCTTTCAGCCGCTGGGACGATCGTCCTCGCATCAGCTATGGTCGTCCGCGATGACCTTCTCTCCCGCCATTCGCGGTCTTTTCGGTATCGAGGCGGACGCGCTGCACCATACTCTCCAGCTTCACCCGCACCTCCCGGCGCAGTGGGATGAGGCGCAGGTGGAGAACGTTCGTGTCGGAGACGACTTTTACCAGGTGTCGCTTCAGCGCCGGGGGAGGAAGCTGATTGTCGTGGCCAGCTCGGACAAGGAAACCGTCCTCTGCCTCAACCCGGACGCGCAGAAGCCATGCTCCGCAAGACCGGCGCAGCAGCATCGCATCGAACTTCCATTACCACCAGTGGAGATAGGTTTTGAAGATCAAGGCTTGCCCGAGCCTGGCTCCGTCACAGCACAGCCTCGTGTGATCAGTGAGACCTATGGCTCCAGCCAGTTGTCCCTTACCGTTGAAGGCCTCGCCGGATCGAACGTCGACTTCTTCGTCCGTCGCAATGCGGAAAAGCTGCAGATCAAGACCGATGGAGCAGAGCGTCTGAGCGAAAACGCGCTGCACATCAAGCTTCCGCAGGATAGCGGTGTCGTGAACAGGCAGGTGACGTTGCGCTGGCAACCGTGACCTCTTGGAGAGGATGCCTGCCTAGTCTCTGGGGAATTGAGGGCTAGACCGACAATTTGCATTGTGAGTTGGAGGCTGTGAAGCAGATCTCCGGTGATTCAAGCAGAATATAGATATGGGCTTTACGAATCGTTCTGCGCTCGAAGGCGTCTCGTTTCACTTTGACAATAGCTATGCTCGGCTGCCGGAGAGGTTTTACTCCCGGGTGGCGCCAGTGCGCGTGGCGGCGCCACGGTTGATCAAGGTGAATGAGGAGCTTGCGGCGAGGCTGGGGCTGGATGCGGTTGCTCTCGCGAGTGAGGAAGGCGTGGAGGTGCTTGCGGGTAATCGTGTGGCGCAGGGATCGGAGCCCCTGGCGATGGCCTATGCGGGACATCAGTTCGGGTACTTCGTGAAACAGCTTGGCGATGGCCGCGCCAATTTGCTGGGCGAGGTGATTGGCGGCGATGGCGTTCGGTACGACGTTCAGCTGAAGGGATCGGGTCGAACGCCATTTTCGCGCAACGGCGATGGCCGGGCGGCGCTTGGGCCGGTGCTACGGGAGTACATCGTAAGCGAAGCGATGGCTGCGATGGGGGTGCCGACGACGCGTGCACTGGCAGCGGTGACGACGGGGCAGACGGTGATCCGCGAGACGATTCAGCCGGGAGCGGTGCTGACGCGGGTGGCGGCGAGTCATCTGCGTGTGGGGACGTTTCAGTACTTCTTTGGGCAGGGAGACGTCGAGGGAATTCGCACGCTGGCGGACTACGCGATCGGCAGGCATTATCCGGAGGCAGAGAGTGCGACGAAGCGATATCGTGCGCTGCTGGATGGGGTGATCGCGCGGCAGGCTGCGTTGGTGGCGCAATGGATGCTGCTCGGGTTTGTGCATGGAGTGATGAATACCGACAATACGTCGATCTCAGGGGAGACGATCGACTATGGGCCGTGCGCCTTTATGGAGACTTATGATCCGCGTACGGTGTTCAGCTCCATTGATCATCAGGGACGGTATTCGTATAGCAATCAGCCTCATGCGATGCACTGGAATCTGGCTCGGCTGGCGGAGACACTGCTGCCGCTTCTGGTGCAGGAGGAGGGGGGAAGCGATGAGGCGGGGCTGGCTTCTGCGCATGAGGCGTTGGAGAAGTTTGGCATTCAGTTCGAGGCAGCATTCTATGCAGGGATGCGACGGAAGATTGGCCTGAAGACGGAGCGTGATGAAGATGTCGCTCTGATCGATGATCTGCTGAAGCGTATGGAAGCGAATCGTGCGGAGTTCACGCTGATGTTTCGCAGGCTCTGCGATGCGGCGGAGAGTGTTGAAGGCAATGCCGGGGTGCGGGCGTTGTTTGCCGATCCTGCGGCGTTCGACGCGTGGGAGATGGCGTGGCGAGAGCGGTTGTCGCAGGATGCGGTCTCAGGGCAGGAATGCGCGCAGGCGATGCGTCAGGTGAATCCGATGTTCATTCCTCGCAACCACCTGGTGGAGGCGGCGATTCGTGCGGCGGTGGATCGTCAGGACTTCCAGGTCTTTGAGGATCTACTGAGGGTGCTGGCGAAGCCGTATGACGAGAGGCCAGAGCTGGAGGAGTACGCACGACCTGCTCGTCCGGAAGAATATGTCAGCAGAACCTTCTGCGGGACATAGTAGCGCCAAGCTGCACTGGCTAGGGATGCAGATCGGCTAGAGCAAGATTGAGTTCGAGGACGTTGACGCGAGGTTCGCCGAGGAGGCCGAACTGACGCGGGTGTCGTGTGCTCTTCGATGAGGGTGTGAAGAGCAGCTTCAGTGAGGTGTCGCTCTCGTGCAACGCGTGAAACCTGATAGAACGCGGCTGCGGGAGAGATGTCGGGGTCCAGACCAGAGGCAGAAGCAGTGACCAGATCTATCGGAGGAACGGCTCCCGCTGTGCCTTCATGGGCGACGCTGGCGCTGACGCGATCGATAAGAGCTTTATTGGTGGAGGCGAGGTTGGAGCCGGAGGATGCGGAGGCGTCGTAGCCGGTGCCTGCGGCAGATGGGCGGCTATGGAAGTAGCCTGGGCCGGTGAAGGGCTGTCCGATGAGGTGTGAGCCGACGATCTGACCATTGCGCTGGATGAGCTGACCGTCGGCTTTGTCGCGGAAGGCGACGTGTGCGAGTACTGTGACAAGCGCGGGATAGACGATGCCGAGTGCAACGGCTGTGATGAGTGTGTAGAGCGTTGCGGTGAGGAAGAGCTTCTTCATGACGGGTCCTTATGCGAGGTGGAGCGCGGTGATAGCCATGTCGATGGCCTTGATGCCGATGAAGGGGACGATGATGCCGCCAAGTCCGTAGACGAGCAGATTGCGGCGCAGCAGTGCGGCGGCGGACATGGGTCGATAGCTGACGCCGCGGAGCGCGAGCGGGATGAGGCCAACGATGATCAGTGCGTTGAAGATGACGGCCGAGAGGACGGCGGATTCCGCGTTGTGCAGATGCATAACGTTGAGCGCGTTGAGCACAGGGAAGACGCCTGCGAACATGGCAGGGATGATGGCAAAGTATTTGGCCACATCGTTGGCGATGGAGAAGGTGGTGAGTGCGCCGCGTGTCATGAGGAGCTGCTTGCCGATGGCGACGACCTCGATGAGCTTGGTGGGGTTGGAGTCGAGATCGACCATGTTGCCTGCCTCTTTGGCGGCCTGCGTTCCGGAATTCATGGCGACGCCAACGTCGGCCTGTGCGAGTGCGGGGGCATCGTTGGTACCATCGCCGGTCATGGCGACGAGCTTGCCATCGGCCTGCTCGCGCTTGATGAGGTCCATCTTGTCCTTGGGTTTGGCCTCGGCGAGGAAGTCGTCGACGCCAGCCTCGCGTGCGATGGCCGCGGCGGTGAGGGGATTGTCGCCAGTGATCATGACGGTACGGATGCCCATGGCGCGGAGTTGATCGAAGCGCTCGCGCATGCCGCCTTTGACGACGTCTTTGAGATGGATGACACCGAGCGCGCAACCGTTTTCGGCGACGACGAGCGGAGTACCTCCGCTGCGCGCGATCTTTTCGACGGAGGCACGGACCTCGGTGGGCAAGCCCGAGCCGTGCTGTTGGAGGTAGCTGGCGATAGCGTCGACGGCGCCTTTGCGGATGCTGCGGCCGTCGACCTCGATGCCGCTCATGCGGGTGATGGCGGAGAAGGGGACGAACTCGGCGTTAAGGTGGGCCAGCTCGCGTCCGCGCAGGTTGTACTTTTCTTTGGCGAGAACGACGATGGAGCGCCCTTCAGGGGTCTCGTCGGAGAGAGAGGACAGCTGCGCGGCATCAGCGAGCGTGCGTTCGTCGATGCCGGGAGCAGCAACGAATTCGGATGCCTGGCGATTGCCGATGGTGATGGTGCCGGTTTTATCGAGCAGGAGGGTATTGATGTCACCAGCGGCTTCTACGGCGCGGCCAGAGGTGGCGAGGACGTTGTGCTGAACGAGTCGATCCATGCCGGCGATGCCGATGGCGGAGAGCAGGCCGCCGATGGTGGTGGGAATGAGGCAGACGAGCAGGGAGATAAGGACGAAGATGGTCTGTTGTGCGCCGGAGTAGACGGCAAATGGCTGGAGGGTGACGACCGCGAGCAGGAAGATGATGGTGAGTCCCGCGAGAAGGATGTTGAGGGCGATCTCATTGGGGGTCTTCTGGCGCTCGGCGCCTTCGACGAGGGCGATCATGCGGTCGAGGAAGGTCTCGCCGGGGTTGGAGGTGATGCGGACGGTGATGACGTCGGAGAGAACGCGTGTGCCTCCGGTGACGGCGGAGCGGTCGCCACCTGCTTCGCGGATGACGGGAGCCGATTCACCGGTGATGGCGGACTCGTCGACGGAGGCGACACCTTCGATGACCTCACCGTCACCGGGGATCATTTGACCGGCGGTGACGCGAACGACATCATCGACGCGGAGCTGCGAGCTTGGAATTTCGTGAACCTCTCCTTTGATGATGCGGTAGGCGGTGGTCTCAGACTTTGCCTGGCGGAGGGCGTCGGCCTGGGCTTTGCCGCGGCCCTCAGCCATAGCTTCCGCGAAGTTGGCGAAGAGGACGGTGAACCAGAGCCAGAGAGTGATCTGGAGGTTGAAACGGAGTCCGGTCTTGTGCGTGGCGAAGTCGGCGATGAGAAGAATAGTGGTGAGGGCGCTGCCGATCTCGACAACGAACATGACGGGGTTCTTCATCATGAGTCTTGGGCTCAGCTTAGCGAACGCGTCGAAGAAAGCGCGACGAACTATCTTCCCATCGAACAGGGAACGGCGGTTGGCATGCGATGACAAGGTATTCTCCTTTTTGCCTTAGAACGCGTGACCGGCACGCAGCAGAAGGTGTTCAAGAATGGGGCCGAGCGAGAGCGCGGGGAAGAAGGTGAGCGCTCCGACGATGAGAATGACGCCAGTCAGCAGCAGGGTAAAAAGTGGCGTGGTCACTGGGAAGGTTCCAGCGGATGCGGGAACGATCTTCTTGCCTGCCAGATTTCCTGCGACGCCGAGCATGGGGATGATCATCATGAAGCGGCCAAAGAACATGGCGACACTCAGGGAGTTGTTGTACCAGGGCGTGTTGGCATTGAGTCCAGCGAAGGCGGAGCCATTGTTGCCGGTAGCCGAAGTATAGGCATAGAGGATCTCGCTGAGTCCATGGGGGCCGTGGTTGGCGAGACTGGCGAGTCCGATAGTGGGCATGAGTACGGAGATAGCGGCGAAGCCGAGGATGATGAGAGGGAAGATGAGCAGATAGAGCATGGACATCTGCACGTCGTAGGCTTCGATCTTCTTTCCGAGATACTCGGGGGTGCGTCCGACCATGAGTCCGGCGATGAAGACCGCGATGATGACGAAGATGAGCATCCCGTAAAGGCCTGCACCAACGCCACCGAAGACGATCTCGCCAAGAAGAATGTTGACCATGGGCACCATTCCTCCGAGGGGCATGAAGCTGTCGTGCATGGCGTTGACGGCGCCGCAGCTGGCATCGGTGGTAACGGTTGCGAAGAGAGCGGAGTTGGTGATGCCGAAGCGGACCTCTTTGCCCTCCATGTTGCCGCCGGACTGTAGTTCGGAGACATGCTGGTTGACGCCGTGAAGCATGAGGTTCGGTTGCGATTCAGCCCAGTAACAGGTGAAGGTTCCGGCGAACCAGAGAACAACCATTGCTGCGAGTACAGCCCAGCCGTGTGTCGGAGAGCCGACCATCTGGCCAAGCGTAACGGTGAGTCCAGCGGGAATGAGAAAGATGGCGAGCATCTGCAGGAAGTTGGTGAGCGGGGTTGGATTCTCAAAGGGATGTGCGCTGTTGGCGTTAAAGAAGCCGCCGCCGTTGGTGCCGAGCATCTTGATGGCCTCCTGCGAGGCGACGGGGCCCTGGGCGATGGTCTGCGTGGTGATGGTCGAGGTCTTGCCGTCGGAGGAGATGGAGATCTGTGGCTCGACGAGCTTTGATGTGTCATAGGGGCGCAGATTCTGCACGACACCTTGCGAGACGAGAGCGAGGGAGAAGACGATGGAGATAGGGAGAAGAACCCAGAAGATTCCGCGAGTGAGATCGACCCAGAAGTTGCCGAGGGTTTTGGATTCACGCCGCGCAATGCCGCGGATGAAGGCGATGGCAAGGGACATACCTACGGCAGCGGACCAAAAATTATGTGTGGCGAGGGCGAGCATCTGGGTGAGATAGCTCATCGTGGCTTCGGGTACGTAGCTTTGCCAGTTGGTATTGGTGGTAAAAGAGACCGCGGTGTTGAGGGCAAGAAAAGGTTCGACGTTGGGGAGATGCTGCGGGTTGAGTGGAAGGATGTGCTGCAGGCGCTCGACAAGATAGGTGAGCAGCATGGTCGCGGCACTGAAGACGAGCATTGCCGTGGCGTATTCGGTCCAGCGCATCTCCTGCTCGGGATTCACGCCGGTGAGGCGATAGAGGAAGCGTTCGCAGGGAAGCAGGATGGGATCGAGAAAAGTGGAGCTGCGATTGAAGACACGCGTGAGATAGATCCCCATCGGCTTGGCCAGCAGTAGAACAGCCGCGATGAAGAGCGTGATTTGTAACCAGCCATTGAGAGACATTTAGAACTTCTCCGGGCGAAGCAGGGCGTAGACAAGATAGACCAGCAGGGCGAGCGAGACGGTGAGCAACGATGCATTGAGGATCATTTGCGAGAGCCTTTCAGGCGTTTGCAGCCGACGACGTAGAAGAGACAGATCGGGAAGAAGAGGAAGAAGGAGACGATGGCGATGATGTCGGGCATGGGACCTCCGTGTTACCAGATGCCTTGCTTGGTGCCCCACCAGTAGACGAGGCCGAGTGTGGCGGTTGTCTGCGAGCGGACAAGGACGCCGATGGTGTCGGTTAGAAAGTAGGGCTGGTTGGAGAAATCGCGACGGTACTCGGCGCGTACAAGGAAGCCGGGTGTAAGGGTGTGATCGGAGATGAAGGTGAACTCTTTCAGTGCCTGTGCTTTGCCGCTGAAGAGGCCGTTGCGGTCGTCGAAGTATTCGAAGCGGCCGCCGAGATTCCAGTTGCGGGCAAGCGAATATTTGGTGGTGAGACTGCCGAGCGCGACGTGGGAGGGTGATTGTTGCTGTTGCGTGCGATGGATGACGTAGTCTGCCTCCCCGATGAGAGTCAGCCTGCTGGTAGGTTTCCAGGTAGCGTAGGTGTCGAAGATGTGTTCGCGTCCGTTGGGCGCTGGAGTGATGTTGGCTGTAGGCAGACCGGGCTGCGTCGGCGATGGTGGAGCGTTGGTGTTGATCGTGGGCTCGACGTCACGCGCTTCCTGGCCGAAGTAATAGTTGATGTTCCAGGTGAGTGAGCTAGCAGGTTTGAGGGTGAAGAGGAAGGCCTGCGATTTGAAGCCGTTGAGATCTTCGGTGTCGTTGGCACCATTGACGAGCCAGTAAGCGACGTTGAGCCTGGGCGTGAGGTTGTAGTTGGCGCGCAAGCCCATGTGGTAGAAAGGCAGGTAATCGAAGCTGAAGGAGCGCGAGTAGGCGATCTGGTCCTTGGTGTAATTGCCTTCGTTGCCGAGAGAACTAGCCCACTTACCGAAATCGATCTGGAGGCCGGAGCCGATGGGGGCGAGATAGCTGCCGTAGGCCTGAAAGAGATTGCGCCACACCTGAGGGCGCTCCTCGTTGCTGGAGGATCCCTGCAGGGTTTCGGTGGCCTGACCGAACTGGAGATCGATGCGTCCGCCGAGGCGCTCCGTGGCCGTAGGGAGGTGTTCGACCATGAAGCTTGCCTGGTTGATGTTGAAGCTGTTGGACGTCACGTCGTAGGCACGGAGAAGATTGACGCGACCGATGGGGGCGTTGAAGTTGTAACCGTAGTAGCCGTCGACGCCAAAGTTGAGCGTGGTGCCGTGGAGGAAGCCGAGATTCGCGGGCGTATCGGGAGTGTCAATGAGTGGTTGAGAAGCGGCTCCGGCTTTCGCGGAGATCGCTGTCGGAGGCATCGACGACTCGGCGTCATCGTGGGCAGCGATTGCTGGAGCGTCTCTATTAGCCGTCTGAGCTTCGAGAGCTGCGAGCCGCGCGGAAAGGGTATCGAGCTGCTTGTGGATCTCGCGAATCTCGGCGTCACGCTCTGCGTCGGTGAGAGGACGAGGTCGTGGAGTTTGTGCCGATACCGCGGTTGCGAGGATCAGTTGTGTGAGTGCGGGAACGAGTAGAGCGGTGGACTTCATGAAACGGCCTCGGAAGCTATTGAAGCTGCCGAGGCCGTAGAAAGTCCGTTGAGAAGGCGTTAAGAAGTCGTAAGTTCTGGCAGAGAGCTATTCCTGTGTCTCTGCGCCAGGCTGAAAGCGATAGCCGACCCAAGGTTCGCTTTCGATGTGCTTCTGCGCATCCGGCCGTTCGATTTTTTTGCGCAAACCGGCGATGAGGACACGGAGATACTCGGGTTGGTCTTCGCCGGCCGGCCCCCAGATGGAACGCAGGAGCACCTTATGGGTGAGAACGCGTCCGGGTGAGCGCGCGAAGAGGAGAAGAAGGTCGAACTCTTTTGGCGTGAGATGGATGGCTGCGCCGCGCACGGTTGCAGTGTGGGCGTCGGCGTCGATGATGAAGTCTCCGATGGAGATGCGGGTGGCGACTTCGGGCTCGGTGGTACGGCGCAGTTGCGCGCGGACACGGGCGAGAAGCTCTGGCATGCTGAAGGGCTTGGTGAGGTAGTCGTCGGCGCCTTCGTCGAGGGCACTGATTTTCATAGCGTCGGTGTCGCGCACGCTGAGCACGATGATGGGGGTGTCGGCGATGCGACGGATGGCCTGCGTGAGCTCAAGGCCATTCATCTCGGGCATGGCCAGGTCGGAGATGATGAGATCGGGGCGCTTGCTCTCGAACTCTGCGAGTCCCTCGATACCATTGGCGGCGAGGATGACTTCGTAGCCGCTGCTCTGAAGCGAGGTGCGAAGCATACGCTTGATCTGCGGCTCGTCGTCGACGACAAGAATGCGTTTCAACGGTCCTCCTGGGTCACGATATGAAGGTCGACGTGTGGGGCTTCGGACATAAACTTCTGGATTGCAAGGTAGTAGAGGTAGCTGCGCAGTCCGTGTGTGGCGGAACGACCAACGATGGCCTGAGTGATGCGGTTTTCGCGCACGAAGGCGGCTGTGGCGTGCGCGGTGTCGGTGTCATTGAGAGTGATGACAGATGCACCCAGATTTCTGGCGAACTGAAGGTTGGACTCAAGCGCGCGTTTGCGCTCCGGTGTCTCGTCAAGGGTGGTGGCCACATGTATTACATAGAGCTCGGCGTCGAGTGCTTCGGCGAGGCGCGCACCTCGAGCGATGAGATCGCGGGCTTGCGAGCCGGAGCTGATGCAGACGGCGATTTTTTCGGATACGGTCCAGTGGGCGCCGAGTTTCTTGCGACGCACATAGTCATCAAGGCTGCGATCGACGGCACGAGTGACGCGCTGGAGCGCCATCTCGCGGAGGGCGATAAGGTTGCCGCGGCGGAAGAAGTTGGCGAGGGATCGCTCGATGCGCTCGGCAGGGTAGATGTCGCCACGACGCATGCGCGTTACAAGCGCTTCAGGGGTGAGATCGCTGATGACGATCTCATCGGCGCGGTCCAGAACCCAGTCGGGTACCTGCTCGCGGACGATGACACCGGTGAGTGCCTGCACGCGCGAGGTCAGGCTCTCCACGTGCTGGATGTTGACGGTGCTGACGACGTCAATTTTATTTTCGAGGAGGAGGAAGACGTCTTCGTAGCGCTTGGAAAGACGGCTACCTTCGATATTGGTGTGGGCCAGCTCGTCGATGAGGGCAACCTGTGGAGCTCGGGCGAGGATGGCGTCGACGTTCATCTCAGAGAAGAGGGCACCCTTGTACTCGATCTCGCGGCGCGGAATATGTTCGAGTTTGGCGGAAAGCTCCGCTGTGCCGGAACGGCCATGCGTTTCGACCACGCCGATGACGACGTCTTCGCCGCGGCTGCGACGGCGGATGCCTTCGCTGAGCATACTGAAGGTCTTGCCAACTCCGGGCGCGTAGCCGAGGAAGATCTTCAATCGGCCGCGCTGCTTTTCGGTCTCGGCGGCCTGGAGCCAGTCTTCCGGAGATTTGGTCGGATGGGTCACGCCGTACAATTCTCGCATGCACTCGCGTCGAACTCTGACAGCCGCCCGCTGGAGCATGGCATTTGCCGGCCTGGCGGCGATCGTTCTAGTGTACAAGCGGTGGCTGCATGTGAATACGACAACGGTGGCGCTGACGCTGCTGCTGTTTATCCTGCTGCTGGCGACGGAGTGGGGGCTGCGGTTTGCCGTGGTGATCTCGGTTGCCGCTGCGGCGTGCTATAACTTTTTCTTCCTGCCACCGTTTGGGACTTTTACGATCTCGGATACGGAGAACTGGCTGGCGCTGCTGGTGTTTCTGGCAACTTCGATTATTGCCAGCAGGTTATCGCAGGCCGCAAGGGACGAAGCGGATGAGGCGAGCGCGCGACAGCATGAGCTGGAAGTCCTGTTCCAATTGAGCCGCGATCTGCTGCAGACGGAGAGTGCGGCGAGCCTGCTGCGTTCTCTGCCGGCTGCTGTGGTCGATGTGACGGCGGCACGCTATGGACTCCTGTATCTGTTGGAGGGCGGGCGGGTCTTCCAGGCCGGGGATGGCATGGTGTCGGAGGTCGAACTGCCGCACTTTCAGCAGATTGCGATATCCCTGACGCAGGCCAGCATGACGGCGGACGAAGTGCAGATGCCGGTACGGTCGGGGGTTCGGCCTAAGGGAATGCTTCTGTTGCGTGGCGTCGTTCTTTCGCTCGAGACAGCCAACGCGATTGGCGGGTTGGTGTCGATTGCCATCGATCGCGCGCAGGCTCTGGAGAACGTGGCGCGAGGAGAGGCCGCGAAGGAAAACGAACGGTTGCGTTCGCTCATGATCGATTCGATCACGCATGAGTTGCGGACCCCGCTGACCTCGATCAAGGGCGCGGCGACGACGCTGCTGGAAAGCGAGGTTAATGCGGAAGATCGGCATGAGTTGCTGAGCATCATCGACGAGGAGAGCGACCGTCTGAATCGCTTGGTCTCGGAGGCCGTGGAGACGGCTCAGTTGGATGCACAGAAGGTGCAGATGCACTTTGAACGAGTGACGGTGCGTGGCCTGATCGACGAGGCGAGAGATACGTGTGGCTGGGTGGAAGAGAACCACGAGCTGCGGCTGCAGATCGCAGAGGATTTGTGGCTGCGTGCTGATCCTTCGCTGCTGGTAAAGGTGATCACAAATCTATTGGAAAATGCGGCAAAGTATTCGCCTTCGGGGACGCCGATTACGGTGACGGCAGAGGCGCAGGGGGCTGGTATTGCGATCAGTGTGGCGGATCGCGGGATTGGTATTGATCCGACCGAGCAGGGGCTGATCTTCGAGCGGTTTTATCGCGGCCGGTTGCAGGCAAGCGGGGCTTCGGGGACCGGGATGGGGCTGGCGATCAGCCGGGCCATCGTAGAGGCCCACGGAGGAAGAATCATTGTGACGAGCCAGCTGGAGCATGGTTCGGTGTTCACGGTTTTGCTGCCGGGTGGCGAGGCATCCCCTCAGGTGGCTTCGCGCATTCGCTGAGGCAGATCTTTCCCGCGCGAAGACAAATTAGGTCTAGTATGGTTGGCGCTTCGTGACGGAGGAATGGGTGATGCCAGCCATCAGTAGGCAAAAAGCAGTTGCCATCGACCGAATTGTGATGGCAACCAATCTTGCGTCGAACAGTTTGCCAATGCTGTCGTATACCAGAGCCCTGGCGGTGCATTTTTCTGCCAGAGTGGATGTGCTGCACGTGGCCGATCTTTCGCTTCTGGCAAGGGCCGCAGAGGGACTTTCTGCACCTGCGCTGGATTCGATCCTGATCCAGAACCGAGATTTGTTGTGCGAGGCTGCGCGCCGTATGCAGGGCATCCATGCAGAGTGTGTCGAAATCAGGGGATGGGACCGGTCGCAGGCGATTCTGGACTATGCAGATCAGGTGAAGGCGGGATTGATTGTGATGGGGACGTCGGGCAGACAGGGCCTCACAAAGATAGTGTTTGGATCAACGGCAGAGGCTGTCTTTCGTCATGCGAGATGTCCTGTGCTGACGGTGGGACCGAAGGTGAAGCCCTTGCTGGAAGGGGAGCTGATGAACAGCATCCTTTGCGCGGCGGACTTTTCAGCGGAGTCGGTTCGTGCGGTAGGAGCTGCACTGGCGTTTGCAGAGAAGCAGCATGCGCGCCTGTATGTGTGCCATGTGGTGAAGGCCAAAGAAGAGAAGCTATCGCGGCCGGACGAAGAGTGGCGGACAGAGTTGCAGCGGATGATTCCAGCTTCAGCTTATGCGTGGTGCAGCCCATCGTGTGTGGTCGAGCATGGAGAGGCCGCGAATGTGCTGCTGGAGCTCGCGGAAAAGATTCACGCGCAACTGATCGTACTGGGCTCGAGGAAAGAGCGATTTGGGCAGATGCTGATGCAGACGGGATTGACGCCCGCGTTGCTGGCAAAGGCGACGTGCGCTGTGTTGACGATCAGTTAGTTCTGCTGATCTGGAGGCTGGCAGGCAAGGTTGCCGAGCAGGACGATGGATCTGGGAGCGACATTATATTTCGCGTCGGTGATCGACTCGCGTTGATGGAGGACGATGTCTTCGGGCGAGGGCAGGGCGGTATCTATGATGCGGAACCATGAAGGACCGGGTGGGACGGGAGCGGGGAGAGCAAAGGTAAGCGGCTCCCAGTAAGCATTGAAGATGACATGAAAGGCAGGACCGGAGAGTGTATAGACCGTCGCCGCCAAGGTATGGGATTGATGGGAGAGATCGGGACTGTTCAGATGAACGCCATGCCAGTCGATATGTGCGCTTTCGAGCACGCCGCGGAGGGAGAGGGCATGTCCTTCGAAGGTTGATCCGAAGCTTCGGCGCATGTGGATGAGTATGCTGACGAAGCGGAGGAGAGAAGAGTTCTTCTCGCAGAGCGTCCAGTCGAACCAGCTTATTTCGTTGTTCTGGCAGTAGGCGTTATTGTTGCCCTGCTGGGTGCGTCGCACTTCATCTCCCATGAGCAGGAGCGGGGTTCCGACGGAGAACAGATTCAGAACAAAGGCATTGCGTATCTGGCGTTCGCGGAGGGCGTTGATGTTTTCGTCTTCGGTGGGACCTTCGACGCCGCAGTTCCAGGAGAGGTTTTCGTTGAGGCCGTCGCGATTTTGCTCGCCGTTTGCCAGGTTGTGCTTCTGGTCGTAGGAGACGAGGTCGTTGAGGGTGAAGCCGTCGTGGCAGGTGACGAAGTTAATGCTTTGCTCTGGTGGATGGTGTGGGAGGTTATAGATGTCGGGGCTGCCAAGCAGGCGCTGCTGCAGATGAGCGATGGAGCCGTCGGATGACTTAAGAAAGGTGCGGATGTCGTCGCGGAAGCGGCCATTCCACTCCTTCCAGCGATCGCGGGAGAAGGAGCCTACCTGATAGAGGCCGTCGGCATCCCAGGCTTCGGCCATGAGCTTGGTTCCGGCGAGGATGGGATCGGCGTCGATGTCCCAGATGATGGGTGCGTTGGGGACAGGGGTTCCGGTCTCATCGCGGCTCAGCACGGCGGCAAGGTCGAAACGGAAGCCGTCAACGTGCATCTCGGAGACCCAGTAACGGAGGCTATCAAGGATGAGGCGGCGTACGACGGAGTGGTTGGAGTTGAGTGTGTTGCCGGTGCCGGTATAGTCGGCGAAGCGAGCGCGATCGGCGGAGAGCATGTAGTAGAGCGAGTTGTCGAGGCCTTTGAAGCCGAAGGTAGGGCCGTTGGCCCCTGCCTCGGCGGTGTGGTTGTAGACCACGTCGAGGATGACCTCGATACCGGCACGATGGAGAGCTTTGACCATGTCGCGGAATTCGTTGAGGCAGCCGAGCGGGGACTGGCTGACGGAGTAAGCGAGATGAGGGGCGAAGAAGCTGACGGGGCTATAGCCCCAGTAGTTTTCGAGGCCGAGCGGAGCATCCTGAGCATCGAACTGGAAGATGGGCATGAGTTCGACGGCGGTGATGCCGAGTTGCTGGAGATAAGGTATCTTCTCGATGACTCCGGCGAAGGTGCCGCGTTTTTCCGGGCTGACGCCTGATTCGGGGTGTCGGGTGAAACCTCCGACCTGCAGCTCGTAGATGATGGTCTCGTGGAAGAGATTACCGAGCGGCTGGTCACCTTCCCAATCGTATGCACCGAGATCGATAACGATGTTGCGCATGCAGACGGTCTCGTTGTCGTTTCTGCTCTTTGCCGCGGCTCGGTCGTAGAGGTGAGTGCAGACGGAGCGTCCGTAGGGATCGAGAAGAACTTTGTTGCTGTCGAAGAGATAGCCGGCTTCGGGAAGGTAGGGGCCGTCGGCTCGATAGGCGTAGGTCTGCCCGGCGACGAGATCGGGAACCTCGATGTGCCAGTAGTGGCCGGTACGGTTGATGGTGGGGTCGAGGGCGATGGTCCGGGCAGCCCAGGGCGATGAGGGCGAGTCGAACAATAGAAGATGCATACCGCGGGCGTGAGAGGAGAAGATGCTGAAGTTCACGCCGTGGTCGGTGAGGGTGGCTCCGAGGGGATAGGGGTGGCCTGCCTTCATGGCTTGATTGTCTCACTGAAGAGTGGTGGCTTTGGAGAAGACAACAACCTTGGGATGGAATTTGGCGGGAAACATCTGGGGGTAGTGCTGTATGGTGGATGCGAGGCCTCAGCGGCTGGTTTGCGCCTGCTGCTTGCCGAAACCTTTATAGCTGCCATGGCGCGGTATGGCTATGGAGCGGCAGGATGAGACGTTCATGACAGGGACAAAAATTCGGCTTAGCGCCATGATGTTCTTCGAATACTTTATCTGGGGCGCGTGGTATGTGACGGTGGGAACCTGGATGTCCTCGACGCTTCACTTCTCGGGGCAGCAGGTAGGCCTGGTGGCCGGAACAACGGCGGTTGGCGCAACGTTCGCGCCCTTCCTGGTGGGGTTGATCGCAGACAAGTACTTCGCTACGGAGAAGGTGTTGGCTGTGTTGCACATTGTGGGCGCCGTCTTTCTGTTGCTGACATCGCAGCAGAAGACCTTCGGTGCAGTGTATGCGACGTTGCTGCTGTATTGCCTTTGCTACATGCCGACGCTGGCATTAGCGAATTCGCTGTCGTTTCGACAGATGACGGATACGAAGGCGGAGTTTGGCGCGGTTCGCGTGCTGGGAACGGCAGGTTGGATCGTAGCGGGAATTATCATCGGCGCGATGAAGCTGGAGGCTACGGCGCAGCCGCTGCGGATGGCTGCGGCGGTGTCGTTTCTGATGGGCTTGTACTGCTTGACTCTTCCGCATACACCACCGCTGGCAAAGGCAGAGAGTGCAAAGCAGACTGGGCTGTTTCCGAAAGAGGCGCTGTTTCTGTTCAAGGACCGCTCCATGGCCATATTTGCGATTGCATCCTTCCTGATCTGTATTCCGCTGCAGTTCTACTATGCCTTCACGAATCTGTTTTTGAACCAGATTGGGGTGACGAACGCCGCAGGTAAGATGACCGGCGGTCAGATCTCCGAGTTGTTGTGCATGCTGTTGATTCCGTGGTTTTTCCGTCGTCTTGGAGTGAAGTACATGCTGGTGAGCGGCATGCTGGCCTGGGTTCTGCGCTATGCTCTTTTTGCTTATGGCGATGCCAGCGGCAAGATGTGGATGCTGTGGCTGGGCATTATTGTGCATGGCATCTGCTATGACTTCTTCTTCGTGACGGGGCAGATTTATGTCGACCAGAAGGCGCCGAATTCGCTGCGTGCCGCTGCCCAGGGACTGATTTACTTCATCACCTATGGCGTCGGCATGTTTCTGGGATCGTGGCTTTCGGGCGCGGTTGTGGAGCACTACGCGGTTGGCAGCGGCTACGACTGGCGCTCGATCTGGATCGTCTCCGCAGTGGCTTCACTGATTGTGCTGGTGCTGTTCCTGCCCTCCTTCCCTAAGGAGAAGGAGCCCGCACTGCCGAGTGTCGAAGAGGCTGCGATGTTGAAATAAAGCTGCGCGGGACGCTGACCTGTTAGCGCGGTGGTCAGCGTCCCATAGAGCTTAGCCTTGAATCGTGTCGTGGTGTTCCAGTTCAAGACGGGGATCGCCGTTGCCCTCAAAGAAAGCGTAGACGGTGGGCAGCAACAGCAGGGTGAGTGCTGTGGAGCTTACCAGTCCACCGATGACGACAATGGCAAGTGGGCGCTGGATCTCGGAGCCTGGGCCAGTGGCGAAGAGAAATGGTACGAGGCCTAATGCAGCGACTGTCGCGGTCATCATGACGGGACGGAATCGCAGACGCGTACCTTCGTAAACGGCTTCGGACTGATCCATGCCTTCGATACGGAGCTTGCGGATATACGAGACAAGCACAACGCCGTTGAGGACGGCGATGCCCCAGAGAGCGATGAAGCCGACAGATGCTGGGACTGAAAGATACTCGCCGGTGACGAAGAGCCCAACGATGCCTCCAATGGAAGCAAGTGGAAGCACGGTGATAATGAGTGCGGCGAAGCGGACGGATCTGAAGAGCACGAAGAGCAGGAAGAAGATTGCGGCAATCGTGATCGGTACGATGATCATCAGATGGTGCAGTGCGCGCTCCATGTTGTGGAACTGACCGCCCCACTCGATGTAATAGCCGGCGGGAAGCTTCACATTGCCGTCGACCTTCTGCTGCAGTTCTTTGACGTAACCGCCTAGGTCGCGGTCCTGTACGTTGACACCGACGACGATGCGGCGTTTGCCCATGCTGCGGTTGATGAGAGCAGGGCCTTCGACGACCTTGACGGTCGCCAGGTCTTTAAGCGGGACGCGGGCGCCATTAGGCGAGTTGATCAGTAGCTCGCGTATATCTTCGACGCTGTCGCGCAGAGTCTGCGGGAGACGGACGGCTCCGGAGAAGCGGCGCTCCCCTTCGTAGATCTCGGTAGCGGATTTTCCGGCGATGGCGGTTTCGATGACATCGTTAACGTCGGCGGCATTGATGCCGTAACGGGCTATAGCACCGCGGTCGATGGTGATGGTGAGGTACTGCTGGCCGCCAACACGGTCGACCCGGGTGTCCTGTGTGCCCTGGATACCCGTGGCGACTTTCGCAATCTGGTTGGCCTTTTCAACAAGGATGTCGAGATCGTCGCCATAGAGCATGACGGCGACGTCGGCACGGACGCCGGAGACCATTTCATCAACACGATCGCTGATGGGTTGCGACATGACGAGATTAATGCCGGGCAGTGCAGCAAGCTTCTCCCGAATCTGTTCAGCGATGTGATCCTGCGTCATCCCCTTAGGCCGCTCGTCGAAGGGCGTAAGCGAGGCAAGAACGTCGGCTTCGTTCGGACCGGCAGGATCGGCGGGGGACTCTCCGCGTCCGACGCGGGAGACGACGTTATCGACGCCGGGGACCTTGAGCATGAGCCGCTGCATCTCCTTCTCCATCTTGAGGGACTCTTCGAGGGAGATATTAGGGACGCGGTCTGCGTTGGGCGAGAGAGTGCCTTCCTGCATCTCGGGAATGAAAGAGGTGCCGAGGAAGGGGAATAGCGAGAGCGCAGCAAAGAAGATGATGATGACCGAGACCACGGTGAGGCCACGGTGATTCATCGACCAGGACAACATGCTGCGGTAGGGTTTGCGCAGGATGCGGACGAGCCAGGTATCGTCCTCAGAGCCACCCTTGAGGAGGTAGGTGGAGAGCACCGGGGAGAGGGTAAGCGAAAGCACTAGCGAGATGGCAAGTGCGATGGCGATGGTGTAGGCGAGGGGGGCGAACATTTTGCCTTCCATGCCTTCTAGAGTCATGAGGGGAAGGAAGACAAGGATGATGATGGTGACGCCGAAGAGGGTTGGTGTGGCGACCTCTTGCACGGCAGAGAGCACCAGGCTCAGCTTGTTGATCTTCACGGGGCCGTGCTGCTCGTGATTAGCATGGCTGAGACGGGCGAAGACGTTTTCGACGACGACGACGGAGCCGTCAACCATGAGACCGATGGCGATGGCGAGACCGCCAAGCGACATGAGGTTTGCGGAAAGGCCGATCTTGTTCATCACCAGGAAGGTGAGCAGAGGCGTGAGAATGAGATTAGCGCTGACGATGAAGCTGGAGCGCAGATCGCCTAGAAAGAGGAAGAGGATGATGACGACGAGGATGACACCTTCGCCGAGGACCTCCGTGACGGTATGGATGGCGGCGTCAACTAGCTGCGAGCGGTCATAGTAGGGGACGATCTGCAGTCCGCCGGGAATCATGTGGCGGTTGTTGATCTCGGCGACTCGATCCTTGACGCGGCTGACGATCTCTTTGGCATTGCCGCCGCTGGTCATAAGGACGACACCGCCGACGGCTTCGGTATAGCCGTTCTTGATCATGGCGCCGTAGCGGACCTCGGTGCCGAGGCGGACTTCGGCGACGTCGCGAATATAGACGGGTGTACCCTTGGACTCCTTGAGAACGATATTGCGGATGTCATCGAGGTCGTGAATAAGGCCGACGCTGCGGATGAGGTACTGTTCAGCGTGTTGGGGAAGAATGCCGCCGCCGGCGTTGGCATTATTCTGCGCGAGCGCGGAGCGGACATCTCCGATGCTGAGGCCGTAATAATGCAGCTTCTGCGGATCGACGACGGTTTCGTACTGCTTGACGAAGCCGCCTGTCGAGTTGATCTCTGCTACGCCGGAGATGGAACGCAGCAGCGGGCGCACGACCCAGTCCTGCAGCGTGCGACGTTCGACTAGTTCATCGCGGGTGAGGATATGCTTCGATGCGGTTTCGCCGGGACGCTCCAGGGTGTACTGATAGACCTCGCCAAGAGCATTCGTGATGGGGCCGAGTACAGGCGTGACGCCTGCTGGCATGCGCTCGCGCAACTCTGCGAGCCGCTCAGAGATCATCTGGCGCTCGCGGAAGAGATCACTCTCATCGGTGAAGACAAGGGTGATGAGCGAGAGCCCGGGCTTGTTGAGCGAGCGCATATCGGTCATGCCGGGCAGGCCGGTCATCGAGATTTCGATGGGGATGGTGACGAAGCGCTCAACCTCTTCCGGAGATTTTCCTGGGGCTTCAGTAGCGATCTGGACCTGGATGTTGGCGACGTCAGGAAACGCGTCGACGGAGAGGTGTTGCGCAGCATTGATGCCGAACCCGACGAGAACGAGCGCGACGACAACCAGAATGAGCCGCTGCCTGAGTGCACCGGCAATGATGGATTGCAGCATCTATTGTGTTCCCTTGATGGAGTTCTGCCGGCGCTGATTGTTGAGGTGGAAGGCGCCTTCGGTGACGATGCGCTCGTCCTGGTGAACGCCGTCAAGCACGACTCGCCGATCATTCTCTTCTTCGCCAAGCGATACCTCGCGCAGCACGAATCGCTGCGGTGCGACCTGTACAAAGACGTGGTCCTGATTCTCTTCGCGAACAACGGAGGCGTTAGGCACCGTAAGTTTCTTTTCGGTGTGACCGACAAAGGTCATGCTGGCGAGCTCATCGGGTTTGAGCATGCCATTGGCATTATCGACATCCATGCGTACATCGACGGTGCGGGTGGCGGGATCAACGATGGGGGAGACGAAGGAGAGCAACCCGGTGATCTTGTTCTCAGGGTGCGCGGGCACTTCGACTTCGACGCGAATGCCTTTATGCAGTGTTCCGGCATCTTCTTCGGGGACGTTAGCAACGATCCAGACGCTCGAGAGGTCTGCGATGGTGAAGGCCTGATCTGCAGGCTGAACGACCTGACCGATGGTGATATCGCGTTTCAGGACTGTACCGCTCTTTGGGGTCACGATGGGATAGTCTGCGCTGAGCTTGCGGCTTATCTCCAACTGACGAATCTGGCCCTCGGTCATGCCGAGACCAAGGAGTTGCGTGCGATACGAGGCAGCTTCCGTTGTAGCCTGAAGCAGCTCGGCGCGGCGGCGTTCGAGTTCAGCGCGTCCGATCACGTCGGCGTCAACCAGTTGTTCAGCACGTTTCTCTGCAGCCGCGGCGAGGTTTTGCTGCGATGTTGCTTTGATCAGCGCAAATTGTGTGTCGGAGAGCGCCGTGCTGTGCAGCGTCGCAAGCACGGTCCCCGCTTTGACATACTGGCCCTCAAAGATGAGAAGTTTCAGAATGCGCCCGGCGACTGGAGAGCCGACATGCGCGATGCGCTGCGCATCGGTTTCGACGTGCGCGGCGACGCGGAGGGTCCCGTTAACATCGGTGATCTCCGGCGTACCAAACTTCAGGTTCTCCGCGAGTGCGGGGGTGACTGCGACCTCGTTGGGATCGGTCTGTACCTGAGCCTTCTCCTCCTTAGGCTTCTGCTTACATCCCTGGAGTGTGATGAAGGAGAGCAACAGAAAAGGTGCAAGGGCATAGGCGAGGTTGCGGCTTCTGCGAGCGCGTGTATTGGCAGGACCGTTCATGTTAGGGCTTCGCTCCAGGCGCGACGGCGCCGAGTTCTTGTAGATCGATGAGGGCAGATTGGCGGGCGTATTGTGCGTCGAGCAGATCGCCGCGAACACTTTGCAGCACCCGCTGTGCGTCGAGGACCTCGACGATACCTCGTTCGCCGTAGCGATAGGCCGCCTTGGCGGCATCGACTGCGCTCTCGGCTGCGTGGAGGGATCCGGACTCGAGTGATGTGGCCTGCTGATCCGCCAGCTGGTACTGTTCGTAGGCGCGCTCGAGTGCCGAGATCAGCTCAAGGCGCCGCTGATTGAGGATGGCGGTTGACTGGCTAATGTTTGCGTGCGCTTCTTCAATCTGTCCGTGACGACGGTCCCAGAGGGGAATCGGTATGTTGACGCCGGTGCGCCAGAAGCGGAGGTCCGGCTGATTTTCAAACTCTGCGAAGAGCTGCGGCTGAGGGATACGAAGTTTCTTTTGCTGATCGAGTGATGCTTCAGCTGCCTGGATATCGGCTTTCGATTGCGCGATGGCCGGGTGCGCGTTCAACACGTTTTGACGAAGCTGATCGACCGGCAAAAGTGAGATGCGAGATTCGAGATCGCCGCGTGGTTCCAGGTTGACGTCGGCGGGTGCAGCTATGGTGACACGCAGCATCGCGATGGCGTTGTTGTATTCGATCTGCGCGCTGCGAACGGCAAACTGCGCTCTTGCCAGTTCAGCTTCAGCTCGGGTCAGTTCAAGACGCCCTTTTTCTCCAACACGGACCTCGACCTCAACCCGACGTCGGAGATCCTGAACGAGTTGCAGGTTCTCTTTCGCATGGCTGATCTCTTCGCGGCGGCGAAGGGCATCGTAGAAGGCATGCTTCACATCGGCTACGACGGTGATGGCTGTCGCGGTCTGGGCTGCCCGGCTGCTCGCGATTTCATACTGAGCGACTCGCTGTCGTGCGCGGCGCTCGGAGGGGATTTCAATCGTTTGCGAGCCGCCGTAATGCTGCAGAAGTCCGGGCACGCCGGGGGTTCGTATCGGGCGTGCATACTGGCGACCCTCGTAGATATCGATGGTTGGGTTGGTATAGGCGCGGGCTGTCTTCGCTGCTGCACTGGCCTTGTCGGTCAAGGCCTGCGCCTCGCTTAACCTTGGGTTGCTGCGCGATGACATCGCAATTGGCATCAGATAGAGTGAGGACGAGCTGGGGAGCGCCGGCAGGCGTCGAAGGAGAAGCCTCAGTCCCTGCTGTGGGCAGCTTCTGACCGTCGCTGCTGAGATCGAAAGCGACGGCAGACGGAGACGGAGGTAGTTCCTGCGCGATGAGGCAGGAGCTGGTTAGCAGGAAGAACTGCAATGTAAGTCGATGCAACGTCACATGTTTGATTAGTGCAATTGCAACGCCAAACGCAATTGGACCGAATACGGGCGTTTTTCGAAGAGGCTGGCTGGCAGAGTGTCCCATAAGGTACATGGGTGTACCGAATTGGTTGGAGTGCGTGCCAGAGGCGGCATCACGATTGAAAATCGTCAACAAAAGATGCCGCTCAGCTTGGCGACTGAATTGCAGTGAAGGCACGTCGTGCTAATGAATGCCATTCCGGGGAGCCGTGTGCATGGATACATGTCCGGCAGTTTGACGCCTGCATGGGACAATAATGAGATGGCGCTGGTTCCTCGGTGGCTGCGGTCTGAGCGGGCAAAGGCCGTGCTGATTGTGATTCTGGTGGTGACGTTGGCGGTCTACACCTGGATTGTGCCCCCGCATGCCGTGGTGTTGCATAACATCCTGCATCACCTCAACATCCTTCCGTTCATGCTGGCAGGGATGTTCTTCGGTTGGCGAGGCGCGCTGAAGACGGTTCTGTTTACTGCTGTGCTGATGGCCCCTTCGATCTACCGGCATTGGTTTCGTGCGCCGCTGGATTCGCAGGACCAGGTGGTTGAGTTGGGCACCTTCGGCGCCGCCGGCATTATCGCGGGGTTCCTCTCGGAGAGAGAGAGAATGCAACGCCTTCGAGTAGAGACGACCAAGCTTGAACTGGAGCGGGTGTACACGGAGCTACGACAGAGCCTCGATCAGATCAAGCGGACGGAACGGCTGACAGCAGCCGGACAACTGTCGGCGAGTTTGGCGCATGAGATTCGCAATCCATTGGCAAGCATCAGCGGTGCTACCGGAATTCTGGCGCGCGGGCAGGCATCGCAGGAGGCTCGCAGCGAATGCCTGGAGATTCTTACGAAGGAGTCGCAACGACTCAACAAGCTGCTGACGAACTTTCTCAACTTCGCCCGTCCCCGGCTTCCTCGTCTACAGAATGCCGATCCTCGAGAGATGATTCATGCTGTGGGGACGCTGGCACAGCATGCTGCGAGACGCAAAGGAGTCGTAGTGGAGATGCAGCTGGCGGATGGCTCCCGTGAGGTTCCATGCGATCAGGAGCAGATCAAGCAGCTACTGCTGAACCTCATTTTGAACGCTTTGGACGCAACGGAAAGCCACGGCAAGGTGATCGTACGTTCGTTCTTTCTTTCAGAACACCTTTGCATTGAGGTATGCGATGAGGGACGAGGCATTCCGGCATCGGAGAGGGAGCGTATCTTTGAACCGTTCTTCACGACGAAGGAGACAGGGACGGGGCTGGGGCTTGCGATCGCGTCGAATATTGCATCGCAACATGGAGGCGCACTCACGTGCCGTCCGAATGGAGCGAAGGGAACGATCTTTCGTACGGAGCTGCCGCTGGCCGTGGAATCTTCTATAGTGTCCGGCCGAGTGGAGACGCGATGAATCGCAAACATATTCTTGTGGTGGACGATGACAGCAGCCTTCGTCGCGTGATGAAGATGCAGCTGGAAGAGGCCGGCTATGAGGTGGCACTCGCTTCGGACGGCGAGGAGGCGTGGTCGATGCTACGCGAACAGGAACCAGCGCTGGTGATCACCGATCTTCGAATGCCGACGACCGGCATGGAGCTTCTGGGACGCATCACGAAGCAGGGACTTGAGACCACGGTGATTGTGGTGACTGCATTCGGGACCATCGAGACGGCTGTGGAGGCGATGCGTCTTGGTGCGTATGACTATGTCACCAAGCCGCTCGATTTTGAAGCTCTGGTGCTGGTGGTTCACCGTGCGATGGAACGTCAGAAGCTGATCGAAGAGGTGCGGACTCTTCGATCAGCTCTTGATCAGCGGTACGGTTTTGAAGGAATCGTTGGACACTCCAAGGGATTGCTGCATGTTCTGAACCAGGCAGCTCGTGTGTCCCAGAGGGATGCCACGATCCTGATCCAGGGAGAGACGGGAACGGGCAAGGAGCTCCTGGCGCGTGCGATTCACCATAACAGTCCACGGCGTAGCCAGCCGTTTGTCTCCATCAATTGCGGCGCTATCCCAAGGGATCTGGTGGAGTCGGAGTTATTCGGATATGTTCGCGGAGCCTTTACAGGGGCGCTGGCCAACAAGCCGGGCCGCATTGAGGCCGCTGATGGAGGAACGCTTTTCCTGGATGAGATAGGGGAACTGCCCCTGGATGCGCAGGTGAAGCTGCTGCGTGTGCTGCAGCAAGGGGAGTTGACCAAGCTGGGAACGACAACGAGCGCAAAAGTGGATGTGCGCGTGATTGCGGCTACTCATCGAACGCTCTCCGCCATGGTGGAGGACGGAACGTTCCGTGAAGATCTCTATTACCGCCTCGCGGTGGTTCCGCTAACCATTCCACCATTGCGGGATAGGAAGGATGATATTCCGGAGCTGATCGAGAAGCTCTTCTATCGCGCCAAGCAGCGGCATGGTCTGAACCATGTAAGGCTCTCGCCAGAGGTGCATCAGCGGCTTATTTCATACCGTTGGCCGGGAAATGTGCGGCAGCTGGAGAACGTTCTGGAACGTATGCTAGTCCTGTCGTGCTCCGAGACCATTACAGCGGAGGAGTTGCCCGAGGAGTTGTCGAAGCAAAAGGGAAGTGTCGGAAGTTTTGTGTGGCCAGATCTGCCGGACGAAGGCATCAGCCTTGAGGCGATCGAGCGAGATCTGATTACGCGGGCGCTGGAGAGATTTGGTGGCAATCAGACGCAGGCGGCAAGGTATCTCGATATCAGCCGCAGGACACTGATCTATCGAATGGACAAGCATGGCTTGTCAGCCGCAGGGTCTCTTGGAGATGGCGTAGCCGATTAACTGCGTTTGAGATAGGTTTCGTCGAGCTCTCGAACGCAATTTATAGCATCAGAGATGCTAGTAACTATTTCAGGTTTTCGTGCCGTCGCGGGGTTGATGGCATACCGTTTGTTGACGGCATTACCTGTTTATAGCGTTTCTTGAAAAACTTTCAAGGTTTCGTTCAAGCAGATTTTAGGGATCTCTGCTTCTTCTATTCTTGTTGCAGGAAACGGCTAGGGGAAAGGTGCATTCCTCCTGGATGAGGAGTGTCTTCCTGCCGCCCCGCAGTTGAATTTGGCTGAGGGGATGGGAGGGGTGCCTCACCTATTTCGCACTGCGAGCGATCCAGACATAATCTCTCTATCCTGATCCCGCGCCGAAGATTCAACCGGCATCTGCTAACTGTTTCACTGGAAAAGGTTTGATCCTGGTTATTCTCATTTGAGAGGCTGCAGAATGTAACGCGAATTATGACGGCAGAGCAGAATGACCGTCACATTCTGCTGAATAAGCCGTCCTGGTTGGATACTGGGCCTCGCTGACGCAGTTCAACATGCGGGGATGGAACGATGGCGAGAGTATTAAGGTCAACTACATCGGACACCCATACAGGGCGCGATCTCTCAGGATATATCGAGACGCAGAACAATCCGAAGGGCCGGATGCTGCGTATCTCCCACGATAGGAATATTGGTAGAGTTTGGCTCCGTCTTCCGTTTCTAACACAATGCCCGTGTAGATTTTGTTTTGCGTAGCCAACACCAAAAGTGCTGCAAGTCTGTTAGACTCAATCTTGTTGTTGCAACGATGGTGGTTCGCCGAAGCAGGCGAGCGGCCAATGTTTGCAGTAAGTTAGAGAGAGACTTTGTGACAGTTTCTATCTGCTGGAAATTCCAAGTTGTTGAAAAACAATCTTGGGGACGTAGCTCAGTTGGTTAGAGCGCTGCCCTGTCACGGCAGAGGTCGCGGGTTCGAGCCCCGTCGTCCCCGCCATAGATTCTAAAGGACTTAGAAGCTATGGCAACCCCAAGTGACAGCCAAATCCGGGTCCAATAAGGGTCCATTACGCTCCAACATGAGCTTTCTGCGGGTCCGTCTCACCCGCTTTCTGACCCACGCTGGGAATCATCATCCTTACAACCTTGCTCTGTGCGGCGCGCTTATTGGAACCCACTGCCTGGGTATACACATCCAGTGTGATCCTGCTGTTCGCGTGCCGTAAAAGCTCCTGTACGGTTTTCACATCTTCTCCGTTCGCCTTCAGCAACGTGCCGAAGGTATGGCGGAAGGTGTGCCAGCCGATGTTCTTGTAAATGCTGTTCGCCTTGGCGACCGGCTTGATGTACCGCTTCATCAGATTGTCCGGCCAATAGGGTTGTTCCCCCTTCATGGTCGGGCTGGCAAAGACCCAATCCTCTTGTGTTGGATAAGGACTCTTCTTTCGCCACTGAAGCAGGTCTTCCGCCATGTACCCATCGAGTGGGACAGGCTTGGCAGAAGCTTCCGTTTTGCAATCCCCGATCTTCTGGTGCCAGATGGATCGGGTTACACGCAGCTCAAGACTTTCGAAGTCCACATCCGCCCACCGAATCCCCAACAGCTCGCTTACGCGCAGTCCTGTGGCAGCAGCCAGCAGAACCAAGGTGCGCTCGCGTGTGTCGAGTTTGGTGAGGAGAAGCTGAAGCTCTCTCAGTTCGAGAACATCAGGAACGCGCTCTCGCTTAGCGCTCTGGCGCACGAGCTTGATCGGATTTTTATCCGTCCACTCGTACCGCATCGCGTGACTGAAAAGTGCGCTCATCAGATTCCGTAGCTTGGCTCGTGTTGCTTTGGCCCGCTTGATCCCTCGCAGCCACTCTTCGACTGCTACGGGTTTTACCTGGTCCATCTTGAGTCCACCCCAGCGGGGCAAGATCCAGTTCTCCAGATAGCTTTGATAGGCAGCTCGTGTCGGAAACGCCTTTTGGCTGTGACTCTCTTCGTTCAATTCCTTGAGACGATAATGAGCCACCAAGTCTGCGATTGTTTCCGGACCGCCATCTACCTGCGGGGTTAGTGAGTTGGCGTCGATGCGCAACGCGCGAGCTGCTTTGAGGGCGATTGCTTCAGTCGGCAACGTGAGGATATTTCCCACGATTGCTTTCCTTCGCTTGTTCGTTCCATCAGAGCCAGGCTCCCACCATCGAAAGACCCATACATCGGGTCCACTCTGGCGCTTTTCGCGCTGCACGCTTCCATTCTGATACCGTGTCCGCCTAGACATTTTCTCTCCTGTCTTCGGCGCAACGGATGGCTGATATTAGGCTACCGCTACGCTGGGCAAAGGTCGAGTCTTCGTTGCGGGAATTAACTCGCGAGCTGGCTCTGAATCCAATCCTCAATCGTGGAGGCGCGGAAGCGCCACAGCTTCCCAACATGGACTCCCCGCACAATGCCCTTGCGAGCGAGCTTCTGAAGTGTCTTCGGGTGGACATTCATGATCTTTGCCGCCTCGTCACTGTCCAGTAGTCTTTCCGGCGTGAAGGTTCCAGCAGAAGCAGGTGGTTTCTTCCCGAGTGGATTCGAGTCCTTAGCGTCATACAGGACTGAAGACATGTTCACCTCGTTGTAGGGATATACCCGACTCCAAGAGTGACGCTGATCTCCATACGCGTCCAATACTTCTCATCAATACCACTCAAAGTTCTGTGCATAGCTGGCCTATAGAGGTAGGAACCTTTTGGTTCCTAGTTACCCGCGTAGGAACCTAGCAACCCAAACGAAACTAATTGACGTATGTGGTTCCCAGTTGAACGATTAAAGGTGCAACATCGACTCTCGTCCCCCGAGTGAGATGTGGAGTCTTGACGTCACAGCCAGCGGAGTATCAAGGCCATGTCAGACATCATCGAATTTCGCCATCTGGAATACCTGGTTGCAATTGCCGAAAGCAAGAACTTCAGCAAAGCCGCCGAACATGTTCTGCGGTCGCAGCCTGCCGTCAGTCCAGGATTTACCCGCAGTATGAATTTATTAATCCGTTGGGGCTAACGATCACCGAGTTCCACGAAAACCGCGTGTCCGTAGATGCCGAAACGCCGGGCGTGAATCCCAACGGAATCGTCCAGTCTGCGCCGGGAGCAACGCGATGAGCTTCGAGCTCATACTCCCGTTCTTCCCAGAGGAGTTGCGAGTGCTCCTGATGGACCCGTCGATCTCGGATTTTATGATCAACGGGACTACGGGTGTGTTCGCGGATCGAGCCGGCGAGGTCGAGCATATCCCGCTCTCCGCGCCATACACCAATGACCGCCTGCAGGCGGCTATTGAACGCGTTGCACGCCTGCTCGGGCAAGATCTGACCAGCCAAAATCCCATCCTGAATACGCGCTTGCCTGACGGCTCGCGCGTGGCCGTCGTTGGGTCTCCATCTTCCATTAATGGCCCGACGCTCACAGTCCGCAAATTCAATCGCTGGTACACCTCTGACGAGCTGGTCGCTGCCGGTGGGCTTCCAGCCCACGTCCGCGACGCCGCTGTGGGGCTCATTACGAAGCGCAAGAACGGCATCATCAGTGGTGGAACCGGCTCGGGTAAGTCGACCCTGATGAAGGCGCTTCTCGACCACGTTCCGCTCTATGAGCGTCTCGTCGTCATCGAGCAACCGGCTGAACTCAAAATCTTGCATCCGAATGCGGTTCGTTGGGAGGCAGATCGTACTGGCCGCGCTCGGCAACACCGCAGACGAAAAGCTAACCTGCTTGGCCCTGCGTCTTGCACTGACGGACCATCTTGGATTGCCCCGCGACACCGACCCCGACCTGCTTGCGGAAGCGGAGGCGCTGTTCGCACCACCCCAGGCCACAGCCAAGAAAGCCACCAAAGCGAAAGCGGCTCCGACTCTCGTCAAGCCTGCGGAGAAAAAGACAGCGGCGAAGAAACAGAAAGCAGCCTAAGCATAGATACTCTGGCCCCGGATTCGTCCGGGGCCGATTTGTCTCTCGATCCGCCCCGAGAATCGCGGCGGGAGAACCCCCTTCGGTTTCTCCCGGCCCTCATCCCGCTTGCTCTCCCGGCCCCCGCTCGCCGGCTGCGCGGCAAAGAGTCAAGTTCCTCCTCTTTGCATTCTGTCCCTTGGCTGGCCGCGACCTTCGAATTAGGAGAACAGCGTTCATCGGGACTCCCTGTTTTCTAGCTTTAATTCCAGACTTTTCTCGTTACGCCGTTGCTGGTCTGCGTCGCCCCAGGTCTGAAGCATGCGGACAAGGGGAACCAGCGTCTTGCCATAGTCGGAGAGCGAGTACTCAACTTTCGGTGGAACGACTGGAAACGCCTTTCGAACAACTATCCCGTCCTCTTCCAATTCCTGCAACTGTGCCGTGAGAATGCGCGCGCTTAACTTCGGCTTGAGGCTTTGCAGTTCACCAAAGCGCTGCGTATCGTGCTCAATTAACTGATGCAGCAGCAAGCCCTTCCATTTGCCACCGATGACCTCAAGGGTTGCTTCCACGCCGCACCCACTTGCTGAAGGATAACGCGCATATCTTTGCTTCCGCATGACCCATGGTAACAAGAAGATGGCATGGTTACAAATTTGTAAGTATAACAAAATGTGCGACTTGCGTCATTCCCCGGCATCTTATTGATGTTGCTGCATCACTCAGAAAGCACCAACCGAAAGGATTGCCCCATGAAATACTTTTTCGTTTACGCTCATCCAGAGCCGATATCACTCAACGGATTGTTGAAGGATGAGGCGATTCAAGCACTTACGGCAGCGGGTCACGAAGTCGAGATTTCCGATCTGTACGCCATGAAGTGGAAAGCAGTAGCGGACGGCGAAGACTTCCCCGAACGCGACCGTGCTACCCCGCTGCACTACCCCTCCGAATCTGGCAAGGCGTTCAAGAACGGAACGCAGTCAGTAGACGTGGCCGAAGAGCAGCGCAAACTACTCTGGGCCGATGTAGTCGTCTTTCAATTTCCGCTTTGGTGGTATGGCATGCCAGCCATCCTCAAGGGGTGGGTGGATCGTGTTTATGCTCTCGGCTTTGCATACGGCGTTGGCGAGCACGGAGGCGCGCGCTGGGGCGACCGGTTTGGGGAAGGCGTTTTAGAAGGGCGCAAGGCTATAGTCGCTGTGACCGTCGGAGGTCGCATGTCTCACTACGGTCCACGTGGCGTGAATGGTGCCATCGACGACATTCTTTGGCCTGTGCAGCACGGCATACTCTTTTATCCCGGCATGACTGTGCTGCCGCCGGCGGTTTTATACGAAGTGGAACGCTCGTCGGAGGAAAGCGTGAAAGCTATGGTTCGGGTGTATGTTGACCGCCTTCTCGCGGCGCAGACAACTGAACCTATCGGCTACCGCTCGCAGAACGGCGGCGACTACAACGACGTCCAGGTTCTGAAGCCGGAACTCTCACCCGATGCCCGCGGTCTTGCGGTACATCAACATGAGCCCGCCTTTGTCTCAAACACTTCTCTTGGCACATCGGGAAAGTACACACCGCAGCATTTTGCTCCGACATCACGAGAATAGAACCTTTCCGATTCGCGACACATTGAAGGTTTCGCGGCACCCACGATTACAACTAGGAGACTCGAATGAATACAGAGAGCAAGTCGATTACAGTTATGGGCTACGCTCGCGCAAAGAGCGGGCATGAAGATGACGTGCGCAAGGCCCTCAAAGCCTTTGTGGAACCTGCTTGCAGCGAAGAAGGATGTGTGAGCTATGAGCTCTTCGAAGACCTTTATTACGTCGGTAGCTTTTACACCGTCGAGGAGTGGGCCAGCGAACACGCTTTGGAGACGCACGTCAAAGCTCAGAAGCCCGACATGAACAAGATCCTTCCACTGCTTAGTGATGAAATTCGCATCAGCGTCGTCAAAGCACTCAAGTAATCCGAGCAATGTCGGCCTCGGCGGCTCTGCAAGCTAACCGCATACCGGCGACTATCTTTCGATCGCAAAGCAGAACCGGAAGCCACCTTGCAGTAAATGCATGAAGCATTCTGAGGAGAATAGAGGTACCATCACAAGCACGACGGGCCGTACCGCTTGCAGAGCGCCAAGGTAACCTGCCCCTTCTCGCGTCGGATAGACCCTGATGAGCGCCGAAGTCGCTCACCCACGAGGAGACTGTGCAGCTTCGCCCTGCGTCTTGCACCTACGGACCATCACGGAGTGCCACGCGACACCGATCCCGACCTGCTTGCGGAAGCCGAGGTACTGTTCGCTCCACCCCACGCCCAGCCCAAGAAAGCGATCAAAGCGAAGGCGGCTCCAACTCTCGTCAAACCTGCCGAGATGAAAGTCACCGCCAAGAAGCAAAAAGCCGCTCAGCCCGTTCATTCTGGCCCCGGATTCATCCGGGGTCGTTTTGTTCCGACCGGCTTCCGGATCGCGGCGGGAAAACCCTCTTCGGTTTCTCCCGGCCCTCATCCCGCTTGCGTTCCGGCTGCCGCTCGCCGGCTGCGCGCCAAGATTCGAGTTCCTATTGCTCCTGGACCTTCCCTCGGTACCGCGCAGATGACAACCCTCACTTCTGAAGATGCTTAACGTGATATGGCCTAGATCCGAACCCTAAGCACAAGCACCTTGTACCCGACAGTTATCCGCATGAAGGCTATGCCATTGAACTGCCAGCCGCCTTATAAATCTCTTCAACGGACAGTAAATCTTTCAGGCCTTCTTCGCCCGGAGTCGCTGGCTCGGCGTTCTGCAAAACGCAATTTGCAAAGTGTGTGACCTCAGTGACGAACTGGTCGGGATCGTATACAGCACCGCTGCCAGCGAGATCGCCCGACTCGGTCTTCCCCTCGTATTTGAGAACCGTATCTCCGTAAGTAAATGCGGGCTCGACCCGAACGTGTCCCGTAGTTCCGTTGATCTGGAGAAAGTTTGTACCATTCTGTCCATAAGAACTTCCGCATTCTGCGAGGATGCCGGATGGAAACTTGAGAAGACAATTGATGGTCTCCTCCACCGAAGTAAACTTCCCAGTCTTATCACGCGTAGCCACCACGGCCCTGAAGTCCACTGGCTCTTCGCCGGTGAACCAACGGATTGTGTTGAGTGCATAAATTCCAAGGTCAAACATGGAACCGCCACCGGCGAGCGCACGATTGAGTCTCCATTCCTGTTTATTTTTCATTCCGTAAAAGCCAGCTTGGAACTGCAGAATCTCGCCAAAGGCTCCAGACCGCACCATCTCATGCAACTTCAGAAACACAGGCTCATGGTGTAGACGGTAGCCAATCATTAGCTTGACGCCAGCGTGGCGACACGCATCGATCATTCGTTTGCACTCATTGGAAGAGATAGCCATCGGCTTTTCACAGAAGACATGTTTGCCCGCTTCAGCTGCCCTGATCGTGTACTCGCAATGCATGCTGTTCGGTAGTGCCACATAAACGGCATCAATACCGTGGTTATTGCGGATACTATCGAAGGTCTCGTAGGTGTAGATGGAGCTGTCAGCGACACCGTACATTGATGCGAACTTTTTACCCTTTTCTACCGGATGACCGGTGACCAAACCTGTCAGCTTCGCATTTTCAGACTTGCCTACCGAACGCATGAAGACCTCAGCGATGCTTCCCAGACCAATAGGGGCAATGCCTACTTGTTGCTGGGAGGGGACGGTTTGCGAGAAACTGTCCAGAGCAAACGAAGCGGTTGCGACGACGGCACTCTTGGTGAACGTTCTTCTTGTGAGGCGATGCATATTCATCTCCGACTAGTTAATCTATCGTTCAAGAGTCCGCTCTTGGAGCCATCGAAACGGGGTCTGCATAACGGATAATCGCGCGGTTCTGACATGCGAGCGAGCCGCAGAGTGGTGTGCGCCGCCTTTTCGTTGCGTTCCGGTTCCAGACGAATTTGGTCATTGTCGATTCGGCTGCACATGTATGTTGCGTCGAAGCGCACACCGTCGAAGTAGCCCGCAACAAGGAGACGGAGTGGAGCGGGTCGCCTCACTGCTTCACATACACAACTTCTCCCGCGTATTGCGCCTGACCTGCGGGCCATGAGATATCGACCCAAGCCTTGCCGTTCTCTACCAAGGTCATTCGACCTTCCCCCTCGGGCTTGCCATTGCGAGCGACCTTGTAGATGAGCACCTCCGGACTCTCCGCCGTGACACTTAGCGTTAGACCAGGCGACGGCTTCGTCCTGTGCACCTCCATGGGCACTCCGTCTGTTTTACCCGTAACAACTTCTCCAAGGGACGGAATCTCCCACTTGATCTGCCCGTCAGGTTGCAAAGTAAAGCGATAAGCATTCGCAGCCTGGTTCTTGATTCCGGGAGTGCTTCTGCTGGCATCGAGAACCCAAGTGCCATTCCAGGGATTTTTTGCCGAAGTCGTCGCGGGGGTTATGGAAGCAAGGAGAAGGGTAGTTATCAAGAAAACTCCCATATTGCACCTCTACTTTCTGATGGCTAAGCCACCGTTGGTTAAGATTAAGAGAGCGCGGATGTTCCTTAGAAATCAGCTTTCAATCAGCAACCAGCTCTCAAGAGCCGATCTGCGTTTCCTTTTATCTAGCCCTTTTATGATTCAGATTCACATCATCAAGGGCGCTAACTACCGGCTATCTTTCAACTGTCAGAATCACTGAAACGGCCAATCAACTACCCTGAAGACCCGAAATACTTGCTGACCCACGTTACACGATCGGCGTATTCTCCCTGTGTTCCAACGCCCACTTCACAATCTCATCCTTACGCGCAAACCAGTCGTAGTTCCTTCTAAATAAATTCCGAAGTCCTTTGAAACATCGTTGACAATTTGCGACCACACCAGGGGCATGGCCAAACGAGCCTTGAGCGGGGGGCTGACGATCAGAGGCACAGGCCCAGTTCAGATAACGGAGACCACCAGCCCATACATCGGCCATTCATCGAAGGTTGTAGGAATCCATTTCTCTGTCGTTCTCCAAATAAGGCGTGAATCTATGGCTAAACATCGGAGACTGGACCGGAACATCTGGGTCCGACATCCTCATCTGCTGGGGCATTGGAGTCTCAAGTTTGTTGTCTCATTCGTCTGGGACAGCTGCATTAGGAAGAGGAGAGGCGGCTGGACTCAGTCGGGGTCAGGAGTGATGTTTTGCCTCCTCGTTATGCTGTATTTCCGATACTTATTCGCGGTTGGATGTAAGTACCTTCCACATGGTTTTGGAAGCCGAACGTACATGCATCTTGATTGTCTCTGAGTTGGCAGCTACGAGGCCGTGTAAGACCTCCTCGTAAATGCCAGCGCGCAGCAACGCCTCATAGAGAGCTGCATCTTGTGTTGCATCTCTTCTTGCCCAGGACTTTTTTCGAGCAACGCTCCTGAGATAGGTGACTAAAATGCCCGTCCTGCCACGCGCGATGTTTTTATGATAGTGCTTTCCCAAGTCCGGGAAACGGTCTGCATCTCGCGTCACGACGCGATAGAGCGCCAACTGTTCCTCTGAGAGCAAGTGCCGAAGATACTCTCGACCGGCTTCCATGAGGCCGCGTTGCGTTGCCTCGCGGAACCAGGCAAATTGCTCCGCAAGCACCGAATCGGAGGGAAGTTCACTTGAAAGAAGATGGTCGGTACAAGCCGCGACCATCACCTTGCTGAAAAGTTCTTCTTTGTTAGCGAAGTGACCGTAGATTGTCTTGACGGAGACTCCTGCGGATTTCGCGATCGCATCCATCGATGTCCCGGCAAATCCGTCCCTCAGAAAATGTTCACGGGCTGAAAGCACGATCGCGCGATCCTTCTCGGCGACCATAATTGCTTTGGATGTGCGCTTAGCCGCCGTCTTCATTGATGCCTCTCCGCCACCTGTCTAGGATATAGAACATTCGATGAATCTACAACGTCCGTTTCCGCATCTAGGAAAACGTACGTTGTAGCATGCGCGAGACATTCGTCGCATGGTCAGAGCCGCACGGGAGAAAATATGAAGATCGGAATCATAGGAGCGGGCAATATCGGATCGGCACTCGCCGGATACTTCCACAAACTACAGCACATCATAGTAATAGCAAACTCGCGCGGCCCGGGGACGCTTTTTAAGGTCGCTCAGGAAACTGGCGCTACTCCAGTCAATATCTCGGAAGTCGCGAAAGGAGTTGATCTGCTCGTCATCGCCATTCCGATGAAGAACGTGCCGTCGCTACCCGATGATCTGCTCGCTAGTCTGCCTGTGACATCGCCGATCATCGACACCGGAAATTACTATCCTCTTCGCGACGGTCATATCACTGAGCTTGATAAAGGTATGGTCGAGAGCGAGTGGACCTCGCACATATTGGGGCGCCCTGTCATCAAGGCATTCAACAACATCGTAGCGGATAGCCTTCTTCATAAAGGTCTTCCGAAAGGCTCGAAGAGCCGCATCGCTCTTCCAGTGTCAGGAGATGATGTCAGTGCCAAAGAGCTTGTGATCGCTCTGTTGGATCAGATGGGCTTCGATGCCATGGATGCAGGTCTCCTCTCCGCATCCTGGCGCTATCAGCCTGGTACGCCAGCTTACTGTCCTGATCCGACGATCCGACAGCTGCCATCCCTGTTGCAGCGAGCCAATCGCGATAAAGCACCAGCGAATCGAGATCAGGCAGCTAAGATGATGGCGAAGCTCCCCGCCGACTTTCCGCCGCAAGAACTGGTACGGGTCGCGCGTCTTTCCGCTGGCTTGGATATTTTGAGGCCGAGAAGCTGGGTCGCCTTGCTGCGTCTGGTGTTTACAGTTCTTTGGCCGTTTTGATAAGTAAAGCGCAGGTTAAGTGGGCTCAGCGTGAGGATGCACGATCCAGTTTCCATTGATCCCGGCCCCGAATAGAGAAGCTACGCGCCTAATCTCACTCGTCAAACCTGCCTGTGACAACAAGACCGATGATTGCGTCACAGATGTTCACCGTGAATCTCTCCGAGCAGGGCCAAAGCAGGTCATGCTGCATTGGCTGCCTGTGCCAGAGCGTCTCTATAGGCTCCTTGTACCCCGTCGCTCATGCGTAATATCATTCGCAGCGAACTTGCACCCAGTGTGGGCTAAACGCCTTTCACGGCGCATGCGCCTAGCGTCAGTCACTGATCACTGACGACAAACCGAGTTGGCCGCACGAGTCCTCAAGTTCGTTCAGAACGCTTCCAATGCGTCATTGACAGCAGTGGGCGCCTCGACCGTAACAATGTGCGAGGCATCCGGAATGACGGTAACTTTCGCGCCCCGTATGGCTTCAGACAGCCCGCGGGCTACGCTCGGCGGCGTACTGGGTCGTGCTCTCCTACCAGGATCAGTGTGGGACAACGGATCTCCCCAAGCCGGGTATGGATATCGAGCTTCGAAATGACGCCCCATATAGCCGCATGAGTTGCAGGATCATCTGCGAGTAGTGTCTTCGTGACTCTATCTACAATGTCGGGTCGCTGTGTTCTTGTCTCCTTGGTGAACCACCGTTCCAAACTCGACTGAATAACGGTAGCCATTCCCCCGGCGGACCGTCTCTGCACGAGCTCTCATACCGTTTCGCACGTCTTCGGAAAACTGGGAGGCTGTGCCGATCAGAATGAGATTGCGAACCAGGTCGGGCCTTTCGAGCGTAATTACCTGTGCGATCATTCCGCCGAACGAGATTCCGACGATTGTGAACTGGCTTGGCGCTGACCTCTTCGATCAGCTTGGCAACGATAGGGGCGGCCGGTCAAATGACCAATCTTCCGGCGCGCCCGACGATTGTCCATGGCCGGGTAAATCGAGTGCGACCACGTTGTATTTCCCGCATAGCGCTTCGATCTGTTGATCCCAATAGGTCAGATCATGGCCTACGCCATGAATCAAAACAACCGTCTCTCGTTTATTCGTGCTGGTTCGTACCCAATTTAAGTGCGCCTCTGGAGCTGTCTACGCTGGCAATTGGATTCGCTTCGCCGCGGCAGGAAACAGCCGTAGAGCGTTGTGGCCGATTGCTTCAATCTGTGGCTGAGTCAACCCGTCATACCCGAACAACGCTGTAAGGTTGGCGTTCATTGACTCTTCCGTTGTGCAGGGTACCCCGCAGTCAGATCCGTAGACGATATGGTCCGGCGTTGTCATCTGAAGGGCCGGGCCAAGTACTGTGGGGCAGGTGGCGGCTGTGTCCAGGTAAAGCCGACGCAGGTGCTCACGCATCTCAGCGATCGTAACTTTGTTGGGGTTCGGTAGCCACGACTCATTACCCAGAATGAGCAGCCGCCCAGAGAGAGCCGGCAAGGCTCCGCCGCAGTGCGCCAGAACAAACTGCATCTGAGCAAACTCATGAAAAATGCCGGCATAGAGCATATCCGTTACGGTGCGAGCCGTCTCAAACGCTACTTCAACCACGACGCAAGGCCTACCCATCGATCCAGGCGCGTAGGCGTTTGGATGGGCAAACACGACCGCGCCACGACGATCCAGTTCTTTCCAGACCGGCTTCAGGCTGGGGTCACTTAGGTAAACGCCATTGTAGTTACAGGTCACGGCAAAACCGTCCGCGCCCAACTGGGTCGACGCGCGCTCTATCTCATCGAGCGCGGCATCTGGATCGTCCGTGGGCAGAGCTGCTAAGAGACCGAAGCGGCTCGGATGTTGCTTCACGAGAGAGGCAGCATAGTCATTCGAGGCATGGAGGGCTTCAAGCGTCTTTGGGATGTTGCTCAACATCTGCATGGCAATCCCTGTGCGGTCCATGTAAGCCAGGGTGTCTTCGGGGTTCCATTCCGGAGACTTGTCGACGAGCCAGCAACCTTCCTTGAGACCGCGCAGGCGGTTTTCCCGTACCTCGTTAGACTCCGGTGGGTAGAAGTGTGCGTGTACGTCGATCCATCGGTTTAACTTGTGATTCAACATGCTGTCAGTCTCCCTTTATGGCGATTGTTCCTGCGTATGCGACTGACTTGCGGATTTGCGCGCCTCTTGTCGCAGAACTCCTCCGAGCAGGACTAAGGCAGGTCATTCTGCTTTGGCTGCCGGTGCCAGAGCTTCTTTATAGGCTCCTTGTACCCCTTCGCTCATGCGCAACATCATTCGCAGGTGAGCCAGCAGCAGTTGGGCCTGCACATCGGCCAACCGGGCTTGTTCTGGAGTCATGGATGCGATCCTTTCGCCATGCCCCACGTACGAAGTCAGACCCATCATCGATTCGAGTGTTGCTGTCTGAAGTTGCGCAAGACGAGCCTGTTCGAAGTACGCTCCTGCAAATCTTTCCACCGACTGATAGTTCATCAATTCGACCGCTCCGGTCGCCGAGGCTGCCTGCCAGTTCGCGTTCGTGAAAGCCATGACGGCGAGACCAAGTTTTGCAGGAGTTCTCTCGTCTGTCGGCCGGCCAGCTTCTCTCTCTGTCATCAAAGTTACGATTGCAGTTAAGTTGTCGATCTCTTTGGGGAGCGACTCTCGCATCTGCTGCAAACCATCATTATTTTCGCTGATTTCCTTCCGCAGCCCAGCTTCTGCGGCAGATCGTAAATGCCGCCGATGAATGACCACGCCTACAATCAGCGTGGCGGTAATGAAAACTAGAGCGAATGTCGCGAGTGCTTTTATCTTTGTGCTTTTCACTTCTCTTTTCACTTCCTCATTATGTGTGCTTGTTAAGCCCCTTGTTTTACAGGTCACATTTAACGACCGATTCAAGGGCCTGATCGCAGAGGCTTGCCTGTCAAAACCACCTCGTCAGAACTCCCGAAAAACGTTAAACGCGAGAATGTCATCAACGCTAAGCCTCGGCCTTCGCGCAGTATTCCCGGAAGAAGCACGACCCACCGCAAGCATCATTACTGGCATATACCGGTTACTTATTCCGAGAATGTTGTTTACCCGGATTGGATCGAAACCTATCGGACAACTGACGTAGCCGCGGTTCCCCGCAGCAAGCATCAGTGTCATCGAAGCCAACGAAGCGGATCGAATTGCCTCATCGCGGGCCGCAAGAGGATTACCGTACATCTGGATGGCCATGGCCAACCAAACATCCGCGACCTCGCGACACAAGAGTCCGGCTTTGACGGTCTCGTCCAAAAGCCCCGCTAATCTCTCGTGCCCTTGCAAATCACCAAGAATCAAGAAGGTTACAGGTGCATCGGCGACCCTTTTCTGATTCGACTCGATTGTGGCGGACTTAAGCCTCTGTCTAATTTCCGGGTCAGTCACCGCGATGAATCGCCAATGTTGAATATTGAAGGACGAGGGAGCCTGCGATGCTTCTCCGATCAGCTCCTTTACTTCAGAGTCGGAAATCGACGCAGCCGAATCAAAATGCTCCGCCGCAGTTCTTTTCGTAAGGACATCTAAAAAGTCACTCAGATGCTTCTCCTGGTTAGGCAAGGATGGTTGGAAGACTTGGCGGGAAGATAAGGTTGAGGTGAATCCTGTGGTCTTCGAAGCATCCGAATCAGGTTTCACCATCTGCTGCGAATTGTGAGAAGTCGTGGATGTATGCGATATGGATCGAGTCACCGCCTGTATTCAGAATCTTCAGGAACAAGCTTCCATGGAGACGGTAGAAGTCCCTGTTCACTCAGCCAATTGTGAAAGAGCTCTGGCCAAACATACTCATAGGGCTCAGTCGTCGCCAGGCCCGCGCCGTGTGTTCCTTTTTGAAAGATATGAGCCTCGCTGGGAACCTTCGCGGTTCTAAGCGCTTCATAGAAAAGGATGCTGTTCTGAGAATCAACAACCTTGTCGTCGAAGCTCTCGAAGATGTACGCAGGTGGGGTGGTAGAGTTTACCTGCTTCTGCCCGGAGAGATAGTCCTCCAGTTGGCTCAACTCGGTGCCGGTGTATCCGTAGAGCAGGTGGCTGAGCGAGGACGCGGAGGCAAATTGATTGGGATCCATGGAGATAACTGGATAGCCAAGACCAAGGAAGTCGGGACGTGCGTCGACCTGGTCGATGCTGTCCTGAGAGGGAAGGTTGAAGTTCGAGGCGAAGTGAATGGCGATCGTCGAGGCGAGATGGCCGCCTGCCGAGAAACCAAAGACACCGATATGCGCGGGATTGATGCCGAACCGTGCGGCATTAAACCGTACATAGCGAACTGCACGTTGTCCGTCCCACATGGGGACTGGATAGCGGTATGTGCCATTCGCCTGCGCAAGGCGGTAATAGAGCACGAAGGTCGTAATGCCAAGCTTGTTCGCAAAATACTGGCCGACGGGAGTTTGTTCGTTCTCATCGGTCAACTCGTTGTATCCGCCGCCCGGCATGACAACAATCCCGATGTCTGTCGCAGCGGCCGCTCCCTCGGGTCTGAACACGCGAAGAAACGGAATGTCGATGCACGGATTGTTGCCGACCGACCCGGGAGCCTGATCGTCCCATAGGCGCAGATCAGTTGCATCACTTGCGTCGTAGCATGTGCTGGTACTGGATTGAGCCTTTGCGCTGAACGTCGGGAAGACAAAAGGCAGCGCTAATAGAGAAAGAAGAGAATGCTTACGAAATAAGTTCATAGTCGCATAAACCTCAAAAACGAGTGGAAGTCGTTGTGGATTTACAGTTGCTTGTTTTCTGTATCTCCACTTTTTCCTTTGCTCTCCGAGCTCATTAGATGTTCTAGGCTGAAATCAAACTGATGGAAGAATCGTGAGCCGTGGACGGAGCATGGGATTGTCGGAGTATTCAGGATGTTGCTTGTATTCTCGAATGCGCTAGTCTAGGCGAAAGTCGTCCACTGGGCGCGAGCGAAACGAACGATCTCTTCAGGCGGCGTGTCCGGCGGAAGACTCATCACCGTCTGGAAGCCGGCGTCGCGCATTTGGGAAGCAATCGCAATGTTTGCGCTTGCAAGTGCGCCCCTCAGTACCTCTGCGTTGTAATCCGTGCAGTAGGCGGGAGTGCCCGGCTGCTGACGCCAGGATTCGGAGAGCGGCCCAGCGTCGATGCCGTCAAAGCCCATGCCATCCAAGAGGGCGATCAATAACTGCTTGGCCTTCATGTCTTCTCCAGATATGGGAAGGGCGATGCGAGTCTGTGAACCTTTTGGAAGCCCGCCGTTGATGATGCTATACGTGAATATGTTATTGAAGGCCTTAATGACGGGACGCCCCAACACACTGGACACCCACTCGCTTTCCGTCATTCCTCCTTCAATCTGAGCGATCAAACCATCGCGCTGAGGATAGTAGTTCCCAGTATCGACGATGGGTGCCCCCGAAGGGAGCGCACCAAGCAGATCCTTCGGGAGCAAGGGCACACTCTTCTCAGGAATCGCAATGACGAGCAGATCTACACCCTTTGCTACGTCCGAAATAGCTACGGCAGTAGTGCCCGTTTCCTCAGCAACCTTCGAAAGCGTCTCTGGACCACGTGAGTTCGCAATTTGCACAGCATGTTGGAGCTTGCGGAAGTGAACAGCGAGGGCTGATCCAACGCCCCCCGCTCCAATGATTCCAATTTTCATCTCTTCTCCTTAAGGCTTTAGTGGCGCTTGTTGAGTGAGGTGCGGCCATACTACAACGACCGTTTTCCATAAGATCGAATAACGATCGTTGCAGATTCAGGAATACTTGCCTATTTTTGAATCAAGGTTGGGGAGTTCATGGCTCACTTGGTCAGCGACTTCACAGCCGTGACCAGATCAATCGTCCCTTTGATGTGTTCGGTGCCGGGTGCTCCAAAGTCGATCCACCTAGAGTTAAAGCTATCGACCATCTCAACGTAGGCACCGGAGCGTTCGGCTGGCATACCATGCTGTGCCAGAGTATCGACCCACGTCTCTCGCGGAAAGGCAACGCCGGTGACAGGCCGATCGAGAGCCTTTTCGAGGGCAGCCGCCACATCATTCGGGGAGTAGTAAGTCGGGCCTGAAATCTCAATAAATCGGTTCCCTTGCCAGGCCTGGAGCAGAATCTCTGCGGCGATCCGGCCAACGTCTTCTGTAGCAACAAGTGGAATAGGGTCTTCCATGGGCTGGTAAAAGGAGAAGTACATGCCAGTAGTGCGGACAGCGGCAATGCTATGCGAAATGTTTTCCATAAACGATCCGGCACGAAGAAACGCGCTGGGAACCCTGGTGCCGCCGAGTTCCTCTTCAAGGATATGAGCCGTAGTAACTAGGCCCAAACTTGAGGCCTTTTCGCCTCCGATGGAGGAGAGGAAGACGGCCTGGGGAGGCTTGGCCGCGAGAACTGCCTTCTTGATCGCGACGATTCGCGCGACGCTGTCCGGAAACCCTGGAACCACATCGGGCGGAATCATGCAAAATACACCTTCGACATCCGTAAAGGCGGCGATAAGGTGGCCATCGTAGTTGGCATTTACAACTTCAACGCTCTTGTCTTTCCAAGCCTGCGCCTTCGAGTCGTCACGGACGATACCGCGAACCTTCTTTCCATGCTGGAGGAGAGCGTTTGCGACGGCGCCGCCCACATTACCGGTGATTCCCATAACAGCGAACATGTGTGTTGTCCTCTTTAATTTGACTTTGCGTTGAATGAGTCAGGCGGAGCGAGCGCTCATGATACGTGTGGATTTGACGAGTAGGTCATTGCGGCTATCCTCCAACCCTCGCTTCCTTTGACCAACAACCCAGGTTTCGCTCCCGCGATTCTGCTCCTTTCCGTCAACCAGGAATACGAAGTCAAAGTACACGGACGCGATCGTCCCGTCGCTGTTCTCATGCAGATGTGTGTGCGTCGGATTGAAGCTGGCCTTTGAGGTCGAAACCAGCTTTGCGAAGTCTGTGTAACTTCCCACACGAACCTTCACCGCATCTGGTGATTTCGCTTTCGCGCGGGCGTAAGCCTCATCAGAAAGTACGTTGAGCCACATACCGCCTTGAGGAAAAAAGAGACGCGCTAGTCGAGACCCGTCATGGGTCAGAACGGCTTCGTGATAAGCATCAATCACATGCTGAACGTCGACAGTATCCGACGCGGTGCTGGTAGGGACAGCCTTGTTGGTATCAGCTGGTAGTGGACTCTGAGTGGAGCTTGCGGCGCCGATCAGAATCATGAAAACAAAGAAGAGGCTACCGGCGAGACGCTTCATGTGTTATCTCCCTGAAGACGAAAGCTGTAAAAAATAGCATTTGATACGAAAGTTCGAAGTCTTCGTCATAGAGATCTGTGGCTCTACGATTTGCTGAGATAAATTCCTCCCCACTCTGCAAGATGATCCAAGACCGCGTACACGCCGTCTCTCGTGCCGCCGTCCAGTTCATATTCAACATGCAGCACAAGATCACTCATATCGTTTCGAGCAACAATTCCAGCGCTTTCTAGTTGGCGCAGATTCTGGACTAACATTTTCTTGGAGGCCCCTGGAACCAGTCTTGCAAGATGCCCCAGGCGAATTGGCCCCGTACGCATGGCACAGAGAATCTGTATTCTCCATTTGCTTTGGAAGAGAACACCAACAGTAAAAGTCGCATTGCGCACGTATCTTGCTTCTGGATTGTTCATAATCGACTGTTGCTCGCCCTCCTTCCTCCCGATGGTCCTTCTACGAAGTGACGCTGGATACATATGCCAAATCAAGATGGCCCGGTTTCAGTTAAGCAATCGTTGCAGTGCCATACTGCCGATGGTCTACGTCCAATCGGGGAGGCCATCTTCACCAGCGTTCTGACCGAACAGTGAGCAGCCCCGATCACCTTGCTGCCGCTGGGCGCGCGAAACCGTGGCCCAAGTGCGGCGAATAGGCTCATTGGTGCGCAAGCAGCTGGTCGAGCTCGGACATGAGATGAACCTCTGTCGGCTGCCATCCAAGTGCCTTCCTGGTCAGTTGACTTGACACCGGGTTATCTGCCGAGAGGAACGGCGTGTAGAAGCTGTAATCCTTGGCCGCCTCTTTGGCGGACTTGCTGACAACCGGTACATCCAGGCTCCGGCCGATGGCGTCTGCAATGTTACGAACCGCAATGCCCTCGTCGTCTACAGCGTGATACCTTGCGCCTGCCTCGCCATTCTCAAGCGCCAGCCGGAAAAGCCTAGCGGCATCGAACCGATGCACTGCCGCCCAACGATTCTTTCCTTCGCCCACATACACCGCGACTTGTTTCTTGCGGGCCAGACCTATCATCTGGGTGACCAATCCCTGCTTGCTTTGGTCGTGGACGGATGGAGGCAATCGCACCACAGAAGCACGCACGCCGCGCGAGACCAGTGCCAGCACAGCCGTTTCGGTTCCGGCTCTGATACCGCCAACAGAGGCAGGATCGGCCACATCCTCTTCTGTGGCAGTACGGCCTAGCGAGAGGGCCATGGTCGGGGATACAGCGACCAGCCTGCGGTCACGGCCCATCAGTGCAGCGCCAAGGGTTTCGATGGCGCGTTTGTCCGCCCTGACTGCGGCTGACATGAAGCGCGAAACAATGCCGCTCGGACTTCCGCCGAGCATCACACGAAGGCGCGTTCCGAGGCTGGCTTGCGAGAACGCATGGAAGAAGGCGGTATGGATCACGCCGTCGGCAGCAGCAGCTCCGCTACGCAAGCTCTCCAAGTCCTCAATCGTGCCGCGATGCGCCCGAGCACCAGCGGCGATCAGCGATTTCGCCGCTGCCTCCGAGCGCACAAGCCCCGACACTTGATGACCGGCTTCGAGAAGTTCCTTCACGACGGCTGATCCTACAAATCCCGTAGCTCCGGTAACGAAAACACGCATATATCTTTCCTCTCTCCTAAGCTGCGATGCTGTCGGCATAGCGCCGTCAATGCCTGCTCGGACTCAACGGCAGTAACAAATAAGAAGCCTGCCCCACGCCGGTCGCAACCGTGCTCGTTCCTCCATAGAGAGCCGGATCACGATTCGGATGCGCTGCGTAAAATAAGCCGGGGTTGGTTGAGAACGGAAGTACGTAATCCTTGCTTGGCACGATGCTTGCGCTGGGCGGATATTGCCAGTCCTTGCCCTGGATACTTAAGGCTAACTGGTAGCCCTTTGGTACGACGACACTGGTCGGCCAGGCGAAATTGACATCCACTTCGTAAATCTGGCCAGGCACCATCGGCTTTGTGGCGAGTTGGGGGTGGTAGGAGTAATAGTTCGTTGACTTCACCGGATCGATAGCTCGGCGAGAGACACGGAGGAAGCCTTGATCTGCGGGAACATGCGGATCGGTATTGCCTGTGAAGGTTATCTCCAGCCCTTCAGGATCGATCAAGTGCAAGGCTGCGAAGATATCCATGTCGGATGTGGAAGATCGAACCCACAGTTTGAGCGCTACTGGTCCGGTGAACTCGACGTCTTCGTTGAATCGTTTGGTTTTGAAAGTCAGGCCGTCGCCCATTGCCGCATACGACTTCTCGGTTGCGGCCAATCCATCTTTGTCCGGACCCATTTCGCTGTTATCAGCATCGAGGTAGTAGCGTGTCCACTGCGTCTCCCGCAACGGCCATGTGGCATCTGTCTTCCAGAAGGTGCCATCCGGACTCCTGACCTGCACTGAAACTGGAGGCTCTTTGTCCCACCCGTTCTTCGCGTCTTTCAGAAAGTGATCGAAGAAGCGCTTTTGCAAGTCAAAAGACTCTTCGGAATAAAACGGTGTCAGATGATCGCCAGTTTCGATCCGCAGCCACTTTGACTTGCTGCTTGCGGCCATATAGCCAGCTGTGCTCCAGTCCTCCCAGTTGGCAACACATAACAGCGGGACGGTGATGCGACTGCCATCGGGTGTTCGCTCGTGGTAGAAGGTTCCATCATAAGGATGGCTTATCCATGCATCGAGAGGTGCGGCACGATTCTGCTTCAACAATTCCGCGGACAAGGCTTCACCGGTCGTCCGTTGACCATTGACCATATCCTTGAGAGGCGACTCGCCATTTCCATTCTGATCGGGGACGACCTGATGGTCCCACCAGAACTTCCATGCAGGATTGAGTATTCCGCCGTAGAAGGCGATCTCGCGGTAGTAGTCGAAGGCTCCATCCCATGGCAGGATGGCGGCGAGCCCTTCAGGTTGTCGTGCTGCGGCCATCCACTGATTGATGGCCTGGTAGGAGGTTCCTATCAAACCGACTTTACCCGAGCTCCAGGTCTGATGAGCGGCCCAGGTAATTAAGGTTGCGTAATCGTCGATCTCCCGAGGAGAAAAGGGGTCGAGCATACCCGGTGAGCTGCCAGCGCCACGTGAGTCGGCATCGATCACAACATAACCTTGCGGAACCCAGCGCTCGGGGTCGGCCTCCTCGAAACGCAGGTAACGGCAGGACGACTTCTTGCAGAGATCCGGGTACTTTGCGATCAGTCTTGCCCATGAAGCACTGTACGCTGGAACCGAATCCATCCGGCTGTCCTTGCCGTAAGGCCCCATAGACATTAGCACGGGATAGTGCCCGGGTTTCTCTGGGCGATAGATGTTGACACGCAATGCAACGCCGTCTGTCATCGTGATGGGCACATCCTGCTCGAAAATCATCCCCGGCACGCCGCTGTCAATGCGTTCGGCAAGTGTTGGTTCCACCGACCCAAGGATGAAAACCAAGGAAAGGATAGACAACAGAATTCGGTGAATGAAGAAGGTTTTTCTATAACTCATCGGGGATTTCCTTGTAGTTTGCAATTTGGGTTTTCCACGCATATGCACGCAGGGGAAACTCATCGATCAGGCAGGCTCCAAATCGGCGATCAAACCTGGTCCCGTTGGATTCCAACCCAATGCTTGTTTTGTTTTCGTGCTGGATGCCTGGAAATCAGCGCTCACGAAGTAAGCAAGAAAACCGAAATGAGATGCCGCTTCCTCGGGAGTCTTCGAGACAGCACGAACGTTCGCAAGCCTTCCGACTGCCTCAGCGATCGCCCGCAATGCGATACCATCCTCGGCGATCGCGTGATACCGGCTTCCCGATGCCCCTTTTTCGAGCGCTAATCGGAAGAGCTGTGCGGCATCCCGACGATGTACGGCTGGCCAGCGATTGAGTCCGCCGCGCACGTATGCCGAAGCACCAGTCTGATTCGCCAAGGCGATCATTCTGGTGACGAGGCCCTGCTTCGTTCGATCATGAACCACAGGAGGAAGCCGGATAATGTTTGATCGGACGTTCTCAGACGCCAACGCAAGAGCCAGTTCCTCCGATGGAATACGAGCTGCTCCAAGAGAACGGGGATCTCCAGTGTCGTCTTCGGTCGTTGGGCGTCCCGGCGAGAGCAAACCAATTGCGGAGGCGATGACCAAGGGCATGCCTGTTCCCGAGAGTGCTTCGCCGAACGCCTCTACAACACGCCTGTCCATCTCAGCGGCAGCCGCAAATTGCGAGAAGTCATGGTTATAGGCGGTGTGGATCACGCCGTCGCACTCTAAGGCGGCCAGGGAAAGGCCCTTCGGGTCTGACAAGTCACCTCTGTGGACTTCGGCTCTCATTCGCTTAAGCGCATCGGCTGCCACGTCGTTTCGAGCAAGACCAAGCACCATATGTCCAGCTCGAATTAAATCCTCAACTACGGCTGAACCGATATAGCCCGTAGCGCCTGTGACGAAAACACGCATATTTTCTCCCGTAGATTTCGCATTGCCCTTGGACACTTCTGGGAACCACTGTCCCCACAATATGCCGACTTTTGTCGTACGATCTATGGCAGGGCGTTCGCATTACTAGCTCGATCGTACGGAGATTTTATGGACCCACTTTCGGATGTTCTGTCGTTGCTGAAGCCACGCACTTACGTGTCCGGTGGTTTCGACGTGGGAGGAGAATGGGCAATCCAGTTCCCTCAAAAGGAGGGCATCAAGTGTTACGCAGTCGTTTCAGGCGCATGTTGGCTCTCGGTGGAAGGTGTTCCTGATCCGGTGCACCTTCAGACAGGAAATTGTTTCCTGTTGCCGACCGGTAGGCCTTTACGCCTTGCAAGCGACTTGTCACTTGCCCCGATCGACGCATCCGCGTTTTACGCGAGCGGGCGAAGCGGCGGTATCGTCTCCTTCAATGGTGGTGGCAGTTGCCTCATCGTTGGGGGCCACTTCACGCTCACAGGCGGTCACGCCCGCATTCTGTTGGGTGCGTTGCCACCCATCGTGCATCTCCAGACAGAATCGGATAAGGCAGCACTGCGTTGGGCTCTTGAGCGCATGCGGCAGGAGTTGCGCGAACAACGACCAGGAGCAGTTCTGGTCACCCAACAGCTCGCCTACATGATGCTGGTTCAGGCTCTACGGCTGCATCTGGAAGGAGGCAGAGGCAGTGTCGGATGGATGTTCGCCTTAACGGACAAGCAACTTAGCCTGGCAATGAACGCAATGCACGAGAATCCAGCCCACCGCTGGACGTTGCAGACCTTGGCGGAACGCGCCGGTATGTCCCGAACGATCTTCACCCTCCGGTTCAAAAAGGCGGTCGGATCATCCCCGATGGAGTACCTGACCCGCTGGCGGATGTTGCTCGCCGGCGACAGGCTGCAAAATACTGCCGACGCCATCTCCGAGATCGCTCTTTCGTTGGGTTACGAATCTGAAAGCGCCTTTAGCAAAGCATTCAAGCGGGTCATGGGTTGTTCGCCGCGACAGTATGCTCGCGGCTGCAACCCATCTGCTGCTTCACCTGACTTACGGAAAACCTCATCCATCAGACAACTCCAACTCGTCGAGACTTGTATGTGCCTGCGAAGTTGTCTATAACTCTCGGAAACGTTTTGAAACTGTCTTCACGCCACCCGCGAAGAGCGTCTCGGGATGCTGGCAGTTTTGTTTCCTCTTCGTTTTGATTGGTTACAATCGACCATGCGTTTCGTAGTCCTTGGTGTCTCTGCTTTGGTTTGTGTTTCTGCGATTGGACAGGTCGGGGGTAAGCCGTTCTCAACGCCTCTCCGGTCCTCGGTGCCTCAGCCGCGCGACCAGCACTTTAGGGGTACGATCCAACTTCACGTCGACGCTACGGACACGATTCATAGTTTCTTCCGTGTAAGCGAATCAATACCTATACAAGCTCCCGGTGAAATGGTGCTGCTTTACCCCGAGTGGGAAACGACCAGCCACGGGCACACGGTATCGGCTATAGAGCTGGCGGGCATACGCATGCAGGTCGATGGACACGACATCGAGTGGCGGCGCGACACGATCGACGTTCACGCCTTTCACTTAGCCATCCCTGCTGGAGCACGTTCGCTGACATTGAATTTTCAATACCTGCCGTCGCGCTCCTCGGCCAAGTTGCGCCCAGAGATGGTCGATGTCGAGTGGCAACATCTCCTGCTCTACCCGGCCGGCTGGTTTGTCCGGGATATTCCGGTGGCTGCGCAGCTAGAACTTCCGAAGGGGCTGCTTGCGTTCACTGCACTCGCACCGTTGCACCCTCCTGATAGCTCAGCCAATCTTTTGGCTTTCTCGCCTGAAACTCTCGACCGCCTCGTCGATGCTCCGGTCTATGCCGCACGGTACACACGACAGTTGGTTCTCTCATCTCCCTCGCATGTCCCCGTTCATCTCGACCTTGTCGCAGATGAACCTGCGGACCTCGAAATCTCGCCAACAGATCTTGCTGAGTTGCAGGCCTTGGTCGTGCAAGCCTCAAAGGTTTTCGGCCCGGCGCCCTTTCGCCACTATGACGCTTTGGTTTCGCTCAGCAATCAGCTTTCTCCTGGCGGAGGCCTCGAACATCTGGATGAGGGCAGGAAAATAATTTTCCTGCCAACTACTTCACCGCAAGCGTGCAGCAGTTGAACAACCGAGACCTGATCGCGCACGAATACGTTCACGCATGGAACAGCCGCTTTCGCCAGCCCGCTGGTCTCTGGTCACCAAACTTCAATCAACCGACAGACCCCTCGATGCTTTGGGTCTATGAAGGACAGACCGAGTTCTGGGGTCGCGTCCTTGCGGCCCGTGCCAGCCTCCGCACAACTGTCCGAACCACTGAACGGCCAATCAACTACCCTGAAGCCCCGAAATACTTGCCGATCCACGATGCACGATCGGCGTATCCTCCCTGTGTTCCAACGCCCACTTCGCAATCTCATCCTTACGCGCAAACCAAACGTCGTTGTGGCTCTTCGCGTATGTCAAGAAGCGATCGAGTACACGAATCCGATTGGATGGCCATTGATCCGGTCGTGCATGCCTATGAGCATCAACCTGCGGCGGCTCGCGCCTTCTTCATATAACTGGTCGAACTCGTCTTTCAATGCCTGTTCATAGGCAAGCGGGTTGTAGCCCTCCAGTGGGAAAGACGAAATGTCGTTCATGCTGAGCGTATACGGCACGGTCACGAAGCCTCTGCCCTTTACCGGAATGATGAAGGGTTCATCGTGGCTCGGTTCATCAATGGTGTACAAGAAGCCTAGCTCCTGCAGTGTCTCCAGGATGTTGACCGAATTGCGCATGTAGAAGGCATTCCAACCAACTGCTGTCTGTCCGGTAAGCCGATGAATGGTTTCTTGTGAGTCAGCGATGAAGCGTTTCTCTTCCTCGCGAGAGAAATTGTAAGAGGCCGACCAAGTGCGACCGTGAGCCGCTGCTTCGTGCCCGCGGCGCACGACCTCCTGAGCTACATCAGGGGCATTCTCAATGGCTTTGCCAACCATGAAACACGAAACCTTGATGTTGTGTTTATCGAACAGGTTCAGTGCCCTGGGTATTCCTTCGTAGTGCCCGTAAGCGAAAAATGCATTCGCCGGGAGGTCTGGTAGACCGTCTAGGATCGGGCCGAAGGCGCTTTGGCACCCGAAATGGGCTGCCCTCCGCCTTCGAACATGAGAGAGATCCTGACGGCCAGACGCGCTCCGTTAGGCCAGAACGACTTACCTTTAGGTTGATTCTGCATGTCTTCGTTTGCTTTCGTTGTCGCGGCGCTGCTGGACGTTCCGTTCAGGAGGGCCAATGCTCCGGCCGCGCCGGCACCAACCGAAAATTGTCTGCGAGTGATCTCCAAGGTGCTTTCCTTCCACGTTCTGAACTTTCATTACATGTAGTCAGTAAAGAGGCGCCACCCGTGCTTCTTGCCGTCGTTGACGAATGACACCTTCGCTCAAATGCCCGTCTTGCCGCCATCCACGACGTAATCAGCTCCAGCTACGAAGCTGCTTTCATCACTCGCAAGAAAAAGGATCACGTTCGCTGACTCATCTGCTGTACCCATACGCTTGAGTGGGACCGATGAGGCTAGTAGTTTCCTGAGTTCAGCATCCCGCGCTGGGTCGCGATCCACTAGACCGGAGATCGCGGGAGTATCCGTGGGTCCCGGACTAACAACGTTGACCCTGATGTTGCGATCCGATAGTTCGGCAGTCCACGTTCGCGCAAGCGAGCGTACAGCGGCCTTCGTTGCAGCGTAGATGCCGAAATTCGCGACCCCCTCGATAGATATTTGCGACCCGACAAGCACGATGGACGAGCCCGGATGCAAAGAAGGAAGAGCACCCTGAACCGTGAAGATCAGCCCTTTCACGTTCGCATCAAACGTACGGGAATAATGATCTTCGGTGTACTCTCCTAGCGCGCTGAATTCTCCGCCACCGGCATTCGCGACAAGGATATCGAGCCGCTGATGCCGTTCGGCGATAACGTCGTACATGCGGGAAATATCGCGCAGCTTCGACACATCGACTTTAATACTTTGCGACTGCTCGCCCAGAAGTTTGCTGGCCTCTGCGAGGCTCGCCTCTTTTCGTCCTGTTATGTAGACAAAAGCTCCTTCTTTGACGAACAACTTTGCCGTTGCCAACCCAATCCCGCTATTGCCTCCGGTGATTAGCGCTACCTTGCCACTCAGCCTGCCCATTCGACTCCTTAATATTTCGCCTTTGCTGCGTTGCGGTTGTAAAGCTGGGATGTGAATCGCGATTTATTCGAGAATGATCATTACGGAATGATATCGTACGATCACTACAGATGTGATCAACTCTGCATCTGATTCAAAAAACTTGCGTCATAAAACGATATGAGGCCCTCGAACAAGCTCGGAAGACCTGCTGCCTTCGACAAAGACGCCGCGCTAGATGTCGCGATGCGTCTGTTCTGGGAACGGGGTTACGAAGGCACCTCCATGGCGGATCTCTCGCACGCGATGGGCATTCACCCGTCCAGTATCTATGCGGCGTTCGGGGATAAGCAGGCACTGTTCGCTCTCGCGGCGAAACGTTATTTGGAAGTACCTGGGCAGTACATGGTGCGAGCGCTTGCTGAGCCAACGTTTGAAACATTCGTACAGGCTGCGTTCTACAACACAGTGGAGTTTCTAGGAGGCAAGGAATATCCGGCTAGCTGCTTCACATTGACTGGGTCATTGTCCTGCGGTGTAGACACGGAACCTGCCAAGGCTCTAATGCTCGATATACGGCTCCGGAATGAAGCCGTCCTCAAGGGCCGTCTTCTCAAAGCCCGAAGAGCCGGAGAGTTCTCCAAAGAAGAGAACATCGATGACTACACCCGCTACCTGTCATCACTCCTCAGTGGTCTCGCCGTGCAAGCGGCAAACGGCTCCACGAGGGCTCAACTCAAGCGCACTGCTGAATTGGCTTTGAGGCATCTGGGGATCCGAGTACGAAGCGAGGTCTAGTTCCAAGGCATACACCGATAGGATCGGCCGGTGGTTATGCTCCATCTTCCACGGCTGTAGATTTTGGCAGTCATACGTTCTGTTCTCCCGACAAGTGGTGCTGCATCCCGCTTCAAACTGAAAATCTAACTCCAATTTCAATCCGACGAGCTAACGCCACTTTCGAGCCCACCATCGATTCAGGTTGTTGTGTATTTCACTGCCGGTGGAACTCCTAGCCAGAACCTAAATGACCGTGAACGGAGACATCTGGCGCTTTTTGTTTACGGTGGCAAGCAGGGCGGAAGAGGAGTAGTCAGTTAGGCCAGATGTAGTAGTCGCTTCCAGCCAGCCTCAAAAACCCCACACCCTCCCAGAACTTGCGAACGCGCTGCTGTGCCGACCGTTTTCCAGTCGGTTCTTTGTCCCTCGGCCCGAGACCCGTGAACTGCAGGGGGACAGGTACGCAGGTAATGACACTGCAATTCTGTCCAAATTTCTGGATCACGCGCGAAGCAATCTCATTTCCCAAACCTCGACCCCGATAGTCAGGCTTTAGCTCAAGCCGCTCGATCAGCATCATGTCATGCTGGAACGCACGATTTTCCGAAAGCAGTCGCTCGACCTCTGGCTTTAGCTGTTCGCTCTCCTGGTCGAAGAGATTCGCAAAGCAATCGCAACTGTCGCCATCGAGACAATCCATCACCTCAAAGAGGGACATTCCTTCGTTCGGCACCCGGCTACGTTCGATCATGTAGACCACGACTGTCCCTATCTCTTGCTCACTGTCGTCATCCATCAAGCAGATAATGTCTCCGTGACAGACCGTGATGAAGTCGCTAGGGTCTCCTTCATATTGAGAAAGGCTGACCACAAAATCGACGCGGAAGGTGATCGACTCAGATTCCCTCCGACCGTTTGTCGCTTTGGTCTTCGCTTTGGCCATATGTCGTTAGCATACCCGGCGATCCACTTCGCGTAGACCACACAAGTGGTAGGCAAAACCCCGCGTCGAGGGCAAGAAGGGACAATCACTCATCTATCAATTACCCAGAACGTCTGTCCTAGTTCGCAAATCCTGCTTGCCGAAGCTCGCGACGCACGGTGCGGAAGACCCCATCATACTGTGGTAATGCTTCCATCTGATGTCCGAGACGGCCGTTCCAGAGCGCCTTCAGACGAGCTTCCTTTGCGAGGATGCGGGCTTCGACGCCGGCGATATCTTTCTCCCGAAAGCGTAGCTTTTCCGTTATGGCTCCGATGAGATGGCCGATTTCGATACCCGCATGAGAAGTCAGGAACCACAGGTCGTAGAGGTCGCGCGGCTCGTTGCGAGCCCGGTCTTGGAGAGCCACGATCTTTTCAGTGGCGATCTCGTTCAGGCTGTACACAGAGATCAAGCGATCCTCCGGTACGTCCTCAAACTCTGGATAGGTGCGTAGCACAGGAAGCTGCTCGACTGGGAAGAGCAGAATCTCCGAAACAGTAATGTCCACCTTCACGGTGTTGGGTATCGGCAGCGGTCCTTGATACCGGAGATAGAAGGTGAAGCTGTTGACATGCGTCTGGCGGTCTTCAGCCCCGAACGAGAAGCGTATGCCGGAGGCTTGGGCCACCAGCTCATAGACCTCGTCCAGTCCTGCGCGGATCCCCGCAAATTGCACTTTCCTTGCAAGGGTGAAGTCCAAGTCTTCGGAGAAACGATAGTCGCCGAAGTGGCAGCGCTTCAGCGCCGTGCCGCCCTTAAAGATGAGCAGGTCGCGGAGCTTGCTTTGGCTCAAGCCCACAAGAAACCAGGCCAGGCAGTAATCCCGCTCCAGCACGGCCTCGGGAATACGACGGCCACCGTGTTCCTTGTACAGCCGGTTGGCGAGAAGGGAGAGATTGCGCTGCGGGATCATGTGTGCGGAATCGCCTCCAGTTCGTCGATACCGATATTGAGTTGCAGACGCCAGCGTGCCTGAAAGGAACCTGACTTTGGCAACGTTGGATCGAGGCGGTCATAGGTGGAGGTCAGCTTCGAGCGAAGCGGTTCGAGCTCCCCCGGTGTGGCCATTGCGTAGAGTTCCAACAGGAACCCAAGTCGCCGCCGCAGAGCGCCGCTCGAAAAGTGCTGCACATAGTCGAGAAGCTTCGCAACCTTGATTTCCGTGCGGCCCATCCAGAGAGCCTTCGCTACTTCCGGGATGCCGCCCGCGTATTGCGGCTGGCGCAAAGCGTCAAGGATAGTCCGCTCCTTGTCGCTGATCATGACGGATTGCTGCTTCGTAATCCAGACCTGCGTCAGGCCAAAGAAATCTGTCGGCTTGACCGTGACGAAGCGGTACTCGTGCCCATGCACCGAACGTGGTGGCGTCCTGAGTGTCGAACTGACGTAGATGGTGAACTGGGGCTGCGTGACCAGGCGGTGCAATTCCATCGCGGAGCCGTGCGATATGAAGTAGGGGCGCCCTTCGCACATTTCCCGTGCGATGACAAAGGGGTCGCCGACGTACTCGGTCGCCCTGCCCAGTTCGAAAGGGACCAACGTGTAGAGGCCGGAGCGCAGCCGGGTTACGAGTCCCCGCCGCTCCGCCTTGTGGATCAGGGTCCGCGCCGAGGAACCGCGCAGGCCGGTTATCTCCTCGGCATCTTTGAGAGTGAACGTGGTTTTGCCGCGTTCATTGAGTTCCACCCAGAGGGCGGACGACCTTGGTCCCAAGGTTTTAGATCTAGGTCCAGCAGTCTTCGGGTTATATTCCGTGATCATATTGTTCCCCCGCAAGGAACGAAACGCGAACAGGGTATCACGTAGGGATGTTATTGTTTGCACGAAAAGTTCCCCCAGAAGGAACAATCGGTGATTGGAGTATCATTTGGACCTTCGACCTCTGCCTTACCGCGACAGAGGAATCGGCCGAAATCGACCGCAAAAATGCCCAAATTTGCTGGAAAATCGAGAGCAGGGCAAAGGTTTGGAGGGCAAAGGTCGTGGGTCCGCTAAGGGTCCAGTAACCGTTGCCGAGGGTTCAATAAGGCGCTCAGGGAGCCATCCGCTACGCCTAGTATCAACAAGTTACGCGATCCAGCTTAGCTGTCACGGCAGAGGTCGCGGGTTCGAGCCCCGTCGTCC